>NZ_JAPHAV010000009.1 GCF_026241335.1 Ochrobactrum chromiisoli | reverse complement strand
CGCCTTCTTCAAAATGCAATGGGAAGCAATCTTCTGTCACAGACCGGATTATGGTAGATTGCAAGTCAGCGCGCAATTGCACAGTGAAATAGCACCGCCAACGGATATGCCCCGCTTACGGGATGCCGTACAGTTAAAGCAACCTCTGAAAACGCATAGTTTAGAGTAGCTATTGAGAAAAGCTATCCACAATAAAATAAAAGCGCCGTTCTGTTTATGCAGAACGGCGCTTCACTAAAATATGTACTTGAAAAGAGAGCTTAAGCTTTTTCGAGTGCGATAGCGATGCCTTGACCAACGCCAATACACATGGTGGCGAGTGCTTTTGATTTTCCGGTTAGCGACAATTCAAGTGCTGCCGTGCCAGCGATGCGGGCACCGGACATACCGAGCGGATGCCCAAGCGCAATCGCCCCACCGTTCGGATTCGCACGCGGATCGTTATCGGCGATTCCGAGTTGGCGGAGCGTTGCAAGGCCTTGGGAGGCAAAGGCTTCATTCAGCTCAATGACGTCAAGGTCATCGGCCTTCCAGCCAAGGCGGTTCAGCAGTTTCTTCGAAGCAGGAGCCGGACCGATACCCATGACGCGGGGTGGAACACCTGCCGTTGCTCCGCCAGTGATGCGGGCAATCGGGGTGAGGCCGTATTTTTTCACTGCCGCTGCCGAGCCGATGATCAGTGCTGCCGCACCATCATTAACGCCTGAGGCATTGCCAGCGGTGACGGTTGCGCCGTCCATGCGGTTCACCGGTTTCAGCTTGGCGAGCGCTTCGAGGCTGGTAGCTCGCGGATGCTCGTCCTTTGTCACGCTGAGCGGATCGCCCTTCTTCTGGGGAATGCTGACCGCTACGATTTCCTTTTCAAGGCGACCATTGGTCTGCGCTGCTGCGGCTTTTTCCTGACTGCGGACGGCAAATGCGTCCTGATCCTCGCGCGAGACTTTATAGTCAATGGCAACATTGTCGCCGGTTTCGGGCATGGAATCGACACCATAAAGCGCTTTCATCACCGGATTGACGAAACGCCAGCCGATGGTGGTGTCATAAATTTCCGCCTTGCGCGAAAAGGCTGCGTCAGCTTTCGGCATCACAAAGGGCGCACGGCTCATGCTTTCCACACCACCGGCGATTATCAATTCGGCTTCGCCGGACTTGATGGCGCGTGCGGCGATGATCATCGCATCCATGCCTGAACCGCAAAGACGGTTGACGGTGGTGCCGGTGACGGAAACCGGCAGGCCTGCCAGAAGCAGCGACATGCGGGCAACGTTGCGGTTATCTTCGCCAGCCTGGTTGGCGCAGCCGAAGATCACATCATCAACAGCCTCCCAATCAAGTGACGGATTGCGCTCCTGAAGCGCTTTGAGCGGCACGGCGCCAAGATCATCGGCGCGTACCGATGATAATGCACCGCCAAAGCGGCCAATCGGCGTGCGGATATAATCGCAGATGAAGACTTCGGTCATGGAGCTATCCTCAAAGTTTCGGGGCGATAAGATCGGCGACGGGGCCGTCGGTGTGCAGCTTTGCGCCCGTCTTGGCCTGAAGCTCGTCAAAGGAGATGCCCGGCAGCTTCTCACGCAATACGAAATGACCATCGACGATGTCGATCACCGCAAGGCTGGTATAGATACGGGTGATGCAGCCGACGCCAGTCAGTGGGAAGGTGCAGGCTTCTACCAGTTTCGGCTTACCGTCTTTGGTGACGTGTTCGGTGATCACGAAGACCTGCTTGGCACCATGCACGAGATCCATGGCGCCACCCACAGCAGGTACCCCCTTGGAGCCAACGCGCCAGTTAGCAAGATCACCATTCTGCGCGACCTGATAAGCGCCAAGAATAGCTACATCCAGATGACCGCCGCGTACCATGGCGAAACTATCTGCATGGTGGAAGAAGGCAGCACCGGGTTTCAGCGTTACGGCCTTTTTGCCAGCATTGATCAGATCCCAGTCTTCTTCGCCCTCAGCTGGTGGTTCGCCGAAATCAAGAATACCGTTTTCGGTATGGAAGATCGCCTGCCGACCGGGTGGCTGGTAGCGTGCGACCATTTCCGGAAAACCGATGCCGAGATTGACATAGGCGCCGTCACGGATGTCCTGCGCTGCACGCCAGGCGATCTGGGCGTTGGAAAGCTTGAGCTCTTGAGATGTTTCAACGGTCATGCGTAAACGGCTCCCGACCGAATGAGGATTTCTTCCTGTTGCGGATTGGCAATCTCGACGATGCTGTCGACAAAAATGCCGGGTGTGATCACATGCTCAGGATCAATGCCGCCAAGCGGCACGAGTTTCGAGACTTGCACGATGGTTTTGGCAGCGGCCATGCACATTAGCGGATTGAAGTTGCGTGCGGCCTTATTATAGGTGAGGTTGCCGTGGATATCGCCGACATGCGCTTTGATGAGAGCGAAATCGGCCTTGAGCCAGCGTTCCTGCACATAAGAGCGCCCGTCGAATTCGGCGATGATCTTGCCTTGCGCAAGTTCTGTGCCGTAGCCTGTGGGGGTGTAAAAGGCGGGAATGCCAGCGCCGCCAGCGCGGATGCGCTCGGCAAGCGTGCCTTGGGGAACGAGTTCCAGCTCCACCTTGCCTGTGAGATAGGCCTCGGTGAAGGCGCGTGGATCAGAAGACCGCGGGAACGAGCAGATCATCTTTTTGACCATTCCCGCATCAATCATTGCGGCGATGCCGATGCGGCCATTGCCCGCATTATTATTGATGACGGTGAGATTTTTTGGCCCTTTGTCGATTAGGGCGTGAATCAACTCGATCGGCGCGCCGGAGCCGCCGAAGCCGCCAATCATAACGGTTGCACCATCATTAATCCCGGCAACAGCTTCCGCCGCGCTGGTGATTGTCTTGTCCATGCTTGAACCCTCCGTGATGGCGTTGAAACTAAGGCCGAGAGCCGCTCGACGGCAACCCATTTGTGCGTTATATGATTTTTGTTCGATTATCGCACAGAATGGAGAGTGCAATGCCCGTAAAAGAACGCGACATCATGGGCGGTCTTGCCAAAGGGCTGAAAGTGATTGAGGCCTTCAGCGCCGAACGGCCACGCCTTTCCATTGCTGAGGCGGCGGAAATTGCCGGTCTTGACCGTGCGACAACACGGCGTTGTTTGTTGACGCTCTCGGAACTTGGTTATGCCGCTTATGACGGCAAGTTTTTTACTGTTACGCCACGCATTCTCAGGCTTGGCACGGGCTGTCTCGCCACCATGCCGCTGCCGCGCATTGTCCAGCCGACACTTGACCGGCTCTCTGAAGAGATCGGTCAGAGCACATCGGTGTCAATCCTTGATGAATGGGAAATTGTCTATGTGGCGCGTGCTGCCCAGAGCCGGGTCATGTCCATTGCCTTGATGCCCGGCTCAAGACTACCAGCTTATTGTACCTCAATGGGGCGTGTCTTGTTGGCTGCGCAGACGGATGAAAAGGCTGCGCAACTGCTGGAAGCCTCTCCGCGCATTGCACGTACCGAGCGCACTGTGACAGAGATTGCCGCATTGATGGCGGCGCTGGATGAGGTGCGCCAACACGGTTTTGCAACCATCAATCAGGAAGTGGAAACAGGGTTGCGTTCTATTGCGGTGCCGCTGCATACATCACGCGGCAAAACGATCGCTGCGCTTAATGTAGGGCTTGCCGCCACGGCAGAACCCATGACGGCTATTGTCGAGCGTTATCTGCCTGCGCTTTTAAAAACGCAGGCAGAGCTTGCTGCTATGCTGGCCTAATCAGTAGGGCAGGCCGACATAGTTTTCGGCGAGTGCGATGGATTTTTCGATTAACGGACCAGTCTCTCGGGTGTCTGCCAGTTTCACTGGCAGACGGCGGCGCAACGCGTCGCAGAAGGCATCGTCGCTCCAGCTTTCCGGCCCGTCGGTTAGCGGCACTTACAGCTAGTGTCGACTGAGGCTGGCATTGCGTATGGAACAAAGCACGAAGCTGCGATTAGAATCGGCATAGACCAGCTCTTCATGCAGCGGCTTTGTTTCCGAAAGGCAGCAATGCCCGGAACGACATGGCTCCCGGCATTTTTTGATGCGGCAGATGAAACTGCCGCTTTATGCTTAAAATGGATAATGCTGTTTCGGATCTTCAACCGTCAACCAGCGCAGATCAGTAAATTCTGCGATGCCAGCCTTGCCACCAAAGCGGCCGTAGCCGGAATTTTTGACACCACCAAATGGCATTTGTGCTTCATCACCAACGGTTGGGCCGTTAATATGGCAAATGCCCGTATCAATTTGATTGGCCACCGCCATGGCTCTTTGCAGATCATGCGAAAAGACCGCGGAAGAGAGACCATATTCTGAGTCATTTGCCACAGAAATGGCTTCTGCATCACCATTAACACGGATGATCGGCTTAACAGGGCCAAAGCTCTCTTCAGAATAAATTCGCATTTCTGGCGTAACATGGTCAATCAATGTTGCGCTCACGATGGCACCATTACGGGTGCCTCCTGCCAGCAGCTTGCCACCCTTTGAAACGGCATCAGCAATCAGCTCATCCATTTTTTCGCCAGCGCCCGGAGTGCACAGGCCACCCAGAACCACATGTTCGCGTGGATTGCCCGCAGGCAGCTGAGCCGCGCGCGCGGCTAAACGGCTTGCAAATTCATCGGCAATGCTGGCATCGACGATCAAGCGTTCCGTTGACATGCAAATCTGGCCCTGGTTCATGAAACAACCAAAAACAGCCGCATTGACTGCTGCATCGATATCTGCGTCACCAAGGACAACAAATGGCGCCTTGCCACCCAGTTCAAGCAGGGCGGGCTTTAGTTCTTCACCCGCAAGACGGCCGATGATACGACCAACTTTTGTGGAGCCGGTGAAATTAACGTGGCGCACAGCCGGCGCGCGGATTAAGGCTTCAACGAGCACAGCCGCATCTTCCGGCGCATTGGAGATCACATTCACAACACCAGCCGGGAAATCGGCCTCAGCAAAGCAGCTGCCGATCAGATGATGGGTGGCAGGGCAGAGTTCTGACGATTTCAGAACAACAGTATTCCCACAGGCAACCGCCATGGCAACTGCACGCGTACCAAGAATGACAGGCGCATTCCATGGGGCGATGCCGAGGCAAACGCCTTTGGGACGATTGACTGCCATTGCAAGGGTGCCGGGCTTGTTTGACGGGATCACTTCACCACCGATCTGGGTGACGATCGATGCCGCTTCGCGCAGGATATTGGCTGCAAGTGTGACATTGAAGCCGATCCAGGGGGCGGTTGCGCCGGTTTCTGCGATTGCGGCGGCGATGAATTCAGGTGCTTTCGCGTCCATAATATCAGCGGCACGGTTGAGCAGTTTGCGCCGTTCACCCACCAGAGTTTGCGACCATGCAGGAAATGCTTCAGCCGCAGCCGCAACCGCTGCCAATGCATCCTCAACCGAGGCGGCTGCCGCGGTTGTTGCGACTTGGTTTGTCACCGGATCACGGCGTTCAAAACTACGATTTCCTGTTGCCTTTACCGCGGCACCATTAATCAAAAGGTCTATTTTCATTGGTTTTGCCTCCTTCAAAGCCCAAAGAATTCGGTATTTACAGATGCTTCAAGTCCACCATCCGTAGGAATATTGGCACCTGTTACCCAACGTGCGGCATCTGAACAAAGAAACAGAATAATCGGCGCAATATCACCGGCAGTTCCGGCGCGACCAACCCGGTCTATATCGGCATTGACCCTCGAATCTCCCAACGTGTCGCGGAATTGGGTAAGAATTGGCGTGGTGACTGGCCCCGGAGATACGGCATTGACGCGGATTCCGCGTGAGCGGAATTGCGGATCATGTGCAGCAAGCTGGTTCCAAACGAGCAGCGCTTCCTTTGAAACCGGATAACCGGCATCGTTCGGAATTTCATATTCAGCGACGATCTTCGCAGGATCGGGAAAGCCTTGACTGTGCGCAATGCCCTTGGCGCGGCTGACATTTGAGCGCCAGCCATATCCAGCGATTGAGGCGACATTTACAATGGAGCCACCTTCACGCATTTTCGGAGCGAGACCTTCTGAGAGGGCGCGCAGACCGAAAAAGTTAACTGCCAAAGTATGTGCGGCACCTGTCTGCCCGGATACGCCCGCGATATTGCACAATGCGTCAAAACCATCCGGTATTGCATCGATAATGGCTTTAACACCATCGAACGTGCCAAGATCGCCGGCTAAAAACTCACCAAAACGCTGTTCTGGTTTGGCTCTGTCAATGCCGATCACTTCGGCGCCGAGGTGGAGAGCAAGCTCTGCCGTGCGTTGTCCTATTCCGCTCGCGACACCGGTCACGACGATCTTTTTACCAAATAACATCATGTTTATCATCCTTCTTGTCAGGACTGGGCAGCCAATATGGTGTAGCCAGATTGATTGTTTAGCTCAGGAATGAGGTTCCCAAAGTGTGTGTTCAGCGCTGGAGTTGACAGTAATCCAACGGGTTTCGGTAAATTCATCAATGGCCGCAAGGCCACCAAAACGTCCGTAACCACTTGCTTTTACGCCGCCAAAGGGCATGTCGGCACGGTCATGAAGAGTGGTTGTATTGATGTGGCAAATGCCGACATCGATCTGGCGAGCAGCTTCCATGGCACGCTGAATGTCGCGGCCAAAAACTGCGCCTGAAAGACCATATTCAGTATCATTGGCGATAAAAATGGCCTCTTTTTCTGATGATGCCCGGCAAATTGTTGCAATCGGCCCAAAGCATTCTTCTGCATAGACGGCCATTCCCGGCACAACATTGTCGATCACGGTTGCGTCCATGAAAACACCATTCGCCTGACCGCCGCAGACAATATCGGCCCCTTTTTTCTCTGCATCCACTATCAGCTCTGAAAGCCGTCTTGCGACCTGCTCGCTCACGAGCGGACCAAGCGCCCATTTGCCGCTTCGCGGATCTCCGGCGCGCAATTTTCTGGATTTTTCAACAAGCATCTCAACAAAGCGATCCGCTACAGCATCCAGCACGATGATCCGGTCAGTGGACATGCACACTTGGCCCTGATTCATGAAAGCGCCAAAAGCTGCGGCTTCGGCCGCCAGTTCCAAGTTTGCATCATCCAATACGATGAAGGGTGCTTTGCCACCTAATTTCAGCAAGCAGCGCTTCAAGTGACGCGCTGACATTTCTGCAATCAAACGTCCGACACGGGTTGATCCGGTAAAATTGATACGGCGCACAGCTTCCAGAGAGATGAGCGTCTCCATGATCTGCGATGCATTATCAGATCGGTGGGTGACAATATTCAACACACCTTCCGGCAGGCCGGCTTTGGTTAGAATTTCACCGATCAGCAGATGCGTGCCCGGCGAAAGTTCAGAGGCTTTCAACACGACAGAATTGCCAAGTGCCAGTGCGGTTGCGACAGCGCGCGAGGCAAGCACAAGCGGCGCATTCCATGGTGCAATCGCTAAGCAAACACCGACCGGTTCGCGAAAAGAAAACGCCTTCATGTCTTGAGTGACGCGGCCCGCAGACTGTGTGGTCAGAGCGGCTGCTTCTTCAAAATGCTCTTGGGCCAATCGAATATTGATCGCAATCCATTCATGCGTTGCGCCGATTTCGGCCATCATGAGTGATGTTATTCGATCTTGATATTGGCCAATCAGTTTTGCAGTGGCCATCAGGATATGGCGGCGTTCTTGAGGGGCAGTTTTCGACCAGTCAGAAAAGGCGCGCGCAGCAGAGTTTGCAGCACAGACTGCATCGGCTGCTGTGCAATCAGGTGCCGAATAGGCGACCGTTCCCAAGACGGGATCTATACGATCAAACATACCGATCTCACCTTGCAGAAAGCTCATGCAAGGCGGACGCTGTCGCGCATTGTAGGTCATCCATCCTCCTCAAGCGTTTCGTGCAACCAGACCCTCCCAGTCTGATACGGTTTCCCGCTTAGGTGCACGCACATCAACAGTATAATCATGATTTACCTTTGATAAGGAATATCATAATCTTGTAAAAATATATCAATTTCCGGCTGTTTGGGTGTGATGGATATAACGGCTAAAGACATGCAACAGGCATCTATAATTGATCAGCGCAGCCGGATGATTAAGGCTGAGAAAATTGATCCGACATTGCGTGGAATATCGCGCCGTCTAGCTGCAAATGATGATGCGTTGCAGACATGTCTTATTTTACTCTCATCGGGAGAGCTGCATTTTGAGAACGCGGAGCAGGATAGGCTGACATATGCCGCTCCAATGGTCTGGTTGTTTCAAAACACACACCGCAGTCTTGTGTTTTTTGGCCCCGGATCAATGGGCTATATCTTCACCATCCCGCAAACCATTGCCGATGAATTGGTTGGCCGCAGTGCGGAATCGATCATGCTGCGAGAGCTTTTTGAAGAAAATGGAGTTTTTCATCCGTCTCTGGATCATATGGCTGAGACATATATGATGCTTGCGCGCAATATAGAGAGGGAGGTGAATGCGGGGCTTGCCGGTTCGCAGATCGCAATCGTTGCCTGGATACGCTTGATGCTGATTGCTCTGTGGCGCGAGAGGCCGGACGACATACATTCAAAACATAACAGCCAGGCAAAACATAACAGTGTGAGTGAGGTGGAGCAGTTGCGGGCTTTTCGTAGGCTGGTTGAATTACATTTTCGACATCATCTCTCGATCGCTGATTATGCGAAGCTTCTGGAGATAGGATATGATCGCTTATACGGTATTTGTCAGCGAAAGCTGGGGCGAACACCGTTGCAGCTTGTGCATCAGCGGTTGCTGCGTGAGGCTGTTATGCGGCTGGAACGCACGGATGAATCTATTTCAGCAATAGCTTATGCATGTGGCTTTACAGATGCCAATAATTTCAGCCGTTTTTTCCACAAGGGGATGAACCAGGCCCCGAGCCGGTTTCGCGTGGCTTCACGCTTGCAGAAAGAAGTTGCGGTAGCGAATGCAACCTATGCCGACTGGCCCTGATCATGCGCGGTAACTATCCAAAATGGGGTCATACAAACTTCAGCTAAGTTTATAGCGAATGCCATATCAATATCTTGCATTTGATGAGCGATTTAAATCTTGGCGCAGTGTGGATGACACCGATCAATTTTTTTGGGTTTGCACATTCGTAAGTGGATCGCAGCAGTCGATGCCAAAACCGCCTACATCATGCCGGGCAGTCCGTGGGAAAGCGGCTATTGCGAAATCTTCTACACACTTAAGGAGGCGAAGATCATCATCGAAAACTGGAGACAGCATTACAACACCGTGCGGCCCCTCGGTTGAGGTTGCCAAGCGATTGGCTCAATATCTGCCTTGGTTTACCGATGATGCCGCAAAGCAAATATGGCAAAAGGCGGCCTTCAATTGTACTGTCAACGCTACAGCGCTTCTGGGCAAGGCAACGGTTGGGTTTCTGGCGCAGGAGCTTGGGAAAGATATGGCAATGCGCATTGCCGCTGAAGTGTTGGCTTTAGCAGAAAGCGAAGACATTCAGACGGATGTCGAACGGGGTGCGCGCACCGAAATAGACGCCTTGAACGGTTACGTCGCCCGCCGTTCCCGTGAACGCAGCATCGAAGCGCCATTCAATGATCTGATTGCCCGCTTGGTGCGGATGCAGGAAAAACAATAATCCAAGGATACGAATATCCGACTGTGAAGCGTTCACAAATGTGAAAAGGGTTTCAATTTCATCGACCCAAGCCACGGCGAAATTTTCCAGCCCGTTCAACTTTCGCATGGTTGAAGATATGCTGGCTTACCACGGGATCATCGTTACACAAAACGGTGCCCGAATGGGGCATGAAGCGCGTTGACTCAGCCAAGCTTACATTGCCCCTTAATCAGGTCGCGGTATGGCCCAATCGTGTGATGCGTCCGATGAGGGCAAGTGTGGTTTGCAGCGCCACACCGGTTGTCATCACCATTTGCGGCAAGGTTAGCCATTCAAGCATCCAGGCGGCACCGGAGCGCTCCTGTTCATGCACCAATGCATGATGTTGGGCGGCCAGTTGTGAGGCGTTGAAACGCGCAAGTGTCACCAGAAGTTCAGCGGCAACCGGGTTCTGCTTATGCGGCATGGCTGAAGAGCCGCCGCCACCTGTCAGCTGAATTTCCTGCCCCGCTTCTGCTAGAAGAGCCACATCCTGCCCGAATTTCCCGAGGCTTCCCGTAATGAGCGATAAAAGAGCGGCAAATTCTGCTAAAGTATCACGCTGGCTGTGCCATTGTGGTTGGTCGTTGAGTGCCAGTTTATGGGCGAGGGCAGCGCGAACAGCGCTACCTTTGTCGCCAAATTTTTCGAGCGATCCGGCAGCACCGCCAAATTGCACGGCAAAACCAGTCTGTGAAAAGTCAGAAATCCGCGCCATCGTGCGTTCAAGCGGCGCTTTCCAGGTGGCAATGCGCTCACCAGATGTAATCGGGATCGCCGCCTGCATACGGGTATAGCCCATCAGGCTATTGTGTCCGTCGCGTTCTGAAAGGGCAGAAAGGCCAGCGGCAATGGCCGCAAGCCTGTCGGTGATGATGTGTGTTGCCGCCTTCAGGCGCAGGATGAGGCTTGTATCAATCACATCCTGACTGGTGGCGCCGAAATGAACCTTTTCCGCAGCGCTGCCTCCGACCATCTGGCGTAATTGCCGGACGAGTTCGGGAATAACAACACCGTCCTTTGCCATGCCTTGAGCCAAAAGTGCCATGTCCGGCGAAAAGCCGCTTAGCTGAGTGACAATCGCTTCGGCTGTCTGATAGTCAATGACATTGCATTCGGCCTCAGCTTCAGCGAGTGCTGTTTCAAACCGCAGCATGGCGGCAATATCCGCATCCGCTGAAAAGAGCGTTGCGATATCCGGATCCGCAAACAGGCCGGAAAGGAAAGGGTGATCAAAGGCAGAAAGGCCCATCGTGACCTCAGATATCAAAGAACACCGTTTCACCATCACCTTGCAGGCGGATGTCGAAACGATAGGTGGCATCGCCTTCCTTGGTCGCAATCAGCGTTGGAAGGCGGCTTTTATGCTCAATACGGGCCAGCACTGGATCAATGGCATTTGCCTGTTCTTCCTCTGGAAAGTACATGCGGGTATGCAGGCCGATATTGATGCCGCGGGCAACAATCCAGAAGGTGACATGCGGAGCCATCAAACGCCCGTCTTTGAAAGGCACCGGACCCGGTTTGATCGTCTCAAAGACGAATTCGCCGGTATCCATGTCGCCCGGCGAGCGGCCCCAGCCGAGAAAGTTCGGATCAGCCGCGCCGCGCGTTTCGCTTGGGCTGTTGTAAAGGCCAGCTGAGTCAGCTTGCCAGATTTCTATCAGCGCATCTTTTAACGGGTAGCCGCCGCCGTCATAGACGGTTCCGCGAATGGTAATGCGGGTGCCGCATGTCTGATCGTTATAGAGGGCGCCGGAGCCGAGGTCCTTGTCGAAAACACCGTGAATGCCCACAAAATTTGGCGTGCAGCCGATATGGACGTAAGGGCCAGCAGTCTGGGACGCACTTTCCTTAAGGTAGTTGAGTGGTTGCACCATATCAGTTGCCCTCCGGACGGTTCTCGAAGAAGGTGGAGCGACGGCCCCGCAGAATGATATCGAACTTATAGGCGAGCATGTCCATCGGTACTGTCGCATTCATGTCGAGGGGTGCAATCAACTGCCGGATTGCATTTTCGTCGGGGATGGTCTTGACAATTGGGCAGCGCCAGATCAGCGGGTCGCCCTCAAAATACATCTGGGTGATCAGGCGTTGCTGAAAACCGTGACCAAAGATCGAGAAATGAATATGCGCCGGGCGCCAGTCATTGACACCGTTCGGCCATGGATAGGCACCGGGCTGGATGGTCTTGAACCAGTAATAGCCGTTTTCATCGGTGATGGTACGGCCGACCCCGCCGAAATTCGGATCAACGGCGGCAAGGTATGTTTCTTTTTTATGGCGGTAACGGCCACCGGCATTGGCCTGCCAAAATTCAACCAATGCACCAGCAACACCCAGGCCACGTTCATCCAGCACACGGCCATGCACCAGAATGCGTGGGCCGACCGGCATTTCTCCGGGTTTGGCGTAGTTAAGGATGAGATCGTTGTCGAGCGGGTTCAGCATGCCATGGCCAAAGACCGGGCCGGTGATTTCACTCTTGGTGCCTTCCATCGAAATCAGCGCGCGCTGAGGTGAACGCAGGATTGAGGTCTTGTACCACGGTGCGTAAGCCGGTGGGTGCATGTCGCGATCACGCGCGAAGAAAGGCCCGGTTTCGGGTGGTTGGTTTCTCATTTTATCTCCTCCTTTGCAGCGTTTTCGGTACGCATCCCCGCAAGTGCCGTCTTCGCAATCTTGAACGCATGGTTTGCTGCCGGAACACCGGCATAAATGGCCACATGCATCAGCGTTTCGCGGATATCTTCCTCTGTCGCACCCGTATTGGCGGTTGCCCTGACATGCATGGCAACTTCTTCATCCTGACCAGACGCAGCCAGAAGAGCGATGGTGATGAGGGAACGCTCACGCTTGGTTAGTTGTGTGCCAGACCAAACCGTGCCCCAGGCAGATTCGGTGATAAGGGTCTGGAACGGCTGATCAAATTCTGTGGCGCTGGCGCTTGCCTTGTCCACATGCGCATCGCCCAGCACGGAGCGGCGTGTCACCATGCCCTGCATGTATCGTTCGGTCGGCTTGGCGGGTGCGCTCATTTTTGGGTCTCCAACATGAATTAAGAGAGAGATTTGAGGAAAGCAGAAACTTTGGCCGAATAGGCGGCAGGCTGCTCAATGCAGGGGATATGTCCGCAATCGGCGATCTCGACGAATGTGCTGTTGGTCACAAGAGCTGAGAGTGAGCGCACAAGATCGGGCGAGCTTGCGCCATCCTGATCACCAACCACGCAGAGCGTCGGTACGGCTATCCGGGTTGCGGCTTCCGTATAGTCGGCATCGCGAAGCGCTGCGCATGTGCCACAATAGCCTTCAACCGACTGGCGGGTGAGCATGGCGCGGCATCCGGTATAAAGTGCATTGTCGGGTGTGCGGAACGCAGGCGTAAACCAGCGTTCCATGATGGGGTCGACCATGCCGGAAAGCCCATTTTCTAGAATGTGCTCAATACGTCCATTCCACATATCAGCGGTGCCGATTTTATGGGCGGTGTTGGACAGAACCAGTGCCCGCACGAGATCAGGCCGCTTGGCATAAAGCCCCTGTGCGATCAGCCCCCCGACCGAAAGCCCCCAGATGACAGCTTGTTCAATGCCCAGATGTTCGAGCAGAGCGATCAGATCATCGGCATGCGTTTCAATTGAATAAGGTGGATTTCCAAGCGCGGAAAGCCCGTGACCTCGCTTGTCATGCAGCACAAAAGCGTAGCTGTCACCGAGCGCGGCAACCACTGCATCCCAGATGCGGAAATCAGTTCCGAGCGAATTGACGAAGGCAATAACCGGACGACCTGTTCCAAGACCTTCAGTGCGATAATGGATGGCGGTATCACCAATATTCAGAAAATTCATTGTCACTCTTCTCCCGGCATAGATATTGCAACAGCAAATAGGTTAAGTAAAATAAGTTTTTTCAGCTAAAGGATAACTGTGAGGTTATGGTTTCGCCTGTTGATCCTCGTATCAAATTTCGACATCTACAAACATTTGTAGAGGTTGCACGGCAAAAAAGCGTCAATCGGGCGGCAGAAATTCAGAATGTCAGCCAGCCTGCTGTGACAAAGACAATCCGTGAACTGGAAGAAATTCTCGGCGTCTCCCTGTTTGAGCGTGAGGGTCGCGGCATCCGTACAACAGGATATGGCGAGATATTTCTACGTCATGCAGGCGCGACATTGACCGCGTTGCGTCAGGGCGTCGATGCGGTCTCCCAGGAGAATGCTCGTTCTGGCGCTCCCGTCAGGATTGGCGCTCTTCCAACAGTGTCTGCCCGTATCATGCCGCAGGCTATGAAGCTGTTTATTGACGAACGAACCGGAAGTCCGGTCAAAATCGTCACGGGAGAAAATGCGGTTTTATTGGAGCAATTACGGGTCGGAGAATTGGACCTTGTGGTTGGACGCCTTGCCGCGCCGGAAAAGATGACCGGATTTTCCTTCGAGCACCTTTATTCGGAGCAGGTGCTGTTTGTTGTCCGCGTTGGTCACTCGCTGCTTGATAATGTTGGCAATATTTTTGATCGGCTTGGCGATTATCCGGTTTTGATGCCGACACGTAATTCGGTCATTCGTTCGACCGTTGAGCAATTTCTTATCACACACGGCGTTTCAGGACTGCAAACCCAGATTGAAACGGTATCGGATGCATTTGGCCGTGCTTATCTGCGTATGAGTGATGCAGTCTGGATCATTTCGGAAGGCGTGGTCACGGGTGATATTGCTGATGGCATTCTTGCAGCGCTCCCGCTGGAGACTGCCGATACACGTGGACCGGTTGGTTTGACGGTGCGCGCAGATACAGTACCGTCTCTTCCCATGACTTTGTTGATGCAGAGCATTCGTGCTGTTGCTGCGCAGAGCGCGGCAAGCAACGCTTAGACTTTATCCGTGGGGTGGAAGGATGCTTGGGTAGCTATAGAGCCGTTAAATGTTTGGATCAGCTAACCCAAGTGTATCCTGCCATTGGTGTGGTTATCTGATTATGCCGCGTCCTGCAAAAGATTGGCAAATGCTATCGAATGCGCTTGTTGATGTTCTTAATCGTGCCTTTTGCCAAGGTGAGTCTGGGATGCAAAACCAGCTTCTGACTGCCATTCCATCATCCCCATTGTCCAAAGCCCTGTAGCCCACAAACTCGGAGCCGGGGTCAAAGGTATAACTGAGACGTTCAGGATAAGGCAGAGCAACCGATTTATCCAAATCTTGAATCCAGCGCTTAGTTCGTTAAGCCAAGAACCATCGCTGCATTGGTTGCGACCATCTTGTGGATGTCGTCATCGGCATATCCAAGGTCCATGAGAATGCTGATGCCGCGTTTAAAACCTTCCAGGGGTTCAACAACGCCGACCTGCCCAAGATCGGAGCAGATAATCGTTTTATCAATGCCGGCTGCCTCAATTTGCGATTTCATGTCGTCGGATGTGCAGGTTTTGAACTTTGAACCTTCCACAAAGAAAGCCAGCGAGTGTTCGACATAAGCACCCATCGCAGCAATGCCGCGTACGTCATCAAGCGATGCGCCAACCACGTCTTCGGGATGCGTAAAGATAAGGCGTTCAACACCGCGTCGCTTTGCCTCCTCAAACACGATCCATGTTTCGCTGACGTGAATATGGCCGCTCGCAAGCGTCATATTGTTCTTTGCAATAATGTCGAGGATTTCCTTGAGTGCATCAACAACCTGCTTCTGCCCATCGAGAACAGGCACAGCCGCTGCAGAACGTATCTTTTGGGTCGATGCAGGGTGCGCCCAGCTACCGGTCTTCTCCCATTTGAGATGATTTTTGGCTGCAAGTGTCGGCATCCACACGATTTTTCCGCCCATTGCAGCGGTATGTTCCACGGCATAAGGATTAAGGCCGCCAACGACGTTATTGAGAACAATTCCTGAATAAAGCTTTGTCTTGAGATCAGGATAATGGTTCGCAATCAATTGAGCCGTCGCAACGCCCGCGTAATCGTGATCTTTCGTTACCGCTGCAATAAAGCCAGCGTCCGAATATATTTTCGCCAATTCCAAATGATCAACCATTCGCGGTGCGATCGAAGGCCCGCTATGCACATGCGGATCAACTGCGCCAATCAGGATCTTGCCAATTCTAGCTTCCTGTTCATCTGTTCTCATGAGACTGTTTCCCACACCAATTCCTCCCGTAATAGTCAGCATCAGTAAGAAGGCTGCCTGATGTTCACCACATGATTGAAGCACTGGATGCCGAGATCATGACATGAAAACAAAACGCTCATCTGGCGAACGCCCAGCGGCTTCCTGAGAAAGGAATGCCTTTTTACGACCCAATGCAGACAACTGAATCGTTCTCATATTAAGAACCTTGTTCTCTTATGAGTGTTTTCCGCATCAGTGTCAACGCGTGAGAATGGCGTTTGATAAAGCTGATCAAAGTAGATTTACCCCGAATTTGCCGCCGATTACACGATTGCGGTCGGACAAAAATGGATCCTGCGAATTGTTCCCAGGCTCGTCAGTTGTATCAGAGAATACCCACTTGCCCCAAAAGTAGGCGCGCTTTTCGGAATACGCTTTTAATTCACATGACCGAAAGCGCTTGAAATATCCTTGGCCAACCGCAGCAAACGATTAATCAGTGCAGGGTCTGGCACGTCCGGAATATGCTGCACAGAACCGACAAAACAAATGCTTGCTATCAGCTTGTTGTCATAATTGATCACAGGCGCAGCCATGGCATTTATGCCCAGCAAGGCCTCCTGCGGAGCAGAAGCGAACCCATATTCCCGCACCTTTTTCAATTCGTCTTCCAACACTTCCCAACTGGTAATTGTATGCGGTGTAACTGGCGTCAACGAAGTCTTTTTCAGCTCCGAGAGGTTGCTGCCTCCCATAGCCAGAAAGACTTTCCCCTGCGCAGAGGCATGCAATGCCAGATGGCTGCCAGTGCGCACACCGATCTCTATCTGATGTGTACTCGGGCAGGTCAAAACGACATAAGCGGAGGCCGGCATTGGAGTAGATAAGACTACCGCCAATCCGGTTTCATTGCGGGCCGCCATCATAAACGGCAAAGCGATTGCCGTAATATCATTCAGACTTTGCGCCTGCTGCCCGATCAACCACGCTTTTGGGCCAAGCCGATAACGACTGGTCGATGGGTCCTGAACAACCAGACCACGACTGATCAGCGTATGTAGATGTTTGAATGCTGCACTCTTGGCGATTCCAAAGCTTTCGGCAATCTGCGTGACGCTGTCGCGTTCAGGTGAGAAAGCAACATGTTCCAATATCCGCAGACATAGCTCAGCGGCCTTAACATTGTCTGTTCCAGTCACGATCTCTCCTAATTTCAATGATGCGCACCATCTACAGAATTGAATTTACTAAGAAAATCTTTCCCGCGATAGCTTTCTATTGTTGCAAACTACAGGTTCATTACACGTGTTTGACATGTTGCTGTTGACAGATGCTAGCACGTCGTTTTTATTAAGAACAGAGTTCTCTATTTGAGAACGATCTTGGGAGGGATTAGAATGAAGGCTTATTTCCTGGCAGCCATGATGGGCGTGATTGGGCATGGTGCTTATGCGGAACCGGTTACTCTTCGTTTGGGACACGCGGTTTTCGAAAGTCATCCCATTCACGATACGGCTGTTCGCTTCAAAGAAGCGGTAGAGCGAATCTCGAATGGCGACGTAAAAATCGAGATTTTCCCTTCCCGCCAGCTCGGTGATGTCAAGGAACTGATGGAGGGGGTTGAGCTGGGCACGATTGACATGACCGTTAATTCCTCTTCCGCTCTTGCGACAATGATTCCATCTATCAATGCATTACAACTGCCGGGAATCATACCCGATTATGAAAGTTTTGCTGCGCTGGCAGTATCTGGCTCCGCACGGGCTATCATGGATAAAATCAAAGACCATGGCATGATTGCGCTTGGGCTTTATGAAGGTGGTCAACGTCACTTCCTGAGTGTTGGTAAGCCGGTTGAATCGCTGGCTGACCTTAAAGGCCTGAAAACACGCGTTCCACCTGCGCCATTATTTATCGACATTTGGAAGGCTCTCAAAACCAATCCAACACCGATGGCTTATGGTGAAGTCTATTCGGCTCTGGAAACCGGCGCACTCGATGCGGTTGAGATCAATCTGTCTTCGATTGACTCTGAAAAATATTACGAAGTCGCCAAGGGTGTCACTCTGACAGGCCATTACTTCTGGCCTTCATTCCTTCTGATCAACAAAGACACGTTTGAAACATTGGACCCTGCTCAGCAAAAGGCGATGCTCGACGCTGTTGCGGAAACCGTTCATCCGCAGGTTATGGCAGTTGCCGAGCAGGATAAACGCGTGCTCGCAACACTGGCTGAGCGCAATATCCCGGTAATTGAGCCTTCAGCAGAAATGAAAGAGCAGATGCGCGAAGTTTTTGTCCCGCTGGTCGAGAAATACAAGGCAGGCGATCCGTTGATTGCAGCCTTTGCTGATGAGGCTGCCGCTCTCAATGGCGCGAAGTGATCTCGGCGCATCCAATCTATCGGGATATGCAAAAATGAAGCGACTGCAACAATGCTACGTCACTGTGATTGAAAGCATTTGCCTCGCAGGCATCACGCTGGTCACACTCCTTGGCGGCCTACAGGTCTGGTTCCGTTATGTGGCCGGAGATTCGCTTGTCTGGTCTGAGGAACTGATGCGAGTAACCATGATCTGGATGGTTATGCTGGGTGCGGGCGTGGCATATTCACGAGGCCAGTTCCTCGGCATGCGGTTTCTGGTGGACCATTTTCCCTCGCCGATCCGCCGCATCTGCGATCTCATATCATTACTGGGAATGCTGACCTTTCTGGGCTTCATCGCTTGGTACGGTTGGAAATTTGCGATGAAGACACAACTACAGCTCTCCCCAACGCTCGGCTTCTCTTTGTTCTGGGTCAATATTTCAATCGTTATAGGATCGGCACTTTTAGCCGTCCATATCATTATGGCCGAAATCTTCGGCATAAAAGACGCTGAAATACTGGAGGCACACGAATGATCTGGCTTGGTGCTTTCTTCTTTTTCTTCTTGCTGATTGGCATGCCTATCGCCTTCGTACTTGGAGCCAGTGCGCTTGGTTATTTTGTGATGACCGACCAGACGCGATTTCTGATCACCCTGCCGCAGCGCATGATCGCGGGCATGGATATGTTCGTTCTGCTCGCAATTCCACTGTTCATTCTTGCCGGGAATATCATGGATGTCGGTGGCCTGACCAAAAAGCTGGTTGGTTTGGCAAATTCGGTGGTCGGACGCTTTCGCGGTGGCCTATCGCTGACTGCAGTATGGGGCGCATTTCTGTTTGGTGGCGTCTCTGGTTCCGCAGCAGCTGATGCTGCAGCGCTTGGCACCGTCCTCATTCCGGATATGAAGCGTCAGGGTTATGATGTTGATTATTCCGGCGCGTTGATTGCAGTGTCATCACTCATGGCGCCCCTGGTTCCGCCATCAATTGCAATGATCATCTACGGTGCTCTGTCCGGCACATCGATTTCAGCCTTGATGATCGCCGGTGTCGTACCCGGTGTTATTCTGGCAGTTGTGCTGTCAGTCTACGCTATTTTCATCGCCAGAAAGCGGAATTATCCACGCGCGGCTCCCATGCCTTTTTCGGAGATCATGCGCTCAGCTATCCATGCCATTCCGGTGATGTTGTTGCCTGTTATCATTGTTGTCGGGATCCGTGGCGGCATCTTCACGCCAACTGAAGCAGCAGCTGTCGCTGCGATTTATGCGCTGATCGTTTCCGGGCTGATCTATCGGGCACTGACATTAACTTTCCTAAAACGCGCTTTCGTCAACACAGCAATTCTGAGTGCTGCGATCTACGTGCTCATAGCCATGGCCAATGTGGTTGCGTTTATTTTCGCTATCGAGCAATTGCCTCAAAAGGCGGTCGCAGGACTGACCACAATCTCGGATAACCCGCTCATCATTTTGTTGATGGTCAATATTATTCTGCTGGTTCTGGGCATGTTTCTGGACACGATCGGCGTCCTCATTCTCACCGTCCCGGCTCTGACAGCGATCGGAACGACTTTGGGGATGGACCCGGTTCATCTGGGCGTCATGGTTGTTTTCAATGTGCTCATTGGCTTTGTTACCCCACCCGTCGGTCTGTGTTTGTTCGTTATTGCAGGTGTCACCCGAAGGCCAATGGAAAAAATTGCACTTCACGCATTGCCGATGATTGGTCTGGCTATTCTTGTTCTCGCGTTCATTGCACTTGTTCCTGAGATTGTACTGTCTCTGCCTCGTATGATGGGATGAAGGAAACATCATGAACCGCCTTAAGACCCGCATTGGCCGGTTAACCCTTAAAAACCCGATTATAGCGGCTGCGGGTGAACACATGATCGATGTCGATGGTATACGCTCGGCAATACTGAGTGGTGCCGGCGCAGTTGTGGGCAAATCCACAAATGAATCGCAAGCGGCAAAAGAACAGCTGACCCGCGCCGAGTATGTTGCACTTGGGGCGGATTGGCACCCCGTACCATGGCGTGCCGATGCACCACCGGCAACCATTCTTTCGCGCTCGGGTCTTCATCCACTGGGGTTTAGCGACTGGCTGGCACAATCGATCGAAATGGATCAGCTGGCGCGTCAGCATGATTGTCTTTATGTCGCGTCGCTTATTCTGGCCCAGCCAGAGCCAGCAGTGACGATGGCAAAAGCCATTCAGTCTGCGGGTTTTAAGGTTCTGGAATTTAATATAGGCACGCCCTATGCCAGTCAGGCTGCAAAAGATGCTGTTTCTACAGAGTTTTCGCCTGAACGCGTGGGCGTACTGACAGCGATGATGGTGCAGGCACTTGATATTCCTGTTTGGATCAAGATCACAGGTCAAAGCGAGCGCGTGCCAGAACTTGCTCAGGCAGCCTTTGCAGCAGGCGCAGAAAGCGTTGTCATGGCTGGGCGCGCGCTTGGGATGGTTCCCGATCTGGACACGATGGCACCCATGTTGAGCACCAGTGGTGGCATTGGAGGTTTTTGGAATCTGCCACTCACCTGTCACTGGTTGGCTAATACACGCGCTCTGATGGGCCCATCATCATCACTGATCGGCATTAACGGCGCAACAAGTGGTCATGACGCCGCGCGCATGGTGCTGGCGGGCGCTTCAGCAGTTGGTTTGTCTTCTGAAGTCATGCTACGCGGCTGGCAGGTTCTGTCCGATGCGGTCAGCGATTTAGACGCCTGGTGCAAAGCCAAAGACGTGACCATTGCGCAGGTCATTGGCCGCGCTGCTGATGCGCGCAAACGATTTGCCGACATGCCGAAACGCGATGAGCATTGGCGTCATTTCATTCCATCGCCTGTGCATGAAACAGGTAGCGTATCACAAGACGCATAACTTCACGCATCTCACAATGATGAACCGCATCACAGGAATAAGCAAAGGGGAAATATATGAACCTGCGCGAACGCATTAAAGCCGGAGAGCTGCTGGTTGGCCCGTTCCAGAAAACACCAAGCCCTCAGATTACCGAATTGCTTGGGTTGGGTGGCATGGATTTTATTGTCGCAGATCAGGAACATGCACCAATTGGGATCGAAGTGCTCGACCTGATCGCAATGGCTGGGCGCGCGGTCGGGTTGCCTGTCATGATCCGGGCATCTCTTGCCGCGCCCGCCGCCATATGGCCTGCGCTTGATCTGGGCTGTAGCGGCGTTATGGTTCCACATATTCGCAGCGCATCCGATGCAAATGCAGTCGCTGACGCGATGAAATATGCGCGCGGACGTGGGTTTTCCCCGTCTGGCCGCGCAGGCGAATATGGCCGCATGCATGCGTCCGATTACCGTGCGTCATCCGATTCTCAGACTGTTTTTCTGGCCCAGATTGAGGATGCCTGCGCGCTTGATGCGCTTGATGAAATCGCAGCGCTACCCGAGGTGGACGTGCTGTTCATCGGGCCGCAGGATTTATCCCTCTCGCTTGGCTGTGCAGCCGATGCACCTGAAATGCACAAAGCCATTGATCAGGTTATCGCAGCCGCAAAACGTCATGGAAAAGCATCTGGCCTTTTCGTTCCCGATGCCAACCCTATTCGTCTCCTGCATCAACGCGGCATGACCGTTTTTGTCTGTGGCTCCGATCAGGGCCTGCTTCGCAACGGAGCAAGCCAGCTGATGAGCGCAGTCCACAATATCAAGGAGTAATAAATATGAATATCCATCAGATCGACTGGTCTAAAATCGAGTGGAAAACGATCCGCGCCGGTGTGGAACAGAAAGCCTTTTCGGGCAATGGAGCAACTTTGGCGCTGCACCGCTTGCAGCCAGGCCACGAGCCTAAGCCCCATAAACACCCGAACGAACAGATCGCATACATCGTTTCGGGCACCGCTGATTTTCACATCGGTGAGTCCGTCACCCGAATGGGGCCCGGCGGCATTGTCGTCATCCCACCAGATATAATGCATCATGCCGTTGTCGTCGGTGACGAAGAGGTCATCAATATTGATGTTTTCACCCCGGCTCGACCGGAATACGCACCTCTGCCTGAAATCTGAAACGAAATCACATCCCAGAAGATGCAGCCTTATACGGCTGCATGATCTGCTTTATGTCTGGAGACAAAAAATGACGCAGAACCCTGTTCATCGATGGAAAAATGGACTGCTGGTTCCGGTTCATGCTGCTGACCAGGCATTTATTGGATGGTCGCGTATCTCGGCTTAGAGTGTGTCGCGCTTAATCATACCCAATACGCTTGCTCTATCTTCTTATTTTACGCATAGCCGTCTCGGATCGTAGCGGGAATAGAAATCAGTCCGGTGGACTGATTTCCCCGCGAAGGAGCTTCCCACTTTTCCGCGACATGCTTTAAGCTTCCAGGCACATTGCCACGCCCATGCCACCACCAATGCAAAGAGTGGCAAGCCCTTTTCGGGCCTTTCTGCGCTTCATCTCATGAACGAGGCTGACAAGGATACGAGCGCCGGATGCGCCAATGGGATGACCGATGGCAATTGCGCCCCCATTCACGTTCACTCGATCTATGTCCCAACCCATTTGCTCATTAACGGCACATGCCTGAGCCGCAAAAGCCTCATTTGCTTCTATCAGATCAAGTTCAACGGCATCCCATCCCGCTTTGGCCAGTGCTTTTCGCGATGCCGGAACTGGTCCGATACCCATCAATTCGGGATCGACGCCAGCTGTTGCCCAGGAAACAATACGCGCAAGAACGGGAAGGTCGCGCTGCTCCGCTTCATTGCGCGACATGACCATAAGTGCTGCGGCGCCGTCATTAAGACCGGACGAGTTTCCGGCGGAGACAGTTCCGTCTTTCTCAAAAGCTGGCCGGAGCACCGCCATTTTTTCCGCGCTGGCATCTGACTTGATATATTCGTCGCTATTTATAATGATGGTTCCTTTCCTCGTTTCAATCGAGAAGGGTACAATCTCTGTATCAAATCGCCCTTCAGCCTGAGCTGCCGCAGCCTTCTGTTGAGAACGCAAAGCGAGATCATCCTGTTGCTGGCGCGAAATCCCATACGCCTTTGCAATATTTTCGGCAGTGATGCCCATGTGATAAGAGTTGAAGGCGTCCATCAGACCATCGGACAACATCGTATCAACGAGTGTAACAGCCCCCATCTTCGCTGGTACACGCAAGTGCTGACAATGGACGGAGAGCGACATAGACTCCTGACCACCTGCAATGACAACCTTTGCATCACCCGCCATAATCTGCTGCGCCGCAAGCGCGACTGCCCGTAAACCGGACCCACAAACTTGATTAATACCAAACGCTGTTGTGGTGATTGGTAATCCCGCAAGAATAGTTGCATGCCTCGCCGGATTTTGTCCCTGTCCCGCTGTGAGTACCTGGCCAAGAATGACCTCGTCCACATTTTCGGCAGGCACATTGGTACGTTCCAGCAATGCTTTGATCACAGCAGCACCTAATTGGTGTGCCGGCGTGTTGGCGAAGGAGCCCATAAACCTTCCGACTGCGGTGCGTGCTGCCGCGACAATCACCACATCAGTCATGGCTCACCTCCTGCGCCGAAAGCAGCACGTCGAAGTCGGCCTCTGTCTTCGATCTTATCTCGTCTAGAGAAACACCATCTGCCAGTTCAATGAGGATCAGTTTTGGTGCGTCAGATCGTGCTACGGTGAAAACACCAAGATCCGTGATAATGAGATCAGCCACCCTCTTGCCGGTAAGCGGCAGATTACATTCCTTCAATATCTTTGGTTCGCCTTTTGCTTCATGTTCCATGACCACAACGACACGCTTCACACCGGCAACGAGGTCCATCGCGCCTCCCATACCCTTCACCATTTTGCCGGGGATCATCCAGTTTGCAAGATCGCCACTTTCAGATACTTGCATGGCACCCAGAATTGAGAGATCGATATGGCCGCCGCGGATCATAGCAAAACTGTCAGCAGACGAAAAATAGCTCGTTTTTGGCAATTGGGTGATGGTCTGCTTTCCGGCATTGATGAGGTCTGCATCTTCTTCACCTTCAAATGGAAATGGCCCCATTCCCAACATGCCATTTTCACTTTGCAAAGTGACTTCCACACCGTCTGGAATATAGTTTGCCACAAGAGTCGGAATGCCGATCCCTAGATTGACGTAAAAGCCATCCTTGAGTTCGCGCGCAGCCCGGGCCGCCATTTCATTGCGTGTCCAAGCCATATCAAGCCTCCTCCAGCTTTCTTTCCACTACAGTTCTCTGCTCTATCCGCTTCCCGGCATCGGGGGTGGCAACGATCCTGTGCACAAAAATTCCCGGAGTGTGGATCATATCCGCATCAATATCTCCAACCGGCACAAGATGCTCGACCTCTGCTATTGTAATATGTGCGGCCGTTGCCATCATCGGATTAAAATTTCGCGCCGTCTTCCGATAAAGAAGATTGCCTTCAGCATCGCCCTTCCAGGCGTGAACCAGTGCTACATCCGCAATAAGACCAGTTTCCATCACGTAATCGTCTTTGCCAAAACGGCGCACTTCTTTGCCTTCAGCAATCAGTGTTCCCACACCTGTTTTCGTGTAGAAAGCAGGAATTCCAGCGCCACCTGCGCGAATACGCTCAGCCAGAGTGCCCTGTGGATTGAATTCAAGCTCCAGCACGCCAGACAAAAACTGTTCTGCAAACAACTTATTCTCACCTACGTAAGATGAAATCATCTTACGGATCTGTCTGGTTTCCAGCAAAACGCCCAAACCAAAACCATCAACGCCTGCATTATTGGAAATGACGGTCAGATCTTTGACGCCCGATAACCGTACAGCCTCTATCAGGTTCATCGGAATGCCGCACAATCCAAAGCCTCCAGACATAATTATCATGCCATCGGTGAGCACATCCGCAAGCGCCTGCGTTGCGGTAGAATAAACTTTTCTCATTCTTCCTCCCATATGCCGCCTTGTGGTTCAATGCGGTATCATGAGGATAAATTACGGCTTGTTATTTGTGTTTAGTTAGCCGTATTTATACTGCAGTTCTTCATCTACAAAATTGAGATCCGGACGGTTAAGCGGCATCATGTTTTCCCTGCACGAAATCCCCGTTCCCATGGTCTACGCGACGTTCAGGATTATTCGGGATTGCAACGCGGAGTTCCTGACGCTTTTTGGCTATGCTCGTTCCGAGCTCGTCGATAGAAGCTTCGCACGTCTCTATCCGAAGCATTCAGACTTCGTTCGCACCGGTAAAATGTGGCAAGTGCATATGAGCGGCGGCAATATATATTATGACGAACGAATTATGACAGCCAGCGATGGCAAACGGTTCTGGTGTCAAGTTCATGGACGCACGCGTTGTCCAACCGATCCATTCGCGGAAGCACTTTATTGTTTCCAGCCCATAAGCCGTCCCGTTGCCAGCCAGCGGATACATCTGACAGACCGTCAACGGGAGATTGTCGCCCTCGTGGCTCAGGGCAAGACAAACTTAGAAATCGCAAGCGAATTGGGCATATCCACAAGAACAATTGAGTCGCATCGCGCAAGATTGATTAAATCAGCCGGTGTAAGAAACACTGCCGAGCTTATTGCCCGGTTTAGCAACAGCTGAAGAGGTGGCTTTGCTGGGATGGAATTATCAATGGCCAGAAAACTCTACTTTTAAACGCTATTAATTCCCGAGGGGATTGCCCTTCAGTTCCGTTGAATCAAAGAGGCGAAGCCAGGGCGAGAAATTAATTAGGCACTAAGCCTGGACTCAGAGGGCATTAATCCTTGCGAGCAGTCCTTCAGGCCAAGATGCGGAGAATGATGATGTAAGGTATTTTTCATTTGCATAGGTGCGAAATGCTTCAACATCCGGCTTGGTGATTTCAATGCCTTGGCTCTCAAAGAAATTCAGCAATTCAACCTCTTCTTTCAGATATTCGGCATTGCTCCAGGCAAAGGCTTTATCAGCAGCATTCCGTATCGCAATCTGTTGCTGTTCAGACAGGCTATCGAACAATTTCGCATTAATCATTAAAAGACCAAAACCGACATTGTGCTGCGTCAGTACAATCTGATCTGTGACCTCATAGAATTTCATAATTCGATTGTTCGAAAGCGGGTTGTCTTCTGCATCAATCGCGCCGGACTGCAAAGCGGTATACACCTCCGAATAGGCGACAGGCGTTGGATTTGCCCCGAGCGCTTCTCCAAGAAACTGCCATGCCTCACCGCCAGGCATCCGCAATTTGATACCCTTCATGTCCTCAGGGACTGTAATTTTCCGATTGCCTTTAAGATTGATATTTCGAGTCCCATAATAGGCTGGTGCCAGAATGTGAACTCCCATCTTCTCACGGGCCAACTGCTTGAATTCCGCCCCCACATCGCTGTTGAAAATCTTAGTCATGTGTGCGGCATTCCGAACGAGATAAGCAGCAGTCAGAATGCTGAAGGCGGGAACCTGCTCCGCAAAGTCTGATGGCGGCATCAATGCCATTTCCAAATTGCCTCTTTGCACGGCAACAATCTCAGTTCCCTGTCTGTACAAAGTCCCAGAAAAATATCCTTCAAAGGTAAAATCACCACTGATTTCCTTGGCGAATATCTCTTGCAGCGCTCGCGAGCGAGGTGCATCAGCTGTCGTGGAGTCTGCAAATCTGAGTTTAATAGCGTTCGCGCGAGCAAACTTTGGTAGAGCGATGACTGCTCCGGTTATTGCAGTCCCTGCCAGCAAGCCGCGACGGGTCAGAAGAGTCATGGTGTAATCCTCTAAACGTTCAAAACAAAACGGTTTTCAGGCAGCCCCTGACCGGCATTTTCGATTGCTAGGAGAGCTCCGGCAAGTGGTTCGCGAGATAGCTGATCTTCACTCAAAAATTTCGATGCCGTTGTTATGTACAGCGTCTTGTAATCTTTACCGCCGAAGCACAGACATGTGGGATTTGTGACAGGAAGCGCAATTACTTTATCAACAACACCCTTTGGCGTGTATCGAACAATCTTGCCGCCCGCGAAGAACGCTGTCCACAAGCACCCATCGGTGTCGAAGCACGCACCGTCTGGACGCTCCCCGGTATGCGAGTAGTCAGCGAAAACACGCTTGTTCGTAACCTCTCCATCAATGGGATCAAGGTCATAGACCCACGATATGTGGCGTCGTGTGTCGGTAAAATGAAGACGTCTACAATCTGGAGAAACAGCAATGCCGTTGCTCACGATTACGTCCTCAGCGATTTTCGCAAAACTTCCATCATGCATTATGCGATATAGAGCACCATTAGGGCGATGGAGCTTATTATCCATCGTTCCGATCCACAACCGCCCCTGAGGATCAACGCGTCCGTCGTTGAGCCGATTGTCAAGCCCGGCTTCTATCGTTGCAAATGAAGACCAACTTCCGCTTAGGTCGTCATGAAGATAGAGTTTAAGGTCTTTGGCAATAATCCGGCGACCGTCATCACATAATGCCTGCGACCCCAGCCATTCGCAATCCACTGTCGTAGTCAGGTGCTGGTTGGAGCTTGGATCAAACGATTGCAACTTCGGGTTTTCTATATCAATCCAAAGCACACTTTGCCGACGCTCACACCATAACGGTGTTTCACCAAGCCGATCACTTGACCGCACCGCAATATCGATTTTTGGTTGTGGGCAATGAGAATTCATTCGATATTCTTGCTTAATCGATGCTTCTTAAGTGGGCTAGTTCCGCGCAGAGCCCAGATGGCTGATAGATGTGACGGCGGCACGATAGCCCTGCACACCTAAACCCGCGATCACGGCGGTCGCTATTTTGGACATCAGCGAATTATGATAAACCGCTTCGCGACGATGTACGTTGGAAATGTGCAGCTCGATGATTGGCCCGTCGAACATCTTTAACGCATCCATGATGGCAACCGAACTGAAAGTGAAGGCTGCGGGGTTGATAATAATCCCATCGGCTTTTTCATCAATGGCTTCATGGATCCAGTCAATCAGTTCATATTCGCGGTTGGACTGGTGGAAAATAATCTCATCACTTCCAGCAGCTTCTTTGCAGATTGTTTCAACCTGCGCCAATGTTGTGTGACCGTAAATATGCGGCTCACGCGTACCAAGCCGATTAAGATTAGGGCCATTCAGTACATAGATTTTCTTAGTCATTTCATTCACCTGTTAGCCTGTGTAGCCGAAATAGCGCGGCACGCAGAGGACGATACTTGGAAAAATGGTTATGAGTGCAAGCGCTGCAAGCAAACCGAGGATAAACGGCGTGCCATCTCGGAGAAGGTCGCTCATCGACGCGCCTGAAATGCGTTTCACAACGAAGAGAAGCAGACCATAAGGCGGGGTTACCAAACCAATCATTACATTGAACACCACCACGACACCAAAATGGATCAGGTCGATACCGAGTGTGCTGGCCGTCGGGATAAGGACCGGCACGACGATAAGAATGATCGTGGCTCCTTCGAGAACAGCACCAAGCAGCAAAAGCAGCACATTCACGATCAGAAGGAAGGTCAGAGGCGTTAAGTCGAAGCTGAGCAGAAACTGACTGATGGAATTTGGGACGTTTTCGATGGTGACAATGTAATTGAAAACCAAAGCCGCGGCGATCAGCATGCCGATGGATGTTGTCGTGCGCGCAGCCGCCACCAGCGAACTATAAAACTCGCGTAAGCCAACATCACGATAAATGAACATTGAGACGAAAAGCGCATATCCCGCAGCAACGGCAGCCGCTTCCGTCGGAGTCATTACGCCACCACGCAAGCCAACAATCAAAACAACAGGGAGCATCAGTGCAGGGAGGGCTCGAAAGGTAATTTTGGGAAGTTCACGTAAAGGCACCGCTTCCTCTACAGGAAAGTTTTTTACGCGCGCCGTCCAGGACACAATGATCATTTGACTGACAGTGATCAACAGTCCGGGCAGAATGCCAGCCAGAAAGAGAAAGCCAATCGAAGCGTTTGAAACAAGGGCGTAGATGACCATCGGGATTGATGGAGGCAAGATAGGAGCCACCACAGCAGTTACAGCCGTCAGTGCCGCAGAATAACTGGCCGTGTATTTGCCGTTATGGGTCATCATTTTGAGCATCATTTTGCCCATGCCGGCAGCATCAGCGATTGCCGAACCCGACATACCTGCAAACAGAAGGCTCTGAAGCACATTAACCTGAGCCAGCCCGCCCCGGAACCGGCCAACCAATGCATTTGCGAAATTCATAATCCGGATGGTCATCGAACCGGAATTCATGAGCTCTGCTGCCAGAATGAACAATGGAACGGCAAGCATCGTATAGCTTGTGTACATGCTGTTGAGCAGTTGTTCCGCAGCCGTGCCAATATCCAAGCCTGCGAGAAGCAGATACAGGATCGAAGCAAGGATCATTGAATGCCCGACAGGCAAACCCAACAGTGCCAGTGTAACCAGCAGCACAATACACGCCGTAAACGGATCAATGAAACTCATGATACAGGCCCCGACACGTCTTCCGGCTTGAGGGCCGCGCGATCAAAGATTGCGTGCCAAAGTATCCACATGTATCGGCAGACAACAGCAAGAAGAAAAATGATGTAAATCGAAAAGACGATATCGAAGCGGATTTTTAGATAAGCTGTCGACTGGATTTTCATAAATGTGACGTAATCCCAGCTTGCGCGCAGGGAGTACAAGTAAAGGCCGATCAATATCAGTGAACTGATAATCACCATTATGCGCCGCACGCCGCGCGTAACCGACGCGTAAATCAGGTCAAAACGGATCTCTTCGTCTTCACGCACAACAAATGCAGCCCCCCAAAGCACAATCCAGAGCCACATGATGACGGTAAGCTCGGACGACCAGCCCGTAGGCCAGTTTAAGAAGTACCGAAAAACGATTTGAAGGATAAAGGAGAAGAACATAACGGCCAGCATAAGTGCCTGAATGTTTTCAGCCCGTTTCCGGAGCCATTCTCCCATTGCGGAGATTCTCATCGGATTACTCATGTTTGAAAAAAGCGGCGCACAGTGCCACTCTTTTGAGTGGCACCCTTAAAAGAGCGGATCAGAGGGCGTTGATCTTCTCCAGCAAGCCTTGGGGCCAAGACGCGGCCTTGCCCTGATCGACATAGTATTTCTGCGCATGTTCACGGAAAGCGGCCAGATCAGGCTCGTAAATTTCCAGCCCTTGTGCTTTAAATTTTTCGATCAAAGCTGCTTCATTGTTCAGATGTTGCTGATTGCTCCAGGCGATTGCGTTATCGGCTGCCTTCTGGACGCGCGCCTGCTGTTCTGGTGACAATTTCTCCCAAGCTGAAAGCGAAATCGTAAGAACGTCGAAGCCAACCAGATGAGACGTCTGAACAATCTGCTTCATGACTTCATTGAACTTCATGTTTTCAACGTTTGGCAAAGGATTGTCCTGCGCATCAATCGCGCCCGTCTGAAGTGCGGTGTAAGTCTCGGCATAGGCGACGGGTGTAGGGTTGGCGCCAAGAGAGCTTCCGAGGAATTGCCACGCATCACCGCCCGGCATTCTAAGACGAACGCCTGCGAGATCAGCAGGCGTATTGATCTTTTTATCCGTCCGCATCCCGACGTGCCGTGCACCAAAATAGGTCGGTCCTAAAACGCGGATTTTCAGTTTATCTTCCGCGAGCTTCTTCAGCTTCTCGCCTTCCTCGCTCTGGAAGAAAGCCGTAAGATGGTGAGCGTCCCGGAACAGATAAGCAGAGGTTAGAATGGACCATTCTGGAAGTTGCTCTGAAATATCCTGAGGTGCGATGTTGCCCATCTCAAGATTGCCGCGCTGCAATGCAACCAGTTCGGTGCCCTGACGGAAGAGCGTCGCGCCATAGTAACCGTCATATTTGAAATCACTGCCCAACTCTTCAGCAAAGCGCTTCATCATTTCTGCGCGAATATCTTGTTGAGAGAAAACAGCAGAAAAACGCAGCGTCGTTTCCTCGGCGCGTGCGGCATTGGATAGACCTACAATGAGCAGTGCGGCGGTGGTCGCTGCAAGAAACGCGCGTCTGGATATAGAATACATTTCAGTCTCCTCCCGAAGTGTGCGATGGCTCCTCAACCATGTTCCCGTATAATTTTTGACACATGGGATAATGCGGATCAATAGATAAAATGAAAATCGTATGATATTATTTGTTATGTCATTTATTCGACGACCTTGCAGTTGGCCAAACCTTTGAATTAAATGCAAGGGTAACCGGAGCTCCAATCTTGCACGCCCCTTCGAAAAGCATCACAGCAGGCGATAGCGCCTACGAACTGATTAAGTCCGATATTATATTCGGGCGGCTCAAGCCCGGACAAAGGCTTAAGCTCGACGAGATAAAATCAACTTATGACGTGAGCGTCAGCACGATCCGCGAGATTCTCTATCGTTTGAACGCGGAAAGTCTGGTGATTGCAGAAGGACAGCGCGGGTTTACCGTTGCCCCGGTCACCCAGAAAAATTTTCGCGATATTGCGTCAATGCGGATTTTTATTGAGGGCTATGCGCTCACCAAGGCGTTTGAGCGGGGTGATGTGGAGTGGGAAGCCGAGGTCGTTGCCGCGCACCATCGTCTCTCCCGGCTTGAAGAGCAAATCATAACGGGTGATCGTTCGAACCCCCAGGCCTGGAAGAATTACGATCGCGCATTTCACCACGCACTGGTGTCCGCTTGCGGATCTCAAACGCTGCTGCAAACGCATGCGCGAATCTTCGATCAGTATCTACGCTATCAGATTGCGGCTGTTATCTTTCGAGGTCGCATTGCAGCAGACGAACACCGGCAACTCTTGCAATGTGCGCTGGACCGCGATCATTTGAAGGCTATCAGCATTCTTTCGACACATATTCATTCCTGCGTCGATCATACTATCGATAACGGCCTTCTCCCCGTCTGATACGAGATGAATAAAAATCCTATGGCAAAACAGAGCACAACCATCGATCATACAGTTCTCCCGCAAACCATCGGCGAGCAGGCCTATCAGCGCATTCGTTCCGACATCATATTCGGTCGATTGAAACCGGGCCAGAAGCTCAAACTCGATGCTTTGCGCGCCGTCTACGACGCCAGTATCAGTACTTTGAGAGAAATTCTTAATCGGCTCGCGTCCGAAGGACTTGTGCTGGCGGAAGGCCAGCGCGGCTTTGATGTTGCGCCCGTTTCGATAGAAAATCTGAAGGAAATCTCAGAGTTGCGGCTTCTTCTTGAAACGCACGCGCTTCAGCAGTCATTTGCAGCCGGCGGCGTAGACTGGGAGGGCACTGTTGTCGCCTGTCATCACAAATTGGCAACCTTGGAACGTCAAATGGCCGATGGCGACAAATCGCAAACTGAAACCTGGAAACGCTACGACTGGGAGTTTCACCAATCTCTTATTTCCGCATGTGGTTCTCAGGTGTTGATGGAAACACATGCAAGTATTTTTGATAAATACCTTCGATATCAAATGATTGCCTTGTCGTTTAGAGGCGAGATTGCCGCGCAGGAGCACCAGGGGCTGCTTGACGCAGCCCTGAGCCGCAATGCTGAGGCGGCAATCACAATTCTGGAGTGCCATGTTAAAGGGGGGCTGGAGCATGCACTCGCAACGGGAACGATAAAATAACAGATAATAGAAGAAATATCTGATAAAACTTAAAACACCATTTGATTTTAGCTTTCTCCATTGTATCGTTAAAGTGATTTTGACGGGGAGGAGTGAGCATGATTAAGCTTGGTTTGATCGGAGACAATATTCTTGCGTCCAGTTCGCCGCGACTGCATCGCTTGGCGGGCGAGATTGTCGGGCTTGAGGTGACATATGACGCGCTCATCCCCAGAGAGCGTAACCAGGATTTCCACGCGCTTTTCGATTGGTGTGCAGGAGAAGGGGGCTATCGTGGGGTGAATATAACGTTCCCCTATAAGGAGATGGTTTTTGAACGTCTCACGGTGAATTGTCCGACCGTACAAGCCTTGGGCGCTTGCAACACCGCCATTTTCGAAGATGGGCTGGCAACAGGCTACAATACTGACTTCTCTGGCTTTCAGACAGCATATCGCAACGCGTTTCCCAATGATGCGCCGGGACATGTTGCAATGGCTGGTGCAGGCGGGGTTGGGAAGGCGATCGCTTTCGGCCTTGCCACTCTCGGCGCTAAAAGCATTCGCATTTTTGACCCTGCCCTTGAACGTGCGGAACAGCTTGTCTCTGCAATCAAAAGAACTTTCCCTGACATACAGGCGCTTGCGGTCAAGACTATCGAGAGCGCTTGCGCAAATGCTGATGGCTTGGTGAACTCCACGCCTCTTGGCATGGTTGGCTACCCCGGTTCAGCATTTCCGACGCATCTTCTGGCTAAAAGACGCTGGGTCTTTGATGCGGTCTACACTCCCGTTGACACCCAGTTTCTAACGGAAGCCACGCTTTCAGGAGCGACCTGCATTTCCGGCTATGAGCTGTTTTTTCATCAAGGTGTGGACGCGTTTAACCTCTTTGCCGGACAAGACATTGATAAGAAACTGCTTCGTGCGCAGTTAAAGCACGCCCCGAAAAGCAACGGCCGCCTTTGCGGAGAAATCAGCCCACCAGACTGATTTCTATTCCTGCTACGATCCGAGAACGATATGCGTAAAAACAAGAAGATAGAGTGAGCGTATTAGGTATCATTCAGCGCGACACGCTCTTGAGGCTCTACATCGAGCCGTGGCAGCGAGAATTTTTGGAAAAATCTCAGATGTGATTTCACGGCGCTGACTGCCGATCCCATCACGGCACCGTCTATGATCTTTTTTATTTCGGCATGCCTGCGGGGCGAAGATAACGGCGCAGTGCAGCTATTCTGAAGATAGCGTTCGCTGCGCCATATCCAGCATAACCGCTGCGTTGAACGATCTCGAAGAAAAAGCCTTGTTCGTCATTTGGGCTGTAGAGCTGAAAATATTCGCCCCCATCATCGCGATCATACAGCAAATTGGCTGCCTTTAATCGATCGGTAAATGCTGGCTCCAGGCCAAAACGCGCTTCAAGATCGTCATAATAGTTGGGGGAGATTTCGAGCATTGGAAAGCCGTTTTCGCGAAGTGCGGCGGCTGTCGCAAATATATCATCTGTCGCGAATGCCAGATGCTGTATGCCGGAACCAAACGTTTCAGCAATAAAGCGTCCTGCCAACGTGCGGTGATTTTCAGCGCCATTGAGCGTAATGCGCAGCGTCCCGCTTGCGTTTTCAATAACCTGACTGCGCACAACCCCTGCTGGATCGACAATATCGACCATCGGTGATTTATGTGCATCCGTGATCGACGTATAAAATAAAAGCCACGTCAAAAGTTCATCGAACTTCATTGTCTGCGCAATATGGTCGATATGCGTGAGACCGATCCCGCCGGTATCACCTGAATTTGCAACATGCTCGAATTCAATATCGAAAATACGGCCGAGATCAGTTTTCTCATCAAGAAAATAAATCAATCCGCCGCCAACGCCACGGATCGCAGGCTTGCCGATTTCTCCCGGATCAAGCGGTTGCTCAAAGGGTTCCGCGCCCAATGCAACGGCTCGTTCCAGCGCCGCGGCAGCATCATCCACGCTCAGTCCAATCGCGTAGGCTGTTGGTCCATGCATCGCGTAAGCCGTGCTTGCAAAGCCGCGAATATCCGTGTTGATAACGAGATATATCGCACCCTGACGATAGACGCGTACATCTTTGGTCCGGTGCTTTCCGACAAGGGCAAAGCCCAAAGTGGAAAAGACCTGGCCAAGTCTCTTCCCATTCTCTGCGTTGGCAGCAAACTCGATGAACCCAACACGATCCACTTTTGCTCGCTCCGGCATTTCAGAGACCGTTAAATGGCTTGCGGCCTCAATGCGCTTCACCTGATCACCGAGATAGATAAGTGATCTATGCCCATCTTCGGCAATCGAAGCAGGCAAGCCACCTCGAAACTGATCGTTGAAAATTTCGAGGGAAAAATAGCCGTCATAGCCTGTCGCGGCGACTGCACGCATGAAGTCCAGAACCGGCAGGTCGCCTTCTCCGGGCATGTTGCGATAGTGGCGGCTCCAATAAAGCAGATCCATGTCAATCAGCGGCGCATCGGCCATTTGAACAATGAAGAGCTTATCCTTGGGGATTGAGCGGATCGAATTTACATCGATTTTGCGCGCCAGCGTATGAAAACTGTCGAGAATAAGTCCAACATTTTGATGATCAGCACGCCGCACAATTTCCCATGCATCGCGGTGGTCATGAATATGTCGTCCCCATGCAAGCGCTTCGTATCCCACACGCAGGCCCCGCTTTGCTGCTCTTTCGCCAAGCGCATGAAAATCGTCAGCAGCCCTGTCGATGCCACCAAGAGCCGCAGGGGATACATTTGAACACACGAGAATAAGATCTGTGCCCAGCTCCTGCATCAAATCGAACTTGCGTTCTGCCCGGTCGAAAGTTCGGCTGCGCAAGGGCTCCGGCATACCCTCGAAATCACGAAAAGGCTGAAAAAGCGTAATGTCCAGCCCAAGGTCTCGCGCCATGCGGCCCACTTGCTGTGGGCTCTCATCAAAAGTGAGAAAATCATTCTCGAATATCTCGACACCATCAAAGCCAGCCTTCGCAATGGCCTCAAGTTTCTGTTGCAGATCTCCACTAATGGAAACGGTCGCTATCGACGTTTTCATGACATGCGCTCCTGATTGAGGCTGTGCTGATACGTGTTTTGCAGATTGAATCGGCTTAACGCGGAACCGGGTCTTAAATCGCAAAAATAGCTGCTGGATTGCTATTCTGTGTTCAGGTTATCAGCGTAATGCATGTCGATGATAATATCGCATACCAAATGTGCCGCCTTGCATAACATGATGTTAATTTTTGAGGCTGTTCAATCAATATCTGCGAATGAACTGACAGCATTCATTTCTGTACGAAGCAGCTGCACAAAATGATCGGCATAAACGGAGAGGGGGATATCGTTGCGATAAGCGATATAGGTATTAAAGTTGTTTTCAGCATCAATTGGAATGCTTTTGAGGCCCCTTACGACCGCATGTGCCACCGTAAACTCGTCAATGATCGCGATGCCCAATCCGGCCGCAACAAGGCTGCACACAGTCGATCCAAATCGCGCTTTGATGTTCATTTTATAATCAAGACCCGCATTGGTGAACATTGCAGCCATGATCGCCCCATAAGGATCTTTTGGATTGATCCCGATGAGTGGATATTGCGACATTTCCAGAGGGGTTATCTTGCTGCGTGATGCAAGAGGGCTATGTTCCGGCACGATGCATAAAAGCCGTCCCGTTGTAAGCGGCTCAAAATGGATAAGAGGGTGATCAAACCGCGATGAAATCGCAACAATTTCGCCGCGTCCCAGGAGAAGATAATCGACAGCTTCCTCAATCTTAAGAATGTCGAGGTCAAGATGAATATCTGGATAACGCTCGCGAAGTTTCGCAACAGTGCGTGGTATCATGACATTGGCAATGCTTGGCACCGATGCCACGCAGAGTTCCTGCGCCTTTCCCTTGCTCAGATCCGTAACAGCTGATTGAAGATCTTCGATTTTCCGGTGAACCGTATCGAGAAGATCAAAGATATTTCTCGCCTGTGGCGTAGGGACATATCGCCCGCCGCGCCGATCAAACAGCCTTACGCCGAGCGAGTCTTCGGAATATTTCATCAGCCTGCTAAGGCCGGGCGCTGATACATTGAGCAGTTTTGCAGCGCCAGCGATTGTGCCTGTCACCATGATCGCGCGGATCACTTCTATCTGGCGGAGCGTCAACATTCAGTCGCCTTTCAAAGAGTTTGTCACAAAAAACTTTGCGAAAGAACCATCGTAACCGCATGTCCAAGACCGCTTTAAGCAGGCTTGGTGAGCGCAAGCGACTAGAGCCCGTTCGCATGAGCGACTTGTCTAAAGAGACTTATCAAATAGCCGGAAAAGGTACAGCCAGATTGAGAACCAAGAAAGTGGAGAGATGGCATGATCTTACAAGAATCGGAAGGGTCGTTGTAAAGAAACACTGAGATATTTTAATTCGCCTAATATTTTATGCTTTATAACCTTTTTCAAGTCTGCTTGATGGCAGTATGCGTAAAATCATTGTTTTTGAACAACAATGGTAGGTGATTTGCCTTGGCGCAAGCATAGGCAAAGCAATTGCCGAAGTTTAGCTATACTGGATGGGCCACGAACCGCCGCTTTCACCTCAACAGCCTCGCGGGTATAATCCTTATAAATAACCGCTTCTGTAAGGCCTGCAGTTTGATATTCATCCGGTTCGGTTCCGGTAAATCCACGATACATGTCTGCTGATTTGATCCAATCAGATCGAAATGCGCTCTAATTGTGTTGGGCTGTTTCTTCGGTTTCCTCGGACGCTCGTGTCAGTCATTGCTGCTCCTGAGCTTGCTGACACCCAGCGCATTGAAAAAAGATTGCATCAAATTCCGCAATAAAAGTGAAAAAATCGCGGCAGAACCCTACACTTGATAGAGGTTCGCATAGGTTTGACGCAGGATGTTCTTTTGCACCTTGCCCATGGTGTTGCGTGGCAGGTCGGCGACGAACAGGATGCGCTTTGGCTGCTTGTAGCGGGCCAGCCTCTCGTTGAGCGCGAAAAGCACGTCTTCTTCTTCAAGTGTTACGCCATCCTTGCGCACGATCACCGCGGTGACGCCTTCGCCGAATTCGGGATGTGGAACGCCGATGACGGCGCTTTCGAAGACGCCCGGCAGCTGGTCGATCTCGGTTTCGACTTCTTTCGGATAGATGTTGTAGCCGCCGGAAATGACAAGGTCCTTACTGCGGCCGACGATGTGGACATAACCGCGCGCGTCGATCACGCCGAGATCGCCGGTGATGAAGAAACCGTCGCGGAATTCCGATGCGGTCTTTTCCTGCATGTGCCAGTAGCCCTGGAAAACATTTGGACCCTTTATCTCGATCATACCGGTTTCGCCATCGGGAACCGGTTTGCCGCTTTCCGGCTCGGTGATGCGCAGCGAAACGCCCGGCAGCGGGACGCCGACGGTTCCGGCCACACGTTCACCGTCATAGGGATTGGAAGTGTTCATGTTCGTCTCGGTCATGCCGTAGCGCTCAAGGATATGATGGCCGGTCATGGCCGCGAACTGGCGGTGCGTTTCAGCCAAAAGCGGCGCGGAACCAGAAACGAAGAGCCGCATATTGGCGGTTCTTTCGGGCGTCAGGTCCGCGCTCTGGATCAGCCGGACATAGAAGGTCGGCACACCCATCATCACTGTCGCCGTCGGCATCAGCGCCAGCGCCTGATCGCAATCGAATTTCGGCAGGAAATACATTGATGCGCCGGCGAGCATCGTAACGTTGGAGGCGACGAAAAGGCCGTGCGTGTGGAAGATCGGTAGGGCATGGATCAGCCGGTCGGCGCTCGTGAAGCGCCAGCAGTCGCGCAGCGTCGCGGCGTTGGAAAGCAGGTTGTCGTGCGACAGCATTGCGCCTTTTGAACGTCCGGTGGTGCCCGATGTGTAGAGGATGGCGGCGAGGTCGTCCGGGCCGCGCGCGACATCCTCGAACTCGCCCGTCTCGCCGGAGGCGAGCGCCATCAGGCTGCCGCCGCCTTCCTCGTCAAGAGTTTCGACGGCAGCGCTCCTTAAAGCCGCAATCTGCTCAAGACCGCTTCTCGCCTTCGGGGTGCAGACCACGAGGCGCGGCTCCGCATCGTCCATGAAATAGTCGAGTTCGGCAAGTGTATAGGCAGTGTTCAGCGGAAGGTAGACCGCTCCGGCCCGAATGCAGGCGAGATAGAGCATCAGCGCCTCCGGGCTCTTTTCGACCTGCACAGCAACGCGGTCGCCCGGCTGCACGTTCCGCTTGATCAGAGCCGCCGCCAAACGGGCAGAGTGCTTCAGCATGTCGCCGTAGGTCCATGTCGCGCCGCCCACCGTTTCAAGGAAAGGCGCGTCAGGCCGGATACCCAGGCGGATCGCGTCGAACAGATGATTGCTCATGCGCCGAACTCCTTGTTGCTTTTTGGGCTACGGTAGGCACGCCGTCAAACTCGCTTAATCCGTCCGTCCTTTCGCTACTACCTACGCGTTGCAGCAAGGGATTATAACCTTCGCCGCAAAGATTGGCTGTATCTCGCAAGGCATGGGACTATTCAGATTGTTTGAACCATTTTTGATATATTGCTTTATAAGTGCCATCGCGTTTTGATTGATGTAACCACTGATCGACGAAAGCAGCAAAGAAAGGTATTGGTTGTATCCAGTATGCTTTTTCAAATGAGTTGAAAGGCTTATCTGGATTGATTTCACATAGCACCCCAGGATGGATATCTTGCTGATGCCGTGTTTCAGATGCATCAGTAATCAGAACATCTGCTTTCCCCTGTGCGATCTGGTCAAAAATTGTGGTGTTGTCATTCCATAGGGCAATTTGAGCATGTTTAATGTGGGTACGTACAAATTTTTCATTTGTCCCCCTGGGTTTACGATTACCTTGACATTCGGCTTGTCGATATCTGCAAGCGAAATGTATTGATTGTGATCCGCACAGCGTGCAATTGGCGCTTTACCGTCTTGCAAATAAGGAAACGAGAAAAGTCCCATTTTCTGACGTTCCAACGTGATTGATATGCCTCCCATGGCGATATCGAATTTATGGCTGTTAAAATCCTGTGTCAAAGTCGGCCAACTGGTTGGTACAAATTCAATACGAACACCGAGCGGGTTTGCGAGATTTTTTGCAAGGTCGATATCGAAACCTTGATATTCACCGGTTTTGGGGTCTTTGAATGTGAAAGGACTGTAATCGCCAGTGGTTCCAACTTTCAATATGCCACGGGATAAGATCTCGTCGAAGCCGGCTTTGCCAACCTCATCAGTATGAGTATAACAGGACGCTAGTAAATCTGTTGCGATTACTGCAATCCGGATATTCATTATAATTATTTATAATATGTATATTGCTATAGTCTACAGAAAGTGTGGAAACTAATAATAATAATTTGAAGTTAATAGTGAATTGGCTCTGTTGTTCAATCTTTTATAATTGCTGTGAACGCAAGCTGTGAGGCCAATTTCCCGGTTGCCCCCGCCCAAAACAAATTTATACCTTTGCCGCTTTCACGAAGCGTGGATCGAATGTCTGCGCAAATGAAATATCCGCATTTGCCAGTTCCGGATCAAGAAGCTTGAGCATTTCGAACAGGCTCTTGAAGCCGTCTTCTGTAATCATGCCGTTTTCGGAATACATGGCACGGGATTTCTCGAAGCCTGTCTTGTACAGCGCGCGGTCACCCAGCAGATATTTTTCCGGCACAGCATTAGCGACATCATCGGCGGAAGCCTTGTGAATCCAGTTCAGCGCCTTAATGAAAGCATTGACGACGCGCTGTGTGGTCACCGGGTTTGCATTGATGAAGCTTTGCTGCACATAAACAGTCGCGCCCGGATTCGTGCCACCGAAAAGCTGGCGTGTGCCTTCTTCTGTACGCGTATCCAGAAGCAGCGTGATGTCACCATCCGCTTCCAGTTGCATGATGGCCGGATCGACATGGACGAGGGCGGCGATTTCGCCATTTTTAATGGCCGCAATGGCACTTGCGGCGCCGCCGACACCGATAATCGAAGCGGCGTCTGCGGAGAGGCCATTTTTGATGAGTGCATATTGCAACAGCAGCGAGGTCGAAGAGCCGGGCGCCGAGACCCCGACATTCTGGCCCTTGAGATCGGCAATCGTCTTGATCTCGTCGGCGAGGTCCTTACGCACGCCGATGCAGATGCCCGGAAAACGACCAAGCTCGCAGATGGCTTTGATGTCCAGCCCCCTGTTCTGCATACGAATGGTATGTTCATATGCGCCAGTGACTACATCGACCGAACCGCCAATCAGCGCCTGCAAAGATTTTGCACCACCACTAAAATCATTGATGGTCGCCTTGATGCCTTCTTCTTCGAAAAATCCTTTTCGCTCGGCAATGGTGAGCGGAAGGGTATAGAAGAGCGGCTTGCCGCCGACACCAAACATCAGCGCCGGCTTTTCCGGCGTGGCGGAGGCATCCTGCGCATGCGCGGGCAGGCGTGAGGCGATATCCGCAAGCCCGAAGGCGGCGGCGCCCAGCAATATCTCTCTACGCGTTGTCCTCATTGTATTCTCCTTGAATTTCCTTGCGGCTTTGAAGCGCATAAGCGCTTTAAACGCCATTATGACCGGCGGTTTTCGGACGCCAGACAAGCAGGCGCGCTTCCACGATGGATACGCCCCAGTCGATGACAAGCACGAATGCCATGAGCACCAACATGCCGGAAAAGACGCCGGTGACGTCGAACACGCCTTCAGCCTGCTGGATCAGATAGCCGAGCCCCGCTGACGAACCAAGATATTCCCCGACGACTGCGCCGACGACCGCAAAGCCGACAGCCGTATGCAGGCTTGAGAACATCCACGACAGCGCGGACGGCAGATAGACGTTGCGCAGGAGTTGACGCTCATTCATGCCCAGCATGCGTGCATTGGCGAGTATTGTCTGGTTCACTTCCTTCACGCCCTGATAGACGTTGAAGAAAACGATGAAAAAGACCAGCGACACACCAAGCGCCACCTTCGACCAAATGCCGAGGCCGAGCCACAGCGTAAAAATCGGCGCCAGCACGACGCGCGGCAGGGAGTTAGCCGCCTTCACATAGGGGTCAAAGATTGCCGCGAGCAAAAGCTTGCGGGCAAACCAAAACCCGATCAAAACACCACCGATTGCGCCGATAGCAAAGGCCAGCATGGCTTCAAGCAGGGTAATGCCGAGATGATACCAGATCGTTGCGCCGGCAAACCATTTATAGATACGCTGTGCCACATCGCCCGGCGTTGCAAAGAAGAACCTTGCCTTGACCGGGTTGCCCAGCAGATGGGTCGCGGTGAAGAGGTGCCAGATCAGAATAAAGAAGACAGCCACGCTGAGCTGTGCCAGAAACAGCATAGGCTTTTTCATTTTTTTCGCTTACCCGTCTGCTGATAGCCCTTGAGAACCTCTTCTTTGAGCACGCCCCATATTTCGCGATGAATTTTGTGAAACTGGTCGTCGAGACGAATTTCGGAAATCGCGCGCGGACGGGCGAGGGGAATTTTATATTCCGCCATGATGCGGGCACGCGGCCCGGCAGACATGATGACAACGCGATCAGCCAGCGCGATTGCTTCTTCCAAATCGTGTGTTACGAATATCACTGCTTTCTTGTCCCGTGACCAAAGGTCGAGGAGAAGGTCCCCCATGATGATACGCGTCTGCGCATCAAGTGGGCCGAAGGGTTCATCCATCAGCAGATATTTCGGATTGCGGATCAGCACCTGCGCAAGGCTGACGCGCTTGCGCTGTCCACCCGATAGCATATGCGGATAGCGATCACCGAAACTTGTAAGACCGACGCGATCAAGCCAGTCACGCGCCTGCTCGCGCGCATGAGCCTTTGATGTACCACCAATTTCCAGCCCGATGGAGACGTTGTCCAGCACGGTCTTCCAGGGCATGAGAGCATCCTGCTGGAAGAGATAGCCCGCCTTGCGATTAAGCCCTTGCAGCCGCTGGCCGCTGATTTCGACGCTACCGCTGGCAGGCACGAGAAGTCCGGCAACGACATTGAGCAATGTCGATTTTCCGCAGCCGGTTGAACCGACAATTGCCACAAATTCGTTTTCAGTAACGTCAAGATTGCTTTCGGCAACAGCATCGAAGCGACAGCCATCGGCCAACGTGAACGAAATCTGCACATCCTTGAGTGCGATTGCTGGTTTGCACGTTTCCTTCGGATGAATACGGCTTGGGTTTGCGCTCATGGCTCGCCTTTGCCCGCAAACTGATGATGTGTCTTGCCACAACGACTCTTATTTCGGCTCTGGCGCAAATTTTTCAGCAGGTAAAAAGAGCCCAGTCTTTTAAAGCAATTGCGCGACGAGCTATAGACTGTTGCCCTTTGTCCATTTCCCAAAGATACCTGCAAAGACAGGAGGGCTCTGATTGGACCATCAAGCTGTTCATTTGCAAGGCATGACGAGCCAGCTTGTGCCATTTTGAATGCACATAAACCCAACAGAAAGACGAGCATGACAGTCACGATATTCTTATAGACGTGACATGAAATCGAAAATTCATTATTGGCACCCAAAGAATCTATTCATTATGAGGAATTTAATACCTTTATAGAAATTAGAAATACCTAACATATAGCTTGGTATTATGTGCTATGCTCAGCCATTATTTCTTGAAGATTACGATAGAGAACTGAATAACGCCCATAAAAGAAAACGGCGTGCAGGATGACACTTGGAAAAACGAATTCCTTTGGAATCGACTGACAACCAGTTCCACCTTACTCAATTATGCGCACTGATGCTAACAGCGCTCAGTAAAAGTGAAAAACTGGCGACAAACCCGCCGACCATTGGCAAAATCCGCGTTCGTGGGATCATGCGTAAAAACAAAAAGATAGAACATTTAATAATTCAACTTAATTCAGTAATGCTCTAAGTTGAATTTCTGTGCAAAGCATTGCTGTGCGGTGTGGAGAAGCGAGCGCAATCGCGTTCATATTGTCAGATCGCCGCTTTAACGCTTTGCATCTGCGCGTTCCTTGACGACTTCCAACATCCTTCGCCCTTGGCGCTCTTGCGGGTTCATATCATGCGCATCTTCACCGCCTCCCTTGCAACTGAAACCAACACATTTTCTCCCGTTCCAACGGATATGGATGCCTTCAAAGCGGCATTTTATGCAGGGCCTGGTGAGCACCCGGATACGCCCACGTTGTGTTCTTCGGTTGTGCCGGTTTTGCGCCGACGCGCTGCGGCGCATGGGCTTAGCGTGATTGAAGGAACATCCTGCTGGGCTGAGCCTGCCGGTCTTATCCAGCGCAAAACCTATGAGACGTTACGGGATACAATTCTAAAAGAGCTGAGAGCGGCATTACCGGTGAATGCCGTGGTTCTGGGGTTGCATGGAGCAATGGTTGCGCAGGGTTACGATGACCCGGAAGGCGATTTTCTTGCGCATATCCGCGCGATTGTGGGGCCAGATGTTCTTGTTACAGCCGAGTTTGATCCACACAGCCATTTGTCTGCCAAGCGTGTTGCCCATCTTGATCTGATGGCGGCCTTTCTTGAGTTCCCCCATACGGATTTTGAGGAGCGCGGTGAGCATGTGGTTGATTTGACGCTTCGCGCTTTGCGTGGCGAGATAAAGCCTGTTATTTCGACCTTTGATTGCCGCATGATTACGCTTTATCCGACAAACCGCGAGCCGATGCGCTCTTTTGTGGACCGGATAAACCGCATGCAGGGCAAAGACGATATTTTGTCGATCTCCGTTATTCACGGCTTCATGGCGGGCGATGTGCCGGATATGGGAACCCGCATTGTTGTCGTAAGCGATAATGAAAAAGCGAAAGGCGATGCGCTGGCGCAAAGGCTTGGCCATGAGCTTTATCGCATGCGTAAATTGACGGCGATGCCGATGTTTGACACCGATGCCGGGCTTGATCATGTGGCAGCAGTGCGCAAATCCAATGCGTCTTTGCCTGTTGTCATTTCTGATATATGGGACAACCCCGGTGGTGGTGTTGCCGGTGATGCCACTTTCATCCTGCGTCATATGCTGCAACGCGGAATGGATAATTTTGCCGTGGCAACGATCTGGGACCCGGTCGCAGTGTCGTTTTGTCATGCGGCAGGCGAGGGCGCTGAACTTGAGCTTCGTATTGGCGGAAAATCGTCATGGCATGGCGGAGAGCCGCTTGATCTGCGCATCACAATTCAGAAAGTGATGGATGCCGGATGGCAAAGCTTCCGCAAGAGCCGGGTCAATCTCGGTCGGGTGGCGGTGATCAGACCGGTTGGAACGACGATCGATATTATCCTGATTACCAGCCGCTCACAGACCTATGAGCCGAATATCTTTTCCAATCTCGATATTGATTTTGCAGCCAAGGATTATCTGCTGGTTAAATCGACCAACCATTTTCAGGCTGGCTTTCAGCCGATAGCGTCAGAAATCGTTTATATAGCGGCGCCAACATCTTACCCGACCGATGCAGCCGTTACCCAATATAGAAAGGCGAGTATGGAGCTTTGGCCACGCATCGCCGATCCATTGGGGCTGGATTAGAGCGCATCCCGAAAAGTGTGAAACGGTTGTAGGGCAAGACACGCTCTAAATTAGCGGAGGCTTATTCGATGATGGCAAGCGCAGCACCAAGGCTTACGCTCTTGCCTGCTTCGGCACAAAGGCTGATCTTGCCTGAGCGCGGTGCTGCAATGCGCGTCTCCATCTTCATGGCTTCGATAATCGCAATGATTTCGCCCTCAGCCACCGTTGCACCATCTTCGACCAGCCATTGCTGAAATGTGCCGGGAATGGGGGCTGTAACGGTTCCCTCTGCGGCCTGTGGCACAGTTGATGCCGGTTTTTGGGGTGTGTTTAGCCCGGAAAATAACGCCGCCGGCAAACCGATGTCATGGCGCTTGCCGTCAATTTCGATGAAGCTGCGCAACAGGCCACCATCGACGGGATCAATCCTTGCCGACGGTTCAACACCCCGGAACTCAGTCTCGATCCAGTTGGTGAAGACGTTGAATCCATCTTCGCCGGTAAAGTCTTTTTCTTCGACAACCGCACGATGGAATGGAAGCACGGAAGCCACACCCTCAATTTTAAACTCGGCCAGCGCACGTCGCGCACGGATCAGTGCTTGCTTGCGTGTTGCCCCTGTGACGATCAGCTTGGCCATCATGGAGTCGTACAGGCCCGGTATTTCCGATCCGCTCTCGACGCCCGTGTCAAGGCGCACACCCGGACCCGAAGGCGCGCGGAAACGGGTGATCATGCCCGGCGTTGGCAGGAAGCCGCGGCCGGGATCTTCTGCATTGATGCGGAATTCAAAGGCGTGGCCGCGTGGTGTCGGCGTTTCGGTCACCGACAGCTTCTCGCCATCCGCAATCCGCAACTGCTCAATCACGATATCGACGCCGGTGGTTTCTTCGGTGATTGGATGTTCGACCTGAAGGCGGGTGTTGACCTCCAGAAACGAGATCGTGCCATTCTGCGAAAGCAGAAACTCGACAGTGCCAGCCCCGGTATAGCCCGCGGCTGCACAGATTGCGCGCGCGGATTCATGAATACGGTTGCGCTGGTCCTGCGTGATAAAGGGTGCAGGTGCTTCTTCAACGAGCTTCTGATTGCGGCGTTGCAGTGAACAGTCCCGCGTACCCAGAACCACGGTGTTGCCATGCGTGTCGGCGATCACCTGCGCTTCGATATGGCGAGGTTTTTCAAGAAACTGTTCTGCATAGCATTCGCCACGACCAAAGGCCTCAATGGCTTCCCGCACCGCGGAATCGAAAAGCTCCCCGACTTCGTCCAGATGATAGGCAACTTTCATGCCGCGACCGCCACCACCAAAGGCCGCCTTGATCGCAAGCGGTAAGCCCGCCTCGCGTGCAAAAGCCACCGCTTCTGCAGCAGATGCCAAGGGACCGGCTGACCCCTTGACGAGGGGGGCACCAACTTTTTCGGCAATGCGCCGTGCTTCAACCTTGTCGCCCAGCGAAGTGATGACTTCTGGCGATGGACCTACCCAGATGAGGCCAGCATCAAGGACGGCTTTGGCAAATTCGGCACGCTCCGACAAGAAACCATAGCCGGGATGCACTGCATCGGCACCGGCGCGTTTTGCAATGTCGAGTATTTTTGCAATATTGAGATAAGTATCCGCCGGGCGGCCTGCACCAAGGCCATAGGCCTCATCTGCAAGCTCTGCATGCAGTGAATTTGCATCGGCATCGGAATAGATTGCAACAGATGCCACACCATAATCGCGGGCTGCGCGGATGATGCGGATGGCAATTTCGCCACGATTGGCGATAAGCAGCTTTTTCATCAGACTATGATTTCCTGCGGCTCGAAAGCAGAGATCGGGTTAAAACGGATACGGGCGCCGATGGGTATCTGGCTCGCCAGATCGAGATGATGGCTGGCCACAACACCAATCACCGGGTAGCCGCCTGTCAAAGGATGATCGGCCAGAAAAAGCACGGGTTGCCCGTTTGGTGGCACCTGAATTGCCCCAAGGGCTGTGCCTTCGGATGGTAATTCATCGTGGTTGGCGCGTTCGATTGTTGCCGATCCGAACAGGCGCATACCGACGCGGCTTGATTGCGGCGTGACATCCCATTCCTGGGCTGTGAGGGTTGCAAGCCCTTGCGCCGTAAACCAATCGGTGCGGGGGCCAAGTACAATATCCAGTGTAACAACTTCACCTGCGCGGGGCAGGCGGCGCTGGTCGTGGCCAATATCACTGACTGCAAGTGCGGGGCCATTGGCGGGCACCAATATGTCGCCAACCGTAATGGGCTCCGGGCCGATTTTGGCAAGTGTATCGCGGGCTTTTGACCCGAGAACGTCGTCAACAGCAAATCCCCCGCGCAGTCCGAGATAGCTCAGCATGCCTTCGGGCGGGACGCCAAGGATCAGCTCGTCGCCAGCATTGAGTGCGATGGGGCTTGAAAACGTCGCGGTGAGTCTTGTTTGCTTGGCTGTACGGATGGTTAGCGGGCAGGGCGCGCCGGTTACAGCCACAGTGACCGCACGGTCAGCCTTGAAGGCAAAGCCGCCGAAGCTAATTTCAAGAACCGCAGCATCACGCAGATTGCCAAGACAGCGATTGACTTCAAGCATCGCTCTGCGATCAAGCGCACCCGATTGAGAGACGCCCTGACTTGCAAGACCCAAACGGCCCAAATCCTGAAACAGTGCCGGGCGGTCAGCCTGCGTGACAAGCAGGCCGTCTGCGGGTTTGTGAGAATTTTCCAGCTTGGTTGCGGGCTTTGAAACAGGAGTGGTTTCACTCTTGGCCATATCGCGAAAGCGCACGCGATCGCCGGGTGCAAGCAAGGCTGCACGTTTGCGGGTCGTGTCCCACATGGCAAGCGGTGTTGTGCCAAGCAATTGCCAGCCGCCAGGACTGTCGGATGGATAAATGCCGCCGAATTTGCCAGCAAGCGCCACCGATCCTGCCGGAATTTTTACACGCGGGCTTTGACGCCGTGGGACATCAAAGCTGGGGTCGTCGCAGGTCATATAGGCAAAGCCGGGTGCGAAGCCGGTAAAGGCAACCGTATAGGTTGCTTGCGTATGACGGCAAATGAGTTCTTCGACGGAGCAGCCAAGGAAAGCCGCGACATCATCAAGATCTTCACCATTGTAGCAAACAGGGATTTCGAAAAATGCACCACTGCGCGACCTGCGAACCGACAGATCAAGCTTCGCAATCTGCTTGGTCAGTTTTGCGCGATCCGTCATAAAGGGGTCAAAGTGCACCATAATGGTGCGCGCGCCGGGAATGACTTCGCAAATGCCTTTAAGCTCAGCTGCGAGCAGCGCATCAAGCAATGTCAGGCTTATGCCAAGATCGTCAAGCTCGACCAGAAAACTGTCGCTGCCGGAAGGCAGAAAGCGCAGGCGTTCACTCATGATGCAGTATGAACGAAAGGCTTGAGTTCTACGCCGCGTGCCTCAAGTGTGCTGCGCAATGTGCGGGCGATTTGAACGGCTGTCGGATTGTCGCCATGAATGCAGATCGACTGCGCATCAAGCGCGATGTCGGTTCCATCAATGGCGGTCACGCGCTGTTCATTGATCATGCGCAGCATTCGCTCTGCAATGACGTCAGGATCATGAATAACCGAACCTTCAAGGCGGCGATTAACGAGACTGCCATCAACATTATAAGCACGGTCTGCAAAAGCCTCGCAAACGACGCGCAGTCCCGCGTCGCGTGCCTGATCCACAATCGGTGCCGCTGCAAGCGCCATGAGCACCAGATCAGGGTCGATTGCCTTAATGCCTGCGATAACGTCTGCTGCCTGTCGTTTGTCATGCGCAATGGTGTTATAAAGCGCGCCATGGGGCTTTACATAGGTGACTTTTGTTCCGGCAGCTTGCGCCAGCCCTTGCAAGGCACCGATCTGGTAGATCGTATCGGCAATGAGTTCGCTGCTTGACGGGTCCATATTGCGGCGGCCAAAGCCGACCAGATCGCGATAGCCGATATGCGCGCCAACACGCACACCCCGCCGCGCCGCTTCACGCAATACGCTGAGAATTCCGGCAGGATCGCCAGCATGAAAGCCGCAGGCAATATTGGCACTCGTCACAATTGCCAGCATCGACGTGTCGTCACCCATCGGCCATGGCCCGAAGCCTTCTCCGAGGTCGCTGTTGAGATCGATAAATGCCATGTCTCTTCCCGGTTGAATAATCATTCTTTACGGATTATTGTTGAATAACCTATTATGTATTGTTCAACAATATGCAATTCGTATATTCGCTGGAAATTCACGGGGAATAACGCGGCGCAGGCCGCAGAGCGGTTTAAAGCATGTCGCGGAAAAATGGGAACCGGTTTTTCAACAACGACATGCGTAACAACAAGAACATAGAGCGAGCGTATTGGGTACGATTAAGCGCGACACGCTCTGGAGTGAGAAAGTCTGAAGGATATTCATGACGAACGCAATGCCTTCGCTTGATGATGACCAGCCATTGGCGACCCAAACCGCCGCTAAAATCCGCGAAATGTTGATTACAGGCGAATTATTGCCCGGAACCAAGCTTTCCGAACAACAGATTTCAGCGCAGTTTGGCATATCCCGCAACACGTTGCGTGAGGTTTTTCGCCTTCTGACCAGCCAGAGTTTGCTGACCTATATTCCCAATCGCGGTGTTTTTGTTGCAACGCCTGACGAGGCGACGGTCGTTGATATTTATCGTGTTCGGCGTGTTATTCAGAAAGGCGCCGTTCAAATCGCTGTTCCCGCTCACCCGGCTTTAGAGCGTATGAACGCGCTGCTGGAGCAGGCGGTTCTGGCCCAGGGAAAAGGCGACTGGCGGCAGGTTGGTACCATCAATATGGAGTTTCACCGTGCCATGGTGGAGCTTTGCGACAGCACCCGGCTGAGCGCCTGTTTTGATCTCGTTCTTGCGGAATTACGGCTGGTTTTTGCCCAGCTTGAAGATAACGCGCATCTTCATGAATCGTATATTGCGTTGAATGCAGAGCTTTTGGGTTCGCTTCAGGCCGGCAATAACGAGATCGCCGCGCAACAGCTTGATCGCTATCTTCTCAGCTCAGAGCGCTCCGTTCTCGCCGCACTTCAACGTAAAAAGCGAAGCTAGAGCATTTTCAGCAAAAGTGCGAAGCGGCTTTGCGTGGAATAATGCGTGAAAACAAATAGATAGAGCGGTTCCGTTTCAATGGGAGCCGCTTTTACTCAACGCTTCACTGAATTACTCTGCATTATCAATGCGTCCCAACGGCCTGACCATAGACGCGGATGACATTGCGCACCGCTTCGACCATGAGCGCGTGTGGCGTGGCTTCGACCTTGCCGGATGCAACAGCTGGATAAAGCGTGCCAAGATACTGGCTGATCAGCGTTTCCGGGATTTTGCGGCCTTCAAGACGCGTTAGAAGCGCATTGACAGCTGCCACGGCTTCCGGGTGTGGCCAGTAATAGCGAATGCGGTCGCTATAGGAGAAATGGCGCTGAAGACGCAGCTCTTCCGCATCGCCATGATAATATTTCTCCCAGTTCTTCGGCTCGTTGAGAAGAAGCTTCTCAAGCTTGCCGCGAACGGTCTCTTCTTCGGGCAGCTTGTCGAGGAAAGCTGCAATCTGATCAAGGCCATAGAGTGCTTCACGCAGCGCAAAAGTCAGGCCCGGTCCGACTTTGAGAATAGCAAAGCCATCATGAACCAGATCGGAGAGCGCCTCAACCGGCTGATAGTCGGTCGAATGAGCTTCAAAGACAAATTGTGGCGTTTCGTTGAGAACACCGCTTAAAGCTGTCGCTTTTTCACTGTCGTAATAGACAACGTTTTCATTGCCGAATTCCACGCCCGGCTGCACGACAACGCCGATCGCACGCGAGAATGCATCTTCTAAACCAAGCGCTGCAAAAGCCTTGCGATGAATGGCGATGGTTTCAAGAGCTGCATCTGGCTTGGTCAGTTCCAGATCTTCGATTTCTTCCATCGCGCCGCCTGGAATCGGAACTTCTGTGCCAACAATATAGACAGGCAGATCAAAGCCGGATTCAGCAGCTGCTTTTTCTGCAACCTTGGCAAGACGGGCCGCGCGTTCTGCGGTCACGGCATCAGGCAAGGCAACGGGTTCACCGGCACAGCCCATAGAGGTATCGAGGTGGATTTTGGTGAAGCCTGCTCGCACAAAACCATCCATCATCACTTCGGATTTTGCCATGGCTTCTTCAGCAGTGAGATGCTTCCACGGATTTGGGCCGAGGTGATCACCACCTAAAATAAGGTGCTTGGTATCAAAGCCAAGACGCGCTGCAATTTCTTCAACGAAACGCCGGAAGTCAGCCGGTGTCATGCCGGTATAGCCGCCATCCTGATTGACCTGATTGCAGGTCGCTTCGATCAGAACATCGGTGTTGGTGGCAATACCTTCGAGAAGAGCTGCTTCAATGACCAGCGGATGGGCCGAGCAGATTGAGGTGATGCCTCCGCGCGCGCCGCTCGCATAACGGGCGGGAAGTTGGCTCAATCGTTGCGTGCTGCTCATAACGGAACTCCGTGGGTATAACAAAAATTTCAGAGAGAAATGCGTTTCAAATTGCCGTCCAAAGCGAGAAGCTCTGGTAGTGGCGTGCCTGCACCAAGGTTGGGGGCAGCTTTGCCCATCACATCGGCAGGCACAACACAGGCCGCGCGAATGGCTTCTTCAAGCGGCACGCCGACATGCTGAACGAGATTAGCAAGACAGCCGACCATATCGATATGCGCACCTGCAAGTGATCCGGCTGCATTAACCAATGCGCCATCGCGCACTTCAATCCGCTCGCCATAAAGTTCGAAATGATCCGGGCCGCCAATGGTGGACATGGCGTCTGATACAAGGAACATGCGGTCACGCTTCGGGCGTGCACGCCATGCGATGCCGACCATTTCCCATGTCACATGATGCCCATCAACAATGATGCCGACAAAAGCATCGCTGCCGATTGCTGTGCCAACCACGCCCGGCTCACGCGATGTCATTGGCGGCATGGCATTGTAAAGATGGGTGAAGCAACTCACACCTGCGGCAAGCCCGGCGCGCGCCTGTTCCGTTGTGCCATTGGTGTGGCCGGCGGAAACCACGACACCCATATCAGCAATCTCGCGGATCGTGTCGCCCGGTACCATTTCCGGTGCAAGCGTGAGCATGACAGGCACATCCGCTTTGCGCAGAATTTTGAGCGCTTCAAGCGTGGATGCATCCATCGGGCGAATGAATTCAATGCGATGGGTGCCTTTGCGGGCAGGATTAAGATGCGGACCTTCGATGTGGAGGCCGAAGAAGCCATCCATGCCCTTGCACTCGACTGCTGCATGGGCGGCCTCGATCATGCGTTCCGGCTCACAGGTAATCAGGGTTGGCAGAACCCAGCCCGTGCCAAGTTTGCGCAATGTTGAAACGATATGCGCGATGCCTTTGGCGCTGGTGTCGGAATTGAGCATGACGCCGCCCGCACCATTGACCTGAAGGTCGATACAGGCTGGCATCAGCACATGCGGCGTGAGATCGGACGTCTCGTCCGATTTGCGCGGACGAAGGCGCGTGATACCAGAAGTGCCGATCTCGGCCACGAGACCAGTCTGAAGCCGCCCGTTCAGAAATACATAATCGGGGGCGACGAGACGAGTCATTGGCTTTCTCCTGATTTATTTAAGGCGTATAGGGCAACGCCGCGTGCGCCCGAACTATCACCGAAACGTGCAGTTCTGATGGCAGGGATACGTGTGGGGCCAAGTTTGCGCTTTTCAAATGCTTTTGAAACGCGCTCAGTGACGCCATCCATATTGGACAGGCCGCCGCCCAACACAAAACAATCCGGGTCGACAACAAGCTGCATGGTCAGAAGCGATTCCGCCATCAGGTCAGCCCAGTCATCGAGCACCTTTTCTGCGTTCGCATCGCCATTGGACGCGCGCAATGTCAGTTCCTGATTGGAGATGGTCTCATTGAGCTTAATTTGGGAAATAGCAGCAAGGCCCGTGCCGGAAACATAGCGTTCCATACAACCTGTCTTGCCGCAGCCGCAAGGGATCAGCGGAAGGCTCTGCTCGCTTAAGATTCGCGCAGGCATACCCGTATGACCAATTTCCAGTGCAAGACCATTATAGCGCGGCGGAATCTCGCCGTTGATGACAACACCAGCGCCCATGCCGGTGCCGACAATCAGGCCAATCATTGCTTCGCTTCCTTCGGCTGCACCGCCATGCGCTTCCGAATAGGCGAAAGCCATACAGTCGTTCATCAGCGGAAAGCTGCGCCCGAAACGTTTCTGAAGCGCTGCGCCCACATCGCGACCGGTGATCGGAATATTGGATGCAAAGCCGTGGCCGGTGGCCGGATCAATCCAGCCGGGCAGGCTGATGCCGACGGGCAGGTTTGGGTTGCCCGCCGTTTCGGTCAGCCATTCAATCTGCGCGGACAAGCCATCGATGAAAGCATCGAAGTCGCTGACAGGCGTTGGAATGCGCCGTGTCAGAACCGTTTCCATATTTGCGTCGAACAGGCGACCCTCAATTTTGGTGCCGCCCAGATCAATGGCGCCGCAGATCATGCTGACCTCGTGTTTCATGCTGTAAACGGGTAGATCTTAACGCCGGAAACAACGCGTGTCAGGTTGCCCTGATCAATAAACGGGTTGTCGATGTTAAGATTAAGTTCAGCCGACCAGCGGGCAGACCAGATCTGCGCCAGAAGCACATAAAGCACGGCATCCCAGCGGCTGTCGCCAGTCAGATCAAGCGCAAGATCACAACCTTCGCCGCCAACAGTGGTCACGGTTGCGGAAGGGAACTGCTGCGCAATCTCAACGGCAATGTCGCGATCATAACGCGCGGTGTGCTGATCCGGGTGAATGAAAACCACAACGCGGGTATTGCCGACAACAGAAGCCTTTGGTCCGTGACGGAAGCCAAGCGTGCTGTCCCAGTTGGTCATAACCTGACCAGCAGTCAATTCCAGAACCTTGAGTGCGCTTTCGCGTGAAACTCCGGTCAGTGCACCGGAGCCCAGGAAAATCGCGCGTTCTGGATGTGGGGCAGACATTGCGTCGAGCTTTGCTATCGCTTTTGCGCCTGCAGCCGAGAGCTTGTTAAGCTTGTCCGCGACATCCACCGTGTCATCAATGCAGGCGAGCGCCGATAAAAGCATGGTCGTATAGCTCGACGTCATGGCAAATGCCTGATCATGCGTTGCTTCCGGCAGAACGATCACGCGCTGGTCGCCCGGACCTTTCGCTTTGCGAACGGCCAGTGCGCTTTTGCCATTGCAAGTAATGTTGAGGCGGTGCGCCTTTGGGAAATGCGCGTCCAGCAGGTCGAGCGTTGCAATGGTTTCCGAGCTGTTGCCGCTGCGGCCAAATTGCACAACGAGCAGTTCCGCATCGTTGGACAGTGTTTCAGACGGATTGGAAACAATGTCGGTGGTTGGAATTGCTTCGAGCGAAATCGCGCCAGTCTTGGCTGATGCCAGTGCCTGACCGATAAAGGCCGAGGTGCCGGCGCCGCTGAAAACGATATGCTTGATACCCTTGGCGGCGATCCATGCGCGGATTTCAGCCGACTGTTTGGCAAGCGGAGCAGCCCATGCCTGCCAGATACCCGGCTGTGCGTGAATTTCCTGCCAGGTATGGCTCGTTTCCAGTTTAGTCATGAATACCGTCCTCTTGAGTACTGATGACACGCACGCCGCGCTCGCGGATGCGGTTGGCCATGTCGTGATTGGGCTCAAGATCGGTTACGATGGCCGTAATCCGATCCATTGCGCAGATACGATGCAGCCGTGGTTTGCTGAATTTGTTTTTATCGGCCAGCACGATGATGCGGCCCGAGGCTTCGATCATCGCACGGTTTTCGTGGGCTTCGTCTTCCAGGAAAGTGCTCACACCGGTTTCCGGATCGATACTGTCCGCCCCCATCACAAAGGTGTCGAAGCGCATTTCAGAAAGGGCAGTTTCAACCAGTCGTCCGGAGAAGGACATGGTCTCACGGCGTATGCTGCCGCCGGTCAGCATCACCTGATGCTGTTTGTGACGCAGCACACTTTGTGCGACGTCGAGACTGCGGGTCATGACGATGAGCGGTGCGAGATTGCCAAGGTGAGCGGCCAGACGCTCGGCGCTTGAGCCGTTATCAAACAGCACCGAAGTATCGCCTTCGAGCAAATGAACCGCCCTGCGTCCAATGGCATCCTTGGCGTCGAAATTGACGGCACGGCGGTCAACCGGATTGGCTTCCACGCCTGTGGGAACGAGACCAGGACGCTGGGCAAGTGACAAGGCAAGATCAATGCGGAAATCGGCAAGCCCTGCATAGCCAAAGCGCTGGCAGAAGCGGATGAGCGTCGGCTCTGACGTGCCAAGTTGATTGCACAATTCGCGTGCCGTGGAGCGAATGAAACCTACCGGATCATTTTCGATCAACAGGCATATGCCGCGCAGCTTCGGAGTAAGCTCCGGCACTGCCGCTTGCACAGTCTGATAGAGGTCTTCTGTCGGCTGCAACTCCGGCCCTTTCCTTGTGTCGTAGTTGTCTAGTTAAAAGAAAACTTTACTTCAACACAAATTTCTAATGTCTTCTGTTTATGTCAACACAAGTTACTTTTGCTTTTCCTTCACAATCAGGAAGGCGGCTGTCTGCCGTCGGCAACGGCATCAAGCGCTGCACGCAATTCGGCTACTTTTGCGGATGTGGTTCTTGTTGCGCCGGGCACAGCAAAGCCAAAATTCAGTAAGGTTTCGTCCGTGTCGATTGCGGCGCTGCAAGATGCATGAATTTCGGCGAGATCAGGCAGGGCAGCGGCGATGGCTGCAACTGTGCCCATATTCACGCCAGAACCCGGCATGATGGTTATTTTGTCTTTGGCAGCACGCTGCATTTTAGCAAGGCGTTCAAGACCGGATGTGGCTTTCAAAGCACCGCCTGAACTCAAAATCCGGTTGATTCCAAGCTCAGCCGCCATTTGCACCGCTTCCGCTGTGTCAGGGGTAAGGTCAATTGAGCGATGCAGAGCAATTTCAAGACCATCGGCTGCATTCACCAGCCTTTTCAGGGCTGGCCTATCAAGCTTGCCATCGGGCAGATTGGCGCCAATCACCACGCCTGCGAGACCAAGTGAGCGGGTTGCTGCAATTTCGGCTTCCATGATCTGCAATTCATCTTCCGACCACACGAAACTGCCGGCGCGGGGCCGTATCATTACCATGATCGGAATTGGCGCTTTGGCTGCAAGCTGCATCAGGCCAATGGAAGGCGTCAGTCCGCCGATTGCGAGTGCTGAACAAAGTTCAATCCGGTCTGCACCGCCTTTGATTGCGGCATCAAGACCTTCGGCATCATCAACGCATACTTCCAGTATTATCCGGTTCAAGGCATCCCCCTCAGTTCTTATTGTACTCTACCTTCGCCAGTATTGCGACACTCGCCAATCCCGCCATAGCCCCCATAATGGAGACGGTTCCATAGCCAGCAACGCTTGTGCCAATTGCAAAAAGCGCTGTGCCGATCCCCCCGATTGCTGATGCTGCGTAAATCTTCCATCGTGTGGTGAGGAATGCAAGCCAGACCAGATAGATTGCATAAAGAACCGACGCGACAAAGAAGATGCTGATCTGGCTTTTGCTGCGTCCGATACGCGCCCAGAGCAACATAAGCACCGCTTCAAGGCCGGCAACGAAGCCCATGACCATGCCGACATCTTCAACGGAGCCGCCGCCGCGCCCGGTAATGATCAGCGTGCAGCCATCTGTCGTTGAACGCCTCGGACAGCAGACGATTGTTTACAGCGTGCCGGAAGGCATGAGCGAAGCCTTCTGCATCATTACGCCGGGCACGGCACCTGTCAGCAGCGATGCAGCAAGCAAAATTGGTATCGACGCGCAATTCTGCCATCTGTTTGACCAGAACGGTATTGCCTTTATGCGCCAGGGTGATTTTTCCGATCTGCCTGCGAATTAAACGATCTGAAAATAGATGAGAACGGGGCGGCTGTGACGATGACAGCCGCTTTTTCTTTACGGTCTTTTTGGCTTTCACGCTTCAAAATGTCTGAAGTTTATTTATTCTGCCAACGGTTACCGACCTTTAACTTCGTCAACGACATAGCGAGTGAATAAGAATGACGTTTTCTGTGCTCTCCCCGGATGATCTTGGCCCCACCATTTGCGCTGGCGAAATACTGGTCGAGATCGTTGCAACAACCGTGGGCGACGGCTTTTTCGAAGCACAGCCACTGATTGGTCCTTATCCAAGTGGCGCTCCGGCAATTTTCATTTCGCAATGCGCGCGTATGGGCAATCAGTCCGCTATGGTTGGATGTGTGGGAGACGACGATTTTGGACGTGTGAATATCACGCGTCTTGAGAATGATGGAGTCGATGTTGCGGGCATATCCATTGATAAGGATTTTCCGACCGGTAGTGCTTTTGTGCGCTATCGATCTGATGGGTCGCGCGATTTTGTTTTCAATATTGTACAGTCTGCTGCGTCTCGCTTTGGCTGGACCGCCAATGTTGAAAAGCTTGCGCACCGTGCCGGGCATCTGCACGTCATGGGATCGGCACTGTCGATGCCTGCGGCGCGCGGAGTAATCGAACAAGCGGTTACTATCATCAAGGCGCGGGGCGGGACGCTCTCTGTTGATCCCAATCTGCGTAAGGAAATTAAACAGGATGCAGATACGGCGCAGTTTTTTGCACGGTTGATTTCCATGACGGATCTGTTGCTGCCATCTGGCGAAGAGCTTGAGCTTGCGGCAGGGGTTGAAGGCGAGGCCAACGCAATCGGGCATCTGTTCAAGCTGGGCGTGAAAGAGATCGTACTCAAGCGCGGTGGCGAGGGTGCAAGTTATTTTGCAGCCGATGGGACGCAGCTTCATCAGAGCGCGTTTATCGTTGATGAAATCGATCCCACCGGCGCAGGTGATTGCTTTGGCGGCGCTTATGTTGCTTGCCGCAGGCTGGGTCTGTCGCCCGATGTTGCGCTTAACTACGCCTGTGCCGCCGGTGCGCGTAATGTTACGCGACGGGGGCCGATGGAGGGGGCGGGAACACGCGCAGAACTCGATGCTTTCATGGTTGCAACCAAGCGCAGAACGTGACGGGCACTTGCCCAACACTTTTGTACGAACGTTGCCGATGAGGATTATGCTTTAAGGAATAGGGACCAGATTTTTTCTTTGTTCATTTTTTAACGCGCTTCCAAGCGACGCTTAAACGCTGTTTTAAGCATATTTATCGGTGCATAGCCTGCGAATGAGGAATGATTATCCAAATACGACGTCAATTGGTCAATTGTCGTCGAATTTGGTTTTTTTCTTGCGCTTTGGATGCTAAGTCGCTCTCGCGATCAATGTCGACAACCTTATATGGCGAATTCATCAGCATAGCCGAAGCCTGGAAGCCCCCAACATGACTGCACGTCTTTCATTCGCGCGTGAGCGTATCAATGTTCTTCTTCTCGAAGGTATCAACCAGTCTGCTGTCGATTATTTCAAATCGTCCGGCTACACCAATGTCGTTCATTTGCCAAAAGCACTGGACAAGGCTGATCTGATTGAAGCAATTTCGTCCGCACATATCGTGGGTATTCGCTCGCGCACGCAGCTCACCGATGAAGTGTTTGCAGCAGCGCAGCGTCTGATTGCCGTCGGATGTTTTTCGGTAGGCACCAATCAGGTTGATCTGAAAGCAGCGCGTAAGCGCGGTGTCCCGGTTTTCAATGCGCCTTTCTCGAATACACGCTCCGTTGCCGAGTTGGTGATTGGCGAAATCATCATGCTTATGCGGCGCATTTTCCCGCGCTCCACTTCTGCGCATAGCGGCGGCTGGGACAAGAGTGCCACGGGCAGCCGCGAAGTGCGTGGCAAGACGCTGGGCATTGTTGGCTATGGCAATATCGGTTCCCAGGTTGGCAATCTGGCTGAAAGCCTCGGTATGACGGTCCGCTACTTCGACATGACCGACAAACTGCAATATGGCAACGTGATCCCGACCGAAACACTTGATGAGCTGCTTGAAATTTCGGACGTGATCAGCCTGCATGTGCCATCGAACAAGTCGACGGCCAAGATGATCACCGAAGCCAAGCTGCGCAAGATGAAGAAGGGGGCTTTCCTCATCAACAATGCGCGTGGTTCTGTGGTCGATCTGGAAGCACTCGCCAAGGTTCTCAAGGAAGGTCACCTCGCAGGGGCTGCGATTGACGTTTTCCCGGTTGAGCCAGCATCCAACAAGGATCCGTTCGTTTCGCCGTTGCAGGGGCTGGAGAATGTCATTCTCACACCGCATATCGGTGGCTCCACCGAAGAGGCGCAGGAGCGCATCGGCATGGAAGTCAGCCGCAAGCTGGTGGAATATTCCGATGTGGGTTCGACGCTCGGTGCGGTCAATTTCCCACAGGTGCAATTGCCTGCACGTCCAAACGGCACGCGTTTCATGCATGTGCATGAAAACCGTCCGGGCATTCTCAACAGTTTGGTCAATATCTTCTCATCGCATAATATCAACATTATCAGCCAGTTTTTGCAGACCGATGGCGAGGTTGGTTATGTCGTGATTGAGGGGGATGCAATGGAAGATCATGCTGACGAGGTTCTTCAGGCTATGCGCGAGATTCCGGGCACAATACGCACTCGTCTGCTTTACTAGAGCACATTCCGAAAAGCCCGAAGCGGTTTTGCGTGGGATAATGCGTGGAAACAAACCGATAGAGCATTTCCAATGATTCAATCAAAACAGGAAATGTTCTAGGCGTCAAACGCTTGCGGTCATGCCGCCATCAACATGAAGCACCTGGCCATTGACGAAGGAAGAGGCGCTGCCGCTAAGATAGACCGCAGCGCCGACCAGTTCTTCGACATTCCCCCAGCGGCCCGCCGGTGTCCGCTTTTCCAGCCAGCCGGTGAAGTCAGGATTATCGACCAACGCCTGATTGAGTGGTGTTTTGAAGTAGCCCGGTGCAATTGCATTGATCTGGAGCCCGTGTTTGGCCCAGTCGGTTGCCATGCCGCGTGTCAGGTTGCGCACGGCACCTTTGGTTGCGGTATAGGGCGCGATTGACGGGCGGGCGAGTTCGCTTTGCACGGACGCGATATTGATGATCTTGCCGCGTTTGCGACCGATCATATGACGCCCAACAGCCTTGCCGACATAGAAGACACTTGAAACATTGGTTTCCAGCAGTTGCAGCCATTTGTCTTCCGGGAAATCCTCAAGCGGTGCACGATGCTGCATTCCCGCATTGTTGATCAGAATCTCAATTGCGCCGATGTCGCGCTCGATAGCATCGACGCCTGCTTTGACGGCTTCACGATTAGTCACATCGAAGGTGGAGATATGCGCTTTATGACCTGCATCTTGCAGGATCTTCACCGCAGTTTCGACTTTGGCCTGATTGCGGCCGTTGATGACGACCTCCGCGCCATGTTCCGCCAGACCTTGTGCGAGCGCGAAGCCAATGCCCTGATTTGACCCCGTTATCAGCGCCAGTTTTCCCGACAGGTTGAACAGCGGAAATGTCATAAGTTTCTCCCAGATATTCAGACGCATGAATGGTCTTTGGTACGCATATTCTTGCTTAAATGCTATCGATAACAGACACAAAGTTGAACAGCGGGAGAACCCCAAAACGGCGTTTTAAAAAATCGATATGCGGTTTTTTCCGTTTTTCCGCATGAAAATATGCTTAAGGCTTTCGAGATTGCAGGAGCATCGCACCCGGCCCATGAAAGTTCAGTTGCGCTTTCAAAGTCTGATGCTCAAAATGCCAATTAAATGAATAGTTTGATCAGTCGGCTTGAGCCGGATAGCAAGGCCATGTAAGGAGGACCTTGGGAGCAAGAGGAGGAACTGATGAAGATTACCGCACTGGAAACTGTGCGTGTGGCAGAGCGCGCCAATCTGCTGTGGGTTCTTGTTCATACGGATGAGGGGATCACCGGACTTGGCGAAACATTTTTCGGTGCGGAAACTGTTGAAGCTTACATCCATGAATATGTTGCACCACGGGTTATTGGCCGCGATCCACTCGAAATAGACCGTCTGGCATCTGACCTTGTGGGCTATGTCGGCTTTCGCTCATCTGGAGCGGAAGTGCGCGGCAACTCGGCCTTTGATATCGCCTTATGGGATATCTTCGGCAAAGCGACAAACCAGCCAATCGCGCAGCTTTTGGGTGGGTTCACCCGCCGCGAAATCCGAACATACAACACCTGTGCAGGCACGGAATATATCAAGAAAGCGACGGGTCAGACCACGGGCAATTATGGCCTTTCAACCGGTCGTGATTATGATGATCTGAATGGCTTTCTGCACAGGGCAGATGAATTGGCCCACTCTCTTCTTGAAGAGGGCATCACGGCTATGAAAATCTGGCCTTTTGATGCTGCTGCGGAAAAAACGCGCGGTCAATATATCGCATCGTCGGATATGAAAGCAGCGCTTGAGCCTTTTGAAAAAATCCGCAAGGCCGTTGGCGATCGCATCGATATTATGGTGGAATTCCACTCCATGTGGCAGCTTTTGCCCGCGATGCAGATCGCAAAAGCGCTGACGCCTTATGGCACTTTCTGGCATGAAGACCCCATCAAGATGGACAGTCTCTCCAGTCTCAAACGCTATGCAGACGTTTCTCCTGCGCCCATTTCCGCATCTGAAACGCTGGCCTCGCGATGGGGCTTTCGCGATTATCTTGAAACCGGCGTTGCGGGCATTGTCATGCTGGATATTTCCTGGTGCGGCGGATTGTCGGAAGCGCGGAAAATTGCGTCCATGGCTGAAGCGTGGCATCTGCCTGTTGCCCCCCATGACTGTACTGGTCCGGTGGTGTTGTGTGCTTCGACCCATCTTTCGCTCAATGCGCCGAACGCACTGGTGCAGGAGAGTGTCCGTGCCTTTTATCGGACCTGGTATCGCGATCTTGTCACGGCTTTGCCAGAGGTGAAGAACGGCATGATTACGGTGCCGCCCGGCCCGGGTCTTGGTATGGCATTAAACCCGGAGCTGGACAAAGCATTCACGGTAAGCCGCCGGGTTTCAGATACAGCCTCGATATAAGGTCGAGCAATTTAACTTACAGTCATGATCGGAGGCTCCATGTCTGCCACCACGCAACCACACCACGGCGGTAGCGCCATGCCAGCAATCGCCGGACCGGCTATTATGCTTATCGGCATGCTGATGTTTTCATTAAACGATGCAATGGGTAAATGGCTTGTCGCCAGTTACAGCGTTGGTCAGGTTATTCTCATTCGCAGCGTTGCGGCGCTTATAATTTTGGCGCCCTTTCTTTGGCGGGCTGGGCTTCAACCCATTGTGAGAGCAGAAAAACCTTTGCTGCAAGCAGCACGTGTTTTCTTTTCGACCTTGGAGGTCTTTGCGTTCTACTATGCGGTCATGTATCTGCCGCTGGCTGATGTTATGACATATTGGTTGGCCGCTCCGATCTATGTGGCGGCGGCTTCGCCTTTTCTGCTTGGCGAAAAAGTTGGCTGGCGTCGCTGGACAGCCATTGGTATCGGTTTCGTGGGGGTGATTATCGCGCTTAATCCTTCCAGTGCCATGTTTACCGCGCCCGCAATTATTTCAATTCTCGGTACGATTGCCTTTGCTTTCATGATGGTCTCAGGCCGCAGCCTACGCGCCACACCGGACAAGACGCTGGTTTTCTTTCAATTAATGGGTGCGCTGATCGCGGGCTTCATTTTTGCGCCGTTTGACTGGCGGCCGATGGAAACGTCTACCGATCTTGCACTCATGCTGCTTTTGGGAATCGTTGCGATGGCTGCGCATATGCTCGTTAATCGCGCATTGAAAATATCCGATGCGGCAACAGTCGCTCCGTTGCAATATACGCTTTTGTTGTGGGCTGTGCTGTTTGGCTGGATGTTCTTTGGAGATGTTCCGAGAACAAGCATGATGATCGGCGCAGTGCTCATCGTGGGATCAGGGTTGTTCATCTTCTTCCGTGAACAACGGGTAAAGCGGGAAGCCTGAAAGCGTATTCTTTATCTTTCAAAAACTTCTCAATGAAAAAAGCCCGCGGTGAATGAACACTGCGGGCTTTCCTTTTTGCATTGGTGCTTAGATTTACTTGCGCAGATCAGCGAGGATGCTCTGAACGCGGTCAACGATATCCGGGCCGATGTCAGCCTTATGCTTTTCGTAGATCACCTGAGACTTTTCGAGGATGCGGGCATGTTCTTCGGGCGTGATCGTGTTGAATTTAACGCCAGCCGCTTCGATTTTTGCCAGCGACTTCTTGTTCAGTTCGGCAATCACGCTGCGTTCGACATCGCGACCAACGCTGGCACATTCCTTCAGAGCAGCCTGTTCTTCAGGAGAATAGGTGTTGAAGATGGGCTTGGAGAACAAGAAAAGAAATGGTGTGTAAGCGTGTTTTGTTTCGGAAACATATTCCTGCACTTCATAAAATTTAGAGGTGTCGATTGTCACATAGGGATTTTCCTGTGCATCAATCGCCTTTGTTTCCAGCGCGGAGAAAACTTCACCAAAGGCCATTGGAGTGGCATTGGCGCCAAAATTTTTGAATGTATCGAGGAAGATATTGTTCTGCATAACGCGAACTTTCATACCTTCAAGATCTTCCCATTTGTTGACTGGGCGCTTGGAGTTGGACAGGTTGCGGAAGCCGTTCTCCCAATAACCCAGATTAACCAGACCTGCTGCATCGAGCTTTTCATTCAGAAGATCGCCGAATTCACCATCCATGACGGTATAGGCTTCTTCAGCGTTGGCGAACAGGAACGGAAGATCGAAGACGCCGAGTGCTGGAACAATGCCAACCAGAGGCGAAGAGGACGTGACAACGGCTTCCTGAACGCCAGAACGCAGAGCCTGCGTTGCCTGAAGATCACCGCCTAAAGCGCCACCCCAGAATGCGGTCAGCTTCAGCTTTCCATCCGATTTTTCATCAAGACATGCCTGCATTGCCTTGATGCCATCGCCAACCGGGTGATCAGCATTGATGCCATTGGAGACGCGGATATTGCGGCTCTTGAATTCAGCCTGCGCTGGTGCAATGGCAAACGTTGCAACGGCAGAAACCAGTGCGGTTGTTGCGATTAGGAATTTTCTCATAAGTATCCTCCCAGAGTTATAGAAAGTAGAAGAAACCAGTGGCTCAATAGAGCCAGCTGGCAGGAACAAGAACGAGACTTGGGAACAGAACCAGAAGGAGCAATACGCAAATCTCGGCAATCAAGAACGGAAAAACGCCTGTTATGACACGACCGAGCGGCACGCGGCCAACGCCGGAGACGACGTTCAGCACAACACCAACCGGTGGTGTGAGAAGGCCGATAGATGTGTTCATGATAAAGAGAACGCCGAAATAAACAGGGTCAATACCTGCTTTTTGGATAATCGGCATCAGAACCGGCGTTAAGATCAGAATCGTGGGTGTCAGATCAAGTGCTGTACCCACAACCAGAACCAGAAGCATGATCACGAAGAGCAACAAGGTCGGACGGTCGATCAGTGGTTCGATATAATTGCTGATCTCAGCCGGAATATTCGCTGCTGTAATAAGCCAGGCAGACACGAGAGCCGCGCAGACAAGGAACATAACAACAGACGTTGTTTTCGCGGCTCGAAGAAACACGTGACCAAGATCGGTAATCTTGAGTTCGCGGTAAATGAACATGCCCACAAAGAGGGCGTACATGGCCGCAACGACCGCCGCCTCAGTGGGCGTTACAATTCCGGCCCGGATGCCACCCAGAATGATGACAGGCATGCCAAGTGCCCATGCAGCGCGACCACTGGCTTTCAGGCGCTCTTTGCCTGAAACGCGAGGAAGAGTTTCGACTTTGTCCTTCCGGACAACCAACAGCCAGGTGATGATGAGACAGATTCCCATCAAGATGCCGGGGAAGATGCCTGCCATGAAAAGTTTGGTGATGGAGACATTGGCGGCGACACCGAAGACAATGAAGGCCATTGAAGGTGGAATGACCGGCGCAATAATGCCGCCTGCAGCAATAAGGCCGGCAGAGCGAGGAACATTATAACCCGCCTTGGCCATCATCGGAATGAGAATGGCAGCAAGTGCTGCAGTGTCGGCAGCCGCAGAGCCGGAAATCGACGCCATGATGATGGCCGCGAAAATGGCGACGATGCCCAATCCACCGCGAATATGACCAACGCAGGCAATTGCAAAATCAATGATCCGGCGGGACAGGCCGCCTGAGTTCATCAACTCACCAGCGAGAATGAAGAAAGGGATCGCCAGCAGTGTGAATGTATCAGCGCCTGCAATCATGTTCTGCGCAATGATCTGCGTATTGAACATGTCCATGTGCCACATCAGCGCGACACCACAGAGCATAAGTGCAAAAGCGACCGGTACGCCGATGGCCATGGCGCCGACGAGCGATCCAATGAATACGAGAAGAGTCATCAGGCACGCTCCGAGAGTTTTTCAATGCTAGTATGTTCACCCGCGAAGGCAGAAATTTCGTCTTCGGTGATGCGGCCCGTTACAATGCGGAACAGTCTTTCAAGCGAAATCAGGAAAATGCCGGCGCCCGTGAACAATCCGATGCCGTAAACCCAGCCCATGGAAAGACCGCTCACAGGCGCGACCATGGAGGCGTTGATTGGTAGTTGCTGCCAGGTTCCCCAAAACAGGACCGCCGAAACGCCCAGAATGATCAGGTTGGAAAAGCCCATGAGAACAATTCTGCCGGTTCGCCCAAAGCGTGAAACGACCGTTTCCACACCCATATGCAGGTTTTCACGGTGTGCAACGACGGCACCAATAAAGGTCAGCCAGACAAAAAAGTATCGGGACATTTCATCGGAAATGGCAATGCCTGAATTCATGCCATAGCGAAGGACAACATTGATGAAAACCATCAGTGCCATGCTTGCCAGCGCCAAAATCATAAGCAGCGCCAGAAATCGGAAAAACAGATCAGTTAGCTTCTTGATCATGACATCATGCCTTTTGTATTCGGCGCAGAGACGCGGTCGAACAAAATAGCATTTTGCACATTGGCAGGCAAAATTCTGAGTGCACTCAGCGAATGCTTTGAATTCAAGCGACCCTCCTCCCGATAGCCTCCCTCCAATGGAAGCTACAATTATTTGTTTCCTGTCTCCGGCACAGGGAAACATACGACTCAACATTTAGCGACAAACAGGTCGCTTGCTGGCCTTCTCCTCCACATGGAACAAGGCTATGCTCATCTTATAAGACAGCGGCCTCCAAAACCGACGCTGCCTTATTGTCAGGATGTCTGACAACCGTGCCAACTGTTTTAGTTGGAGTTTGTTTCCCTGTCCAGAACTGAAATTACGTGTTCAGTGATCGTCTGTTAAAGCTTAACTTTAAACGGTTGTCTGCGTTATCAGCGGGCCCGCAAAAAACATCGATAGAGATTGACCGTCGCTCCGCGCTTCGCAGCAACGCATGCAGGCAAAGGTTCCCCACATATTATGTGCGCAAAGTCCGCCCGCATGCAGCGCGCCTGTGTATATTCTTCAGGCGCTTGCTTGAGAGTTCACAGGAAAGCTCAATTGGCAGCCCGGATTCATCACGTGAGCCGGATCAATTGCAGTCTTGATCTTGCTCAGCAACTGCCTGCGAATATCAGGCAGGCGTTTTTCAAAATCTGGACGCTTCAGACGGCCAATCCCATGTTCTGCGCTGATTGAGCCTTGGTAACGTTCGAGCACATCATTGATGATGTTTTTGGCTGCATAAATGCAGGCATCAATCTCTTTGCGATCAAGCATCATGGGCGGCAGAACATTGAGGTGAACATTGCCGTCGCCAACATGACCGTAAGACACGCAAATGCACTCTGGAAGAGAAGCATAAACGGCAGCTTCTGCGTCACGGACAAAATCGGCGAGGCGCGACAATGGCACAGAAACGTCTGTCCGCAGATGTGGCCCACGCTTGGCCTGACCTTCATTCATTCCTTCGCGGAACAGCCACAGTTTACGGGATTGGTCATGCGAAGTTGCAATAACCCCGTCCACAACAAGACCATCCTGCATGACGTTTTCAAGAAAGCGCTGCATGAGGTCTTCAATATCGATCAGGCCGGAGCCGGAAATTTCCATCAGCACATAGGCCGGGTAATTTCCATCCATCGGTAGGGCCAAATCCGGCATTGCTTCGCGTGCCAGAGTGAAGGCAAGAGGTGGCATGAACTCGAATGCCGACATCAAGTCGCAACAATCATATCGTGCGCGGCGATAGAGCGCGATCGCATCATCAAGAGAATTCAGTCCGAGCAGCGCGGTCGTGACCTGTTCAGGATGCGGCATAAGCTTGACGGCAACGGCTGTAATGATGCCCAAAGTGCCCTCAGCGCCAATGAACAGCTGCTTCAGGTCTATACCGCGGTTATCTTTGCGCAGCGTTGAAAGGCCATCGAAAATGGAGCCATCCGGTAGCACAACTTCCAGACCGAGGACGAGTTCACGCGTCATGCCATAGCGCAGCACATTAATGCCGCCTGCATTGGTGGACACATTGCCGCCAATGCGACAAGACCCCTGTGCGCCCAGCGCAAGTGGAAAGAACATTCCAGCCGCTTCAACCCTGTCCTTGAATTCCGACAGAATGCAGCCAGCCTCGACGACTGCCGAAAAATCATCGGCATCAATGCTGCGCACCGTTGTCATGCGCTCAAGGTTTAGAACAACCTGCGTTGCTGGGGAATCGGGTATTGCGCCAAGCACAAGACCGGTATTGCCGCCTTGCGGGACAATGGAAAGTCCACGCGCGCTCACCGCTTTTACGCATGCGGACACATCTTGTGTGGAGCGCGGACGCAGCACCGCAAGAGCACTGCTAATCACATCATCGTGCCAGTCCCGGCAATAGCGATCCATATCGTCGCCGCACAGAACAAGGTCTGCTCCCAATTGAGCGACCAGCGCCTGCACATGATCTGATGCGATGTCAGCGGCGCTCGTTGGTCTGATTTCCAGTTGCATGATTCCTCCAGCCGCCTGCCTGCCTTGTTCGATGATGCAGAGGGCAAATTCATTATTTTGGTTTTCAAGCGCATGATATAAGGTTATCAGACAACCTTACAAATACTTTTTCGGGCTTGTGGTGTTGGAGCACACAGAATCGAATAAGACCTGTCGTGGAGGAGAAGACAATGCATATTATGATTATAGGCGCGGCAGGTATGGTCGGCCGCAAGCTGTCGCAGCGATTGGTTAAAGATGGCGGCCTTGATGGCAAGTCAATCGAAACACTGACGCTGGTCGATGCCGTAAAGCCGGAATCGCCTGCAGGTTTTACAGGCAAGGTCAGGCTTGAAAGTGGCGATTTTTCTGTACCCGGCACCGCTGAGAAGCTGATCGAAACACGCCCAGATATCATTTTTCATCTGGCGGCCATTGTTTCGGGTGAAGCAGAGCTTGATTTTGATAAGGGATACCGGATCAATCTCGATGGCACGCGCCTTCTGTTTGATGCCGTTCGCCACGCGCACATGGAAGACGGTTATTTTCCGCGCATTGTTTTCACGTCTTCGATTGCAGTTGTCGGCGCGCCGCTGCCGTTTCCTATTCCCGATGAGTTTCACCTGACGCCACTAACCAGTTATGGCACGCAGAAGGCAATCTGCGAGTTGCTGTTGTCGGATTATACGCGGCGCGGCTTTTTCGATGGCATTGGTATCCGCTTGCCGACGATTTGCATTCGTCCGGGCAAGCCCAATGCCGCCGCATCAGGCTTCTTCTCGAATATCTTGCGTGAGCCCTTGATCGGGCAGGAAGCCGTGTTGCCCGTATCCGAAGACGTTCGTCATTGGCATGCTTCGCCGCGCTCTGCCGTTGGCTTTCTCATTCATGGGGCGACGATGGATCTTCAGCGCGTTGGAGCGCGCCGCAATTTGTTTATGCCGGGTCTTTCCGTCACCGTCGGAGAACAGATCGAAGCATTACGCCGTATCGCCGGTGAAAAAGCGGTCGCGCTTATTCGTCGCGAGCCGGATGAGATGATCATAAAGATGTGTGCGGGATGGGCGCCGGGTTTTGAAGCCAAGCGCGCGCGTGCGTTGGGCTTTGAGGCAGAAACCTCATTTGACCAGATTATTCATGCTCATATTGAGGATGAGCTTGGAGGTTCGCTTTGACGCGCAAGATTGCTTTCCTTGGCACAGGCCTTATGGGCGCGCCAATGGTTCGACGCCTGCTTGGTGCTGGTTATAGCGTTTCTGTGTGGAATCGCGACAACACAAAGGCCGAGCCCTTGGCCCAAAAGGGTGCGATTGTCGCCACAAGCGCTGTTGAAGCAGTCAAAGACGCCGATCTGGTTTTTACAATGCTCTCCGATGGCAAAGCGGTCGGCGCGGTGCTGTTTGATGGGGGCGTTGCAGCCGCGCTTAAGGCGGGTGCCGTTGTCATTGATACTTCGTCTATCGCTCCACCGATTGCGCGGGAACATGCGCAGCATTTGAATGCAATGGGTATCCGGCATATTGATTGCCCTGTTTCCGGCGGGACTGTCGGAGCAGAGGCAGGAACCCTTGCACTCATGGCTGGTGGTGATGGGGCACTTGTTGAAGAACTGGCGGATGTGTTTGCAGCTCTTGGCCGTGTTACGCATGTCGGGCCTTCGGGTGCGGGGCAGATATGCAAGCTTGCCAACCAGCAGATTGTTGCAATCACCATCGGTGCCGTTGCTGAAGCCATGATGCTGGTGGAAGCCGGTGGTGCGGATCGCGGCAAGTTTCGCGATGCCATTCGTGGTGGCTTTGCGGAAAGCCGCATTCTGGAACTGCATGGCAAACGCATGGTAGAGCGCAGTTTTGAGCCGGGTGGACCTTCACGGTTACAATTGAAAGATCTGGATGCAGTCGCAGCAATGGCTGAAACTCTGTCCCTTGAGTTGCCGCTGACCGAGGGAGTTCGTGATGAATTCCGCGCATTTGTAGAATCCGGCCATGGGGAAAAGGACCACTCAGGCTTGTTGATGTATTTGGAGAGGCTCAACAATCGTGAGCGGGAGGAAGACCAATGAATGATGATCGAAACACGCCGCGTCGACTACGCTCTCAGGATTGGTTCGATAATCCCGATCATCTGGATCTGACAGCGCTCTATCTTGAGCGCTTCATGAATTATGGCACCACGCCTGAAGAATTGCGTTCGGGCAAGCCAATCATTGGTATTGCCCAGTCTGGCAGCGATCTCAATCCCTGCAATCGACATCATCTTGATCTTGCAAAGCGTATCCGGGACGGTATCCGGGACGCGGGCGGCATTGTCATTGAGTTTCCAAGTCATCCGCTGTTTGAAAACTGCAAGCGCCCGACGGCAGCGCTGGATCGAAATCTGGCCTATATGACGCTGGTTGAAATCCTCTATGGATATCCGCTTGATGGCGTTGTGCTGACAACGGGTTGCGACAAGACCACCCCATCCGCTTTGATGGCCGCTTCGACTGTTGATATTCCGGCAATCGTGTTTTCGGGCGGACCTATGCTTGATGGCTGGCATGAGGGCAAGCTCGTAGGCTCCGGCACGGTGATATGGCAGTCGCGGCGCAAATATGCAGCGGGTGAAATTACCAAAGAAGAATTTCTTGAAGCAGCGCTGAGTTCTGCGCCGTCCGTCGGCCACTGCAATACGATGGGAACGGCATCGACGATGAATGCTATGGCAGAGGCGCTTGGCATGTCGCTTACAGGTTGCGCTGCCATTCCGGCGGCCTATCGTGAGCGCGGCCAGATGGCGTACCGCACAGGCCGCCGCGCGGTCGAACTGGTGCTGGAAGACATCCGTCCATCCAGTATTCTGACGCGCGCATCATTCATCAATGCGATCAAGGTCAATTCGGCGATTGGCGGTTCAACCAATGCGCAGCCACATCTGATGGCGATGGCAAAACATGCCGGTGTGGAACTGAGGCCAGAAGACTGGCAGGATGAGGGGTTTGACATCCCGCTGCTTGCCAATATCCAGCCAGCGGGTGAATATCTGGGTGAGAAATTCCACCGGGCGGGCGGTGTTCCGGCAATCATGTGGGAACTGCTCTCGGCGGGAAAGCTTGACGGGTCCTGCGCAAGTGTTACCGGAAAGACGATTGCCGAAAATCTCGAAGGTCGACAAGCTTCCGATCGCGATGTGATTTACCCTTATGCACAGCCGCTCAAGGAGCGTGCGGGCTTCCTTGTCATGAAGGGCAATCTGTTTGATTTTGCCATCATGAAAATGAGCGTTGTCTCACCGGAATTTCGCGAACGTTATTTGTCTGAACCGGGCCGCGAGGGTGTTTTCGACGGTCGTGCCATCGTTTTTGACGGATCAGAGGATTATCATCAGCGCATCAATGATCCTGCGCTCGATATTGATGAGCGCTGCATTCTGGTCATCCGGGGCGCTGGTCCACTCGGCTGGCCGGGTTCTGCCGAAGTCGTCAATATGCAGCCACCGGATCACTTGTTAAAACGTGGCATTACGAGCCTGCCAACGATCGGGGACGGTCGCCAATCGGGAACAGCGGACAGTCCGTCCATTCTTAACGCTTCACCGGAAAGTGCTGCGGGCGGCGGTCTGGCTTGGGTGCGCAATGGCGATATCATTCGCATCGACTTCAATGAAGGCCGGTGCGATATGTTGGTGGATGATGCCGAGATTGCACGCCGAAAAGCAGACGGCATTCCAAAAACACCGGCGGATGCCACGCCATGGCAGATGATCTATCGGCAGACCGTCACCCAACTCGCCGATGGCGCAACAATCCGCGATGCGGAAAAATTCCGCCAGCTCTCGAAGACACCTCCTCGGCACAACCATTAATCGACATGGTTCGCCATTTGGTTCTTAAGAGCATTTCCAGCAAAAGTGCGAAGCGGTTTTGCGGGGCATAATGCGTTAAAACAGATATTTAGAGCGCCGATCTGATTCAATCAGACGGCGCTTTAAGCTTTTCGATGTGTCCCAAAGCCTGACCGACATCCTCACCCCGCTCAGGTCGGATTATGCTCCCATCACCCATGGTATGACTGGACGTCACACGTGAGATGCGGATGCGTTTGACGGTTTTACCCTCTCCAACCTCCATCCATTGCACAGCGGCATTTTGGTCTGTGTCATTGAGCAGTGCTATGATGTCGAGCCCGCGATGCTGGAGTTCACGCAGTGCGCGGTTTGGCAATAGTCGGGACAGGAATTTCAAGGGGGCAGCGGGTAGTTTGAATTGTTCCACGCAGATGCCGTCAACATATTTCTCGATAAGAATGAAGTTCATGGAACGACCTTTCTACGTTCGTTATAAACGGCCTTCTTATGGCCAAAGAGGAAGCCTGGATCAGGTAGGATCACGGCCACTATATGCAAAACCATAAGCGCGGTTCGGGGAATCGTGCTGTAGGAGTTGTTTGAAACATCCCCTTGAAGATGTTGATAGCTCAAAACACGCGCTTTCGCCCATGAGGTGCGGGTCCACAGGTTGATGACCAGACTTGTGTGGTCATTTCAGCGCTCTTCGTCCGAAATTCTCAATCAGATAATCGATGTGGTGGGCATTGTTTGCAATTCGCTTCCAAAGCCAAACCATCAGGCAGCACATGAGCCCCCACGCGATGATAACGTCTGAAAGAAAATGGGCTCCAAACATGACACGATTAAACGATGCAAATAATAGAATGGGTGTGAGAATAGCCACGCTTGTCGCGCGCCATTTTGCCGGTATCAATACGATTATTGCAAGTGTTGCAGCCGCAGTCGCCGCTTCCCCTGAAGGGAATGAACAATTACGACCGCATTGAGCCGCATATTGCCAAACAGGCGTAAACTCAAACGAGCCGCCAAATTCAACCAAGCTGCGTGGCCGCGCACGTCCCATGAAATTTTTGAGAATCTGCACTGTAAGAAATGGCCCCATAAGAAACGTCAAAATGACGAAAAAAGCCTTGTGGGGGGGAAAGAGCTTAAACTTTCGCGGCTTAAGAGCGTAAAGAAATATGAGCACACACATCAGAACGAGCAGGTAGATCATCGCGCGGCGGTTGGCGTTGCGTATTGCCAGCAGGATTGAATTTTCCGACAGCGGAAAGGTGTGGCCAGTTGCAAAAAAGCGTGTAACTGCCAAATCAAACGCAGGAAACATAATAAAAATGAGACTGGATGCCAGAAGAAAGCCGATAGCACGCGTCGTGTAAGCGGACAGCCATCTGTGCTGGGCAACATCCGCCCGATAAGAAATATCGCTGCCGCTGGAAACAAGATTGTGCATTTCGATAGCCTTGCAAAATTAACATGGCCACGACTTGTACCCCGATTGTCAAGAAATGATGGAGGACACATCTGTCTCCTGTCAAAGCACAACAGCAGATCTGCATATCTGTTGTTTGGAAATTGCTTGTTGACCTTTTCTCCGGCATAACGCGTCCTGAAACATAGACTATAATAGAAGTTCGGAGCCCAAGGTGGAAAACAGCCTCATTCTGGTCGTCGAGGATGAGCCGGAAATCGCGCAAATTCTATGTGCTTATCTGGAACGGGAGGGATATCGGACGGTTCGCGCAGCTGATGGTGAAACAGCATTGCAACATCATACACTTCTCTCGCCAGATCTCGTTTTACTCGATGTGCGGCTCCCCAAAATGGATGGCTTTACCGTGCTTGGCCGTTTACGTCAGGCTGAAAACACACCCGTTATTATGATAACTGCACTGGCAGAGGATCTGGATCGGCTCAGTGGGCTGCGCTTGGGAGCGGATGATTATATTGTGAAACCGTTCAATCCGCAGGAGGTTGTTGCACGCGTTAAAGCGGTGCTTCGCAGAACCAACGCAGCCTTATCAGAGACGGTGCGCCGTTTCGGCAATTTCGAAGTCGACTTCAAGGCATATTCGGCTTTTGTACACACAGATGAAAGGCGTGTCCCCTTACAGCTCACCCTGAGCGAGTTTCGTATTCTCGCTTACATGATCCGCAGGCCGACGCATGCTTTTGAACGAGCCGATATTCTGGACGCCTGCTTGCCGGAAAGTGAAGCGCTTGAGCGGACGGTCGACACCCATATTTCAAATCTGAGGCGGAAGCTTGAAGAGCTGGGCCAGACTGGCTTTTTTTCGGCGGTGCGGGGTATCGGTTACCGCTTTTGTGATCCAAAATGAGGCTTCCTGCTCTTTCACTCGCTACACAGACAGCCGTCATTATTGCTGCGATGCTGCTGCTCAGTGTCGGATTGGCTTACGTAGGTGTTAATTGGTATTCGTCCTATCTTGAGGAAAGTCTGTTACAGACACTGCCAAGCGGTGCGGCGAATGCCTACCGGGACTTGAATGCGGGTGTATTGCCTGACACAGCGGGCCTCAAAGAGCTATTTGAATCACTCAATGGGCTTTCCGAACCTTTAGATTGGCATCTTTACGTTTCAGTTCTGGTATCCGGCCTGCTTTCAGCACTGATCTGCAGTGCGATAGGGATCTATTTGGCGAGAAGAATTGCGCAGCCACTTGAACAGTTAACAGTGGTTGCTGAAGCTTTGAAGTCGGGCGATTTTTCGGTCCGAATGACGGGTTCTCATAAGAGCACCATAGAAGTGTCGAGCCTTATTGATAGCTTCAATGCACTTGCAACAAGCCTACAGGATATGGAAAACAGGCTGCAATTCAATAACATGGCCGTTGCACACGAGTTGCGCACGCCGCTCACGATTTTGCGCGGCACAATGCAGGGCATGGTTGATGGCGTTTTTCCGATGGAAAAGAAGGCTTTGGAAAATCTTCTTTTGCAAGCTGAAGGATTGTCGCGAATTGTCGAAGACCTTCGAACATTATCCCTTGCAATCGGCCAGAAACTTGTCATCCACACCGAGCGGATAGAACTTTCCGGACTGATTGAAGGTGTTCTGCATTCTGCAAAGCCAATGTTTGATACAAGTCATATTGCGGTTGAAACGGCGCTGCAGCCGGTTGTTGTATCGGGAGATTCTCAGCGTATCCGACAAGCAATCTTGGCGCTTCTTGAGAATGCTTGCAGATATGCAGAAACGGGCGCGAGCCTGCGATGCGAAATAGACAAGCTGGATGATGGTTTTGTCGCAATTCGAATCCTGGATCGTGGTCCCGGCTTTCCAAAGGATATGTGTGGCGTTGAAGTGAAACCATTTTGGCGCGGGGAAATATCGCGATCGCGAGCCACTGGCGGAACAGGGCTGGGGCTTTCAGTGGTTCAGGCGATCGTGATCGCTCATGGCGGAAAGCTGGACCTGCAAAATAGATCTGGCGGCGGCGCATCGGTGTCGATCATTCTTCCGGGCCATGGTGACGATAACGTGGCTTGACGGTGTTTTCGCGTGAAGTTTGTCATGGCGAGAACGGGTATATTTTCCAGCTGTTAGAGCATAAATCCCATCGCAATGAAGCGGGTATCGATCAGATTAGCCGTTTGGCCTCATAGTTGGGGCAAATCTCACCCATATTGACTGGTATGGTAGTATGGTATAAGCAGAAAATGAGGAGATTAAATCATGCAGAGCCCATTGGTGCGACCAACGCATGTCAGTGTCGTGGATCAGCTTTACGCAACATTGCGGGCTGCCATCATTGACAATTTATTGTCGCCGGGCACGCGGATTTCGGAAGCTGATGTGGCTCAACAATATGGCGTCAGCCGCCAGCCCGTACGCGAAGCTTTTATTACGCTTGCCAATGAAGGCTTGCTCGAGGTTCGCCCTCAGCGAGGCACGTTTGTTGCAAAAATTTCACTGCAAGCGGTTATGGATGCCCGTTTCGTTCGCGAGGCTGTCGAGGCGGACATTGTGAAGCTTCTGGCCCAATCGCCTGACGAAGCGCTTGTCACAGAACTGCGTGCATTGCTTGTTCGTCAAGAAGAGCTCATCGGCGGATCGGCTCGCGATTTCATGGATGCAGATGAAATATTCCACCGCACACTTGCTGAAGGCGCTGACAAAGGCAAAGCCTGGCGGGTGGTGGTTGAAATGAAGGCCCAGATGGATCGGGTGCGTTTTCTTTCAAGTATGCATTTTCCTGTTGCGCGCCTGATCGCTCAACACCGTGAGGTGGTTGATGCCATTGCCGCAGGAGACGTGGCGAGAGCCGAACAATTCATGCGGCAGCACCTTCAGGGGATTTTGATTGATCTGCCTGTCATCAAGCAGGAGCGGCCCGAGTATTTTCTATAGTGCCGGAAAACAACGGCGCTGAAATCATTCCAGAGGAGGAAAGAATGAAGTTTCGATCTTTTAAACACATAGCAGCAACCTGCGCCATGCTTGCCGTGATGGGCGGGACCTCGTTTGCACAGGAGGTCACGCTTAAACTTGGTCATCTCGCCAATGAAGAAAACATCTGGCACAAGGCTGCGTTGAAATTTGCAGATGAAGTCAAGTCCCGCACCGAAGGACGGGTGGCGGTCGAAGTTTATCCGAATGAATCGCTCGGCAAGGAAATCGACGTCATCAACGGCATGCAGCTCGGCACTGCCGATATGACCATCACCGGCGAGAGCCTTCAAAATTGGGCACCGAAAGCCGCTTTGCTGGCTTTGCCATATGGATACAAGTCGCTTGAGCATATGGACAAGGTTGCATCCGGCGATATCGGCAAGCAGATTGAAGCCGAAATTATTGAGAAGGCGGCTATTCGACCGCTGACATATTTCGCGCGTGGGCCGCGCAACCTTTCAGCCAATCGTGAGATCACGAAGCCTGATGATTTGAAGGGCTTCAAGGTTCGCGTACCAAATGTGCCAATTTTCGTGGCTGCATGGCAATCGCTGGGTGCCAACCCCACCCCTATGGCTTTCTCGGAAGTCTTTACCTCGCTTCAGAACGGCACCATCGAAGGGCAGGAAAATCCGCTTGCTCTGTTCAAGTCGGGTGGCTTTTATGAAGTTCAAAAAGTCGTCAACAAGACTGAACATGTTCGCTCGTGGATTTATCTCACCATATCAGAGCGTAGCTGGAACAAATTGTCGGAAGCTGATCAGGCCGCTTTGCTGGAAGCTGCCAAGATCACACAAGCCTACGAACGCGAACTGTTTACCGCTGACGAAAAAGCACTCGTTACCGATCTCGAAGCACATGGTGTGAAATTCGTTGACGTCGATCAGGCCGCTTTCGCCAACAAGGCGAAAGATGCCGTCATCGCGTCTGTGCCGCAGGAAATCCGCCCATTGGCCGAACAGGTTTTCAACGACTGAGATAAAGGCTCTGCCGGATTAAATCCGGCAGCTACCCTGTCGAGGATACCATGACAAAAGCATTCAAAGGATTGGAGGGCGTATTTCGCCTTCTGATACTCGCAACATTTCTTGTGCTGATCGGCGCTGTTCTGCTGCAGGTTTACGCACGCACCTTCCTGAGCACGGCTCCCGTCTGGACGGAAGAGCTGACCCGGTTCTGCCTGCTCTATATAGGTGCGCTCGGCGCTGGCCTTGCCCTGCGCAGCGGCGATATGGTCAATGTTGATCTGATATGTGAGAGCTTGCCCGGACGGTTGCCCTGGCTGTTGCGACTGGTCAGCGCAATCTTGACATTGGTGTTTGCAGTCATCCTTTTGCCCGCCGCATGGGACTACACCACCATTGGCAGCCGTCAGACGGCACCTTCTCTGGGCTGGAGAATGGATATCATCCACGCCTCGCAGCTTATTTTGTTTGTTGCCCTGATCATTTGGGCGCTGATGCGTATCATTGAGATGCTGACAGGCCGCCATGATGGGCGCCCCATCCCCAATTCGGAGGAAAACTGATGGGTCTGACCCTTCTTCTTGGCACATTTGTGCTCGGTCTGGTCATCGGTCTACCCGTGGCCGTCACATTGGGCCTGTCTTCAATGGCCTATCTCCTGTTTGCTGATATTCCGCTCGTTGTCATTCCTCAGAAAATGTATGCCGGGATGGACAGTTTCGTGCTGCTCTGTATTCCGGGCTTTATTCTGGCAGGCAATTTGATGAATTCCGGTGGCATTACGGAGCGTATCATTCGCTTTGCCAACGCTTTGGTTGGATGGATGCGCGGTGGACTTGCGCAAGCCAGTATCGCAGCCTCCATGCTTTTTGGCGGCATTTCCGGCACTGCGGTTGCCGATGTTGCATCCGTTGGCGGCATGATGATCCCCGGCATGAAAAAAGTCGGATATCCTGCCTCTTTCTCGGCAGCTGTGACCGCTGCATCATCCACAGTCGGTCCAATGATCCCGCCGAGCGTTCCGATGATTATTGTCGGCTCGCTCTCCGGGCTTTCAGTCGGAAAACTGTTTCTGGCTGGCGCAGTTCCTGGTTTGCTGATGGGTTTTGCGATGATGGTAACAACCTATTTCATCGCAAAGAAAAAGAATTTCCCGCGTGAAAGCTGGAAGGGCGTTCGGGAGTTGTTCACGTCGTTCACTGGCGCGATCTGGGCTATTGCAATGACTGCGCTGATCGTCGGCGGCTTGCTGATCGGGATAACCACACCAACCGAAACTGCTGTGGTGGCATGTCTTTATGCAGCACTCGTGGGCCTGTTCATCTATCGCGAACTGCCGGTAAGCCGTATTCCCAAAATCATTATCGACAGTGCAATCAGTTCTGCCGGCATTCTGGTGCTGGTAGGCACTGCAAATGTTTTTGGCTGGATTTTGGTTGCAGAGCGCATTCCCCAGACACTGGCCAATGCAGTTCTTTCGTTTACGGACAACAAGTTCGTTGTGATTTTGCTGATTAACATTTTGCTTCTGTTCGTTGGCATGTTCATGGAAACGATTGCCGCGCTGATCATCCTGTTTGTGCCTTTGCAGGCACTGGCTATCGCCGTCGGTATTGACCCCATTCACTTTGCCTGTTTTGCAGTGTTGAACCTGATGATCGGTCTGACGACCCCTCCCGTCGGTGTTTGCCTGTTTGTGGCGTCAAATATCGCACGACTCCCTCTATCACCGGTGATCAGAGCGATTATTCCCTACATCATCACCAATATTATCGTTCTTCTCATGGTCAGCTACTTCGCGCCTTTGGCGACATGGTTGCCCAACACTTTGATGCCTTGAGGTTGTGATGACGGAGCAATCGGTAACACGTGTCGTTTGCCTTTATGCGCAGGATGATTTGCGCATTGAGAACAGGCCGCTCGAAACACCGGGGCCAGGTCAGGTCCTGGTCGCAATTCAGGCTGGCGGAATTTGTGGATCTGATCTGCATTACTGGCTGGAAGGCGGTATCGGAACCATTCGTGTTCGCGAGCCGATCATCTTGGGGCATGAGGCATCCGGGCGCATCGAAGCGCTCGGTGAAGGGGTGACGGGTCTGAGGCCTGGCCAGCTTGTGGCCTTGAACCCGTCCCAGCCTTGCGGTGCGTGCCGTTTTTGCCAGCAGGGCCTTGCGCGCCACTGCACTGCGATGCGGTTTAAAGGTTCTGCAATGTATCTTCCGCATCAGCAAGGCATGTTTCGCGACAGGATCGTCATTGAAGCGGATCAATGCTTTGCCGTGCCTGATGACATCGATCCGGGTGCTGCCGCTTGTTCAGAGCCGCTGGCTGTGTGTTTGCATGCAGCCAATCGGGGTGAGGCAATTGCCGGCAGCCTGTCCGGCAAAGTCGTGCTGGTGACGGGAGCGGGCCCGATTGGCGCGCTTTGTGTTGCCGTGGCAAAAAAGCGGGGCGCTTCCGAAATTATCGTGACAGATATTCAGGACGCGACACTGGCGATTGCTGCAAAAATGGGCGCTGATCACACAGTCAATATTGCGGCCAATCCAACCGGCCTTGACCGATGGAAAGATGATAAAGGCAAGGTTGATCTCGTGTTTGAGTGTTCCGCCGCAGCTCCTGCAATCAATGATGCAATTTCGTGTTTGCGTCCACTCGGCACGATGGTGCAAGTGGGTGTTGCAGGGCCAACAACCATGCCATTGAATGTGATGGTTGGTAAGGAAATTCAGTTTATCGGTTCGCAGCGTTTTGATACCGAATTCGCTGATGCTGTGCAGCTTATCGGATCGCGCGCAATTGACCCATGCCCAATCATTACATCCACTTTGCCTGTGACCGATGCGCTTGCCGCATTTCGTGCGGCAACCGACCGTTCCCAATCGGTCAAGGTTCAAATTACTTTTGCCGCTGCATCTGCACGGCACTGAAAACAGAGAGACGACACTATGAGACAGACCTGGCGCTGGTTCGGCCCCAAGGACCTGGTATCCATCGATGATATGTTGCAGGCAGGAGTGGAAGGCGTTGTAACAGCCCTTCACCATGTTGCGACGGGCGTCGTCTGGTCGCCTGCAGAAATTGAAAAGCGAAAACAAGACATCGCCTACATGAAGAACGGGGAAGCCTCCGGTCTTCGGTGGGAGGTCGTTGAAAGCCTTCCGGTTTCTGAGGATATCAAACGCCAGACGGGTGATTGGAAAACACATATCGCAAACTGGAAGACCTCCATGCGAAACCTGCGTGATGCAGGTGTTGAGGTCATCTGCTATAATTTTATGCCGATCCTCGACTGGACGCGCACTGATCTGGCGTATCGATTGCCAAATGGCGCCACCTGTATGCGCTACGACGCGATTGATTTTGCAGCCTTTGATTTGTTTCTTTTACAACGCAACGGCGCATCGGATGATTATAGTCCAGAGGTCTATGAGGCGGCACACAAGCGGTTTGCAGACATGCCTGAGGCACGACGTCTGGAGCTCTCGGGGAATGTCGTGTTTGGCTTGCCCGGTGCCGCTGAACGCATGTCGATGGATGATGTGAAGCGTCATCTTGCGCATTACGACAATATTTCGCCTGAACGTCTCCGGGGGCATCTGATTGATTTTCTGGCAGAGGTCAGCCCGCTGGCAGAAGAACTTGGTGTGCGTTTATGCTGCCACCCGGATGATCCACCGTTTTCGCTGCTTGGTCTGCCGCGCATCATGTCGACCGAAGCCGATTATAAGGCCGTGATGGATGCGGTGAATATTTCGGCAAATGGCATTACGCTTTGCACCGGATCACTGGGCACACGCGCTGATAATGATCTGCCGGGTATGATGAAGCGGCTGGGCGATCGGGTGCATTTTCTGCATCTGCGCAATGTCGCCCTTGAAGAACCGCATCTTGGTGGATCGTTCCATGAGGCCGCTCATCTGGAAGGCCATACCGATATGGTTGCCATGATTGCAGCCATTCTTGCCGAAGAAAATCGGCGCAAGCTTGCGGGCCGCGCAGACTGGCAAATTCCAATGCGGCCTGATCATGGTCAGGACATTCTGGATGATCTGAACAGAAAAGCGCAGCCGGGTTATCCGTCCATTGGTCGGTTGAAGGGGCTGGCGGAATTGCGCGGGATCATGACCGCCCTGTCGCATCCAGATGTCAGGGTGGTGGAATGACAAGACTTTCGGCGCAGGCAAATCTGGGTGCATCGGCCAGTTGGCCTGCTTACACACCGCAGAACCATGGGGCTGGAATTGTCCATTTGGGGCTTGGCAATTTTGCACGCGCTCATCTGCTTGCTTACACCGATGCTGCTCTCGCACAAAATGGCGGCGACTGGCGTGTTATCGGCGTATCGCTGCGTGGAACGTCTGTTGCGGAGAGTTTAAATCCACAGAATGGTCATTACACGCTGATCACACGCGGCGCGACCACAGAGGCACGGGTGATCGGCGCGCTTGAACGGGTATTGGCCGGACCTGATGTTAGTGGCGATGCATTGGAAGCCATGGCATCTCCTGGCTGCCGTATTGTCAGTTTGACGGTGACGGAAAAAGGATATGGTATCACCAGCGATGGTCAGCTTGATGATAGCCATCCTGCGGTCGCTTTCGACCTTGCAAATCCTGATGCGCCCAGGGGAGTGATCGGACTGATTGTCGGTTCTCTGAACCGCAGAATGCATTTGGGATTGCAGCCATTCACTGTGTTGAGCTGTGATAACCTGTCTCATAATGGCGAGAAACTGCGCAACGCAGTCCTGACTTTTGCACGCAAAACCCACGGTGAGACGCTTTTCCATTGGATAGCAAACAATGTCAGCTTTCCTTCATCCATGGTCGATCGCATTACACCCTCATCAAATGCCGATACGACCAAACTGGCCGGAGAACTGAGCGGGCGGGACGATCATGCAGCAGTCGAAACCGAGCCATTCACGCAATGGGTCATAGAGGATCAATTCTGTGCTGGACGGCCAGAATGGGAATGCGCTGGCGTCCTGTTTGTCGATGACGTGACGCCATATGAGCGCATGAAACTTCGCATGCTCAATGGTGCGCATTCCATGCTTGCCTATAGCGGGCAATTGGCCGGAAAAGCACTTGTACGCGATGTTATGGCTGACCCTGATCATGCTGCCCTTGTTCGGCGCCATCTTGCCGCAGCGGCCGCGACTGTCGAAGGACTAACGATTGATCTTGATGAGTATGCTTCAGCATTGGCCGAACGATTTTCCAATCCAGCGATAGCACATTCTACGGCACAGATCGCGATGGATGGGACGCAAAAGCTTCCTCAACGCATAACCGCACCGGCAATGGAGACGATTGCAGCCGGCGGATCCACGCGCCCTTTTGCATTTTCCTTGGCGGCCTGGCTTGCTTATCTTGTTCGCAAAGATAGGTATGGAAATCCGCAAGCATTGAATGACCCGCGTGCAATGGAGCTTCAGAGCGCCTTAAAACATGCGGCAACTGCGGATGATATAATTCGCTCAGTTGCGCTCGTTTGCCCTGAAATTCTTCCAGAGACGTTAATCAACGGCGTTTTCGGCGCCATGCTCAGGGATATGGTTGATGGCATCCAATCCGAAGGCATGGCCGCTTTCATCAAGCATGAGGCACAAAGGGCTGAATAAAGCATAATCTGCCCGAAGCGAAAGTCATGGGATTATGCTTTGACGCCTTCTAAGCAGCAGCCTTCATATGGTAGGTAACCTGCTGATAGGGTATTTTTATTCCCGCCTCGTCAAAAGAGGTTTTAACAGATTTGGTGGTGTTGCGAACGACGTCCCAATAATGATTGCTGTCAATCCAATAGCGATAGCACAAGATAACAGCACTATCGCCCAGCTCATCAACAAAGAAGGTGGGCTTTGGCTCTTGAAGCACTCCCTCCTGTGACAAGACAATCTTCTGAATTATTGAGAACGCATTATCGATATTGTCGTCGTATCCTATACGCACTTTGAAGTCGTGCATCCTCATCTTGAGGCGGCTATAGTTGATGACCGACGTGTTCCAAAGAGTTGAATTCGGAGCCATAATGTAAACGCCGTCATAAGATTTAAGCTCTGTTGTAAACAAGCCTATCTCTTCAACTGTGCCGACAACACTGCCTGCACTTATAAACTCCCCAACCCGAAACGGGCGAAGAACAAGAAGCATAATGCCTGCCGCAATGTTTTGAAGTGTGCCCTGCAAGGCAAGCCCAATGGCGAGGCCTATTGCGCCCAATGCTGCAAGGATTGAGGCAGTCTGAACGCCAAATTGGCCCAGAACCATCACAAAAACGATGGCAAGAACACTGTAGCGGATGACGCCGCCAAAAAACTTTGAAATTGTCTTGTCGAGGCCGCGGATGCCCGATAGCGAGGTGACGGTCCAGCGTTGAAGGGTTCCCGCTAAAATCCACCCTGCACAAAGGATTACAATTGCGCCCAGGGTTGATAGCGAATAGCGCAAAAGCAGATCGGATATCTGGAACAGAAATTGATTGGTGCGTTCAAAGACTTCGGTCGCTTTTTGGTCCATTATTCCTATCTCGATTGTTGGTATTTAAAATTCTCACGTATCGACGATCACATGTCGGCTGAATGCTCCGGTGCGCTGTGGACCAATTGCGTTTCTGGTGTGTGAACCAATGCGAGATAGCGCTCGAACTGAACCAGAACGTCGGAGATCAATTGATCTTTCGTCATGCCCATGACATCGTAACCTCGTCCTCCACTCGAAAAATACGTTCTGGCTTCGTAGCGAAACTCAGGTTTTCCCACGGCCATAGCGGAGAAAGCGGGAATCTGGTGCGAGGCTGGCATTATCCCATAAATGAAGTCGCGAACGCCTTCCGCCGATGAACGCAGTGCAATTGAACCATTGTCTTCTGTGGCGACAACGGTGTCGCGTCCTCGATTGTTGAGTTCCGTTGCGACTTCGGAAAGCGCCTTCATTGCCGGGCCTTCGATAAAAGCGGACACTTCACGCTCGGAAGGTGCATGCAGCATCAACGATAACCGGCGTTGCCAGGTCAGGCCAGACGCTGGTTGTGCCGTGGGAGTGGTTGGAATTCCCGCATGTGCGACCTGTTGGGCGAGGTCGGCCCGCATCCCTTTGAAGAGCGACCAGACAAGAACGAGAATGACGATAGAAAATGGAAGTGCGCTTGCAATCGTCACAGATTGAAGTGCACCCAATCCACCCGCAACAAGCAGGCTCGCGGCAACAATGCCTTCAAGCGCGCACCAGAAGACCCGTTGAGCGGTCGTTGTTTCGGTTTCACCACCGGCGGCAATGGAATCCACAACCAAAGAGCCAGAGTCTGACGAAGTGATGAAGAATATTGCCACCAGAATGACCGCAAGCGTCGAGGTCAATGTGGTCCACGGCAAATATTCGAAGAAATGAAACAGGCCGACCGAAACGTCTGCCGCTATCTCAGCGCCCAGCTTTCCGTTGGCAACAGTGGTGTCAATCAGGATTGCGGAATTGCCAAAGACAGTCATCCAAAAGAATGTGAAGCCTGCTGGAATAAACAAAACGGCTGTAACAAATTCGCGCACTGTTCGCCCTCTGGAGATACGCGCGATGAACATACCGACGAAAGGCGACCAGGAAATCCACCATGCCCAATAGAAAAGAGTCCAGGCATCGATCCATGGTGTTGGCTGATAGGCATAAATGTTGAATGTTCTAAGAACAATCGTATCCAGATAAAGTCCGATATTTTGAACAAAATCGCGGAACAGCTGCGAAGTTGGGCCCACGACGAGAACAAACAGCATCAGCAAAATTGCAATCAGAAGGTTCACTTCCGATAGAATGCGAACACCTTTATCAAGCCCGGTGACAACGGATATGGTCGCAAGGCCGGTAATGACCAATATTAAAGGAAGCTGAACCTGCAATCCGATGGGGACGCCCGTCAGATAATTAAGTCCTGCATTGATTTGCGAAACACCCAACCCAAGCGAGGTTGCGATCCCGAACATTGTTCCGACAATCGCAAAAATATCAACAGCGTGCCCAATCGGGCCGTTAATCCGTTCTTTTAAAAGTGGATATAATCCCGAGCGGATTGTGAGTGGAAGATTGTAGCGATAACCAAAATAAGCAAGCGAAAGCCCCACGACCGCGTAAATAGCCCAGGCGTGAATGCCCCAATGGAAGAACGTCACAGCCATGGCCTGGCGCGTTGCTTCGATCGAGCGGGGTTCCGCTGTTGGCGGGGCCATGAAGTGAGACATCGGCTCACCCACAGCATAATACATCAACCCGATGCCCATGCCGGCGGCAAAAAGCATCGCAATCCACGACATAAAACTGAAATCCGGTGTGGAGTCGTCCGGCCCTAATTTGAGGCGTCCATATCGCCCCAGACTGAGCAACAGAACACTGGCCAGAAAAATCCCAACAACAAGAAGATAAAACCAACCGAAGTTTGCAAGAATACTGTTTTGCAAAGCAGTAAAAATTTCAGCGGCCTGATCTGGAACAATTACACCGATCGCGAGAAACAATCCTATGATAATAATCGAACCGAAGAATACGGGCGGATTGATAATAAATTTTGCTGGCATTTTCTCTCACAAAATTGGGGCATAAATTCCAAACTTCAAATCTAGGTTTGGCCACAATTTTGTCAATGTGAAAGAGAGTATTTTTTATAGGAATCAAAAATGCATGGCTACACTGTAAAATGTAGAAAATTGCGAATTTTAAATTATAATATAATTATTGCTATAAATTTATATTGTTTAGTTTATTAAATGTATTGATATTTCGATATGAAAATAAACTATTATAGAATTTTCTTTCGCGATTTTATTGGTTTTGAATGGCGATTATCTCTGCCTGCCGCGCAGGATAACAGAGATCCCTTGTGAAAGCCTCTTGGCGTATTTTGATGTGTTTTTTCATGGCCAATCGAGGCACTGAAAAGTTTGAACAAAACTCCCAACAAAGACCGGGCTGCGACACTCACGGTTTCGATGTGAATCGGATCGAACCGCGTTCTAAGAGAGATAAAGGCGGATGTCAGCGCAAGCAAATGAGGGGAATAAATTGTATCCTTTTGCGAATAGGAGTTGACGCAGGCAATATATCCATTATTCTGGATATATGGAAACAGGGGATGCTATAACCGCCTTGGCGGCTCTCGCTCAATCGACAAGGCTCGACACTTTTCGACTGTTGGTCAAGCACGAACCTGACGGCCTTGCGGTGGGAGAGCTTGCGCGCATGCTGGAAGTTCCCCAGAACACGATGTCTGCGCATTTAGCGACCTTGTCTCGTGCTGGTTTGGTGAGCAGTGAGCGCCAGAGCCGTTCAATTATCTATCGCGCTGATCTTGCGCGTTTTCGGGAGTTGACGCTGTTTATGATCAAGGATTGCTGTGGCGGGAGTGCCGAACTCTGCGCACCTCTCATAAAAAGCCTGACGCATTGTTGCGAACCGAAGGTGGTTAAACAGTAACACGAAGCCCACAAATCTGGTCTTCGAACAAATGGACTGATGAAATGACAGATAGGGTTAATAGCGTGCACTTTTTGCGCACGGACAACTTCGCATGTTCAATTTTCGGTGCGACAATCTGGAACGCAGGGGAGAAATAATGTCTACATTCGAACGGTATCTGACCGTCTGGGTAGCGCTTTGTATTGTCGCTGGTGTTGCGCTGGGGCATATATTCCCTGAAATTTTCCACCTCCTTGGCTCTGCTGAAGTCGCAAACGTGAATATTCCGGTTGCCGTTCTCATCTGGCTCATGATTATCCCAATGTTGCTGAAGATTGATTTCAGCGCCTTGAGGCAAGTTACCAAGCATTGGCGAGGAATCGGTGTCACGCTGTTCATTAACTGGGCTGTCAAACCTTTTTCAATGGCGCTTCTCGCCTGGCTATTCATTGGCTGGCTGTTTCGCCCTTACTTGCCTGCGGGTCAGATCGATTCTTATATTGCGGGCCTGATTATTCTTGCAGCTGCCCCTTGCACTGCGATGGTGTTCGTCTGGTCCAATCTGACAAAGGGCGAGCCGCATTTCACGCTTTCGCAAGTCGCTCTGAATGATGCGATTATGGTGGTGGCCTTCGCTCCCATCGTTGGGCTTCTGCTTGGACTCTCGGCAATTACCGTCCCTTGGGACACACTCATTTTATCGGTGTTCCTCTATATCGTTATTCCGGTGATTATTGCGCAAATCCTGCGACGCATTATTCTTGCGCGTGGGCAGCAATCCTTCGATGTAATGCTGAAAGTATTACAGCCTTTGTCGCTGGTTGCACTTCTCGCCACACTCATTCTGCTGTTTGGTTTTCAGGGAGAGCAGATCATCGCGCAGCCTATGATCATCGCGATGCTGGCCGTCCCGATCCTTATTCAGGTCTACTTCAATTCGGGCCTTGCTTACGTTCTGAACCGGCTTTCGGGAGAGCAGCACTGCGTTGCCGGACCATCCGCATTGATCGGCGCTTCTAACTTCTTTGAACTCGCTGTAGCAGCGGCAATCAGTCTGTTTGGCTTCTCGTCTGGTGCAGCACTTGCAACGGTTGTGGGCGTTCTCGTTGAGGTGCCCGTCATGCTGTCCGTCGTCTGGATCGTTAATCGTTCCAAAGGCTGGTACGAGCGTGGCACCAATCAAAAGCCCGCCAACGAAACAGGAAAATTCGAATGACCGTATTAATCTATCACAATCCGAAGTGTGGCACATCGCGCAATACTCTGGCAATGATCCGTGCCAGTGGTGAAGAGCCTGTCGTGATTGACTATCTGTTAAATCCGCCATCGCGTGAACGACTGATCGAGCTGTTAAGGTCGATGCAGATGACGCCACGACAACTGCTTCGAGAAAAAGGCACGCCTTATGCGGAGTTGGGTTTGTCCGATCTGAAGTGGACGGATGATGCGCTGATCGATTTCATGATGGAGCATCCCATCCTTATCAATCGACCAATCGTGGAAACGCCATTGGGCACCAAACTTTGCCGTCCATCAGAGCGTGTTCTTGACATATTGGAGCATCCGGTTTCGTCTTTCACCAAAGAGGACGGAGACGTGATTATTTATCAAAAAAACTCTGTCTAACGCTGCCTGTGAAACCTCAATCAGAGGCGGGTTGCATCTTCGAATGCCTCCCGCTTAGCCTTCAGATAAAGATTGTCAGCGTCACAAGTCGTATTTGTAGGAAGATCAATTCATGGCATTTAGCCCTTATAACCAAGAGTAAATGAGCGTGCATTACGGCCTTGTGTGCTAAGCCTGAGAGTGTCTTACAAGCACGTCAAAGCACGATAAGCTTCAAGGCTTCTCAAATAAAGTGCCGTTCGTTCCAAGAGCGCGTTTTACAGCAGCGCGTGCCGAAGCCATGTCAGGCATGCTCCAATTTGGTTCACTGCCCAGAAACTTATCCAGAAATGCAATTGCGTAAGCGGGGACTTCCGACACGTTTTCTTTGTAAGACCACCATGTTCGAAGATCATCTGCACATTGATCAATATCAGGCAAAGTTGCGAATTCCTGTTCATGAACAGCCGCAATCGCGCAGATGCAATAATTTGTATAGAGAAACCCTTCCGGCCAGAAGCTGATAATTTCGTACATCCTGGCAGAATCGCCGGTTGCATGGCGTGGTGGTGAAATGACTTTGGCCGGTGAAAGACGAATAAGCTCCCGCAACACCAGCCCCGCCGCAAAAGTGATGAAATCATTGCGATCTATTTTGGCAAAACGCTTGTTTTGATCGACAATCTCAACCCAGTTGAGAAAAGCCTCTGTCAGCTTCTTTTCATCAATCTCATATTCAACGCCATAGAGCGTATGCAACAAGCTCGCATGCTTGCGGAATGTCGCGCGAAACCAGCGCAACTGGCGCAATCGATGCCGAAGATCAGGCATTGAAGCCATTTGTTCTCTGAGTAGCAAATCCATGTCGCGAGCGACCTCCCGTTTGCAAATGATACTATGCGAAACCAATTGAAAAGTCAGGTCCTATTCGCTTTCAGTCACCTCTAATAATTATACATATTGACATACAAGAAAACAAATGTTCTCTATTTGCAGGATGAAGAAGCGGGAAAATATCCCGCTCGCTCTTCGTGGGAGGAGGAGAAAATGGCAATCTGGCAGTGGGCCTTATTGGGCCTGGCTATGCTTTGGGGCTTTCAGTCTTTGGGCGTCTGGTTTCAGATGCGCCACTATTCCGATGTCATGAAAGGGATCACTTCAAAGTATTCGGACGGCTTTGTGGGGGCGGGGCATGTACGCGCGCGTTTCGGCAAAGGCGTTATCGTATTGATTGTTGTTGATCGTAATCAGATTGTCCGGGGCTTTCTGCAAATGAGCGGACGAACAGTTTTTGCCAAATTTATCCGACGCGAAGGTTTTGAGGGAATGCGCCTGAGCGAGTTGCAGGACAACCCTGAAATTGGAGAAGGAAAGCCTGAAGTGGTGGCTGCTACCAAACAGGCGATGGAGCAGATCGGTCGCATCCGCGATCAGTCCGATGGGATCGAACTCGCGGGTCTCAAAGCAGTGGGAGCATAGGAGTTGCTTGCCTGAAACAAGCAATCGAGGAGGAACAATGTCGATAGTGACAATGTTGGCGCAACATGCCGACACAACAATGCAATCTATACATTTGGCCGGAAGCATGATTTCGGATGCCGCCCTGCATGGAAAACATGCAGCGGAACACGCAGGAAATGATCTGCTTCAACTGGCTCAGGCGACAACGACCGCCCCCGCTGATGCCGGGGCTGCCACAGGCACGGGCGGCATTTCAGTCGATCAGTTCAAAGAGCGTTTGCAGAATGTTGCTCAGGAAGAACAGCTTGGCTGGCTGGCTTCAATCGGGAAGCACTTCATTGGTGTGTTCCAGAAAGGTGGCGAGGTTTTTTCGGGCTTTGTGACGGGTATCATCCCAACGCTGGTCGTGCTGATGACCGCATTTTACGCGATCACGGAGCTGGTCGGTGAAAAGCGCGTTCATGGCCTTGCACGCAGTGCGGGTCGTATCGCGCTTACCCGCTACACTGTCCTGCCTGTTCTTGCGGTTTTCTTCCTGACCAATCCGATGGCCTATACCTTTGGCTCGTTTCTGGATGAGAAATATAAGCCAGCTTTTTATGATGCTGCTGTTTCTTATGTTCATCCACCGCTGGGTCTATTCCCGCACATCAATCCCGGTGAATATTTCGTCTGGGGCGGCATTCTGGTCGCGCTGCTCGAACTTGAGAAAAAAGGCGCGGTTCCGGTCGGTTATCATATCAGCGTGGCCATCTGGTACGCGATTGTCGGTCTTCTCGTCATCCTTCTTAAAGGCATGCTCACAGAACGCATCACCATGATTATGGCGCGGCGTCAGGGCATCGAACTTTAAACGGAATCCGGGGAGGATATCATGGTAAAGACCTATAAGGCAGTTAAGATTTCCCGCGGTTCCAATGGCTGGGGTGGGCCACTGGTTATTCAGCCAACCGAGCAGCGCAATAAAGTTGTTTCGGTCACAGGCGGCGGCATTCATCCGCTCGCCCGACGCATTGCCGATCTCACCGGCGCTGAAGCCGTTGATGGATTTCGCACGCCACCCATTGAAAGCGAAATGGCCGTTGTCGTTGTTGATTGCGGCGGCACGGCGCGTTGCGGCGTTTATCCGCGCAAGCGCATTCCAACCGTTAATATCACACCGGTCGGCCAGTCAGGACCACTGGCTCAGTTCATAACCGAAGACATTTATGTTTCCGGTGTGAAGCCCGAAGACATTGTGCTCGCGGATGGGTCAGAAGCAAGCGCATCTGCAACATCAGCCCCTGTTGAAGAAGAGGAAAAACCGCAGCCTGTCGATCTGCCAAATGATGGAGGCATTGTCGGTATGATCAGCAGCATCGGCCGCGTGATGGGTCGGGTGGTCGGTATCTTCTTCCAGGCGGGCCGCCGCACAATCGATCAGGTGGTCAGAAACGTGCTGCCGTTCATGGCGTTTGTCACGATGCTGATCGGTCTGATCCTTTATACAGGTATTGGCGATATTCTCGCCCAGCCGCTTGGCCCTCTTGCCAATAACATTGCGGGCCTTTTGGTCCTGTCTGCGATTTGCAGCCTGCCGTTTCTTTCACCCATTCTGGGGCCAGGCGCTGTTATTGCACAGGTCGTTGGTGTGGCGATTATCGGGCCACAAATTGCCAATGGCACCATTGCACCGGCAATGGCTTTGCCTGCTCTGTTTGCTTACAACGCTCAGGTTGGGTGTGACTTTGTTCCTGTTGGTCTGGCGCTTGGAGAAGCAAAGCCGAAAACCATTGAAATTGGTGTTCCGGCCGTTTTGATCAGCCGTCAGTTTATGGGCCCGCTTTCCGTTCTGATTGCCTGGGTTGTCAGCCTTGCAGTGCTTTAAAAACGGTGGGCCTGCTCTTAAAAGAGAGCAGACCCAATCCAAGCTTATGAAAAATCAAAAGACCAAAATGAGAATACCGAGAAAGGACCATCTATGTCGATACATCTGAAAACGCGGATTACCGCGATCGGCCCGGAGGTTGCAGATCTCGCAGAAGGCGGTGTTCTGATCCTGTTTGCAGACGGCTCACCACCTGAACTGGCAGAGGTATCTGTTCTTCACGTGGTCGAAGAAGGCCCTGAAGCAGGGGCTCCTGCAATTGGAGCAAAGATCACCATTGGCTCTCTTAAAGCCGAGATTACTGCCGTTGGCGAAAGTGCCTGGCAGAAGGTGCGTGAAATCGGGCACGTTGTGATTTCTTTCACGGGTGCGAATTCAACGGATCGCCCGGGTGAAATCTGTGCCAGCGAAATAGCAGGCGAAGACCTTGTCGCTGCTCTCAAAGAAGGGCAGATTATCACCATCGGCGGCTAGAGCTGGCCGTTTTTCGGATAAGAATTGCGTGTTAAAACAGACAGTTGAAACGATTTTGGTGCGATAGACGTGAAATCGTTTTAGATGTCGATTTGAGGCTTACATAAATGGAACGCTCGACTATCGTCCGGGTGCATGAAGGGCTGCATGCGCGCCCAGCAACGCGCTTTGTTAAACTGGCCAAGGGCTTTGAGAGTGACATCGAAATTGCCAAGGCCGGGAAAAGCGTCAGTGCCAAAAGCTCCGTCAAGCTGATGCTGCTTGGCGTGAAAGAGCTTGATGAAGTGACCGTTCGTGCCGATGGAGCCGATGCGATTGAAGCCATTGAGGCTTTGATCGGGTATCTTGAAAATCCACAGGCGGGCCTTGAAGAGGCAGCCAGCCCGATTGCCGCCACTTCCACCGCTTCCCCTCAAGTCGCAGCCACTCCTCAACCTGAGATCAAGAGCGAGCTGCCTGCAGGTCAGATAAAGGGCGTTGGGGCGAGTGAAGGCGTTTCCTTGGGCGCTGCGTTTGCGTTTTTTCCTGAAGAGATCAAGCCTTCGGGTCGAAAACTTTCAGCATCTGAAATTGATGCAGAAATCGACCATTTCAAATCTGCAATCGCAACTGTTCAACAGCGCATGGATGCGTCGTTGTCGGGTGGAAATCTGGCCGATGCCGACAGGGGCATCATTGCTGCATTAAAAGATATTGCCGCGGATGATAGCCTGTCCGATGAAGCGCTCGCGCTTATTCGAGGTGGCCTTGACGCTATTTCGGCCATGCTTGCCGCAGCGTCAACGGTTGCCGGGCAATTTGCGGCACTGGATGATCCGTATCTTAACGCGCGCGCAGATGATGTTCATGACGTCAGCCGCCAGATTTGTCTGGCTCTGCTTGGCAAGGAAGACATCAATTTGGAAGGTTTGCCGGAAGGCTCGGTGCTGATCGCTGAGGACATCGGTGCGTGGGATCTGGCGCGCGCACCGCTTAAGAAGATCAAAGGCGTTGTCTGCGGCCATGGCGGGGCAACATCGCACGTGGCCATCATTGCACGCACGCACGGCATTCCGGCGGTTCTTGGCCTTGGCAGTGCAGTTCAATATCTTAAGAATGCGAAAACCGTTGCAGTGGATGGAAGCCACGGCATCGTTCATGCCGACCCGGATATAGCCACCCGCAACGAAATTGAGGCGCGCATTTCCAAAGCACTCCAGGAAAAGCAGGCACTGGATGCTTACCGCTCCATCACGCCGCGTCGTGCCGACGGTACAATCATTGAAGTCGCAGCGAATATGGGCGCGCTGGAAGAGATTGATGTGGCACTCGAAGCGGGTGCGATGGGGGTTGGATTGTTCCGCACCGAGCTTCTGTTTATGAAGCACATTCACCTGCCTTCTGAAGATATGCAGACGGAAACCTATGCGACGCTTCTAAGAGCTTTCACCCCGAACCCGGTTATTGTCCGCACGCTGGACATTGGCGGTGACAAGCCTGTTGCCGGAATCGAATTTCCTGATGAGGAAAACCCTTTCCTTGGCTGGCGCGGCATTCGCATGTGTCTCGACCGCCCGGATGTGTTCAAACCACAACTGCGCGCACTGTTGCGTGCAGCTGTGAATGGCAATCTCAAAGTCATGTTGCCTATGGTATCGGATGTTGAAGAAATCCGTGCAACCAAGCGCCTTATTGCGGAATGCATCACTGAGCTGAACAGCGAAGGCAAAGCTTTTGCCGCGTTTGACCTTGGCGTAATGATCGAGACGCCTGCGGCGGTTTTCGCTGCCCGAGAACTTGCAAAAGAAGCGGCTTTCTTCTCCATCGGCACCAATGATCTGACACAGTATGTGATGGCTGCGGATCGCCTCAATCCAACCGTTGCAAAGCTTAACGATGTTAGCCATCCGGCTGTCATGGCTGCAATTGAGATGACCGCAAAAGCGGCAACAGAGGCCGGCATCATGGTGGGGATGTGCGGTGAAGCAGCTGGAAAGCCGGAGCTTATAGGCGAGTTTATTCGCATGGGACTGACCGAACTCAGCATGAGCCCTGCTTCCATTCCTCGCGCGAAAAAGCTGATTGCAGATATGTTTGGAAGCTAAACCTCGTCTATAAGGCCCCTATCAAAAAGCTCGGATTCAATCCGGGCTCTTATTTCATGGAAGATGCGTAATGAGGGTCTGGAACAGAGTTTCAAGATTGGCCTGATCGCAATCTTCTGCCGCCTTAATGAGACGCTCCCCGCGCACATCCAATGCCAGAATAGCGCTTTCCAAAGGATCAATGCCAGCAAGATCCGCCGCCTTAACGGTGATCAAGCCACAAGCAACACTGACTGCGGCAAAACACGCGGCTTCAAACCGGCGCAAAGCCTTTGGGTCACAATGGCTATTGAGCGAAATGAACCGCACAGGTCTTTCGGCAAGCAATTGCAGAAAAATAGCTGCAACAACTTTGGCTGTTGTCGCGATTTTCTTCTCACCTGCTTCAGCTGAAAATACATTTTTCAATAAAGCAGCATGGTTCTGCATTACCTTTTCATGAACGGTTAAAAAGACAGCCTCCTGGATCAGCATATTTTGCAACTTATGACGGCGGAGCACTTCTTTCGTGAGGTAATACATATCTTTGCGGAAAGCCCGCACGCCCTCAGCCGAGCCACCAAAATAAATTGCTAGGCTCTTCACATGCGGGGCGCCGCTATGTGCTTTCGGATCAGAGGAAATCAACGAAATCGAAATTGTTTCAGCCGTTGTCAGCGCCTTGTCCATCATGCTCGCGGCATGTCCCAGCAGCAATTCTGGAGATACAATTTCACCGGGTCGCGGAGCCGGCCGTTCTGTTTGCAAACTTTCATGACGATTGCGCCGGATCATATATCGAGCCTCGCGCAGACGGTCCTTTAGGTTGACTGCAATTTCTTCGGAAAGAATGCGTAACATGTTTGTTTTCCTCACCTGCAGCACCATGATAACAGAATGGACAATGCATAGGAATTATTGTTTGCCTCTGCGTGGAAAAGCAATAGTTTAGGTATAACAACACCAGTTCGATAACGCTGTATTGCACCATTAATTTGAGGGATAGTTTTGAAAAAGGCCGCCAGGAAGACCAAAGAAAAACCGGAAGCGGCAGACCTTATCGTTGGGTCTGAAGGGGTTGCGGCCGAAAACCGTACAAGCCGATTGAGAACACGCGCTGCGTGGATGTATTACGTTGAACAAATGACGCAGAATGACATTGCGGAAGCGCTCGGTGTCGGTCGTGTGACAATCGTCCGCCTTCTTGCTGATGCCCGTGCGCGCAATGAAGTAAAAATTACCATTGAGGGCAAGCTGGCAAGTCTGACATCTCTGGAAGTTGAGCTTGAAAAGACCTTTGGTCTTGAGCGCGCCATTGTCGCGCCGCTTTCTTCGTCGGACATTGACCCGATTCCACCAATCAGCGCGGCAACCGGTGCCTATCTTTCGGAAAAAGTGCAGCACGGCATGACGATTGGCGTGGGCTGGGGGCGTACCCTTTCCAGCACCCTGCAGCATATCGGTGCACGACCGCTCAATGACTTGAAGGTCATTTCTCTGCTTGGTGGCATCGTACAGCCACGGCGGTCAAACCCACCGGAATTTGCGTGGCAGTTTGCACAGATTTTTCAGGGCGAGGGTTATCTCATTCCTGCCCCGGCGCTTGTTGATAGCAGGGAAACCCGAACTGCACTTATTGAGCGCTGCGGGTTGAATACTGTGCTGGATATGGCCGAGGACCTCGACATGGTCCTGCTCAGTGTCGGTGACATTCAGACAGCCAGCAGCACATCATATCGTGTGGGCCTGATTGATGAGCAGCAGAAACTATCGCTCATTGAAAATGGCGCCGTCGGTGACGTGCTGTTCCATTTCTACGACAGAAACGGCAAGATCGTTGATGATCCTGTGCATGACCGTGTCATGTCGGCGAAAATCGAGAGCCTTCAGAAGACGCCGCAACGGATTCTGACATCGGGCGGCAAGGAGAAAATCGCAGCGCTGCTTGGCGCAGTCAAGCTTCTCAAACCGACAGTCCTCATCACGGATGAGGAAAGCGCTGCGCAGATGCTCAAAGACAAAGCGCAGTCTGATTAAAAACAAAAAAGCACATCGTCGCCAAACGATGTGCTTTTGTACGATTAGAGTGCCGATCTGATCCAATCAGCTTGAAACACGCTCTAATTCGTCATTATGGAGCAAGTGCCACAAACTGAGAGAAACCAGTTGTGGCACGACAAATCGCCAATCTCCAGAAGGTTCGGATAAGCTTATGCGTTTGAATGGCTTGTATCGCGACGCTTCCAATGCATCGCGTAAAACAAACTGCCGATGGCCAATAGCTCCAGCACGAAGAATGCACCAGTCATTCTCGGGGCCACGCTGAACTGTATCATAGCCGACAGTACCACCACAGACAGCAACGCTGATGGCTCGATGAGCAGTCGGTTCCGTTTGAAGGCGAAATGACACTCTCTAACGAGTGAAGTCCGGTTTTGGCCAAAAGCTGCCTTTTCTTCGGGCCGCGATAAGACAACCTTGGGCCGGGAAAAATGTTGCTAAGCAATCTTTTATGTTGAATCGCCTGACACCGCATTGCAAATGAAATGTATTGCAGGAGATTTTGATTGCTCGATCATTTGGGAACCACGGTTACAGTAGGAGGAGCGGACTACGACATCTCCCACCTCGCGCCTTTCATCTATACTCTGAACGCGGCTGGTCCTAATGGCATGGACATCAGGGTGCGCGTCAGCTTCTCTTGTCATGTCTTCAGTGAAAAGGCCGCGCACAATGCTGCCTTCGATTTTCGAGATCATAACGGAAGCCATCGAATCTTCTGCGCGAACCGCTACGCCAAATGCCTTACTCTTCAACAAGGCGTGCAAAACCTGTTCGATCAGAACGGCATTACTTGGGAGATGAAGGACCACAATCAGGTCGAAAACATGGCCGCATTGGCGCACAATCCGGCTGTGCGGATCGTCAGAGGCATACATGACGTGATCCTCTACTACTTCTATCCGAGTAACTCCGAACACTTCGAGATCGAGATGAACGTGCTGACCTGTCATGAGCGGGCGGTAAACACCACGGACAAGCACAAGTGGAATATGAAGCAAGCTGTGCGAGCCTGCTATTTTAGCAAGGAGCGAATGCCGATGACCGAGGATAAGCGCCGAGAGCTTGCCCAGATGAAGGCCGACGACGTGCGGGCTAAGCGGGCTGCCAAGCGCGATAAACGGAAGGCATCGAAAGCGAAGAAGTCCTAAATGACAAAAGGCTCCCAGACGGGAGCCTTTTGAGAATAACGAAGCGGGTGCGCCTTACCGTGGTTTACCGAACCTCAAGAGAGGTGCGCAGCTACAGCATCAAGGCTATCACCAAGAAGTCCCGCCACCTGAAGCTACCTCATACATACAAAAAACAGGCAGGGTTAGCAACAAAAAAGCGCATGAAAGTTTTCACAAACATGTGAGAACAGCTATGCGGAAGAGCCTGTTCGAAGTTAAGACGCTGGATCTACGTAGTTTCTTGCGACATGACAAGAGGTGATGTCCTGCACAGTGTCATTTCGCCCTTAGCCGGAGCCGACCGCAACAGTTGACTCGACTCCACGCGACTCCCCTGATATGGGTCCTTTCATGTTCAGATCGATACGAATAGAGCGCTGACCTTTTTCTCCGCCCGAGTGACGGAGTGGCCGCCTATGTCCTGCGTATTGAACGGAACTAAACATGCTCCAGAAGCGAATTCCTATCTTGAGGCCGAACACGTACGACCCCTTCTGCGCAGGAGACCGGAGGTTCGAAATACGACCGTTGCGCTTGGCCTGACCCGAAAGAGGGCTTTGGACAGCATCCTCTGTTGCGACCAGATGGCCGCAATCTCGACCCTGAAAAGGTCTGGTCACTCTCCGAGGACGACGCCTACGGCCTCTTCGTCGACTTCCGCTGGGCGGACAACGGCGGCAGCCCCTATTGCCCGCGTTGCGGATGTCTGGAGCCTTACGATGTCCGCCGTCGCCGCTTCCGATGCTCCGAGCCTGAATGCCGTGCCGAGTTCTCGGTGACATCCGGGACGGTGTTCGCCAACAGGAAGCTGTCGTTCAAGAAGATTATCATGGCGATCTGGGAGGAGATCACGGCGGCCAAGGGTATGGCCGCCCTCCATCTGAGCCGCAAGCTCAACGTCCAGTACAAGACGGCCTACGTCCTGCTACAGAAGCTTCGTGAGGCTGTTGGCCTGCGCCGCAGTGCCATCACACTTCAGGGACTGGTCCAGATCGACGGCAAGTATGTCGGCGGTGTTCTCCGCAAGGCAAACAAGAAGGAAGAACGCAAGGACGGTCGCAAGAAGGAAAACCAGAACGGCAAGCGCATGTGCGTCCTGGCGCTGAGGGAGGCCAACAAGCACGCCCCGAACAGGACGCTGACGCGGGTCGTCATGGATGAAAACGGCAAGGATGCCTGGGCGGCCGTTGCCAAGCATGTTGCCCCGAAGGCGTTGTTGATTGCCGACGAGCACAAGGCGTATGACGATCTTGTCGGCCTTGTTTCCATTCATCGCGTGAACCACAGCCTGCAGTACCAGGAGGATGACGGCACGAACTCAAACGTCATCGAAAGCTTCTTCAGTCGCGTCGAAAAAGCCTACCAAGGTGTCAATCACCGCTTCTCGACGAAGTACCTCGACTGGTACATGGCGATGCTCTCCTGGAAGGAGGATACGCGCTACATGGGCCTGCGGTGGCAGTTTGCCGATCTCCTCCGAACAATCACTGCTCGGCCAACCTCGCGAAACCTTTGCGGCTACTGGCAGGGAGCTGCTCAGAATATCAGCGACCAGGTCTGGCTCCAAGGTGAGCCGCCGGACTAGCGGCTGATCTCCCAGAGATGGCGACGGCCATCGACAGTGCCAGTATGTTTGACCAGACCCTGCTTCTGCAATCCATCGAGCGTCGCCGAGAACCTGCTCGCCAACGCCGTCTCAAGTCGTTCTGCTTCCTCGCCCAGTTCTACATCTTTAGCGAACTGTCTCGCGATTTCGGAGCTGGATGTCGGCCTATCCGAGCGTCTCAGAATATCGAGGACGACGTGACGGTTGTTCTTCCCCTTCAGAAGCTCGGTGACACGACTGCTCGCCGTTCCCCGTTGGGCTGAACGAGGCTTACGTGGCGCAGCGTTCACCAAGGTGAACTCGGGATCGTAGACCCTGATGACTTTCACGAAGGCATCCCACTGATCTTCGAGATCGCCGATCTGCCGACGCAGAAGATCAAGCTGGGTGTCGATTTCGACCAGCTTCAATTTCAATCCGTCAACGATTTCCACCATACGCAACACTCCCGAGACACCCTCAGGAGATAGCATCAGCCTTCATCGGAATCTTGTGGCACTTGCTCCATAATGCCGCTCTAATTGGCAGCGGCTGCGCATTCTTTGAAAATTTGCAGCACCGCAGCCCGCTCTTCGATTTGTGGCATATGCCCACAGCCTGCGAAAATGTGGACGCCCACTTTTCCCGGCAGACCATGCGCATGGGCGACGGGTATCACCCGGTCTTGCGCACCAAAAATAAGCCGCACCGGCATTGCAAGCGTAGCAATGCTTGAGCGAACGTCAAAGGTCTGTGTGCCATCTGCGAAGAACCGCGCACCAATGGCGCCCTGCGTTTCGCGCAGTTCTGCATCCGCCGCCTGAGCGATGGTCGCATTGATGAACGGCTTCGTCAGATGGCTCTCATCGGCAACGAGAAGCTTCAGCCAGGGAACGATGCTGGCTTCGCTTTTCGCGCCGATAAGACCGTTGATAAACGCAGCATTGACTTGCGGCCCCAAACCACCCGACGAGATGAGCAGCAAAGAACGCACATCGATAACACCGCGTGAAGCGGTGACAGTCGCGACCGCACCACCCAGCGAATGCCCAACCAGCAAGCAGGATGTTACGCCCAATGCTGCGAGCGTTGCCTCCACGCTTGCTGCAATGTCGTCAATGCTTTCAGGAACGACCCGTGGTGAATTGCCATGTCCCGGAAGATCAAGAGCGAGGATCGGATGGCCAAGCGATGCGCCAGCAAACAATCCACGCCATGAATTAAGATCAGCGGCAAAGCCGTGGATCAGAACAACTGGCAAACGGCCAGCTTCTCCCTCGCGCAACCAGACGACATTGAGCTGTCCCGCAGTGGCAGGCTCTGCATTGTTTCTTGAAGCAGGTTTCGCAGCGACAGCAGCACTTGGCATCTTTGCGACGCTGATATTGCCTTCAACATCCTTCTTCTGCACGCGGCCCTTCGGTCCTGAACCCTGAACAGACGAGAGATCAATGCCTGCCTCCCGCGCCAGCCGACGGGCAAGCGGCGTTGCCCGCACATCATTGGCTGCCCCCGTTTGATCATCGTGCGAAGATGCAGGTTCAACCTTTTCCAGAGCGGCTGGCGCAATGGCTGTTTCTATGGGTGCCGCAACAATCGTTTCTTGAGCGACGGGCGCTGATTTGGCATGACGCTCTTCGCCTTCGGCATAAATCCATGCAACTGCCTGCCCGACAGGAACAACCGTTCCTTCCGCAGCGCTGATATCTGCAAGGATGCCCGATGCTGGTGCATCGACTTCCATTGCGGCCTTGTCGGTCTCGATTTCAAAGAGAAGCTGACCTTTCGTGACCGTATCACCATCTTTGGCATACCACCGCGAAATCTGCCCCGTCTCCATATCCATATCGACCTTGGGGAGAATGACTTCCACAGCCATGGTCAGCGCACTCCTTTAGCCAGATCACGAGCGCTTTTCAGGATATCAGGCACCTGTGGAACGGTCGCGCGTTCAAGGTCGGGATTATAAGGAATTGGCGTTTCGGCCCCGCCAAGACGCACGATTGGCGCATCAAGATAGTCGAAGGCATCACTCTCCGCTACAATAGCAGAGATTTCAGCACCAATACCAAGCGTCTTGACCGCTTCATAAACGCAGAGAAGTTTTGACGTTTTTTTGACGCTTTTAATAATGGTTTCGCGATCAATCGGACGCACTGTGCGCAGATCGATCACTTCAACATCAATGCCTTCCTTGGCAAGCTCAGCAGCGGCATCAAGGGCTTTGTGTACCATGATTGCCGTTGCGACAATGGTAAGATCACGGCCTTCACGGACCACCTTTGCCTTGCCAATTGGCACGGTGTAAAAACCTTCTGGAACCGGACCTTTGGTCTTGTAGAGCAGCTTGTGCTCAAAAATCATAACCGGATCGGGGTCTTCGACGGCCGCAAGCAACATGCCCTTGGCATCATAAGGCGTTGAAGGCTGTAAGACTTTGAGCCCCGGCACATGGCCAAGCCATGCTTCAAGGCTCTGGCTGTGCTGTGCCGCAGCACCCGTTCCCGACCCTGCCGGAAACCGCATAACCAGCGGCACCGAAACTGCACCACCAAGCATATAGCGGATTTTTGCAGCCTGATTGACGATCTGTTCCATCGCCAGTGCTGCAAAGTCAGAAAACTGGAACTCAAAAATCGGACGCATACCGGTCAGTGCTGCACCGACCGCGACACCTGCACCGCCCAGTTCGGAAATAGGCGTATCCATGACACGGTCTTCGCCAAAGCGATGCACCAGATCACCAGTCACCTGAAATGCGCCGCCATAGACGCCAATATCTTCACCCATCAGGAAGACGCGCTCGTCGCGTTCCATGGCAATTGCCATTGCTTCCTGGATGGCTTGCGAATAGCTCAACTCACGGATTGTTGTGTCCATGTTTAAATATCATCCGTATAAACGTCGCGGGTCAGGTTGGTCAGATCAGGTGCCGGGCTGTTCTTGGCGAACTCAATCGCCTCAGCGATTTCCTTCTCCACCTGAGCGCGGATGTCCTCGATCTCGGCATCATTGATGAAGCCATAGGCTTTCAAATCAGCCTCAAAATGCGCGATTGGATCGCGATCATTCTGCCAATGCTCGATTTCTTCCTTGGTGCGATAGCGGTTGCGATCGCTCTTGGAATGCCCACGAATACGGTATGTTTTGTTTTCAATGAGCGTCGGCCCTTCGCCGCGCCGTGCGCGTTCGCTCGCTTCGTTGACTGCCTCTGCCACTTCCGACAGATTATTGCCATCCACGATCACGCCGGGCATGTTATAGGCCGAGGCGCGGTCCGCTACATTGGCAACAGCGGTCGAACGTTTTGTCGAGGTGGACATGCCGTAGCCATTGTTTTCACAAATGAAAACAACGGGCAGCTTCCAGACCGCAGCCATATTGAGCGCTTCGTGAAAAGCGCCTTCATTGTTAGCGCCGTCACCGAAGAACGACACGACAACCTTGCCATTTTTCTGCTTCTTGGCAGAAAGCGCAGCGCCCACCGCAATTGGAATGCCACCACCGACAATACCGTTTGCGCCGAGATTTCCCTTGGAAACGTCGGCAATGTGCATTGAGCCGCCACGGCCTTTGCAATAGCCTGTTTCCTTGCCGAAAAATTCGGCAAACATACGCTTCACGTCAGCACCCTTGGCGATGCAATGGCCGTGTCCGCGATGGGTCGATGTGATCATGTCATCATCATTGAGCGGCAGACAGGACGCAACCGCACTCGCTTCCTGCCCGATGGAAAGATGCATCGTTCCGTGAATGAGACCGCGCGTGTAGCTTTCTTCCGCCCCTTCTTCAAAACGGCGGATCAGATACATTTTATGCAGTGCTTCTTTGAGCTGTTCCGGCGAATAGGTGCGAAATGCATAAGGCAAGTTATGACGGTCGCCCGTATCCTGCGGTTCGACTTTTTTGGCTTGAACCATAATGTTCTGTCCTCACGCTCCGTAAACGAGCTTGTCTTGACGCGCGCGCAGTTCGGCAATCTTGGAACCCGGAGCCACGGCCGCATTGTCGTAAGTGATAAGCTCGCCCTTCTTGATCGGCTTGGTCACGCTGCCACCTTGTAGAAGTCCGCATGGGATCGCATGTGCACTGCGTGCTTCGCTCGAAGTCATGATCCATGCGCGATAGCAATATTCGCCAATGGCATCGAGTTTTTCGCCTGGCTGCATGTCTTTCTTTGCGACCGCCGCCACTTCTGCGACCGGCTTTGACAGCGGAACCATGTCCGGCTTGCCGTAAAGAACAACGCGCGCGCAAGTCAGCGGCACTTCGAGAGACGTCAAATGATAGGGGCGGTGAAAGGTGAAATATGGACCCTTGCCCATCTTCAGATCTTCCATACGCTCGGAAATACGCGGATGCGACATGTCGGCGACGACAAAGACGCCCGGAGCAACGCCTTTACCGATCGAATAGTCAACCACGCCGACCTTGGACAGCACCCCGCCATCCTTTTCGGGGATCAGCGTTTTGTTGAGCTGGTCGAGCGTTGCGGCAGGCCCATGCATACCGGCTTTATCCGGGACAAGTCCTGTGGCGTTAGCAATGGCAGCCATTTCGACCATGGTTTTTGAACCATCGACGAATTCCACCAGCATACGCACATTCATATTACGGCGCGTGGCTTCTTCCATATATTGGTCGGGCACGGCATCGATGTTGAGCGGATTGTTTTTGCCTTTGCCCGCAGCCACAATCGGATGGCCCATCGCGGACACGAACTCAATCAGCTCCATGCAGGATGACGGCTCGTCGCCCGCGCCAAGCGAATAGGTGACGCCAAGGCGCTCGGCTTCTGCTTTCAAATAAGCACCGATGGTCACATCTGCTTCAACATTCATCATAACCAGATGCTTGCCATGCTCCATGGCACGCAGGCCGATCTCGGCACCAACGGCCGGAACGCCCGTGGCGTCGATCACAACATCAATAAGATCATTTTCGAGGATCAGATTGGCATTGTCGGTTACAGCAACTTTATGCGCTTCCATCGCAGCAGTCAGATCGGAAGCGGTCGAAACTTCGCCACCGTGGCCTTCTTCCTGAAAGGCAATATCGACGGCTTTCAGCGCATTGGGAATACGCAGTTCGGAGATAGCACCCACTTCAATGCCAGGCATATGTGCGACGCGCGTGACAATATCCGTCCCCATTTCACCGGAGCCAATCAGTCCGATGCGGATTGGTCGGCCACTATCCGCCCGCGCCTGCATATCACGCGCCAAACCTGTCAACGCCACATTGGTTGCCATCGTTTCCTCCTGAACGTCTCTGCAAAATTCTCGCAGTCTCCTCTGATGCATAATCAATTAATGAACATTTGTTTTTAAGTCAATACCAGTGTTCACAATGACGCGTCGGCACGCGAACGTTAATGGCAGCTTGTTATTAGACTTTAGTTTGTTATAGAATACAAAAGTTCTGCTGTTTCGCGCAATTCAGATTTTGAAACGCCGATACGTGCAAGCTAATAATGGCGTTCTGGTAGCTCGGCGCACTTTGGGAGTGTTCCGGCGGGAGGAGAATTAAATGGACGCATTTCTGAGCGGACTAAAAACGGCGGTCGATACGCTTGGGGCAACGGTTCTGTTGCCTATCGTCATCTTCATTATTGCGGTGGTACTGGGCGCGAAAGTCGGTAAAGCCTTCCGCGCTGCCATAACCATCGGTGTCGCTTTCATCGGTATTAATCTGGTTCTGGGCCTGATGTTCACCTCTATCGGTGAAGTGGCCCAGGCAATTGTCACCAACACTGGCATCAAGCGTGATATCGTCGATGTGGGCTGGCCGTCCGCTGCGGCCATTGCCTTTGGTTCATCGGTGGGCTTGTGGGTTATTCCAGTTGGAATTCTGGTCAACATCGCCCTGTTGCTGATGCGTTGGACGCGCACGCTCAATGTCGATGTCTGGAATTTCTGGCACTTTGCTTTCGTAGGCTCATTGGTTGTCGCTGCAACGGATAACATCGCTTATGGCATTATTGTTGCAGCACTTGTTGCGGCCTTGTCCTTGTTGTTTGCCGATTGGTCGGCACGCGCGGTGCAACAGTTCTACGGCATTCCGGGTGTGTCTGTGCCGCATTTGGCTTCTGCGCAGATCTTGCCGATTGCTATTGTGCTCAACTGGATCATGGACCGCATTCCCGGCATTAATAAAATCAACATCAACACCGAAACCATTGAACGCCGCTTTGGTGTGTTTGGTGAGCCCGTTGTTATGGGGCTGGTCATCGGTCTCGTGCTTGGCACAATAGCATTTTATAATGCGGGTGATTTTGGCACGGTGCTTGCCAAGGTTCTGGGCACGGGTATGACGCTGGCAGCGGTGATGTTGCTTTTGCCTCGCATGGTCAAAATCCTGATGGAAGGCTTGTTGCCGGTTTCCGATGCTGCACAGGAATTTGTGCGTAAGCGGACAGGCGACCGCGAACTTCTCGTCGGCCTCGATTCGGCCATCCTGATCGGGCATCCGGCAGCAATTTCGTCGGCGCTCATTCTGGTGCCGATTGCGATCATCCTTTCGGTCATTCTGCCGGGCAATCGCGTGATCCTGTTCGCCGATCTTGCGGTTATTCCGTTTATCGTTGCAATGACGGCTCCGCTTCTGAAAGGCAATGTGTTCCGCATGGTTGTGGTGGGGACCGTGACTTTGACCATCGGCTTCTATGTTGCCAATGCGCTCGCGCCCCTCTTTACCAGTGCGGCAGTCTCGTCAGGCTTCAAGTTGCCAGAAAATGCCTTGCAGATTACGTCCGTGGTCGATGGGTTCCTGTGGGTTCCAGACATTATCATCAAAACAATCAGCTGGCTTGGCGGTACGCTTGGCGTCGCAGTGATTGCGGTTGTGATTGCAGTGCTGTTCATGCTCTATCGTCGCAACACACTCGCATGGGAACGTGCGGCGGGTGCCGAAGACGAACCCGCAGAAGAAAAGGCCGCCTGACCTCGGCTGCCAATTTTGCAATATAATCAAAGCCGCACGTCGAAGCAGGCGTGCGGTCGTTTCCAAATGGAGAATGGAATGGCTGCTGGTCTGATTGATTATCTCAATCCACACGCAATCGAGCTTCAGAGTGACGCAAAAACCAATGAAGAGATCATCCGCATTCTGGCAGGCAAGCTGGAAAAATTGGGCTATGTAAAGCCCAGCTACGCAGATGCAGTTGTAAGCCGTGAATTATCGATGCCAACCGGATTGCCGCTTGAGCGTGATGACAATGTTGCGGTGCCGCATACTGACCCGGAACATGTGATCAAGGCCGGTGTTGCATTTGCAACGCTCAAAATGCCGATTGCATTTGCCAATATGGAAGATCCGGAAGAGACAGTTCCGGTCGGATATGTCTTTCTGCTCGCCATCAATGACAAGGACCAACAGATTGAGACCTTGCAGCAGATCATGGCAACCATTCAGGATGCTGATGCCCTCGACAGGCTCAAAGCAGCATGCAGCTTTGAAGACATTACAACCGCATTACAATAAAGACTGCACATTTTGTTGGCTGCAAAAGTCATATGGAGGAAAACATGGCTAAAATGAAAACAATTCTCTTCGCGTGCGGAACCGGTGTTGCGACATCAACCGCAGTCAATGCTGCTGTCACTGAAGAGATGAAAAAACGCGGTTTGACCTTCAATGCTCAACAGGCAAAAGCCACGGAAGTGCCGTCCCTTGCTGATAATGTGGACTTTATCGTTTCCACAACCCCCATTTCTGCGTCCGTTACCAAACCTGTCATAAAGGGGCTTCCTTTCTTAACCGGTATTGGCAAAGATAAAACGCTCGATGAGATTGAAGCTGAACTGCGCAAGTGAGATCTGAACTCACGGCAAATATCCGGCTCGCAGAAACGCCGGTTTCAAAATGATACTAATTGTTGAATCATGCGCTGCTTAGAGCATTTCCTGTTTTGATCGAATCATCGGAAATGCCCTATCTATTTGTTTTCATGCATTATCCAACACAAAACCGCTTCGCACTTTTGCTGGAAATGCTTTAGAGTACCGGCTCTCTGGGACCCCAGTCTTCTGAGAGTGAAGCATGTTCGAATGAATTTTTCGCGAAAGAGCCCGCTCGCTTTATAGGCTTTGTTATTGCCCGACCCGGCATTTGCCGGGTCGGATTTCAAGAGCGCAGCGTCTCGTGTCCGTTTCTCTGCTGTTTTCAGGCGGCGAGAATGACTTTCATTGCCTTTTCGCGCGCAGCATTGCCGAACACTTCGTAAGCGTCCAGAATCTGATCAAGTCGGAAACGGTGCGTGATGAGTTTTTTCGGATCGAATTTACCAGCCTTGACGGTCTTCAGCAGCATCGGTGTTGTGTTGGTGTTCACCAACCCCATCGAGATTTTTATGTTCTTGATCCAGAGATCTTCAATGCGAAGCTCGACTGGCTTCCCGTGAACGCCGACATTCGCGATATTGCCGCCAGCCGAAACGATCTTCTGGCAGATGTCGAATGTCGCGGGAACACCGACGGCTTCAATCGCCACATCGACGCCCTGTCCGTCGGTCATTTCCATGATCCGGGAGGCTGCGTCTTCTTCACCGACCTGAATGGTGTCGGTGGCGCCGAACTGACGCGCAAGAGCCAGACGCGCCGGGTCCATATCGATCATCACGATCTTACCGGGTGAATAGAATTGCGCCGTCAGGAGTGCAGACATGCCGACTGGCCCTGCGCCTACGATGGCGATCGTATCACCGGGCTTCACACCGCCCGCCTGCACGCCGATTTCAAGCCCTGTTGGCAAGATGTCCGAAAGCATCACCAATGCTTCTTCATCTGCACCTTGCGGGATCGGATAGAGCGAGTTGTCGCCATGCCGAATGCGGACAAATTCGGCCTGTGTGCCGTCGATCGTATTGCCGAGCTGCCAGCCGCCATCATCACAATGGGAGTAAAGCTGTCGTTTGCAGTTTGGGCAGGAACCGCAGGATGTGATGCACGAGATCAGCACCGCATCGCCCCGGCGGAAGTTGCGAACCGCACCGCCAACCTCTTCAACAATGCCAACGCCCTCATGGCCGAGCGTCCGTCCTTCGGCGACGCTTGGCACATCGCCCTTCAGAATATGCAGATCGCTGCCGCAGATCGTCGTCTTCGTAATTCTCACGATGACATCCGTTGCTTCCTGAACGGTCGGCTTGGGCTTTTCGACCCAGTCTTTTTTACCTGGTCCGTGATAAACCAACGCTTTCATCATATCCTCCCTCGGGGGCATACCCCTCAGCATATTTTTGCAAAGATCACACAAACCTGACTCCTGTCCGGATAGTGAGGCGCCGTCGGCGCTTGCATGCAATGTAGACAACGACCGCGGATGGACGAAGACTGATGGTTGGTCCATTCAGGAAGCCAGTACTCCAAATCAGAAGAAATCAGCCTACACCATTTGATCACCTGCCGAAATGGATTGAACAACGCGTATCCAGTCAAAATTCACCTCAGCATGAGGACCTTGTGGCGAGGGTTGTCACACGCGCCCTGTTCGGCTGCGCAGTGTCTGGTAGGGCGTTTCGCCGAAACGCTGATGATAGGACGCAGTCATCGCGGTGAGGTTTACATATCCTCTTTCCGCTGCAATTGCAGACACGGTTTGCCCGGGCGTTGCCTCTTCGAGCGCCTTGCGAAGACCATCAAGACGGCAGGCCGTGAGATAGTCATGCGGGGTGACGCCACGAAACCGCCGAAACCCTTCGGAAAGGCTCCGGGCCGAAATGCCGACCTGTTCAGCAATCGCTGCTACGGAGGGTCCCTCATGCGCCCGTTCTTTCATGAGACGTTCCGCCTCGCGCACATATCGGGGGGCTGCACCGCGCGCTCCGGTCTCAAGATTGAGCCCGGCACTTTCCGCCCAGCCACGCAGTAACTCCAGACAAAGGGTTTCCTCGATCCGCTTTTCGATCAAGGGGCTGGAAATACCGTCATTCCGGGCGTCGACCGAAAGGGTTGCGTAGTTGAGAAGGGAAAGCCAGGCAGATTGGCGGTGGCCGAAAACCAAACGTTTCTTCCAAAGGTCATCTTCCGGGACGAAGCCGTACCAACGCTGCGCTGTTTCCTCCATGAGCTTATGGGGTATCGTCAGGTTGAACTGAAGATCGTGACCGTCCGCCACGTTCCAGTAGTCCGTGCGACTGCAATCCACAACATAGCTGTCACCGGGGCTGGTGTCGACGCTGATGCCGTTCGTCAATGGATGACGCACACTTCCACGCATGGTGTTGACCACGATAATGTTGCCCGAGGAAGGGTCGAATTCATCCGCTTTGGTGGGCACTCCAAAGCAGAACCGGCTCAAAATGATCCGGCCGATCGATAATGTACGCAAAGTGGCATTTGGGTCGGCACCGTCGATGAGGGGGCGCGCTACAAGTGGCATATAAACGCGATGGCAGAAGGCATTGACCTCTGCCCAGTCCCGGGAAGCATTTAGTTTTCCGCTCAGCAGCGGCTGGCCTTGCGCATCATAAAGCAGCGCATTTTCTAACAATTTGCCCTCCCCAAAATTTCAGCGGTATTGTGCCTGTAATTGTGGAAAATTCAATCGGCAATACGCATAGTGCGTTGTGTTGTTGCGGGGCTGCACCTTGCGCCTGCAACCTTTCTGCTTACCTCGGCCCGCATCTTTTAGAGCGCATCCCGAAAAGTGTGAAACGGTTTTCGGGCAAGAGGTACGTTAAAACAAATGATTAGAGTGCCGGTCTAATTCCAACAGATCGAAACACGTTCTAACAAAAATTGGTGGTGCTATACGCGCGGGAGCGCGCACCTTTGGCGCCACATCATACAATGTGATAATCGCCTAAAATGCCAATACGATGTGTCAAACCTGTCCTAAAGTTATTCATTGAGAGCATTTCCTGTTTCACCTGAGACAGGAAATGCTCTATCTGCTTGCTTTTACGCACATTTTTCCCGAAAGTGGGTTTCCCTTTTTTGGAAAGTGCTCTAGACGGAGGTTATTCCGCTGTATGTGCCGCGGTCCGTTTTCGTACACATCCAATCTGTCCACGCGTTTCGCGCAAACGGAAAGATAAAGCCAAAGCCGAACGCGCTGTGCCGATTTTTAAGCACTGGATTCCAGTAAGTCTGATCGCCTTTTTAGCTGAACGCCCAAACGTCTTCGCAATATATACCTACGTCGTAGCCCGCAGCCTTCAGTTTTACGATAACATTCCCAATGTCCGTTGGAGATAGAGCTCCAACTTCCACCTTGATCATGCCGGGACGATAGCGTTGCAGGTCAAGCTGCTCGAAAACAATCCAGTCTGCCCCTTCGCAGTCGACTAAGAATGCATCGATATATTCAACGTTATTGCGGTCCAGAACAGCCTGTAATGTGTCGGACGGAACAACAATTTCCTTTAAGTAAGGTTCAAACTTATGGAAATTCGGATCATCCGGCCCCCATACATTCTTGCCAGACATCAGATTCGTGTCTGTGACAGAAGAACAACCTATAAACTCTATGGGCAATGCGCCTTCTTCTAGCGCTTTGGCATCGAAGGTCTTAACTGTGATCGTGCCGGGCTCCCGAGTAATCGCTATCGGCTCAATTTTAAACCGTTCCGTATCGGGATAGTTTTTGCGCAGTCTGATCAAGTTATATGGCACAGGTTCGACTAGAACTGCTTTGGAACGGGGAATCCGGTGAAGCCAAGGCGTCACATCGTCAAAGAGAACACCGTCACAAGCGCCCACATTGACCATCTGAAAGGGGCGCTGTTTACCGGACTTGGCGAGGCTGGCGGCATGGGCAAGAAAACGCGTCCCGCGCAAGGCAGCACTTCGATTCAAGACTCCATTCGGAATGCAGCGTGCTGCCAACGTGCGCGCGTAGCCTCTGAATTTCGATGTTCCATGAGCATTCATGCTCGAGCCCTCTCATATCGGGTTTTAAATCAAATCATGTAGAGCGCAGGCAAAACTGCGCTTATCTATGAGGATAAAGTTGATAGCTTTCCTATCAGAATGAACGCATGTGCGAATACATGGGATAAGCGCCCTGCATCGGCATCGCGCCTCGCGTGTGCCGTGAGGCTTGGCGGGTCAACTGGCGATCGAAGCCGCTGTGTTCGTCGATGTATCGGCCATCAAAGTGCTGAGAAAGGGCGCAGTTTTCTGTCCTTTGCACGGTGCGGCTGCGGATCCTTCTTTGCGGTGCTTTGAAAGTTTTCAGCTTTGAGCCGGTCACATTGCCCAATTCCATATGGTTTTGGATTGTGTCGCGCGATGTCAAAATTACGTTCGCAACTGTGTTCTGCATCAATGCCCCCGCTGTTAAACACAGCGATACGGTATAGGGAAATTAAGTGTCAAGTTATACGTGTTGTTTGATTTAATATTAACAAAGCTAACAATCAGAAATGGGCGTTCTGGTGGATCATAATATTAGTTTTTACTTATATTATGATCTGGGGTGTTGATTGATGCTTAAACGAATTAAAGTGTTTTAATCATCTTAAGATCGAATGGGCATTTCCGCGGCTTATTCCTGCCGCCGCATTATTGATATTGATAATTTCATCGTTGTGGGACTTGTGGCAGCGGCAGATTAACCCCGATGCATGCGAGCCGAAAATGCAGCCCGCAACGTTTAAACCCCAAGTCAGACCGGTTGCCCACAGACAGCACGACTCTATCGAAAAAAGCGAAGAAATTTAAAGCGCTGCATGTCAGATGGGGCAGTTATTCAACATCAATGGTTCTAATCCAACGCGTCAATAATTTCGCATCGTCTCTCGATAAGTTGGCTTTGGATGAATTAGTTGGTGGAGCAGCTCATTATTAGATGACGTATGTGCGAAGAATATGGAATAAGCTTGAGCTAAGGGACGATGCTACGCTACGCTAAGGGGACTGTATTAAGTGCATACTGATAAACCAATAATCGACAGGATTCTCTCGCTTGGTTCAAAGTGCCTATCAGATTATGCATCCCGACAGTTGCTTCGAATAGCCGGCATATTATCCGTTATAATTGCTATGGCTGTTGTCGTGATCTATTCAGTTGAAAAGCCCGACAATAATTGGGATATGATCCCATATGTTGCGACTGCGCTTGAGGATCGATATCCCGATGCGACTGCGCTTCATGCCGAAACATGGCGTCAGATTGAAGCGGCGGCGTCATCGGATCAGCTTAGCCAGTTGAGGTCAAGTGATGGTTGGCGTCGAGCTCAATGGGAAAACCCTGAATTTTTTAAGTCTCAACTCGTCATGTACCGCGTTAAAGCAGGCTATGTCCAATTGCTGCGGTGGATTGAGCCTTTTACTGGATTAGTCCGTGGTGGACACTTGATCAGCCTTGCAGCGGCGCTTGCATTGGGCTTCATAATCCTCGTGATGCTCTGGCGTTATAATGCCTTTGAAGCTGGGCTGTTCATCGGTCCCGCGCTTCTCATCGCAGGCTATGGGCCAATGAGTGCAGCGGTGTTTCCCGATGTCGTTATGGCGGCTATTTCTTTGGCAGCTATATTTGCATTTATGCGAGAACGGGATTGGGTTGCCGCAATTCTTTTGCTGCTGTCGTTTACCATCCGGCCCGATAATATCATCATGATCTTCGCTCTGTTGATTGCTTCTGTGATGTTCGGTTGGCGCAAACTCCCTCTGCTTGTTGCTTTTGTTGCTTCAGCCGTTGCGGGTGCCATGATTTCACATGCTGCCGAGCATCCCGGCTGGTGGGCGCACCTCTATTTCAGTTGTATCGAACAACAGAAAAATATGGTTGGATTTCACCCGGATTTTTCGCCGTTATTGCTCGTAAAAGCCTATATTCGCGGCGTGATATTCGCGCTTTACAGCGAGACCTGGTTGGCGATGCTGGTTGTGATGTTGGTTGCTTGGGCGGCCACTTACAAAGCTGAGGTCAGAGCGACGTTTCCCCGTTTTCATGGTATCTTGTTTGCTATGACCATCGGAGTATTGGGAAAGTTTGTTTATTTTCCTCTGCCCGACGACAGGTTCTATTTCAATATGATTATTGTGATCGCAATATTGCTGTCGATGAAATTCACAGCACACTTGAAGAATGGAGCATTTCCTATCATTCAATCAAAGTAGGAAATGCTCTATTGCAGGATTTGGCGACCGTTTTTGTCGCCAAATTGGCAGACGTTGCCTCTGACTTGCAAGAGCCTTGCAGCAGGGGCTTTTTCTGTCACCTTATTCCTTAACGCCGGAAGCCTTCGCTGGCTGTCATCAGGTTCTTTGTGTAATCGGCATGGATATTACCGTTGACCAGATCGCCAGCTTCAAGCTGCTCGACCACTTCACCGTTGCGCATCACGGCAAGCCGTTCACACATATGGGTGACAACGCCAAGATCATGACTGACCATAACAAAGGTCAGTTTACGGTCGCGGCGCACCTGTTCGAGCAGGTTAAGCACTTCGGCCTGCACCGATGCATCAAGTGCGGAGGTTGGCTCATCAAGAAGCAGAATGCTCGGCTCGATGATGAGTGCGCGTGCAATCGCGATACGCTGCCGCTGACCGCCCGAAAGCTGGTGCGGATAGCGGAAGCGGAATCCAGAGCCCAAGCCCACTTCATCAAGCGCGCGCACGATACGCTTTTCGGCATCACCAATGCCGTGCACGGCAAGCGGCTCAAGCAACAGGCGGTCGACCGTCTGGCGTGGATGCAGTGAGCCGTAAGGGTCCTGAAACACCATCTGGACATTGCGATAAAATGCCTTGTCGCGCGGTGTTCTGAGCGGCTTTCCATCAATACGGATTTCACCGTCGTCAACAGGGGCAAGCCCGGCCACAGCACGCAGAAGTGTGGATTTACCGGAGCCGGATTCGCCCACCAAGCCGTAGGATTCTCCGCGCGCCACATCGATACTCACCGATTTCAGCGCGTGGAATTCATCAAAGAACACGTCGATCTTATCAACGCGAAGTGCTGGAGTGGTGCTCATAGACGCCATGCCTCCTCACGCTGCAATGTGGGAAGCGGATGACGGTCTGTTCCGAGTGTCGGCATGCAGTTGAGTAGTCCTTGTGTATAGGGATGTTTTGCATTAGCAAGATCGCTCGCAGCGATTTCCTCAACGATCTTGCCTGCATACATCACGATCACGCGGTCGCAGAAGGATGAGACAAGGCGCAGATCGTGACTGACAAAGATCAGCCCCATCCCACGCTCTGCAACCAGCTTGTCGAGAATGCCAAGCACTTCAAGCTGCACCGTCACATCGAGCGCTGATGTCGGTTCATCAGCAATCAGCATTTCCGGTTCTGCAACCAGCATCATGGCGATCATGACGCGCTGCCCCATGCCGCCCGAAACCTCGTGCGGATAGAGTTTCATCACGCGTTCAGGATCGCGGATCTGCACGGCTTCAAGCATGGCCATTGAACGGGAGCGGATTTCCGCCCTCGAAAATTTGCCATGGGCTTTGAGTGTTTCAGCAATCTGCTTGCCGATGGTCATCACAGGATTGAGCGAATATTTCGGATCCTGCAACACCATTGCGATGCGTCCACCACGCAAGGAGCGGCGTTCGCGTGCAGATGTGTTGAGAAGGTCGATACCGTCAAACTCAAGTTTTTTGGCGGTGATTTGCGCATGTTGAGGGGTAAGCCCCATGATAGCGCGTCCGGTTTGGGATTTACCTGAACCGGATTCGCCCACAATCCCGAGACGCTCACGGCCAAGCGTAAAGCTGACGCCGCGCACGGCTTCAATAGCACCTGTTCGGGTTGGGAAAGTGACGCGCAGGTCTTCAACTGTCAGAAGGGGCTTCATTGGTTGTTACCCCGCGGATCGAGCGCATCGCGCAGACCATCACCAAGGAAGTTGAAACCAAGGCTGACGATGAGGATCGCAATACCCGGCATAGCGGCCACCCACCACTGATCAAGAATGAAACGGCGACCTGAAGCAATCATTGCGCCCCATTCAGGCAATGGCGGCTGAGCACCGAGGCCAAGGAAGCCAAGGCCTGCTGCGGTCAGAATGATGCCGGCCATATCAAGCGTGACACGCACGATCAAAGACGATGTGCAAAGCGGCATGATATGGCGCAAAACGATACGAAATGGTGAAGCTCCCATCAGTCGCACAGCAGAGATGTAATCCGAGTTGCGAATGGTCAGCGTTTCAGCGCGCGCAATACGTGCATAAGGCGGCCACGATGTTATTGCGATGGCGATAATGGCGTTTTCAATGCCCGGTCCCAAGGCTGCGACGAAGGCAAGTGCCAGAATGAGCTTTGGGAAGGCAAGGAAAATGTCGGTAATGCGCATGAGAACAGCATCGACCCAGCCACCAGCATAACCGGCTACCGTTCCAACCAGCAGACCGATTGGCGCTGCGATTATAGCAACGAGAAGCACGACATAGAGTGTCAGCCGCGAGCCGTAAATTAGCCGCGAAAGAATATCGCGGCCCTGATCATCGGTACCGAGCCAGTAACCCGGTGTTCCCGGAGGGAGCAGGCGGGCATTGGCGAGATCACCCGTATAGGGTGAATGCGGTGCCAGCACATTCGCGAAAGCTGCAACCAGCAGCAGCGCGATGATGATTAGCAGGCCAAGGACGGCCAGCTTGTTGGCGGTAAAGCGACGCCAGATCATATAGGAGCGGCCGAGGCGCGCTTGCATACGCGATTGTGGGCGCTCGGAGAGCAGCCAGTCGCGCCACGAAAGATTGGATGTTTGTGTCATTTGGCTCATCGTGCGCGCGTCCTTGGGTCGAGAAGCCGATAAAGAAGATCGGAGACAAGATTGAGCGCGATGAAGACCGATCCGATGATGATTGTGCCACCGAGAACGGCATTCATGTCAGCATTTTGCAGGGAGTTGGTGATGTAAAGACCAAGACCCGGCCATGAGAAGATCGTCTCGGTGAGAACCGAGCCTTCAAGAAGACCTGCGTAGGACAGTGCAATCACGGTCACAAGCGGCACCGCCGCATTGCGAAGTGCATGACCCCAGATGATCCGGGTTTCCGAAATGCCCTTTGCACGTGCCGCCACGATATATTCCTGCTCAAGTTCGTTGAGCATGAAAGAACGTGTCATGCGGCTGATATAAGCGAGTGAGAAGTAACCGAGCAGAGCCGACGGCAAAACAAGGTGCGAGACGATGTTGCGCAGGGCTTCCCAGTCGCGTTGAATGATCGCATCAATCACATAAAAGCCGGTAATCGGCGTGAATGTATATTCAAATGTAATGTCGATGCGACCGGGGCCGGAGGTCCAGCCGAGGCGTGCATAGAAGATCAGAAGGGCCAGCATGCCAAGCCAGAAGATTGGTACGGAATAACCAACAAGGCCAATCACACGCACAATCTGGTCAATGATGCTGCCGCGCTTGACGGCTGCCAGAACGCCAAGCGGAATGCCGAACAAAGCACCGATAATCGTGCCGATGGTTGCAAGTTCCATCGTCGCAGGGAACACGCGGCGAATATCGGTCATGACCGGATTGGTGGTCAGAACGGACGTGCCGAAATCGCCTTGCAGGACGCCTTTCACATAAAGGAAGAACTGCTGGTAATAGGGCAGGTTGAAGCCCATTTCCTGACGCACGCGCTCAACCACATGGGCGGGAGCACGGTCGCCAACAATGGCCAGTACAGGGTCAATCGGCACAACGCGGCCGATGAAGAAGGTGACGGCCAGCAGGCCGAGATAGGTGGTTATCACGATCGCCAGAAAACTGGCAATCGCCATAGCGATGGAAGAGGAGCGCCGTCGGGCGCCCCTCTTTTTCTTTACAGGTGTTGTTGTATTCAATTGTCTGACCGTTCTTCAGATCAGTCTTTGCTGACTGGTGCGAGGAAGTTCGAATCGAATGTTGGTCCGAGCTTGTAGCCCTTCACGTCGCCGCGAAGACCTGCAACTTCGATCTGCTGGAACACCAACACAAACGGGCTTTCTTTAAGAGCTTCTTCCTGAAGCTTCTTGTACTCGTCCGCACGCTTGTCATTGTCGCGTTCAAGCAATGCGGCCTGTGTCTGCTTGGTCAGTTCCGGAATTGCCCAGGCATTGCGCCATGCGAGTGTCTTGGTGGAAGCATCGTCGCTATTGTCAGGATTTGATGTGAATGCTTCAGCATTCGAATTCGGATCCCAGTAATCCATGCCCCACTGCCCGATATAAAGATCATGATTACGTGCACGATACTTGGTCAGTGTCTGCTTGCCATCACCCGGAATGATGTCGATCTTCACACCGGCTTTTGCGGCAGACTGCTGGAAAGATTCGGCAATGCCGGTCACTGGCTGCGTGTTACGCACGTCGAAGGTCACCGACAGACCGTCTTTCAGACCCGCTTTTGCAAGCAGTTCCTTGGCTTTTTCGACATCCAGTTTGTACGGGCTTGCGTCAAGTGCGCCGAGAACACCCTTTGCCTGATAAGTCTGACGGATCTCACCAATACCCTTGATAAGGGTCGAGCCGATTGCATCGTAATCAACCAGATATTTGAAAGCTTCTCGCACTTCCGGCTTTGCCAGTTCGGGGTTCTTCTGGTTGAGGCTGATATAATAGACAGTGCCCTTTGGAGCGCTGGCAACGGCCAGATCCTTGTTCTTTTGAACGGCTTCGAGATCACCCGGTTCGAGGTTACGTGCGACATCGACGTCACCCGATTCAAGCATCAGGCGCTGCGTGGCGCTTTCCTTGACATGACGATAGAAGACGCGGGCGAGCTTGGCCTTTTCGCCATAATAATTCTCGTTGCGTTCGAGAACGACGACTTCATTGGCGCGCCAGTCACGGATTTTGAACGGGCCAGAACCGGCATAGCCGGTTTTGAGCCATGCAGCGCCATAGTCGGTGTCATATTTGTAATCATCGGTTGGCGTAACCTTGACCGAATGCTCTTCAAGCAGCTTCTGGTCGACAATTGCGCCGATGGTCGCGGTCAGGCAGTTCAGCACGAAGCTTGGTGCATAAGCCTTGTCCACTTTCAGAACGAATGTCGCGTCATCGACAGCCTTGGCATTTTCAATGACGTTTTCGCCATTGAGACCGAATTGTGTGAGAATGAAAGCCGGGCTTTTGTCGAGGCGCACAGCGCGCTCAAAAGTGTAAGCCACGTCTTTTGCAGTCAGCGGGTTTCCGGAAGCAAACTTGATGCCTGGCTTCATCTTGAATGTGTAGGTGAGGCCGTCATCCGAAATGGTCCAGCTTTCAGCAACACCGGGAACAACCTTAGAAGTGTCGTTAATGTCGAGACGCACCAGCATGTCATAGGCATTACCGATGAATTCCGCAGGCGACAGCTCGAAGGATTCAGCCGGGTCAAGCGTAATGGTGTCATCGATGGCCCATGCCTGAACGAGCGTATCGGCAGGCGTTGCCGACAATGCCGGATTTGCAGCCATGACCGCTGCAAGGGCAGCACCTGCTGCGAGAAGACGAAAACGTCCGAGATTCTTCATTTTAGTTCCCTTTCTATATTTCTGTTTTCGCTCAGGCGGCTTCGTGCCATGCCTGTTTTAAAACGCGTATCCAGTTGCCACGGCAGAGCTTTGTCAGTTCTTCGTCATTGTAGCCCGCCGTTTGCAAGGCAATAACGAGGTTCTGTTGTCCTGCTGCATCACCGATTTCGGCTGGAATCGTTGCACCGTCGAAATCGGAGCCAAGTGCTACACAATCAATACCCATACGCTCGACCATATAGTCGATGTGGCGCACCATATTGGAAAGCGGCATGTTGGCGTCTTCTTTGCCATCGTTGCCCAGCATGGTGGTTGCATAATTGAGGCCTGCAATACCTTTGCGCTCGCGGATCGCATCCATCTGGCGATCTGTGATATTGCGCGCAACCGGCGTCAGAGCATGGGCGTTGGAATGGCTTGCGATCAAAGGCTGGTCACTCAGCTTCGCCACATCCCAGAAACCTTTTTCGGTGATATGAGCAAGGTCGATCAGAATGCCCTTGCGATTGCATTCTTTAACCAGACGCTCACCAGCTTCAGTCAGGCCGGGACCGGTGTCCGGGCTCATTGGGAATGCAAACGGTACGCCATGTGCGAAAATATTGTTGCGGCTCCAGACCGGGCCAAGTGAGCGCAAGCCGGCTGCATAGAACACATCAAGCGCCGCCAGGTCGGCATCAATGGCCTCACAGCCTTCCATATGAAGAACGGCGGCAAATGTGTCACCCGCGAGCGCTTCGTCCAAATCTTTCCCGTTGCGGCAGAGCTTCCAGCCACCCGCTTGTTCAAGGCGCAGTGCCAGCGAAGCAAACTCCAGCGCAATGTCAAGGGAAGGGGCACGTTGAAGCGGCGGCGATAGCGGCGTTACGTAGTGGCCATTTTCGTCGGGTTTGCCGAGTTCGATATGGTGGCCGGATGGGATATAAATCGCGCAGATACCGCCAGCCAAACCGCCTTTGCGTGAGCGGGGCAGGTCTATGTGACCAACCTTTGTGCCGTGGATAAATTCTTTGATCGGGTCACCACCGTTACGCTGGTTTTCCCAAAGACGCAGAAGGACATCATTATGTCCGTCAAAAACGCGCTGCATATTTCATTCCTAGCTGAATGACGTGCGGCTGCCCGCCATTCAATTGAAAACCTGTTCCATACAGGACGCCAGTACCGACCAAATTTCAAAGAGAAATATCGGTGATCGCCGCCCCGCACGAACTTCTGATATATAAGAAGTTGCTCCCGACAGGAGTCAAGCGCCCAACTGCTCAAGCCCATGTTTCTTGCTGTCGCAGTTGTGCAAAACCGACATGGGTTCATGCGTATACAGAATGAACCCATGTGTGAGGGTGTTTAAGTGAGCAAAACAGACTTCATTCGATGCGACTGAAGGTGTTCACAGGCGAAAACGGGCAGATATCAGCGGCTACAGAACCAGGCGCCAAAGTCGCCTCGTCCAAAGCCGTAAAAGCTATAAAGGACGTATAGACAGGAAGCTGAAATACTGCGGTGATTCAGTGCGTTCCCAACTGACAATGGATTGATGATCTGCGAGTGTTTTCCCGCAGATCGTGTTTCGAATACGGGATAGGGCACTTTAGCCGCCGCGATGCTCATAACCGTCTTCACGCAGCGCTCTGCTGTTGAGATGTTTTTTAAGCGCCTCAATGTCTTCAGCTTTCCAGCTGTCTATTCCCGTCGCATTCAACCACGCATTTAAATAGTGATCGGGCGCGTAAACGTGTCCATAACCTATCGGCACTGTGTCCGCTAAGGGCATGTCGATGAGCAATTGCAACATGCTTACAACCGGATACCAACCCAGCATCGGGGAGACATCCGGGCCTCTTGGCGATTTCATCCAGTCGGCTTCCCGGTAGGCGAGGCTTTTATCAAAAAATACGATCGCATCGCTGGCATATTGTAAATACACGAAACGCGTATTGCCCCACTGCGCTGTATTGCCTTCAGGCGTGCCATTCTGGTTCATGAAGCGCACGAACCGTCCATTTTGAAAAACAGGCAACCATTCGGTGGAGCCAGCATCGCGATTTTTGGTCAGCGAGCGCCATTTTTCACTCGGGAATGGTGGGCCACTCCAGACTGCACCATTGATTGGATCCCCCAGAATATCAAAGAAAGTTATAGACCGCTGGGAATTGAAAGCACCAAGGCTCAGTCCATGAAGATAGAGCTCCGGACGCTGATCAACCGGAAGCTTTTTCCAGTGATCATAAACGGCACGGAAAAGTGCCTGCGACGACGCAAGTCCCTTTTCTGGCTGAAATATCAGTGAAAGCGGGCTGTTTAAATAAGAATATTGCAATGCAACGCTCGCGACATTGCCATCAAACAAAAACTCCAGTCCATCAATCGCAGATGGGTCCACCCATCCTGTGCCGGTCGGTGTGATAACAACAAGCACAGCCCGATCAAAAGCACCTGTCCGAATTAATTCACTCAGCAGCAATTCCGCTCGTTCTTCGGGCGTGTCGGCAATCTGCAAACCAGCGTAAAGCCTTATAGGTTCAAGAGCGGTTCGCTTGTTAAAATGACTGATTTCGGATGCGGTCGGCCCTGAAGCAACAAATTCTCGTCCGGCACGACCCAATTTTCGCCAATCAAGCTTTGATTGAGGGTTGCCAGCGCGCTCTGCGATGAGGGGCTGCGGCCGGTCCGGTTCGACCAGAGCGTCAAATCTTTGAAAAGAACTGTCCAGAACACGGAACGCATATTCCACCAAGACGCCATTTGCGATGGTAAAGATAAGCGCAAACGTCATTGCTGAGCCGATGATAATGGAAACCCTGCGCGGAAGATAACGATTGAGTGTGTTGATTATGATCCGGCCCAGAACGATCATCCCGCGCGCCAGAAGAAGCAAAACGCCAAAGCTTACAAGTGCAAGTGCGCTGACACTGAACGGATAACCGCTTTCTACAGGCTCCATATTCATAACGCTGCGGATGGAGTTTTGCCAGCTTGCCGTTTGATACAAGGCCACAAGCATGATGCTTAAGCAAATGACAGCTGTTATTGCTTTTGCATATTTTAATGCCTGCGCATTCAGGGTGGGTAGCTCTAAATATAACCACAACCATCGCAGCAACACGCCGATACCATAGCCCGAACCAAACGCCACGCCAGCCAGAATGCCCTGAAAGACATAATTACGGGGTATGAGGCTCGGTGTCAGGGAAGCAGCAAAAAATAACGCTCCAATGATAAGGCCTGTGCCGCAGAACGAGCTTCTTATACGAAATTGCTTCTTACGCATTTAGCTAGATTATCCACCTCTAAATCCCCTGATCAAAGACGGTTATTCATTTGGTGGCACATTTGCAAATGAAAGCGATAAAAACACTGATTTTAGAGCATAATCCCCGCCGCGCTCCGGTGGGGATTATGCTCGAATGCTATTGTCTGGGTTAGATCAAAGCAGCGTCGAATGTGCGAGATACGTCCTTAAAAAAGCACGGGTGCGATCATTCTGAGGGTTTGACAATATATCTTTCGGCGCTCCTTGCTCCACAACCACACCTCTGTCCATAAAGATGATCTTATCTGCAACTTCGCCGGCAAAGCGCATTTCATGGGTTACAATCAACATGGTCATATGTTCAGCGGCAAGCTGCTTCATGACAAGATTGACTTCCTCAACCAGTTCCGGGTCCAGCGCAGATGTGGCTTCATCAAAGAGCATGACCTTGGGCTGCATCGCTAAAGCGCGGGCAATAGCGACACGTTGCTTTTGGCCGCCCGAAAGGCGTGATGGATAAACATCCACTTTCTCTGAAAGTCCCACCTTGGAAAGCAGCTCCTTGGCGAGTTCACGCGCCGCAGACTTGGACATTCCCTTCAGCTTCATCGGCCCAAGCGTAATATTTTCTACGACAGTCAGATGCGGGAAGAGATTGAAATGCTGAAACACCATTCCCATCTGCTGGCGCACGGCATTGATATGCTTTTCAAAGGCCTGTCCTTTGAGAGGTTGATTAACCTGCATCCCATCAAGCCATACCTCTCCGCCATTAAGGGTTTCAAGATGATTGATAGAACGCAACAGTGTGCTCTTGCCTGATCCACTTGGGCCAATAATGGCAATGATCTGGCCGCGTGACACAGAAAGGTCGATCCCTTTGAGAACCTCAAGCGCGCCGTAGGCTTTGCGGGCACCTTTAACTTCCACCATTGGGTTTAGAGTGCTCATCGCGTCACCTCCACTTTTCCTTCAATGCGCCTTAGACCTGCTTCCATCACAAGATTAGCCAGATAATAAAGTGCGGCAGCGGTCAGATAAAATTCAAACGGGCTATATGTTTCACTGATGGCGATCTGGGCGCTGTGAACAAGCTCTGCAATGCCGATGATTGAAACGAGGGATGTATCTTTCAACAATACGATCATGTTGTTGCCGATGGGCGCGATGGTGTTTCTGACGCCTTGGGGAATGATAATGTAGCGCAAAGCCTGCGCACGGCTCAGTCCGATTGATCGCGCGCCTTCTGTCTGTCCCTGATCAACAGAGAGAATGCCAGCGCGAATGACGTCAGCATTGTAAACGGCGAAATGCAGGCTCAGACCAATGATGCCCGCAAACAGTGCAGGAATATCGACGCCGATCTGAACCAGACCATAATAGATGAGATAGAGTTGCAAAAGCAGCGGCGTTCCCATGAACAGCCACATGAAAAAGCGTATCGGATATGCAAGCACCAACGGCGCATAAAGGACGATGAGCGCGAAAAAGATACCGAAGGCAAAACTTAAAATACTGGACGAGACGGCGAGAACAAGCGTCCACCACAATCCAGTCAGCAGCAATTCGGCATAGGGAGGGACAATACTGAAGTCGAGAGCTGGCATTTGATCCTCCCTCAACGCGGCGCAAAACGTTTGTCGAGAAGATCGACAATCATGATAACGATATAGACAATGATCATGTAAAGAATTGCAGCAACGGCGAATATTTCGAAGGGCTTATAGGTCGAGCTGATGAAGCGCTGCGCTGTGTAGGTCAGTTCCACAACAGAAATTGTTGAAACCAATGCTGACCCTTTTACGAGTGCCACTGCATTGACGCCGAGCGGACGGATCATCAGGCGGGCGGCTTGCGGCAGAACAATTAAACGAAGTGTGCGTTCGCGATCAAAGCCAATAGAGCGAGCAGCTTCCGTCTGTCCTCTATCCACACTCGCAATTGCACCACGAATGGATTCAGCCATATAGGCGGCAATATTCAAACCGAGCCCGACAATACCTGCCGCATAGGGGTCCAGTTCAAGGCCAATTTGTGGTCCGCCGAAGTAAAGCACGAAAAGCTGCACCAGACAGGGCGTTCCCCGAAAAACACTGACATAGGCACCAGATAAAAAGCGCAGTGCTTTATTGTTGGACAAACGTGCCGCGACGAGAAACCCTGCAATCGCAAACCCTAATAAAAGAGCAAGCACAGAAACCTGGATTGTGACCCACGCAGCCTCCAGAAAAAACGGGAGGACACGCTGCATTAGCGCTAGATCCATAAAATCACTCCGAAAACTCGTATGAACCGGCCCGGATCAGCTGACAAAGGGCAACCGGGCCGGATTGGATGTCGATCAGCGAATGTCGCTGCCGATCCATTCCATCGAGATTTTTTCGTAGCTGCCATCAGCAAGCATCTCGTCGAGGGCTTTCTGCATGGCTGCCTTGAGTTCCGGGTTATTTTTGCGGATCGCAATACCGAGCGCTTCGCGCGCGCCTTCAATATTTGGCGTTTCGAGAATACGAACCTTCTGGCCCGTTTCCTTCACAGCAATCATCACTGGAATGCTGTCCATAACAAGCGCATCCAGACGACCTGCATCAAGGTCGATCAACATTTCAGGCAGACCCTTATAGGTGCGAACAGTCAGATCACCTTGTGCTTTGGCCCATTTTTCGTGGGAATCGCCCATTGTGACACCAACGGTTTTGCCGTTAAGTTCTTCGAGCTTCTGAATAGGGGAGCTGTCTTTGACAACGATCGTGCGGCCCGCATGATAGTATGGTCCAACAAAATCGACTGCCTTCTCACGTTCCGGCGTAATCGTCATGGAGGCAACAACGGCATCGTATTTTTTGGCCAGAAGACCGGCAATAATACCGTCAAAAGGCGTTGTCACGATTTTGGGCTTAACACCGATTTTTTCGGCAATGGCCGAGCCAATCGCCACATCGAAGCCCACCACTTCATTCTGCTCATTGGTAAAGCTGAACGGGGGGTATTGACCGCTCATTGCAATACGCATTTCGCCAGATTCTTTAAGCTTTTCCAGCTCATCAGCTTGCACTGGAGCTATTGAAAAAGTTGCAGAAATTGCCACAGCAGCAACGGCAATCAAACGCTTGAGCCTGGAATTCATTTTTTGGTTTCCTCTGGATTTTTCTTTTTCTTCTAGGGTTATGGTTTGCCATCAACCTTCATCAATGAGCTTCGCACAGGCTCTGAATTCAAGCATCCAGCAATATGTCTGCCGGCCCGACACATTGCCGGAATTAACCGGCATATTGTCGGAGGGCTGGCCGGGGGACATGTATGAATTGTTGTGATGGGCGCCGGGAAATCCGGCCAATAAAAAAGGCTGTATTTTTGCCCGGCAAACCGAACAAAAATACAGCCTTAAAATCAGCGTTCTCTTAAAGTGATTATTTCAGGGCTGCTGCAAAGCTGTCATTGAGAACATCAAGAAGATGATCGGCATTTGCGCGGCTGAAAACCATCGACGGGCGCATTTTCAGCACATTGTCATGTGGCCCTTCGGTCCCCATCAGAATACCGCGCTCTCTTGCACCATCATTGATCTGTCGTGCCAATGCGGTTGCGGGAGCTTTGGTTTTTCTATCCGTGACCAGTTCGATTCCCAGAAACAGACCACGCCCACGGACATCGCCGATAATGTCGTAACGCTTCTGCATCTCTTTAAAACCAGCAAGCAGATAATTGCCCACATCGAGGGCGCGTTCGCGCAATTTATCCCGTTCAATCACATCAAGAACAGCAAGCCCGGCGGCGCAGGATACCGGATTGCCTCCAAACGTGTTGAAATATTCCATTCCATTGTTGAAGCTGTCGGCCACTTCGCGCGTTGTCACAACCGCAGACATCGGGTGACCATTGCCGATGGGTTTGCCCATTGTCACGATATCAGGAACGACATCCTGCATTTCAAACGCCCACCAATGGCTGCCGACACGGCCAAAACCGACCTGCACTTCGTCGGCAATGCAGATGCCGCCCGCAGCGCGCACCATGGCATACACTTCATTGAGATAGCCCTCTGGCAGAAAAACCTGTCCGGCGACACTTGGGATGGATTCCGCCAGGAAATACGCCGGAGAGCGACCTTGACGGCGCATTGTATCAATGTGTTCGGCGATGTTCTGAGCAAAGCGTTTGGCATGTTCTTCAACAGGCCAATCTTCCGGTGCATGATAGCTATCGGGAATGATCCCTTCATATACATGATCAGGCCGTCCCTTACCGCCTTTGCGTTTATATTTATAAGGGCTTAGGTCGATCAGTTCCTGCGTCGTACCATGATACGCCCAGTCAAGAACGATAGCTTCCTTGCGACCGGTATGTGTGCGGGCCATGCGCAATGCCAGACTGTTGGCCTCGCTGCCAGAACAGGCAAAAGAGGCCACCGTTAGTCCTTCCGGCAATGTTGCCGTCAGACGTTCAGCGTAATTGACGATATTATCGTGCAAATAGCGGGTATTGGTATTCAGCAATGCCGCCTGCCGGGCAATTGCCTCCACAACGTCCGGATGAGCGTGGCCAATGTGGCAGACATTGTTGAAACAGTCGAGATAGGCACGCCCCTTGTTGTCAATGAGCCATGCGCCGTCACCGCGAACGAACTTGATCGGCTCCGAATAGGAAATCGTCAGGTTTGGCAGCAAAATTTCTTTGCGTTTTTTAATAATCTCAGCGCGGGTATGTCCGTCCTGGTGGAATGTTTCAGGCGGAATACCTGCAAGGGCTGAAGCGTCGGGAAACAAATCCGCCCAGACATCGAGATAGGCTGCTTCACCCACACCCAGAATTTCCGTTGCGGTGAGATGGATGTCGGTGGTTATTTCGAAATGCAGATGCGGCGTCCATCCACCATTTTCGTGAATATCGCCCATATGCCCGACAAGATCGCCAGCCTGAAGTAACTGGCCTGGCTGCAGGCGTTCAAGTGCTTCATGCGCCATATGTCCCCAAAGGGTCACGAAAGGAGGGCAGCCGTCAGGACGGTGTTCAAGCTTGATCAGGCCACCATATCCAAGGGGTTCGTGCTCGATTTCGACACTGATAACCGTTGCAGCCAAGGGCGTGTAAAGTGGCGTTCCGGCGGGCATGAATAAATCGACGCCGAGGTGATGAATACGGCGCTGCCCTTCGATGAAACGAGATTCAAAAGCCTTGTCAGTGTAGACCGTGCGTTTTTCACCCCATGCGCCAATGCCCAGTTCGATATTGTTGTCTGAGCAGAAATCATCCCACCATTGTGTCGCTTCGCGCGCGCGCTGCTCGGCCGATGCGACTGTCATAAAGTGGGTTGCATCACCGTAAGGGACAATCGCCTTCTTCATGGTTGCCGCCGCCGGACGCAGCATCGGAGCAAAAGACGTCTTGTTCTCTGCAATCCAATTTCGAACAGCGCCAGCTCCATCAATGGCGTCAAACCCACATGCTTTACGCAAAATGGCTGTTGCGAAGCGCGGATTCATTGCATCCATTTTTTCCAGCAGGCGCCATGCAGGCGCTTCACTGATTGCAAGATATGGATTGTCGTCGGTCTTATCGTGACGGGACGCGGAAAACGTCACGCTGGTTACAAGGCGCATAGCAATGAGATCGAACAGAAGGTCTATTTCTTCTGGCTGAAGCGGGTATTTTTCGTGGAACCCCGCTGTCAGCGCTGCTGCCGCACCGATCGGGTCTTCCATATCGAGTGCAGCATAGGCACAAGCGATGGCGACTTCTGCAATCAAAACAGTATGAACGGCATCGCCGAAATCAATCAGGCCAGCGATTTTTTCGTTGTCATTCTTGTCGACCAGAATGTTCCAGTCATTGGCATCATTATGAATGACCTGAGCGCGCAGGCTCGACAGTTTGGGTGCGACTGATTTTTCAAAGCGCGTGATAAAACGATCAAGGAGCGCTTGTTTTTGCGCATCTCGAACAAAATGCAGGCGCGTGCGCGCACGTGCTGCATGGCGTAAATCCCAATCCAGCTCGCGTAAGGCCCCCGGATGAATGAAGCCCTGCAATGCATGATCAAGTTCGCCAAGCGCGTGACCGAGATTGCGCATAAGATCAAATGTTCTCGGCACCTGAGCAAGCGGTGTACCGGGGAGCCAGCCAACCAGCCGCAGCGCATGTTTCTCACCATCCTCTGCAACAGCAGAGGCCAGAAAATCGCCCGAAAGACTCGGTTTCAGGAACGGCACCGTTAAATTTGAATTGGCATTGGCAAGGTGGTTTAAGAGTGCGGTCTGAAACTCACTTTCAAGCCTTGGTTCACTGGCATTAACGATTTTCAGAATCCAACCGGCATCTGTTACAGTTTTGAGCCGATAATTGCGATCACGTTCGCTATCGAGTGCTGTCGCGCTTGCCGTTACGCCGAAGAGTTCCCTGGCGAGCCTTTCAGCATCGGCAGCAGAGAACTGGGGAGCAGGATGGGAGAGATCGGTCATAGTCAGAGTTTTTCCAAGTTTGATTTCTTATCTGCAGCTTGGCATGCAATGTATTTTCGGGCATCAAGTATCCTGTCGGGATAACCGGCACTTTGTCGGAATGGACCGGCACATGTCCGGTCATGTGAATAGGTAAATAATGCGGGAACTTGACGCAAAAGATCGTGAAATACTGGCAATTTTGTCCAAGGAAGCCCGCATAGCGCTTAAAACTTTGGCCGGACGTATCGGGCTGTCACGAAGTGCAACAAGCGAACGCGTCACCAATCTTGAGAAAAGTGGTGTTATCCGCGGCTACCGCGCTGACATTGGCGAAATCGACCCGAATGTTATTCACGCAACGTTTTTGATCAATTTGCGACGGACCCCAGCACATGAGTTGCTGGACATCCTTGCGCGGCATCCGGAAGTGCGCCGGGTATCATCGGTCAGCGGTCAGCTTGATCTTATTGTTGAGCTGGAAACGGGGTCGATTGACGGGCTCAATCGCGTTCGCGATCTGATTGCGGTGCATGAGACTGTGGAAGATCTTACAACTGCGATTGTGCTCAGACGTGATATTGATCGTGAGATGAGATAGACAGTTTTGTCTTCAAAAGAACGCCCGCCTGCTGTCGCCAAGGTGATGATGGGGTCGGGAGACGTTACATCGGAGCGCGTTTTGCACTTTTTCTGAAACGCTTCAGAGCACAATCCGGTCGGCGTGAAATGCGTGTTTGACATTAATACGGCGCCATATTATATGGTGCCGTATGATAAATCTGGATCAAAAATATACCGCTCTGATTGATGAGGCCCGTCGGCGTGGGGAGGCGAATATTGATGATATGCGTCTTTGTTTCGAAGTGCTTGCATTGGCGACTGCGATTGATCGCGCTTGTGCTGCTCGGCTGGCGCCGTATCAATTGTCAGAAAGCAAGTTTGTATTGCTTTTTCTTTTGCGCAATCAGGATGACGGCCTTTCACCGCACGAGCTATCAGAACTGTCCGGGGTAACGCGTGCGACAATTACCGGGCTGCTGGATGGTCTTGAGCGCGATGGATTTCTTGTCCGCCACGGTCATATTGAGGATCGGCGCAAGGTGCTGGTGCGTTTGACCCCAAAGGGTGAGGCCATGGCGCTGGATCTGTTCAATGAACACAGTCGGTGGATAGCCTCGTTGTTTTCGGGGTTTAACAGTCAGCAGCGAGAGATGTTGAGCAGTTTGCTCGAAATGGCAAAGAGCAATCTGACAACGAGCAGCCAAAGCCCATTCGCTTCGCTTTCGGAGGAAAAATCGTGACGAAAGTGCCAAGTGGCAGGGGGGTGAGCGCGATTGCGCCCGACCGTCTGGATGCCCTCAACAGCGGGACAGCTGAAGCTGCGGTGCTGACCGAATGTTTGGCTGTCGATTTTGCTAAACTCATGCACTACGCAATACCTCAATTGGGTGCTGGAGCTGTGGCCACGCTTAAGCAAGCGTCTGGCGAAGGTATTTCACGCAGAATGACTTTAGCCGGGCGTTTAATTTACAATGGCCTGGGCCTTGGCATTGCAGAGACATTGCGCAGTCACCCCTCTGACACCGTGAGGGGATGGGCGTGCTTTGTCATCGCAGCAGATGAAAGCCTGGCCCTTTCCAACCGTCTTGATCTGATGAAGCCTTTGGCAGACGACAGGCATTTTGGTGTTCGCGAATGGGCATGGATGGCAGTGCGAACCGATATTGCACAAGACATTGGAAACGCAATCAGCGAGCTTGCCGTCTGGACAAGAGAGCCATCCGAGCGGCTACGCCGCTTTGCGAGTGAAGCGACAAGACCGCGAGGCGTGTGGTGCAAACATATTGATGCGCTCAAACAGGCACCGGAACTGGGCTTGCCAATCCTCGAACCGCTGCGCGCAGACCCTTCGGCCTATGTTCAGGATTCAGTGGGAAACTGGCTCAACGATGCAAGTAAAACACAGGCTCTTTGGGTAAGAAATCACTGTGATCGTTGGCTCCATGAAAGCAGCAATCCCATTACAGCACGCATTTGCAAGCGCGCCTTGCGCTCGCTCCCTCGTAACACCTGAAGATGGATATCGAAATGACATATTATCTGGCGGAACTCTACAGCCCTAAATCAACTTGGCTTTCACTGAACAAGGCCGAGCGCGGTCAATTCTTTGAAAAAGTGGGTGCGGGCATGGCGCCGTTACTGGCAATGGGGATCGAACCTATCGCCGCGGGGCAAACAGAAAGCAATGTCGAATATCCAGCCTCGCAACAATTTTTCGCGGTTTGGCGCGCGCCCGATCGGGAAGCCATGGACGCTCTGCTATCCGCAATAACAGCGACTGGATGGCACGACTATTTCGAGACGGTGAATGCAACCGGTATCGGGGGAGATCTTGTCTCACATCTCAGTCAGCTTGCTGCTGTATAAATGGCGTTATGGCATGTGTTGAGGCTGTACAAGAGGTCTCGAAAAAAAGGCGCTCTATTCACCATTTTGTCACGTGGAATGGCAAGATATGAGAGCACATCCCGAAAGGTGTAAAACGGCTTTCTGACCAAGATGTGCGTCAAAACAAATACTTATAGCGCCGATCTGATCCAATTAGATCGAAACTCGCTCTGAAGCGTAGCGCTTTGAGCTGTTTGGCATAGCTTTCAGCCAGCAGCCAATCTCTCACATGGTCACACTTCTTCATGGTCTTTTCGTTGATCTCATAGTGCTGGGCGACCGGAGTTTTGGATCGCTGTAGCTCTGCCTTGGTGACGTGCGTGGCCTTGACGCTGCTGTGAAGAAACTGCGCCATCGTGCTCTCTTCTGTGTAGCGAGCGATAATAAATCATCACACCACGACCCAGAAAACTGCAGACCCTGTTCAAATTTCGTGAGCTGCTTCTGTAAATATTGTTAGTCGAATTATTCCTTTAAAACAGCCATGATGTTGTTGTACCCCTTCCTGAGGAAAATAAAATGGCAAATATAATTAAGGTTACACTTGACAAATTGGTGGCCGCGGATACCCCAAATAGGTCTCCTTTGCGTATCAATACTGAGTATAGCATTCATATGGTCGCTCAAATCGTGAATGAAAATGGAGACACCGTCACCGGAGGAATTCTCCGATTTTTTCCAAATATACCCGTATTGCTGGTAATGGATGATCAAGGTAAAATAGTTGCGCCTGAAGCCGACTTCAAAGGTTACACTTTTAAGGGGGACGGAGATGGAAATTACTCTTACTGGCTCTTTTCGAGAACAAAGGCACCTGTTTCAAGTTATCTTTCTGTGGAAGGTGATGATGAAAGTGCGGTTCCCGTTGCTACAATTCTGTTTAGTTCGTATACGGGGTTAAAATCAGATTACGGCCCTCCTATTTTGCCAGTAGATTCTGATGGTTTTATTCATATTGACAGTATTGAACCGTATATAAATGTAAGATTACCACCTAGTACGGCGTCTTATAAAGACCAAAGCGGCGCTTATACTGCTTTGCTTATCAACGGTGCAACATTCATTTCAGGTCTTTGTTCCACAATATATGACGAGGGATTCAACGTCCCGGCCAACATGCTTGTGTCGGAACAGGTCAACAGGTTTGGATATATCATTTATAATGGAATACAAGATATCGCTCCGATCGCTCCCAGCGTACGGGTTATTGGTGAAGCAATGGATCGTCCGCCGCCGTATCTTCGAACACTTCAACAAAGCCCCTATTTAGGAGAATATGCGCAAGTGATCAATGACGCTTCGGCAGATGTACCGATTTTTCTTGATTACCCAAGCGACAATCCCGATGGGCTAGCCTTCGGTGATTCTATAAGGTTTAAGATTTACATAAATGGCTATATTCAAGGTACTCCAATACATAATAATACCATCTTCGCGTTGCCAGACGTCGCAGTCCCCCTACACGCTGGGGTGCCAATGACGACCAGCATTCCAGCGACCAAATTAATGGGGTTCGGCATAGATGAATTCGGCGATCCAGGTGATATCTACATTGATTACGAATTGATAAAAAAAGATAGCCGAGAGGTATACGCGCGGCCGATAAAATATTTTAGAGGCCTTATCAATACGGTAGGTCCCATTTAGAAATTTATTTGTTCTAAGTTGGTATGTATATAATATTGCGGCAATTTTGTATTCAAGATGGTTGCAATATTATTTAATTGTATTTTTGAGATTTGATCAATTGATAAAAAGGTGCAGTAATGAGGAATTTAATTCTCACTCGAAATAATAATAATCTACTTTATACGTCGATCAATAAATATCAATCATTGCCAGTAAATAATTATGTTCAGCTTTCGGTAGAATACAAGGACAAGTACAATCAGCCATTACACAAACGTAGGCTTATGTGGCGCATTATTGAAGGCAACGCTATTCTTGGTCAGCCTACCACGCTGACTGACGGTAAAGGTCGGGGTATTAATCGAATTCGCGTGAAGCTTGATGAGCCGGACGCACAAGTAAACGTGCGTCTCGCTGTATATCCCCAAGACGAACCAGATGCCATCCTGGAGTTCGAGTGTAAGTTTGGTGCCAACGATGACAGTGGCACTCCGGTTGCCGATGGATTAAGTGATGCTGCATCTATACAAGTCAGCCCGGCAAATCAAGACATTGCGGCATGCTCCGATTATCCAACCTTCAGAATTGGTGGTGAACACATAGCTTATGTATATCCCAAGAATGGTTCAGACTTTATATTTGGAGACAATTTCATAGCTGGCATGCGCTTGGAAGATGAAAATGGCTCGCCTGTCGACAATGCTGAAATTTATTGGAGTTTTGATGCAGGCATACTTCCTTTACATTTTGATAAGACAGTGAGTTTTACGGATGGTTACGGAAATACTACTAATGTATTTTCATACTCAGGTCAAGTAGATCAGAATTTTCTTGCGAAATTTCAATTTACTATAATACCGCCGCAGGGTGCTCCGTATTCCGGCGTCTACGCGTCAGATTCACCTCACATAGATCAATTGGCACCTAATGATGATGGGGCGTTTGATGTTGGCGTTCCTGTAACTGTAAAAGTTAAGTTAATAAGTGCATTTTCGCGCCTGCCCATTGTTGGGAGAACATTACAGGTTACGTCATATCCTTCGCTGGAAATCAGTAACCCCAACCCCACGACTGATTCCGATGGCATTACTACATTTACGGTGACTTCTAACTCTGCCGGAAATTCTATAGTCTCGGTTTCACTCAACAAGTTTATAAAGCCAACAGATATTAAACTTAACTTTGCAGGCGTTCAACCAAGTTCAAGCATCACTCTAGACACGCCTGCAGATAAGGATATGCGTTATGATACTAAGCTGCAAGTAAGTGCATTGTGGAAAGATTCAAGTGGCAAGCCCGTGGTTGATCAAATGATGAGCTGGACGGTTACCGATGGTGTGAAACTTCAATCCGCTCTAACTGTAACGGACCAGGATGGCCGTTCGGTAAACTTTATTACTTACGAAACGCTTACAGGATTCCCCGAATCCAATATTACAACCTTTTTAACGGTGACGGCGTCGGATGCTGCCTCAACTTCCAATTCCAAGTCGTTAACATTCACCAAGTCCGCTTTGACTAACAAGTTGCAGCTTATCGAGCCTGCAGATGGTTCCACTTTAACTATGGATATTCCAACTCTCGTTACGTTGAAACTCACAAACACCTTCATGCACCCGCTGGCAAATTACCCAATAAAATGGGATGAGCCGACTGATGAAGCCATCGTTATTGATTTTGATCCGATAACTGATGCTGATGGTGAGGCAACGGCCCATGTGAAGGGAACTTTGGCGGGATTAGCTTATTTCAGCGCTACTGCGGGAGCCGCGCTCTCGATTTGTTCCTTCAAATATGACTTTGTTGAAGAGATTTTGCCTGATTATTCCGTGCTTGTAAGAAATACTTATGCGCACAATCCCCAAAAGGGCAGTTTGGTTGATCCGTCAGATGATAGTCAAGTTGTCATGTTTACCTTCCGATATTTGGCTGGAGGGCTACCTCAGCAAGGTAAAGATGTAATATGGTACATAAACCCCAGAACGCAGGATCTACGATTCTTCGATGCGATGAATCGGGCCGTTCCAGTCAACTCCGATGGGAATATAATAATTAAAACCGATCAGAATGGCTGTGCCGTCCTTAAGGTTGGTAGTATAACGCGGTTTATGGGGGATATCATGGCCGCACCGTACGATGATCCTAATGCAGGGGTAACTCCTTATCATATTGTTATTGCGACTTTCGATCCGGTCGAGTGGGGTGAAGTTAATCAATCTCTCATGCCTGCTATTTACAGCCCTATCCCTATTAATATTCCAGATCAGTTTTCTCCAAAAGATCCAGGATTCGTTATTCACACTCAACCGCTTGGTAGTGAATTTAGAAATAACAATACGGTTGTATTTTGGGTATCTGGTGCATTTCCGGGGGACAAAGCACTGGAGAACATTAAAGTAGTAACCATTAACGATGCGCGGATGGGAGTTGTCGTTCCTTATAGTTACGTATACCCGATGCCTATGGGAAGAATACTAAATAAGATTTCTTATATGGTAGGTGACTCTTCTACAAGTACGACATTCTTGGCGCGTTCTACTATACTATATGTAACCGGAAGTCCGATGTCGAATCATCCAGATTATGGCATGACAAATAGGACACTTCCCGCTCCACATCTTGATAACTTTGCTAATGTGCTTAATGGAAATAATATTGTTAATGGAGCGGATTTTTATATCCCATATTCATCAACTTGGACGGTAGGTAGTATTATTAATCTTACAGTCTATTTAAATGGAGATAATCATTTAGGTAATGTAGTCGGAGATACGCTTTTCTATAAAAAAACCATAGAGTACTCTGATATTAATAAGAAATCTGATATAATAATAAATGTTAGTCAGTCTGATCTCGCTGGTTACAGTGATGGAACTCTAGAGGCTGACTATTATATTGGAGATAAATGGTCGTTGATTCTTGAGGGTGTTTTGCTCAATACAGCGTCTTGGAAATAACTTACAATGATCATTGTGGCTCCGGAGTGAAGAGTTACTTTGATAAGAGAGATGTGGCCCGGTTTGTCTGAACAGATTCGGGCGTTTTGCTAAGTGGAATTACGCTTCGATTATGCAGCCACCATCGCCGGCGTCAACGTGCCGAAGAAAACCTGATCCGCGGTCCGCCGGGTAAGGGATGAATGCGTGTGCCGACCACTGTAAATGGCCAGATAACGGCCAGTACCAAAACGGGCCTCGGGTCCATCGTGGAGGCGCAGTAGTGGACTTCCTCGTATTTGATTGACTGTCAGATCTACTTGACAAAGACATTCTCCCGCCATGCGCCCTTGCCATCCATCGATATGCTGACACCAGCCTTTGTCAGTGCGACAGAAAAGTCGATGGAGGTCAGCTGCGACCCCTGGTCCGTATGAAAGATGCCATGGCTTTCTGTAACGAGCAAGCGCATCAGGGGCGGGTCGCTGCTCAGATACTGGGCGCGGATAATAGTGGATGCTTCTATGGCTGAAGCCGAGAAGCTTAGAGCATTTCTCGCTTTGATTTAAACAAGGGAAATGCTTGCCTTATGATTTCTACGCTTCTTCGTGAGATAAGAAGCGCCGGAGAGGATGGTTGCCCTCTTCCGGCGATGGATCGTTGAGTTGTAGGTCGTTTGACGGGCGGTACTAAAGTGTGATCCCCTCCCTCTCTTTCCAATAGTCCCGATTGAAGGCTCGAATGACACGCATAGGCGGCGGAAAAGATGGCCAACATTTCGATCGGCGCGCGCACCTCGAAGGACCTATTGATCTTTATGGGTGCCGGATGGAGCGAGGTTGCGTGTCGCCAACGACATCAAGGGCTTTTCGTTGATCCCATAGTGCCGCGCGCGTCCTGTGGTCGGAGCTTTTGATTGCTGTTGCTCTGTTCTGATGAGATGCGTGGTTTTGGAAGTATTGGAGGGTATCCATAGTGCTTTCATCCTTGTTGCACATGACAAAAATTCATCACGATCCATGAGAATATAATTTAAAGTTCGAATATTTAATAATATTGGAGATATATAATTAACTAATTTATTATGTAATTTATTTTATTAATTTACTTATATTGAGCATATTTCATTTTTATTGACAGATTTGATTTAATATATAATATAATAACATGGATTTTTATATGTATTAATTTAGTTAGTTATATTTTTAATTGCACTAAATTATATAAAACTTAAAGATACGCAATTCTGTTGTAATTCAAGGTTTATATCTTCACTAATTCAATGGTGTAAAATTGATTAATATATCACATCGCAAGCGTTACGTATTTTCCATTTTATTGTTTGGCGTTGTCATTGAAACATTGCTGTGTGTCACCCCGACTTTCAGTCAGTCAGTAGGGGGGCGGGGCGGTTCTGCAGTAGGTAATCCAGGTGCGCCGGGTGCTGGTGGTGCGCCCAATCAAGCAGGAGGAGATGGGAAGAATGGTGAAGCGTCAGGCAGTGGTGGATCTGGAGGTGGAGGTGGGGGGGCAGGCGGTGGTGCAGGTGGTCGTGGTGCTGATGCTCGAGCGTCGCAGGGTTTGGGATCTACAGTTATTGCTAATAGCGGCGGTTTGGCGGGGCAAGATGGGGCGGCATCTGGACCCCGTTTTGTAGGTGGAGGTGGAGGAGGTGGAGGAAATGGAGGTACCAATGCAAATTCGGTCAATACGAACTATACAAATCAGCAAGATTTAGTTGCTGGCAATGGGGGGAACGGTGGTAAAGGAGGGAATATCTATGGCGCACCTGCCATGATGTCGAGTTCAAACAGTGCCTTTGCTGGCGGCGGCGGGGGCGGGGGCGCTGGTGGGTATGGTATTGTTGCAATGAAAGCGCTTCAACTTATAAATGATAAGGACATTCACGTTACTGGTGGCAATGGGGGGGCTGGTGGAGATGGCGGCGATACATCCATAGATAATATTGGTTATGGTGGTGATGCAGGTCGTGGTGGTGATGGTGGCCATGCTATTTACTTTCATACCGGTGGCGAATTAATCGATAATGCTGGAGTTCTTCAAGGCGGCAAAGGTGGTAACGGAGGCGGGATTCTTTCGTGCTGTTACACGAATACCCAAGGTGATATTGGTGGGCTAAATGGTTTCGGCGGTATCGGTGGAGCTGGAATATATATTGGAGGCACCTCCATCTCCAATATGAATATCTCCAATACAGGAATAATAAAAGGTGGGGATGGCGGAGCCGCCGGCACAGGTGGAGTAACGAATCCAATAGGGCAGTACATGATCGGTAAGGGTGGTAGAGGCGGATATGGAATATATGCGACACTTGCCACTATCTCTAATGCCGGAATAATAATGGGTGGGGATGGCGGAGCTGCTGGGACAGTTACCACAAGTTACGGTGGCGCTGGTGGTAACGGAATTATGGGGCATTCCCTTCATGTAGTCAACAGTGGTACAATTACCGCAGGTAAAGGTGGGACTTCGCAAAACAACGGTATGGCCGGTGCGGATGGTTATGCCATTTGGTTTGATTCCGGTGTCAATTCGCTTGAGCTTCAGTCCGGTTCGAAAATTAACGGCGATGTGGTGGCGCATGGTACCAATAACGTATTCATCTTAGGCGGAGACCTAAATGATACATTCGCCGCTGATGTAACCAGTGAGTTATCTGGTACGGAACAATATCGCGGATTTTCCAGTAATATAAAAGACGGCGCAAGTGTTTGGTCGTTGACAGGTAACTCTGCGAATTGGATGATTAAAAAAGGTGTGCTGCAGATCGGCAATGGTGGAACAGCCGGCAGTATTGAAGGCGGTGTGAATACCGGTACGGATGCAACGAACAACGGTATGCTGGGCTTCAACCGGATGGACACCATCTCCTTTCGCGGTATTATTTCCGGCACAGGCGGCGTTTTGCAAGCAGGCACTGGAACGACCGTTCTGACTGCGAATAATACCTATACAGGTGGCACCAACTTCAATTCGGGTAAATTGTCGGTTTCGTCAGACAACAATCTTGGCGAAGCGTCTGGTGCATTGCGTTTCGATGGCGGCATATTGAAGATCACCGGGACATATATGAACACTACAAGCCGCAACATTGAATGGGACGCAGATGGCGGCGGATTTGACATCGACGAAACGTCCAACACGTTCACGCTCAATCAGAACTTGGGAGCAGGCGGTGCGCTGACAAAGCTCGGTGATGGCACACTGGTTCTGTCTGGCACCAACCTCTATAAGGGTGGTACGAATATCAACGCGGGTACATTGTCGGTTTCGTCAGACAGCAATCTTGGCGATGCGTCTGGTGGGTTGAACTTCAGCGGTGGAACGCTCAAGATCACGAACACGATGATTTCAGCGCGTGATATCACTCTGACTTCCAACAGTGGCGGTACGATTTCTGTTGATGGCAGCAAGACTGCGACCTTTAGCGGCGTCTTCAAAAATGCCGGAGCGGCGAAAGGCGCTTTCACTAAAGCGGGCAATGGTACGCTCGTTCTGACGGCTTCCAATAGCTATACGGGCGGCACGACGGTTTCCGGCGGCATTCTGCAGCTGGGTGACGGCACCACGGATGGTTCAATCATGGGCGATATTGCGCTTGATGGTGGCAATCTCGTGGTCGACAATACGGGGGCGACCCCGCTTTCCGGCGCCATCACCGGCACGGGCAGTGTCACACAGAACGGAGCTGGTACGCTCACACTTTCGGGCAATAACGGTTACGGCGATACATTTTTCAATGCCGGTGTGGTTTCAGTCGAACAGGAAGAGAATCTGGGAATAGGTGCGCTTAATTTTGACGGCGGCACACTGCAAATTACCGGCACGCATTTTAACGACACCACAAAGACGATCGTGTGGGGCGATCACGGCGGTGGCTTTGACATTGTCGATCCCACCAACACCTTTACCATTACGTCTGCCTTTACGGGGTCGGGTCAACTGGCCAAAAAGGGGCTGGTACGCTGGCCTTAACGGGTGACAGCAGCGTCTTCCAGGGCAATACGCTTGTGAAGGATGGCACTCTGCGTCTTGATGACGGCAAGCTCGGTGATGGAACCGGCACGGTCGATGTCGCATCCGGTGCGGCACTGGGTGGCCATGGCAGCATTGGCGGCAATACAACGGTTGAGGGGACTCTTTTGGCTCAGAGCGGACAGGTCCTGACTTTCTCAAAAGACTTGACGCTCAATGCAGGCAGCAATGTCGACGTGACGTTGAATGGCGGACCGTCAATGAGCGAGCTTTTCCATGTCAACGGCAACCTGACCATCGACGGTACACTGACCGTGAACAAGAATAGCCAGATGGATGTCGGGGTCTATCGTATTTTCCAGTCAGACAATCCACTGACCGATAACGGTATGCAGATGGCTGCGGGAAGCGATCAGGACTATAGCCTGCAAGTGCTGCAACCTCAGGGGCAGGTCAATCTGGTTAACAGTGGCGGTCG
>NZ_JAPHAV010000008.1 GCF_026241335.1 Ochrobactrum chromiisoli | reverse complement strand
AAGAATAGCCAGATGGATGTCGGGGTCTATCGTATTTTCCAGTCAGACAATCCACTGACCGATAACGGTATGCAGATGGCTGCGGGAAGCGATCAGGACTATAGCCTGCAAGTGCTGCAACCTCAGGGGCAGGTCAATCTGGTTAACAGTGGCGGTCGGACCATGTCCTACTGGGATGGAAGCCAGATGATAGGCGATGGCACCGTCCATGGCGGCGATGGAACATGGAACGCAGCGAACTCGAACTGGACCGACCAGAACGGCAACGGCAATACTCCCTGGGCGGATGACGTTTTTGCCGTGTTTCAGGGCACCGGTGGTAAGGTCATGATTGAGAATGGCTTTACGCCGCGTGTCAACGGCATGCAGTTCTTCGTTGATGGTTACAGCGTTGAGGGAGGCACAATCACGCTGGGTGGAACGGATGTTCGGATCAACGTTGGTGACGGCGTGATGGAGCATGCCAACTATGTGGCAACCATATCCTCCATTCTCGACGGGCAGAATGGCTTTACCAAATCTGGCTATGGAACACTGAATCTGACAGGCCAGAACAGCTATAGCGGCACCACCACGGTGCAAGAGGGCACGCTGGAGCTGAGCGGAAACGGCAGCATTGCAAACAGCGCAGAGATCGTTCTTGCAAGCACAGAGTTTGACCGTGGCAAGCTGCTGATCAACAAGGATCAGGAGTTTTCATTTGCAAACAAGGTGAGCGGCGTTGGTGCCGTTACCAAAGATGGCATCGGCACGACGACCTTCTCTGGCAATAACACGTTCAGTGGCGGATTGACGGTTGCAGCAGGCGCAGCCAAAGCTGGCATTGCGGAGAATGCTTTTGGTTCGGGCAATGTGACCATCAAGGGCGGTGGGGTGCTTGATCTTGCCGACTTTAATGAAACCGTTGGCAGTCTTGTGGGTGAGAAAGCCGGTGACGGCACTATCACGCTTGGTTCGGGCACATTAACGCTCAATCAGAACCTGCATGGCGATTTCTCCGGTAAGATCTCCGGCACGGGTGGCATCACCAAGAATGGCAATGGTGATCTGGTGCTTTATGGTGCCAATGACTATTCGGGCAACACTGCTGTCAATGAGGGCGCGCTGGTTCAGGGGGCAGCCGGTGGCTTCTCAGCTGCTTCGCGCTATAGCGTGGCCAGTGGGGCATCGCTCGAACTTGGCGGGTTCTCCAGCACCATGGCCGGCTTGTCCAATGGGGGCGATGTTTTCTTCGGCGGCAATGGCGGCACGGTGCTTAATGTGTCCGGCGATTATAACGGACAAGGCGGTACGCTGCATATGTGGGGTGTGCTTGGTGATGACAGTTCATTGATTGACCGGATGAATGTCAGTGGCAACACAGCCGGCACTTCCAAAGTCGACATCACCAACCGTCACGGTTTTGGCGCTAAAACCAATAACGGCATCGAGATCATCTCCGTGGGGGGGAGCTCTGATGGTCTGTTCACGCTCAATGGTGATTATGTCACCAAAGACGGCAAGCAGGCCATTATGACTGACTCGGCCTATGCCTATACGCTGCAAAAAGGCGGAACCAATACGCCAAATGATGGCAACTGGTATCTGGTCAGCAAGAAGGACAATGCCAATCCTGTCAATCCGGTCGATCCGGATTGCGAGAAGACCAATACCTGTCCTCCAGGTCCTAACCCAGGTCCTAATCCGGGCCGTTACAGCGCTGCGGCCCCGATCTATGAATCCTATGGCTCGACGCTGCAGGCTCTGAACAAGCTGCCGACACTGCAACAGCGTGTGGGTGAGCGTTATCTGGGAGGCTCTGATCAGGCCAGTTCGGGTGCCAATGTGGGTGAAACCGACAGCAAGGCGATCTGGGGCCGCATTGAAGGCGCGCATAACCGTCATGAAAGTGCCTCCACGGCAGGTGATCTGCATCAGGATATCAACACTTTCATCATGCAGGCCGGTGTGGATGGTCAGTTCTATGAGGATGAGAATGGCACACTGTTTGCTGGCATTACCGGGCAATACGGCAATGCGCGCTCGAATATCGACAACCGGACCGGTGACGGTTCGGGCAGCATCAGCACGCAAGGATGGGGGCTTGGTGCTACGACCACATGGTATGGTACGTCCGGCTTCTATCTTGACGCACAGGCACAGGCCAACTGGTATGACAGCGATCTTCATGTCGATGCAGTCAACCAGACCCTCAGCAACGGCAATAAGGGCTTCGGTTACGCTCTGAGCCTTGAAGCAGGTCAGCGTTTTGCCATCAACCAGAACTGGTCGCTGACACCGCAGGCACAGCTCATGTGGTCATCGGTGGATTTTGACACCTTTACCGATAGCTATGGCGCGCGCATCTCCAATAGAGACGGTGATAGCCTGACAGCCCGGCTTGGTCTTGCTGCCAACTATGCCAATAGCTGGAAGGGCCATGATGGGCGGATGGTCAATACATCACTCTATGGCATTGCCAATCTTTATCAGGAGTTCATGGGTGACGCGCGCATGAATTATGCGGGAACCCATATGGCCACTGACAGCGATGATACATGGGGTGGGATTGGCGCAGGTGGCACCTATGCCTGGGCCGACAATAAATATGCCCTCTATGGGGAAGGTTCCATCAACACGTCACTCAACCATTTCTCCGACAGCTACGCTCTCAAAGGCAATGTCGGCTTCAAGGTGAAGTGGTAGAAAACCCATAGTCGCAACCAAATTATCGCTCCCGGTGCCAAGCCGGGAGCGATTTGTTTTATGCCGTCGATCTGATCCAAATGTGCTCTAATAGACTACTGCAAAATCCCTCGCGATCATGCTGAGATTGTGATTCACTCTTGGCATTTATTTAGGAGTAGCAGGTAGCTGCGCTGCGGGCAGCCTTCAATCCGACCCGAGATGTAGCTTCGCGTAACGCTGTTTCAGGCCTTTTTCTCGATCTGCTCGGAACGGATGCTGATGGAGCAGATAAACAACAATCTGCTGTTTCGCTGGGCTTTCGATGGATTCCGCTGTCTGACATCAGGTAGCTTCATGCACAGTCGTGCCCGTTTGCGCGAAGCGGACGCTGCCTGCGATTTCCTGTCCGCGTTGATGGCGCTGGCCCAAGGTTAGGCGTAACGACGAGCGGAACAAGCCCATCGAAGGACAGTGGCTGTCTCATGTGATGTGCGAACTTTGCAAAAAGTGGAATGAGATTTCATTTTTTGCTAGACCAATCAAAACCGGTCGTTTATTCAATTATGAAATTTCATTCAATTTTCTGGGAGGGAAGATGAATTTGGAACTCGACGGGGCATCACGCCTGCATTTCGTGATCGGCGATCCGATCGCACAGGTTAAATCCCCTGCCGGGGTTAGCGAGATGTTGCAAGCGCGCGGACTAAACGCCCTTTGCATTCCCGGTCATGTTGCGCCACAGGATCTTGTGCTGTTCTGGAAGGGGCTGCGGCTGTTGCAGAATCTTGATGGCGTGATCATCACCGTGCCGCACAAGATTGCTGCGACGGCGATGGTTGATCGGCTGTCGGAGCGCGCGGCATTTCTCGGTGCGGTCAACACGATCCGCCGCACGCCAAGCGGTTGGGAGGGCGACATGTTCGACGGGGTGGCCCATGTTGCCGCCCTGCGCAAGGCAGGCTGTGTTCTGGAAGGCAAGAGGGCCATTCTGGCAGGCGCGGGGGGCGCTGGCAGCGCCATTGCTCATGCGCTTGTGTTGGCGGGCGTCAGCGAGCTGGCCATTCATGACATGGACGACACGCGGCGTAACAGCCTGATCGCGCGTTTGGCTTCGCTTGGCAAGGCAAAGGTTTTTGCAGGAAGTGGGGACCCCACCGGCTTTGATGTCATCGTAAATGCAACGCCCGCCGGTATGAAGGATAGCGATCCGCTCCCGTTTGACGGCGACCGTCTACGTGCGAATATGTTCATCGGTGACGTCATTACCCAACCTCTGGTTTCGCCGTTCGTTGCGCGCGCGCGTGCCCTTGGCTGCCGTGCCATCACGGGCTACGACATGTTCGTGGAAGTGCGCGACTTGATGGTTGATTATATGTGCGCGAAGTGAGGCGGGTTATGACAAGACATTTTGCACTCGCTTTCCTTACCGTTGCCGATCTTACACCAGCACGGGCCATTCGTGTGGCGGCCGAAACGGGCTATTCCAGTGTTGGTCTGCGGCTGCTGCCAGCCGCTGTGAGCGGCGAGGCACCTTACCCGATCCTGACGGAAAAGGCTGTTCTGAACGAGGCCCGCGCCGCCCTCGCTGAAACGGGGCTTCGGGTTGGCGATGTCGAGATCGTGCGGCTGAAGCCCGAAACCAGGGCCGCGGATTTCACGCGTTTTCTGGAATGCGCGGCGGCACTTGGCGCAGCCAATATTCTGGTTGCCGGCGACGATACCGATCATGCACGTCTGACAGAGACTTTCGCAGCATTTGCCGAACACGCAGCCAGCTATGGTCTCACCGCCGATCTGGAATTCATGCCCTGGACGGGCGTGCGCAATGCTGCTGAAGCCATCGCTATTGTGGAGGCGGCAGGACAGCCGAACGGCGGGGTGCTGGCCGACGCGCTGCATTGGGATCGGACTGGCGGCAAGAGTGAGGAGCTCACCCGTATTCCGCGCAATCGCATTCATTACTTCCAGCTTTGTGATGCACCACGCGACTATGATGCCAGCGATGCGGGGCTGATTGCGATCGCTCGGGGCGGGCGGTTGTTTCCAGGTCAGGGAGGGATCGATCTTAAGACCTTTATTGCGGCTTTGCCTGATGATGTTCCTGTCAGCATTGAGATTGCCTCGACCGAGCTTATGAAGCGCCTTGCGCCGAAGCAAAGAGCTGAACAAGCTCTCGCATCGGCACGTGCATTGTTATCCGAATTTGATGGAATGTAATTATTAAATTGAATGATATTCCATTTTATGTATAAATAAATCGATAAAGACGGAACTGCGCTCGTGACAAGAGCGGGCGCCTTTTCCACAAAATCAAAGCGGTAGTACCGACGCCCGTTGGGCGCGGTCGACTTTCTGCGCCCTGGAGGAGGCAAGAATGATAGTGGCGATGGCTGACACACCCAGCGCGGCGATGGGGCGGGTGGACTGCGATGTGCTGGTTATCGGTTCAGGCGCAGGTGGTCTGGCCACCGCTGTGGCCGCCGCTCATTTTGGCCTTGATGTGATTGTGGCGGAAAAGGCCGATGTGTTCGGCGGCACCAGCGCCTTTTCCGGCGGCTGGCTTTGGGTGCCGAATGCCCCGCATGCAGTTTCCGCTGGCAAGGGGGAAGATCCGGAGCGGCCGAAAACCTATCTCCGCGCTATCCTCGGCAATCGCTACAATGAGGACATGATCGGGGCCTATCTTGAGGCCGCACCGCGGATGCTGACATTTTTTGAGAACAATACAGCGGTCCATTTCAACCCCGGTGTCAACGTGCCCGATTTCCACGGAAATGTACCCGCAGCGGCAACAGGTTGGCGCTCGGTCGTTGCGGCACCCTACGACGGACGCAGGCTGGGCGCGCTGATTTCGAGATTGCGTTCGCCTATTCCCGAGACGACATTTATGGGCATGGGCATCGCCTCTGGCGTCGACATGCGGATGTTTCTGACAGCGCTTCGCTCGCCCCGTGCCTTTGCCTATGTGACGCATCGGGTGCTGCGCCATCTGCGCGATCTCGCTGTCCACCGCCGCGCCATGCAATTGGTCAACGGCAATGCGCTGGTCGCGCGGCTTCTGCATTCGGCTGCCGACCGTGGGGTCCGGCTCTGGGCGGAGCTTTCGGCCCGCGAACTCTGCCGCACCGGCGACCGCGTGAGCGGTGCCATTCTCGCTGGGCTGCATGGAGACGTCATCGTTTCGGCTCGCCGTGGCGTGGTGCTGGCGACTGGCGGTTTTCCGCACGATCCGGGCCGGTTGCATGATCTGCTCCCGCATGTGCAGGCTGGAACGCCGCATCATTCTGCTGCGCCGGAGAGCAACAGTGGCGACGGTCTGCGTCTTGCTGAAAGTGTGGGCGGTCATATCAACACGGGCATGAGCCATGCGGCGGCTTATGCGCCGGTTTCGCTGGTGCCGCGCGCAGGCGGGAAGGCACCGGGGCATTTTCCACATTTGGTAGAGCGCGGTAAGCCCGGAATCATTGCCGTGAACGCCGCTGGAAAGCGCTTTGTTGATGAGGGCGGTCCCTATCATGACTATGTTCGCGAGATGATCGCCGCCACGCCGCCGGGCATGCCTGCGGTTTCGTGGCTGATCTGCGACAGACGCTTTCTGCGCCGTTACGGGCTGGGTGCGGTCAAGCCCGCGCCGGTTCCCTTCGGTGCCTTTATCCGCAACGGCTACCTGATCGAAGCCCCGTCGATTGCCGCGCTTGCGGCACGATGCGGCATCGATGCCACGGGGCTGGTAGAAACCGTTTCGGCTTTCAACCTGCACGCCGCGCGCGGCGAAGATCCGGACTTTCACCGTGGCACGACGCCCTACCAGCGGGTGCAGGGCGATCCGGACCATCGGCCCAACCCCTGTCTCGCCCCGATAGAAAACGGGCCGTTTTATGCGGTGAAAGTGGTGCCCGGCAGTCTTGGCACCTTTACCGGCATAGAAACCGACAGCCGGGGCCGAGTTCTGGATGGCGCCGGCGTTCCCGTGCCCGGTCTTTTTGCTGCTGGCAACGACATGAACAGCATCATGGGCGGGCATTATCCGAGCGGTGGCATCACGCTTGGGCCAGCCATGACCTTCGGCTTTCTGGCCGCCGAGACTTTGGCGGAAGGAGAGGCCGTTTTGCACAGACACAGTGTTGGAGGAGAGCAAAATGCCGTCTGAACGCGGGTCGGAAGACCGGTCGCAGGCTTTTGAGGAAGTGGACCTTCTGGTCTGTGGCGCGGGCGCGGGCGGTATGACCGCAGCGCTCGTTGCGGCGCTGGAAGGGCTTCATGTGGTTCTCGCCGAAAAGACAGACGCGGTGGGCGGTACGACCGCCACATCCGGCGGCACGACCTGGGTGCCGGGAACACATCTGTCCGTTCAGGCCGGTGTGCCGGACCGGGTGGAGGATGCTCGCGCCTTTCTTGAGGCAATCGTCGCCAACCGGGGCGGAAATGCCCTGCGCGAAGCCTTCCTCACATCGGGCCCTGATGCCATTGCCGAATTGGACAGCCGAACGGATGTGAAGTTCGTCGCAGCGATAGCACATCCGGATTATCTCGATGGGCCGGGTGCTGCTTATGGTGGCCGCGCGCTTGCGCCCGTCGCGTTTGACGGGCGTCGGCTCGACAAAGCTGACTTTGACCGGGTGCGCCCGCCGCGCCGCGAGTTTCTGGGGCTTGGCGGTATGATGGTCGGGCGCAATGAGCTAGGCGCTTTGCTGGCCCCTTTTGGATCGGTGGCAAATTTCCGCAGTGCGACCGGTATTGTCGGTCGCTATCTGCTGGACCGTTTGCGCTATCGGCGCGGCACCCGGTTGCTGATGGGCAATGCTTTGGTGGCGCGTTTGTTGTTCAGTCTGCGCAAGGCTGGCGTTCCCGTGCTTTTTGATACGGGACTGCGCGACCTGATCGTGGAAGAGGGGCGGGTGGTCGGCGCGGTGCTTAACGGGCCCGGCGGTCTGCGCCATATCCGCGCCCGCAAGGGTGTGGTGCTCGCTACCGGTGGCCTTTGCTGGAACCGCAAACTGCGCGAGCGCCTGTTTCCTGAAGGCGCCCGCGATTATGCGCTCGGTCCTGCGACCAATACTGGCGACGGCGCCGATGCTGCGATGGCAATCGGCGCGCGGTTCGAGGATGGCGGAGACAGTGCGGCACTGTGGATGCCCTGCTCGTCCTACCGGCGGGCCGACGGCACGCTGGCCGTCTGGCCGCATATCATTCTTGACCGCGCCAAGCCCGGTCTTCTCGCTGTCGATGCGCATGGCAAGCGGTTCGTCAACGAGGCCAACTCCTATCATGATTTTGCGATGGGGCAGATCGTCAACGGCGCCATTCCGGCGCATCTTGTCTGCGACGCCGCCTTCATGCGCCGTTATGGCATGGGCATGGTCCTGCCCGGTGCATCCAACTTGAAATCCATGGTCGCGGCAGGCTACGTCATCCAGGCTCGAACGCTTGCGGATCTTGCAGCAAGCATCGGGTGCGATCCGGCTGGCCTCGCGGAAACGGTCGCGTCCTACAACCGTGCGGCGGCAACCGGCGTCGATGAGGCGTTCGGACGCGGGTCGAGCGTCGTCAACCGATTCAATGGCGATGCGCAGGCCGGACCAAATCCGTGTCTTGGTCCCATCGGGCAGGGTCCGTTCTATGCCATGGCCGTGCGTCCCGCCGACCTCGCCTCCAGCGCCGGGCTGTCAGGTGATGTCTATGGCCGTGTTCTTGATGAGGCTGGGACGGCCATTCCCGGACTTTACGCCTGTGGCAACGATCTCGCCTCGATTTTTCGCGGCACCTATCCCGGCCCCGGCACAACGCTTGGCCCGGCCATCGTCTTTGGCTGGCGTGTGGCCAAGCACGCCGCTGGCAAGCTTACCGACACGGCGACCGATGTCGCCGACACGATGACGCACGAAAGGAATGATCATGCAACGATATGAAATCGCAACGCTTTCCACCAGCATGGGCGCGGCCGCCAAGGTGTCGCCGGCTATTGAGGCCTTTGCCAGCGAAGGCAAGGGACGCCTGCTCGGCATTTTCAACGCAGATATCGGCGCGCTGAACCGCGTGTTCGTTTTTCGCGGCTTCGACACTGTTGCCGATTTCGATGCCGAGCGGGAGCGCACGTTGCGGGCAGCAAACCCTTTTGGTGCTGCGGAGTGGTTGACCGGGCTTGAGCTTGAGGGCTACGCACCGTTTCCGTTTCTGCCGCCGGTGCAGATCGGAAGCTTCGGCCCAGCCTATGAGTTCCGCACCTATGTTTTGAAAACCGGCGGGCTTGAGCCGACAATCCGGGCATGGGAGGCGGCAGTTCCCGCACGTACCGCGCTTTCGAAGCTTACGGTTTGCATGTACGGCATCGACGGTAAGCCGCGCATGACGCATATCTGGCCATTTGCTTCGGTTAACGAACGCGGTCAAATCCGCGCGGATTCTGTTGCGCAAGGCGTATGGCCGCCGAAGGGTGGGCCGGATTGGCTGACGACTGACATGCGCTCGACGATTGCCTTTCCGATGGCGAATTCGCCGTTGAAGTAATGCACCTGCCCATACAAAGCAAAGGCCCCGCTTCGTTATGAAGCGGGGCCTTTGTGTTTCTTGATATGGGCCTGCGTTCAGCCGAATTTATGAAGACCGGGAAAATAGCGGGAGCCATTGGCGGCCATGCCAATTTCTTGTGCGGCCTGCGCCAGCGCCGGGGCAAGTTCAGCCATGCGCTCGCTGGTCAGTCGCACGGCTGGGCCGGCAATCGAGAGACAACTGATGGCCTTGCCATCACTCATGATCGGCATCGCCATGGCCGCCATGCCGACGATATAGCTGTCGACGGAGACGGAGTATCCCCGTGCACGCGTGTTTGCCAGAATGGCCAGCAGATCGGTGATGGTGCGGGGTGCGCCGGGACCAGAGGGCTTGCCGTTATTGATCAACCCTTGTCGGGACACCCGTTCCAGTGCTTCTTCGTCACTCATGGAAGAGAGCCAAGCCTGCCCACCGGCACTGGAGGCTAGATGCACGACGACGCCCTGTTCCTGACCGGGGTCATAACGCAGGCCGCTGGTCGCGCCCTGAGCCACCGCGACCCAGATCAGGTTTTCACCATCGATGACGGAAAGGCGAATCAGCTCGCCGCTTTCCTGTGCAAGACGGTCCAGAATGGGCTGCGCAATATCGCCGACCCCTGTGCGTCCGAGAAAACCGACACCGAGTGCCGCTAGTTTCATCGTCAGCGCATAATCGCCCTGATCCTGAATCTGACGGACATAACCTAGCCTAATCAATTCGTTAAGGGTCCTATGAACGCCGCTTGCCGGCTGGTTGACCCGCTGCGCAATGGCCGATACGGAGAGACCGCCGGGGTTTTCCGCCAGCATCTCGACGATGCTTAGGCATTTTTCAAGATTGCTCATGATCTTTCCAGTTTGGATTATCATTCCATTTTCGACGTGACACTGTTCATAGTCAAGGCGTTTATTGTTTTGTTTTAACGGGCTGGGGCACATGAGGCATGACGGTTCAGCATTGTGTCGTGTAAATAGTTTGTTGCGATCGCAACAAAACATTTGACGGACCGTAATCCCGTGAATAGAAATCAATGCAAGTTTGCAGCAGGAGGCTGCAGACGGAAGATCTATCGACACAAGAAATTGCATAGTTGCGGGGCCATCGCGTCCGGCGACCGCTTGTGGTCGTCCATTTTCTGGGAGGAAACAATGGCACATGGGGGATTGCCTGCATCGGGCGCAACAACAGGCGAAAGCGGTGGCTGGACCCCTTTGCGGATCACGGTCGTCTTCATTTGCTTCCTGCTCAATGCCATTGATGGAATGGACATCGTGATCATGTCCTATGTCGCGCCAGTGCTCAAGAGTGCCTGGCAACTCAGCCCGGAAGTGCTTGGCACTGTGTTTTCCGCGTCGCTGGCAGGCATGGCGGTTGGCGGTCTGTTCATCGCGCCGCTGGCGGATCGGTTTGGCCGCCGCCCACTGATCATGAGCCTTCTCGCGGTCATCACAGTTGCCATGCTGGCGTCCAGTCAGGCCCGCAACGTCTATGAACTCATCGCGCTTCGCGCGATCATCGGCATGTCCGTTGGCGCATTTCTCGCAAGTGTGACGACAATGGCGGCCGATTTCGCGCCGAAGGGGCAGCAGGGCATGGTCGTGGCCATTGCCATTGCAGGCTATCCGCTGGGTGCTGTCATCACCGGCGTGACGATTGCGCACTTCTTGCCCGTCTGGGGCTGGCACGGCGCGCTCATGGCCGCCGGTATTGTTTCGCTGGTCGTGCTGCCGTTTGTCGTGATGATCTTGCCGGAATCAATCGATTACCTGAAACGGGTGCAGCCTGCCGGTGCGCTTGAAAGGCTGAACGTCATCCTGCGTCGTCTCGGCGATGCCCCGCTTGCCACGCTGCCGCCGCGCGTCACAACGCAGAAGGCTTCCGTCCGCGCAATCTTTGCGGAAGGGCGTCTTGTGGCAACGTTTGCGCTATGGCTGGCGATCATCATGGGGTTCATGACCTTCTACTTCCTCGTCTCGTGGATTACCCAGCTGACTGTGCAGTCAGGCCTTCCCGTCGATAAGGCCATCTATGCGGGTGCCCTGTTCAATCTGGGCGGCTTTATCGGAACGCTGATCATCGGTGCTTGCGGCAGCCGTTTTGGCCTGCCACGTGTCACCTGTGTGGCGCTGGTCGCTGGTGCTGTCGTGGTTGCGGCCTTCGGCTATGTCACGGTTTCGCTCACCGTCACGCTCGCGCTCGCCTTCTGCGCCGGCTTCGCCACCAATGGCGGCTTCAATGCCTTCTATGCGCTGGGTGCTGCGCTTTACCCCACCGAAATTCGCTCAACCGGGATCGGCTGGGCCATGGGTGTTGGCCGTCTTGGCGCCGTGATCGGACCGATGCTCGGCGGCATCCTGATCGGGCAGGGGCTGAGCCTTGCCGCCCTGCTCGCCGTCTTTGCCATTCCCCTCGTAATCGCAGGCAGCGCCGCTCTGATCGTTCGTCCGCACCAGCACGAACCGGTCCTGCAGCCCGCCGCAGCCGAATGAAAGGATACTCAAATGTCCCTTGCCAATAGCTATGACGTTGTCGTCATCGGTTCCGGTGCCGCCGGCCTGACCGCCGCGATCACCGCCAAGAAATCGGGTCTTTCCGTTGTTGTGCTGGAAAAAGCGCCGGTCTTCGGTGGCACGACCGCCTTCTCTGGCGGTGTGATCTGGATACCCGGCAATCCGCATTATGAGGCGGAAGGCATCAAGGAAGACCGGGCCGCCGTGCACACCTATATGCGTGGCGAGGCTGGCAACAAATACGACGCTGACTTCATTGATGCCTATCTGGATTTCGGTCCGGAAATGCTGCGCTTTATGGAAAAGGAAACCGAGGCGCGTTTCGTTCGCACGCTTTATCCGGATTATCACCCGGAGCAGGCGGGCGGCGTGGAGATCGGCCGGTCGGTTACAGCAGCAGCCTATGACGGTCGTCGTCTTGGCAAGGAGTTTCGCCGCCTGCGCCAGCCACTGAAGACCATTACCTTCATGGGCATGATGTTTAACTCCTCGAACAATGACCTGAAGCACTTCTTCAATTTTACCAAGTCGCCTGTTTCGGCCATGTATGTGGCCAAGCGTCTGGCCGTGCATATGTGGCATCTGCTGCGCCATGGGCGTGGCGTGCAGCTGACCTCCGGCAATGCGCTGGCTGCGGCCCTGTCGAAATCGGCGCTTGACCTTGGAATCGAGATCGTGACCGATGCGCCGGTGGGCGAACTGGTGAAGAAGGACGGCCGCGTTACCGGTGTTGTTGTCACCCTTGACGGCACACGCCGGGATGTTCAGGCAACGAAGGGCGTCATTCTGGCCGCTGGTGGATTTGCCCGTGACGGCAAGCGTATTTCCGCGCTTTACCCGCATCTGAAAGAAGGGGGCGAGCATTTCACGCCGGTTCCCGAAGGCAATACCGGCGATGGCATCGCGCTTGGTGAAAAGGCCGGCGGCCATATTTCCGAAGGGCTGCCGAATGCGGCGGCCTGGATGCCGGTTTCCAAAGTACCGTTCCCCGGTGGCGAGATCGCGTTTCCGCATCTTGTCGATCGCTACAAGCCGGGTTTTATCATGGTGACGGCATCGGGGCGGCGCTTCGTCAATGAGAGCCTTTCTTATCACGATGTTGGCGCGGCCATGATTGAGGCGTGTCGGGGCAAGGGCAAGACCGAAGCCTGGCTGATTGCCGATCACCGGACGATCCGTAAATATGGCATCGGCTATGTGAAGCCCTATCCGATGCCGCTTGGCCCACATCTTCGCTCCGGCTATCTGAAGAGCGGCAAGACGCTTGAGGAACTCGCGGGGCGGATTGGCGTCGATGCGCGTGCGTTCGCCGATGAGGTGAAGCACTATAACGACGGCGCCCGCAACGGGGAAGACCGCCAGTTTGGTCGCGGCACCTCCGGTTTCAACCGCTATCTCGGTGATGCCAACAACAAGCCGAACCCGAATGTCGCCCCCGTCGAGCAGGGCCCGTTCTATGCGCTGCGCATCGTGATGGGTGACCTTGGCACATTCCCGGGACTGGTAACCGACACGCAATCGCGGGTGCTGGACGAGCACAGCCAGCCGATTGCGGGCTTGTGGGCTGCCGGCAATGACGCGGCCTCGATTATGGGCGGCGCTTACCCGGGGGCAGGCATCACCATCGGCCCGGCAATGACATTCGGTTATGTCGCGGCGCTTTCGATTGCCGGTAAGATCCATGAACGCGGCCGCACGCTCGCGGCAGAATAAGGAAGCCAGAATGTTTACTGCCCCCGCCGACCGTCCGCTCGTCAATCTGCGTTACTATACGATTGCGCCACGCAAGATGGGCGAGTTTCTCGAGGTCTTCGACCGGCTTGCTATGCCGGTTTTAATCGAAACACTGGGCGCGCCGATCGGCTTCTACACCAGTGCCGTCGGGTCGCTCAATCAGGTGGTTCATCTGTGGGCCTATCGTGACATGAGCGATATGGAGGCCCGATGGGCTGCCCGTGACAGCCATCCCGACTTTCCTGCCTACCTGAAGGCATCTGCGCACCTCGTGGTGGCTCAGGAAGACCGTCTGCTCAAGGCGGCTTCGCTCGCGTCGCTGTCCTGAGCGGCCCGGCTCTGCGCGTCTTCCTCGACATTCGGCAGGTTGGCGATTAACCGGTGGAAATAGCCGAGGAGGGTTTCGAACTCCTCCGCCGTGAAGCCCTGCAGCACGGCAGCTTCACGGGCGCGGGCAATGGGAAGCACTTTTTGATGGAGCGCCCATCCCGCGTTGGTCAGGGCCATTTCACGCTTGCGCCGTGCGCCGTCGCGGGCGCTGACCAGTCCCTTTTCCTGCATGGCGGAAAGGGCGCGGCTGACGGAACTCTTGTCCAGCCCGATGGAATTTGCCATGGCAATGACGTTCGACCAGGGTTCGACGGCAAGATGGCAAAGAACCCGCCATTCCACGACGCCGATGCCGAAACGGCGGTGATACTCCTGGGATGCGCCGGCGCCGAGGCGGCTGGAAAAGCTGGTGCTCAGTGCGCCAATGCAGCGCTGCAGATCGAAACTGTTTTCGTCCATAAACCCTCCTGAGGCGCAATCAACCCGCTTGGATGCATGTCTGCCGTCGACAGGTGGTTGCCGATGCAGCACGTTCCTTGCCACTTTGCCTTGGCATAATTGACGATGCTAGCCAATACCATCGAAAAATGCCGCAAGGCGGGTAGAGCGTGCCGCGTTTAATCGTACCCGATACGCTTGCTCTATGTGTTTGTTTTTAAGCACTCTCCCACGCAAATCGCTGCGCCCTTTTGCTGGGAATGTTTTAGCCGAGATAGCGCTTGCGGTATTGAGATGGGGTTTCACCCGTTGCCGCGCGAAAACGGCGCGAAAAATAGGGCGGGTCAGCAAAGCCGAGACGATAGCCGATTTCGGCAACGGAAAGCCGGGTGAAGGCCAGAAGTCGGCCAGCTTCGGCCATGCGTGCGGTCTCGATGTGGCGCGTCGCGCTATCGCCCGTCGCCATGCGACAGATTCGGCTGAGATGCCCCGGTGTGATCGACATGGCAGAGGCAAACTCCGCCGCGCCCCAGCCGGATGAAAGATGGTCTGCCAGCAGACGGTCGAATTCCAGCATTCGCCGCTGTTGCAGCGGCTCCGTTGCTTCAGCACTGAGGGTTGCGATATCCGCTGTCACCGCCAGAGCCGCCTGCGCCAGCGCCATAAGGATCGCATCCCGGAATGGAGCTTTGCCGGCAAAGGTTACGGCAATTTCTTTCAGAATGCCGCGTAAACGTGCATCGGCTTGGGCTACAAACGGTCGCGCCAGACTGCGTTCCAGCGCTGCATTGTGCAGGCCCGCAAAAAGAGCGATCGGGAAGGACAGCACCAGTCCTTCGCTCCCGCGCGCAATGTCAAGTTCATGAACGGATTGCGCTGGAATGAACTGGAAATCGCCATCGCCAAGATGCACCGAGACGCCGTCGACACCAATTTGTGCTGCGCCATGCTCGACAAAAAAGATTTGTGTCATCTTTTGGTGGCGGTGTGGAGCGATCCGCCAGTCATGCAGACGCGCGCGGTCCCAGATCCGTTCGCAATGGGCAACATCGGGAAAGGATGACGTTTCGCCAAAGAGATTGAAGACAGGTATTTGCGATTGCAACGCCATGCACGAATAGTACCATTTTATACCCGCTCTGTCCATTCGCGAATGTCGTCATGCCCGGTACAAAAACGCCAGGGAGAACAATTCGGGAAATTGTTATGGATACTCAAGTTGTCATTATTGGTGGAGGACCCTCCGGTCTGCTGTTGTCGCAATTGCTCAACCGTGCGGGCATCGCGACGATTGTTCTGGAGCGCAGCACGCGCGATCATGTGTTATCGCGCATTCGTGCCGGTATTCTCGAATGGGGCTCGGTTGAACTTCTGCGGGAGGCGGGCGTTGGCACACGGATGGATGCGGAGGGTTTTCCGCATGACGGGACCTACATCACCGATCCGGACCTGATGGTTCACATCGATTTCAAGGCACTCACCGGCAAGCGCGTCATGGTCTACGGCCAGACGGAGGTTACGCAGGATTTGTATCAGGCGCAGGATGCGATGGGCACCACTGTCATTCACGGCGTTGAGGATGTGCGCATTCTCGATCTCGACGGGGCGCAGGCGAAGGTCGAGTATACGGTGAATGGCGAACGCAAAGCACTGACTTGTGCCTATGTAGCAGGATGCGACGGTTTTCACGGCGTCAGCCGTAAAACGATTCCGGAGGAGAAGCGACGCGAATTCGAACGTGTCTACCCCTTCGGCTGGCTGGGAATCCTGTCGCAGACGCGTCCGGTGAATGATGAACTGATCTATGCGAATTCGCCACATGGCTTCGCTTTGGCTTCGATGCGGAATGCCAACCTCGTGCGCTATTACGTCCAGGTGCCATTGGCGGACAAGGTCGAGGACTGGTCAGATGATCGGTTCTGGGACGAGTTTCGCCGGCGTATTCCTTCAAGCGCTGCCGAGCGGCTGGTAACTGGGCCCTCAATTGAAAAGTCCATTGCGCCGCTGCGCAGTTTCGTTTCGGAACCGCTGCGCTGGGGTAGGCTTTTTCTGGTGGGTGACGCGGCACATATCGTGCCGCCGACGGGCGCGAAGGGGCTCAACCTTGCGGTTTCAGATGTGTTCTACTTGCACCAGGCGCTCATTGATGCGCTGAAGCATGGCAGGGAAGGTGGAATTGATGCTTATTCCGAGCGCGCATTGCGGCGGATCTGGAAAGCCATGCGCTTCTCCTGGCAGATGACGACCATGCTGCACCGCTTTGAAGGGGAAGATAGTTTCGCCGGGCAGATGCGGCACGCAACGCTCGCCCATCTGGCAGAATCGGAAACCGCGCGCAAGGAATTGGCCGAGAATTATGTCGGACTGCCGTTTTGACGGCAGTTTGTCCTTAAGCCGCTTCCGGTCATAGATCAGTCTATGAAGTGGGTTTGACGCAGATTTCTGACATCTGATTTTCTTATGTCGGGGTCAATATTGCGTGTACAAAGAAGGGCGTGTCAGGCTTCTTTCAGCATGGCCTGCCTGCGATATGCACCCGGTGACAGGCCAACCCGCTGGGTGAAGAAGCGGTTGAAATAGGCCGGGTCTTCGAACCCCAGCAGATGCGCTACCTGCGAAACGCTACTTTCCGTATAGGCAAGGTAGCGTTTTGATTCAATGACGATCCGCTCATAAAGCATATCGGATGCTGTCTTGCCGGTGCGGGCTTTGCAGGCCGCGTTCAGGCGTGCCGGAGTGACAGCCAGATCGCCGGCATAGACGGCGAGCGAACGCTGGCTTTTGAAGTGGGTTTCAAGAAGGGCGCGGTAGCGCACCAGCAGAGCATAATCCCGATCCGGCGTTGCAATGCCCGGATCGTTATGAGTCACGAAAAGACGCAAGACCACGACGAGAATGCGCATGTATTGCGCCATGATGGTGGTGCGTCGACCGGGGGCGGACCAGATGAATTCCCGGTGCAGCCAATCAAATGTATCAAAGACTGCCGGAATGTTGACGCCGGTGCCTTCCAACGGATAGACGGCGGGGCGCTCTGCCACCCCTGACAAGCGCGGATCAGCACCGGACGCGGACTTGAGGCAGCCAAGTGCTGCGGTGACGGCGAAGCCATCTGTGCCGGGGGAAAAGTCGATTTGATGCACGATGCCGGCCGGAATGACGAGAATACCCGGTGCCGGAATTGGCAGAATCCGGTCTTCCATGCGGATCGTCCCGCCGCCGGTCTTTACCAACAGAATTTGCATGTGATCAGGATGCGAATGCGGACGGATGCGCCAGTCATTCGGGCCGCTGCGGTCGCGAATAGGTTCCATATGCAGGAAATCGAGTTCGACGTCCGTGCTCTGATCGCCATAAAGATAGTAATGTGGAATATGGCTTGTCGCCTCAAGCGCCATTTGCTTCCTCCCGAATATATCCCAGTTGAATTGTGCAACAAATGCACCGGCACGTCCATTGGTCTGCTCTTGGTAGGCGCATAGGTTGCCTGTTGATAATTCGTGACTGGAGGCATGGAATGAAACACGGCTTTCCCGTGAAAATTGCCGTCGGCAAGACGCTCGCAGGCAACACCATTACATACACGATTCGTGATTTTCGGGGTGTCGGCTATGCGTCGGCTGAAGAAAGGTGGGAGGTATCGCTATGAGTTGGCTTGGACTCAACGGTAAAACGGTGGTCGTGACCGGCGCGGGCGGTGGTATTGGGCAGGCGCTGGCGCGCGCTTTTGCCGGGCAGGGCACTCGCGTCGTGCTGCTTGACCGCGACACGCAACGCACAGCGCCGCTGGCAGAAAGCCTCGGTGGGGGTGCGCTGGCGCTTGCCTGTGATCTTTCGCGGCCGGACGATGTGGCCGCCGCCGCGGCAAAGGTTGAGGCCGAAGGCGGTGCCGACATCTTGGTCAATAATGCAGGCATTCTGCGGCCCGGCCCGCTGGAAAGCGTTTCGGAAGCCGACTGGTCTGCCATGCTGGCGGTGAATCTGACCGGATATCTCGCAGCGGCACAGTCCTTCGGACGCGGCATGATTGCGCGCGGCGGCGGTGCGCTGGTGCATGTGGCCAGTATTGCAGGCACGCAGCCGCAACCCGCCAGCGGTGCTTATTCCGCCTCCAAGGCGGCGATCCTGATGCTCTCGCGGCAGCTGGCGTTTGAATGGGGTCCGAAGGGTATTCGTTCAAATTCGCTAAGCCCGGGTCTGGTGCGCACGCCGCTTTCCGAACCTTTCTACAAGGATGAGAAGGTCAAGGCAGCACGCGAAGCCATGGTGCCGATGCGACATATCGCAATGCCGGAAGATATGGCCGATGTGGCGTTGTTTCTGGCCTCGCCGCGCGCTTCTTATGTGACGGGGCAGGACCTCGTGGTCGATGGTGGCCTTTCGCAGTCTCTGATGGGCATGGTGCCGAGGCCGGGCTATGCGTAAGCGCCGTCACGCGCTGGTTGCTGTCGGGTTTTGGGTGGCCATTGCCGATCTTGGTGACGCGGCTGCGGGCTGAGGATCGTATTCAAAACTGGAAAGGCCCGGCGCGAGGTTCGCACCGGGCCTTTCTGCTGCGCCCTTGGGAGGAGGCGTTCAGGCAGCGTCCTCGATATGGCCGCCGAGGAAAAGCTGGCCGACGCGCGGGTCCTTGAGAAGTTTGTCAGCCCTGTCGAACATGCGGGTCTGGCCAAGTTCCAGCACCAGGCCGTAATCTGACATGGCCAGAGCGGCCTTGGCATTCTGCTCGACCATGAGGATCGTGACGCCCTGGTCGCGCAAACGGATGAGGGTCTGGAACACTTCCTGCACCAGATTGGGCGACAGGCCGATGGACGGCTCATCGATCAGGATCATCTTAGGGTCGAGCAGCAGCGCACGAGCGATTTCCAGCTGTTTCTGCTGCCCCCCCGAAAGCTCGATCGCCTTCTGGTCCTTGCGCTGGCGGAGCATGGGGAACTGGTCCATGACCTCTTCCATGCGCTGGCGAACCCGTGTCTGATCTCGCGAAGTAATACCGCCGAGTTCCAGATTATGCAGTACGGAAAGTTGTGGCACGACATTGCGGCCCTGCGGCACATAGGTCACGCCACGGGCAATCATTTCCGCCGGGCTCTTGCGGGTGACGTCTTCGCCATTAAGCAGGATCTGCCCGGAATTGATGTTGAGAAGGCCGAAGATGGCTTTGAACACCGTCGATTTTCCGGCGCCGTTCGGCCCGATCACCGTGGTGATTGAGGCCTTGGGAATGGTGAACGACGTGCCGTTGAGGATGGTGATGCGGCCATAGCCGCCATTGAGCTTTTTAAGTTCCAGCATGTCAGCCCCCCAGATAAGCGTCGATGACCATCTGGTTCGACCGGATTTCATCCGGCGTCCCCTCGGCAATGATCTCGCCCTGTGCCAGCACGATGATGCGCGTGCACAAAGACATGACGAATTCCATGTTGTGCTCAATGACGACGAAGGTCGTGCCATGATCGCGGTTATAGGTGATGAGCCGTTCTTTGAGATGACCGAGCATGGTGAGGTTAACCCCGCCCGCCGGCTCATCGAGCAGAACGATGCCGGGACCGGCCATAAAGGCCATGGCTGCATCCACCAGCTTCTGCTGCCCGTAAGAAAGCGAGCCGGCGGCCGTGTCACGGTAAGGTGTGAGGCGGAAGAATTCGATGAGCTGGTCGGCCTTTTCGGTCAGGCCTGCATCGGGTTTGCCGAAAAGGCGCGAAAGCATCGAACCTTCATGCTCTTGCCCGGCCAGAATAACATTGTCGAGCACCGTCATATTCGGGAAAACCGAAAGCTGCTGGAAGGTGCGGCCGATGCCCATCAGCGAGAGGTCAGCCGGGCGCACGCCGTCTGTAGAGTGGCCGTTGACCTTGCAATGACCCTCCGTTGGCCGTAGTTGGCCGAGAATGCAGTTGAAGAGCGTCGATTTGCCGGAGCCGTTCGGCCCGATCAGGCCGAGGATTTCGCCGCGCTGGACGTCGAAACTGACGCCATTTACTGCACGGATACCGCCGAAATGCTTCGAGATGTTGTGAACCGAAAGAATCGGCGCTTCGGTGTTCTGGGTATGGATGTTCACAGTTGAACCCCCTGCTTCAGGTCGCGACGCGCCTCGTGCTTCGGCTTGAACTTGTCGATGAGCTTGCGCCCGAGGCCGATGAGGCCGGTGGGTGAATAGATCATGAGCAGAATGACGAGGGCGGAATAGATGATGAGGTAGTAGCCTTCGGTAAACCGCAGCACTTCCGGCAGGAGAATGACGACGGCAGCGCCGAGCATGGGTCCGAAGAAGAAGCCGGAGCCGCCGACGACGACCATCAGCAAAAGCTTGAGCGAGTGGATAAGTGCGAAGCTGGAGGGTTCGATAAACTGCACAAGCGGTGCTTGCAGCGCACCGGCGAGGCCGCCGAAGGCCGAGCCAATGGCGAAAGCGAGCAGGGTCTGGCGACGCACCTTCAGACCAAGGCTTTCGGCACGGATCGGGTTTTCACGCAACGCTTTGAAAGCACGCCCCCAGGGCGAGCGCAGGATCCACCACATGGCACCGGCAGCCACGAGGAAACAGACCAGCGAGAAGTAATAGAAGGCCATGTTGCTGTTGGTTTCGAAGCCGAAGAAAACCGGGCGTTCCATGCCGGAAAGGCCGAAGGAGCCGCCGGTGATTTCCTCTTCATTGCGCAGTACAAGAAAGAGCAGCGTGTTGAAGGCGAGCGTCACGAAAGCGAGAAAGTGGTGCTGCACGCGAAGGGCCGGATAGCCAAGCAGCAGGCCAACGACAAAACTTGCGGAAATGGCGATGATGACGGCGAAGCCCCAGTGGATGCCGGCCAGCGTCATAAGTGCGGTGATATAGGCGCCGATGCCCATGAAGCCTGCCTGCGCGAGACTGACTTGTCCGGCATAGCCGAGGGTCAGGTTCAGCCCCATGGCGGCGATGGAAAACAGCAGCCAGGAACAGAGGGTATAGATAATGTAATTGCCCTGGCCGATGGGGGCGGCAATCAGCGCCGCGATGCCGAGGGCGAGAAGGAGGGGTTTATAACGGGTCATACGGTTCTCCCTTCCGGGGTGCCGAGCAGGCCCTGCGGGCGCAGCAGAATGATGGCAATGAGAAGAATGAGCGGCATTGCGGAACGGTACTGGGCAGAGATGTAGACTGCCGAGAAATTGTCGATGATGCCGATCAGCAGGCCGCCGACGAGGGCGCCGCGGATCTGGTTGAAGCCGCCGACAATGGCCGCAATGAAGGCGACAAGGCCGAGTGTTTCACCGTTTGAGAACTTGGCGAGATAGATCGGCGAGATCAGGACAGAGGCAATGGTTGCTAGTGCGGCGTTAATCAGAAAGGTGTAAAGCACCATGCGCTTGACGTTGACGCCGAGAATTTCGGCAACCGCCGGGTTCTGGGCGCTCGCTTGCATGCAGCGCCCCGTGCGGGTGCGGCTGAGGAAAAGCTGAAGGCCGCCGATGGCGAGCATGGAGACGATGAGGTTGCCGATATCCTGAATGGAGACGCTGGCGCCAGCGATATGGTAGACGGTTTGCGGAAACACGGCCGGGAAGGGTTGGGCGGTCGCGCCGTAGAATTCCTTGACGCTTTCCTTCATCAGCAGGCCGAGCGCTATGGTTGCGATGACCAAGGGAAGCGTGCCGTGTGGCAGCATGGGTTCAACAATTAGTCGCTTGAAGGCAACGCCGAGAATGAGAAGCGAAAGTGCCAGCGCAAGCGCGACGGACGGCCAGAGTGACAGCCCGAGAATATTCATGCCGACAAGCACGAAGAAGGCCGGGAGCATGACGAATTCGCCCTGTGCAAAGTTGATCGTCTGTGACGCCTGCCAGAGCAACGTGAAGCCGACAGCGGCCAGCGCATAGATAGAACCGGCGGCAAGGCCGGAGACAAGGATTTGAAGAAGCTCGGCCATGATATGTCCTCACGGGCTGGTGGTCGGCTTTGCGAATGGGGTGATGAAGCCGACAACACGTTGTGCTGCCGGCGGATATGTTGATCGGCTGCGATCAGTTCGGCGGCAGGATGGCGTCGACGACCTGTTTGCCGTTCTCGACCTTCACAAAGAAGCTCTCGCGTGACATTTCGCCGGTGTCGTCCCAACTCACATCCATCAGAACGCCCGGATAGTCCGAGGCTTTGAGGGTCAGGCCGTGCAGTTTTTCGGCGACGGCCTTGCTGTCCGGCTTGCCGACCATTTCGGTGACGTATTTCAGCGTCCAGGCAGCGATGTAGCCTTTGATAGCGTTGTGATCGGGCGTATACTTGAACTTGATCTTGAAGCGCTCGACCATGTCTTTGAGGGCTGGTACATCAGCGTCCGGCGTCAGGCCGACATGGCCCATCGCACCGTTTGCGGCATCGCCAGCAAGCTCAATTACCTTATGGCCGATGAGCGTGGTTTCTCCGATCAGGGGCTTTTCGATGCCTTGCTTGCGCGCCTCGCGCAGGAAACGGGCGCTTTCCTCTTCGGTGTAGTAGATGAAGAAGGCATCGGCACCGGAATTCTTCAGCTTTAACACATCGGCGGAGAAATCTGCCTGCGCCTGTTCTGAAGGAACATCCACGACAATTTCAAGACCAGCCTTCGCCGCTTCGTCGATGAAGGCCTGATGGCCACCCTTGCCGAATTCGGTATTGGCCCAAGCAATGCCGACCTTCTTCACGCCCATGTTCTCAACCATGTATTTCACCATCTTCGGCACGCCTTTTTGCGAGCCGAAAGCGGTGCGGAAGATATAGGGGTTGCCCTTGGCGGTGATGGAAGGGGCCTCAGAACCGGTGAACTGTGGAATGCCATATTGCTTGGCAACGATCATGTTCACAACGGTGGAGGATGAGAAAACTGTGCCCATGATCGCATAGACTTCATCGTCGATCGCTTTTTGAACCATGGCGCGTGAAACCTGCGGATCAGTCTGGCTGTCATACTCGATGATCTTGACTGGTTCGTTGAGAATGCCGCCCTGTGCATTGATCTCTTCGAAGCCCATTTTCACGCCATCGCGGAAATTTGTTCCGGCAGCAGCGCCTGGCCCTGACAGCTCGACGATGGAACCGACCTTGATATCTGACAGTGCCGGGACAGTGCCGAGCGCCAGCAGCACGGCAGCGGTGGAAAGCAGTTTCTTGATCATGATCTTCCTCCATGCATGATCGTTTCTCTAAAATCCGTTCGCCGATCCATCGACCTTTGCCCGGAACGCAGTGTCTCGAACTCCTCCCGAGAATGCGATTTGATTGTCAGACCTGCACCCCTCTCCTGGTCAGGTCCACCCGCAGTTGCCCGCATGCTTGACGTTTGACAAGACCATGGAGACAGGGGGTGGGAAATGGACGATGGGGACTAAACATTGGACGATTCCTCTGCCATCCGCATTTGCAGTTCGGCCAGCGAATTGGCGATTCCGCTCTGGATGCCCGTTACCGGTTGGGGGCCGAGAAAGGTGGGCACCGGATCACTCACCAGCGCTGCGGGGATGCGCAATGGCGGACCTTCGACGGTAATGCCGTTCCAGCCGGATTGCGTCTGAAGCTCGGCGACGAAATCGGCTATGTCAGCAGTGTCGCCTGCCATGGTCAACGTCATGGCTCCATCCGGCGCGGTCGTCATCGCCGCGGTAAGAAGACGGGCGACATCATCGACATGAACGAAGCCGACGCGACCGGAAAAGCGAATAAGTGCGGGCTCGCGCCGCACCGCAGCGGCAAGCGCGATTGACGGACCGGCAGCAATGCCCGAGCTGATACCGGGGCCGTAAACGATGTAGGGACGCAGCCCGAGGCTCGGTACGCCATGATCCAGAAAGAAGGCGCGGGCCGCGCCTTCAACAGCCAGTTTCGTGGCGCCGTAGGTCGTCATTGGCCGCGGATGCATAGCATCATCGGGCCCAAAGACACCGGCCGTGGAAAGATAGGCAACTGGAATGCAGTTTGATCTTGCCGCTTCGAAAACGTTGAGACTACCGATCAGATTGACCTGCGCGCCAATAATGGGATCACGGGCGCAGTCTACTGTCATAAGGCCAGCGAGATGGACGATTCCATCGCAATCACGCGCAGCATTTGCGACCATTCCGGCATTTGTAATATCGCCTGCAAGCACTTCGACCGGCAGTCCTGCGGGAAAACGGGCGGGGCGGGGCGCAAGATCCAGCACACGCACCGCATGACCTGCCGCATGAAGGGCTGCAACAGTGCGCGCACCCACGAAACCGGTTCCCCCGGTTACGAGTATGCGCTTCATGCTGCGTTGCCCTTCTCATCAATGATGGTTTTGACAGTGCAACCCTCTGGTCTCGCTGGCATGCGGCGTCCCTCCCAAGATGGCCGTTTGTTCTTCTGATAATTTGGATCATTGCAAAAAATTGAACCGTATTCAATATTAAACTTCAATTCCATTTTAACTTCTGCTTTGTTTGTTCTCGTTAAAAGAATCGGGGAGGAGGCCTGTATGAAAGATGCAATTGCTGTGGCCGTTATCGGCGCCGGTGCCATTGGGCGCACACATATCGATACGCTTGGAAGAATGGAGGGGATGCGGCTGGCAGCGCTCGTTGACCCGGCGCCCTCTGGCAGGGCGTTAGCTGAATCGCTCGGCGTGCCATGCCTCCCGGATGCCGATGCGCTGATCGCATCCGGGCTTGTGCAGGCCGCGATTGTCGCCACGCCCAATGAGACTCATCTTCCGGTTTCCGAAGTGCTGCTGCGCGCTGGCATTCCGGTCCTTCTGGAAAAACCTGTTGCTGAAAGCCTGTCTTCTGCCCAGAGCCTGATTGCTGTTGTTGAAGAAACGGGCGTGCCGCTTCTGGTTGGGCATCACCGTCGTCATAATCCGATTGTGCAGGCCGCGCATGCGGCTATTCATGCGGGGCGGATCGGCCAACTGGTCATGGCAAGCGTCACCTGCACACTGGCCAAGCCTGCCTCCTACTTCGATGCAGCATGGCGGCGTGCACCTGGTGCAGGCGGACCGCTTTTGATCAATCTCGTGCATGAGGTCGACCTTTTGCGTTATTTCTTTGGTGAGGTGGCAAGCGTGAAAGCAATCACCAGCCACAAAGTGCGTGGTTTTTCAGTAGAGGATACAGCAGCCGTAGCCCTTCGATTCGCCTCTGGCGGGCTGGCGACGCTGTGTATTTCCGACGCTGCTGTGGGCCCATGGGCGTGGGACCTGACATCCGGTGAAAATCCAGCACGGTTCCCCGTCCACCCTGTCAGTGCCCATCATTATGCGGGTAGCCGCGCCGGGCTTTCTCTGCCGGATCTGACCCTGTGGGGGGCGGAGGGCGAACCGGACTGGACGCGACCGCTCTCTGGCACGGCGCTCCCCGTTGAGACGACTGATCCTTATCAGGCCCAGCTGCTTCACTTTGCAGAACTGGTCCGCTCGGGTGGCGCACCGCTGGTCAATGTGCGTGATGCAACCGCCAACCTCATCGTGCTTGATGCGATCCGCTCGGCGGCTGAAAGTGGTGAAGCAGTGAACGTGGATCTCGCACCGCTCGCGCTTTGAGGCGGGAGCGGTGTCGCTGCCGCAATGATAGAAACAGGGCGGGCAGCAATGGCTTCTTGGTTTCTGCAAACCCATAGAATTGGTTTGTAGTGTTAAGGCTTTTTCTGAATTTGGATGATATTCATGCCCTTCGTACACAATTCCACACGCCACGGTGCAAGACGCGCTACGCGATCATTCGGACCAGGGTAGCCAATACGCGAGCGAGCAGTTCCGGTGCCGCAGGCTGATCGCGGTTCACCTGTTCGATGAGCCGGTCCGGCAATGCCTGGGGCGATGCCGCGATGGAAAGCTTCTTCTCATCATTCGACACTGGGTTACCTCAGCCCGTTTGAATTTGTAAACAAGGTTAGCCTACTTGGTGTTCGAAAAAACTGATGGTAGGCCAGAGTTTATGGCCCCGCGACGCGGCTTGGGTCGCACAGGTTTCGAACAAATGAGGTTCTTTCGTCATGTCTCTGGTCAGCGACTTCAGCGATAGGTATGAAATATCGAGAGAAACTTTTTCGATTGTTACTTCTAATGCAAAAGAAGCTAAACTGAGAATGGGACGGACTTCAGTAATATCAAATAAGAACATACAGAAAAACTGGAGCGGGCGAAGGGATTCGAACCCTCGACCCCAACCTTGGCAAGGTTGTGCTCTACCCCTGAGCTACACCCGCTCGCGCCAGTCTTCTCTGAGAGAGAAGTCATTTCCGTTAGGCAAGCGCTATATGGACCAACACATTTGAGATTGCAACAGGGAAATTCGATGAAAATGCTCTTTCGTTGAATTATTTAGCCGGGTTTTATTCAAGGTATTGAATTAAAAGATATAATTTCGTTTAAAGTAGCTTTTGGAGTGCGCGAGGGACAGGTGGCAAGTGCAACTTTTGCATCTATCACCTGGTGGTTTCCACTTCTGCGGGTTGATAATGTCTGCGTGTGGCGATTCATTTGCGACGATCCGCGAATCTTCGGCTTTCGCTCGGCCTTGGTTTTGCACTAAGAGTATAGAAACCTTACATAAAGCACGTCGAAACTGTCTGCTCATTTTTGAAATAGGGATCAGCATGCCTCTGACATCGCATCAACTTCATGATTATCTGAGGAACCTCGATATTGAGGTTAAGACCGTGCAGCATCCGCCCTTGTTCACGGTTGCCGATTCTCAGAGCCTGCGTGGTGAAATCGCAGGCGGTCACACCAAGAACCTCTTTCTTAAAGACAAGAAGGACAATTTCTTTCTGGTAACGGTAGATGAAAATGCCGTGGTCGACCTTAAATCGATCCATCAGGTTATCGGGGCTGCCGGTCGTGTATCGTTTGGCAAACCGGAGAAGCTGATGGAATATCTGGGCGTTGTTCCGGGCGGTGTGACAGTGTTTGGTGCGGTGAATGATACTGGGCACAAAGTTCAGATCATCCTCGACGCAAGCCTGATGGAAAATGACATCATCAATGGTCATCCTTTGACCAATGAGGCGACAACCTCCATTAAGCGCGATGATCTGATCCGCTTTCTTGCCGCAACCGGACATGAGCTGCGTATTCTTGCTGTTTCAGAGGATGCCAAGGCCGCATCTTCGGTATAAACTGTTTACAGCGGGGGCGCGGCTTGAAAATAGCGATAGACAATATGCATTGACGTATCGAAACCGACATGCTGCTGCCCTATATGTGAGCGGGAAGATATAAGGAATATCCGATGACGAGCCAGAACAATCCTTATTCAAGTGCAAGCGGACAGATGAGTGGCAATGTGTCGTTTGGGTCAACAACGACACCCGGCGGTAGCAATGATCTTATCAAGGATACAACCACTGCAGGGTTTCAGGTGGATGTGGTGGCAGAATCGCGCAATCAGCCGGTTCTGGTTGATTTCTGGGCGCCCTGGTGCGGGCCGTGCAAACAATTGACCCCAATTCTTGAAAACGCCGTTCGTGCAGCAGGCGGCGCGGTGAAGCTGGTGAAAATGAATATTGACGATCATCCGTCAATCGCAGGCCAGCTCGGTATTCAGTCCATTCCTGCTGTTATTGCTTTCGTCAACGGCCAGCCCGTCGATGGTTTTATGGGCGCCTTGCCGGATTCAAAGGTCAAGGAATTTATCGCCAAGATCGGTGGTCCGAGCGATCAGGAAGCGGCAATCACAGAAGCTGTCAATGCAGCCAATGAGCTTGTGCAAGCAGGCGATTTCGTTCAAGCCGCGCAGATATTCTCATCGATCTTGCAGGTGGCCCCCAATAATGTGGATGCGGTCGTTGGTCTTGCGACATGTTTGCTTGAATCGGGTGATGCCAATAAGGCGCGCGAAACACTGGCAAGCCTTCCGCAAGACAAGCTTGATGTGGCGGCCGTGCGTGCAATCGAAGCGCGTCTTGCACTGGCTGATCAGGTTAAGCTTATTGGTGATCCGGTCGAACTTGAGCGTCGGGTGCAAGCCGATCCAAAGGATTATCAGGCGCGATTTGATCTGGCGCAGGTGCGTAATGCGCAGGGGCGTCGGGAAGAGGCAGCCGATGAATTGCTTTCAATTATGAAAGCGGATCGTAGCTGGAATGAGGATGGCGCGCGCAAGCAGCTTCTTCAGTTTTTTGAAGCCTGGGGCAATATGGATCCGGCGACGCTTGGCGCACGCCGCAAGCTTTCATCGCTCCTGTTTTCCTGAGCAGGATGCCATGAACAGAGGGAGAGTGTAATGCAGGTGGGCAATGCCCGTTATCGGACGGGCGCTGATATACCGGATCTGGTACCCGTGTTTCCATTAACGGGTGCGCTTCTTTTGCCTGGTGGACAGTTGCCGCTCAATATTTTCGAGCCGCGCTATCTGGAAATGGTGGAAGACGCGCTTGCCGGAAAACGCATTATCGCAATGATCCAGCCGCACATTGACGAGAGTGACACGGATGATAGTGAGGAGGATGATCGCGATAAGTTCGATGAAGCCGCTCGTCCGCCGTTAAGTCAGGTCGGATGCCTTGGACGCATCACCACTTATTCCGAAACCGGTGATGGACGCGTGCTTATTACGCTTCAGGGTATTTGCCGATTTCGGGTGCTGGAAGAAGTGAATAGCCGCAAGCCCTATCGCCAATGCCGCATTGCGCCGTTTCTGGCCGATCTGGAAGACCCTCGTGATCTGGGCGAGATTGATCGTGAGGCGCTTTTGGGTGCATTCAAGGATTATCTTGAAGTGCATAATCTGGAGGCTGATTGGGAGAGTATTTCGCGTGCAGCCAATGATACTTTGGTTAATGCATTGTCGATGATGTCGCCTTTCGGACCTGCCGAAAAACAAGCGCTTCTGGAAGCGCCGGATTTGAAAACGCGTGCTGCAACCCTGATCGCGATTACAGAAATGGTATTGGCCAAAATCAAGGATGATTATGGCTCACGCCTGCAATGAATATTGAGGAAAGACCAATGGTTGAGAATGAAAATACCGGCAATCTTGATGTGAAGCTGCTTGAATTGCTTGTATGTCCGCTGACCAAGGGTGTGCTTCAATATGATGCGGAAAACAGCGAGCTTATTTCGGAGAAAGCCAAGCTAGCCTATCCGGTTCGTGGCGGTATTCCGATCATGCTGCCATCGGAAGCGCGCGCTCTCGAATAGATGGTTTTGGTCGGCGCCCCATGATGTCAAAAGCTGTTATATAATTTCTACATATCCTCAGTTCTTTTTCATAAATTTCGCACTGCCGTTGTTGATTGCCAGGCGAGGGGGTTCTATAACCCTCGCGGAACTTTAAGGTGCATCTTGAAAAGTGTGAAGCGGTTTTCAGTCAGGGTGCAGTTTAAAAACAAATGGTTGAGACGTGCTGATCTGATAAAACCAGATTGAAACACTCTCTAAAAAGAGATAGCGGACGTTAAATTTTATCCGTTGTTATCTGAGAAAAAACAGAGGCTTGGCATAATGGCATCCAGAAAACTCCTTCTCCTGCCCGGCGATGGTATCGGTCCTGAAGCAATGGCTGAGGTCCGCAAGATCATCGATTTCCTCAATTCAGGTCTCAATCTCGGTTTTGAAACCGATGAGGGCTTGGTTGGTGGTTCGGCCTATGATGCATATGGCCAGGCAATTTCCGATGCGGATATGGAAAAGGCGCTTGCTGCCGATGCCGTACTTTTTGGTGCTGTTGGCGGTCCTAAGTGGGATAGCGTACCATATGAAGTCCGCCCGGAAGCAGGTCTTCTGCGTTTGCGTAAGGATTTGGCTCTTTATGCCAATCTTCGCCCGGCAATCTGCTATCCAGCACTTGCGCATTCATCGTCGTTGAAGCCGGAAGTCATCGAAGGCCTCGATATTCTGATTCTGCGTGAGCTGACCGGTGGCGTTTACTTCGGCGAGCCGAAGGAAATTATCGATCTGGGCAATGGACAGAAGCGCGGTATCGATACGCAGGTTTATGACACCTACGAAATCGAGCGCATCGCCGATGTGGCTTTTGAACTTGCGCGCACGCGCCGTAACAAGGTTACGTCGATGGAAAAGCGCAACGTGATGAAATCGGGCGTCTTGTGGAATCAGGTCGTCACCGCACGTCACAAGGAAAAACATGCCGACGTTGAACTCGAGCATATGCTGGCTGATGCCGGCGGTATGCAGCTTGTTCGTTGGCCAAAGCAGTTTGATGTCATCGTTACTGACAACCTGTTTGGCGATATGCTTTCCGACGTCGCAGCGATGCTGACCGGTTCTCTGGGCATGTTGCCATCGGCTTCGCTTGGTGCGGCTGATGCCAAAACCGGAAAGCGCAAAGCGCTTTATGAGCCGGTACATGGCTCGGCACCTGATATTGCTGGTCAGGGCGTTGCAAATCCAATCGCAATGATCGCATCGTTGGCCATGTGCCTGCGCTACTCGTTCAATTTGATCGATGAAGCCGACCGTCTGGAAGCCGCAATTGCTGGCGTTCTTGATGATGGCTTGCGCACTGCCGACATCTGGTCGGACGGCACAACAAAGATTGGCACCGTTGAAATGGGCGATGCAATTCTCGCGAAGTTCAAGGCGCTTTCAGCTTAATTGCTGATTGTCTGGTTACAAAAAAAAGCCGCTGCGCAAAGATCGCGCAGCGGCTTTTTTTGTTGACTTCGGTCAAGCCAAATTGTGAATCTGCTAAGACCGCTGCGCGAGCATTTCCTATTTTGATTGAATGGTTGAAAATGCTCTATCTGTTTGTTTTCACGCATTATCCCACGCAAAGCCGCTTCGCACTTTTGCTGGAAATGCTCCAAAAAAAAAACGCCGCCCGGTGGGACGGCGTTTTCATTTGTAGAGAAGGCCGCGCCTACTCTACTTTGTTCAGGTCAACGTCCTTGGTTTCCTTCACAAAGAGGATGCCGATGACGAGCGTGATCGTTGCGATGATAATTGGATACCAGAGACCGTAGTAAATATCGCCCTTTGCTGCACTCATCGCGAAGACAGTGGCTGGCAGAAGACCACCGAACCAGCCGTTACCAATATGATAAGGCAGCGACATACCGGTGTAGCGAATGCGGGTCGGGAACATTTCGACCAGGATAGCGGCGATCGGTCCGTAAACCATCGTGACGTAGATCACGAGAACGGTCAGGATTGCGATTGTCATTGTCCAGTTGATCTGTGCCGGATCGGCAACCATCTTGAATGTACCTGCATTCGGGATGGTATAAACCGCCTGGCTTGGTTCACCTGCTGCATCCGCTTCAATCTGAGTGACGATGTTGGCCTTGACCAATTCCGCATTGGTCATTGTTGTGCTTTCACCTGCGCGAACCGCTCCTGCATCCAGAGCAAGCTCGGGATTTGCAGCAATGAAAGCATCAAGCTTCGAGTCTGCAACCTTTGCCGGGTTGCGTACCAATGGCCAGCCAGCCTTCTGAAGCGCCAGATTGATGTCGTGGGTCAGAGCTGCCTGCTTTGCTTTCGCATCCGCTCCGGCTGCATTGGCATCGAAAGATGTTATGGTTGAATCGCCGATTTTGACGGTTGCAACCTGTCCGGCAGGACCAGTCACGACATCATAAGGCACAGCACTGCGCGATAGGAAGCTTGTTGCAATATCGCAAGAGCTGGTGAATTTTGACGTTCCGGTTGCGTTGAACTGGAAGTTACAGTCGCCAGGCGCGGCCGTTACCGTTGCACTGATCGTCTGTTCCGCATGTGCAAGCGCCGGATTGGCAGCCTGAGTGAGCGCTTTGAATAGCGGGAAGTAGGTGACGGCTGCCAAAGCCAGTCCTGCCATGATGATTGGCTTACGGCCAATCTTATCCGACAACCAGCCGAACACGACGAAAAATCCAGTGCCTATAACCAGGGCCGTTGCGACCATGATATTTGCTGATTGGTTTTCAACTTTGAGTACGTTCTGCAAGAAGAATAGAGCGTAAAACTGGCCGCTATACCAGACAACAGCTTGTCCTGCGGTAAGACCGAAAAGGGCAATCAGGGCAATTTTTGCATTCTTCCACTGTCCGAAAGCTTCTGTCAGCGGTGCTTTTGATGTCTTGCCTTCTTCCTTCATTTTCTTGAAGGCGGGGGATTCGCTCATCTGCAAGCGGATCCAGACGGAGATACCCAAAAGAACGATCGAAACCAGGAACGGAATACGCCAGCCCCATGCTGCGAAGGATTCGGTGGTCATCACATTCTGAATGCTCAGAATGACCATAAGCGAAAGGAACAAGCCCAACGTAGCCGTTGTCTGAATCCATGATGTGTAGAAGCCACGGCGGCCATTGGGTGCGTGTTCGGCAACATAGGTTGCAGCACCACCATATTCACCGCCCAGCGCCAGGCCCTGCAACATGCGCAGGATGATCAGGATCGCCGGCGCGACAATGCCAATCGTTGCCGATCCCGGCAGAATGCCGACCAGAAAGGTCGAAGCGCCCATGATGACGATGGTAACAAGGAACGTATATTTACGTCCCACCAGATCGCCGATGCGTCCGAAAACCAGCGCGCCGAACGGACGCACAAGAAAACCGGCTGCAAAGGCGAGCAAAACGAAGATGTTACGGGTTGTTTCCGGATATTCATTGAAGAACGCGGCACCAATGAAAGCAGCCAGTGTTCCGTAAAGATAAAAATCATACCATTCAAAAACTGTGCCGAGCGAAGAAGCGAAAATCACCTTCTTTTCTTCGCGCGTCATTTTTTGCGTGCCGACCTTGGCACTTGATGAAACTGACATAAGAGTCCTCCCAACAGCATTTTTGCTGACGTGCGCGAATGTTCTCCTCCAACTTCCGCACACTTTCTCACGCAGGTATGATGAACTGAATCGTTTGATCCGTTTATTATCTTTTAGTATGAGACGGTCCTGAGCTTAAGCACCGATCGCTCCGAGGGTTAGCTGTGGCGCGATCAAGTGCTTTTTTGAGAGCATAAAATAACGAAGTCGAGATTTGCTTCTTGCAGCCGTTATGAGCTTACCGTAACTATGAAATAGAAATAAGAATCTGTAACGCTGAGGCGTGGGCAGCGTAGTTAGCGGAGACCTATAACCGGTGTCAGGTCCGTCATTTTCTTTGTTAGGGGCATATTTCCCATCTTGGATGCTCTGTCTTTTCATTGCGATAGTGATCACTATTTTGGTGCGGGTGATTATGATCCGCATTGGTCTTGATGATATTCTTCCGTTTCGCCTGACTGCCTATACTGCAATGGTTATCGCGATCGCCTGCGGCCTCGCGCTTTTTGTGTATGGTCGATGAGCATGGAAAATAACGCTTATAGCAAAAGAGAATTCAGTACGGTTGGCGTTCTGCTCACCGGCATTCTGATCATTGTCGCCTTTGTGTTGGCATGGCTTTACCTGCGTGAGGCCAATCAGAATCCGCTTTCAAACGATGCCGTTATTGGTGCCAATATTGTTAATATTGCTGCAACGGTTCCCGGCAAGGTTATTTCAATAAATGTTAAAGAAAATCAGGAAGTCAAAAAAGGCGATATACTTTTCTCAATCGACCCGGTGCCGCTTAAGCTTCTCGTAGATCAGACGGCGGCTGATCTTGCAATTGCAGAGGCGGCACTTGATTCACAAAGGCGCGCCGTGCATGCTGAATCACAAAATGCCCAGATAGCCGACCAGCAAGTGGTGCGTGCGCGAACAAATCTGGATCTTGCAGAAGCCACGCTCAAGCGCCTTGAAGCACTCAGTCCCAAAGGCTATGTCACGCGGCAGCAGGTTGATGATGCGAAGACCCTGCGCAATGATGCGCAGATCAGTCTGGCACAGGCAGTCAAGCAGGCTGAGGCCGCAACAACAATTGTCGGTACGCTGGATAGCGCGCAGGCGTTGGTTCGAGCAAGGCAGGCCGCACTCGCACTGGCGCAGCACAATCTGGATAATGCTGTGGTCACGGCACCGCATGATGGTAGAATTGTGAGTGTTCTCAACGGGACCGGTCAGATCATTGCGCCGGGGCAGTCTCTGTTCACATTGATCGATACTTCAAGCTGGTATGCATCCGCTACGTTCCCGGAAACCGAGTTGGGGGGAATCAAGGTGGGAAGCTGCGCGCAGGTGCGAATTCTTGCCGACAGTTCGATTGTCGTCAAAGGCCGTGTTGAAGGTATCGGTTGGGGCGTTTCATCGGAAGATCTCATCAATATACCACGCAACCTGCCTTATGTGCCGAAGAATCTGAACTGGGTGAGAATTGCGCAACGGTTTCCAGTGCGCGTAAAACTGATTGATCCGCCAGCCGAGCTGACACGCTCCGGCGCATCAGCCGTTGTGACAGTGCATAATGGCAACGAGTGTTAACGACACGCTCTGGGACGCAATCCGCGAAACTCTAGCGGATCTGGCGCCTTTTCCGGGCCGCATGGCAACCGCATGGCGTGTTGCAGCGGTTTGCGCCCTTGTGGCAGGCATCGCGATGATGTTTCACATCCCGGAATCGGCTATTAGCTGCTACCTTGTTATCTTCCTCATGAAAGCCGACGGAGCCGAAAACACCGTTGTAGCAACCGCTGCCATCATTGCCATTACACTGCTGGTGGCTTTGATGGTGCCGGTGCTAGCATGGACCGTTGAATCCGCATTGCTGCGCATTCTCGTGATGATCGCCGTCTCATTTATATTCATTTTCCTTGGTGCTGCCAGCAAGCTTGGCGAAGGGGGCAGCATTGTCGCGCTGATCATTGCCTTTATTCTCAGCCTTGTGAATGAGGTCCCGATCAATGGCGTGATTTCGCTTGCTTTGCGATATGCATGGGAAATGGCCATCCTGCCGATGTTTGTGATTGCAGGCTTTAGCCTGTTTTTCGGGCGCTGGAGCCTGACACTGCTGCGCGAGGAGTTGCGTGAACGCCTGCTAGTGGCGCGCAAGGTGCTCGCAGACAACAATCCCATCATGAACCCTTTGTTGCGGGAAAAGCTTGGGGCCGCCAACGAAGACGAGAACAAACGTTCGATGCTTGTTAAAATATTGCATCAGACCACGAAAAAAAGACTGGCCCACATTCAGACGGATATTACCGCTTCTTATCAATTGCTTTTTGCAGCCTCTGCGCTTCCCGCTGATCTCTCAGCTGAGAAACGCCAGCATTATGCCGGGCAAATCGATAAAATGGTCGATGCGCTTGATAAAGACGCACCGCTTCCACCGCCCGAAGCGATGCCTGACACGTCTGCCCAAAGGCAGGAGGCGGGTATCTTACAGGCGCTTAGAAATATCGCTGGGAGCGAAAAAACCGATTATAGAAAAGGTTCTGGCGACTCGTTCTTTGCTGCAGACGCTTTTACCAATCCCATCTATCAACGTTTTGCGCTTAAAACGACTTTGGCGGCGATCCTCTGCTATGTGTTTTATGCGGCGATTAACTGGCAGGGCATTCATACGGCGATGGTCACTTGCTATGTCGCTTCCCTTGGTACGGCGGGTGATACAATCCATAAGCTGACTTTGCGCATCACCGGCTGTCTTGTCGGTGCTGCTATTGGCATTGCGTCGCTTATATTTCTTATGCCGCAACTTGAATCTGTTGGCAGTCTCATGGTTCTGGTCTTTGCGGTGGCACTGCTTGCGGCTTGGGTCTCTGCAGGCAGTGAAAAAGTGTCCTATGGTGGCGTACAGATCGGCCTCGCATTCACTTTGACCGTCTTGCAGGGCTTCGGCCCGACCACCGATATGGACACGGCGCGCGACCGTATTATTGGCATCCTGGTCGGGAATTTTGCGGTTTATCTGGTCTCGACGCTGATCTGGCCTGCGCCGGTTGTCACCGTCATTCGCCAGCGTCTCTCCGATGCTGCGCGAAAGATAGCTGAAATTGCATCGGTTGCACCGGACGAACGAGCGGAGATGATCAACACTGCCGCCGAAACAGAGCGTCTGCTTGATGAAGTGCGTTATTGCTTTTATCTGCTGCCTTTTGAGCCTGCGGCCCTTCGTCCATCAGAGAAACTTGAAAAAACCTTTGATGGCTTTGCCGATCAGCTTGCTTCACTCAACAAGGAAGTCTACTTTTCCGATCAGGTCATGCCTGATGCTGTTGAAAGATTGAATGCGCTCTCATTGCGCATAAAATCCGATGGCATACAAAGCGAAATTTCACTGGAAAAGCAGGCGTATTCTGCCGAGGACGCAGAAAATGAGGGGGCAAACAAAATCGATAAGCATCTTGCGCATATGGAAGCTCTTTTGGCAGGTGGTAAGGCATGAGAAAGTCTTCTGCTCCAGCCTCCATAGCGTTTCTTTCAGCTTTTGGTTTCGTGCTTAGTGGTTGTGCGACCGATGCTTTGAAGCTGGCGCCATCAGCACCTGATCAGCCGTGGAAGGCCGATCAGCACAAAGGCTCGCCCGCCAATGCGCCGTCGCGGACGAAAGATTTTAGTGTTCCTTCCAATCCGGAGCTGGCTTTGATTTCCAGCCCTGTGGCAGTTGATACGCGACCTTCTTATGATCTGGCGCAGTTGATCGACCTCGCGCAGCGCAGCAATCCGGGTACCCGCAATGCGTGGGAAAAAGCGCGGCAGGCGGCCCTTGCTGTCGGAATGGTCGAAGCGACAATGCTGCCGATCATCTCTGCCAATGTTATTGGCGGCGTGCAAAGAACCTCAACACCCGTCGATGTCCCGCTTATCGGTGAGCGTGACGTCAATACGACGCTGAAAGGCGTATCACCCTCTCTTGCCTTGCAATGGCTGGTTTTCGATTTTGGCCAGCGGGCAGCATTGGCAGAGGCTGCAAAACAGGTTTCGTTTGCAGCCAATGTCACGTTCAATGCGATGCATCAGAAACTGATCTTCGATGTTACACGAACATATTATGAATATAGCGCCGCAGTGGCTGGCCACCGCATCGCGCAACAGACCTTGCGTAACAGCAAGGCCGTTCTTGCGGCGGTTCAGGCCAAGCTCAATGAAGGACGAGCGACAACAGTTGAGCTTGCGCTCGCCAAACAGCAGGTTGCGCAGTCGGAATTGAGGCTCGTTAAGGCAGAGGGGCAGCAGCAGACCCTTTATCAGGCGCTTCTGGCGTCAATGGGCGTCAATGCCATGTTGAACATCAATGTTGAGAGTTCAATGAACAGACCGCTGCCTTCAAAATTTGATGGCGTGACACAATCGGTTGTAGAAACAGCTTTGTCGCGGCGACCCGATCTTATTGCAAGCTACGCTGCTTTGCAGGCCAGTAATTCCGGGATCAAGGTGGCGCAGGCGGAGTTCTTGCCGAAAGTCTTTGTGGCGGGTGCGCTTGCTTCCACATCCAACAGTTTCAACGCCGGAAGCCTGCCAACAATCGGTAATCAGTCGTCGGGCATGGGCATTCTCGTTGGCGCGACAATGCCCCTTTATGACGGAGGACTGCGTGCGGCACAGCTCAAGAATGCGCAATCCACGCACAGTGCAGCAACAGAAACTTTTCGTCGCGTACAACTTGATGCGGTTGCGGAAATTGTTCTTGCATCCAATAGTCTGAAAACGGCTCTGGCGGCAAATAAGGCCGCCAATGTACTGGTTCAGACATCTGGCACAGCTTTTGACGCTGCACTTGAATCCTATAAAAATGGATTGGGTACGATTACGGTGGTGAATGAGACGAACAATTCTCTGCTGGATGCAAAGCTGGCGCAAACGGATGCTCATGCGGCAGCATTGATTGCTGCTGCCAATCTTGCGTTTTTCACAGGTGCGTTGACATCAAGCACAAGCCTGCCGGGCGTTGCGTCTGCGCAGTAAGTGAAAACAGGCATGCGGGAGACGGGGTAAAATGGCGAAATACTGGATAGCTGCGGGTATTATTCTGCTTTTAACCGTTGCCGCCTTCGTGTTCTGGTTTCTCATCCGGCACAAAAAGGGGTGGTCGAGAAGTATTATCGCCCATCTCACATTTGTGGCGTCAATGTTCGGCTTGATCATGACGTTCAGGCAGGTCGCCTATATGTTGCTTGCGGATTACAAAATAACCGCGATCACACCGGAACTCATCAATACCCTGTCGACCTTCTTCATGGCTCTGATCGCCATGCAGCAGCTCTTCCAGTTGATCAACCGTTTGACCCATAGCCAGATTGACCGCGGCAATGACGTGACGTCCGCACGTATGGTTGCGCGCATATTAAAACTGGCAATATTCCTGATTTTGATGCTGCTGTTCGGGGAGCAATTCGGGATTGGTCTTTCCGGCCTGCTCGCTTTTGGTGGCATCGGTGGCATCGCTATCGGCGTGGCCGGCAAAGATGTTCTGAGCAATCTTTTTTCGGGCGTGATGCTTTATTTTGACCGCCCGTTCAGCATTGGCGATTGGATCAGCTCGCCAGATCGGAATATTGAAGGCACCGTTGTGGAAATTGGCTGGCGACTTACCAAGATCAAAACCTTCGACAATCGTCCGCTCTATGTTCCCAATGCAGCCTTTTCGACGATCAGCGTTGAAAATCCGGGCCGCATGACCAACAGGCGCATTAATACGACGATTGGTTTGCGATACGAAGATGGTGACAAAATTGCCGGGGTTGTCGACGACATAAGGTCGATGCTCAAGGCCAACCAAAAAATCGATCAGACACAGAGTCTGTTGGTTTATTTCGATGCGTTTGCAGATTCATCGCTCAATATCATGGTCTATTGTTTCACGAAAACGACCCGTTGGGCTGATTGGCTTCAGGCACAGCAAGAGGTCTATCTCAAGATCATCGAAATCGTGCATGCGCATGGTGCCGACTTCGCATTCTCATCTGAAACGCTTTATATTCAACCTGATAAGGCGGCACAGCAGAAGCCTGTTGAACAATAGGCTTCTACGCTGAGCGATAAGAAATGTGGGAGTCCATGCTGAAATATTAGTTATCAGTATAATTGCTAATATGTTATTGGAGTCCTTGCTTCGCCACTTTCCTAAGGCAAAAACCTTCGCTCTCTGGCGCTTTCGAGCACATTTGGTAATCGAGAAGGGTGCCCCCATTGAAAGACAGGTTTTTCTTCATTCCTATAGCGGGTGAAGCGGTTGAAGAAATCAAAAGAATAGATTGGTCAAAGAATCCGTTGGGCCAGCCGGAAAGCTGGCCGCGCCCGCTTAAGACAGCAGTTCAGATGATGCTGACGTCGCATTTTCCGAAAGCCATTGCCTGGGGGCCGGAATTTATCACGTTTTACAACGATGCTTTCAGAACGATTCTTCGCGACAAGCAGAACTGCATGGGCCAGCCATTCAATGAAATATGGGCTGAAGTATGGGAGGATATTGGGCCGATAGCCGAAAGGGCGATGCGGGGAGAGGCCACGTTTATTGAAGACTTTCCGTTGCTCGTTAATCGTTCGGGCTTTGATGAACAGTGTTATTTCACCTTCTGCTACAGCCCGATTTTAAATGAAGATGGCAGCGTTGGCGGCATGATGGACACTGTCATTGAAACGACTGGAAAAGTTGAGGCCGAGAAAAATGCGCGGATCATGAATGCCGAGCTTGCGCATCGCATAAAAAATACTTTTAGCATTGTCAGCGCAATCGCCAGCCAGACCTTTAAAAGCCAGGATAATGAAGACGAACTTAACGCATTTTCCAGACGCCTTTTTGCGTTAAGCAGTGCGCATAATGTCTTGCAGTTTGGAAAAAGTTCAAGTGGGTCATTGGCACAGATCATCGCTGAAATTACTGCTGCACTCGGTGTTGATCAGCGTGTTGATGTTGAAGGCAGCGACATTTTTATCGGGCCGAAAGCTGCAAGTTCAGTGTCGCTTTTGATCCACGAACTGACGACAAATGCTATCAAATACGGTGCATTATCCAATGATGCTGGGCGTATTTCCATCTGCTGGAATACCGCTGATCATGAGGGAACGTCCACGCTGCTTCTGAATTGGTGTGAGACGGGTGGGCCTGAAATAACCAAGCCTGGCAAAATTGGCTTTGGGTCAAAACTCATCCGAATGGGTCTTATGGGAACAGGCAATGTCGAGGCCGATTATGCTCCTTCCGGATTTCGGGCTAGAATGAGCGCCCCTATCGATCAGATGCAGGGCGAGGGGCGACTTTACAATGACGGTTAGAGCGCTCCCGAAAGGCGGAAACTGGCTTTCGGGACACGATGCGCGTTAAAACAAAGAAGTCAGTCTGCTGCGGAAAGCAATCCATCAATTATCCGCTGCTGCTATTGAGGGCCGTCTGGTCAAGTCGGTACAAGGCATCGCAATTTTTAAGATTATCTGCACAATACGGATTGTGCCGAATCTAATTGCAATGGAGCGTTAAGCCGATGCAAAGAATTACCATCACTGTCGATGATGATCTTATGACAGAACTGGACGCTTTGATTGCTTTAAAAGGCTACGCCAACCGCTCGGAGGCCGTGCGCGATCTTGTTCGGGCAAGTATAAAAGACACGGCAATTGCATCTGATGCGATGACAGAATGCGTTGGCGTCTTAAGCTATGTGTATCAGCATGAAGCGCGTGATCTGGCGAAAAAGCTGACCACATCGCACCATGAGCATCATCATATGTCGCTGGCGTCCCTGCATGTTCATCTCAACGAAGACCTGTGCCTTGAGGTGAGCCTGCTTCGCGGCGAAGCAAAAGCTGTAAAAGAATTCGCAAATTCCATCATTTCGCAGCGTGCAGTCGTTTACGGCGATGTTTCAATCATTCCCCACAATGCGCACCATGAATAGGCTTTGAGACCGAATATTCATATTAGAATCATTGATTTAGATTGCTCTGTCAGTCTAGGTTCGGGGCTGCGAAGAGTCATCTTTTAAAAAGCGAGTGATTATGGATCTGACAGTCATCGTCTTTATACTCGTATATCTTGCGATGGGCTGCGGAACTCTTCCCGGATTTAAGGTCGACCGCACGGGAGCTGCCATTATAGGCGCTCTCGCTATGCTGGTGACCGGTAGCATAACAGCACAGGCTGCGTGGAATGCCATCGATTACCGGACGCTGGGAATGCTTTTCGGACTGATGGTCGTGTCGGCTGGATTCTCGGTTTCGGGCTTTTATGGCTGGGCGGCGAAGCGCGTAACCGAGCTGCCATTATCACCGCCTTTGCTGGTTGGCGTTCTGGTTTTTATGGGCGCTGCATTCTCTGCTTTTTTGACAAAGGATGTCGTCGCGGTGGCGATGACGCCTTTGCTCGTGTCCGTTACCCTCACAAGAGGGCTAAACCCTGTGCCATTTCTTCTTGCGTTTTGTTTTGCAGTGAACACAGGTTCAACAGCAACGCTGATCGGCAGCCCGCAGAATATGATTGTTGCGCAGGAGCTTGGGTTATCATTCAATGGTTTTCTGAGTGCGGCCGCAGTACCGGCTCTTCTTTCGCTGCCGATCGTTTGGGGTGTCATCGTTCTGGCCTATCGCAATCGCTGGCAACTCACGCAGCAGCCGTCTTCGATGGCAGATGCAGGGCAGGACGGTGCGATTGATGCGCTTGAAACGGCAAAGACGGCAATCGTTGCGGTGATTGTCATTGGAATGTTTATTTTTAGCGACTTGCCGCGAGAGCTCATCGCCATGGCGGGCGCGGGGGTGTTGCTGGTCAGCCGCAAAATCTCTTCTCACGATATGCTTAAACATGTCGATGGTGATCTTCTGCTTTTGATCATGGGACTTTTTGTTGTCAATGCAGCCATTGCTGCGACCGGCCTGCCGCAAAATGTTCTCGGTTATTTCCGCGAAGCCGGGCTTGATCTTAACGAGCCGATCTCCCTGTTTTTTGTCGGTGGCGTTCTGAGCAATCTTGTGGGGAACAATCCTGCGGTTATGTTGCTGGTACCCTATCTTCAGTCAGGATCTGGGTCTGATGCCTTGGGTGCAGCGCTTGCGCTGGGGACAGGTTTTTCAAGTAATATGATTATTTTTGGCAGCCTCGCAGGAATTATTGTCGTAGAGCAGGCATCTGCGCGCGGTATCAAGATATCATTTGCTGAGTTTTCGCGCACCGGTATAGTTGTTATGGTTCTTTGTATGTTGATGGCAGCATCTTGGGTGATTTTTTTAACCAAAATGTAAGGACAATATGAAGTAGTTTGAAAGTTTTTTAAACTTTTTAATGATTTATATAAAAATTTATAGATCGGTTGTGTATTGTTATTTTTTTGTTCCTTTTATTCAATGTTTATTTGAGTTGTATGTAAAATACTTATTGCCCCTCGTAAAATAGATTGATAGCTTCTTCGTGATGGCTTTATTTTGGGGGTGGGCTTATAGAATGCCGATCTCCCCCTTTTCTTGGTACGGAGGTTACGTATGCATTTCACGCCCCGGGAAATCGACAAACTTATGATTCACACGCTGGCGATTGTCGCGCAGCGCCGTAAAGATCAGGGTTTGAAGCTCAATCATCCTGAGACTGTTTCTTTGATTGCTGCGGCTGCACTTGATGCTGCGCGCGCTGGCAAGACGCTCGAAGAAGTCATGGAACTCGCGCGCAAAACCATCACCAAAGATGATGTGATGGAAGGTGTTGTCGAAATGATTCCTTATGTGCAGGTCGAAGCCGTTTTCACCGATGGCAGTCGCCTGGTTACTGTCCACGATCCAATCCAGTAAATCCTACGGAGGCTCAGTTATGGCTGCAGATAAGGTAAAGACTCCTGTTGGAGGCTTGGTTCTCGGCAAAGGCGATATTGAAATCAATGCCGGATACCCAACAACCACTTTGAAAGTCCGCAATACCGGCGATCGTCCTATTCAGGTCGGTTCGCATTATCATTTCTTTGAAGTGAATGCCGATCTTGAATTTGATCGCGAGCAGGCGTTCGGAAAGCGCCTGAATATCCCCGCAACGACCGCTCTTCGTTTTGAACCGGGTGATGAAAAACAGGTTGTGCTCGTTCCTTATCAAGGCAAGCAGCGCGTGCTCGGCTTTAACGGTCTGGTGAATGGTTGGGTTGGCGATGAGAGCTACAACGATTCCCGTCCGCGCCTGACAGATGCGATGGAGCGCGTCGCGAAATACGGTTTCAAGAACAAGCCGTAATTGCCCGTCTGTGAGCGAATTTTGATCTGATTAATCAGTTCGACGCTCCAATCGTTTGTTTGACGTGCATCTTATCTGAAAGCCGATTCACACTTTTCGGGATGCGCTCTAGAATTTCAGCGAACAGGATACTGAGATGGCTAAGATTTCAAGGCAGCAATATTCGGATCTTTACGGTCCGACGACCGGCGACAAGATTCGCCTCGGCGATACGGACCTTTATATTGAGATTGAAAAAGACCTTCGTGTTTATGGCGAAGAAGCTGTGTATGGCGGCGGTAAAACGCTGCGCGATGGCATGGGGTATGACAATGAATTGACGAGCGCAGCCGGTGCGCCCGATCTGGTCATTACCAACGTGACCATCGTTGACCCTATTCAGGGTGTTATCAAGGCGGATGTCGGCATTAAGGACGGCCTGATCTACGGGATCGGTAAAGCTGGCAACCCCTCCACCATGTCGGGTGTCACGCTGCCGCTTGGGCCGGGAACGGATGCCATTTCAGGCGAACATCTGATCCTGACCGCTGGCGGTATCGATGCGCACGTTCATTTCATTTCGCCCCAGCAGGCTGAAGCCGCGCTCAGCAATGGCGTGACCACGCTGTTTGGTGGCGGCATTGGCCCGACAGATGGCACCAACGGTACGACCATCACGCCGGGAACGTGGAACATCGAAATGATGTTGCGCTCCTTTGATTCATGGCCGGTCAATGCCGGTGTGCTTGGTAAGGGCAATTCATCATCGGCATTGTCGATCGAAGAGCAGATTCGCGCCGGTGCCATGGGGCTTAAAATCCATGAAGACTGGGGCAGTACCCCAGAGGCTATCCGCACATCGCTGACCGTTGCCGATGAATATGACATTCAGGTCTGTATTCACACGGATACGCTCAACGAAGCCGGTTTTGTTGAAAATACCATTGCCGCTTTCGAAGGCCGCACCATTCACACCTATCACACCGAAGGTGCGGGCGGCGGACATGCGCCTGACATTATTCGTGTTGCAGGTCAGTCAAACGTTATTCCGAGCTCGACCAATCCGACGCTTCCTTATGGCATCAATTCGCAGGCCGAATTGTTTGACATGACGATGATCTGCCACAATCTGAGCCCGAAAATTCCAACCGACGTGGCCTTTGCTGAAAGCCGTGTCCGCCCGGAAACCATCGCTGCTGAAAACGTTCTGCACGATATTGGCGCGATTTCCATTCTCTCCAGTGACAGTCAGGCCATGGGCCGCGTCGGTGAAAACTGGATGCGGACCATTCAAACTGCACATCTGATGAAAACCCGCTTTGGTGCCTATGAAGGCGACAAGTCGGGCAATGACAATCAGCGCGTCTTGCGTTTTGTTTCCAAGGTGACAATCAATCCGGCGATTGCACAGGGCGTCTCTCATGTTGTCGGCTCGATTGAAATTGGCAAAATGGCAGACTTGGTGCTTTGGGAACCCGCCTTTTTCGGCGCGAAGCCCAAAATGGTTATCAAAGGCGGCATGATCTCATGGGCGCTGATGGGGGATCCGAACGCATCGCTTCCAACGCCACAGCCAGTCATCTATCGTCCGATGTATGGCTCATTTGGATCGGCTTTGCCGAAAACCCGCGCGACATTTACCTCGCTGGCTGGTTTCGATGCCGGTATCGTCAATCGTTATGAACTGAAGTCACAGGTCATCCCTGTCTACGGCACCCGCGCTATCAGCAAGGGCTCGATGGTTCGTAACAATGCTTTGCCGACCATTGAAGTTAACCCGGAAACATTTGCTGTTACCGTTGATGGCAAACATGCGACTGTTGAGCCTGCAACCAATGTTCCTTTGACGCAGCTTTACTTCTTCAGTTGATAAGACGCTCTCGGGAGGGAGCGAAAACGTTCCCTCCTGTTTTGATTTTGGATGCAAACACCGAATAGTGCTGGTCTTGCCGCATTTTCGACTGCCGATATGAAGCGCCTGCTTCCGGAGGAATTATGATTCTCGTTGAGAAAACACTCGGTAATATCAAGGATTCTGTGTGGCATGAGCGTTCGCATCATGCGCAGGTTGACTATCTCGCCCTTGAGCAGTGGGAAGCACCGAAAAGCCGTCTGCGCAAGGCGAGTGAAGGTGGCGTTGAGCTTGCAATCTCTTTGCCGCGGTCCGAGCATCTGCATGATGGCGATGTGCTGCATTATGATGAAGCCGCGAAACTCATTGTTGTGGCACGTATTGCCCTCAAAGAGGTGATGGTTATTGAGCTTGAAGGTTTGGAAGAGCTCGCGCCGCAGGACATCCTGCGCATTTGCTTTGAACTCGGCCATGGGCTGGGTAATCAGCATTGGCCAGCCGTGATCAAAGGCTCAACCGTCTATGTACCGCTGTCTGTTGATCAGAAGGTGATGGCATCGGTGATGCGCACGCATGCTTTTGAAAGAGTGAAGACCTATTTCGCTCCTGGCGAGGAGATTGCTGCAAAGCTCGATGCGAAGGAAGTTCGTATGCTCTTTGCCGGCGCCGATGCGACCCCGCATCATCATCATGATTTGCATAAGCATTCTCATGAACATCATCATGGTTCGGAAGCGCACACCCATGAACACAGTCATGAGCACACCCATGATCACGATCATGGGCATGAGCATCACCACGGGCACCATCACCACAGGTAAGTAATGTCAGGCATACAGAAAAGCGAACCACGTTGCGGGCAGGACATGGTTCTTCTGGCGAGATTGCTGCAATTTTCAGATTCAACCTTGCCGGTTGGTGCATTCGCATTTTCAAATGGGCTTGAATCCGCTTTGCAGACTGAGGTCGTAACCAATTCGGCAAGCTTGCATCAGTTCGTCGAGCTCGTTGTGCGTCAGGCTGCCCATATGGATGGTATCGCTTTTCTTCATGCGCATCGTGCCATTGTGGCGGGTGATTATGACAGCGTGCTTGCTGCGGATCATGAGATATGGAATCGCCGGGTTGGCGAAGAACAGCAGATGATGCTTGCGAGAATGGGAAAGAAATTCGCTGAACTCTCTCTCAAGATCAGCGATTTCCCACAGCTTGAGCGCTGGCTGAAAGACATTAAATCAGGCGAAACGCCGGGTTGTTTTCCAGTTGGTCAGGCGCTCGCGCTGGCGCATATGGGCGCGGATGAGAAACAGGCATTTGTTGTGCATCAATACGGCGTTGCGTCGATGGTTCTCAGTGCTGCGGTTCGACTGATGCGGATCGATCATCTGGATACGCAGCGCATATTATTTGCTTCGCAAAGCCGTGTTGAAAGCGACTATGCTGATGTGTGTGGTCTGGCGCTTGATGAAATGTCCAGTTTCGCGCCCGTCTTTGATGTTCTGGTTGCGCATCACACAAAAACGCATGTCCGGCTATTTATGAATTAAGGCATGTCTCCCACCGTCGAAATCGATTTTGTGAGACTTGCTTTCGGAAATTCAAACAGGAATGAACCATGAAAAAAATCACGCGTATTGGTATTGGTGGACCTGTCGGTTCGGGCAAGACGGCGGTTATTGAAACCATCACCCCACGGCTCATTGAGATGGGTATCAAGCCGCTCATTATTACCAACGACGTTGTTACGACTGAAGATGCCAAGCAGGTCAGGCGCACACTCAATGGCATTCTGATTGAAGAAAAAATCGTTGGCGTTGAGACCGGCGCGTGCCCGCATACGGCGGTGCGTGAAGACCCGTCGATGAATATCGCTGCGGTTGAAGAGCTTGAGGAAAAATATCCCGACAGTGATGTGATCCTGATTGAATCGGGCGGCGATAATCTCACGCTGACATTCAGCCCAGCACTCGCTGATTTTTACATCTATGTGATTGACGTTGCGGCCGGAGACAAAATTCCACGCAAGAATGGCGCTGGCGTCTGCCAGTCGGATATTCTGGTCATCAACAAGAAGGATCTGGCGCCTTATGTCGGTGCAAGCCTTGAGGTTATGGATCGCGATTCCAAACTGATGCGCGGCAAGAAGCCTTTTGTTTTCACCAATTGCAAAACCGGTGAAGGCATTGACGATCTGATGCAACTGATCCTTGATATGGCTCTGTTTGACGTGAAACCGGTTCAGGCGTCTCAAGCCTCTCAGGCGGCTGGGTAATGTCATGAGCTTACACGAGCGACTAAGCCGACTTGATGCAGCCCGTGAACTGAGCGGGTATCATACGCAGCCTGCACAGATGCGTGCTGCCGGACCCGGCAAAATCGGCGAATTGCGTTTGGGCTTCTCCTTACGCAATGGTCGCTCGGTACTGCACGATCTTTATCGTGTGGCCCCGCTTCTGGTGCAACAGGCGCTTTACTGGGACGAGGCGATGCCGGAATTGCCGATCTGCTCAATCATTTCGATTGGCGGCGGCATTCTTCAGGGGGATCGCTACAAGATCGATATTCATGTGGGTGAAGGCGCATGTGCTCAGGTCACATCACAGGGCGCTAATCGTGTTCATCAGATGGATGCCAATTATGCTTCACAATATCAGACCGTGACGGTGGAAGCAGGGGCATATCTGGAATATCTCCCTGATTTTACAATTCCCTATCGCAATTCCCGCTTCATCAATCAGACCGATATTGTGATTGATGAGAGTGCGACGCTCATCTATGGCGAGATGATGATGACGGGACGCAAGCATCATCATGAAAGCGAGCGTTTTGGTTTCGATCTGCTTTCCATGCTGATCTCGGCAAAGCGGCCAGACGGCAAGTGCCTGTTTACAGATAAGGTCCTGATTGAAAAGGGCAATCCGACCATCGATTTTGCTGCGGTCATGCGTGGCTACGACGCGTTTGCAAATATCATCTGCATAACGCCGCCCGATGTTGCTGCGCGGATCAAAGAGCGTGTTCAGGTGAACTTCAGTACCGACGCGCCACGCGCAATATCCGGGGTGTCAGCGCTGCCCAACAATGCGGGGCTCATTTTGCGCGCTGTCGGCATGGAGAGCTACGACGTGCGCGCTGAAGTGCGCAATTTCTGGCAGATTGTTCGGGAAGAGGCGCGCGGTCGCACGTTACCAGAGGAATTCCTTTGGCGTTAAAGCACTTGTGCTCAAAAAGTGCGAAGCGATTTTGTGGTGGGTAATGCGTGAAGGCAAATAGACAGAGCGGAGATCTGGCTAAGAGGGGTTATCGAAATGGCAGACAAGAAAGTGAGTTTTCCAATCGCCTGCCTGCGTGGGGCGGGACAGGTGTTCTTTATGGAGAATGCCTTTACCGGATTGCTGTTTGTTGCTGCAATTGCTTATGCATCCTATGCAACGGGCGGCTGGGCAATCACAATTGGTGCAGTCGTTGGTCTCATCGTCGCTACATTGACCGCACAATTGCTTGATTGCGATAAGCCATCCATTCATTCGGGCCTGTTTGGTTTTAATGGCATTCTTGTTGGTGTTGCTTTGCCGACATTTATCGCGGCCACGCCTCAACTCTGGTTTTATATCATCATCGGCTCGGCGCTCAGCACCGTTATCACAGCAGCATTCGGCGCAACGCTTACCAAAAGCTGGGGCATTCCGGGGTCTACAGGGCCATTTGTTTTGACGGGCTGGCTCATGGTTGCGGCTGCTTATTCTTTTGGCGCGCTTGATGTCACTGGCGACAGTCCCAAACTCGCCTCAGATTATTTGCAGGGGGCCGCTACAATTCCCGCAAATATTGAGCTGGTGCAAATTTTCTTCCGCAATATTGCGCAGGTCTTTTTGCTTGGCAACGAGGTCAGCGGCGCTTTAATTCTGCTCGGCATTTTTGTGGCGTCGAGGCAGGCAGGTATTGCAGCAGCGCTTGGATCGCTGATCGCGATGATAACCGCCATTGGCATGCGTGCTGATCCTGCGGTCGTCATTCAAGGGCTTTATGGTTTCAGTTCTGTTCTGACAGCCATTGCCGTGGGCGTTGTTTTCCTGAAGACGGATGGAAAGGTGATTGCCTATGCAGTGCTTGCAACCATCGTTACTGTTTTCATTCAAGGCGCTTATGATGTGATTATGTCTCCGATGGGACTGCCATCCTTCACGGCGCCCTATGTGCTCACACTGTATCTGTTTATCGCGCCGAAGAAGCTACTTGCACCGCATCCACATAAGCCGGTGGCGCAGCATCTGGTTAAAGATAACTAGATTTTCTTGTTAAAATTCAAATAGTTCAGAGTTCCAAATCTGAAGGAAAATAACATGCAGTCTATCAGCGCAGGCGATACAGCCTTTATTCTAATCTGCACCGCACTGGTGTGCATGATGACTCCCGCACTGGCCTTGTTTTATGGCGGACTTGTCCGCCAGCGTGATGTTCTTTCCATCATGATACAGAACTTTGTTTGTATGGGCGTGGTTGGCCTCATCTGGGTTTTTGGTGGGTTCAGTCTGGCTTTCGGTCCGTCCATAGGCGGCGTCATTGGTGATATCACCACCTATTTTGGCATGTATCATGTCGGTATTGAGCCAAATCCAACTTATGCAGCAAACGTTCCCTTCATTATGGTGTTTGCGTATCAGATGATGTTTGCGATCATTACGCCTGCGCTGATGACAGGGGCCTTTGTCGGACGCTTCAAGTTCGGGGCTTATCTGTTCTTTATCGCATTTTGGACGATCCTAGTTTATTTGCCAGCAGCCCACTGGGTTTGGGGCGGCGGGTTCCTTGCGAAACTTGGCGTTGTTGATTTCGCCGGCGGCATCGTTATTCATGCCTCCGCGGGCTTTTCAGCACTGGCCGCAGCCAAATATCTTGGAAAGCGCAAACTCGCTCCCGGCGAAACGGAATCGCGGCCTGCAAGCCTGCCACTTGTGGCCATCGGTGCCGGTCTTCTGTGGTTTGGCTGGTTTGGCTTTAATGCCGGCGGCGCATATGCAGCCGATGCGCTCGCGGCTTATGCTTTCACCAACACCATGCTTGCAGGCTCCATCGCTATGCTTGTCTGGATGTTCTGGGAATGGAAGGAATCCGGTCGTCCGTCCTTCTCCGGTGTTCTTGTGGGCGCAGTGACGGGTCTTGCAACGATTACACCTGCTGCAGGTTATGTGGAGCCGATCACAGCGCTTCTCATCGGTGCTATCGGCGCATCGGTCTGCTTTAATGCCAAATATGTGCAGAAATGGCTCAAAATTGATGACACATTGGAAGTCTGGCGTGCGCACGGCGTGGGTGGCATGACCGGCGCGGTCCTGATCGGTGTTACCGCGAGCTCCCATATCAACGCTGTGTCGGCAAGTGCCTATCAGCTTGGTATTCAGGTTCTGGCGGTTGTTATCGTTGCTGCTTATGCCTGGATTATCACGATGATCCTGCTAAAAATTCTGGATGCTTTTGGTCATCTGCGGGTGCCTGATGATATTCAGCGTGAAGGTTTGGATGACGAGCTTTATGGCGAAAATGCTTTCAGCTTGTGGGGCATGAAAAGACAGATGGATAAGTAATCTGGCATTATTTATTCGGAAAAGCATAAGTGAGCCCGTGTAAGATATTTCACGGGCTCGTTTGGCCTGCCTAGCAGTTGAATATCAATAAAAGTTTGAACTTTACCTATAAGTATATTGCGCCCGCCAAACACCCTCAGTAAGATGATTCTGTAAAAAGATCATACTTCGGAGAGTGCGATGAATTGGGTGTCGGTTGCGATTGCAGCGATTGTGACATGGGGTGCTGCGACACAGGCATGTGCCGCGCCAAAAGACAGCCTTGTTCTGGCAATCGGCGGCGAGCCGGATAATGGATTTGATCCTCTGGCGGGTTGGGGTGGCTATGGAAACCCCTTGTTTCAATCGACCCTTTTGCGGCGCGATGTCGATCTTGGCACTGTCCCTGATCTTGCAACCGAGTGGAAACTCTCCGACGACCGTAAAGTCTGGATCATCAAGCTGCGTGACGATGTGCGCTTTTCCGATGGATCGCCGCTCACTGCGGAAGATGTTGCATTCACATTCAATACCGCCAAAGCATCAGCCAATGCGATTGATCTGAGTGTCATGGAAAAAGCGGAAGCCGTTGATAAAAACACGCTTCGTATTTCGCTCAATAAACCATGGATCACTTTTGTTGAGGCGTTTTACACACTCGGCATTGTTCCGGCTGCGACCTATGGAACGGAATATGCACGCAAGCCGATCGGCTCCGGGCCTTATAAACTGGTCGCGTGGAATGAAGGTGAACAGCTTATCGTCGAGCGCAATGACGCCTATTATGGTGACAGAGGACCGTTTGAGAAAATTACGTTCCTTTTCACGGGTGAAGCGCCGGGGCTTGCGGCTGCAAATGCTGGCGCGGTTGATATGGTTGCCGTTCCTGCACAGCTTGCCGACACCATTCCCAATGGATTTAAGGCTATACCGGTTCAGACCGTCGATAACAGAGGGCTCAGCCTGCCTTTTGTAAAGCCGCATGACGTGAATGGTCGCAAAGTGGGCAATGCAGTGACTTCCGATCCTGTCGTCCGCAAAGCGATCAATATGGGGCTGGATCGGAAGCTCATTGTCGATGTGGCGCTTCATGGTCATGGAACGCCAGCATTCGGTCCTGCCGATGGATTGCCGTGGGCAGGTAAGGCGGATACCGTCGAGTTCAATCTGGATGCTGCAAAAGCGCTGCTCGATGAAGCGGGCTGGGTTGCCGGTGATGATGGCATTCGATCCAAAGACGGCATAAGAGCCGCTTTCCCGATCAATTACCCTGCCAGTGATGCAACCCGGCAGGCATTGGCTGAGACATCAGCCGAATTACTGCGCCCATTGGGTATTGATGCGACGCCAAAAGGTGGAAGCTGGGACGCGATTGAACGCGTCATGCATTCCGAGCCTGTGGTTTTTGGCTTTGGCAGTCACTCACCCTACCAGCTTTATAGCCTCTTTGCTGAAAAGCTGCGCGGGGTCGAATATATGAACCCAAGCTATTATGCGAACAGCCAGGTTGAAGCGCTTTTTGAGAAAGCGCAGGGCGCAGAAAGTCTTGAAGCTTCGCTGCCTTATTGGTCGCAGGCTGCTGATTATTATGGTCTGAAGGGCGACAATTCATGGGCGTGGCTGGTCAATCTCGATCATGTCTATCTGGCCAATAAATGTCTCGATATTGGAAAAACCCAGATCGAACCGCATGGGCATGGCTGGCCGGTGACTGCAACAATTGCAAACTGGCGGTGGACCTGCGAGTGAATGTTGCGATCATCACTTTAATTGCATTGCGGGTTTTGCGCCTTGGCGCCTTGGTCGTGTGCGTTGCTTTCGCAGTGTTTTTGCTGATGAAAGCTTCGCCGATCGATCCGGTTGACGCTTATCTCGGACCAGCCATGGCCTATGTCGGTCCTGAACAGAAGATGCAGATTGCCGCCATCTGGGGGCTGGATCGTCCTATTTATGAGCAGTTTGCGCGATGGGCAGGAAATATTCTGTCGGGCGATCTGGGTTTCAGCATCACATACAACGCACCGGTAAGCGAAGTGATGAGCAGCCGCATTGGCGCTTCGCTGACATTGACGGGGCTTGCATGGCTTTTGTCCGGTCTTCTTGGCTTTGCCCTTGGACTGGTTTCAGCAGCTTATGAGGGGCGCTGGATCGACCGCACCATCCGATTGTACTGTTATATTCTTGCGGCAACGCCAACGTTCTGGCTCGCCATGCTGATGCTGGCGCTGTTCTCGGTTAAGCTCGGCTGGACACCAATCTGTTGCGCAGGTCCGATTGGCGTTCCTTCTGACCAGGTGAGTTTTCTTGAGCGTGTCCAGCATCTGATATTGCCATTATCGGCATTGACGCTTTTCGGGGTTGCGCAGATTGCTCTGCACTCCCGTGCCAAGCTTATTGAAGTGCTGCAATCGGATTATATCACGTTTGCGCGTGCCCAAGGCGCGCGTCAGGGCGACATTATCCTGCGTCACGGTGTTCGAAATGCCGCTTTACCAGCCCTGACGGTGCTCTTTGCTTCAATAGGCGAGATTTTTGGCGGGGCCATTTTGGCCGAACAGGTTTTTGCATGGCCGGGATTGGGACGTGCCACGGTTGAAGCAGGCATTCGGGGCGATGTGGCTCTGCTGCTTGCCATCGCAATGCTCATGACTGTGATTGTTTCGACCGGGAATATGATTGCCGATCTTCTGTATCGCGTTGTTGATCCACGATTGAGAGAGGGAGCATGATGTTCATCCCTCTCAATGGACGCATACGTGCATTGATCAGTGCGCTGTTTTCGCTGGCAATAATCGTTGCGATCTCTATTGCTGCATGGGCCTATGGTGAAACGGGTATTCGCTCCGATTTTGCGATACGCAATATGGAACCCTCCCTTTCGCACTGGTTTGGAACGGATCAGATGGGACGGGATATGTTTGCCCGTACATTGCACGGTCTTACGCTGAGCCTGCGCGTTGGAATTCTTGCCGCAGGCTTTTCCGTGGTCATCGCCCTTGTGATTGTCCTTTTATCAGGCCTTGGTAAAACTGCGGATGCGATTGGCAGTTTTGTCACCGATGGCATGCTGGCTATGCCGCATTTTGTTTTGCTTATTCTTATAAGTTTCGCACTGGGTGGCGGTACGGGGGCAGTTATTATCGCCGTTGCGATCTCTCACTGGCCACGTTTCGCGCGTATTCTGCGCGCTGAACTCATACAGGTGCGTGCCGCACCTTTTGTCGAAGCATCGCGCAGTTTTGGAAAATCGCGCCACTTTATCTTGATAAACCACATTCTTCCGCATCTGTTGCCGCAAATGCTTGTTGGCTTTCTGCTGATGTTTCCGCATGCAATTTTGCATGAAGCCGGTCTGACCTTTCTGGGATTTGGGCTTGAACCATCGCGGCCAGCCATTGGCATTATGCTCTCAGAAGCGATGCGTCATATCAGCGGTGGCCGTTGGTGGCTGGCGCTTTTTCCCGGTTTGGCTTTATTGATCATGGTGCTGTGCTTTGACGTGCTCGCCAATGGATTGCGCCGCCTGACCAGTCCGAGGGAGGCTCAGACCTGATGCTTGAAATCAATAATCTTTGCGTTTCGTTTCGTCGCTATAACGGTTTTTTTAGCCAGGATATGATTACCCGGCTGTCGGATATTCACCTCAGTATTGCGCCGGGCGAGATTGTTGCAATGATCGGGCATTCAGGGGCCGGGAAAAGTCTGCTTGCTCATGCGATTTTGGGACTTTTGCCAAACAATGCCATTGCGGAAGGCGATATTTGTTTTCACGGAAAACCGTTGTGTAAGAAGAGCTTGAGTGAAAAGCGTGGCCGGGAAATCGCGCTTCTGCCACAACAAACGACTTATCTTGACCCAACGGCAAGTGTCGGTGCGCTGATTGGCTGGGCCGCAAACCGCGCTGGCAAGCCGCCTGCGATTGAAAGTCGCCTGATGGATGTGGGCTTGAGTGCTGATGTTGCCCGCCTTTATCCGCATCAGCTTTCAGGAGGCATGGCGCGGCGCGTTTTGATGGCACAGGCGATCTCCGGCGGGGCTAAATTGCTGATCGCAGATGAGCCGACAGCAGGGCTGGATCCCACCAATCGCGATATTATTCTGGCTAAACTGCGCAAACATGCTGATGAAGGCGGTGCCGTCTTGCTCATCACACATGATTTGATTCCTGTGCTTTCCTATGCGGATCGTATTGCGATTCTGAATGACGGGAAAATGTGTTGTCTGGCGCCAACATCAGCCTTCAGCGGAAGAGGAGAAACGCTCGGTTCTACCTATGCGCAATCACTCTGGCGTGCGCTGCCACAAAATGACTTCCATGCCTATGCTTGAAGCAAAAAACATCACGGCCGGCTATGGCAAACGAACGATCTTCACCGATGTTTCGCTGAGCCTGAGCGCGGGAACAATCTATTGTATTTCGGGACCATCGGGCTGCGGCAAGACCACGTTGGGTCGTATTCTTGCGGGGCTGAACCGTCCTGTTTCCGGTGCAGTCTCTTTTGGTCAGCAAAACCTATCGGACGCAAAACTTTGGCCGGTACAATATCTCTATCAGTCGCCGCTTGCAGCGATGAATCCACGCTGGCAGATCCGAAAAATCATTGCTGAATCTGGTCCGGTCGATCCCGATATTGCGCGGACTCTTGGCGTTGAAACAGAATGGGAAAACCGTTATCCGCACGAGTTGTCAGGCGGACAATTACAGCGTGTCTCAATCCTGCGCGCACTTGGCGCAAAACCTGCATTTTTGATTGCTGATGAAATTACCTCGGCGCTCGACCCCGTTGCACAAGCACAGATATGGCAACTGTTGTCGATGCTTGCAGAGAAGCACAGTCTTGGTATTGTCGCGATCAGCCATGATGAGAGCCTGCTTTCAAGAATAGCTGGCGCAAACAATCACTTCCGATTGGGTCGGTAGAGACGTGGACAAAAAAAGCCGGGAAAAATTCCCGGCTTTCTGACTATTATGCAATCACACAGGTAATCTCTGGCGGACCAAGGTCGTCCAATACGAAGCCCCCCAGGCAATCACATCGTCGTTAAAGTCATATTCCGGGTGATGCAGATTGGCACTTGGACCATTGCCAATATTGATCATTGCGCCCGGCACTTCATTGAGCATGAATGCAAAATCTTCGCCGCCAAGAGTGGCGGGCATGTCGCGCGCGACGCGGTCCGCACCGGAAACCGCCTCAGCGGCGAGGGCTGCCAGTTCGGTTTCACGTTCGTGATTGATGGTGACGGGATAATTACGCTGATAATCAAGTGTGGCCTTCGCGCTAAAAGCATCAGCAATACCAGCAACAGCACGCGTCAGCCGCTCCTCGATGTGATTGCGCACTTCTTCGCGCAATGTGCGGACTGTACCGGTCAATTTAATCTTCTGCGGAATGACATTAAAGGCGTCACCGCCATGAAGCGTGGTGATCGAAATGACGGCGGAATCAAGCGGATCGATGGTGCGTGCGCTCAAGGTCTGAATCGCCTGAATAAGCGCTGCCGTCACCGGAATTGGGTCAATCGTATGATGCGGGGAGGCGGCATGTCCGCCAACACCTTCGATGGTTATCTCCAGCACATCGACCGAGCCCATGATCGGACCGGAGTTGATAATGAAGTCACCGACCGGCAGGTTTGGACGGTTATGCATGCCGTAAACTTCATTGACCGGCCAGCGCTTGAAAAGGCCGTCATCAATCATCGCTTTGGCACCCGCGCCGCCTTCTTCCGCCGGCTGGAAGATCACAATGACGGTGCCGTCGAAAGCGCGGCTTTTTGCCAGTTCACGTGCCGCGCCTAAAAGCATCGTCGTGTGACCATCATGGCCGCAGGCATGCATTTTACCCGGAATTTTTGAGGCCCATTCAGCGCCGGTTTCTTCATGGATTGGCAGCGCGTCCATATCGGAGCGAAGGGCAATAGCGCGGCCTGATTTGTTGGTCTGTCCGTGAATGACACCGACAACGCCGGTGCGGCCAATGCCGGTCACGACTTCATCAAGGTCTGCCGCACGCAGCGCTTCCGCGACTTTTTCCGCTGTGCGATGAACATCATAGAGCAGTTCCGGATTTTCATGCAGATCACGTCGGAAGGCAATCAGTTCGTCGAGCTGGTTCGAGGTCCAGTTTTCAACCGGCATATCAGGCTCCTTTTTCTGCAGCGTCGAGTGTGTATCGGAAGTCGCAATGACTTGCGCCCTGCATGATGGTCTGGGTGCGTTCAAGCTTCATTTCCGGATTGTAGCCAATGCAGAAATCGCCATCGCGATTACATGATAGAAGGTGCCCGATATGGCCCAGTCCCATATCCCGGTACATTTCTGAATAGCGGCAGCGCTTTACATTGAAATCGAAATGATCTTTGCCCTGTGACAGCACTTCAATTTCCAGCGCATCATCCTTGGTCCAAAGCGGTAGAATATCGGCAAAGTCCTGAAGGTCCGGCGTGTGGCCCAGTTCCTGCGCAAAACTGCGACCCTGTTCAATCGCCGAGCGCGTTACCGCTTCGCCGATGGCAGCCTGAGCTTCTTCCTCGCCTGCCCGCTCGCGAAGAACCTCATAAACATTTTTAAGAACAAGCGCCTCAATGCGGCGACGTTCGAGAATTGGCATCTGATTCATGGATCAACCTTTCGCATGAATGTTATTCAACTTCGCTTATAACTGAGGCTCTGTTTTATCCTTACGCCGCAACCAGGCGAGATAGAACGGCGCAATCTTTCGCGCAATTTTGTGGAAGGGCAGAGGGGCAGGGTCTGAAATCGGAAGTGCGAGCTCCTGTAATGGTTCGCCATCAAGCGCGCGTGCAAATTCGCGTCCAAGTGCTGTGCCAAGCGCGACCCCGCGGCCATTGCAGCCTATCCATGCCCAGCCGTTGGTTCCAAGCTGATGCATGCGCGGAAAGCGATCCCACGTCATGCCGATATAGCCGCTCCAGACATGGGTAATTTCGGGTTCACCCAAGGCCGGAAATGCTTCTGCCATATTGCGGGCGGCTTTGCGTTTGACGCGTTCGGCAACATTATAATCACCCATCACCACGCCGCCGGTGATCAGCCGGTTACGCGCGTCATAGCGGAAAAAGCGCAGATCGCCGCGTGTATCAGAGACAGCTTGACGGCCCGGAAGAATTGTTGCACGCAGAGTATCACTGAGCGGGGCCGTTGCCATTTGCCATGAAAGAACCGGCACGATGGAGCGCGCCAGACGCGGTGCAAGGCTTTCACGCAATTCGCCTGTATAGGCATTGGTTGCAAGCAAAAAGCCTTTTGCACGAACCGTTGCATTACCAACGCGCACGATCCAATGGTCGCCTGTTCTTTCGAAAGATGTGACAGGGCTTTGCTCATGGATGATCGCGCCGTGACGCTCCGCAGCAGCGGCCAGACCACGCGCAAGGGCGAGCGGATTGATGTGGCCACCCGTTGGGTTAAACATGCCACCATACCAGAAATCGCTGCCCAACAACTTCGATGTCGCGGTGCTATCAAGATATTGCGCTGGAAAGCCAAACCGCTTCCATGCCTCCACACGTGATTGCGATAGTTTCACGCGGCCCGGTGAATGCGCAGGCTGGAACCAGCCGGTCTGTTCAGCCTCGGCATGGATGTTTTCGTTACGGATGATGGAAAAAAGAATGTCGGCACTGTTGCCGATCAATTTTGCAAACCGTGTTCCGGCATCGCCATACCGTGCGGCAATGGCGTCTGGTTCTGCGGCGGTCATTGTCGGAATAACCTGACCATTGTTGCGTCCCGATGCACCCCAGCCAACAGCTTTTGCTTCAAGCAGGATCACCCGTTTGCCACGTTTCGCAAGATGAAGTGCTGCTGATAGGCCCGTGAAGCCACCGCCTACAATGACGAAATCCGCTTCCGCATCGGCTTTGATTGGCGCAGAAGGAACGCGCTCGGGTGCGGTTGCAGCCCAGATGGAAGGAGGAAATTGGATATTCTGCATAGGGGCGTGAACCTTCATTCTGTGCTGTCAAAGCGCGGCGGCGTCCAGCTTTTGCCGGGGATTGAGGCAAGAAGGCGCTGTGTATATTCGTGCTGCGGATGAGCAAAAACTTCGGCTGTCGGTCCGGTTTCAGCAATTTCGCCTTTCGACATCACGATGATGCGGTCGCATAATTGGGATGCGACGCGCAGGTCATGTGTTACGAAAAGAAGCGAGAGGTTGAGCCGTTCACGCAGATCGGCAAGAAGCCGCAAGACCTGTGCCTGAACCGAGACATCAAGCGCGGAAACCGGCTCGTCAGCCACGATGATGCGTGGTTCCAGTGCCAATGCCCGTGCGATGCCAATGCGCTGGCGTTGGCCGCCGGAGAATTCGTGCGGGAAACGATCAGCCGCAGCCGGTGAAAGCTCGACCAGTTCAAGCAGGTCGCGCGCTTTCGCATGCGCCTGTCTTTTTGGCATACCGTGGACGATTGGTCCCTGTGCAATCAGATCGACGACACGGCGGCGAGGATTGAGTGATGCCATCGGGTCTTGAAAGACCATTTGAATATCCTTGCGCATGGCGCGCACTTCGCGCGGGCTTGCACTGAGGAAATCGCGGCCATTCAAATCGACCTTGCCGCTGTCCGCTTCCAGAAGCCGCGTGACAATGCGCGAGACGGTGGTCTTGCCAGAGCCGCTTTCGCCGACCACACCGAGGGTTTCGCCTTGTCGCAGTTCGAAGGACAAGTCTTTTACAGCTGGCACAGCACTGCGTTTGCCACTGAATATTCCACCGCGCGCCCTGAATGTTTTGGACAAAGCATCCGCTTTAAGAACGACGGGCTGAGCATCACCGAATGGTCGAACGGCAGGTGGTATCAGCGCGGGAACGGCTGCGATAAGGGCTTTCGTATAGGGATGTTGCGGGTTGTTGAGCACATCCTTTGCTGGCCCTTCCTCAACAAGTTCTCCAAGCCTGAGCACAGCAACGCGATCGGCAATTTCTGCCACTACGCCAAAATCATGCGTAATGAACAAAATACCGGTGCTCTGTTCGCGTTGCAGATCACGGATGAGTTTGAGAATCTGCGCTTGTGTGGTCACATCAAGCGCAGTGGTTGGCTCGTCCGCGATGAGAAGGCGTGGCTTGAGGATCAGCGCCATGGCGATCATTACCCGCTGACGCTGCCCGCCGGAAATCTGGTGGGGATAGGCATTATAGGCCGACTGCGGATCGGGAATTTTGACGTCATGCAAAATGTCCATAACCGCGGTGCGACGCTCTTTTCGGCCAAGCCTGGTGTGTAGCCGCAGCACTTCATCAATCTGCCAGCCAACCGTCTTTTGCGGATTAAGCGCTGTCATCGGTTCCTGAAAAATCATGCCGATGCGGTTTCCCCGCAGAGCCTTCATTTCCTTTTCGCTCAGCGCGTAAAGATCGGTGCCTTCAAGCAGAACCGTGCCATTGGTAACGCGCACATGTGGTTCGGGCAGTAGGCGCATGATCGCGCCTGCGGAGAGCGACTTGCCTGAACCGCTCTCACCAACGAGGCAGACAATCTCACCCGGATTGACGGTTAATGTCAGGTCATGCAAGGCAAACGGACGGTCCGCACCGGTTGGGAGCGCTATTTGCAGATTTTTAATTTCAAGAACCGGGCTGGCTGTCATTTTTTCTGTCTCGGATTAAGCGCATCGTTGAGTCCCTCGCCGAGCAGACTGAAGGAGAGGACGGTCAGCAGAATGGCAATGCCGGGAATGACCGAGCAGAACCAGTCTGTGCGCAACACCGCGCGGCCCTGACCGATCATGTTGCCCCAGCTTGCATAATTGGGATCGCCCAGACCAAGAAACGCCAATGCGCTTTCCATCAGAATGGCTGTTGCCATCACGACGGATGCAAACACGATCACCGGCGGCAATGCATTGGGCAGAATTTCGCGGAAAATGATCGATGCGTTTCCAATACCTAAGTTGCGCGCCGCATCGACAAACTCACGTTTGCGAAGGGCCAGAAATTCAGCGCGTACCATGCGCGCAGGTGCCGTCCATGAAACAATGCCGATGCAAATGATAATGTTTTCAATGGATGATCCGAAGATTGCTACCAGTGCCAGCAACAAAACGAAACTTGGAACCGTCTGGAAAGCTTCTGTAACGCGCATCAGAACATCATCGACCCATCCGCCATAATAGCCGGCAAAGGCGCCAATCAGCACTCCGATGAAGATGGAAATGAGCGTGGCCACCACGCCGATCAGCAATGATATGCGGGCACCGTGAAAAATGCCGGACATGATGTCACGACCAAGCTGGTCAGTTCCGAGCGGTGTAGCCATATTCACGAATGGCCAGACAAGCGGATCACCGGCACGGCGCAGCGGATCGCCGGGTGTGATCACGTCAGCGAAAACTGCGATCAGCACAACAAGAATGAAAAGCAAAAGACCGAGCACGGCAGCGCGGTTGCGTTTGAACCTCTGCCAAAGAATCTTTGTGCGGGAGGTCTGCGGGCGCGGGAGAGTGAAGTCTTGCGATGTCATGACAATTCGATCCTGGAATCAAGCCGCGCATAGATAAGATCGGTGAGGAAATTGACGATGATGACAAGAATGGAGCACAGGAAGATAATGCCCATCAATGTGTTTATATCGCGTTTTATCACCGACATATAAGCAAGCTGGCCAAGTCCCGGTAGAGAGAAGATTGTCTCAATAACCACGGAGCCGCCAAGCACGGTGGAGAATTGAAGTCCGAGCAATGTGACAACCGGCAACAGCGCATTGCGCATGATGTGGTGAAACATAAGACGCGTGCCACTTGCACCCTTTGCGCGTGCGGTGCGCACATAATCAAGGTCTTCGACTTCCAGAACGCTGGTGCGCATCAAGCGCATATAAAATGCCAGATAAATCAGTGCCAGCGCTGTGGTTGGCATGATGAGGTGCATTGCAATATCGACCACATTATCCCAGCCCGAATAGAAGGCACCCAGCGTCTTCAATCCGCCCACCGGCAGCCAGCCAAGCTTGACGGAAAACACCAGCATCAGAAGAAGGCTGAAGAAAAAGCTCGGCATCGCATAGAAAATGAGGCCGAGTGTTGAGATTGCATTATCGGTCAGCGTATAGGCGCGGCGCGCAGCAATTGCGCCCAATGCAACGCCGAAAATAAAGGCCACCGAGAGCGAGGAAACCATCAGGAGCAATGTGGGCACCAGACGGCTCATCAGCACATCCCAGACGGGCAGCTCGTAAACATAAGACCAACCAAAATCCAGCTGTGCGATTTTGCTCATATAAAGCCCGAGTTGCATCCACACAGCCTGGTCAAGACCATATTCGGTCCGCAGATTGGCAACGAGTTGCGGGTCCGCCCCGCCCATGTCACCGACAAGCGCGTCAACGGTATCGCCGGGGGCAAGCTTTATAATCAGAAACGACCCGATCATGATGAGAAGTATGACGGGGATCGCCTGCAAAATGCGCCGCAGCGCAAAACGCAATAGGGGAGGCAGGGGCATGACGGAGCATCCGATGGATTTTATAGGCAATACCGCCGACGGACTGTCCACCGACGGTATTGTTTGTTCAGTTTATTGGTCGATCCACAGATCGTACCAGCTTGAAGAATCCCAACGTGGCGTGTTGTGGTGGTTCTTCAAAGCCTTGTTGGTGACGCCGATGAACGGATGCTCAATGGCGAAAATAACCGGCAGATCTTTCATTTCGAGCTGCTGAACCTGATGGTAAAGCGCTGCACGCTTTGCAGGGTCGAGCTCGGATGCGGCCTGATCGATCAGACTGTCCATTTCGTCCGACTTGTAATCGAACTGGTTTGACCATGCGGTCCCGGCCGGAGTGCCGGACCGCAGCCAGACTGTGGTTGAGACGGCCGGATCCGAACGGAATTGGTGCCAGCCACTGGCCGTGTCAAAATCATGATCGCGATAGACACCATTGAGAAAGCCCGGCGCATCATTGGTCACGAGCTGAACATCGATGCCCACTTCTTTCATGGCTTGTGCATAATATTCAGACCAGAGTTGGGTATATTCGCCCCATGGTGCTGCGCGATGGCGCAATTTGAAGCGGATGCCGTCCGGCCCTACTGGATAGCCAGCTTCATCAAGCAGTTGCTTGGCTTTTTCAACATCATAAGGATAGGTCTGAACCTGATCGGTGTAATTTGCACCACCCGAACTTGGGATCGGGCCACGGCCCGGCTTGGCATAGCCCCGCATGATCGACTGGATCGCAAAATCGATGTCGAGGGCGTGGTAGATCGCCTGACGAACTTTCAGATTTGCTAGGATCGGATTGCGCAGATTAAATTCAACGGTCGAGTGAGCGACGTTGTTTTCAAAGCCCTTGGTGCCTGTGTCGAAACGGCCATCTTTTGCAAGGCGCTCTGTATCCGACATGGAGATGCCGTTGAAAGCAGTTTCCATGATTTCGCCTGATTCAAGCGCTGCTGCAGCGGCCGCCTTGTCCGGCATGAAGCGCCAGATTACGCGATCAAGATACGGATATTCCTTACCGCGCCAGTAATCGTCATTGCGCTGAGCAATGATGTGCTGTCCGCGCTCATATTCAACGAATTTGAATGGGCCAGTGCCGACAGGTGCCGAGTTATACTTGTTCTTGAGGATATCGGTGCCTTCATAAAGGTGCTTGGCGACAGGATGGCCAAGGTCAGGCATCGCGGCGACCAGAAGATCAAGCGGCATCGGCTTTGAATAACGGAAAACAGCCGTGTGCGGGTCTGTGCAATCGACAGCTTCCAGATTGGCCTGAAGCGTTGTCGAATAGTTGAGCAGCTTCTTCCACAGATTCATCGCACTGAACGAAACATCATCGCAGGTGAAAGGCTCGCCATCATGCCAGCGTACATTTTCGCGCAGCTTAAAAGTAATTTCCTTGCCGTCTTCCGATGAAGCCCAGCTTGTCGCCAGCACAGGCACATAGCCTTCATAGGTGCGATCGATCAGTGGCTCCATGATACGGCCCGTGATCTGATAAATACCTGTGGAGGCACGCAAGGCCGGATTAAGGATACCTTGCTCGGTATTCATATGGACGATGACTGTGCCGCCGCGTTTCACGTCTTCAGCATGGGAGGGTGCCGTTGTGAGCGAAAAAGCAGCGAGAAACAGGCCAAGGCCAGCTTTCCTGATATGCATTGATGTTCCCCTAAAAGAACGTTGAGGGAGGGCTTTCCAGCCTCTTTTCCCGCAGGTTCCATTCTTGTTCAAGTCCCTGATTTTGCTAGAAAATGCCTGATTCCAGCTTGAATGTTCTATGCAAGCACGCCTATGCTAGAATCTATATGAAAAATGTCAATATAAACTAACATTTGTCTCAAAAATGGAAAATTATATCGGAATTTCTGCGTTAATAAGTCTCAATTTCTTCAACGCAGGTTTGTCACAGCGCGCGTTGCGTTGCTTTGCATAAGTGTGTGCCATAACTTTCGCTGAAAGAACGAATTCACTGCCTGTAAAGAAAAAGGAGAGCTTGTATGTCCCATCCTGTCAAAGGTGTTGATCACATCTTCCTGCTTGTTAAAAATCTGGAGCAGAGTGCTGAGCAATATCGCCGTCTTGGTTTTACGCTCAGCCCTCGTGGTCTTCACAGCAAGGAAAAAGGCTCCGGCAATTATACAATCATGTTCCCGAAGGATTATTTCGAGCTTTTGGGTATGGTTGCTGAAACGCCCGGAAATCTGCATCTACGTGAGAAGCTTTCTGCACAGGGGGAAGGTGTGCATGCCGTAGCCTGCCGCATCGATAGCGCGTCACAGGCTAAAGCGGAACTGGCGGCTCTTGGACTTGAAACAGGGAACGTGGGGGCCTTTTCGCGTCCGGTTCAGTTGCCGAATGGCGGTGAGGGCGTTGCGGCTTTTGAGACTGTTTCATTTGCCGATCAGGAAGTGCCGCAGGGCATGGTTTTCATGTGCCAGCATAAGACACGTGAGACTGTTTGGCTTCCTGAGTTGATCGAGCATGAAAATGGTGCAAACGGATTATCGGCAGTGCTGGCAGTTTCTACTGATCCTGAAGCATCGGCGAACGGCTTTGCAAAGCTTTTTGCTGAAGGAAAAGCAACAGGCAGCGGCGGCGAGTGGCGCGTTTCCACGGGGCCGGACTCTGCTGATATTCTTGTTTATGATCGTCCTCATGCGGAGCAACTCTATGGAGCTGCGGCGTTGGACAAGACTTCGGTTCAAGCATTTTCCGGCTTGCGTCTTCGCGTAGCATCGCTCGACAAGACCCGCGCAGTTCTTAATGCCAATCATGTCCCTTATACTGAAAGATCAGGCAATATTGTCATTTCACCCGATGAGGCGAATGGGACAATTCTCGAATTTACGCTCTGAATGACAGCATTTCCAGCAAAAGTGCGCAGCAGTTTTGCGTGGGATGATGTGTGAAAATAAACAGATAGAGCATTTCCAATGATTCAATCAAACAGGAAATGCACTAGGGCTTTGTCGCAAAATTTTCACTTCTCCAGAGCTAAATTCGGATCAACGGCATATTTGAGTGAGGTGAAGGGCAATGTCGATTGATTTCAAAGGAGCTCATTTCCCTAAAAGTGTGATCCTCTATGCTGTTTACTTTTACGTCCGTTATGCGGTCTCGTATCGAGACCTTCAGGAAATTATGGCTGAGCGTGGTGTTGACGTTGACCATGCAACACTGAACCGTTGGGTGGTTCTATATTCTCCGCAGATCGCGGAACAAACTCAGAAACGCAAACACCCAACGCTTGGATCCTGGCGTGTTGACGAGACCTACATAAAGGTCAAAGGGAAATGGACGTATTTATATAGGGCCGTTGATCGTGACGGACACACGCTCGATTTCATGCTCTCTGAACGTCGAAACCTTGGCGCTGCACGGCGTTTCTTTAAGAAAGCCATTGCAAGCAATGGTGTTCCGCACAAGGTCGTCCTTGATAAAAGCGGAGCGAACTTCGCTGGCGCACAGGTTGTCAATAGTATCCTGAAGATCACCGGTACGGGCAAAGTGATGGAAATCTTGCAGGTCAAATATCTAAACAATATTCTTGAGCAGGATCATCGGTTCATCAAGCGGATCACCAAACACATGTTAGGCTTCAAAGCGTTTCATTCAGCATCAGCTACAATTGCCGGTATTGAAGTGGCCCACATGATTCGCAAAACCGATTCGCAAACGACCACCGCTCGCCATTCGAAGTCTTTGCCGAACTCGCAGGATAATTGCGTCAAAAGGTCAGGCCGCCTTTAACCTGTGAAAATTTGCGACACAGCCAAAAAGAGCACAAACGATGCCGATTGTCTGATCAAATATCTGGCGAGGTTCGATCTCAATTTCGATGGAGTGAGAATCCGAGTTCAAGACTCTTGACGGTGCCAGAGTCCAGTAGCTGACCGTGCCTTTTCGAGAGTCGTTCTCAAAACCTGACAGTCCGGCTACGGCCCCATTCTGGTCATTAATCTGGCAGTATGACTTTGCTAAACAGTTCAGGTATTGTCGTTTTCATGTTCCGGCAATCCAGCTTCTCACCCTTAGTGTTTTTGTCTCCTGCTTTGTGCCAACAGATGTTGGCAGCAAGTCCTCTTGCTATTAATGGAATGTAGCTTCTGTTTTATTGTGAGGAGAACGGCGGTATTTCATTAACGCAGTCGCTGGGCGCCTTTCATCGAAAATGCGTTGAATGGGCAGCGAATGAATTCCAGTGGCCGGGATATGAACCGGAGCAGCTTTATGCGGTGAACAAGGTTCTCAACGAGCCGGATTTCCCGCCGCTTTCCACTTTACACTGGGCGTTGCAAGATCTTCGTATTATCCGCCACTATAAGGGCAGGGCGGTGCTTACAAAGCGTGGAAGATCGATGCTCGGTCATCATGGTGAGTTGCAGGCGGTCTTGGCCGAATGGATACTGACTGCACCACTTCAGGATAATCTATCGTCAGAGGCAGCTGCATTGTTCTGGGACTTGAGGCATATGCTTGGGATTATCAAAAATCGGTTAGGCGACTGGATGGCGGTAAGCGACTTCACTGAGTTGGCGCTTCCGGTTGATCTTTTTCCAGCCCGAAGCCCACTCGGACCTCGATACGAGGCCGGGTTCTTTCTTGCGCGTAATTTTGTGCAGCCTTTAATGCGGCTCGGCTTGCTGGAACAATCGCCGACAAATATGCTCGGTATTTCAATGATGGATCGGCAATTGCTTAAAACGGCGTTGTTTGACGCCTTCTTCAGAATTACACTTCCAAGTGGGATTACCGCGGCTGTGGTACACTGAGCTCCTATGACATATACGTCGCAACAATTTCGTCGCGCTGCGTTTTAATCAGAATTCATATTGACCCAGAAGATCGCGATCGTTCAGATGACGGATAATCAATGAACGCTGGTGGATATTTGCCAAGCAGTTTGTAACAAGGTTAATGGAAACGCTCATGCACGATATCATCTGCCCGCATTGCAATAAGGCCTTTAAGATTGATGAGGCTGGATATGCAGATATTTTAAAGCAGGTGCGGGATAGTGATTTCGAAAAACAATTGCATGAACGATTGGAGTTGGCTGAGCAGGACAAGCGTAATGCTGTAGAGCTTGCAGAGGCAAAGATTACTAGGATAGGGACCTGATCAAACAATTGTCTTTATTGAGTGTTTTTATTGATTTTTAGGTTTTGACAGTAGGGAGGCTTATTATGAGCGATCTTTTCTGGCTTTCAGATGCTGCATGGAATGCAATCGAACCCACATTTACCCAAGTACCAACCCGGTGCTCGATGTGTCGATGATCGGCGTGTAATTTCTGGTATCTTGCATGTTCTCAAGGTCGGTTGTCGCTGGCGTGATGTTCCGGCCGAATATGGTCCTGCAAAAACCGTCTACAACCGATATCACCGCTGGGCACAACGGCGTATTTGGCATCGTATATTTGAGACGATGGCAGCCCGGGGTCCGGTTCCACAGGAGCTTTCCATAGATAGCACACACGTCAAAGCGCACCGTTCGGCACAAGGCTCAAAAGGGGGGCGTGGACGCAAGCGATTGGCACGTCGCGCGGTGGAAGAACAAGCAAAATCCATTGCTTGGCCGATGATTGCGGCAGACCGGTCGCGTTCAGCTTAACACCGGGAAACATTGCCGACATAAAAATGGCAATTCCATTATTAGAAGTCGCTCGCCCTAGCAGGCGTCTGTTAGCCGACAAGGCATATGACGCTGATAGTCTTCGAGACTAGCATTAATAATGCCCGCATCAAGGCTGTCATTCCTTCTTCGCTAGCACGAAAGAAACCCTATCCTTTAGATTATAGCGCATACAAGCGTAGAAATGTCATCGAACGGCTTTTCTGCAGGCTCAAAAACTGGCGATGCATTGCAACGAGATATGATAGCCTCGCAATAAACTATCTCGCCGCAATTGCTCTTGTTTCTACAATCATCGCATGGGCGTAATTGAGTCCCCATCCTAATGGTATCGAGAGTAACGTCGTCGACGCAGCTTCCATCGCGACCTCCCGCCGACGTCGGCGGGCGTGGACCTTTGCCGTAAAGCCGCCGCGTGATCGACCAAAAGCCTCCTTATAAGTCCCCCTTTTGCGCCTGCCGTCTGAGGATGCCCGTGAATAGTCGTGCTGTCGATCATATGTTGCCAGTCATCAGTTAAGGCCAATTCGACGAGTGTTTCCAAAAGAGCATCCTATACGCCCTGTTCCGCCCAGCGTCGAAATCGGACATAAACCGAATTCCATTTGCCGTAGCGCTCATGCATATCGCGCCAGGGACATTGGAGCGCAGTGTCGGCGTCGTGATGATCGCTGCTTGTTCTGGCCCCTCATGCAACAGTGACGCAAAAGGGGCTGACGGGAGGCCTCGTACGAATTGGAATGTAATCGACTATAGGGCAATCATGCGCTGCTCCATTAAATGACAGGGCTCGCGTTGTAGGCTAGAATTTGCGAGGGCATATCCCGCTTGCGGTGGACCAAGCTCAGAGCACGAGACCCGCGTCGAACTAATTGGATCGATGAAATGCTTTATCAAAAGGAACTGTTTGGCGGAGGAAAAGTTGAGGCAGTACTTTCCAAGCGCTTTGAGTACACCAATGACGTTGTCTTCGATCTCGAGGATTTTGCCGTGGCGGAAGAAGTGCAGAAGCGGCTCCGGTTCGGCGACAACGACTTCCATACGCTCTGATTGGATGAAGGTCTTCTCACAGTTTTCCAACAAAGCATCGACCAGGCACTCAATCGGTCATCGGTAATACTAACCAGGCATGAATGGTCACAGAACGCCTGATACAAATGGATGGATGACATGGATGATCTTCTCTCGTTTGCACACCAGATCTTGGGTGCCCAGCCGTTCAGCCAGTTCATGGGCGCACGTCTGACCAAAGCCGAACCGGGAAACGCGGAACTGCGCCTTACGATCTCCCACAATTTGAAACAGCAGCATGGTTTCGTCCATGGTGGGGTGCTCAGTTATTTGGCGGACAACACCATTACTTTTGCCGGCGGGCTCGCATTAGGCGGCGATGCCCTGACGTCGGAGTTCAAGATCAATTACCTCAGACCTGCACGCGGAACGGAATTGATTGCGCGGGCGAGCGCCAAGAACACTGGCAAAAGGCAGGCGGTCTGCCAATGCGAGATATTCGCAGTTGTCGATGGAAATGAAACTTTATGCGCTCTGGCCCAAGGCACCGTTGTCGGCACATCCGGTTGAACCGCCGTCCTCAAGATTACAATTTCGATCTCAATGAGGTGGCGGCACGATTGGACGCTTTGGTCTTCCCTTTGGCTGTCGGCTGGGTTTCACGAGTACGTGCGCCGAGGTCGAGCCAATGCTGAACGTCCTTCTCATGAAGGCCTGCGGAATGGTAGGCGCACTTATTTTCATCAAGGAAATCAAAGCTGAGTCAACCCTGTTCCGAAGGCCGAGAGCACTGTCGCGGCCGCACCGGCTATCGGCTGATTTGCGGAGAACCCGTCGAGAGGGCGTGCCTGTCGACTCTGAGTAACAGGTCCTCATCCTAGTGTCCGAACCCCTCCACTAAATCAGGGCAAGTCCAGTCTTGTCTAACAGAAGCCCTCCATTTTTGAAGGGGAAGTCCACTATCATGTCGAAAGAACAAGCGTCTCTACTGGGTGAACTTATGATGCTCAAAGCGCACCATCCAACCTTTCAGTCAAAAATTGGCTTTGTGGATGGCAAGGTCTTCTTTGAAGCGGAGTCGGTCAAGCAGCCATTCGCCGTCAAGGATGATGAAGTGCATATGGAACCGGCGGAAGTCGATTATGAAGCGATCGGACGGGATGTCGTAAAGCTTATTGGCTTTAACGTGTTCGACCCGCGCAAGCACCTCGGCGACACGTTCGATGAAACTGTCAAAAGCTGGCGCGATGATATTGCCAGCGGGGCGGCTGAACAGTCTGACAATCTTAAAGTCGACGTCGAATCGCTCAAGGTCGAAGGTGCGCTCACGCCCGACGATGTCGCTCAAGCATATCTTGAAACCATTGGCGACACGGCTGAGCCTTTGTCAGATATTGTCATCAGCATTGGCACTCTGAACGTGAACTAACTTGAATCAGCTGCTACCGACCGCCGGTTGACCAAGCACGAGGATAACAAAGCCCCGCCTGACCAAATGCCGGGCGGGGCCGATTTGGTGACATAATGCGTTTCTTTTCGCTTCTCAACTGGTGGCTACCCGGTGGCTACCGGCGCGCACTAGACACGAAAATCTAAGTAGTTGAATTTTCTGTGAAAAATGGTGCCGCTTAGCAGACTCGAACTGCTGACCCCATCATTACGAATGATGTGCTCTACCAACTGAGCTAAAGCGGCAAGGAACAAGGGTTCCTAACTCCGGTGGGAGTATCGATTGTTTTCAAATCGAACGCTGCGCTGATAACCAAAACCGTAAAGGAAAGCAAGGCCCAAAACGTGCAATCTTGATGTTTGTCTCAGACCTTGCCTTATAACGTTAAAATGAGTGCTATTATCCGTTCGTGCAAATGCGAGCACGCGCTGCAATATATTCATGTTCAAGTTTGTCAACAAGCTTACCTGCAGGCGTAATCTCTTTCACAGCACCAATTCCCTGTCCGCACCCCCAGATATCTTTCCACGCTTTTGCACCTTCCTGCTGGGCCTTTTCGAAGTCCATTTTCGATGGATCTGCTTCGGGAAGATGATCCGGATCAAGGCCGGAGCCCGCTATGGATGGTTTAAGATAATTGCCTGAAATACCTGTGAAATAGTTCGAATAAACGATGTCTGAAGAGTTTGAATCGACAATCATCTGTTTATAGCCATCAGAAGCGCGGGACTCTGTGGTCGCAATAAAGGGAGAGCCGATATAGGCAAGGTCTGCGCCCATGGCCTGTGCAGCGAGAATTGCGCCACCATTGGCGATTGCGCCGGAAAGCAGCAGCGGTCCGTCAAACCATTCGCGGATTTCCTGGATGAGTGCGAAAGGCGAGAGCGCCCCTGCGTGGCCGCCAGCACCTGCTGCAACAGCTATAAGGCCATCTGCACCTTTGCGGATGGCGGAATTGGCATGACGATTGTTGATAACGTCATGGAGAACGATGCCGCCATAGGAGTGAATTGCATCATTTACTTCCGGCACAGCACCCAGTGATGAAATAACGATGGGGACTTTGTATTTCACGCAGAGGCCAATGTCGTGTTCAAGCCGTTTGTTGGAGCGGTGGACAATTTGGTTAACCGCAAAAGGTGCGGCAGGGCGATGCGGGGTTGCCGCATCATGAGCGGCAAGATTTTCGGTAATCTCGGCCAGCCAATCATCAAGCTGGGCTTCGGGCCGTGCATTGAGCGCGGGAAAAGAACCGACAATACCTGCCTTGCATTGCGCCAGCACTAAAGCCGGATTTGAGATGATAAACAGTGGCGCTCCGACCACGGGAATGCGCAGCCTGTTTTTCAAAATATCCGGCAATGCCATTTTATCCTCCAAAAATTGACGTTTGCGTAAACGTAATAGTTTTAACATGGCTTTCGCCAACCACAACATGAAAATTTGAATGGATATAAAGGGCTGCATAAGGCGTGAAATGGTGGTTTTTCCACCAAAGGTTGGGGGAAAATACGTCTTAAAGTTAAGAATTGGTATCTTTGACAGGTGTTGCGGGTAGCCAAAATGGGTTCAGAACAGGTAAATGCCTTGATTCAGACGTTAATTTCGCTGAGGCTTATCTAATATTACCGTATCTAAGGACTCAGGTAGAATACGCAAACTCGGAATATGAGAACCCAGGAAGAACGGCCCTTTGGAAAGTATCGAACGCGCAATCAGAAATGCATTCGCAAAGTCGGATGCACATAACCCTGCCACCCGTCAGCGTATCTACGAAGCGGCCTGGGGCGCGCATGAGCGCGCGCTGGTGTCCAATTCAGCGCTTAGCGAAGAGCAGAGGCAGCAGCGTCGTCAGAAGGTGAAAAATGCGATCTCGGAAATAGAAGCCGAGTTTAAGTCTTCTCAGGCGGCCAGTGCTATGCGCGAGCCAACGCTGGACTCGCCTTATTCCGCCGACCCTGTGTTGGATGGAGGCGCTTTTGACGCTGGTCCCGCGCTCGATACTGCGGACATTCGTTCGGCATCCAAAAAGAACAAGCGTGCATCGGCCGATCTTGGTTATGAAGCGGGTGTTTCGCGCAAAGACCGCAAGAAAAAGCGGCGTTCGCCGTTTTTGAGTTTCGGTGTTCCAGTGCTGGTCATCGTTGTGCTGGGACTGATCGGCTTTTCGCTCTATAACAGCTTTGCCGATTTCACACGCGGCGGCAGTTCAAGCCCGCTTCTGACAGACAATCGTATGGCTCCGATCAAGGAAGGTGAAGATCCGGAAGGACGCACCTGGATCAATATTTTTACACCCGCCGATGCAACGCGGATGTCAGTGCAGGGCGGTGCCACGGCTGAAATCATGCGCGAAGGCACGAACAGCTTTGCGCGGCTTCAGTCGAAGGGCCCAAATGACAGCGTGACGTTTGATGTGGGCGAGGGCGTGCTCAGCCAGCTTGCAGGCAAGAAGGCAACGTTTGACATTGTTGCCCGCAGTGAAGATGGCAAGCCAACACAAATGTCGGTCAATTGTGATTTCGCGGGTCTCGGCGATTGCGGACGCCGACGCTATGACGTTCGGGATTCTGTGAGCGACTTTCTGTTCGACCAGGATTTTGCGAAGGCTGAGGCCGGTGGTCGCGCAGGCAAGATTACCATCAATTCCGATCTCAGTGGCGCAGGCAAGCCTGTTGATATTTTTGCTATCCGCGTCACAACGGCTGTTGAGTAATCAGCTTAACAGTTTTTCCAGCGTTTCAAGCCGATCCGCTTCGCGCGGCGGCTTGTCCCAGCGCAGCCGAGAAAAGCGCGGAAAGCGCATGGCGACACCAGACTTGTGACGGCTGGAGCGGTTGAGGCCTTCAAAGGCAACTTCCACCACCAATCCATGATCGGGCTCGGCCCGAACGGACCGCACCGGACCAAAGCGCTCAAGCGTGTTTTCGCGCACAAATTTGTCGAGAAGTTTTAGCTCCTCATCGGTGAAACCGAAATAGGCTTTTCCGACCGGGACGAGAGCGGGATTTTCTTCCGGTCCTGTCCACACGGCGAAGGTGAAATCTGAATAATAGCTTGAGCGCTTGCCATGCCCACGCTGTGCATAGACCACAACAGCATCGACTGTGAATGGATCGCGCTTCCATTTGAACCATGGGCCCTTTGGGCGTCCCGGCACATAGGCGCTGTCATGCCGTTTGAGCATAAGCCCTTCGATCACCGGATGCGGTGGATTAAGACGCAATTTCGCGAGTTCATCAAAGTTCGAAAATTGAAGGACCGGCGACAGATCAAAGCGTCGTTTATCAAGCTTTTCAACGAATTGAGTGAGCCGCGCGCGTCGTTCTGAGAAGGGCAGTGCGCGCAGATCTTCACCAGATTGCTGCGTGCCCTCGTGCAAAAGATCATAGGCACGGATGAAGGCCGGATATTCGCGCAATTGTTTGGCTGTCACCGTTTTGCGATTAAGCCGCTGCTGTAAATCGGAAAATGTCGCAGTTTCTAGACCCGTTTCGCCATGGTGGCCAACAAGCAATTCGCCATCAATAGAGCCTTCGAAATCCATGGCCTCCAGCACATCGGGAAAGGCGGAAGAAATATCGTCGCCGGTGCGCGAATAAAGCCGCCGCACACCGTTTTCTGCAACGGCCTGCACGCGAATTCCATCCCATTTCCATTCGGCGCTATAGGCAGATGGATCAAGCGAGGGAATTTCGACCTCATCCAGCGCCGTTGCCAGCATGACGGGTCGGAATGGTGCGTCGGCAGTGGCGGCAGGCTTTGGGCCATGACCCTCAAGCCATGCAAAAAGTGCCGTGAAGGGCGGCGTCTGTCCGTGCCAGAGTTCTTCGATTTCCACCACATCCACACCGCCAAAATCTGCCAGTGCCTGCTTGGCAAGACGGGCGGAAACGCCGATGCGCAAGCCCCCGGTCACTAGCTTCAAAAGCGCATAACGCTCTGATATGCCAAGCAGATCGAGCCAGCCAGCCACAAGCTGCGGCCCCTCACGGCGTGAGGCGTTTTGCAACTCATGCACGACAACGCTGAGCGGCAGGTTGGCACCCGCAGGCGTTTCTCGCGGACCGGGCCAGATCAGCGAAATCGTTTCGGCAAGATCGCCGACATAATCATAGGAATAAGCAAAAAGCGTAGGGTCCGTGCGCTCGGTAATCAGTGCGCGCAGCATAGCAGGCTTGACGCTTTGCAATTCCAGATCGCGGGTGATGGCTGAAAGTGCAAGGCCACGATCAGGATCAGGTGTGGTGCGGAAATAATCGATCAGCAGTCGCAATTTGCCATTGCGCTGGGGTGTGAGGACAAGGCGGTCGAGAAGTTCAGCGAAAGCACGCATCAATCGCCCTCATCTTCGTAGCCGATAAGATGGAGCGGGCGCGCTGGGATATTTTGCAGCTCGCACCAGCGCACCAGCGCTTCTTCACGCCCATGTGTCACCCAGACTTCCGCAGGTTTTATCTCGCTGATGGTTGTGGTCAGCTCGTCCCAGTCACAGTGATCAGATATGATGAGTGGCAGTTCGACACCGCGTTGCTTTGCGCGCTGGCGGATACGCATCCAGCCCGATGCAAAGGCGGGTAGTGGATCGGGGAAACGTCGTGCCCAGCGATCGGCAAATGCGGAGGGTGGGCCGACGACGATCTTGCCAGCAAAATCGGGCGCAGCTTCACCACGTTCGAGCGTTGCAGGTTCCAACCGACCAAGATCGATCTCTTGTGTGCGATAATAATCGCAGAGCTTTTGCAGGCTGCCGTGAATATAGATTGGCTCGTCATAACCCGCATCGCGAATGAGTTTTATAACGCGCTGCGCTTTGCCAAGCGAATATGCCCCCACCAGATGCGCGCGTTCAGGAAATTGTGTGAGTGATTTCCGCAAAGTTGCAATTTCATGCGCCGCTTCGGGATGGCGAAATACGGGCAGTGCAAAGGTCGCTTCGGTGATAAAAACATCACAGGTAACAGGCTCAAAGGGCGCGCAGGTTGGATCGGCGGCACGTTTATAATCGCCTGAAGCGACAATGCGCGTGCCATCTTTTTCAACTGCAATTTGTGCGGAGCCAAGCACATGGCCTGCCGGATGAAAGCTGACGGTGACGCCGTTTACATTTAGCACTGCGCCTAAATCGGCCGATTGTGTGCTGCCTGCGAAATCTGCACCATAGCGGATTGCCATGATGTCGAGCGTCTGTTGCGTCGCAAGCACATGAGCATGTCCGGCACGCGCATGATCGGAATGTCCGTGGGTGATCAGCGCGCGATCAACAGGCCGCACCGGATCAATGTAAAAATCGCCGGGCGGGCAATAGAGACCTTTGGGTGTGGAACGCAGCAACTGATCATAGCGCATGATTTATTAGATAGGTCAGTAACTTCCCGCTGAAAAGAGCGCGCAAAACGAACTTCTCACAAAATGAGAACAAAAGTGAACAAATCTCTTGGCGAGACGCCTCGTGAGCACTAGATTGAGTGCGTGACACTGAACCTGACACCCACTTCTAAGGCCGCTGCCTTTCACTTGCCAGACCGTTTTATAAAATGGTTTGCGCAAAAGGGCTGGTCGCCGCGCGCGCATCAGCTTGAATTACTATCGCGCGCCGAGCAGGGGCAATCGACACTGCTGATTGCGCCAACGGGGGCGGGCAAGACGCTTGCAGGTTTTCTGCCTGCGCTGGTCGATCTGGAGCGGAGTGGCAGCAAAAAGCCTGGTATGGCAAAGCGCGGTGTGCATACGTTGTATATCTCGCCTCTAAAGGCGCTTGCGGTCGATATTCATCGAAATCTGACCATACCCGTCGAGGAAATGGGACTCGACATCACGATTGAGACCCGGACGGGTGATACACCCGCACATAAGCGTCAGCGGCAGAAACTCGCACCGCCTGATATTTTGCTCACTACGCCGGAGCAACTGGCTTTGCTTATTGCCTCTAAAGGGGCTGAGCAGTTTTTCAAGGGTCTGCGTTATGTGGTGCTGGATGAACTGCACTCACTGGTTATCTCAAAACGCGGTCATCTGCTTGCGCTGGGGCTTGCGCGTCTGCGCCTTCTGCAACCGCAAATGCAGACAATCGGTTTGTCGGCGACTGTGGCGCAACCTGACGAGTTGCGTCGCTGGCTGGTCGAGCAGGATGATACAGAGCCAAAATCCGGTCTGGTTACGGTTGATGGCGGGGCCAAACCCGAAATTACTATTCTCGATTCAGAGGAACGGGTGCCGTGGGCGGGGCATTCGTCGCACTATGCGATCCCGGATATTTATGAGGCTGTCCGCACGCATCGCACGACGCTGCTGTTCGTTAACACGCGCAGTCAGGCGGAGATGCTGTTTCAGGAGCTTTGGCGCGTCAACGAGGACACGCTGCCGATTGCCCTGCATCACGGCTCACTCGATGCCAGCCAGCGCCGCAAGGTGGAACAGGCGATGGCGGCGAATACTTTGCGCGCTGTCGTTGCCACCTCAACGCTCGATTTAGGCATTGACTGGGGCGATGTCGATCTGGTCATTCATGTCGGCGCACCAAAGGGCGCAAGTCGACTTGCGCAGCGGATCGGTCGCGCCAATCACCGTATGGATGAGCCGAGCCGTGCCATTCTGGTGCCTGCCAATCGCTTCGAGGTGCTGGAGTGCCGTGCGGCGCTCGACGCAAATTATCTTGGCGCGCAGGATACGCCGCCGCTGATTGATGGCGCGCTGGATGTTCTGGCGCAGCATGTGCTGGGCATGGCCTGTGCCGAGCCCTTCAACGCCGACCAGCTTTATCGGGAAGTACGAAGTGCAGCACCTTATTCCAGTCTCTCACGCGAAACCTTTGACCAAATTCTCGATTTTGTGGCGACCGGCGGCTATGCGCTCAAGACCTATGAGCGTTTTGCTAAAATCCGCAAGACTGTTGATGGCACATGGCGGGTTTCAAACCCGCGCATCGCGCAGCAATATCGCCTGAATATTGGTACGATTGTCGAAGCGCCGGAGTTGAATGTCCGGCTTACGCGTGGCGGCAAGGGCGCAAATGCGAGAGGCGGTCGTGTGCTGGGCCGCATTGAAGAATATTTCCTCGAAACGCTGACACCGGGCGACACATTCCTATTTGCGGGCAAAGTGCTGCGATTTGAAGGCATTCGTGAGAACGAATGCATGGCTTCCAACGCTGCCGGACAGGATGCCAAAATTCCCGTCTATGCAGGTGGAAAATTTCCGCTTTCCACTTATCTCGCATCTGAGGTGCGCGCCATGTTGGCGGATCGTTCGCGCTGGCAGTTCCTGCCGGAACAGGTGCGCGAATGGCTGGAAGTGCAGGCGTTTAAATCCGTTCTGCCGCGAGAAGACGAGTTGCTGATCGAAACGTTCCCCAAAGGCGGGCGTTTCTATATGGTCGCCTATCCGTTTGAGGGCAGGCTGGCGCATCAGACGCTTGGCATGTTGCTGACCCGCCGTCTTGAGCGCATGGGTGCGCATCCGCTCGGCTTTGTCGCGACCGATTATTCGCTGGGGCTTTGGGGCCTCAAAGACATGGGTGCGATGATTGGTTCTGGCAAATTAAGCCTCAAACAGCTGTTCGATGAAGACATGTTAGGGGACGATCTCGAAGCATGGCTTGATGAAAGCTATCTCCTGAAGCGCACCTTCCGCAATTGTGCCGTGATTTCGGGGCTTATCGAGCGACGACATCCGGGGCAGGAGAAAACGGGCCGTCAGGTGACGGTTTCGACTGATCTGATCTATGATGTGCTGAGAACCCACGAACCGGACCATATTTTGCTACAGGCAACGCGTGCCGATGCGGCAGCCGGGCTTCTCGACATCAAGCGTCTTGGCGACATGCTGGCGCGTGTGAAGGGCCATCTGCTGCATAAGCCGCTGGCGCGTATTTCTCCGCTGGCGCTGCCTGTGATGCTTGAAATCGGGCGCGAGCGCGTGGCCGGTGAGGGCGATGATATGCTGCTTGAAGAAGCAGCCGATGATCTGATTAGAGAAGCAACGCAATGAGTATAGCAGTCTGGGGAAATGGTGAGGCTTATAGTCTGGCGCATGCGGAATTGTGCGGCGTTGCGACGATCTACGATCCTTGCGGCGCACTCTTTCTGCCGGACCTCGATATGCTGGTGGTTTCGGATTTGCATCTTGAAAAGGGCTCGTCTTTTGCCCGGCGTGGACAGCTCATTCCGCCTTATGATACGGCTGCCACACTCGACATGCTGGCTTCGGTCATTGCGCGCTATCAGCCGCGAACCGTTATCAGTCTCGGCGACAGTTTTCACGATGCAAAGGCCAGCGAGCGTCTCCCATCGTTATATGCGATCCGTCTTAAATCGTTGATGGAACGCCGCGACTGGTTCTGGATTACCGGCAATCATGACCCTGATCGCCCAGCCGATTTGCCCGGCGATTGCGTTGAGGAGCTTGCAATCGGACCGCTGAGTTTCCGTCATGAGCCATCGCGCTCAAAGGCAGAAGGCGAGGTGGCAGGCCATCTTCATCCGGCAGCACGGATCATCCGGCGAGGGCGGTCGGTGCGGCGTCCATGTTTTGCGAGCGACGGCGAAAGGCTGATCATGCCTGCATTTGGTGCTTATACGGGCGCGCTCAATGTGCTGGATCGCGCGTTTCGCGGGCTGTTCGTTGATGCAAGCTTGCGTGCCTATATGCTGGGGCAGGGCAAAATTTACCCGATTGCGCATAGTGCGCTGGTCGGTGGTTAGTCTTTTCTGAAAAGAATTCGTCCGGCCCAACCGGTGAAGACAGCTAAAAACACGGCAAATAAACCGTAATAGAAGCTGTATTTGTGCGCTGCATCATAGATGCTCTGCTCCACACCGGCTTTCACAATTTCAAGGCTGGCATTGGCTTCGCGCAGAAAAACACCGTTGCGAAATAACAGCGCTCGCGCCTTATGACGCCCCACGGGAACATTGGCAGAAAGGTTCAGCGTTGCACGAAACAGGGTGCGGGAGAGAAATTCAACACCGCCGATGCGCTGACTGTAAAGGCCTTGGCGGATTTTCATTTCGCGCAGTTCATTACCAAAGGTCAGGATATTTCCTGAAAGGCTCGCCGGATCTTCGGGCCTGAGATAAAAATTACGAACGCCGACCGAAAGCTGGCGGTATAGCTTGTCATCTGCGATGTCCTGAAGATTACGCGTCGAAGCGAGCGAATAGGACAGTGGCACGCCAAGAAATGTTTCAGAATCTGCATTGACCCAGACACCGAGATAACGCTCCTTCTTGCGCACGACGAGATCGCGGGATGGGCCTTGTAGCACGACGATAATGTCATAGCGCCCCTGACGCTGGATCACTGGGTCGGCATTGTCGAGTGCGCCGAAAATGGTAAGGTCTGTACCGCCAAAATTAGAAGTGATGGCAATTGTTTCGGTCGAAAGACCGATCTCAATTGTCTCTTCGGCCGGGTTTTGCAATTGCGGCACAGTATTTCCATCGCCGCTTGAATTGATCTGCGCAGATGCCGGGAATGCTGCAAAGCTGAATAACACAACTGATATGAGCGTGAGTTTCCTCATGTCACATATCCGCAATCGAGATCGAGAACAGATTGTCGGGCCGTACGAACAGGCCGAAAGCAAGGCGTAAGCCCACGGCAAGCACCAGCAAAGCCAGCAGCAAGCGTAACTGTTCGCCACGCAGCTTCTGTCCTGCGCGTGCGCCATATTGCGCACCGATCACGCCGCCAAGCATCAGCAGGAATGCCAGCACGATGTCGATTGACTGGTTGGTCGTCGCCTGCATCACCGTGGTGAAAGCCGTGACAAAGGTAATCTGAAACAGCGATGTACCGACAACCACATTGGTTGGCACATGCAGCAGATAAATGAGCGCAGGCACCATGATGAAGCCGCCACCGACACCCATCACGGATGACAGAAGGCCGATGAAGAAACCAATACCAAGCACCGGAATGATGCTGACATAGATTGTTGAAGCGCGGAACCGCATCTTGAAGGGAAGCTTGTGTATCCAAGTGTGCTGGCCGGGGCGGCGAATGGCACCCGCCTGTCCCTTTTTCACGCGGCGCAGCGCGCGTACGCTTTCAACCAGCATCAATCCGCCGACTGTGCCTAAGAAGAAGACGTAGAGGATCGAAACGATCAGGTCGAGCTGTCCGAGATCACGCAACCACGAGAAAACGAAAATACCGAGGAGCGATCCCAGTATACCGCCGGCGACCAGAAACAGCCCGAGTTTTATATCAAGCGTTCGCCGTTTGAAATGCGCGAGAGCACCTGAAACCGACGAAGCGATAACCTGATTTGCGCCGGTTGCAACGGCAATAGCGGGCGGGATGTTATAAAAGATCAGCAGTGGCGTGATGAGAAACCCGCCGCCCACGCCGAACAATCCCGATAGAAAGCCCACGGCTGCGCCCATGCCGAGCAGAACCAGCATGTTGACCGACAATTCCGCAATGGGAAGGTAAATACCCAATTCCGAACCCGGTTTTTTACAACGCACACCATTCAGCACTTTGCGGTCGCGCTATGCCGCAAGAGCTGTATTAGAGCGTGTCCGGTCTGATAAAATCAGATCGGCGCTCTAATCTTTTGTTTTAACGCGCATCTTTTCCTAAACCCGTTTAACACTTTTCAGGATGCGCTCTAACCTGTTCAATTGTCTTGCTCTTTCACCAAGGGGAAGTCAAACTCCGATTGAGAATAGAGTTACTTTGCTGAATGATGGGTGAAGAAAATGGCACATTGTTGTTTATGAACAACAATGTGGAGTGCCAATCCTATGCATTGGGCCCAAAACTGAGGCCTATTTGTTCTTTTCGAGCAGGAGCTGCACGAGTTGCTGGTTGACTTCGCCGGTCGGCTCCTGCCCATTGGCTTTCTGAATTTCCGCGATCGCGTTGCGGGTTCTGTTCCCCATCACGCCATCGGCTGTGCCAACATCATAGCCGTTTTTTTGCAGGATGAGCTGGATATTGCGAACAGCTTTTTTCATATCCACAGAAGCCGTTGTGACAGGCTTTTCGTCTGACCAACCTTCAGGTATGTCGAGCGAATTGGCGTCCGGATTAAGTGGCTTCGCCTTCCAGAGTTCCACTGTGCCTTTGGCACGCTCAAGCTTCTCAGGCGTCAGTGCGGCGCCAATCTGATCACGCTTGTCGGCTGCGTCCTTGTCTCCAGCTTTTGCCGCAAGTGCAAACCACTTGTAGCTTTCTTCGAGGTTAACCGGCATTCCAAGACCTTTGGCAGCCAGAATTCCCAGATTATACTGGCTGTCCTTGACGCCCCGTTCTGCCGCTTCGGTAAACCAGTGTACAGCCGATGCATTGTCCGGCGAGCCGCTGGCACCCGAAGCATAAAGCACAGCCAGATTGTGCATTGCGCTGGCATTGCCCGCTTGTGCTGACTGCTGATAAAAATCGATGGCTTTGGCGAGATTACGGGAGATGCCAAGCCCCTTTTCATTCATGTTCCCAAGGCGATAAAGCGCAGGGGCAAAGCCTTTTGAAGCCGATTTTTCAAACCAGTTTGCCGCTTGCGTCAGGTCTTTTGTAACGCCCTGACCTTCCGCATAGCGATTGCCGATTTCAAACAAGGCGCGTGGATCGCCCGCAGCTGCTGCTTCACGCAACGCGGCAGGGCCAGCATCCACAGGCACATCTTGCGTTGTTGCTTCAGGTTCCTGAGCTACAGCCGTATCGGGAATAGCCTGTTCCTGTGGTTCGGTCGGTGCCTGCGGCGTTAAAAGATTGCTTTCCTGCTGTGGCTTGGCAATCGTTGTCTCAGGCGCAACCATTTCCGGCATGGGCTGCATGGTTGCTGGCGCAGGCTCAGAAGCAGGGGCGAGGGAAGCTGTGGTCGCTTTATCGATTTCCGGCGCTGCTGTTTTTGCAACAAGCTCGGCCTGCTCTTTGTTTTCAAGAAAAGCAGCACCCACCTGCAAACCAGCGATTGCCATCATCACCGCACCCATTGCCATCAGGATCGGCTTGCGCTGACGGGTGAAGAGACTGCTGATCGATCCCTTCTTTTCTGCTGCTGCTTTTTCGGAGCTTTGTTCAAGCTTGCTCGATTCGTCGGCAGCTTGCTGTGCCGCACGGCGCGCAACGCTGATCAGGTCGGCTTTGCCGCTTGGTTTGGCTTTGGCGTCGTCCTGTTGGTTGCGCTCTTCGCGCACGCGCTTCATGATCGTGTTCAGATCAAGCAGGCTGTCATTATCGGGCTGAACAGAATCAAGTGATGCGCTCAGTTCCGGTTCCTGCCGTGTCTTTGGTGAAAGCGTGTGCGGCGCCAGTGTTTTGGGTGTCAGTTTTGCAAGCTTTTCCTCACCATGCGCTGTATCGGTTGCAGCTTTTTCAGCCGGCTTGGTTTTAAGCGTTGGGAGTGCATTTGCTGCTGTAGAATACGGATTTGCAACGGGCTTGGACTTGGGCGACGTGTCGGCGTTGATGACGATCTGCTGCTCAAGGGTAGCCAATCGATCAACAACTTTGACCAGCGTCTCATGTACGATGTCGAATGTCCTGGCATTGCGCTCGTCCGCATTGCGCGCGAGTGCTTCAAGCGACTTCATATCGTTGGCAAGCTGGAGTGCAATCGCGGTGTCGTGCTGCGAACCGTGCTTTAAAACACTGGCAACGGCGGCTTCGGCGGCTTCTCTTGCCGCATCCAGCACCGTTTCGCGGTTGTTCACAATAGCATGTTCGATTGTATCAAGACGCGGCTTTAATTCTTCAAATTCTGCCGATGGTCTGGCAAGCTGGAGTGCAAGATTTGCGATCTGGTTTTCGAGACCGCGAATGGCTTCGCTTTCAGCAAACGAAGATTCGTCGACATGTGGTGTCTGCAGAAGGCTGAGTGAAATCTGCTGTGATATATCGTCGAGCCGTCCTTCAAGCGTATGCAAAACACCGCCATCGGCGTAGTGGCTTGCATATTGCGCATCCAGTCGCTTGGTCAATTCCTTAAAGCGGTTATCGATCTTTTCCAGAAGGCCAGGGTTTGGATCGCGCGTCCATTTCTCAACCACTGCAAGCTTTTCACCGATGGCCTCAAGTCGCGCATCGACGCTGTCATAATCGGACTGATTCAGATTTTCCATAACCTTGCCGACCTGATGGGCAAGGAGATTGATCTGTTGTGCCAATTGCTCAATTGTATTTTCGGGCAGGTGCGCCTCTTGGCTTAAAGCATCAATACGCTGCGAAAGTTCGCCGAGACGACGAAACAGCATATCGGCATTCTGTGCGGCGTCTGAACTGTCAAGCTGCTGGGCCAGCTCCGTAAGGCGGCGTTCAATGCGCTCCAGACGCATTGCTTCTTCGTGATTGGAGTGCTGGTGCTGATTGGCTGCAATGACGCAGCGACTGATATCATCCAAACGCTGGTCAATCTGGCGCAGTGTGTTGCGTTCCAACGATGATGTGCGTGGTTCGTCGCGCAGTTCTGCAAAGCGCGGTGCTGGCTGGCTTGCAAAATGTCCTGCTTCGCTCTTTTCCCTTTCGAGACGCCGCAGATGGTCTGCAATTTCTGCAAGACCTTCAATGCGATTATCAGGGCGTTTATCGGGCACAACGGCGCGTGGGCGAGGGGCCGCTTCTCCAAGATTGGCCAGGCGTTTTTCAAGTTCAGCCAATGTGTTGCTTAGCTCGTCCAAGGCACTTTGTTTTGGGGCAACGGGTGCTGCATGACGCTCACGCAGGGCGTTGAGTTCATCGATGATGGAACGAGAACCGGATGCCTGATGTGTGTTTGCCATGTGAAATTCACTTTTCAAAAACAGTCGAAATTACGGGCCGAATTCACGAACAGGTCGACATAATGATTTGCTAAGTTCATTTTCTTACAAACGTAGTAAATAAGTCGTTAAGAAATGGTTTGATTTTGATGATTGCGACCCCTTCGTTGGGGCGCGTGCGCGCTTTTAAGCACCGGAAAATATTGATTATTCCGTGATGGCGATCTCATGCTGGCGCAATGAGTGGAGCGCTGAGACCGTATCCCCGACGCAGTATCATGGCAGTGCCGGTGACTGCGGCGCACGAAAAATGACGGTGGAAGGCAGCTCTTGTGTTGTTACAATGATGTTCCAAACGAGCTTTCACAAGAAATGCACTTCGATATTATGCTTTGCTGAAAGGCAATTGTTTAGGTTTCTGTTAACCCCAGCAATGGGCTGCAAGCCCATACACCCAAGGGGTGTCACTCTTTCTGTTCAGAAATGGCTTGCCTTTCGACATTGTGGTGACTGTGCTGAAAACACCAAGCCGACATTGTGCAAGATAATCTGCAAACGGACCGGTTTTCTCGCGCGTATCGACACGGGCAAAGGCTCCTCTGAGATTATGCAGATGGATTGCAGTGAGCTGGATTGCATCCTCATCGTTACGCGCCACGATTGGGCCGATAACTTTGCCCCGACCGAATTCGCGGCAGAAGGAATAGCCGACCAGTTGGCCATTGCGTTTCAAGCCAAAGATTTCTGCTTTGTCAGACAGGTGCTTTAACAAACCGGCGCGATTGACGCCGAAAGCCTGAGCGTCCAAATGAGCCAGCGTTTCAAATTCGCTATCCGAAAGACGAACAATGTCACCGTCAGCAAAGGGAATTTCGGGAAGCGTGAGCGCTGTTTCACCCTGACACTGATAGACGGTTGCTTCATTCTTAAACCCTAGCGAAATGTAAAGACTATAGGCGGCATGGGTTGCGTTGAGACTGAGATTTCGACCGCTGCAACGTTCAAGCACCTGATCCATAAGCCAGCGTCCGTTTCCCTGGGCCTGCGCGCGCGGCGATGTGATCACCATCCCAATGGTTGCAAAATCGTCCCCGTAGGGAAACCACATCGCACTTCCGAACACGCGTCCGATCCCGTCAACGGCCACGATACCCCGACCCGTTTGCAGAAGTTGCTCCCAGTCATTGGGACGATGCGGCCAGCGGACGCCCATGGAAAGCGCATGCAGCATGCTGACATCGACATTTGCGATGTCTTGCGCCATCAGTTCAAACGATTTCAGCCGCACTGAATTCTGCATATCAGCGTCCTAACCCAATTCCCTAGCCTGCAATAAGTAGTGTTTTTGATCCTGCCAATGAATGCAATCCGTCTGGCAGACGTATTTTGCCGCATCATCACATGGCGCTCGCGGCAGGATTTGCTTCTTGGCAGGGGTAATTCGCAATCTTTGTTTAAAGCTACGCCTTATTCGGCACGGAACACTGGGCGGCGCTCTTATGCTGGTAAAAATCCGAAGAGTAACCTTGCATGTGGTATTCATGAACGTCGAAGAAATTCTTGCCGCATTGATCGGGTTTCCCTCCGTCGTGGGCACCGCCAATGACCCGATTGTCGGTTGGATCAGTGCCTATGCAAAAGCGCATGGAGCGCAGGTTGATATGCTTCCGGGACCGGAAGGTGACAGGGCGAACCTGTTCATGACTGTCGGTCCACGCGATGTGCCGGGCTATATTCTTTCCGGTCATATGGATGTGGTGCCTGCCGGAGAGGCTGAATGGTCAACCGACCCATTCAAGCTCCATAAGGATGGCGAAAAGCTTTATGGTCGTGGCACGACTGACATGAAAGGCTTTCTGGCATGTGCTTTGGCGGCTTTGCCCAAATTGTCGTCCAGTTCCTTGCAGCGGCCGGTTCACCTGGCATTTTCCTATGATGAAGAGGCAGGCTGTCGGGGTGTACCGCATATGCTCGCGGAGCTTCCTAAGCTCTGCGCGAAGCCGCTTGGTGCGATCATCGGAGAGCCAAGCCGGATGCAGGCTGTGCGTGCGCATAAAGGCAAGGCTGCTGCGCGACTTGAAGTCATCGGGCGTTCAGGGCACTCGTCGCGTCCCGATCTGGGGTTGAATGCTGTTCATGCTATGGCCACTGTCATTGCGCAGGCTGCGGTCTATGGTCAATCACTGCAAAACGGACCGTTCGATCATAATTTCGAGCCGTCTTATTCCTCTTTGCAGTTTGGCGTGGTTTCCGGCGGGCAGGCTGTCAATATCATCCCGGATCGCTGCACCGCAGATATCGAGGTGCGCGCAATTTCCGGTGTATCGCCTTTGTCTTTGCTTGAGCCGGTGAGAAAGCAATTGCTCGCTTTGCGCGACGATGGATTTGAAGTGCATTGGCATGAGCTGAGTTCTTATCCTGCCTTGTCGCTGTCTGACGAAAGCGCACTTTCACAATTGATGGTGGAACTAACGGGGCGGGAAGCAATGGCTGCGGTAAGCTATGGCACAGAAGCCGGGCTTTTTCAGCAAGCGGGTATTGATGCGATTATCTGCGGTCCTGGTGATATTGGCCGCGCGCATCGCCCCAACGAATATATCGAAATCAATGAACTTCATGCGTGTCAGAAAATGATCGACGATCTTGGCGCGCGCTTGATCATATAACCCAAGTTGGCGGCAGAATCGTATGGCGTTTCTCTTTAATTCGGATGCCGCGCGCGGCGCTGTTTTTCGCGACGCTTTTGTTCAGGCGCTGCCGGATATCGCGTTTTATCAGGCGGGAGAAGATGTCGATCCTGACAAAATCCGCTATCTTATCAGTTGGGTAGCGCCAGATGACATAGCGCGCTACCGCAATCTGGAAATTCTTTTTTCAATTGGTGCTGGTGTCGATCAGTTCAAGCCGGGAACTGTTCCCGCGCATGTCAAGCTTGTGCGCATGGTTGAGGACGGCATTGTTCGCATGATGCAGGAATATGTGACGCTTGGCGTGCTGACCTTGCATCGTGAAGCCATCGCCTATCGTCAACAGCAGAAAAATGAAGACTGGCGCGCACTTTCGATCGTGCAGGCCAGTGAGCGCCGCATAGGCTTTCTGGGGCTTGGCATGCTTGCACAGGCAGCTATTGAACGGCTGCTACCGTTTCAGTTTCCGATTTCAGGCTGGAGCCGGAGCAAAAAAGACATTGAAGGTGTTGCGTGTTTTTATGGTGAAGAACAGTTTGCGCCCTTTCTGGGGCAAACAGATATTCTCATATGCCTGCTGCCGCTGACCTATGAAACACGCGGTATCCTGAATGCTGATCTGTTTGCGTTGCTGCCAAAGGGGGCGCGCTTGCTGCATACAGGACGAGGGCCGCAGCTCGATCAAAATGCACTGATCCAAGCCTTGGATAGCGGACATCTTGCAGCGGCAATGTGTGACGTAACCGATCCTGAGCCGCTGCCTGTGGGGCATCCGCTTTGGTCCCATCCGAAAGTGCTCATTACGCCACATATCGCTTCCGTCACGCAGCCGCACACGGCTGCAAAATCCGTCATTGAGAACATCCAGCGTTATCTCGCCGGGGAAAAACTGATCGGCCTGATCGATCGCACACTTGGTTATTAATCTAAAAGGGGAATTCCATGTCGCTTCTGATTACCATTGATCCAAATCCCGACTTTGTACCGAAAGAAGCGTTGCCAACGCCGGATCGTCTTATTTCGGGTTCTCCTGAATTCAAGACATGGGCACAGGATGCTTCCAAAAATGATAAGGTTCTGACGGGAGTCTGGGAAGCAACGCCGGGCGAAACGCATTCCATTAAGGGGACGACACTGGAGTTCTGCCACATCCTTTCCGGTCTCGTCGAGATTGAGGAAAAGGGTGGTGAAACCAAGACATATCGCGCAGGCGACAGCTTTGTCATGAAGCCGGGTTTTGTCGGTGTCTGGCGCACGATTGAAACGGTGCGCAAAATTTACCTCTGCGTTTACGAGTAAGCCAGAATAATCCGCCGCATAAAACCCGCTTGACGCGCATAAAAGCCGTCGGGCGGGCATTTCTTGATCGAAAATGCGGCGTCAGCGGCACTAAGGTCTTAAGCAAAGAAAGTGCGAGGTGCGCGATGACTTTAAGCTTTAATCCCGAAGCGCTTGAACTCCCGTTTTACCATTATATCGGCGGAGAGCGTATCGATGTTTCCGGCGGGATGGAAATGCGCCGGCCTTCTGACGGTAGAGCTTACGGGGATTGTCCTATCGCCGATGAAGGGGTGGTTGATCGGGCAGTTCAGGCCGCCAAGGCTGCATTGAAAACGAGTGGTTGGGCCGATGCTCGCCCACGCGAGCGCCTTAATGCGATGCATCGCTGGGCTGAGCTTATTGAACAGGAAGCACTGACGCTTGCACGTCTGGAAGCCGTTTCTTCAACACGCCCGATTGCACAGCTTATTGAAGGCGATATTGCTGTCACGGCTGAGCAAATCCGTTTCTTTGCTGAATTTGCCGACAAGGAGGGCAGCGCTGTTGTGCCGACAAGCGCGAGCACATTCGGCATGACGCTGAGCGAGCCTTATGGTGTGATCGGCGCAATCACGCCATGGAATTTTCCGATCTCTATGGCGGGCTGGAAGCTTGGACCGGCACTTGCCGCAGGCAATGCCGTTGTTCTGAAACCGTCTGAAATGACGCCGTTTTCCACCCTTTATATGGCTGAACTTGCGGTCAAAGCGGGAATTCCGGCAGGGCTTATCAATATCGTGCTGGGTGATGGACCAACCACTGGCAATGCCATGACCGGCCATTCTGATATTTCAAAGGTCAGCTTCACCGGATCGACGGCTGCGGGTGCTGCGATTATGGAGAATATTGCGCGCACCGGCATCAAGCCGATGACGCTGGAGCTTGGCGGAAAAAGTCCGCAGGTGGTGTTTGCCGATGCAGATCTGGAACTGGCTGCAACTGTCATCACGCGTGGAATTCTCAGCAATGCCGGACAAGCCTGTGTGGCCGGTTCGCGCCTGATTGTTGCAGAGGAAATTGCCGACGCATTGAGTGAAGCGATTGCGCGGCATATGGCCAATATCAAGCCGGGCGTGACCTGGGATGAGAACACGCAATATTCGCCCATTATTTCCGAACGCCAGATTTGTCGTATTGACGAGATTGTGCAGAAGGCTGTCAGGCTTGGCGCACAAAGTGTTGTCGGTGGAAAACGGATGGACCGCGAAGGCTATTTTTATGAGCCGACGCTTTTGCGTGGTGTCACTGAAAGCTCACCAGCCGTTACCGAAGAAATTTTTGGTCCTGTTCTGACGATCCAGACATTTGGCGAAGAAGACGAAGCTTTAGCACTTGCGGATCATCCGACTTATGGGCTGGCAGCAGGTCTTTTCACGCGTGATCTGTCACGCGCAATCCGCGTAACAAAAGCATTGCAGGCAGGCACCATCTGGGTCAACCGCTATGGGCGATCGCGCGATCATATCCTGCCAACCGGCGGCTATAAAAGCTCCGGTATTGGCAAGGATCTCGGTCGTGAAGCCTATCTCGCAAATCGTAAATCCAAAAGCGTGCTTATCGATTTATAAGGGAGCGAACAATGACAACCTATTCGATTGCACTTATTCCGGGTGACGGTATCGGTAAGAATGTGACGGATGCGGCGTGGCAGGTTTTGCAAGCGGCTGCAAAACGCACTGGCTTCACGCTGGAAGGCAAAAGCTTCCCGTGGTCTTGCGCCTATTATCATGAAACTGGCGCGATGATGCCTGCTGATGGCATTGAGACATTACGCAAGTTCGACGCGATTTATCTTGGTGCTGTTGGCTGGCCAGCGGAAGTGCCGGATTCTGTCTCTTTGCATGGCTTGCTGCTGCCGATCCGTAAGGCGTTTGTGCAATATGCCAATATTCGCCCGCATCGTCTCCTTGCAGGCGTAACAGGGCCGCTGCGCTCTGAAGGCTTTGATATTCTGTGTATCCGCGAAAACACGGAAGGCGAATATTCGGGTGCTGGCGGACGCGTGCATTCGGGTACGAAAGATGAAGTGGCAGTCGAAACTGCGATTTTCACACGCGCGGGTGTTGAGCGGATCATCCGCTTTGGCTTTGAACAAGCACGTTTGCGCCGCAAGAAGCTGGCTTCGGTGACCAAATCCAATGCGCAGAAATACTCGATGGTTTTCTGGGATGAAGTGACAAAAGAAGTCGCCAAAGAATATCCTGATGTCGAGGTCTCGCATTATCACATTGATGCTATGGCAGCACGTATGGTGATGGCACCGGAAAGCCTTGATGTGATCGTGGCCTCCAATCTCTTTGGCGATATTCTGACCGATTTGGGCGCTTCCATTCAGGGCGGTCTTGGCTATGCGGCTTCGGCCAATATCAATCCGGACCGCACAGCACCCTCCATGTTTGAGCCGGTTCATGGTTCAGCACCCGATATTGCGCATCTTGGTATTGCCAATCCAATTGCAGCGATCTGGTCAGGAGCGATGATGCTTGAGCATCTCGGCGAGCATCAGGCCGCCAAAGACGTCATGACGGCGATTGAATTGGCGACGGCGCAAGGTATCGGCACAGTTGCAGGCAAAGATAAGACGGAGGCGATCACGCAGGCCGTGCTTGCAGCTCTCGGATAAAAGGGAACAGAAGAATGTTAAAAGATCAGAGCCTTTTCAGACAACAAGGCCTCATTGGTGGTGTCTGGCAGGATGCGGCGTCAGGTGCCACTGTCGATGTAACCAATCCCGCAAGTCTTGGCACATTGGGTACGATCCCCGATATGGGGGCATCCGAAACACGCGCGGCAATTGACGCCGCGCACGCCGCATTCAAGCCATGGAAAAAGAAAACGCATGCCGAACGTGCAGCTTTGCTGGAACGTTGGTTTGATTTGATGATTGAGCATGAGCAGGATCTTGCGCTGCTTTTGACGCTTGAACAGGGCAAGCCGCTCAATGAGGCTGTTGGCGAAATTCGCTATGGCGCCTCTTTTGTGAAGTGGTTTGCAGAAGAAGCCCGTCGTATTGATGGTGGTAGTATTCCTTCGCCGACGGCAGATCGCCGTATTCTGGTGCTCAAAGAGGCTGTCGGCGTTTGCGCGATCATTACACCTTGGAATTTTCCCAATGCGATGATCACGCGCAAAGTGGCTCCAGCGCTGGCTGCCGGTTGTACAGTCGTCATCAAGCCATCGGAGTTTACGCCGTTTTCAGCGCTCGCGCTCGGTGTGTTGGCGGAACGGGCAGGGATACCGGCAGGCGTCATCAATATTGTCACCGGCATGCCGACTGAGATCGGCAATGAACTGATGGCCAATGAAACCGTGCGCAAGATATCCTTCACTGGTTCGACACGTGTTGGCTCGCTTCTGATGAAGGGGGCTGCTGACAGCATCAAGCGTCTGAGCCTTGAACTGGGCGGCAATGCGCCATTCATTGTGTTTGATGATGCTGATCTTGATCAGGCGGTTGAAGGCGCTATCGCTTCCAAATTCCGCAATGGTGGCCAAACCTGCGTTTGCTCAAACCGCATTCTGGTACAGGCCAGTGTTTATGATGCTTTTGCGGCCAAACTTTCAAGCCGTGTCGCGCGGATGAAAGTGGGCGTTGGCACACAAAAGGGCGTGGTGATTGGCCCGATGATCAATCAAGCAGCGATTGAAAAAATCGAGCGTCATGTTGCCGATGCACTGGAACGTGGGGCAAAAATTCTTGCGCAAAGCGAGACTATGCCGGAAGGCCGCCAATATGCACGACCGATCGTTTTGGGCGACGCCACGACCGATATGCTGCTTGCTTCTGAAGAGACTTTCGGGCCCGTCGCGCCGCTTTTCCGTTTCGAGACAGAGGAGCAGGCGATTGAAATTGCCAATGGGACGCCTTTCGGCCTAGCAGCGTATTTCTATACCGAAAATCTCAAGCGGTCATGGCGTGTCGCGGAAGCGCTGGAGTTTGGCATGGTTGGCCTCAATACAGGCCTCATTTCGACCGAAGTTGCACCGTTTGGCGGTGTTAAACAGTCCGGGCTTGGTCGCGAGGGATCAAAGCTTGGTATAGAAGAATATTTGGAAATCAAAACACTGCATGTTGGCGGTTTGTGAAATTAAAAGGGCGGTTTATCCGCCCTTTTCCTATCCTGAACTTATTGGAATTTATCGAGCATCTTATAATAGAAACCAACCATCGGCAGAAACCATGGCTTGCCCGAATATCCCGGAATGGTTGGCCAATCGAGACCGGAAATTGGATTGTTATCGCCCCGGCCAAGGATTGCATCAGCAAGGTAAATACCCATCTGGGTAGACATCTGCGCGCCGTGCCCGGAATAGCCCATTGCATACCACACGCCATCGGCAAAACCTGCACGAGGATAGCGATCCTGTGTCATATCAACCAGCCCGCCCCAGCAATAATCTATTTCTACATTGGCGAGATGCGGGAAAATTTTGACGAGGCTTGCACGCAAAATGGCACCGCTTTTGCCATCGGAGCGCTGGTCGGAAGTGGCTGAAAAGCGCGCGCGGCCACCAAAAATCATGCGATTATCAGGTGCAAGACGGAAATAATTCCCGATATTCATCGACGTCACATAGGTGCGATTGCCGGGCATCGTGGCCGCAATTTCACTTGGCGTGAGTGGCCGGGTCGCAATGATGAAACTACCAACAGGTATGATGCGCTTGCGGAAATAGGCGAAGCTATCTGTTGTATAGGCACCGGTTGCCACAATGACGTTGTCAGCCGTCACCGTGCCGCGCGATGTTGTAATCTGGTGTTTGCCTTCGATTTTGCGGCGTTCAAGAACAGTGGTATTTTCGAAAATGATCGCGCCGTGACGCGCTGCCGCGCCCGCCAGACCTGTCACATAGCGCCCCATATGCATCATGGCGCTTTTCTTTGAAAGCATAGCGCCATGAAAGTCATTCGAGCCGACTTCACCGATAAGCTGATCGCGGCGCAACAGCGCTGTATCGGGGTCAACTTCCGCGTGAATGGCTTCGAAATTACGCGCAAGGCTATCAAAATGGGCTGGCTTTGAAGCAAGTTTCAATTTTCCTGCGCGCCGGAACGAACAATCGATATTTTCCTCCCGCACGATACGTTCAATCGTGTCGACGGAATCGTCAAACGCCTTATAGAGTGCCTTGGCGCGCTCTGCGCCAAGGTGTTGTTTTGCAGCAATAAAACTGTGCGCGAGACCATTGTTGAGATGCCCCCCATTGCGCCCTGAAGCACCTGAGCCGACAAGGCCTGTTTCAAAGACGGCAACGCGGCTGCCTGCTTTGGCAAGATGCAATGCAGCCGAAATTCCTGTGAAGCCGCCACCAATAATGGCTACATCATAATGCCCTTCCGGTGGGGTGTTTTCCGCAAGAGTGAAAGGCGGAGTCGTGTCGTGCCAATAGGGCTTGAATTGCATCTTGCTAAGCCTTGTTTATAATCCGATTACGTCGGCCAAGCTGGAAATACCCTTGATTTCGGTATAGCCGTAATAAGGATTTGCTGGCTCATGACCGCGATTGACCCAGACCTTGTTTTTGATACCAAGATCATGTGCCGACATCAGATCGTAACGGAATGACGACGAGACGTGCAAAATGTCTTCCGGATTGGCATTGAGCTGGTCGAGCATATATTCGAATGCCTTGAAGCGGGGCTTATAGGCCTGTGCCTGCTGCGCCGTATAAACCGCGTGGAACGGGGCGCCCAGCTTTTCGACATTGTGGTGGATCTGCTCATTCATGGCGTTTGAAAGGATGACGAGCGGGATTTCCTTGGCGACCTTGGAAAGACCGGCTGGCACGTCGGGATGTGGACCCCAGGTTGGAACGCGTTCATAGACTGTGCGCGCATCTTCCTCCTTGAACGTCACATTGTTCTTCTTGCAGGTCCGCTCAATCGCATTGTGCACAACTTCATTATAAGGCTTCCAGTCGCCCAGGATTTCATCAAGGCGATAGGCTGCAAAGTTCTTGATGAACTCTTGCATGTGCTCTTCATCAAGTTGTTTGCCGTAAAGATCACGCGCCGCTTCTGCCATCTGGAAGTTGGTTAGTGTGCCGTAGCAATCGAAGGTGATGTATTTGGGTCTAAACTGGGCCATGATTTGATCCTTCCAAGCCTTGCAGGCACCGCGGTGCCGTTCTCATACATCATAATGAGCGGCGTATGGACTAATCACTGCATTCACACTGTTGCAAAGCAGATTGTTTCGTATGTGGCGTGCGCTTTGGCAGAGAGTTTTGTCTGTACGATCTTCAGGTGGCGCAGAAGGCGGCTTGTTGCTGTGGTTCTGTGTATGTCGCGGCATAAGATGCGGCGCGGGCATCCAAGGAAAGTCGAAATACATGGCATTTCGACGCTGGTCGGGATGAACTGCTGCAAGCGCTATTCTAATTTGGACCTAAGAAGAACGCTACTCGGAAATAACCATGACTGCATCGCAAATCACTCTTGAAACGATGACGCCGGATCACCTTGATGGGGCCGTTGGCTTGTCGCAGCAGGCAGGCTGGCCGCATCGTCGTGAAGATTGGGCATTTGTGCTGGCACTGAGCAATGGCGTGGTTGCGCTTGAAGACGGACGTGTTGTCGGTACGGCAATGTCCACGCCTCTGGGGGAGGCTGTTGCAACGGTTAATATGGTTATAGTTGATGAAGCCATGCGCGGACGCGGGCTTGGCCGCAAGCTGATGCAGGCAGCACTCGATGCCGCCACAGGGCGCACGTGTCTGCTTGTTGCCACACACGAGGGCCTCCCGCTTTATGAAAAGCTTGGCTTTGTGGCAAATGGCGAGATCGTTCAGCATCAGGGTCTGGCTCTCAAGGTTGCTGCACCGAGTAACATTTCATGGGCTGCAAGCGATGATTTTGCGCGTTTGGCTGCGCTTGATCATTTGGCAACCGGCCACAATCGCACAAATATCATGCAGCTTTTGAAAGAAAACGCGAAATTCGCGGTTCTTCGTAAAGAAGATGATGTCGATGCATTTGCCGGAATTCGCCCTTTTGGGCGTGGGCTTGTTATTGGTCCGGTTGTTGCAAAGACCGGCGATGAGGCACGTTCGCTGATTGATTTTCTGCTCGCGCAGCATGCAGGTGAATTTGTTCGCATTGATACAAACATTGCAACGCATCTCGGTCCTTGGCTCACCGGGCGCGGACTTGTGCATGTCGGCGGCGGGATACCGATGTGCCGTGCAGTTGAGCAGAGCGAAGACAATAGCGGCAGTGAATACCGCACATATGCGCTTGTAAATCAGGCATTAGGTTGATTTGGAGAATATTATGCTGAGCAATTCGTTGATCGAACTTGATCGCGCCCACTTGGTGCATCCGGTCTCATCATTCCGCAGTCATGAAGCCGCTGGCGTGCGTGTTCTGAAGTCCGGCAAGGGGGCGACAGTCACGGATGCATCCGGGCACACGCTGCTCGACGGCTTTGCGGGTCTTTGGTGTGTGAATGTTGGCTATGGGCAGGATAGTATTGTTGAAGCTGCGACTAAGCAGTTACAAGAGCTTCCCTATGCAACCGGCTATTTTGGCCTGGGGTCAGAGCCTGCCATTCGCCTTGCGGCTGAACTGGCTGATCGTGCGCCGGGTGATCTCAATCATGTCTATTTCACGCTGGGCGGTTCTGATGCGATCGACAGCACGATCCGCTACATTCGTTATTATTATCACGCCAAAGGGACACCGCAGAAAGACCAGTTCATCTCGGTGGAATATGGTTATCACGGCTCGTCCACTGCCGGGGCTGGTTTGACAGCACTGCCGGCATTCCATGCGGGGTTTGGCGTGCCATATGACTGGCAGCATAAAATTCCATCGCATTATGCTTATCGCAACCCGGTCGGCACCGATCCGCAGGCAATCATTGATGCCTCTGTTGCAGCATTGCGTGCCAAGATCGAAGAACTGGGTGCGGAGCGTGTCGCAGCATTTTATGTTGAACCTATTCAGGGTTCCGGCGGTGTGCTGGTGCCGCCGGCAGGCTGGCTCAAAGCTATGCATGCTGTTTGTAAACAATATGATGTTCTGTTTATTGCCGATGAAGTGATCACCGGCTTTGGCCGCACGGGCCCGCTTTTTGCGTGTTCTGAAGACGATGTGGTGCCCGATTTCATCACCACGGCGAAGGGACTGACATCGGGTTACGTGCCGATGGGCGCGCTCTTTATGTCTGAGCATGTCTATAACACCATTGCCGATGGCGCCGGTAAGGCCGCTGTCGGTCACGGTTATACCTATTCCGCACATCCGGTCAGCGCAGCGGTCGGTCTTGAATGCCTGCGCCTTTATGAAAATGGCTTGCTTGAAAATGGCCGCAAGGCAGGCCAGCGCCTTATGGCAGGTTTGCAGTCGCTTTCCGATCATCCGCTGGTCGGCGATGTGCGTGGTCGCGGGATGCTGGCAGCCATTGAACTTGTGACTGACAAGGAAAACAAGACGCCGCTTCCGGCAGCAGCCGATCCGGCTCGCCGAATTTTTGACCGCGCATGGGACAATGGTCTTGTCATCCGCGCCTTCGCCAATGGTGTTCTTGGTTATGCGCCGCCGCTTTGCTGCACCGATGACGACATTGATGCGATTATCGAACGCACGCGCAAAACGCTGGACCAGACGCTTGCTGACGAAGATGTTCGTGCCGCGATGAAGGGATAGGTTTGCGGATAGCAGCAAGAGGTTGCGAACCGGAATTTCGTCAGCGCACGAGATTCGCAATATTATGCTGCGGTCCTTCATCAATTCAGCGCAATTAATGCGCTTGTTCATAACAAACTAATAAGGCTGCAAAAGGTGAAGACGAAAGGCAATCTGCTGGATTGAGTTTGGATGACCGAATAATGCGCATTAGATGCATGGTCGCTCTCTCACTCAAATGCTTTTCCGATCGACGTGAGCATGAGGTGCTTGAAACAACGGATCTTTAAAAAATGCGGTGAAACCGGTGGCAATAAACCGGAGCACCAGATGCAATTGTTAAACAAGGGGAACTGCTATGAGCGAGAAGATTACCAACTGGACTTCTTCCGACGACCGTATGATTGAAAATGCAATTCGACGCGGGGCAACCCGGCGTGAATTGTTGCAGATGATGTTAATGGGTGGGGTTGCGGCTACAGCGGGCACAACAATCCTGGGCCGCGCGACCTCCGCATATGCTGCGACGCCGGTCAAAGGCGGTTTTATCAAAGCTGCGGGCTTTAGCTCTTCCACTGCCGATACGCTTGATCCTGCCAAAGCTTCAAATGCTACTGACTATGTGCGCTGCTGTGCGGTTTATAACCGCCTGACCTTTCTTGACGGGCATGGCGAAACGCAGATGGAACTGGCCGAAAGCGTCGAAAGCGCGGATGCAAAGGTCTGGACAGTCAAGCTGCGCAAGGGGGTGACATTCCATGATGGCAAGTCGCTGAGCGCAGATGATGTGGTGTTTTCTCTTCAGCGTCACCTTGACCCGGCTGTTGGCTCCAAGGTCAATGCGATTGCCAAGCAGATCACAGGCGTCAAAAAGATTGACGACACCACAGTCGAGATCACGCTTGAAAGCGCAAATGCCGATCTTCCAACCATTCTCGCGTTGCATCATTTCATGATTGTTGCCGATGGCACGACGGATTTTTCTAAGGGCAACGGGACGGGTCCATTTGTCTTAAAAGAGTTCCAGCCGGGAGTTCGTTCGATTGCTGCGCGCAACGAGAATTACTGGAGGAATAACGGACCGCACCTTGATTCCTTCGAATTCTTTGCGATCTCTGATGAGAGTGCCCGTATGAATGCGGTTCTTTCCGGCGATATTCAGCTTGGTGCGAACCTCAATCCGCGTTCGCTGCGCGTGCTTGAAAACAACCCTGCTGCGACCCTTTTTATCTCGAAGCTTGGCACTTATACCAATCTTAATGCCCGCCTTGATATGGCACCGGGCGACAAGGCTGGCGTGGCCGAAGCGCTGAAATATCTCACCAATCGTGAAGTCATTCAGAAGTCTGTGTTGCGCGGTCTTGCAGAAATCGCAAACGATCATCCGGTGCCTGCAACCAGCAAATACTTTAATGCCGAACTCAAACAGCGCGAGTTTGATCCGGAGCGTGCAAAGTCCCTGCTTGGAAAAGCCGGTGTGCTTGGTCAGGAAATCCGCATCACTGCCGCAGAAGCTGCATCGTCATCGCTGGACTATGCAATGGTTCTTCAACAGGCCGCATCAACCATCGGTCAGAAGATCGCCATTGATCGCGTACCATCGGACGGCTACTGGTCAAATCATTGGCTGAAGGATGCTGTTCATTACGGCAATATCAACGCTCGTCCAACGCCGGATATTCTGTTCTCGCTGCTCTATAAGTCCGATGCGCCGTGGAACGAAAGCCGGTATAAGTCCGAGAAATTCGACTCGATGCTGCTTGAAGCACGCGGTCTGCTCGATGAAAACAAACGTAAAGAAATCTACGGCGAAATGCAGGCCATGATTTCCAATGAAGCGGGAACGGTCATTCCGGCCTTCATGTCGAATGTGGATGCAACCTCGCCGAAGCTTAAAGGTCTCGAGCCAAATCCGCTGGGTGGCATGATGGGCTATACATTTGCCGAACATGCCTGGCTGGAAGCCTGATTGTTCATCCGGTAAATTCGTTCTTCGAGTTCGGGCAAGGCATGGATTTTGCCCGAACTGATCGTTTCCCCAAAATATTGGGCCGCGCATGACCATGAAATCGCCTTTGCTGATTCTCGTCGCCAAACGCCTTGTTGTTGCATTCGTTACGCTGCTGATTGTTGCATTTACGATTTTCTTTGCAACAGCGATGCTGCCCGGTGACGTCGCCGAAATTCTTCTCGGACAGGCCGCAACGCCGGAGGCTGTTGCAGGACTTCGTCACGCGATGAATCTCGACCAGCCTGCCTTCCTGCACTTCATATTCTGGCTGGGCCATCTGCTTACCGGCGATCTTGGCGTGTCCTATGCCAACAATCTGCCCATTGCCGATCTCATCGGCAGCAGGCTTGTGAACTCGCTCAAACTTGCCGGCGTGACGGCCGTAATATCGGTGCCGATCGCTCTGTTTCTTGGCATCACTGCGGCCATCATGCGCGGTACGATTTATGATCGGGTTGTTTCCATCATCACGATCTCGGTGATTTCCGTCCCTGAGTTCATGGTCGCGACCATCGCCGTGATTGTGTTTGCAGTTTATCTTGGCTGGTTGCCAGCCCTCTCAATGGCCAATGAAGTCACGTCTTTCATAGGGCTTCTCAAAGTCTTTGCCATGCCGGTGATCACGCTGAGCTTTGTGATTTCAGCGCAAATGATCCGCATGACGCGCGCCGCCGTTCTTGAAACGCTTAACACACCCTATGTTGAAATGGCGCTTCTTAAAGGTGCTTCGCGCCGCCGTATGGTCATGGTTCATGCGTTGCCAAATGCGCTCGGGCCGATCGTTAATGCGGTTGCGTTGTCGCTGTCTTATCTGCTGGGCGGCGTCATTATTGTCGAAACCATCTTCAATTATCCCGGCATAGCCAAGTTGATGCTCGATGCTGTCGCAACGCGTGATCTGCCGTTGATCCAGACCTGCGCGATGATCTTCTGCTTTGGCTATCTTCTGCTCATTACGATGGCGGATATCATTGCTATCGTTTCCAACCCGAGGCTGCGATAATCATGACCGCTTCCGTTTCAAGTCAGCGAAAGACTAAGTCTCAACGCTTTGGTTATCGGGTTAATCTGGTCGGCACAGTTTCGTTCCTGATTATTCTCTGCTGGGCACTGGTTGCCATTTTTGCGCCGTGGATCGCGCCCCATCCGGTGGGTGAAATCGTCGATTTCGACTTTTTCGGACCGATGAGTGCACAGTTTCCGCTTGGCACCGATTATCTTGGCCGCGATATGCTTTCCCGCATTATCTATGGCGCGCGCTTTACGGTTGGCATTTCGCTGGCAGCGGTGTTTCTGGCGTGTTTTTTTGGCGTGACACTTGGCATGATGGCCGCAGTTATCGGCGGCTGGTTTGATTCAGCATTGAGCCGCTTTCTTGATGCGCTCACATCCATCCCAAGCAAGATATTGGCGCTGGTGATTGTTGCGGGTATCGGCTCGTCCATTCCGGTCCTCATTGTCATCATGGCGGTGATCTATACGCCGGGCAGCTATCGCTTTGCGCGCGCATTGGCGATCAATATCAACACCAGGGACTATGTGACCGTCGCCCGCGCACGCGGCGAAAAGATCGGCTATCTTATCCGTTCAGAGATTTTGCCGGGTATCATCGGACCAGTCCTTGCCGATTTTGGCCTACGCTTTGTCTTTATCGTCCTGCTTTTGTCGAGCATGTCCTTTCTGGGGCTTGGTGTGCAGCCGCCATTTGCCGATTGGGGGGCTTTGGTAAAGGAAAATATTGGTGGTCTTTCCTTTGCGGCCCCTGCCGTTGTGTTTCCGTCCGTCGCGATTGCGAGCCTCACCATCAGCGTCAATCTGCTGATCGACAATCTCCCGCAAAAAATCCGCGACAGGAGCGAATGAATGAGCAATCTGGTTGAGATCAAAAACCTGCGCGTGGATGCAAAAACCGATTCAGGTCGCACCGTCGAAATTATCCGTGACGTGAGCTTTGAAATTGCCAAAGGTGAAATTGTGGCTCTCATTGGCGAGAGCGGCTCTGGCAAGACAACCATTGCGCTTACACTTATGGGCTATACGCGTCCGGGGTGCCGGATCGTGAGCGGCAGTATCGACGTTTCAAAGCAGAATCTTGTCTCGCTCTCAGAGCGTAAACGCGCGAAGAAACGGGGCACAGAAGTGTCCTATGTGCCGCAAAGTGCGGCTGCCTCTTTCAATCCTGCCCATCGCATTATGGATCAGGTCATTGAAGTGACCAAAATTCACAAACTGATGTCGAAGGAAGAGGCACGCAAAAAGGCAATAGACCTGTTCAAGGCGCTTGCCTTGCCAAACCCCGAAACAATTGGTGACCGCTATCCGCATCAGGTATCGGGCGGGCAATTGCAGCGCCTTTCGGCAGCTATGGCGCTCATCGGTGACCCCAAGCTTGTGATTTTCGATGAGCCGACGACGGCGCTTGATGTGACGACGCAAATTGAAGTTCTGCGCGCTTTCAAGTCGGTGATGAAAAAGAACCATATTGCTGGGGTTTATGTTTCGCATGATCTCGCTGTCGTAGCCCAGATTGCAGACCGCATCGTGGTACTCAAAAGCGGTGAAGTTCAGGAGGTGGGCTCCACACAGGATATTCTGCATCATCCGCAGCACCCTTATACGCAGGAATTGCTTGCAGCTTTTGAGCCGGTTTTGCATGCGCGGCCGGAAATTGTCGAAGCTGAAAAGCCATCGCCGCTTCTCGTCGTTGAGAATGTTCTTGCCGGTTATGGTATTGTCGGAAAATCCGGCGATCCGGCGATGATTGCGGTCAACAATGTCAGTCTTGAGCTATCGCGCGGGCAGAATCTGGGCATCGTCGGAGAATCCGGTTGCGGCAAGTCTACGCTTGCACGCGTAATTGCCGGTATCCTGCCAGCCGCGCGCGGAAAGATTATCTTTGAAGGTAAGGAAATGCAGAGCGCTCTGCGTCATCGCACGCGCGAGCAATTGCGCGAATTGCAGATTGTCTTTCAGTTTGCGGATACCGCGCTCAATCCTGCCAAGTCGATTGCCGATATTCTTGCGCGCCCTTTGTCATTCTATCACGGCATGCATGGCAAAAGCCGCGATGCCCGCATTGATCAGCTGCTTGATATGGTGCGGATCCCGCGCAATTTGCGGTACCGCAGGCCGGGTGAGCTTTCCGGCGGGCAGAAGCAGCGCATCAATCTTGCGCGTGCACTTGCTGCTGATCCCAAGATGATCATCTGCGATGAAATCACCTCCGCACTGGATACGGTTGTGGCTGCGGCCATTATTGATCTCTTGAAGGAGTTGCAGCGCGAACTGTCGCTGTCATATCTCTTTATCAGTCATGACCTCTCTACAGTGCGTGCGATCTGCGACGAAGTTGTGGTCATGTATGCCGGTAAAAAGGTTGAGCAGCTAAGTCCGGCCCTGATGGGCAATGCCGCCAGCCATCCTTATTCGCGGCTTTTGTTCTCATCCGTACCCAAGCTCGACACCGGCTGGCTCGACGGACTGCAGCAGGACCCGGAACTGGTGCGTGAGTTTACCAGAAGCTGAGATTGGCGTGCTATTCTGTGAACATCACGTCTAGCGGCAGATGTGCTTTCACAATGGGTGACTTGAGCACGACGAAGCTGAAATATTTGTCGATGCCGACATCCATATCGATCAGGCGCTCCATGATCGTCTGATATTCGACAATTCCGGCGGTCACGAATTTCATAAGATAATCGTAACCGCCCGAAACCAGGTGGCACTCAATAACAGAATCGATCTTTTCAACTGTTGCCAGAAAACGTGCAAAATCGATCTGGCGGTGGTTCTTGAGCGTGATCTCGGTGAAGACTGTCAGTGTCTGGCCCAGTTTCGAAACATTGATCTGTGCCGAATATCCGGTGATATAACCTTCCGATTGCAGCTTTTTTACCCGCATCAGGCATGGGCTGGGCGAAAGATTGACCAGTTCTGCGAGTTCGACATTGGTTATCCGCCCATTTTTCTGCATTTCGGATAGGATTTTTATGTCGATTTTGTCGAGCTTCATAGCAAAACCACTCATGCTGTATTCTGAAATCAGATTATTATCTTTTTCGCTTCAAGCTGCAATCGCGCCAGATGCGGTTTTCCATATTCAGTGATCGAGCGAAGCAGACGGGCTTTCTGCGCAATAATCGCCTGTCGCAGCCGCAGCAAACCATATGAAATTCTGTGTAAAGGCAAACTCCGATGCACGTCTTGGCGCGGCGGGCAGTAGGATGTGCAAAACACTGGAGTTCCACACATGTCTGCACCGCTCTTGCACATTGAAACCAGCCCAACCTTGCCAGAGGCAGCGGACGTGGTTGTGATTGGCGGCGGCGTTGTTGGCGTGTTTACAGCCTATTACCTCGCCCGCAGTGGCGTGAAGGTTGCGCTTGTTGAAAAGGGCCGCATTGCAGCCGAACAATCGAGCCGAAACTGGGGTTGGTGCCGCCAACAAAACCGCGATGCGCGCGAGCTTCCGATGGCGACCAGAAGCTTGGAGCTCTGGGATAAAATCGCCGAGGAAACGGGGGAAGATCCCGGTTTTCGCCGTTGCGGGCTTCTTTATCTGTCGCAGGATGAAGCGGAGATTGCAGGCTGGGCGCGTTGGCGTGATTTTGCACAGACTGTTGGTGTAACCACGCATATGTTGAGCGCAGCGGAAGCGGCAGAGCGTGGCAAAGCGACGGGGCGCAGCTGGAAAGGCGGCGTTTTCTCGCCGACCGATGGTATCGCCGATCCGTCACGTGCGGTGCCGGTTGTGGCACGCGGGATTATGGCGGCAGGTGGCAGCGTTCATCAAAACTGCGCTGCGCGCGGTCTTGAGCTGAGCGGCGGACGCGTCAGCGGTGTGGTGACCGAAGCAGGCACAATTGCGACGAAAACCGTGGTGATGGCGGGCGGTGCATGGGCATCTTCCTTCTGCAACCAGTTGGGCATTCGCTTTCCGCAGGCAGCCGTTCGCGCTTCGATCCTGTCGGTCGCGCCCGGTGCTGTCGGTTTGCCTGATGCATTGCATACATCTCAGGTATCGCTCACACGACGCTATGATGGCGGCTATACGCTGGCAATCAGCGGTCGCGCGCGGGTTGATACGACCCCGCAGCAATTGCGTTTTGGCCGTGAATTCATACCGATGTTCATGCGTCGCTGGCGCAGTCTTGCTCCGGGCGGTATTCAGGGCTGGTGTTCAGGCCACGAAACGTTGAGGAAATGGTCGCTCGACAAGATTACACCCATGGAAAGAAACCGTATCCTCGATCCGAAACCGGATGAGGGGCAGATCCGACTGACCTATCGAAGAGCGTGTGACCTCCTGCCGGAACTGGCAAAGACACCGATTGCGAACCGCTGGGCGGGCTATATTGACAGCACACCGGACGGCGTTCCGGCGATTGGTGAGATTGAAACTGTTCCGGGTTTCATTCTGGCGGCAGGGTTCAGCGGACATGGATTTGGCATCGGTCCCGGTGCGGGGCATATGATTGCGGATGTGGTTTTGGGACGTAAGCCGATTGTGGACCCTAAACCTTACACGCCGGAACGCCTGAACCGCAGCGCATGGGGCAAGGTTGCTGACTTTTAAACCAATTCAAGCCAAAGCGCGCATCTATCAGCGATTTAATTTTTCGAACCGCTTAAGCAGCCGTTCGCGCCGCAGACGTGAAAGCCGCTGCACCCAGAAAGTGCCATTGAGCTGATCGATTTCATGCTGATGGCAAACGGCAAGCAATCCTTCGGATTCTTCCGTTTTTTCAGTGCCATCTAGGTTTTGATAACGAATTTTGATGCGTGCATGCCGTTCGACGTCTTCGACAATGCCGGGCATTGAGACGCTGCCTTCCTGATGCTTGATCGTCTCGTCGGAAGCCCAGATTATTTCCGGGTTTACATAAATATGTGTGCCGGTTTCTTTTGAAAGCTCAAGAACAACAACCCGTTTGGCGACACCAATATGCGGTGCCGTGATACCGATGCCGGGTGCTGCACGCATTGTATCGAGTAGGTCGTTTGCGAGATTGCGCAAGGCTTGATCAAATGCGGTGACAGGTTCTGCCACTTCGCGCAGGCGTTGATCGGGATATTGGACGATAGGGCGAACGGGCATAGAGCTACTCTGTTTTGTTGATCATAATGCTGTAGCCAAGCCTGTCAGATTCCGCAAAGTGTTTTGGAGCGATCAAGCGGGAATGACGAGCTTGAGAGCAATCAGCCACATGACGGCTGCAATGAGTAATTCCAGAATGCGCCATGAGGATGGTCTGGCGAAGACCGGACGAAGCCAGGACGCGCCATAGCCAAGTGTGAAGAAAAACAGGAAAGAGGCTGTCACAGCACCGGCCGCAAAAGAGAATTCCTCTCCGGGAAAGCGCGTCGAAATTGTTCCAAGCAGCATGACTGTATCGAGATAGACATGCGGATTGAGCCATGTGAGGGCAAGGCACGTGATCAATGTTTGCGTGTGGCTGGAAGCACGCATTTCCGCCGATATCAGCGCGCTGGACGATCTTAGCGCCGCGTAGAGGCTTTTTGCACCATACCAAAACAGGAAGGTCGCTCCGCCATAGCGCATCACTGGATCGAGCCATGGCATGAGCAAGGCAATTTTCTGAAAGCTGGTCACGCCCAGAACAATGAGAAAAGCATCCGAAATCGCGCAGGCAAGCACGACCGTGAGAACATGCTGATTGCGGAGTCCTTGCCGCAGAATGAAAGCATTTTGCGCTCCAATTGCAACAATCAGGCTCAGGCCCATCATCAGGCCGGTCACATAAACTGAACTATTCACCACTTTAAGAAGTCCCGAATTATCATTCAGGCTGTTGCTATCGTATCGGGAATGATTAGGCTAATTAATGTGACTTGTTCAGATTAAGAAAAACTAATCCATGCTTGATTATCCGGCACTGCGCGCGGTAACCACTGTTGTCCAGACTGGCAGCTTTGAAAAAGCAGCCATTGCACTCAACATCACGCCATCCGCTGTTTCACAACGCGTCAAGCATCTTGAAGAGCGGCTTGGTGTGGTCCTTATTGTGCGCGGCAATCCGTGCCTCGCGACTGAAAAAGGTGAATGGCTATGCCGCCATATGGAAAATGTGGGCATGCTGGAGAGCGAGTTGTTCAGGCATTTGCCCTCACTGGTCCGCGAAGACGACACGCAGCAACGCGTGACGCTGCATATCGCAACCAATGCGGATAGTCTGGGCACATGGTTTGTTGAAGCCATGTCCAGCTTTTCCAAACAAACCCGCTATTTGCTCAACATAGCTGTCGATGATCAGGATCATACGGCGGAATGGCTGCAACGGGGACGGGTGCTTGCGGCCGTTACAAGTCTGGAAAAGCCGATACAGGGATGTCGACGCCTTTCACTGGGCGCGCTTCGCTATCGCGCGACTGCCAGCCCGGCGTTTGTTGCGCGTTATTTTTCGAAGGGCGTAACGCAGGTCACATTGGCCGATGCGCCTGCGTTGACCTTTAATCAGAAGGACAGATTGCAGTCGCAATGGATCGCTCAGGTGATGGGCCGCGATCTTGCGCATCCCACGCATTGGCTGCCATCCACGCAGGGCTTCATCGAGGCCAGCCTGTCTGACATGGGCTGGGGTATGAATCCTGAGCACCTGGTGAAAGAGCATTTACAGGCCGGGCGGCTTGTCGAGCTGATCCCAAACACGCCGCTGGATATCGCACTTTACTGGCAGATGAACCGGCTGGCTGCGGATCATTTAAGCGAGCTTACGCGCGAGGTTGTGCGTACAGCAAAGGCTGCTCTCGTCACAGCATAAGCATCATCAGGCCTTCTTTCGGAATGAAGACGCGTCGATATTGAGCTTTTGCAGGCGTGCATAGAGGCTGCGACGCGGAAGTTGCAGTATCTCTGCTGCTTCTCCCACATCGCCATTAAGACGCGTGAGCGTGTCCTGCAAAACTTTGGTTTCGAACTGATCGAGTTGCTGGGTAAGCGGCAGGGCGCTCGGCTCGCGCGCCTGATCGACGTCCAGTCCCAGCACGACTTGTTTTGCAAAATTGCGCAGCTCGCGCACATTGCCCGCCCATTCATCGGCGTTGAGCCGCGTTTCTATTGCCCCATCTATGGTCGGTCGCGGCTGACCGAATTGTTTTGCGGCCTCATCAAGGAAATAAGCGAACAAAAGGCCGATATCCTTGCGACGTTCACGCAAGGGCGGAATACGCAGCCTTACGGTTTCGAGCCGATAAAGCAGATCGGACCTGAAACGCCCTGCCTGTACCGCACCTTCAAGCTCGCCTTTTGCGGCAGCAATGATCCGCAGATTAACGGCTCGGGGCTCGCCTGAAACGCTTGGCAATTCGCGCTCTTCGACAACGCGCAAAAGTTTGCCTTGCAGGACGGGCGACATGCTGTCGACCTCATCAAGAAAAAGTGTGCCGCGCTCAGCGTCAATGATGCGGCCACGCTGGATGCGGTTGCCAAACAGCACCTCATCAGCAATGGCATCGGGTAGCGCTGCGCAATCGATTGCAACAAAGCCACGGGCATGGCGTGCGCTCCAGCGGTGCAAAAGACGTGCGACCAGTTCTTTGCCGGTGCCGGTTTCGCCTTCAATCAGCACATCCACATCGACACTTGCAAGCTGGCGGATGGTTTCGCGCAGTCGCACCATGACGGGCGTCTCGCCCAGCAACGGGAAGCCCTGTTCAGCCTCTGCGGCCGCTTTGCGCAGGCGACGGTTTTGGAGAACCAGACGGCGCATTTCCAGCGCGCGCCGCACGCTTGAAATCATATGATCCGCCGCAAAGGGTTTGGCTATAAAGTCGAAAGCCCCTTTTTTAAGCGCTGTCACTGCCATGCCAATATCACCATGTCCGGTCATCAGGATGACCGGCAGTTCGGGATCGCGCGTAAGCAGCGCTTCCATGACCGCATGTCCATCGATGCGCGGCATACGAATATCGGTGACGACAATACCGGGAAAGTCTGCACTCAGATTGGCGAGTGCCGAATGGCCATCGCCGAAGGTCTCGATGTCCAGTCCGGCAATTTCGAAAGAATCCGCAAGAGCCGTGCGAAAGGCCACATCGTCATCGATGAGCATGACGCGCAGTGATTGTGTGTCCGTCATGATTGTTTTGCCTGTTTTAACATGGCTGAGAAGGCAGCGCCGCCTAAGGGGGAAGGCACGATGCGCAAACTGCCTTCGAGTTCTGACATGATGTCGCGTGCAATGCCCAGCCCCAGACCCAGCCCATCCGGTTTGCCGGTGACAAAAGGGCTGAACACATCATCGCCAACCGCAGGATCGATGCCCGGTCCGTTGTCGGCAACGATCAGCGATATATGTTCATTTGCTTGCAAGACATGCAAAGCAACGCGCGGTTTAGATTGGCCTGCCACGGCATCAAGTGCGTTCTGTAAAAGGTTGACCAGAACCTGTTCCAGTCGCACGCGGTTTGCCCGAACTGTGAAGTCGCAGCCATTCGGCATTTCAAGCTCAATACCGGCAGTACGAAAGCGATCGCCCATGATGAGAAGCGTGCCCTCCAGCAATTCATCAAGTCGGATCGGGCCGAGTTGGCCATGCCCACGGCGTGCAAAACGGCGCATTTCCTGCGTGATTGATCCGATGCGGGCGGTGAGTTCGATGGATGTGCTCAGGTTGGTTGCAACCTTGTCCAGTTTGCCTTTTGCCAGATGATGCTGTGCATTCTCGGAAAGCGTCTGAATGGTCGCGACAGGCTGGTTTATCTCATGCACGAGGCCTGCGGTAATGGATCCAAGCGATGCAAGCCTGTTTGCCTGCGCCAGTTCCTCGCGGGCTTTGCGAAAACGCTGATCGGCACGCCCGCGTTCTGCTATTTCAGAACGAAGCTCTGCTGTGCGCTCCATGACCGCTGTTTCAAGTGCCGCCCTGTCGGCTGCCAGACGAGCGGCTCGCGTCATGCGCCAGTAAACAGCGCCTGAGAGCATTGCAATAATGAGCAGTGCTGCCACTGTAATCAGCCGTGCCAGATCCTTTGCTGCGCGCATTACGGGAGCGATGGCCTCAATATGCAGAAGCCTTAATTCCGTTCCGGCGATCTGTTCGCCAACCGTGCGAAATTCTGTGCCTGAGGCACCCCGCATCATGCTTTCAGGTTCGAATGCATAATGGCTGGGTTGCAGATCGGCGATGTTGAACTGCCCGCTTTGGGCTATTTTTTCGCGCTCGGCTGCGGAGATTGGTTGAAAGGACCGAAGGTCTTCCGCTTTGTCTGTGGATGCGAGAATGATGCCGCGCGGATCAACCACGAATGTCTGGCCGGGATCGTTCGCCCAGGTCTGAACGAGTCGGTGAAATTCGAATTTAACGACGACAACACCAGCCGGATTGGGCTTATCGCCTATTCGCTGCGCGAGAAACAGGCCGAAGCGCCCACTGACGTCTCCGATAGCGTAATATTCCGCTGCACCTGAATTCATGGCACCCTGAAAATAAGGGCGGAAGCTATAGTTGCGACCGACGAAACTTTCCGGCGTGTTGGCATTGGACGACGCAATCACGGTGCCATCGCGTGCGATCACATAAATGATAGGCGAGCCGATTTCGTCAGCAAGAAATTCGAGTTTTTTGTTTAATCGTGATGTTGCATTTTGCGGCCCGCCGGCAAGCACATCGTGAAGGTCGCCATATTCTTTCAACACGACCGGCAGAAGGCGAAACTTGGCAAGCTCACTGTCGATAAGCCGGGTCTGCTGCCGTGCAATAAGCGTCGCATCCTGACTGAGCCGTTCAAGCGCGCTTGCCTCTGTCCAGGAGCGCGCAGCCGTCCAGACGCCCGCAACAAGCAGGAAAGCCAGCAGGATCAGCAGGACTCTGCTGAGTTTTGACAGTGTCTTCATTTGTGCAGGATTATGCAATTATCTTTGAAAAGTCACGCAGAATTCTGCACAAAATACAAGTAAGAACTGTGGCGAAATTGTGAATAATTCAACCAATTCAAATGATTAAACTTTTTAATCTGTTGCACTGGCGATCAAAAACGATGTCACGCATTTTAGCGCCACTTCGAAATGGGAGTTTCGTAGGGAGGAGCTTATCCGCGTAACCACGAGAATATGATTATTTCTTGTTCGGCATTTACACCGGCAGCCAGGTTTTGTGTGCAACGCACCTGACCGAGGGCAATCAAATATACCCGGAAGCCTGCGTACTTTGTGGCGTGCTTACAACGGGTGGAACCTCAAAGACTGAGAGATTTGAAGGAGTGACCGCATGGTCTCAATGACATCTGAACGGAGCGATGCGACAAGCACCAATAGCCGTCTTAAATCCATTATCGGTGGATCAACCGGCAATCTGGTCGAGTGGTTTGACTGGTATGTGTATGCCGCCTTCACGCTCTATTTCGCACCGCATTTCTTTCCATCGGAAAGCCAGACTGCGCAACTTCTCAGCGCTGCAGCGGTTTTTGCCGTGGGCTTCATCATGCGTCCGATCGGTGCCTGGATCATGGGGATTTATGCGGATCGCAAGGGCCGCAAGGCTGGTCTTGCCTTGTCCGTGACATTGATGTGTGCAGGCTCCCTGATCATTGCGCTCACACCCGGTTATGAAACGATTGGTATTGTTGCGCCAGTGCTGCTGGTTCTTGCGCGTTTGATGCAGGGCCTGTCTGTTGGTGGCGAATATGGTGCGAGTGCGACCTATCTTTCTGAAATGGCAGGAAAAAGCCGCCGTGGATTCTTTTCATCGTTCCAGTATGTAACGCTGATTTCCGGCCAGCTTCTGGCTATTCTTCTGCTGATTGTGCTGCAAAGAACAATGGAAACCTCAGCGCTTGAATCATGGGGCTGGCGTATTCCGTTCTTCGTTGGAGCATTGCTTGCAGTGGTTGTTTTCTGGCTGCGTCGTGGTCTTGCTGAAACCGAAAGTTTCAAGAATGCGAAGACGAAAGATGCACCAAAGTCCGGCTTCTGGACACTTATCAAGTATCATCCGAAAGAAACGGCTCTGGTCATGCTTTTGACCGCCGGTGGTACGCTCGCATTCTACGCATATTCGATTTATATGCAGAAATTCCTTGTCAACACATCCGGCTTCAGCCGTGAAGTTGCAAGCCAGATCAATGCGATTACGCTGTTTATCTTCATGTGTCTTCAGCCGCTGGCTGGTGCGCTGTCGGATAAGATTGGCCGTAAGCCGCTGATGATCGCCTTTGGTACTGCAGGCGTGCTGTTCACCTATCCAATCTTCTCGACCCTTGAGCAGACGCGGGATCCATGGATCGCCGGTCTTCTGGTCATGGGTGCACTGGTCATCGTCACCGGTTATACATCGATCAACGCGGTCGTTAAGGCCGAGCTTTTCCCGGCACACATCCGCGCGCTTGGTGTAGCCTTGCCTTATGCTCTTGCAAATACATTGTTTGGCGGAACGGCCGAATATGTTGCGCTCAGCTTCAAGAACGGCGGTTGGGAGCGTGGTTTCTACTGGTATGTAACGTTTATGATCGGCATATCTCTGATTGTGTATTTGCGGATGCGTGACACCAGCAAGGACAGCTTGATTTCGGAAGATTAAAAACAAGTATGCCGGGCCAAAAGCCCGGCATTTTCATAGAGCGTTACAACAAAGGATTAGAGTGCTGATCCGATCCAATCAGATCGAAACGCGCTCTAAGATGTCGCTTTACGTTGCCGTGTGAGCATCGGTCCATATTCCAGAACATAGAGGCCAAAAGCCAGTATCCATAACAGCGCCGAACCTGCGAGCAATGTATGAAAGAAATTCGGCATCATTTCTGCAAAGGGCCGCAACAGAGCAGCAAGAATAATACATAGATAGGCAATCTGTGTGCTGGGTGTAGCGGTTAATGGCCGACCGGTATGCCCGCGAGTTGCACGTGTCATAACTGCAAGCATCATGGTGCCGATGACGCCAACTGTCATGACATGGAGCGCTGAATAAGGGTTGAGATGGCCAAGAGCTGCACATGCAATGGCAATGTAACCCAGCGGCACGAAAGCATAGGCCACGTGCAGAACCAGCAGTATCTTTTCACGTGCCACGCTCCAGCCGCGCCAGCGATAGAGCCTTATCGTGTGCAGGACTGCCGTAATGATTGCAAGAATGGCAGTAAGAGTTGATTCAGGTGCCACAACCCATGAGATGCACGCCAAAGCCGCAACCATAATGCACAGGACATCGTACCTGTTAAATGGAACCGGAAACCGGGTTGATCCGGTTTTGTTAAGCCAGTTGCGGGTGAAGCTTGGAATGATACGTCCACCAATCAACATGACCAGCAGGACATAGGCGCTGACCCCGATGCGGTTTGCCATCGCAACATCGCCGTCCGTCATTGCCAGATAGTGAAATGTGAAATTGGCAATTGTAACCACGCTGACGGCAATCAGAACTTTTAGATTTTTCCACTGACGACCCGCAATGATCTCGCGTGCGCTGATAAAAAGCAGCATTGGCAGAAACAGGCTTTCTATTGCAACTGCCAGATAAAGATTGGTGATGTCTGGATTGAGAAAGAGGACGCGCCCGATAAGCCATGTGCCGAAAAGTATCGCAAGCGGAGCGCCGGAAACCGGCAGCCTGCCTGTCCAGTTGGGTATGGCGGTCATTAGAAAACCTGCGAGAACTGCAGAAGAAAAGCCAAAGACCATTTCATGTGCATGCCAGTTCAGCGCGCCATAAGTGCCCCCGACTGAAACGCCGAAAGTCAGCGACAAGATCCAAAGCAGCATGGCCAGAACGGCCCAGATGGCTCCGCCCAGAAAAAATGGGCGGAAGCCATAGCTGAAAATTGCCGGCCCGGTCTTTTTGAAGCCGCGCGCTATTGCGCCGCGGCGTTCGGAGGGCATCGCTGCGGAGGTGGCCAGCAGGCCTTCCTGTACTTTCATAGTATCCTCTCACTGACCGGTTTTAATGCAATTATCGGCAGTCTTTTATTGGGCGTCTGCAATCGCCTTTTCCAGCCGCTTCTGGACCGGCTTTGGCTTCTTGGCCGCGACAATAGCATCAAGATTTGCCGGGTTCTCGCCGACAACCAGCAGCGCAACCATACCCATTGCGTAATGTGGTGTGCATTTTACGAAATAGGCGCCGGGTTCGGTGACCGTGAGTGTGTAGTTTTCGTTAACCTTGCTCTTAAACGCTTCCACGCCTTCCGGGATCATGCCCTTGACCGACTCCACATTGTGGCCCTTGTCGGTAGGAATGAAGGTAATCGTGTCGCCGGGGTTGGCCTTGATATAGGCAGGCTCAAAAACCATCGCACCTTCTGCGCCTTTGTTGAGCATATGAACTTCGATGTTTTCCGCGAGAACGGGTGCTGCCATCATCAGGCTCAGCCCAGCAGCGGCGAGGGAAATAGCAAATTTGCGCATCTTTTTTGATCTCCATAGCTGGCTCAGGCGACATCACAGCGGTGCCTGATAATGACCAGTCTGATGCAGACTTAGAACGGCTTGGCGCTCACATCTTTGATTGGGATCAAATATATTCACATAGTTGAGAATAAAACTCAGATATCGCTTTCCACCATGTGCTTTGAGGTGTTTTTTATCTGATTTCAACTGCCTGCGCTTAGCAGATTGTTGCAACTTCTTTAACAAGCCAGTCGCGGAAGAGCTGCAATGCAGGATTGCTGGCAATGTTCTCGTGGCTGCATATAAATTTGTATGATTCTCTGGGCTCGAAATACCGCTCGGATACGATGCAGAGCGCTCCGCGTTGTACGTCGCTCTCGACGAGTGGACGATGAGAAAAACCAATGCCCTGTCCGGAGCGCACTGCGGCCAAAAGCGTGTGTTGATCATCAAAAAACAGGTTGGAGTTGGCAGCTAAATCGTCAAAGCCATGATGCGACATCCATCTCTTCCAGTCGCTTAAGTCCCTATAATGTAGGCGAGGAATATTCGGGTTAGCCAGAACATCTTCTGCGTTGACTACACCATCCAGGAGTGAGGGATTGCAAATGGGTACTAATTTTTCTTTTAAAAGTTCTATGCTGTAGACGCCTACAGGCGGGTGCAAACAGTATTTTATCTGCGCGTCTTCTCTATCCTGAGCGATGGAATCTATATCAAGATTATTCAGATGAAGCTGTATACTGGGGTTTTGCTTCAAAAAGCCTGCAATCCTGCTCGCGATAACCTCCATTGCAAAAAATGGACCGGCACGAACTCGTAGAACTTGCGCCTTGCTATCTTGGCCTATCAGTGCGGTCACAGCATTGATTTCATCAAATGCGCGCGTACAGACTTCCAGAAGAAGAGCGCCTTCAGGCGTTACGGATACTCCGCGAGGGCTGCGGACAAGCAGCTGACGGCCCAACGCTTGCTCAAGAAGCTTGATTTGATGGCTTACGGCGCCTTGGCTTATTGCAAGTTCTTCTGCTGCCAGGGTGAAGCTTTGGCAATGTGATACCGCTTCAAAAGCCCGTAGGGCCCTCAAACTTGGAAGGCGTCGTTTGGCTCGTGAAGTCATCCAGCTATTAATTTTTCTAATGGCATTAAATAGATCTTTTGCATTGATCGCCCTTCGGCGCAAGCATATTCGTTAAGCAATAAAAGTCGCCCTTGGATATCCGCGTTTATCTGCTCTCGATCGTAGTACGCGTCGGTTACCAATCAGGCAGGCATATAAAAGGAGAACGAATGTGATCAAAAAAACGAAAATGGGGTTTGCTGCCGTTTTTGCCGTCTTGTGTGGAGTCCTTCCAGTCCAAGCCGATGAAATCAGGATGGGAGCTGAGGGTGCCTATGCCCCCTTTAATTATCTGGACCCAAACGGGCAGCTGAAGGGCTTTGATATCGACGTCGGGAATGCGATCTGTGAAAAGCTGAAAGCCAATTGCGTATGGAGTGCGAACGAATGGAGTGGAATAATCCCCGCGCTCCAGTCGAAGAAATTCGATATCATGGCTTCTTCAATGGCCATCACTGAATCGCGCAAGGAGCAAGTCAACTTCTCCAATCCCTATTACTACAACACCATGCGGTTTGGTGCGTTGAAGGATCTAGGCCTAAAAGATGTGACACCCGAAAGTGCCAAAGGCAAAGTGATAGGCACCCAGACAGGCTCAATTGCAGCTGACGTGTTGCAGCGCTTCTTTCCGGACAATGAGGTGAAGCTGTATCCGACATTGGGCGAGGCTTTCATGGATATGGAGAGCGGCCGTATTGACCTTTTGCTAGAATCCAAATTCGCACTGAGTGATTGGCTCTCAAAGGGGGCGGACTGCTGCGAATTTGTTGGTGAAGAATTTCTTCTGGACGGCACATTGGGAGCGGGGATGGCTTTCCGCAAAGAAGACGAGCAGCTGCGAACACGTGTCAATCAGGCTCTCGAAGAGATTCTTAAAGACGGCACCTACGATAAGATCAGCGCTCTTTATTTTAACTTCGATATCAGGGCCAAACCAAAGTTCGCTAGTGAAGTTTTTGCAAATTAAACTGATCCCAACGGCTCACCTGATTTGAAACACCACATCAAATCGGGTGCCCCTGCGCGAGGAATAACGAGTTTCAACCGTTCCTTTTCAATTAGCCAAGACTGATCTTCACCGAAAAATAAAGGTCGCCTCGTGTCCTATCGTGTTGCCATCATCGAATTCATAAACGAAAATAATACCTTCACAGAAAATCGGACCAGCATTAATGATTTTCGCGCGTCGCATTATTTCAAGGGCGATGAGATTCCAGCCAATTTTCGAGGCACAGGCTCGGAGGTTGGCGGCGCAATAAAGGTCGCGGATGAAAAGGGCTGGGTACCTGTTTATATCACCGCTGCGCATGCGGAGCCAAACGGTATTGTGCTTGAGGATGCGCGTCTGGAAATTACTGGCGAGTGCCTGAGGCGGCTGCAGCAAGCTGGACCTTTGGACGGCATATTTGTCGCTCTGCATGGTGCCATGGTAACCGAGACGGATCAGGATGGCGACAGCCAGTTTCTTCGAGAGATACGGTCGGTTGTTGGATATGATGTACCCATAGCCATCACACTTGATCTCCATGCCAATACTTTTGATGAACTTGCTGATCTGGCACAGATCGCCGTTTCATTTCGCACATATCCCCATGTTGACATGAGCGAAGTTGGTGTAGAGGCCTGCCTTTTGCTGCATCGCGCGATGAGCGGCGAAATTAGGCCTTCATTGATTATTGCGCGACCGCCAATGCTGCTTGGATGTGACGACGGTCGCACAACCGATAATGGGCCGATGTGTCGGCTGCTCGAAAGCGCGGCTCGTGAAATGCAGCAACCCGGTATTTTGAATGTGGCGGTTAATGCAGGATTTACCGATGCCGATGTTTGGGCTGCTGGTCCCAATGTTATCGTGACGGCAGATCTAGAGAGTGTGTGCCGACAAACGGCTCGCAAAGTTGCGGGTAAGATTTGTGATGAAATCTGGTCGTACAAAGATCAGTGGTCGCAGCCGATGCCGCTTGATGAATGTATTGAGCAGTTGAAACAGGAGCAGGGCAGGGAAGGTACGATTGTCGTCGCCGATTTCTCCGATAATCCCGGTTCAGGTGCATACAGTGACTGCACAGCACTCATTGCGGCGATGCTCCAAGCTGGTGTGACCAATGCCGCCGCGGGTGCACTTCTTGATCCTGAGGCCGTGGTCGAGATTTCAGCCAGACCGGTAGGTGAGAGCATCACGGTAACGATCGGTGGCAAATCCGATCCATCCATTGGTGGTGGCCCACTGACGGTGACGGGCCGCGTGATGGCTAAAAGCAATGGGTCTTTTTTCTTTGAAGGCCCAATGTTTACAGGTTTGCCTGGAACAACCGGGAAAGCTGTGTGCCTGCATGTGGATGGGATCGATATTCTGATCGTATCGGAGCGTATGCAGATGCTTGATAAGAACATTTTCCGTGTTGTTGGCATCGAACCGAAGGAAAAGTCTGTTCTGGCGGTCAAGTCGATGCAGCATTTTAAAGGAGCATTCGGGCCGATTGCAAGGCAGATCATTGTTACCGATGCTGGCGGTTTGAGCTCACCAGATCTGTCGAGACGAACCTATTCCAACGTGCGGCGCCCGGTTTTCCCGTTGGACACATTGCCAGATCAGCTTCAGTTGAAGGGCTGACGAATCCATTGGACTTTAGCGGAGAACAGTGAATTTAATTCGCTCGAACGGGCCAATCAGGATGGCGTGTCGCCATCACCAAAGTCTTGGACCAGATCGATCATTTATGCTCACAGATGGAAAATTCGATGCACGCAGCGCCAATTTTCGCCGGATTAAAAATAGACGCAGCTGAAATACGGGTCATACGTTTGCCGCTGCTCGTGCCTTTTGTGATCTCCACCGGCACGATGACTGAAAAGATCATCCCGATCCTTACCTTACGGGCTGAGGGGCTGGAGGGTTATGCCGAAGGCGTGATGGATCCATTACCAGATTATCTGGAGGAGACGATCTCCGGCTCACTCTCTTTTCTACGTGAAGTCATTCTACCGCAAATCGTTGGGAAGCGCTTTAATGGGCCAGCTGATATTGCGGCCATTCTCGATCCGTGGCGCGGTCATCGAATGAGTAAGGCCATGGTTGAAATGGCCGTGTGGGATCTGTGGGCGAAAGCACTCAACCTGCCATTAAGCGTAGCGCTTGGTGGTGTTCGTGATGCTATCGATGTGGGTGTCAGCTTGGGCATTGCAGACATTGCAACTACCATTGAAAGGATCGCCGCTTCGCTCGACGCCGGTTACAAACGCGTTAAACTGAAGATTAAGCGTGGCCATGATCTTGCTATGCTCCAAGTAGTACGGGATCATTTTCCTGACGCAAAGCTGACGGTAGATGCGAATGCAGATTATCACCTTTCTGATCTACCCCTTCTTAAGGCGATGGACGCTTTTGCGCTTGACTATATCGAGCAACCGCTGGCCTTTGACGACATTACCGATCACGTGCATGTGCAGGAAAAATTGTTGACCGCCATCTGTCTTGATGAGAGCATCCGGTCTTGCGTTGATGCACGAAAGGCACTTGTAGCGGGTGCGTGCCGCGTCATTAATATCAAAGTGGGCCGTGTCGGTGGCCACAGCGCATCACGCGCAATTCACGATGTCTGTGCCGCTTTCGATGTGCCTGTATGGTGCGGCGGGATGCTTGAATCCGGCATTGGTCGGGCGCATAATATTCATCTGTCCACACTGCCGAATTTTACAAAGCCGGGCGACACATCATCCGCCAGCCGATATTTCCCGCGTGATATCGTCAACGAGCCGCTCGAAGCAAAGAATGGCCAAATGGCCGTTCCTCACAATGGTTCGGGTATCGGTGTGACTTTGGATTATGCATTTCTCAATACAGTTACCAGCCAACGAGAGGATTTCGTCGCATGAGCGAAATCCTGATCCGAGAGCTTGCGTCTCTCGTCGAGATGAAGAATTCGGAGGATGTGCAACGGCTGGTGTGGGGAGAAGAGGACCCTGTCGATGCCGCAGATCTATTGCTTGCGATTCAGCACGAAGGCGGCCTTGTCGCTGGTGCGTTTGAAGGCGCAAAGATGATTGGTTTCATCTTTGGTTTTCCAAGTGCAACGCCGGGAGTTCAACATTCTCACCGTCTGGCTGTTCTTCCGGAAGCAAGAGGGTTGAAACTTGGTGCCCGGATGAAATGGTTCCAACGCGCTTGGTGCCTTGCGAGGGGCATCACGCATGTCCGCTGGACCTATGATCCGATCCGCGCGGTCAATGCGGGTTTAAATATTGCAAGCCTTGGCGCAACATCATCAATCTATCATATCAATTATTATGGTCCCATGGTTGGCATCAATGCTGGCTTGCCTTCGGACAGGGTCGTCGCTGACTGGCAATTGGATGATCCCCGTGTAAAAGCGCAATCTCAAGGCCAGAAAGCTGAGCTTCCGACGGAGGCTCAATGTGTAAAAATACCAAGCGATATCGATCATCTGCTTGCAACTGATCCGGCGGCAGCGATGCATGCCAGGTTGTCGCTTCGCCACCAGCTTCTTACTGCCTTCGATGAAGGTAAGCGTATTGTCGGCTTCGATAGACAAGCCTCTGCTTACTTATTGGTTTAAGGCAATAAATCAAATTAAATGCAGCTCTGATGCGCATTCTCATGGACCATGCGCGAGCCTTTGTGATGCAGATGACAGCCGGAAATCCGTCCGCCACCGCTCGGTTGTGCTGTGCTCAATACAATTGAGCACGAAGGGTTTCGACAAGTTTTGAGCGGTTGGGCGGTCTCTTCGCAAACCGCTTACGCCAGCGGAGCAATAAGCTTCTATTGTCGGCGATGTGTGCGGTTGACCTCGTTAACGACCGTGACTTGCTTGAGCCGGTACCGTTAGCTCTGATGGCGAAAACCATATATCGTAGCTATTCTAGAATGTATTGGAAAGAAGCGGCAAGGGCTTTTGCCATGTCCGCTTCTTTTAAGCATGAATGGATTGGCACTATAAGCCTACTTCCTTTCGCATAGTCTCTAGGCGTTCCATAGCAACAACCCCATCAGCGATGTTTGGGGCGGGTGTTTCCGCTCCCATAAGCGCGGGCACGACATCTGCCAACAATGAATGATAGCCCTTGGGGTCTTCATTGGCCGCTGCGGTAAAGTTAGGCTTCCAAGTGAGTGTATCGCAGTCGCCTGACAATGTCGCATTCGGATCGTCAATTTTGAATGCTGGATTACGATGCCAGCGCACGTCGATAACATCGTCCACCTCAATACGCTGGTGATCTCCCATCAGTTCAATGCGTTCGACGGGGGTTCCGCGCGACTGAATCGTCCCCATCGCAATGGTGCCGATAGCGCCACATTCAAAATCGAATGCCGCGTGGATCAACAGCTTACCCGGTTCTTTTTCGACTTTCTTGGCTGTCAGCTTTCGAACAGGGGAAACCAAGTGGGAGACGAGGTCCATATAATGGACGCAGTGGTGCAGGAAAAAGCCAGTGTAATCGACGTTGCCCGCGAAATAACCGGGGGCTGTCATGTAATAGCCGGTTAGGCCCAGAACATCGCCGAATTGGCCCGATTTTATGATATTGGCTGCGATTTTGTTGCCGATCGAATAGCGTTTCATGAAGCCGAGCAGCAGTGGCTTTTTTGCTTTTTCGGAGGCTTTGAGAAGTTCACGTGCGCCTTCGGCAGACCCCGAAGGTGGTTTTTCCATGAATACAGGCAAGCCGCGTTCCAACGCTGCCTTGCCAAATGCAAGGTGTTGATCAGGGCCAACAGCCATGCCAATGGCATCAAGACCGCGTGTGTTGAGGAGGGCTTCAACATCATTTGTCAGTGTTCGCACCCCGAACTGCCGTCCGGCATTCGCAAGTCGTGTCGGGTCTATGTCGCAAAGCGCGGCAATTTCCACATCGTAACGAACAAGCTGCGGGAGCAACATCTGGGTTGCGTGGATACCGCAACCAATCCAACCAATTTTGAGGGTCATCGACGATACTCCGTAAGCAGGAGGTGGCTTTTCATGAAGGCGGTGCTGGCTGACAGACGATCACTTTCGTCCTCGTGTGGCGCTCTCCATTGCGCAAAAGGAACGCCAAAGCGATCATCCTGACGGCGGAATGGTTCAAGCGATATTGGGCCGGTATAAGCGATCTCGTGCAGGGCGCGACAAACCGCAACCCAGTCTGTTGCGCCTGTGCCGGGAAAGCCGCGGTGATTTTCATTGGCCTGAAAATGCACAACCAGATCGCCTGCAAGCCTGATCGCTTCTGGAATTGAGCTTTCTTCCATATGCATGTGGAAAGTATCGAGCATCAGTTTTATCGCTGGCTTGTCAACTGCATCCAACAATTCGATTGCTTGCTGGGTTGTGCAAAGGACATCGCTTTCAAAGCGGTTAAGTGGCTCGACTGCGAGCAGAACATCGCTTCCCTGCGCATATTCACCGGCAATTTTCAGCGCTTTTACGCAGCTATCTTTACGGCGCAAACGCTCATCTTCTGAAACTGGCTGTGGCGGGCGGCCAGCAAAGACGAGAGGGTTTCCGGTCAGAGGTCCACCAACAACCTGCGCTCCAAGCGCATGGGCGCAATCAACCGTGTATTTGAGATAATCAATGCCGCCCTGATAGGCATTGTTGTCGGCGGAAGAGATATTGCGTTCAAGATTAACGCGTGCTGCAAGCACGACGAAAAGTCCTGCGTCATCGAGGGCTTTGCGTGTTTCTTTGAGGTCCAGTTCGCCGGGTTCTGGCACCAGCAACTCAACAAATTCAAATCCGTGTTCACGCATTTTATGGAAAAGGGAAAAATGCTGGGCTGTGAAAGGCCGCGCATATTGCATTGAAATCAACCCGATGGGGTTCATGATATTTCCTCGATTGCTTGAAGAACTATTGGGGAATGTAGGGGGTGTCAGCCTTTGACTGCCCCTTGTGTAAGGCCGCCGATAAGGCGTTTTTGAACGAGAAGGAAAAGAATGGTTGCGGGCATGGCGCCAACAACAGCACCCGCTGCGAGCAGTCCCCATTCGATTTGGTATTCACCAATCAGGGTCTGAATTGCGACGGTAACAGGGCGCACATTTCTGCCGCCAAGTGTCAGCGCATAAAGATATTCGTTCCATGCGGTGATGAAGATATAGATGCCAGTGGAAATAATACCGGGCATCATCAAGGGTATAATCACGCGCCGTAAAGCGGCGAGACGTGAGCAGCCATCCATCATCGCGGCTTCATCAAGGCTTTTGGGGATTGCCGCGACGTAGCTCGTCAGCATCCAGACTGAAAACGGAATGGCAACCGTGGAATTCGCAAGAATAAGGCCGAAATAGGTGTCCAGAATGCCATATTTTCGCATGATGATGAAAAGCGGCAGGATGAGCAGCACAATGGGGAACATGTTGATGAGCAGAAATTGCATCATGAACAATTTGCGCCCCAGAAAGCGAAAACGCGAGAGTGCATAGGCCGCGGTTACAGAAACGGCGAGGCCCAGCACCACTGTGCCAACCGCAATAACCAGGCTGTCGAGCATATTTTTGTAGAACTGCGCTTTGTTAAACAGCCGTTCGTAATTATCGAGGCTCCAGCCCGATGGTGAGAGCGAAACACCATTGGCTGAAAGCGCCTCGGTGGGCGTTAGCGACGTGAGCACCATCCACGCAAATGGTGCCAAAGCAAACAGCACGATGCAAGCGACGGGTAAGTCGGTGGTCAATATGCGTTTAAGCGTGCTTTGACGTTTCATTTTTCGACCTCTCGCATTGTACGAGCCAGATAAAGAACGACCAGAACGCCGAGCAGCAGCGTGAAGGTGACAGCGATAGCGGTGCCATAGCCGAAGTCGAGGTTTTGCCGCGCTTTTACGAATGCATAGAGAGGCAGCGTATAGGTTGAGTAGCCCGGGCCGCCGCCTGTCATGACGAAGATGACGTCCATGGAGTTTGCAACCCAGATCACGCGGAGCAAGCCTGCTGTTGCAAGCACAGGCGCTATGCCGGGCAGAGTTACGTTTACAAACTGACGCCAAGGCGAAGCACCATCAATGGATGCTGCCTCATACTGGCTTTTGGGAATGCCCTGTAAGCCCGCCAGGATCATGATCGCAAAGAACGGAAAGCCCTGCCATGTCAGTGTGGCGATGATTGCGTAAAGGGCGATATTTGGATCGGCCAGCCAAGGAACTGCCTGGCTTACAACTGAGAGATTGAGCAGGATGTCATTGAGAACGCCGGTGTTGGGATCGTAAATCCAGCGCCACATGAGCGCAATCACGACACTTGGCAACGCCCACGGAATGATGACCAGCGCACGCGCCAGACCACGCCATGGAAACTCTCTGTTGAGTAGCAGCGCCGTAATCAGACCAAGACCCATTTGAAGCGGGACGGTCAGTCCGATCCAGATGCATGTATTCCAGAATGCAGCCCAGAATACCGGATCTTGCAACAGCTTGATGTAGTTGCCAAGGCCAACAAATGCCGTCGCTTTGGGTTTGAACAGAACCAAATCGTAAAAACTTGTCCAAACTGCCTGCACCATCGGCAAGAAGACAATCACCAGCGTCACGATAACGGCAGGGCTCAGCAACCAGTAAGGCAACCATGTTTTGCTTCGGCGGCGAAGTCGCGTCGGTGCAATGGATGTGGAGGGCAATGCGGACATAGGTTATCTATCCATGCTAATGAAAGAACGGGATCTCGAAGGGGCAAGGGGAGGCATGGCAGCACAATTGTTTGCTGCCATATTGCTCACGCGCTTCAATCGATTAGTTTTGGAAAAGCTTTTCCAGTTCCTGCATCATCTGTTCGGAGGTGATTTGCCCAGCGAGTGCGCGTTGCATTTCAATTTGCCAAGCCGTGTTCACGAATTCCGATGTGCCCTCATTTTGTGGAAGCACATGTGCGAAGGGCAGTGAATCAACCGTGGCATCAACGAAACGGCGTTCGTGCAGCTTCCAGTCTTTGGCACCGCTTTTTGTCACGGTCATCTGACCGGTTGCACTGTTGAAGGAGACGTTATTTTCGCCTTCTGCAAGGAAGGAAATCCATTTCCAGGCAGCGTCTTTCACTTCTGAGGATGAGAATATCGCAAGCGATTCATCACCATAGGAGGTCCAGCGATTGCCTCCGCATTCAGGCACAGGCACTGCCGACACCTTGTCGCCTAAAGCGGCAACGAGGTCTTTGGACGATCCGATATGGTGGATTGTCATCGCCGTTTTTCCGCCTTTAAAGGCCGAGATAATCTCCTGAAAGCCGTCATTGGGTGCTGATGGTGGAATGACTTTGTCCTTCTGGAAAAGATCAATTACCCATTGATTGGCTGCCACCGCAGAGGGCGTCGTCAAGCCACCCGGCTTCAGCTCACCACCCTGTGAAAGAACAAAAGCGCCCCATTGATCCCATCCGCCTTTGCCTCCGCGAAGGCCAAAGCCGTAGCGATTTGGGGCCTCTGTGAGCTTGATGGCTGCGTTGCGGAAGTCTTCACAGGTTTTAGGAGGCTCAAGGCCTGCTTCTTTGAAGAGGTCAGCGCGATAATAGAGATAAAGGACGACATATTGAATAGGTAGATAGTATTGGCTGCCGTCTGCTGCTTTGTTCAACTCAAGGAGATTGTCGAGCAGGTCGTCTTTTCCGGCCCAGCCATTGATCCGCTCGCCAAGCGGCTCAAGTGCTTCCATTTCGGTCAAACGTGGCTGTGCAAACAGCTTGACCATGGCAGCATCAGGCGCGCTGCCACCAATAATCGACGTATAGAGATTATCGTAGTAGCTATTCCACGGAATATTTTCCGCCTCGATTTTGATGTCTGGATTGGCCTTTTCAAACTTGGCAACCAGTTCGGACATCGGATTTTCCGGGTTGTCGAAATGATACCAGAAGCGGACGGTTTCAGCAGATTGCGCGGAAAATGTCAGTGCAGCGGTAAATGCCGCACTGAGCATAAGAGATTTCAACATTTCAACTCCTCCCAGTTGTTTAAAAGGCCTCTCTTGTTCAGGCCATTCGGCTTAATGCCTGCGCCGCGTCCTCCAACGCTGCTTCAGCTGCCGTCAGTTCATTTGTGTATTGTAGAAAGCCATGCACCACGCCTTTTGTGATGGCTATTTCGTCCTTGCGGCCAATTTTTAACAGTCGCTCATGCAGCAAAATCGTATCGGAAAAGAGGGGGTCAATGCCTGCGGCTGTAAGATAAAGCGCGGGCATTTTTTCAAGAGCTGCATCTTCAGCGTGAAGTGGACAGGCCAGCGGATGTGAAGCAATGTCTTGCCCGCTCGCATACCAGTTCCAATAACGCTTCATTCTGTCGGTGGTAAGCCCCGGACCATTGATGAAGGCTTGATAAGATGGAGTTTCAAAATCCATGGCATAGTTGCCATAAAAGAGCAGGGCGCCCTTGGGCAGCGCATAATTGTTTTGCGCCGCGTGCAGCATCGCTGAGAGGGAAAGATTTGCGCCAGCGGAATCGCCTGCGATATAAACGGGGCCATCCAGCCCTTCTAATTGTCCATCAATTAATGCCCGCATGGTGCCGATGACATCGTGGAGGCCGGCGGGAAAAGGGTTTTCCGGTGCTAGCCGGTAATCAGGCAAAACAACGGTTAAACGGGTCTTTTCTGCGAGCACCCGTGCGCAGCGCTCATGCGTTTTGGGGCTGCAAAAGGCAAATCCGCCACCGTGAATGAAAAGAAGGGTTCCGGGCCTTTTGTTGATTGGTTCCAGAACGAGCAATGGGGTTTGTTGTGAGCCGATGGACGGGTTCGCAGCTATTTGCGTTAAACGCACGGCCTGCATTTCTGGAAGATTGATATTCCAGCGCTGGTTGTTTTTTTCTGCAAGCGTGCGACCCTCCGCAGGCGGAAGTGTCGTCGGATCAGGGGCGCCAGATAACTCAACAGCGATTTTTTCTAGAAGAGCCCGCATTTCTGGCAACGGTTCATGATCGAGGATATGTGTCATTGCGACTGACCTTCTTCCGGGAATACAGCTGGCCCAAAATCGACAATGGTTGCAATATGATGGCGCATGGCGATCTGTGCAGCTTCAATGTCCGCTGCTTCAAGTGCATCAATAATTGCGCAATGACGTAGCGCGGTTCCACGCAGGTCGCGTGCACTGCCGCTTTGTGAGATTTTGAAGCGATGATTATGCACGAGGCAACGATGTAAAATGGGGTTCAGAGCGGGCAGGTCTGCTTCGTCGAAAATGCGCCGGTGAAAATCACGATCGATTGCAGCTAGACGATATTCGTCTTTTTCATCAGCTGCCTGCAGCATCCCCTCCAGCATTTCTTTAAGATCATCCGTCAGCTTTTTGGATCGCCGCATCATCACGCGTGGAATACCATTGCATTCAATGGAATTGCGCAGGCGAAACATTTCAACAGCTTCATCCGGCGTACAAAGAGAAACTTGTGTTCCCCTATGTCCTTGTCTCAGCACAAGGCCTTCTTCCTGCAATTGGAGCAACGCTTCACGCACCGGTCCTTGGCTGCACTGAAAATGCGCGGCGATTTCCAATTCTGTCAAGTTGGCCCCAGCGGGCAATGTGCCAAGCATAATATCCCGCTTGAGCGCTTCAAATACGACTGCTGCTTTTGGAGGCCTGCTCTGAACGAGTTTGGGTGAAAAATATGCCACGCCGATGTCTGAGCCTCCTTGCCTAATGTCTCAATTATCATTATTGATAATAATATCGATAAAAGACGTCAAGCGAAAACTCTGGGAGGAGAAGGCATGATCGCCATCGCGTTGGAACGTATCCAGAAGACTTATGGCACCCATAAAGTCATCCACGATCTCGACTTTCGGATCGAGAGTGGAGAGTTTGTTGTTCTGGTCGGTCCCTCCGGTTGCGGCAAATCCACTTTGCTCAGAATGATCGCGGGTCTGGAGGATATATCGGGCGGTGAATTGAAATTTGGCGATGCCATCGTCAACGAGCTTTCGCCCTCGGAGCGTAACATTGCGATGGTCTTTCAGGATTACGCGCTCTATCCGCACATGAGTGTGGAAGAGAATATGGCGTTTGGACTCAAAATGCGCGGCTCGAATGATAATGACGTATCATCTCGCATTGGAACGGTGGCCGAAACGCTTAAAATTGGCGAGTTTCTTGCGCGTCGCCCTGCACAACTTTCAGGGGGGCAACGCCAGCGTGTCGCTATGGGGCGCGCGATTGTGCGAGAGCCCAATGCATTTTTGTTCGATGAACCGCTCTCGAATCTTGATGCCGCTTTGCGTGTTGAAATGCGGCTGGAAATTGCGAAACTACACAGAAAGATTAAAGCGACCACCGTTTATGTGACGCATGATCAGGTCGAGGCGATGACACTTGCTGATCGAATTGTGGTTATGAACAAGGGCAATGTCGAACAGATTGGCAAGCCGCTCGATATATATCGGAAACCTGCCAGTCTTTTTGTTGCGCAATTCATTGGCAGCCCGACCATGAACGCTCTTCCTGCTGAGGTTCGACAGAACAGTGGAGAAACTCTCGTGCTGTCCTGCACAGGGAGGGACATTTCTCTGCGTTCCCACTTCGCGCCGCTCAATGTTCAGGGTCATGTTACGCTGGGCATTCGGCCAGAAGACCTGGCGGCTTGTTCAGCACAAGACGCTTGGTTCAGCGGTGAGCTTGCGGTGGTTGAACGCTTGGGAAGTCAGATGTTTGGCTATATCGAAATTGGCCAGCCTAAAATGCTGACCGTTGAGTTCCCGCGTGATAGCGAGTTGGAGCTAGGGCAACAGGTGCACGTCAAAGGAGACGAAAGCCGGGTCCATCTATTTCATATTAAAACGGGTAACAGGGTTTAAAACTTTTGCGCTGAGCCCCAACATTGGGCCATTGAAAGGAATTATATTTCTATCGAAAACAGTGGCAAATTGATAGCTCAGCAAATAAGGATATTGTCGTAAAGGCTGTCATGTCGCGAACTGATCAAAGCTAGCAAACAGGATCCAAACGAGATCATCAGCTATTACAGTTTGTGCCATATAAATTGATACAGGAACTCTCATTTGGCAGTTGGCCGGCAATCCATTCCGCCTCTCAATGCACTTGTGGTGTTTGACAGTGCTGCCCGTCTTGGCAGCTTCTCACGCGCGGGCCTTGAACTTGGTCTCACGCAGAGTGCGGTCAGTCGTCAGATCGGCAAACTCGAAGCTTTCATTGGTTCGAAATTGTTCAACCGTTTGCCCATTGGCGTTCAATTGACAGCGATCGGTGAAAGCTATGCCTCAGAAGTCAGTCGTCTTCTCGGAGATCTGACAACCGTAACGGACGGGCTGAGGGCATGGACCGGCCCGCGTCAGATTACCATTGCCTGTTCACGCGGCATTGCCGATCAGTGGTTTCTCACACGTGTCGGCATGTTGAAAACGGAAATTCCGGGTATCGAAATCAGGCTGCGGGTCACTGATGACGTAGCGCATTTGCGGCTTGATGAATTTGATCTCGCTCTTTTTTATCGAAAAGAACGACCTATCGGGGTCAACCTGACAATTCTGGGACGTGAAGAGGTAGTGCCTGTTTCCGCACCTGGCTGTGGAAACATCATGGAGTTGAAAGCTCCCGTCCTGCTGGCAATCGAAGACACGATGCGCGATTGGCAAGGCTGGCCGGAATGGTGGCAGGATGCAAAGCTGTCACCGCCCGCCGGCGCATTGGAGTGGCGTCTTGGCGATTACGGATTATGTGTCGCTGCCGCAACGCAAGGCATTGGCATCACGTTGGGGTGGACATGGCTGATTAAGGAGCAGCTGGCAGCTGGTACGCTTGTGCCTGCTCACGACCACATGATGCGCTCTGATGCCTATTTTTACTTGATGCGTCCAGCCGACCGCCATCAACGCAGAATCGTTCGTGAAGTGTCTGACTGGCTTATTGCCAGCAACGGGAATGATCCCGTTACATAAAGATGATTTGGGTTATTCCCCAGGTGTTGTGGCACGGCGACGAGCCATGACGCGGTAGCGTGCGTAGCCTATAATCGTAAAGAGCAACCAGGCAACCTGCGTGATGATGGAGCCGAGGTTGAAATTCCACGAGAGTGAGTAGATCAAAGCCACGCCACCCAGAATGTTAAGCAGCGTGATAATGGCGTCATCCACCGTATAAATGCGCAGCTGAATCAGGGCGTAAGCCGTGAGATAGAAGACTGCGCCCAACAGGCCGATAATATCCGGCAAGCTCATTTTGATCTCCACGATCATAGAAAATCCGATGCAGGAAGTGCTTCCCAAATTGTGGACGGCGCATCCTTGAAACGCTCCTTTATCCGTGTCTGAAAAAATGCCAAGCCACACATTTTACATGGGGGTATGCAGAAAAGTCATATCAGAAAAAGCTCACGCAACCCTTGAAAACAGGGACACGTCTAAGGTACGCAACCCTGAAAATCGCTTGAGCTATGAATTAATCACAAGCTGAAAGTCTAAGGGGTAACGTATGTCTGAGCAAAAGAGCCAGTTTCAATTAACGCGCCGATCCTTCATGTCTGGTGCAGCAGGCTTCGGCCTTGTTGCCGCCAGTGGCATGAGTGGATTGATCAATTCTGCAATAGCTGCAGAAGCGGATGGTACGCCAAAGAAAGGCGGAGTTCTCAAGCTCGGCATTGGCGGTGGTTCCACCACCGACAATTTCGACCCGCGCCTGCTGAAAGACTGGGTTCCAGTCAATCAGGCCTATATGCTGATGAATGGTCTTGTCGAAATCGACGCCAACAACAAAGCAGTGCCTGAACTGTTTGAAAGCTGGGAACCGTCAGCCGACGCCAAAGAATGGACTTTCAAAGTTCGTCAGGGCGTAACCTTCCATAACGGTAAGACGCTTGATGCCGACGATATCATCTACTCTATCAATCTGCATCGCGGTGAAACGACCTCAGGCGCGCGTTCGCTTGCGGCTGCTTTCACCGATGTGTCAAAAGATGGTGACGACAAGGTCAAGATCACGCTCGAAAGCGGCAATGCCGATCTGCCTTACATCCTGTCCGACTATCACTTCCTCGTTGTTCCCAAAGGCTGGACGGACTTTAACAAGCCAGTTGGCACCGGACCTTTTGTCTATGAGCGTTTTCAGCCTGGTGTGCGTTCGCGTTTCACGCGGAATGAGAGCTATTGGAAGCCAAACACGGCGTGGGTCGATGCGGTTGAAGTTATCGTTATCAACGATGTGTCTGCCCGTACCAACGCCATGATGTCCGGTCAGGTTCATGCGATCAATCAGCTCGACTTCAAAACCGTCGATCTGTTGAAGCGCAACCCGAACCTCAACATCGTTCAGTCGGCCTGCGGTCAGCATTTCTCATTCTTGATGGATTGCACGCAGGCACCATATACCGACAACAATGTCCGCCTCGCGATCAAATATGCTATTGACCGTGAACAGCTGCTAAAAACCGCTCTGCGCGGTTACGGCCGTATCGGCAACGACAACCCAATTCCAAGCTCCGACCCATATTTCAATGCTGATTTGCCACAGCGTGCCTACGATCCTGAAAAAGCAAAATTCCATCTCAAGCAGGCTGGTATGGATTCGCTTAAAATCCAGCTCGCGGCCTCCGATGCTGCTTTCACCGGCGCAGTGGATGCGGCTGCAATTTTCCGCACTGCCGCTGCAAAATCCGGTATTGATCTCGACATCAAGCGAGAGCCAGCAGATGGATATTGGGACAATGTCTGGATGAAGGCACCGTTCTGCATGTCCTATCGCGGTGGTCGTCCAACCGCGGATCTTGCGCTTTCTGTAGCTTATATCTCAACAGCCTCACAGAACGACACACATTGGAAGAATGAAAGCTTTGACGCCAAGCTGCTTGAAGCCCGCGCCATGCTGGACGAAACCAAGCGCAAGGAAATCTACGCTGAATTGCAGACCATGATCAGCGACGAAGGCGGTGCGCTTATTCCAATGTTCGGCGACTATCTCGACGCCACATCCAAAAAGCTCAAAGGCGTGACCACCCATCCGATGTTCAATCTGATGGGTGCCCGCCTTGCCGAAAAAGTCTGGCTGGAAGCATAAATGTTCGTTCTTATTCTCAAGCGTGTGGGGCTCGGGCTTCTCACGCTCTTCCTCGTGTCGGCGTTGATTTTCGCCGGCACGCAGATCCTGCCGGGTGATGTGGCTTCCGCCATTCTCGGCCAGAATGCAACACCGGAGGCGCTGGCCACATTGCGCGAAAGCCTTGGCCTTAATCAGCCACTGCTTGCGCGCTATTTCTCTTGGCTTGCAGGCTTCGTGACGGGTGATCTGGGCACTTCGCTCGCCAATCAGCAGCCTGTTGCAGAATTGCTTTGGCCGCGGTTTTGGAACACAATGGCGCTCGCAGCCTTTGCAGCGGTCGTCAGCGTTCCAATCGCAATCCTTCTCGGCCTTATTACAGCTGTCAAGCGCGGTGGTATTTTCGATCGTGTTATCAACATCGTGGCGCTAGCCTTCGTTTCACTGCCTGAATACTTCCTTGGCCTCTTGCTGATCCTGTTTTTGTCCATCCGCTTCAACATCCTGCCAAGTCTTGCCGACACTTACGAAGGCATGACCGTATTTCAATGGATGCAGGCAACAGCCCTGCCGGCGCTGACACTGGTTCTTGTAACGGTCGCGCAAATGATGCGCATGACACGTACCGCCGTCTTGTCGGTTATGGATCAGGCCTATGTCGAAACCGCTTATCTCAAGGGACTTCGCACCAAACGCGTCGTAACCAAGCACGCTTTGCCGAATGCCGCAGCCCCAATTGTTAATGTGGTAGCGTTCAACATTGCTTACCTCATCACTGGTGTTGTGCTTGTCGAAGCTGTCTTTAACTACAACGGCCTGGGCCGCTTTATGGTTGATGCTGTTTCCAAGCGTGACCTTCCTCTCGTACAAGCAGCAGCTCTCGTCTTCGGCGCAGCCTACGTCATTCTTAATATCATCGCAGATGTTGCTGCCATCGCACTCAATCCGCGTCTGAGGCACCCACGTTGAAGAAATCTATCCCCCTCACGGCGTGGATTGGCCTCGCCATCGTCACTTTCTGCCTGTTAATGTTCCTGTTTGGGCCAATGATCGCGCCTTATGGTCAGGAAGAAATCGTCGGCGCGCCATTTGACCCTCCGTCGGCGCAGTTCTGGTTCGGTCTTGATCAGAATGGTCGTGACATGTTGTCTCGTCTGCTTTTTGGTGCGCAGATGTCGATTGGTGTATCCCTCGCTGCATCACTGCTCTCGTTTAGTATTGGTGTGCCGCTTGGTTTCCTCGCGGCTATCTTTGGTGGCTGGATCGATACAGTGCTTTCGCGCATCGTTGATACTGTCATGTGCATTCCGGTGCTCATCTCGGCGCTCGTCATCCTTCAGGCACTCGGTTCTTCACTGCCGGTTCTGATTATCACCATTGCATTGCTTGATTCCACGCGTGTTTTCCGTTTAGCGCGTATCGTAGCGCAGGGCGTCAATGTGCTGGAATATGCTGAAACCGCACGTCTTCGTGGTGAAGGTCTGGGTTGGCTGATCTGGCGTGAAATTCTGCCGAACACGCTGCCACCGCTGATTGCGGAATTTGGTCTGCGTTTCTGCTTCACTTTCCTTTTTGTTGCGGGCTTGTCGTTCCTTGGCCTTGGTATCCAGCCACCATTTGCAGACTGGGGCGGCATGGTGAAGGATAATCAGCAGGCTATTCTCTACGGCCTTTACGCACCACTGTTTCCGGCAGCTACAATCGCCATCCTGACCATTGGCGTCAACCTCGTCGTCGACTGGCTGCTGGCCGGACGCACGACCACGCAGGGAGCGGATCGATGAGCAAGGATATCGTTCTTTCCATCTCTGACCTCATCGTCAAAGCACCGAACGGTGCAACGCTTGTCGATCATGTCGATTTGACACTGAAACGCGGTGAGGTGCTTGGCCTGATTGGCGAATCCGGTGCAGGCAAATCCACCATTGGGCTGGCTGCAATGGGTTATGGCCGTGGCGGTTGCAAAATCGCCCACGGGACCGTTGTCGTTGATGATATTTCACTGATGGACGGCACCCGCGAAACCCGTGAAGAGGTGCGCGGCGCACGCATCGCCTATGTGGCGCAAAGCGCAGCGGCGTCTTTTAATCCAGCGCATCGCATTGGCGATCAGATCATGGAAGGCCCACTTTATCACGGCCTGATGAGCAAAGCCGAAGCAAAAGCATGGATGCTCGAATTGCTGCATACATTGCAGCTTCCGGATGCCGACACTTTCGGTGACCGTTATCCGCATCAGGTTTCTGGTGGTCAGCTGCAACGTGCCATGGTCGCCATGGCGATGTCCTGTCGCCCGGACATTCTGGTGCTGGACGAACCAACCACCGCACTGGACGTGACGACCCAGATTGAAGTGCTGGCACTCTTGCGCAGCCTTATCCAGCGCTACAACACGGCCGCTCTTTATATCACGCATGACCTTGCTGTCGTGGCGCAGATCGCAGATCGCATCATGGTTTTGCGTCATGGCAAAATGGTCGAGCTTGGCTCCGCAGAGGAAGTTCTCGAAGCACCTAAGCAGGATTATACCCAGCGACTGGTGTCCGAGCGTGAATCAAGCATTTCAGGCGAACAGGCCGAACACAAAACCGGCGATATCCTGCTCGACGTTAAAAACGCGACTGCTTACTACGGTAAGAAGCTCGTTCTAAATGATGTGAACTGCCATATTCGCCGCGGTGAAACGCTTGCAGTTGTGGGTGAGTCCGGTTCTGGTAAATCAACGCTTGCACGCATCATTGCCGGTCTTCCGCCGCACTCTAGCGGCCTCATTACGCTTGCGGGGCAGCGGTTGGATGCCAGCTATAAAAAGCGCTCGCGCGAAGAATTACGCCGCATTCAGCTTGTTTATCAGCTCCCGGATGTAGCGTTGAATCCGAGGCAGACGGTGGGCGAGATCATTGGCCGACCGATGAAGTTCTATTTTGGAATGAATGAGGACCAGCGCGAGATTGAGGTGAAAAGCCTGCTTGAACTTATTGGCCTGCCTGCCGATTTTGCAAGTCGCCTTCCGGGTGCGCTTTCAGGCGGGCAGAAGCAGCGGGTATGCATTGCACGTGCGCTGGCAGCAAAGCCTGATCTTATCATCTGCGATGAAGTAACGTCTGCGCTTGATCCTCTTGTTGCTGAGGAAATTCTGCGGCTTTTACGCAAGCTCCAGGATGAATTGCATGTGTCCTATCTCTTTATCACTCACGATCTTGGTGTTGTGCGCAGGCTCGCGGACAGAACCATGGTCATGCAGAAGGGCAAGGTGGTTGAAACCGGTACCACAAAGGCAATTTTTGAGCCGCCTTATGAGCCTTATACGGAGCAGCTTATAACATCCGTACCGGAGCTGCGCCGTGATTGGCTCGACGACATCCTCAAAGCACGCGCCGCTAGTTAAACTACAGATGCGGCGCAGATGCCGCATCGAAATATTCATTATAAAGTGGACCCTATCATGACCGTAAACGTCACTGAACATCTGTGGATCACCCTTAAGGACGGCACGCGCCTTGGTGCGCGCCTTTGGCTGCCAGAAGGCGCCGAGGCAAATCCCGTCCCGGCCGTTCTCGAATATATCCCTTATCGCAAGCGCGATGGAACACGGGGCCGCGATGAGCCTATGCATGGCTATTTCGCACAGAACGGCTATGCTGCTATCCGTGTCGACATGCGCGGTACGGGTGAATCCGACGGCCATATGGCTGATGAATATATTCAGCAGGAACAGGATGATGCGCTTGAAGTCATCGCCTGGATTGCGGAACAATCATGGTGCAGTGGCAATGTTGGCATGATGGGCAAAAGCTGGGGTGGTTTCAATGGCCTTCAGGTTGCCGCCCGCCGACCGCCAGCATTGAAGGCGGTCATCACCGCCTACTCAACCGATAATCGCTTTACAGATGACATCCATTACATGGGCGGTCTTCTGCTCAACGACAATTTGTGGTGGGGCACGATCATGCTCGCCTATCAGTCGCGGCCGCTTGACCCGGCAATCGTGGGTGACGGCTGGCGTGATGCGTGGATTGAACGTCTCGAACGCCTGCCATTCTTCCCGGCCCTATGGCTGGAACACCAGCATTATGATGGCTATTGGAAACATGGCTCAGTTTGTGAAGATTGGTCCGCGATTCAGTGTCCGGTCCTCGCCATTGGCGGATGGGCAGACAGCTACACAAATGCTGTTCCGCGGCTGCTTGAAAATCTTAAAGTTCCTGCGCGCGGCATCATCGGTCCTTGGGGGCATGTCTATCCTCAGGATGGTATCCCAGGCCCGGCCATCGGTTTCCTTCAGGAAGCGGTTCGCTGGTGGGATCAGTGGTTGAAGGGCAAAGATACAGGCATCATGGACGAGCCAAAGCTGCGGGCCTATATTTGCGACACGATCGAGCCAACCGGCTCACGCGACTTTACCAATGGTCGCTGGGTCGGCGAAAAGAGTTGGCCATCGACTGAGATTGTGCCTCAGCCTTTTGCACTTGGTGCCGACTTCTCGCTCGGTAAAGCCGATGCAATTAACGCTGTTCTTTCGATTTCATCGCCAGCAAGTCACGGCAAAGCGGGTGGTGAATGGATGGCGACCGGTTGCCCCGGCGAGCACCCAACCGACCAGCGCCTTGATGATGGTGGTTCTCTCAACTTTGACACAGCAGTACTGACCGAAGACCTGGAAATTCTCGGCGCGCCGGTCGCTCGTCTCACATTCACTGTCGATCAACCAGTCGCTCAGGTTTCACTGCGTTTGAGCGATATTCTGCCTGATGGTCGTATCACGCGTATCAGTTATCAGGTCTTCAATCTCAATCACATCAACGGCCATGATAAGCCTGAAATGTTGGTGCCGGGTAAGATTTACGAAATTGCAATCAAGCTCAACGATACCGGTTACAGCTTCAAAAAAGGCCATCGTATCCGTCTTTCTGTTGCAACTGGTTACTGGCCAATGGTCTGGCCATCGCCAAAGCGTGTGACGCTCTCGCTTGATACTGCGGCATCGCTTCTCCAGCTTCCCGTCCGTAAAGCTGCTGTTGATGATGCAGGAGTAGCGTTTCAACAACCAGCGCATGGTCCTGCTACTCCCCTCACACAACTCGATCCCGGTAGCGTCCGCCGCTGGACCGAGCAAGATCATGTCACGGGTGAAACACTCTACGTGACAGAAGGCATTGGTGGTCTGTTTGGCGAAGGAATTCTGCGGTTTGACGATATCGGTACAGAACTAAGCCACAGCCTGAAGCGAGAGCTTCGCGTGCGTGACGAAGACCCAGTAACAGCGTCCTATGTGCTGACACAGGCTTATCGTATGGGACGTGAAGACTGGATGATCGATATTGAAACGACGACCAGCCTACATTCGGATCACCAGAATTTCTATATTTCAGGCATTCTGAGCGCGAAGGAAAATGGCAACGAAGTCAAAAAACGCGAATGGGGACAGACTATTCCCCGCGATCATCTGTAAGTTTTTTAGCACCGGGCTACTTTCTAAGGCTCGGTGCCATTTTCATGCTATCCGTCCTCGCGTATCAACCGGTAGGCTGGAATACTGTGTATTCTCGTTAAAACTCTGGGGGGCGGGCGCATATAAATCCATCGAACGGTTGTTTCGAGGGAAGCATATCAATGCTATTTTGGGCGTGTATAAAAGATACTGCTATTTCCATTCAATGAATGAGTCTTGAGCCTGCGGACCACTTTGCAAAGGCGTTCATGACTGTTTTGCGATTCGGATGTAAATCCCTTTGAATCGTCATTCAAAACCCCAGGACCTATACGCCTTTTCTATTCTGCTGATAGGTTTTTGCGCGCCAAACTCAAAGGTTCCACTTTGCTCATACGTCGACTTTACTTTCTACAAAATTACCCTTTCATAGCGCGCATGTTCCAGTAGACGCTCAGGAGGAAGCTTTGAAAGCACTTGTTCTCGAAGAAAAGGGAAAGCTCTCGCTTAGAGAATTCGATATGCCGATGACGCTTGGACGCAAGGATGTGCGCATCAAGATTCACACAGTCGGCATATGCGGATCAGATGTGCACTATTACACTCATGGGCGTATCGGTCATTTCATAGTCAACGAACCGATGGTTCTTGGTCATGAAGCATCGGGAACCGTAATTGAAGTGGGTGAAGATGTAACAAATCTTGCTGTGGGTGACCGTGTCTGCATGGAGCCGGGCATTCCTGATCCGACCTCGCGCGCATCGAAACTCGGTATCTATAATGTGGACCCGGCCGTTCGTTTCTGGGCGACGCCACCCGTTCATGGCTGCCTTGTGCCGGAAGTGATCCATCCCGCTGCCTTCACCTATAAGCTGCCGGATCATGTTTCATTTGGTGAGGGTGCAATGGTCGAGCCTTTTGCCATTGGGATGCAGGCGGCCTTGCGTGCACGCATTCAGCCCGGCGATGTGGCTGTCGTTACCGGGGCAGGTCCCATTGGCATGATGGTAGCGCTGGCGGCACTTGCCGGAGGTTGCGCAAAAGTGATCGTCGCCGATCTGGCCCAGCCCAAACTGGATATCATCGCTGCCTATGACGGTATTGTGGCAGTAAATATTCGAGAACGCAGTCTTGCGGAAGCCATCGCAGACCATACCGATGGCTGGGGTTGCGATCTGGTTTTCGAATGTTCTGGTGCCGCATCTGCCATTCTCAATATGGCAAGCTTGGCGCGACCAGGAGGCGCGATTGTGCTTGTCGGCATGCCGGTTGATCCTGTGCCGGTGGATATTGTCGGGCTTCAGGCCCGCGAGTTGCGCCTTGAGACAGTTTTCCGTTATGCAAATGTCTATGACCGCGCCATCGCGTTAATTGCTTCGGGAAAAGTTGATCTCAAGCCGCTGATAACGGCTACATTGCCTTTTGAAGACAGCATTCGTGGCTTTGATCGAGCAGTCGAAGCACGGGAAAATGATGTGAAGCTTCAGGTCACCTTTCCACAATAAAGGAAAACCATATACGTTGGAACATCGGCGTTTGCTCTGAGGGAGCAGCGTCGATTAGTTTCCGGTGCATCCATTGATGGCTGTGCCATAGAACATCGATCAGAAGACATTTTCTCGCCGCCAAAACTGTGTGCGGAAATAGTATCTGATCCTAAACTGGTATCAGCGCATGCTAAAAAATATGAAGACAACCATGTCGCTTATTGGCGCCTGAAAGCTTTGTTGATATTGCAGTCTCACGTTCAAAAAGCTCGATAATATGGGGTTTTTATGCCGCGAAGACCGGAAAAATAAGGTGCCGATGCACAGAAACAGCGTTGTTTGGTGCTCCGACTTTCTCAAATCACTGAAATTGTATGTAAAAAAAGTATCATAATATTCTATGTTGTGATGTAGCCCTTGGCGTTCACACCACCCAGAATGCATTCATCATGAGACATGGCCTGGAGCAGAGGAGCCCAGGCCTTGCAACTGTATCATGATCTGCGTCAGGGAGGATGTCATGCAACCAGATTTGGAGCTTGTGCATATCCGCAAAGGAGAGTCCTTTGCGGCGTGGATGCATGGTTATCCATTTCGCACTGTGCGCTGGCATTACCATCCCGAATATGAAATCCATCTCGTGGTGGCAACTTCTGGCACCTTCTATATGGGCGATCATGTCGGGCGTTTTGCTCCGGGGCAATTGATCATGACTGGCCCTAATCTACCACATAACTGGATTAGTGAGATCGAGCGAGGTGAAAGAGTACCCACGCGTTCCATGGTGATTCAATTCCCGGAAGCTTTTATTGAAAATGCGCTCGCAATCATGCCGGAAATGGGTGATCTGGGGCCCTTACTGGAGCGCAGCCGTCGCGGATTGTTGTTCGATGACGAAACAAGCATCAAAATCCGCCCTCTCATGGAGCGTCTCATCGTGGCGCAGGGACTGACGCGAATTGCGCTTTTCTGGGAAATTCTGGATCTGCTCTCAAATGCGTCTGAGCCGGAAGTGCTCGCGAGCCTGAGTTATGAGCTTGATGTAACACGTTTCAGCCCTTGCGGGATCAATCGCGCCCTTGCTTATCTGCGAGAACATCTGACCGAGCAGATTGAGGAAACGGAACTCGCTGACATGCTGGGGCAGAGTCAGAGTGCGTTTTCCCGCGCTTTCAAGCGCCATACAGGGACGACGCTGGTGCGCTATCGCAACCAGTTGCGTGTCGATCTCGCCTGCCAGATGCTGCTGACCATGCCGGAAGTGCGGATCACCGATATTTGCTACGAGATCGGCTTCTCCAACCTGTCCAATTTCAACCGGCATTTTCTCAAGTTCAAGGGCATGTCTCCTTCGCAGTTTCGTACCACTTTTGCCGCAAACAAAATTCTGGTGATGCAAGATCAAACAGAGCCGGAGGATGCGGTTATTCGCAATTTGGGCGGGCGGGTTTCTGCCCAAACTATGCAGGCGTTGCCTGTCAATCTGTAACGGGAGGTAAATCTCAATGAAAAAAGCCATTTTAACTGTGAGCACTGTTCTTGCTCTTCTGGCGTCCCCTGCTATTGCGCAGGAAAAGCTCAAGATCGGGATGACATTTCAGGAACTGAACAATCCCTATTTCGTTTCGATGCAGGAAGCGCTCCGCGGTGCAGCCGAAAGCATTGGCGCTGACGTTGTTGTCAGCGACGCTGGCCATAATGTCGCCAAGCAGATTTCCGACGTGGAAGATATGCTCCAGCAGAACATCGACATCCTGCTGCTCAATCCTACCGACAGCGCTGGTGTTGAAGCAGCCGTCGTTGCTGCCAAGGAAAAAGGCGTGATTGTCGTTGCGGTCGATGCCAACGCCAATGGTCCGGTTGATACTTTCGTTGGCTCCAAAAACCGCGATGCGGGTTACCAGTCGTGCAAGTATCTTGGCGAAAGCCTTGACGGCAAGGGCGAGGTTGCCATTCTGGATGGCATTCCGGTTGTTCCTATCCTTCAGCGCGTTGAAGGCTGCAAGGCAGCGCTTGAAGAGTTCGAGGGCATCAAACTGGTCGACACACAGAATGGTCGTCAGGATCGGTCAGTGGCGCTTGGTGTTGTTGAAAACATGATCCAGTCCCACCCTAATCTCAAGGGCATTTTTTCGGTCAATGATGGTGGCGCTATGGGCGCTCTGGCTGCAATTCAGGGCTCAGGCCGTGATATTAAGCTGACTTCTGTCGATGGCGCGCCAGAAGCTGTTCAAGCCATCAAGGACGGCACGCCTTTCATCGAAACAACGGCACAGTTCCCGCGTGATCAGGTGCGCGTTGGTCTTGCGATGGCGCTGGCGCAGAAATGGGGTGCACGCGTTGTTCCTAAGGAAGTTCCGATCGACGTCATGGTGATCGATGCCAAGAACGCTGAAGGTTTCAGCTGGTAATCATCCTCCCTGCTCCCGTTCCGGTTCAATGCATTGGCAGCACAAGTGTGAAACGCTTTTGCTGAGGAGAATGCGAAAAGCCGCTGCGCCCGAAAGGGCGCACGTGGGACGGGAGCCACTTATTGGTTAGGAACAAATCGTGCTTGAGCTGAAAGGCATCAAAAAAAGCTTTGGCCGGATCGAGGTTCTCCACGGTGTGGATCTAAATGTGCGTGCTGGTGAAGTTCACGCCCTTCTCGGGGAGAACGGTGCGGGCAAATCTACACTGATGAAGATACTCTCCGGTATCCTGCGCCCTTCCGAGGGTGAAATCCGGGTTGACGGTAAAGAGCGCCATTTCGCCGACTACGACGATGCCATTCGAGCTGGCATCGGTATTGTGTTTCAGGAATTCAGCCTGATTCCGTATCTCAATGCAGTCGAAAACATGTTTCTGGCGCGTGAAATGCGCAATCGCCTCGGGCTTCTCGACCGGGCGGCCATGCGCAGCCGTGCGCGCGAAATTATGGCAAAGCTTGGCGTGGATGTGCAGCTCGACGTGCCGATCAACCGGCTTTCTGTGGCAGAACAGCAATTTGTCGAAATCGCCAAAACACTGGCACTTGATGCGCGCATTCTTATTCTCGATGAACCGACGGCCACATTGACTCCATCCGAAGTTGAGCACCTTTTCAAAGTGATGCGCGAGTTGCGCCGTCAGGGCGTGGCAATTATTTTTATCTCCCATCATCTTGAAGAGATTTTTGAGATCTGCGACCGGATTACGGTTCTGCGCGACGGGAATTATATCAAGTCCTGTGATGTCTGTGATGTCGATAATGACCGCCTGGTCGAGATGATGGTCGGGCGTCGTCTGGAAGCCGGTTTTCCACCCAAAGCCGACATTGATGTGAGAGCGCCGGTAATCATTGATGTGGAAGAATTACAATTGCGTAAAGGCGGACCCGTTTCGCGCTTTAGCCTGCGCAAGGGCGAGGTTTTGGGTTTTGCCGGGCTGGTCGGCTCAGGCCGGACGGAAAGCGTTCTGGCCATGCTCGGCGCACATGCGTCTGTTCAATGCAAGATGAAATTGGATGGCGTGGCGACGCGGCTTTCCGGCCCTGATCAGGCGCTTGAAAACGGTATCGGGCTTTTGCCGGAAAGCCGTAAAGAGCAAGGGCTGATCACCAGCTTCTCGATCCTGCAAAATATTTCCCTCAACAATTACGGCAAATATCGCCGCCTGCACTGGTTTGTCGACCTTAAAAAAGAGCTCAAAGCCACACAAGTTGCCATGCAGCAGGTGCGGGTGAAGGCGCAGGGACCTTATGCGCGCATTGATACGCTTTCGGGGGGCAATCAGCAGAAAGTGGTCATCGCGCGCTGGCTCAATCATGACATGCGCGTGCTGATTTTTGACGAACCCACACGCGGTATTGATGTCGGTGCGAAGGCAGAAATCTATGCCCTCATGCGCGCTTTCACCAATGCCGGATATTCGATCATCATGATTTCTTCCGAACTGCCGGAGATCATCGGCATGTCAGACAGGGTCTGCGTGTTCCGTTCCGGCGGTATCGTCGCAACGCTCGAAGGTGAAAAAATCACGTCTGAGGAAATTATGACCCAAGCCACAACGGGGAAGCCGCACTATGTCCAATAATGCAAATATTGCCACAGCTGAAAAGAAGAGCGGCTTTTCACTGCGCCATTGGCTGCATTCGCCGCTCATATTGCCCTTGGCGGGCCTGATCGTCGTCTCCGTCCTGATGGGACTTGCCAGCGACAATTTCTTCAGCGTGCCGAACATCCTCAATGTGTTACGGCAGGTCTCTATCGTCGCTGTATTGGCGGTCGGTATGACTTTTGTCATCCTCACTGGCGGTATCGATTTGTCCGTTGGCGCGGTCATGGCGCTGGTTGGAACGCTTGCATCGGGCCTCATGGTGCATGCCGGGATTCCGGCAAGTGCTGCCCTTGGTCTTGGCCTGCTCATCGGGCTTGCGATTGGCACCATCAATGGTGTCCTTGTTGCATGGGGGCGAATGCCGGCAATTATCGTGACGCTTGCCACTATGGGCATGGCGCGTGGTCTTGGTCTTATTTATTCCGGCGGTTATCCGATCAGCGGCCTGCCGAGCTGGGTGTCATGGTTTGGTGTGGGGCGCATCGGCATGATCCCTGTGCCGGTTATCATTATGTTTATCATCTACGCGATTGCATGGGTGCTGCTCGAACGCACTGCTTTTGGTCGCCATGTCTATGCGCTGGGCGGCAATGAGACCGCAGCGCGGCTTTCGGGCGTGAAAACATTGCGCGTCAAACTTGCCGTCTACGCGATCTCTGGTCTCACATCGGCTCTCGCCGCAGTTATTCTGACCGGGCGTCTGATGAGTGGTCAACCGAATGCGGGCATGGGTTTCGAGCTCGATGCCATTGCGGCAGTTGTTTTAGGCGGCACTGCGATTGCCGGCGGTCGTGGTCTGGTGCTTGGCACACTGATTGGCGCGATCCTGTTGGGTATCTTGAACAATGGCCTCAACCTGATGGGCATCAATCCGTATCTTCAGGATGTGATCAAAGGCGGCATCATCCTGCTTGCGATCTATATCGGGCGCGAGTGGCGCTAATCATTATGAAATTTGCCGGAAACAGTCCGGTGCATACACAGGAGAATAAAATGGCGGAATCGCTTCAAGGCAAGATTGCAGTCATTACGGGGGCTGCTTCGGGTATTGGTTTGGCTACGACCAAAACGTTGCTTGCCGCAGGAGCCACGGTCGTTCTGGTGGACCGCAATGAAGCAGCTCTGAATGCGTTGGTGGGTGAGTTGGGCGAGAAGGCTATCGCACAGGTGACGGATCTGTTGAATGCCGAAAGCTGCGCTGCGATGGTGCCTGAAATCCTGAAAAAGGTCGATCATATCGATATTCTGTATTGCAATGCAGGCACCTATATTGGTGGTGATCTGACAGAGACAACCGCAGAAGCCATTGATCAGATGCTCAATCTCAATGTCAATGCGGTCATGAAAAATGTTCATGCTGTCGCGCCGCATATGATTGAACGCAAGACAGGTGACATCATTGTGACCTGCTCGATTGCAGGCCATTACCCGACCTATTGGGAGCCGGTTTATGCATCGTCCAAGTGGGCGGTGACCTGCTTTGTGCAGACAATGCGCCGACAGATGATCCCGCATGGCGTCCGTGTGGCTCAGGTGTCGCCGGGTCCAGTGGTTTCGGCCCTGCTGGCCGACTGGCCTGAGGAAAACCTGCGCAAGGCCAAGGAATCGGGCAGCCTGATCGATCCGAGTGAGGTGGCGGATGCGGTTGAATATATGCTGACACGCAAGCGCACAGTCACGATTCGCGATATGCTGGTGCTGCCGACCAACTTTGATCGGGTATAATCGCGTTTCACGGAGGGTATTTCCAATGGTCCCAAAATATCTGATTGGCGTGGATGTCGGCACGGGGTCCGCCCGTGCGGGTGTTTTTGATCGCTCAGGCAAGCTTCTGGCGACAGCCAAACGACCGCTCGATCTTTATCGGGATGATCGCGGCTTCGTCGAGCAATCAAGTCAGCAGATATGGCGTGCCGTTTGTGAAAGCGTGCGTGAAAGTGTTGCAAGCGCCGCTATCGATCCGGGTGAGGTGGCAGGCATTGGTTTTGATGCCACCTGTTCGCTTGTCGTTCTTGGCGAAGGTGAGAAAACGCTGCCAGTGAGCAGCGAGAGCGAACGCGATGTTATCGTATGGATGGATCATCGCGCGCTCGCACAGGCTGAGCGGATTAATGCAGGCGGCCATGATGTGCTCAAATATGTCGGCGGACGTATCTCGCCTGAAATGCAGACACCTAAATTGCTGTGGCTGCGGGAAAACAATCCCGACACCTATGCGAAGGCACGGCATTTTTTCGATCTCACGGATTTTCTGACATTCAAGGCAAGCGGTGCACTTGAGCGTTCATCCTGCACCGTCACATGTAAATGGACTTATCTCGCGCATGAAGGGCGCTGGGATGCGGAATATTTCCGTGCTATCGGACTGGGTGATCTGGCAGACGATGGTTTTAGCCGTATAGGACAGACGATCGTTGCGCCCGGCACCCCACTTGGTCACGGATTGAGCCCAGAGGCCGCCTCCGCGATGGGACTTGTCGCTGGCATTGCTGTTGGGGCAGGGTTGATCGATGCCCATGCCGGTGGTGTGGGAACAGTGGGAGCACGGGATGGCGTTGCTCATCCTGTGAAATGTCTCGCTTATGTGTTCGGCACGTCTTCGTGCACCATGACAACGACAGTTGAACCGGCATTCGTTCCCGGCGTATGGGGGCCTTATTATTCGGCGATGTTGCCAGGCAAATGGCTGAATGAAGGTGGACAATCGGCTGCGGGGGCAGCGATTGATCATCTTGTGCAATGTCATCCGGCAGCACTTGAAGCAGGCATGCTCGCAAAAGCCGAAGGCAAATCCTTGCCGCAATGGCTTGGCGACAGAGCATTGATGCTGGCAAATTCGCCCAGCGAGGCCGTCAGGCTCGCTGATACATTGCATGTGGTGCCGGAATTTCTGGGCAATCGTGCGCCCTTTGCCGACCCGCATGCGCGCGCTGTTATTGTCGGGCAGGGCATGGAGACAGGCGTGGATTCCCTTGTCGCACTTTATATTGCGGGTCTTTGCGGCCTTGGCTATGGCCTGCGTCAGATCATTGATACGCAAAGCAAAAATGGTGCAATCGTCGAAGCCATCAGTGTCAGCGGTGGCGCAGGTACCCATCCGCTCATTCGTCAGCTTCTGGCTGATGCGTCAGGTCTGCCTGTCGAGGTGATCGATTGTGAAGAGCCGGTCCTGCTTGGTTCGGCAATTTTGGGCGCAATGGCCGCAGGGCTGTTTGCAGATATGGAAACGGCTATGTCGACCATGTCGCGCGTTGGCACGCAGTGCCTCCCGCAAGTGCGCATCAGTGCCGTGCACGATGCACGTTATAGGGCTTTTCTGGCATTGCAGAGCAGCGCGCGCGACATACGCCAGAGCATGGCACAAGCGCTGTCTGCATAATCCATTATTCAACATCAGGCGGTAAAATCACGCCGAAGAGGTTATTTCTATGCAGTTTTCTGGAAAATCCGTCATTGTGACAGGAGCAGGCAAAGGTATTGGTCGTGCATGTGCGCAGTTGATGGCCAGCCGTGGCGCGGAAGTGGTCGCACTGAGCCGTACCCAGTCTGATCTCGACAGTTTGGTTGGTGAAATCGGAGGGCGTTCGATACGGGTTGATCTGTCTGATGCGCGGGCTGCGCGTGACGCGATCCGCGAGGCGGGAGCATGTGATTATCTCATTAACAGCGCAGGCATCAATGTGCTTGAAAGCGTGTTTGATATGACCGATGCCGGTTATGAGGCTGTTATGGGCATCAATTTGCGCGCAGCGCTGATTGCGTGTCAGGAGTTTGCCCGTATGCGCGTGGCAGCAGGCGGCGGTGGCGCCATCGTCAATATTACATCTATTGCCGGCCATCGCGGTTTTCAGGATCACTTGTGCTATGCCGCATCCAAGGCAGGCCTTGAAGGTGCAACGCGAGTTCTCGCTAAGGAGTTGGGACCGCATGGTATCCGTGTCAATGCGGTGGCCCCCACAATCACATTGACCGAACTAGCGGTTGAAGCCTGGAGCGACCCTGCAAAAAGCACACCGATGATGGTGCGCCATCCGGTCAATCGTTTTGCGCAATCCGAAGATGTTGCGCAGGCCATTGCGATTCTTTTAAGCAACGACAGCGCAATGGTCACAGGGGCTACTTTACCAGTCGATGGTGGTTTTCTGGCCGTGTGATAAGTCGCTGGTGATGGCATCAATGTCTTGAATATTTGCGAAAATTTTCGTGATAAGTTTTACTGCCTGGCTCCGTTGGTAACGGGGCATTCTTTCAGGCTGACTCTGATCGCCTGTGAGAAACCGCGTTCTGTCTGTTCGCTAACTTTCAGTGACCGAGCACAAAATCAAACAGAATGTGGGGTCGGAATGCCGATTACGCAGACGTGGCATTTTGCATAAAACAAATCGCTCCCGGCTTGGCACCGGGAGCGATAATTTGATTGCGACTATGGGTTTTCTACCACTTCACCTTGAAGCCGACATTGCCTTTGAGGGCGTAGCTGTCGGAGAAATGGTTGAGTGACGTGTTGATGGAACCTTCGCCATAGAGCATGTATTTATTGTCGGCCCAGGCATAGGTGCCACCTGCGCCAATCCCACCCCATGTATCATCGCTGTCAGTGGCCATATGGGTTCCCGCATAATTCATGCGCGCGTCACCCATGAGCTCCTGATAAAGATTGGCAATGCCATAGAGTGATGTATTGACCATCCGCCCATCATGGCCCTTCCAGCTATTGGCATAGTTGGCAGCAAGACCAAGCCGGGCTGTCAGGCTATCCCCGTCTCTATTGGAGATGCGCGCGCCATAGCTATCGGTAAAGGTGTCAAAATCCACCGATGACCACATGAGCTGTGCCTGCGGTGTCAGCGACCAGTTCTGGTTGATGGCAAAACGCTGACCCGCTTCGAGGCTCAGAGCGTAACCGAAGCCCTTATTGCCGTTGCTGAGAGTCTTGTTGACTGCATCGACATGAAGATCGCTGTCATACCAGTTGGCCTGTGCCTGTGCATCAAGATAGAAGCCGGACGTACCATACCATGTGGCCGTGGCACCAAGCCCCCATCCTTGCGTGCTGATGCTGCCCGAACCGTCACCGGTCCGGTTGTCGATATCCGAGCGTGCATTGCCGTATTGCCCGGTAATGCCAGCAAACAGTGTGCCATTCTCATCCTCATAGAACTGACCATCCACACCGGCCTGCATGATGAAAGTGTTGATATCCTGATGCAGATCACCTGCCGTGGAGGCACTTTCATGACGGGTATGCGCGCCTTCAATGCGACCCCAGATCGCCTTGCTGTCGGTTTCACCCACATTGGCACCCGAACTGGCCTGATCAGAGCCTCCCAGATAACGCTCACCCACACGCTGTTGCAGTGTCGGCAGCTTGTTCAGAGCCTGCAGCGTCGAGCCATAGGATTCATAGATCGGAGCCGCGGGGCTGTAACGGCCCGGATTAGGACCAGGGTTAGGACCTGGAGGACAGGTATTGGTCTTCTCGCAATCCGGATCGACCGGATTGACCGGATCGTTCGGATTCTTGCTGACCAGATACCAGTTGCCGTCATTTGGCGTATTGGTACCGCCTTTTTGCAGCGTATAGGCATAGGCCGAGTCAGTCATAATAGCCTGCTTGCCGTCTTTGGTGACATAATCACCATTGAGCGTGAACAGACCATCAGAGTTCCCCCCCACGGAGATGATCTCGATGCCGTTATTGGTTTTAGCGCCAAAACCGTGACGGTTGGTGATGTCGACTTTGGAAGTGCCGGCTGTGTTGCCACTGACATTCATCCGGTCAATCAATGAACTGTCATCACCAAGCACACCCCACATATGCAGCGTACCGCCTTGTCCGTTATAATCGCCGGACACATTAAGCACCGTGCCGCCATTGCCGCCGAAGAAAACATCGCCCCCATTGGATAAGCCGGCCATGGTGCTGGAGAAACCGCCAAGTTTGAGCGATGCCCCACTGGCCACGCTATAGCGCGAAGCAGCTGAGAAGCCACCGGCTGCCCCCTGAACCAGCGCGCCCTCATTGACAGCAGTGTTGCCCGAATAGTCATTGGCACCATAAAGCACCAGATCACCATTGCCATTCTTGGTGATGCCACCCGTGCCGGAAATCTTACCGGAGAAATCGCCATGCAGGTTCTGATTGAGCGTTAATGTGCCCGAACCAAGCGTGATAGTGCCGTCACCGGCTTTCTCACCCACAAGACTGCCAACGGTTTCATTAAAGTCGGCAAGATCAAGCACCCCACCGCCCTTGATGGTCACATTGCCCGAACCAAAAGCATTCTCCGCAATGCCAGCTTTGGCAGCGCCTGCTGCAACCGTCAATCCGCCACTGAACGTGTTATTGCCAGAGAAGGTCGTCGTGCCGATGCCATCTTTGGTAACGGCACCAACGCCGCTCACCTTGTTTGCAAATGAAAAATCCTGATCCTTGTTGATCAGCAGCTTGCCACGGTCAAACTCTGTGCTTGCAAGAACGATCTCTGCGCTGTTTGCAATGCTGCCGTTTCCGCTCAGCTCCAGCGTGCCCTCTTGCACCGTGGTGGTGCCGCTATAGCTGTTCTGGCCTGTCAGATTCAGTGTTCCATAGCCAGATTTGGTAAAGCCATTCTGCCCGTCGAGAATGGAAGATATGGTTGCCACATAGTTGGCATGCTCCATCACGCCGTCACCAACGTTGATCCGAACATCCGTTCCACCCAGCGTGATTGTGCCTCCCTCAACGCTGTAACCATCAACGAAGAACTGCATGCCGTTGACACGCGGCGTAAAGCCATTCTCAATCATGACCTTACCACCGGTGCCCTGAAACACGGCAAAAACGTCATCCGCCCAGGGAGTATTGCCGTTGCCGTTCTGGTCGGTCCAGTTCGAGTTCGCTGCGTTCCATGTTCCATCGCCGCCATGGACGGTGCCATCGCCTATCATCTGGCTTCCATCCCAGTAGGACATGGTCCGACCGCCACTGTTAACCAGATTGACCTGCCCCTGAGGTTGCAGCACTTGCAGGCTATAGTCCTGATCGCTTCCCGCAGCCATCTGCATACCGTTATCGGTCAGTGGATTGTCTGACTGGAAAATACGATAGACCCCGACATCCATCTGGCTATTCTT
>NZ_JAPHAV010000007.1 GCF_026241335.1 Ochrobactrum chromiisoli | reverse complement strand
TTGCATCAAGCTGATCAAGGGCGGACAGCGAGCGCCAGAACTGTGTTGCCAGACCACTCGGACGCTGAAGCGCGACCTTCACATTTTCCAGCACGCTCAGATGCGGAAAGGTTGCGGAAATCTGGAACGAACGCACCAGCCCCATCCGCGCCACTTTGGCAGGGTTGGTTTTGGTGATGCTTTCGCCAAGCAGCGTAATCTCGCCGCTTGTCGGCTGGAGAAACTTGGTAAGCAGGTTGAAAACGGTCGTCTTGCCTGCGCCATTCGGCCCGATCAGCGCATGAACGCGGGCGTGCTCGACATCAAGATCGACATTCTTCACCGCATGAAAGCCGCCAAACGACTTGCCCAACCCGCGCGCAGAAAGAACCGTCCCTGACGGCTCTGCTTCTCGCAGAGCCGTGGCATTTTGAGTTGCTGTGTTCATCCCATTAGCCTCTTATTGTGTGACCAGTGGGCAACCGCTTTCTTCCGGCTTCATGTAAGCCTGATCGCCGGGGATGGTGGCCAGCACCTTATAGTAGTCCCATGGCGCCTTGCTTTCGTCAGGCTTTTTCACTTCCATGAGATACATGTCATAGATCATGCGGCCATTGGGTCCGACCTTGCCGTTGCGGGCAAAAACATCATTGACCGGCATTTCATGCAGCTTCTTGGCGACGGCTTCCGTATCGTCGGTGCCTGCTTCCTTGATGGCTTTCAGATACTGAAGAACCGCCGAATAGGTGCCTGCCTGAATCATGTTCGGCATACGGCCGGTGCGGTCGAAAAAGCGCTTGCTGAACTCGCGCGATTCATCGTCGCGATCCCAGTAAAATCCTTCGGTGAGTGTCAGGCCCTGTGCCGCGTCAAGGCCCAGTCCGTGCACTTCCGCAAGCGTGAAGAGCAAGGCCGCAAGGCGCTGGCCACCGGCCACGATGCCGAATTCCGCAGCCTGTTTGATCGCATTGGATGTATCAAGACCGGCATTGGCAAGGCCAACGACCTTGGCACCCGATGCCTGTGCCTGTAGCAGGAAGGAAGAGTAATCGGTGCTGCTCAGTGGATGGCGAACCGAGCCAAGAACTTTACCGCCCTTGGATTCTACGAATTTCGACGTCTGTTCTTCCAGCGAATAGCCGAAAGCATAGTCCGCTGTCAGGAAATACCATGTGTCGCCGCCCTGTTCAACGAGCGAGCCACCTGTGCCGACCGCCAGCGCATGGGTGTCATAGGCCCAGTGGAAACCGTAAGGCGTGCATTGCTTGCCTGTGAGTTCCGATGTCGCGGCACCTGTATTAATGGTGATTTTCTTTTTGTCTTTTGAAAGTGCCTGAACAGCGAGACCCACGGAGGAGCTGGTCAGCTCCATGATGGCATCGATCTGTTCGGTATCATACCACTGACGGGCGATGTTGGCTGCAACGTCCGGCTTGTTCTGGTGGTCGGCAGTGATGATTTCAATCGGCGCATCCAGCACAGTGCCGCCAAAATCTTCAGCAGCCATTTTGGCCGCCTCATACGACCATTTGCCGCCGAAATCAGCATAAACGCCAGACTGGTCGTTCAGAATGCCGATTTTGACTTTGCCGTCTGATATTTCCGCTGCGGATGAAATTGCGGTTGCAGCAAAAAGTGCAGCCGTAGCAAGTGCAAAAAGTTTCATTCAGTGTTCCTCCCAAAAACGTATGATCGTCGCGACAAAGTCGGACGAAATGCTTATTTGAAGCCGTCTTTTCAGACAGGGTGGCCAATCTTCCTCATGATTAGGCACCCATATGCTTCCGCCCGGCTCGTTCCTCCTTTAGGGCCTCCATGCGGGCTTGTCCTATGGACGGTAGCATTGACAAATGCGTACAAGAATAGCAATTTTTGAACAGTGTCTGTTCAAAAATGTACAGAAGCTTTAAGGAGGAAACGTTGCGGCAGTTTTCATGGGATGATCTGCAATATTTTCTCGCGGTCGCGCGCACCGGCCAGCTTTCGACTGCCGCAAGACAATTACGCACCAGCCACGTTACGGTTCTGCGGCGCATCGATCGTCTGGAGCAAGCGCTTGCAACAAAGCTTTTTGAGCGCAATCCGCGCGGCTATCTTTTAACGCCGATGGGCGAGCGACTGGTTGAGCCTGCGGAAGTGATGGAGCGAGAGGCGCTGAAATTCCAGACAGAGACGACGGGCAGTTTTTCGGCATTGTCAGGTGTGGTGCGGCTTTCAACCCTTGAAGGTTTTGGCAATTTCTTTCTGGCGGATCGGCTGCCGGTGCTGGCGCAATCCTATCCCAGTCTTTCGGTGGAGGTGGTGACAATCCAGCAGATTATGTCATTGTCGCGGCGTGAAGCGGAGCTTTCGATCACGCTGCATATGCCGCGCACCGGACCTTATCACAGTGAAAAACTCACGCCCTATCGTTTGTTTGTTTATGGGCATCGCGACTATCTGAATTGTCATTCAGCGATCAAAACGCGCGAAGATATGACCCAGCATCCTTTTATCGGCTATATAGACGATATGGTGTTTACACCCGGTCTTGATTACATGCGTGAAATTTTGCCTGGAAAGCGTTGCAATTATCAAGGCTCAAGCATTCATGCGCAACTGGTGGCAACATTGACAGGCTATGGGCTGTGTGTGTTGCCATTTTTCATTGCCAGCCAATATTCTGAACTTGTGCCGGTTCTGCCAAAGGAAATGTATCTTGAGCGCGAATATTGGATGAATTGCCATGTCGATGTTATGGCCGCACCGCGTATCAGAGTGATCAGTGATTTTATGCTTGGAGCAGTGCGCGAAGCCTCGGCAAGCTTCTTAGGCGAGAGCCTTCTTCAATCTTAATGTAATCCACCAACAAGTGCATAAATGCAGGTCATGACAAGTGCGCTAAAGCCAAAACCAATAATAAAAAGATTAAGTGTTCGCAATTTCCCCTCCCATTGCAACCCGGGCGGTTTATGTGCGACTTGAGCGATGAAGTCTACTGTAAATTGTATCGATATAAACTAAAGTTGTATTGTCTGCTTTAAGACCTGTTCATACGTGACATCACGGCAATATCTCCGAACGGTAGGGGGATTCGCGCCATTTAAATGGATTGAATCGGCGCCTGCGGGATCTTGCCGAGTTTTCATGATGGTGAAAAACTCGGCTTGAAGTCGAAAGCAAAAGAGACTCGTTATCTCTGTTTGGCTAATCCCTGTTCGCGCATCTGGCTGAGCGTCATTTTGGGCGAAAGGGCTTCCGGGTCGATGCGGATTTCAATCAGCCCCGGCTTACCCGATTGCTCGCAGCGCTTGAAAGCTTCCGCAAAGTCTGCGGTCTTTTCCACCGTTTCCCCATGCAGGCCATAGGCGCGGGCAAGCGCTGCAAAGTCGGGATTTGCAAGGCCAGTGCCGGAAACGCGGCCCGGATAGGTGCGCTCCTGATGCATACGGATCGTGCCATACATGCCGTTATTGACCACAATGAAAATCGCATTGGCTTCATATTGCGCAGCCGTTGCAAGCTCCTGACCATTCATCAGGAAACAGCCGTCACCAGCGAAACAGACGACTGTGCGTTCTGGTGCGGTCAGCTTGGCGGCAACGGCAGCTGGCACACCATAGCCCATGGAGCCATTGGTTGGTGCCAGCTGGCTGCGATAGGTGCGGTACTGATAAAAGCGGTGCGGCCATGCCGAATAATTGCCAGCGCCATTGGTGATGATGGCATCATCGGCGAGATGTGCGCGCAGCCATTCCATGATCTCGCCCATCTGAACGTCACCGGGAATTGTCGGCGTTTTCAGATTGTCACGGTAATCGGCTTTGGCGCTTTCAGCCCATGCTTTCCACCGGGGGTTAGAGATAGGTTCAAGCTTTGAAGCTGCTTTGGTGAAGGCAGCCATGCTGGCATTGATCGGAATATCAGCGTGATAGACACGGCCAAGCTCTTCCGCACCCGGATGGATATGGATGAGCTTCTGCTTTGGCACAGGGATATTGATCAGTTCATAGCCCTGCGTGGTCATTTCACCAAGGCGCGCACCCACCACCAGCAAAAGGTCTGAATCTTTAACGCGGGCGGCGAGTTTCGGGCTGATCGACGTTCCCATTTCACCGGCATAAAGTGGATGATGATTGTCGAACATATCCTGACAACGGAAGGATGCTGCAACAGGCAGCGACATGTTTTCAGCGAATGTTTGCAGGTCGCGAACCGCTTGGCTATTCCAGCCGCCGCCGCCCACGATCATTAGTGGCCGCTCGGCTTTTTCGAGAAGTGCTTTCATGTCCTGTAGCTGATCGCTTCCCGGATGCATTTCGACATGCTTGTAAGCGGGCGCATCGCTGACGGTTGCGTGTGAGGTCAGCATATCTTCGGGCAGGGCGATGACCACAGGGCCGGGGCGACCGTTGATGGCGCGATGGAAAGCCTGACTGACCAGTTCCGGGATGCGGGCTGCGTCATCGATCTGCACCACCCATTTGGCCATCTGGCCGAACATGCGGCGATAATCAACTTCCTGAAATGCTTCCCGTTCCACCTGATCGCTTGCAACCTGCCCGATGAACAGAAGCATCGGTGTGGAATCCTGAAACGCGGTATGAACGCCGACGGAGGCATTCGTCGCACCGGGACCGCGTGTGACAAAGCAGATGCCGGGCTTGCCGGTCAGCTTGCCATAGGCTTCCGCCATGTAAGAAGCCCCACCTTCCTGACGGCAGACGATAAGATCGATCTGGTCACTGACGTCATGGAAAGCATCGAGCGCCGCAAGGTAGCTTTCGCCGGGCACACAGAAAACGCGGTCAACGCCGTGAATGCCGAGTGCATCCACCAATATCTGGCCACCGGTCCGCATGTTGCTGTTTGTTGAGGTTTTATGCATTTCCCTACTCTCAAAATGTCTGAACGACTTTGGCGCGCATGCGCTCTATTTCGGAGGCATACGCAGCGCACCATCGAGCCGAATGGTTTCGCCGTTGAGCATGCTGTTTTCGATAATATGCAGCGCGAGTGCCGCATATTCGTCTGGCCGACCCAGACGTGGGGGGAAAGGAACCATCTGGCCCAGCGCATCCTGTGCAGGTTGCGGCAAGCCTTTGAGCATGGGGGTTTCAAAAATACCGGGTGCAATGGCGCACACACGAATGCCAAGGGGGGCAAGTTCGCGTGCCGCAGGCAGAGTCAGGCCAACGATGCCGCCTTTAGACGCTGCATAGGCCGTCTGGCCGATCTGGCCGTCAAAGGCTGCAACCGATGCCGTATTGATGACCACGCCGCGCTCGCCCGTTGACAGGGCTTCGCTTTTGGAGGCGACATCGGCAAACAGCCGCAGCAGATTGAACGAGCCGATCAGGTTGATCTCAACCGCTTTGCGGAAATCATCAAGCGGCATGACGCTGCCATCACGCGCCAGCATTTTCTTTGCTGGTGCTACGCCCGCGCAATTGACAAGAATCTGTGGTGATCCGAGCTTTTCGCCGATTGCCTTGAACGCGGCCTCAGCACTTGCAGCGTCTGAAACATCGCATTGAATGGCGATGCCGCCGATTTCGGCTGCCACTGTATTGGCGCCGTCAATGTTGAAATCGAGGATTGCAACTTTCGCGCCTTTGGCTGCAAGCGCACGTGCGGTTGCGGCACCAAGGCCTGATGCACCACCGCTGACGATGGCGATTTTTCCTTCAATATCCATTTTCCCCCTCATATTGTTTCAACAGCAATGGCTGTTGCTTCGCCGCCACCGATACAGACTGAAGCCATGCCGCGCTTGAGATCGTTCTGCTTCATGGCATGAAGCAGGGTAACGATGATGCGTGCACCAGAGCAGCCAATCGGATGGCCCATAGCGCAGGCACCGCCATGGATATTCACCTTGTCGGCGGGGAGGTCGAGTTCCTGCATTGCAGCCATAACAACCACAGCGAAAGCTTCATTGATTTCAAACAAATCAACGTCGCGTGCAGTCCAGCCGGTTTTGTCGAAGAGTTTTTTCATCGCAAAAATCGGGGCCGTGGTGAAGAGCGAGGGCTGTTGCGCGTGGCTTGCGTGGTCGCGAATAATGGCAAGCGGTTCTGCGCCCAGCTTTTGGGCTTTGGACAGGCGCATCAGGGTAAGCGATGCCGCACCATCGGAAATCGATGAAGAATTGGCGGCTGTAACCGTGCCGCCTTCGCGGAAGGCAGGCTTGAGGTTTGGTATTTTTTCGGGCTTTGCGCGGGTTGGCTGCTCGTCGCGGTCAAGCGCTGCAACATGGACCAGCTCTTGTGCGAAAGAACCCGCCTCAGCTGCCTTGAGTGCGCGCGAAAGTGAGCGGAGGGCAAATTCGTCCTGTTGCTCACGCGTGAACTGGTAGTGATCTGCTGTTTCTTCCGCGAATGTTCCCATGGCGCGGCCTTCGTCATAGGCGTCTTCAAGACCGTCGAGAAACATGTGATCGTAGATTTTGCCGTGGCCCATGCGATAGCCACTGCGTGCTTTTTCAAGCAAATAAGGTGCATTGGTCATGCTTTCCATGCCGCCTGCGACCACAATGTCCGCACTTCCTGCGGCAATGAGATCGGCGCCCAGCATGACGGTTTTCATACCCGATCCGCAAACCTTGTTGATGGTCGAGCAAGGCACAGCCTGTGGGAGACCGGCATGAATTGCGGCCTGACGTCCGGGTGCCTGCCCCAGTCCTGCGGGCAACACACAGCCCATCAGCACTTCGTCGATCTGATCGGGGTCAAGCTTCGCCCGGTGAACGGCTTCCTTGATTGTGGCTGCGCCCAGTGCTGTTGCACTCTCCCCCTTGAGCGCACCTTGAAAACTTCCGATCGGTGTTCGTACCGCACTGGCGATAACGATCGGATCTTTTGTTTCCGACATTTGTTTACTCCTCCAGTAAAGCACAGTGATAACAGCATAGCGGAGGCTGTGAAAACAGCCTAAATATGATGAGCAAAGCTGATGAACTCATGTCGCGAAGGTATGGATGAAATGCGTGAGACAAATTCAGGCAGAATCCGTGTGGGTATTGGCGGCTGGGCTTTCGAGGAGTGGGACAAGAGTTTCTATCCGGAAAAGCTCTCCAAAAAACGCCAGCTCGAATATGCTTCGAGCAAGCTGACCTCTATCGAAATCAACAGTACCTATTATGGTCCGCAGAAGCCCACGACTTTTGCCAAATGGCATGATGAAACGCCGGTTGACTTCGTTTTTTCGCTGAAAGCACCGCGCTTTTCGACCAATCGGCGGGTGCTGGCCGAGGCGGGAGAGAGCATCGAGAAATTCGTGACCGGCGGCCTGCTTGAGCTCAAAGACAAGCTTGGTGTCATCAACTGGCAGTTCATGGGTACGAAAAAGTTCGATCCAGCCGATTTTGAAGCTTTTCTCAAGCTTCTGCCAAAACGTGTCGATGGGCGTGATCTGCGCCATGCGGTCGAAGTGCGCCACGACAGTTTCAACTCGCCGGATTTCATCGCGCTGCTGCGGGAATATGGCGTTGCGGTGGTGATTGCGGGCGACAGCAAATTCGTGGAAATTGCTGATATGACTGCGCCTTTTGCCTATCTGCGCATCATGGGTACGCAGGAAGACCAGAAGCTCGGCTACAGCGAGGCGGATCTTGACCATTGGGCAGAGCGGGCCAAAGCAATTGCGGTTGGGCATGTGCCCGATAGTCTCAAAACCATCACGCCGCCGCTTCCCGATAACGTTGCCCGCGATGTTTATCTTTATGTCATCAGCGGCCAAAAGGCGCACAACCCACAAGCTGCAATGGCCTTGATTGATCGCATAAAATAATGCGTCTTCGCAGGCGTTGATTTTTTGTGAGTCTTGAGTCGATCATGTCGAAGTTTGATACGTCTGCCCTAGAAGCCTTTGTTCGTCACATTCCTCAAAACTACAAAGGTCCGGGCGGCGTTATCGCCGTTGTGAAGGACGGTGAGGTCGTGTTGCAGCACGCCTGGGGTTTTGCCGATCTTCGCACGCGAAAGCCCATGACGCTCGATACGCGGATGCCGATCTGTTCGGTCAGCAAACAGTTTACCTGTGCTGTGATGCTTGATGCGGTGGGCGAGCCTGAGTTGCTCGATGATGCGCTTGCAGCCTACCTCGACAAGTTCGAAGACGAGCGCCCCGCCGCTCGCGATCTCTGCAACAACCAGTCCGGCCTGCGCGATTATTGGGCACTAACTGTCCTGTGCGGTGCCGATCCGGAAGGTGTGTTTTTGCCAGAGCAGGCGCAAAGCCTGTTGCGCCGCCTGAAGACCACACATTTTGAACCGGGTTCGCATTACTCTTATTGCAACGGCAATTTCCGCATTCTGGCGGACCTGATCGAAGCGCATACCGGGCGTACGCTGGTTGATCTTCTGTCCGAGCGGATTTTCAAGCCTGCAGGAATGAAGCGTGCCGCGCTTATCCCCGATACGGCGCTGTTTGAGGAATGTACGGGTTATGAAGGCGATACGGTTCGCGGGTTTCTGCCTGCCACGAATCGTATTCATTGGATAGGCGATGCAGGCATCTGCGCTTCGCTCAATGATATGATTGCGTGGGAGCAGTTCATCGATGCAACGCGTGATGATGAACAGGGTCTCTATCGTCGGCTGAGCGGGCCGCAAACGTTTAAAGACGGTGCTGCGGCACCTTATGGCTTTGGCCTCAATTTTCACGAAACAGGCGGCAAGCGCCTAACGGGTCATGGTGGTGCATTGCGCGGCTGGCGCTGCCAGCGCTGGCATTGTGCGGAGGAACGTCTCTCGACAATCGCCATGTTCAATTTTGAAGGCGGGGCCTCCGAGGTTGCCTTCAAACTGATGAATATTGCTTTGGGCGTATCGTCATCCGATGTGGTGCGCGTCGAAGCCGATGCGGCATGGTTTGGTTCGTGGCTCGATGAGAAGACGGGGCTTGTTCTCAGTCTTGAAGATGCTGGTCATGGCCGCATGAAGGCGCGTTTTGGCACCAGCCCGGAAATTATGGATGTGGTGAGCGCAAATGAGGCACGTTCAGCTATGACCACGATTCAGCGCGAAGACGATGTGATTGAACTTTCCCGCGAAAGTGAAAACCTTTCGCTGGTTATGAACCGTGTCAAAGGCGAAGCGAGACAGGATATCATCGGGCACTATCACAGCGATGAGCTTGATGCTGATCTGCTGCTGATTTCCGAAGGCGGCGCAATCTATGGCGCTTTTGAAGGCTTCCTTGGCAAGAGCGACATGTATCCGCTTTATAGTGTCGGGGCTGATGTCTGGCTGATGCCTGTTCAGCGCTCGATGGATGCACCGTCGCCCGGCGAGTGGAAGCTTGTTTTCCGCCGCGATGACAAGGGTGCGATCACAGATTTGAGCGTCGGCTGCTGGCTTGCACGCGGTGTTGAATACAGGAGAGTTGAGCCATGACTGAACTGAAATTCAGAACCCGCGAAACCGGGGCGGTTGCGGAAATGCCACATGGCAAGCTGCCGACAATCACAACGCCGACAGGCGGCGCGGTGGAGATTGTCACCAGCGTCAGCCAGCCGGGTTTTAACCCGCTCGATCTGATCTATGCATCACTTGCAGCCTGCATGGCGCTCAGTGCGCGTGTTGCTGCGACCAAGCTCGAATTGCGTGAAAAGCTTGACCATGTTCGGGTGGAGGTAAAAGGCGATAAGGCCCATGAAGGCCCGTCACGCATCGAACGATTCGCTGTAACATTTCATTTCGATGGCGATCTCACGGAAGATGAAAAGCATCGTCTTGCAGAGGTGGCCGAGCAAATCTGCACCGTCAGCAATACGTTGCGCGGCGATCCGAAGTTCGATCTCAAAGTCACGTAATCAGATTTCTTCGCGTATACGGTCAACGCCAAGCGCGATCACGCTTTCCATCGCAGCACGTGCTTTTTGCTGATCGCGCGAGGCAATCGCATGGGCAATGCGCATGTGATTGGCGGCACATTCTGCAATGCCTTCGGGTGAACTTGCCGGAGACGATAACTGGAACGAAATTGCAAGCGCTGCTTCAATCAGGCTGCTCACGGAACGCATGAATGGATTGCCTGACATGCGGGCAATTGCCAGATGAAACTCAAGGTCGACCTTAGCGATGGATTCTGGCGTATGCATGGGGTCGTCAAATTTCGCAGCAAGCGCATAAAGCTCAACAAGTTCCTCGCTGGTTGCATTTTTTGCGGCAGCGGCGGCGGCAGCGGGTTCAAGCGCCATGCGCATTTCCGCCAGATGATCGACGAAGACCTCATCAAAGCCTGCTTCGAACCGCCATGTCAGCACGTCAGGATCAAAAAAGTTCCAGCTGCTTGCGCCGAGCACACGGGTTCCAACTTTGGCTTTTGGTTCGATCAGGCGTTTTGCAGACAGCGTTTTCATCGCTTCGCGCAGAACAGTGCGGGAAACGCCAAAGCGCAGCGACAATTCGTTATCGCCCGGAAGTATCGAGCCTTCGGGAATGGTGCCTGCGACGATGCCGCGCCCCAGTTCACCCACGACAACGGCGTGGCTGTTATGGCGCTTGCGTCCGGTTATGGCCGTTTCCAGTAATCCCAATTCAGGCCTCCTTCATGCGTTGACGCGCGAGTCTTATATCGGAAAACCATACAAGTCCTCGCTGTAGCGCAATGAACAGGAACAGCAAGATACCGATTGCTATTTTTGTCCACCACGAAGACAGCGTTCCATCGAAAACGATATAAGTCTGTATGAGGCCCTGTATCAGAATACCGACGAACGTACCTGCCACCAGACCGGCCCCACCGGTGAGAAGTGTGCCGCCGATGACCACCGATGCAATGGCGTCAAGTTCCACTCCAACGGTTGCGAGCGAATAGCCGGATGATGTGTAGAGCGTATAAACGATGCCTGCCAAGCCGGAAAGCACGCCCGACACTGTATAGATGCCGATTGTCGTGCGGCCAATCGGAACGCCCATCAGTTCCGCCGATTGCGCATTGCCGCCGAGCGCATAGATGTTTGCGCCAAAGCGTGTGCGATGCGCGATGATACCGCCGATGATGAAGACCGCCAGCATCAGCATGGCGACAAATGTCAGTCTGCCACCACCCGGAAGCCGGAAGTAAAAGCCCTGCAATGTTTCGATAAAAGGGTGCGAAATCGGCACAGACTGCGTTGAAATGAGGAATGCCGCACCGCGTGCCAGAAACATGCCTGCAAGGGTCGCAACAAAGGGCGGGATGCCGAGATAATGGATCATCATACCCATCCACGCGCCAAACATTGCGGCAATCACCAGAATGAGTGCGAAGGCGATCAACGGATGCATGCCATGTCCTACAAGGACTGCCACAAAAACGCTGGTAAAGGCGATGACTGATCCGACTGATAGGTCAATGCCGCCGGAGATGATCACAAAGGTCATGCCAACGGCTGCGATACCTAAAAAGGCATTGTCCGTCAGAAGATTACCGATCACTCGTGTTGACAGCATGTTCGGGAACTGGATCACGCAGACCGCATAGGCGAGCAGGAAAATCGCGACCGTTGTGACGAAAGGCAGATTGCGAAGCACTCTCATTGCCGTGCTCCCTGTTGACTTTGTTGGTTTGTATTGGCTGTATTGCCTTTGCGTTCAGCGCGCAGGAAGGTGAAGAAGCCAGCTATTGCAGGCGACTGGAACGTGAGTACGATCACGATAATGCCTGCCTTGATGATGAGGTTGAATTCTGGCGGAAACCCAGCCATCAGAATGCCGGTATTGATCGACTGGATGATCAGCGCGCCGAGCAGCGATGCCATTATTGAGAAGCGCCCGCCATTCAGCGACGTGCCGCCGATGACGACCGCCAGAATGGCGTCGAGTTCAAGCCATAGGCCGGCATTGTTGGCATCTGCGCCGCGAATATCGGCGGTCGTAATGAGACCGGCAAGCGCTGCACAAACGCCTGATACTGCATAGACGCTGAACAGAAGAAAGCGGGCTTTAACGCCTGCCAGCATGGCGGCGCGGCGGTTGATGCCGGTTGCTTCAATCAGGAAGCCAAGCGCTGTCGAGCGCACGACAAGCCCGACGACAAGGCCTGCCAATATCCAGATCAGCACCGGCACCGGCACGCCAAGAAACGAACCGGAGCCGAGAGTTGCAAAGGAATCATTGTTGAAGGTGAGGATTGCGCCTTCGGTGATAAGCTGCGCGATGCCACGCCCAGCCACCATCAATATCAGCGTTGCGATGATGGGCTGAATGTCGAAAACCGCTACCAAAAAGCCGTTCCACAAGCCGCAGAGCAGACCCACGCCGAGTGCCACGGGAATGACGATCGCCAGCGGATAGCCAGAAACGATGAGCGATGCAGCCGCAGCGCCGCTGATTGCCATGACCGCGCCGACCGACAGATCAATACCGCGTGTCGCAATCACCAGTGTCATGCCGACGGCGAGAATGGCAACGGGCGCAGCACGTACCAGAATATCGATCAGGCTTCCGTAAAGGCGCCCGTTCTGAAAGGAAATGCCCAGAAAGCCCGGTGATATGATGGTGTTTACAATCAGAATGAGCGCAAGGGCTGCGAGCTGTGGGCTTAGTCTTTTCAGTTTTTTGCCAATACGCGCCATCATGCTGCATCTTCCTTTATGCTTCCGGTCTCGGCGATGGCACGCACGATATTGTCGGCGGTGATTTCTGCGCCCGAAAGTTCTGCCACATGGCGGCGGTCTGAGAGCACGACAACGCGGTTTGCCACGGCTGCAAGCTCCTCAAACTCGGATGAAATAATCACCAGAGACATGCCTTCGGTGCAGAGTTCACCGATGAGTTTGAGAATCTCCGCATGGGCGCCGATGTCTATGCCGCGGGTTGGTTCGTCCAGAATCAGCAGGCGCGGATCGGTGGCCAGCCAGCGTGCCAGAATGGCCTTTTGCTGGTTACCGCCCGATAGAAACTTGATCGGTTTGTCTGGATCTGCGGGGCGGATATCCAGCGCCTTGATATAGCGCTCTGCAAGCGCTGCTTTTTCGCGTGAGGAAATCGGCTTCGACCAGCCGTGTTTTGCCTGTATGGCGAGCGCGATATTTTCTGCCACCGAAAAATCGCCGATGATGCCATCGGTTTTGCGCTCTTCCGGGCAGAAGGCAAAGCGTTCGGCAATGGCTGCAACAGGTGAGGGCAGCTTTGTGTCTTTGCCATCAACCATGAGTGCACCGCTGTCTGCCTGATCGACGCCGAACATGAGCAATGCGGTTTCTGTACGGCCAGAGCCGAGAAGGCCTGCAATGCCGACCGCTTCACCCGGCTTGATGGCAAGATCGAAAGGTGCAACACTGCCTTTTTTACCAAAGCCTGAAAAGCGAATGGGGGCAGTCCCGTTATCGCTTGCTTCTTCCGTCAGCTGTCTGCGGACGGTTTCCTGCAACTGATGGCCAAGCATCATTGAGATCAAATCGGTGCGCGGTAGTTCTGAAAGATTGCGACTGCCAACCAGCCGGCCATTGCGCAGTACGGTGACGCAATCGGCAATGGCATAGACCTGATCCAGAAAATGCGTGATGACGATGATGCCGAGGCCTTCGGCTTTCAACTGACGCAGCACACCAAACAGCATCTCGACTTCGCGGGCATCAAGACTGGCGGTCGGTTCATCCAGCACCAGCACCTTGCCGGAAACATCCACCGCGCGAGCGATTGCGATAATCTGTCGGATCGCCACCGAATAAGCGGACAGTGGTGCGCCGACATCAATGGTGAGGCCATAGCGCGCGAGCAGGGTGGCCGCGTCGGTCTCCATGCGGCGCCGGTCGATGAAACCGAAACGCCGTAGCTGACGACCCAGAAACAGGTTTTCGGCAACGGTCAGGTTCTCCAAGAGATTGACCTCCTGATAGACCGTGCCGATGCCGAGCGTCTGTGCTTCTGACACGGAAGCGGGCGCAATTTCTTGTCCATCAAGCAAAACCGAACCGTCAAAGCCATGATAGGCGCCAGTCAATATCTTGATAAGCGTTGATTTTCCTGCCCCGTTTTCGCCGAGCAGCGCGTGTATTTCACCACGATTGAGCACGAAATCGACGTGATCAAGCGCAGTTACTCCGAGAAAGGATTTGGTTATTGAGCGCGCTTCAAGAAGCGGCGTTGCTGGCGTCTCGCGCGCAGCGATGTCGGGGCGAGCCATGGCAGTCTTCCGTTCGCATCTTGCAGAACTCGCTCCGGGCCGCGATGAGAAGCGGCCCGGAGGCATGAAGGTGTGATCTGAGGCTTAGTAGCCGAGGCCCTTCTTGGCTTCATAAACGGCCTTTGGATCATCAGCCTGTGTGTAAAGCTTGGATTCGGTCTGGATCCATTTTGGCGGAACAGTGCCATTGGCTTTGAGTGCTTCGATGACGTCGAAAGCAGGACCTGCCATGTTTGGCGTCAGCTCAACCGTTGCATTGGCTTCGCCATTGGCCATTGCCTGGAAAATATCCGGCACGGCATCGATTGAAACGACCTTAATGTCGGTTCCGGGCTTGAGACCAGCTTCCTTAATGGCTTGAATGGCGCCGACGGCCATGTCGTCATTATGCGCGTAGACTGCACAAATGTCCTTGCCGCCATTTTCCGCCTTGATGAAGCTTTCCATGACTTCCTTGCCCTTGGTGCGGGTGAAGTCGCCAGTCTGCGAGCGGGATATCTTGATGTTATCGTGGCCTGCAAGTGCTTCTTCAAAGCCCTTCTTGCGGTTGATCGCCGGAGAAGAACCTGTCGTGCCCTGAAGCTCGACGACCGAACAAGGCTGGTCGCCGACTTCCTTGACCAGCCAGTCGCCCGCGACCTTGCCTTCATGGACCTGATCGGAGGTGACAGCGGTGAGATAAAGGTCTTCCGGTGCGTCAATCTGGCGGTCGAGAAGCACGACCGGAATTTCGGCTTCCTTGGCTTCTTTCAGAACGGCGTCCCAGCCGGTTGCAACAACCGGCGCAATCAGGATGGCATCAACGCCTTGTGCAATGAAGCCGCGAACGGCCTTGATCTGATTTTCCTGCTTCTGCTGTGCGTCGGCAAATTTGAGAGTGTGGCCGCGCTTCTCAGCTTCCTGCTTTGTTACACTTGTTTCGGCGGCGCGCCAGCCCGATTCTGAACCGATCTGCGAGAAGCCGACCGTCAGGGAAGCGGCGGATGCGCTTGAGATCAGAGCGAATGAAAATGCGGCTGTCAGAGCCGTCAGACTGCGTTTCATATTAAGTCCTCCCAATAAAAAGGCTCTCCCAGCCTTCGTGTTTATGAAGCATATAATATTACTTTATGGCAAGTACATTTCGTATATTCGCTGAAAATTGGGGGTGCGACAAACGTGCATGATGGCGAATTTTATAGTGAAATCATGCGTTTATTAAAGGGGCGGCAATGGTCTTGGTATGGGGGTGGTGCGCGCTGTGTTTCCCTTGCTTGACAAGTGGGTATTTGCCGAAATAGTCATATTAATGAGAAGGAGCCGTTCATCCGCATACCTGTGTTTTTGAACGGTCGAGAAGAATGTTCCGCAAGCGTTTTGCGGAAAATGGGAGGTTTAATGTTACGTCTGGTACAAATCCGCGACTTGCGCGGAGAAACACGTGTGGCCGCTTGCGATGATGAAGGCGCGGCCCATATCGTCAATGGCGTGACGACGACTTACGAACTGGCATGGGCGGCGATCTCTGCGGGCATTAGCCTTGCTGAGCAGGTTGAGCGTAATGGCAAAGGTGAAGCTGTCGATCTTGATGCCGCACTTGCTGATGGTCAGGTTGACCTGCCTATTACCCATGAAGATCCCGCGCATTTGATTGTTGCAGGGACAGGCCTCACACATCTTGGTTCGGCGGATGGTCGTGACAAGATGCACAAGGCAGCACAGGCCGCTGAAAAGCCGACCGACTCGATGCGCATGTTTTTGATGGGTGTTGAAGGCGGTAAACCAAAGCGCGGTGAGACGGGCGTTCAGCCGGAATGGTTTTACAAAGGCGATGGGTCGGCGCTGGTCGCGACGGGCGGTGAACTCGTCTCTCCAGCTTTTGCCGAGGATGGCGGTGAAGAGCCGGAACTCGCAGGCATCTATCTGATCGGCCCGGACGGTACGCCGTTCCGCCTTGGCTTCTGCCTCGCCAATGAGTTTTCCGATCATGTGATCGAAAAGCAGAATTATCTGTGGCTGGCGCATTCAAAGCTGCGTCAGGCGTCGCTGGGGCCAGAGCTTTATGTGGGCGCTCTGCCGGATCATGTTGAGGGTGTTTCGCGGATCAAGCGTGGCGATCAGGTGATCTTTGAAAAGCCGTTTCTGTCGGGCGAAGCGAACATGTCGCATACGATCGCCAATCTGGAACATCATCATTTCAAATATGAACTGTTCCGTCGTCCGGGAGACATTCATGTGCATTTCTTCGGCACGGCGACATTGTCGTTTTCGGAAGGTGTTAAGACGGAAAACGGCGACCAGTTCGAAATTTCCGCAAAGCCTTTCCGTTATCCGCTGGTCAACAGGCTGGCGCAGGCGAAAGCCGAAGATATTGCCGTGAAGGCGCTTTGAGATGACAGTGGCGTCCAATATCAATCTGGCAATTGTTGGTCTTGGCAAGATTGCCCGCGACCAGCATCTGCCATCGATTGAAGCGACGAGTGGCATTGAACTCAAAGCCATTGCCAGCCGCAATGCGGGTCTTGATGGGTTGCCGTCGTTCCATGACATTGAAGAGCTGCTTGAGAGTGATGTTGCAATCGATGCGGTGTCGCTTTGCACGCCGCCGCAGGGGCGTTTCAATCAGGCTTATGCAGCCCTTGCGGCGCGCAAGCATGTGATGCTGGAGAAACCTCCGGGCGCGACGATTTCGGAAGTGCAGGCGCTGACGCGTTTTGCTGAAAAGCAGGGCGTTACGCTTTATGCGACCTGGCATTCGCGCGAAGCCGCAGCCGTTGAACCGGCACGCGGATTTCTGAAAGATGCCGCAATCAAATCTGTTGCGGTGTCGTGGAAAGAGGACGTGCGCCACTGGCATCCCGGCCAGCAATGGATCTGGGAGCCGGGTGGTCTTGGTGTGTTCGATCCGGGCATCAATGCGCTCTCAATCGTGACGCATATTCTGCCGGAACGGTTTTTTCTCACCAAGTCCGACCTCTATTTTCCAGAAAATCGGGCGGCACCGATTGCCGCTGATCTCGCGTTTGAAACGGAAGGCGGCGTGCCGGTTTCCTTTGAACTCGACTGGCGCCAGACGGGTCCGCAGACATGGGATATTCGGGTCGAGACAGACAAGGGAACGCTGCTTCTCAGTCATGGCGGCAGTCGGCTGACGATCGCAGGCACGGAAAAAATGGCGGAGCCTGATCGTGAATATCAGCGTCTTTACCAGAATTTTGTGAAGCTGGTTGGCGAAGGGCAGAGCGATGTTGACCTAGCACCTCTGACCCATGTTGCCGATGCTTTCCTTCTCGGAAAGCGCCATGCCGTTGAATCTTTTGAAGACTAGGAATTGGGGCCGCGCGGCGGTCTCTTACCCATGCAGGACAATGAAATGAATAAGCCCGTTACGCCGAAAGCACCGAGATTTCGCTCACGCGCATGGTTCGATAACCCGGACAATGTTGATATGACGGCGCTCTATCTTGAGCGTTACATGAATTACGGTCTCAGTCAGGAAGAACTGCAATCCGGTCGTCCGATCATCGGCATTGCGCAGACGGGTTCTGATCTTTCGCCGTGCAACCGTCATCATCTGGAACTGGCCAATCGCGTGCGTGAAGGTGTGCGTGAAGCGGGCGGCATCGTGATCGAATTTCCGGTCCATCCGATTCAGGAAACCGGCAAGCGTCCGACTGCAGGCCTTGATCGCAACCTTGCTTATCTCGGCCTCGTCGAAGTGCTTTATGGCTATCCGTTGGATGGCGTTGTGCTGACCATTGGTTGCGACAAGACCACGCCTGCCTGTCTGATGGCTGCTGCGACCGTCAATATTCCGGCAATTGCGCTCTCCGTTGGTCCGATGCTCAATGGCTGGTTCCGGGGTGAACGCACGGGTTCGGGCACCATCGTCTGGAAGGCGCGTGAGCTGCTCGCCAAGGGTGAGATCGACTATGCGGGCTTTGTAAAGCTGGTTGCGTCTTCCGCACCATCGACCGGTTATTGCAACACGATGGGTACGGCCACGACGATGAATTCGCTTGCCGAAGCACTCGGAATGCAGCTTCCGGGTTCGGCGGCGATTCCAGCGCCTTATCGTGATCGTCAGGAAGTGGCTTATCTGACCGGCCGCCGCATTGTGGAAATGGTTTATGAAGACCTCAAGCCAACTGACATCATGACGAAGGAAGCCTTTATCAATGCGATCCGCGTCAATTCCGCGATTGGCGGTTCGACCAATGCGCCGATCCATCTCAATGCACTGGCACGTCATGTCGGCGTGGAGCTGAGCGTCGATGACTGGCAGAAATATGGCGAGGAAATTCCGCTTCTGGTCAATCTCCAGCCAGCGGGCGAATATCTCGGTGAAGATTACTACCACGCGGGCGGTGTGCCAGCAGTCGTCAATCAGCTGATGGGGCAGGGCCTCATTCACGAGGATGCGCTCACTGTCAACGGCAAGACCATCGGTGAAAACTGCAAAAACGCAACGATTGAAGACAGCAATGTCATCAAGACCTTTGACCAGCCATTGAAGAAACATGCCGGTTTCCGCGTGCTGCGCGGCAATCTCTTCTCGTCGGCGATCATGAAATTGAGCGTTATTTCGGAAGAATTCCGCAATCGCTATCTCACAGACGAAAAAGACCCGAATGCCTTTGAAGGCAAGGCGATTGTGTTTGATGGCCCGGAAGATTATCACCACCGGATTGATGATCCGTCGCTCGAAATTGACGAGCGTTCGGTGCTGTTCATGCGTGGTGCGGGTCCAATAGGCTATCCGGGGGCAGCGGAAGTCGTGAATATGCGCGCGCCTGATTATCTTTTGAAGAAGGGCATCAGTTCGCTCCCTTGCATCGGCGACGGTCGCCAGTCGGGCACGTCGGGTTCGCCGTCGATCCTCAACGCGTCGCCGGAAGCAGCCGCTGGCGGTGGCCTTGCCATCCTCAAGACGGGTGATCGGGTCCGCATCGATATTGGTCGTGGTACGGCGGATATTCTGATTTCGGATGACGAGCTGGCCGAACGCCGCAAGGCTTTGGAAGCTGCCGGTGGTTATAAATATCCGGAAAGCCAGACGCCGTGGCAGGAAATCCAGCGCGCGGTTGTTGGTCAGATGGAAACAGGTGCGGTTCTCGAAAACGCGGTCAAGTATCAGGACATTGCGCATACGCGTGGCCTGCCACGAGATAACCATTGATGTTGGGAGTCAAAACACCATTTGCGGCAGTTGCGGACTGGGGAACAACCCGGTTCCGCCTCTGGACGCTGGATGTTGATGGCAACGTGCTCAATGAAAGCCGTGGTGATGACGGGCTGATCTCTGCAAAAGAAACGGGCTTTGAAACGCTGCTTGAACAGCATCTGGCGAAGCTTGGTGCGCCGGATGATCTGCCGGTGGTGATCTGCGGCATGGCGGGTTCGCGCACTGGCTGGATCGAAGCACCTTATATGAGCTTGCCCGCCGGGCTTGAAGGCGTCGTTGCTGCTGCGGTTCGCGTGCCTGCAAAGCGCCCCGTCATCATGCTGCCGGGTGTTGCACGGCGGAGCGTCGATGCGCCGGATGTGATGCGCGGCGAGGAAACCAAGCTGCTTGGTCTGGTACATCGCGGTACGCGGGATGCCGTGGTGGTGATGCCCGGAACGCACGCCAAATGGGTGCAGATTGCAGACGGCAAGCTTAACGATTATCGCTCTTTCATGACGGGTGAATTGTTTGCGCTTCTCAAAGACAAGTCGGTTCTCTCCGGTGCGCTTGAAGGGGCCGGACCGGTTGACCCAAAGAGTGCTGCCTTTGCTAGAGGCGTGAAAGCTTCGCTTGAAACACCGGAGCTTATCGCCAACGCGCTCTTTACGGTGCGTGCTGGCTGGCTGGTGCATGACTATAAGCCGACCGATCAGCTTGCACGTCTGTCGGGTCTGCTGATCGGGCTGGAGGTTGCCGGTGGCCGCACATTGTTTGGCAAACCTCATGAAGTTCTGCTGCTTTCCGACGGCATGATGGGCGCGCTTTATGCGTCTGCACTTGAGATTGCCGGTGTGAAAGTGAGCCACATCGAGGCTGATGAACTGGTGCGCGATGGGTTGTTCATGGCCGCCCGCCATGCTTTTGCGGGAGGTGCGCAATGAGCGATCATATCGCATGGCCCAAACTGCGCTATCCGCTGGTTGCCATTCTGCGTGGCATTCGGCCGGAAGAAACCGAAGCCATTGTCTCCACTCTGATTGAGACGGGCTTTGAGGCGATTGAAATTCCGCTCAATTCGCCGGAGCCGTTTGTCTCCATTGAGAAAGCTGCAAAGCTTGCGCCGGGCAATGTGCTGATTGGTGCTGGCACCGTGCTGTCGGTTGAGAATGTGGATCGGCTTCATGATGTCGGCGGCAGGCTTCTGGTCAGCCCGAATGTCGAGCCGGATGTCATTCGCCGCGCGAGTGCGTATGGCATGGTGACAATGCCCGGCGTGTTCACGCCGACTGAGGCTTTCAGCGCCATTCATGCAGGCGCATCGGCGTTGAAGTTCTTCCCGGCGAGTGTGCTGGGGGCCGATGGCATCAAGGCCATTTGTGCAGTCTTGCCAAAAGATATTCCGGTGGGTGCTGTGGGTGGCGTATCGGAAGATAATTTTGCCACTTATGTCGGCGCGGGCGTGCGCTGTTTTGGACTAGGTTCCAGTCTTTATAAGGCTGGACTGACTGCTGCTGAGGTTCGCGACCGCGCGCAGCGTGCAGTTGAGGCATGGGACAAGATCGCAGGCTGAGTGCTGTTGTGACTTGTTTTGGAGGAATTCCGCAGGGCCTAACGGCGGGGGCGGAAATTTTGGGAGAACGGCAGGCCTTAAAAGCCTGTCCTACGATGGGAGTGAGACAATGGCAGGCATAAAATCATTCACACTGGCGGCAGCATTAGCTGCATTTGCCTTTACGGGCTTTGCACAAGCCGAGGACAAGGGCCTCGTTGGTGTAGCAATGCCAACCAAGTCGTCGGCGCGCTGGATTGCTGACGGCGATAACATGGTCAAGGTGCTTCAGGAGCGCGGTTATAAGACCGATCTTCAATATGCGGAAGACGATGTTCCGAACCAGTTGGCCCAGATCGAAAACATGGTGACCAAGGGTGCCAAGGTTCTGGTCGTGGCATCGATCGACGGCACCACGCTTTCCGATGTTCTGGCAAAAGCCAATGATGCAGGCATCAAGGTCATCGCCTATGACCGCCTGATCCGCGACACACCGAATGTGTCCTATTATGCGACCTTTGATAATTTCCAGGTTGGTGTGTTGCAGGCACAGTCGATTGAAAAGGCACTTGATCTCAAGAACAAGGAAGGCCCTTTCTATATCGAATTGTTCGGCGGCTCGCCTGACGATAACAACGCCTATTTCTTCTATAATGGCGCAATGTCCGTTCTTCAGCCTTACATCGACAGCGGCAAGCTTGTTGTTGGCAGCGGCCAGACCGGCATGGACAAGGTCGCAACGCTGCGCTGGGATGGGGCAACCGCTCAGGCACGTATGGATTCAATCCTCTCGGCCTTTTATTCCGACAAGAAGCTTGACGCTGTTCTGTCACCTTATGACGGTATTTCGATTGGTATTCTGTCGTCGCTTAAGGGTGTTGGTTATGGCAGCGGCGACATGCCGATGCCTGCCGTTTCCGGTCAGGATGCGGAGGTGCCTTCGGTCAAGTCGATCCTTGCTGGCGAACAGAATTCGACAATCTTCAAGGATACCCGCGAACTCGCCAAGGTCACCGTTGATATGGTTGACGCTGCGATGAGCGGCAAAGAGCCGGAAGTGAACGACACCAAGACCTATGACAATGGCGTCAAGGTTGTGCCGTCCTATCTGCTCAAGCCGGTGATCGTCGATAAGTCGAACTGGAAGGAAGTTCTGGTCGATAGCGGTTACTACAAAGAAGATCAGATCCAGTAAATTTTGTGCCCGGACGCGCCGCAAAACAAGTGCGTCCGGCATGCCTGCTCTAATGCCATCATCCCCGCCGCCCAGTTTTCGAACTGGGTTAGGCCAACAGATTGACAGCGTTGTCTTTTTGAAGGCGATAAAACCGGGAGTGGTGGCATGGCAGGTTCGTTATGGGAGCGAGCGATGAACGTAACCAATTCTGTCCCGCTTGAGCAGAACAGTGGACAGCCGGATAGTGCCGGTAAACCACTGCTGGAAATGCGCGGCATCAGCAAATCTTTCGGCGTTGTGAAGGCGTTGAGTGACGTCAATTTCACGGTAATGCCGGGAGAAATTCACGCATTTGTGGGTGAAAATGGTGCGGGTAAATCCACGCTGATGAAAGTGCTGTCGGGTGTTTATCCCTCTGGCAGTTATGACGGTTCGATTGTCTTTGACGGAGAGGAGCGGCATTTCCGCGACATCAATGATTCCGAGGCGCTTGGCATCGTGATCATCCATCAGGAGCTTGCATTGGTGCCGCTGATGTCGATTGCCGAGAATATTTTTCTCGTCAATCCACCCGGCTCTTACGGTGTGATTGATCGCAACGAAGTCTATCAGCGCACAAAGGCGCTTTTGAAGAAAGTCGGACTGACGGAGTCGCCTGATACGCTGGTGACGGATATTGGTGTTGGCAAACAGCAACTTGTTGAAATCGCCAAAGCGCTCTCCAAACGGGTACGCTTGCTCATTCTTGATGAACCAACGGCAAGTCTGAATGAAACCGACAGTGCGGCGCTTTTGGCACTGCTGAAAGAATTTCGTGCGCAGGGCATCACTTCGATCCTGATTTCGCACAAGCTCAATGAAATCCGCGAAGTGGCTGACAAGATTACCGTGCTGCGCGATGGACGCGCGGTTGCGACGTTGGATTGTCATGCGGGCGAAGTCGAGGAAGATGACATTATCCGCAAGATGGTCGATCGTGATCTGGAAAGCCGCTATCCAAAGCGCGATCCGAAGATCGGCGATGTGATTTTCGAGGTCGACAATTGGTCGGTTTATCATCCGTTGCACCCGGAACGTCACTCGGTTAAAAACGTGTCGTTCAAAGTGAAAGCGGGCGAAATCGTCGGCATTGCTGGCCTTATGGGTGCGGGTCGTACCGAATTTGCCATGAGCCTGTTCGGACGCTCATGGGGTACAAATATTTCCGGCGATGTGCGCATGCATGGCAAGCCGGTTGATATTTCGAGCGTTGCCCGCGCCATCAAATCGGGTCTCGCCTATGTGACTGAGGACCGCAAGAAGCTGGGCCTTGTTCTGGGCGAAAATATTTCGCGCAACATATCACTCGCGCATTTGCGCGGCGTCAGCCCCAAGGGGGTGATCGACAGTATTCGCGAAATGAAGGTCGCGAACGACTACCGCTCTCAAATGAGTATTCGCTGCCACAATGTTTATCAGGAAACCGGCACGCTTTCAGGCGGCAACCAGCAGAAGGTGGTGCTGTCGAAATGGCTGTTCACCGGACCCGATGTGCTGATCCTCGATGAACCGACACGTGGCATCGATGTGGGCGCGAAATACGACATTTATACAATCATCAATTCACTGGCTGACAGCGGCAAGGGCGTGGTCGTCATTTCATCCGAAATGCCGGAGCTGATCGGGATCTGCGACCGCATTGTCGTCATGCACGAGGGCGCTTTCGTCGGCGAAGTGGCGGGCGAGGCAGCAACGCAGGAAAACATCATGCGCGCCATCATGCAGAACAAAGGAAAACAACAATGAGCGAGAACGTTATCCAGGGCGGTCAGAAGGCGCCAAGCAGCGTGGGGCGCTATTTAAAGAACAATCTGCGTGAATCGGGAATGCTGCTCTCGCTGATTGCAATCATGATCTTTTTCCAGATTGTTACCGGCGGCGTACTGATGAAGCCGCTGAACCTGACTAACCTCGTGTTACAAAACAGTTATATCGTCATCATGGCGCTTGGAATGTTGCTGATTATTGTGACCGGGCACATCGATTTGTCGGTCGGATCGGTGTGTGGTTTCATCGGCGCGCTGGCTGCTGTGATGATGGTGCGATGGGGAATTCCGTTTCCGATTGCCGCCATTCTGTGCCTGATTGCCGGTGGGATTATTGGCGCGATGCAGGGCTTCTGGGTTGCCTATTTCAATATCCCGTCCTTTATCGTCACACTTGCTGGCATGCTGGTTTTCAAGGGGTTGATGCTGGCGGTGCTCGGCGGACAGTCGGTCGGTCCATTCCCACCGATGTTTCAGAAGCTCTCGTCAGGCTTTATTCCTGAATTCATTGGTGTGACAGGCGGTATTTATCTCACATCGCTGATCCTTGGTCTGGTTCTTGCTGGTTTTATCGTCTGGCAGAACACACGCTCGCGTGCACGTCATATTGCGCATGAGGTCGAGACAGAACCGTTCGGCCTGTTTGTGGTCAAGAATATTCTGTTCTTTGCAGGTATCGCCTATCTGGCGCTGCTGATCTCGTCGCATCGCGGCATGCCTAACGTACTGATTATCATGGCTGTTTTGATCGCGGCCTATGCGTTTCTCACAAGCCGCACGGTTATTGGTCGTCAGATTTATGCGGTCGGTGGCAATCGCCATGCAGCGAAGCTTTCGGGCGTCAAGACCGAGCGGCTGACCTTCCTTCCATTTGTGAATATGGGTGTGCTGGCAGCCCTTGCCGGTCTGGTTTTTGCAGCACGTCTGAACACGGCGACACCAAAGGCCGGTCTTGGATTTGAGCTTGATGTGATTGCTGCCTGCTTTATCGGTGGCGCATCGGCTTATGGTGGTGTGGGGCGTGTGACGGGGGCTGTGATCGGCGCGCTGATCATGGGTGTGATGAACAACGGCATGTCGATTCTCGGGATCGGGATCGACTATCAGCAGGTCATCAAGGGGATCGTTCTGCTGGGCGCTGTTTGCATCGATGTTTACAACCAACGCCGCTAAAATAGGGATTTGCCATGAATTGGCCATATTATGAACACGAGCTTGCCGTGAAAATCACATTTTGAACATCACTTTTCGCGAATTAAACATCGCTTTTCGCGGAAAAATGCTCAGAAAAAGCGCGTTTTCGCGCTTTTGCTCCGCCCTTTTGGGAGAGGGAGGCGTGAGCCAGTCGGGCCGGAACTCAGTTCCGGCCCGATCTGTTTTCAACTTGATTTATGATTTTTAAATCGCTGTGCGGCGCGCGTGGTCGAGATAGATCTCACGCAGCTTGAGCGCCACCGGACCGGGTTTGCCGCCACCGATTGGTTTGTCGTCGATAAACGAAATCGGCGTTACGAACGTACCCGCACTGGTCATGAAGGCTTCTTTCGCAGCATAGGCTTCATCAAGCGTGAAAGCGCGCTCTTCGAGCGTCATGCCGGTCTCGGCAATGAGCTGCAACAGCGACAGGCGTGTACAGCCCGGAAGCACCGCATTGGAATTGGGGCGGGTGACGATGACATCGTCCTGCGTGACGATATAGCCGGTCGAAGATGCGCCTTCGGTGACAAATCCGTCCTCCAGCATCCAGGCTTCATCGCAACCGGCATTCTTTGCGATTTCTTTGGCGAGCGCCTGCGGCAGAAGGCAGACGGTTTTGATGTCGCGGCGTTTCCAGCGCAGATCATCAAGTGACAGCACGCGGATGCCTGTTTCGACTTCCGGTCTGTTGGCAAGGGCCTTAACTTGAGTGAACAGAACGACCGATGGCTTCAAGCCCTTGGCGACAAAATCACGGTCGCGACCGTCACCGCGCGTGACCTGAAGATAGACCAGACCTTCGGTCAGGTTATTACGGCGGATCAGTTCGCGCTCGATCTCGACCATCTCATCTTCGCTCATCGGCATCGGAATACCAATTTCACCGGTTGAACGACGCAGGCGCTTCATATGCGGATCACTATCGACCAGCTTACCGTCAAGCACGGCGGTCACTTCGTAAATGCCGTCACCGAAGAGAAAGCCACGGTCAAAGATGGAAATACGGGCATCGCGGGCGGCAACATATTCGCCATTCACGTAAACGATGCGGTTTTCAAGTGCTGCTGAAATAGCCATGGTCTGTCCTGAGATGGGAAAATTGCGAACAACATCGCAGCAATTTCTTAAGCGTTCAATGCTTCAAGTGAAACATCTATTTTCAGGTGATTTGAGGTTTTCAAGGAGGGGGGCCGGCGACTGGCGGCATGCGTCAGAGTGCAATTTGGAAAGCGTCAAAGAGCCAAAGACAGGCATGTAACGTAATGTTATTTCAGCTTTGGCCTGCTTTTAAGAATGGTGCGCTAAAATAATCGGTTTCAGAACGGTTTATCGACTTCAACGAAGAATGTGATTCATGAAAAAGCCGCCGCAGGGGAAAGCGGCGGCCAAGTTGCGGCTTAATCTGGGTGGCGATCAGGCCGCGCGTTTTAACGCATCTCCAATCATGGAAACGATGGTGTCGATCTGTTCCTTTTCCACGATGAGCGGTGGCGAAAGCGCGATCACATCGCCGGTGACGCGGATCAGGAGACCCTTCTTGAAGCAATCGACAAAGACATCGTAAGCGCGTGCGCCAATGGCGCCTTCGCGTGACGACAGTTCGATTGCGCCTACGAGGCCCAAGTTGCGGATGTCGATGACATTTGGTGCGTCTTTGAGCGAATGAAGTGCGTTCTGCCAATGCTCGGCCAGTTCAGCGCCGCGGGTAAGCAGGCCTTCTTCGGCGTAGATTTCAAGCGTTGCAAGACCGGCAGCACAGGCAACCGGATGGCCGGAATAGGTGTAGCCGTGGAACAGCTCGATGGCGTTTTCCGGGCCGGTCATCAGTGCGTCATGCACCGCACGGCTTGCAAAGACAGCACCCATCGGGATTGCGCCGTTTGTCAGGCCCTTGGCGGTGGTGACGAGATCAGGCTTGACGCCGAAATAATCGACAGCAAATGGTGTGCCGAGGCGTCCGAAGCCGGTGATGACTTCATCATAGATCACCAGAATGCCGTGCTTGTCAGCGGTTGCGCGGATGCGTTCGAGATAGCCCTTTGGTGGCAGAACGACACCGGCGGAACCGGACATTGGTTCAACGATGACGGCGGCAATCTTTTCTGCGCCGTGCAGCTGAACCAGACGTTCCAGATCGTCTGCAAGCTCAATGCCGTGCTCCGGCAGACCTTTGGAGAATGCATTGCGGCCAACATCAAGCGTATGGCGCATATGGTCGGCAGGGATTTGCGGGAAGACGCGGCGGTTGTTGACGAGACCGCCGACAGAAATGCCACCGAAGCCAACGCCGTGATAACCTTTTTCACGGCCGATCACGAGGGTACGGGTGCCCTGACCGATGGCGCGCTGATAGGCGATGGCGATCTTGAGAGCGGTATCAACCGATTCCGAGCCGGAATTGGTGAAGAACACGCGGTCCAGCTTGGCATCCGGGCCGCCGGGCGCAATGGCTGCGAGCTTTTCAGCAAAGTCGAAAGCGATGTTGTGGCCCATCTGGAAGGTTGGCGCGAAGTCCATGGTCGAGATCTGGCGCTCGACGGCTTCCGTGATGCGCTTGCGGCCGTGACCGGCATTGCAGCACCAAAGGCCAGCCGTACCATCGAGAACCTGATTGCCGTCGACATCGGTGTAATACATGCCCGAAGCGCTTGCGAGCAGGCGTGGAGCGGCCTTGAACTGGCGGTTCGCTGTGAACGGCATCCAGAAGTTATCAAGGCTTGGCGCGTTGGTGTTGTTAAGCATTAGAACCTCCTATTTTTGAGGGTAAGAGGACATGCTTTCTCGAAGGCAACAAGTCCTTTTCTCCTAAATATTAAAGCATTGAAATTTCGTGCTTTGAAATGGGAGTTTGTGATATATCGAACATCATAAACAGTAAGGGGACGCGTCGATGAGTATCGATATTGGTGGCAGGCTTCGCTATGTGCGCATGCGGCAGAATCTGTCTCAGCGAGAGCTTGCAAAACGGGCTGGCGTGACCAATTCCACCATATCGCTGATCGAAGCCAATCAGTCCAATCCATCAGTTGGTGCATTAAAGCGCATTTTGGATGGAATTCCTATCGGAATGGCCGAATTTTTCGCGCTGGAACCGGATGCGCCGCATAAGGTTTTCTATCAGGCGGATGAGCTGGTGGAGATCGGCAAGGGGCCGATTTCCTATCGGCAGGTGGGTGATCACCTCTTTGCGCGTTCGCTGCAAATCCTCAAAGAGCGTTATGAACCTGGATCGGATACCGGCAAGGTTCTGCTCATGCATGAAGGCGAGGAGGGGGGAATCGTCATTTCCGGTCGCATCGAAGTGACGGTTGGCAGCGAGCGCCGCATTCTTGGTCCGGGCGATGCCTATTATTTCTCAAGCAAGCTACCGCATCGGTTCAAATGCGTGGGACCGGTGGCTTGCGAGGTGGTGAGCGCCTGCACACCACCAAGTTTTTGATAGTGTTCAGCTTATGAGTAGCGGGCGATGCTTAAATCGTCGGCCTGAATGTCCGGTTTGTTGCCGGAAATAAGATCTGCGAGAAGCTTGCCGGAGCCGGGGCCCATGGTCCAGCCAAGTGTGCCGTGGCCCGCATTGATAAACACGTTTTCGTAGCGGGTTGCTCCGATGATCGGCGTTGAATCCGGCGTCATGGGACGCAGGCCCGACCAGAAGGTTGCAGCCTTGAGATCGCCGCCGGGGAACAGGTCGCTCACCGACAGATCAAGCGTTGCGCGACGTGCTGCCGGCAGATCTTTGGTAAAGCCGGAGACTTCGGCCATCCCGCCCACGCGGATGCGGTCGCCAAGGCGGGTGATGGCAATCTTGTAGCTTTCATCAAGCACGGTCGAGACCGGCGCCAGTTCTTCATTGATGATCGGAGCGGTGATCGAATAGCCTTTGACCGGATAGATTGGAGCGTTCAGGCCAAGCGACTTGACCAGTGCGGGCGTATAACTGCCGAGCGCCACAACATAACGATCAGCTGTCAGAATGCCTTCCGACGTTTCGACACCGGAGACTTTTCCACCTGTCAGCAAAAGCGATTTGATATCGATGCCGAAACGGAACTTGACGCCAAGGCCTTCGGCAATTTTCGCCAGTTCATTGGTGAATTTGAAGCAGTCTCCGGTCTCATCATTTGGCAGGCGCAGGCCGCCGACGAATTTATCGCGGGCGCGCGCCAGAGCAGGCTCAATGCGCACGCAGTCTTCGCGGTCGAGCACTTCAAACGGCACGCCATCCTGACGCAGCACTTCAATATCTTTGCCGATGCCGTCGAGCTGATACTGTTCGCGGAAGAGCTGCAAGGTGCCCTGCATGCGCTGGTCATATTGAATGCCAGTCTCATCGCGCAGCGCGATAAGGCAATCACGGCTATATTCGGCCACGCGGACCATACGGCTTTTATTGACCTTGTAGCGGCTCTCTGTGCAGTTGGCGAGCATCTGCAACAGCCAGCTATACTGCTTTGGATCAGAGCTCAGGCGCAGAATCAGCGGCGCATGTTTCTGAAACAGCCATTTTGCGGCTTTCAGCGGAATGCCGGGTGCGGCCCAAGGTGAAGCATAGCCTGGCGACACCTGACCGGCATTGGCGAAACTTGTTTCCAGTGCAGGGCCTTCTTCACGGTCAACGACAGTGACCTCGTGGCCAAGCTTGGCCAGATAATATGCAGTGGTGACGCCAACAACGCCGCTGCCCAGAATGATGATATGCATGTTCGCCTCTTATTATTATGCGTGTGTGCCGGCTTCGCTATCGTTGTAAACGCGGGCATAGCGGTGGCCTAATGATGTGAGAATTTCATAAGGAATTGTGTCGCAATCCCGCGCCACATCTTCAAGCCGTTGATGCGGGCCGACGAGTTCAACCAGACTGCCGAGCTTGAGCGTGTCTTCCGGCAGGGCCGTGACATCAAGCGTGATGGAATCCATCGAAACGCGCCCGACAATCGGCAGGCGCGTGTCACCATAAAAGGCCGATCCTTTGTTGCTCAAAGAGCGGAACCAGCCATCGGCATAGCCGACTGCAATGGTTGCAATGCGCATGGGTTTTTCTGCGATAAAGGTGCCGCCATAGCCGACCGCCGCGCCCTTGTCGATATCGCGCACCTGAATGACGCGTGCGGATAGTTCGAGCACGGGGCGGATTGGATTTTCGCGGGCGTCCGGGCCGACGCCATAAAGGGCGACACCGGGACGAGCGAGATTGAAGTGATAAATCTGATCAAGGAAGCAGCCGCCGGAATTTGAAAATGCCACGGGCAGTTTTGGCAGACGCGCGAGCGCTGCATTCATGGCTGCAAGCTGGCGGGCATTGGCCGGATTTTGCGGCTCATCGCCGCTCGCCAGATGGCTGATGACAAATTTGACATCGATATGGTCGAGCAGATGCTGGTCATTGACCAGTTGGTCAAGTTCTTTGGCCGACAGGCCAAGACGCGACATGCCGGTATCGATTTGCAGCAAAGCGGGCAGTTTTTCGTTCAAGCTTGCAGCCAGTGCCGACCAGTTTTCAATCTGTTCCAGCGAATTGAGAACCGGCAGGATTTTCTCGCGTGCGCAGGCAGCTTCTGTGCCGGGTTGAAGGCCATTGAGCACGTAAAGCGTTGCATCCGGATTGAGAAAAGGCCGGAGCGAAATGGCTTCGCCCAGATGGGCGACGAAGAAATCGCGGCAGCCTGCTTCATAAAAAGCCGGTGCGACGCGATTTGCACCAAGGCCATAAGCATCAGCCTTCACCACAGCGGCGGTGCGCGTGGGGGCGATGCGACTGGAAATTGTCGAATAATTATGACGCAGAGCCGCAAGGTCGATCGTTAATATGCCACCCGCAGCAAGGTCGTGTTCGGTCTGGGAAAAATGCATCGACATATCGGTCATTTCCAGTTCACTCAAATGATTGCGGGATGAACAGGACTGATCCGCTTCCCCCCAAAAAGCTGATTGTTGCGGAAAGCAAAGGCCATAATGGATTGCCTCCAAAACAATAGCGATCATGATAGTCGAAGACTATTCGAATGTTTTTGCAATTTTTCGCATAATATGCGAATTTTTGCATGATTTGCGCACTTATTAGCTTTTGAGTTGAAGATTCTGCATGGCCATACTGGATAGCATAGACCGCAATATCATCCGCTCTCTCAGGCGCGATGGTCGTATGACCAATAGCCAGCTTGCAGGCGAAGTGGGGCTGTCACAGTCGGCCTGTCTCAGGCGCGTGCAGATTTTGGAGGAAAGCGGTGTCATTCGCGGATATACCGCCATTGTCGGGTCTTCAGGCGGCGATGAGCGGCTTGTCGCCATTGTGCGCATCACGCTGGACCGGCAGACGGAAGAATATCTCAACCGCTTTGAAGAGGCGGTGCGCCGCCATCCTGAAGTGCAGGAATGTTATCTCATGACGGGGGATGCCGACTATATTCTGCGGGTTGAGGCAGAGAATGCGGCTTCTTATGAAATCATTCATAAGGAAATTCTCTCGCGGCTGCCCGGCGTTGCGCGCATTCATTCGAGCTTTGCGATCCGCACCGTGCTTTTGTCAAAAGCGCCCACAAGTCGTGCATGAAAAAGCCCGGCGCAGGGCCGGGCTTCTCTTGATGATCATACGCTTGTTTTAGCGGAATTCGTAACGAAGACCGGCGCGGACAGTATGGAGGTTAAAGCCGTTATCGCGTGCCTGTGCGCCTGTTGCGCCGGGGCCGACCGCATTGCCGTAAGGGTTTGTGCTCTGATCTGCCGCATCGAACGCATAAGCTTTGCCGCCATTGACACGCAGATAGCGATAGCCAACATCAAGTTTGAGCTGGTCGGTGAGATCGTAGCTGACACCGGCCATCAGAGCCATTGCAAAACGCCAGCTGTCCAGTCCGTCCTTATCGCTTGTGTAAGAGCAGCCCGCGCAAACTTCATGGGTTTTCCATGTGTCGTATTTGACGAATGCTGCGCCAAGCCCCGCACCGACATAAGGTGTCAGGCCGCCAACCTTGCCAAGATCAACATAGGCGTTGGCCATGGCTGTCCAGATATTTGCTGTCGAGTTATCTTCGTAATTGCAATTGTCTTCGACGGGATTAAAGCCCTTGGCAGATTTGATGTAGCTTGGGCAGGCGGTCCGTCCGTTGATGCCGGCACGGAAGAAATCCAGTGTGGCATCGGTACGCAGCATTTCATTAAAGCGATAGCCAACACCGAGACCGTATGAAGCGCCGCCTTTGAGTTTGAAATCGTCATAACGCAGATTGTCATCAATGCCGCGATAAGGTGGGTCAAACTGATTCCAGAAGGCCCAATCGCCGTCAGTCTTGTTTTTGAAATTATAGCCGATATCACCGCGAATGTACCAACCCGCAGCGACAGGCAATGGAGCCGGCGCAACAACCGGATCGTCAAGAATAATGTCAGCTGCGTGCGCTCCATTTACAGCGATCAGCATCCCACATGCCATGAGCGCAATCGCGGAAACATTTTTCATCTAACCAACTCCAAAATAAACCAATGTCGGCCCCAGAACCGTTAGCTGAAGATGGTAAATGAATATGCTTAAGTTAATGTTACTTTCTATTAGGGAGTGCTAAATATGTAGTGCGGGTTGTAAAGAATAAGTTTCGCAGCGGCGATCTGATGCAATCAAATCGCCGCTTTATCTGTTTGTTTTTAAATGTTTTTTTAAAATACGGTGTCTATTTTTTTTACTTGAAGTCCGTCGATTTTATTATTGTTTGATCAATATCATCGATGTTGCGCTTGCCGCACAACGCCATGGTAATGTCGAGCTCCTTGCGGATGATTTCCAGCGCGAGTGTAACGCCTTCCTTGCCCATGGCACCAAGCCCGTAAAGGAATGGACGGCCAATAAAGACACCCTGAGCACCGAGCGCACGCGCTTTGAGCACATCTTGCCCGGAGCGGATGCCACCATCCATATGCACTTCGATCTTGTCGCCGACCGCATCGACAATCGGCTTAAGCATGGAAATGGATGAAGCGGCACCGTCCAACTGGCGGCCACCATGATTGGAAACGATGATGGCGTCGGCACCGGTTTTGGCTGCCATCTGTGCGTCTTCCACATCAAGGATGCCTTTGAGGATCAGCTTGCCGCCCCATTGTTCCTTGATCCATGCAACATCGTTCCAGTTGAGCTGGGGATCAAACTGTTCATTCGTCCATACAGAAAGGGAGGACAGATCCGTTACATTCTTTGCATGGCCTGCGATGTTGCGGAAGGTCCGGCGCTGTGTGCCCATCATGCCAATGCACCAGCCGGGCCGGGTCGCCATCTGCCAGATATGCTTTGGGGTAAATTTTGGCGGCGCGGAAAGTCCGTTGCGCAGGTCCTTGTGGCGCTGGCCAAGGATTTGCAGATCAAGTGTCAGCACCAAAGCCGAGCAACCAGCCGCTTTGGCACGGCTGATCAGGTTTTTGACAAATTCGCGATCCCGCATGACGTAGAGCTGGAACCAGAAAGGCTTTTTGGTCACAGAGGCCACATCTTCGATTGAGCAGATGCTCATGGTTGAAAGGGTGAAAGGAACACCGAAAGCCTCAGCAGCCTGTGCGGCCAGCATTTCACCATCTGCATGCTGCATGCCGGTGAGGCCTGTCGGGGCAATTGCCACTGGCATTGAGACTTTTTCGCCGATCATCGTCGTTTCAAGCGAACGGTTGGTCATATCAACCAGCACGCGCTGGCGAAGCTTGATCTTCGCAAAATCAGCTTCGTTGGCGCGATAAGTCGATTCCGTCCAAGCCCCTGAATCCGCATAGTCGAAAAACATTTTCGGGACGCGGCGCTTGGCAAGTCGCTTCAGATCAGCGATCTCGACGATGTTGGGCATGGTCTCTCCCTTTGTGGTCAGTTTTGTTTACCAGTCGAATGACTGATTGTTTCAGGGAAATCAAGAGCGATCCAACAGGCGTTGGTTGTTCACTCTCGGTTATTTGATCACATCTCTCTTTCAACTATACTATCTACTGGCTTTTGTGACTGAGATATCGATGCCATATGCTATGACGTACAGATAAGCTTGTGAGAATTAGCGGCCATTTTTGACGCATATTGAAGGTCAATAGCCTGAAAAAAGTAGCATTGTTGTACATAAAAGGTTGGGCTGAAACGCTGTGCAGTCGAGGATAGCAAAATGAGCAAAACTCACGACACCAGATTTATTGGCAAGAAGTCGAGTGCTGCCGGCGGATGGGGTGCGTTGAAAAGCTGTGGCAAGCAATTGCTGGCCAGCGGTGCACCGCTGACAGGTGCGCGCGCCCTTCTCAAGGCCAATCAGCCTGACGGCTTTGATTGCCCCGGCTGCGCATGGGGCGACCCGGAACACGGCTCTTCCTTTGAGTTTTGTGAAAATGGTGTGAAGGCTGTCGCTTGGGAAGCGACGGAGCGGCGCACAACACCGAAATTTTTCACCGAGCATACGGTGTCCGAACTGCGCGCATGGACGGATTATGCGCTGGAAAACACGGGCCGCCTTACGCATCCGATGCGTTACAACGCGGCGACTGATACATACGAAGCCGTTGAATGGGATGAGGCTTTTGCTGCCATTGGCAATATTCTCAAGAGCTTTGACAACCCTGATCGGGTTGAATTCTACACATCGGGCCGTGCTTCCAATGAGGCCGCTTTTCTCTACCAGCTTTTTGTGCGCTCTTATGGCACCAATAATTTCCCCGACTGCTCCAACATGTGCCACGAGGCCAGCGGTGTGGCTCTGACGCAATCTGTTGGTGTTGGCAAAGGGACGGTTCTGCTTGAAGATTTCGAGCAGGCCGATGCGATTTTCGTGGTCGGCCAGAACCCCGGTACCAACCATCCGCGGATGCTGGGCGATCTGCGTCGCGCAGCGGAGCGTGGTGCGCAGATTGTGGTGTTCAACCCAGTGCGCGAGCGTGGCCTTGAGCGGTTCTCTGATCCGCAGGACAAACTTGAAATGATGCATGGCGGCAGCGAAGCCATTGCAAGCGACTATTATCAACCGCGTCTTGGGGGTGATCTTGCGGCATTCCGCGGCATGGCCAAGGCTGTGTTTGCCGCCGATGATATAGCACTTGCCGCCGGAGAGCCTTCGGTTCTCGACCGGGCGTTTCTCGCACAACATACGGCAGAGTTTGAAGCCTATCGCAAGGCTGTTGATGCGACGACCTGGGAGGAAATTGAAGACCAGTCCGGTTTGCTGCGTCCGTCGCTTGAACACGCAGCACGCATTTATATGCAGGCTGACAAGGTTATTTGCACATGGGCGATGGGCATTACGCAGCACCGCCATTCGGTGATCACGATCCGTGAAATCACCAATTTCATGCTGTTGCGCGGCAATATCGGTAAGCCCGGTGCCGGGCTTTGCCCTGTTCGCGGCCACTCCAATGTGCAGGGTGATCGCACGGTTGGCATCAATGAAAAGCCGTCAGCAGCGTTTCTTGATGCGCTTGAAAAAGAATTTGGTTTCAGCGCACCACGTGCGCCGGGGCACAATGTGCTGGCCGCGATTGGTGCGATGCTTGATGGCTCGGCAAAGGCATTTATCGGCCTTGGTGGCAATTTTGCGCGCGCAACACCGGACAGCCCGATGATTGCCAAGGCATTATCCGGTCAAAGGCTGACCGTGCATATCGCGACCAAGCTTAATCATTCGCATCTTGTGCCGGGAGAGGATTCCTTTATCCTGCCATGCCTTGGACGCACGGAAATTGATCTCAATTCCAAAGGCGTTGCGCAGATTGTGACTGTTGAGGATTCCATGAGCATGGTTCATGGATCGGGGGGCATTAATAAACCCGCATCGCCGTTGCTGCGTTCAGAGGTTGCGATCATTGCCGGTCTGGCCAATGCAACATTGGGGCCAAAGCCGGTTAATTGGCTTGAACTGGCTGATGATTATGATCTCATCCGCAATCATATAGCGCGGGTACTGCCTGATTTTTATGATTTCAATGCGCGTGTTCGCGTGCCGCGCGGCTTTCATTTGCGCAACAGCGCGCGCGAACTCGAATGGGCAACGCCCAAAGGCAAGGCGACATTCTGGAGCGGTGCGCTGCCGGAAGCCGTTGAGCACCAGCAGGCACGTGATAAGCCGGGGCGTTATGTTCTGCAAACCTTCCGCAGCCATGACCAGTATAACACGACCATTTATGGCATGGATGACCGCTATCGCGGCGTTTACGGCGAACGACAGGTCGTGTTCATGAACCCTGCCGATATGTCGGATATTGGCGTTGAAGCGGGTGATCGGGCCGATATTGTCGGTGATTTTGATGATGGGATTGAACGGGTCGCGCGCAATTTCCGCTTTGTGCCTTATGATATACCGCGTGGCTGTATTGCCGGTTATTATCCCGAGATGAATGTCCTTGTGCCACTTGGCAGTGCAGGTGACGGAAGCGATACGCCGACATCAAAATCGGTTATCGTGTCATTTCGTCCTGTGCAGGCGGTGCGCGCGTGAGCGAAGAAGCCGAGTATATGGCGCTGGTCGATGCACTTGAGGCGGCATCAGGTAAAATTTCACGGCTCGGCGCGGGTATTCTTGCTGCCGCAGCACGCGATATTGCATCGGACAGCCGCAGTTTTTCACGGATATTTGGCGTTGCGCATGCGCTTGTGTTGCGGGAGCTTGTGACGCTTGGTGCAGAGGGCGGCTCTCTTCGCATCCGCCAAAGAGACGAGCGAACGCAACGCACCCGTTACGAGCTGAGCGCTGTCGGTCACCGGCTTGTCGAAGAGGTGCAATTATAATTTTCTATCATTAATTATGTTTATAAAGCCTGCTTTTAACGGCAACCTTTTGGTTGCATTGTGCCTGCGAAAAAACAGTGAGAATCGTTAAATGGCCGCAAGAGTTCTTCTCCTTGTTCATGGTGGGCGGAGGGTGTGCAAAGCAATCGCGCGTGTCCTTATTGCGGCCGCTGCGGTTCTGGCTTCGGGCCTTGTGGCGCATTCTGAAATGAGCGGAACGATTCCGGTCGCTGTGATTGAAAGCAAGCTGGTCGATTACCAGCCGCAATTGACGCTGTCGGGGGCTGTTGCTGCCCGTTCTCTGGTCAATGTATCCTTTCGCCTGAATGGACAGATTGTCGAGCGCCTTGTTGAGATTGGTCAGCATGTTGATAAAGGCGAGGTTCTTGCCCGGATCGATAATGCCGAGCAAAAGGCCAATATGCGCGTTGCACAAGCCTCGCAGGATGCTGCAAAAGCGCAGCTCGTTCAGGCAGAAGCCAGTTTTAAACGTCAGCAGGCTTTGCTGGGGCAGGGGTTTACCACGCGCAGCCAGTTTGATCAGGCACAACAGGTTTTACGCACGGCACAAAGTACGCTTTCCAATGCTGAAAGCCAGTTGAGCAATGCGCGTGACGAGTTGTCTTACACAGAGCTTCGCGCTCCGGCTGCCGGTGTTGTAACCGCGCGCAATGTGGAGAGCGGGCAGGTTGTGCAGGCCGCACAAACCGCGTTTTCAATTGCCGAAGACGGTGCACGTGACGCGATTTTCGATGTTCAGGAAACGTTGGTCAACCATGCCAAAATTGGCATGGGCGTGACACTGGGCCTGCTTTCCGATGAAAATGTTAAAACCGAAGGAAGTATTCGTGAAATCTCTCCGGTGGTCGATGCGCAGACAGGCACTGTGCGTGTGAAGGTTGGTATCTCAGAGGTGCCAGCGCAAATGGCACTCGGCGCGATTGTGACCGGCACGGTTCATATGGATGGTCAGCAGGTTTTCATTTTGCCGTGGAGCGTGATGACATCGGATGCCGGGAAAACGGCTGTGTGGCGGGTGGACAAGAAGACCAAGCTTGCAACGCTGGCTCCTGTTCGGGTGTTGGCGTTCGAGAAGGAGCGGGTGATCGTTGCATCTGGTCTGAATGCCGGAGACCTTGTTGTCACCAAGGGCGCGCAATTGCTGCGTTCTGGTGCCCATACAGAGATCATGCAGGGTCTGGAAGGAGCGGGCGCGCAATGAAACCGATGCTGAAACTCTGTTGCGCCTTCGTTTTTTCCGCTGTCCTTTTGACAATTGCAGCCTGTGGCAAGGAGGACGATCAAACAGCAGGGACTGAGCCTGTTCGTCCCGTGCTTTACACAATTGCTGCGTCAAAGCCTGAAACACAAACCAGCTTTGCCGGTTCCATTGAGCCGCGTTATTCAACAAATCTGGCGTTTCGGGTGCTTGGTCGCATCATTGCGCGGCCTGTTAGTATCGGCGATCTGGTGAAAAAAGGCGAGACGGTCGCCATGCTTGATCCTGCGACGCTTGATCTTGCGGTGCAATCGGCAAAAGCCGACCTTGCAAGCGCGCAGGCTCAGTTTGCCAATGCTGCCGGTAGCGAAGAACGCCTGCATATTCTGCTTAAGGGCAATAACATTTCGCAAGCCGATTACGATGCAGCAAAGCAGGCGCGTGACAGTGCTGAAGCCGGACTTGAAAAAGCGCAGGCAGGCTTACGCAAGGCGGAAGATCAGCGTGGGTATGCTGTTTTGAGCCCGGATTTTGATGGTGTCGTCTCTGCCACCAATGCAGAAGTTGGTCAGGTTGTGGCCGCAGGACAAGCCGTGATGACGGTTGCACGCCCCGATATTCGCGAAGCAGTTCTCGATATTCCTGACAGTATGCGTGACTATTTTGCGGCCGGTACGCCTTTTCATGTTCAGTTGCAGGCGGATCCGAGCGTGACAGGTCTTGGCAGAGTGCGCGAGGTGGCGCCGCAAGCAGATGCGCAGACCCGCACGCGCCGTGTTCGGATTGCGCTTGATAATCCGCCGGAAGGTTTCCGCCTTGGCGCAACAATTCGGGCAGGGCTTGCAAGCGCTCAGAAAGATCATGTCACTTTGCCGATACAGGCATTGTTTGAAAAAGACGGAAAAACTGCAATCTGGGTAATTGATCCAAAAACGCAAACTGTAAGTCTTCACGAGGTTGAGCTTGTCGAGCGCCGCGCCGACAGTTTTCTGGCAAACAATGTGGAGGTGGGAAGCTATGTGGCGACGGCTGGTGTGCACCAGCTTGAAGAAGGTCAAAAAGTCCAGTTGGATGCAAGGGGAAGCAGCCTGTGAAAAAAGGTTTCAATCTTTCTGACTGGGCGCTGAACCACCGCTCGCTGGTGTGGTATTTTATGATGGTGTTTCTGGTCGCGGGGCTTGTGTCCTATCTCGACCTCGGTCGCGCCGAAGATCCGGAATTCACCGTCAAGACGATGGTCGTTCAGGCAAGTTGGCCAGGTGCTTCCATCGATGAGACGATGAACCAGGTCACAGACCGGCTTGAAAAGAAGCTCGAAGAGCTTGATACGCTTGACTACACACGCAGCGTGACAACGGCTGGCAAGTCGGTTGTGTTTGTGTTTCTTAAATCGACAGTGCGCAAGAAGCAGGTGGCAGAAGCCTGGACTGAAGTGCGGCACATGCTCGATGACATCAAGCCAAGTTTGCCTGATGGCGTTTATGGGCCTTATTACAACGATAAGTTCGGTGATGTATTCGGCAATATTTTTGCCTTCACCGCTGACGGGTTGTCGATGCGGCAGCTTCGCGATTATGCCGAAGATGTGCGCACAAAAATCCTCACCATTCCCAATGCCGGTAAGGTTGAGCTGATCGGTGCGCAGGATGAGGCAATTTATCTCGAATTCTCGACGCGGCAGGTCGCAGCCCTTGGTCTTGATCAGCAGGCAATTCTCAAAGCGCTTCAGGATCAGAATGCGATCACGCCCTCTGGTGTCGTGCAGGCGGGGCCAGAACGCATCAGCGTACGGGTGAGCGGCCAGTTCAACTCTGAAGATGATCTGCGAGCCGTCAATCTGCGCGTGAATGACCGTTTCTTTCGCTTGTCCGATGTTGCGACGATCACGCGCGGCTATGTCGATCCGCCATCAGCGATTTTTCGGGTTAATGGCCAAGATGCGATTGGTCTTGGCATCGGCATGAAACCAAATGGCAATCTGCTGGAATTTGGTGCAAAACTTGATGCGATGATGGAGCAGGTGAAAGCTGAACTGCCGGTTGGCGTTAATGTTTTCAAGGTTGCCGATCAGCCTGAAGTTGTTCAGGATGCCGTCTCCGGCTTTACCAAAGCGCTGTTTGAAGCCGTTGTCATCGTACTTGCGGTAAGCTTTATCAGCCTTGGCCTGCGTGCAGGTTTTGTCGTGTCGCTTTCCATTCCGCTGGTGCTGGCGATCACCTTCCTTGTCATGTCATTGATGGATATTTCGCTGCAACGTGTGTCGCTTGGGGCGCTGATTATTTCGCTGGGACTTCTGGTCGATGATGCGATGATTGCGGTTGAGATGATGGTTGCGCGGCTGGAGCATGGCGATCCCATCAACAAGGCTGCGACCTATGTTTATTCGCATACGGCCTTCCCAATGCTGACAGGCACGCTTGTGACGATTGCGGGTTTTATACCGATTGGCCTCAACACGAGTCAGGCCGGTGAATATACATATACGCTTTTTGTGGTGATTGCTGTTTCGCTGATTGTTTCCTGGATTGTGGCCGTGTTGTTTGCCCCGCTTCTGGGTGTGACTTTCCTGCCCAAAAAGATGAAGCACCATGAAGAAAAGCGTGGCCGCTTCTTTGAGGCCTTTTCGAAGACGCTGGTTTTGGCGATGCGTCATAAGTGGATCACGATTCTGACGACGATTGCCTTGTTTGTCATCTCGGTTTTTGGAATGGGCTTTATTGAACGTCAGTTCTTCCCGGAGTCAGACCGTCCCGAACTGGTGATCGACTGGACCTTGCCGCAAAACAGCTCAATTGCCGATACCAAGGCGCAGATGGAGCGCTTTGAGCAGACGATGCTCAAGGATAATCCGGACGTCGATCACTGGAGCACTTATATCGGGCAGAGCGCGATCCGCTTCATTCTTTCCTTCGATGTGCAACCTGCCAATCCCTATTTCGGGCAGATGGTGGTTGTTGCCAAGGACGTGGAGGCGCGCGATCGTTTGAAGGCAAAATTTGATGAGGCCTTGCGCAAGGATTATGTCGGCACGGATACGTATGTGAAGTTCCTTGAACTGGGCCCGCCGGTTGGGCGCCCGGTACAATATCGCATCTCCGGGCCTGATATTCAGAAATTGCGTGGTATCGCGCAGGACTTTGCCGGCATCATGAATGCAGATAAGCGATTGGGTGTCGTCAGCTACAACTGGAATGAACCCGGCCGTGTTATCCGTGTGGATGTCATGCAGGACAAGGCGCGCAAGCTTGGCATTTCGTCCAAGGATATTGCCACGACGCTCAATGGCGTGGTGGGTGGCATTCCGATTACGCAGGTGCGTGATTCCATCTATCTGATTGATGTCATCGTGCGGGCGCAAGAACACGAACGCGATTCCATCGACACATTGCAGAGTCTGCAAATCGCAACCGGCAACGGCAGCTCCGTGCCGCTCGCAGCCATTGCCAACTTCCATTATGAGCTGGAGCAGCCGGTGGTCTATCGCCGTTCGCGCATTCCAACCATCACGGTTGCTGCCGGTATTAATGACAATACAATGCCGGATACGATTGTGAGTGAATTGCAGCCTGCGGTGAATAAATTCATCGAAAATCTGCCGGCGGGTTATTCGATTGTGACGGCGGGTACAGTGGAAGAAAGCGGCAAAAGTCAGGGGCCGATTATCGCCGTTGTGCCGCTGATGCTGTTTGTCATGGCAACAGTTCTGATGCTGCAATTGCAGAGTTTTCAGCGCTTGTTTCTTGTGGTTGCAGTTGCGCCTCTTGGTCTGATTGGCGTGGTTGCAGCCTTGCTTCCGAGCGGGAAGCCGCTGGGCTTTGTTGCCATTCTTGGCGTGCTGGCGCTGATCGGCATTCTTATCCGTAACTCGGTTATTCTGATCGTGCAGGTGGAAGAACATATCAGCGAGGGCATGCATCCGTGGGATTCGGTTGTGCAGGCAAGCCAGCATCGTATGCGGCCTATTGCATTGACCGCTGCAGCTGCAAGTCTGGCGCTCATTCCGATTGCGCGAGAAGTTTTCTGGGGGCCTATGGCCTATGCCATGATGGGCGGAATCATTGCCGGGACGGCGATTACGCTTCTGTTTCTCCCGGCCCTTTACGTGGCATGGTTTCGCGTCAAGGAGCCGGATCAAACAGAGGTGGGGCCGCAGCCACAACATTGATATGAGTTTGAAGACGTATCCGGAGAATAAGCATGCAAACTGTTCCATCCCTGATGCTGCAAGAAACCGAACAGTCGCCATCCGTGGTGGCGAAACTTCTTGCTGCAGAGGCCGGGACATTTGCTGAGATCGGACGGCTATTTGAAAAATCGCCCGCAGTCATTACGACGGCTGCACGTGGCTCTTCCGATCATGCGGCGACATTTTTCAAGTATCTGATGGAGATTGCCACAGGCATTCCGGTTGCCTCTGTCGGGCCATCGGTGGCTTCCGTTTATGGCGCGAAACTCAGATTGAAGGGGGGGCTGCATTTCACTGTGTCGCAATCGGGGGCAAGCCCGGACATCATTGCGGTGCAGGATGCTGCAAAGTATGGAGGAGCGACGACTGTTGCCGTTGTAAACGTGACCGATAGCCCGCTTGCAAAAGGGGCTGATATTGTGCTCGCTCTTCATGCGGGCGAAGAGAAAAGCGTTGCGGCGACCAAGTCCTTCATTGCCTCTGATGCTGCCCTTTCGGGTGTGGTGGCCTCAGCCAGCCAAGATGCAAGATTGAAAGATGGTTTGAGCCGCCTGCCGGAAGCCTTGGCTGCAACAAGGCCGGAAGGCCGTGCGGTGGTGGAAGACTTGCTGGTCGAGGCAAAATCACTGTTCACGGGCGGACGCGGCACAGCCTATGCCATTTCGCTTGAGGCGGCGCTTAAAGCGAAGGAAACGGCCAATATTCACGCGGAGGCGTTCTCGCTTGCAGAGCTGATGCATGGACCGATGCGGCTGGTGGAGCCAGGCTTTCCGATTCTATCGTTCATACCGCAGGATGAGGCGCTTGAAACAAGCATTCAGGCCCTCAACAGGCTTAAGTCCTTTGGTGCAAACCTTGTTTCATTCGGCGATGCCGACGTTCCGGGCCATCGGGTGCCTTCTGCATCTACCGGGAATGGTCATCTTGATCCGCTGGTTTCGCTCATTAATTATTATCGGATTGTTGAGGCGGTCACGCGCCGTAAGGGCTATGATCCGGATAAGCCGCGTCATCTGAACAAGGTGACATCGACGGTTTAACTCCACTTCTTGAGGTCTTAACGCATTATCGACTTGATAGCGCAATCCGGTCAGTGCATTACGCATTCTGGCATGGTTGGCACCTTATCGTACAGTAGAACGGACGGTGTGGTTATGCCTGCGTAATAGAGGAATTCCGATGCATAATTTTGTCTTGACCGTCACCTGCAAATCCACGCGCGGTATTGTTGCTGCTATTTCGGGTTATCTTGCGGGTAAGGGGTGTAACATCATTGACAGCGCCCAGTTCGACGATCTGGATACCGGCCGCTTCTTCATGCGCGTCAGCTTTATTTCCGAAGAAGGTGTTGCACTCGAAGCCTTGCGCGAAGGATTTGGAGCAATAGCCGCGCCTTTCGCAATGGATTTTGATTTTCACGACGATGCCCACCGTACAAAGACGCTGTTGATGGTGTCGCGTTTTGGCCATTGCCTTAACGATCTTCTTTATCGTTGGAAGATCGGTGCGCTGCCGATCGATATTGTGGGCGTTGTGTCCAATCACTTCGATTATCAGAAGGTCGTTGTTAATCACGACATTCCATTCCATCATATTGCCGTGACCAAAGCTAACAAGCCAGAGGCCGAACAGCGTCTGATGGATATTGTTGAGAGCACGGGCACGGAACTGGTGGTTCTGGCGCGCTATATGCAGGTTCTGTCCGATCAGCTTTGCCAGCAAATGTTGGGCAAGATCATCAATATCCACCATTCTTTCCTGCCATCCTTTAAGGGGGCAAACCCTTACAAGCAGGCCTATGAGCGTGGTGTGAAGCTGATTGGCGCCACAGCGCATTATGTGACTGCCGATCTTGATGAAGGTCCGATCATTGAGCAGGATGTGGCGCGCGTGACGCATGCGCAAAGTGCTGCCGATTACGTGTCCATTGGCCGTGATGTCGAAGCGCAGGTTCTGGCGCGCGCCGTTCACGCGCATATTCATCATCGTTCATTCCTCAACGGCAATCGTACCGTTGTTTTCCCGGCTAGCCCCGGGTCGTTCGCATCTGAGCGCGTGGGGTGAAATCCAAGCTGAATAACTCTTAAAAAGCGGCCTAATAGGTCGCTTTTTTTATTGAAGGTTTTTTACAATAGTTGTGAAGAAAAAATTGTTATTGATGTCTTGAGCAGTAATTCAAAAAAAATTTATGTTATCTGTAAGAGGAAATTATGAAAAATTATTTTTTATCTATTGTTTCAATGTTGACATTGATTGCTTCCACCCCTGTTTATGCGAACCAGGAAAATATCACGCACATAGTGCCATCCAGTACATTTAATACATCAGCTATGAATGCATCGCGGGTGCTTTATAATGGAAATTTTGCGTCAGCAACAAATAAATACTTAGCTTTCGATAGCCAATGTCTTTATGGCTCACAGGACGAGTGTGAAGCAGCTAACGATGATGATGTGACGGGTGAGCGTGGTATGTGCTACTCGTCTAATGACGGCTGTTGGCACCCTGTTTCGGGTTAAGAGATGAGCACTGGCGTTGGATCAATTTAAGGTCAGATGGAATCTCTTATAAATGATAGATTAGAGCGTGCCGCGGTTAATCGGATCGCCTAGCTCGCTCTATCTTATTGTTTTTACGCATTTCCAGCAAAACCGCTGCGCACTTCTGCTGGAAATGCTTTCATGTATTGTCCGGTTTAGACTTTAATGGCTAAACTGTCGGAATGTGATTTTCGGATACAGCTCCGGCAAATTTCGTTTGATGGTGTCGCGATATGATTGTGGTGCTGGCGATGCCAGAATTATAGCGCGTCCCTTGCTGCTGGAGATGATGTTAAGAACGCCAGCGTCGACAATCTCTCCCCTTTTTATCGAAATTTTACCGTCAAGTTGCAATGGTACAAGCGATTTTTTCGCGCCCAGTCCAAAGAAGCCGCGACTGCTGGCTTCAAGTACGCTTCGATGATTGGCGTCCCAGCTACAGATGATGCGCGATATGCCATATTCGCCCGGTGCTATCGGCTGGAATGACACGCGAATATCCTGACTATCCAATACGTCGAAGACACCAGGAATGTTCAAGGTAGCCATCCTGAGAGTAATCTTACCAAGATCAGCGAAGCTGAAATTTTGCCCGATATTCGTAACATTATGCGGCACCAACAGGCCATTCTCCAGTGGTTGCAATTGAATGTTCGCCTGATGGCATATTTTACCATTAATCGTCACGCGAGCGACGATTGCAGCACCTTTCGCAGCGACATAGCCCTCCGTCTTGCGCGCGCTTTCAATCGCGCTTTTGTTAAGCGCTGTAGGGTCCGAGCTGGTATTGCAACCACTTAAAACAAGAGAGCCGACCAAAATACCAAGCAGAAGAGATAAAGTCGATTTAGACATGCCGCCCCGCAGTGAATAAGAAAACATGCTGGTGCTTATTCGGGAGGCGCAGGCTTGTTGCAATGCAACTATTGTGTATTATCCACAATATGAGAAATTGGTTATGCTCAACAAAAAACCCCGCCAAAAGCGGGGTTTTCTTTTTATCTATCGTGAGACCGATTAGTCGATGTCGAAGGAAACACCCTGTGCGAGCGGCAGAGCCTTCGAGTAGTTGATGGTGTTGGTTGCGCGGCGCATATAGCCCTTCCACGCATCCGAACCCGATTCACGACCGCCACCGGTTTCCTTTTCGCCGCCGAATGCGCCGCCGATTTCAGCACCCGAAGTGCCGATATTGACGTTTGCAATGCCGCAATCCGAACCTTCAACCGAAAGGAAGCGTTCTGCTTCCTGCAGGTTGAGTGTGAAGATCGACGAGGACAGGCCTGCGCCAACTTCGTTGTGGCTCGCCAGCACGTCGTCGAAATCGGAATACTTCATGACGTACAGGATCGGTGCGAAAGTTTCTTCGAGAACTGGGCCTTCCTGCTTTGGCATTTCCACGATTGCCGGGCGCACATAGTAAGCGTTTTCATGGCCGGTTTCGACGCGTTCGCCGCCCTGAACCTTGCCGCCGTGAGCGGCTGCTTCCTTCAGTGCCTTCTGCATGTTGTCGAAAGCAACCTTGTCGATCAATGGACCAACCAGAGCTGTGGTTTCGAGTGGCGAACCAACGGTAACGCTGGCATAAGCCTTTTGCAGACGTGGGACGAGTGCGTCGTAAACGCTTTCATGCACGAAGAGACGACGCAGTGTGGTGCAGCGCTGACCAGCGGTGCCCATTGCACCGAAAGCGATGGCGCGCAGTGCCATGTCGAGATCTGCCGATGGGCAGACGATACCGGCATTGTTGCCGCCGAGTTCGAGGATCGCACGCGCAAAACGCTTTGCAAGACGTGGGCCAACTTCGCGGCCCATGCGGGTCGAACCGGTTGCCGAAACAACTGGAACCTTCGGGCTGTCAACGAGGACTTCACCAACTTCACGGTCGCCGAGCAGAAGCAGCGCAATGCCTTCTGGCGCTTCACCGAAACGCTTGAGTGCGCGCTGGAAGATTGCGTCGCAGGCAAGAGCGGTCAGAAGAGTCTTTTCCGAAGGCTTCCAGACAACCGAGTTGCCGCAAACGATGGCCAGCGCAGCATTCCACGACCAGACAGCAACAGGGAAGTTAAAGGCCGAGATAACGCCGACAACGCCAAGCGGATGCCAGGTTTCCATCATGCGATGGCCAGCGCGTTCGGTTGCGATGGTGAGACCGTAGAGCTGACGCGACAGGCCGACCGCGAAATCGCAGATGTCAATCATTTCCTGTACTTCGCCGAGGCCTTCCGAAGGGATCTTGCCAGCTTCAAGCGAAACGAGACGGCCGAGATCTTCCTTGGAAGCGCGGAGTTCTTCACCCAGGAGGCGGATCAGTTCGCCACGCTTTGGCGCTGGAACGGTGCGCCATGCGCGGAATGCTTCATCAGCCTTGTCGATGATCTTGACTGCATCGTCCTTGCTGTGGGTCTTGACCGATGCGATCTGCTCACCGGAGACCGGGCTGAAGCCAGCGAGGTCGCCCGACGTGTAAAGGGCTGCGTCAACGCCAAGCTTTGAAAGCAGCTCTGCGGCTTCTTTTTTCACGTCGAGCTTTTTAACAGTGGTGTTCATGTTTATCCTCTTAACCGGCTTAATCACGAGAGCAGTTTAAATTAGAGCGGGTTCGTAGTTACTGCTCTCGTTGTTTATATTTACGCATTGTCCGACGCAAAACCGCTTCGCACTTTTGCTGGAAATGCTTAGTTATTCTGCTGCTTCAAGACCGCTCAGGCGGGCCTGTACAGCTCTAATGGTTTCGCGTTCGATGCGAGCATAATGCTCGAATTCATTAAGAACTTTGGCGCCAAGGTCTTCCTCGAAACGCTTCTGGTTCGGGCTTTCCACAAAATCCTGCGCATCGTCGTCGCCCAGATTTGACTGGAAGATACCAGCCGCACTGACCGGCAGGAAGTCTTCATAGATGATCGGATCGAACTGGACTGCGCCGCCTTCGATCAGAGTTTCAATATCGGTATCGGGTTTGAAAGCTGCAAGACGTGCAGCATCCTTGACCGAATAGGCGAAATAGCCAAGCGCTTCTTCGCGAATGCCTGCCCATGTATCCGGGAAAGCGGCAAAGGTGTCGCTCAGTGCCTTCACATATTCAGCCGAATTCGAGCCATCAGGCGCTGGGCGGACAATGGCGCGGGTGTCGTTGAGCAGCTTGTCGTAAAGCGCACGGCCCTTTGGCGTCAGGGCAACGCCACGCTGTTCGATTTCACCGAAACGGGCAGTGTGGGAGCCTGGGGTCCAGGTGCCGTCTGCGTTGACGAACGAAACTTCTTCTTCCAGTGCTTTGAACGAGGTCTGGCGCAGAAGGATCGGGCATTTGCGGGTTGGTGGACCTTCGACAACTGCCTTCGGATTAATGCCGCGATCCGGCATCTGGGCCTGCACGGCGTCGATGTCGAGCGTGCGTGGTGTCAGGTGGTTGATGTGCGGTCCCTTGAAGGAAACAACGTCGGCGATCAGGCGATGCGCATCGTGGAGGCGGTGGTACAGCTCAGCGCTGACATTGGCATGATCGTGCCAGCGGAATGTTTCGAGCACTTCTGCAACGAAGGTCTTCGCGTCAGCTTCATCAAGGCCGCCATTGGCTTCCGCCTTCTCGACAAGCGCAATTGCGCCCGGCGTGAAGATTTGGCGCTTCGCGAGAACGTCTTCCGATTCTTCGCGCAGCTTCTCATCAGAGATCAGATCAAGGCGCAGGAGCGAGGTGAAAACACGGAACGGATTGTGCTTGAGTGCGCTATCGTCGATCGGGCGGAAGGCGGTGGAATGCACTGGCACACCAGCGGCACTCAAATCGTAGTAACCAACCGGGAACATGCCCATGACCGAGAAAGCGCGGCGCATCATGGAAAGCTCAGCGGCAGTGCCCAAACGAATGGCACCGTGACGTTCTTCGGAAATGCGTTCGAGCGAATCTGTTTCCGTCAGACGCTCATGCAGATGCTTGTCGTCTGCGAGAACTTTTGCGTTCACATCGGAGACGAGTTCCATCAACGTGCCATAAGCAGGCACTTCTTCCTTATACATGGCCGACATGGCTGCCGAAAAGGCGGAGCGAATGGCGTCCGGCGAAACGAATTTCTGCGCGTTCATTGCAAGAGCTTCCGTAGAAGTTGGACCGTCTGCTTAACTGGTATGTCGATTTTCAAAAAACATACCGCGATTATGATGAAAATGTATCATATCAGCCGTTTTGGGGTTATGATCGCGACGAAAGCAACTATGTTAATGCGAGATTGGAATGAAGCTGAGCAGGAGACTGATCCCTGATATTGCCACGCTGCAAGCCTTTGAGTGTGCAGCCCGTCACGGGAGTTTTACGCAAGCCGCACATGAACTCAATCTCACGCAAAGTGCCGTCAGCCGCCAGATCAAGGATCTTGAAAGTCAGCTGGGTGTGCTGCTGTTTGAGCGCATTCGCCAGCGTATTCTTCTCTCGGATGCAGGACGAAAATTTCTGCCGGAAGTGCGGCGGCTGCTCAACCAGACGGAAGACACGATGCTGCGCGCCATGGCGTCAGCACAGTCGACATCCTCGTTCAGCATAGCGACTTTGCCAACTTTTGGCACACGCTGGCTGATGCCGCGTATTCCTGATTTCGTCGAAAAACATCCCGGCATTGCCATCAATGTGGCTTCACGCTCTGGTGTTTTCGACTTTGAAGAACAGCCGTTTGATCTGGCTATCCATTATGGTCAGCCGGTGTGGGCACATGCGACCTGCACTTTTCTCTGCTCAGAGGTGATTGTGCCTGTGGCAAGTCCGAGTCTTCTTAAAGCACGGCATCCGGCAACGCCGGAAGAGCTGGAAGATGAGCCGCTGCTGCATCTCGCAACGCGGCCCAAAATGTGGGCGCAATGGTTTGAAAGTTGTGGCGTTGAAGGCAAGTCCGCTTATCGTGGCCACCGTTTCGATCAGTTTTCGATGGTGATTGGGGCGGCACTTGCAGGTCTAGGCTTTGCGCTGTTGCCGCTTTATCTGATTGAGCAGGAATTGCGTAATGGCGAACTGGTCATGCTTTTCGAGCAGCCGATGCGGACCGAAAATGATTACTATCTCGTTGTCCCGGAAGGCAAACTCGAAAATCCGCTGACACAGGTTTTCTGCCAGTGGATTGGGGGGCAGGTGAGCAACCCAATTGCTTTGGGGTAGTTCATTCCAAACCGGCATGAATTGTTGCAGAAATATTGCTGTTCTTGAGACTTCCGGCGCGTGAAATAGTTGGGACGGTAAAAGCCGTTTGTTTTTCGTTATATGAAATGGTTGTCTCTCCATGCTTAATGATCCGCGCTCTCATGGCCTTTGGGAAAAGACCGCACCGGCTGCACCGAAAACCACGGCACTTAGGGGCGATCTGACTGCCGACGTGGTGATTGTTGGCGGCGGATTTACCGGGCTTTCGACCGCGTTGCATCTGGCCGAGAAAGGCACAAAGGCAATCGTGCTGGAAGGCATTGAGATCGGCTATGGCGGTTCGGGCCGCAATGTTGGTCTGGTCAATGCCGGCATGTGGGTTATGCCGGATGACTTGCCGGGTGTGCTGGGCGAAAAATATGGCGACCGTTTGCTTGAGGTGCTCGGCAATGCGCCCAAGCTGGTTTTTGAAATCATCGAAAAACACAAGATTGCCTGCGAAGTTGAAAAGCAGGGCACGCTTCATTGCGCTGTCGGTCAAAAAGGTTTCAAGGAACTTGAAGATCGCTACGAACAATGGGCGCGGCGCGGTGCCAATGTGAAGCTGCTTGATGGGAAGGAAACGGAATTAAAGGTTGGTACCCAAGCCTATGCGGGGTCGCTGCTGGACCTGCGTGCGGGCACCATTCAGCCGCTTGCCTATGTACGCGGGCTGGCCCATGCAGCCACTGCTGCGGGTGCCCAGATTTTTACGCAAAGCCCTGTGACAGGTGCCAGTGAGCAGAACGGCAAATGGGTGGTGAAGACTGCTTCCGGCACGGTGACAGCTGATTGGGTGGTGGTTGCAACCAATGCCTATACCAATGCGCCATGGGCAGAAGTGCGCGCCGAGCTTGTGCATCTGCCCTATTTTAACATGGCGACAAAGCCGCTTTCAGACAATTTGAAGAAAAGCATTCTGCCGGAACGTCAGGGCGTATGGGACACAAAGGAAGTCCTTTCCTCTTTCCGCTTTGACCAACAGGGCCGTCTGGTGTTTGGCAGTGTTGGTGCGCTGCGCAACACGGGTGCGAGTGTGCACAAGGCATGGGCGAAGAAGTCGCTCAAGCGTCTCTTCCCGCAAATTGGCAACGTTGAGTTTGAAGCCGAATGGTATGGCAAGATCGGCATGACCAATGACAGTCTACCGAAGTTTCATCGCCTTGCGCGCAATGTCGTGGGATTCTCCGGCTATAATGGGCGTGGCATTGCGCCGGGTACGGTTTTTGGCAAATGTCTCGCGCAGCTTGTTTCAGGCGAGATCGGTGAGGCCGGTCTTCCTCTGCCGGTCAGCGATCCCAAAGAGCAGAGCTTCCGTGGTTTGCGCGAAGCTTATTATGAAGCAGGCGCACAGGTTGCGCACGCCGCTGAGATAATTATTTGAATCTGATTCACATTGTCATATAATTGAAGTCTAAGACCTTTATGGCATCCGCATCGCCTCCGAGTTGGAGGGATGCGGAAGGTTAAATGGGTCATTTGATCAATGCCCTTCTGCGGATCAGAAATCTGCTGGAGGGCATTTTGCTTTTTGAAATCATTTCCGATTTTCCGGCAGATGTTTTAGAGATTTGTTTGACAGGTGAGTCATGAACAGGAATGATCGCGCTTCTCGATATGACAGTATCTGCGCCATTTCAGCTCGTATGCAGCGTAATCACGCCGGAGCGGCAGCCCATGCTGCTGAAAATCACACAGAAATTCGAGGAGCAATCTCAATGACCAAGATGTTGAAGCGGGCAACGGCCATTCCAGCTCTTCTTGCTCTGTCCATGGCGGTCGCACAGGCCGACACGCTGACGCTTTACACGTCGCAGCCGGAGGCCGATGCGGCCAAGACGGTTGAAGCTTTCCGCAAGGCGAACCCCGATACGGATGTTCAGATTTTCCGTTCGGGAACGAGCGAACTCCTCACCAAGCTTGCCGCCGAGTTTTCGGCTGGTGCGCCACAGCCTGACGTTCTGCTGATCGCTGATGCGGTGACAATGGAAGGTCTCAAGAAGGACAAGCGTCTGCTGCCTTACACGGACGCCAAAGTCGATGGTTTTGCTGCGGACAGCTATGACGCCGACAAGACCTATTTCGGCTCCAAGCTGATCACCACTGGGATTGCTTATAACACGGGCGCGGCTGAGAAGCCGGAGCATTGGTCCGATCTTACCAAGGCCGAGTATAAGGGTCAGGTTGTGATGCCGAACCCGCTTTATTCGGGTGCTGCGGCCTATCTCTTAAGCGGTTTCGCGCTCAACAAGGATCTTGGCTGGGATTATTTCAAGAACCTCAAGACCAATGAACTGGCCAGCGTCAAGGGCAATGGCGCCGTGCTGAAATCTGTTGCGAGTGGCGAAAAGCCATACGGTATTCTGGTTGACTTCATGGCGCTCAATGCCAAGGCCAAAGGCTCACCGATTGAGTTCGTCTTCCCGTCGGAAGGTGTGCCTGCCGTGACTGAACCCGTTGCGATCATGGCGACCGCCAAGAACGTGGATGGCGCCAAGAAGTTCGTTGATTTTATCCTGTCGGATGACGGCCAGAAGCTGGCACTTGAGCAGGGCTATCTGCCTGCCAAGGAAGGTGTCGGCCACCCTGCATGGCTGCCGGAAGGCACCAAGATCAATATCATGTCTATCGACACCCAGAAGGTTCTCGATCAGGCGGATGCCGATAAGAAGCAGTTTTCCGAGCTGTTTGGCGGATAAAACGAAATGCGCATGTTTCGAGATATTCAGGGCCGTGATGCGGCCCTGATTGTTGGTGTAACGCTGATTGTTGCGGTGCTGTCGCTTCTGCCCATTATGCGTCTGCTCGTTGAGCTTGTTGCGCCGCAAGGGCAGTTTTCGACATCCGTTCTTTCTGAAACACTCAGCCACCGTTCGACATGGGTTGCCACATGGCATTCCCTTCAAATCGGTATTGGCGGCACGCTGCTGGCGTTGGTGTTTGGCATTGTGGCGGCGTTGCTCGTCGGCCTTACGGATATGCGCGGGCGCAATGTCTTTGTGCTTTTTTACGTTACTCCGCTGCTGATTGCCCCGCAGGTAACAGCGCTGGCCTGGCTCCAGCTTTTCGGGCCTTCAAGCCAGTTCCTCAAGATTATCGGCATGGCGCCGCCGCTGGGAAGCCGTAATCCGCTTTATTCCGTATGGGGCATTATTTTTCTGCTCGGTGTGCAATATGGACCGCTGGTCTTTCTGATTGTGCGGGCGGGTTTGCGCAAACTCCCGCGCGAGCTGGTCGAAGCAGGTCTGAGTGCCGGTGGAAGCAAATGGACCGTTCTGCGCACCATTATCCTGCCGCTGATGACGCCATCAATTATCGGTGCCGCGGCGCTTGCTTTCGTGTCGTGTGTCGGCAATTTCGGCATCCCGGCTTTCCTGGGAATTCCATCGAATTATCTCGTTCTGCCAACGCTGATTTATCAGCGTCTTGCGGGCGGTGGGCCGGCTGTTCTCTCCAGTGTTGCAGTGCTTTCGGTGCTGATTGGTCTGATTGCCATGGCAGGCATTGCCGCGCAGGATTATGCCTCGCGTCGTCGTGATTTCCGCATTGTTTCGACGTCGCTGCCAGCGGCCCCTTTTGCGCTCGGCGCATGGTGTGTTTGGGCGGAAATGGCTGCATGGCTGTTGATCGTGATCGTGCTGTTTCTGCCGTTGATTGGTCTAACACTTTCAGCACTGGTTCCGGCCTATGGCGTGCCGCTGACATTTGCGACGGCCACGCTTGAAAATTTCCGCTTTGTCATGCTTGAACACAGCGGTTCAGCCCGTGCGTTTGGCAACAGTATTCTTTTGTCGGTGGTGACGGCGGGTTTTGCCGTGCTGATTGCGGTTCCGCTTGCTTATATGTTGGCATGGCGCAAACGGCGCTGGACGCCGATCCTTAATTTTGCAGCCGAGATGCCCTATGCGTTGCCGGGCGTCGTGCTGGCGATTGCTTGCCTGCTCCTGTTTCTGAAACCGCTTCCGGTGGTTGGTGTCAGCCTCTATAATACGCTCTGGATCATCCTGTTTGCTTATCTCGCACGCTTCTTCGTGCTGGCGCTGCGGCCAACGGTTGCTGGTCTGCATCAGATTGACCGTGCGCTGGAAGAAGCCGCGCGAATTGCAGGCGCTGGCCTTTTCTATCGGCTCAGGACCATTATATTTCCTCTGGTCGCACCAGCGACGCTTGCAGGCGGGGTGCTCATTTTCATGACCGCATTCTGTGAGTTGACGGTGTCGGCGCTTCTCTGGGCGTCGGGATCGGAAACGCTGGGCGTGGTGATGTTTTCTTTTGAACAGGCGGGTGATTCCGCCTATGCGGCTGCCATATCCATTCTGGCCGTTGCGGTGACATTCATGCTGATGCTTACAACAAATCTGTTTGCGCGGCGTCTTCCAAACGGGGTGCTGCCATGGCGCGACTGAAAATTGCTTCTGTTTCCAAAGTCTTCAACGAGTTTCAGGCCCTGTCTGAAGTGTCGCTTGATGTCAAGGACGGCGAATTTGTTGCCATTCTCGGACCATCCGGCTGCGGCAAGACCACACTGCTGCGTATGATTGCAGGTTTTGAAGATGTTGACGGCGGTGAAATCCACATTGGTGAAAGCCGCGTTTCCCATGTTGATGGCAGCGTGCCACCGGAAAAGCGGCAGGTCGGTATCGTCTTCCAGAATTATGCGCTCTGGCCGCATATGACGGTTGCCGAGAATGTCGGCTATAGCCTTAAAGTCGCGAAAGTGCCGAAGGCAGAACGTGAGCGTCGCATCACGGAAGCTTTGGCTCTGGTCGATCTGGATGGTTTCGGCGACCGCCGTCCGGCCAATCTTTCGGGTGGTCAGCGGCAGCGCGTGGCTTTGGCCCGTTGTCTGGTAGCAGCGCCGTCGCTGGTGTTGTTTGATGAACCGCTTGCCAATCTTGATGTGCATTTGCGTGCTTCGATGGAAGATGAGTTTGCAGCTTTTCACAAGCGCACCGGCACGACGATTATCTACATCACCCATGATCAGGCCGAGGCCATGGCGCTTGCGGACCGGATTGCGGTGCTTGATCACGGCAAGCTTCAGCAGTTCGATACGCCGCGCAAGCTTTACGAGGAACCGGCCAGCGAAATGGTCGCGTCCTTCATCGCGCATGGCATGGTTCTGGCTGCGGAGGTGGTGTCCTTTGCGCAAGCGGGACATTGCGAGGCGCTGGTGCTGGGAAGCCGTGCAGAGGTGCGTTGTTCCGGCATCGAAATGCCGCGAGCCAATGCGAAACTCTGCGTTCGTGCAGAAGATCTGGCATTGACTGAAATCGGCGGCATTCGGGTGCGTGTCAAACGTTCCGTCTATCGCGGTGGCGGTTCACGCATTGAGGCGCATCCGCTCACCAAGCCGGATATTCATCTGCATTTTGAAGTGCGCGATCCGATACGGCTGGAAGAAGGCGATGAAGTTCGCATCGCCATTCGCGGTGGCTGGATTATTCCCACCGATGAAATGCCGGTGAGAAAAGTCTCAACCGGCTTTCCAATCGGCAACAAGATTTAGCTTATTTCTTCTTCATCGCTTCCAGAAGGGCTGCACCGAAACCGCCGGTTGATGGCTGTTCCTGTTTGCGCGGGGTGAAGTTTTGCTTGGGTGCAGGTTTTGTGTCGCGCTGTGCATTGTTGCGCGGGGCGGGAGCTTCGCCACCGTCCTTGCGCATCGTGAGGCCGATGCGTTTGCGTGGCACATCCACTTCCGTCACGCGCACCTTCACCACATCGCCAGCCTTGACCACTTCATGCGGGTCTTTGACGAAGCGGTCGGCGAGTTGTGAAACATGGACAAGTCCGTCCTGATGCACACCGATATCGACGAAGGCACCAAAGGCCGCAACGTTTGTGACGGTGCCTTCGAGCATCATGCCGGGTTTCAGGTCCTTGATATCATCAATGCCGTCGGCGAAGGTCGCGGTCTTGAACTCAGGCCGCGGATCGCGGCCCGGCTTGTCAAGCTCGGCAATGATGTCGCGCACAGTTGGCAGACCAAAACGCTCATCGACAAAGACACGCGGGTCGAGCGCTTTGAGCGCCGCACTGTCGCCCATGAGGCTGCGCACATCGCGACCGCAGGAGGCAACGATTTTCTTGGCAACGCCATAGGCTTCCGGGTGAACGGAGGAGGCGTCAAGCGGCTCGGTGCCGTTGGCGATACGCAGGAAGCCTGCGCATTGTTCAAAAGCGCGATTGCCGAGGCGGGCGACTTTCAGAAGTTCCTTGCGGTTCTTAAAGGCGCCCGTTGCATCGCGATGCGCAACAATTGCCTCGGCGAGAGATTTTCCCAAGCCCGATACGCGTGCCAGCAGCGAGGCAGAAGCTGTGTTGAGATCAACACCAACCGCATTCACCGCATCTTCGACCACGGCATCAAGCGAACGCGCCAGACGGGATTGGTCCACATCATGCTGATACTGGCCAACGCCGATGGATTTAGGCTCGATCTTGACGAGCTCCGCCAGCGGATCCTGCAAGCGGCGGGCGATGGAGACGGCACCGCGCAGCGACACATCAAGCTGCGGGAACTCGTTCGCTGCGGCTTCTGATGCCGAATAGACCGATGCGCCTGCTTCTGACACGATGACTTTAAGCGGCTTTGGCGCTGGCAGGTCGTTGAGCATATCCACGACAAGACGTTCGGTTTCACGGCTGCCTGTGCCGTTGCCAATCGCAATCAGCTCGATCTTGTGTTTGCGGATCAGGCTTGCAAGTTCGGCCTGGGTGCCACGCACATCGTTCTTTGGCGGAAACGGATAGACCGTTGTTGTGTCGAGCAGTTTGCCAGTGCCGTCAACGATTGCGACTTTGACGCCCGTGCGGATGCCCGGATCAAGCCCCATGGTGGCGCGAGAACCGGCAGGCGCTGCGAGCAACAGGTCTTTGAGGTTGCGGGCGAAGACGTTGATGGCTTCTTCCTCGGCGCGTTCACGCAGGTCGCGCATGAGGTCGAGTGAAAGGGAGAGTGAGAGTTTGACGCGCCATGCCCAGCCGGCGACTTCCATCAGCCAGCGATCACCGGGGAGCGTTGCACCGATATTATAGGCGGCGGCAATTTTGCGTTCGACCGGTTTGACAGGCGAAGTGTCGTCGGCGTCGATTTCAATGTCGAGTGACAGAAAATCCTCGTTGCGTCCGCGCAACATGGCCAGAGCGCGATGGCCTGCAACATTGGCCCAGCGTTCGGAATGATCGAAATAATCCGAGAATTTTGCGCCAGCTTCCTGTTTGCCATCGACAACGCGGGAGCGCAGCACAGCGCGCTCTTTAAGATAGTTGCGCAGATTGCCGATCAGTTCGGCATTTTCAGCAAAGCCTTCGGCGATGATGTCGCGTGCGCCATCAAGAGCGGCCTTCACGTCGGCAACGTCTCCGGTGACATATTGCGCAGCAATTTCTATGGGAACTAGCCTGCGGTCGGTGAGGATTGCTTCAGCAAGCGGTCCAAGACCGCGTTCGCGGGCAATTTCTGCTTTGGTGCGGCGCTTGGGCTTATAGGGAAGATAAAGGTCTTCAAGCTCGGCCTTGGTCTGAACGCCTGCGATTTTCAGTTCAAGCTCTGGTGTGAGCTTGTTCTGGCCACGGATTGATTCGAGAATGGAGTTGCGGCGTGCTTCGAGTTCGCGCAAGTAGGCGAGGCGCTCCGAAAGCTGGCGCAGCTGCGTGTCATCAAGCCCCCCGGTGACTTCCTTGCGATAACGGGCGACGAATGGCACGGTCGAGCCTTCGTCAAGAAGACCAATGGCGGCGATTGCCTGTTCGGGCTTTGCATTGATCTCGAGCGCTATAATCCCGGCAATGCGCTTAATATCGTTGGCCATATTCATTCCAATCTCAAAATTTACAGCGAACATAGTCGTATGCGCGTTTGACGCAATCAAGGCCGTGACGGTGGTCCACAGGAAAGCTGCGATTATTGCCATTCACGCGTATGTGAAGATCTCACCCCTTTTTAAATCGGATTTACGCGATACATATATCGTTAAATGGCGATATGAACGAAGATCAGCGAGGTGACCATGATGTCGGACATTCAATCTGTAGCACAGTCTCATTCACTGGCTATGCCGTTGGACGAGATACTCAAGGCACTTGGCCATCCCGTTCGTCTCGACATTTTGAGCTGGCTCAAGCAACCGGAGAAGCATTTCTCCGCACAGCACATGCCCCTGGAGATGGGTGTGTGCGCCGGTCAGTTCGAGCGGTGTGGCCTTTCCCAGTCCACCGTTTCTGCGCATTTGTCCGTGCTGACGAAAGCGGGGCTGATTACGCCCCACCGCGTTGGCCAATGGACCTTCTATAAGCGCGATGAGGAGGCGATTGCCGCCTTGCTCAAATCGCTATCCGATCTTTAGCCCAATCTTTCCCATTTGCCCAATCTTTCCCATTTGAAGGAATGCATCTATGGCCACATTGTTCGATCCAGTCACAATCGGCGATCTCAAGCTTGCCAATCGTATCGTTATGGCACCGCTGACGCGCAATCGCTCGCCGCGTGCTGTGCCAAACGACCTCAACGTCACCTATTATGAACAGCGCGCAAGTGCCGGTCTCATCATCACCGAGGCGACGCCGATCAGCCATCAGGGGCAGGGCTATGCCGATGTGCCGGGCCTTTACTCAGACGAGCAGCTTGCAGGCTGGAAGCGCGTGACCGATGCGGTTCACAGTGCAGGCGGTAAGATTGTTGTGCAGATGTGGCATGTGGGGCGTATTTCGCACAACAGCCTGCAGCCAAATGGCGGCAAGCCGGTGGCGCCTTCAGCCATTACCGCGAAGTCTAAGACCTATCTCGTGCATCCAGACGGCACCGGCGAATTTGCGCCAACGTCTGAGCCGCGTGCGCTTGAAAAGAGCGAGCTTCCAGAAATCGTTGCCACCTATGCCAAGGCTGCAAAGGATGCTGTCGAAGTGGCTGGTTTTGACGGTGTCGAAATTCACGCGGCAAACGGCTATCTGATTGATCAGTTCCTGCGTTCAGGCAGCAATCACCGCACCGATGAATATGGCGGCTCCATCGAAAACCGCGCGCGCTTCCTGTTTGAAGTGGTGGATGCAATTACCAAGTCGGTTGCGCCGGGCAAGGTGGGTATTCGTCTGTCGCCGGTCACGCCTGCCAATGACGCATCGGATCCCGATCCGCAGCCGCTGTTTGATTATGTGCTCGAAAAGCTTGCCGCTTATGGTCTTGCCTATATTCACATCATCGAAGGTGCGACCGGCGGTCCACGCGATTTTCAGCAGGGTCCGCAGCCATTCGATTATGCGCGTCTCAAGCAGGTGTATCGCGATGCGGGTGGTAAGGCTGCCTGGATGGTCAATAATGGCTATGATCGCGCGCTGGCGGAACAGGAGATCGAAAGCGGCCGTGCCGATGTGGTTGCTTTTGGTAAGCCGTTCATCTCCAACCCTGATCTGGTTCGCCGTTTTAAGGAAAATGCCCCGCTCAATGAGCTGGATCAGCAGCATATGTATGGCGGCGGTGCCAAGGGTTACACGGATTATCCGGTCCTCGCCTGATAGAAGTGAAAAAAGCCGGAGTATCCTCCGGCTTTTTTATTAAAGACGTGCGCGCGTCGAGCGTGGGGTGGCAAGCAGCAGATTTGTTTCGCTGGCCTTGATCCCAGGCACTAGCCGGATGCGGCGCAGCACGGCATCGAAGTCCGTCAGTGTTGCGGCACCCAATTCCACCACCAGATCGAAACGGCCATTGGTGGTGTGGATGGCTGAAATTTCCGAGAAGCCGCCAAGCGCCTTGACAACGCGGTCGGCCACATGGCCTTCAATTTCGATCATCATGATACCGCGCACCGGCAGATCAACCGCATCAGAGCGCAGGATCACCGTATAGCCGATGATGTCGCCAGACTGTTCCAGACGTTCCATGCGCGAGCGAACTGTCGCACGCGAAACGCCAAGATCAATTGCTACATCCGAAATGCTGCGTCGGCCATTGTGACGTAAAAGCGTGATGAGCTTTTCATCCAGATCGTCCATGTTTTCTCCATTTTGAAAAGCCAATCCGACATTCTGATAAACCAAACCATTAAAATTGCCAATCCGGTTGCTTCACTTCGCCAAGCGTAAATGCTCAATCTAAGACGATATTTTTTTCAGGAGTAGCACTTTATGCATTGCAAGATTTTGGGATTGCCGGTTCAGGAAGGCACAGGTCGTTTGGGCTGCAATATGGGCCCGGACGGTTATCGCGCCGCTGGCATTGCCGATGCAATTCGCGAGTTGGGCCACGCGTTTACCGATCTCGGCAATCTGGCCCCGGCAGCGCTGCGCCCGCTGACGCACCCCAATCCTGCGATCAAGGCCTTGCCGCAGGCTGTTGCCTGGATTGAAGCCATCAGCGAAGCAGCCTACCGCGAGAGCGAAGAAGGTTTCCCGATTTTTCTCGGCGGCGATCATCTGCTTGCAGCAGGCACTGTTCCCGGCATCGCGCGCCGCGCAGCAGAAAAGGGGCGCAAGCAATTTGTGCTGTGGCTTGATGCCCATACGGATTTCCACACGCTGGAAACAACGGACAGCGGCAATCTGCATGGCACGCCGGTCGCCTATTACACGGGGCAGAAGGGTTTTGAAGGCTACTTCCCGGCATTGGCGGCCCCGATTGATCCGGCCAATGTCTGCATGATGGGTATTCGCAGCGTCGATCCGGCAGAGCGCGCTGCGATCAGACAGACCGAAGTTGCCGTTTATGACATGCGCCTTATCGATGAGCATGGTGTGGCAGCGCTGCTGCGCCGTTTCCTTGAACGCGTGAAAGACGAAAATGGCCTTCTGCATGTGAGCCTTGATGTCGATTTCCTTGAGCCATCGATTGCGCCAGCCGTCGGCACCACGGTTCCGGGCGGTGCGACCTTCCGTGAAGCGCATCTCATCATGGAAATGCTGCATGACAGCGCGTTGGTGACAAGTCTCGATCTCGTGGAGCTGAACCCGTTTCTCGATGAACGCGGGCGCACCGCAACCGTGATGGTTGATCTGATGGCGAGCCTGTTGGGCCGCAGCGTCATGGATCGCCCAACCATCAATTACTGATTTCAGAAAACGCATTCCTTGCTGGCGAGATCAAACGGTTCGCCGCTGAATGTTAAGGAGTAAGAATGACCCAATCGAACCTCAATATCGTGCCTTTTGTCAGTGTTGATCACATGATGAAGCTGGTGCTTTCCGTCGGTGTTGAAACCTTCCTCAAGGAACTCGCCGATTATGTGGAAGAAGATTTCCGCCGCTGGGAAAGTTTTGACAAGACGCCACGCGTGGCTTCGCATTCCGATGAAGGCGTGATCGAACTGATGCCAACAAGCGATGGAACGCTTTACGGCTTTAAATATGTGAACGGTCATCCGAAGAATACGCGTGATGGTTTGCAGACGGTCACGGCCTTCGGCGTTCTCTCAGATGTTGGCAGCGGTTATCCGATGCTTCTGACCGAAATGACCATTCTCACAGCACTGCGCACGGCTGCAACCTCGGCCGTTGCGGCCAAACATCTTGCGCCAAAGAATGCACGCACGATGGCAATCATCGGCAATGGCGCGCAGAGCGAATTTCAGGCGCTGGCGTTCAAGGCAATTCTCGGCATCGACAAGCTGCGTCTTTACGATATTGATCGCACGGCTTCGGAGAAATGCGCACGCAATCTCGAAGGCGCAGGCTTTGAGATTGTGATCTGCAAAGATGTTGAAGAAGTGGTCGAGGGTGCGGATATCATCACGACGGTCACTGCCGATAAGCTTAATGCCACGATCCTGACCGACAACATGGTTGGCGCGGGTGTGCACATCAACGCAGTTGGTGGCGACTGCCCCGGCAAGACTGAACTGCATGGCGATATTCTGCGCCGTTCGGACATCTTTGTCGAATATCCGCCGCAGACCCGCATCGAAGGTGAAATCCAGCAGCTTCCCGAAGATTACCCCGTCAATGAATTGTGGGAAGTGATCACCGGCAAGACCGAAGGCCGCAAGGATGCGCGTCAGATCACGTTGTTTGACTCGGTCGGTTTTGCAACGGAAGATTTTTCAGCACTGCGCTACGTTCGTGACAAGCTGAAGGATACGGGTTTCTATGAGCAGCTCGATCTTCTGGCTGATCCTGATGAGCCTCGCGATCTTTACGGCATGTTGCTTCGACACAAGCAGCAGCTTCAAGTGGAGAAGGCCAAGCCTGCCGCATAAAAATGAAACGCCTGCCACTCAATGAGAGGCGGGCGTTTTTATAATGGTTTACGCGCGTGACGCGGGGCAGAGAATTTCCCGCTATGGGTTGCTATCGCCATTTCGAAACTATCGGCGATACGCCGTGCGCGATCGATGAAAATCACGGCGCCTTCGGGTGGGAAAATCTCGTGCGCCGTTTGTTCGAACAGTTGCAGCCAGCGGTCGAAATGATCGCCTTTCAAGCCAAGCCGCAGATGCGGCGGCATGGGGCGTCCGCTGTATCTGCCGGTTTTTAGAATCACCGACGACCAGAATTCAGCTATTTGTTCGAGATGATGGTCCCAGTCATCGACTTCTTGCTTGAAGATCGGGCCAATGACGTCGTCCTCGCGAGCACGTCCATAAAATGTATCCACCAGTTGCTTGATGGACGCCTTGTCGATGGATGGATGAGGCTGATTGATGAGAGAAGTCATATGCTGCTGGCTGCCTGAAGCTAATTCTGAGTCATGCGCCTAACGCTGGTTCTTATTCTTCCACTCGTGGCGAAGAACCAGATAGACGAGGGCGATGAAGGCAACCACCGCGAAAATGCTGGATGTATACAGCATCACGATTGCATCGCCGATGCGTTCATTTGCCATCATCCAGCTTGCGAGGGACAAGCCACATGCAAGGCCGAAAATCCATGTGATGAATAGGATCAGTGATTTCATTTCGGCTCCGCTAAGTTGCTTTGGCTGTGAATTGAAGCTTCGCAGATTCGAGGGGCTATTTATAGTGACATGAGATTCTGTACGATGTTGAGAACATAAACAGCGGCCTGCGCAAGGGCGGCAACAGCGGCGGCGGTCGCTGCCGCTTTGTTATACTGCGTTGCTTTCACCCAGCCTTTATGATGCGAATCGAGATTCGTTGCGACCTCATTGACCCATTCTTCAGATACTGTCCCATCGGGCTTTCGCAGCTTTCTCGATGGTTTAATAGCGGGAACGTCAACACCTGCTGACCGCATCCAGAGGATGCCAGCGGCCACGCCAGTTACAACTGAAATCAAATGAAGAGCGAGGAAAATAAAGTTCAGATAAATCATACCACCAACTCACGCTTTTGGCTGATGGTTATCGTAGTTTGACTGATTTGTTGAGATGAAAGTTTGCCCGAGGCGACAATATCCGCAGAAAATGGTTGGTAGCGGAGGACGGATTCGAACCGCCGACACAAGGATTATGATTCCTCTGCTCTAACCTACTGAGCTACTCCGCCACACATTGCAGTAAAACAGTTTTCTGCGCCGTCTCCAGCGTTTCCTGAACTGTGTTCATGCAAGGAATGGCGGCGGTATATGTGGGGAATGAAACCCTGTCAAGCATTCTTCGCATAGGTTTCGTCTTGTTTTCCACGTTTTGCGTAGATAAGTAACTACCGGAAAGCAAAGGCTTAAGTTTATGGCACCTCGTATTGCGGTTTTGGGTTGTGGCTATTGGGGCGGCAACCATATTCGTACCTTGAAGAGCCTTGGGGTCCTTCAGGGTGTTTCTGACGCCAATCCACAGAATGCGGAACGATTCGCTTCCGAGTTCGGTGTTCCCAACATTCCGGTCGATGAACTCTTCACGCGTCCCGATATTGATGGCATCGTTTTGGCGCTGCCTGCGCAGTTTCATGCGCAGTATGCGATTAAAGCAGTGACGAACGGCAAAGACGTTCTGGTTGAAAAGCCGATCGCTCTGGAAGTTGCTGATGCGGAAGCCGAAGTTGCCGCTGCACGCGAAAATGGTCGCGTGTTCATGGTTGGGCATATTCTGCGCTTCCATCCGGCGTTTGAAAAGCTGCTCGACATGGTGAAGAGCGGCGAGATCGGCGATGTTCGCTACGTACATTCGCACCGCGTTGGCTTTGGCAAGTTCCACGACAAGTTCGATGCGCTGTGGGATCTCGCGCCGCACGACCTTTCGATGATCCTCGCCATCACCGGTGAAGAGCCGTCGGCTGTTCGCGGTGAAGGCACGGCGATCATCGATAAGATCAGCGATTTTGCGCATGTGCATCTCGAATTCCCGAGCGGGATTCGCGGGCATCTTTTCGCTTCCCGAATGAACGCCTATCGCGAGCGTCGCCTGAGTGTTACGGGAACCAAGGGTATGCTGGTCTTTGACGATGCCGAACCCTGGGATCGCAAGCTTGCATTCTACAAGCATGAAGTATGGCGCGAGAACGATCAGTGGACTTTCAAATCGGTCGATCCGGTCTATATCCCGGTCGAAGAAGGCATGCCGCTGACACGCGAATTGCAGCATTTTCTGCATTGCATCGAAACGCGCGAAAATCCGCGCACCGATGGGCAGGAAGCAATCAGCGTCTTGCGTATTCTGACCGAAGGATCGGTCAATCATTCCTGATAACGCGCTTTTGACAAAAAATTTCTGTCAAGCGGTGTTACGGACGTAGCAAAACTTTGAACGCTCCACCCATGGCAGGGCGGGGCGTGAAGGACTAAGAGAATTGTCGTGGATTCGCTGAGCATTCTCAGTAAACCAGATAAATTGGAGCCAACATGCAGTTCATTGATCTTGGGGCGCAACGCGCGCGTATCGAAGACCGTCTTAATGCCGCCGTTTCCAAGGTTGTTGCAGAAGGCCGTTACATTCTCGGCCCTGAAGTGGCGGAGTTTGAAAAGAAGCTCGGTGAATATTTGGGCGTGGAACATGTGATCGCCTGCGCCAATGGTACCGATGCGCTTCAGATGCCTTTGATGGCGCGCGGCATCGGTCCGGGTCATGCGGTTTTTGTTCCGTCGTTCACGTTTGCTGCAACGGCTGAAGTTGTCGCCCTTGTTGGCGCAGAGCCGGTTTTCGTTGATGTCGATGCCGACAGCTACAATATGAATGTCGAGCAGCTTGAAGCTGCGATTGAAGCCGTTCGTAAAGAAGGTCGCCTTGAGCCCAAGGCAATCATTCCCGTTGATCTGTTTGGTCTTGCGGCTGATTACAACCGCATTACTGTCATTGCTGAGCGCGAAGGCCTCTTCGTGATTGAAGATGCGGCGCAGTCGATTGGCGGCAAGCGCGACAATGTCATGTGTGGTGCTTTCGGCCATGTCGGTGCGACGAGCTTCTATCCTGCCAAGCCGCTTGGCTGCTATGGCGATGGCGGTGCAATGTTCACCAATGATGCTGAACTGGCCGATACGCTGCGCTCTGTGCTGTTCCACGGCAAGGGCGAAACACAGTATGACAATGTTCGCATTGGCATCAATTCGCGTCTCGATACGATTCAGGCCGCTATTCTTCTGGAAAAGATGACGATCCTTGAAGATGAAATGGAAGCGCGTGATCGCATTGCCAAGCGCTACAATGAACGGCTCAAGGATGTGGTCAAGGTTCCGGCTTTGCCTGCCGGCAATCGTTCGGCCTGGGCACAATATTCGATTGAAAGTGAAAACCGCGATGGTCTGAAGGCGCATCTTCAGGCAGCGGGCATTCCGTCGGTCATCTATTATGTGAGGCCGCTGCATCTGCAGACGGCTTACAAGCATTATCCGGTTGCACCGGGCGGTCTACCGGTTTCGGAGGCGCTGCCTACGCGCATTTTGAGCCTGCCGATGCATCCTTATCTTTCGGAAGAAGATCAGGACAAGATCATCGGCGCGATCCGTGGTTTCCACGGCAAATAAGCCTGTTTCATCTGTGATCAGAGAAAGCCCGGCGAAAGCCGGGTTTTTTTATTTTTGACGTTTAGCAATGCGCGATGCAACGAAGCGGGCGATTGCCGGGCCCGCAAGCAGTACGATGAAAAAGCGGCTGGTTTGCATGGCGATGATGAAAGGCAGATCGACATGGCTTGACGCTGCAATAATGGCCACTGTATCGGCCCCGCCGGGGCTGGTGGCGAGATAGGCTGTGAGGGGATCAAGGCCGAGTGCATGGCCGAGGACCATGCCAAACAATCCGCAGACTGCGATCAGAATGAGTGTTGAGGCGAGGGCTGCCGGAAAAGCGCGTGCTGCGTGTGCGATGATTTGGCGGGTAAAGCCAAGGCCTATGCGCCAGCCAATAAAAATATAGCTCCCTGCCAGCAACCATGGCGGCAGGTCGATGGTCATCAGGCCAATATCCTGTAACAATGCGCCAAGCGCTAATGGTACGAGCATTGCGCCGGTTGGAATGCGTGATATTTTGCCGAGATAAGCCCCGCAGACGATCAAAGCGAGCGTTGGGCCGAGCGTATGCCAGTTGATCGCTGGAAACCAGTCTACGGCCGCTGGAGCAACTGTTTGGACATCGGCGGTAAACATCACCACAAGCGAAGCGGTTGTTGCCACCAGCACCACGCGCAAATATTGCATGAAGGCGATGAGCCGTGCGTCTGATCCGAAGGATTCGGCCATGAGCACGATTGCAGTTGCAGCCCCCGGTGAAACACCCCAGACGGCGGTTGTTCCGGGCAAAACGCGAAAGCGAGCCAGAAGATAGCCGATTGTGGTGCTGGCGAGCAGTGTGAAGCCTGTCGAAAACAGAATGATTGGCAGGTGTTGTCCCATGTTGCTGAAGAATTCAGCGGTCATGGCACGCGCGATCAACAGGCCGACAATAGCCTGCGACAGCAGCGAGAAATGCTTGTGAACCTTGATCGCACTTTCGCGCGAAGCAAGTGCAATCGCGCCCAGCATCGCGCCGAGAAGAAAGGCAGCCGGTAGTCCTAATCGTTCACCGATATAGATGAAAATGGCAGACGCGAGCAGCAGCAAACCCCATTGGGCTGGCTTTGGCGTATTGCTGAACGTGAACGTATTGCGGGCCTTTTCTTGCCCGGGAGGGACGGGTTTCTGCATGGCGCTTCTTCCCTACAACCAGGGCGGGGGCGAATGCAAACGGGATTTTTCCAAGATGGTGCAGGCCGCAAGAATAAATTCTCGCGGCCTGTCTTGTTAGAGGATGGTGCCGAATTCCATGCTGACAGGTTCGATCAGCGACAGAAATGCATCGCAGTCGGCATTGCCTTGCCAGCTTGCGCAAATCTCGGTGGCGGTGTTCTGATTATTGGCGAAGGCCAGATCGGCAAATGTGCCATCTGCGAGCTTCACCAGATGATGTGCTAGCCAGCCCGGCTGCTGCGAGAGGTGGTTGCTCACCATCGCGGTATAGGCAGCGCGCATGGCTTGTTCATCCGCGCCAGCTTTCAATCGGAAGCGCCCGAGTTCGATGCCGTTGCCTGATGTTACCGGCTGCTGAGGCTGTGTCTGCGCTTCGTAATGGCCTATCGATACCATTTCTTTTAGCGTTTCTCTGAAAGCGGCAAATTCGGGGGCTGTGCCAACGCGCTTTGCTGCCGCAAGCGCATTATCCAGCGTGGACCAGGAAACGAGGTCGACACGATCCTGCGCATCGGTTGCGCCACTAAATGGCACCCAAGAGATGAAACCGGGAAGGGCGCTGATATGTTCACGTGCCTTTTCGCGCTCCTTGTCGGCGCTGGCTATATCGTTGATCTTGTATGTGACAATTTCGAAGTATGGCGTGTTCACGAAAAACTCCTGTGTTTGATATGATGCAGATACACGGAGTCCCTGACAGTTTTTGTCAGGGGTGTGCTATAAGCTTGGCGCATGAAAACATTGCGGCTTTTTTCTTTGCTTGATCGGCTTCGCTGTGCATCTGGCCCCGTTTCTGCGGAGGCACTTGCGCAGATGATGGAGGTTTCTCCCCGGACGATTTATCGCGATATGGCGACGTTGCAGGCCATGGGGGCACCGGTCAGGGGTGAGTCCGGTTTGGGCTATCAGCTGGAGAAAGGCTATTTTCTGCCGCCGCTGCATTTTGATGCAGATGAGCTGGAAGCCATTATGCTCGGTGTGAGGCTTGTTATGGCCAGAGGTGATGGCGATCTTGGTGTTGCAGCGCAGCGTGTTTCGGGAAAAATAAGTTCAACCATGCAGGCCGGGGCAGGGGATCGTTACAGGAACCTGCCGTTGAGGGCTGTTTCGAAAATGACCGAGGAAAACAGCAAGGCGAACCTGCATCTTTCATTTTTGCGGCGTGCGGTTCGTGATCGTGTGGTTGTGACACTCCATTACCTGGACTTGCGCGAAAAGGTGAGTGAACGAACGATCAAGCCGGTTGGCTTGACGATGTTTGATGCGGTCTGGCTGCTGACGGCATGGTGTGAAAGCCGCAATGATTTCCGAAATTTCCGTCTCGACCGGATTATCAGTGTTGAAACCACAGGGCAGGTCTTTCGGCACCAGAAAGGACAGCGCTTTGAGGATTATCTGCTGATGTTGTGATGCCGCAAATACGAAAGGCACGGCTTCCCCTCAGAAGCCGTGCCTTTTTAAATTTATTTTCTTCAGGATTAGCCGATCATCGCGCGACGCTGGTTGATCGGGCGCTCCATAACGTCCCGTGGGGCCTTGATGCCATCGCGCTCTTCCAGCGCTTCGGCTTTGGCGAGGTCCGCTTCTGCAACCACCAGTTCAGCTTCCGCAGCTTCTTTCTGCTGCATCAGGTCTCGAATAGAACCAAACAGGTTGTCGCGGCGCTGACGCGCTGCCTTTGCGAAGGTCGGATAAGCAAAATGATTGATGTCAGTGATGCCTGCCTTCTTCTCTTCTGATAGAATCTGGGCATCGAGTTCTCCTGCCATCCGCTCGAACTCACCCATCATCAGATCAAGTTGGCCCAGTTGACGGCGCTTTTCCTTCACCTGGAACAATTTCAGCCTGACGAGGCTTTCACGTGGCTTCATACGCAATACTCCTTGAACACCAACCAGCTCTCTTAATGTTGGGGCGTTCCCCCCGACTTTATTAACAGGCATATGAGGGAGCCGTTTTCCCGTAATATGCCATCTAAACCATTGCAAAGCCTTGCTTTTCAGGGCGTAAGCTCTGCTGCCAATCATAAGAACAGTCTCTTTAAGCGAAACAAAAAGTTAAGATTTCGCCCTTTTGGTAACTATTCCTTTACCGGCAACGTTAATCATACGCGTTAGGAATTAAGGCTCGGTAAATACGGTGTGGTTTTTGAGTAACAGGTGAAAGCGAGAGTCATTTGAATCACTTAAGGGATTTTCTTAATGTGATTCTTGAGTATCGAACGAACAGAAGAATTGCTTATGATTCAGTTGGATATGGTTTTTTTCTAATACGATGAGAATTAGGCTTGCCAACAGGAATCATATTTTGTTAACCATTTGCAGGCACCTTCATGCTAAGGCAACGACAGTTCCGTCAGCTGCCGTGAGGGAAAACTGGTCAGCGGCGGAAAGGGGATAAGATATGCGCGTCCTTTTGATTGAAGACGACAGTGCTATCGCACAAAGCATTGAACTGATGCTTAAGTCCGAGAGCTTCAATGTTTACACCACCGATCTGGGTGAAGAAGGCATCGATCTCGGCAAGCTTTATGATTATGACATCATCTTGCTGGACCTGAACTTGCCGGATATGTCCGGTTATGAAGTTCTGCGTACCTTGCGCCTTTCAAAGGTCAAGACGCCAATCCTTATCCTTTCCGGCATGGCCGGTATTGAGGACAAGGTTCGTGGTCTGGGCTTCGGCGCAGACGACTATATGACGAAGCCGTTCCACAAGGACGAGCTGATCGCCCGTATTCACGCGATTGTTCGTCGTTCCAAGGGCCATGCCCAGTCGGTCATCACCACGGGCGACCTGATTGTTAACCTCGACGCAAAGACCGTCGAAGTTGGTGGTCAGCGCGTTCACCTGACCGGCAAAGAATATCAGATGCTTGAGCTTCTCTCCTTGCGCAAGGGCACCACGCTCACCAAGGAAATGTTCCTTAACCACCTTTATGGCGGTATGGACGAGCCTGAGCTGAAGATCATCGACGTCTTTATCTGCAAGCTGCGCAAAAAGCTTGATGCTGTTTCTGGCAGCCAGAGCTACATTGAAACCGTTTGGGGCCGTGGCTATGTGCTGCGCGAGCCGGATGGCAGCGAGTTGCGTGAAAGCGCATAAGCATTCAACATATGCTTGAAATGAAAAAGGCTCCGCGAAAGTGGAGCCTTTTCTTTCATCCGGTACAAAAAAGCGCAGGTTTTACCCTGCGCTTTTTGCGTCATCAAAGCCGCTTATTCTGCGACGAAGACGATGTCTTCGGCCGTTGCATGGATGGAGATTGTCATGCCGGCATCTTCCGCGAGCAGAAGCGTGTAATATGGCTGCACCGAATGCGCATCGATTGGCTCTTCCGGTTCTGCACCCGAATGCAGTTCGAGGAATTTTGGCGGCACACGCAGCATCCGGCCTTTGGCTGTGATGACAAAACGGGGATTGGTGTCGCCATTCTCAAGTCGAACGGCCAGCGAGCCGCCACGCGGAATAGCCGCATTGCCGATCAAAAGCAGATTGAGCAGAAGCTTGACCTTGTTTTTCGGCAGCAAAACGCGTGCGCCTTCCCAGGTCAGTTCTGGCTTTTCATTTGCAAAATATTGCATGGCAACGTGCTGTGCATCGCCCGTATCGATTTGTACGCCTGCGGAACCGGCAGCGCCAAAGGCGATGCGGGCAAACTGGAGGCGGGCTGAAGCATTGCGGGCGCTTGATTTGATGAGCGCCATCGCATCTTCATCAGCACCGCCTTCTTCGAGCAGTTCAAGGCCATTGTTGATGGCGCCAACCGGCGAGATGATGTCATGACAGATACGGCTGCACAGAAGCGCACCAAGATCGAGTGCGGACAGGGTAACAGGCAATGGCATGGTTTTTTCTCCAGGCGCGAACCGTCTCTGCTGATCGACCTTTGGTCGAATGTCAGGCGGCAATCAGTTGATGAGCATAAATCCCGACGAATCAACGTCGGAAACCTTGGAATCTGGATACACGTGACACCCGATTGCCGCAAGAAAGCTGTTATTTGCTGCCATTCTAAAGTCTATTTCAGGGCATAAAGATTTAGACAATAAATTCGCGGTTAGAATACGCACGATTCGGCAAAGCGCTCGTAAGAAGCGTAGCCATGCTTTTAACAGGGCGTCAGACAGAGAAGCTGGTAGGCAAAAGGAATGATAAATGGCCATACCGTCCCTGTCGCAGATCAGGCTCCGCAACGCGGCGTATAGTTTAGCGTTTATTGCGGCTTTTCTGATCTCCATCATCGCCGTGCCGCACAATGCGCAGGCACAGAGCAGTAATTCATATACGGCCGAGGAAATTGTACAATCCGGGCACCGCTTTTTTGGGTCCACATCCGGCGGAATCGCCAGTGCTGTCGAAAAGGCATTTCAAAGCTTTGGCTTGCCCAACGGTTATATTCTGGGCGAAGAGGGGTCAGGTGCTTTCATTGGCGGCCTTACCTATGGTGAGGGTACGCTCTATACAAAGAATGCCGGTGATCACCGCACGTTCTGGCAGGGGCCATCGCTCGGCTGGGATTTTGGCGGACAGGGATCGCGCGTCATGATGCTCGTTTATAATCTTGACGACATCCAGAGTCTCTATGGTCGCTATGCTGGTGTTGCCGGTTCTGCCTATATTATTGCCGGTGTGGGCTTTAACGTGCTCAAGCGTGAGAATATCATGCTGGTTCCGATCCGCACGGGCGTTGGCGCAAGGCTTGGTGTGAATATCGGTTATCTTAAACTCACATCCGCGCCGACCTGGAATCCGTTCTGATTTTCTAAGAGGCGCCGATCTGAAAAATGAGATCGGCGCCTTTCAACTCCTGTTTAAACGCGCATCTTGTCCGAAAACCGTTTCCATCTTTTCGGGATGCGCTTAAATGTGAAAAAGCCGTGATCCAATCTGCGCTCATTTTCATTCTTGGCGTTCTTGTGGCGGTTTTCGTCGTGGTTCTGCTTGGTCCGTCGGTCTGGCGTCGTGCATTTTTTCTTGCACGGCGCCAAATCCATGCTGAGCTTCCGATGACGCTTGCAGAAATCAGAGCCGAGCGTGACGGATTGCGCGCGGAGCATGCGGTTGCCTACAGCAAGCTTGAGCAGAAGTTGCGTCTTGAGCGGGAAAAGTCATCCGAACAGCGCATGACGATTGGCAGGCAATATGACGAACTTAAACGGTATGCCGCGCTCGAAGAGGATCTCGCCAAGCTGAGAGAAACGCTGGCTGAGCGGGATAAGAACATACAGGACATGATCGTAGAACGCGATAATTCTGCGGAAAAGTCAGAAATTATTGAGGCTGAAGTTCAACGTCTGCAAAATCATCTTTCGTCTCTCGAAAATCTGTCCGATACGCTTCGCATCGAACTGGGAGCCAAAGAGGCTGATCAAAGTCGTCTGATGAATGAAATGAGCGAAATGCGTCGGGAACGGAAAGATGCATCTGCGCGCTATAATGAGGTTTCGACGCAATTGACCGCAGCACAAACAGAACTGAAAACTGAAAAGCGCCGTAATGCGGAGTTGCAACAGAAGCTGGACAAGCTGATTTCAGAGTTTTCGGATGCGCAGGAGCGGCTTGAACGCCATATGCGCAGTGGTCCCACACCCGGCGCACAGCCTGTTATGTCGGTAGACATGGTCAAAGAAAACGCGATTCTTCGGGAAGAAATGGCGGCTTTGGCCGCACGGATGGTTGCGGCAACTGCCGAAAAGGAAGGTGAGGACTCACCTATCCCTGCGCTTATCAAAGAAGACAGCTCTGAAAAGAGTGATAAAGCACGACCCAAGAGCCTTGCATCGCGGATTCGCGAGTTACGCTAGAGCCTATCGCGCTTAGTCGCCCCCAATATGCTCGCTCTATCTTCTTGTTTTAAGCATGATCCCACGCAAAACGGCTTCGCACTTTTGCTGGAAATGCCTTAAGCGCTGTCATTCCTATTCCTATAATCAGAATTGACCAACGAAAAACCCCGGCCAGTTGACCCAGCCGGGGCTTAATTTGCGTTTCTGCCTTTTCCGAAGAATCGGGCAGACTCTTAGTGTCTGTATTGCTGGATTCGTGTCGTCCTGAGACCGGCGAGACCATGCTCATCGATCGAGGATTGCCAACCCAGAAATTCCTCCACCGTCAATGTATAACGCTGGCATGCTTCCTCAAGACTGAGAAGCCCACCGCGAACAGCGGCGACAACTTCAGCCTTTCGGCGAATGACCCAGCGCCTTGTATTGGCGGGGGGGAGGTCAGCGATGGTCAGCGGGCTGCCATCGGGACCAATAACATATTTTATACGCGGTCTTGCCAGATCGGTCATTGTACTCTCTACACAACACTCAAGGACCTAATCGAGATTGAGACTAACCGCACAGCTTTAAGAATTACCTAAACTGCTGGTAACTCTCTGGTAACACTTGCAAAAAAAAGCCTTATTTAGAGAGAAAGTTTTAAAAAGGCGCCTTTTCCCGCCCTTTGCCTGAAGGATTCACGCGAAATTGTGACCGCATGGCTGCAAAATGCGCCTTGTTTTTACTGCGACATCTTGGCAAGTACCCCCTATGTGACCTATATAAGGCGCAAATCTGAACTGTGAGAAGCAGGGCCTTTGCCCGGAAGCTGGATTTAATCATGAGCCTGAACAGCCTCGATCTGCCGGGAAAGCCGGAAGACACGCGCGTTGTCGTTGCCATGTCGGGTGGCGTCGATTCCTCTGTTGTGGCCGGTATCCTCAAACGTGAAGGCTATGATGTTGTTGGTGTAACGCTGCAGCTTTACGATCATGGCGCGGCTGTGCATCGCGCTGGTTCGTGCTGTGCGGGGCAGGATATCGAAGATGCCCGTCGCGTTTCAGAAAGCCTCGGCATTCCACATTATGTGCTGGATTATGAAGCGCGTTTCCGTGAAGCCGTGATCGATCCATTTGCGAATTCCTATGTGAGCGGTGAGACACCGATTCCTTGCGTTTCCTGCAATCAGACTGTCAAATTCGCCGATCTGTTGCAGACGGCACGCGAACTGGGGGCAGATGCACTGGCGACCGGGCATTATATCCGTAGCCGTATCAATGGCGATCACCGTGCGATGTTCCGCCCGGTCGATACGGACCGCGATCAGAGCTATTTCCTGTTTGCGACCACGCAGGAGCAGATTGATTATCTGCGCTTCCCACTTGGGCATTTGCCGAAGGCGCAGGTCCGCGAAATTGCTGAAGAAATGGGCCTGACGGTTGCCAAAAAGCAGGACAGTCAGGACATTTGCTTTGTTCCACAGGGCAAATATTCCGACATTATTTCCAAGCTGAAGCCGGAAGCTGCGACGCCGGGCGATATTGTTCATATTGATGGGCGTGTGCTGGGTCGCCATGAAGGGATTGTGCATTATACCGTTGGTCAGCGTCGTGGAATCGGCGTTGCAACAGGTGAGCCGCTTTATGTCGTGCATCTTGATGCTGCCAATACGCGGGTGATTGTTGGCCCGCGCGAGGCACTTGAAACGCACAAGGTGTTTTTGCGCGATGTGAACTGGCTTGGCGATGATGCGCTTGACGCACTCCCCGAAGGCGGCGTCGAAGTGTTTGCCAAGGTTCGTTCAACGCGTCCACCGCGTCCTGCTGTGCTGCATCATAGAGATGGCAAGACCTGGGTCGAGCTGGTGGATGGCGAAAGCGGTATCGCACCCGGTCAGGCCTGTGTCCTTTATTCGGACGACAGCAATACGGCGCGGGTATTTGGCGGTGGCTTTATTGGTCGCTCCGAACGTGAACCACGGGCGGAAGAAATGCTGCGCCGTCTGGCTGCCAATGCCGGCAATGTTTCAGCGGCCTGAGTGCTGTTGTTCTTGATTGAATATGAAAGCCTCCGGCATTTGCCGGAGGCTTTTTTGCGGTCAGGTAAACTTACTGAAGCGGGAGAGGGCAATCCCGGAGGCCGTGGCGACGTTAAGGCTGTCAAAGCTTTTGGACATAGGAATGCGCGCACCGGTCAGTCGTTCGAGTAGATGCGCTGGAAGTCCGTCACCTTCCGTGCCAAGCAGCAGCGCCTGACGTTTATGCTGCGGTGCCTGATAGATATTCATTTCAGCGGATGGACTGAGCGCCAGGATATCGAATTGCGCTGCTTGCAACGCTGCGACAATCGTTTCAATGGATGCGCCGTGAAAATAGGGGACTTTCAGCGTCGCTCCGACAGAAACACGGATCGCTTTTCGGTAAAGCGGATCGCAACAGGTTTCATCCATCAGAACACTGTCAGCTTCGAAAGCTGCGGCATTGCGAAAGATCGAGCCGAGATTGTCGTGATTGGATATGCCGCATAAGACAACGACCAGCGATGTTTCTGGCAACTGGCTGATTATTTCGCCAAGTTCTGATTGCGGTTTGCGGCGTCCGACGCCCAAAATTCCGCGATGGACGTGAAAGCCGGCCACTTCGTCCATGACTGACTGCGGAACAGAATAGACGTCGACACCGGCTGGCAGATGATCAAGCTGTTCGCGAAGGCCGTTCAGACGATTTTCCAGAACAAGCAGCGATTCCGTTTCAAAACGGGCCGATTCTGAAAAGAGAACATTCAGGACGACTTTGCCCTCAGCAATAAAACGCTGATGGCGACCGATCAGATCTTTTTCACGTATGTTTTTGTAGGGAGACAGGCGCTGATCGCCGGGATCAGAAATTTCTACGACAAAGTCGTGCGATCCGGTTTGGGGTTCCTTCATCGCACGACTTATGCCTCATAGGATGTGCTACTGGTGAACGACCGCCGCCATTTCACGTCGACGCGGTGTTGGACTCATATACAGACTTGAAAGCGTAGACAACATCAGTTCGATCTGCGGCGATGAAACGATGTAATAGATCGTTTGAGCATCGCGTCGCGTCGATACGAGATTAAGGGCTCGTAGCTTGGCAAGGTGTTGCGAAAGTGCGGATTGGCTAAGATCAATAGCCTTGGCCAAGGCGCCGACTGACATTTCATTGTGCAAAAGCTTGCATAAAATGAGCAGTCGCTTGTTGTTTGCAATTGCTGATAAGAAATCGGCAACTTGATCTGCATTATCTATTAAATCAATAAAATTATTATCTGTAGTCATTCGCGGTCATACCCCCGTAAGACTGCATCGGTTAAAAAAATGCCCGCCACTTTTTAGTGTGGCCGACAATTCAAAACTAATACTATATTGATAAATTGAAAAGCCCTTGCTTATATTCGTAGACATAAAAGGTTTGTATATATGTCCCAAAACTTTTGGCTTTTTGTTTCAGGCGCAATCTTTCAGCCGCTTGGCAAGCGCGTCGCTGCACTTTTCGATGGAATCGCAGGGGGATGAAAAATGCTCGCGGACAATTTGATCACCATTGGCGAGATTAAAGCCATCAGGATCTAAGCCTGTTATTTTCCAATTTGCCAAGCTGTCTTTAATACCAGCTATATAGGCTTTAATCGCTGGAGCGTACTGCTGGTTGAGTATCTCGAGCGCTTGTTGCTCGCCTGATGCTATCGCTTTAGAGGCGGACTGGTCGCTGATTAAATCGTCATGCGTTAGATCAAAAGCTCTGCCAAAACCCCCGTTCAAACTAGCGGTTTCCACGTTTAGCCGGAAGAAAATGAAGTCGCCTAAATCGACGTAAAGCTTGCCCTTTGGATTGTGATTGAGATAGCGCCGCCGAATTTGGGGATATTCCGGCGAATTGCGGTCCACTTTTTCAGCTTCGCAGTGAAGTGTTACGCGCGCGTGCGCCAGCGGATCACCTTTGCCCACTTCGCCTAAAAGCAACGAACAGGAAGGATGCGCAATGAGGCTGGGCGTGTGTGCCGCAAGGCCTGAGACAAGAATGATCGGCGTTCCATCCGTATCCGTTGCAACAGCAACACGCGTTGCGATTGGCTTGCCGGTTTTTGCGTCGAGAACGGCCAGTGCGCCATAGCGTGATACCCGTAACATAGTCTGCGCAAGCTGAATTGCTTCGGGCGTCGTGGGGCGAATGGGATTGATCTCTGGCATTGCAACGGGTCCTCGTTCGAATATGTTTTGATTACAGCATAAGTCCTGCCGGAGCGAAACGAGGATTGATAAGATTATGCTTAATTTGCGTGATTGCATCGAAATGAAAACAGTCTCACGGCTGCTGCACCGAGACTGCATGTCAAAAATGAGAAAACCGTACCTCTTTCATATTCGTTAGAAGGCAATGCTGGAGATGTGTTTCGCCCCTGGGGACAGGCATCGTAACAAAGCAAATAATATTATAAATAATCCGTGCTTAGCGCAATTTTCTATAAAATAATAAGATTGAGAAATGAAAATCTAATTCGATCGGCCAAAAACAGTTGAGAATGCGACATTATTTTAAAAATTCCGCTTGCATTGTGACATGGCAAGCGTTTCGATAAGAGCAGGTTGCGTGCTTAGGGTGCGCGCAATAATATTTCCGTGGAGGCGGGCACCAAATGAAATTTTATAAAACACTCCTGGCGGCAACGGCAGTTGTCGCTCTCATGAGCGGCGCGGCATCGGCAAAGACCTTTGTCTATTGCTCGCCTGCATCGCCTGAGGGCTTCGATCCGGCAGCTTACACAGGCGGTGATACGTTTGATGCGTCCGCGCATCCTGTCTATAACCGTCTTGCAGAATTCAAGAACGGCACGACGGAAGTTGTACCGGGCCTTGCTGAAAGCTGGGACGTTTCTGAAGATGGTAAGGAATACACCTTTCATTTGCGCAAGGGTGTCAAGTTCCATTCGAGTGACAATTTCACGCCAAGCCGTGATTTCAACGCCGATGACGTGATCCTGTCCTTTGACCGCATGGGCAACAAGGAAAATCCTTGGCACGAATATACAGCGGGGATCACCTACGAATATTTTGATTCCATGGAAATGGGGTCGCTGATCAAGGAAATTCAGAAGATCGACGACAACACGGTCAAGTTCGTGCTGAATCGCCCTGAAGCCGCATTCCTTGCCAATATTGCGATGCCTTTCGCTTCGATTATCTCGAAGGAATACACGGACAAGCTTACAGCGGATGGCAAGCAGTCGGATCTCAATCAGGTTCCGGTTGGCACTGGTCCCTTCCAGTTTGTTGCTTACCAGAAAGACGCAGTTGTTCGCTTCAAGGCTAACCCTGACTATTGGGGTGGAAAGCCAAAGATCGACGATCTCGTCTTTGCAATCACCACTGATCCTGCCGTTCGCGCGCAGAAGCTCAAGGCTGGCGAATGCCACCTGATGTCTTATCCCGCACCTGCTGACATCAAGGGTCTTCAGGCTGATAAGAACCTCAAGGTTGACGAACAGGCCGGCCTGAACGTTGCTTACTTCGCCTACAACACGATGGTCGCTCCATTTGATAAGCCAGAAGTGCGCAAGGCGCTCAATCAGGCTGTCAACAAGCAGGCGATCATCGATGGCGTTTATGAAGGTCAGGGCCAAGTTGCCAAGAACCCGATCCCACCGACAATGTGGGGTTATAACGACAAGATCGAAGACGACAAATACGATCCGGAAGCTGCTAAGAAGGCTCTTGAAGCGGCTGGCGTCAAGAATCTGAAGATGAAGCTGTGGGCGATGCCTGTCAGCCGTCCTTACATGCCAAATGCGCGCCGTACAGCTGAACTCATGCAGTCCGATCTCGCCAAGGTTGGCGTGGATGCGGAAATCGTTTCGATGGAATGGGGTGAATACCTCAAGAAGTCGGGCGAAAAGGACCGCGACGGCGCTGTTATCCTTGGCTGGACCGGCGATAATGGCGATCCGGACAACTTCCTCGGCACGCTTCTCGGCTGCGCTGGCGTTGGCTCGAACAACCGTGCTCAGTGGTGCTATCAGCCATTTGAAGACCTGATCCAGAAGGCAAAGGTTTCGACGAACCACGACGAACGTGTGAAGCTTTATGAAGAAGCTCAGGTGATTTTCAAGGAGCAGGCTCCATGGAACACCATTGCGCATTCGACGGTTTTCGTGCCGATGTCGGCCAAGGTTACCGGCTTCAAGCAGAGCCCGCTTGGCGATTATCGCTTCGACGAAGTTGATATCGCAGAGTAATATTTAACAACACCAGCGGCCGGGTGTGGAGGTTTCCTCCGCACCCGGTCGGAGTTTTTGTATGTTTCGTTTTGTATTAAACAAACTTCTTTATCTGATACCGACATTTATCGGCATCACGATTGTCGCTTTCGCTTTCGTTCGCGTGTTGCCGGGGGATCCTGTCCTTCTGATGGCGGGCGAGCGCGGCGTCAGTCCTGAGCGCCATGCGCAGCTATTGTCCCAGCTCGGGTTTGATAAGCCCATTTGGGAGCAATATCTTCACTATGTGTGGAACCTCCTGCATGGTGATTTCGGGCAGTCGCTTGTAACGAAAAAGCCAGTGCTGGATGAGTTTTTCTCCCTGTTCCCCGCGACGGTTGAACTTGCAGTCTGCGCCATTATCGTTGCCGTTGCATTGGGGATTCCCGCAGGTGTTTTTGCTGCTGTAAAGCGCGGTTCCTGGTTCGATCAGGGCCTGATGGGCATTTCGCTTGTTGGCTATTCGATGCCGATTTTCTGGTGGGCCTTGCTGCTGATCATCCTGTTTTCAGGTGTTTTGCAATGGACGCCGGTTTCGGGTCGTATCTCGTTGCTTTACTACTTCCCGCCTGTGACCGGCTTTATGCTGATTGACAGCCTGTTGTCTGGCCAGAAAGGCGCGTTTGCTTCCGCAGCTTCACACCTCATTTTGCCGACCATTGTGCTTGCAACCATTCCACTTGCGGTCATTGCGCGCCAGACCCGTTCGGCGATGCTGGAAGTGCTCGGTGAAGATTATGTGCGCACCGCACGTGCAAAGGGTCTGCCGCTTCGTCGCGTGATCGGCCTTCACGCGCTGCGCAATGCGATGATCCCGGTGATCACGACGATTGGCCTGCAGGTTGGCGTGCTGATGGCAGGGGCGATCCTGACGGAAACCATTTTCTCATGGCCCGGTATTGGCAAATGGATGCTCGATTCCATTTTCCGTCGTGACTATCCGGTCGTTCAAAGCGGTTTGCTCATCATTGCGTTCATGATCATGATCGTAAACCTGATCGTTGATCTGCTTTACGGTCTTATCAATCCGCGTATCCGGCATAAGTGAGGGTATCATGACACACTCAGCAATTCAGCCGGAAGCCGCAAACGACGTCGGAAAAATCCGCGCGTTGAAAGATTTCTGGTTCTATTTCAGCGTCAACCGCGGCGCTGTTCTTGGTCTTTTCGTATTTCTTGCGATTATTCTGGTTGCGATTTTCGCGCCTTTAATTGCACCGCATAATCCGGTCGAACAGTTTCGGGATTTTGTTAAGGTCCCGCCGTTCTGGGAGCAGGGCGGGACGACGCAGTTTCTTCTGGGCACAGATGCGGTGGGTCGCGATATCCTGTCCCGCCTGATTTATGGCGCACAATATTCGCTGCTCGTAGGCTTCGTGATCGTCATCATTTCGATGTGCCTTGGGATCACCATCGGCCTCATCTCCGGTTATTTCGGTGGTGGCGTTGATACGATCTTCATGCGCATTATGGATGTTATTCTGGCCTTTCCATCGCTGTTGCTGGCACTGGTGCTGGTGGCCATTCTCGGACCGGGTCTGATCAACGCAATTCTCGCAATCACGCTTGTGCTGCTTCCGCATTTTTCGCGTCTGACCCGTGCGGCGGTGATGGCTGAAAAGGAGCGCGAGTATGTGACTGCGTCTAAGCTCGCGGGCGCAAGCAAGTTGCGTCTGATGTTCAAGACGATTCTTCCAAACTGTCTTGCGCCTCTTGTGGTTCAGGCAACCATGTCGTTCTCTAACGCTATTTTGGACGTTGCAGCGCTTGGATTCCTTGGCATGGGTGCGCAGCCGCCGACACCGGAATGGGGCACGATGCTCGCGGAAGCGCGTGAGTTCATTCTGAGTGCCTGGTGGATTGTGACTTTCCCCGGTCTTGCGATCCTGATCACCGTTCTCGCGATCAATCTGATCGGCGATGGTCTGCGCGATGCGCTTGATCCGAAACTGAAGAGGAGCTGATCGATGGCTTTGCTTGATATCAAGAATCTCACGGTTTCGTTTGAAACATCCACCGGGCCTTTCAAAGCAGTCGATGGCATCGACATCTCGGTGGATAAGGGCGAAGTCCTTGCTATCGTGGGTGAGTCGGGTTCGGGTAAGTCGGTTGGTATGCTTGCAGTCATGGGTCTGCTGCCCAAAACTGCCACGGTGACCGCCGACAGGATGATGTTTGACGGCAAAGACTTGCAGGCAATGTCTGACAAGGAGCGCCGTCAGATCATCGGACGTGATATTTCGATGATCTTTCAGGAACCGGTTGCGAGCCTTAATCCGTGTTTCACGGTCGGCTATCAGCTTGAGGAAGTGCTGAAGCAGCATATGGGGTTGAGAGGTTCGGCCAGTCGCGCACGCGCGATTGAACTTCTTGAACTGGTCGGCATTCGTGATGCGGGCGAACGCCTGTCGAGCTTTCCGCACCAGATGTCGGGTGGCCAGTGCCAGCGTGTGATGATCGCGATTGCGATTGCGTGCAATCCAAAGCTGCTGATTGCGGATGAGCCGACAACTGCGCTTGATGTGACGATCCAGAAACAAATTCTTGATCTGTTGATGCGTCTCCAGGTCGAGCATGGCATGGGCCTCATCATGATCACGCATGACATGGGCGTTGTTGCGGAAACGGCTGACCGTGTGATCGTTCAGTATAAGGGCCACAAGATGGAGGATTCTGACGTCTTGTCGCTGTTTACGGAGCCTAAGCACCCTTACACACGCGCGCTGCTTTCGGCGCTGCCGGAAAATGCGACCGGTGATCGTCTGCCGACGGTTTCCGACTTTGTGTATCAGAACAGTGCGGCAGGAGAAGCGTGATGAGCGAGATTGTTCTCGAAGCGCGCGACATCAAGCGCGATTACCATGTTGGTGGCGGTCTCTTTGGCAAGCCGAAAGTCGTCCATGCCGTTAAAGGTGTGAGCTTCAAGGTTGAGAAGGGTAAAACGCTGGCAATCGTTGGCGAATCGGGTTGTGGCAAGTCAACGCTTGCGCGCATTCTGACGATGATTGACCCGCAGACATCCGGCGAATTGCTGATTGGTGGACAGGATGTCAATATTGCCCGTGATGGTCTGACCGCCGAAATGCGCCAGAAGGTGCAGATCGTGTTCCAGAACCCTTACGGCTCGCTCAACCCACGCCAGAAGATCGGTGATGTGCTGGCGGAGCCTTTGCTGCTCAATACCAAGATGTCAGCAGCGGAACGCCGTGAAAAAGCAATGGAAATGCTGCTCAAGGTTGGTCTTGGCAAAGAGCACTTCAATCGCTATCCGCACATGTTTTCGGGCGGCCAGCGTCAGCGTATCGCGATTGCACGTGCCTTGATGCTCAATCCGAAGCTGCTCATTCTTGATGAGCCGGTTTCGGCACTTGATCTTTCGGTGCAGGCGCAGGTGCTTAATATTCTTGCGGATTTGCAGGAAGAGTTTGGCCTGACTTACGTGTTTATCAGCCACGATCTCTCGGTTGTGCGTTATATCGCTGACGATGTGATGGTGATGTATTTTGGTGAGGTTGTTGAGTACGGCTCGCGTGATGACGTCTTCAACAATCCACAGCATGACTACACGAAGAAGCTTTTTGCAGCCACACCGCGTGCCGATGTGGATGCGATCCGCGCCCGTGTTGCAGCGCGTGCGGCAGCACGAGAATCAGCAAGGGCGTAAAGCCTTCTATCGATAATAAAAACGCCGCCCTTTGAGGCGGCGTTTTTGTTTGTTTTTTGTCTTGTTTATCGCTGTTGGTGCCACGCGAGCGCGCGCACAATGTCATCCGCATTGACCTTGCCGATGATGGCGCCGTTTTCGACGATGCCCACATCGCCGCTGCTGTCTGCAACAGCGCTCATCAACTCGCGCACAAGCGTCTCACGGCGTGTGGTGGCGGCAAAGGGGCGGGGTGCCGCGTTCCGGTCAAAAGGTGTCATGATATCGCCTGCGCGCAAGACACCAAGCGGGTTCATATGGGCGACAAAATCCGCTACATACTGATTGGCAGGCTGCAAGAGAATTTGCTGCGGTGTGCCGCACTGGACGATCCGCCCCCCTTCGAGGATGGCAATGCGGTTGCCGATTTTCATCGCTTCATCGAGATCGTGACTGACGAAAACAATGGTCTTCTTGAGCCGCGACTGGAAGGTCAGAAGCTCATCCTGCAAACGTGTGCGGATCAGCGGATCGAGCGCTGAAAAAGGCTCGTCCATCAGCAGGATCGGCGCGCCGGTTGCAAAGGCGCGGGCCAGGCCCACGCGCTGCTGCATGCCGCCGGAAAGCTCGCTTACTTTGCGGCTGGCCCAATCCTGAAGACCCACCAGCTCAAGCTGCTGGCGTGCTTGTGCAAGCCGTTCCTGCTTACCCATGCCGGATATTTCGAGACCAAAGGCCACGTTCTCTTCAACGCTTCGCCATGGCAGCAGGCCAAACTGCTGAAAAACCATGGAAACGAGTTCGGTTCGAAGATGCCGCAATGTCTTGCGGTCTGCTTTTCCCACGTCAAATGTACGTTCGCCATCACGGATCAAAACGCGGCCTCGTGAAATCGGATTAAGGCGATTGATGGCGCGCAGAAGCGTCGATTTGCCAGAGCCCGACAATCCCATCAGGACAAGAATTTCGCCTTCCTGAATGTTGAGCGAGCAATCATGCACGCCCAGAACGAGATCGGTTTCAGCCTGAATTTCTGAGCGCGATGCCCCGCGATCAGCCAGTTCCAGCGCGCTATCGACATTTTTGCCAAAAATGATGCTGACATCTTCTACAGAAATGATCGTCATAGTCGGCTCTCCTATTTTTCGCGCCCGGCGCGGAAGATGCGGTCGAGCACAATGGCAACCACGACGATAACGAAGCCCGACTCAAAACCGAGCGAAGTGTTGACCGAGTTCAGAGCGCGAACCACTGGAACGCCAAGTCCATCAGCCCCCACAAGCGCTGCAATCACCACCATGGAGAGTGACAGCATGATCGTTTGTGTCAGGCCTGCCAGAATTTGCGGCATCGCGTAGGGCAATTCGATCTTCCAGAGAAGTTGTCGGCGAGATGCGCCGAAGGCTTCACCGGCTTCAATCAGAGCGGAGGGCGTGGACGAAATGCCCAAATGTGTAAGACGTACTGGCGCGGGCAAAACAAAGATCGCCGTTGCCAGAAGTCCCGGCACCATGCCGATGCCGAAGAAGACGATGGCCGGGATCAGATAGACGAATGTTGGCAGCGTCTGCATGAGATCGAGAATGGGCCGCATAACAGCATAAAGCGTGGGGCGGTGTGCGGCTGCAATGCCAAGCGGCACACCGATTGCCATACAAAGAAAACAGGCTGATAGAACCAGCGTCAGCGTTTTAAGTGTCGCGTCCCAATAGCCCTGATTGATGATGAACAGAAAGCCGATGATGGTGAGGATCACCACGGATATGCGGCGCTGTATAAACCAGGCTATGGCTGCAAAAATGAGGATCAGAACAAGCGGGTGCGGCAGTTGCAACAGGTACAGCAAGCCATCAATAAGCCACTGCATGACAGCGGCCAGCGTATCAAAAAAGCCGCCCATATTGTCTGTAAGCCAGTCGACTACCGACTTTGCGGTGGGTCCGACCGGAATTTTATAATCCGTCAGCCAGTTCAACGATTGTGACTCCTGCTGCGTGCTTTCTGGTTTTCATCTTGTGCAAAAGAGTAGGCCGCGGGGTCCCGCGGCCTTTTTATGCGTGAACGTTACAGGCCGAGTGTCGCTTTCACAGCTGGCAGACCTTCCTTGCCGTCAACGGTTGTGACGCCATCAAGCCATTTGTCGAGGACAGCAGGATTCGCCTTGAGCCATGCGGTTGCAGCTTTCGCCGGTTCTTCGCCATCATCCAGAATCTTGCCCATGATCTCGTTTTCCATTTCAAGCTGGAATTCGAGATTGGTCAGGAATTTGCCGACATTGGGGCATTCCTGCGCATAGCCTGCGCGGACATTGGTTTCGACCGTTGCGCCGCCGAGATTCGGCCCAAAAAAATCATCGCCGCCGGTGAGATAAGCGATTTCAAAGCGCTTGTTCATCGGATGCGGCTCCCATGCGAGAAAGACAATCGGGTCTTTGCTTTTAATGCTGCGTGCGACCTGCGCCAGCATTCCCTGTTCAGAAGATTCCGCCAATTCAAACGATTTCAGACCAAACGCATCTTTGGTGATCATGTCGAGGATGAGACGGTTGCCGTCATTGCCCGGCTCGATGCCGTAAATCTTGCCGCCGAGCTTATCCTTGAAAGTGGCAATGTCCTTGAAGTCCTTGAGACCTTCGTCATAGGCATATTTTGGCACAGCCAACGTATATTTTGCGCCCGTCAGGTTTGTGCGCAGCGTCTCGACGCTTTTGTCATCAAGATATGGTTTGAGATCGGCGCTCATGGACGGGTTCCAATAGCCGAGGAACACATCGATGTCCTTCTTGCTCAGCGACGCATAGGTCACAGGCACGGAAAGAACCTTGATGTCGGTCTTGTAGCCAAGGCCTTTGAGAATTTCAGTGGCGACAGCCGTGGTCGAAGTGATGTCGGTCCAGCCAACATCGGAGAAGCGCACCGTTGAGCAGCTCTCAGGCTCGGCAGCCTGGGCTGCTGCGGGAATCGCAAAAATTGCTGTGGTGATAGCCAGCATATTCAGGGCGCGTTTCAGCGAAGGCGTCGATGTGGACTTCATTTTTCTCTCCATTAACCGGGCCGTTTTGACGGTTGATTGTTTTTCCGGTTCCAGCTTTTAGCAAACACCAAAGATTTCGCCGATCAAGTACCATTGCGGCGAAAATATTTCTGATTGCGACTTTCGGGGGCGTTGTACTCGTTTTTCTGGACCGGCAGGTAAAAAATTCGGCACATAAAGCGTTCTGGCCGAAGCAGGGTGAAGTGGCGCCATGTTACCCACCGCTTGTTTCGTTTCAACCCTCGCAACAGGAAAAGCTTCGATAATTGGTGTGAGACGCTGCTCAATGGTTGTCGAAAAGCCAGCCACACTCTATTTGAGGAGGGTAAAAGTTGTCAGCGCATGCTGGCCAGTGCTGGACGGGATTTTTAGCCCGCCATTGCCGGTAAGGTAAAAGTGTCAGAGAGCCTGTCATTGCAGGCAACAGGAAGGACTTGATACAGTGTGGAATGCAGTTCGGGGCGTTTTCTCCTTCCTTGGCCGTTTTATCGCGGCATTGGCACGATTGATCGCGGTTCCGCTTGGCGCTCTTTGGAGGCTTTTTATGAAGCTCGGAAATTTGTGGAAACTTGCCGTTGCAGTGGTCGTGATCGGCTTTGGTGGCCTTTATGCCTATTTTATCTGGCAAACACAGGCCTGGGCAAATTTCAATCCAGACTATCCGGCCAAGTATAGCTATCAGGATGCGGTTACGCCTGGCGAGCAGGTTCAGAATACGCCTGCACCACTTGCGGCAACACAGGAACCTGTAACGCCAACGCCGTCTGAAAGCAGCATCAGCGGAACAGACACCACGCCTGCCGCTGGCGATGCCGACACGGCAACACAGCCTGATAGTCAGCCTCAAACGCAGCCGATGCAGGCCGCACAGATCCCTTCGACTGCGCGCAAGTGCTCGCCATCGGCCATTGCCGAAGTCGCTGCTGATCTCACGGATTTCAACGTCAATCAAAATGCATGGATTTCTTCCATGCTGCTTTACAAACTTGGTTTTTTCGGTCTCGACTGGGACCGGACGCCGTTCCTGGATAACAAGGCTTCGTTCCAGCGCGGCATCAATTCAGCGGTGCGCCGTACCGCCATTGAACTGGTGGATAATATTGGTCGTCTGCGTGGTACATCGCAGATTGATAGCGATCTGCAAAAGGCACGCGGCAACCTCCAGTTTGCAGAGGATGCGTGGTATTTTGGTCTGAGCCCCTTTGGTCCCAAGACCCCGACGCCAAGCTACTATCGTTCGGCGATCAAGGATCTGCGCTCCTTCAATACGCGGCTTGAAAACTGTCAGGCGACGTTTGATGCACGTGCAGACAATCTGATCCAGTTTGTTGATCGTATTGCCAGTGATCTTGGCTCAACCTCTGCGATCCTCAAGGATCGCGCCGAGAATTATCATGCCGGTTGGTTTGATACCCGTGCCGATGATCGCTTCTGGTTCGCCTATGGTCAGCTCTACGCCTATTACGGTTTGCTGCGTGCGGCGCATTCGGATTTCCGTGCTGTGCTGGCGGAGAAGCATCTTGACGGTGTTTGGGACGAAATGGAAAAGCAGTTGCGTTCGGCGCTTGATATGCAGCCATTCATCGTTTCCAACGGCAGCCCGGATGCATGGTTTACCCCGTCGCATCTGACAACTATGGGCTTTTACATATTGCGCGTTCGCTCCAATCTGGTGGACATCAAGCAAGTCTTGGAGCGATAGTCTTTAATGGAATTGCCATCACGACTGCGACAGTCCGTCGATGCTGCGCTTGAGGGCGTGGCATTGGCTGATCTGAAACGCGCTTCCGATATGCTGTCGCGTCGTTATCGTGCGGAAACGCGCGATGGGCGGCTGCATATTTCGGATGAGCTTGCTGCAAAAGCTTATCTGGCTGCACGACTGCCTGCGACCTATGCCGCCGTCCGTGCGAGTTTAGAGAGTGTTGCAGAGGTATGCCCTGATTTTGCACCGCAGACCATGCTGGATGTCGGCTGCGGGCCGGGGACGGCCCTATGGGCTGCGCGCGAATGCTGGCCTGATTTATCATCTGCTACCATGATCGAGGCAAGCCCGGCCATCCGCGCGGTTGGAAGCAAGCTTGCCGAAAATATCGGTCTTGATACGGAATGGCGCGCGGGTGATCTGATTAAGGAAAAGCTTGATTTTCCAAAGGCTGATCTTGTGACGATTGCCTATGTTCTGGATGAGCTGGCGCCTCTTGATCGACAAACACTTATTGAGAAACTTTGGGCATCGGCCCGACAGAGCTTTGTCATTGTCGAACCGGGGACGCCTGCTGGCTGGCAACGTATTCTGGACGCGCGCAAGGTGCTTATCGCCAAAGGCGCTTACATTGCAGCGCCCTGTGCTCACCAGCTTGAGTGTCCACTGATTGCACCGGACTGGTGCCATTTTTCGCGCCGCGTTGCGCGTTCGCGTATTCACCGTCTGACCAAAGATGCGGAAGTGCCGTGGGAAGATGAGAAGTTCATCTATCTTGCAGCGACACGCGATCCGTCCCTTCATGCTTCTGCGCGGGTGATCGCACCGACGCGTGTCGGTGGCGGCAAGGTCTCAATCAAGCTTTGTAATGAGAATGGATCTTCGGAAGAACGCCTTGTGACCAAGCGTGACGGCGAGCTTTTCCGCTGGGCTCGCCGTGCTGATTGGGGTGACGCTTATTTATGACGCCTGAAGCGCTGTTTGTGCTGCGGGTCCGTTGATGATGAACACCATTGCCGCCGCTGCAAAGCACAGGGCTCCTGCAAGGATGAGAGCTGGCAGGTAGCTGTCATAATCGGTGCGGACAAAGCCCGCGAAGGCTGCTGCGGCTGCTGCTCCCACCTGATGGCCTGTGAATACCCAGCCGAAAACCATTCCAGCTTTTTCGGGGCCGAATTTTTCAGCGGCAAGCTTCACGGTCGGTGGAACGGTTGCAACCCAGTCGAGGCCGTAGAACACAGCGAAAAGGGCGAGCTCATAAAGCGTGAAATCGGTGAAAGTCAGATAGATCAGCGATAATCCGCGCAGCGCATAGAACCAGAACAGCAGCCAGCGATTGTCGAAGCGATCGGAAAGCCAGCCAGCGCCGATCGTACCGATCAGATCGAACGCGCCAATGACCGCCAGAATGCCGGCGGCACCGACTGGCACGATGCCGAAATCACCGCAGAGGGCAATCCAATGGGTCTGGATCAGACCGTTGGTTGAAAAGCCACAGACAAAGAAGGTGATGAACAGTACCCAGAAGGTCGAGGTTGACGATACTTCGCGCAAGGTGATCAGCGGTGACGCAAGCAGCGATGCAAAGCTTTTCTTTGGTTCAGGAGCGGGAAGGGGGGCCGTGCGGCCATAAGGCTTGAGGCCGATATCTGCCGGGTGATCACGCATCAAGACGAGCACCAGCACCAGTGCTGTCATCAGAAAACCAACAACAATGGTCAAAGATGTGCGCCAGCCAATCGTCTGGCTGACACTTGCAAGAATGGGCATGAAGACAAGCTGGCCGGTCGCATTGCTGGCCGTCATGAGGCCAACCACAAGACCGCGACGCTTTTCAAACCAGCGTGCAGCAACGGTTGCGCCCAGAACGAGTGCAGTCATGCCGGTACCAAGGCCGATTATGATGCCCCAAAGACCGACCATCTGCCATTCTTGCGTCATGAAAATCGACCCGATCAGCCCACCGGCGATCATGACAAGTGCCGTCGCAACGACACTGCGCAAGCCGAACTGGTTCATGAAAGCCGCCGCAAAAGGCCCCATCAGTCCGAAGAGCACCAGACGCAGCGCCATGGCGAAGGAAATATTGGCATTGGTCCAGCCAAATTCTCTCTGAAGCGGTTCAATGAGAATGCCAGCCGAGCCCATTGCCGCAGCGGTCGCAAGCATGGTCACGAATGTGATGGCAGCAACAACCCATCCATAATGGATGTTTCGTTCCTGAAGAAAGCTGGCAAGTCTCGCAGAAATCATCGTCGATGCTTTCGGACGTGGGCTGATGTTTTGAACAGCCGCAAATTGAAGGTCAACCCGGTCGCCAGTTAAAGGCACAATGGGCTTTGGTCATTGTTTTTAGTCAAAGGCACGCAGCAGAGTAAGCAATTGCTCCACGCCTTCATTGCCCAGTTTGGCTTCGATTTCTTCCTGAGCCGCATCCCAAAGTGGTCCACCTTGTTTGACGAGATCGTGGCCGTGTTCGGTCAGCGTGATCTGGATTTCACGATGGTCTTCGCCGTGCGTCTGTTCAATCAAACCCATACGCTGCAGCACCTTTGCATTGCGGCCCATTGTTGAGCGGTCAAGGTCGGCAAGCCGTGCAAGCTCCGTTAATGAGATAGAGCTTGCACGTGCGATTTTTCGCAGCAAGCTGAACTGCGCGACATTGATGCCAAGCGGTGCCAGCGCCTTGTCATAAACGCCGGACGATTTTCTGGCTGCCTGACGCAGAAGAATGCAGAAACATGGATTCGACATAATGCGGGTATATACCCGTAAATAATTGCTGGCAAGTGCCTTTGGATATTGCCGTCATCTTCACACGGCGATGTGAGATGTTTCCTTGACCTCTTCCATTACAGCGTAAGTGTGGGATTCGCGCACACCTGGCAGGGATAGAAGTGCTTCTGATAAAAAGCGCCGATAGTGATCCATATCCGCGACACGTGCCTTGATCAGATAATCGAAGCCGCCGGCGACCATGTGGCATTCCATAATGTCGGGGTTGCTGCGCGTAAAGCTGGAGAAGGTTTCAAAAACTTCCGGGGTGGTGCGATCCAGTTTGATCTCAATAAAAACCAGCATTGAGCGATCGAGCATTTTGGGCGACAGGAGGGCTGAATAGCCCAGAATATAACCCTCGCGTGTCAGTCGTTTCACCCGTTCAGCGGTGGCCGTCTGCGAAAGATGAATGCGATCGGCAAGTTCAGTGTTGGTCAGGCGCCCGTTTTCCTGAAGCGCAGACAAAATGTTTTTGTCCATCACATCGAGATTTTTCATCTTGTCCCCATCGACCACCTGCATGGGTGGCTTCTTTGTTTGTTTGCAAATAATCTGCGTACGAAATGAATCTGAATTCCAGGCCGGGCGCAAGGCAAAATTTTTGAAGCATAGTTAAATTACGGCTGCACTACACGGTTTGGTAGAAGGCTACAGCGATAGTCTTGACAGTTGTAGGATGGTGCAATCCATAGCAGTATGTGTGCGTACTGAAAGTGATACTGCACGCATAGCATTCAGGCTTTGCATAATGGCTTTGGGCAGGTGTTATACCCACGGCAGGCCGGAAAAGGTACTCCAGCCTTTAGCCAATTTGTCCGTGTCAAGGACAAGGGAGAATCCGGACTATTTAAAGAAGTCCGGATTTTCTGTTCGTGTTGCTGCTGAAACAGTCGGAACGCTTTTATTTGGTAAGGCACTAGCCGCGCTGATAGCGAAAGCGGCTGGTTTTGCGGTTTTAAATTTTCCAGTTGCAAGCGATGCAAGGGAAGGCTAACAGTATCGCCATGAACATTTCGCGCATTGACACAAAAATCTGGTGGTGGGCTCGCTAAAAGCGGCCACGCAGGCGTTTGTGCATTTGCGTTTCAGAAACAGGCCGCTGGGATTATCCGGGCGGCCTTTTTGTTTGGCTGTTTGAATAAGACCGGGTCTTGGAAGTGCTCGATAACGAATAACACTTGGGAATTGCCAGTCATGAATGCGAAGATTGCGGATAGCGAGATATTCACGCACGAGACAGCGGGCGGCATTGTTGTCGAACGTGTGCGCCATCTGACCGCTTATAAGGGGGCCATCGAGACTTATATCGATGCTCTGAATGAGCGGCGGGGCGCGGTCTTTTCTTCCAATTACGAATATCCGGGCCGCTACACGCGATGGGACACGGCAATTGTTGATCCGCCTGTGGTAATCACCTCACGCGCGCGCCAAATGCGGATTGAAGCGCTGAACAAGCGCGGCGTGATCTTGCTGCGCCCGATCCTCAAGACGGTGCAGGCACTTGGTGAAGTCAAGGTCGATAAGGCCGATGAAGATCGGATCGAGCTGACGATTGCTGAACCTACCGGCACATTCACCGAAGAAGAACGCTCCCGCATGCCATCGGTCTTTACTGTGCTGCGTGCGATTGTCGGCCTGTTCTTCTCCGAAGAGGATGCAAATCTCGGCCTTTATGGTGCGTTTGGTTACGATCTCGCATTCCAGTTCGATCCGATCCAGTACAAGCTGAAGCGCCCGGACGATCAGCGTGATCTGGTACTTTTCATCCCGGACGAAATCTTTGTGGCGGATCATTACTCGGCGCGCGCATGGGTGGATCGCTATGAATTTTCCTGTGGCGGTTCTTCAACGCATGATCTGGCGCGGGCGACGCCGGTGCAGCCCTTCAAGCCTGCCGAGCGTGATCTGCCGCGTGGCGATCACAATCCGGGCGAATATGCCAAGCTGGTTGAACGCGCGAAGGATAGCTTCAAGCGCGGTGATCTGTTTGAAGTGGTGCCGGGGCAGACTTTCTATGAGCGTTGCCACACAGCACCTTCGGAAATTTTCCGTCGTCTGAAGTCGATCAATCCATCGCCTTATTCATTTTTCATCAATCTGGGAGAGAATGAATATCTGGTCGGCGCTTCGCCGGAAATGTTTGTGCGCGTCAATGGTCGCCGCATTGAAACCTGCCCGATTTCCGGCACGATCAAGCGCGGTGAAGATGCGATTTCGGATTCTGAGCAGATTCTGAAACTGCTCAATTCCAAGAAAGACGAGTCCGAGCTGACCATGTGCTCGGATGTTGATCGCAACGACAAAAGCCGGGTTTGTGAGCCGGGTTCGGTGCGGGTAATCGGTCGTCGTCAGATCGAAATGTATTCGCGTCTGATCCACACGGTTGACCATATTGAAGGCCGTTTGCGTGATGGTATGGATGCTTTTGATGGCTTCCTCAGCCATGCCTGGGCTGTGACTGTGACCGGCGCGCCAAAGCTCTGGGCCATGCGTTTCCTTGAAGAAAACGAGCGCAGCCCGCGTGCATGGTATGGTGGTGCTGTCGGCATGATGCACTTTAACGGTGACATGAATACCGGCCTCACACTGCGCACAATCCGCATCAAGGAAGGTGTGGCCGAAATTCGTGCTGGTGCGACGCTGCTGTTTGATTCCAATCCTGAAGAGGAAGAAGCCGAAACCGAATTAAAGGCATCCGCGATGATCGCTGCTGTGCGTGAAGCGCAGAAGAGCAATCAGGTTGCAGAAGAGCGCGTGGCGGCAAAGGTGGGCGAGGGGATTTCGATCCTTCTGGTCGATCACGAAGATTCCTTCGTGCATACACTCGCGAATTACTTCCGCCAGACGGGTGCAACGGTTGCAACGGTGCGTTCGCCGGTCGCCGAAGAAGTGTTCGACCGCATCAATCCTGATCTTGTCGTGCTGTCGCCCGGACCGGGCACGCCACAGGATTTTGATTGCAAGGCAACCATCGACAAGGCGCGCAAGCGTCAGCTGCCGATTTTCGGTGTCTGCCTTGGCCTTCAGGCGCTGGCAGAAGCCTATGGCGGGACGCTGCGCCAGCTGCGCATTCCGATGCATGGCAAGCCATCGCGTATCCGGGTCTCAAAGCCTGAGCGCATCTTCTCTGGTCTGCCGAAGGAAGTGACTGTTGGTCGTTATCATTCGATCTTTGCCGACCCTGAACGTTTGCCAGATGATTTTCTGGTCACGGCGGAAACGGAAGACGGTGTCATCATGGCTTTTGAACATAAGAAAGAGCCGGTGGCGGCGGTCCAGTTCCATCCCGAATCCATCATGACGCTGGGTCATAATGCGGGGATGCGGATGATTGAAAATGTTGTCACGCATCTGGCAGGTAAGCATAAAGCGCGCCGCAGTAACTATTAAACCTGATTTTACGTGGCACCCAAAGGACCAGCCGTAGTGAAAACTGCGGCTGGTTTTTCGTTTATGGGTTTCAAAAATAACGTCTTTTCGGAACTGCTTTGGCGAACCATTTGCAACTGTAATGCCTTGCATTTGCAAGAGAAAATTTAATGCGAGAAGTGCAGAAGAGGGGTTCGATATTTGAACTATCTGGGTTATAGAACGGCTATTGAAATGCTGCTGACTGGATCGGCCAGGGTGAATGCGCAATAGGCTGATTGGTTAGCCTGAACCCGCCTGGCGGGATAAGAATATAAGTATCTGAAGGTTCATGATGAACGCGAATGTAAAAGTTCGGCGGCTCGCCGCTTGGTCGATTCCTGTTGCGCTGGGCGTGATGGGGCTGAAATATCTGGCCTATGCGCTGACCGGCTCTGTGGCACTTTATTCGGATGCTCTGGAATCTATCGTCAATGTCATCGCGGCAGTTGGGGCGTGGTGGGCGATCAGTGTCAGTCATAAACCTGCGGACGGCAATCATCCTTTTGGACATCATAAGGCCGAGTATATCTCAGCGGTCGTCGAAGGTGTTCTGATCACGATCGCAGCACTTTTGATTGCCAAAGAAGCGTGGTCAGCATTGCAGGCGCCGCACCAGATGGAAGAGCCGTGGCTCGGCCTTGCGATTAATATGGGTGCTGCTGCGATAAATGCCTTCTGGGCCATGCTGCTCATTCGCACGGGCCGCAGTGCGCGTTCACCGGCGCTGGAAGCCGATGGCCAGCATATTATGACTGACGTGTTTACATCGGTCGGTGTTCTGATCGGCCTTGTTGGAGCCGTGGTCACAGGCTGGGCAATCCTTGATCCGTTGCTTGCCATTCTGGTTGCGATCAACATTCTCTGGCAGGGCTGGGGTGTCATCAATAAATCCATACAGGGCTTGATGGATATTGGTGTCGAGCCTGTGGAGGAAATGCGGATTCGCGATGTGATTTCGGCAAATGCCGGCGGTGCGATTGAGGTTCATGATCTCAAGACCCGCATTGCAGGCAGTGTGACCTTCATCGAATTTCATCTGGTTGTGGCCGCTGATATGAGTGTTGGCGACGCGCATATCATTTGCGACCGAATCGAAGATGCGTTGAAGGCACAGATCGACAGTGCGCGCGTCGTGATCCATGTTGAACCGGAGGACGAGGCGAAACTACCCATTGGCACGAGTTCAGTGCCTTTTGCTTAAATCTTTCAGCTGTTACCTATTTTTCACATAAAGAGCTGAAAGACCAAAACCTGCGCTGTGCATATCGGCGTAATGATGCGTGAAATTAAAGTAGTAAAACATGCCCGGCAGGGCTTCACTCGTTGTCCAGAATTTTGCGCCTTCGCCAAAGTCTGAAGCCGCAATATTTGGAAAAATTGCCGGGTTGACTTTTGAGCCGTCACAGGCTGCGCTTAAAAGCGTTTCCAGTTCTTCGCCGGATGGTAACCGCCAGCCAGCTCCCTTCGTCCGAGCAGCAGAAACTGCATCTGTCTGGGTCATCAAATCAGGTTGGCCTGTGCATCGTGCGAGCGCTTCGTTCCAGGCCATTCCGCTGGCGCAACGCTGCCAGATAAGGCCATTTTTGGTATCAAGAACGGTTTCATTCTTCACTTGCAGGGATGAAGCGCCTGAAACTGTGCAGGCTGCAAAAGCTGGTTGTGTGCAGAGTGCGAACACGGCAAGCGTGGGAATCAAAGTTAAGCGCATTTCAAGTTCCGTTCTTTAAAGGGCGGCGCATAGGCAGGCTTTGCGATGTTTTAGTGGCGGTTACCTGTAAAAAATAAAAGCTGATGGATTTTGTTTTTGCTTGCCGCAGTCTTGCACGTTTCAAACCTCACGTGTAAAAGCGTCTCCATGGTTATGAAGAACGCAACATCTTTGGAACATTACGCAGCCGCTTTGAGCGCGCGCGTAAATGTCTGCGTTCTAAACTCGCTTCTTACCCTCGGCCTTAGCGGCGATCGCCGGGCTCGTTGAAAGGAGCGTCCGGCGGTCGATTGAGGTCCCGCTGACGCATGCTCCTTTCTCAAAATCCGAATTTGAATTTTAAGACGAGATATCCGTGTCGTTACGACAGTGCAGAACTGTTCAGTACGCCGGGAGGATGAGATGACCATGAATCAGAATGCAAACACACTGAATCCCGCAGCGCAGCATAAAGGTATGCCAGACGCGGCTACTAAATATTCGCCGTTTCCTTACCCAAAGCTCGATGACCGTACTTGGCCGTCAAAGCGCATCGAGAAGGCACCAATCTGGTGTTCGGTTGATCTGCGCGATGGCAATCAGGCATTGGTTGACCCGATGGGTCATGATCGCAAGGAACGCATGTTCCGCCTGCTGGTCGATATGGGTTTCCCGGAAATCGAAATTGGCTTTCCATCGGCGTCGCAGACCGATTTCGACTTTTGCCGCTGGGCAATCGAGCAGGGCGATACGCCTGATGACGTTGACTTGCAGGTGCTTGTGCAGTGCCGTCCAGAATTGATTACGCGGACCTTTGAAGCACTGGAAGGTGCAAAAACGCCAATCATACACTTCTATAATTCGACCAGTGAATTGCAGCGTCGCGTCGTTTTCAACAAGGACGTCAAGGGCATCAAGCAGATTGCGACCGATGCCGCAAAGATGATCATGGATATGGCTGCGAAGGCGGGCGGTGGCTATCGCTTCCAGTATTCGCCGGAAAGCTTTACCGGCACCGAGCTGGAAGTGGCGCTGGAAATCTGCAATGCGGTGACAGAAATCGTCAAGCCGACTGCGGAAAACAAGCTGATCCTCAATCTGCCATCCACTGTCGAAATGAACACGCCAAATGTTTATGCCGACCAGATCGAATGGATGTGCCGTAATCTCGACAATCGCGAAAACCTGATCATTTCGCTGCATCCGCACAATGATCGTGGAACGGGTATCGCCGCAACTGAACTGGGCCTGATGGCGGGTGCTGATCGCGTTGAAGGCACGTTGTTTGGCAATGGCGAACGCACCGGCAATGTCGATGTGGTGACGCTGGCGCTGAATATGTATACGCAGGGCATTGATCCAATGCTGGATTGCACAGACATCAATCGTATGAAGGATGTCTACGAATATTCGAACCAGCTGAAGATCGCAGAGCGTCATCCTTATGTTGGCGAACTGGTTTACACTGCTTTCTCAGGCTCGCATCAGGATGCGATCAACAAGGGCATGAAGGTTCGCAAGACCGCCAATTCGCCAATCTGGGAAGTGCCTTATCTGCCAATTGATCCGCAGGATGTTGGCCGCTCCTATGAAGCGATCATCCGCATCAATTCGCAGTCAGGCAAGGGCGGTATCGCTTATATTCTACAGGCTGACTATGGTCTGAACCTGCCGCGCAATTTGCAGGTTGAGTTCCGTGAGATCATTCAGAACATCACGGATGATGAAGGCAAGGAACTGCCATCCAAGCGCATTCATGACGAGTTCCAGAAACTCTATGTTGAGCAGGCGGAGGGTCGTATCAAGTTCGTAGATCACCACACCTATCCTGATCCGGAACAGAAGGGTCGCCGCATCCTGACCGCCGAAATCACCGATAATGGCGTGACGAAGAATATCGAAGGCAAGGGCACAGGCCCAATTGACGGCTTTATTGATGCGCTGTCGAAATACCTCGGTGTGAAGATGTCGGTTGTCGATTATTCCGAGCACTCGCTCAAGCAGGGGTCTGATGCATCGGCAATTTCCTATGTTGAAATTGCCTATCCCGATGGAAAATTGTTCGGCGCTGGTATCAACGACAATATCGTGAGCGCTTCGCTTGAAGCGATTGTCTCGGCGGCCAATCGGGTGATTGGTAAGTGAGTTGAAAGAAAAGGCGGCTTTTATGCCGCCTTTTTTAGAGCGCATCCCGAAAAGTGTGAAACGGCTTTCGGACAAAGATGCGTGTTAAAATACGCTCTAATAGAGTTTGTCTTCAGAAATTTTGATGATGCGTTCGCTCTCATCTTCAATGCCGTGCTGTTCCCACTGGCATAGCCAGCCGCCTTGCGGCTTCCGATCAACAGCGAAGATGTTATAACGTGCGGGGGGCTTATGCCCGCCGAAATTCTGGCTGGCTGACGGCACACAGATAACCGGCACTTGTCCGGTCGGCCCATCGATATCATAGCGGGTTGCGAGATGTGTATGGCCATGAATGACCAGTTCGGCACCGTGCTTGCGAATGACATTCTGGAAACGACGGATGCCATAAAGCCGCTTATGCGTCGGCGTGGCGCCGCGGATGGGTGGATGGTGGATCATCACAACGCGAAAAAGTCCGCGTGCGCCTGCTTCATCAAGCGCCATGGCAAGGCGCTTGGCCTGCGCGGATTTAAAATCACCACTGGCCATGAAGGGAGCGGTCGCGCGTGCAGACGATACGCCGATTAGCGCCACTGGTCCGCGTTCGCGCATATAGGGAAACACGGGTCGCTTGCCGTGATTATGCACGCCATCGCCACGCATCCATGGCTCCCATTTGCGGCAGGATTTATCCAGCGCACCGGGCACATAGGCATCGTGGTTTCCCGGAACGACAGATACGTTGTCAGGGTCGCCCAGTTGCATGAGCCAGTCATGGGCGATGTCGATTTCCAGATTGAGCGCAAGGTTTACCAGATCGCCAGTGACCGCAATATGATCGGGATTTTGCGCCAGCATATCGGCAATCAGATTGTCCAGCACTGTGCCGTGCATCGCGTTTTTACGGTTACGCAGCCAGTTGATATAACCTGTGATACGTTTCGACGCCAATTCGCGATAGCGAATGCGGGGGAGAGGCGACAGATGGATGTCGGAAATATGGGCAAGACGAAACATATAATTGGTGTACTGTATTATTTTTTAAATCGAAACCGTGTTTAGCGACTTTTTGTTGATGACTTTGCTTCAATGATTTTATCAGGAATATTTGCTCAGGATCGACGGTATGCCCTTCCGCCATTTTTTATTTCATACCTATTTTTTGCTTACGCGCCCGATGACACTGGGTGTCAGGGCAGTTGTATTTGATGAGAAAAAAAACTCTGTTTTTTTGGTCAAGCATACTTACGTACCCGGCTGGCAATTGCCAGGCGGCGGCGTTGATCGTGGTGAGACATTTGCGCAGGCACTGGAAAAGGAGCTGCGTGAGGAAGGCAATATTTACCTCACCGGTCGACCGCAGCTTTTTGCGCTTTATAAAAACGCCCATGCTTCAAACCGAGATCATGTGGCGCTTTATGTTTGCCGTGCGTTCGAGCAGACGGAGCCTAAACAGCGAGACAGGGAGATCGCCGAGGCCGGTTTTTTTTCGTTGGATAATTTGCCTGAAGGCACAACGCCTTCAACCAAGCGTCGCTTGCAGGAAGCGCTGCATGATCTTGATCCTCTGCCACACTGGTAGGAGGAAGGGCGCTTTCGCGCCCTCCATTTGAGATATTAGAAGCGGTAGGTGATACCGGTGCCGATCAGCCATGGGTTGAGCTTGGCCTTGCCGCTGACCTGCGTGCCGCCTGCCAGAGTGGCGTCGAATTTTGGTTCAAGGAACAGCTTCTTCACGTCGAAGTTGATACCCCAATGCTCATTGAGCATGTAGTCGAAGCCGACCTGAAGCGCACCGCCAAAGGTGTTCTTGACCTTGAGATAATCAACGCCTGCGGCATCCTGATTGTAGAAGATTGTGTAGTTCACGCCTGCGCCAACATAGGGCTTGAACGCACCGAAGTTGGTGAAGTGATACTGCATGGTGAGCGTTGGAGGCAGCATCCAGACTTTGCCAATCTTGCCCAGACCTTCGATCGAACCCCTGCCGTTGATGTTGGCATAGGTGGTGCCAAGGATGAGTTCAGCAGCCAGATTGTCGGTGAAGTAATAGGTGATGTCGAGTTCAGGCGTGATCGACTTTGAGTAATCGAGACCGGAACCATCAACGCCGTTTACGTAACCCTTGTTTTCGGCGACCACACCAAGCGCACGCACGCGAATCTGCCATGGCGACAAAGCCTGTGGCACGGCAACGATTTCGGTCGCAGGCTGGGCCACAATCGCATCAGCAGCAAAAGCTGTGGGTGCTGTTAATGTCAGTGCTGTTGCTGCGAGGAGCCCTTTGGCAAAGCGGTTCATCAGTCTCTCCTAAAATTCTTAACCTGAAAGTCCTGGGTAGTGATGGCCGCAATCTGGACCACACAACAATGCGGCCCATTGATTTGGATCAATGGGCCGCTCTGGTTATGTGCAGCAGATGCTGTTTGGAGGCGACTGTTGCAGGAAAGTCTCAATTGTCGAAGCGGTTCCGATCATGCGGTGCGGAGAAGTCGATTTGCGGGCCAGCAGGAACAATGCCGGTCGGGTTGATCGTCTTGTGGCTGCGATAATAATGGCCTTTGATGTGCTCCATATTCACGGTCGGGGCCACGCCCGTAACCTGATACAGGTCGCGCGTGTAATTGGAGAGATTTGGATAATCCGCAATGCGTCGCAGATTGCATTTGAAGTGCCCGACATAGACCGGATCAAAGCGCAATAGCGTGGTGAACAGACGCCAGTCGGCTTCTGTGAGGCTTGGGCCTGCCAGATAGCGCTGCTTCGAAAGTTTTTCCTCCAGCGCATCAAGCGCTGTGAAGACTTGTCCAAAGGCTTCTTCATAGGCTTCTTGTGAAGTCGCAAAGCCAGCCCGGTAGACACCGTTGTTGATGTTTGGATAGACGAACTCGTTAATGGCATCGATCTCGCTGCGAAGGGCTTCTGGATAAAGATCAAGTGACGCATCGCCAAACGCATTGAAAGCCGAATTGAGCATTCTGATAATCTCAGATGACTCATTTGAAACAATCGTCTCGCGTTGCTTGTCCCAGAGAACGGGAACAGTGACGCGGCCGGAATAGGTCGGATCGGCGCGGGTATAAATCTCATGCAGGCGCTTTGCGCCATAAAGCGCGTCGCCCGTGCTGCCGGTGGTGCCGTAGAAAGTCCAGCCTTCCTCGAGCATGAGATAATCGACAGCCGAGATGGAGATGACATCTTCGAGCTTTTTCAAAGCACGGACGATCAGCGTGCGATGCGCCCATGGGCAGGCATAGGAGACATAGAGGTGATAGCGACCTGCTTCAGCCTTAAAGCCACCTTCGCCGGTTGGGCCTGCGCTGCCATCCTTTGTCACCCAGTTGCGAAACTGCGATTTTGAACGCTCAAAGCGGCCTTTTGTGCTTTCGGTGTCGTACCAGACATCGTGCCACTTGCCATCGACCAGAAGTCCCATGTGAATTCTCCTTTTGACAGGAAAATAGAGCGAAAACTGCCATTTTGCACCCGTCAAAGCCGTGAACAGTGCGTAACGGTGCCAAAAAGAGAAGTTAGCGCCGCCAATTTGAAAGAAAATGTTTTACGACTGATCAATTTGGTGATAGGTGGGTTTCAAATTGCGGCACCCGTTGATGTTCCGCCGCTGAGGAGAGAAGTATGACCGGAATGCGTTTCATCCGACGATGAAATTGGGACTGTGCTTAAAACGCACGGAATGCATTCCATTGGCCTTTTGGCTGCCGACTTCTCTTCAGGCAATTTTACCCATGCAACAGCTTGAACTGACCTACGCGCAGGAAGACCCGGCGCACGACATTGAGATCGAAGATATGAATGCGGAAGCGTTCGGTCCCGGTCGTTTTACCCGTGCAGCGCACTTTATCCGGGAGGGTGGGCCTCACGACCAGAGCCTGTCGTTTGTCGCGCTGATGGGCGGCATTGTTATCGGATCGCTGCGTATGACACCTGTTGTCGTGGGGGAAACTCCGGCCTTGCTGCTGGGGCCACTTGCTGTGCGGCCGGACTGGAAAAAGCGCGGCATTGGCAGCGCATTGATGCGGATGTCATTGGAAGCTGCAAAGAATGCTGGCCACAAACTGGTCATTCTTGTTGGCGATGAGCCCTATTATGGACCATTTGGGTTTCATATGGTGCAGCCCGGTTCGATGATTATGCCTGCACCAGTCGATCCCCGGCGGATGCTCGCCTGCGAACTGGTACCGGGTGCACTCAATGGGGCAGACGGTGTCGTGCGTCACGCAAACAGAGCGTAAAGCATTAAAAGAAGGGAAAGCGAGGGCGGTTTAGCGCCCTTCGCGATACCACATACTGCCGAAGATAAAGAGCAGAGCGGCCAGCGCAAATAATCCTGAGAACAATGGCAGACGATTGACGCTTTTAAGTTGCGTATCGGTGGTTTCGCGCAGACCGATCCAGTTACTGCCGCTGGCAGTGCGACCAGTGCTGACAGCTGTGATCGCAGGCACCTGAACGGAACTATCAGCACTTTCATGAACGCGGTGAACGGAGCCGCCTGTTGCATCAGTCAGTGGCTTGAGGCGGTTGGTCGTGGAAATGCTGTCTGCAAATTCCGGCGCATCGACAGGGCCGACATGGGCAAGTGTTTCCAGATCGTCATTCTTCACGCGGAAGATGCCGACTTCATCGGTTTGCAGCGAGCCTGTGAAGAGACCGGGTTTTCCCTGTGCAAGGTCGACCTGCAATTGTTTGCCGGATGGCGTGGTGACAGCAGCATTTCCTGGATTGTCCCCCATCGTCTGGCGCTGGATTGAAAGCGTGCGGCCGTTGCCATTGGCGGTCAGTGCTTCTTCTTCCAGTTCCGGCTCCTGCATCAGCCAGTGCGCGATACGGCGGTAAAGCGCGGCATAAGGGCCGCCGCCTTCAAAACCACGCGCCCAAAGCCAGCCTTGGTCAGACAGGAACATGCCGACACGGCCCTTTCCGACCCGGTGGAGGACCAGAAGCGGCTTGCCATCTGCGCCACTCATAACGGTCTCGCCCCGCGTTGGGCCAATATCGATGGTGCGGAACCATCGGCTCCAGTGCGGAGGCTCCTGATCGCTGCCATCGAGGCCACGGGTAACGGGATGCCGTTTGCCAAGGTCCGTCAGGCGCGGATAGAAAGCTTTTTCGGTGACTGTGCCTGTGGGCATGGCTGGCAGTGCGCTGTAAAGTGGCGTTTGTGCAATTGACATGTCGCCCGCATATTCGGGGCCGGCCGCCACCAGCAAAGCGCCACCATTTTCCACATATTGTGCAATATAATCATAATAAAGCAGCGGCAGCACATCGCGATGCTGATAGCGATCCAGAATGATGAGGTCGAATTCATTGACCTTATCAACAAAAAGCTCGCGTGTTGGAAAAGCGATCAGGGATAACTCATTGATCGGTGTGCCGTCCTGCTTTTCTGGCGGACGCAGAATGGTGAAGTGGACGAGATCAACCGCCGCATCGGATTTAAGCAGATTTCGCCATGTGCGTTCGCCGTTATGCGGTTCTCCTGAAACCAGAAGCACGCGCAGATTCTCACGAATGCCGTCAATTGTCGCAACCGCATGGTTGTTGGAATCGGTTACTTCGCCCGGAAGGGTCGGTGTTGAAATCTCGACAATATTGACGCCTGCGCGCGGCAGCTCGATGGTGACAGGTGTTTCCTGTCCGACCTGCGCCTGTTCTTTGCTCACGGCCTCGCCATTCACACGGATCTCTACAGGTGCGGAACTTCCAAGGCTTTTGCCTTCATCGATCACGGTAAAGGACATTTCCAGCGGCTTGCCGCTGATGCCATAGCGCGGGGCCTTGTTGAATTTGATGCGGCGGTCGAATTCGTCAGGTTTACCTGTGACGAGCGCATGAACCGGCGCATCAAACCCAAGCGCGTTTTTATTGGCGGGAATATCATGCACCTGACCGTCGGTGATCATGATTGCACCAGCCACACGCGACGGCGGCACATCAAGCAGCAGGCGAGCCAGCGGTCCAAACAGGCGCGTTGCATAACCGTCTTCGTTTTCGCCGGGCTGTGCCGCTTCCACCACGCGGGTTTCAAATTGCGGCATGGTTGCAAGCTGGTCTTGCACCGCTTTGAGCGCCTGATCTGTACCGGCTTGGCGCGCTCCCAGTTGCTGGCTCTGGCTGCGATCAACGACAAGGGCCACAACACTTTTAAGCGGTTCGCGTTCTTCATTGATGATGACGGGATTAAACAGCGCCAATGCGAGGGCAAGGGCTGCAAGCATACGAAGCAATCCGCCACGCATGCGCAGCAAAATTGTTGCAAGGACAAGCAATGCCAGCGGTGCCAGAATGCCAATCAGCCAAGGCAGGGTGAGAAATGGTTCGAATTCGATATTCATGTTAATTACCAAGCCGCTGAAGCAGGTCCGGCACATGGACCTGATCGGATTTGTAATTCCCGGTCAGCATATACATCACGATGTTCACGCCGCCGCGCAGTGCATAAATGCGCTGCATCGGATCATTGGGAACGGTTGGCAAAAGTGGATTGCCCTGTTCATCAACGGCCCAGGCACCTGCAAAATCATTGGCGGTTATCATGATCGGTGAAACGCCATCGCCGGTGCGGACCGGGCGGTCGCGCTCGGCATTGGAAGCGGCAGTGGCTGCGACCCATAACGGACTTCCTTCATAGCGGCCTGGAAAATCCGGCATGATGAAAAAGGACTTGGTCAGCACATGATCGCTGGGTACAGGCTCAAGCGGTGGCACATTCATGCCGTCAAGAATTAAGCGAAGGCGCTGGTTGGCAGGGGATGCGGAAGCGTCAAGACTCGCGCCTGCCTGAAGCTGATCGCGTGTGTCAAACAGCACCGTGCCGCCCTGCTGCATATAGGCATCGACTTTGGCGATGGCCTCGGGGCTTGGCATTGGAGCGTCTGGATCAATCGGCCAATAGATCAGCGGATAGAAATTGAGTTCATCCTTGGCGGGGTCAACGCCGATCGGGTCGCCCGGCTCAAGCGCTGTCTTATCCGTCAAGGCAAAGGTTAAGCCGCGCAGGCCCGCCTTGCTGATATCGTCGGTCGCGCTGTTGCCGGTGATGATATAGGCGAGATGGGTTTTCGAGACAGAATTGATAATGGCTTCGTCACCCGGCTTGCTGTCATCATGGGTTTGTTGCGCTTGCGCGGTTTTCACACCGAACGGTATCAGACTGATTGCCGATGCTGCTGCAAAAAGAAGGGCAATGCCTGCGATTTTGGAGCGAATTTTCATGCGACGACGAAAAGCGCCACGCAGCCAGAGCATCAGCAATGTGTCGAGCGCGAGCAGCATGGCTGCAGCTGCGAAAAACGGACCACGCAATGAAATCGATTGATCGGCGTTGTAAGACGCAGGTGTTATGCCAACGGAAAGTGCTGGTTGGCTGATTGCTTGAAGCCTGATGTCGCTGCCTTCAAAAATGTTGAGCGCTTTCAAGCCATCCTCATTGCCGTAGAAACCGGGCGGCGTGTTGATGCTGACATCAGGCAATTTGTCTTTATCCATGATCAGGGGCTTTGCTTCTGATGATGGCGGCGTCAGTTCGCCGTGGGCTGAAAGAAGCTGGAATGGCGGCAGCGAAATTGAGCGTTGATCGCTTTGTGCGCCAGCGCGTTGCGACAACGATACAATGCGGCGCAGCATATCGACAAAAGCCCCGGATATCGGCAAGCTCGACCATGATGCATCGGGTGAAATATGGAAAAGAATTACGTTGCCACGCCCACGGCTTTCGCCGGTTACAAGCGGTGTTCCGTCAGCCAGTGTTGCATAGGCTTTGTCATTGAGATCAAAGGACGGTTCAGCCAGAACCTGCCGCGAGACGGTCACATCATCAGGCACACTCAGTCCGGCAAAAGGGCCTTTATCAGAAAAAGAACGAAGCTTTTGTGGCTCTGACCACGACAAAGTGCCACCGAGTGCTCGCTCGCCCTTGCGCAGGCGAACGGGCAGCAGTGGATCATTCTCATTGGCACCTGCAAGGCGTGGCCCGGCAAACCGCACCAGTGTGCCGCCATCCTCGACCCATCTTGTGAGTTGGTCTTCCACTGGCTTTGGCAAGGTGCCGATGTCTGCCATGATGAGGACCGATGGCTTGGCGTCGAGCACTTCCGGCACGGTGGTCATCAAATCTGCCGAGCGCGGTTCGATGAGATTGGCATAGGGGGAAAGCGCGCGCGAAATATAATGCAGCGGTGATAAAAGCGGCTGGGCCAGATCGCCATCGCCACTGGCCAGAAGGCCGATTGTGCGGCGCTCGGAACCGGCATCGATCAGACGTGCGGCGGCTGCCTGATTGGTCCCGTCAATGCGGATCACGTGGAAATCATTGCGCAATTCCACCGGCAGATTGAAACGAGCAACGGCTTCATTGCTCCCTACTGCGAAGGACAAAGGCGTTTCGGCGATGCGGCGGCCCTTATCATCATAAGCGGAAGCTGTGAGCGTGCGCGGCATGGTTATGCCTTCGGGGCGGGTTGCTTTTGCTTCAAGCGTATCGGCCTGATTTTCAATGGAAGTCAGCGCTACAACATGATTGAGATTTGCTGCGTACCAGAGAACGGAAGCGAGCTGATTATTTTGATTGAGCTTTGCGAAAGCTTCACTGTCCGTTGCCTGCGCCAAGCCGTCATTCATGAAAGCCAGACGGATTTTCTCACCTTGCGGTATGCTTGATGCAAGACGATCCAATGCAGCTTTTCGGTCAACGGGGATCGGGCGAGGCTGCAAGGCTTGCAGACGCTCGGTCGCGTGGCTGCCATCATAAGGGCCAATGTCTGTATTGGCAGGTTCGGCCGTGCCAAGCACATAAATTTGCGCATTTGCGGCTTGCGCATCTGCAATCAGCTTTTCTGCGGCATTGACGCGCTGTGGCCATTCTTCTGCGGAAGCCCAGCCGTTATCCATGACAATGGCCAGTGGTTGGCTGCCGGAAAGCGTGACAGCGCGTGGGTTCCACACGGGCGAGGCAAGAGCGAAGATAACGAGTGCTGCAATCAGCAGGCGCAGCAGCGTCATCCACCAGGGGCTTTTGGACGGCACTTCCTCGCGTTTGAAAACCTGCGCCAGAATTCTGAGCGGCGGAAAGCTTTCTTCCTGCGGGCGCGGTGGCGTCATGCGCAGCAGCCACCAGATAACCGGCAGGGCAAGAAGGCCGGCAAGGATCAGCGGTGATCCAAAAGCGAGAGGCAGAAAATTCATGCGCGTGCTCCACCAGGAGAGGATGCACTTAACGCATCATGCAATCGTGACAGCGCTTCGGTCGCTGGCCGATCTGTGCGATGCACGGTATAGCTCCAGCCAAGCCGTTTGCAGAAATCAGACAAGGTTTCCCGCCGCGCGATGTATAAGCGCCGGTAGTCGTCGGCATAGGTTTCTGCGCGACCGGCAACAAGGGTGCTGCCTGTTTCAGGGTCGCGGAACTCTGTGCGTCCCGCATAGGGAAATGTTTCTTCCGCCGGGTCTGCAACTTCTACCAAATGCGCACGCACACCGCGCCGCGCGAGCTGATCGAGCAAGTCGGTCAGTTCATCGAAAGGATGCAGAAAATCTGAAACAAGTACCACTTCGGAAAAGCGGCGGATCTGGTTGATGTCCGGCAAAGCGCTTTCGGGTGCTTCATGCATTAATGCGCCTGCAAGCCGTTCGGCGCCATTGCGGGCGGAGAAAGGGGGCAGCAGGGTCGGAAAGGCGATGCGTTCGCCTGACCGCGAGAGCAGCTCGGCTAAAGCCAGTGTGAGCACCAGCGCACGCGCTTCTTTGGACACAGGCGTCAGATTGGAGCGGTAGAGCATGGAGGAGGAAAAATCGCACCATAGCCAGACCGTATGGGCTGATTCCCATTCCCGGTCGCGAACATAGGTGTGGTCGTCGCGGGCTGAACGCCGCCAGTCGATGCGCGCCAGTGCGTCGCCTTCAACATAGGGGCGGAACTGCCAGAAGTTTTCTCCGGGGCCGCGTTTGCGCCGTCCATGCCAGCCATTCATGACGGTGTTGACGACGCGCCGGGCTTCGACCAGCAGATCGGGAATGCTTGCAGCGCGCGCACGCGCACGCACCAGCGTATCCTTTCGGTCTGAAGCTGAAACCTGCGCGCCAACTGTCATCAGGCTGCTGCCTTCACCAGATTGGCAATGACATCGCGCACATGCATGCCATCGGCGCGTGCTGCGAAATTGAGCGCCATGCGGTGTTGCAGGACTGGCTCGGCCAGTGCTTTGACATCATCAACCGATGGGGCAAGACGGCCTTCATAGAGTGCGCGGGCACGCGCGCAGAGCATCAGTGCCTGACTGGCACGCGGGCCCGGACCCCAGGCAATGTGCTTTTTTGCATGTTCATTATCGGCATCAGGACGCGCCGAACGCACGAGTTTCAGAATTGCATCCACCACACTTTCAGAAACAGGCATACGGCGCACCAGCGCCTGCATCTGGCGCAGACGCTCGGCATCAAGAATTGCGTAGGCTTTTGCTTCTGCAACGCCAGTGGTTTCCAGAAGGATACGGCGTTCGGCATCCAGTTCGGGATAGAGAATATCGATCTGCATGAGGAAGCGATCAAGCTGGGCTTCCGGCAGTGGATAGGTGCCTTCCTGTTCCAGCGGGTTCTGTGTTGCAAGCACATGGAAGGGGGCAGGCAGATCATAACGCTGACCGGCGACCGTAACGTGATATTCCTGCATGGCCTGCAAGAGTGCAGACTGCGTGCGCGGCGAGGCGCGGTTGATTTCGTCGGCCATCAGAAGCTGTGCAAAGATCGGGCCTTTGAGGTAGCGGAAAGACCGGCGACCATCGGCATCCTGCTCCATCACTTCCGAGCCGATGATGTCGGATGGCATCAGGTCGGGTGTGAACTGGATACGCTGGCCTGAAAGGCCAAGCACGGTTCCCAGCGTTTCGACGAGCTTGGTTTTTGCAAGGCCGGGAAGACCAACGAGGAGAGCGTGACCGCCTGCGAGTACCGCTACGAGGGTACGCTCAATGACGCTTTCCTGGCCGAAGATAACGGTGCCGATGCTTTCCCTGATCCGCGCAATATCTGCAAGTGCGCGTTCAGCTTCGGCGACGATCTGATCGGGATTGGCGGCTTCGGGCGTAACAACAACACTCATAAGGACCTCGCAAAAATATCCGCACCTGCATATGACTGATTAAATCACTATATATGCTGACAAGCCGTGAAACGGTGACTATTTCATGACTTCCGGTATTTAAATTACATTCGAGCAGGAATAACCGAGTCGGATGACAAAAAGCACCCCTGAAGGGAACGAAAGGCTGCAAAGCGCAAAGCCCGCTACTGAAGGAATGGGCGGACTGGAGGCCCTTATTGCGCGTGCCAATGCGGATGCGCAAAGCGGACCGGCGACGAAAGAACGCGGAATTCCGCCAGTAGAGCGCTGGAACCCGGAATTTTGCGGTGTGCTTGATATGGAGATCAAGGCCGATGGGACATGGTTTTACATGGGCACACCCATCGGGCGTAAACAGCTTGTACGCTTGTTTTCAACGGTGTTGCGCAAGGATGAAGACGGAAAAACCTATCTCGTAACGCCAGTGGAGAAAATTGAAATCAGCGTCGAAGACGCGCATTTCATAGCCGTTGAAATGCAGGCTTCGGGAGAGGGAGATGATCGGAAACTGACCTTCCGCACCAATGTCGGCGATGTGGTTGAGGTGGATGCCGAGCATCCATTGCGCTTTGTCGTGGAGGATGAAAGCGGCGGCTTGAAGCCCTATATCAACGTTCGTGGACGGCTTGAGGCGCTGGTTGCGCGTTCCGTGATGTATGATCTTGTGGCATTGGGTGAAGAAATCGAAGTGAATGGCGTTATGATGTTTGCAATACGCTCTGGCGGTACAGTTTTCCCGATCATGCCTGCGGAAGCGCTTCAATGACGGATCGTTTGGTACATCCATACTCCACGTTTTCGGCCAATGATTTTGCCGAGCGTGTTCGCCACTGGCAGCCCGATCACAATGACCTGACGGGTGATCATTTGCTTAATCCCGATTTTACGCAGTCTATGGTCACAGCAAAAATGCGCGATGCTGCCGTGCTTGTGCCGGTCGTCGATCGCGGTTCGGAAGCAACGCTTTTGCTGACAAGGCGTACGGACACTTTGCGCAAACATTCAGGCCAGATCGCCTTTCCGGGCGGGGCCATCGACCCGGAGGATGGGACAGCGGAGAACGCCGCCTTGCGTGAAGCCAATGAAGAAATAGGCCTTGTGTCTGAACGCGCTGAAATTCTTGGGGCAATGCCGCGCTATCTGACGGGTAGCGGCTTTTCGATTACGCCGGTTCTGGCGGTCGTCAACACACCTTTCGATGTCCATCCGAACCCGGACGAGGTTGCAGATATTTTTGAAGTGCCGCTGTCCTTCCTGATGAACCCGGACAATCACCGGCGCGAAAGCAGGCTGTTCAACGGCGCCGAACGCTTTTATTACGCGATGCCTTATCATGAGCGACTCATCTGGGGCGTGACCGCAGGCATTATTCGCGGACTTTATGAAAGGCTCTACCGTTGAGCGATACAGTGAATATTTCAGATCGGGCAAGCTGGCTTTGTTCCAAGCCGTTGCAGGCGCTTTTTGCTGCGCTCAACCGTGATGGTGGTGAAGTGCGTGTTGTTGGTGGTGCGGTTCGCAATGCATTGCTTGGCACGAAGGTCAGTGATGTTGATCTGGCGACCACGCATTTGCCGGAAGGAACAGTAAGGCTTGCCAAAGAGGCAGGTTTTAAGCCTGTGCCTACGGGCATTGAGCACGGCACGATTACCGTTGTGGTGCAGGGGCAGCCTTTTGAAGTCACGACCCTGCGCAAGGATATTGAGACCAACGGTCGTCATGCGAAAGTGGCTTTCGGGACTGACTGGAAGGCTGATGCCGAGCGGCGTGATTTCACGATCAATGCGCTTTATGCGACGGCCGATGGCGATGTGATCGACTATGTCGGCGGTCTTGCTGATATTGAAACCAAGACGCTGCGCTTTATCGGCGATGCTGAACAGCGTATCCGTGAGGATTATTTGCGCATTCTGCGCTTCTTCCGCTTTTTTGCATGGTATGGTTCGGGGCGTCCTGAAGCCGATGGATTGCGGGCGAGTGCACGATTGAAAGACGGGCTGAGCCAGCTTTCAGCCGAGCGTATCTGGTCGGAACTCAAGAAGCTGCTGTCCGCGCCCGATCCTTCGCGTGCGATGTTGTGGATGCGCCAATCCGGCGTTTTGACCGCCATTCTGCCGGAGAGTGAAAAGTGGGGTATTGATGCCATTCACGGACTCGTTCGCGCGGAAGCTGATCTTGGCTGGGACGTGGATGCTTTGCTGCGTCTTGAAAGCATTGTGCCACCCGATGCGGCTCGCATGACAGAGCTTGGCAAGCGGCTCAAAATGTCAAATGCCGAGCGTGCCCGACTTGAAGCGTGGGCACGCGCCGATGCTATCAAGTCGGAAACATCTGAACAGGCACTGAAGAAACTCATCTATCGCGGCAGTTCGCAGGCGGTCGCGGACCGTATTCGTCTGGCCTATGCGTCTGCACGACAGGAAGCCGCTGCCAGTGATGAAGCAATGATCCGCGCTGGCGGTTATTCAAGACTTCTTGATGCGCTTGAGAAATATGAACCGTTGGTCTTTCCTGTGACCGGCGGCGACCTTCTGGCGCGCGGTGTCGAGAAGGGGCCGGGGCTTGGCGAAGTGCTGCGTGATCTCGAAACTCTATGGATTGACTCCGGTTTTAGTCTTGACCGCGACGCACTTCTGGACAAACTTGATCGCAATAAAATGAACGGCTGATGACTTGTAAAATTCAGCCATAGTTTCATTGAGTTATGGCTGAAATTTTTTAGGTTTGTTTTGAAAGAGCAGCGGAATGTCCAACACTGAACCATCGACTTCGCAGAATGCATCTTCTGATCCCAAGCAGAATTTTGGCACTGAGGGTATTGCGCCTATGGAGCGTCCGGGTGCCATCACGCGCTTCTTCATGGGTATCGTTGCCTGGGCCGAACGCCTTAATCTGAAATATGCGAAGCTCGGCAATCCGCCTGTCTATGACAATGCTACCTTTCCATGGGCGGCAGAGGTTGAGAAAGCTTATCCAGCTATTCGCAAAGAGCTTGAAAAGGTTCTGCTGCGTCAGAGCGAGCTGCCTTCGTTTCAGGATATTTCGTCAGACGTAAAAACGATTTCGACTGATAATCACTGGAAGACATTCTTCCTTTTGGGCTTTGGTGTGAAGTCGGAACAGAATATTAAGGCCTGTCCCAACACATGGAACGCGGTACAGCATATTCCGGGTCTGACGACAGCCATGTTCTCGATCTTCGAGCCGGGCAAGCACCTGCCGCCGCATCGTGGTCCTTATAATGGCGTGCTGCGTCTGCATATGGGCATGATCGTGCCGGAGCCCGCCGATAAGCTTGCAATCCGTGTGGATAAGCAGGTCTGCCACTGGCAGGAAGGCAAGGTTCTGATTTTTGACGATGCCTATGAACATGAGGCATGGAACCACACCGAGCATACGCGCGTGGTGCTGTTCGTCGATTTCGTGAAGCCGCTGAAATTCCCGGCCCGTTTCGTCAACTGGGCGCTGATGAATCTTGCTATCTTTACGCCCTTCATCAAGGAAGGGCTGGATAACCACAATGAGTGGGAAAAGAAGTTTTATGCGCAGGCGGAAAAGCTTCGCAATCAGCCAAGAGCCTGAGCGATTTGACTTTGAACTACGGCGTTCTTAAATAATCTTCTGGAGGGTTTTTTCCTCCAGTTGCTTGTGCTCCACGAATGGGGATGCGCTTTAGAAGGAATTGTTGATGCTAGAGATTGTCGGAAGCCTCTGATCGTTCCGAATAATTGCTGCGCCTTTAGGAAAGCGCAGATGTTCAGGGACGGAAATGGCATTGGCTGTGGGGGAGCTTGGTTTACCCGCATGCGCTGATGCTTGTCATGGTTTCCATCCAGGCATAACAACAATGAATATCTCACGTATTGAACAGCGCGTGCTCCACGTGCTGGCGCAGGGCGGTTACATTCGCCATCTGCGCGAAGACGGACGTATCTGCGAAATCGAATGCTATACGCGTGAAGGCTATGTGCTTTCTGATTGCACGATGGCAATTTTCCAGCAATTGCGGCGAAAACGGCTGATCGAATCGCGTGGAGGAAGTGCTTATCGTATTTCCCTCAAAGGACGCATCAACGTTCGCGCACAAGCCAATAATCGATGAAGAGGTGCTGAATGTATATCCGCACAGAACAACCGCAGGATATTGCTTCAATCCGTCATCTGACTGCTGAGGCGTTTCGCACGATGCCGTATAGCACTCAGAAAGAAGCGGCAATCATTGATGCTCTTCGTGCCGCGTCGGCTCTGACCTTATCGCTGGTCGCAGAAGAGAAAAACGACATCATTGGACATGTGGCGTTCTCGCCGGTCAGTATCGATGGTGTTGACAGCGACTGGTATGGATTAGGACCAGTGTCCGTACAGCCGGACAAGCAAGGCAAGGGGATTGGTCGTGCGCTCATCCGTGAAGGTCTGAAGCGTTTGAAGAACGATGGAGCTTGCGGTTGTGTTCTGGTTGGAGATCCGGCCTATTATCAGCACTTTGACTTCAAAGCTGACGAGCGGTTGAAGCTTAAAGGTGTTCCAGCCAAGTACTTCCAATGTCTTTTGATGAAAGGTGATATGCCATCCGGTGAAGTGACCTTTCACGCGGCATTCGATGTATGAAGAAAGGGCGGGAAAATTCCCGCCCTTTGTCTAACTTATTACGGCCACTTTACCACGGGTGGCATGGACGAGAGAATGGAATTCACATTGCCACCGGTCTTGAGACCAAAGATCGTGCCGCGATCATAAAGCAGGTTGAATTCGACATAGCGTCCGCGGCGGATCAACTGTTCCTCGCGATCTTCCGGTGTCCAGTCCTTGTTAAAATTCTGGCGCACCAGATGCGGATAAACAACCGAGAACCCACGGCCCACATCACGGGTGAAGGCAAAATCCTTATCCCAGCCGCCCTGTTCTTCAGATGAATGCAGCCAGTCGTAGAAGATACCGCCAATACCGCGGGCCTCATTGCGATGCGGCAGATAGAAATATTCGTCGCACCATTCTTTCAAACGCTCGTAGTCGGCGATGTCCTTGTGTTTGTCGCAGATGAAGCGGAACGCCTTGTGGAAGGCAAGCGTATCCGGGTCTTCCTGCGTGCGGCGACGGTCAAGCACAGGCGTCAGATCAGCACCACCACCAAACCATTGCCGGGTTGTGACAACCATGCGCGTATTCATATGGACGGCCGGCACATTCGGGTTCTGCGGATGCGCGATCAATGAAATACCGCTGGCCCAATAGCGCGGGTCTTCTTCGGCACCGGGTATCTGCTTGCGGAACTCAGGAGAAAACTCGCCATGAACCGTTGAGACATGCACGCCGACTTTTTCAAAAACGCGGCCATGCATGATGGACATGACACCGCCGCCGCCTTTGCCTTCGTCCTTTTGCCATGGTGTGCGAACAAAGCGCCCTGGCTCCTGATCGGAAAGCTGGCCCTGCAAGTCGTCTTCAAGCTGTTCAAAGCTTGCGCAGATACGGTCGCGCAGTTCTTCAAACCAGTTTTGAGCGGCCAGTTTTTTCTCTTCGATATCATGCGGGATGATCGCCGGAATTTCGTCACGTTGCATTTCAGGTAACCTCTCGCGCAATCTCTTGAGTAATTTAATTCAGATGACTTAGCAAAGTCCTGCCTTTTGGCAAAGTGCGAAGACAGTATGGTGGGCGAAGGCGAATTTCTCTCCCCAAGAAAAGACTCGTCATGAAGTCGTCGCTTCCCTATCTTATGGGGCAGGGGATTTTAACCCTTTGTACGGGAGGCAACTGCATGAGCGCATCACCGCCCAAACCGCCGCTGGAAGGCTTGCGCAAGCAGCTTGAAAAAGGCCGCGCGAATAAAAGCAGGCTCCCACGGGATGGCTTTGTCCGTGAGACATTTGCTTTGCCGCGGCAAGCCGCACGCGATAAAGCGCGCGAATGGTTCGAGAGTTTTCCCAAGGCTGCATATTGGACAGAAATCGAGAGCTGGTGTGAGCGGCCCGATGATGTCATCGAATTTACCATGCGCCGCCTGCCAACGTCAGATTAGAGATCTGATTCAACAAAGCTGCTCAAGCCATTGAAACCAGATTCAAAGGCGGCATTTGCGAAAACGCCCTTCGGTTTTTGCCGAAGGGCGTTTTGTTTTTGAGTCGTTATACCGTTACCGGACTACTTGGCCTCTGTCTGCGGTGCCTGTTCCCACGACTTCCAGTCTTTGATGATGCTGTCGGCATAGGCTTTGCCAACGCGATAGGCATTGGTTGTGGCGAGCGGGAAACCACCCGACTTTGCAGCGAGCGACTCTGATGCTGTCTGGTCTTTGCCCTGACGGTCGAAGTTGGAAGACGTGCGCAGAAGCGCGATACGGTTGAAGTCGAGCTTGTCCGCATCGGCTGCACGCTTAAGCGCTGTGAGTGTCGCGTTGTCTTCCATCTGTGACGTGCAGTAGTCGGCTTTGCCGTCGGTCAGGAGTTTTGCCCACTGTTCCATGGCTTCGCCGAGCTTCGTGCCGTGCCAGTACGTGTCGCCAGATGCGGTGTCGCAGATTGTAACCATCGGGGCGCTGGTTGCGGCTTCTTCCGTGTAGTGCTTGCGATATTCCTTGGCATCGTCGCTGTCGAGAAGTTCAACGCTTTGCGTGGTTTTAAGCGCATAATCTGCAAGCTTGCCATTGAGTTCGAACACTTCGGTGCCTGCTGCCCATTTTGGCTTTTCGCCCGGCTTGGATGCGCCGAGACCGAAGAAATCGGTGGTCCAGCCTTCAGGGGCTTCGCGAATATCAATGCGGTGGTTGAGGTTGGCATCAACTGCATATTTCGCCCAATGCGCAGAGCCGAGCGTGCCATGCTTGGGGTCAACGCCTGCAATGCCCGCGATGAGGAAATAGGTGTTCTTCAGATCAAGCTTGTCGCTCAGCGCCATGGCCGAGACTGCACTGGCTGCATTGGCAAAACCCATGGCGGTCGTCATGTGGCAGAGGCCCTCGGCCGTACAGTCAATATCGGGATATTCAGGGCTCAAGCCCGGCAGCTTCAGCTTCTGCGTGAAGTTTTCACCTTCCAGCCAAGGCTTGGCTTCTTCGCCGAACATAGTGATGACCATAACCTTCGGCGCAATGGTTTCAGCAGTTTGTGCAAATGCAGGAGCGGCAATTGCAGTGCTGAGCAGTGAGGCCGTAAGAACAGAGCTGCGGAACAATGGCTTCATTGGGGAGGACCTTTTTCTGGATGTATTAACGTGTTCGGGAACTGATTCCGCTTATTCGCCTATGCGGTTGAAACGGAATCTGTTTCCTGATTTCGCTGACGCATAGCTTCGCCTGCTGTGATTGCGACAGAAACCGCAAGATTGAGGGAGCGCGCACCTGGTATCATCGGGATGATCAGGCGCGCATCGGCGCTATCCTGAATGCTGTCAGGCACGCCGGCAGACTCTCTTCCGAACAGCAGGATATCGTTCGTCTGAAACTGATATTGCGTATAGGGGATCGCGGCTTTGGTCGAAAGCAACACGAGGCGCTTGCCTGCATGAAGGCGCCAGTCGTTGAAATGCTGCCAGTCGGCATGGCGGGTCAGGGCGGCTTGCTCAAGATAGTCCATGCCTGCACGCTTCAATGAGCGATCGGAAACATCGAAACCCGCAGGCTCGATTAGGTCCACCGCAAAGCCAAGGCAGGCGGCCATGCGCAGAATGGTTCCGGTATTGCCGGGAATGTCGGGCTGATAAAGGGCGATGCGCAAATCCATATAGAGCGGGTAGCTCACAAATCCGATGGCTGCAAGTACCGTAACCCGCTCTTGCTCTGACATCAACACATCTGTGCTGTGATAAGTTGAAGGAAAACGATGCTTTGGTTGATCACAAAAATATTCCCTTTTTGTTCTCGTTCTCTCTTGGCAATTTCATAAGGTGCCCGTACAAGGATCGCCATGTTTACATGGTTTGAAAATCGACTCGAAGCTTATCCCGAAGAACCGCCGCGCGAGCCTCCGCGCGGGCTGGTCGCGTTTTGCCTTTATTATACCCGTGGCGCATGGCCATGGATTATCGGCATGGCAATTTTTACGACACTGATTGCCATTATAGAAGTGTCGCTTTTTGCCTTTATGGGCAACATTGTTGACTGGCTTTCGCACCAGTCACGCGAGACCTTTTTAAGCAATGAGGGCTGGCGGCTTTCATTGATTTCAGGTGTCGTGCTGGTGGGACTGCCGGGCGTAGTGCTCATTCACTCGCTGCTTATTCACCAGACCCTGCTCGGAAACTATCCGATGCGTGTGCGCTGGCTGATGCATCGCTATCTGATCCGCCAGTCGATGTCGTTCTTTCAGGACGAGTTTGCCGGACGTATCTCAACCAAGCTGATGCAGACCGCTCTTGCCGTGCGCGAAACGGTGATGAAGCTGCTTGATGTGCTCAATTATGTCATCGTCTATTTTGCCGGTACGCTGTTTATTGCGGCTTCGGCGGATATTGTTCTGATGATCCCGTTTGCGGTCTGGCTCGGCGTTTACATCATCCTGCTGCGCTTTTTCATTCCGCGTTTGCGGGTGATTTCGGAAAAGCAGGCTGATGCGCGCTCGCTTATGACCGGGCGCATTGTTGACAGCTATACGAATATTGCGACTGTCAAACTGTTCTCGCATTCAAGCCGTGAGGAGGCTTACGTCAAAGAAAGCCTCGATGGTTTTCTAACCACTGTGCATGGCCAGATGCGCATGATCACCCTGTTCCATTTCACGCTCTATCTTGCGAACTGCATATTGCTGTTTGCAGTGGGGGCGATTGGTATCAGTCTGTGGATGAACGAAGCGATTTCCGTAGGGGCAGTTGCAGTGGGCATCGGCCTGGTGCTGCGTTTGAATGGTATGTCGCAATGGATCATGTGGGAAATGTCGGCGCTGTTTGAAAACATAGGCACTGTGGAAGATGGTATTACGACGATCTCGCGCGCCCATGCTGTGGTGGATGTTCCTGATGCGCCTGCGCTGAGAGTGCGTGACGGTGTAATTGATTTTGATAAAATCGGCTTCCATTATGGCAAAGGCAAGGGTGTCATTGAAGGTCTGTCGCTTGACATCAAAGCGGGACAGAAGATCGGTCTTGTCGGACGCTCGGGGGCAGGTAAATCCACGCTCGTTAATCTGCTGCTGCGATTCTACGATCTTGAAAAAGGCCGCATCCTGATCGACGGGCAGGATATTTCAAAGGTAACGCAGGATTCGCTTCGCGCCAGCATCGGCATGGTGACACAGGATACATCTTTGCTGCATCGTTCGGTCCGTGAAAACATCATGTATGGCCGCCCTGACGCAACGGACGACATGGTCGCGCGGGCAATCCGCCTTGCGGAGGCTGATCAATTCATTCCGCTGTTGACCGATGCAAAAGGTCGACGTGGCTTGGATGCCCATGTCGGCGAGCGTGGTGTGAAACTTTCAGGTGGTCAGCGTCAGCGCATCGCGATTGCACGTGTGATGCTTAAAGATGCGCCGATCCTTATTCTGGATGAAGCAACCTCTGCGCTTGATTCAGAAGTGGAAGCGGCCATTCAGGACAGCCTCAACACGCTTATGGAAGGCAAGACGGTTATCGCGATTGCGCATCGTCTTTCGACCATCGCTGCCCTTGATCGTCTCGTTGTGATGGATGAGGGAAAAATCGTCGAAGACGGGACGCATGAGGAACTTGTTGCGCTTGGCGGTATTTATGCCGGACTATGGGCACGTCAGTCGGGTGGATTCCTTGGCTTTGATGAGCAGGCCGAAGCGGAAATGTCAAAGTAAGGAATACGCAATTGATGAAAGCGGTTTATAGCCTGTTCGAGCGTTGGGTTGATCCCTTCCGCGAACCGGACAAGCTCAGGCCGCCTTCAACAACACTTGCTTTTTTATGGCACTACGCGCGGCAGGCCAAATGGCCGCTTGCAGCCTCGCTGGTTGTTGGCGGTCTGCTGCCTCTTGTTGAGGCAGGGCTTTTTTACTTCACCGGCAGGCTTGTCGATATTCTTGATCAGTCAAGTCGCACAGGCGTTGAAAGAAGCTGGTCGGCGCTGCTTCAGGCCGCGGGTCCAGAACTTCTGTTCATGGCCGGAACAGTGTCGATAATTCGGTTTTTGGTTACTGCTGTAAATACACTGCTTGAAGAGCAGGTTATGGGGCCGAACTTTTATAACCTAATACGGTGGCAATCGAATGCCTATGTATTGCGGCAGTCATATGGCTTCTTTCAGAGTGATTTTGCAGGTCGAATAGCCACAAAGGTCTGGCAGTCAGGACAGGCTGCTGGAGATTTTATCCAGAGTTTGATCCAAGTCGTGTGGTTCATGCTCATTTATAGTGTCACTACATTGCTTCTTATAGGGCAACTCGATTGGCTGCTTGCAGCGGTCGTATTGGTGTGGATTGCATTATTCTTTCTGATAGCCAGACACTATCTTCCGCAAATCAGACGCCAGGCGGAAGTTTCGGCAGAAGCCGGATCTTTAATCAACGGTCGCTTGGTTGACAGTTATTCGAACATCCAGACGATTAAACTCAATGCCACGAACGATGATCTCAATTATCTTCGGAAAGGTTTCAACGGTTATCTCGCGGTACTGTTCCCGTTTATGCGCTCGCTGACAGGCGTGCGTCTCGCCATGACCGGGTTGTCGGGTGTGATGATTGTGACGGTTGCCGTCATCACCATCGACTTGTGGACGAAAGACGCAATTACGGTCGGGCAGGTGTCGTTCACGCTCGGTCTGGTGCTGCGTCTTAACATGCTGCTCGGACGCCTCATGATGCAGCTGAATGGTATGCTGCGCCAGCTTGGTCTCATTGAGAATTCGATGAAGCTTTTGTCTGCACCGCTTGGTCTGGAAGACAAGCGCGATGCAAAGCAATTGCACATCACCGATGCGCGCATGGATATTCGGCATGTGACTTTCCATTATGGCAAAGCCGGAGGTGTTTTGGATGATATCAACTTCACCGTTAAGGGGGGGGAGCGGATCGGATTGGTTGGCCACTCTGGCGCTGGAAAAACCACGCTGGTGAATTTGATCCTTCGACTCTATGACGTCGAGAAGGGGGCTATCCTTGTTGATGGGCAGGATGTGCGTGACGTCACGCAAGCTTCGCTCCGGCGTGCCTTTGCGGTTGTCAGTCAGGAAACTGCACTTCTGCACCGCTCGTTGCGCGATAATATCATGTTGGCGCGTGATGATGCGACAGATGACGATCTTGCGGAAGCCGCGCGTCAGGCGGAAGCGGATGAGTTTATCGCAAGACTTGAGGACTTTAACGGACGCAAATCCTTCGATGCTTTTGTTGGCGAACGTGGCGTCAAACTTTCAGGGGGGCAGCGGCAGCGTATCGCGATTGCGCGCGCAATCCTGAAGGATGCGCCGATCCTTATTCTGGATGAGGCGACATCGGCGCTCGACTCAGAGGTCGAAGCCGCTATTCAGGAAAATCTGCGTCAGCTCATGGAGGGCAAGACGGTTCTTGCAATCGCCCATCGTCTTTCGACCATCGCGGCGCTGGATCGTCTCATCGTTATGGATAAGGGGCGCATTGCCGAAGAAGGTACGCATGATGAGCTTATTGCGCGTGGCGGGATTTACGCGCGCCTCTGGGAGCGGCAATCAGGCGGTTTTCTGGGCGTAGACCATTAGTTTCGATATTTTCAGCGCCACAAAAACATTCGTACAAAGGGAAAATTGAGCGGCTGTTTTTGTTTGGCAGGATTTCAATGCACACCAATTCCGTACCCTGCGACATGGTGCCGTCCCTTAGGCTTGGCGTCTGGACAAGACTTTTCAACCTGCCTAAACCTGAACGCTGAGATGGAGGGAGTTTCGTTCTGCAAGTACTTGCGGGACTACCGTTTGCGTGCGAGCGCAAAAGGTAGGATCGCTTTCGCGCAGGTGCAAGGTGGACGAGGGGAGTTTTCAATTGGATATCCAGGTTAAAAAGGAATTGGCACGTGAGCGAACACGACACGGCTGAGCCGACACGGCGTGATTTTTTGTATATTGCGACGGGAATGGCTGGTGTCGTCGGTGTCGGCGGACTGGCATGGCCGTTTATCGACCAGATGCGCCCCGATGCTTCGACACTCGCAGCAGCGTCCATTGAAGTGGATGTTTCTTCTCTTGAAGAAGGTGCGTCCATGACCGTCAAGTGGCGCGGCAAGCCGATTTTCATTCGCAATCGTACTGCTAAGGAAGTTGAAGACGCCAAGGTAACTGCCTTGAGCGATCTGAAAGACATTGCTGCGCGTAATGCCAATCTTCCCTTGGATGCAGAAGCGACGGATGTTGCCCGTTCGGCGGGTGAAGGCAAGGAAAACTGGATCGTTATGGTCGGTGTTTGCACCCATCTTGGCTGCGTGCCGCTCGGTGAATCCGGGTCGTTCGGTGGCTGGTTCTGCCCATGTCATGGCTCGACCTATGACACTGCGGGACGTATCCGCAGCGGTCCGGCGCCGGAAAACATGCACATTCCAGAATACGCATTCACTTCCGATACGGTCATCAGGATCGGCTAAAACAGATCTTGGGGAGATAAAACATGAGTGGTCATCACTCCACATATACGCCCTCGACCGGCATCGAGAAATGGGTCGACGAGCGGCTGCCTTTGCCGCGTCTTGTCTATGATTCCTTTGTTGCCTATCCGACGCCGCGTAACCTGAATTATATGTATACGTTCGGTGGCATCCTAAGCTTTATGCTTATTGCGCAGATCATTACCGGCATTGTGCTGGCCATGCATTATGCAGCTGAAACGTCGATTGCGTTTGTTTCCGTCGAAAAGATTATGCGTGATGTCAATTCCGGTTGGCTGCTACGCTATATGCACGCCAATGGTGCTTCCTTCTTCTTCATTGCGGTTTATCTGCACATTGCGCGTGGGCTGTATTACGGTTCTTACAAGGCGCCACGTGAGCTTCTTTGGATTCTCGGCGTGGTCATCTTCCTGCTGATGATGGCAACCGCGTTCATGGGCTATGTGCTGCCATGGGGACAGATGTCGTTTTGGGGTGCGACGGTTATCACGGGCTTCTTCACGGCCTTTCCGGTGATCGGTGAGCCGATCCAGCAATTGCTGCTCGGTGGCTTTGCGGTTGATAATCCAACGCTTAACCGCTTCTTCTCGCTGCATTATCTGCTGCCGTTCATGATTGTGGGTGTTGTTATCCTGCACGTCTGGGCGCTGCATGTGACGGGTCAGACAAACCCGACCGGCATTGAAGTGAAGTCGAAGACGGACACGCTGCCGTTCACGCCTTATGCAACCATCAAGGATGCTTTTGGTGCGCTCGTCTTCTTCATCTTCTTCGCCTATTTTGTCTTCTACATGCCGAACTTCCTCGGCCACCCGGATAACTATATTCAGGCTGACTCGCTGAAGACACCGGCGCATATCGTGCCTGAATGGTATTTCTTGCCATTCTACGCGATGCTGCGTGCAATCACCTTCAACATCGGTCCGATCGATTCGAAGCTTGGCGGCGTTCTGGTGATGTTTGGTTCGATTGCGATCCTCTTCGTTGTTCCATGGCTCGATACGTCGAAAGTGCGTTCGGCCGTTTACCGTCCATGGTTCAAACTGTTCTTCTGGCTGTTTGTCATCAATGCGATCTTCCTTGGCTGGCTGGGCTCGCGTCCTGCTGAAGGCACGTACACATTGCTGGCGCAGTTTGGCACGCTTTACTACTTCGCATTCTTCATTGTGATCATGCCGGTTCTTGGCTTGATTGAGACGCCGAAGCGTCTGCCGAACTCGATTACCGAGGCGGTTCTTGAAAAGAGCGAAGGCAAGGCCGAGATTGCCCCAGTGGAAATCAAGGGCTGAAGCGCGAGATGAAGGACGTAAAAATGAAAAACATCCTCAAGAATTTCGCTGTCTTCGGTATTGCTCCGATCGTGGCTCTTGGTGTGACGCTGGGTGGCGCTTTTGCTGCTGGCGGTGGCGAGGGTGAGCCCGAGCACTATCCGATCCATCATCCGAAGCAGGAAAGCTGGAGCTTTTCGGGGCCATTTGGCACCTATGACAAGGGACAGCTACAGCGTGGCCTCAAGGTTTACAAGGAAGTCTGTTCGGCCTGCCATTCGATGAATCTGGTAGCTTTCCGCAATTTGGAAGCTCTCGGTTATTCGCCGGATCAGGTGAAGGCTTTCGCTGCCGAATATGAAGTCACCGATGGTCCGAATGCGGACGGTGAAATGTTCACCCGAAAGGCAATTGCGACGGATCATTTTCCATCGCCGTTTCCCAATGCGAATGCAGCAGCTGCGGCTAATAATGGCGCAGTTCCGCCTGACTTCTCGCTGATTGCCAAGGCCCGTGCCGTTGAACGAGGTTTTCCAACCTTTATCTTCGACGTATTCACGCAATATGCTGAAGGAGGCCCGGATTATATTCATGCGCTGCTGACCGGCTATGATGAACAGCCACCAGCTGGCATGCATATTCCGGAAGGCACGCATTACAACCCGTACTTCATTGCGGGGAAGTCGCTTGCCATGGCAAAGCCACTCAGCGACGATCAGGTGACGTATGATGATGGTTCTCCGCAGACGGTGGATCAGTATGCGCGTGACGTTTCTGCGTTTCTGATGTGGGCCGCAGAGCCGCATCTTGAACAGCGCAAGAAGACAGGCTTTCGGGTCATTATCTTCCTCGTGCTGTTTGCTGGTCTTGTTTATATTGCCAAGCGTTCGATCTGGTCGAATGTGAAGCACTGATCGCTTGTCATAACAGTTGAAGGGGCGCCAAAAGGCGCCCTTTTTGTTTTGATCGTGAAAGATCGTTCGAATATAGGGATTACGCTTGGCGCAGCCGCTATATCGTGGTTGAAGGTAATCTGAAAAAGCCTTTAAATTTGTCGTATTGAAAGGACTGAACATGGAATCCGGCCTTAAAGCCACGTTGAAAGACGCGATCAGAACGATTCCTGATTATCCAAAACCCGGTGTTCAGTTCCGTGATGTCACGACATTGATGGGGGATGCACAGGCTTTCCGCCGCGCTGTCGATGAACTTGTCTATCCTTATGCCGGAAACAAGGTTGATAAGGTGGCGGGTATCGAAGCGCGTGGCTTCATTCTTGGCGGCGCGATTGCGCATCAGCTTTCGGCTGGATTTGTTCCGATCCGTAAGAAGGGTAAGCTGCCGCGTGATACCGTGCGTATCGCCTACAGCCTCGAATATGGCATTGATGAAATGGAAATGCACCGCGATGCCATCGTGCCGGGCGAGCGCATCATGCTGGTGGACGATCTGATCGCAACGGGTGGCACGGCGGAAGCTGCGGCCAAGCTGCTTCTCCAGATGGGTGCCGAGATCGTTGCCGCTTGCTTCATCATTGATCTGCCAGACCTTGGTGGACGCAAAAAGCTTGAAGCGCTTGGTGTACCAGTGCGAACGCTTGTCGAATTTGAAGGCGATTGAGTTTAGCAAAAGCAACGGTTTTATGCGTCAATCACCGTTGCTTTTGTTTTAAGCAGGTAGCTTCACCATGGCGGCATTGTCGAAGGATAAAACCTTGTCGCCGTTTTGGTTATAGGCGCTGCTGCTCATGCTCAGCATTGACCAGCCGGGACGTGAGCCGAGAGGCCGGATCGCATGGACGGTGCGCTTATAGGTGATCGTGTCACCTGCATAGACCGGGCGTATCCATTTGAGATTCTCAAAGCCGGGTGAGGGGCCAAATGTTGGCGGAACTTCGCCGCGCTTGATAGCGTCTTTGGTTGCCTCAACAATAGATGCCACGTTCAGCTTCATAAAAACTGCGGTGGTGTGCCAGCCAGATGCACAAAGACCACCCAGAACGCTGTTCTTGGCGGCTCGCGCGTCGAGATGAAACGGTTGCGGGTCGAACTTTGATGCAAAGTGGATGATTTCCTCGGCGCTGAAGGTATAGCTGCCGATGGTCAGCTCTTCGCCGAGATGATCTTCAATGAAACTCATGCTTCGTCTCCTTCGCGTTCAGGATTGCGAAGGCCGATCATGGCCGTGTGCTGTAGCTCGCAAACAACTTCGCCACGCTGATTGACGATCTCGTTATGCACAGTGAGAAAGCCCACATGCGGCATGGATTTGGAGCGGCGGCGGTCAAGCACCGTCGATAGTCCGCTCAGGGTATCACCCGCAAGAACAGGCCGCTTCCAGCGGTTGAATTCAATACCGGGGCTGCCCTGTGAGGTCGAATCTTTCAGGTAGGCATCCCAGATCATGCGCATGAAAAGCGACACGGTGTGCCAGCCCGAAGCAGCGAGACCGCCGAGCACGCTTGCCTTGCCTGCTTCCTCATCAAGATGGAAGGGCTGCGGGTCGAACTCGCGCGCGAATTCAATAATCTCTTCTTTGGTGATGGTGCGAGGGCCAAAAGGCAATTTCAGCCCTCGGGTAAAGTCCTCATAGGCATATTTGGGTGTTTTATCAGTCAATCCGGTCTCCTCCCGACCAGAGTGGCGTTGCCACTCTGTTTCTCTGCCTGCGCATGTCTTAAATTCCCAAACCGGTTCCCATTTTTGGGAGACATGCGTAGAAAAAAGGCCACCGTTTTCACGGTGGCCTGATCGTATCAGGTATTGAAGCGGAACAGCATCACATCGCCGTCATGGACGATGTATTCTTTGCCTTCGTCCCGCGCTTTGCCTGCTTCCTTGGCACCGACTTCACCATTGTATTTGATGTAATCTTCATAGGCGATGGTCTGCGCACGAATGAAGCCGCGCTCGAAATCCGTATGGATAACGCCAGCAGCACCCGGAGCCTTGGTGCCGCGCTTGATGGTCCATGCGCGCGTTTCCTTGGGGCCAGCCGTGAAATAGGTGATGAGGTCAAGAAGCTTGTAGCCAGCGCGGATCAGACGGTCGAGGCCCGGCTCTTCGAGGCCCATGGCGTCGAGATATTCCTTGGCTTCTTCATCAGCAAGCTGCGCGACTTCGGCTTCGATTGCAGCGGAAATGATGACGCTTTCAGCGCCTTGTTCAGCAGCCATTTTGGCGACGGCAGCGCTGTGCTCGTTGCCATTGGCGGCATCGCTTTCAGCGACATTGCAGACATAAAGCACTGGTTTCGAGGTGAGCAGGTTCAGGCCCTTGAGGATCAGCAGATCATCTGGTGCAATGTCTTTGAGCATCAGGCGAACAGGCTTGCCGTTCTGCAACAGTTCAAGTGCCTGTTCCATGACGGGCAGCACGGTGGTTGCTTCCTTGTCCTTGGATGCTGCGCGCTTGCGGATCTGAACGATGCGGCGCTCGATGCTTTCGAGGTCCGAGAGCATCAGTTCCGTTTCAACGGTTTCAGCATCCGACACAGGATCAATGCGGCCTTCGACATGGGTGATGTCGTCATCTTCAAAGCAACGCAGAACATGCACGATTGCATCGACTTCGCGGATATTGGCGAGGAACTGGTTGCCCAGACCTTCGCCCTTGGATGCACCGCGCACCAGGCCTGCAATATCAACGAAGTTGATGCGGGTCGGGATGATTTCCTTTGAGCCTGCTACTTTCGCAATACCATTCTGGCGGGGATCGGGGACGGCCACTTCGCCGGTGTTCGGCTCGATGGTGCAGAATGGATAGTTTGCAGCCTGTGCCGCAGCGGTCTTGGTCAGCGCGTTAAAAAGCGTGGACTTGCCGACATTAGGCAGGCCGACGATGCCGCATTTGAAACCCATGATCTTACCTGTCAGACTAGAATAGAATTGGTGTCGCTATGCGACTTGGATAAATCTTTTGTCGCTATGCGACATGTAACTATGAAGCGTCAAGAGCACCGCGTAAAAGTCGCAGTTTAATCCTTGTTTCCCAAGAGTTTCTTGAGCATTTCAGCCATTGGTCCGCCTGCTGGAATCTGCGGCTTCGCTGCACTCTGGCGTGCCTGTCGAATGTGGCTTTGGGCTTTCGGCGGCGCTTTTGCTGCCTGCGCAGGGTCAGCCTTGAAGCCGTTGGGACGCTGATTGCCGTCGCCCATGGCAACAGCCACGCGGTTCATGAAGCTGTTGTCTTCTTTTTTGGCGAGCAGGCCAACATTGTCCGCGATTGCACCAAACAGCTTATCAAGCCATTCATTATCGACTTTGGCGAAGTCGCCCAGAACATGATTGTGGACAAGTTCTTTTGCACCGGGATGTCCGATACCAAGGCGCACACGACGATAGTCTTTGCCGCCGGGGAACGCCTGCACGTGGGCGTCGATAGATTTGATGCCGTTGTGACCGCCGGAGCCGCCGCCTGTCTTGATGCGCAGCTTTGCAGGCGCAAGGTCAAGCTCATCATAGATCACGACGAGATCGGCAGATGTCAGTTTGTAGAAGCGCATGGCTTCGCCAATCGACTGGCCGGAATTGTTCATGAAAGTCATTGGCTTGATGAGAAGGACTTTCTCGCCGTCAATCACGCCGTCGGCGATCTCGGCCTTGAACTTCTTCTGCCAGTTGGAAAAGCGATGGCGGCGGAATATTTCATCCACCGCCATAAAACCGATATTATGTCGGTTATGCGCATATTGAGGGCCGGGATTGCCAAGTCCTGCGATGAGCAGCATGGTTGTCTGACCCCTCTATGCGGACAGCGATTACTCGCCGTCCTTGGCTTCTTCTGCGCCTTCAGCGTTTTCTTCCGACTTGAGGCCGGCAGGTGTCGCAATGGTAGCGATCGTGAAATCGCGATCCTGAATAGCAGGGGTTGCGCCCTTAGGAAGCTTAACAGCCGAAATGTGAACCGAGTCACCGAGCTCAAGGCCGGTCAGGTCGATTTCGAGTGCGTCAGGGATAGCATTTGCCGGAACGATCAGTTCAACGTCGTGACGAACAACGTTCAGAACGCCGCCCTTCTTGATGCCCGGTGCTGCTTCTTCGTTCTTGAAGTGAACAGGAACGTTAACATGGACAACCGACTTCGCGGAAACGCGGAGGAAGTCAACATGCTGAGGGAAGTCGCGGACTGGATCGAGCTGGTAATCCTTAGGGAGAACCTGAATCTTCTTGCCGTCTACTTCGATCGTAGCAACCGTGGTTTTGAAGCCGCCGCCATGGATCTTGTAGAAGATTTCCTTGTACGAGACAGCAATTGCGAGTGGCTCCTGCTTGTCACCATAGATGACTGCTGGAATCTGGCCGTTGCGACGCAGTTCGCGGGAGGACCCCTTACCAACCCGTGTACGCAGATCGGCCTTGAGCACGTAAGTATCGCTCATGGCATTTCCTTTCAAAGTTACTGGAGTGTCGCTTGCCGTTTTATCTGTGCATGATCTTGACCGAAAACCGGTTTCCACTTTTCGGGATCATGCAACGACGAACAACATGAAACAGCCCGATATGACTTTCACAGGGTGAAAGGCCGGGCGGCTTCATTCCGCGTTGCCTCCAAGGGTGTCTACGCGGATGGCGGTGCTATAGAACAAAGGGGCTTTTCATGCAAGGCGTTCCACAGCTTCTGTGGGCTTTTGTCTTAACGGGTGGCATTGGCCGCGTCAAAAATGTTAAGCGCATGGCAGACTGATCGCGGGTTCTGCCTGCCGAGTCGTCACAACATCCACGGAACAAAGGAAACGAGATGCAGGTCGGTATCGACATGGGTGCTGTTGCTGGAAGTGGTTCTGCCTCGGCAGTGGCGCTTGGCGGTGGTAAGCAGGCCATGCTTGATCTTGAAGAGCTTCTCGCAACGCGTCTTCTGGTGCAGGGCAATTCCGGGTCCGGCAAGTCGCATCTGCTGCGCCGCCTGCTTGAGCAGAGCGCACAGTGGGTGCAGCAATGCATCATAGACCCGGAAGGCGATTTCGTAACGCTCGCCGATCTTTACGGCCACGTGGTTGTCGATGCTGCCCGTTCGGAATCTGAACTCACCCGCATTGCAAGCCGCATTCGCCAGCATCGTGTTTCGGTGGTGCTTAATCTCGAAGGTCTGGACGTCGAGCAGCAGATGCGTGCGGCGGCTGCTTTCCTTGGTGGTCTGTTTGATGCGGAGCGCGATTATTGGTATCCGATGCTCGTCGTGGTTGATGAAGCGCAGCTCTTTGCGCCCGCTGCCGCTGGCGAAGTGTCGGATGAAGCGCGCAAGCTTTCGCTCGGTGCTATGACGAACCTCATGTGTCGTGGTCGTAAGCGCGGTCTCGCCGGTGTGATTGCCACGCAGCGCCTTGCAAAGCTTGCCAAGAATGTGGCTGCGGAAGCATCGAATTTTTTGATGGGGCGGACCTTCCTCGATATTGATATGGCGCGCGCCGCCGATCTTCTCGGTATGGAACGCAAGCAGGCGGAACAGTTCCGCGATTTGCAGCGCGGTCATTTCATTGCGCTTGGACCGGCCTTGTCGCGCCGTCCGCTGCCGATCAAAATCGGCAAGGTTGAAACTTCTGCGCGTTCGTCGTCGCCAAAGCTGATGCCTTTGCCGGATGCGCCGGAGGATGCGCGCGATCTGATTTTTACGCCAGCGCCGGAAGAAATCCGCACCGTTGTGCGTCGCACGCCGCCACCACCTCCGCCACCATCGACGGCAGAAATTCTGGCACAGGTGGCCAAGCCAAAGCCGGAAGCAGAGCCTGTTGAGGCACCGTTGTTCCCCGGCATTGTGGAAGCCGAGCGTGATAGCTTGCTTGAGAAGGTCATGCGCGAGATCGTTGACGATCCCGATGCTTCTTTCCGCTCTGTTGCTGTGCTTTATCAGGATTTTCTGGTGCGCTGCCGGATTCATCGAGTTCCTGGCGAGCCGCTCGCTTTGCCTGCTTTCCGCCGCCGTCTTGCGGTTGCGCAAGCAAGCATTGAGAGCGATGTTGCGACTGGTGAGACATGGCAGAAGGCATTGGCGCTTTCTGAAAGCCTTACCGATGATGTGCAGGGTGTGTTTCTGATTGTCGCACAGGCAGCAGTAACGGGGGCGATATGCCCGTCTGATGCGGCACTGGCGCGAGCTTATGGCACTCACTCGCTAAGTCGCGCCCGACGCCTGTTGACCTACTTCGAAGAGCGCGGATTACTGGTTGTGCGCAATGATTTCAAAGGTTTGCGCATCGTGAACTTCCCTGATCTTGAGTGCGAGACGGCACCCGGCGATCCGAATGCGCCGGATGATCAGGCGGATGAGGCGCTTGCGGCGGAATAAAGTGGTTCTGTGCAAACCGTCATGAACCTGTAATGATCCTCAGCAACTGCTTGCAGGATCATGCAGAGAGACAAGATGACGACAAAGCCGCAGCCTGACTTCCGAGAACTGTTTATGACATTTGGCAAGATAGGGCTTTTGTCGTTTGGCGGACCTGCCGCGCAGATTGCCATGTTGCAGCGGGTTCTGGTTGATGAAAAGCGCTGGCTGGATCAGGAGCGACTGATCCATGCGCTGAATTTCTGCATGTTATTGCCGGGGCCGGAAGCCATGCAGCTCGCGACTTATACAGGCTGGGCGATCAAAGGCTGGCGCGGTGGCTTGCTGGCGGGGCTTTTGTTTGTTCTGCCCGGTGCAACCGTCATGCTGGCCTTGTCGGCGCTTTATGTTGCCTTTGGACATGTGGATATTGTTGCGGGGCTTCTGTTTGGCCTCAAGGCAGCAGTGCTGGCCGTGGTGTTCGAAGCGCTGTACCGGATGGCGAAGCGCACGCTTGCTTCCGGTTTTTCCTATCTGATCGCGATTGCTGCCTTTGTTGCGATTGCGCTTCTGAAGCTGCCGTTTCCAATTGTCGTTCTATTGGCAGCACTTGCCGGTGGTTTACGACACTGGTTGCGGGGCGGTGCTGCGAGCAATAACGTCGCGCAAGCCGCCCCCAATGCATTGCGTGAATTTTCGCTGCAAACCCTCATCTGGGGTGGGTTATGGCTGGTGCCATTGGTCGGGCTTTATCTGGCCTTTGGCGGCATGCATGTCTTCACTGCGGAAGCTGCATTTTTTTCCAAACTGGCAGTCGTTACATTTGGCGGTGCTTATGCAGCACTGTCCTACACAGCACAGCAGGCCGTTGAACATTTTGGCTGGATGAAACCCGGTGAAATGCTGACCGGTCTGGGACTGGCAGAAACCACGCCGGGGCCGCTGATCCTTGTACTGGTTTTCGTCGGCTTTGTAGGAGCGGCCAATCTGTCAGGATTACCGCCACTGGCCGGTGGGCTTGTGGGCGGGCTGATTGCGCTCTGGTTTACCTTCGTGCCGTGCTTTCTCTGGATATTGGCTGGTGCGCCATTTGTGGAGCGCCTGCGTCAGTTGCGCTGGCTGTCAGCTATGCTGAGTGGAATCACGGCTGCGGTTGTTGGTGTGATTGCCAATCTCGCGCTCTGGTTTTCGCTGCACGTCCTGTTTTCACAGGTTCCAGAAGTGCCGCTCGGTCCTTTCACGCTGCCGCTGCCAGATGTCAGCACAATAGACAATGCCGCCGTCCTGATTGCAGGCGCGGCGGCATTCTTGCTTCTCGTTTTAAGGCTCAACATGCCGCTTGTGCTGTTGCTTGCGGCATGTCTCGGCATCGCAATTAAATTAATCGAACAGGCTTGAAACCGATTCTTCAGCCGCGGTGCGCGCAATCGCTTCACCAATCAGGCTGGAGATCGACAGGACGCGAATATTCGGTGCGTCGTTGATCGCGGTCGTTGGCTGGATCGAATCGGTGATAACCAGTTCTTTCAGCTTCGATGAAGCGATACGGGCAACTGCGCCACCCGAGAGAACGCCGTGCGTGATATAAGCGGTGACGCTTTTTGCGCCCTTGGCGAGCAGAGCTTCTGCTGCGTTACACAGCGTGCCGCCGGAATCAACGATATCGTCGAACAGCAGGCAATCTTTGCCGGTCACATCGCCGATGACGTTCATGACTTCCGATTCACCCGGACGCTCACGGCGCTTATCAACGATTGCAAGCTGCGCATCGATGCGCTTTGCCAGCGAGCGGGCGCGAACCACACCACCAACGTCAGGCGAAACGACCATGCAATTGCCGGTCGGATAGTTTGCTTTCACATCGCGGGCGATGACCGGAACCGCATAGAGGTTGTCGGTTGGAATATCGAAGAAGCCCTGAATCTGACCTGCATGAAGATCCAGTGTCAAAACGCGGTTTGCACCGGCTTCGGTGATAAGGTTGGCAACCAGCTTTGCCGAGATTGGCGTGCGTGGGCCGGGTTTACGATCCTGGCGCGCATAGCCGAAATAAGGAAGCACAGCAGTGATGCGGCGTGCTGATGAACGACGGAAGGCGTCGATCATGATCAGCAGTTCCATCAGATTGTCGTTTGCCGGATAGGAGGTCGATTGCAGAACGAATACGTCTTCGCCGCGCACGTTTTCCTGAATCTCGACGAAGATTTCCTGATCGGCGAAACGGCGAACAGTCGCCTTGCCCAATGGAATGTCGAGATATTGAGCAACGGATTCGGCAAGAACCCGGTTGGAGTTGCCTGCGAAAAGTTTCATTCTTTTTGCCTCTGAAGCCGGAGCAGTTTCGTTCTGTCGCAAAAAGTCCGTGAAACGGACGTGATCTGTTGTGTCAGCGTGAACCGAAACACGTTCGGCTACGCTTATGCCACTCTTAAAAACTATAAAACCGCGTATTCTTTTTTAGAGGTGCCAAATACTGCAGCTTTCAAGGTTTTCTTGAATGAGCGGCCTATTGCAAAGAGTCACCATCATTGCAAGTCCTGTGAGGTCACAATTGCTGCAAAAAGCTCTCTTAAAGTGCTTTCCCACAGGGCTGCCCACTGGATTCAGTAAAAGATTTCAGTATTTTGTCGGCGAACTGCTTTTTCATGCGCGATTTGCCGCAAGCCAGTTTGAATATTCCTGTATGGTTTTGTCAGCGATTGACTGCATGGCCGAAGGTGGAACAACGCTCCATGAGTCTGCCGCCGAACCGGATACTTTTTCCTGCCCCTGAATGCGATGAAGGCGATTGCCTGCCGCATCGAGAACATCCCAGACATAGAGAACGGTTGTCTGATTGTCTTCAGACAGCACCGAGAAATAGCCTTTCATGACATAGGCGGCATCCGCGCCATTATTGCCCGCAAGCTCAATGCCCTTTGCACGCGCGTCATCATTAATGCGATGAGTGAGCGGCGTGACGACTGTGACAGGCGCGCCGATGATCGGGGCAATATAAAGCTTGCCCGGCTTTAAGGCTGCGGAACGCGCTGGCACTGTGGGCGCCGTCGCGGGTGTCGTGGCGTCCGGGGTCAGCGCTGCCGGTGTGGTTTGTGCAGGTTGCGGCGTGGCTCCCTGCACGTTCAATGCAGATTCGGTGCTGTTGCAGGCGGCAAGCAGTCCAGCAAGCAACAACATCATGAAAAGACGTGCCTTGTTCATGTTCGGCTTCATGCTCCTGAAAGCGCAGACTATTCCAGCGCCCGTCAGATTTATCGCCGATTGTGCGCTATTTGGCAATCATATCAAGAGAATGGCGGGATAAAGGCAGAGCAGCACCATTTGTTGTGAGATAAGTCTGCCCCAGCGTCATGGCGGTTTCCGTGTCGGAATCCATAATGATCATGTGTGCAAACAGCGTCATATCCGGCTGTATGCTTTCGGGATTTCCTGAATAAAACATTTGCGGGTCCATCCAGGATGGTGTGAAGCGCGCGCCTACAGAATAGCCGCAGGCATTGAGCCTATGACGGGTGAGGCCATGGGCTTCCATCGTGCGCGAATGTGCGTCAAACACATCGCCAAATGTTGAAGCAGGTGTCATCGCCTGTTCGACCGCTTCGAGTGCTTCACGTGCGGCATCATAAAGCTTGAGATGTTCAGGGCGGGGCTGCCCGACGATAATCGTGCGCATCATCGGCGCATGGTAATGGCGATAAACGCCGGACCATTCAAGCGTGAGCTGATCATTGGCTGAAAGCGTGCGACGACCGGCTTTGTAACGGCAAAGCAGAGCATCGGCGCCGGAGCCAATGATATATTCATTGGCCGGATAGTCACCATCGCCTGCAAAATTGGCGGCCATCATCGCAGCAAGAATATCGGCTTCGCTTGCGCCGGCTTTGATAAGTTTCAGTGCGGCATCCAGCGCATCGTCGCCTAACTCTGCCGCACGTTTGATAAGCGTTATCTCGGCCGGGCTTTTGAGAAGGCGCAGACTGTCCACTATGCCGGAGGCATCGTAGAGCTTAGCGAAGCTCTGTAACTGATCATCAAGTTTGCGAGCATTGGCGCCGGTTAGTCCATGGGTCTGATATTCAATGCCGATGCGCGTGCCCAGCAGATCAAGCTCGGTGAGAATGTTTCGCAGATCAATGGCCGGGTTTGCATTGTCGCGATCGGTCCAGACGACGATATTCTCGATGTTGGATGTATGGCGCGCTTGCCGGAGGTCGGCGGAGCGGGTCATCAATACGGTTGAACCGTCGGCTTTGACGACAAGGCACTGGAAAAAGCAGAAGCCAAAGGTGTCGTAGCCGGTCAGCCAGTACATGCTTTCCTGCGCAAACAGCAGCAAAGCATCCAGCTTCTCTTCCTCCATCTTCAAGATCAGACGGTCGCGACGTGCAGCGAATTCTTCCGGCTCGAAGTGAAGGGCCATGCGGTTCTCCTCAGTCTACAATGGCAATGGCGGCGATCTGACGGCCATAATCAGGCTCGTTACGATGCGTCGTGCGCCGATAGGAATAAAACTGTTCTTCATCGGCATAGGTACACTGACGCAATGATTCTGCCCTGACACCCGCGCGGGTCAGGCGGTCTGTGATGAAAGTCCAGAGATCGAAAAGCTTGTGTGCTTCTTTGTCCGAAGGCTCAAAATATTTGGTATAAGATGGGTCTTTGCTTGTAAATTCGGCATAGAATTCCGGTCCGACTTCATAATTGTCTGGGCCGATTGTTGGACCAAGGACGGCAATAATATTTTCGCGCTTGGCACCCAGCTTGATCATCGCTTCAATGGTGTTTTCGAGCACACCTGTAAACGCACCACGCCAGCCGGCATGGGCCGAGCCAATGACGCCTGCTTCATGATCGGCAAACAGCACCGGGCCACAATCAGCCGACAATGCGCCAATCGCGATGCCGGGAACATTGGTCACCATTGCATCGGCTTTTGGGCGTGGCGCCGTGAGAGGTTCGGTGACATAGACAACATCAGGTGAGTGGACCTGATGCACTGTGACGAGATGATCGGATGCGACGCCAAGTGTCTTGGCCACGCGGCGGCGATTCTCGCTCACGCGTTCCGGCACGTCATTGGAGCCGCTGCCGACGTTCAGCCCTGCATAAATGCCATCTGAAACGCCGCCTTTGCGGGTGAAAAAGCCATGCGCAATGCGCTTGCCGTTTGAACCGGCGATGCCGTCCAGCAGAGGGGAGCGAAGCGGTTGCGGCTTGTCGGTCATGAGCTTTCTCTTTCAAACGGCTGGATGGTGGGGGAGGCTTGATTGCTTGTCAATCGCAGCTTTTTGACGATGTGATTTATCAGGCAGTCTCAAAGGGGAAGATTTTTGTTTGTTTGTCGGCAATAGCCAGCACTTTGAAAAGCGTTCCCATCTGGTCGGGCGCAGCCAAGCGCTCGACATCTTGGCGCAGTTTATTCTGGAAAGCGCCCTCGCGCCCAGCCCCCAAACGTCCGGCGCGATCAACAAGACCCATGCCCAACAGAAAATCGCCCTGCGTCATGGTTGCGGTTTTGCAACCGCAATTGCGCGCGGTTTTTTCCAGCATGTCGAAATCGACGTGGCTGGTGAGGTCTGCTTCTCCCGGATGGGCAAAAACATCATCATAGGCATGCTTCAGCATAGCTTGCAGTGTGTCGCCGAAGCCCGATTGCAGATGGCCATAATCGATAGAAAGTGCGGCCCCGCGCGAGGTGGCAATGCGCTGTGCAATTTCTTGCACCAAGGCGGTGCGGGCAGGGGCTGCTTCGAAAATTGTGCCTTCGGGTGCTGTCTGGTGGCCTGTGGGCAGCAGTGCCTCATCAATGCCGCCTGTGCCGCTGATGAAGTAAAACTCGTCCTGTTCATTCAGTGCGATCAGCCGTTCGACAAAACGGCCATTCGATTTTACGAATTGTCTGAACGGAATTGCATCGAACAATTCGTTGGAAATGAGGATGAGTGGGCCGTCCGGAACATCAGAGAATTGTTTGAACCATTCCACGTTCTCACGGCCAAGTTTCTGCTTTTGCTTTTCGACCAGTCTTGGACTGGTCTCAACCATGGCAATGCACATTGAACCAGACATTGCAGGCGCAAGCTTTGCTATTGTGCGCAACATGTCACTCATCAGCGTTCCGCGACCGGGACCAATTTCGCAGAGCACGGCATTATCGGGACGACCGAGAGCATCCCAAATGCCAACAGACCAGATGCCGATCAGTTCACCGAACATCTGGCTGACTTCTGGAGCGGTGATGAAATCACCATCGCGCCCAAAAGGTTCGCGTGTCGTATAGTAGCCAGATTCCCGATCGCCAAGGCAGGCAGCCATATAGTCGGCAACGCTGATCGGCCCTGTGGTGCCGATCAGCCGTTTCAGCCGGTGTTTTAACGATGCCTCAGGCATGTTTTGCTGCCGCCCGATTGGCGCGCCACATCGCCCATAGACCAATCAGAACCATCGGAAGGGAAAGGATCATCCCCATGGTCAGCCAGCCGCCGAAGAGATAGCCAAGTTGTGCATCGGGTTCGCGGAAAAACTCGACGATGATGCGGCTCAGACCATAGCCGAGAACGAATGTGCCTGCGATAAAGCCGGGTGCTTTGAGTTTTTTACCGGCCCAGACAAGCACGAACAGAACGAAAAACAGGACCAGCCCCTCAAGAAATGCTTCATAGAGCTGGCTTGGATGGCGCGGAAGGCCGCCGCCATTCGGGAAGCGTACAGCCCATGCCACATCGCTGACGCGGCCCCATAATTCATCATTGATGAAGTTCGCCACACGCACCACGCCAAGACCGACTGGTACACCCGCAGCGACAACATCGAACATGCTCCAGACCTTGATGCCGCGTGAGCGTGCAAAAAGGATCATGGCAATTGTTGTGCCGAGAATGCCGCCATGAAAAGACATGCCGCCATCCCAAACCGCAGGAATAGCCAGCGGATTGGTGAGATAATAGGGGAGGTTATAAAAAAGCACATAGCCCAAACGTCCGCCAAGCACGACGCCAAGCGCTGCCCAAATCACAAAATCATCAAGCGCTTCAGGCTGCATGGGGGGCTGGTTGCTGGCCCATAGGCGGTGGTTGCGCAGCAGCTTTTTGCCATACCACCAGGCAAACATAATGCCGATGACATAGCCAAGGCCATACCAATGCACGGCCAGCGGACCGATCGAAAAGATCACTGGATCAATATTTGGAAAAGCAAGGCCAGAGGCTGGCTGCAAAGTCTCCATGATAAAATAACTCCATTTTCCGGCGGAACATGCGCGACGATATCTGAGTGGTCAAGTCATCACGTTTATACAGCTTCACTTGCATCACAACCGAGACAGCCCTATTTCCAATTGAGGTTTTCAACAAGACCGTATCGAAGATAGGAAAGAATGCCATGACCAGCGGATCAAACCGGGTTCTCGACGAACTCGCCAAGCTTGTGACGGATGCGGCAGGTGCTGCGCAAGGCGTGCGCCGCGAAGTCGAGACTGCACTGCGCTCACAGAGCGAACGTGTGCTTCATACGCTCGATGTTGTGCAGCGGGAAGACTTCGAAGCGGTGCGTGAAATGGCGATCAAAGCGCGCGCTGAAAATGCGGCCCTGCTTGCGAAAATCGAAGCATTGGAAGCGCGTCTTGCTAAATTTGAAGTTGATTCGACTGCGAAAACGCCAAAAAACTCTACTCAAACAGCAAAATCCAAAGATAATTCATAATTTTTTATTAACAGGCTATAAGTGCCAAAAACCCTTGTCTTAGAGTCGCTTAAGGCAGGGGTTGCGGTTCGCTTCTCCCATATTTCCACATGCTTTAATGCCTCTTTTCAGAAAAGGGGCTGGCGTTCAGATTCAGCATCAATAGACTGAAAACACTACATGATTCGTAATAGGGTCATGTAGGCAGCGGCGAGGGGCTGTCGTTTTAGTTTTCGCGTCTTTCAGGCTGCTTTCCAGTATCAGTTGCGTATGTGCGTATGCCATTGAGGTGTTGCATGCTGAGTAAGCGTGCGAACTCCTCAACCGATCAATTCGTGCTTTTTTCTGCGCTTGTTTGCGTGGGGGAGGTGCGGGCGAGCAGTCACTTGCGCGCCGGGAATTTGGAGGTGTCTTTTGAGGCGCTTCCCAGAACAGGAAACGGACATGAGCCTTCTTGAGCTTGAATTTGCACGCGAAGCACATCCGGTGGATGTGATCGAGCATGTTGCGAATTCAAACGACTGGACGTTCGAGCGGACTGGCGACGACGAAATTGCAATTTCGGTGGCGGGCAACTGGACCGACTACCATATCTCGTTCTCCTGGATGGAGGATTTTGAAGCTCTGCATCTGGCTTGTGCCTTTGACATCAAGGTTGCCGAACCGCGGGTCAATGAAGTGATGCGGTTGCTGTCGCTTATCAATGAAAAGCTTTTGATGGGCCATTTCGATCTTTGGCAGCAGGAAGGCGCGATCATGTATCGCCAGTCGTTGCTGCTTGCCGGCGGTGCAGAACCCACCAGCCGTCAGGTGGAAGTGTTGCTTTCAGCGGCGCTTGAAGCATGCGAAAACTATTTTCAGGCCTTTCAATTTGTTGTGTGGTCGGGTGTCAGTGCGCGTGAAGCACTGGAAAGCGTTTTGTTCGAAACAGTCGGACGCGCATAAATTTAATCCCGGTTTTTTGACCGGGATTCACTTTGGGGGATAAGATGAGCGGAACTGAAACGATCAGCTGGGCAGATTTCGAGAAGGTCGATATTCGCACAGGAACGATTGTTGAGGCTGTGCCATTTCCTGAAGCCCGCAAGCCAGCTTTCAAGCTGAAGATCGATTTTGGGGACAAGATCGGTATCAAAAAATCGTCAGCACAAATCACAAAACATTATGAGCCGGATGCGCTGATTGGTCGGCAGGTGCTGGCGGTGGTCAATTTCCCCCCGCGCCAGATTGGGCCTTTCATGTCCGAAGTTCTTACGCTCGGTCTGCCTGATGAGAATGGCGAAGTGGTCCTGGCTGCAATTGATAAAAGAGTTCCAGACGGCGTTAAACTATACTGATCGTCTTTCTGTGATTTGTGCATGTCGCCTGTTGTGTGCGATTGATCGCATAAGCAACAGACAGGAATGAAGCAGATGCAGGGAACGATTGTCGTCGCCATAGGCGGAGCTCTGGGAAGCATATTGCGCTATTGGATGACCATCTGGCTTGCGCCGGTAAGTCAGGGGCTGCCCTGGGGCACAATTGCGGTCAACATCATCGGTTCATTTGCCATTGCTTTCTTTGGCGCGATGACGATGGCATCCAGTCGTATTGAAGTGCATGAGATCTGGCGTCTTGCCTTTATGGTTGGCGTCTGTGGGGGCTTTACAACCTTTTCCTCATTCAGTGTGCAAACTTTCGAACTGTTGCGTCTTGGCATGCCGGGGCGCGCACTTTTGAACATCAGTATTTCGCTTGCTGCCTGTCTTGCCGCGACAGCTCTTGGTTATTTCGCAGCACAGGTGCTCAATAAAGTTTAACAGTTTCTGCCGCGCATCTTATCTCAAAACTGCTTCGCAGTTTTGCTGGAAATGCTCTAGGCCGGAATGCGGATAATTGCTCTTAAGCCGCCGGTGGGGGCATCTTCCAGTTCGATATCGCCGCCATGGCTTCTTGCAATATCGCGTGCGATGGCGAGGCCAAGCCCGCCTGTGCCGCCTGAATCCTGTGTGCGTGCTTCATCAAGGCGCACAAAGGGTTTGAAAACGTCTTCGCGGCGATCTTCCGGTATGCCGGGGCCGTCATCATCCACGATGATTTTCAGCCAGCCATCTTCATGCGTGAGTGCAAGTTCGACATTCTGCGCATGGCGGAACGCATTGGACACCAGATTGCTGACAAGACGCGAAAAGGCGTTCGGTCGAACATGGATCTCGCTGTCGCCTTCAATGGAATATTTGAAGCCGCGTTCGCGCAGTCGCGCTTCATTGGAAAGTTTGTCACAAAGCAAACGCACATCATAGGTTGCCGCCTCTTCCGCACCTTCGCCCCGCGCAAAAGCCAGATAGCCTTCAAGCATCGTCTGCATGTCGGCAATGTCCTGATTGAGCGGTTCGGTGTCGATGGCATTGCCGGTGAGGGCGAGTTGCAACTTGAAGCGGGTAAGAATGGTGCGCAGATCGTGGCTGACGCCAGAAAGCATGGCTGTGCGCTGTTCAATCTGTCGCTCAATGCGCGAGCGCATCTGAATGAAAGCAATGCCAGCGCGACGGACTTCTTCCGCACCATGGGGGCGGAAGCCCTCCGGCATCGGGCGGCCTTTGCCAAAACTTTCAGCCGCCTGTGAAAGCTGCTGGATGGGCTTGATCTGATTGCGCAGGAAGGCAATCGCAATGATCAGAAGAACAAGGGCTGTGCCGATCATCCAGGTGAGGAAGATACCGGTATTCGATGCATAGGCCTGACTGCGGCGGGCAAAGACACGAAGCACTTTATCTTCGAGCTTGATGCGAATTTCGATCAGATCGGAATCGCCAACCGTATCCACCCAGAACGGACGATTGATCTGACGGGTGATTTCTTCGCTCAGGAAGTAATCGAGAATGGCGAAGAACGGTTTTGGTCCCGGTGGTGGTAGCGGATCGGGCGGCAGGATCGAAATATTGAGGCCAAGACGCTGCTGTGAGATACGGATCAGGTTGTCGTATCCGGGTTCCTGCGGGTAAGTTTCTAAAATGTCGATGATTGCAGAAATATCACGGACAACGGCTGTTGAAAGCCGTTCAGTCACCATCTGCCAATGCCGTTCCATGAAGACATAGGCGATCACGGACTGAAGCAGCACCATCGGTGCGATGATGATGATGAGCGAGCGCGCATAAAGCCCTTTGGGCATTTTGCGCGCAAACCAGCGCGTTATCGATTTCCAGGGTGACTTCATCGTCTCAGACAACTCCAGACGGTTCTGCTTGTTGCATGTTTTTGGTCACGCTCTGAAATTTGCGAGGCTCCGCGCTTAAGTCTGGCTTCTAGTCGATTATTCAATACTCAGCTTATAGCCGATGCCGCGCACGGTTTGCAGCCAAACCGGGTTGGCCGGGTCCTGTTCGATTTTGCGGCGCAGACGGTTGATCTGCACATCAATTGTGCGCTCGCCGACATCCCCATCCTGCCCGGTCAGCTCATGACGCGGAATGGTTTCGCCGGCGCGTTCTGCAAAGATCGCCATGATATCCTGCTCGCGGTCCGTGAGCTTGATTGTTTCGCTGCCTTTTTTCAACTCGCGGCGCGGGATGAAAAACGTGTAAGGACCAAAAACAATCTGTTCGATCTTTGGCTGGGCAGGGGTTGCTCCACGACGCAGGATATTGTTGATGCGCAGGATCAGCTCGCGCGGATCGAAAGGCTTGGGCAGATAATCGTCTGCACCGGCCGACAATCCATCAATGCGACTGTCGGTTTCCGACAGTGCGGTGAGCATAAGGATCGGCACGGTTTTTTGTTCGCGCAGCGACCGAGTGAGCGAAACGCCGGTTTCGCCCGGCATCATCACGTCGAGGATCAGCAAGTCGAAGTCGATGCCTTCAAGCTTGCGGCGTGCTTCGGCAGCGCTGCCAGCCATCGTGACCCGAAAACCGCTGGTCGTCAGATATTGCGAAAGAAGGCTGCGGATTCGCGTGTCATCATCGACAACAAGAAGATGAGGCGCGTCATCCGAAAGGTGCTTTTCTTCTTCAGCCATGGCGTCGTTTGGTCCCATCCTGTTCCAGATCAGCGCGCATCATTTCATCACGCGTGATTGGCTTTAATTCTACCCATGCCCTAGCGGGCCAACTGTCTTTGGTTCGCCATGACATGATACATCTTACCGACAGGAAAGTGGCGCGTCTATGAGAGCGTTTCCACAGCTGCTTCTGCTGCTGTGAAGTCATCAATCTGAACGCGCCGTTCAGGATTGACCATATTGTAAAGAAAGCGCTCGATTACTTTCCGTTCTTCAGATTGACATTCTTCCAATGCCCTCGCGATGCGGCGCGACTGTGGCAGCGTGAGCGCAAGAGTGAGTTGGCGTCCACTTTTTGTTGGATAAAGCCGGCGGTGGCGGCGGTCATTGAGCCCCGTCGCCTGCACGACATGGCCGGTGTCGATAAGCTGCTTGAGAACACGAGACAGGCTTTGCTTGGTGATGCGCAGCACTTCCAGCAGTTCAGCGACCGTCATTCCCGGCTTGCGGTTGATAAAATAAAGCACGCGGTGATGGGCGCGGCCAAAGCCTATCTTCTCCAGAATCAAATCCGGGTCAGCAGTGAAATCGCGATAGGAAAAGAACAGCAACTCAATGACGCTGAGATCGGCAGCCTCCAGCGAGGTCAAAGGATTGGTTATATAATTCACATCATTCGTCGAGTTCACATCGAAGCTCCGTCTTGTTACGATAAATATGTCAGCATTGTTGACATAACTCAATCGTCAAGATAATTTTTGGGAAGTGTGGGGCGGTATTTTTGGAATAAAGTTTACGCTGCTGCATGCTGGAGGAGAGATAATTACGCTGTTTGCCGGTGTAATACTGTCCCATAAGGACAGTAGCGTATCATGGCGAGCGTTATTTTCCGCATTGACTGGAAATATCGATTTAACCGGCTGGAAAAGATTAGGGAAAAGGCTCATTCGAGCCAAACGGGATGGTGGAAAACCGCTACCCAATTTTGAGGAAGAGTAAAATGTCTGCGATTCCATTCGATCAACGTGACGGATTTATCTGGCAAGATGGCGAATTCGTCGCCTGGAAGGATGCCAAGATTCATGTGCTGACCCATGGTCTACACTATGCAAGTGCAGTGTTTGAAGGCGAGCGTGCTTATGGTGGCGAGATTTTCAAGCTGACCGAGCATACTGAGCGTTTGCATGAATCCGCTCGAATTCTTGGTTTTGAAATTCCCTATAGCGTGGAAGAGATCGACAATGCCTGCCGCGAACTGCTCAAGAAGCAGGGCTTTGAGGATGCCTATGTGCGCCCCATCGCATGGCGTGGATCGGAATCGCTTGGCGTTTCGGCGCAGAACAATCGCATTCATGTGGCTATCGCGATCTGGCAATGGCCGAGCTATTTCTCACCTGAAGAAAAGATGAAAGGCATTCGTCTCGATATCGCAGAATATTGCCGCCCAGATCCACGGACTGCGCCATCGCGCTCCAAGGCTGCCGGTCTTTATATGATCTGCACGATTTCCAAACATGCAGCTGAAGCCAAGGGCTATGCGGATGCGCTCATGCTGGACTGGCGTGGACAGGTTGCGGAAGCCACAGGCGCGAATGTTTTCTTCGTAAAAGACGGGGCTCTGCATACGCCAAAGCCGGATTGCTTCCTTGATGGAATTACGCGCCGCACGATCATTGATCTTGCCAAGCGTCGCGGCTTGGACGTTGTCGAGCGCGTAATTATGCCGGAAGAACTGGAAACATTCAGCGAATGCTTCCTGTGCGGAACTGCGGCTGAAGTGACGCCGGTTTCAGAAATTGGGAAATACAATTTTAAACCTGGCGTAATTACGAATATGCTTATGAACGATTATACAAATGAAGTTCAGCCAAAGCGAAGAGCGGCTGAATAGCAGTGTTTTAAACAGAAAAAAGCGGCGTTTAAGCCGCTTTTTTACTATATGGATGCTTAGTGTTTGACTTTGAAGCGTTTCGGCCCAAGATTTTGTATGTCGGATTCGCGTTATTCCGGCTTTTAACTCAGATGGGGTGACGATTATGGAATCTCTACTGCCTATCATTCTTCAGCTTGTTTCGGGGGCAGTCGGTGGCAATATTGCCGGTGCCGTCAAAAACCTGAGCCTCGGTACTGCTGGTAATACTGTTGCCGGTGGTATTGGTGGGGTTATCCTTGGTCAGCTTCTGCCGTTATTGTCTGGCGGCGGGCTGGATTCTGTTCTTAATGGTGTGGTTGGCCAGTTGGCAGGCGGTGGCGTAGGCGGTCTCGCGCTTACGGCAATTGTCGGGCTGATCAAAAACTCGCTGGCTAGCAAAGCTTAAGGGTAAATCAGACCTGAGAGCAGGTAAATAGAGCGGTTGTGGAGACGTCAGCCGTTGGAAATTTATTGCGAGATGGAAAATGGGCGGCTCTCAGCCGCCCGTTTTGTTTGCAAAAGCGCTTGCACGATCTTACTTTAGAGTGCACTTCGATCCGATGGAATTTATGCTCTAAAATAGGGCAGCTTTAACCGCAGTTTTTAATTCTGCTGACTGAATGGAGTATCCTGAATGGGGCAATTGCAAGCTATTATCGTCCCGGTGACGCCTTTTCAGCAGAACTGTACAATTCTTTTCGATAGCGACACAAAGAAGGCCGTGGTGATTGACCCGGGTGGCGATTTCGATCGCATTAAGGAAGCGATTGCCTCTCAAAATGTCGATGTGGAAGCCATCTGGATTACCCATGGGCATATTGATCATGCGGGTGCCGCGCTTGATCTTAAGGAAGATCTCGGCGTTGACATTATTGGCCCCCATAAGGATGACAAGTTTTTGCTGGATAATCTGGCGACGACTGGCCTTAAATATGGACTGACCGAGGGTGTACGCAATGTAACACCGGATCGCTGGCTTGAAGAAGGTGACAAGGTCACTGTTGCGGGCCACACATTCGATGTGTTTCATTGTCCGGGCCATGCGCCCGGCCATGTGGTCTTTTTCAATCCAGAAGCGCGTTTTGCGATCGTCGGTGATGTTTTGTTCAATGGCTCCATTGGCCGTACCGATTTGCCCGGCGGCGATCACGCAGCGCTTATTCGCTCCATTAAGGAAAAGCTTTTGCCACTTGGCGATGATGTTGGCTTTCTGTGTGGCCATGGCACCGGTGGGCGCTTTGGGGAAGAACGCCGCAACAATCCGTTTCTGAATGATCTCGGATATGCCTGATCTGGTTTATCCTTAAAAAAAGCCGCCCTGTGAGGCGGCTTTTTTGATTTTGCGGGCTTGATCAGTTGGCCGAGCAGAAGTGATCGCGACCATCATACCCGCGATAGGTGCCGGTATTTGGATTGAACGAGCGATAGCGGTCCGAACAATATTGATACCAGCCACGGCTCCAGGGTTCATAACCAACACGATACTGCACGCTGCGTGCAGGCGGGGCTGGATAGTAGGCTGGAGGCGGTGGTGGTGGCGCATAAACCGGCGCTGGCTGCACATAGGTGGGCTGTGGCTGGCTTAGCGCGCTGCCAAGCAATGCGCCCGCTGCAAGGCCGATGACGCCTGCGGCAACCGCATCGCCGGTGCGATCACGATCGCGGTGACGATAATATGGACGATCCCATCCGCCCCGATCCCAGCCGCCACCATCCCATCCGCGACGGCCCCAGGAATCTGCTGATGCCGCAGCCAATGGCGCTGAAACTGCTGCTATGGAGGCTACGCCAAGAATAGCCGCTTTGAGTAACCTGTTCATTGTTCGCTCCTTCGGAAGCATAACTGCAATCTCTACGATGCGTCCGGTTGAATGGGCACGGAGCATCAATCATGAATAACAAGTTAATAGTGTCGACATGAATGGAGGCTGAACAATGTTCATAGGGCGCGGAAATCGCGGTTAATCGGTAAATTAGATGCAGTGGCGGTAATATTTCGCGCGTTTGGCTCTGTGATGATTCCATAAAAAACCCCGGCGTCAGCCGGGGATCAAATTCTTGATCAGTAAGACTCGAGCTTAGTCAGTAATCGAAATGTTTACTGCCTTAGGGCCTTTGCCGCGACGATCCGGTTCCGTCTCGTAGGAAACCTTCTGATTGTCAGCAAGTCCTGCCAAACCCGAAGCCTGTACAGCAGAGATATGCACGAAGATGTCTGCGCCGCCATCATCAGGCTTGATAAATCCGAAACCTTTTTCGGAGTTGAAGAATTTGACCTGTCCGGTCTGTGCCATGGGATCCGTTCCTTTTCCTTGGCGCCACTGCTTTATGAGAGACAGTGGAATTACTACTTCTGCCGAACGCACCACACACCCGGCAGAGGGTCATGCAGGCAGTTATCGACTTAGGAAAAGAAACGATCATTGCTGGAGAGTAACCCCCAACCCGAAACTTCTAGCGGTTCCGGCGCGCCGTTCTTCAAGTCTTCCGTTGTGCTCAAATTGCCCGGACATTTGAAGACTGATCTATGATGCGTTATTTGGCAAGCAAATTCTTTTCGCAAAATGCGATTAGTTTTCTTCGAAAGGGTATCATTGCTAAATTTTTCAAAAATTACCAGAATACCGCTAATTTAATACAAAAAGAGTGCGAGAGAGGGGAAATATATAAAATCATACTATGGTATAGTATGCCTTGTTGCTTATTTATTGCGCAAAACTATGCATGCGCCGCCTGCTGCTCGTAGTTTAGTGCAAATGTTATCCGCCTCGCTGCGATTATCAGCGCCTATGCGTACCGCATAAATACCCCGTCGGGCAATGGGAGTACGAACACGGCTGATGACCGGATTATGCCCAGACAGCACGCTTGGAAATTGTTTGCGCAGACGATTCCATTGATTGACCGCGACACTGCGCCGGAAATTGCCTGCGACCTGAATGCCCCAAGGCTTCGGCTTGATGCGCGACATGGGAATGGTTGCCGTGCGAATAATTGGCAAGCGCTGGCATGCTTGCGCAAAGCTGAGCTTGGCATCAAGTGGGCGGTTGTTGATTTCATTGCCTGATGCGAAGTTATCCGCCGGTGCGCCCGTTAGATCCAAGACGTAATCTTCGGTTTCAAGTGGCAAAAAGCCACCGGAGCGCATCCAGTTGGAAACACGCGTTGGGCCTGCATTATAAGCCGCCGCCGCAAGGCCCCAATTGCCGAAGGCGCCTTTCAGTTCACTCAGAAAGCCTGCCGAGGCAGGAATTGCCTGTTCGATGTCGAAGGGATCGGCCAGTCCGCGCTCTTTGGCCGTATAGGGCATGAACTGTGCAATGCCCTGTGCACCAACCGGACTCACAGCGCGATGGTCAAAACGACTTTCTTTCCAGATTAGCCGTGCAAAGAAGTCTTTGGGAATACCGCGTTTTTTAGCATTCGTTTCAATCAGCTCGCAGATTCGTTCAACCGTGGGCTCCGCCTTCTTAGACGGTATGGGCGGACCATAGATTTCGGTTTCCGGCCTATTTTCAGCAGAAACGGATTTGATAGCGTCCGGCCAGCAAAGAAGCTGGAAAATTGTGACAGTTGCCATAACCAGATGCGAACGCTTCATGCAGCCTTTCCGCCATTGATCCCCGAAAGCTATAGACAGAGTAAAGCAAGTTTCTGACTTGTCGATATGACTTTCATGTGCGGATGCGGAATATATGCGAATATATCCTTGTTCTTCCTCTTCGCTATGCCATTTTAGTCGTTAACAGGAGAGGAGGGAGCAATGCTTCTGAACAGAATCAGCCGATTGAGCATCTTGGCGGGTGCCTTGTTTCTCGCAGGTTGCGTAGCGGAAGGAGGCCCCGATCACCGCCCGCCCATGCGCCCCGGACCATCGCAGCCGCAAATGTGCCCAATGATCTATGCGCCGGTTTGTGGTGAACGTGGGTCTTCGCGCAAGACGTTTGGCAATGCCTGTCAGGCGCGGGCCGATGGCTATCGGATCGTTGGGAATGGCCAGTGCACTTCGAGGCCCGGGCCGGGTTCTGGCTGGGGAGGAGAGCGTCCGGGCCGCCCGCCACATCAGGGCAACAGGCCGGGACGCCCGGGTGCAGCTGCTTGTACGCGTGAATATATGCCGGTTTGTGCACGCCGGGGCAATGACAGGCAGACATTCCCGAACCGCTGTGAAGCGGAACGTGCTGGCTACCGCATCACGAATGGCGGGCAGTGCCGTTAAGCACTGAACGCTATTGACTCACCGTCCCGGTCGGCCCGTCTTGCCGGGGCGACGCTTTTTGCGGGCAGTTTCAGCCGGGTCTTCATAAGAGCCGATACCTGAACGTTCGCGGCGGATGGCTGCATCGTCGGCCCCTGCCGGCTTTTCTGTGCGCTTGACGGTCATCTCATCCAGCGTGTTCTTGCGGAACAGCGGCTTGGCCATATCCGTGCCCGGTCCCATATTATCGAGCGATGGCTTGGCAAAGAGTGACTTCTTCGGCTCGTCGCCAACCGTGCGGTGCACCTTGCGACCCGCGTTGTGACGGCCTTTTGTGCGGCCGGTCACAGGGCTTTCAAGCTCCACTTCACGCGCCATTGGGTCGTCGGCAATCGCCAGTTCCATTTCGCGCAGGCGTTTAACCTCATCACGCAGGCGCGCTGCCTTTTCGAAGTCGAGATCAGCAGCTGCATCGCGCATCTGCTTTTCGAGATGTTCCAGATGGGCGGCAAGATTGTTGCCCATCATCGCACCTTCTTCGGCAAAGCCTGAAATATCGGCGCGGACGTGATCCTGCTCGTAAACCGAATTCAGAATATCCGAGATATTCTTCTTTACCGAAGCAGGCGTTATGCCATGCTCACTATTGTAAGCTTCCTGCTTTTCGCGGCGGCGGCTGGTTTCATCCATCGCGCGCTGCATGGAGCCGGTGATGTTGTCGGCGTAGAGAATGACCTTGCCGTCAACATTACGCGCCGCACGGCCGATGGTCTGGACAAGTGAGGTTTCCGAACGCAGGAAACCTTCCTTGTCAGCATCAAGAATGGCAACGAAACCACATTCGGGAATATCAAGGCCTTCGCGCAGCAGGTTGATGCCCACCAGCACGTCGAACGCGCCAAGGCGCAGATCGCGGATGATTTCGATGCGTTCCAACGTGTCGATGTCCGAGTGCATGTAACGCACGCGAACGCCCTGTTCGTGCAGATATTCGGTCAGGTCTTCGGCCATGCGCTTGGTCAGCACCGTGCAGAGCGTTCGATAGCCCTTGCGTGCAGTCTCGCGAATTTCGCCCAGCACATCATCAACCTGATTTTTCGCCGGGCGGACTTCGACCGGCGGGTCGATCAATCCGGTTGGGCGGATGACCTGCTCGGCGAAGACGCCGCCCGCTTCTTCCATTTCCCACTTGCCCGGCGTTGCCGAAACCGCAATGGTCTGCGGACGCATGGCGTCCCATTCCTCAAAGCGCAGCGGGCGGTTGTCCATGCAGGAAGGCAGGCGGAAGCCATATTCGGCCAGCGTCGCTTTACGACGGAAGTCGCCGCGATACATGCCGCCAATCTGCGGAATCGTAACATGGCTTTCGTCGAGGAAAACCAGCGCGTTATCCGGGATATATTCAAACAGTGTCGGTGGCGGTTCGCCCGGTTTGCGTCCTGTCAGGTAGCGCGAATAGTTTTCAATGCCGTTGCACACACCGGTTGCTTCGAGCATTTCAAGGTCGAAATTCGTGCGTTGCTCAAGACGCTGCGCTTCCAGCAGACGACCGGCGCGGGTCAGTTCTGCGAGGCGGTGCTGCAACTCTTCCTGAATGGACTTGATCGCCTGATTGAGTGTCGGGCGGGGTGTTACATAGTGCGAATTCGCATAAATTTTGACCGATTGCAGATCGCCGGTTTTCTGGGCGGTCAGCGGGTCAAACTCGGCGATGCTTTCGATTTCATCGCCAAACAGCGAAATACGCCATGCCCGGTCTTCCAAGTGGGCCGGGAAGATTTCAATCGTATCGCCACGCACACGGAACGAGCCGCGCACGAAATTGATGTCCTGTCGTTTATATTGCTGCGCCACGAGATCGGCGAGAAGCTGGCGCTGGTCGAGCCGGTCGCCAATCTTCATCTCGAACGTCATGGCCGTATAGGTTTCGACCGAACCGATACCGTAAATACAGGAGACAGACGCCACGATGATCACATCATCACGCTCGATCAGGGCGCGAGTTGCGGCATGGCGCATCCGGTCGATCTGTTCGTTTACGGTCGATTCCTTTTCGATATAGGTATCGGACCGCGCCACATAGGCTTCCGGTTGATAGTAATCGTAATAGGAAACGAAATATTCGACGGCATTGTTCGGGAAGAAGCTTTTGAACTCGCCATAAAGCTGCGCTGCAAGTGTCTTGTTCGGCGCGAGAATGAGCGCGGGGCGCTGCGTTTCCTGAATGACCTTCGCCATGGTGAAGGTTTTACCCGAGCCGGTGACACCAAGCAGCACCTGCGTGCGGTCCTGATCTTCCAAACCACTGATCAGATCGCGAATGGCCGTTGGCTGATCGCCGGATGGCTCGAAGCTCGATTCCATCTGGATCGCAATGCCGCCTTCCGACTTTGGCGGTCTGGCTGGGCGGTGCGGTGTCCACAACTCACCATTCTTAAACAGCGGATTGCCGGATTCGATGAGGTCGGACAGCGCTTTAACGGTTGCGGTCGCCCCGGTCGGGTTGAGCGCTGTGGCCTCTTCCAGGCTGATATCAAGGCCAGCGACAGGATTGAGACCGGCGGCGGCGCGTTCTTTCGCCGAAGCGGCGCCGCCCATGGAGGTGCCGCGCGCACTGCGCGATGATTCCTTGCTGCGCTCAGGCACTTTTTTCGGTGCCTTCGCAGCCTTTGCTTTGGGCTGAGGCTTGTCTGCCTCATCGCCAATCTCTTTGGCCCAATCGGAGATTGAGCCAGAAAAGGGTGTGCCTGACAAATCGCGTTGTGGCGCCTCGCCAAAACCGCGCGTTTCGTCATGTGAATCCTGAGTGTATTTGTCTTTTGAGGAGGCCATGCTCCCAATATGGAATTTCGCAACACAAATGAAAAGGGCGCCCGGATCAAATATGGAACAAATCCGGTGCGCCATATCGCAATTTTATGTTGCTCCTGACATCAGGCTGTCAGGAGGTGGCAATCACCGTGGCCCGCGTGGGCGCCAGCGATCACCGGGACCATAAAAATTAGGATGATAACCGGGATGGTCGCGCCAGCCCGGATGGTCGCCCCAGTGTGGACGCGGTGGTCCCCACTGGTTTGGTCCGCGCCAGTTTGGACCCGGACGATACGGACCCGGTCCCCAGCCTGGGCCAGGGCCCCAACCGGGGCGCGGCCCCCAACCGGGACGTGGACCCCAATTGGGGCCATTATTCCATCCATCATTATTGATAGCTGAGCCGATTACGAGACCTGCAATCAGTGGTATGCCAATGGCTGCGGCAGTTGATCCGAAATTGTCGTTGGTGGTGTAGCCTCCGCCGCCTGTCTGAACAGCGATATAGCGAGAGGAAGCCCATCCATCGAGACCGCGATAATTGACGCGACACCAGCCGTAGCCACTCGTACAACCTGCGACGCCGATGATGACACCGTTTGGAATGCGCCCCATAGATGGATATTGCGTTCCGGGACCCGTGCGCAGGTTTATATTTGCGGTTGCAAGACCGTTGGAGGCTTCCGCATTTGTTGCAAACAGAATGGCTAATGTAGCAATAGTTGATTTAATAAGAAATCCCATTATTTGCCCCATGTTCAATCTCTGTGCATGTATATATACCATTAAAGCTATAAATTTACTTAATGATATTTAGTTTTATGCTGTTATGTTTAATAGTTAAAAATTTATCTTTTAGGGCATGTTTGGATCTCATTGAATTAGATCAGCGCTCTAATGCTTTGTTTTAACGCACATCTTTGTCCGAAAGTCGTTTCACGCTTTTCGGGATGCGCACCAAATCGCTGTTGTCTTTGATTTGCATGGCAGAGGTGTTGATGATGCACTTTCCCTTGCGACAGGCTTGCAGCATACTCGCAGCCGACTCTTTTCAGACTCGCAAGGGACCTATCGATGAACGATTTCAATGCGCCTAAGGGCATGCTGACTGTGCGCACGCAGGCTATGCCAAAAGATACCAATTCGGCTGGTGATATTTTCGGTGGCTGGGTTATGGCGCAGATGGATACGGCCAGTGGCATTCGTGCTGCTGAACGCGCCAAGGGACGTGTGGTTACTGCTGCCGTGCGTGAAATGTCTTTCGCAAAGCCGGTCAAAATCGGTGATGTTCTGTGTGTTTATACGGAAATCATCCGTGTTGGACGCACATCAATTACGCTGCGTGTTGAAGCATGGGCGCAGCGCTATCTCGCCGAGGAGATGGATCTTGTGACGCATGGCGAATTCGTCATGGTGGCACTCGACAAGAGCGGACAGCCAACGCCGGTTCCGGCAGAGTGACACCAACAGGGCCTGTTGCTATTTGCAGGCGCGATATCCACTTCGGCGCTGCATGAGGTCGAAGTGGAAGTGGTCGGCGTGTTCGCGGTTATAACCGGGGCCTAAAACCGTGGTGAAATAATTGCAGGCATCGGAGCGAACGCTGTTGAGCAGACCTTTCTCCCTAAAGGAGAAGAAGCCGGGTTTGCGCACGGCTATGCTTTTGCCATTGTTGAGAACAATTTTCGTGACGTCGATGGCGTTGCCGCGGGAATGTTCCGACATTTTGGCGCCGCGACGGTGGTTCATGGTACGGCAGGAATAGCCGCCCGCGTTGTGAATGGTATTAATGCCGGAGAGGTAACGCAGGCGGGACGAAGGTTGCAGGTCGCCTTTGATCCAGCGTGCAAAGGCTTCGGTGACTTGACAATTGAGCGTGGCTGCGGGTTTGAAGGCGATGGAACCGCTGTTGAAGCCGCTGACTTCAATCGGGTTGTCGATGCGACATGTGCCGCCTTGATTGATGGGCGACTTTTCAGTGAAGACGACACCAAGCCGCTTGAGCCGGGTGCGGCAGGCGGCTTCTGAATTTGACAGGGTGTACATGTTTTCAGCCGTACTGACCGGGTTCTGGATAGGCGAAGCAAAGCCATAATCGCCAGCATAGTGTGGCTGGCTATGGGTCGTCATCTCGTTGGCATTGGTTTCGATTTCTTCGGCAAGTCCGACGACGCGTGCTTCGCGCGGGCTTTGGGCGGAAGGAACCGGGGCAGGCGGCACAATGATATCGGCGCTGCCAATGTCAGCCTGCGGGCGGGGAGGACGATCACCGGAACAGCCAGCCATAAGCACCAGCAATATAAAGCTTGCCGGGCGTGCATAGCGACGAAAGCGGTTGGACAACGCAAAACTCATGTCCATGCCTTTCAGTTTGGAACTGGCTCCAACACATATTAGACCATAAGCGTAAACGAACAGTCAGCGCTTCTGTTAAGGGCTGTGGCGATAATCAGGCGTCTCATGGTCATAAGATTGGCGAAATCTCTATAACACTCTGCTAACAGTATCTTGCGGTTTCGGGCCAAGCCGCGACAGTGTCCTTCCGGTCCCCAAAGTTTTTTCATGTCAGCACTCATGTCACCAAGCGTTCTGCCGATTCTGCTTCTGATTGGCTCCAATATTTTCATGACTTTTGCCTGGTACGGGCATCTGAAATTTACCAGCACGCCGCTCGTAACGGTCATTCTTATCAGCTGGGGTATCGCGCTGATTGAATATTGTATGGCTGTGCCTGCAAATCGCATCGGGCATGAAGTGTATTCGACCGCACAGCTTAAAACGATGCAGGAAGTCATCACGCTGGTGATCTTCAGCTTGTTCTCGGTCTTTTATCTCAAAGAAGCCTTCACCTTGAATCACCTGCTTGGCTTTGCGCTGATTGCCGGTGGTGCGGCCCTCATCTTCCGGGGTTGATTACTCTGCTGCGCTCAGAGCTGGTTCCGTTTTGCGCTTCCAGAACATCGGGACCAGTTCCACCGCCAGCATTGCGGTAAATAGCAGGCCGCAGCCGATGAAGCCGATGAAGGTCAGCCGGTCCCCGAGGAAGATTGCGCCGAACATTGCTGCAAAGATTGCTTCGGAAGACAGGAAAATCGCAGCCTGCGCTGACGTCGTGTAGCGCTGGCCGATGGCTTGCAGCGTGAATGCGACGCCAGATGAGAAGACGCCGGTAAACAGCAGTTCTTTCCATGTCAGGGCGATGGCATTCCAGTTGATGTCTTCGATAGCAACGGCAATCAGAAGGCCAGCGGCGGCCGCAGTGGCAAACTGAACGCAGCTTAGCGTGATGGGGCGCCCGGAACGATTGGCCCGGCTGATCAGCAGAACCTGCATCGCCCAGAATATCGCGCCGATGATGATGAGCCAATCTCCGTGTTTGAGGGCGCTTAGCTGCCCGCCGGAAAGCAGAAAAATACCTGCAAGACATGCCACCGCGCTTGGCCAGACAATGGGATGCGGCCAATTTCTGAAAATGATGACGCCGAGCACCGGCACCATCACGACATACAGCCCGGTCAGAAAACCGGCATTGGTGACAGAGGTGGTAATCAGGCCGATTTGCTGGAGCACAAGACCAGTAAAGAGCGTTGCGCCAACAAGCATGAAATAAAGATAATTCGAACGATCAAGCTTATGCGGCGAGCGCCTGCCTTCAGCAATCGACCATGGCAAAACCGACAATGCGGCAATGGCAGAACGAACACCGATAAACAGAAACGGGCCGATGCTTGCCATGGCAGTTGATTGCGCGACAAAGCCCATGCCCCAGATGACGCCCGCCAGAAGAAGGAGCATATTAGCCTGTACGCGTGTCATCAGTGCCTCATGTCTATAAGAAACAAGGATGACAGCTTGGCTCATCATCCCTTCGTGGATATGCTATAGGCATTAGCCTGACGCTGCGGCAAGGGATTTCCTCTTGTTGCGAGTGTGGCAAAGCTTTTTCGGAAGGGCAGCATGTTTTCTTGTCTATTTAATCATAGGTCAGTTCTTACAGGCGCTGCACTGGCTCTCGTTTTTGCAAATCCCGGTTCAGCCTCGGCCGCTTTCAAACAGATTCGCGATAGCTGGGTTCTGTGTGATTATGCGTCCAATTGCACGCTTACGCTTAACAGTACAACGCAAGGTGCCCCCTCGTTCAATCTGTATCGCAGCAGTGCAGTCGGCGCGCAGCCCTTGTTACGCTTGTCCAATCTTGATTCGAAGCCTGCCTCCGGGCAATTCGTCATTGCGGTTGATGGCAAGCCAGCTCTCTCCGCCGCTGTTTCCGCACTCAAGCCCAATGATGATCAGTTCGATTATGATAATGCGGCGGATGTTGCCAAGCTGATGGATGCCATGAAGGCGGGGCAGAAATTGACGCTGCAACTTGGAAATAAGACTTACAGCTATTCGCTGTCCGGTTTTGTCGGTGGTCTTATTTATCTTGATGAGCAGCAGGCGCGAAATGGCACAGTCGCGGCCTTGCAGGCCAAAGGCAAAAAGCCTGCGCCGCCTGCGCCCGATGTCTCGCTGATCACAACTCCCGAACAGTTGCCAAAGAAAATCCGGCCAGATTTTACCGATGAAAAAGGTGTATGTGGCACGTCTGGCGGGTCATCCTTTGACACAGGTGGCGGTTTTAAAGCGAAGATCGGTGATGGGTTGAGCATGATTGCAATGCCATGCGGCTCGCCGGGAGCTTATAATCAGCCTTATGTCTTCTATAGCCAGTATGAGAATCAGGTGGTTCCAATCGCGTTGCCAACCATTTCGGATGATGGTCCAAGCACGGTCGATCAGGCATGGAATATCGACTGGTCGCAGGCAAGCAAGACAGTGACCGCGTTTTTCAAGGGCAGGGGCTTGGGTGATTGCGGAACCTATGATGTCTGGAAAGCCACCGATGATGGCGAAGGCAAGGTGCGCTTTGTGCTTGTTGAAGAGCGGTCGAAAGGTGATTGTGACGGCAATTATGCGGGTGGGCCTGAAAAGTGGCCTGCAAGCTGGCCGATTTCTGTAAAATAGCGCAATGTTTCCCGCACAATTAACAGGCTAAAATTTTTGTTCGTGAAATGATTTGTGAAAATGCTATAGTTTCATCAACATCACTTTGAACGGTTCCGAAGCCTGTGCTTCGGGGACCGTTTTCTTTTGTGTGCCGGCGGGTATTTTTACCTTTCGGACGGTGATTTTGCTTCAATGTGTGAGGCAAGATCAGGCGGGCAATCAAACTGCCGTCGCATTTAATCCCGGAGGGGAGTGCGACGGGCGATGGAAAGGACTGGACTGGGTATGGAAAAGTTCCCGATGACCCCTCGCGGTTTCGAAAACCTCAAGGAAGAACTGCGCACGCGTCAGCAAGTTGAGCGCCCTCGGATCATTGAGGCGATTGCTGAAGCGCGCGCGCATGGCGATCTTTCTGAAAATGCTGAGTATCACGCTGCAAAAGAAGCCCAAAGCCTGAATGAAGGCCGTATCAACGAGCTTGAAGATCTGGTTGGTCGCGCCGAAGTGATCGACGTTACCAAGCTTTCCGGCGATAAAATCAAGTTTGGCGCAACCATCACGCTGATCGATGAAGACACCGAAGAAGAGAAGGTCTATCAGATCGTTGGCGATCAGGAAGCCAACGTCAAGGAAGGCCGTATTTCGATTTCCTCGCCAATCGCGCGCGCGCTGATCGGCAAGGGTGAAGGTGACACGATTGAAGTCAATGCACCGGGCGGCTCGCGTTCTTACGAGATCATCAGTTTCAAGTTTGTTTGATGTCTGAGGTAACGGTTCCCGTTGATCAGGTTGAGGTCGTTGCGCCTAATTTCAAGCGTCGCCTTTCGGGCGTGACCTCAACCATCGTGCAACTTATCCCTTTGCAGCGCGCGAAGGGATTGGGCATTGCGACAATGGGGCCGGGACTGCCTGACAGCCTGCCGCATTTAGGCTGGTCAGCGCTTTTCTCCTTTTGGAAAAGGCCTGCGAGGCGACGTTTCCGTATCTGGCACGCACGTCGCAATATCGAAATGCTGGCAGGCATCTTCATGCGCGATGTGCTGCGCATGAAGCTCAGGCTGGTGTTTACGTCTGCTGCACAGCGACATCACAAAGCTTTCACCAAATGGTTGATTCGCCGCATGAATGCGGTGATTGCGACCAGTGGTCGTTCGGGACGTTTTCTCGAAGTGCCGCATGATGTGATCATGCATGGCGTTGATCTTAAACGGTTTCATCCGCCGCTCGGCGATGATGACCAGTTCAGCGCATCGGGGCTGCCGGGTAAATATGCAGTTGGCTGTTTTGGCCGGGTGCGTCATTCAAAAGGCACGGATTTGTTCGTTGATGCGATGATTGCGCTGTTGCCAAAATATCCTGACTGGACGGCAATCATTACCGGGCGCACGACGACTGAACATCAGGCATTCGAAGATGATTTGAAAGCGCGTATTACGGCTGCTGGTTTGCAGGATCGCATCCGCATTCTTGGTGAGGTGCCGGATGTGCGCATCTGGTATCGGCGGCTTACACTTTATGTGGCACCATCGCGCAACGAAGGTTTTGGCCTCACGCCGCTGGAAGCCATGGCTTCACAAACGGCTGTCGTTGCAAGCGATGCCGGTGCCTATGCCGAAATGATCGTGGAAGGTACGGGCAGTTTTGTTGCGGCGGGTGACGGCAATGCTTTGCGCAATGCTATTGAACCTTATCTTGCCGATCCGGCTGTGGCTCAACGCGATGGCGAAAACGCGCTGGCCCACGTGCGTGAAGCGTTTCCGCTCGAAAAAGAAGCGCAAGCAATCAGCGCGGTTTACGAGCGGGTCTTTAACGCCAAATAGATTTAGAGAATCATCAGTGGCTCGTCCTTAACCGGACGAATGGTCAAGGCTGTGCGGACCGAATCCACATTGGGCGCAGCCGTCAGCTCTTCGATGACGAAGGTCTGGAACGTGTTAAGGTCGCGCGCAACGCAATGCAGCAAAAAGTCGGATTCACCCGACACCATCCACGCGCGGCGTACCAGCGGCCACTGCTTGGTTTTCTCTGCAAAGGCTTTTAAATCGGCATCCGCCTGACGGTGCAGGCCCACCGAACAGAAAGCGACGAGATCCTGACCGAGTGCATTGCCGTTAAGGATGGCGCGGTAACCACGAATGACACCGCTTTCCTCAAGTTTGCGGACGCGGCGCAGGCAGGGAGGGGCCGAAATTCCAACCCGCTCAGCGAGTTCGACATTGGTGATGCGCCCGTTATTCTGGAGCTCCCGAAGGATTTTCCAATCGATTTCGTCCAGATCGGCCTTGATCGGCATATAAAACTCCGCGCGCAATGAAATTTCATTCAGGCGTAATAATAAAACACTCAGCGCCGCTATAGCGCAATGTAATCCTGCTCATACCAAAAGAAACGACCGGATGTAAACTGCTTAAAACGCTGTTAGCGCATCCAGAAAGTGCGTGTGAACAGGATAAATACGGTGACAAGCTCAAGACGCCCCGCGAGCATCAGGAATGAAAGCACCCAAAGCGCGGGATCGTGAATGGTGGAATAGTTGCCCACTGGTCCGATTGTATCGCCCAGACCGGGCCCGACATTTGACAGGGCAGTCAACGCGCCGGTGAAGGCGGAAACAAAATCCAGTCCGAGGGACGCCAGCAAGACGGCGCCGATGACAAGAGAAGCGATATAAAGAAACAGATAAAGCAGAACGTTCTGGGCGATCTCGCCGGACACTTCCGATGAACCGTAGCGGATTTTAATGACCGCATGGGGCGTGATCAGCCGCACGAGGTTCGCTTGCGTCAGACTCCACAAAATGATCAGGCGATTCATTTTTATGCCGCCGGAAGTGGAGCCAGCGCAGCCGCCAAGGAACGAGGCAAGAAAGAAAATGCCGATTGCCGGTGGTCCCCACAGCGAATAGTCTTCCGTTGTAAAGCCGGTCGTGGAAATGACGGATACAAAATTAAAAGATGCCGTGATCAGAGCACTTCCAAATGGAATATGCGAGCCAAGGCGCAGCACAATTGCCAGAATAAAGCTGAAACCAATAACAATGGCCAGAAACAACTTCACCTGGGGGTCAATGAGCGAATCCGTTCGACGTGGCATGAAAGCTTTAATGTAAAGAATAAACGGTAGCGCTGATAAGGCCATAAACACAGTTGATATAAGCAATATCAGGTGGTTGTCGTGGTAAAATCCGAAAGAGCTGTCATGCGTAGAAAAGCCAGCCGTGGCGATCGTCGTCATGCTATGGTTCACAGCATCAAATATGCTCATGCCTGCTGCGAAATATGCGATTGTACAAGCGGTTGTCAGGCTTAGATAAGCTGTGATGATGCCCAGAGCGATCTGGTTCATGCGTGGAAGAATTTTTTCCGATTTGTCGGAATTCTCCATATGAAAAAGCGCAAGCCCTCCTGCACGCAGCGATGGCAGCAGCAAAAGCGCAAGCCCGATAAAGCCGATACCGCCGATCCAGCAAAGAAGTGATCTCCACAGAATGATGCCGCGCTGCATGTCATCAAGACCTGTCAGAGCAGTGGCACCGGTTGATGTGATGCCTGACATCGCTTCAAAGAAAGCGGTGGCATAGCTGATTGGCAGATGGGAGAAATAAAGCGGGATCGAACCGAGGAAGCCGCCAGTCACCCACAGGCAGACGGTCAGCAAAAAACCAAGCCGCGGTGTGAAGCGGGTGTTGTGATTGTGCGTGGCCAGCAGAATCAGGGCAGACAAAGCGCCGGTTGCTGCGGCAGAACGCACGAAAACGAGCCAGTCATCGCTGCCATCGCGCAGATCGACGGCCGCTGGTAGCAGCATTGCCACAGCCATTACGAGGCCGAAACGCGCGCAGATATTGGCGACTGTCTTATAGATAGCGGTAGGCTCCAGCTTTTTGAAAGCAGTGATTTATTCTGCGTGTTTAACGCGGGAAACTGCCCGCTGCAATGCGGGTGTGGCGTATAGCTGTTCCGAAAGGTCACAAGCTGTGGGCGAAGGGCGGCAAACATGCAGCCAACCTTGCAAATGCGGGTTGGTGGACCTACCTTGGACATAATGTCAGGGCACTAGCCAAATCGAGTGCGAAAGCGATTCTCGCAAGCTTGACGTCCGCGAATTAAATCGATTTTTGGGACCGGAGAACTACCCTTATGTCACAGCGTCACGCGCCCGTTATTATTATCGGCTCAGGTCCGGCGGGTTATACTGCCGCAATCTATGCAGCGCGTGCGATGCTCAAGCCGATCATCATCACTGGTCTTCAGCAGGGTGGTCAGTTGATGATCACAACCGATGTGGAAAACTATCCAGGCTATGCTGAACCCGTACAGGGGCCCTGGATGATGGACCAGATGGCAACGCAGGCGCAGAATGTTGGCGCCGAGATTCTTTACGACATCATCACTGAAGTTGAGACCACGTCGCGTCCGTTTCGTCTGATCGGTGATTCTGGCACAGTTTACACCTGTGATGCGCTAATCATTGCCACAGGTGCGCAGGCCAAGTGGCTGGGCCTTGAAAGCGAACAGACCTTCATGGGTGGTGGTGTTTCAGCCTGCGCGACCTGTGACGGGTTCTTTTATCGCGGCAAGGATGTTGTGGTTGTTGGCGGCGGCAATACGGCTGTCGAAGAAGCACTTTATCTCTCGCACATCGCCAAGAGCGTGACGGTTGTTCATCGCCGCGAAGGTTTCCGTGCTGAGAAGATCATGCAGGATCGTTTGCTGTCACGCGATAATGTGAAAGTGGTCTGGAACAGTGTCATCGATGAGATTGTCGGCACTGAAGCCAAGCCGCCGATGGGCGCAACCGTGACCGGTGTGCGCTTGAAGAATATTGTTACGGGGGAGACGGCTGTTCATGATGCGCATGGCGTTTTCATCGCCATTGGTCACGCGCCGGCTGTTTCTTTGTTTGAAGGCAAACTCAAGCAGAAGCCAAACGGTTATCTTTGGACTGCACCCGATTCAACGGCCACAGATGTTGCTGGCATTTTTGCTGCTGGCGACGTCACAGACGATATTTACCGGCAGGCAGTCACGGCTGCGGGTATGGGCTGCATGGCTGCTCTGGAAGCAGAGCGCTGGTTGGCTGCACAGGAACCGCTGCACGAAGCTGCGGAGTAATGAGAGGGGGAGAAGGTGGTCGCACCGCTCGACTGGGATAAACTGCGCATCTTCCATGCTGCTGCGGAAGCAGGGTCTTTTACCCATGCCGCGCAGACATTGCATCTGTCGCAGTCGGCTATTTCGCGTCAGGTGAGCGCACTTGAGCAAGATGTCGGCGTTCCGCTGTTTCATCGACATGCGCGCGGACTCATTCTGACGGAACAGGGCGAAACGCTCTACCGGACGGCACATGACGTGCTGATGAAGCTCGAAAATGTTCGCTCCAAGCTTGCCGAAAGCAAGGAAAAGCCAACAGGTCGCCTGCGTGTGACCACAACGGTTGGTCTTGGCTCCGGCTGGCTGATCGAACGCATTCAGGAATTCGTTGAGCTTTATCCGGATATTCAGTTGCAGCTTATCCTCGATAATGAGGAGCTGGATTTGACCATGCGTCACGCGGACTGCGCCATTCGTCTGCGTCAGCCGCAACAGCCGGATCTCATTCAACGTCGCCTGTTTACTGTGCACATGCATGTCTATGCATCGGCAGGATATGTTTCCAAGCATGGAAAATTGAATTCCATTGAGGAAATTGACCAGCATCGCGTGGTGACATTCGGTGAGCCTGCGCCAAGCTATCTGACCGGCTTGAACTGGCTTGAGATTGCCGGCCGTACGGATGGTAGCTCACGTATTCCGGTTTTGCAGGTCAATAATCTTTTGTCGATCCGTCGCGCTGTGCAGCGTGGGGTCGGCATTGCGGTTCTTCCTGACTATATGGCCGATAAGGAATCGGGTCTCGTCCAGCTTCTGCCAGAGCTTGAGGAAATTCCTTCCTTCGATACGTTCTTTTGTTACCCGGAAGCGTTGAAGAATTCGGCCAAGCTGCATGCCTTCCGCGATTTCTTGTTCTCGAAGGCGAGAAACTGGGTGTTCTGATCAGGCTCAGAAATTAGCAAAAGGCCGCGCAGGATGACTGACGCGGCCTTTCGCTATTATGAACTCTCCAGGGCGATAGGGGAGTCGTTGTTCAGGTCTTATTCCCATTAAGATTATGTGGATAGACCTCGTGCATAACGTCATCAATCACGTAATGTATGAGTGTATCGACCTCGACGATTTCACTGCGAACTGTATCGTCCAGATTATGAACAACAGCCCCGATAATGCGCTCGCCCGGCAATTCTCGGTTGATTGCATGGGCGACAAAGCCTGCCGACGGTGCCCATACATAATTCGTTCCATTTGCTTGGCCCGACCATGCTCTATGCAGATGGCCGCTTGCATGAAGTTTGACATTATAATCCGCAAAGAGATCGGCCAGGCGTTGGCGAGGTCTTGGTGGAACACCCCAAAGGCCGGTGTTGCCTTCATCCAGCGCATCGACAAACAAAGGTTTGTGCGCAAAAACCGCGGCGGGTCGGCCGCCGCTTTCGCTTAATTGCTGTTCGAGCCAGAGGAACTGCTGTTCCTCGTCGGTTGAGCCGTCGCCGAGGATGAGACTGTTGAGACCGATCAGTCGCCATTGTCCAAAATCCCGCGCCCAGTAATCGGGACCGAAATGCGCGCGCCAGCGTTGCAGTCTCTGTGCATTGACTGGCTGGCGGCTTGCGGGCAAATGCCCGATGTCGTGATTGCCCGGAAGACACAGAATTGGCGCGGGAAGGTCGGCTATCAGCTCCCGACAAAAGGCCAGGTCTTCTTCGATATCGGCACCGTCTACTGTGAAGTCACCTGTATGGATGATCAGGTCCGGCTTCTGATCAGCTATCCAGTTAACGAGGGGAAGCCAGTTGCTGTTGAAGTGCGGCTTGGTTGGGCTGAGGTGCGTGTCGGTAATCTGTATGATCCGCAAGATAAGCTCCTGCGCAGCGCGTTGAATGAGTGAGGCTGCGAATTCTACATGGCTTCTAGGAGCATCAGATGACAAATTGGTTTCAGTTGAATGATCGTTTCATGACAAGCGACTGTCGAGCTGATTTGCTTGCCCACTAAAGTTATTTGCCATTATAAAAGGCATCGAGATTGATCATGTGCCTCTCGTTTAGGCGCGTCATTATTCGGTTTTAAAAAACTTTTTCGGTTGGTTAACTTGTAATATACTGATTTATTTGAGTTATTATAAAAATCAGAGCTATGCGTTAAATGCATAGCTGCATTGTTTTAAAGTTGAGTTGCAAAAACAATAATCACAGGGCATAAAGAATGCATCTCAGCGCTGCGTTTCCTCCTCCCATTTGCGCGCGCTGAGTGTTCCCCTCTGGAGGTTTGCCTCGAAGGCACCTTCAAAACTCAAAGCCAGACATTTGTCTGGCTTTTTTTTTGGCTTTGCGCTGAAGTCATTCCTTCCGACACATAAGCGGATACGACAAAGGGGCCTTTCGGCCCCTTTCATCATTTATATTCGAAGTTGTTAGCGCAGGCTTGCGCAGAAGCGCTGAATGCGTGAGCAAGCTTCTTCGAGCAAGGCATCGGACGTTGCATAGGAAATGCGGAAGTTCGGTCCAAGGCCAAAGGCCGAACCATGAACGACGGCAACGCCTTCAGCTTCCAGCAGTTCGGTGACGAAGTCTTCGTCGGTTTCGATGACCTTGCCAGCTTCCGTCTTCTTGCCGATCAGGCCGGCGCAGGATGGATAGACGTAGAATGCACCTTCAGGTGTCGGGCAGTGGATGCCGCTTGCCTGATTGAGCATCGATACAACCAGATCACGACGAGCCTGGAAGATCTTCTTGTTTTCTGGAATGAAGTCCTGCGGGCCATTGAGCGCTTCAACAGCTGCCCACTGAGCGATGGAGCAGGCGCCGGAGGTCTGCTGACCCTGCACCATGTCCATGGCTTTGATGAGCTGCAACGGGCCTGCAGCGTAACCAATACGCCAGCCGGTCATTGCATAGGCCTTGGACACGCCGTTCATGGTGAGCGTGCGATCATAAAGCGAAGGTTCAATCTGAGCAGGGGTCGTGAAGACGAAATCGCCATAGACGAGATGCTCATACATATCGTCAGTCAGAATCCAGACCTGCGGATGACGAACGAGAACGTCGGTCAGCGCCTTCAGTTCCGCTTCGGAATAAGCCGCGCCGGTTGGGTTTGATGGCGAGTTGAAGACCAGCCACTTGGTCTTTGGTGTGATCGCCTTTTCAAGTTCCGCGGCTGTCAGCTTGAAATTGTCTTCGATCTTGGTGTTGACGAAAACCGGAGTGCCACCATTGATCGCAACCATTTCCGGGTAGCTGACCCAGTATGGCGCAGGCACGATGACTTCATCTCCGGGGTTCAGGGTTGCCATGAAAGCATTGAACAGGATCTGCTTGCCGCCGGTGCCGACGATGACCTGTTCTGGCTTATAATCGAGGCCATTTTCACGCTTGAACTTGGCAACGATGGCCTGACGCAGCTCAGGAATACCGGCAACGGGTGTGTACTTGGTTTCGCCGCGATTGATGGCGTCGATGGCAGCCTGCTTGATATTGTCCGGCGTGTCGAAATCGGGTTCGCCTGCTCCCAGACCAATCACGTCCTTGCCCTTGGCTTTCAGTTCACGTGCTTTCTGACTGACCGCGATGGTTGCAGATGGCTTTACACGAGAAAGGGCGTCGGCGAGAAATGCCATGATAGATCTCCATAGATGGCAGGATCAGATAACCGGCACCGGGCACGGTCCGGTTTTGCGGACTTTCTATGTCCCATTGGCGCAAGAATCGCAACAACAGCTTTGCGGTTTCGCGAGAAAATACGGTTTCTCGCGCGATTGTGTTGCTGAAAAGTTCTGATCTATCAGTAATCCGACCCTATTGCTTCAATGAAACTGATTGGACAGGCTGCACGCAGATCGACATGTTATATCGGTACAGGAGAAGCAGATGCTCACAATCTATTCACAGCTCGATTCCGGAAATTGCTATAAGCCACGGCTTTTGCTTGCAAAACTCGGCAAGCCTTTCAAACATGTTACGGTGTCGGCACTCGACGGTTCAACCCAGACGCCTGAATATCTAGCGAAAAACCCGAATGGTAAAGTTCCACTGCTTGAGCTGGAAGATGGGCGTTTCCTTGCCGAATCAAATGCAATACTTCTCCATCTGGCAGAAGGAACGCCCTACCTGCCAAAAGACGCTTATGAGCGTGCACTGGTTTACCAATGGCTGTTCTTTGAGCAATACAGCCATGAGCCTTATGTTGCCGTGCGCCGCTCCTTGCTGCTTTACCCGGAGCGCGCGCATCTTGCCACGCCGGAGCGGCTGGCATCGACGCTTGCGGGGGGCAATAAAGCGCTTGGTGTCATGGAAGAGCAGTTGAAGAAGACGCCGTTTCTGGCAGGAGACAGGCTGACAGTGGCTGATATTGCGCTTTATGCTTATACACATGAGGCGCATCGCGGTGGCTTTGATATGGCGCTCTATCCGGCAATCAATGCGTGGCTTGCGCGTGTTATTGGCGATGACGGCCATGTCCCAATGGGCTGGCTGCCTTGATTTCAGATAAAGAAAAAGGCGGGGTGTTGCCCCGCCTTTTTCTCTGCTTTAGAGGCAAAACTTATGCTGCGACGAGGTTGTCGGCAGACGAACGGCCCGAACGACGGTCCTGTACGATTTCGTACGAAACCTTCTGGCCTTCGTCGAGCGTCGCAAGACCTGCGCGCTGAACAGCGGAAATGTGGACGAATACGTCCGTGCCGCCCTGATCAGGCTGAATGAAGCCGAAGCCCTTGGTCGTGTTGAACCACTTAACTGTTCCCGTAGCCATGGGAAATTCCTTTGTAACATTAGTAGTCGTTAGTCCGTATGCTTCGCACACGTCCCTGTGGATCGAATTTATGGACAGGAGATCGTCAGGAAGCACGGCAGGCCGGGCGGGTCGCAAAGTCACTTGACCGAAAAATCGATGCCAGAATTATATGTGACAATTTTGACCAAGACAAGACAGGCTTTGCTATCTCTAAAGGTCTATTTCTGTATCGCTTTTTCATATTTTAATGCTCAGGCGAGCGCTTGTTTCTGCCGAGGCGGGGCCTAACAGGTTTAAAAATATTGCTATAGCATACACCGGGAATTGATTAAGACGCGTTGGAAGAAGTCTGTTATTGAACGCGTGGTTTTTTACCGGCAAATTGTTGCACACATTCGGTGAGGAAAGACGTGGTATCCAAATCAAAGCAGGATAAGCCGCTCAGCGCCGAGCATCCGCTTCGTGACCGGTCCAATAAGGGCAAGCACGACGGCAATGATCTTTTCTCGCATGTGCATATGATGATGAGTGCATTCTGGGTTTCCCCGGTTCGCAACACTCTGATTGCAGTTGGAACCGGAATCTTTGTTCTGATTGTTCTGATCGCGGTCGGACAGGTCGCCATCAACCGCTGGAATGTACCCTTTTACAATGCGTTATCGGATCGCAATCTGAGCGCTTTCTTTCATCAGCTGCTGATTTTTTTCGCTATCGCTGGATCAATTCTTATCCTCAACGTGTCGCAGACATGGCTCAACCAGATGTTCAAGCTCAAGTTGCGGGAGGGACTGGCGCGCGATCTGGTGGGGCAATGGTTGCAGCCGGGGCGCGCCTTCCGGCTGGCAAAGGCTGGCGAGATCGGTGTCAATCCCGATCAACGCTTGCAGGAAGATGCGCGGCATCTGGCTGAAACAACCAGCGATCTTGGAATCAATCTGCTGCAATCGACCGTCATTCTGGTTAGTTTTGTTGGGGTGTTGTGGTCGCTTTCGAGCGGCTTTGTCTTTCATGTCGGGGGCTACAGTTTTTCCATTCCCGGCTATATGGTCTGGGCAGCGGTGTTTTATGCGGGTTCGGCATCGCTGCTGTCATGGTTTGTTGGCCGCAGTCTCGTCAATCACAATGCCAACCGCTATGCGCGTGAGGCCGATTTCCGCTTTTCGCTGATGCGGGTCAATGAGCATATCGATGCGGTGACGCTGGCCCGTGGTGAGGCGGATGAGCGGCGAAGGCTTTATCGCGATCTTGATGCTGTCTTGGTCGCAATCAAGCGGATCGTTATTGCGACGACCAATCTGACATGGGTGACGGCTGGCTATGGCTGGTTCACGATCGTTGCTCCCATTCTTGTTGCCGCACCGGTTTATTTTTCAGGCGGACTGACATTTGGCGGTCTGATGATGGCCGTGGGCGCTTTTACGCAGGTGCACAATTCGCTGCGCTGGTTTGTCGATAATTTTGGCGCCATCGCTGATTGGCGCGCAACGCTTTTGCGCGTGGCAAGCTTTCGGCAGGCTATTTTGCGCATGGATGAAATTGGCCATCCTGATCAGCAGATTGCGGTTGCGACCAATGAAGAGGAAAGCCTGACAATCGATAGTCTGTCGATTGCTTCCCCTGAAGGATGTCTCAATCTGGTTGAGAAGAAGGTTGTCATCAATCCCGGTGAGCGCCTGCTTGTAACGGGGGCGACCGAATCCGAGCGCAGCCTGTTCTTTCGGGCACTTGGCGGCTTGTGGCCGTGGGGCAGTGGACGCATCGGAATGCCTGCGGGAAACCGCGTGGTGTTCATTCCGCATGCGCCCTATATCCCGCCGGGCAATCTGCACGATGCGGTTGTTTATCCTTTGAACTCTGCTGACTTTTCAAAAAATCAGGTTGCCGAGGTGCTCAGACTGGCGGGACTTGAGCGGCTGGTGTCGCAGATCGACCGCCCGCTGCGCTGGGATCGGACGCTGACGGCTGACGAACAGCAAAGCCTCGCCTTAGCGCGGCTGGTGCTGCAAAACCCTCACTGGGTCGTGATCGATGGAACGCTGGATGGAATGGATGAAGAGGCGCGCAGGCGCGCTTATGATATTCTGGAAGGGCCTCTGAAGGCTGCTTGTGTTATTCACATTGGGAAAGGCATAGACCATAATGGCTTGTTCAAGCACAAGCTTCATCTGGAAATGGATTTGCAGGCCGATCCATTGCGTTTGCCGTATCAGAACTAAAGTTTTCGAAAGCGTTTCCTGTTTTGATCGAAACATCGGAAATGCGCCATCTATTTTTTCACGCATTATCCCACGCAAAACCGCTTCGTATTTTTGCTGCAAATGCTCCAATAGCAAAGGCCGCAGATTTTCATCTGCGGCCTTTTTCTTCTGCAAGCCGTGCTTATGTGCGGAAGTAATCCTGAAGCGGACGGACTTCCATTGAGCCAGCCTTAAGCGCTGCAATCGCGTCTGCGGCCGAATCTGCACCAGCCATAGTTGTGTAATATGGCAGTTTTTGCATCAGCGTTGCGCGGCGGATCGACTTGCTGTCAGAAACCGCACTTGCGCTGTCGGTCGTGTTGAAGACTAGGTGAATCTGGCGATTGCGGATTGCGTCTTCAACGTGTGGGCGGCCCTCAATAACCTTGTTGATCTTGGTCGCTTCTACGCCATTCTCTTCGAGGAACTTCTGCGTGCCACCGGTTGCCATAACCTTAAAGCCGATGTTTGCCAGTTTGCGCACCGGACCAAGAACACGTTCCTTGTCTTCGTCACGCACCGATACAAAAACCGTGCCCTCGCGGGGCAGTTCAACACCTGCACCGAGCTGCGCCTTGGCAAAGGCCAGCGCGTAATCATAGTCGAGGCCCATGACTTCGCCGGTTGAACGCATTTCAGGCCCGAGCAGCGTGTCAACGCCAGGGAAGCGGGCAAATGGGAACACGGCTTCCTTGACCGCAATATGCGGACGCGAAGGAGTCTTTGGCTTGCCACCATATGCGCCGAGCGCTTCTTCAAGGTTCTCACCGGCCATGATGCGGGCTGCAACCTTGGCAATCGGTGTGCCGATGGTCTTGGCGACAAATGGCACAGTACGCGAAGCGCGCGGGTTCACTTCAAGAATGAAGATTTCGCCGTCCTTGATCGCGAACTGCACGTTCATCAGGCCGCCAACATTGAGCGCCTTGGCGAGCAATGCTGTCTGGCGTTCGAGTTCGGTGACGATCTCTGGCGAAAGCGTATGGACCGGCAGCGAACAGGCAGAGTCACCCGAGTGAATACCAGCTTCTTCGATGTGCTCCATGATGCCGGAAACAAAACTGTCCTTGCCATCGCAGAGGCAATCCACATCCACTTCGATTGCCTGTGTCAGGTAGGTATCGAACAGGAGCGGGTTCTTGCCGAGCAGCGTGTTGATCTGGCCGGTCTTGTCGTTTGGATATTTGGCCTTGATGTCTTCCGGTACCAGTTCTGGAACCGTGTCGAGCAGATAGGCTTGCAGGCTGCGTTCATCGTGAATGATCTGCATGGCGCGGCCACCCAGAACATAAGATGGGCGCACAACCAGCGGGAAACCAAGGTCTGCTGCAATCAGGCGTGCCTGTTCAACCGAATAGGCGATGCCGTTCTTCGGCTGATTGAGACCCAGCTTGATGAGCAGCTTCTGGAAGCGGTCGCGATCTTCTGCAAGATCGATTGCGTCGGGCGAAGTGCCCAGGATTGGAATGCCGGCCTTTTCAAGTGCATTTGCGAGCTTGAGCGGTGTTTGGCCACCAAACTGCACAATGACGCCATGCAGTGTGCCTTTTTCCTGTTCGACGCGCAGGATTTCCAGCACGTCTTCTGCCGTCAAGGGTTCGAAATAGAGACGGTCCGACGTGTCATAGTCGGTCGAAACGGTTTCCGGGTTGCAGTTGATCATGATGGCTTCGTAATCGGCATCGTTGAGCGCGAAGGCCGCATGGCAGCAGCAATAATCGAACTCAATGCCCTGGCCGATACGGTTTGGACCCCCGCCGAGAATGACGACCTTTTTGCGATCCGAAACTTCGGCTTCTGAGCGTGGCTGGCCAACAAAAGGCGTTTCATAGGTCGAGTACATATAAGCGGTTGGCGAAGCGAATTCCGCAGCACAAGTGTCGATGCGCTTATAAACCGGATGCACGTCGAGATCATTGCGCAGCTTGGCAACGTCTTCGGCATCTTTGCCAATCAGGCTTGCAAGGCGCGCATCGGAGAAGCCCATCGCCTTCAACATACGCAGATTTTCCGTGTCCTGTGGCAGGCCATGTTCGCGAATACGGGCCTCGGTATTAACGATGCCTTCGATCTGCTCAAGGAACCATGGATCGATCTTCGATACGTCATGGATCTGCTCTGTGCTGAGGCCGAGGCGCATGGCCTGAGCGACCATGCGAAGACGGTCTGGCGTTGGTGTGCCAATGGCTGCACGGATTGCGTTCTTTTCGTCGCCTTCCTCGATGTTCGGGATAGCGATTTCATCCAGGCCCGTCAGGCCGGTTTCAAGGCCGCGCAGCGCCTTCTGCAAGCTTTCCTGGAAAGTACGGCCAATCGCCATGACTTCGCCGACCGACTTCATGGCGGTGGTCAGGATTGGCGATGAGCCGGGGAATTTTTCAAACGCGAAGCGCGGGATTTTGGTGACGACATAGTCAATCGATGGTTCAAACGATGCAGGCGTTGCGCCGCCGGTGATGTCGTTGTCGAGTTCGTCCAGCGTGTAGCCAACCGCAAGTTTGGCTGCGACCTTGGCAATCGGGAAGCCGGTTGCCTTGGAAGCCAGCGCCGATGAACGCGAGACGCGTGGGTTCATTTCGATGACGATCATGCGGCCATTGGCCGGGTTGATCGCGAACTGGACGTTGGAGCCGCCTGTTTCAACGCCGATCTCACGCAGCACCGCAATCGAGGCGTTGCGCATGATCTGGTATTCTTTGTCGGTCAGCGTCAGGGCAGGGGCAACGGTAATGGAATCGCCGGTGTGCACGCCCATTGGGTCGAGGTTTTCGATTGAGCAGATGATGATGCAGTTATCCGCCTTGTCGCGGACCACTTCCATTTCATATTCCTTCCAGCCAAGAACCGATTCTTCGATCAGCACTTCAGTGGTTGGCGATGCATCAAGGCCGCGCTCGATGATTTCAAAAAATTCCTGACGGTTGTAAGCAATACCACCGCCGGTGCCACCAAGCGTAAAGCTTGGGCGGATAATCGCCGGAAGGCCGACAACATCCATCGCCTGTGCAGCTTTGGCCAGCGCATGGCTCATATAGCGCTGCTTGCGCTCGACTTCGCCAAGCTGCCATTCAGTTTCAAGCTTATCGAGTGCCTTATCCAGATCGTCACCTGAATATTGCGCCTTGACTTCGTTGCGCTTCATTTCGTGGCGCTTGCGATCTTCGTCCTTGATTTCGGTCGCATTGGCGAGCATCGACGTCGGGGTATCGAGGCCGATCTTTTCCATGGCTTCGCGGAAAAGTGCGCGGTCTTCCGCCTTATCGATCGCTTCTGCGTTTGCGCCGATCATTTCAACATTGTAGCGCTCAAGAACGCCCATACGGCGGAGCGACAATGCCGTGTTGAGTGCCGTCTGTCCGCCCATGGTCGGCAGAAGCGCATCCGGGCGCTCCTTGGCGATGATTTTAGCAACGACTTCGGGTGTGATCGGCTCAATATACGTCGCATCGGCCAGATCAGGATCGGTCATGATCGTTGCCGGATTGGAATTGACGAGGATGATGCGGTAGCCTTCCTCTTTCAACGCCTTACAGGCTTGTGTGCCCGAATAATCGAACTCGCATGCCTGACCGATAACAATGGGGCCCGCGCCGATGATCAGGATCGATTTGATATCTGTACGTTTCGGCATGGGGGCGTATCCTTGTTCTTAGCCTGCCAGAAAAGCCCGCACGGTTTTCCGGCGGGTTGGCAGAGGTATATTCTGTGGGCTAAGTGGGCCTTATAGGCAATGATGATCCAAAGCGGAACCCCACAAATGCCCTTATTTAAAAGAAAATGCGGGCATTGACCAAAACTTCCTGGCAATGCCGCCTGTTATGGTCTCTCATTGATGCGTTTGTTGCAGTTGCGTCTTTGTTTGTGATTCCTGCTCATTTACTTTTTATGTTGCTGTGCCAAGAGTTTGTGCGACAATTGCCAGTAATAGATTGGTGCTGCCCTCTCATGGGCTGGCACGGTGAAGGGGAGTTGGTCCATGCGTTGGCAAGGCCGTAGACAAAGCGATAATGTTGAAGATGTTCGTGGACAACAAGGCGGCGGTGGCGGCTTTAGTGGCGGTGGCATGGGCGGCGGGCCAGGTTTTCGCATTATGCGGGGCGGCGGTATTTCCGGCATTGTTATTCTTGTCGTGCTGTTCTTTGTGTTGCGTGCGATCGGCATTGATCCGATGCCATTCCTTTTTGGCGATGGCAGTATTCAGTCCACGCAAACGAGCCAGCAGAGCAGTGGCGGTAAGGTTGCCAATGATGAGGCAACCCAATTTGCCCGGACGATTCTTGCTGAAACCGAAGATACCTGGAGCGGTATTTTCCAGTCGCGCGGACAGACCTACACGCCGCCGACCATGGTTCTATTTTCGGATGGTGTGCGCTCTGCCTGCGGCATGGCTTCATCGGCTTCTGGGCCGTTCTATTGCCCCGGGGATCGCAAGCTTTATCTGGACCTCACATTTTTCAACGAGCTCGCGACCAAATTCGGCGCATCTGGTGATTTCGCCAATGCCTATGTGATTGCGCATGAGGTTGGGCATCACGTTCAGAACCTGCTCGGCATTCTGCCGCGCTTCAATCAGATGCGCCAGCAGATGAACGAAGCGCAGGCCAATCAGATGTCGGTTCGGGTCGAATTGCAGGCCGATTGTTTTGCCGGTGTCTGGGGATATTACACCAACCAGAAGGGTATTCTGGAGGCGGGTGATCTCGAAGAAGCAATCAATGCGGCCCACCAGATCGGCGACGACACACTGCAAAAGCGCTCTCAGGGTTATGTGGTGCCGGAAAGCTTCAATCACGGCACGTCTGCGCAGCGCGCCAAGTGGTTCCAGCGCGGCTTTGATAGCGGCAAGATTGATTCCTGCGATACATTCAGCGGTGATGTCTGAAATTAAAGCTGCATGCAGACAAAGAAAAAGCCGGGATCAAATCCCGGCTTTTTCATTTCTTAACAAAGTCTTACTTCGGTGCTCTCAGGTGTTGATTCACGCAGCCTGTTCGCGTTCCGGCAGGAGTGCTTCGCCCTTTTTCTCGCGGATCAGATTGATGAACCGGCGGAACAGATAGTGGCTGTCCTGCGGGCCGGGAGAGGCTTCCGGGTGATGCTGTACGGAGAACACAGGCTTGCCGATGACGCGCAGGCCGCAATTGGTGCCGTCGAAAAGTGACACATGGGTTTCTTCCACATGGTCCGGCAGACTGTCGGAATCAACGGCAAAGCCGTGGTTCATCGATACGATCTCAACCTTGCCGGTGGTGTAATCCTTGACCGGATGGTTTGCCCCATGGTGGCCCTGATGCATCTTTTCAGTCTTGGCACCAAGCGCCAGTGCCAGCATCTGGTGGCCGAGGCAAATGCCAAAAACCGGCAAACCGCTATCAACCAGCTTTTGGATGGTTGGCACGGCATAGCTGCCGGTTGCCGCTGGATCGCCGGGGCCATTTGAAAGGAAGATACCATCCGGGTTATAGGCAAGCACATCTTCTGCGCTGGACGTTGCAGGCAGAACGGTGACCTTCGCACCGAGGCCTGAAAGCAGACGCAGAATGTTGCGCTTCACGCCGAAGTCGAGGGCGACGACATGGTATTGTACATCAGACTGTTCGCCATACCCTTCACCCAGCACCCATGGTGTCTGATCCCATGTCAGGCTCTGGCCGATGGTGACATCTTTGGCGAGATCGAGGTTTTCAAGACCGCTCCATTGGGCGGCACGGGTTTTCAGCGCTTCGATGTCAAATTTGCCTTCCGGGTCATGCGCAATGACGGCATTTTGCGCGCCGCGCTCACGAATAAGGGCGGTGAGGGCGCGGGTATCGATGCCGGCAAGGGCAATGACCCCGCGATTCTTAAGCCATGTATTCAGGTCTTCCGATGCGCGGAAATTGGAAGGGGTGGTGATGTCCGCTTTGAAAATCGCACCGACTGCGCCGTGGCGGTTGGCGGGCGTCAGGTCTTCAACATCTTCCGCATTGGTGCCGACATTGCCGATATGTGGGAAGGTGAAGGTAACGATCTGGCCGGCATAGGATGGATCGGTCAGGATTTCTTCATAGCCGGTGAGGGCGGTGTTGAAGACAACTTCTGCTTCAATCGCACCCGTTGCGCCAAGGCCCTGACCTTCAATGACGGTGCCGTCAGCAAGTACGAGAACGGCGGTTCGCTTTGCAATTGTCCAGGGTGCTGTTTTCGATGGGGCTTCGGTCATGGCGTGCACTCCTGCGTGGTTTCGCGTTTGCCGTCTGGCGCGCGTTTTGGTTTATCAGTCATGCGGCATGTATCCGAGTTTCAACCTCTCATTGCGAGCAGCTTGAAAAATGGAGTTTCCGGGGCCATATATGCGCCAAAACACAGCGGGGATTAAACTTCCCGCCGTGAGCACATGCCGATGTCCTGCTAAGCCCTGACAAATAGAGAAACTTGGACGCGCGGTCAATCGCAGGAACGCAAGCTTTTTACGAAAATTTGGGATTGGGTCTATTCCGTCATACCCAGCTTCAACCCCTAATCCTCAACAGGCCCTAAGACGTGTGATTGCTTATGGCCCCGCTTTTGGACTAGAAGCGGTTCTAATTGAACATTTTACAGATATTAGGAGAATAATATGCTGCGCCAGGAGATTTCTCAGGCAATGACCGATGCCATGAAGGCACAGGATAAGCTTCGCTTGTCGACGCTGCGTCTGATCATGGCTGCGGTTAAGGATCGTGATATTGCCAATCGTGGTGCAGGCAAAGATCCGGTCGGTGATGAAGAACTGCTTGGCATTCTGGGTAAGATGGTCAAGCAGCGCGAAGAATCTGCACGCATTTATGAAGAAGGCAATCGGATTGAACTGGCCGAAGGTGAGCGTGCCGAAATCGCGATCATCAGCGATTTTCTGCCAACGCAGATGAGCGATGACGAGGTTAAGGTGGCCTGTGAGGCGGTCATCGCCGATATTGGTGCACAGGGACTGCGCGATATGGGTAAGGTTATGGCCGCTCTTAAAGAACGCTATGCAGGACAGATGGATTTCACCAAAGCCAGTGCGCTGGTGAAAACGCTGCTGCAGTGAGATGCGTAGAACCGCCTAGCGGCGGTTCGATCCTCAACTGAAATGCCGGGGCACGCAAATGGTCATGTCTGCTTGCCTTGGATTGGCGATATTTCGAACGTTTTATATTGCCGGAACTATCTTCCTGAAGCATTCTGGTCGTTCACCCGTCAGGCATTTTGTGACGCAAACAAACCAAAATCGGATGAACGACCATGGAAACCACCCAACTGCATCGCGGTCGGCTTATCGACCATATTCAGCTTGTTGTCCGCGATATCACGGCCAGTCAGAATTTCTACACGGCTGTTCTGGCGGTGCTGGATATCCCTATTGTAACGACGGCGGACGACTACTTCTGGGCTGACGAGCTTGTTGTGTCGTCGGCGGATAGTCCGGCCGCACTCGGTGTATTGACAGGACGCCACCATCTGGCCCTTCAGGCAAAGGATCGTGCAACAGTGGATGCTTTCTATCGTGCTGCACTGGAAAATGGTGGGCAGGATAACGGTGCTCCTGGCGAGCGCCCTTATCATCCCGATTACTATGCGGCTTTCGTGCTCGACCCCGATGGTAATAACATTGAGGCCGTCTACCATGGAAAGGCGCGACGCAGCGCACCCTCTGTGGTGATCGATTTTTAATGCTTGCTGTTACGAGCCTTGTTTCGCTGTTTTCAGGCGCGTGGTGCTGAGCAGGCCCTGTTCCTCAAGAACCGGATAAGCCATTGATGCCAGCAGTGAATTGATCTGCTTGAGATCGCGAATGGTATCGAGATGAATCGTGCTTGTTTCGATGCTTCGGGTCGAACCATCGCGAAGGCGCGAGAAGTGGCGCATGCTTGTCTGCTTTTCCAGTTCGCGCAGATTGTCTTTTTCCTGTACGAGCTGGCGGGCTGTGTGTCCGTCGCGAGAGACGATCACATTAAAGGCCATATGCGCATTGGCGAGCACCATGGCGTGGAAGTGGGTGAGTTCCTTCCAGCCTTCCTCGGTGAATTCGAGCTTGTGATCCATCTTCTTTTGCACATGTGCGAGCATGTTGCGCACGATGATGTCGCCGACCTGTTCAAGCTTAACGCAGGCGCCCATCAGTTCCTGCATGCGCAGCGCTTCAAATTCATCCAGATCCTTGCTTGCAACTTTTGTAAGATAAAGCTTGATCGCGGCATGTTTTGTATCAACCCGGTCATCAAGAGCTGCCAGTTCATTGATGCGTGTCTGATCGGGCTTTTCATAAAGGTCTATAATACGGCGCAGCATCACTTCAATCGTGTCACACACGCCCACGACTTCACGTGTTGCATTGGCAAGTGCCTGTGAGGGCCGGTCGAGAACCGCCATATCCAGTGCACTGTATTCTTCGAATTCAACCGGCTGAATGGGTGCGTTTTTGTCAGCGTTGAGGTGGACGAGTGCGTCGGTGGCGCGCAGAACCAGCCCCGACAGCGGAATGCCTGCAACCATGACAATGACGTTGAACAGAATATGCGCATTGACGACCTGCGAGACCGGATCGCCGCCCAGAAAACCAATCGAGGGTTTGAATGTCTCAAACAGGACCAGGATCACCAGCGAACCGGCACCGCGCATCAACAGATTGCCAAGAGGCACGACGCGCGTTTCCGGCGGTGCATTTCGGGTCAGGATGGGGGCGATGATTGACGAGCCGAGATTGACGCCCAGTACCATAACCACGGCCAGTTCCGGCGCGATCAGTCCGCGTGAAGCGAAAGTGGTGAGCAGAATGACGGCTGCGATACTTGAATGAAACAGCCATGTCATGAGCGCTGCCAGAAGATAGGCGGTTATCGGATCGCCGGACAGATAATCGACGATGATGGGCAGCAGCTCGCTTTGGCGAAGCGGTTCCGTTGCCTGCCCGGTCATTTCCAAAGACATGATGAGCAGCCCGATACCCACCAGAATGCGGCCAATCTGTCGCCAATCCCGTCGTTCGGTGGTCATGAAAATCGCAGTGCCGGAAACAAGGCAGAGCGGTACCAGCAGGGTCAGGTCATAGCTTAGAATTTTGACGACAAGTGCCGATCCCAGTTCGCCGCCGCGCACGGCCATCAGGCCAGCGACGCCGCTCACAATGCCTGAACCGACGAAAGAGCCAACCAGCAGCGTTACAGCGGTCGAGCTTTGCAAGGCGATTGCCAGCGCAAGGCCAAAGGCAATTGAAAGCAGGGGATTTTGCATCTGGTTGCGCAGACGACGGCGCAAACGATCGCCATAGGCGCGCTCCACTCCTGTTCGCACCATGCGCGTCGCCCAAAGCAGGAGCGCGACTGCACCAGCAAGATGCAAAAGGACCAGAGAACCGTTCACGAAAAATCCTTTCGGCTTGGGAGTGAAAAATGAAAACTCGTCAGGTTAAGCTTACGCAACGAAAAGAGAAAAAATATGTTCCGGCTAATGATTATTTGAAGGAATATGGGCTGGAAATGGCCTTAAATCAAGCGTTCCTATTGTAATGTGACAGGTATATGACAGTTTTATGAATGTCGGAGCCGCGTCCAATCATCATCCTTATCCGCTTTACAGCATGTGATTAGCGGGGAGGGCCGCTTGTGTGCGATGGACTGTATGATTGTGCGGGCCTATATGTATGTCAGTCTGCATATCATGCTTATCTGACCCGAAAGTGACAATCGTAATGCGTTTTCCGCCCTCCTTTCTTGATGAGATCAGAGATCGCGTGCCGATTTCGACGCTGATCGGAACGCGCGTTTCATTTGATCGGAAAAAGAGCAATCCGCCGAAAGGTGATTTCTGGGGCCGCTGCCCGTTCCACGGAGAAAAGACGCCGAGTTTCCATTGCGAGGATCGCAAGGGGCGTTATCACTGCTTTGGTTGCGGTGTGACCGGTGATCATTTCAAATTTCTGACTGAGCTTGAGGGCGCAAGTTTCCCGGAAGCAGTTGAGCGCGTTGCCGATATGGCGGGCGTGCCGATGCCGGCGCGTGACCCGGAGATGGAAAAGCGCGAAGCACAACGCGCAACGCTTTATGATGTGATGGAATTGGCTGCGCAGTTTTTTGAAAGCCAGTTGCAGGTTGCAGCCGGAGCGAAGGCGCGTGCCTATTTGCGCGACCGTGGGCTTTCCAGTGCAACGCAGCAGACATTCCGTATTGGGTATGCGCCCGAATCGCGCAATGCGTTGAAAGAATTTTTGGCCTCTAAAGGCGTCGCCAAAGATCAGATTGAGGCGTGTGGTCTTGTGGTGCATGGTGAAGGCATCGCTGTTTCTTATGACCGCTTCCGGGATCGCATCATGTTCCCGATTGAGGATTTGCGCGGGCGGATTATCGCCTTTGGTGGCCGTGCACTTTCAGCCGATGCGCCTGCGAAATATCTGAACTCACCTGAAACCGAGCTCTTTCATAAGGGGCGGGTGCTTTATAACGGGCTGCGTGCGCGCAAAGCCTGTCAGCCGCAGGGGGGCGAAGAGGCCAAGGCGATTATCGCGGTTGAGGGCTATATGGATGTGATTGCGCTTGCGCAGGCTGGAATTCATCAGGCTGTGGCGCCGCTTGGAACGGCGCTGACCGAAGAGCAGCTTGAATTGCTTTGGCGCATTAGTCCTGAACCGATCCTTTGTTTTGACGGTGACGGAGCAGGTGTGCGTGCAGCCCATCGTGCGGCTGATCTTGGTCTGCCGAGTTTGCAGCCGGGAAAATCACTGCGCTTTGCTATGTTGCCGGAGGGCCAGGACCCGGATGATCTGGTCAAGGCGGAAGGTCCGTCGGCGTTTTACGCAGTTTTGCGGGATGCCAAGCCGCTGGTCGATCTGGTGTGGACGCGCGAAACGGCAAGCGGCGTGTTTGATACACCGGAGCGCCGTGCAGAGCTCGAAGCACGCTTGCGCGAAATTACCAATCGCATCGCAAATGAGGATATTCGACGCCATTACAGTCAGGAAATGCGCGACCGGGCACAGGCGTTTTTCGGGCAGCGGCGGCAGAACAATGGCGGAAATGCTTTCAATCGCGACAAAGGCAAGGGCCGGGGTGCGCAGAGCGGTCGCGGAGGGGCAGCCGCCTTTGGTGGACGCCTTGCTTTTTCAGACAGTCTGACGCGGTCCAATGTGGTGAAGGGGCGAAATGCGCCTTTGCGCGAAACAGCCATTGTCCTGATGCTGCTCAATCATCCGCGTTTGATTGAGGAAGATTTCGAGGCGATCGCGGCTCTTGATCTTGAGCATGACGCGTTGAAGGTGTTGCATTTTGCAATGCTTGATGTTCTCGCATCAGCTCGTGTGGAAGATGGCTTAGCCATGCGCAAGGCGCTGGTCGCGGCCGGTCATGGCGAGGTGATCGAAATGCTTGAAGCAACGGTGCGCCGGACACGGGAATGGACGGCGACCGCACAGGCTGCGGAAGATGATGTTCGCGAAGCCTTAAAACAGGCGCTTCACTTGCATCAGCGCGCGCGCACCCTACATAGGGAACTGCGCGCTGTCGAAGCATCGCTTGATAGCGATGAAACGGGTGAAGTTTTTGCCCGTCTCATCGATATTCAAAAGCAGATCGCGCAGGCAGAAGCGACCGAAGCTCTCATCGATGGGTTTGGATTGTCTTCAGGACGCAGTGCCGGTTCGTCGTAACGCTATCCGAATCACTTTGCGCCGATGCGCCGTTGAAACCGCTGGATTTGTAAGAATTTGGGACGGTTGAGGGCCTGAGGCGATGACGCGACAATAAATGATTCGCTTTTTAGAGCCGAATCAGGTGAGTCGCTCTTGACGCGCGGCGCAAATGGCGGAATCACGACAGTTCAAACAAGGAATAAAGAACTGATATTGCAGAAATTACCTGAATGAGTTCCTGAATTCTTCCTTGATGGGCATCAATCACAGACCGGGCAGGGCCTTTATGGCGACCGTCGATACCGGATCTACCCACAGGAATTTGGAGACTGCAGGATCCGTTAATGAAGGCAGGGTTAATCCGGCATTAACGTGAAATCAGCTATTCGCAGAATCAACAGTTAAACGGCGCTCTCGCAAAACCGTTTGACCACTCTATATATCTTATACGCGACCGGTGTCGCCTGGAGACGAGCAATATGGCAACGAAAGCTAAGGAAAACGAAGAAGCCGAAGTCGAGCGCGAAGGTGCGACCGACGGGCCGCTTCTCGACCTTTCTGACGATGCTGTCAAGAAGATGATCAAGGTTGCGAAGAAGCGCGGCTACGTCACCATGGACGAGCTGAATGCCGTGCTTCCTTCCGAAGAAGTGACATCTGAGCAGATCGAAGACACGATGGCTATGCTGTCGGACATGGGCATCAATGTTGTTGAAGACGACGAGCAGGAAGCTGATCGCGACGATAACAATGAGGATGAACAAGAAGAAGGCGGCGATCTGGTTGAGGCAACCGGCACAGCCGTTGCCGCAACGACCACAAAAAAAGAGCCGACTGACCGCACCGACGATCCTGTGCGCATGTATTTGCGTGAAATGGGTACTGTTGAGCTTCTGTCGCGCGAAGGCGAAATCGCTATTGCAAAGCGCATTGAAGCCGGTCGCGAAACGATGATTGCCGGGCTTTGTGAAAGCCCGCTGACATTTCAGGCCATTATCATCTGGCGTGAGCAGCTGAATGAATCCAACATTTTGCTGCGTGAAATCATTGACCTTGAAACTACCTATGCCGGCCCAGAAGCCAAGCAGGCTCCGATTGTCGAGCGCGTGGAAGAAGAAAAGCCACGCGATGATAAGGGGCCGCGCCGTTCGCGTGATGACGACGACATTACCAATGTCGGCGGCGATATGCCTGCGGAAGAAGAAGAGGATGATGAGGACGAAGCCAATCTGTCGCTGGCAGCTATGGAAGCTGAACTGCGCCCACAGGTTATGGAAACGCTCGACCTTATTGCCGACACCTATCGCAAGCTGCGCAAGTTGCAGGATCAGCAGGTTGAAAGCCGTCTGGCTGCCACCGGCGAACTCTCATCCAGTCAGGAACGCCGCTATAAGGAGCTGAAAGATCAGCTGATCAAGGCGGTTAAGTCGCTTTCGCTCAACCAGAACCGTATCGAACAGCTCGTTGAACAGCTTTATGACATCAACAAGCGTCTGGTTCAGAATGAAGGCAGGCTGCTGCGTCTGGCCGAATCCTTTGGGGTTCGCCGTGAAGAATTCCTGAAAGAATATCAGGGCCACGAGCTTGATCCGAACTGGATTGAGCGTGTCAGAACATTGACTGCACGCGGCTGGAAAGATTTCGCGACGAAAGAAGAACGCGCAATTGATCGGCTGCGTTCAGAAATTCAGATGCTTGCTACTGAAACCGCGATTTCGATTGGTGAATTTCGCCGTATCGTCAATCAGGTTCAGAAGGGCGAACGCGAAGCAACCATTGCCAAGAAGGAAATGGTGGAAGCCAACCTTCGTCTCGTGATCTCTATTGCCAAGAAGTACACCAACCGTGGCCTTCAGTTCCTTGATCTTATTCAGGAAGGCAATATCGGCCTGATGAAGGCGGTTGATAAGTTTGAATATCGTCGTGGTTACAAGTTCTCGACCTATGCGACATGGTGGATCAGACAGGCAATCACCCGTTCGATTGCCGATCAGGCGCGTACCATCCGTATTCCGGTGCACATGATCGAAACGATCAACAAGATCGTTCGTACATCGCGCCAGATGTTGCATGAAATCGGTCGTGAACCAACGCCGGAAGAACTGGCTGAAAAGCTCGCGATGCCGCTTGAAAAAGTGCGCAAGGTTCTCAAAATCGCCAAGGAGCCAATCTCGCTTGAAACGCCAGTGGGTGATGAAGAAGATTCACATCTGGGTGATTTCATCGAAGATAAGAATGCGCTGCTGCCCATCGATGCTGCCATTCAGGCAAACCTTCGCGATACGACGACCCGCGTTCTCGCTTCGCTCACGCCGCGTGAAGAGCGCGTTCTGCGTATGCGTTTCGGTATTGGCATGAACACTGACCACACGCTTGAAGAAGTCGGTCAGCAGTTCTCGGTGACACGTGAACGTATTCGCCAGATTGAAGCGAAGGCGCTGCGCAAGCTCAAGCATCCGAGCCGTTCGCGCAAGCTGCGTTCGTTCCTCGACAGCTAAGATTTTTTCGCCCGACACCGGATACGGTGTCGGGCGATGTTCTTAAATAGAGAAGGGAGGGAGCGATATGTCTTTTTTGAAGCGTCTTTTCGGTGGTGGTTCTGCGGATGAAACTCCAGTGGCACCAAAAGAAGCCGGACGCCTTGAACACAAAGACTTCCTGATCGTTGCAACACCTTACAGCGAAGGTGGTCAGTATCAGGTTTGTGGCGTTATCTCGAAGACGATCAACGGGGAATTGAAAGAGCATCGCTTTGTGCGTGCTGATCGTTGTCCGGGGCTTGAGGATGCAGCCAGTATCTCGCTCAACAAAGGTCGACAGATTGTTGACGAGCAGGGCGAAGCGATTTTTCGCTGAGCTGCCTGCAAGAGAATCGAAAAAGCCGCCCACGAGAATGGGCGGCTTTTTTTATTGCATTGTGAGTGTGGCTGACAGATGCAACCGAAGGAGCGGGCAATCGGAAAGGGCGGCGATTTGCCCATGCCAATTTATGCAAAACCGCTACGCACTTTTGCTGCAAATGCTCTATATGCAGCCCTATGAATAAGAAACCTTTCTGGCAGACCAAATCTCTTGAGCAGCTTACCCGTAAGGAATGGGAAAGCCTGTGCGACGGTTGCGGACAGTGCTGCCTGCATAAGTTGCTGGATGACGACACTGACGAAGTCTACTGGACAACGGTGGCTTGCACGCTGCTGGACGCAGATAGCTGTAAGTGCAGCGACTATCCCAATCGCCGTGCCAGTGTGCCGGACTGCGTGTTTTTGACGTCAGAGATTGTTTATGAGGTCAACTGGTTGCCTGCGACCTGCGCCTATCGACTGGTTGCAGAAGGTGCCGATCTTTATTGGTGGCACCCGCTGGTTTCAGGATCACCGGATACGATTCATGAAGCAGGCGTCTCTGTTCGTGGCCGGGTGACAGCATTTGATCACGAGCTTGAGGACGAAGAGGAATATATCCAGCACATGGTCCCGCTCGATTGATTGGCTGATAGGCAGATTACTTGAGTTTACTGTTGGCGACTTGATCAGATTTTCAGTGTGAATATCCAGATAAAGTGCTGATTTAAAATGGTTTTATAAAATTACGCTACGGTCTTGATCTATCTGAATAGTATGTGAACACGCCCTTGGCTTTGCGTTCACATTCATTCGAATACTTATCGGATGTTCTGGGTGAGGATCGCCCAATGAAAGTTCGAAAGGATTTTAAGATGTCCGCACTGTCGCTCAAATCATTCATCGTCACTGCTGCAATCGGTCTCGCTGTCGTTTTCACCGCTGGTGCATCGGCAAATGCCGCATCGCCTGCATCCGCTCCTTCGGTCAGCACCGCGAAATATTCCTCAGGCATCAATATCGATTATCGTGGTCATCGTCATCAGGCCGGCCCGCATCATCGTGGCCCGGCTTGTTCTGTTGAGAGTGCCAAGATGAAGGCCCATCGCATGGGTATCCGCAACGCACGGGTTATTCATCGCGGTAAATCTGTTCAGGTTAGGGGTTTCCGTCACGGTCGTCCGACGGGTGTCGTCTTCGCAAATGTGCGCGGTTGCCCGATTATTCGATAGAGCGCGTTTCGGTTTTCTTAAATCAGAATTGTGAAAGCCAGCCCGATTGGATCGGGCTGGCTTTTGCTATTGTCGTTATTCCTTGATCTCGAAAACGACGTTAACCGAAACATTATAGCTATTCTCGCCCGCAGCAATAGGAACTGAATCCTGAGGCGCGGCGTTGGCCATCATCTTCATCTCACGCGCGATTGGCATTGGCATTGGAGAGCGGCTCTGCTCGCTGATCTCAAGGACACGACCAAGACCAACGCTTGCCGCATCAGCGAGCGTTTTTGCCTTTGCAATCGCATCAGCCACGGCGCGTTTGCGCGCTTCGTTGATTGTTGCTGACGGATTGTCATTCACGAAAGTCAAATCACCGCCCTGATTGACGCCGAGTGTGACCGATTCATCAAGGACATTGCCGACCTTGGACAAATCACGCACACGAACCGTCAGGCTGTTGGAGACACTATAGCCGCTGATCTTAGCCTCTTTCAGGCCATTCTTGTCATCAGGATAGATATAGCTCGGCTGAATATTGATGCCGCTCGTCTGAAGATCACGGTCTTCGACCCCTGCCTTTTTCATTGCATCGAGCACTTTGGCCATTGCTTCATTGTTGGCCGTCATTGCTTCGCGGGCAGTTTTCGCATCGCGCAAAACGGTGAGATTAAGAATGGCCATATCCGGGGCAGCCGTCATTTTGCCTTCGCCCGAGACGGAGATACGAGCTGGCTGTCTCGTCATCTGATTCTCCTGTGCTGCGGCTGGCAATGACAATGCGCCTGCAAGCATGATTGCCGAAAGTGAAGTGGCAAGAAAGGTAGTAGCGCGCTTATTCATAAAATCTCCTGTAGAGAATGTTGATGCAGCCGGTGTAAAGCAGTCTCCGTAAAGATCCATTTCTGCTTTGCCATTAGAGTGCTCAGCTTGACCGAAAGTTATTAATTCCTTTCGGAGTACGCTTTTCTTTATTTAAGTCCCCCCTAAAGGAAAATATTCCATTATTTGACGCGAAATGCAGAATAATTGCAACTAAACGCTTCAAATTTGATGTGTTTTTGTCCTGAGTTGCATGAATGGCAATCGAATATGTGCGTATTAGGGCAAATCGTATAATTGACAGCTTGTGTCCAGCGCTTCTTTGCGGTACGTGCAGAGTTGCGTGGGGCCTGTAGCTCAATTGGTTAGAGCCGGCGGCTCATAACCGCTTGGTTGGGGGTTCGAGTCCCTCCGGGCCCACCATTAACTCTATTTGTTGAATTAAAACAATAACTTATGGTTAGCCAGAAGTCGGTTAGCCAAAAGGTTAGCCATTTCGCTTTAACCGGACAATCTTATTCATACCATCAGTAGCTAGACGTGCCTGCTCTGCTTCGCGGGAATATAGTTCCGCATGCGCAATATCGTCGTGACCTAGTGTGTCCATAATCTGCCTTGTGGATGCGCCGCCTTCCGCCAGCATCTTTCCAAGGGTCTTTCTCAGACCGTGCAGCGTGTAGCCTTTTGGCAACTTCGCCGAATGCGTCCAGTCTGCCATTCTTCCAGTTAATGATTTAGGCGAGAACGGTTCGCCATAAGAAGTTACAAGCACCGTATCGCCTTTGCGCTCTGTCGCATCGAGAACTTCCGCCAGAATTGGCGTGATAGGCAGGAACAATTCTTTTCCTGTTTTCCCTTGCCGGATCGTGAAGCCGTCAATCTCTTTGGCTTCCCCGTCAACATTTACAATCTTGGTGCAGCGTTGATCCCACCTTAGACCGGCAACATCTCCCCTTCGGTTTCCAAGCCATAGTGCTAGTGAATAGACAAGGCGTGGCGTCGTGCCTACAGGCCAACGCTTTTCGAACTGTGCCATAGCGCCGTCTGTCCATGCTTTCCAGCCCACATATTCCGGTCGCCAGTTGAGTTTGTATGACGGATCAACGTCTATCCATTCCTCATCCATAGCGGCCGTAATCATTTTACGGATCGCCGTGAGGATATGTTTAGCCTTGTGTGGCGTTTCTGAATAATCAGATATTATCATTTTCAAATGACGGCGACGCATTTCATCAACTGGAATGCTGCGCCATGTCGTCGGGTCACCCTCGACAACCGCCTTATCTAAAAACAGATTTGCCAGCGTCTCGTTCTTGTCGCGGGTGGCAGGCTCATACCTTTTCCATTCCGCTGATTTGATAACTAGGTTCCATGCTGCACCAAATGTCTTAGGCAATGCGGCATTTGGGTGCTTAACAACCTTGCGCTTTGGTTGCGACAGTCCCGCCAATGCTGCCTCATATGCTTCTTCAAAGGTGCGCTCTCCGGTGTTCCCCCGCAAAGAGATAGTCTTCCCATCACGGCGAAACCGCCAGCGGGTTCTCCCGTGGCGGTCTGTAAAGCTTGTGAGATACGGACGCTTTTCATTTTCCATTGGGCTAACTAAGCGGCTTTGCCCTTTCTTGACAATAGGCTTTCAAGCAGATTGCCCGAAACGTCTGGTAGATCAGCAAAGCTTGCATCAAGCTTGTACCTGTCCCATACAATACGCCCATCAACACGCTTCCCTTGCGGCATCCGACCATCCTTGACCATCTCGTCAAATTTGGTTGTACCCACACCGATATAACGCGCTGCTTCTTCTCGGTTCAATCCTCTCGGTGGATAAGAAAACGGATCAGCTTTCGTCATCTTCTCTCCCCCTTTCTTGCAGTGCGGTGCGGTCTGCCGGAGATGGTGGCAAATGCTGCCAGTGTGTCGGAGCCTCGCTGCCTTCTAGGCGTAATGCTTGCGGCCATTGAGTGAACCAGTCTTCCTGAAACAAGGTCTCCTCGTCCAACTCGTCTATTTCTGATTGAGACAAAGGGAATGCGCTACAGCTTGTGAAGCTGGCAATGAACCAGCCGCAATCCTTTCGCCATGCCAAAATCTCGGTGCCGTCTTTGGGCGCGGTTGCTATCAGTTGCTCAGCCATGGTCACTCACCGACTTTCAGGGCTTGGCGACCGGCAGAACGAAGCATGTCAACAACTCCCTGTTTCCGTTTCTCGTTCTCGCGTTTCATTGCTTCAGCAACCTTTTCAAAGGTCGGTTCTGCCATGACGCGGCGTAAAATTTCCTTGTCGCTTTCTGGTGTCAGCTTCATTCACTCTGCTCCCCTAGTGCGGAGGCGGCGAGCATGGCAGTCCAAATATCTCTATTAAGGTACGATTTCGACTTGTAGAGAGCGGCTAGGCACATCCCCTCTGTCGGCTCCTGTAGAGCGGCGAAGAATGACTTACGCGCTGCCTCTGCATCGTCCAAGTACGGCACCTTATGCGACCACGGCAATTGCGACCACGGCGTGCGCCCTGCACCGTTACGGCTTTCATAAATAGCTTTCGCGGCGTTCGTGACTTCCTTACTCGCCATGGCTGGCCTCCTTTGCGCGCAAGAGGGCGATCAGAAGAGCGATGGCGCGAATATTAGATTGCCCGGCTCCGCGAATTCGATACACGGGCTCTGGGTAGCCATCATATTTCTCCCACACTAAATCCGATGACAAATCCGCGATGTGCCTCGGCTCTTTAGACCCACGAAAATCAGCATGAACATCGCTGGTTTCTATGTCGCATCCCGGAAACACTCTTTCAGCCAGTGCGAGCGCCGCATCCACAGAGGCGGTAAGTTTAGGAATTTGCGCACAGCAAGGGTCGCCATCAAGTTCATAAAGCAAATCGTCATCATCACCCCATTCAGGATCAGTTCTGACATTCAAAGCGCCTTCGGAGTTTTTGCCGCCGTATTGGAATAGGATGCAAATCTCCGCATCCACTTCCCTATCAGGCCCGTCCAGCTTGGATAGTCTGTCAATGAGGGTCACTGTTTCACTCTGCGCCACAGCACATTGCCGCTGGCGTCCTCGATTGAAATAACGTGGTTGTTGAGATTGCCGTGATCTTCCGGTCGGCATTTCTGGCTTGGTTGGATTGGATACCATCCGTCAACGGTGCGCATAATCCAAACGGTCGGTAAAAGCTTGGTCATGGCTTGGCCTCCAAGACGGCGCGGGCCTGATACATCGCCTTCCAAAGACCCTCGCGTTCTGGCTTGCCGTCATATGAGCCGCGCATCTCGCCGCCATACTGGTATCGGTAGTATTCTGATATTGCTTCGTGTGTCGCTTCCAACGCCTTCCTTGCAGCCGCGAGTTGGGCTTCGAGGGCTTCGGCGCGATTGTTGATTGCGTCAAGTTCATTGACTACATCGCCAATATCTCGCTCGCATCCAAGAATCTCAGCTAGATCGTCTAGGAAGCCTTCAAAGCCATTAACCCGCGCAGTCAGCGCCGCGTTGTTGGCTCTAGCTTGCTTCAAGTCATCTTGAGATTGCGCGAGACGTTGCTCTGCTGTTTTCCGTATCGAACGTTCCGCCGAAATTATGGCCTCTGCCTGCGAGCGGATGACTAGCTCGCGGCGGTTTTTGGGTTCTGAAATGACAGGCTTCAACAAGGTCCAGTTAGACGCTGTCACCTCATACTGTACAGCCACCGTCTCCAACCCTTCGACCGCCGCACCGCGGCGGGTGTAAAGACGATCATATTCAGCCCACGCTTCACAAGTTGGACAGCCTTCTGCATAATCTAGGCAACGCTCTCCAAGGTAATCAGTGATAGCATCTGCGATCAATTCATTCGCCATGGTTGCTGCCTCCTGTCGGGCGGGTGGCTGGTACATATTCTGGGAAAAAGTTCATTTTTGGGGTAGGATTTGTACCATGCTGTTTTTGCGTCATGACGAAATCACCCCACTGGCGGGCGATTGCAGCGGCGTGACCAGGCGTGAACTTTGATCGAGCCATGCGGCGTTCTTCCGGGTCCACTGTAGGGGCCATCTTGAAAACCTCGTCACGGGCTGTTGACCCATTGAGCGTTCCGGTTCTGCGAAGTGGTGGCAAACCGCCTTTGGTCCACCAGCATGTGGCCTTTTTCACGTTGTCTGGGCCGTTCTCGTCGGTGCCAAACCACCACGGCTGGACTGTCTGATTTGGCTTGCCGATCATCTGTTGAGCATAACCAAGCATGACGGGGTTTTCCCATGCTGCGAACCTCACAGGGCAAGTCTGCATGTGATTCCAGAAGGACCAAGCATCTCGGCCCATCTTAAGCCAGCGGTCTTCGTTTAAACCGCCATTCTTGCTCATGTTCAGGTAAAGGTGCTTTGCCCCAGAATTGGCCATGAATGTGCAAGTACGGTGGAAGATCGCCAAATCCCAGCCTTCGCCTTCGATCTCAGACCAATCGCCTTGATGATGCGGGCCTGGTGCGGAGGTCGGTGAAAAATCGCACGACATAGCGTTATGACCGAGCGCAAGGAAAGCATCACGGATTGTGCCGGAATACTCACCGCCGATTAATACGTTGAGCTCTCTCATTCCGACGCTCCCGGTGAGGCTGGGAGGGGATGCCAGTGGGTGAGACGAAGCACATTATCTGCGGCGTTCAGGTCTTCTGCATCGATTACGATACCATCTACCCTGTAGACTTCACCGAATTCATCGATAAAAGTGAGGTCTTCGGCATAGAATGCGCATGTTGTTGGCCTGTCATTCGCAGGCACAGTGATGACAACGCCTTCTTCTATCGTGTGCCAACGCTGAATTTCACCCGTATTCACAACAATGAAGGTTGTCCCATCCTTCGGCGCTGTCTCAATCGGCAACCAGCCATCCGCTACATGCTGAGAAGAAAGGGCACGAATGGCTATAGCGCTGATACGGTGTTCTTTAGCGAGCATTAGGCCAGTAACGTCAGTACCACCGATTTCAGCCTCATAACCTTCTGCTTCGCTTTCGTGCCATTTAGCCGCTTCCTCCAACACCTGCGCACGCGGGGATGGGGCCGAAACAGGAGCTGAATACACAGGGCTGATTTTCTGCCAACGTGGATTGTTCTTTTCAAACCCCCACTCGACTTGCTGAACTTCAACAACCTGCGTCAGGCCGGTTTCTTCATGCTGAAACAAATAGCCGATAGGCTCTTGCTTCACCCCTTGCAGGAATGGGGCAGCGGCTGTGAGGGCGGCGCGAACTGCTGTTTCTCCTACGCAATTCGGTGTGTCATAATACTCGTCTATGCGCTTGCTTGCCGCCTGTACTGCTTCATCTGGGATGGTCATGAAACCCTCCAAACACGGACAGTTCCGTCAATTTGAACACGAGAGGTGAACTTCCAGCCATTGCCGCGAGCGTATTGGCTCATCGCTACTTTCACCGATTTCTTGCGACCACCTGAGACTAGGAAACTGTCGCCAGGTAGCATTTCCGAAAACGGATAGCGGATGCGTTGTTCAGCGTCCTTAAAGCGGCCATCAATGGGGATGGGAATGCCTTTGTCGATTGATGGAATAATCATGCTCGCGACCTCGCAATCCCTGACTGCATGAGCCGGGACAATGGCAATGGGGGAAGGGCTTTTTTGTCGATGCGGCCGGGCTTTTCGAATTTCGGGAAGCCAGCGCTTTTGATCGTGCCTTTCGGGCGAACGACACCAGTGCTTTTATCGCTCTGACGTTTTGTCTTTGCCGCGCGTGGCGTGTCGAATCTGCTGGTTTTGAACCGATGGCAGCGAATGCAGGCCGATACACAGTTTTCTAAGCTGTTATCGCCGCCATTACTGGATGCAAGCTCATGATCAAACTCGACACCATTTGAAAGAGGCGCGAAGCACCGCTGACCATCATCAAGTCCATATAACGCGCCAACGGCCTCGCACCGCATCTGGGAGCGTTCAAGAGCTAGCCGCTTTGTCTTCTTGCTGAATTCAAGCCGCGCCATCACTGCCCCCAATCCAGAGAGCCTTTGCGGTAGGAAATACCGCGTTCAACTGCGATGATGGTGGCCATGACGCTGCGAAGTTCAGCTTCGAAATGGCTATGCCGCTTCTTCTGCTTCTTGGCCTTTGCTATTTCAGCCTTGAGCGATTCCGCCTTGCGATGAAGGCGAGGCAGCGGGTCCACGAAGCGTTCCCATAGGTTCCGGAACTTTGATGCAATGAATGAAATGATCATGACGCAGCCCTTTCATCGTCTGCAAACGTCACACCGTTCTGCGCACCCCATGCGTGGATAAGCTCAATGAGTTCACCCATTTCATCCTTTGAAAGATCGGATGATGATGTGCTGAGATTTACAAAGCCGGTGCCGTCGAGGTTTGGCACAAAGCGTAGTTCCTGTTGCTTGGCTCGCTTAAGACCGTCGAGAAAGATCAGCTTCCAGTCATCGCAAGCCAGCTTCACGCCATGGTATCGGGCTTGATCCGCTACCTCCGTGAGCATCGCCCACATTTTATCGTTCTGTGGAAGCGAACGCTTTGGGGCTTTGAACTCAACGCGGGTTCCCCACCGGAGATGCTTGCTACGCAGCCAGTTGATTGCCTTCTGGCGCACAAGGTCATTGCTGATTACGAGGGTCGCGCGGCTCATGCTGCCTCCGTAAAGGCTGGATATTCAGCGGCTAGATCAGCAATTGCCTCATCAACCTCTTTGAGGAACAGCGTCACATCGATTTCCAGCGCACGAATGTCAGCATCGACGCGGTGTAGACGCTTCACAAACAAGCGCATGTGTTCTGGAAAGCGAGGATCGAAGGAAACAAAGTCACACCACTGGCGACCAGTGCATGCCATCTGCCAATTCATCTGAGTGATGTATCGTGCCGGAATCGTGCTTGTGCGAAGCGTGTCCAAGTGGGTTGCGGAATTAGGACATTTGATTTCCAAAAGGCCATCATCATCGACAAGGCCATCAGGTGATGCCCCTGTCATAGCAATGTGCGGATGTGCCACAAAACCCACCTGCACAACGCGCGTGTTCTTTTCGAATTGATAGGCTGACCGTGCGTCAGGCTCGTTGTCCGTGCCCCACTGCATCGCAGAGGACGTGAAGGTTTCTTCTGCTTTTCCGGTAAGGCGCTCAAGAACGAGTTCCGCGAGATAGTTTTTGCGCGATGCTCCGTAGCCGGTCTTTGTCTTTGCGATTACGTCAGCAACTCGGGACGCGGTGACGCGTCCAAGCCGTGCAGCAAACCATTCAGCAGAGCCTTGAACAATGTCTGTCATTTTGCACCGCCGTTCGTCTTCTGCTGACGCTTCCACCAATTCTCAATGTCTCGAAAGCACTCATTGAACAGGTTGGACGGAAGGTCAGGGATTGCGTCGATCTTGTATTTTTCACAAACAAGATCGATCTGTGCGCCGGACTTTTCGATAAGCTCACGCAGCAAAACCACCTGCTCAGCTGTGATCGGGCCCGACTGTTCCGGCACCTTATTGCCGTCTTTGTCGTCGCCTGTGCTGATGTTGAACAGCATGCAAAGCAGATATCGACGGCCATATGTGGCGGTGCTGCCAAACGCCTGCGTTCCAGTCTTGTTGACCTTGCCCTGTGCGCCAGCGCCATCGACTGGAATTTCACCTACACCGTTTCTGGAATGGCCTTCTTCGTGAGAGATTTCCCAAAGGATTCGTAGCTCGCCCTTATCGTTATAGCCGTCTGGCTGGAACGAAACTGCAAAGCCGTGTGCGTGAATGATCGGCATTGCCTGATCTTCGATTGCTGCAAGGTCCGCATATGTAGAATTGGTGTGGCTGTTCTTGCGCGTCTTTGTGACGACTGGCAATTCAGCCTGGCACTTAGACATTGCCGCGAAATATGCCTTCTTGGCCTGCCGTTCCTCGTCTTCGCGGGCGCGGTCTTCCATACGCTCCTTCATATCGAGCATCTTTTCCAGACGGTCGAGAGGGATCGTCGGGTCCATGGCGATACGTTCGATCATGGAAATCATTGGAGCATCGCCGCCACGATAAACGGGCGCATTGCTCTCCTGCTTAATATCAAGTGCTTGAGCGGCCATGATTAAAACCTCAATGTTACGTTGGGGATTTCGCCAGCGATAACCGCGAGAACGATCTTCTTGGCTGTTTCTTCGTCCGCGCCGTGAACCATCAATGCCTCTTTTGCAGACTTCATGATTTTGGAGCGGTGAGCTTTATCGGCATCGCGTGCGGCCTGTTCGTCGGCAATGCGCTTTTCTTCGGCGGCACGTTCTTTCTCGGCCTGTTCGGCTTGCTGCTTTACCGCGAGGGCTTCCGCCTCTGCCTTGGCAACAGCATCAGCCTTTTCACGTTCCGCCTGAGCTATTGCCTCTTGAGCCTTTTTCTCGGCTTCGAGGCGAGCAGCTTCAACCGCACGCTTTTCGCGTTCGGCGGCTTCCTTCTGAGCGCGATCTGCTGCTTCTGCTTCACGCTTTACAGCTTGCTCGTATTCAGCTTTTGCAATTGCTTCGCGCTCTGCCTTCTCTTTGGCTAAGCGTTCCTGTTCGACACGTTCAGCCTCGATCCGGTCGCGTTCCAGCTTTTCGGCGCGAAGCTGTTCAAGTTCGAGCCGTTCAGCTTCTGCTTTCTGGTGAGCATCGAAAGAGATTTTCAGCTTTGCGAGCGCATCCGATTTTGCGGCTTCTGCCTGTTCTTTGAACTCACCGAAGCTGTCATCAATGATGATCTTTTCTTCGAGTTCACGGAAAAGAATGCCGAAGGGCTGCGGCTCGCCGCCGATCATGCCTTTGCCACACGCATCGATATGCGCGAGCGTTGACTTGATATTCTCAATGCGGGCTTCTTCGGCAGCTTCCCATTCGGTCAGCGGCTTCCGAACAGTATCAGCCAGCGTGTCTAGTTCTTCACGGATCTTACGGCGCTGTGCATCTACAGCATTGATCTTGGCGCGAGCGTCTTCATTCAGCTTTTTGCCAGCGGCATCGATAGCCGTCTTGGTGCGTGTCACCTTATAGGCGAGGGCCGCAATTTCCTTGCGGCTTGAAACGGTCGAGAGGTCTGGCTTGAAAGCGTCTGTCTCGGCTTTGATCTGCTCGTAGAACTGAGAATAGACCTTCTCATCAACGAGAACCGAAACAGGGTTAGCCGATACATAACCGACGATGTCTGTTCCGGTTTCTGTCTGCGTCTGGGCGTTCATGCTGCGACCTCACGATATTCGATGGCCTCAAGTGGGCGGATTTCGTTGAAGATGATGCGAAGCTGGTCGCGGAGTTCCCTTGGAAGATCGCGCTTCATCAGCTGTTCAAGCGCTTCCATCTTTTCATCATTCGTGGTTTCGAGGCTTGTTGCCGTCTGAAACCACTTCACGCCTTCCATGGTGAGATGGTCAGACATCTGTTTCACTCCGAGCGATTTCCGCCATTGTTTCGGCATGGCAGAGCATGAGAAATGTTGCTGCTGTTGCAGCTATGGCGAGGATGAAAAGGATTGTTACGAAGGCGCAGAGGGTCATGATTCCCCTCCAGTCTTTGCCAAGACTTCCTGCTTCAGGCCCCAGCGGTAGCGATAAGGGGATCCATTGCCTCGCCCTGTATCTGTGCAAGTGACAACACCCTGCTTTTCCAGACGACGCAGCGATGCGTAAACATCCTTCGTCCTGACGAGGCAGATGCGGTCAAGGTCAAGGTGATTGCGGATGACGTAGGCGTATCGAACGGCCTTCATATCCTGCAGAGCGGTGAAGACATGAGCATCCAGTTCAGAACGTGACGGATTTTGGCTGACGTACGTTCTCATTTCGCACCGCCTTCGCGGGCTGCGATCATAGCGTCGGCAACTTCGTAAGCGGCTCTCGCGATGATCTCTTCGCGAGTGATACCTATACGATCGCCAAACCAGGCCTTGAGTTGCCACTCTGAATAGGTCTCCCTGATGAGACCTGATGACATCGACTTCGCAGCGAAGTAATCGCGGAGCGTCATGCCGACGCTTGGCTCAATGCCGTTATTGTCTCCGCCTTCGAACGGGAACGCTGGACCGCCTGTTTTAATCTCAGCCATCACAGAAACTCCTCAAGCATTCCTGCGAAGCGCTTCATGCTTGGTGCACGGCTTGCAGTGTAATGAGCGCCTTCAACGGTCGAGTTCAGACGATTGGCGTAGTAGCGAGCGTTAAGCTCGAAATAGGCGCAATCCTCGTCTCCACGTTCCTTCTTGATGGCGAGAACGTCACGCAAAAAGCGCGGCTTGTTTACCGTCTGCGCAATGCCTGCAAAGGCTCTCGCAAGGCCGTTTCCGGTGATCTGTAGTGAGGGGTTCATGTTTGGCTCCCAACTCGTTCGTTGAGATCAATGTAGCGGTAATCGCTACAAACTGTCAACAAGAAAGTAGCGATTATCGCAACAAAAAATTTAATGCCTAATAAACGTCTGGAATCAACGCACAAAAAAGCCCCGCTTTCGCGAGGCTTCGGTATAATTGCTCTACCGGTGTTAGATTATTAAGTCTACGCTGTGTCGCTTATATAAAGTTTTTCGATAACGCCATCTCTTATAGCCGCCTTGGCCCGAACAGAGATAAAGTTATCCGCAGCGAATGCGGTTACGTAAACATTGTTCGTACTGTTTATCACAGGGTCGGTGATTGCGGCGACTACCCGCGCATCAGGATCATCTTCAAATGACACTTTGCAAGTGTCGTGATCTTTGTTCATTTCGTGCAGCTTAATTTTGAATACGGTTTCTTCGGTGTATTCTGGTGGGTCTTTTGCTTCTATAGCGTCACGCTCAGCAATTCCGATTATTCTCGCTTTTTGGACGGTCGAGTTAGAAGTAACAGAAACAGTAGACGCGGATTTCCCTATCGGTGAAAGAGCCTGCTTTGCGGCTGGCTTTAAAGAATCTGCCATATTATCAATTGTAGTTAGCAGGCGATCGACAACAGCCTGGTCTCGGTTACCAAGCTCCCTAATGGCGGTTTCCAAAGCTCCTCGAAGCTCTTTCATTTCAGCCTTGTCTTTCGCTAGTCGTTTAAAAATGTAGGATACCAGAGTAACGGTTAACCCGCCAACAACAGTTGAGGCTAGTGCGTTTTGGCTCACCCATGCGATGACGATTGGTATCTCAAAGCAAGCTGCTTTCGGCGCTGATGCTAAGAGTTTAACATCCATCGCATCTTTATGTTTCACAAATTTTTCTGTTGCAGCGAAATTGGCCGCTACAGATATAATGCGTGAGAACCCCTTAATTGATTCCGCGAGGGATGATAACTCCAGCTCGTGACGTTTAGCGTCCATCCCATCGTAACGAATTATCAATGGCTCTTCAAACGCGCCCACGTTTTTCTCTTCCCCCACACTATTCCCCTTATAATGCCTTCAATTTCTCGAAATCTTCCGGCGATAGCGCCGCTTTCAGTACCGTATCAACCTCATCCAGATAGCTTTCCCACATCGGACGGCCTTCAAACTTTGTGTCTTCTGGCACACCGTCCCGCTTGCACAATGCTCGTGCAGCTCTTTCTCGGGGTGACTTCTGGCGGTTCATAGTATCCTCACATGTCGATCAATGACCGCTTCACCCGACCTATAATAGTAGGTTCATGGTCAGGGAAAATTGGTTCATGTTCTGGATTTGTTGAAACTGGTTCAAACCTGATCGGGTCAGGCCTGTATCGTTTGTACGTGGTGCCGCCATCTTCATCCGCTATGACGTAACACGCATTCGCTACGAGCCTTTTATCTCTCCGGTTGATGATGATGATGGAATTAGGAGGCGAGATACGATCCATTGAATCGCCTGTCACCTTGAGAGCTATCCAGTCTCCAGGGCCGATATCTCCAACTGTCAATGTTGAGATAATGTCATCGCGGAAATCTTCTGACATCAACGCACCGGCGCTCACTGTTGTGATGAGCGGAACCTGATGAGTATCGGAATTTTCTGTATAGAGAGGGAAGCCGGTCACCTCAGCTATGGCTAATGCTTCATCAGCAGTTACATCGCGAAAACTTGCCATCTTATTGACCATTGATCGGTCGTCAGCAGAAATAGCTTTCCTCTCGAAAAGGCGACGTGCAAGCTCCGCCTGCGAAATGTTCGCATGTTCAAGCGCATCCCGCACCCACTGGTTGATCGGCGCGGCTGGTGGAGATGAGTATTTTGCTTTTCTTGCCATGTTGCCATTATAGCTACGAGCGGAATCTGCGTCTGTCGCGTTAATCGCTACAAAAGTTCTTGCAAGTGTTGCGATTATCGCTACAATGCATAATATGGAACCAGCAGCTCACATCATTAAAGAACTAGGTGGATCATCTGTCGTTTCGGCTATCGTCGGAGTGCACAGAACCCGTGTGTCAAATTGGAAGCGCCCAAAAGAGAAGGGCGGGACCGGTGGCATTATACCGTTCAAACATGTTCCAGCGCTGCTGGATGCGGCAAGAACAAAGGGTCTTGACCTTTCTGCAGATGATTTCCTGCCGGTAATTTCAGCGGCCAAGCGCTCCCGTGCGAGGGCAAGCGCATGAGCCTCAGCAAGCGCATACGTGGCTGGTGGTGGCAATACCGTATCCGCCGCATCCTCCAAAAATCCAAATAAAACCCCGGCCATGCATACCGTGTTTGGTTGCGCCGTCGATCCATTCTCTAAACCAAGGATAATGCAATGAGTGATGACATTACATCGGAAGCCCAGACAATTGCTGTCGGCCAATTGCGCGCCTTCATAGAGCGGATTGAGCGCCTCGAAGAAGAAAAGAAGACAATCGGCGACGACATCAAGGAAGTTTATGCGGAACTGAAAGGCTCTGGCTTCGATAGCAAAGCTGTCCGCACCATCATCCGCCTTCGCAAGAAGGAAGACCACGAGCGGCAGGAAGAAGAAGCGATGCTTCAAATGTACTGCGATGCTCTGGGAATGGCCTGACCCATGAGCGCGACCGTATATCCCACACAAGACGGTAATTTCATTGCGACTTGCCAGATCACCGGCAAAGGCGCGAGCGGTCGCACTCGTCATCATGCTTTATCAAATCTCCTTTCGTCCAAATGGGCGACAGTAATGGACCGCGCCA
>NZ_JAPHAV010000006.1 GCF_026241335.1 Ochrobactrum chromiisoli | reverse complement strand
ATGTCTTCAAGCATGGCATCAGCGCGATCTCCAATCATCCCGGTCCGCTCCTATCAATGAAGGAGCTTATCTCGCGGCATCATTCACAAAAGAAAAGGTGGGATGTTCGTCGCGCTCACCATTGAGGTGTCCGGGATTGCTGCCAGGCATTCCCGCGTCACATCATCAACGATATTGAGAATCCGGAACCGTCTCCCGCATGCAAACTGGTCGTGCACGAAATCGAGAGACCAACGGGCATTTGCTTTCGCCTCGACCAGGATCGGCGCACGCGTGCCGACGGCCCTTCGTCGAGCCTTCCGCTTGCGAACCGAAAGCCCTTCCTCGCGATACAGCCGATAGATGCGGTTGACGCCGGATGGCTCTCCGTCCCGCCTGAGCAGGACGAACAGCCGTCGGTAGCCGAAGCGCCGTCGCTCGTTGGCGAGATCGCGCAGCTTCGCCCGCAATTCGACCTCCGGCGGTCGGCAGGACCGATAGCGGATCATCTTGCGATCAGCCGACACAATCTGGCAGGCCCGCCGCTCCGAAAGACCCATTATGTCCTTCAGATGTGCAACGGCGTCACGCTTGGCGGCAGGCCCTACCATTTTTTTGCGAGAAGCTCGCGGAGTGCGGCGGCATCGAGCATCTGCTCGGCCAACAGCTTCTTAGTAAGCGGTCAGCCGATGGCGTTAGAGTTGAAGTTCCAAGGCATAAGGCCTTCGATTTCGGTTACAGGCCAGCCTTTAGCGATGCGGCTCAGGGTTTGGGATAGCCAGTCGAGCGGATCGACGGCATTCATTTTGCATGTCTGGAGCAGCGTCGCCAGTGTGGCCCAGGTCCGTCCGCCGCCCTCGCTTCCGGCAAATAGACTGTTCTTCCTCGTGATTGTCTGTGGCCTGATCGCACGCTCGACAATGTTGCTATCGATTTCGACCCGGCCATCGGTGAGGAAGCGCTCCAGGGCCTCGCGCCGGGTGAGCGCGTAGCGGATCGCCTCGGCTGTTTTGGACTTGCCCGAGACTTTACCCAGTTCCTGTTCCCACAGGTCGAAGAGGCGGGCGACAATGGTTTCGGACTGTTCCTGACGGAACGCGGCGCGGATGTCGGCATTCTTGCCGCGAACCTCATCCTCGATCTTCCACAATTTGGTCATGGCGATGACCGTATCTGTTGCAGCCTGCGAGATCCCGCTGACGTGCAGATCGTAAAATTTGCGGCGCAGATGTGCCCAGCAGCCTGCGAGCTGTATCTGTTCATTGCGCCCAGCCTTGGCTTGCGCCTTGATCATGCTCGTATAGGCGCCATATCCGTCCACCTGCAGGATTCCGCTGAACCCAGCAAGATGCCGCGCCACGCATTCTGCGCCCCGACTGTCTTCAAAGCGATAGGCCACCATTGGTGGACTGCTCCCACCATAGGGGCGATCATCGCGTGCATAAGCCCAAAGCCATGCCTTGGTGGCTTTTCCAGAACCGGGAGCCAGAGTGGGCAAGGTCGTCTCATCGGCGAAGACCCTTTCACCTTCCTTGACCCGTTCCAGGATATAATCGGCGCATATCTGAAGCTCGAAGCCCAGATGCCCCATCCATTGCGCCATCAAACTCCGGCTGATCTCGACGCCATCGCGCAAATAGATTGCCTCCTGACGGTAAAGTGGAAGGCCATCGGCGTACTTGGAAACGGCTATATAGGCGAGCAGGCGCTCTGTCGGCAGGCCACTCTCGATGATATGTGCAGGCGCGAGCGCCTGAACCACACCATCATGGTTCCGGAATGCATATTTGGGGCGGCGTGTCACGATAACCCGGAACTTCGGGGGCACGACGTCCAGGCGTTCCGAGCGATCCTCGCCGATCAGGATCTTTTCCAGCCCCTCGCAACCAGCCGGAACCTCCGGTTCGATGACTTCCTCAATGCGTTCGAGATGAGCCGCAAAACCCTTGCGCGGACGCGATGCCCGTTTCGGCTTGTCATTCGGCTTGTCTCTGGCCGCATCGTCAAGTTCGCTCTGGATCGCCGAAAGACCAGTTTCCACTTCCTCGAAAGCAAACGATACCTGTTCATCGCTAACACCAAGGCGTAATCGTTCGGAGCGCCGGCCGTGCTGGGTGCGCTGCAAAACCTTCATGATGGATGTCAGATTGGCAATCCGTTCGTTGGCGCTCTTCTCCACTGCCTCCAGCCGGGCAATCTCAGCTTCAGCAGCCTTCAACCGGGCTTGTTTCGCAGCCTGCTCATGAGCCATTGCGAGCACCATAGCTTTCAGTGCGTCAACGTCATCCGGCAGATTGTGAAGCGGTAAATCCATGAGGCTGAGTAGAGCATAAAAGCGGCCGTTTTCCCAACCTGAACTGCATCATGAATCATCTTGCCGCAGGCACTGTTACCCCGTCAGCAAGGGGCGTCTTGTTCTGTTCGAGCGGATCTTTTTCCAGTCCATTCCGGCCAGCAAGGCCATGAGCTGGGAATGGTCCAGACGTATCCTCGCTGCCGACAGGCCCGGCCAGCAAAAGCCACGCTCCTCAAGCGTTTTCGAATAAAGGCAAACGCCACTTCCATCCCACCACACAATCCGGACCCGGTCAGCACGTTTTGACCGGAAGACATAAAGGGCACCATTGAACGGGTCGAGACCGCCATCACGGACAACTGCCATAAGCGAAGCGGCTCCCTTGCGGAAGTCGACGGGTTGACAGGACACATAAACCACCACACCGCTGGAGATCATACCTTGCGAGCCGCCCGTAGAACCTTCACCAGATGATCTGGATCGAAGGCTGAACCGACGCGAACCACCATGTCGGCGACAACTATATCGATCCAAGCGCTACACGTCGTTTCAACACGTGCAAATCTGGCCGGACTGGCCGGTCCCGCTGTTACCGGTGAAACAACACCAGATGCAAGCGCCTTACGACGCCATCCATAAAGCTGCGAGGGATCCAGTCCTTCAGACCGTGCAACCGCCGAGACGTTAGCCCCGGGCTGCAATGACGCGGCAACAATCCGCGCTTTCTCGTCATCCGACCAGTCACGCGGCCGCCGTCGGCTTCGCACGGGTTCCGCCGTCAAAATCTCAAATATCTGGGAATGATTCATATCGTCATTCATAGGACTCTCCGTATGATTCATACGCAAAATCACCCATCAAGCCGACAAAAGATACGTGGGGTGGCTTACCCGCTTACGCTTCTTAAGCTTGGCGTTCTCTTCTTCGAGTGCCTTCAGGCGCTTCGCCTCGGACACCTCCATACCGCCGTATTTGGCTTTCCAGTTATAAAATGTTGCGTCCGAAATCCCATACTTGCGGCACAGGTCGGCCACCTTCATGCCTGCCTCCTGCTCCTTCAGCACCGCAATAATCTGCTCTTCCGTAAATCGCTGCTTCTTCATTCGTCCGTCCTTTATTGGGCCGGACTCTAATCCATTCTGGAGGAAATTCTCAGTGGCAGGTCAGTCTGGCTAAATTGGGGAGCCGACCATTAACGAGGATCCCAAAATTTTGAAGCTTTCACAAGATAACAGCGAAGATACCTAGGTGTTAAACTTCTGACTAAAGGATAAATAATACCTAAATAGGATATAGCTCGGCGATCAAATTCCGTGACAGCTGACCAACCAATTTTAAGCCGATTCCATCCGACCCGCCAATTATTCTTATCTTCTCTGCTCACCCTATAGAGGATCAGAGGTTCCGATAGATTATGAAAAGTTAGACCGTTACGTGCGGCGCGAATCCATAAATCATAGTCCTCTTGTCGGGGCGCGATATATGCATCATAAGATCCAGCTTCTAGGATTCGTTTACGCCTGTAAATGACCGAAGGGTGTATTATCGGACAAGTCCAAACCAATCGCCTTATTTCAGCGTCAGAGACAGGCACACTTCTTTTACCAATCTGTTCTTCCCTATCATTGATAAGATAGGCACAGGATCCCAATATATCTATATGCGGGTTCCTCACCAGAAAATCGATTTGTCTTTGAAAACGCGTATTGAGCGCTATATCATCCGCATCCATGCGGGCAACCAAATCACATGAGCAAGCATTTAGCCCTGCCCGCAAAGCGCCCCCCAATCCGATATTTTCTCTCAAAGGAATGATCCGCAGTGCTTCTCCGATATGCGCCTTCCACCTACTGATTACGGTTTGTAATTGATCAGTGATTGGACCATCGAGAACCAAAACAATCTCGCTAGGCTTTAACTGCTGCTCTGTCCATATACTCTCAAGGCTACGTTCCAGATAGTCAGGTTTCTCACAGTGATATACGGACATAAGAACAGAAAAGTTCATTGCCTGTCTTCTGCTACGATCTTGCCGCGCAACCGAGCCAGTGTTTTCATTCCGTCGAAATACTGTGCACTGGCGTCTTTTGGAATATCCCGCAAATTATTTAGGTACACTCTTTCTCCGCCGGCTCCGTAATGTTCGCGTTCAATATCTGGATCACTGTGCCGACGAGCTACCTGCGTTCCCAATTTAAGATGAATAAGCCATCCATGTTCTTTATGGGTTTCATATGAATCTGGCATAAACTCGTGAGAAGATGCTGTAAAATAACGGCGATCATCGTGCTGAACTAAAGGGAACTTGATTAAAAGAGGCTGCGCGCCCCCGGTTTCCTGCGCGATCCGCCCCCTTGGCCCTCCTCTTAAGGATAAAAAACCATTATTTAGCATGCGGCCTGACTCATAGCCGTCGATATCATGTCTGGACTCTCTAAGGGCAATCTCCAAATCATGATACCCTCTAACTGATTTGATCTTTTCATCGTCGAAATAGTATAGATCAATCATTGGAGCATATAAATATGATTGCCCAATACTTGATAAAAAATCAACATATTGATCAATTTTATATTCTTCATTTCCCAAGTAAATTAATTCATCTGCGTCTAAAAAGAGCGCCCATCTCCCCTTCGCATGCTTATGAAAGAGTGCATTTATCCACGTTATACCATAATAAGACGTTTTGTAACTTTCGTGTGTTCGATAAAGATTAACATCAGACTGGGCTTTAAGAAATTCAAAACTACCATCCGTTGATCCGTTATCGACGATACAGAATTCCCTCACACCTAAATGCCTATGATACTCTAGACAAGCGGACAGACGATCCATTTCATTACGAACACTCATAAGCGCAACAGTTTTTCCATTTCCATCTGTCTCTGCTACTTGAATGAATTCTAGTTGTGCGGCACGACTCGCAGCTATGATATGTCGATAATGAATTTTTCGAACCAACGCCCGCACCGGCTGACGAAATGGTTCGAAGAGGACCGTTAGTTTTGGGCACTTAACCGAAAGCCGATGGAAAAATTCGCGGAATCCCATTATCGATCACCGGATACAAAAAAATTTGGTTTTGAACAGGAAATGGTCCCGAAATCGCAACCATCATCGTTACCAAGGGCCACAGAAAAACAAGCCTCCCTCAGTATATTTGCGTCTGGCCAAGCCTTTCGAAAGAAAAAGCTTTTTAAATTCATAACTTTCTCAACATCACTATTACCATAAACTATCGGCTTACCGTTTTCATCGAATTGATAAGCTGTAAGGTTAAAGCCAGAGATAGACTTCATCTCCCCCAAATGATTGACCAAAGTCGGGAACACCATTTCATCTGGAATATATGTTTTTTTGAAGAATGAGACTAGCTCTGGGTTGTTGTGCAGATAATCGATAATCTTTCTGCACATTTCTCCGGTCAATCCCCACCACTGGGATCCGAACCGAATACCCAAGTTTTGAGGCACTGTTCGTTCAATGCCACAGAGCTTTTGAAACCTAATTAAGTTTTTTTGTAAAATCGAATTTTTCTTCGAAGGGGAAAACGGGAAATAAAATTTATATCTCTCGGAACGGAGTCCATCTTTAACCCAGTTTTCACCAGCGACTTCGATAAACTGCGTACCGTAATTTTCCCAAAGATATCGATGTAACTGCGCCAGGGAACGATTAGGAAGACAGGATTCACTTAAAAGAAAAACGTAGTCATAAGATCGCAAACCAACGCAGGCTTCCAATTCTTCAAGACTAGAGACAACTGCTTCGACTAAACTGAAACTCCCCCAGCGGCATTGTACCCTATTATTAATGACTTGGACTTTGTCCTTCTGTTGTAACAGTCTTTTAATAAGAGAAAAATCATGTACAGAAGATCTTGCGTCGTAGTGAATTGCAACATGATTATTGCGATCTCCCCGGATTAAGTTTTCCGTAAGATCCACAATTGTATGTGGTTGACTATGCCCAAGTATCAAAAAAAGAATATTCATTTGCCACTCTGGCTATAATCCAAAAATTCCCCGACAGAACAGTAGTCATAGGAATTCTATATGCTTTTTATAATTCCAAAAGATGCCTCGCATCCCACTATATAATAGCACCGCGTACGTCGATACACTTTTCGTTGCGCGGAACGCTATCCACGCATTTTTCAAAACATAACGAAGCGCAATGATTTTATCTATCTTTCTGCCAACCCGCGCTTCGACCGAAGCAACATTTCTTATATCGCACTTAAACTTCCAAAGGTTTTGCATTGAAACCTCGCTGTAGGTGGGAAGGAGGTTATACGGAGTGACATGTTTTACCACACTAGTATCGATATAAAAGCAATCATAATGATCAGATATCCTACGGGTATATTCTGTGTCATCATGCCATATAAAAAACTCCTTCAAAGGTAGGCCAACTTTCTGAATAGCTTCTCGGCTTATGAAACATGAAACAAAAGAACATGATATACATGGAAGAGATGAGGGCATATCCCGAAATGTGCTGTTCCAGGGCCATCTTGCAACAGGAATATTCATTACACATAAGCTGCCATCGGTCCACTCTACCCGGCTTGATAAAAAGCCAACTGTTCGGAAGCCTGCTTGATGCTGTATAAAAAAAGGGCTTTCCATCGCCGCTTGCAAACAATCAGGCTCTGGAACTACATCGTCATCCATTACCCATACCCAATCAGCACCAACCTTCGTGGCAGCCCGAATACCTGCATTAAATCCGCCAGCTCCGCCACCGTTATAATCCAGCAAATGCAAAACAAGATTCAGACGCTGGCTATTTGATACAAGCCACTCACGTGTGCCATCGGTCGAGTTATTATCGACGACGTGGATGTGTCTCAGCCTTCCAGTCTGACGTCCTAATGCCTCCAGGCACTCACGTAGCTTTTCCAGCCGATTATATGTCACTACCACAGCATCAACTTCTGTCCTAGCTTTACTCATGACAAAACCACCCGGTTGGAAATCGAGTTATCTACCTGCTGCAGAATTCGATTTCCAATCCACAAGATGTTTGGGCAACCTTTCATTTTCAAGGCAGCTTAGACCTGACTTCGTTATCAAAGCACTTCAATGCGGCTCCAATCGCCTGATGCATGTCCAGATAGCGATAAGTTCCAAGACGCCCACCGAAAATTACATCACTTTTGGCATCTGCCATTTCTTTGTAGGCGAGATAAGTCTTCTTATCTCTTTGCGTATCAATTGGATAATAAGGTTCGTCTCCGCGCTGGGCAAAGCGTGAATACTCACGAACGATAATCGTCTTTTCTCTTTGATAATCACGTTCGGGATTAAAATGTCTGAACTCAAGAATACGGGTGAATGGAACATTTTCATCAGCGTAGTTCATGACAGCAGTGCCTTGGAAATCACCCGTCTGCAGAATTTCTGGTTCAAAATCGATGGTGCGCCACCCCAGTTCACCCGCTTTATAATCAAAGAATTTATCAATAGGACCCGTATAAACAACTAGCTTTCCTGCAGGAATTTGTTCTTTTATCTCGAAATAATCAATGCCAGTTTGAATGTGGATCATGGGATTTGCCAGCATTCTCTCAAAGATTGCTGTGTAACCATCGACAGGCAGGCCTTCGTAGGCATCGTTAAAGTAACGATTATCGAAGTTATAGCGGACGGGAAGGCGAGTAATGATATGCTCCGGAAGTTCGCGTGGATCCGTTTGCCATTGTTTCGCTGTGTAGCCGCGAATAAACGCTTCATATAAAGGACGACCAATCAGCGAGATCGCCTTTTCTTCAAGGTTTTGTGGCTGGTTATCACCTAGCTCGCGCGATTGCTCTAAGACTAATTGTTGGGCTTCCAGAGGCGACATACGACGACCAAAGAACTGACACACAGTGCTCAGGTTGATCGGCATTGAGTAAACCTGATCTTTATATGACGTGTATACACGATGTTTATAATCAGTAAATTTGGTAAAATTATTCAAATAGTCCCAAATTACCTTATTAGGCGTATGAAAAAGATGCGCACCATACTTGTGTACTTCGATTCCTGTCTCCGAATTACTTTCACTATATGCATTTCCGCCAATGTGAGTTCGTTTGTCAATGATTAAGACTTTCCGTCCTAATTCATTCGCTACTCTCTCCGCGATGGTTGCTCCGAAGAACCCCGCACCTACAATTACCAGATCATAACTATCGAAATTCACGTTAACCTACCAAAGTCTCGTTTGCTGTATATCATCGTATCCCCCAGTCACCCCAATATTTCATAATCCTCATAAAATCAATGAATTGAGGCGAAATCAACATGAAGGAAGGGCCATGTGAGTTCTCACAAGGATTGGTTGTAGGGAATTATCTCTGTCCAAAACAGGGTGCGAATTCACAAGACAATTCGTTTGGACATTTAATGTGTTCCCACTGATGTCTTAATTGTCCTAATTGAACTCTCTTATCTAAACGCAAGGTTTAGCCTTATTATGTCAATCGTCGCTGTTAATTGAGGAGAGGGATGAGCTCCATTAGAAAAATTCGCAAGGCTGTCTTTCCGGTTGCAGGTCTTGGCACCCGCTTCCTACCCGCCACTAAGTCTATTCCCAAAGAAATGTTGACTGTGGTGGACAAGCCCGTTATCCAATATGTGGTAGACGAGGCACGTGAAGCTGGTATCGAACATCTGATTTTCGTCACTGGACGCAACAAAGCGGTTATCGAAGACTATTTTGATGCGCAAGTTGAGCTTTATACTACGCTTGCCGAACGTGGCAAGACAGCGGAATTAGAACATCTTCAGAATATTCAGCCGCAACCAGGGACGGCTAGCTTCACTCGCCAGCAGGTTCCGCTGGGGTTAGGCCATGCGGTCTGGTGCGCTCGTGAACTCATTGATGACGAACCGTTCGCTCTCTTGTTACCTGATATGGTCATGCAGTCGAAGAAAGGCTGTCTGAAAGAGATGGTCGAGCTTTACGAAAAAACCGGCGGCAACGTCATTGCCGTGCAGAAATGCGACCCGGACGAAGCGCATAAATATGGTATAGTTGGCAGAGGCGAAGTCATTGGCAGTGGTTTCGAGATCACACAGATGGTCGAAAAGCCTGCCAAAGGCACGGCACCATCAAATCTTTATATCAATGGCCGTTATATTCTACAACCGGAAATCTTTGAATTCCTGAGCAAGCAGGAAAAGGGGGCTGGCAACGAAATCCAGTTGACTGATGCGATGTTAAAACTTGCCGACGTTCAGAAATTCTTCGGTTTCAATTATCAGGGATTGACATTCGACTGCGGCTCCAAGGCTGGCTTCATCGAAGCTAACGTTGCCTTCGCGCTGTGGCGCAAAGACATTCGCCCTTTAGTTGAAAGCTCGATTGACAATCTTCTAAACGTTATAAAACCTGTTTGATATTAGCCAGAATAGGCTCTAGCTCCGCCCCTTGCAGTGTGCGTGGGTGAACTGTCCGACGTAATCGGTGGAGTGCACCCCGTTTCACCGGACACGTCGGCTAGATTGATTTAGCCCTGATGAACTGCCGAGGGGAAGCCATCTTGAGAGCGGAGTGGGGATGGATTTCGTTGTAGTCCTCGATCCATCCATCGATGAGACGGAGCGCCGTTTCGGCGTCCGGTAGTGCCGAGATACGGATGTAATCCCGCTTCAGGGTTTTAACGAATGCCTCGGACATTCCGTTCGACTGCGGGCTGGCCACCGGCGTGAAGCAGGGCGTCAGGTTGAGCGCCTGGGCGAATAGCTTCGTATCCCTCGCGGTGTAAGCCGACCCATTGTCGACAGATGTTCGATTGCATGTGGGGCTCTGGTTGCGTTGAAGCGTTTCTCGACCGCCTCCAGCATCATGTCACGCACGTCTGAGCCGGAGATGCCCGCATTGGCAACTGCCGTCCAGGCAATGATCTCGCGGTCGAATGCGTCGATGATGAAGGCGAGACGAATGACCTCGCCATTCCAGCAGGTGAACTCCAGACCGTCCGAGCACCAGCGCAGATTGGATCGCATAACCATGACCTTGCCGTCATGGATGCGGCCCTTGCGAACGGCGGTATGCTTCTCCAGTAGCATGGCGTGGTTGCCCATGATGCGATGGACCTTTTTGGCGTTGACCACAGGCTTATCGGCGGCTCGCCTTTCGCGATTGAGGAGCGCGGCGATCCGCCGATAGCCGTAGGTCGGCCTTTAATCCACCAGCCTGCGAATGGTGGGCAGAAGCTCTGCATCCTCGACCTTGTGGTAAAGCCCACGCGGCTTTGATTTGCCTTTCAGCCGTTCGATGAGGTTGGAACGTGAGACGCCCAACGTGTCTGCGACGGCCTTCATCGCGAACCGTCCTTCGGCAACAAGATCGGCCGCGATATCCGTTTATGGAATGGCCCGCCCCTATCCCCAGCGTCTGTTATGATGCCGTGGTGCGAAAAAAGAAAGGAACGGGCCTATGAGCATAATGATCCTTGATCTGGGCAAGAACTCTTGCAGCGTCGTTGGTGTCGACGCTACCGGAGCAATAGTTACACGTCGAACGATGCGTTGCCAGACACTGATTGATTACATAACGAAACTCCCCGCCTGCATAGTTGCTATGGAAGCGTGCTGCGGAGCTCATCATCTGGGCCGCTTGTTTACGGGACGAGGTCACGAGGTCCGGCTGATGTCGCCGGAATATGTTCGCCCGTATATCAAAGCCCAGAAAAATGATGATCGGGATGCTGAGGATATTGCCGAAGCTGCATCTCGACCGACGATGCGTTTCGTCGATCTGAAGAGCCGGATGTCCATCTTGGCCATGGGGGTGCTCATGAGACCGTATATGTTGACGCAGACTGATCAGAACACCCTAATAATCCTATTGCAAACGGGGCGGGCCATACGTTTTTTGAGTCCGCTTTGGAAAGGGCTTCGCGGAGGATTTCGACCTCCATTGTCTTACGGCCGAGTATGGGCTCCAGCTCGCCGACGCGATCTTCCAGTTTCTTCACTTCCGAATTGCCGACCACCGGCTCGTCAGAATCCACGGCTGTAGCACCTCCCTCACTCAAGAGTCTGCGTCACCGGTAAAGCAGATTGGGCGCAACACCATGGCGGCGAGCGGCCGAAGATACCGTTTCGCCTGGTTCGAAACTCTGCTCGATGATCGTCAGCTTTTGCTCGGTTGGCCACCGCCGACGGCGGACATCACCTGTCAGCAATTCGACATGTCGATACTCGTTAGACATAAGCCTATACCCAAGCCTGTGCTTGAGCCTTTCTGCTTATGCCGACTGTCCGGTCGAAATGGGGGGCAGTTCAATCGGGAACTTGCTTTTTTTAATAATAGCAATAGGCTATCGGGCTAGGCTAGGCGCATACTGAAATTTTGAAATACTTTTCTGGATGCACTGGGGCAACGAAGATTCCTTCGCTATAAAAAACAAACATGCAGGAATTCTACAGGATGAATGCCCTAAGTAGAAACAAAGAACGGCCTAATGATGAGGCGCTGATGGCATTGTCTCCTGCGCAAAACATAAATGATTTCTTCAGCTTTACTGTTTCATAAGGAGATTTTTGTTTAGAAAGAAAAAGGAATATTATCAAAAAGCACAACATAGGTAGCGAATTTTTGCTTAATCTAGTACGTAAAAATTGCACTTAGCCCCTTGATGTACGAGAGGTTGTCCGTGCTGGACCTATTACTTCTTAATTTTTTGATGATACAACTAGCAATGGAGCGTAGATGAAAGGCATTATCCTAGCCGGTGGCAGTGGTACGCGTCTTTATCCCTTGACGATAGCCGTTTCGAAACAACTTCTTCCGATCTATGATAAGCCGATGATTTATTACCCGCTGAGCGTGCTCATGCTCGCGGGTATCAGGGATATTCTGATCATTTCGACGCCGCATGATTTGCCTCTTTTCCGGAAGCTGCTTGGGGATGGCAGCGAGTTCGGCATGAGTTTTTCTTTTGCGGAACAGCTTCAACCCAACGGTCTGGCGGAAGCTTTCATCATCGGTCGCGATTTTATCGGTAACGACAATGTGGCAATGATTCTGGGTGATAACATCTATTTCGGCGATGGTCTGTCCCATTTATGCGAAAGCGCTGCGGGCAATACCAAGGGCGGCTCGGTGTTTGCCTATCGGGTGGAAGATCCGCAGCGTTATGGCGTTGTCGAGTTCGACCGGGCTACTGGTAAGGCAATATCGATTGAGGAAAAACCTAGTCGACCGAAGTCCTCATGGGCAGTCACGGGGCTCTATTTTTACGATAATGATGTTGTGGATATTGCCGCTTCGCTCAAACCTTCTGCACGCGGTGAACTGGAAATTACGGCAGTCAACAATATCTACCTTCAGCGCGGAGATTTGACGGTCAGACAGTTAGGACGGGGTTATGCCTGGCTTGATACTGGCACGCATGAAAGTTTGCAGGACGCATCGTCCTTTGTGCGCACAATCGAAAAACGGCAAGGTATCAAGATTGCTTGCCCCGAGGAAATCGGGTTCGAGAAGGGCTGGATCAATAGCGATGCCGTTCTTGAACGGGCGGAAAAACTTGGGCAGACCGAATATGCCGCCTATCTGCGTCGTCGTGTTGAGGAAATTGGAAGCGAACGATGATCGCTCGTCCGTTGGAACTTGATGGTGTTCTGGAAATTATTCCGCGAAAAATTGGCGATGATCGTGGGTTCTTTTCGGAAGCTTATAATGCCAAATCGATTGGCAATGCTGGGATCAATCTACACTTCGTGCAGGACAATCATTCGTTTTCTGCAGCGAAAGGCGTTCTGCGTGGTCTTCATTATCAGTTGCCGCCGTATACGCAGGACAAGTTGGTGCGTGTGATACGGGGAGCTATCCTCGATGTGGCGGTCGACATTCGCAAAAGCTCTCCGACTTTTGGTAAGTGGATGTCGTTGGAAGTCTCGGAAAAAAAATGGAACCAGATTCTGGTGCCGAAAGGTTTCGCACACGGCTTCATAACGCTCGTTGAGAATACCGAGGTTATCTACAAGGTTACTGACTATTATGCGCCTGCGCATGATCGCACGATAAGATTCGATGATCCGGCTATTGGCATCGATTGGCCTATATCGCCTTCAGAAGTTCAACTCTCGGAGAAGGATCGGAACGCACCTCTTCTGGTCGACGCAGAAGTTTTTGCTTGAGGAATGATATGAACATTCTTGTTACGGGCGGTGCAGGTTTCATCGGTTCTGCAGTGTGCCGCCATCTGGCCGCTGATCCCAAGGTCAATGTCGTCAATCTGGATAAGCTGACTTATGCAGGTAATCTGGCCTCGCTACGCCAGATTGAAAATCATCCGAATTACAGCTTTCTTCAGGCCGATATTTGTGATGACACAAGCGCTCTAGAAGCCCTGCGCACCAACGAGATTGATGTAGTCATGCATTTGGCTGCGGAGAGCCACGTTGACCGTTCCATCGACGGTCCTGCGGCTTTCATTGAAACCAATATCATAGGCACGTTCCGCTTGCTCAATGCGGCACTTGGCTATTGGCGCGAACTGCCGGAACCACGTAAGTCGAACTTCCGCTTTCACCATATTTCGACCGATGAGGTGTTTGGCGACCTCCCTTTCGACAGCGGTATTTTCACGGAAGAGACACCCTATAAGCCGTCGTCTCCTTATTCAGCGTCAAAGGCTTCTTCGGATCATCTGGTGCGTGCATGGCATGAAACTTATGGTCTGCCAGTCGTACTGACCAATTGCTCGAACAACTATGGTCCATTCCATTTCCCGGAAAAATTGATTCCGCTTGTCATTCTCAATGCGCTCGATGAAAAACCGCTGCCGGTTTATGGAGCAGGGGCAAATGTGCGTGACTGGCTCTACGTCGAGGATCATGCGCGCGCTCTAGCACTCGTTGCGATGACGGGAAAGTTGGGTGAAAGCTACAACATCGGTGGGCGTTCAGAACGCACCAATCTGAATGTAGTGGAAACGATCTGTGCCATTCTCGATAAGAAACGGCCCCGTGCAAACGGTAAGAGCTATGGAGACCTCATCACGTTCGTAACGGATCGCCCCGGTCATGACCGTCGCTATGCTATTGACGCTTCGAAGATTGAGCGTGAACTTGGCTGGAAGCCGCAGGAGACCTTTGAAACTGGGCTTGAAAAGACCATCCAGTGGTATCTCGACAATGCTTGGTGGTGGGAGCCCATCCGTAGCGGTACCTATGCTGGCGAACGGCTCGGTGGCACGTCGAGTAAAGAGGCCAAGACATGAAAATCGTCGTCACCGGGCGGGAAGGGCAGGTTGTCCAGAGCCTTCTTGAGAAGGCATCTCAACGTTCTGATCTGCAAGTGATCGCACTTGGTCGCCCAGAACTGGATCTGGCTAAACCGGAATCCGTGCTTAGTGCCATTGAGACGATCAAGCCGGACCTTGTTGTCTCGGCCGCCGCCTACACGGCGGTGGATCTGGCAGAGGACCAGCCAGAACTTGCTTTTGCGGTGAATGCATCTGGCGCTGAAGCAGTTGCCGAAGCGGCGAAGAACTGCGGCGTTCCCGTCATCCATCTGTCGACGGATTATGTTTTTGCGGGCGACGCTGACAAACCATACGTCGAAACGGATATCACGGGACCTCGTAGTGTCTATGGAAGCTCCAAGCTTGAGGGTGAGCGTCTGGTTGCACAAGCTAATCCTCAGCACATCGTTTTAAGGACGGCTTGGGTCTACAGTCCCTTCGGCAAAAATTTCGTCAAGACGATGCTGAGGCTTGCTGAAACGCGCGATGCTCTCTCGGTTGTTTCTGACCAATGGGGTAACCCGACCAGTGCGCTCGACATCGCTGATGCAATTATTCAGGTGGCTGATCATTTGGCAGCAACCCCCGACTTTTCCGCTTATGGTGTTTATCATCTGGCTGGTACGGGTGACACGAACTGGAGTGGCTTTGCACGCGCCATATTCAGTGAAAGTGCCAAGCTTGGCGGGCCGACCACGACCGTTACGGATATTGCGACAGCCGATTATCCGACCAAAGCTGCGCGTCCTGCCAACTCACGCCTGTCGACTGCGAAATTCCAGGAGGTGTTCAACTGGTCTGCACCGCATTGGAAATCGTCACTACGGGATGTTGTAACCAGACTGGTTTAGCATCCTAGCGGAAATATCTCTGGCGCGGCATTGCTCAATGAGCGGTGTCGCGTTTTTCGTCTCTGACGGAAATAATTTCCGCCTGTACCTTCTAAATGCACCGCCCCTTGACGCCGTGCACCAACTGTAGCACAAACCTATGACACATTCGGCGATTGTGAAAAATGATTTATTGAAATCATTGAGGAATTTGACTTGGCTGGGAATCCAGGCGCCCCAGCCATGAGTCACAAGAAAAATCATACGCATATTGATTTTTCTTCTCTTTCCACACAGGTGGAGTTCTTCAATCTTCTCATATTCGCCGGATGTGCACTTAACTGTGGCACAGAGCTATGACATGCTGATTCTCTGGAAATCGGCTGTATGTCGGCTTCAGATGACGGATATGACATGGCAGTCAGACATCAGGTTCAGAATCTTCAGCGACGCGGAAATATTTTTTATTGGCGCACGCGTCTCCCGGCACAGTTGGGACGCAATATTGGTTCGCGTCACCTTGCTTTCAGCCTCAAACAATCTGATCATCGGCAAGTTGGCTACATGGTTCGCAAGCTTAATCTGATGCTGTTTGAAATCGCAGAAAACCCATGACGGGCATTCATGTCGAAAGAAGCTCTTGAAAGATTGTTCCAGTCCGAAATTATGCGGATGAAAGAGCTGGCTCGGATTGTTTGAACAGTTTCGGGCGTTTCGTTAAGTGGGTTTCGGCCTCGATTATGCCACCACCATCATCGGTGCCAGCGCGTTGAAGTAAGCCTGATCCGGGGTCTGCCAGTCAAGGGATGAATGTGGCGTCGGGTATTGTAAAAGCTCCGATAGCGACCTATTCCCGCGCGTGCCTCGGATACGGTCTTGTAGGCGTGGAGGTAGACTTCCTCGTATTTGAACGACCGCCAAAGCCGCTCGACGAAGACATTGTCTCACCATGCATCCTTGCCGTCCAACGAGATGGCAATCTCAGCTTTCTTCAGCGTGGCGGTGAAGTCGATGGAGGTGAACTGCGATCCCTGATCGGTGTTGAATATGTCCGGCTTTCCATAGCGAGCCAGCGCTTTCTCTACCGCTTCGATACAAAAGCCGCCTCCATCGTGATCGACAATCACCACGACAGAACCCGACGACTGAACCAGCCCACGACGGCGCAGAGGTAGACAAAACCACACGCCATGGGGATATAGGTCAGGTCCATCGCTCATACCTGATTGGGCCGGGTAACCGCCAGCTTGCGCAGAAGATAAGGATAAATCTTGTGTCTTGGTGCTGGTTTGGACGTGTTCGGGCGGCGATAGATCGCCTCGATGCCCATCTTCTTCATCAGCGTGGCGACATGGAGCCGCCCGGTTTCCAGCCCTTCTCCTCTCAAAAGCCCTCGCAACATTCGACTTCCCGCGAATGGATATTCGAGATGCAGTTCGTCGATCCGGCGCATCGGAGCCAGATCGATGTCGGACACTGGGCGCGGCGAATAGTAGACGCTGCCACGGTTCAAGCCGAGGAGCCTGGCCTGCCTCACAATCGACAGTTTGTGCTCGCGGTCGATCATTTCTTTCCGCCCAGCAATCCCGCATTGTCGAGCGCACCGGATAGAAAATCGTTCTCCAGCGTCAGTTCGCCGATCTTGGCGTGTAGCGTTTTCACATCGACGGCCCGACCCGCCGCTTCCGTCTTCGCTTCATCGCCGAAAAAGCCTGTCGCCCCCTCAAGGAGGTGGTCTTTCCACTGTTTGATCTGGTTGGCATGCACGTCGAACTGCTGGGACAACTCCACCAGAGTCTGCCCACCTCGGATCGCAGCAAGCGCCACTTTTGCCTCAAAAAGCCGGGCTGTGGTTCCGGCGCGGTCGTCTCGTCATGATATCTCCTGTTCCCGGCATCTAAGCCGAAGTCAGGCAGAAATTTCACTTATCCCCCTGTCCAGATTCCCCGGGCCAGCTCTATTCTCTCCTCCCAGAGTAAAATTGCCGCTACGTTTCGACTGTAGCTTATGTGATTGACATGAGGCAATAGAAATGGAATTATAATTCCACGAAAATTTTATAATGAATGTTTAATTCTATTAAAGTGTAGATGTCAGAGTGAAATTGCCGGGACACATGCGTGGAGGCAGCCCCGGAATCAGCTCTGACGAGCATGCGGGTTAATTAACAAACCGGCGGGGAGTGCCGGGCAGGGAGGAATGCAGATGAAAGCTCTTTTAAAGTCGGCGGTTGCTGGTGTTGCATTGATGGCTGCGTCGTATACAGCGCAGGCGCAGGACATAAGCATTGTCGTGGTCAGCCATGGCCAGGCATCCGATCCGTTCTGGTCAGTTGTAAAAAATGGCGTTACGGAAGCCGCGAAAGATACCGGTGCAAAGGTGGATTACCGTGCGCCCGAAACCTTCGATATGGTGCAGATGGCGCAGCTGATTGATGCTGCAATCAACCAGAATCCGCAGGGCATCGTCGTCTCTATCCCGGATGCCGATGCACTTGGGCCGTCGATTGAGAGAGCGGTTGCTGCTGGCATTCCGGTTATCTCTATGAATGCCGGTTCGGAACCATCCAAAAAACTTGGTGCGCTGCTGCATGTCGGTCAGGATGAGTTCGATGCGGGTAAAGTTGCCGGTGAAGCGCTCAAAAAGTCGGGTGGTAAGAAAGGTCTTTGTGTCAATCATGAAGTCGGCAACGTCTCACTTGATCAACGCTGCGCAGGCTTCAAGGAAGGCTTTGGTGATGTGACTGTTCTGCCAACCTCGGTTGATCCGACGGAAAACGAATCCAAAGTTCGTGCGGCATTGGCATCCGACACCGCTGTTGATACAATCCTGACGCTCAATGCGACCCTTGCCGGTGAACCGGCGGTCAAGGCCGCTTCAGAAAGTGGTCGCGATGGCATTCATGTTGCTACCTTTGACATGTCGGCGGGCTTTCTTGAAGCCGTGGAAAATGGAAAAGCTGATTTTGCGATTGACCAGCAGCAGTTTTTGCAGGGCTATCTTCCCGTTGCATTCCTGGCGCTCAACGCGAAATACGGTCTGATGCCGGGTGGCAATGTGCCGTCAGGACCAAACCTGATTACTAAGGATAAGGCCAAGCAGGTGGTCGAACTGTCTGCCAAGGGCATTCGCTAGGGCATTTCCTGTTTTGATTGAACCATTTGAAATGCCGCACCCGCCCATGGAAATGGGCGGGAATGGGTATCTTTACCTATAAGCTTGCGGCCTTCGTGGCGCACTGTCTGGAGTGCGGTTTTCTCAAGTTGAATCAAAACGGTGCTCCAACAAATTGTAGTAATGCGTATTTGTATCGATGCGCTTGAAGGAGGAAAGCATGAATGAGCCAACTTCATCTGAGCTGCCTGCTCAGGCCGGCACGCATGACCCCGTGATTGCGGCTGCGCAACAGGATGAGCGGCTGAAAAATGCCAGCCCACTGCAACGTATGCTCAGTCGCCCCGAACTGGGTGCTGTTTCAGGTCTTATCCTGATAACGATCTTCTTCCTTTCGACGGCCAATCCGGCGATGTTTACCACAGCGGGTATCATGAATTTCATGGCACCTGCCTCTCAGCTCGGTATTCTGGCGATTGCCGCCGCGCTGCTTATGATCGGCGGTGAGTTCGATCTTTCGATCGGTTCCATGATAGCCTTTGCGGGGCTGATATTTGCTGCAGCCCTTGTTGTCTTTCAGGTGCCGCTGATTGTTGCGATCATTCTGACGCTGGTTTTCGCGGCCTTCGTGGGGGGCATTAATGCGCAGATTGTGCTTAAAACTGGCCTGCCGTCCTTCATTGTCACGCTCGCATTTTTGTTTATCCTGCGCGGTCTTTCTCTGGTTGGCCTTAAATGGGCAACGGGTGGCGCAACACAATTGCGCGGCGTGAAGGAAGCCGTCGGCACGAGTACGCTTGCGGGATTGTTTTCGGGCGATGCTTTTCAGGGATTGTTCGCCTGGCTTGCAGAAAATGGCATGATAGCGAAGTTTCCGAATGGACAACCGACCGTAACGGGTGTTCCTGTTGAAGTGTTGTGGTTTGTGGGCATTGCTTTTCTTGCAACGTATATTCTTGTGCGCACCCGATTTGGAAACTGGATTTTCGCCTCTGGGGGGGATGCGCTCGCAGCGCGTAATTCCGGAGTGCCGGTTCGTCGTGTGAAAACAATCCTGTTCATGTGCACGGCGATGGCCGCAGCCCTTGTTGCAATTCTGACCGTGCTGGATGCGGGCTCGACCGATGCAAGACGCGGTTTCCAGAAAGAGTTCGAGGCGATCATTGCAGCGGTCATCGGTGGATGTCTGCTGACCGGCGGCTATGGTTCCGCTATCGGCGCTTTCTTCGGCTCCATCATATTTGGCATGGTGTTGATTGGTCTGACTTACACGACGATTGATCAGGATTGGTATCTCGTATTCCTTGGCGGAATGCTGCTGATTGCCGTTCTCTTCAATAATTTCATTCGCAAGCGCGCCACTGGCGAGCGATAGGTTTCAGTACTCACGCAGTTTTGAACGGAAAACCGGTTCCCACTTTTCCTGAAACTGCGCTGATAGGGAGTATCAAATATGACAGCCCCGATCATTGAAGTTCGCAATCTTGTCAAACATTTCGGGCCGGTTATTGCTCTTAACGGTGTTTCACTGAGTGTGGAGCCGGGGCAGGTGCATTGCCTGCTTGGCGATAATGGTGCCGGTAAATCGACATTGATTAAAACGCTTTCCGGCGTGCATAAGCCGACGAGCGGAGAGTTTTTTGTCGAAGGCAAACAGGTTGTTTTTGGCAGTCCGCGCGATGCACTGGATCACGGTATTGCTACGGTCTATCAGGACCTTGCCATGATTCCGCTCATGTCGGTGATGCGAAACTTTTTTCTTGGGCGCGAGCCTACCAAGGGCATTGGGCCGCTTAGATGGTTCGATACACAATTGGCCGAAGATGTGACGCGTGAGGAAATGAAGAGGATCGGCATCGATGTGCGCGATCCTCAGCAGGCGGTCGGTACGCTTTCGGGTGGCGAGCGTCAATGTGTGGCAATTGCACGTGCGGTCTATTTTGGCGCGAAAGTACTGATCCTTGATGAACCGACCTCGGCGCTCGGTGTTCGGCAGACGGCCATGGTGCTTAAATATATCAATCTCGTGCGTGAGCGTGGACTTGGTGTGATCTTCATCACCCATAATGTGCGTCATGCCCATGCCGTTGGCGATAAATTCACGGTGCTTAATCGTGGCGCCACGCTTGGCACACGCACAAGAAGCGACGTGGATATGGATGAGCTGCAAAGCCTTATGGCCGGTGGTCAGGAACTGACTGATTTGTCTTCGGCATTGGGTGGACGCGTTTAATTTGTACTTGGCGCGTTGTAGCACAGCTTTTTTCAGAGCGTGGCGTGATCTGCGAGCGTCCAGCCAGGCCATAGCGGGTAGAGTGATGGCGCTGGACCATTTCGCAATGACAGCATCAGACTTGAAGCCAGTCTTGCGCGGCTCTATCACGAGCCGATTATATTTATTCTCACGAATATCGGTGAGGGCAGAAGCGGCGGCCTAGCCACGTGCGGACCATATTATTTCGCTTTATGCTCCGCTCATCCTTCCGCAATTTTTTAGCACGCCTTGTCGAAGGACAACGTCAGTAAGCATCTGGATTGGGTGTTCGGTGTGACGATTGCACTCGGTCAACAAGTTTTTAGGAGTCTGTTAAGGAAATAGTAACGCAATGAAACAATTTTTCATGGTGCGTGATTTCTTGGATATGGAGGTTTTAGGCAATGAATAAAATGACAACCACTGTTGCGTTGGCGCTTGCAGGGTTGGTGGCGAATTCTCTCGCGGCTTCGGCTAAAACAAGCCATATTGGCGAATTCAGGGACTGGGGCGTTTATCAAAACACGCAGTTGCCCGGAAATAAATGCTATGCTTTAACCGTGCCGTCGAGTTTCCTTCCCGCAGGTGTCCGGCATGGCGATAATTTCATCATCATTTCCAAGATTGGCGCGAGTTATAGCCCGCAACTTGTGATGGGATATGACCTGAAGCCTAATAGCAAAGTGAAAGTGATGGTCGATGGTGCACAGTTTCCATTCTTTAGCGAAGGAAACCGCGCCTGGGCACAGAATGAAGGCGATGAGGCACGTATTGTCAGCGCCATGCGGTCAGGGCGCACGGTAAATGTGCAAGCCACATCCGCGCGCGGCACTCAGACCCGCTATAGTTTTTCGTTGATGGGGCTGTCTGCATCCCTTCAACGCGTTGATCGCTGCTAGAGTGTTTCCTGTTTGGATTGAATTATTGGAAATGCTCTAATTAAAAAGGGTTTTAAAGAATAAAGCCCCGCCAAAGGGCAGGGCTTTATTCTATGTTCAATACGCTGTTATCACGAGAGCCAGCTCTGGTGTTTATACCAGTCATCGATATCCGATTTTACCCGGTCCTTCTCGATGCCATAGCGCTCCTGAATCTTGCCTTCCAACTGTTCGCGGCGACCGTTGATCTGGTCGAGATCATCATCAGTGAGCTTGCCCCACTGCTCCTTGATCTTACCCTTTGCTTGCTTCCAATTGCCTTCTACGCGGTTCCAGTCCATTGGATTTCCTCCGTTCTGGTTGTTGTGATGAGTTAACGCGTGAAAAGGCAATTGGTTCAGATTTTTTGGATGGGCTTTAGAATGCGTTTCGATTTGATTGAATCATAGCGCGCTTTAAATTCCCAGGAACTTGAAAGGTTCTGCGTCCTTGAATTCCTTGTTTGCAACACCTGAAAAAATGTTGCGCTGATCAGGACCAAGATCAAGTTTCTGCACTTTTCCCTTGTCGGCAGAAAAATCAATTGTGTTCAGATCAACCCAGAAAATATTCGGCGTGAGGGCTGATTCAAAGAAATACAGTTTGCGTTTCTGGTCAGACACCGTGCGCCAGCGTGTCGAAGAGATATTGGGCTGGTCCGGTGTCGTTAAGCCGTAAGGGACGGAAGCGTTGCGGATGACGCTGAACACACTTGCGATGGATTCAACCGCATCGTTGGTTTTTGGAACGGCATTGATATAAAATGACGCGCGCGTGAAGCGGTCCGAAGCCCGGTTTGTGCCCGGCAGCATCACGGTGCCGCCAATCTGCGTCCAGTAAGAATGAAGGGCGAGTTGCTCGTCAAAGGTCGGCGAATTGGTCAGAACCTGATATTTTGGGCTGTGGTGAATGACCTGCTTGCCGTCGATATACTCCACAATTGCACTGTCGCCGGATGCATCCGATATTGCAAGATGCAGTGTTGCAAGCCTGTTTTCGCCTGGAACATAATCGGTGACGATTGTGAAGGGATTGGCGCTTAGCGCTGTGACAGCTTCATCGACAGTGGCGAAATTATCGAGAACATATTGCGCCCAGGCTGCGATTGAAAGCCCCGGACCTGTGCCGTCATATTTAGGATATTGGGATTCAACCAGCCATAGCACGTTGGCGACGAGACCGGCCTCGTTCATTCCGTCGGTGGTGGAAATATCGTAGCCTGATGAGATGACGCTGCCATATTTTGAGGTCCACTGGATGGAGTTTGGACCAGCTTCGCCGCTGCGTTTCATGCCGCGCGGGAAAATCCAGAGGTTGGTGCCAACATCGACACTCCAGTCCATCGAGCGTGCTGTGATGATTTGATCATCGGCGCCAAGATAGACCACGCGTGTGCACGCTTCCACGACCGGTGCCGCCAGCATGCTGGCAGCGACGAGCACGCTGGTGCATGCGGCTGTAAATGATTTTTTCAGAATAGACATTGATAACCCCCTGCTTTTCAAATGGTACTTCGTTCACATGTTCATGAGTTTTCATCGTTCGCCGCCATAGCCACGGCGTTTCCATTCGCTCAAAGGCATGATGTCTGGCAGGCCGCCGCCTGCTTCAAACCAAGAGTCTACCACCCACTTCACACCGCTGTTGTCCTCAATGACGGCTGTCCAATGTGGATAGCGGCCATCAAAGAAACTGCCACGCGTCGTTTTGCGTGCGGGCTGATGATATTTCAGCCAACCGCGAGAATGAAGATAGCGGATAAAGTTGTCTGTATTCGTTGATTCGTCAACACAATCCATTTGCCCCTTGATGCGCGCCCGACCAAACTGCATGCGTGGCTTGTCACGCACTCCGATTGTGAGTGTGCTGCGCTCCTCAAAAAGTGCCACGGCTTGCCGCAGCGCCTTGCGCTCGTCGGCAGGGGATTGAGCGCCTTGCCGCAACAGGCGCTCAATGCGGCTCAAGTCCTTCGCAGTGAGGATGACTTTGGTTTTATAGGAGCAGTCATAGCCGTGGCAAACCCGAAAGGTTGCAGCATTGGCCTGCGGAATGGCTGCGAACAAAACTGTTGCGCCGATCGCTAGCATCAATGGCCTTAAATGGCGGCTATTTGGGAAGCATGTAATGATGGCGGATTATCCCAGCTTATGGTTTGTGAACAACAGTGAGGGTTGTATGCGCTCAATTCCCTGATAGGGGTTGGCATGGATTGCCAAGATCCACAGACAAAATGCAGCGGTGGTTGAATAGATAATCAAGGATTTGATGCCAGCTACCACTCTATCTGCATGGGTGGCTGCGATGGTGATGGCCGTGAGGATCGTCAGAAACAGCAGCATATACCATTTATACATATCGACAGAGGTCGACCCTACGGACAAGCGCGTATTGCGCGCGTCCTGCAATTCATCGAAATCATGGACGAGCTGCGAAATGATGGGTGTCGGAATATCCGTTCGTGCGAGGTCGACAATCTCGCGGCGGATGTTCTGCAATGCGATTTCGACCGCTACTGCCGGCTCGATATTGCTGTGTTTCAGCCATTCGTCTTTCACGACTGCATCGCGATAATCGACAAGCGCGCTGCGCAAGGCAGGTACATTGAGAATATCGGGGCTTGCGGCGCCAACAAGTCGTGAAATCGATGATCTTTCTTCACTGGTGGCTTGGTCCGCTTTGGAGTTTGCGGTCCAGATATCGGCGGCAACAAACCCCAGCGATAATGCCCATGCCGTTGCGATTGTGCTTATGAATGCACCGATTGGTACGGACAACACATCATGGTTTGCATGCTGGGAAAGCAGGTGGAGCGCAATATGGCCCGTAGCGTAGCAACACACCCCCAGCAGTAAAAAGATGATGAAAGAAGCATAGACTGAAAGTTCAAAAATCAGAGACATCCGTTTCTCATTGCTTGAGATATGTCAGGACGGGCAGCCTTTGTGAACAATCAGAAAGCCAAGTCCCAGTCCTATAAGGCCTTAGTTGAAGCCAGAAAGGAATATGTTGCAAGGACGAAATAGGGATGTGCTTATTTCTTTCTAAACAAAAAGCCGCCCGTTATTACAGGCGGCTTCCTATTGGTCTGAGTTTTTTCAGCTTAGAATACAACTGAAAAACCAACCACTGGCCCATGCTGCGTCACATCATATTTGAACTTTTCACGCGTATCGTTGTCGCGGTAATTTTGATGAAGCGCACGATAGCCGACACGCCATATTGTAGGTAAGTCAAACAGCTTGGTGCGGTAGCCAAGGTAAATCTGACCATTGGCGCTCAGTTTCGTTCCGGCACCAAAGCCGCCGATATCTGCTTCTGCGGCGATATTCCAGCGATCATTAATGTCGTAAAGTACGCGTGTTCCGATAAATGGATCGGTCCAGTCTTTCTTGCGGGACTCGGTGTAAGGCCCCACGCTCAATGTTGCTTTCAGCTGCGTCCAGCGAACGCCCGCCGTTGGCTCAATCGCAAAAACGCGCTGTTTGCCAAAATAGGTCAGACCATCCAGATCATGCTGATAAATACGATAAAAAACACCACCGGTCAGCGTTGTAGAGACAATGTCCAGTCCAAGCTGTCTGCCGAGAACATCTTCGTCCTGGCTGGTCTTGGTGTATTGCCCATCAAAATAAGCGCCAAACGTGCCGTTGCTAATCTCGACATTGCCCATGAAACTCATATCGAGATTGTTGAAAATATCCTTAAAAGGAACGTCCACAGTGGTGGAACGACCGAGTAAGCCAGCATTACCATTCAGTGATGCACCCCATACATAAGGGCTGAAGATCACGCGCCAGCGCTGTTGATCCTGTATTTCTGTTTGAACAGGTGCCGGCGCTATAATGTCGGCCGCCAATGCAGACGCCGTTGGCATTACGGCAAATGTGCTTGCTAAAAGGATGTTACGCATAGTCATACCCGCAAAACTCTTGCCACCATTGCCTGAATTCAGCTTCATTTTGGTCTAATCCCCCGGGAGCGTAATTTAGAATAAATTAAAGTATTTCCAGAAAAGGCTCATTAACATCAATATGTTAATCGTGGCGGTAAATAAACTGAAAAGTTCGATTGTTACACAGTTTTACTCAATTGACGATCAGCGGCAGGGGTTATTTTGCTTGTTTTTACGTGGGCGCTGCCAGCATTATTCAATCAACCGAGGTGGCACGGAAAATGAAAGTAGAAACTCTGCTTGAGAAAAGTGATTAATTTTCAGGGGGGAGGGCGACAAGACGGTCGCCCCTTTCATGATCAGGGAACATCGTCATAACCAGAGACGCCGCCTTCGTTTTCAAGGCTTGCAATGCGTTTTGATTCTGAGCGGTTGAATTTCAGTCTCACGCCAAGTCCGCCGCCATTCTCCCAGATGAACTGTGCTCCGACCTTTTCGAGCGTATCTTGAAGGGCCTTGTTCTGTTCGTCAGTGGGCGCACTGATTTTTCTTTCGAAATATTCGATGACCTGCGCGTCGATACCGGATAGCTGGGCAAGACGATCCCGCGAAAATTCCACCAGCGCCCGTGCTGCGCGACATTGTGGTCCTGTGATCATGGCAGTATTCCTTGTCATCTCAGATATACGCGATTTATTTAAGTCTATGACAAAACCCGGAAATTGCTATGTGACTTTTTGATGGATTCGTGGTGGATGATCAATCGATCACGTAATTTTGAATATTGCGTTTTTTCGTGAACAAAATTTGACCACAGTCTTGCTTGTTCGCGGAGCGCACGTTTCTTACATAAGCGTTGCGCCGCAGGAGGGGCACCGTTGGCTTGGCTTCTTTTCAGGTTGATATGTCGACCTGTCTTATCAACACATAATCAAATGGTTTGCGATGACCACTTATAAATATTTTATCTGGCCTGCCGTTTTTACGGTCATAGGCTTTCTCGGCGCGCTCTGGCTCGGATATTCGATGACGGGCACGGTCGGTGGCATGATTTCCGTTTTTATCATCTGCGCGGTGCTCAGTGTTCTGGAAATCTCGCTATCCTTTGACAATGCTATTGTAAACGCGCGTATCCTGCGCGACATGACGCCGAAGTGGCAGCATCGATTTCTGACATGGGGCATTGTGATTGCTGTCTTTGGCATGCGTATCATCTTCCCGCTTGCCATTGTCGCAGTTGCTATGTGGACAGACCCTCTTTCCGCACTCAAACTTGCTATCTGGCAACCGGATGAATATGCGCGGGTGATTGCAGAATCTCACACGGGCATTGCCGCCTTTGGTGGCACATTCCTCATGATGGTTGGCATGAAATACTTTTTCGATGTCGAGAAGGACGTGCATTGGGTCAAGGCCATTGAGAGCCGCATGTCGAAGTTTGCTTCGGTTCAGGGGATCGAGATTGGTGTTGCCGTCGCACTTATCCTGTTTTTCTCCTACCAGCTTGATGCCGAACACTCGCACACTTTCCTTGTGGCTGCGCTGTTTGGTTTGCTGACCTTCCTTGCGGTTGAGGGGCTGGGTGCTGTTCTTGATGCCTCACAAGAGCAGGTGGACATGGTTCACCGGGGTGGGCTTGGCGCGTTCATCTATCTGGAAGTGCTTGATGCCAGCTTCTCGTTCGACGGTGTCATCGGTGCCTTTGCGCTGACGACGAACCTGTTTGTGATTGCCATTGGTCTTGGTATTGGTGCGTTTTATGTGCGCTCGCTCACCATTATGTTGGTGGAGCGTAAGACGCTCGGCCAGTATCGCTATCTGGAGCACGGCGCATTTTACGCCATTCTGGTGCTGGCAGTGATCATGTATGTACAGACACTCTACCATATTCCGGAAGTTATTACTGGTCTTATCGGTGCAGTTTTGATTGGTCTCTCCTTCATATCCTCAATCCGTTATAACAAGAAAAACCCTGAATGGCAGAAAGAGGCTGACGAGACAGCCCTTCAATGAGTTGCGAATGATAAATAGCGATAAAAGGCGGCAATTGCCGCCTTTTTTGTTGACCGAATCAAAAGAGTTGGCAAGCGTTGCTCCACTCACGGTATGGCCCGTCTGAGCGTATCTTCATAAGCTGTCAGCTTCAAAAAGGCTGTGGCTACGACTTTTTTGGAGAGGGGTTTTCCATGGTCGTCACCCGTTTAAGCAAAACCGTCTTTGTCGCGGCGATTGCTTTTTTTGCAACACTCGTTTCTTTCGGCAATATCACTGATTACGGCAGCAATTTTGCCTTCGTTCAGCACGTGCTTCTGATGGATACGATCTTCCCGGATGCAACAATCAAGTATCGGGCGATTGAAAGCAATTTCCTGCACAATGCTGCCTATATCATGATTATTGCAGCAGAAACGTTGACTGCAATTCTCTGCTGGATCGGTGCTTTTGCCATGTGTGGCTGTTTGAGCGGTGATGCAAAAAGCTTCAACCGTTCCAAGAAGTGGGCCATTGGTGGGCTCTCGCTTGGTTTCCTCGTCTGGCAGGTTGGCTTTATGTCGATTGGTGGCGAATGGTTCGGCATGTGGATGTCGTCAACCTGGAACGGCATCGAATCTGCATTCCGCTTCTTTATCACCATCATTGCCGTGCTGATTTATGTCGTTTTGCCGGATGGCGAGATCGAAAAATAATCAGATGAAATGCGATGCAAGGGTGGGTTCGTTGATGAGTTCAACACCTGCCTTTTGCATTTTTTCAAGCATCGCATTCATTGAGCCGCCAATATCAATGCCGCGGCAGGCATCAAGCCGGACACGCACCTGAAATCCATGTGATACGGCATCCAGGGCCGAAAAGGCGACGCAGAAGTCGGTTGCAAGTCCCGCAAGTGTCAATGATGCGATATTGCGGTCACGCAGATATCCCGCAAGTCCGGTTGGTGTTTGACGGTCGTTTTCATAAAAAGCTGAATAGCTGTCCACTCCCACACGAAAGCCCTTGCGGACGACAAGCTGCGCGCGGTCCCGTTGCAGATCGGGATGAAAATCAGCGCCATGGGTGCCTTGAATGCAGTGGTCAGGCCATAATGTTTGTGGCCCATAAGCCATCTCAACATTATCATAAGCCTTTTTTCCGGGGTGGCTGGAGGCGAAGCTGGAATGGCCGGCCGGATGCCAGTCCTGTGTCAGAATGACATGTTCGCTCTCATCAATCAGCCGGTTGATTGCAGGTAGAATTTCATCACCTTTATCAACAGCCAGCGCACCACCGGGACAGAAATCGTTCTGAACATCGATAACCAGAAGGGCATGACCAATCATAAGGCACTCCATTGAATTTAACGGCATAGTGGTGCGCTATGTGGTTTGGTCCGTCAAGTCGTTCAGGCATCAATCTCGACACGACCACGCGGACGGCTGCAACAGGCGAGGATGTAGCCTTCCGCCACTTCGTCATCACGAATGCCGCCATTGTGGTTCATTTCGGTTTCGCCAGCGATGCATTTGACTTTGCAGGTGCCGCAGATGCCGAACTCGCAGGCACTCGGAATTTTAAGCCCGCCATTGCGCGCTGCGAGCAGGATCGTGTCGTTTTCGGTGCATTCGACTTCAACGCCCGACAGGCTGAAGACAATGCTTGCCGGGGCAACAGCGGGCGCGGTAGGGGCGGTTGGAGTATCTACAGCAAGAGCGGATGGTACTGGCACCGACGAGATTTCGGTCGCAGGCTGAAAGCTCTCCTGATGATAATTGGCCATATTGAAGCCTGATTGCTCCAAAAGGCCCCGCACACCATTCATGAATGGCTCAGGCCCGCAGCAAAATACTTCGCGCTGCATGAAATCAGGTGCCAGCAGTTCCAGTCGGGCGCGGTCAATGCGCCCGTGTAGGCCGGGCCAGACATGGCGGGCTGAGGATTGTTCAACGATAAAGGCAAGGCGCATGGCCTCCATGCGCCCTGAAAGCAGTTCGAGCTCCTTGCGGAAAATAATGTCGTCGGGCGTGCGTGCGCAATTGATGAAAGCAACATCGCTTGTCGGTGCACAATCAAACAGCCAGCGCGTCATGGACACCATTGGTGTGATGCCGGAGCCAGCCGAGATGAAAAGATATTTGTCGCTCGGATGATTGGCGAGCGAGAAGTCACCATTTGGGCCATAGGCTTTGATGGTCATTGGCGGGCGAAGATGATCAAGCATCCAGCGGGTGCCGATACTGTCCTTCTGGGCCTTGACCGTGACCGAGATATGGTAGGGCCGCGAAGGGGTCGATGACAGCGTATAGGTCCGCAGCACCGGCCCCAATCCATCAGCGCGTTCAATCGGCAGTTCGAGGGTGACAAACTGGCCCGGTGTATAGCGGAACCAGTTGTCCTCCAGCGTTTTGAAGGAGAAGGTCATGACGTCTGGCGCTTCTTCGATGGCCGAGATGCATTGCAGCATTTGCAGCCTGTCGTTCCACGGCAGCATCTCGTCCAGATATTTCAGAGGCTGCATGGCCTTCTCACTTCTCACTTCTCAATGGCTTTATTTTACGCAACGCGGCTGAGTTTCGCAGTTTCACCCTTCAGGCGAGGTGTGACTGTGTTGGTGTACCATTCGAGGAACTGCATCACGCCCCCTTCATGCTCGACCGAATAAGGACCGGGCTGATAAGCAGGTGAGCGGATGCCGACCGCATTTTCTTCCACAATCTGACGATCCTGATCATTGGTCTGAAGCCAGACATGGGTCAGTTCATTGAGATCATAATCAACGCCTTCAACCGCATCCTTGTGAACCAGCCATTTGGTTGTCACCATGGTCTCTTCGGCGCTGATCGGCAGCACGCGGAAAGAGATAGCGTGGTCGGCCATCAGATGGTTCCACGTGGATGGATAATTGAAGAGCAGCATTGCGCCGATATTGGTGTTACCAGCAACCTTATCGCTCAGTGGCTTTTTGACAGCCGGCTTGCCCGACATGGTGTAGCTTACAGCATCGCGCAAGAGTGGAATGCGGGTGATGCGATAGCGGCCATCGTCCGACATGGTGAATTGGGCTGGCAAACCGATCGTTGCGCAGTTCTTCCAGAGCTGGTTGATTTCCGGGTCTTCCATAACGCCCTGCACGCCGGTAGCACTCGGTGCTTCGGGATAGGTGCGGCAAAGCTCCGGGTGGTTGGCCGCACAGTGATAGCACTCACGGTTGTTTTCCCACACGAGCTTCCAGTTGCCCTTCTCGATAATTGAGCTTTCAAAGGCGACCTTGGCTTCCTTGATGTTATGCGGGGCGAGATAAGGCTCAACGAGACTGCGGAAGCTGTTGAAATCCGGTGCTTCATCAGCAACGCAGATATAGATATAACCAGCGACGCTCTCGCAATGAACCTGTTTCAAACCATAGTCGGCGGGCTTGAAATCCGGACCGACCTGACGCGCAAAGAGAAGGCGACCATCAAGTTCATAGGTCCACTGATGATAAGGGCAGACGAGTTTTGCTGCAGTGCCTTTTTCGGCAGAACAGATGCGTGAACCGCGATGACGGCAGGAATTGTGAAACGCGCGGATGCCACCCTGTGCATCGCGCACGATCACGACCGGATAGGCACCCACCTGAACGGTCATATAAGAACCGGTTTTGGGTAGCTCGCAATCGTGGCCGACAAACAGCCAGTCGCGATAGAAGACGTTTTCCAAGTCCAGCTTGTAAAAATCGGGATCCGTGTAAAACTTCTGCTCAAGGCTGAAATTTGGGTCGCGCCCAGTCAAAAGCCCCAGCATTTCGTTGCGAACGTCCATAGTATTGAACCCTCTGTGTCCATCATCATGAGCCTGCAGGCGCTGTTCTCTCAGCGACGCATGCCCGGTGGAATGTTCCCGTTGTCTTCTGGAAGCACAGCTTTTCCCATTATCTCAATGGCTTGCCTGCTCATGCGATCATGTTCAAACTGACTTCCGTTGTCATGATTCAATCATTGAAATGTTCTAAACGCGCATTGGGATGCGACATGATTTTCGCGTAAAGACGACACGTCAAAATGACGCGCAGCAGTTTGCAAATGTGTGGGGTGTGTGCGTGTGGGATTGCCAAGAGCACTCAAAGGCAGTTACCAAACTGCGAAATATATCCGGTTTCATTGTATGGGAGGCTTAGAGGCCATGAAACGTTCTGAAGTTAACGAGATTATCCGCGAAAGCGACGCTTTCATTCGTTCTTTTGGCTACGTCATGCCTCCCTTCGCTTACTGGTCACCAGAAGAGTTGAAAACGCGCACTTCAAGCGACGCAAAGGCCATTCGCGATGGGCGTCTTGGCTGGGACATTACGGATTACGGTCAGGGCAAATTTGCTGATCTTGGATTGTTTTTGTTCACGACGCGCAATGGCAATGCTGAAGACCTCAAGCGCGGCGGTGGAATGCTCTATGCTGAAAAGATCATGATCTCGCGCAAGAATCAGATTTCGCCGATGCATCGCCATGTGGTCAAAGCAGAAGACATCATCAATCGCGGTGGTGGTACGCTGGTTCTCGAACTTTTCAATTCGCGCGCGGATGGCAGCGTTGATGAAGCAAGTGATGTGACGGTCGCCACCGATGGCCGCCTTGTGACGCAAAAGGCTGGTGCGCATCTCAAGCTCAGCCCTGGCGAAAGTGTCACGCTTTTGCCGGGTAACTGGCACGCGTTCTGGGGTGAGGGGGGCGACGTGCTGATCGGAGAAGTTTCGACCGTCAACGACGACCTGACGGATAATATTTTCCGCGAGCCGATCGGACGTTTTTCCAATATTGAGGAAAACGAACAGCCACTGCACCTTTTGGTGTCAGACTATGATAAATGGCTCTGAGCTCAACTAAAGGACTGAACATATGAAGCTGGCGATGATCGGAACGGGCTATGTGGGTCTGGTGTCGGGTGTGTGTTTTGCCGAATTCGGCTTTCACGTCACCTGTGTCGACAAGAATCCGTCGATCATCGAGCGGCTCACTGCGGGCAAGGTTACGATCTTCGAGCCGGGGCTTGATGAGCTCATGGGCCGGAATATCCGTGACGGTCGGCTTGAATTCAGTACCGATTTGGCGACAAGCGTCGCCGATGCCGATGTGATCCTGATCGCCGTTGGCACTCCGTCACGGCGCGGCGATGGCGAGGCTGATTTGCAATATATTGAAGCTGCTGCCGATGAAATTGCCGCCGCTATGAAGCCGGGAGCGGTGGTTGTCATTAAGTCGACAGTCGTTGTCGGCACCAATGCGCGCATTCGTGATCGTATTGCGCACGCGCGTCCGGGGGTTGAATTCTCTATGGTTTCAAATCCGGAATTCCTGCGCGAAGGCTCGGCAATTGAAGATTTTATGCGGCCTGATCGCGTCGTCGTCGGCGTTGATGATGAGCGTGGTAAGGCTGCCATGCAGCGGCTTTACCGGCCGCTTTATATACGTGAAACGCCAATGGTGATCACGTCGCTGGAAAATGCTGAAATCATCAAATATGCCGCCAATGCCTTTCTTGCGATGAAGGTCACGTTCATCAATCAGGTGGCCGACCTTTGCGAAAAGACCGGCGGTAACGTGCAGGAAGTTGCGCGTGCCATCGGCATGGATAAACGCATTGGCTCAAAATTTCTGCATGCGGGGCCGGGCTTTGGCGGCTCGTGTTTTCCAAAAGATACACGTGCCTTTGCCGCGACCGGCAAGAAATATGGCGCACCGCAGTCGCTGATCGAAGAAGTGATTGCAGTCAATGAGGCGCGCAAGCAATCAATGGCAGAGCGTATCGTTGCCGCGGCCCATGAGAGCGGAACGAAGACTGTTGCGGTGTTGGGGGTCGCTTTCAAGCCGAATACAGATGATATTCGTGAATCGCCATCGCTGGATATTATTGCAGCGATTCGGAAGGCGGGTATTACCGTGCGCGCGCACGATCCTGAGGCAATGGATGCTGCAAGATCCGTATTGCCCGATGTGGTCTGGTGCGGCTCTGCCTATGAGGCCGCAGAAGGTGCAGGCGTTGTAGCGCTGCTGACCGAATGGAATGCCTACCGCGCCCTTGATCTCAAGCGATTGCGCGGTGTGATGGATGGTAATGTTTTGATTGATCTGCGCAATGTCTACAAAGCCGAAGACATTGCTGAGACGGGGCTTGATTATCGCTCAGTGGGACGGACGTCGAAAATCCAGTCGCTATCCGCAAAAGCCCATTAATTTGCTGCCCTAAGCCTCTTTTTCTCATTCGCAATCAGCCAAAGGTTGCGAATGTAGACAATCAGGCCGAAGCCTTGGCCTGCGATAAAGACTGGATCCTTGCGCTGAATTGCGTAAATGAGCAGCAAAACGCCGCCGACCAGCGAAAAGAACCAGAAAGCCACAGGCATTACGCTTTTTTTGGCCTTTTCAGATGCCAGCCACTGCACGACAAAGCGCATTGTGAAGCAGGCCTGCGCAACGAAGCCCAGAATGATCCAGCCGTCCCACTGCGCCACGAATACATCATGAAGCCATTGGACCACGCTGCTAAAAATATCAGTCATGGGTGATCTCCGTCACGCGTGGCACAACCTTGCGACGCTTGCGCAACCACCATACGCCATAAAGGTCGAGAATGCCGCGCAGACCTCGGTCGAGAATACCGTAATTGGATTTGCCGTGACGCCGTTCGCGGTCGGTGACGTCGATATGCACGACATCAAAGCCCTCACGCAGCGCAAGCGCTGGCAGATAACGGTGCCAGCCGTCAAAAAATGGCAGTTGGCGGAATAGATCGGTATGCAAGGCTTTCAGTCCACAACCGGAATCGCGCGTCTTGTCTTTCAGGATCGCGCCGCGCAGATTGTTGGCAAAGCGCGAAGAAAGCTGCTTGAGCTTGGTATCCGTGCGCTTGAGGCGCTGACCGGCGGCGATACCAAAAGCGGGGCCAGCATTGATCAAAGCATCTGCGAGCGCTGGCAGATAGGCCGGGTTGTTCTGCCCATCGCCATCCATTGTCACAACAATCTGGCCGCGGGCCGCGAAAACGCCGGATCGCAAAGCAGCGCTTTGCCCGGAGGAGCGATCATGACGGATATGGCGCAGCGGCTTGCCTGCATGGATGCGGCCTGCCAGTACATCGCTGGTGGAATCTGTCGAGCCATCGTCAACGACAATCACTTCATACGCGCGGCCCAGCATGGCGCTGTCAACCTCATCAAGCAGGAAAGCAAGGTTGTCAGCTTCATTGCGACAGGGGATGACCACTGAAATCGTTGGTGTTGCCAAGCGGAGTTTCCTTCATTCCTTGCGCATTTTCCGTCAAATCGTTGCTAATATCTCAGTCTAGGGGCCCTGTGGCGCGCAAGGCGGGCTCCATAACATTGATTGCCGGGTAAACCAAGCGTTTCAAAAAATTGTGAGCTAGACTGGATATTTGTGTGCGCCGCTTTTACTCTGAGATGGGGGAAGACGGAAGTACCTCTGCGAGCCAATCCAGAAAATTTTGCGTCACGTCATCCCGGTTGATGTCGTTCAGACCTTCATGACGGGTTTCAGGATAGAGAGTGCAGGTAATATTCTTAAAGCCCATGGCTTTCATCCTGTCGGCCAGTTTGCGCGTGGCTTTGGCTTTGTCGGTTGCAGGGTCCTGCATGCCGCCAACGAGGTTGAATGGCAGCTCTTTGCGCATATTTGCAAAATGACTGTTTGTCGCCCCCGTTTTCATCATGCGGAATATGTCGATCCACAATGCAATGGTTGGATCAAAGCCACAGAGCGGATCACGGATATAGGCTTCGACCTCAGCCGGATCGCGAGACAGCCAGTCGAAAGCGGTCCGATGGTCGGGAACCGCGTTTCCCCACGCCCGGAACGTCAGTTTCGGCAAGATCGTGCTTGGGACGTCGGAGCCTTTCAACATGCGCTCTGCATAAAGGATTGCCTTTGCGGCACTATTCTCAATGCCGCCATTGAAATTAGAGTTCCAGACGGCAACCGCATCAATCGTATCCGAATGCGCAAGCGCGTAATTCAGCGCGATCAAGCCCCCCATGGAGTGTCCAAATAATACCACCGGCACGCCGGGATGCGCTGCATGAATATGATGGTTGAGTGCCAGAACATCCCCGATAGCCACTCTATCGCCGTCTTTGGGCGCAAACATTCCTCGTGGCGCATGGAAGCCAATATTGGCGCCGTGCCCACGATGATCATGGGCGTAAACATGATAGCCCGCCTGATTGAGCGCTTCGGCGAAGCGCGCATAACGAGCGGAATGTTCGGCCAATCCATGGCAGATTTGTATGGCGGCTTTTGGCCGGGCAGCCAGCGCCTCCCGATATGGGAGTTCGGTTCCGTCTGAGAGCTGCAAGCGTTTGATGGTTTGAAATGTCATCAGGTCATCAGAATTTATGCCGCGCAAATAGTCAAATTCTCTTTTGGTGGTGTCGTTTAAAAAGGCATCCAGAGGTTGAATGAACTAATTTTAGGCATTTACAATTTTCGAGTAAATTTCGCTTGAAAACCGCAAAATCCTAGGCAAATCTGTCCTAATCAGGGGATGTGGGCTGGGTTTTGAAGAGAATTCAGAGGCGTCGAATTTCAGTCTTTAAGGCATAACTAGCAGGCCGTTCGGTGAAAGGGAGGATACTTTCCCGAGTGGTGGCCAGAGGGGAAACCGGGTGACGGAAATATCCGCGCCCGGTTTCATTTTATTCAAGCACATTTCCATGTCGACTTTGCGCGATGATATTTGCTTCCGCGCGCTATTTCGCCTACATACCCAGCAGAATTTTTCCTTGCGGTTCGGCAAATGGCCGTTCACGCTCTCTAACTCGTGGAGACGACGCGCTTTATGGCACGCCAATTCATTTATCATATGTCCGGGCTGAACAAGGCCTACGGTGCAAAGAAGGTTATCGAAAACCTTCATCTGTCATTCTATCCAGATGCGAAGATCGGTATCCTTGGTCCAAATGGTGCCGGTAAATCGACAATTCTCAAGATCATGGCTGGTCTCGACAAGGATTACACCGGTGAGGCCTGGCTCGCAGACGGTGCAACGTGCGGCTATCTCGCGCAGGAACCCCATCTTGATCCGGAAAAAAACGTTCTTGGCAATGTGATGGAAGGTGTGGCCGCGAAGACGGCTATTCTCGACCGTTACAACGAGCTGATGATGAATTATTCCGACGAAACCGCCGACGAAGGCGCAGCACTTCAGGATGTCATCGACAGCCAGAATCTGTGGGATCTGGATAGTCAGGTTGAAATGGCGATGGAAGCATTGCGCTGCCCGCCAGCGGATGCCGATGTTACAACTCTCTCTGGTGGTGAGCGTCGCCGTGTTGCGCTTTGCAAGCTGCTGCTGTCAAAGCCTGATCTGCTGCTGCTTGACGAACCGACCAACCACCTTGACGCTGAAACCACTGCTTGGCTGGAAAAGCACTTACGTGAATATGAAGGCGCAGTTCTTCTCATCACGCACGATCGCTACTTCCTTGACAATGTGACAGGCTGGATTCTCGAACTCGATCGCGGTCGCGGCATTCCTTACGAAGGCAACTACTCTGCCTATCTGGAAGCGAAGTCCAAGCGTATGATTCAGGAAGGCCGTGAAGAAGATTCGCGTCAGAAGGCCCTTGAGCGTGAGCGCCAGTGGATTGCTGCAAGCCCGAAAGCGCGTCAGTCGAAGTCCAAGGCCCGTATCAAGGCCTATGACCAGCTCGTTGAAGCTGCCAACAATCAGCGTCCGGGCGATGCCCAGATTCTGATCCCGGCAGGCGAGCGTCTTGGTCAGGTGGTTATTGAAGCTGAAGGTCTGACCAAATCGTTTGGCGACCGTATGCTGATTGAAAACCTCACTTTCAAGCTGCCTCCGGGTGGTATCGTTGGTGTTATCGGTCCAAACGGTGCTGGTAAGTCGACGCTGTTCAAGATGATCACTGGTCAGGAAAAGCCGGATTCCGGTTCAATCCGCATCGGTGACACAGTTCATCTTGGTTATGTCGATCAGAGCCGCGATCATCTCGACCCGAACAAGAATGTCTGGGAAGAAATTTCCGGCGGCAACGATATTATCAAGCTTGGCAAGTTTGAAATGAATTCCCGCGCTTATTGCGGCGCGTTCAATTTCAAGGGCGGCGATCAGCAGGCCAAGGTTGGTAATCTGTCCGGCGGTCAGCGCAACCGTGTGCATCTTGCCAAGATGTTGCAGGCTGGCGGGAACGTTCTGCTGCTCGACGAACCGACCAACGATCTTGATACGGAAACGCTGGCAGCGCTTGAAGATGCGCTCGAAAAATACGCTGGCTGCGCTGTTATCATCTCCCACGATCGTATGTTCCTTGATCGTCTGGCAACGCATATTCTGGCATTCGAAGGCGACAGCCATGTCGAATGGTTCGAAGGTAACTTCGAAGATTATGAAGCGGATAAGGTTCGTCGTCTCGGACCCGAAAGCGTCAATCCAAAGCGGGTGACTTACAAGCCGCTGACACGTTAAAAACTCAAAGGCCGGTGCATCGCACCGGCCTTTTTGCTGTATGGAGTTTGCAAATGAAAGACTGGTCCGCAAAGCAATATCTGAAGTTTGAAGATGAACGGAGCCGTCCTGCGGCTGATCTTCTTGCGCAGATTAAGATCGATAACCCGCGCAAGGTGGTCGATATTGGTTGCGGTCCAGGAAATTCTACCGGGCTTCTGGTTAATCGCTGGCCAGATGCGGAAGTATCAGGCTTTGATACCTCGCCGGATATGATCGAAAAGGCGAGGGCGCGTCTCCCAGAGGTCGAGTTTTCGGTCGCTGATGCAACGCGTTACGCGCCGGATGCGCAGACGGATGTGCTGTTTTCCAATGCGGTCTTTCAGTGGTTTGCTGATCCCGTTGCTGAAATGAGACGGCTTGTATCGCTTTTGCAGCCTGGTGCCTTTCTGGCAGTTCAGATGCCCGACAATATGATGGAGCCAGTGCATGTGGCCATGCGGGAGGTTGCGCAATCGGAAGCCTTCAATGATAAAATTGGCAGGACAGGAAGAGCGCCTCTGCCGCCTGTGTCAGAATTTTACAATGCCTTTGCAGGGCAGGCGTCGCGCATCGATATCTGGCACACGATTTATAATCACCCGCTGGAAAGCGTTGATGCGATTGTTGAATGGGTGAAGGCAGCTGGTCTGCGCCCGTTTCTCGATCCACTGGATGCTGCGGAGCAAAGCCAGTATCTGAGTTCGTATAAATCAGCGATCAACAAGCACTACCCGGAAATCAAGGATGGCCGGGTTCTGCTGCGTTTTCCGCGTCTGTTCGTTGTTGTGCAGAAATAGGCACGCGGATTTTACAGATCGACCTTTTCGTCTTCATCTGCGGTAACGAGCCGTGTGGCGCGCCATTCGGTCAGCTTTTTATTGATCTCATCAAGCACAAAGAAACGTGCTGAATCTTTGTCGTAACCGTCATCACGCAGCGCGTCATAGTCGGTATGGGCATGGCGGACATGCGCCACTGTTGCCAGCCATACGGCAATTGAAGGCGGGAGCGATTTCATATGCGGCGCAAGGGCTGCCGCACGAATTGGTTCTGAATCCGAATAAGGAACCGCAGGAAGCAAAAGCGTAAGCGATTTTGCAACAGCCTTCTGGCGTTCTGTGCTTGCACCCATGGCGGTCATCCTTTCCTGCTTGCAGCAAGATTCGATGTAATCATAACCCAGCTGTCATTCTGCTCAAACGGCTACGCGAACACTATGACAGTTTTGCTGTGTATGGGATCGTGAAAACTGCTTGCACCGCAAATGAATTTCACATAAACATATCTTTATATGTTTAGCGATGTGGAGATTGCGAATTGCGCTTGCAGCTCGATCAGATGGTGGATGTTTTAAAAGCAGTGGCTGAACCGAGCCGTCTGCGCATCCTTGCGCTTCTTTCGAGGGGCGATTTGACTGTTTCGGACCTGACTGCAATCCTTGGCCAGTCGCAGCCGCGCGTGTCGCGCCATCTTAAGCTGCTTGGCGAAGCTGATCTGATCGATCGCTATCAGGAAGGTGCCTGGGCCTATTTCCGACTTTCGGATAACGCAGTTTGCGGCGAGGTTGCGCGCAATCTCTTGTTGAAACTTGATGCTGCGGATACGCTTATTGAACGCGATCTGGAGCGCCTCTCACAGGTCAAATCCAATCGTCAGGAAAAGGCTGCGGCCTATTTCAGTGCCAATGCTGGCAGTTGGGATGAAATCCGTAAGCTGCATGTTCCTGAAAATGCGGTGGAAGCAGCTCTCAAAACCATTGTGGGCGACAAACCGTTTCAGTCTATGCTTGATGTCGGCACGGGTACTGGCCGTCTGCTGGAGCTGTTCTCACCGCTTTATGCGCGTGGTCTTGGCATCGATATCAATCGTGACATGCTTGCCGTGGCGCGCGCCAATCTTGATCTCGGATCGGTGAACAATGCGCAGGTAAGGCAGGGCGATGTTTATGCATTGCCTGTTGAGCGCGAGAATTTTGACTTGGTGACAATCCATCAGGTGCTGCATTTTCTTGATGATCCGTTGGCTGCAATCCGCGAGGCGGCGCGTGCGCTGCGTCCGGGTGGAAGGCTGCTGATTGTCGATTTTGCTCCGCATAAACTTGAGTTTCTGCGCGAAGACCATGCGCATTTGCGGCTTGGGTTTAGCGATGAGCAGATTCTGGGCTGGATGAAAGAAGCCGGGCTTGAGCCTGCAGAAACGCGCACCCTGGGGCCGAAGGTTGCCAATGGTGACGATGGATTGACAGTCAAGCTGTGGCTTGGCCGCGACCCACGCCTGCTGATCGCCGATCCGGCACCACAGAATATAAGCATGACGGAGACAGTTTAATGGGCTTTTACGGTCTTTCACGCCGATCTGACATCGGCCAGACCACACGGGTATCGTTTGAATTCTTTCCGCCCAAGTCGGAAGAAATGGAACAGCGCCTGTGGGAAACGGTAACGCGGCTTGCGCCGCTCAAGCCGGAATTTGTCTCCGTGACTTACGGTGCGGGCGGGTCGACGCGGGAGCGCACGATCCGCACGGTTGCGCGCATTCTGAAAGAGACGGATATCAAGCCTGCGGCCCATCTCACCTGTGTGGATGCGACCCGCGAGGAGGTTGATCGTGTTGCGCAGGAATTCGCAGAACTTGGTGTTAATCGCTTTGTAGCGTTGCGTGGCGATCCGGCTGCCGGTATTGGTGAGAAATATGTTCCCACACCGGGCGGCTATCAGAATGGCGCCGAGCTGGTTGGCGGTTTACGCAAGCTTGCCGATTTCGATATTTCGGTTTCGGCCTATCCGGAAAAGCATCCCGAAAGCCCGGATTTCGCCACAGATATCGATATGCTCAAGCGTAAGGTCGACAATGGCGCAACGCGCGCCATCACGCAGTTCTTCTTCGATAATGATCTTTATGAGCGTTATGTCGAACGCGTGCGCCGTGCGGGCATCTATATTCCGATTGTTCCGGGTGTTCTGCCCGTGCATAATTTCAAGCAGGTTCGCAATTTTTGTGCACGTTCTGCAACGCATATTCCGACATGGCTGGCGGAGCGCTTCGATGGTCTGGAAAACGATGCGCAGACGCACCAGCTTGTTGCAGCCGCCATTGCTGCCGAACAGGTGATGGATCTGATCGAGCGTGGCGTGCAGGATTTCCATTTCTACACGATGAACAGGGCTGATCTTCCTTATGCCATCTGCCACATGATTGGCATTCGGCCTAAAACAGAAACTTCATTGCAAGTGGCCTGAAACGTGAAAAGCCCGGTTTAAAACCGGGCTTTTCTTTCAGATGAGAAGAATTGATTTATCCTCAAAACCAAGGTCTTCTAATGGCTTAGGCTATTCCTAATCAGGGAATGACGCCTGCTATCAACGCTGCAACAAATGCAAATGCTGCACAGATCATGAGGACATTCAAAGATCGCGTGAGTCCCATTGGTCTGTCTCCTTTTATGCATCCGACGAGGTCGAATGCGCGCTGGTAGAGATCCTGAATCTAAGCGCAAAAGGCCTTAAACAAAAGAACATTTCTCACTGCAATATGTGGTGATCGTGGAAAAAACCTTCTGTTTACCACCTAAGTCATTGAAATTTTTAACTGTAAAAGTTTGTTCACATTTCATGAAAATGCCACGAAACCGCCAATTTTGGAGGTGGCTTTGACCCAGTGTCGGGTATGTTTTAGCTGATAAAGGCAAGGAAAACGGACAGAGTCACGACCGAAATCGTTGTCGAATAGAGAATGACATTCGACGTAATTGCGGCCTCACGACGATAATGTTCGGCCAGCATGAAGGGACCGGTGCCAGCGGGCAGGGCTGCCAGCAAGGTCACACTCTGTGCCAGATGTGATGGCAGTTGAAACGCATAAACAGCAAGCAGCCATGTGGCGAGCGGCATGACCACCAGCTTGACCGAAACAAGAAAAGCGATGGCATTGATGCTTTCGCGCTCAATCTTTCGCGGCTGGGCAAGGAAAAGCCCGAGTGCAACAAGTGCGCATGGAGAGGCAGCGCCGCCTAACATCTTCAGAAATGTTTCAGCAGGTGCGGGAATGGCAAAGCCGGTTACAGGCACCAGCATTCCGAGGAACGGTGCGACGAGCAACGGATTGCGGATCAGCGAGTGCGTAACCTTCCGAGCAAGATGAAGCGGCTTCTTCTCGGTTTGCAGGCCTATTTCGATCAGGACAATGGCAAAAGCGAAGGTCACGCAAACGGTGATGATGATGGTGATTGTGGTCGCAGCGAGAACGCCTGAACCAAATGCAATCATCGATAGCGGAATGCCCATATAGCCTGTATTGGGATAGGCGGCGTTAAGGCCATCGATGGCGCTGTCTGCAAGCGGCTGTTTACCGCGCAGGCGGATGATGAAGGGCAGGGCAAAGGCCACGGCGCTGCCAAGCAGAAAAGCGCCGATGAAGCCCGGTTGCCACAAATCGCCGCCATGCGTATTGGCCATGATGTCGAAAAGCAGGGCGGGCAGTGCGAGATAGACGACGAAGCGGTTGAGTTCTGCAATTGCATGTGGGCCTAATATTTTTAGCCTGAACGCCAGCCAACCTGAGAAAATCAGGGCAAACACGGGCAGGACAACGATCAGGGTTGAGAGCATGGCGACCAGCGTGATTGCAAAAGTTGAAAGGCGCGGAGATTGTCCGCGCCTTTGATTTATTCTGAAATTAAAGCTTTTCGAGCAGTTCAGGTGTTGGCCAGGAATCGGCAGGCATTCCAAGACGCAATTGCTCGGTACGGACCGCATCGCGGGTTAACACACCGAAGACGCCATCAATCTTGCCCATATCATAGCCACGCGCCTGAAGCTTGGTCTGGAGTTCCTTCATCTGGTCCTGCGTCAGGCCCTGATCGGGGTTGCCGGGATTGAAGGCTGGCGCACCTGCAAGGCGGGTGGCGAAATAAGCAGCGGTCGTCGCATAAACGATCGACTTGTTCCATTCCACAAAAACATCGAAGTTTGCATAAGACAGGAAGGCAGGTCCCTTGCGGCCCAGTGGCAGCAACAGCGATGCATTGCCATCATCAGGGCCAAGCGGTCCATTAAGCCCGACTACACCTTGTTCTGCCCACCATGAATGCGGCTTGCGATTGGTGCGGATGGATTCTTCCCATGGCAGATCTTTGGTGATGCGTACTTCTTCGAGCCAAGGCTCGCCACGCTTCCAGCCGAGTTCGGAAATCATCCGGCCAGCGGTCATCATCGCGTCAGGAACGCTGTTCTTGAGATCGACCTTGCCATCGCCGTCACCGTCGACGCCGCGTTCAAGATAATCCTTCGGCAGAAGCTGCATCATGCCGATTTCACCGGCCCATGCGCCTGTTGTCGCCGCATCGACAACGCCGGTGTCGAAAAGCTTGAGAAGGGCGATCAGCTGCGGACGAAAGAGTTCCGGGCGGCGGCAATCGTAAGAAAGTGTCACAAGCGCGTTCAGCGTATCGAAATCGCCCTGAATGGCACCATAATCGGTTTCGAGCCCCCAGAAGGCTGCAAGCACCGGACCCGGCACGCCATACGTGTCTTCGACCTTCTTGAAAACATCGGCATATTTGACGAGGTTATTCTGGCCGTTCTTCAGGCGCGCTTCAGAAATCAGGCGCTTCGAGAATTCGGTGAATGTCAGGTTGAAGACCGTCTGTTTGCGGTCACGGTCGAGAACTTTCTGTTCAAGGGAGGCCTTGTGCAGTTCGGCAATGCCCTTTTCACCCACGCCTGCTGCGCGCGCTTCCTTGGTCAGATTATCCATCCACTGACCATAATCGATCTCGCATTCCGGCTTAGGCAGATTGGCCGCATTGGTTGCAGCATCTGGACCCGGAGAGGCGAGCGCAGGCGAAATTGCAGTTGATGCCAGTAAAGCGGCAGCCATCACTGAAGCGATAAGTTTCATCGAGAGAACTCACAATTAAAAGAGAAAGAACTTCCCCATTTATTTCCAAAATCTAAAGCATCGGCCCAAAAATCGAAATCGTTTTTGGAAAGCTCTACGCTTAAACTCAATAATGTAGAACGTCCTTTGTGCGTCCAACCGAACGCACGCCGCTCTAGTGCCTCATCACGTCATGGAAATGAAGCGAAACTTAGTATGCGCTCTCATTTGATGCCGAGTTAACGGACCTTGTTGCTTTCCAGCCACTTTTTCCAGGCGCTGGCGCTGCCCGCAAACACGTTGATATCTGCATCACCCTTGATACCCGGAATGGTGCCGGTGCCGGTATATTGCCAGAAGGTCCACGGATGCGGCCCATATTTTTCCGTTGGATGGCCCGCAGTTGAGCGCAGCCAGAATGGATAACCGTGCAGCTGATTGAGATTATTCTCATCAAAGAAATCGACGGTCGTGTAGATGATGGGACGCTTACCGTAATGTTTTTCAACGGCATTGAGGAAAATCTTCATTTCCTTGCGCACGATGGCTTCGTTCGGCCTCAGCTTACAGGTGGGGGAATGCGCATTCCATTCCATGTCGAGGACAGGGGGTAAGGCGTTGGGATCGCGCGGAACATTCTGAATGTACCAACGGGCCTGTTCGATGGCTGGACGGCAGAAATAATAGAAGTGATAGGCACTGCGTGGAATGCCAGCCTGTTTTGCGCCGTTCCAGTGTTCAGCAAAACGATCATCGAGGCGATCACCACCTTCTGTTGCCTTGATAAAGGCAAAGGAAATGCCGCTGCGCCGCACCGCATTCCAGTCGACATCGACCTGATATTTGGAAACATCCGTACCGTGGATCGGATAATGCCACGGAGTGCGCCCAGTCCATTCAAATGGCTTGCGATCATCAAAACGTGGCGCGTTTATGGAACCTGTGGGGCGCGCCATTTGCTGCATCGAACTGCCGGATTTTTTAACATCGGCAAAATCGTAGTCGACTGTGGTGCAGCCGGCCAGAAGTAACATGCCAAGGGCTAGAATGCTGCGGTTGGCCATACGGTTCATACAGGGATCCCGGTGTCGCGAATCAATTTTAACAACGGTTACGCGATCCGTGTATCAACGTCATCAGTTATGCTCGCAAAAACTTGCGGGAAATAGATTGTGTTGCGGCGATTGAGAGGGGGAAATTCCCGTTCCCTTATTTTAAAAGCGCGCCCCGAGAGGCCGCTGCGGTGTTTCTGCTCAAGTTGAACCCTTTCGGGTTATCGGCACGCGACGGAAAAATATGGTTACCACTTTGTTATTATGGCGGTTTGTTACCAGTAGTAAGACTAATTGAGAGAACCTTTCCGCATACTCGCCGTTTTGTCCTGTGATGTTGAGAGCGTCGCCAAGCATCACCGGGGACGAAAAAGTGATGTGACGATGTCTTAATAGGGTGATTGGCCGTTAACCGGTCAGGCACGAGTAACAATGCGCGTTGGATCAGTCCCCACAACGCTGTTTTTTAGGGAAGGATAGCCATCATGAAGAAGTTTTTAATTGCTTCGGTTGCTGCCGTATCGTTTTTGGGGCTTGCAGCATGCAGCGACAATTCCAACGATGCCAGCAAGGCACCGGCATCGCCTTCGCCTGAAGCGCCAGCTGCGCCTGCTAACAATGACACAATGACTCCACCTGCGACCCCACCGGCGACCCCACCTTCGACACCTGCTCCTGCGCCGGCAACGCCAGGTACGACCGGCACGCCGCCTGCAAATTAAGGGGCAGTTCAGTTGATATTGCGTCAGCTTTGTTTGCTGATAAGTGAATGGCGGTCCGGTTGGCGGGCCGCCATTCGCCCCGTAAGGAGCGAAGATGATGGATAATTCCGCAGCGGTTGATAATAAAGACAGTATAACTGCGTTTTCCATGTTCAAACGCCGGCTTTCTTCGGTTATGTCTTTTGTTATGAGCCGCCATTTTTTGTTTTTGATTTCCGCTATTGTTCTGGTTGCCCTTGCCGCTTGCGGCAAAGGGGAGGATGAGCAGGCTGCCGTTCCTTCTCAGGAAGAGCAAACAACGTCTGCACCTGCGCCAGAGCAGGATGGCCCGAACTTGTTAAAGGCTTTGCAGGATAATTCCGGCGTTATGACGCCGGAAGAGCAGAAAGCCGCTATTGACCGGGCGCGCGCGAATGCGGAAGCGGCAGCCAAGGCTGTTGGCCAGAGCGAACAACAGGCGCAGGCCGCAGGTGAAGCGGCAGCGAGCGCAGCTCAGCGGTCGTTTGAGTCTCGTCAGGCAGCGCAATAATCGGCGCTGCCAAGCCTATATTCTTCCAGTTCATTGTTTTTTCTGTTTTGCAACGGGTTGTTGTTTCCAGTCATTACGGAATTCTATAGAAACGATTCATGTCGATCTGGGGCCGCATCGGTGAGTTTGTCACTTCCTTAACGCTGAACGCTATTTCAAGCGTGATTGAGGCTGTGCGAACGGTTTTTGAAGGGGATGCAGATACGCGCAGGCGTGTTGCTTTTTCCATCGCGATGATCGCTCTTGCAGCCAAAATGGCGAAAGCTGATGGCGTTGTTACCCAGGACGAGTTTCGGGCATTCCAGAATATTTTTTCTGTTCCACCCGAAGAGCATGCTCATGTGGTCCGGCTCTATAATCTCGCACAGCAGGACGTTGCAGGCTATGAGAGCTACGCGCGTCAGCTTGCTGGCCTTTGCCGTGCAGGCGATGATAATTGTCATTTGCTGGAAGACATTCTCGACGGTCTGTTCCATATCGCAACGGCCGACGGTTATGTGCATGAGAAAGAAATGGCGTTCCTCTCAAGTGTTGCCGAGATATTCGGCTTTGATGAGGAAGGTTTCGAGCGTATTGCTCTGCGCCATGTCAACCAAGGCGAGGGCGACCCCTACGCCATACTGGGTCTGGTGCGGGGTGTTTCGTTTGAGGATGCGCGCAAGCGGTATCGTTCATTGGTCAAAGAGCATCATCCTGACCGGCTTGTTGCGGAAGGTCTTCCGCTTGAATTCATCAAGATTGCAAATACACGCCTTGCTGCCATCAATGCAGCCTGGGCAAGCGTAGAAAAACAGTTGGAAGCCGCATGAGCAGCCCAGATACATCAGAAGAAGAACTCCTGACGGCACTCGCTTTGGAAAAGCCCGACTATCCAGCCGCGACTGTCGATGCATCGCCGAATTTTGGTATCCGCAAGGATGGCAAGACGCCGACCTATCTTATCCTGCATTATACCGGCCTCGCGACCGCTCAGGAGGCGCTTGATATTCTCAAGTCGCCCGAGAGGGAAGTCTCGGCCCATTACCTTGTCCACGAGGATGGCCGCGTAGTGCAGATGGTTTCTGAAAAGGCGCGCGCATGGCATGCAGGGAAAAGTTTCTGGAAAGGCGAAACCGACATTAATTCGGCTTCGATCGGCATTGAGATCGTCAATCCGGGTGAGTTAGAAAACTACCCGCCCTTCGCCGATCGCCAGATTGAAGCCGTCATTGAGCTTTGCCGAAGCATCTGCGAGCGTTATGGCATTCGCCCCGAGCATGTTCTCGCGCACTCAGATATAGCGCCAGAACGCAAGACAGATCCTGGCCACAATTTTCCATGGAAGCGCCTGCATGAAGCAGGGCTAGCCCATCACATTGAACCGACAGCCATTCGTGGCGGACGTTTTCTCGCGCGTGGCGAGCAGGGGCAACCCGTCGAGGCTTTGCAATCCATGCTAGCGCTGTATGGTTACAAAATTGAGATCAATGGTGTGTTTGATGAGGCTACTGAGACCGTGATTAAGGCGTTTCAACGACGTTTTCGAACACAGAATGTGGACGGCGTGGCCGATGTATCCACGATCGACACCCTCTATAGGCTGATTTTTTCATTGCAAAACGTTACCGCTTAAGAGCTTTGATCTGTTCTCTTATGGCACAGGTTAAGTTTCATATTTCTGTAACAATTTCATTAAACTAGAGCGAATGCATCTTTGGGTAGTGGTGGTTTTCTACTGCTGCGCGCATCACGGATTGTGACAGGGTTTATTACAACCTGTAAGACTATTTTACTTCCCGAACCAATCTTCGGCTGCATTTGCCCGTCAAATGAGCTGCCATTCCCGGCTGTGACGAGCGGGCCCAGTTTTGATAAGCGGGCAAGAGTTTGTGAGCGGGATCATAAATAAACGGCACTGCTGCCCCCAAGACCAGCAATGCCCATAAGCAATCCAAGACGGTAGGTCATGAAAGTAAAATTTGTTGTTGTATGCGCCCTTATTGGCGCCGTGAGTTCTTTTGGTCTTAATTCTGCGATGAGTGCTCCGCTTAATGAGCCAACCAATCTGACGGACCTGCTGAAGGCTCGGGCACAGAACAAGATGGCTGAAGCCAATAAGGCAGAAAATAAATCGCGCTCCGCGAATGCAGAGCCAAGACAGACAGCCAAAAAGGCTTCCGTGGTTACCAGGCGTTCTGCGCCGAATGCTAAAGGCGCGAAGCGCTCCAAGGCAGACGGTACGGCTTCACAGTCTTTAGAGAAGTCCGGCAAGCCTTATTCCCAGATTATCAATCGTTATGCTGCGACCTATGGTGTGCCGTCCTCGCTTGCGCATGCCGTTGTGCGTCATGAAAGCAATTTTCAGCCAAATGTTCGTGGCAAGGCTGGCGAGATCGGCCTCATGCAGATTAAACTCTCCACGGCGCGCAGCTTGGGTTATTCCGGCTCTGCCAAGGGGCTTTATGAGCCATCGACCAATATCCAGTATGGTATGAAATATCTCGCTCAGGCACAGAAGCTTGGCGGCGGCACGACGTGCGGTACGATCCTCAAGTATAATGCCGGTCATGGCGCCAAGCGCATGAACCCGACCTCTGCAAAATATTGCAGCTCGGTTAAGTCTTATATGGCTGGCCTCTAATAATTAAATTTACTTTGTCGGCCGCGTTGAGTTTCAGGTCGATGATGTGAACGAAAAGCCGGTAGCGGTTTCGCTGCCGGCTTTTCTGTTGTGTGCAGATTTTTTCGAAACACGGTTCCCAGCTAGTCCGAACGTGTTATATACGCGGCCGTCAGTCGGTCGGGCAGCCGCGCTTGTCATATGCCGAAAGGCGGCAGGTGAGGAAAGTCCGGGCTCCATGGAAACACGATGCCGGGTAACGCCCGGCGGGGGCGACCCCAGGGACAGTGCCACAGAAAGCAGACCGCCCCGTCTTCCGTATCGCTTGTCAAAGCGGCAGGGATGACGGGGTAAGGGTGAAAGGGTGGGGTAAGAGCCCACCGCGCCGGTGGCAACACAGGCGGCACGGTAAACCCCATTGGGAGCAAAACCGAATAGGGACGGCGCGCCGGTCCGCAAGGATCGGCAATCAGTTTCCGGATCTGCCGTCCGGGTGGGTTGCAAGAGGCGGGTGGCGACATCCGTCCCAGATGAATGGCTGCCACGTTGGACGCAAGTCCGGCCATACAAAACCCGGCTTATAGACCGACTGACACTTTTTCTTCCCCGTATCCGCTAATCGACATTTTTATTTGATCGCAGGAAACGGATAGTTGTGTGCGTGTTGCATATCTATTGCGGGGCCTCCCAATCAAGGAGGTTTCTATGTCGAGTTTAAAAGATAAGGTCGCAATCATTATTGGCGCATCATCAGGAATAGGGCGTGCTGCGGCAATGTTGTTTGCGTCTGAGGGGGCATCTGTTGTTTTGAATGCGCGTAACAAGTTAGGGCTTGAAGCGGTAGCGCATACTATCAAAGAGCTTGGTGGTGAAGCGTATTATGTGGCGGGTGACGCTTCTCATTCTGAAACACATGAAAAACTCATAGCCGTAGCGCAGAACGTGTTCGGCCGTCTTGATATTGCCTTTAATAATGCAGGCACTGTCGGTCCCGTCGCACCGATGGCAGAGGCAAGCCTTGATGATTGGAACAATGTGATCGCCGGTAATCTGACATCGGCATTTCTCGATGCAAAATCGCAGATACCGTCAATGCTCAGGTCTGGCGGCGGTTCAATCATTTTCACATCAACCTTTGTCGGCAGCAGTGTCGGCATTCCAGGAATGGCACTTTATGGTGCTGCAAAGGCTGGCTTGATGGGATTGGTGAAAGGCATCACCGCAGACTATGGGTCCCAAGGCATCAGAGCCAACGCGCTTTTGCCGGGCGGAGTTGATACGCCGATGGCAGGCAACGATGCGCAGAAAGAATGGGCGGCAGGCCTGCATGCAATGAAGCGGATTGCGCAGCCCGAAGAAATTGCTCAGGCGGCGTTATTTCTCGCGGGGCCGATGTCAAGTTTCGTTACTGGTTCAGCACTCTATGCTGATGGCGGCAATTCAGCCGTCAAATAAAAAGTCAGCGGCTTTCCGGGCTGGAAAGCCGCTTCCCATTTCAGATCGGTGCTCCGGTGAAGAAATCGTAGATCAGTTTCATGTTCAGCACGACGATGATGGCTGCTGTGATTGCGGCAAGCAAGGTCACCCAGCGTGGCGCTGTGAGCGCCCCCATTTTTTTCTTTTCTGCCGTGAACATAACCAGCGGGATGACCGCAAAAGGCAATTGCAAGCTGAGCACGACCTGCGACAGGATCAGAAGTTCGCTCGTTCCTTCGGAGCCATACATAATGGTGACGATGGCTGCTGGTACGATGGCGACAAAGCGGGTGATGGCGCGGCGCAGCCATGGTTTGAGCTTGATGTCGATAAAGCCTTCCATCACGATCTGGCCAGCCATTGTCGCGGTGATGGTCGAGTTTAACCCGCAACAAAGCAATGCGATTGCGAAAAGCGTCGGGGCAAGCGCTGAACCGAGCAGCGGATTGAGCAACGCGTGTGCCTTATCGAGATCCTCGACGCCTGTATTGCCGGTCGCATTGAAGCTGGCCGCTGCAAGAATGAGGATCGATGCGTTGACCAGCAAAGCGAAGGTCAGTGCAATTGTCGAATCGAGTGTCGCATAGCGAATGGCTTCCCGCTTTTCCGGTAAGGTGTGACCGTAATCACGGGTTTGGATAATGCCTGAATGCAGATACAGGTTATGTGGCATGACCGTCGCACCGATAATGCCCAATGCTATATAAAGCATATCCGGGTTGCGTATGATTTCCGTGGTTGGTGCAAACCCGCGGATCACCTCACCCCAATGGGGCTGTGCCATCAGTATCTGGATCAGAAAGCAGACAGCGATCACACCGAGTAAGGTGATGATCAGTGCTTCGACACGGCGGAAGCCCTTGTTCTGCAAATAGAGTACAAGAAGCACGTCGGCGGCAGTCAGGATGACACCGATTTCCAGCGGAATACCGAAAAGCAGATTAAGACCGATTGCCGTTCCGATCACTTCGGCGAGGTCTGTGGCACAGATGGCAAGTTCTGCCAGAAACCACAAAGGCCAGGCGAGAAAACGCGGATAGGCATCGCGGCAGGCCTGCGCAAGATCACGACCCGTAGCAACCGCAAGCCGGGTACACAGCGCTTGCAACAGAACGGCCATGAGATTTGAAAGCAGCACGACTGACAAAAGCGTGTAGCCGAAGCGTGATCCGCCCGCGAGCGAAGTGGCCCAGTTGCCGGGGTCCATATAGCCGACAGCAACCAGGTAGCCAGGCCCGAAAAAGGCCATGGCACGGCGAAATTTCGAGCCGGAGCGGTTGACACGGACTGACCGGTGGACATCCGACATTGAGGCTTCGCCCCGTTCCCGACGCCAGCCTTCAAATGTAACGTCTTGCGGAGCGGGAGGCGTACTTCCCCGAAGGGGCATCTTAAATGCCATGCGTCATGTTTCCAAAATGCAATTGCGAATTATTTGCAATAAATAACGTTTGTATGGTTTGCCGTCAACTGCTGTTCATTGAGCGGTTTTCATATCAGTGTGATTGTTCGATCTAGGTATTGGACGAATTGACCGCAGGCCGGAAGCGCGGTTTTGGATGCCTGAATCACGTGAAATCGGGGCAACAAAACTTTTCTATAAGTTCCGGTTTTTTGATTGGGCAGAGCAAAGCATAACGGTTCATTAAGCTTAATATCCGATAACTGTTTGAACGAATCCGTCAAATCGGCAGCCGTCTGAAATTGGCCGGAATTCGAAAGAAAACACAGGATAGCGGGACGTGATCCCGGGAAAGGACCGTGATGATGGCTAGCCTCGGCGGAGACCAATCTCAAGCCGAAGGGGCTCAGGTCCGTCACGTTCCGGTGCTTATCTCCGAAGTGATTGATGCTCTGAAGCCCGAAACCGGCAAAATAATCGTCGATGGCACATTCGGTGCAGGGGGTTACACGCGGTGCGTTCTGGAGCAGGGGGCGAATGTTATTGCAATCGACCGTGATCCCACCGCGATTGACGCCGGACAGGCCATGGTCAGGCAGTTCGATGATCGGCTTACGCTGGTTGAAAGCCAGTTTTCCAGGCTGGATCAGGCTGTTGAGCAGGTTCTGGGCGACGGCGCGAAAGTTGATGGTGTTGTGCTTGATATTGGTGTCTCATCGATGCAAATCGATGAAGCTGAGCGTGGGTTTTCATTTCAGAAAGATGGTCCGCTCGACATGCGCATGTCCCGCAAGGGGCCAAGTGCTGCCGATGTGGTGAACCGTCTGAAGATGGGTGATCTGGCGCGCATCTTTAATTTTCTTGGCGAGGAACGCCATGCGGGGCGTATCGCGCGCATGATTGAAAAGCGGCGCGAAGCGCAGCCTTTCACACGCACGCTTGATCTCGCCAATGCCATTGAAGCGCTGGTCGGGCGCAATCCGAAAGTGCCTATTCATCCGGCAACGCGTGTGTTTCAGGCGCTGCGCATTTATGTGAATGACGAGCTTGGTGAATTGGCGCGTGCACTGCTTGCGGCAGAACGCGTTCTTAAACCGGGTGGCCGTTTGGTTGTCGTAACCTTCCACTCGCTCGAAGACCGGATGGTCAAGCGTTACTTTGCAGATCGCGCCGGTGGCAGTGCCGGATCGCGGCATCTGCCGGAAACCCACGTGCGTCTTCCCAGCTTTACGGCTGCGGTGAAGGGGGCTGTTGGGCCGAGTGTTGAAGAAGAAGAGCGCAATCCTCGTGCCCGTTCCGCAAAATTGCGTGCGGGTGTGAGAACTGAAAATCCGCCTCTTGAAGATGATCTTTCGCTGTTCGGGCTGCCAAAGCTGCCTGAAACGCATGAACTGACCCGGAGTTGAACGAGTGCTGCGTACTTTTGAACTCATCATGATAGCGGCGATGCTGGTGGCAGCAACGATCACCTATACCATCAAATATGATGCGGAACGGCAGATCGCTGTCATTGCAAAATTGAAGCGTCAGATCGATTCCGAAAAGGACACGATTACGCTGTTGCGCGCGGATTGGGCATTGATGAGACAGCCGGGCCGTTTGCAGAGCCTTGTTGGTGTTTATGCGGACGAGTTGAAACTTGCACCCATTGAAGCTGAACAGTTTGCTATGGGCGTTGAAGATATTCCTGAGCGTCAGCTGGACGACATTCAGAAGCTGATTTCCGGCAGTGACGAACTGGTCGCAAGCGGTGTTCTGAAGCCAGACGCAACGACCACAGGAAGCATCAAGAAAAATGGAGCGAGGCACTGATCATGCGGCTGAAGCTCGGGTTCTCCAAAAAGAACAAACAGAACATTCATGACGGCATGGAGCCGGCTGGCAATATGGCGTTTGTCGGCTCGCGTAAAAAGAACGGCAACCGTGCCCGCAATCGTCTTTGGATGGCGATTGTCTGCTTCGTTGGCATTTATGGTGTGATCGGTGGGAAGCTGGTCTATTTTGGTGTGATCGGCGGCGAAGATGAGGAGTCAAACGGTCCAGCAGTGCATCAGCTTGCATCGCGACCCGATATTCTGGATCGCAATGGCGAAATTCTTGCCACTGACATTAAAACATCATCGCTTTTCGCCGAACCGCGCAAGATTGTCGATCCCGATGAAACCATTGAACTGCTTTCAACGGTCATTCCTGATCTTGATTGGGAAACGACCTATCGTCGTCTGAAGAGCGGTGCGGGTTTTGTCTGGATCAAGCGTGGCCTGACACCGCGTCAGCAGAGCCAGATCATGGCGCTCGGTGTTCCGGGCATTGGTTTTCGCACCGAAAAGCGTCGTTTTTATCCCGGTGGTCCGACCGCTTCGCATATTCTTGGCCTCGTCAATGTCGATAACCAGGGCATTGCCGGCATGGAGAAATATATCGACAGTCAGGGCCTGAGCGATCTGCGCGCTGCGGGTATGGCGACGGCACAATCGCTGGAACCGGTCAAACTTTCCATTGATATTCGCGTGCAGCACATCATGCGTGACGTGCTGGTGAAGGCTGTTGAACGGTATCGTGCAATTGCAGCGGGTGCGGTCGTTCTCAACGTGAAGACCGGCGAAGTGATCGCCATGGCTTCGGTGCCGGATTTTGATCCGAACAATCCCGTGCATGCGCTTGATAAGGATCGCCTCAACCGTATGTCGGCAGGCACCTATGAAATGGGCTCGACGATCAAGAGCTTCACCACGGCAATGGCGCTCGACTCGGGTAAATTTACGCTTAATTCGCGCATCGATGCATCGCGTCCGCTGGTGATTGGTCGCCAGACGATCCGCGACTTCCACGGTAAGGGCCGTGTGTTGACGCTGCCAGAGGTTTTTATCTTCTCTTCCAATATTGGCTCTGGTCATGAGGCCAATGTTGTGGGCATTGAAGGCCATCGCGCATTTTTGAAGAAAATGGGTTTGCTGGACCGCATGGAGACGGAGTTGCCAGAAGTTGCCCGTCCTGTCGAACCACGCGTCTGGAAGAAAGTTAACTCCATGACCATTGCGTTTGGTCACGGCATGATGACGACACCGCTTCAGACAGCAGTGGGTGCGGCAGCATTGATGAATGGTGGCAAGCTGATTGAACCAACCTTCCTGACCCGAACCCAGGCTGAAGCCGATAAGGTTGCAAAGCAGGTCATCCATCCGCAGGTTTCCGCCGATATGCGCTATCTCTATCGTTTGAACGCGACAGCGCCCGGCGGTTCTGGCAAGCGCGCCACCGTTCAGGGCTATCGCGTTGGCGGCAAAACCGGCACTGCTGAAAAGGTTGTGCATGGCCGTTATTCGAAAGATGTGCGCTTCAACGCCTTCCTTGCATCCTTTCCGATGGACGATCCAACCTATGTCGTTCTGACGATTATCGACGAACCGAAACCGGAAGAAGGCAAGTATAGCGCAACCGCCGGTCTCAATGCTGCGCCAATGGTGGCTGACATTATTCGCCGTTCAGCCACTTTTTTGGGAGTAAAGCCCGATTTTCGACTCGAATTTGCGCCAGCAGAGTCTGAATTGGCCTTTGCTGATTCTGCAAATGACTGATTTGTGCAATTGCATGTAAAACCTGACCGTCTGCACACTGTAACTGGAATTGGTATGACCATGAAGTTGAAAGACATCGCACTTTTTAAGGAACTTACCTCCGGTTCGGCGGGTGATCTGGAAATCACGGGTGTTACGTCGGACTCCCGGAAAGTGCAGCGCGGTTTTCTTTTTGCCGCGCTCAAAGGTGTGAAGGCCGATGGTGCTGTTTTTGCTGCGGATGCTATCAGCCGTGGCGCTGCTGCGATCATTGCCGGTAAAGATACGATTATTAGCAATGCAGCCGTACCCGTTGTGCATGTGGAAGATCCACGCCATGCGCTGGCGGTTGCCAGCGCACAGTTTTACGGCAAGCAACCTGAGGTCATGGTTGCAGTGACAGGCACCAGCGGCAAGACGTCTGTCGCTTCGTTTACGCGCCAGATTTGGGCTTATGCGGGTTTTCCGGCTGCCAATATCGGGACCACAGGCGTATTTTCGCCAACGCGCAGCGATTACAACTCGCTGACAACACCGGATCCGGTTGAGTTGCAGCTTGTGCTCGCAGAACTGGCCGATGAAGGTGTGACCCATGCCGCGATGGAAGCGTCATCGCATGGTCTTGATCAGCGTCGTCTTGATGGTGTGAAGTTGGCCGCAGGTGCTTTCACCAATCTTGGTCGCGATCACATGGATTATCATGCGACGATCGAAGAATATCTGCATGCCAAGATGCGCCTGTTCGACACTTTGCTGCCAAAGGGATCGCCTGCAATCATTTTTGCAGATGACCAGTTCTCGCCCCAGGCAATAGAAGCGGCAAAAGCTGCTGGTTGCGATGTGAAGACAGTCGGCCGCAAGGGTGATTTCATCACCATCAAACGTGTTGAGCATGAGCGCTTCCGCCAGCACGTTGAAGTGCGTATTGGCGATGAAATATTTGAGATTGAATTGCCGTTGGCCGGTGATTTTCAGGTTGCCAATGCGCTTGTTTCAGCTGGCCTTGCCATGGTCACAGGTGTTCCGGTTGCAGCCGCCATGCGTGCGCTTGAACGCCTTAAAGGGGCGCCGGGCCGTCTTGATCTGGTTGGTGCCACGGAAGAGGGCGCTCCTGCCTATGTGGACTATGCGCATAAGCCGGAAGCACTTGAAAATGTTCTCACATCGGTGCGCCCATTCACGACTGGCCGCGTCATCGTGGTGTTTGGCTGTGGCGGCGATCGCGACAAGGGCAAGCGCCCGATCATGGGAGAAATCGCTGCGCGTCTGGCGGATGTTGCGATCGTGACTGACGACAATCCACGCTCGGAAGTGCCTGCACAGATCCGTTCGGAAATTATGGCTGCGGCGCCCGGTGCGACCGAAATTGGTGATCGGCGTGAAGCGATCTTTACCGCTGTGTCGATGATGATGCCCGGCGATACGCTGGTTGTTGCGGGCAAAGGCCACGAGGAAGGCCAGATTGTCGGTGACCTTACGCTTCCTTTCTCCGATCATGCGGAAGTGGCGGCAGCGCTTGCTGCACGTCTTGAGGAGAATAAGAAATGAGTGACTGGCTTTGGGCATCTGCCGATATGGTCGAGGCCATGGAAGGTCGTCCTGTTGGCACCATGCCTGCCGGAATTACCGGCATTTCTATTGATAGCCGCACGTTGAAAGAGGGCGAAGCGTTTTTCGCAATTAAGGGTGAATTGTTTGACGGTCATGACTTTGCAACAGCGGCCATGGCTGCTGGTGCTGGTCTTCTGGTGGTCAACGAATCCCGTCTGCCTGCTCTTGGCAATCTCAAAGTGCCGATGATCGTGGTTGATGATGTCCTTGAAGCGTTGATCAAGCTTGGTATTGCCTCGCGTGCGCGCTCCAAAGCGCAGATCATTGCTGTGACCGGGTCTGTGGGAAAAACAACGACGAAGGAAGCATTGCGTCATGTGCTGGCTGATTGCGGCAAAGTTCACGCATCGGTCGCGTCATTTAACAATCACTGGGGTGTGCCGCTGACGCTCGCCCGTATGCCTGCCGATACAGATTATGGTGTGTTCGAAATCGGCATGAACCATCATGACGAAATTCGCCCGCTGGTGAAAATGGTTCGTCCGCATGTAGCACTGATTACTTTGATTGCTCCGGCCCACCTTGGCCATTTCGCCAATCTTGAAGAAATTGCAACAGCCAAAGCCGAGATTTTTGAAGGTGTTGTGCCGGGCGGTTATGCGTTGCTCAACCGCGACGACAAGCGTTTCAAGCAGCTTGAAGACCTCGCTGCGCAGGCAGGCGTCGAACATGTGGTGACTTTCGGTGAAAATGCCCGTTCTGACTACCGCCTGCGTGAAGTGAAGATGCATCCGACCTGCTCCTGTATGACGGTGAAGATCGGTGATGAAGAAGCCGTCGTCAAAGTCGGTATGCCGGGACGGCATATTGTGCAGAATATGCTTGCGGTTCTTGGCGCGGCCCATCTCGTTGGTGCAGATATGGCCAAGGTTGCCATCGCCATGGCAACGCTGACCGCTGAAGGCGGACGCGGTGCACGCCATGTGCTGGAACATCCAGACGGTGGTTCCTTCACGCTGATCGATGAAAGTTACAATGCCAATCCGACCTCGATGCGCGCTTCTCTTTCGCTTTTGCAGGCCACCCCGCCGCAAGGACCGCGTGGACGCCGCATCGCTGTTCTTGGTGATATGCTGGAGCTTGGTCGTCAGTCCGGGAAGCTTCATGCTGATCTTGCGCGTCCCATTGTCGATGCAGAAGTGAACGCGGTTTATATCGGCGGACGCGAAATGTCGGTGCTCAAAAATGCTTTGCCGGTTGAAATTCACGTCGAATACAGGCAGAGCACCGATGAATTGTTGCCGCTGGTGACGAAGGCTGTGCGTCCCGGCGATGTTGTCATGGTGAAATCATCCAAGGGGATTGGCTTCTCCAAAATCGTCAAGGCGCTGACCAGCCAGTTTCCGCCAGTGGTGCCTGCCGAGTAGCAGTTTTTGAGGGAATTTTCTCCGCATGTTGATGCTTCTTTCAATCTTCGCCGAGCATGTGACACCGTTTAACGTGTTTCGCTACATCACGTTCCGCACTGGCGGCGCGATGATCACCTCGGCGTTGATCGTGTTCCTTTTTGGCCCCACGATCATCAATGCGCTGCGCGTGCGACAGGGAAAAGGTCAGCCGATCCGCGCTGACGGTCCTCAGACACATTTCAAAAAAGCCGGTACGCCTACCATGGGCGGCCTGATGATCATGACCGGTATTTTGGTCTCCTGCTTTTTGTGGGCCAACCTTTCCAGTATCTACGTCTGGGTTGTGTTGATGGTTACGGTGGGTTTTGGCGCCATCGGCTTTTATGACGATTATCTGAAAGTTACGAAGCAGTCGGACAAAGGTTTTTCCGGCAAATCACGTCTGGCTATCGAGTTCCTGATTGCAGCCGTTGCAGCCTTCATCATCATGCGGGCAGGGCAGGAGCCATTCTCCTCGTCGCTGACATTTCCGTTTGTGAAGCAGTTTGTGCTTAATCTTGGCTGGTTCTTCATTCCATTGGCAGCCTTTGTCATGGTTGGCGCTGGCAATGCGGTGAACCTGACTGACGGTCTTGATGGTCTTGCTATCGTGCCTGTGATGGTCGCGGCTGCATCTTTTGGCTTCATCGCCTATCTTTCGGGTAATGCGATCTTTGCCGATTACCTTCAGATCCATTTTGTTCCGGGTACGGGCGAGCTGGCCGTGGTGCTTGGTGCTGTTATCGGCGCCGGGCTTGGCTTTCTCTGGTTCAATGCGCCTCCGGCTGCAATCTTCATGGGTGATACCGGCTCGCTGGCATTGGGCGGTATGCTTGGTACGGTTGCTGTTGCGACCAAGCACGAAATCGTTCTTGCCATCATTGGCGGCCTCTTTGTCATGGAGGCACTTTCGGTCATTATTCAGGTTGGTTCGTTCAAGCTCACTGGCAAGCGCGTGTTCCTGATGGCCCCGATTCATCATCATTTTGAAAAGAAGGGCTGGACAGAAAGTCAGGTCGTGATTCGTTTCTGGATCGTGGCAATTATCCTTGCCATGATCGGCCTTTCCACATTGAAGCTGAGATAAGGCAAACAGAATGATCCCGATCACCGCCCTTAAAGACAAGACTATCGCCCTCTTCGGACTGGGCGGGTCGGGCATCGCCACCGCCAAGGCAATCGTTGCCGGTGGTGCGAAGATCATTGCCTGGGACGATAATCCCGACAGTGTGGCACGTGCGCAGAGCGCAGGCATTGCGACGGGGGATTTGAGGCAGGCGGACTGGTCACAGTTCGCTGCCTTTGTGCTTTCACCCGGCGTGCCGCTGACCCATCCGAAGCCACATTGGAGCGTTGATCTGGCTCGTGCAAATGGCGTTGAAATTATTGGTGATGTCGAACTCTTTGTTCGCGAGCGCAATCATATTGCACCCGATTGTCCGTTTATCGCCATCACCGGCACAAACGGCAAATCCACCACAACCGCACTGATTGCCCATATCATCAAGGCTTCAGGCCGCGACATGCAACTCGGCGGCAATATCGGTACAGCAATCCTCACATTGGAAGCGCCTGCGCCAGGCCGTTTCTATGTGGTTGAGTGCTCGTCTTATCAGATTGATCTCGCACCATCGCTGAACCCGACTGCCGGTATTCTGCTGAACCTGACGCCGGATCATCTTGATCGCCACGGCTCGATGGAAAACTATGCCGCTATCAAAGAACGGCTGGTTGCGAATAGCGGCGTGGCAATCATCGGCGTGGATGATGCATATTGTGCGGGTATCGCAGATCGTCTTGAAAGCAGCAGCGTAAACGTTGCAAGGATCTCCAAGGATAAGCGGCTTGAAAACGGAAGCTTCGCCGAAGGCGCAAAGCTTTATTGTGCCACAAATGGCAAAGCCGAAGAACTGGCTTCCCTTGAAGGCATTGGCTCTTTGCGCGGCGCGCATAATGCGCAGAACGCGTTGGCTGCAATTGCGGCCTGTTTGTCGGTGGGCCTATCAATTGAAGAAATTCGTGCGGGTTTGAAAACTTTTCCGGGTCTTGCGCATCGCATGGAACAGGTTGGCCATCGCGGCAAGGTTCTGTTCGTCAATGATTCAAAGGCGACCAATGCGGAGGCGACAGCTCCGGCGTTGTCGTCTTTTGCTGATCATATTTACTGGATCGCCGGCGGTGTGCCCAAGGCTGGCGGTATCAGCGCTTTGTCGGAATTCTTTCCGCGTATAACAAAAGCCTATCTGATTGGTGAAGCGGCAGCACAGTTTGCTGCGACGCTGGGCGACGCCGTGCCATTTGAGATTTCCGACACGCTGGCTGTTGCGGTTGAGCACGCCGCGCGCGATGCAGGCAATGATGCGGCAAGCGAACCCGTGGTTCTGCTTTCACCGGCTTGTGCAAGCTTTGATCAGTTTCAGAATTTTGAAAAACGTGGTGATGCATTCCGCACCACCGTTCTCACGCTCCCCGGTATTGAACCAATTGGAAGGGAAAGCTGATGGTAAGTCGCGTTGACCGTGGTCCTGTCGCCAACTGGTGGTGGACAATCGACCGTTACTTTCTGGCTGCATGTCTGGCTCTGATGGGGCTTGGTGTGCTGTTGTCCTTTGCGGCAAGTCCTGCCGTTGCACAGCGCATTGGCCTTAACAGCTTCCATTTTGTTGAGCGTCAGATCTTCTTCATGATCCCGGCTCTGATTGTGATGATTGGCGTGTCGTTTTTGACACCACGCCAGATCCGGCGCTTTGCGCTGGTGCTGCTTTGTGTGTCGCTGTTTTTGATGGCGGCCGCACTTTTTGTGGGTATCGAGATCAAGGGTGCGCGTCGATGGGTGAGCCTTGCAGGCTTGTCTATTCAGCCGTCTGAATTCATGAAGCCAGCCTTTGTGGTCATCTGCGCCTGGCTTTTCTCCGAGCGTGAACGCGGTGGTGAGATGCCGGGCTATTTTCTGGCGATGATGCTGTTTTGTGTGACGGCCGGATTGTTGATGTTGCAGCCCGACTTTGGTCAGACCATGCTTACCACCGGCACATGGGGCGCAATGTTCTTCCTCGCCGGTCTGCCGATGCTGTGGATTCTGGTCCTTGGCGGTATTGCAGCGGTCGGTGCTTTCGGTGCCTATATGACACTGGATCACGTTGCGGGCCGTGTTAATCGCTTTATGACGGGTGAAGGTGATACGTTTCAGGTGGATATGGGGCGTGAGGCTCTTTTGCGCGGTGGCTGGTTCGGCCAGGGGCCGGGTGAAGGCATCGTCAAGCGCAGTATTCCAGACAGTCACACCGATTTTATCTTTTCAGTTGCCGCAGAAGAATATGGCATCATTCTCTGCATGATCATCATGGCGCTTTTCGCTTTTATCGTGATCCGCGGGCTTTCGATTGCGCTTCGCGAGCGTGACGCATTCACACGTCTGGCTGTGTCGGGCATCGTGATTCTGTTCGGCTTCCAGTCGATTATTAACATGGCCGTTAATCTGCATCTGATGCCTGCCAAGGGCATGACGCTTCCATTCATTTCTTATGGTGGTTCCTCGCTGGTCGCTATTGCAATCACGATGGGCATTTTGCTGGCGCTGACCCGTCGTCGCCCGGAAGCGCGCATGACGCATACGGTTGGTATGGGCGAGCGCATTCCGGCTTTGTGAGGGGATTATGGGAAAAGGCGTAATCGTATTGGCCGCCGGGGGAACGGGCGGTCATCTGTTTCCAGCTGAAGCGCTGGCGCACGAATTGAAGTCTCGCGGATGGGACGTGCATCTGGCGACCGATGCACGGGCGCAGCGTTTTGCCGGTGCCTTTGCAGAGGACCATGTGCACGTGATCCGCTCTGCCACCATCGCCGGACGCAATCCAATTGCGCTGGCACGCACATTGTGGTCGTTGTGGCAGGGTAATCTCGACAGCCGCAAATTGTTTCGTCGCCTCAAGCCGAAGCTTGTCGCAGGCTTTGGTGGCTATCCGACATTGCCGCCGCTTTATGCAGCAGGCAATATGGGCATTCCGACGCTTGTCCATGAGCAGAACGCTGTCATGGGCCGAGCCAATAAGGGACTGGCTTCGCGCGTGAAAGCGATTGCTGGTGGGTTCCTGCCAGAAACAAGCGGTGCTTTTTCTGACAAGATCGTTGCGACCGGCAATCCGGTTCGCCCGCCTGTGCTTGCGGCTGCCAACACGTCTTATAAGCCAGCCAAAGAGGGGCAGCGTTTTCGCCTTCTGGTATTCGGTGGTAGTCAGGGTGCGCAGTTTTTCTCAAATGCTATTCCCGAAGCAATTGCGCTTATGCCGGAGAGCGAACGCGCACGGCTGCTGATTACACAACAGGCGCGTAAAGAGGACGAGGCATCCGTCCGTGCTGCCTATCAGAGGCTGAAAATTCCAGCCGATGTGGCACCCTTTTTCAACGACATGCCCGCGCGCATTGCAGATGCGCATTTTGTGATTTCGCGCTCAGGCGCATCCACCGTTTCAGAAATTGCGGCGATTGGCCGTCCGGCCATGCTGGTGCCGTTTCCGCATGCGCTTGATCATGATCAGGCTGCGAATGCGGCGGCCCTTGCTGCGGCAGGAGGTTGCGAGGTCGTGCGTCAGGCAGAGCTTACACCGCAGCGGCTCGCCGAAATCATCTGTTCAGCCATGAATGCGCCTGAAAGGCTCGAACAGCAGGCAAAAGCGGCAAAAAGCGTTGGTAAGCCGGATGCCACGCAGTTGCTTGCCGATCTTGCAGAGGCTATTGCAGCAGGTAAATCTGTTCAGGAATTCAAAGAAGGAACTCGGCCATGAAAATGCCGCTGAATATCGGGCTTGTCCATTTTATCGGGATCGGCGGCATTGGCATGAGCGGCATTGCGGAAGTGCTGCACAATCTCGGCTATAAGGTTCAGGGTTCGGATCAGTCGGACAGCGCCAATGTGCAGCGTCTGCGCGAGAAGGGCATTGAAGTCTTTGTCGGTCACAAGGCCGAGAACCTTGGCGATGCCGAAGTCATCGTTGTCTCGACGGCGATCCGCAAAAACAATCCTGAACTTGTGAGTGCGCGCGAAAAGCTTTTGCCGATCGTTCGCCGTGCGGAAATGCTGGCCGAGCTGATGCGCTTTCGTCGTGCGGTTGCCATTGGCGGCACGCACGGCAAGACCACGACCACGTCGATGGTCGCAGCGCTGCTTGATGCTGGTCATCTTGATCCGACGGTTATCAATGGCGGCATCATCAATGCTTACGGCACCAATGCACGCATGGGGGACGGCGACTGGATGGTTGTTGAAGCCGATGAAAGCGATGGCACCTTCCTTAAGCTGCCTGCCGATATTGCGGTTGTGACCAATATCGATCCGGAACATCTGGATCACTATGGCAATTTCGACAATGTGCGCGCGGCTTTTGCGCAGTTCGTTGAGAATGTGCCGTTTTATGGGTTTGGCGTGATGTGCCTTGATCATCCTGAAGTGCAGGCTCTGGTCAGCCGCATCGAAGATCGTCGCATTGTGACTTATGGGCAGAACCCGCAGGCTGATGTGCGTTTTGTCAATCATCGCATGGACGGCGCTGTCAGCCTGTTTGACGTCCTGATCCGTTCGCGCAAGGGCGAAACAACCGAGATCAAGGATCTGCGCTTGCCAATGCCGGGTCTGCACAATGTTTCCAATGCGACGGCTGCGATTGCTGTCGCACATGAGTTGGGTATTTCGGCAGACGATATTCGTCGTGGACTTGGGGCATTTGGTGGCGTCAAGCGTCGCTTCACCCATACGGGATCGTGGAATGGCGTTGAGATTTTCGACGACTATGGCCATCATCCGGTTGAAATCCGCGCGGTGCTGAAGGCTGCGCGTGAAGCAACCAAGGGTCGTGTGATCGGTATTGTTCAGCCGCATCGCTACACGCGCTTGCATAGCCTGTTTGATGAGTTTGCAGCGTGCTTTAATGATGCTGACACTGTTATCGTAATGCCGGTTTATACAGCAGGTGAGGACCCGATTGAGGGTGTGAATTCGGAAATGCTGGTTTCTCGTATCAAAACGGCAGGGCATCGCGATGCGCGTTTTGCAAGCGGGCCGGAAACCTTGGCGCCACTGGTCGCATCGATTGCTGAACCTGGGGATTTCGTGGTCTGTCTGGGTGCAGGCAGTATCACGCAATGGGCTTATGCATTGCCGAAAGAGCTGGCTGAACAGGGTAAAAAGTAATGGAAAGCGGCGAGGCGCTTCTCAAGAAGCTTGATGGAAGGCTGTCGGGACTGCGTGGCAAGCTGACGCCGGATGCTGGTATGGATAAGATTACATGGTTCCGTGCCGGCGGTCCTGCACAGGTTCTGTTTCAGCCTGCTGATGAAGAAGATTTGTCTGAATTTTTGAAGGCTGTGCCGGAAGAGATTCCCCTTCTGGTTGTGGGTATCGGTTCCAATCTCTTGGTGCGTGACGGTGGAATCCCGGGCTTTGTCGTGCGTCTGTCTGCCAAGGGGTTTGGTCATGTCGAGCAGGTTTCGCAAACACAGTTGAGAGCAGGGACCGCGACGCCGGATAAACGTGTGGCAGCGGCAGCACTTGAAGCGGGGCTCAGCGGCTTTCACTTCTACCATGGCATTCCCGGTGGCATTGGTGGTGCTCTGCGCATGAATGCCGGTGCCAATGGGGTTGAAACGCGCGAGCGTGTGGTTGAAGTGCGTGCGCTGGATCGCAAGGGTGAACTGCATATCCTGTCCAACGCCGATATGGGCTACGCCTATCGCTATTCCTCGGCATCGCCTGAGCTGATTTTCACCTCGGCTCTGTTTGAAGGTATTCCGGGCGACCGCGACGAAATTCAGAAGGCTATGGATGCGGTGCAGAATCACCGCGAAACGGTGCAGCCTGTGCGCGAAAAAACGGGCGGTTCAACTTTCAAGAATCCTGAAGGCACGTCTGCGTGGAAGGAAATTGATAAAGCTGGTTGCCGTGGCTTGCGCGTGGGTGGCGCGCAGATGTCAGAGATGCATTGCAACTTCATGATCAATACCGGCGACGCTACCGGATATGACCTTGAAACGCTTGGCGAGACAGTTCGCGCTAAAGTTTATGAGAATTCAGGCATTCGCCTTCATTGGGAGATTAAGCGGCTCGGCTTGTTCCGCGAAGGGCGGGAAGTGAAAGAATTCTTATAAAAAGTCCATTCTTAAGAAGCCCGGATTTCCCACTGAAATTCCGGGCTTTTTTGTGCTTATTGAGTGATTCGAAACGTGCTCCCCTTTTGATAGGGGCTTGCCACGGAATCAACTCTCTGATTCTTTATGGTTAACCGTACAGTGATTTGATTCGTCAGGGTTTTTCCTGACTTGGGTGTCTGCTGCGTAATGTGGGTGGGCTATCCTGATTCTATTTTTGATTCGAGCGCAGGGAATGCGCAGAGGGGATGACTGACATGGCTGGACAGAAGGCTGTAAAGCATGTTGCCGTTTTGATGGGCGGTTTCTCATCAGAGCGTCCGGTCAGTCTTTCGTCGGGTATTGCCTGTGCTGCGACCCTCGAAGAATGCGGCTATCGCGTCACGCGCATTGATGTTGATCGTAATGTTGCAAGCGTTCTTGCTGAATTGAAGCCTGACGTGGTGTTTAATGCGCTGCATGGTCCGTTTGGTGAAGACGGTACTATTCAGGGGATTCTTGAATATCTTCAAATTCCTTACACGCATTCTGGCGTGTTGGCTTCAGCGCTTGCCATGGACAAGGATCGCGCCAAAAAGGTTGCTGCTGCGGCCGGCGTCACGGTTGCGCCTTCGCGTCTCATGAACCGTTTTGATATTGGTTCCGAGCACCCTATGCAGCCTCCTTACGTCGTCAAGCCTGTGCGTGAAGGCTCCAGCTTCGGTGTTGTTATCGTCAAGGAAGACCAGACGCATGCGCCGCAGATCATCGGCTCTGCCGAATGGAATTATGGTGCCGAAGTTCTGGTTGAAAAATACATCCCCGGCCGTGAGTTGACCTGCGCGGTGATGGGTGATCGCGTGATGGATGTCTGCGAGATCATTCCGGTGGGGCATCAGTTCTACGATTTTGATTCAAAATACGTGCCTGGCGCATCAACTCACGTATGTCCGGCAAAAATTTTACCAAATATTTACCAAAAAATACAAACAATGGCCCTTACGGCGCATCGGGCAATCGGGTGTCGGGGCGTAAGCAGATCAGACTTCCGTTTCGATGATCGTTTTTCTGAAGAAGGCGAAGTTATCTGGCTGGAAGTGAATACTCAGCCGGGCATGACTCCTACCTCGCTCGTACCTGACATCGCGAAGACGGCAGGTATCTCTTTTGGTGAATTGTTGAGTTGGATGGTGGAGGACGCGTCTTGTTTGCGTTAAACGGCAGATCACATGAATACAGGCGTTCGGGCGCGATGCGGGATGCATCGGGTGCGGCCTTTGTTCTGCCGCGCTTTCTGCGCAAGCCGTTCCGCTTTGCTGTCCGTATGTTTCAGGGTAATATTAATGTTCCGCGTTATGCCGGTACGATTGGTATGCTCAGCTTTCTTGGTGCAACCGGCATCTATGGCATGGTGCTTGGTGGACATTCCGAGAATATGGTCAAGGCGACTGCTTCGACTTTCGGTTTTGCTATTGAAAACGTGAAGGTCGTTGGTAACAGCGAAACGTCAGATATTGATATTCTGGGTCAGCTTGAACTGGACGGCGAGACCTCTTTGATCGGCCTGAGTGCGGAAAGTGCGCGTCAGGCGATTGCCAAGCTGCCTTGGGTTGAGAGCGCTGAAGTGCGCAAGGTTTATCCGGGCACGCTGCTGGTTTCGTTGGAAGAGCGCAAGGCCTTCGCCGTCTGGCAGAATGGTCAGGAGCTTTCGCTGATTGATTCGGCGGGCGACACAATCGTTCCATTCCGTCCGGGTCGTTACAATGCTCTCCCGCTTGTGGTGGGTGAAGGCGCTGAAAAGCGCGTTAAGGGTTTTGTGGACGAGGTTGCGGCTTATCCTGCTTTGGCTTCCAAGGTTCGGGCCTATATCCGGGTTGCGGATCGTCGGTGGGATTTGCTGCTGGAAAACGGCGTTCGCATCATGCTGCCGGAAGATGAGCCGATGAAGGCTCTTGCGGAAATTGAACGCCTTGATGGGGAAAAACATCTTCTGTCCCGCGATATCGCATCGGTCGATATGCGTCTTGATGATCGTGTTACGGTTCAGTTGACGGCAAGCGGTATGGAGCAGCGCCAGAAGTTCTTGGCTGATCGTAAGAAAGAATTAGCCCGCACGGGGAAGCGCGTATGAGTATTCTTGGCGGAAAAAGTTCAACACAGGCTGGAGGGGCAGGGCGCAAGGTGCGCCTACTGACCGTTCTGGATGTTGGTTCAAGCAAGGTCTCTTGCGTGATTGCACGCTTGCGTCCGCATGAAAGCGGTGTGCTTCTTCCGGGGCGCACGCATCGCATGGAAGTTCTTGGCATTGGTCATCAGCGTTCGCGCGGTGTGAAGTCCGGTGTCATTATCGATCTTGATGCCGCAGAACAGTCGATCCGCCTTGCGGTTGATGCTGCTGAACGTATGGCCGGTTTGACCGTCGACAGTCTGATCGTCAATATTTCCGCAGGACGTCTCAAGAGCGAAACCTTTACCGCAAGCGTTAATCTTGGCGGTCATGAAGTTGAGCAGACTGACATTCGCCGCGTGCTGGCCGCTGGCGCCAAGCAGGCGCTTGCTGCCGAACGCCACCTCGTGCATTCGCTGCCCGTCGGTTACACGCTTGACGGAGAACGCGGCATTCGCGATCCGCTTGGCATGCTGGGTGACAGCCTTGGCGTTGATATGCATGTGTTGACGGCTGATGCAGCACCCTTGCGTAATCTTGAGCTTTGCGTCAATCGTTGCCATCTTTCCGTTGAAGCAATCGTTGCCACGCCTTATGCGAGCGGTCTTGCCGCTCTCGTGGGTGATGAAGCGGAAATGGGTGCGGCCTGCATCGATATGGGCGGCGGCACAACAACGATCTCCGTGTTCTCCGAAGGCAAGTTCATTCACGCTGATGCTGTCGCTATCGGTGGATCGCATGTCACGATGGACGTGGCGCGCGGCTTCTCTACGCGTATGGAAGATGCTGAACGTCTCAAGGTTATGTATGGTTCGGCGCTGCCAAGTGCAGCTGACGACCGCGATCTCATCTCGGTGCCGCCCATTGGCGATGACGAGCGTGATGTACCCAATCAATATCCGCGTTCGGTTTTGACGCGGATCATCCGTGCACGTGTGGAAGAAACGCTGGAACTGGTTCGCGACAGGCTGAACCAGTCGGGCCTCGGCCATATTGTTGGTAAGCGTGTGGTGTTGACCGGTGGCGCAAGCCAGTTGCCGGGAATGCCGGAAGCTGCCAGGCGGATTCTTGCAAGGAATGTACGCATCGGGCGTCCGCTAGGCATAGCAGGATTGCCAGAGGCGGCTAAGGGTGCGGCTTTCTCCGCGACCGTTGGGCTTCTGATTTACCCCCAGGTGGCAGGTATTGAAGAGCGGTCGGTGAAAGCAGCTTCCTCCGGTCTTATGACCGGTACGGGGGGGCGAATTCAACGTGTCAGCCAATGGCTGAAAGAGAGTTTTTGAGTACACATTGAGTGATTTGATTGCGTGATGTGGGCGTAACCATCAGCGTAATAACCAATTAGCACCGCGGCGGCGAAGCGGTGAGAGGCTTAAGAGGAACGAGAACCATGACCATTAATTTGCAAAAGCCGGACATCACCGAGCTCAAGCCTCGCATCACCGTATTTGGTGTTGGCGGCGGCGGCGGCAATGCGGTCAACAACATGATCAATGCCGGTCTGCGCGGTGTGGATTTTGTTGTGGCCAACACTGACGCGCAGGCTTTGACGATGTCGAAGTCCGAACGCATGATCCAGCTTGGTGCAGCTGTCACCGAAGGTCTGGGCGCTGGCTCGCAGCCGGAAGTTGGTCGTGCGGCTGCTGAAGAGTGCATTGACGAAATCGTCGATCACCTCAATGGCACACATATGTGCTTTGTTACTGCTGGTATGGGCGGCGGTACCGGCACGGGTGCTGCTCCTGTTGTGGCACGCGCTGCACGCGAACGCGGTATCCTCACCGTTGGCGTTGTTACCAAGCCTTTCCATTTCGAAGGTGCTCGCCGCATGAAGACGGCTGAGCTGGGCATCGAAGAACTGCAGAAGAATGTTGATACACTGATCGTCATTCCAAACCAGAACCTCTTCCGCATTGCCAATGACAAGACCACTTTCGCCGATGCGTTCGCAATGGCTGATCAGGTGCTTTATTCGGGTGTTGCCTGCATCACCGATCTGATGGTCAAGGAAGGTCTTATCAACCTCGACTTTGCTGACGTTCGCTCGGTCATGCGCGAAATGGGCAAGGCGATGATGGGTACAGGCGAAGCGTCAGGCGAAGGCCGTGCGATGGCTGCTGCTGAAGCTGCAATTGCCAATCCGCTGCTTGATGAAACCTCGATGCGCGGTGCGAAGGGTCTTCTGATCTCGATCACCGGTGGCCGCGACATGACGCTGTTTGAAGTCGATGAAGCTGCAACCCGTATCCGCGAAGAAGTTGATCCAGAAGCCAACATCATTCTTGGCGCCACCTTTGATGAAGGCCTCGAAGGCGTCATCCGTGTATCCGTTGTTGCGACTGGCATCGACAAGCAGATTGGAGATGCGGCGCCTGCGCCGCTGGAATTTCGCCAACCGGTAAAGCCTGCTGCCCAGACCAAGCCGATGGCTCCGCACGGCGCTCTGCGTCCTCCGGTTGTTGAACAGCCACGCCAGGCCGAGCCTGCGGCTCAGTCGATTGAAAACGAAATTCCGGCAACGCCTGCTGCTCCAGCAGCTTCGGCAGCTCCTGAATTCCGTCCGCAGAGCCGCATTTTCCAGGCGCCAGCCGCTGACAGCTTCGAGCGCGCACCTGTTGCACGTCCAGCCGCTCCACAGCCGCAGATGATGAACAATCAGGCAACGGCTCAGGCTATGCAGCCACAGGCTTATCAGCAGCCACAGCAGATGCATTCAGAGCCTGTTCGCGAGCCACGTCCTGCTCCACGCATGCCAGCTGTTTCGGATTTCCCGCCTGTAGCACAGGCTGAAATCAATGCACGCCGTGCAGCGCCGCAGCAGCCTGTCCATGAAGAACGCGGCCCAATGGGTCTGCTTTCCCGCCTGACCCGTGGTCTGACGCGCCGTGAAGAAGAGCAGCCAGCTGCACGTTTGGAACCAGCGCATCGTGAACCTGCAATGCGCCAGCCAGAACAGCGCCGCCCAATGCAGCAGGATGCGTCAATCTATGCGCCACGTCGTGGCCAGCTTGACGATCAGGGCCGTCCGCAGCCACGTGCTGCTTCGGAAGAAGACCAGCTCGAAATTCCGGCATTCCTGCGCCGTCAGTCGAACTGATCATCTGACCCCGTGTTAAAAATCAAAGCCGCAGGATATATCCTGCGGCTTTTTTGTTGGGGGTATACGTTAAATTTTGTAAGAAAGCGTGATTTTGAATGCCAGGAGGCACTCATTATTTATAGACAATAAATTCGTATAAAGATGCGGGTTGCTTATGTGTATCTGCCACTAATTTTGCCATATCTCTTTATATTAAAGAGAGCATGACGGAAGCCAGCGGCGTCAAGATGCGAGGCTGGTGGTCTGCTGGATTGTGGTTAAGCAGACTGCACTTATGAAGAATAGATTGGACCTGTTTTGAGCGTTTATCAAAAGACAATTGGTCGTGTGCTGACTTTGTCCGGTGTGGGCGTCCATGGTGGCGCACATGCATCGGTGACATTCGTTCCAGCCGACGCCAACACAGGAATTATATTTCAGCGCTCCGACATCGAGGAAGCGCCCGCAATACGTGCGCATGCATCCGAAATCGGCGCGACGGATCTCTGTACGGCTCTTGGACCAAAAGAGGCGAGAATCAATACCGTCGAGCATTTGATGGCAGCGATAGCAGCCCTTGGCATCGACAACATGATTGTTGAAGTTGAAGGCCCGGAAGTGCCTATTCTTGATGGCACGTCGGCGCGTTTTATCGATGCATTCGATGAGGCAGGTATTGTCACGCAGGAAGCCAAGCGCCGGTTTATCCGCATTCTGAAAACCGTGCGCGTCGAAGCTGGCGGTTCGTGGGGTGAATTTCAGCCCTATTCGGGTACGCGCTACGAAGTCGAGATCGATTTTGAATGTCCGCTGATCGGGCGTCAGAAATATGCCAACGATATCAATGAAGTGATATTTAGAAAAGACATATCCACCGCACGTACATTTGGCTTTATGAAAGATGTCGAGCGGTTGTGGGCGGCTGGTCTTGCACTTGGATCGTCGCTCGACAATTCACTTGTCATTGGCGACGACAATTCGGTTATCAATCCGGGTGGTTTGCGTTTTACGGATGAGTTCGTGCGCCATAAGACGCTGGACGCGGTGGGTGATCTGGCGCTGGCCGGCCTGCCTTTTATTGGTTGCTTCCGCTCGTATCGTGGCGGGCACCGATTGAATGCGGAGACGGTGAAGGCCCTTCTGGCCGATAAGTCAAATTACGATATTGTTGAGGCCAGTGGCGTGCGTCGCAATGCTGACAGCTCGGATATGGTTGCACTTCAGCCTAATATTGCCGCACCCTGGGCGCTTTGAAACTCATGTGGAGCAGGTCGGCGTTCATGGCCATAATTGGGCCGTGATCGACGGGTTTTCTTCTGTTGAGTCGTTAGACTCATGATGAACTGACAGCCAAGCCTCCGTATTTGGTGAGGATAAAGCCATTGGTTTGCATAGATACAGTTTCAGACCGTAGTTTAAGGCCAATTTCTGACGATTGATCAGCTAGACGATTGCCGATTTCGCCAGCATGTGGTTTATGAACTGCCAAAACAGCCTCGGCTATGTTTACCTATGTGCTGATGCTGATGTATTGGGAAGAATGGAGAAAATCGTGAACGCACATGTTTACGTTGCTCCAGACAGAAAAGACGTTGCCAGATGGCCGGAGACCGCATGACGAGTTCGAATTTCCCGGTGAAGACGAAAACCGCGCTGATTGCCAGCGCTCTTGCCGTTTTTGTTCCGCTTGCGGGATGTGCCAGCAAAAACGACGATATTGATCTGACCAAATATGTGGAAACGATCGATCCGGCGGATAAGCTTTATAATGAAGGCCTCGCAAACCTTGATGCAGGACGACTTGGCGAAGCTGCAAAGAAGTTTGCGGCGGTTGATCGTCAGCACCCTTATACTGAATGGGCGCGTAAATCGCTCGTTATGGCTGCCTTCACCAATTACCGTCAGGGTAATTATGAAGAAGCGATCAGCATGGCCAAGCGTTACAACACGCTTTACCCGACATCGCCTGAATCGGCTTATGCCTATTACATTATTGGTTTGAGCTATTTCCGTCAGATCCCTGACGTGACACGCGATCAGGCTGCAAGCCGCCGTGCCATTGCTGCGATGCAGGAAGTGGTCGATCGTTTTCCGAATTCCGAATATGTGGATGACGCGAAGACCAAGATCCGCGTTGCCCGCGATCAGCTTGCTGGTAAGGAAATGCAGGTCGGTCGCTATTATCTTGAGCGCAAGGAATATCTTGCTGCAATCAAGCGCTTCCGTCTGGTGGTTGAGGAATATTCCAACACTCGTCAGGTCGAAGAAGCACTGGCTCGTCTGGTCGAAGCCTATTATGCGCTTGGTCTGACGTCGGAAGCGCAGATGGCAGCGTCGGTGCTTGGCAAGAACTTCCCGGACAGCCGTTGGTATAAGGATAGCTACAAGCTTCTGCAGAGCGGCGGTCTTGAGCCGCGCGAAAACGGTGGTTCGTGGCTGGCCAAGGCTTCGTCGCTGATCACAGGCGGCAATTAAGCCGATACCTGCATGCTGTCGCACCTGTCGATCCGCGATATTGTTCTGATTGAAAGGCTCGACATCGAGTTCAAGACCGGCTTGTCCGTGCTTACGGGCGAGACCGGCGCTGGTAAATCGATTCTGCTTGATTCGTTGTCGCTTGCCCTTGGTGCACGCGGCGACGCTTCTCTGGTGCGTCACGGCGCTGATCAGGGGCAGGTAACTGCCGTATTCGATGTGCCGGTTGGGCATCCCGCCCGCAAGTTCCTTAGCGAAAATGGTTTTGATGATGACGGTGACGTCATCCTGCGCCGTCTTCAGATGGGGGACGGCCGCACACGCGTTTTCATCAATGATCAGGCGGCAAGCGTTGCACTGTTGCGCGAGCTTGGCAAACGGCTGGTGGAAATCCATGGTCAGCATGACGACCGTGCGCTGATCGATACCGATCTTCATCGTACATTGCTGGATGCTTTTGGTGGTCTTGATGCTGAGGCTGTTGCTGTTCGCGAGCGCTACAAAGCGTGGCGCGATGCCGAAAATGCTTTGTCGAAGCATCGTGCGCGTGTTGAGCAGGCCGAGCGCGAAGGCGACTATCTGCGTTCATCGGTTGAAGAACTGACCAAGCTCGATCCGCAGCCGGGCGAGGAAGACGACCTTGCCGAGCGCCGCGCGATCATGATGAAGTCGGAAAAGATTGCAGGCGACGTGAACGAAGCAGGCGAGCTTCTGTCGGGTAACGGTTCGCCGGTGCCGACACTGGCAAGCCTTGTGCGCCGTCTGGAGCGTAAAATTCCGGAAGCGCCGCATCTGCTTGAGCCAGTCTGCAAGGCGATAGATGAAGCGCTCAATAGCCTGGCGCTTGCGCAGGACGGCATTGATCACGCCATGCGAGAAATCGATTTTGATCCTCGGGTGCTTGAACAGGTCGAAGAACGGCTATTTGCGCTCAGAGCCGCCGCCCGCAAATATTCGGTGTCTGTTGAGGGTTTACCCGCACTGCGCGATAAGATGGATGCTGATCTTGCTGATCTTGATGCCGGTGCAGAAAAGCTGACCCAGCTGGAAGCACAGGCCACAGAAACACGTGCAGCCTATGATGCTGCTGCGAAGGTCTTGTCAGAGCGTCGCAAGGACACTGCTGAACATCTCAAAGCGGCAGTCATGGCCGAACTTCCGGCATTGAAGCTGGAACGTGCCGAGTTTATCGTTGAAATGACAACCGACACCAAGGCACGGGCGGCGGAAGGTATTGATACGGTCGAATATTGGGTTCGCACCAATCCGGGCACACGTGCAGGCCCGATGATGAAGGTTGCATCGGGTGGTGAGCTTTCGCGCTTCCTGCTGGCGCTCAAAGTGGCATTGGCTGATCGCGGTTCGGCTCCGACGCTTGTGTTTGACGAAATTGATACGGGTGTGGGCGGTGCGGTTGCCGATGCAATTGGGCAGCGTCTGGCGCGGTTATCATCGCGCGTGCAGGTGCTTTCCGTGACCCATGCACCACAGGTGGCCGCGCGTGCATCGACCCATTTCCTCATTGCGAAATCAGCGACCAATGAAGATCGCATGTCCACATCAATCCGTTCAATTGGTGTTGATGAACGGCAGGAAGAAATCGCGCGTATGCTGGCCGGTGCCAGCATTACCGATGAAGCGCGTGCCGCAGCCGAGCGTTTGCTGGCTGAAAACAATGCGCTTGTCTCCTGACAGAACGCTGTCAGGGGGAGCACATGTTCGTAACCACGCGTGGCTGTAGGCGCGGCGCAATTTCTTGGTTATGTTGGGCAAAATTGATTCAGCAGGTTTTGCCACGCATATGTCCGATATCTCCGTCGAAAAACTGACCGACCTTGAAGCAGCAGCAGAGCTGGAGCGGCTGGCGCGTGAAATTGCTCATCATGATGAGCTTTATCATGCCCATGACCGACCGGTGATTTCGGACGCGGATTATGATGCACTGAAGCGTCTTAACGATGCTATTGAAGCGCGCTTTCCACATCTGGTACGCCCTGATAGCCCTTCTTTGCGCGTTGGGTCAGCACCTGTTTCCAAATTCGCACAAATCGTTCATGCACGTCCGATGCTGTCACTTGGCAATGCGTTTTCTGATGAAGACGTGCGCGATTTTGTCGGCAGCGTTTATCGTTTTCTCGGGCAATTGCCGGATAATTCCATTGCCTTCACCGCAGAGCCGAAGATTGACGGGCTTTCCATGTCGATTCGCTATGAAAATGGCGTTCTTGTCAGTGCCGCGACCCGTGGTGATGGCACGACTGGCGAAAATGTAACTGCCAATATCCGCACCATCAGCGAGATTCCCAATAAGCTTCCGGCAGGTGTGCCGGCGGTCGTTGAAGTGCGCGGCGAGGTCTATATGGCCAAGAGCGACTTCCTTGCACTCAATGAGCAGATGGTTGCCGAGGGCAAACAAACATACGTCAATCCGCGCAACACAGCCGCTGGGTCGTTGAGACAGTTGGATGCGAAAGTGACGGCCAGCCGCAAGCTCAGGTTCTTTGCCTATGCCTGGGGCGAAATGTCGGAGATGCCGGCGGATACGCAACACGGCATGGTCGAGGTTTTTCGTGAGTGGGGTTTTCCGGTCAATCCGTTAACGAAACGAATGCACAGTGCCGATGAGCTGATCGCGCATTATCGGGCGATTGGCCTTGAACGCGCCAAGCTTGATTACGACATCGACGGTGTTGTCTACAAGGTGGATCGGCTGGATCTGCAAACGCGGCTTGGCTTTCGCTCGCGCAGTCCGCGCTGGGCGATAGCGCACAAATTCCCGGCAGAACAGGCAACCACCATTCTGCGCGACATTGATGTTCAGGTCGGGCGGACGGGTGCAATGACACCCGTTGCACGCCTTGAGCCGATTACTGTTGGTGGCGTGGTTGTGACCAACGCCACGCTGCATAATGAAGATTATATCAAGGGCATTGGTCTCAAGGGTGAACGTATTCGCGAGGATGGTCACGACATTCGCATCGGCGATACGGTGATCGTACAGCGTGCTGGCGATGTTATTCCGCAGATTGTCGATGTGGTGCTGGAAAAGCGTCCCGCCGATGCTGAGGAGTTCCATTTCCCGCATGTGTGTCCTGTCTGTGGCAGTCATGCCGTGCGCGAGGAGGGTGAGGCGGTTTATCGTTGCACAGGTGGTCTGACCTGTGCTGCGCAAGTGGTGGAGCGCATTCGCCATTTCGTATCGCGCAATGCTTTCGATATTGAGGGCCTTGGCGAGAAGCAGGTCGAGTTCTTCTTCCATGCGGACGATGACAGTCTGAAAATCAAATCCCCTGTTGATATTTTCACGCTACAGGCTCGTCAGTCTAAGTCGCTCAAGAAACTCGAAAATATTGAGGGCTTTGGTGCGGTTTCCGTGAAGAAGCTCTATGACGCAATCAATGGCCGACGTGAGATTGCCTTGCATCGCTTCCTGTTTGGTCTTGGTATCCGGCATGTTGGCGAAGTGAACGCCAAGCGCTTTGCCAAGGCTTATCTCAGCTATGACAAGTTTGCTGAGGCAGCCAAAACCGCAGTCCCGCCAAAAGAGGGGGACCGAAGCGATAAAGGCAATGAAGCCTGGCAGGATCTCATTTCAGTTGAAGGCATTGGTTCGATTGTAGCGGAAGCGGTGGTCGATTTTTATGCCGAGCCGCATAACGTGCAGGTCTTGAAAGCGTTGCTTGATGAAGTCACGCCTCTTGATGAAGTTGCCCGCGTGGCAACCGGATCGCCGGTTGAGGGCAAGACAGTGGTGTTTACGGGTAGCCTTGAACGCATGTCACGTGATGAAGCAAAAGCCATGGCCGAGCGTCACGGTGCCAAGACGGCAGGGTCTGTTTCCAAGAAGACGGATCTTGTTGTGGCAGGGCCGGGGGCTGGCTCAAAGCTTGCAAAAGCATCGGAACTTGGCATCGAAGTCATTGATGAAGATGCATGGCTTCAACTGGTTGGAGAAGGCTGATGGCTCCGTTCAAGGGCTTTGGCGACAAGGCTATTCCGTTCTTGAAGGCGCTCGATTTTCATCAAAACCGCGAATGGTTTGTTGAAAACAAGGACCTGTTTGAAGAGCATCTGAAAGGGCCGCTTGGTGATCTGGTTGAAGAACTGACGGCGCGTTTTGAAAAGGCCGGATTGCCGTTCAAGGGTGATCGTGTGAAGTCACAGTTCCGCATCAAGCGGGACACGCGCTTCTCTCATGACAAGGCTCCGTATAACCGGCATCTGTCGGCCCTTCTGTCCAATTCGGGCACAAAATGGGATGAAAGCGGCTGCTTTTATGTCTGTATCGGTTTGCCGGGTGTGCGCGATTGCTATGCAGGTGTTGCATGGTGGGGGCCGAAGAAAGAGCTTCTGCAAGCTATCCGCAAAGCGATTGTCGAAAAGCCGGATGCGTATCGTGCGGTCGTGGCAAAGCTTAAGAAGCATGGCCTGCAAATCAGCGATCATGATCGGTTGAAGCGCACGCCGCGTGGTTTTGAAACTGTAGCGGATGCCGATCTTCTTGAAGCCATTCGCAACCGGCATTTTGCTGTTCGCCTCGAAATCGATCCCGATAGCATTACCCGCGCCGACCTTGCCGATCGGTTGGTCAAATTTGCCGAGCAGGCACGCCCACTGATCGACTGGATCAAGAAGATCGAAGGCACTGTTCCGCAAGCATCCGAATAATGCATCGATTCATCACGTATTCTGATAGGTGATGCTGAAATGTTGCTGCTTGTTGCTTTCGCTGCGTGTCAGCATGATGACGCTGTTTTTTTGCGTGCGCAGCGCTGTTAATCACGCTGCGCCATTTCTTTCCGGCTTAAAGCGGCGCAGTCGCTTTTTCCAGCCATTCGACCTGAGCGCCTTCGAGATGGCCGATCAGCTTCTCACGCACGCTTACATGGTAGGCGTTGAGCCAATCAAGCTCTTCCGGCGTGAGCAGTGATTTGTCGATCAGGCGACGGTCGATGGGGCAGAAGGTGAGCGTCTCAAAGCTCATCATTGGCAGTTCGCCGCCTGCGGGCACTTCCGCTTCCTTTACAATGATCAGGTTTTCAATGCGGATGCCATAAGCGCCCGGCTTGTAATAGCCCGGTTCATTGGAAAGGATCATACCGGGCAGAAGCTCGTGTGCGCCTTTTTTTGAAATGCTCTGCGGGCCTTCATGGACAGAGAGATAACTGCCGACGCCATGACCGGTGCCGTGTGCGTAGTCGAAGCCCTGCTTCCAGAGTGCGATACGCGCCAGCACATCAATGTCCTGTCCGCGCGTCCCTTTTGGAAAACGGGCGGTGGTGATCGCAATCATGCCTTTGAGAACGAGTGTGAAAGAGCGGATCGTTTCTGGCGTCACTGTCCCGATTGCAACTGTGCGCGTGATGTCTGTCGTGCCATCGCGATATTGTGCGCCGGAATCGATCAGATACAACTCGCCATCGTTGAGCTTGCGATTGGTGTTCGTGTTAACGCGGTAATGGATGATCGCGCCGTCGGGACCTGCGCCGGAAATCGAATCAAATGAAATATCTTCGAGCGGCATCTGGAAATCGCGACCAGCCTTGTCGCGGCTTTGCTCCAGCTTTTGCGCCGCCGAGATTTCATCAACCGTGCCGGGGTTTTGTTCGTCGAGCCAGGACAGAAAGTTGACCATAGCCACGCCGTCACGTTCATGCGCTGCGCGAGAACCGTCAAGCTCGGCCTTGTTCTTGATTGCGCGGGGCAGGCGGGCCGGGTCTTTACCATGAATGACATGACCGCCAGCAGCATCCACCGCGAGGCGGAGCTTTTCAGCGGCAAGTGCCGGATCAAGCAGAATGGTTTCACCCTTTGCTGCACGTGCGCTCAGGTGGCCTTCCAACTTGGCGGGTTCACAGAGTTTGGCGAGCTGTGTGAGATAGGCGCGCGGTTCAATGGCAAGCTTGCGCTCGTCAATGAAGAGTTCAGGCTCACCCTCTGCCGGGATGATTGCAAAGCTTAATGGCAGAGGTGTGTTGGAGACATCCTTGCCGCGAATGTTGAACACCCAGGCAACCGATGAAGGGTCGGTTAGAACGGTTGCGCTTGCTCCCGCCGCTGTTACCGCTTTTTGCATCTCCTTGATCTTGTCTTGCGCTTCATGTCCGGCAAAGCGGGCCGGCTGGATGGTAACGGGCGCAAGAGGGGCTTCTGGCTGATTATCCCAGATGAGATCAACCAGATTATGCGCAACCGGCACAAGTTTACCGCCTTGATTTTCGAGTGCTTCACGCAAAGCTGTTGCTTCGGAAATCGTGTGCAACCATGGATCAAAGCCAATCGTCAGACCTTTGCCGTGCTCAAGAAGCCAGCTTGCAGGCGGATTGGTGACAAGGCTTTCATAAGAAAACACGTTGCCATCTGTCTGATTGCGAACCTGCAACTCATAACGCCCATCGATGAAAATATAGGCGGCATCTTTCAGGATAAGGGCTGCCCCTGCCGAACCGGTAAAGCCTGTGAGCCAGCCGAGACGCTGCGCACGGGGCGGCACATATTCGCCCTGATGCTCATCGGCACGCGGAACGAGAAAGCCGTCGAGACCCTGTTCGGCAAGTTTTTCACGCAGCATAGCCACGCGTGGCGCGCCATTGGCCGGATCGGTCGTTACATCAAAAGTCTGAAAAGCCATGAGCGTAACTCGTAAAAAATAAGGAAACTGCGTTATTTCAGATGAATTGTGACCCAGCCTGAACGATGCAGCGTTTTGATATGTGTGAGGCCCTGCGCCTGATAGGCGGCGAGCACCATATCGTGCTGGCTGTCGAGAATGCCTGACAGGATGATAGAGCCGCTTGGAGCCAGATGCGATTTCAACGACGGTGCAAGTTCAATCAGCGGATTGGCCAGAATATTGGCGACGATCAGATCAAACGGCGTGTAGGAGCGGAAGATCGGGTGGTCGAAACCTTCAGCAGTCGCGGTGATGACATGTTCGCTTACGTTATTGAGAACTGTATTTTCAGCGGCGACGGTGACGGCAATGGGGTCAATATCGGTGGCAAGAACCGGGATCGGTGCAAGCTTGGCGATCGCAATTGCCAGCACAGCGCTGCCAGTGCCCAGATCAAGCGCGTTGGTTGGATGCTCCCGCTCAACTACTTCTTCGATCATTTCAAGGCAACCGGATGTGGTGCCGTGGTGGCCCGTACCAAAAGCCAAGCCCGCGTCAATCAAAATCGGGATGTCAGCGGATTGCAGTTTGTCGCGATCATGCGAGCCATGAACGAAAAAACGACCTGCGCGAACAGGCTTGAGGCCTTCGAGTGAATGGGTGACCCAATCAATGTCCGGGAGTTCTTCTGTTTCGAACTTGTCGTTTCCTACGAGTGAACCTATGCGGGCTGCAAGCTCATCCGCTTCATCTTCTGTATAGACGGAAACTTCGAATATCTGGCGGTCCTCATCAATCTCGGTGATTGCGACCGGAAAGCCGTCATCCTCGAATGCGACTTCGAGGATGTTGTAGATTCGTTCGGCTTCCGTCTTGTCGGCCGAAAAGAAGAGTCGTGACTGGGGCATGGATAATAAGCTCTCAAATCGAATTGGAAGCCCTGTTTACTCGTTTGTGCGGCCTTTGGCCAGATTCTTCAATTTTTCCAGAGCCGTATCCGGGTTTTCTTGATAAGCGATGGTTCCGCGGAAGCGTCCACCCTTGTCGAGAAGGAACACCGATGCAGTGTGATCGACAGTATATTCGCCGTCTTCGGTCGGAACTTTCTTGGCATAGATGTGGAAGGACTTGACCACATCAGCAACATTTTCAGGTGTGCCGGTGATGCCGATAATACGGTCAGACACGTTGCTCACATAGGTTTTCATGATTTCCTGTGTGTCGCGCTCCGGGTCAACTGAAATGAAATAGGCTTTTATGTCTGCGGCTTCCGGGCCAAGCTGTTTCAAATAGCCATCCAGCTCGTAAAGCGTTGTCGGACAGACATCCGGGCAATGGGTGAAGCCAAAGAAAATGGCGGACGGCGTCGCGCGCAGGTCTTTTTCGGTAAAAGGCTTCCCGTCCATGGTGACGAGGTTGAACGGGCCACCAAATGGCTCGTTTGCTGCATTTCTGTCACGGATCATGTTGAAGCCAGCAGCGCCGACGATCACGACGATGAAGGCAACAATGAAGATGGGCAGGAATTTTTGCATATTCAGTCAGCCTTGAATTTTGTTTTGCATTTATCGCACATAGGCGCGCTATTTGTAGATCTACGCCGATCTCCAACAGGACAGCGCTTCTTTAACAGATGCACCTTATGTTGGAATGATCGTGTCAGTCTAGCAGAGTACAAAGATTTCAGAAAGTTTTGAAATGACGCAGGGTGAAGACCTTCGCTTCCAGAATAGCGAACCACGTATTCATTCGACCGCCCAGTTGAAATCGTCAAAACTCGGTCGTTATGCCGATATTGGTGAACGGGTGAATTTGCGTGAAGTGACGGTTGGCGACTTCACCTATTTCGAGCGAAACGGTGAGGGCATTTACGCCGAGATCGGCAAGTTCTGCTCTATTGCTGCCAATGTGCGGATTAACGCGCTTGAGCATCCTATGGAACGATTGACCACGCATAAGGTGAGCTATCGGCCCAATGAATATTTTCGCTATCTGGGTGTCGATGGTGAATTCCGCGCCAGACGGCAGGCAAAGCGCGTCACCATTGGCAATGATGTGTGGATTGGCCATGGTGCCGTCATTACGCCGGGCGTGCGCATCGGCCATGGCGCGGTGATTGGCGCGAATGCCGTGGTGACAAAAGATGTGGCGCCATATCACGTTGTGGGTGGTGTTCCAGCCCGCGTCATTCGCAAGCGTTTTGATGATAAGATTATTGAAAGATTGCTCGCGCTTTGCTGGTGGGACTGGCCGGTGGAAAAGCTTTATGAGGCAGTCCCTGATATTCAGACGCTTGACATCGAAGCTTTTCTTGAAAAATGGAGCGTTTAGGCATTGCTCTCTTGCAATGACTCGTTCGCTTCTCCACTTTCCAGGTTGAAGTTGCTGGAGATTTCTCATGTCTAAATTGAATAAGCTTGCCGGGTTGTTTGTTGCTCCAATGCTGCTGCTTGGCGCTTCTGCTGCCGTATCGGCGGCGGAGGTTGGTCAGGTCGGCGTTGACTGGCTGGGCAATGATGTTGTGATTGATGCGGTTCAGGACCCGAAAGTAAAGGGCGTAACCTGTTATCTGGCGTCGTTTTCACGCGGCGTTATCGACCGTTTGCAGAAGGGCAACTGGTTTGAAAACCCATCCAATGCCTCGATTTCCTGCGAGCAGTCTGGCCCGATTACGATCGGTGACATCAAGCTTGGTAAAGGCGGAGAGCGCGTGTTTTCGGAGCGCACCAGCCTGATCTGGAAAAAGCTGGTCATCACCCGCATTTATGACCAGAAAAACAACACACTGCTCTATCTCGCTCATGCGACACAGGTTCAGGATGGTTCGGCCAAGACTGCACTCTCAACCGTTCCGCTGTTCAAGGGGGATGTGACCTGGGAAAAAGGAAAGCCGGAGTAATCTCCGGCTTCCTGTCTATTCAAACTTAAGCGCGCTGAACAAAGCTGTCGAGAACGCGCTTTTGTCCGGCTTTGTCAAAGTCGATGGTCAGCTTATTGCCATCGATTGTCGCGACTGTTCCGTTGCCAAATTTGATATGAAACACGCGGTCGCCGACGAAGAAGGCTGACGGCTTGTCAGCCACCGACTTTGCAACCAGTTCACCGTCAATCATACGGCCTTTGACAGAACCACGCCCCGCACCGAAACCTGAATCCGTTTCGCCATAGCCAATGCGTTCAACATTGGCACCGGAGCGCGAGCCCCAGTTGTTGCGTGTCGCTTCCGAGCGGTTCTGCTGCGCGCGCTGCCAGCCGGGTGTCGAATAGGAGTTCTGGAACGGATCGGCCTTGTCGAAGCGCGATTGCCCGTAACCGCTATTGCCATAACCGCCGTAATTGCCTTCCATTTCAGCCACTTCGACATGTGCTTCAGGAAGCTCTTCCAGAAAGCGTGACGGGATGGTCGATTGCCACATGCCATGAATACGGCGGTTGGAAACAAACCAGATATGCAGGTTTTTCTTGGCACGCGTGACGCCAACATAAGCGAGGCGGCGCTCTTCTTCGAGACCTGAGCGCCCCCCTTCGTCCAGTGCGCGCTGATGTGGAAACAGCCCTTCTTCCCAGCCGGGCAGGAAGACGGTTTCAAATTCCAGACCCTTAGCCGAATGCAGCGTCATGATGTTGACGGCATCCATGTCCTCATTTTTCTCGGCATCCATGACGAGCGCAACGTGTTCAAGAAAGCCGCGCAGGCTCTCGTAGTCTTCCATGGAACGGATCAGTTCCTTGAGGTTTTCGAGGCGTCCCGGCGCTTCTGCTGACTTATCGTTCTGCCACATGGCGGTGTAGCCGGACTCGTCGAGAATGGTTTCGGCAAGTTCTGTATGGGGTGTATTGTCGAGAAGCGACTGCCAGCGGCGGAAATTATCGACCACTTCGCGCAGCGCTGAACGTGGCTTTGGCTTTAACTCTTCGGTTTCAACCAGATCACAAGCAGCGGCAAACATCGAGATGTCGCGCGCACGGGCATAATCGTGAATCTGGCGGATTGCCGCTTCACCAAGGCCACGCTTTGGTGTGTTGATGATGCGCTCAAGTGCCAGATCGTCGGCAGGCTGCGCAACCACGCGCATATAGGCCATGGCGTCACGGATTTCGAGGCGCTCATAAAAGCGCGGACCGCCGATAACCCGGTAATTGAGGCCAAGCGTGACGAAGCGATCTTCGAACTCGCGCATCTGGAAAGATGCACGCACGAGGATTGCCATATTGTTGAGCAGATGACCCTGACGCTGCGCCTGTTCGATGGCCTCGCCAACGGCGCGGGCTTCTTCTTCGGAATCCCATGCCGCGTGCACTTTTACCCGAGGATCGTCTGGATTGGGCGCTTCCGTGAAAAGCGTCTTGCCGAGGCGGCCTTCATTGTGTGCAATCAGATGTGCTGCGGCGCCCAGAATATGGGCCGTCGAGCGATAGTTACGTTCAAGCTTGATAACGACCGCACCCGGAAAATCCTTGTCAAAGCGGAGGATGTTGTCCACTTCCGCACCGCGCCAGCCATAGATCGACTGATCGTCATCGCCCACGCAACACAGATTCACTTTGTTTTCGCTCGCGCCTGATGGCGCTTGTGGGCCGTCTGCCGCAAATGGCACAGGTGCTGCGTTTCGCGATTGCGGTCGCTGGGCGAGAAGCCGCAGCCACATATATTGCGCGGTGTTGGTATCCTGATATTCGTCGACCAGAATATAACGGAATTTCGCGTGGTATTCGCGCAGGATATCCGGGTGATTGCGGAAGATGCGGATCGGATGCAGCAGCAGATCACCAAAGTCACAGGCGTTCAGCGTGCGTAGCCGTTCCTGATAGGCTTGATAAAGTTCACGGCCTTTTCCGTTGCCAAACGAACGCGCATCGCCTTCCGGAATATCGGCAGGACCAAAGCCCTTGTTTTTCCAGCCATCGATCATATTGGCGAAGGTGCGGGCAGGCCAGCGCTTGTCATCCAGACCTTCAGCCTGAATGAGCTGTTTGATCAGGCGGATCACATCATCCGTATCAAGAATGGTAAAATCAGATGTGAGATTGACCAGTTCAGCGTGGCGGCGCAGCAGTTTTACGCCGATGGAGTGGAACGTGCCAAGCCACGGCATACCTTCCACAGCGCCGCCAACCAGATGGCCGATACGCTCTTTCATCTCGCGTGCAGCCTTGTTGGTGAAGGTCACGGCGAGAATCTGGCTCGGATAGGCGAGGCCGGTTGTCAGAATATGCGCAATGCGGGTGGTGAGAACGCGGGTTTTGCCAGTGCCTGCACCCGCGAGAACCAGAACCGGACCCTCTGTGGTCAAGACGGCCTGACGCTGTTCAGGGTTGAGACCCTTTAAATAATCAGGTTCGCCACGTTGCTGGTTGCGCGCTGCCATGGCGCGTGCGGCAATGCTGCCTGTCGCGGGGGCGCGGTCAGTTGGTGTTTCATCGCCGAAGAACGGCATATCATCAGGGAAATCGGACATTGCTACCGAATGTAGTGATTCGCCGATGAAAAACCAGCGAAAGCGTGAAACTATTCGAGTTGAGTTACGCGGCGATCCGTGAAATTGAGCCGATGCGAAGCAAGTGCCTCGACAAGATCGCGCATTTCCGGCTCGCGGCTTAGAAGGTCGTCGAGCTCAGTCATCTGGTTCATGGCGATCAGCCGCAGAATATCGTCGCGGATCGTTCCATCGGCCCGGCGCGGCAAATGTGCAACCGGCTGGATGAGTTCAAGCTTGGTGCCCTTGAGCCGCGCACGCAGACTTTTTTCGTCCGCATTGAGCGTTTCAACGAAAGCATAAAGGCCAACGCCCTTTGCGGGCAGCGAATAAAGCGCCAGCGCCACATCTTTCACGCGTGGATCAGACTTGAGGGCTGCCATGATGGCTGGGCCTTCATTGTCGATGCGGTCGCCTGTGCCTTCACCGTCTGACCAATTGAAGATGCCACGGGTGACGAAATTATAGACCTTCTTGCCGGTTGCGAGCCAGATGCGCGATGGCAGCGAACGGCGCGCCAGAATGCGCTTTTCCGTCGGCGTCATCAGATCGGCAGCAAAGGCGCGCTTCTGCTTGATCAGATGGCGGAAATCCTCATAGGCGAGCAGCCGGTAGAAAGCGCCGCGACGACGATGCACACTTGCAAGCTGGAAATCGATGACCGCAGCTTCGCCTTCCGGTGTCATCAGCCAGTTTTGCGGCTTGGCGAGATCGTTATGGGTGACCCCCATGCGGCGCATGTCGCGTAGGATTCGATGCGCTGTGCGATACCATTTGGGATCGGAGGGCCGCGCAAGATGCAGCGGGGTGCCTTCGGTCCAGGAACGATAAAGCCCGTCGCGATCAGTATAAAGAAGCTGTGGAACGCCTTCGATGCCGCGTACTGTTTTCAGGCCACGGATTTCGCGTCGCGCCAAAATCCAGGCCAGCGGCTTTGACCACCAAGGTGCTGCGCTGACCACGCGGCGGATGATGCGCGTTTCAGGATCGCCGATAAAATAGCCCGCGCGGGTTTCGGAAAACACATCACGTTTAAAGACGGCAGTTTCAATAAACTCCGGTATCCGGTCGTCTTGAGCAGGTATGTCGATGTTGGGGTTCTCAGCCATAAGGCTCCACTAGCGCTTCGCGCGCGATCAATCAAGTTTGAAGGCAGGGTTCATCTGTTGCAATCACGTGATTGAGGGCGCAAAAGAACGCTACGAGAGTTTTCGGGAGAAAAAGGATCATGCCGCAGCGCGACGATATCAAGCAGATCATCCGGCAGGAACAGGCGCTGATTTTCACATCTTTCAACGAGAATGACGCGTTTTCGCTGGGCCAGCGCATCCGTGATCTGGCCATTAAGCAGAAGCTTTCAGTTGCCATTGATATTTCGCTCTGGGATCGTCGCCTGTTCTTTGCTGCAACGGCTGGAACAACTGTGGACAACAGTGAGTGGCTGCGCCGCAAGTTCAATGTCGTGCGCAGGTTTCAAGCGTCGAGCTATCGCCTTGTTCTGGAACAGAACCGCGACGACAAGATGTTTGCTGCTCACAAGGCACTTGATGTTGCCGATTATGCGCTGGCGGGCGGTGGTTTTCCGATCCATGTGACAGGTGCAGGGGTGATGGGAGCAGCGATTGTTTCCGGTCTGCCGCAGCGTGAAGATCACAATCTTGTTGTGCGGGCGATTGCCGAGCATCTGGGGCAGGATCCCATCGCGCTGGCTTTGAGCGCTGCATAATTTGAAATACGGAGAATGAACAATGTCGCTTCAGAATGTGGTTGCCCTTCAGCGTAATGAGGAGGGCATTGCTGCCGCAGTTGCAATCCTGAAACAGCGATTTGGTGAGCGCGCGCAGACCGGGCAGGCAATCCGCCAACAGCATGGCCATACGACGACCTATGTGCCGACACAGGCACCTGATATCGTTATTTTTGCGCAGAATACGCAGGACGTGCAGGATGTTGTCCGCATCTGTGCGGAGCATAAGGTGCCGGTGATTGCCTTTGGTGCCGGTTCTTCGCTTGAAGGTCAGGTGAATGCGCCTGCGGGTGGTGTGTCAATTGATCTTACACAGATGAACCGCGTTTTGAAAGTTCATGCGGAAGATCTAGATTGCGTTATCGAGCCGGGGGTCACACGTCGCGAACTCAACGAATATTTGCGCGATACCGGGCTTTTCTTTCCCATTGATCCGGGTGCGAATGCCACGCTTGGCGGCATGGCTTCGACGCGCGCGTCCGGCACCAATGCGGTGCGTTATGGCACTATGCGTGAGAACGTGCTGGCGCTCAAAGCTGTTATGCCCGATGGCCGCCTGATTGAAACCTCCAAGCGCGTGAAGAAGACCGCTGCAGGCTATGATTTGACACGGCTTCTGATTGGCTCTGAAGGGACACTCGGTATCATCACCGAGCTAACCCTGAAGCTTCAGGGGATACCGCAGGCGGTATCGGGCGGCATCTGCCCGTTTCCGGATATTGAGAAGGCCTGCCGCGCGGTGATTGAAACCATCCAGATGGGCATTCCTGTTGCACGTATTGAACTCGTCAACAAGCTTCAGATGGAAGCGTTGATTTTGCATTCCAAACTCCCTTATGAGGCGCAGCCTTATCTGTTCGTTGAGTTTCACGGCACGGAAACCGGCGTCGCTGAACAGGCCGAAATCTTTGGTGAGATAGCCGTAGAAAATGGTGGCGGAGAGTTCCGCTGGACCAACGACCCCGAAGAACGCGACCGGCTCTGGCGTGCGCGGCACGATGCCTATCTTGCATCCTTCCTGCTGCGTCCCGGTGCAAAAGGTGTTTCGACTGACGTGTGTGTGCCGATTTCACGGCTTGCGGATTGCATTGCGCAAACGGAAAAAGATCTGGCTGAAAGTGGTCTTATCGCGCCTATCGTTGGCCATGTTGGTGACGGCAATTTCCATCTTCTTTTGCTGCTTGATACGGATGATGCAGCGGAGATGGAGCGCGCCGAAGATTTCATGGATCGTCTGGTCAAGCGCGCAATCGCCATGGAAGGCACGTGTTCGGGCGAACACGGCATCGGGCAGGGCAAGATGAAGTACCTCGCGATGGAGCTTGGTGAAGCGATCGATTACATGCGGATGATCAAGAAAGCGATTGATCCGGATAATATCATGAATCCCGGAAAAATTCTGATTTGATGATTCAAATCAGTGAATTGAGCCGCCTTTTTGAGAAGGCGATTCAATATCGCTCATGAATCGTTTCAGTGAAAAGCAATTTGCCTTGTTATCGCCGGAACGATGCCGTTATGTTGCACCGATAAAGACCGCGTGATTCAGCATTTGTTTCATGCGGCGCGCATTAAGCATTTTATCGGAGCGTCGTTTGGGCCGCATATTCGTCATCGTTGGTGGGCTGCTGGTGCTGCTTTTGACAGCAGCGCTGGTCGTGCCGCCATTTGTCGACTGGAGCGGCTATCGTGCCGAGTTTGAACGTGAGGCGAGCCAGATTCTCGGTCGCCCGGTTCATGTGGCCGGCGATGTCAGTGCGCGGCTTCTGCCCTTTCCATCGGTGGCTTTTTCTGATGTGCGTGTGGGTGCAGATAGCGCGCATCCGGTCATGACGGTCGATACGTTTTCGATGGATGCGGAGTTGATGCCGTTTCTGCGCGGCGAGCTTTTGATCTTCGATATGCGGGTTGACCGCCCGAATGTTAACATTTCGCTGGATAAGGCCGGTAAGGTTGACTGGGCAATCCGTCCTTCAACGCCGATTGATCCGTCGAAAATCAAGATCGAGCGGCTTTCGATCACTGACGGTACTGCGACGCTGGCTGACAGAGCAAGCGGTCGTTCTTATGCGGCAACTGCAATCAATGCTGTGCTGTCGGCCAATACTCTCGCGGGGCCGTGGCAGGCGACGGGTTCGCTTTTCATTGAAGGTCAGAAGTTCGCACTTGATCTTAACAGCGGTGAAGCAAAGCCAGAGGGTTCCTTGCGCCTGCGTGCGCGGATTTCTCCTGAAGCCATGCCGGCATCGTTTGAAACGGATGGCGACATCACGCTTGATGAGGGTCGGCTGAACTATGCCGGCAATTTTTCGTTGCGTTCTGCCGATGCGGTTTCTCCAACTGGTCAAAATCAGAAACTTGCCACTGAGAAGCCGTTTTTCAGTGACCTGCGCGTAAGCGGTAAGTTTGATGCTGATCGAAGCCGTTTTGATGCCAGCGAATTTCGTATGGAGCAGGGGCCTGCCGATAATCCATATGTAGTGAATGGCAAGGCTTTGATCGATTATGGTGATAAGCCGCATTTTGAAATCAGCGCTGATGGGCAGCAGATTTTCTGGGGGCCGGTTGAGACGACGGTCGATCAGCTGGCTGCGCCTGTTCCGGTGAATGAACGGCTGGCTCTGGTGCGGCGCGTGCTTGAGCAACTGCCTATTCCCGGAATGCCGGGCAATGTCGATTTGCGCCTGCCAGCAGTGATTGCCGGCGGCACCACGATTCGTTCGGTCATGATCAGTGCGGAGCCTGATGGCAATCGCTGGAATATTCGGCAGTTTGCGGCTGATCTGCCGGGCCGGACAAAGGTTGAAGCCAAGGGCAAGCTCTCGGTCGGGCGGGATTTCGGTTTTGAGGGCGATATGCTTGTGGCATCGCGTCAGCCCTCCGGGCTTGCTTCCTGGCTCAACGAAACGGTTGATGAATCGATCCGTAAACTTGATAGCGTCGGGTTCTCCGGCAAGGTCAATCTGCGCGAAGGTGTGCAGAGCATTGACGATCTTGAGATCGGCATGGGAAAAACCGCGCTTAAAGGTAGTTTCCTGCGGCAGGTTATCGGCTCGGCTGATCCCGCGATCACGCTTCGCCTTGATGGCGGTGCGGTAGACAGCAACGCATTACGTGCATTTATCGGGTTTTTCTCAAGCGGACAGGGCATGGCTTCCCTTGGTGGCCAAGCGCTTGATATTACGTTTAAAGCAGGTCCGGTTCAGTATGAGGACATGGAGGCGGGTGCCGTCGATCTTGCGGTTCGTGTTCATAATGGTCGTTTTGATTTTGACCGGCTGCTGATCAGTGATGTTGCGGGCACAACCCTGACGGCCACCGGCTCCTATGAACCGTTTGCCACCGCACCTTCAGGTACGCTTGATGCGACTTTGCTTTCTGCTGATTTGTCGCATTTTCTGACATTGGCCGCGCATCGTCACCCGCAAATCCCACTTTTACGATCACTTTCCGCACGTGCTGACAACTATCCGGGGCTGTTTGATGATACGCAGATAAATATCATAGCCAATGCCGTTGCGGCTCCAAGCGGCGATGGTGCGCCAGTGCGTGCAACAGGCAAGGATAAGGGCGCGCGCACCAAAGAAACGCCCACGAAAGCACCCGCGAAGGGCGGTGAAGCCTCATTTAGTGTGACCGGCAAAGCGGGTGGGATGAAACTTGATCTCTCCGGTACAACGAGCGGCGGCAGTTCCGAGAGCGATCCGATGCAGATGCAGTTGAACGGAACGGCCACATCGCAAAATGGCGAAACCGTTCTTGCTTTGCTTGGCGTGCCGTCATTGCCGCTTGGGCTGGCGGGCGAACTCACCGCTGATCTGACGATGCAGGGCGCGCCAAGTGCCGGCATGCGCACGCAACTCAAATTGACTGCGCCCGACGGAACAGCGCTCGCCGATGGTATTCTGTCGCTGGTTGGCGGAGATATTGCTGCAAGCGGCAAGGCCAGTATAAAATCGGCCGATCTGCAGCCATTCATTGCGACGGCAGGCTATACATTGCCGGGATTTGGCGAAGGCTTGTCTGCTGATCTGTCCAGCGATTTCCAGTTTGCCAAAGGCTTGTTACGGTTTCCGAACTTTGCCGGTAAGCTCGGCGGAGACGATGTGAGCGCACGGCTCGAAGCCAATTTTGCCGATAGCGGATTGCCGCAAATCAAGGGCGAGGCCAAGCTTGCTTCGCTCGATTTGGACAGTCTGGCTGCCATTATGCTTGGGCAGGACGCATTGGAGCCTTCGCGGAACAGCAAGAAGTCCATCTGGCCGATGGGTAGTTTTTCGGTGCGCCCGTCGCTGCCGCTGCTTCTGGATATGAAGTTAAATGTTGCGCAGGCTGAAATGGGCAGTTTCGGTACCATTTCTGATTTTTCCACGCGGCTCCAGAAGGGTATGGATCAGCTTAGTCTCAATGAGCTGACGGGAAACTGGGCAGGCGGCTATCTGGTGGGCAATGTCTCATTGCGCAACAATGACAAGGCTGCATTGCTGAATTCTGACCTCAAATGGAGCGGGGCGGACCTCGTCAATATTTATCGGCCTGAGAGCGGCGCTCCTTTTGCGGGCGGAACGAAGGCCGCCATGACGTTGAACGGCAGCGGTTCCAGCATGGCCGAACTTGTTGCCTCTCTGACTGGATCTGGCAGTGTTGATGTTGAGAATTTCGTCATCAATGGCGTTGATCCCACAGCCTTTCCAGAAATGCTCAAGGCTGCTGACACGATTGCAGACAAGCCATCAGGCGGCGCCCAGGTGGATGCAAAGCAATTCGTTTCCATTGCCGAGGCTGCATCTGGAAAGGGACGTTTTGCAGCAGGAAACAGCAAGATCGACTTCTCCATTGCAGGCGGTATCGTGCGGGTGGGACCCATCAATCTAAGAAGCGGTGATACGCTTTTTGCCGGCGATATGCAGATTGATCTTTCGACATTGGGACTAAGCGGCAATGGCAGCTTTGCTTTCGATGGTGCCAACGGTACGGATACCGCCGGTGCGGCCAGTCTGCGATATGTTGTTGGTGGAACTTACGATGATCCGTCAGTCAGCATTGACCGTCAGCCGCTCGTGCAGTTTCTGACACAGCGCGCGCTCGAGCGTGAACAGGAACGGGTCGAGGCGATGCAGGCCAGCATTATGGAAAAGCAGCGTTTGCGGCGGCAACTGGACCTCTTTTTGTCGGACGCGCAGGAACGTGAGCGCTTGCGGTTGCAGGAAGAAGCGCGGCTTAAGGCAGAAGCGCAGGCGCGGGAACAGGCCGCCAGAGAGGCTCTAGAGGCGCAAAAGCCTGATGTGGAAAGCGCGCCGCCTGCGAATTTGAACGGACAGGGTGGCCAGTCACTGAACGAGTTTTTGAAAGATCTGGAACAATCACCCGCAGCAAGACCCAAGCTTTAGAGCATTTCCAGAAAAAGTGCGAAGCGGTTTTGCGACGCAAAGCCCGGCTATTTTTATCGATGCCATGAACCAAAATATAGCAGTCCACACGGCCTAGGTCGTTCGTTTTGATTTCAGCCAGTCGAGCACGCTGAGACGCAAGGCCGATGAAAGGTTGATTGTGCGGTCACGCTGTCCGTCGATTTCAGCAATCAATGCTGCCATGGATAATTCTCGTTGCTGCGCGATTTCTTCAAGAATTTCGAAGAATGGCTCTTCAAGCGTGTAGCTGGTGGCATGGCCACGAATGTTCACTGAACGCTTTCGCAGACGCGATGACGGATTCACGTCTCATCGTCCGGCTTGTTGCTTTGCTCAAGCTTGTTGTTTACGAGAAAACGCTCAGACTTACGGGCTTCTTGCCGCGCAAAATCCTTCTCGACCTTGGTGCGCCCAAAGAGGATGCGGTTCTCCTCTGCCTGCTTTTCTTTGGATGTGCGTGCCTTGTTCTTTCTGAACTGACGCAGGTTGACGATCTCGCTCATGAATGGTTGCCGTGTTGCAAGCTTTCGAAGTCTTGATAACTCTACTTGTCTGGAGATTTGGGATTGGTCAAAAACCATATGATCAGCGAGAGTATTATCAGCAGAACCAGACCGAACGTCATCTGCCAGAGCGGGAAATTTGGTGCATCTTTTGCAACAAATATGCCTGCGATAATTCCGCTAAACCATAAGACCAACTGAGCAACAAAACGTAGCATGATAGAGCCAATCCAGATGTGTCACGTCGAGAAAATATTACGGTAAACATTACGGTAAACATTACTCTTCATGCATTGATCAAAGTCAACTGAGATGTTTAGAGCATTTCCTGTTTTGATTGCACCATTGAAAATGCTCTATCTTGCTGAATTGACTTGGCTAAAACAAAATGCCGGTAGAAATGTTTCATCTACCGGCGCAAAAGATTTAAACGATGGGAACCATTATTTTTTTCGGAAGGAATCAAGCGACACGACATCGGCGGACGGCTTTGGTTCCGTATCGTCGCCATCGGCATCCTCTTTATCCTTTGCAGCCGATTCCGCCTTTTCAGCAGCCGTTTTGCGTGGCTTTGACTTAGGCTTTTTAGCCGGTGTCTCTTCGGCAGAAATCAGTTCTATCGAAGAGATATTGCTGCCTTCGTCATTGTCACTCGTCGGCTGCACAACGGACACATCGAATTCCAGTTCGAAATTGACCGATGGATCGTAGAAGCCGCGAATGGCAGAAAAGGGAATTGTCAGCTTTTCAGGAACGTCGCCAAAGGACAGGCCAATTTCGAACAGCTGGTCTGTAACCAGCATATCCCAGAATTGGTGCTGCAATACCACCGTCATCTGCTCAGGATATTTCTCCTTGAGGCGCGATGAAATTCGTACACCAGGCGCTCCAGTGAGGAACGTGATGAAGAAGTGGTGGTTTCCCGGCAAGCCAGTCGTCGCCACTTCCGCAAGAACCTTGCGAATGACGCCGCGGAGGGCTTCCTGAGCTAAAATATCGTAACGGATCAGGTCCTGTACCATAGTTTGCTTATCCCACGGATTCGCAGGTTGATGTCAAGTTTGTTCTAGAGAGAATTTAAAATTATCTCAGGAAAAAGCTCAACCTTTGCGCTGGCGCCCTACCAAGAACAATCAAAGCGTGAATTTCAAACGTTCGGCCTGGAAATTATGCGCGTTTGCCAAAGGCCATCAGAAATGTCCTGACGCCATTGATCGAGCTTTTCTCGATGATGGAATCGTCGACACTTTGTCCTGTCAGAAGATGGTAGTGAATATCGGCATTGATCAGCGCCAGATAATGACAGGCCGCAAGGTCCGGGTCCTGGATTTCCAAATCGCCAGCAAGGGCGAGGCGTGCGAGATGGGCTGCAATAGCGGGGACCGCCTGTGCTGGGCCTTTGTTGCTACAGACATTGGCGTGCAAAGGAAGAGCATCTTCATCGGATTGGAACAGCTTGCGCAGGAAAGCCGTGGACGAATCATGCACGCAGTTGCGGCTCATCCGGATAGAAAAGGCGATCAGGTCTTCTTCAAGATTTTCGCTGGACTGCGGAAATGTTGCAAGCACGGCGAAAAGGCTGGACGTCATTCTGTCAAAAGCATCATCAACAACGGCGGCAAGAAGCGCTTCCTTGTCGCGATAGTGATTATAGATCGTCTGGCGGGAAACGCCTGCTTCGCTTGCAATCAGATCGATGCTCGCGCCCTGAAAGCCATCGCGATAAAAAACGCGCGCTGCGGCACACAGAATGAAGTCGCGCTTCATGCATTGTCCCGGTTTCACGGACGCAGGATTGCCACCCTTTGAAAGGGCGGACTGCCGGTCGGACAAAATTGCTATATCGAGCATGTCAGTAGGTTTCATATTCATAACATAAGATGACTTGACGCGTTGGACAATGGTGTCTAATTTTACAGTTGTGTCAAATCGGTTTTGACATTCTGTCCATTATGAGGGCTGCTGCACTATTTACAAGGGCTACGATAGGGCGCCTGGGGGCAGAACTATCGTGGGAATGATTGAGATTATGCAGCATTAACATGTGGATAGAGATTCTTTTGCGATATTTGGACCCTGGTCTTTCCATCCTCCCAAGCGGTGCCGCGGGCCAAGGGGGTTCAAAATCGCAGAAGATAGCTCACGAAACATTGATGAAAGTGCTCCCCCGATGCGTTCAGGTTCCCGCTCAGGCTCTCCTTCCGGCTTGATGACTTCCGGTCTTTTTCGCAATGCGCTCATTCTTGGTCTGTTGTCGGCGATCGGTCCGTTTGCCATCGATATGTATCTGCCTGCCTTGCCTATGATTGCAACGGATCTGCATGCTGAGACGAGTGCCGTGCAGATGAGTCTGCTGGCATTTTTCATTGCTTTGGCGCTTGCACAGCTTTTCGTGGGGCCACTGTCAGATATGGTCGGGCGGAAGCTGCCGCTTTATGGTGGGCTTATCCTTTTTGCCATCGGCAGTGTCGGATCAGCACTGGCAACCGATATCGATATTCTGGTGCTGTTTCGTTTTATTCAGGGGATGGGTGCTGCGGCTAGCAGTGTGATTCCGCGGGCCATTGTGCGTGATCTTCACACTGGTGTGGATGCGGCGCGGCTTATGTCGCTTTTGATGCTCGTGTTCTCGATTTCGCCGATTCTTGCACCGTTAAGCGGTTCAGTGCTGATCGATTTCTTTGGCTGGCGTGGTGTTTTCTGGGCAGTGCTGGTGGCCGCAATTGTCGGTGTTGTGCTGATCGCAACATCACTTCAGGAGACGCGGTGCAGCGAGGCTCGGCTTGAAAGCAATATCAGCAGTGCACTGGCGGGTTATGGTCGGTTGCTGAAGGATCGCTATTTTATGGGGCTTGCCTGTATTGGCGGCTTCGGCGTTGCTTCGTTCTTCGTTTATCTGGCGAATTCATCGTTTATTATGATCGATCATTATGGCCTCAGCCCGAGCCAGTATGCGATTGCGTTTTCGATAAATGCGGTGTCGTTCTTCAGTGTGTCGCAGCTTAATGGCTGGCTTGGTTCGCGGTATGGGTTGCGGCGCGTAATGCGCGTTGCTGTATCGGGCTTTGCGGCTGTCATGCTGATCATGTTTCTGGCTGTTTTGATGGGGCATAATTCCCTGTGGCTGATCGCGAGCTTCTTGTTCGTGGGCTATGGCTTTTTGGGGTTGGTGATTCCCACCACAGCGGTGCTTGCGCTGGATGATCACGGAGACATTGCCGGAACGGCATCTGCTCTTCTCGGCACGCTGCATTTTGTCATTGGCGGTATTGCGATCGCGATCACCGGTGCGTTTTTTGACGGATCGGCACGGCCGATGATCGGTGGAATTGCGATATGTGCGCTGATGGCATTCCTGCTTGCGCTGATTGTGTTTGCACGCAAATCAGAGCCCGGCACGCAAGTCGCAGCTATCTAATCAAGCAGTGAAGGGAAAGTGGAGGCTTCTGTTGCCAGGTGCCTCCGAACCCCGCCTCAAGGTGCTAACCAGAAGGACTTAGAGTGGGTTTCCCGCACCGCGATTAAGCAGCGAGAGCGTAACCCTGAGCTTTGTTGTCATTTGCAACTACTCAATTGACCCGATAACGGTGGTATCATGCCGAGCAAAAGAGCGATCTTTACACCCTTGTCGATCCTATTTCGCCCCCGCCACAGCGCAACGCGCCTTTAATGCTTCTTGCGTTGTGGTGGAGGCGCCGGGTACCGCCCCCGGGTCCAATAGGTTTATTACATCGTCCGTTTATCACCATAGTCAGCTTGCGCTGACATCCTGTATATAGGCGTCCTTTTCTCCGATTGAAAGAGGGTAGTTGTTATTTAACAGGTTGTTGCCCGTCTTCCGGCTTCGCTTTTTGCGTTCATTTTCATTGACAGGCAGGGCAGGCTGGTCAATCCTCACCACACTATCGGTGCATGCCGGAAATAGGATTGCGATCGTCCGGCTGTAGCGGAGGTTTAACCGGGGCTAAAACCAATCGAAGGAGAGTGGATAGATGAGTGACTATATCGCGGATGTCCGTCGCTATGATGCTGGCGCTGATGAAGCCGTTGTCGAGAAGATCGTAAAGCATCTTGGCATTGCCCTGCGCAATCGTGATTCCTCCCTCGTTTCGGCAACTGACCCTGAAGAAATGAAGCGTGTTCGCGATAGCTGGGTGCACAAGAAGCTTGGTGTCGCTGACGAGGCAAAAGCTGTCGAAGTCGTCGATCATGTCGCAGAAGTCATGAAGGGTGATCGTAACAAGCATCGCGTTACCTTTTATTATCTGGTTGCCAAACAGCTGGGTAAGCTTGGCGATCTTTAATTTCAGTCCACAGGCAAATCGAAACCCCGGTGTCATAACGCCGGGGTTTTTCCTATATTGGGCTTTGACGAATCGACCCGGAAAGTATCCCCTATGCGCACCTATCTCGACCTACTCCAGCATGTGCTTGATAATGGCGCTGACCGTGGCGATCGGACCGGGACAGGCACGCGCTCAGTGTTTGGCTATCAGATGCGGTTTAATCTGGCCGAGGGATTTCCGGTTCTGACCACCAAAAAGCTGCATCTTCGTTCCATCATTCATGAGCTGCTGTGGTTCCTTAAAGGTGATACCAATATCGCCTATCTCAAGGAAAATGGCGTTTCGATCTGGGATGAATGGGCGGATGAGAAGGGCGATCTTGGTCCGGTCTATGGTTATCAGTGGCGTTCATGGCCTGCGCCAGATGGCCGCCATATTGACCAGATCGCGAATCTTCTCAAAATGTTGCGTGAAAATCCTAACTCAAGACGTTTGATTGTTTCGGCGTGGAATCCGGCGCTGGTCGATGAAATGGCCTTGCCGCCATGCCATTGCCTGTTTCAGTTCTATGTTTCAGATGGCAAACTTTCCTGTCAGCTCTATCAGCGCTCGGCGGATATTTTTCTGGGCGTTCCATTCAATATCGCCTCTTATGCGCTTTTGACGATGATGATTGCGCAGGTTGCCGGGCTTGAGCCGGGTGATTTTGTGCACACGCTCGGGGACGCGCATCTCTACTCCAATCATTTTGAGCAGGCACGTCTGCAACTGACCCGCACGCCAAAATCATTGCCGACCATGCGTATTAATCCCGATGTGAAGGATCTGTTTGCTTTCCGTTTCGAGGATTTTGAGCTTATCGGTTATGAAGCCGATCCAACGATCAAAGCGCCGATTGCGGTGTAAGATATGCATAATCAGAAGCCGTTTTTATCGATTGTTGTGGCTGCATCCGAAAATGGTGTGATTGGCCGCGACAATGACATGCCGTGGAAGCTTTCGACCGATCTCAAACGCTTTAAGGCGCTGACGCTTGGAAAGCCTGTGATTATGGGGCGCCGGACATGGGAGTCCATTGGTCGCCCATTGCCGGGGCGTCCCAACATCGTGATAACGCGCGATGCAGCTTTTCATGCGGAAGGTGCGCAGATTATCGGCTCGCTTGAGGATGCAATCGCTCTGGGGCACAGGCTTGCGACTGAGCTTGGCGTGGGTGAAGTCTGCATTATTGGGGGTGGCAAGATTTATGCGCAGGCGCTACCGTTCGCCGACAAAGTGTATTTGACACAGGTTCTCGCCACCATTGATGGCGATACTTATTCTCCTGAAATCGATTCGCAAATCTGGCGCGCCGTTTCGAGCGAAGATGTGCCTCAAGGAGAAAAAGACAGCCATCCGACGCGCTATATTCAGTACGAACGCTATAATGCGTAAATTATAACGCAGGAAATTGGCTGCCTTACGTTGAAAGCGGCCCTCGCGATGCCTATAAAACGGTAACATTATTTGATGACAGGAAGTTGAATAGACTTTCAGTCTCCCGGACGAGAGGTGAGGATGCCCTGGAGTAATCAGAACGGCGGCGGTGGCCCATGGGGTGGCGGCGGCGATAACAATAATAATAACGGTTCCAATAATGGCGGCCCGTGGGGTCAAGGACCCAAAGGCCCGCGTGGTGGCGGACCCAACACACCGCCTGATCTCGAGGATATTCTGCGCAAAGGCCAGGATCGCCTGAAAAAGGTTTTCCCCGGTAGCGGTGGCGGTGGTGGAAAAGGCAACAGCAATCGCCCGTTCTATTATCTGATTGGTGCGGCTGTTCTTGGTTTCTGGCTGTTTCAGTCTGTTTACACCGTCCAGCCGGATGAGCTTGCGGTTGAACTGGTCTTTGGTAAGCCAAAGGCAGAAGTTTCCGAACCGGGCCTGCATTTCCTTTTCTGGCCGGTTGAAACCGTTGAAAAGGCGCAGATCGTCGAAAAGCAGATCAATATTGGTGGGCAGGGGTCGCGTACTGCTACGCAAGGCCTGATGCTGACTGGCGATCAGAACATCGTCAATGTTCAGTTCTCCGTGCTGTATCGTGTTTCGAATCCACGTGATTATCTGTTTAATGTCGAAAACCCGGATGCCATGGTGCAGCAGGTTTCCGAGAGTGCGATCCGCGAAATCGTCGGACGCAGACCGGCTCAGGATGTTTTCCGTGACAATCGTGCCGAAATTGCGCAGAGCGTTCGTGAAATCATTCAGTCCACACTTGATCGTTACAATGCCGGTATTCAGATCAATGCCGTTTCCATTGAGGATGCAGCTCCGCCGCGTGAAGTGGCTGATGCGTTCGATGAAGTGCAGCGTGCCGAGCAGGATGAAGATCGCTTCGTAGAAGAATCCAATCAATACTCAAACCAGCGGCTTGGTCAGGCACGTGGTCAGGCAGCGCAGCTTCGCGAAGAGGCCGCTGCATATAAAAACCGCGTTGTTCAGGATGCCACCGGTGAAGCGCAGCGCTTCAATTCGGTTGTCGCTGAATATAAGAATGCGCCCGAAGTAACGCGTAATCGTTTGTTCCTCGAAACTATGGAAGAGGTGCTGGCCGGCACCAAGAAGGTTATCGTGGAAGCGGGGAAGGATGTTGTTCCATACCTTCCATTAAGTGAACTTATGCGCCAGCAGCCGCGTTCAGGTGCTGCCGATGCAACGACGAATAGCGGAGGTAACTGATCATGGCCAATAATAGGCTTCCGTTTATTGTCGGTATCATCGCCGTACTGGCTTTCGTTCTGTATTCCTCGGTTTTCATCGTCAATGAACGTCAGCAGGCAATCGTCCTGCGCTTTGGTCAGATTGTCGACGTGAAAACCGAACCGGGTATCTATTTCAAAATGCCGTTTGGTTTCATGGATGCGGACTCGGTTCAGCTGATCGATGATCGCCTTTTGCGCTTTGACCTTGATGACATTCGTGTTCAGGTTTCTGGCGGTAAGTTCTACGACGTGGATGCTTTCCTCGTTTATCGCATCACTGATCCGAGCAAGTTCCGTGAAACGGTCTCCGGTTCCACGATCCTTGCTGAGCAGCGTCTGCGCACGCGTCTTGATGCTGCATTGCGCGGTGTCTACGGTCAGCGTGGCTTCGAGGCAGCGCTTTCGGAAGAGCGTGGTGAAATGATGCGTGAAGTTGCCAACCAGCTTCGTTCTGATGCGAATTCGCTTGGTATCACCATTGAAGACGTTCGCATTCGCCGCACGGATCTGACAGCAGAAGTATCGCAGCAGACCTATGAGCGCATGAAAGCCGAGCGTCTTGCTGAAGCTGAGCGTTTGCGCGCGCGTGGTCGTGAAGCGGCACAGCGTATCCGTGCTATTGCAGATCGTCAGGTTGTCGAAACGCTTGCTGAAGCGCGTAAGGAATCGGAAATCCTTCGTGGTGAAGGCGATGCTGAGCGCAGTGCGATCTTCGCAGAAGCGGCCAAGAAAGATCCGGGCTTTTACGCTTTCTATCGTTCGATGGCGGCGTATCGCAAAGCACTCGAAACACCGGATACAACGCTGGTCATTTCACCGGATTCGGAGTTCTTTAGGTTCTTCCGTGATGCCGGTGGTCAATTGCCGACACCGTCAAAGTAAGAGAGACTATCGCATATGAGCGATTTTCTGGCCGCCGTAGGACTTCTCTTCGTCTTCGAAGGGCTGCTCTACGGCGGCTTTCCATTTTTTGCAAAAAGACTTGCGCGTGATGCGTCTGAGGCGCCTGAAAGCATGTTGCGCATTGCCGGGCTTTGCGCGCTTGCAATTGGTGTGTTCATTGTCTGGCTTGTCAGGGGATAAGCCAGTTCAAACGCTATATTTCTGATCTCTACCCTATGCGGGGCCGTAAACAGGCCGTAATTTGCAGCGATCTAATCTATTCGATTTCTTACCGCAGACAGAAACGGAGCAGAGCTTCATGGCAATTGCACCCAAGGCGAGTTTTACTCGCACTCTTCTGGCAACCGTCGCTCTTGGAGCGATGAGTTTTACGGGGACAGTTGCAATTGGCGCCACGCCTTCGTTCGCCCAGCAAACTGCACCGATCCGGCAGGGCCCCGGCTCTGTGGCTGATTTGGCCGAAGGGCTATTGGATGCGGTGGTAAATATTTCGACATCGCAGACCGTCAAGGACGATGGCGAGGAAGACGGCGGCGTGCCGATGCCGCAGGTGCCGGAAGGCTCCCCATTTGAGGATCTCTTCAAAGATTTTTTCAATGACAAGGATGGCGGCAAGAATAGCGATTCACGCAAAGTGCAGTCGCTGGGTTCCGGCTTTGTGATTGATGCCAAACAAGGTTACATCGTCACCAACAACCATGTCATCGCCGATGCTGATGAGATCGAAGTCAATTTCGTTGACGGTTCCAAGCTGAAAGCGGAACTGGTTGGCAAGGACACAAAGACCGATCTTGCGGTGCTGAAAGTTGATCCGACGAAACATAAGCTCAAGGCCGTTGAGTTTGGCAACTCGGAAAAAGCACGCATTGGCGATTGGGTTCTGGCGATTGGCAATCCATTTGGTCTTGGTGGTACGGTGACAGCCGGTATTATTTCCGCGCGCAAACGCGACATTCAGTCCGGCCCCTATGATGATTTCATTCAGACCGATGCTGCAATCAACCGGGGTAATTCCGGTGGTCCGCTGTTCGATATGGACGGCAAGGTGATCGGCATCAATACCGCAATCTATTCACCATCGGGTGGCTCGATTGGTATTGGTTTTGCTATTCCGGCTGAAATGGCTGTTGGCGTTATCGATCAGCTCAAAGAGTTTGGCGAAGTGCGCCGTGGCTGGCTCGGTGTTCGTATCCAGCCTGTAACCGATGATGTTGCGCAGAGCCTCGGTTTGAAAGAATCTAAAGGCGCGTTGATTGCCGGTCTCGTCGAAAACTCTGGTGTTGATAACAAAGAGATTAAACCGGGTGACGTTGTTATTCGGTATGACGGCAAGCCAGTTGAGCGCGCGCGTGATCTGCCGCGACTTGTGGCCGAAAGCGCTGTCGGTGATGAGGTCGAAGTCGTTGTGGTCAGAGACGGCGAAGAGAAGACTGTAAAGGTCAAGCTCGGTCGTTTGGTTGAAGACGATAAGAGCACCGAGGACGCCACTGAAGATCAGGCACCGCCACCGGATATGGAAGACGGGGAAGCAGCACCTGATGCACCAAAGTCTGATACCCAGAAAAAAGAACAGAAGGAACAGACTGCTACGACGGCAGTCATGGGTATGAAACTTGCCGAGATCAATGATGATGTGCGTGGCGAGTTCGGCATTGCGGAAGATGTGGAAGGGGTGGCCGTGCTTTACGTCACTCCGGGTTCTGCTGCCAGCGAAAAACGTATCGAAACAGGCGATGTGATTGTTGACGTTGGGCAGGTGACGGTCAAAACGCCAGCGGATGTGAAGAAGCGCATCGATGCCCTTCGTCGTGAAGGACGTAAGAATGCGCTTTTGATGTTGGCGTCACGTTCGGGCGAGCTGCGTTTTGTCACGATCCGCATCGATTAGGCTTTGATTTTACATAAAAATAAAAGGCGTCGCAGAATTTGCGACGCCTTTTTTGTTTGGTGTTTGAATCACTTGCACGCATTGGCTCTCAATATGATTCAGAAAGGCCTCATTCCACAAAATCAGATTTTCGATAGCCCTGGATATAAAGGAGCGCGGTGAGATCACCATGATCAATGCGCACCTTCGCCTGTGCCGCGACGGCTGGCTTGGCGTGAAGTGCTACGCCTGTGCCTGCAAGCTGAATCATGCCGAGATCATTGGCGCCATCGCCGACGGCGATTGCATGCTGCGGGGTGAGGCCGAGGCGCTCAGCAATTTCGACGAGCTTTTCGACTTTTGCTTCGCGGCCGAGGATAGGGTCGGAAACCGTGCCGCTCAAATGCGCGCCATCATGGAGAAGCGTATTGGCGCGGTCTTCATTGAAGCCGATCATTTCTGCGACGCGCTTTGTGAATGATGTGAAGCCACCAGATACAAGTGCCGTGTAAGCGCCGTGCTTGCGCATGGTGCGGACCAGTTCAACGCCGCCCGGCATCAGCGAAATGCGGGTGGAGATAACCTTGTCGATCACCGAAAGCGGCAGACCTTTGAGCAGAGCAACGCGTTCACGCAATGCTGGTTCGAATTCGATTTCACCGTTCATGGCACGGGCAGTAATCGCCGCAACATGCTCGCGCAGGCCAGCTTCTTCGGCCAGTTCATCAATGCATTCCTGCTGGATCATTGTGGAATCCATGTCGGCAATCAGAATTTTCTTGCGTCGGCTGTCCTGTTCCTGCACCACGACATCGACTGGGGCGCCATCAAGGGCGGCGCGCAATGCCTGATCTGCTTCTTCATGCCCGATTGTGGATGGAAGCGGTATGTCGCAGGCAATACCGTCTGCCAGCCAGTAAAGTCCGGTTGCATTGACTGCCGCCGAGGCTTTAATCCCCAAAGATGGAATAAGCGACGCTTTGGCCGGATTGGCAATCAGTGTAGCAATAAGGGAAGCGGATCGGGACATGAGGAACATTTCCTGCGATGAGTGAAGCGGTAAAGGGTGCAATCCTGATAGCTGGACCGACGGCCAGCGGCAAGTCGGCTCTTGCGCTTCATATGGCAAAGGAGACAGGCGGCTTTATCGTCAACACCGATTCCATGCAGGTTTATGATGTGCTCGACCTTTTGAGTGCACGGCCGCAGGCTGACGAACTGCGTGAAGCTGATCATTTTCTGTATGGCCATGTGGCTCCATCCGTTTCCTATTCGACGGGCAAATGGTTTGCCGATGTTGAAATTGTGCTGGCGCGGGATGATCTGAAAGGGCGCACACCGATTTTTGTCGGTGGTACAGGGCTTTATTTCCGCGCGCTGTTGGGCGGGCTTTCGCAGATGCCGGAAGTGGCTGTTGATGTGCGTGAGCATTGGCGCAACAAAATGAGCGAGGAGGGCGCAGAGGCCCTTCATAGATTGCTTGCAGAGCGAGACCCGGAGATTGCAGCCACGTTGCGCCCCACAGACAGCCAGCGTATTGTGCGTGCGCTGGAAGTGTTTGAGGGAACAGGCAAGTCTCTGTTGCATTGGCAGAGGAATACCGGAACGGCACTGATCGATAATGCGAGCGCGCGCAAAATCGTGTTGTTGCCGGATCGCAAATGGTTGGGCGAGCGGATTGAGCGGCGCTTCAAACTCATGTGGGATCAGGGCGCGCTCGATGAAGTCCGTGCATTAATGGCTCTGAATCTTGATCCTGCACTGCCGGCTTTAAAAGCGATCGGCGTGCGTGAGATTTCAGCATTTTTTTCTGGCGAAATACCGCGCGAAGAAGCCATAGAGCTTTCCGTTATCGCCACGCGCCAATATGCGAAACGGCAATCAACATGGTTTAGAAACCAGCTTGATGAGAGCTGGAAGAGGTATGGCTCTGCTGAAGAAGCCTTGTCAGGGCAATAATCTTATCAAGATGGCCTCTTTTATATAAGAAAATATCGTGTTTTGTGCATTTTCGCGTTGACGCCGCGATTTTCGCTGATTAGTCTCCCCGGCATGAACAGAACAGCTCTTATTCTTGTGGTACGAACGCGCATGGGCAGGATGGTGTAACCATCCGGCGAAAGCTCCCATGCGCGAAAGACAGGCTCCCTCGGGGGCCTTTTTTGTTATCTGAACATCAACGAATTGATTAAGTAAAGCAGACGGGAAGTGAAGACGATGACGGCAGCAAAAAGCGAGGCGGCGACGATCTCCGCAGGGCAACGCGAAATGACCGGCGCGGAAATGGTGGTTCAGGCTATGATTGATCATGGTGTGGAACATCTTTTCGGTTATCCGGGTGGTGCCGTGCTGCCGATCTATGACGAACTGTTCCAGCAGGACAAGGTTCAGCATATTCTTGTTCGTCACGAGCAAGGCGCAGGCCATGCGGCCGAAGGCTATGCGCGTTCGACAGGCAAGGTTGGCGTTATGCTGGTTACGTCTGGTCCAGGTGCTACCAATGCTGTCACGCCTTTGCAGGACGCGCTTATGGATTCGATCCCGCTGGTCTGTATTTCCGGTCAGGTTCCGACCACACTCATTGGCTCTGATGGTTTTCAGGAGGCCGATACGGTTGGTATTACCCGCCCTTGCACCAAGCACAACTGGCTGGTTCGCAACGTCAACGATCTTTCGCGCGTCTTGCATGAGGCTTTCCATATTGCCTCAACAGGGCGTCCGGGGCCGGTTCTGGTTGATATCCCGAAGGATATTCAGTTTGCGACCGGTATTTATACACCGCCGCAGACTGCACCGCGCACCAGCTATCGCCCAACGATCGAGGGTGACAAGTCGGCCATCGCGCAGGCTGTTGAAATGTTGTTGAGCGCCAAAAAGCCCGTCATTTATTCGGGCGGCGGTGTTATCAATTCCGGTCCTGCTGCAACGAAGCTTTTGCGTGAGCTGGTTGAAATCAGCGATTTCCCGATCACTTCGACCCTGATGGGCTTGGGTGCCTATCCTGCATCGGGCAAGAACTGGCTGGGTATGCTCGGAATGCACGGCACATACGAAGCCAATATGACCATGCATGATTGCGATGTCATGCTGTGCGTTGGTGCGCGTTTTGATGACCGTATCACGGGTCGTCTCAATGCCTTTGCTCCGCATTCGCGCAAGATTCACATCGATATTGATCCATCATCGATCAACAAGAATGTTCGCGTTGATGTGCCGATTATCGGTGATGTGGCGCATGTTCTCGAAGATATTGTTCGCCAGTTCCGCGCTTCCGAAAAGAAGCCCGAAAAGAACGCAATTGCTGCCTGGTGGGATCAGATCAACCGCTGGCGTGCTCGAAAGTCATTGGCCTATACGCCGAACAAAGACGTGATCATGCCGCAATATGCGTTGCAGCGCTTGAATGAACTGACCAAGGATCGTGACACTTATATCACGACCGAAGTTGGCCAGCATCAGATGTGGGCCGCACAGTTCATGGATTTTGACGCACCAAATCGCTGGATGACTTCGGGTGGTCTCGGCACCATGGGCTATGGTTTGCCTGCGGCTCTGGGTGTTCAGATTGCGCATCCTGATGCGCTGGTCATTGATATTGCTGGTGATGCGTCGATCCAGATGTGCATTCAGGAAATGTCGGCTGCCATCCAGTATGAAGCGCCGATCAAGATTTTCATCCTGAACAATCAATATATGGGTATGGTTCGTCAGTGGCAGCAGTTGCTGCATGGCAATCGCTTGTCACATTCCTATACGGAAGCAATGCCAGATTTCGTGAAGCTGGCAGAAGCTTATGGTGCGCATGGTATTCGCTGCGATAAACCAGAGAAGCTTGATGATGCGATTATGGAAATGATTGAAGTCAAAAAGCCGGTTATCTTTGATTGCCGCGTTGCCAATCTCGCCAACTGCTTCCCGATGATCCCATCTGGTAAGGCACATAATGAAATGCTGTTGCCTGATGAAGCGACCGATGAAGCTGTTGCCAATGCCATTGACGCCAAGGGCCGTTCCCTAGTCTGATCCGGAGTAAAGAACATGAACGCACAAAATCTAGCATCCGGCTCGGCATATTTTATTGCAGCGGATACACAGACACCGGAAACCCATACGCTTTCGGTTCTCGTTGATAACGAACCGGGCGTTCTCGCCCGTGTCATTGGCCTGTTTTCAGGCCGTGGCTACAACATTGAAAGCCTGACGGTTTCTGAAACCGAGCATGAGCAGCATCTGTCGCGCATCACGATTGTGACACGTGGCACGCCAAATGTTCTCGATCAGATCCGCCATCAGTTGGAGCGCATCGTGCCGGTGCACCGCGTGGTTGATATGACCTACCGCGCCGTTGAACTTGGCCATGAACGTCCGATTGAGCGTGAGCTTGCGCTGATCAAGGTTGCAGGAAAGGGCGAGGCGCGTGCTGAAACCCTGCGCCTGACCGATGCCTTTAATGCCAAGATTGTGGATGCAACGACCGAGCATTTCATTGTGGAGATTACCGGCAAGACGGCCAAGATCGACCAGTTCATTTCGCTGATGAAGCCGCTTGGTCTGGTTGAAATCTGTCGCACGGGTGTGGCTGCTATGAACCGTGGGCCTCAGGGGCTGTAAATAGCAAGCTTAATCGAGACAATATCGGCTGAAACCGGCACAATGTTTCGATTGTGCCGGTTTTTTATTGAGCTAATTTGTAGCTACAATTCAGGTCAAATCACTATGTCTCTTGAAATATTTCTGGCGCTTGTTGTCTTTGCATTTGTTTCGTCGGTCACGCCCGGTCCCAACAATCTGATGCTGCTTGCATCCGGTGTGAATTTCGGTTTCCGGCGCACGATTCCGCATATGCTGGGCATTGGCGTGGGGTTTTTTATCCTGTTGCTGGCCGTGGGTTTTGGCCTTGGTGCGCTGATTGAAACCGTGCCGTCGTTCTATATGGCGCTGAAGTTCGCGGGTGGCGCTTACATGCTCTATCTTGCGTGGAAAATTGCCACATCGCGTTCCATCGGTGAGTCTAAAAGACGCGACAAGACAAAACCCATGTCGTTTTTGCAGGCACTGGCTTTCCAGTGGGTCAATCCCAAAGCCTGGGTGATGGCAATCACCGGTATTGCGACCTATGCAAACCACGACAATTATTATGTTGCCGTTCTTCTGGTGAGTGCTGCTTTTGCGATGGTTAACCTGCCGAGTGTCTCCGTCTGGGCGGGGTTCGGTACGCTGTTGCGCAACTGGCTCTCCGATCCTGTTCGATTGAAATGGTTCAATTTAATCATGGCGTTGTTGTTGGTTTTGAGCCTTTGGCCAATGCTGAAATAGCGTGTTGAAGAGGTGAATGATGTCCATACTTCCCACTTATGACGATGTGATCTCCGCTGCCAGACAGATTGAAGGCCATGCGCATCACACACCGGTTTTCACGTCATCAATCCTTGATCGAGAAACGGGGGCTGAGTTCTTTTTCAAATGCGAAAACTTTCAGCGTATTGGCGCGTTCAAGTTTCGTGGGGCGTTTAATGCTTTGTCGCGGTTTTCAGATGAGCAGAAGAAGCGCGGCGTGCTTGCCTTTTCTTCCGGCAATCATGCGCAGGCGATCGCGCTGGCCGCGAAATTATTAAATATTGGTGCGACGATTATCATGCCCGAAGATGCGCCAGCGGCCAAGCTCGACGCAACGCGGGGTTATGGCGCAAAAGTCGTTACCTATAATCGTTATACTGAGGATCGCGACGCTCTTTCGAAGACGCTGGCCGAGGAGGGTGGGCTGACGCTTATTCCGCCGTTTAATCATCCCGATATTATTGCAGGGCAGGGCACGGCAGCAAAGGAACTGATTGAAGAGGTTGGCCCGCTGGATGCATTGTTTGTCTGCCTTGGCGGCGGTGGACTGCTGGCGGGTTCAGCCTTGGCTGCCAAAGCACTTTCCCCTTCCTGCGATGTTTATGGTGTGGAGCCAGAAGCAGGCAATGACGGTCAGCAGTCGTTCCGCTCAGGCAAGATCGTCCATATTGACGTTCCGCAGACCTTGGCGGATGGTGCGCAGTCACAAGCTTTGGGTGAGCTCACCTTTGCTATTATCCGTAAGACTGTTCGCGATATTTTGAGTGTCAGCGACGATGAACTTGTGCAGGGCATGAAGTTTTTCGCAAGCCGTATGAAAATGGTGGTTGAGCCGACCGGCTGTCTGGCGTTTGCCGGTGCAAGACAGATCGCATCAAGCCTGAAGGGCAAGCGGGTTGGCGTGATTGTGAGCGGCGGAAATGTTGATCTTGATAAGTTTGCGGCATTGGTAAGCCAAAAGGTTTGATCACGGTTTGATCTTGTGTTTGGGCGGCGAATCCTGTCTGAACAGCATATGCAGTTTTCTCCAGAGCAGGATCAGGCCTTGAAGGCCGTTGGACAATGGCTGAAAGAAGGGCGTTCGCCCATTTTTCGGCTGTTTGGCTATGCCGGTACAGGTAAAACGACGCTGGCGCGTTATTTTGCCGAGCATGTCGATGGCGAAGTGCAGTTTGCTGCCTTCACCGGCAAGGCAGCGCAGGTATTGCGCTCGAAGGGCGCGAACAATGCCCGCACGCTGCATTCGCTGATCTATCGCCCGCGTGGTGAAGAAGCGATTGAAGACGAGACGACGGGCAAGACGTCTATTTCGCCGACTTTTTCGCTTAATCGTCAAAGCCCTGTGGCCAAAGCGGCGCTGATCGTTGTGGATGAATGTTCTATGGTCGATGAGCAGCTCGGCCGCGATCTCATGACATTTGGTACGCCGATTTTGGTGTTGGGCGATCCGGGCCAGTTACCGCCAATCTCCGGCGGTGGGTTCTTCACCGAACATGAGCCGGATTATCTGCTCACTGAAATTCATCGGCAGGCACGTGATAACCCCATTATCCGCATGGCGCTTGATGTGCGTGAGGGCAGGGAGTTGAGCTATTGCGATGAGGGCCGGGCGAAGGTCATCTCCAAGTCGCAAGTCAATCAGGATCTGGTTCTGGCGGCTGATCAGGTGCTTGTCGGCACAAACCGCACACGTAAGCGCTATAATCAGCGGCTGCGTGAGCTGAAAGGTTTCAGCGCAGATTATCCGCAGGCTGGCGATAAGCTGGTTTGTTTACGCAATGATCCGGCCAAGGGGCTGCTGAACGGATCTCTTTGGAAAGTGATGACCTCATCCAAGGAAACCGTGAAACCCGGAATCAATCTTCTGGTGTCGCCGGAAGATGAAGATCGTGGCGTTGCCAAAATCAAATTGCTCAAGGCACAGTTTGAAGACCCGGATGCTGAAATTCCGTGGCAGACCAAAAAACGCTTTGATGATTTTGATTATGGCTATGCGCTGACTGTGCATAAGGCGCAGGGTTCGCAGTGGGATAATGTCGTGCTGTTTGATGAAAGCTATGCATTCCGCGACACGCGCGAGCGCTGGCTTTATACGGCCATCACGCGTGCTGCGGAGCAGTTGACGATTGTAAAGTGATTGCTCAAGTGATCATTGTTCTTGTGGCTTGGCGTCCAGCCATTCCCACGCCTTCGGCTCATCATCCGATTCAAATGTGCGCATTTCTATCGAGAGAAATGGCTGCATCAGTGTGACGCTGGCCTGTATCCACAAAGGACCGCCGACAATCGCGTAACGACGCAGATGTCGCAACGATTTTGCGCGCATGGAGAGCATGCTTTCGGAAAAAGCAGCTCCCCAGTCAACGCCTTCATAGCCAGTCAGCCGGATAAGCAGGTCGATTTCTTCATGACCTTCATAGGCCGCATCAAGCAGGCCATAGAGGTTTTCCAGCGCTGCATCATCCAGATGCCCTTCGATTGCAAAAGCGAAGACGTCCTCGCGATTGGTGGGAATGCGTCGAATGACCGGAATATCTTCATTGCGCATTGGTGACCTCCAGTTTCTGAATGCTTTGTTGTTCGGTAAAACGTTGCTGGTGGGGCAAAAGTTGCGAAAAAGCGTATGAAAGTTTCCATTCGGGCTGCTGTTGGAAATTGTTTGTGAGATGCGGTCTTAAACACTCACATTTTTTCTCAACGGACGATATAAAGCCATATCCTTATTTGAGGGAGCCACGCTCTATGCCTGCAAAACTGTCCGTCAATCTTAATGCCATCGCCATGTTGCGCAATAGGCGTGATCTCCCCTGGCCAAGTGTTATCGGCCTTGGACGTGCAGCGCTTGCAGCCGGTGCCGCTGGTTTGACAGTGCATCCGCGCCCCGATCAGCGCCATATCCGCTTTTCCGACCTTGCTGATATTCGTGCTTTGATCGATGATGAATACCCGCTGGCCGAGTTCAATATCGAAGGCTTTCCGACAGAAGCTTTTCTGGAACTGGTGGAAAAGCATCAGCCGCAACAGGTGACGCTGGTTCCTGATGATCCGATGCAGGCGACATCCGATCATGGTTGGGACTTTGAAACAAAGTCGGATTTTCTGGCGCCTATTGTTCAGCGGCTCAAGGAAAACGGTATGCGTGTATCGCTTTTTGCTGATCCCGATCCGCTTGGCTATGAAAAGGCCAAGTCTATCGGCGCTGACCGGATTGAGCTTTATACCGGCCCTTATGGGGCGACCTATGACGATCCCGCGGCTGCATCGCATGAGATAAATCGTCTTGGCAAAGCTGCGGATGCTGCAACAGCGCTCGGGCTTGCAATCAATGCTGGGCACGATCTGACAGTTGAAAATCTCCCCGCGCTGGTCAAACGTGTACCGCAATTGAGTGAAGTGTCGATTGGCCACGGCTTGACTGCAGATGCGTTAATGTATGGTATGCCAGTGACCGTCAGCCGTTATATTGCTGCGCTTGCGGGATAAAAAGGGGCTCCTAAAACGCATGGCTGCTAATCAAGCCGTGCGAATTTCGCGTTTGTGCGCGGACGCGACAAGATATAAACCGCGCGCCACAGATCATGCGCTGCGTGCACAGGATCGTTTGAGGGAAGCATACATGAAGTTTTCCACTGTCCTTGTTCCGTGCTATGGCGTTGGCTCAGTATATTTTTCTTTGAAAAGTTTGATTTTTATACATGCGGCACATGGCCGTTGACGGCTTATTCGCCCCTACACTCTCTGATATTCCATTTCGATATTTATGAAGGTGTCTGCATATGAGCAGCGAGAATACAGATAAGAGCGTTTCATCCGCAGGCGATGCGATAGAGACGAATACGCTGCCCGTTAGCATCTCTCCTGAGAACAACACCGTTTCGGAAGAAAACGATCATTCACACGACAGCATGAAAATGCTGCTGCTTGGAGCGCTGGGCGTTGTCTACGGCGATATCGGTACCAGCCCGATCTATGCTTTTCGCGAGGCGCTGCATGCGGCAACTTCGGATGGTATTCTCTCGCGGTCCGATATTCTCGGGGTCGTTTCGCTGATCTTCTGGGCGCTTCTGCTCGTTGTGACGGTTAAATATGTGATCTTTGTATTGCGCGCCGACAATAACGGTGAAGGCGGCATTCTCTCTTTGATGGCACTGGTGCGGTCTGTCCTGAAAGGGCGGCCTGATCTTATTCTGGGGGCAGGGATTTGCGGTGCGGCGCTTTTTTTTGGTGATGCGGTCATTACGCCAGCCATTTCGGTGCTTTCGGCTGTTGAAGGGGTTCAGATTGTAGCACCTCACATGACGCCCTTCGTGGTGCCGATTACCCTCGTCATTCTTGTTGTTCTCTTCTCAATCCAGAAATACGGAACAGGCAAGGTTGCGATTGTTTTCGGGCCGATTATGGCCGTGTGGTTTCTGGCGCTTGGTGCATTGGGGCTTTGGCACATCTTTGATGATCCCACAGTTATGGCCGCCCTTAATCCTTATTATGCGGTGCGCTTTTTGGCTGTTAGCCCCGGTGTTGCCTTTATCACTGTTGGCGCCGTGTTTCTTGCCATGACAGGTGCAGAGGCACTTTATGCCGATCTCGGGCACTTTGGACGAAAGCCGATTGTGCGGGCCTGGCTGTGGATCGTTTTTCCCAGCTTGCTGCTCAATTATTTCGGACAAGCTGCATTCGTGCTTTCGCACGGTGAAGCTGCGGCGCTGCCATTTTTCGAGATGATGCCGAAATTTGCACTGTGGCCGATGGTCTTGCTCGCAACGGCTGCGACGGTGATTGCCAGTCAGGCGGTTATCAGTGGCGCGTTTTCTGTTGCACGCCAGGCTGTCCAGCTTAATATTCTGCCGCGTCTGGAAATCCAGCATACGTCCGAAAAACTGCACGGACAGATTTATATCCCGCGCGTCAATCTGCTGCTCGGTCTGACGGTTATTATTCTGGTGCTTGGCTTTGAGAAATCCAACAATCTGGCATCTGCATATGGCATTGCTGTTACCGGCAATATGTTGGTTACGACCGGTCTTCTTTATTTCGTCATGACACGTATCTGGAACTGGCGTGTCAGCCGTGCCTTGCCGGTTATCGCAGGGTTTTTTATCGTTGATCTTCTGTTTTTTAGCGCGAACATCATCAAAGTACATGAGGGCGGCTGGGCCTCTATTCTGTTTGCCGCCATTCTGGTGATCATCATGTGGACATGGGTGCGCGGCACCCGACACCTGTTCCAGAAGACGCGTAAGGCAGAAGTGCCGCTTGATCTGATCGTCGAGCAAATGAACAAGCGTCCGCCAACCATTGTGCCGGGTACTGCGGTGTTTCTGACCGGTGATCCGAAAAGTGCGCCGACAGCGCTGATGCACAGTCTCAAGCATTATAAGGTTCTGCACGAGAACAACGTGATCCTCACGGTGGTTACGGCCTCAAAGCCATGGGTTTCCAGTGCGGATCGCGCGCGCGTTTCGCAATATAATGAGCGCTTCATGCTGGTGACGCTGACTTTTGGCTATATGCAGCAACCCAATATTCCGCGTGCGTTGGGCTTATGCCGGAAACTTGGCTGGAAGTTCGATATTATGACAACGTCTTTCTTTTTGTCGCGCCGCTGGCTGAAAGCATCAGCGCATTCCGGCATGCCGCTTTGGCAGGATAAGCTGTTTATTTTGTTGGCGCGTACCGCATCGGATGCAACAGAATATTTCCAGATACCAACGGGGCGTGTTGTCGAGATCGGAACGCAGGTTAATATCTGATCTTTACGGGTTTCAATTTGCGGGGCGCATTTCAGAATTTGATTCTGGAATGCGCCCTTTGTTTTTGATTTTGCTCGCTTCTTTCCTGTTGCCCAAAACATGGGCCGGAGGACAATTCTAAAATCTTTCCTGGTTGTGAAAAATCCTGCTTGACGGTCATCCAAGCTGGGATTAATAAACGGAACCGTACCGTACGGTACAAAGTGGAGGGATTGATCCGTGACTGATAAAAGCGACGAATTGCAGGCTAAGAAGCAGCCGTCTTTCTCGCCGCGTCAGAACGAAGTTCTGGAGCAGGCGTTGCGTCTTCTTGTTGAGGGCGGTGACCGCGCTTTGACAACGGCAAGCATTGCGCGCGCCGCCAATTGCTCCAAAGAAAGCCTCTATAAATGGTTTGGCGATCGCGACGGTTTGCTCACCGCAATGGTTCGCTGGCAGGCGTCGAAGGTTCGTGTTGTCCCTGTTGCGCGCGAAAAGCTAGATGCGGAATCGCTCTTTTCCAGCCTTGAGCATTTTGCGCGCGATTGGCTGCTCGTGCTCTCTGGTCCGACGTCCATTGCGTTGAACCGTCTGGCGGTCAGTCATACAGCATCAGGCAAGTCGGCTTTGGGTGATATCGTTCTTGCCAATGGTCCGGTTGCGATGGCAAAGCGTCTCAAGCCCATTCTTGAAATTGGTCAGGAAGCAAAGCTGCTGGCTTTTGACGACATTAACGAAGCATTTCGTGCATTTTTCGGACTTGTCGTCCGGGACATGCAGATCCGGTTGCTGCTTGGCGATCGGCTGGAACTGACTGACGAAGTGGTTATCCGGGACGCCCGGCGCGCCACAAAGCAGTTTTTCGCTCTTTACGGGGCATAATCGTCTGCGGATACGAGGAAGCCGCAGGGAAATCTGAATGAAGGGAATATGAAATGCGCGTTTATTACGATCGTGATGCAGACGTTAATCTGATCAAGTCGAAAAAGGTTGTTATCGTCGGTTACGGTAGCCAGGGGCGCGCTCATGCGCTCAACCTCAAGGATTCCGGCGCTGCCAATGTGCGCATCGCTCTTCGTGAAGGTTCGGCGACTGCCAAGAAGGCCGAAGCTGATGGCTTTGAAGTGATGAATGTTGCGGATGCAGCCAAGTGGGCCGACCTTCTGATGATGGCAACGCCTGACGAATTGCAGGCTGACATCTACAAGGATCACATTCAGGACAACATCCGTGACGGCGCAGCGATTGCTTTCGCTCACGGCCTCAATGTTCACTTTGGCCTGATCGAGCCAAAGAAGACCGTTGACGTTGTCATGATCGCACCAAAGGGGCCGGGCCACACGGTTCGCGGCGAATACCAGAAGGGTGGCGGCGTTCCTTGCCTTATCGCTATCCATCAGGATGCTTCGGGCAACGCACATGACCTTGCTCTCTCCTACGCTTCGGGCGTTGGTGGCGGTCGTTCGGGCGTTATCGAAACCACTTTCAAGGAAGAGTGCGAAACCGATCTGTTCGGTGAGCAGGCTGTTCTTTGCGGTGGTGTTGTCGAACTCATCCGCACCGGTTTTGAAGTTCTGGTTGAAGCTGGTTATGCACCAGAAATGGCTTACTTCGAGTGCCTGCACGAAATGAAGCTTATCGTGGATCTGATCTACGAAGGCGGCATTGCGAACATGAACTACTCGATCTCCAACACTGCTGAGTGGGGCGAATATGTCACTGGCCCTCGCATCATCACCGCTGAAACCAAGGAAGAAATGAAGCGCGTTCTGAAAGATATTCAGACCGGCAAGTTCACTTCCGATTGGATGCAGGAATACCGTGCGGGTGCAGCGCGCTTCAAGGGTATCCGTCGCAACAACGACAGCCACCAGATCGAAGAAGTTGGCGAAAAGCTCCGCGGCATGATGCCATGGATCGCAGCCAACAAGCTCGTCGACAAGGCACGCAACTAAAAATCTGCGATATTCAGGCTCTGGCCGTCTGCCAATGGCGCTTTGTTCCGTTTCGAGTGCGTACGTCCTTTATGTATGCTCCGCTCCGGTTCTCGCAAAGCACCATTTTCGCCAGGCGATAAGTCTGAACTCCATCAGATTTTAGGTGCTTTCCGATCAGAGAAAAAGAGGGGCGTTTCTTACGCCCCTTTAATACATGGCAATGATTTGGTTTTTCAGTGCAAGCTATCCCGCACGAAAAGATCGTCAAACGCCTTTTGAATTTATGTTTTGTGCGTGGTTGAGCCAAAACAATTCGGAATATCTTTATTCCATGTGAACATGGAAAGAGGTGTTCTCGTTGGCTGAAATTTGCGCTATCGCTTTACCCTTCTATGGTGAAGTTTGAGGAGGCTTTGCCTTCAAACGAATTGAGGAGATTTCCGGTGCTGGACTGGGAAACTGTATTTGCAACGCGTTCGAAACGCATGCGCGCTTCGGAAATCCGTGAACTTCTGAAATTGCTGGAACGTCCGGATATTATTTCCTTTGCTGGCGGCATTCCCGACCCGGCGCTGTTTCCGCATGCCGAATTCCAGAGCGCCTATCAGGACATTTTTGGTGGTCCTGAAGCCAATGCAGCTCTGCAATATTCCGTGTCGGAAGGATATAAGCCGCTGCGCACCTGGTTGGTGGGTGAGCTTGCCAAGATCGGTATTCCCTGCACCGAGGACAATGTGTTCATTACGTCCGGTTCGCAGCAGGCGCTCGATTATCTCGGTAAGCTTTTCATTTCGCCAAATGACACAGCTCTTGTGACAGCTCCGACCTATCTCGGCGCCTTGCAGGCATTCAATGCCTATGAACCGACTTACGACACGCTCTCGCTGAACGGCAACCGCACACCAGATTCCTATAAGCAGGCTGCGGAAAGCGCTGGCGGGCAGGTCAAGTTTGCTTATCTTTCCGCAGACTTCAGCAACCCGACCGGAGAAACGGTTGGTCTCGCCGGCCGGCAAAAGCTGCTTGCAGAAGCTGATGAACTTGATATTCCGATCATCGAAGATGCGGCCTATCAGTATCTGCGTTACAATGGCGAAGCGATTGCGCCGATCCTGTCGCTGGATATCGCACGTCATGATGGCGACATTGAAAAGACCCGTACCATCTATTGCGGCTCCTTCTCCAAGACCCTCGCACCGGGCCTGCGCGTTGGTTACGTCGTTGCTGCGCAGTCAGTCATCCGCAAACTGGTTTTGATGAAGCAGGCTGCTGATCTGCACTCTTCAACAATCAACCAGATTGTTGTTCATCGCGTCGCCTCAAGCGGTTTTGACAAACAGGTCGCTAAACTGCATGGCGTTTACAAGCATCGCCGCGATAAGATGCTGGAAGCGCTTGCCAAGTATATGCCGGAAGGCACGGAATGGACAAAGCCGGAAGGTGGCATGTTCATCTGGGTCACGTTGCCAAAGGGCATGGACGGTGCTGCATTGCTCGCAGCCTCAATTGAGAGCGAGAAGGTGGCCTTTGTTCCGGGTAAGGCGTTCTTTGCCGATGGTACGGGCGCGAATACCCTGCGTTTGAGCTATTCATGCGCCAATGACGAAATGATTGACGAAGGTATCATGCGTCTTGGACGTTTGATCCGCACGCATTCCAAATCGGAAGCTGCATAAAATATTTAAAAGCCGGACATCGTCCGGCTTTTTCATTATTGAAACGGTGAATTGCAGTTTGTGCGTGGCCCCGCAAAAGGCTGATAGGTGTCGTCCGAAGTGCGATAGCTGCGATAACGGTTGGAGCACCATGAAATATGGTTGCTGCTTGGACCGAGAGTTTTAACAGCTGTGCGATCCGATGGGCGGACCTGAAGCGGGTCGCCATTTTTGTAGATCGGGATGCCTTCGGGCGAGATGTAGTTTCCGCTGTCACGGCAGCCCACACCATAACACTTACCTGATCCTGCTTGCGGTTGATAAGTTCGCGGCAACCCGCCAGCGATAGGGGGCGTGCTTGGGCGCAAAGACGGCACGTAAGGCGTGTTCAGATCGACCGCCGCAGCGCTACCTGCAAGGCTTACCGCGAACAGACCTGAGCAAAGTGCGATGCGTCTTATCTTTCCAAGCATTTTCGGTATCCCGGTTTGCAGACATTATATGGTGGTATTTGCGATCAAAACCAGCGCAGCTGTGCAATTTTAAAAAGAAGCCCTTGCCAATCATGACGCAAGCCGCGAGATTGCGCAGGCATGTTTACGATAGCCACATTTAATGTCGAAAATCTGATGCGCCGGTTTGATTTTTCCGGCTTTCGCAATGAATTACATCAGGATCGTTCGCTTAAACTTTTTGAGATTGGCGATGAAGCGCAATATCGTTTGTTGGAGCAGTCGCGTGCTGTTGCCCATACGGATGACACACGTCAGTTGACTGCTCTTGCTATCGCAGAAACACGGGCCGATGTGCTTTGCCTGCAAGAGGTCGATAATCTCGCTGCGCTGAATGCGTTTGAATATGGCTATCTGTTCAAGATGGTCGGGCAGGGCTATCGCAACAAATATTTGATTGATGGCAATGACAGCCGCGGCATTGATGTGGCTGTTATGGCACGAGATGCGACGCGCCATGGTCAACGCATTGAAGTGATGCAAGTCACAAGCCATGCGCATCTCACCTACAAGGAATTGGACCTTTATCAGCCCGTACTGGCTGAACTGGGACTTGAGCCGCATGATCGTATTTTTAAGCGTGATTGCCTCAATCTCGATTTGCGCATCGATGGCAAGCCTTTGTCTTTGTTTGTGGTTCATCTCAAATCGATGAGCGGTGCCCGCAATGGTTTTGACGGGCGGACTGCTTCTCTGCCGGTGCGGCAGGCGGAAACGCGGGCCATTCGGCACATTATCGAAGAAAAATTCGGCATCGGTCGTACGGCAGACAAGCGCTGGCTTATTTGCGGGGATTTCAATGATTATCGCGAGCGGATCGTCATTGAGGGCGATGAATGGAATGGCTATCAGTTTACGCCGACTTCGGAAGAGACAAGCGCGCTGGATGTGCTGCTGAGTGATGGTTTTGCCGTCAATCTGGTTGAGCGCCGCCCTGTCATGGATCGCTGGACGCTTTATCACACGCGTGGTCCACAGGAACGCCATCTTTGCCAGCTTGATTACATTCTGGCCTCGCCATCGCTGGCGCATAAAAATGAGCGCGCCATTCCGCAGATTATTCGGCGCGGCCAGCCGTGGCGGACCATTTTCCCGCCGGGGCAGGATGTTGATCGTTATCCGCGCACGGGATGGGACCGACCAAAAGCCAGCGACCACTGCCCTGTGGCCGTCACGTTGAATATCGTCTGAAATAGAGGCTGCTGATGCGAAATGTGAAAGAAAACACGGTCTACGTGATGGACCGCGTTGATGTCCGGGTTTTGCCGGGTGCGCTTTCCTATAGCGAGGCAAACAGACAAGCGATTGCTGCCAACTGGCAACGGGCGGTGGCTGCCAATCCGATGCTTTTTGATGGTGAGATTTATCTTGCACCGCAGGCGCATTTTGATGAAGGCGTATTGGAGGCCGGTTTCAGACGCACGAGTTTTGCAACGCTGATGTATTGGCGGCATGACCGGGCATCGCAAAGGCCATGGCACATCTTTGGTGTTGGGGTGATCGTGTCGGCTGAAGACCATCTGATTGCAGCGCGTATGGGCGCGCATAACGCCGTTGCGGGTCGCGTTTATTTTCCAGCCGGTTCTATTGATGACAATGATATTGTCGGAGACCGTGCCGATTATGAAGCCAATATGGCCCGCGAAGTGCGCGAAGAGACCGGGATCGATCTTGGCAAGGCGAAAGCAGAGCCGAAATTCCATCTCGTGACAGCTGATGGTAGCATTGCGCTTTTCCGCCGTTATTATTTTGATCTTTCGACCGCAGAGATTCTTGAGCAGATCGAAGCCAACCTTGCTGCACAGACGCAACCGGAGCTGAGTGAAATCATTCCCATCACAAAGGCCGGTATGATGGGACAGGCAACGCCGTCCTATGTTCGGGCCTTTGCAGACTGGCATTTTCAAAATCAACATTAAGAGTTGTTTCTTACAGATGACAGCGGCGCGAAATTGACTATGCTCGCACGGACAAATATTCAATGCGCCGCATTGAGCGCATTGTGTTTTGGTGCTGTTTGCTGAGTGTTGTGAGGGAGAGGGTAAAGATGACCGAAGCTGCCGGTTCCGGCCGATATTATGAGATTTTCGACGTTTTCGCCGATAAGGCTCTGGCTGGGAATCCGTTGGCTGTTGTCCACGACAGTGAGGGGCTGACGGATGCGCGCATGCAAGCCATTGCGCGCGAGTTTAATCTGTCCGAGACGGTTTTCATCTTTCCGCCTGAAAACCCGGTGCACGAGGCTGCTGTTCGGATTTTTACGCCGGATTATGAACTTCCCTTTGCTGGACATCCAACAGTGGGCGCGGCTGTGTCGCTGGCGCGTCATCGCAGGACGGGTGATGAGTCGGACCGGCTTGTAACGCTGGAAGAGAAAGTCGGCGTTGTTCGCTGCGGCGTTATTCTTGGCGACAACAGCGCCTTTGCAGAATTTGATCTGCCGCGCCTGCCGGAAAAACTTGATATCAAGATCGAGAAAGAAGAAGCGGCCGCAGCCATCGGGCTTGGTACGCATGAAATCGGCTTTGAGAATCACGTGCCCGCTGTCTGGAGTGCTGGAACGCCTTATCTTCTTGTTCCGGTGCATAATCTCATTGCTGCCGCCAAAGTATCGATCGATCCGGTGTATGTAAGCGAGACCCTGCCGCATGTCGCTGACCGGCCTTTGCCGATTTATGTTTATTGCCGCGAAACCATTCTGTTCGACAGCAATTATCATGCGCGCATGTTTGTGACGGGCTCCAATGTTTACGAGGACCCGGCAACCGGTTCCGCCGCGGCGGCTTTTGCTGGTATGATCCTTGCCAAGGATAAGCCGGTGGACGGCAGTTCGCAGTGGTGGATAGAGCAGGGTATGGAAATGGGGCGCCCATCACGTATCCGGCTTGAACTGGATGTTTCCAAGCAGATGCTGACCAGTGCGCGCATCGGCGGCACGGCAGTCAAGATTGCCGAAGGACGCCTGTTCGTCTGACCGAAGCTTAACGGATATAAAGAACGAAGGACGGTTGCCATGATAATCAAGGAAATGTCGGAATATGACATTCGTGATATGATCCAGCATACGCAGATCGGGCGGTTGGGTTATGTTCTGAATAACCGTCCTTATGTTGTTCCGCTTGGGTTCCGGTTTAACGGCGGGTCACTTTATTCTTTCACAACGGACGGCCAGAAGACCGAGGCCATGCGCAAGAACGATGCCGTCTGCGTGCTCTTTGACGACATCGTTTCGAAAACAAAGTGGCGCAGTGTGGTTGTGAATGGCCATTATCGTGAAATTGACCGGGAAGACGAAAAGGCAGCAATCGTCAATATGTTGGCCAATGAGCCGACCTGGTGGGAGCCTGCCTATACCAAGACCATCACCAGTGGCGGTGCGCAACGCAAACTCGAACCTGTTTTCTTCCGCGTTGATATTGAAAGCGCCACTGGGCATCAGGCCGGTGTTGATGGCTAACGAACGACCAGAACAGGAATCGTGCTGCGCGTAACCACTTCATAGGTCTGGCTGCCGAGTAACATGCCTTTCAGTCCACGCCGACCGTGAGATGCCATGACGATCAGGTCATTTTGCAGTTCTTTTGCCGTATCGATAATCGATGCGGCCGGGTGCTGCGCCACGACGTGCAATGTGTGGATTTCAACACCCGCTTCGCTTGCCAGTTCACGCGCGCGCGCCAGGGCTGCATCGGCGTACTCATTCCATTCTTCTTCATAACGCTCGATAAAGGTCGGACTGTCGGTAAAGCCACCGGGCAGCCCGGAAAGCGAATAGGGCGCGGTTACGGTGAGGACAGTAACTTTGCTGCCCATGGCCTTGGCTGTATCAAAGCCATGAACAAGACCGCGTTCTGCAAACTCTGAACCATCGGTGGTGATCAGGATATTTTTATACATGTGCCCTCGCTTTGACTTTATACGCTTTTAAAAGAGGTCGTGAGTTGGTCATACTAGACCTAATATAGCCTCACTATAAGTATACAATGGGAATTGTGTAATCCATGGCATTTGATTGCGATATGTTTCATGCAAGCTGGGTTGCAACCGTTCTTAATCTGGACTGGCCGTCCAAAGCATCGACACAGATTGAAAATGATTCAGAACGGGTAAAGCGCCAGAAACAGGAACTGGTGCGCATGTTTGACGAAGCATCGCAACACGGTATCAATGCCGTGATCTTTCAGGTTTCGCCTGCTGCCGATGCTTTTTACAAATCAGAATATCTGCCGTGGTCATCTTATCTGACGGGGACGCTTGGAAAAGATCCGGGCTTTGATCCGCTGCGTTTTGCGATTGCTGAAGCGCATAAGCGCGGGATTGAGCTTCATGCATGGCTCAACCCTTATCGTGTTTCGATGGATGTGCGACCGGCAACGCGAAAAGAACTGAAAAACGCGTCCAGCGATTCTCCGGCAAGTGTTTATAAAACGAAGCCGGAATGGGTGGGGATTTCCGCAGAGCGGTATGTTCTTGATCCGGGCATTCCGGCGGTGCGCCAGTGGGTGACAAATATCACCGCTGAAGTGGTCCAGAAATATGATGTCGATGGCATCCAGTTCGACGATTATTTTTATTATGAAACGCAAGGCTCGCCGCTCAAGGACGACAAGACCTACAAGCGTTTCGGGACAAAATTTTCCAATAAATATGACTGGCGACGCTATAACACGTACGCGCTGGTGCAAGAAATTTCCGACAGGATCAAAGCGATCAAGCCTCATGTCCGCTTTGGGATTAGTCCCGGTGGTGTGTGGCGTAACCAGCTTGACGATCCGCGTGGCTCGCCGACGCGGGCTGGCAAGACCAATTATGATGGCGATTTTGCCGATACGCGCGCTTGGGTCAAGGATGGCCTGGTCGACTATATCGCGCCACAGGTTTACTGGTCTTCAGGACACAAGGATGTGCCCTATGGTCCAATCGTCAGATGGTGGGCGGATACGGTGCGCGGCACAAAAACTGACCTCTATATTGGTATGGCGCTTTATCGGGCAGGATCGGCAAGCAGGTCTGAACCGGAATGGCTTTCCGGCAATGGGGTCGATGAAATCAGGCGCCAGCTTGAGTTGAACACTGCGCTGCCGGAGGTGAAGGGCAGTATTCTTTTTCGGCAGGGATTTTTATCTGATCCCAAATTGAAAAGCGTGTCTGATTATCTCAAAAAGAATTGGGGTCAGAGCCGAAGCAAGTGCCGCGCTAAAAAATAAAGCGCATAATCGCATATAATTATTATCTAATTGATTTAAATCAAAGAAAGCGCCCGCTAACCGGTGCTATTGATCGCGCGTTGCCGGGGTCCACCAGATCCGGCGATCCGGGGCGTTGTGGCCCAAACAAAGCAACGTCCCGGCTAAGTTTTTCCCATTCAGGAATCTGTCGAGCGCAGTAGCGCGATCTTTTTGCAATGTTGTACGGTCGACAGCCAGCGGGTGCTGTCAACGTTGCCCTCCATCTCTCAAAATCGGCACCCGCGAATTTTCTCATGCTTTGGAGCGCTGCGCATCCTCCTGGATGCGCAAAGGTCGCTCTAACGCTTTAAAATCAGAGCATAATTTAACCGCAACAAACCCAAGCTTCAGGAATTATGCTCTGATGTGATTTATCGCATGGAATCGTGGGTCATTTGCGTATAGTTGATTTTAATCAAGGTACGTACTCTCAAGCAAAATACAGATATTTCTATCTGAAAGTGATTGGTTGAGTATGAGCTTACTGTGCGGCCAGAGAAATGATGACGCAGAGGATTGTTGGGTATGGGGTTTGATCGCAAGCAGTGGATTGTGACTGGTGTTGTTGTGGCTCTGGCAGTCGGAGGCTACTATGCCTGGAAAGCGCTGAGCAACCCGGGGTTGCCGGAAGGCATTGCTGGTGGAAATGGCCGCATCGAAGCCGTCGAAATCGACGTATCCACCAAAAGCCCAGGGCGTATCCGCGAAATTCTGGCTGATGAGGGGCAGTTTGTTGAAGCCAATGCCGTTTTAGCGCGCATGGATACGGACCAGCTCGAAAGCCAGCGCAGGCAAGCTGAAGCGCAGCTTCGACGCGCTGAAATCAGCATTGAAACAGCCAAAAGTCTGGTCGCTCAGCGTGAAGCCGAGCAAACTGCGGCTGCGGCTACTGTCGCGCAACGCGAAGCGCAGCTGGATGCCGCCAATCGCCGTCTGGCTCGCTCGCAACAGCTGACAGAATCACGCACAGTTTCCCAGCAGGTGCTGGATGACGATCGTGCAACTGCTCAGGGCGCTGAAGCAGCCGTCGGCGCTGCCAAAGCGCAATTGGCCGCGACCGCTGCGGCGATCAGTGCGGCTAAGGCGCAAGTTATTGATGCTGAAGCGGCCGTTGAGGCGGCAAAGGCTGCGATTGCCACCATCGATACGGATATCAACGATGCCACCTTGCGTTCGCCAAAGCCGGGCCGAGTGCAATATCGCGTTGCACAACCGGGCGAAGTGCTCTCCGCTGGCGGACGCGTGCTTAATCTGGTTGATGTCAGCGATGTCTATATGACTTTTTTCCTGCCGACCTCGCAGGCCGGACGGGTGGCCATTGGCGCAGACGCGCGGATCGTTCTTGATGCCGCACCGCAATATGTGATCCCTGCCAAAATCAGCTTCGTGGCCGATGTCGCGCAATTCACGCCAAAATCAGTTGAAACTGAAGAAGAGCGTCAGAAGCTCATGTTCCGCGTTAAAGCCAAAATTCCGCAGGAATTGCTTCAGAAATATATTCAGCAGGTCAAAACCGGGCTTCCGGGTATGGCTTATGTCAAGCTTGATCCAAATGTGGAGTGGCCGAAGAACCTTGCGGAAACCGTAAAATGAGTATGGCTTCGATACAGACTGGCCTCAGCGGCGACAGTTTTGTCGTCCGCGCTGACAGTGTGAAGCTTTCTTATGGATCGACGGAAGCCTTGCGCGATATTTCGCTCAACGTGCCTGCCGGTTGTATGGTCGGACTGATTGGGCCTGATGGTGTGGGCAAGTCCAGTCTTCTGTCACTGATCGCTGGCGCTCGCGTTATGCAGAAGGGCAGAATCGAAGTGCTGGGTGGCGACATTGCTGACAAGCGTCATCGTCAGGCGGCTTTTCCACGTATTGCTTTTATGCCCCAAGGGTTGGGAAAAAACCTTTATCCAACGCTCTCTGTCTTCGAGAACATCGAATTCTTTGGACGGCTGTTTGGCCATGACAAGCACGAGCGCGAACGCCGCATTGCAGACCTTCTGGCGCGAACGGGCATGTCGCCTTTTGTAGATCGTCCGGCGGGTAAGCTTTCCGGCGGCATGAAACAGAAGACGAGCCTTTGCTGCTCGCTGATCCATGATCCTGATCTGCTGATCCTTGATGAGCCGACAACGGGCGTCGATCCTTTGTCGCGTCGTCAGTTCTGGGAACTGATTAACGATATCCGCAAGGATCGTCCGGGGATGAGTGTTATTGTTTCGACAGCGTATATGGAAGAAGCGCAACGCTTTGACTGGCTGGTTGCGATGAATGACGGCCAGATTCTGGCAACTGGTTCGCCTCAGGAGTTGCTTGAGAAAACCCAGACACCCAATCTTGATGCGGCTTTCATAGCGCTTTTGCCTGAGGAGCTTCGACAGGGGCACAGCGAAGTTGTGATGCCACCGCGCAATATGCAGTCAGATAGTGACATCGCTATCGAAGCCGGGCATGTCACGGTGCGATTTGGCAATTTCACGGCTGTCGACAATGTGAGTTTCCGCATTCCGCGCGGCGAGATTTTTGGATTTCTCGGTTCCAATGGCTGCGGCAAATCGACGACGATGAAGGTTTTGACCGGGCTTTTGCCTGCAAGTGAAGGCACGGCAAGGCTGTTTGGGCGTGAGGTCGACCCAAAGGATATCGATATACGCCGTCATGTTGGTTACATGTCGCAGGCGTTTTCGCTCTATTCCGAACTCACAGTTCATCAAAATCTGGAGCTTCACGCCAAGCTGTTTGGCATGTCCGAGGACAAGACCAAAAGCAGAATCAAGGAACTGGCCCAAAGGTTTGATTTGGCTGAAGTTCTGGATGTTTTACCCGACTCGATGCCGCTCGGTATCCGCCAGCGCCTGTCGCTGGCTGTGGCGCTGATCCACGCGCCGGATATTCTCATTCTCGATGAGCCTACTTCAGGCGTTGACCCGGTTGCGCGCGATGCATTCTGGCAAATCCTTGCCGATCTTTCACGCAACGACAATGTCACGATTTTCGTGTCGACCCATTTTATGAATGAGGCGGAACTGTGTGACCGGATCTCTTTGATGCATGCCGGTAAGGTGTTGATCAGCGACACGCCAAAAGCCATCACCGAAAGCCGCAACGCAGCGACACTTGAAGACGCTTTCATCGCATATCTCGAAGAAGCAATTGGCGAAACAGCGCCTAAGAAAGACGTTCAGGAAGCGGCGAAGGTTCAGCCTGAAAAGGTTGAGAATGACAAAAGGCCAAGCTCCAGCTGGTTACCAAATCCGCGGCGGATGCTGGCGTTCTCGCGGCGCGAGGCGTTGGAGCTCAAGCGCGACCCGATCCGCGCGACACTGGCTATTCTGGGCACTGTCATCCTGATGTTCGTTATCGGTTATGGTATCAATCTTGATGTCGAGGATCTGACATTCGCGGTTCTTGATCGTGACGATACGACAATCAGCCGGGATTACACGCAGCAACTTGCCGGTTCCCGCTATTTTATCGAAAAAACACCCATTACTGATTATGATGATCTTGATCGGCGTATGCGGGAAGGTGAAATCAGTCTGGCGATTGAAATCCCACCGAATTTCGGCAGCAATGTCGCGCATGGTCGTTCTGTCGAAATTGGTGCCTGGATCGATGGTGCCATGCCGATGCGTGCGGAAACTGTGCGTGGTTATGTCCAGGGTATGCATGTCAATTGGCTGACGCAAAAGGCGCGCGAGCTTTATGGAAATGCTGCCGCTGTCGGGAATTTCAATCTGGAAATTCGATATCGCTATAATCCCGACGTGCAGAGCCTAGTGGCCATGGTGCCAGCGGTTATTCCGCTGCTTTTGCTGATGATCCCGGCCATGCTGGCGGTTCTCAGTGTCGTGCGCGAGAAGGAACTTGGCTCGATCATTAATTTTTATGTGACGCCGGTGACCAAGTTCGAGTTTCTGCTGGGCAAACAGCTGCCTTATATCGCGCTTGCCTTTATTAACTTCCTGATGCTGACGGCGTTTGCGGTTTTCATCTTCCGCGTGCCATTCACGGGCAGTTTCCTGACCTATGCCACGGCAGCGCTTCTTTATGTCATCATCACCACCGGTATGGGGCTGGTGATTTCGACCTTTATCAATAGCCAGATTGCGGCAATCTTCGGTACGGCATTGTTGACGCTCATTCCGGCAGTGCAATATTCCGGCATTATCGATCCGGTGTCATCTCTTCAGGGAGCAGGCGCCTTCATCGGCAAGATATATCCGACAACGTATTTCGTGACGATTTCGCGCGGGACTTTCTCAAAAGCGCTCGGCTTCTCTGATCTTGCCGGATCGTTCCTGCCGCTGCTGATCGCCATACCGGTTCTGACCGTTCTCGGTATTGTACTTCTCAAGAAGCAGGCGGGCTGAGATGCGAATTTCCAATATATTCCAGCTTGGCATCAAAGAACTGCGCGGATTGGCGCGCGATCCTATGCTTCTGCTGCTCATTGTCTATGCCTTCACGCTTGCGATTTACACGGCTGCAAAAGCCATGCCGGAAAATCTCAACAATGCAGCGATCGCAATTGTTGATGAGGATCAATCGCCGATTTCGGGACGTATTACGACTGCATTTTATCCGCCGTATTTTGTGCCTCCAAAGCTCATCTCATCGCATGAGATGGATAAGCGGATGGACACAGGGCTTGATACGTTCGCGCTTAATATTCCGCCAAATTTTCAGCGCGATCTGCTTGCCGGGCGTTCGCCGACGATCCAGCTGAATATCGATGCAACGCGCATGAGTCAGGCCTTCACCGGCGGCGGTTATGTTCAGTCGATTGTCTCAAGTGAAGTGAACGAGTTTCTCAATCGCTATCGTGGCGACACGCAAACGCCAGTTGGACTTAACTTACGTGCGCGCTTCAATCAGGATCTGAACAAAGGCTGGTTTGGTGCGATCACCAATGTCATCTCATCAGTGACCATGCTTTCGATCATCCTGACTGGTGCGGCTCTTATCCGGGAACGCGAGCATGGCACAATCGAACATCTGCTGGTTATGCCGGTGACGCCACTTGAGATCATGATCTCCAAGATATGGTCGATGGGGATGGTGGTGCTGGTGGCAACGGCTTTTTCGCTTATTGTGGTTGTGCAGGGTATTCTGGCCGTGCCGATTAATGGCTCGCTGACGCTGTTTTTAGCGGGTGCTGCGTTGCAGCTTTTTGCAACCACCAGCCTTGGCATTTTTCTTGCAACGATTGCCGGTTCCATGCCGCAGTTCGGGCTTTTGCTTATGCTGGTTCTGTTGCCTCTTCAGGTGCTTTCCGGTGGTACAACGCCGCGCGAAAGCATGCCGGAAATTATCCAGAATATCATGCTGGCAGCGCCCAATACGTATTTCGTGATGTTAGCGCAATCGGTGCTGTTCCGCGGTGCGGGACTGAGTGTCGTATGGCCGCAATTGCTGGCTATGATTGTCATCGGAAGCGTTCTTTTCTTCTTTGCGCTTCGTCGTTTCCGCGATTTTCTGAGATAAAAATCTATATAATTCAACCATCTCAATCGCTTTGCTCCGAATGTGATTCAGAAGGGGCACATTGTTGCAGTTGATAATTTACTGCGGCCTTGCTATCGCTCTTAAAGGACATGGTTCCGCCTTCACGGCGGATGAAAAGGGAACACGGTGAGATCTTGCGATCAATGCCGTGACTGCCCCCGCAACTGTGACCGGAGAGTCGTCCTCTCATGATTTGTATCATGATACAGCCACTGAAGTTTCAGGCTTTGGGAAGGTGGAGGTTCGATGAAGACCCGGAAGTCAGGAGACCTGCCATATCCAGTCACCCATGGCTGACACGAGGGGTGTTCAGTCGCGGCCGTCCGTAGCGGTGACATTGTGAAATGTTGCCGTGGGACACAGACAAGGGGGGCACCCTGATTTCTGGCGCTTGCGGTGAGTCAAAGCTTGCGCGCAGGAAGAATAAATATATGCAAACTCTCAAATTATCGGCGTTTCTCGCATCGGGTCTTCTGTTTGCCATGCCACTTGATGCAAGAGCACAAGACAATGAAGACGGGATTGTGCTCGATACGATTGTGGTTACACCGCTTCGCAGGGCGACGTCGCTGCAACGCTCAACCTCCTCTGTGACGGTGATCGATAAAGCTGATATCGAACGATCCGCAGCCCCTGATCTGCAATCCCTTTTGCAATATTATCCGGGTATTTCGATTACCACCAATGGCGGGCAGGGTTCGTCATCCAGCCTCTATATACGCGGCATGTCGTCCAAGCAGACGGTGGTGCTGGTCAATGGTGTACGCACGGCCTCCGCCACAACTGGCGCAACAGCGCTGGCCAATATTCCATTGATGTCTATTGATCGCATTGAGATTGCCAAAGGTGTGCATTCTTCGCAATATGGCGCGGATGCGATGGGCGGCGTTATCAATATCATCACCAAACAGGGCGGCGCGTGTGGCGAACGTTCCTTCTGTGGGAGTGTGAGCACGGGCGTTACCCATCCATGGGGTGGATATGCATCTGCTTCGCTGCAGGGACGCAGCCAAGACGGTATCGACTATGCCTTTGGTGCCGTTGTGACCGGTACACAGGGATATAATTTCACGACGCCTGAAGCTTTTGGCTATGAGCCGGACCGCGATGGTTTTCTGCAGGGCGCGTTTAATTTCGCGCTCTCCAAAGATTTCGATTGGGGCAGGATTTATACAGATGGTTTGTTGAGCCGCGGGCGCAATCAATATGATGGAAAAGCGCCGTCTTTCAACGAAGCCTATACCACGGCTTTCAATGGCAAGATCGGAGTGCGCATTGATCATACGGATGACTGGTCATCAACGATTGAAGTCAGTTCCGGGCTCGATCACAGCCGGAATTTTCGCAAAGGTGTGAGTGGTTCTGATCGGTTTGAAACCACGCGCTACGGTGTTTACGTCTCGACGGAAAAGCAGTTTGAAACGGGTGATTTTAGCCATACCCTGACGGGCGGCGTTGAAGCTTATCGCGAGGATGTCAATGCAACCGTGTCTTATGCTGAAACCAGCCGAGACCTGGCGGCAGTCTTTGGGCAATATTCGCTGGAATATGATGCGCTGCGGTTTGATGGTGGTGTTCGCTACGATCACAATGAGCAGTTCGGTGATGTCGTCACTTATAATCTTGGCGCGAGCTACGAAATTGTGCCTGATCTGGTGCTGCGCTCATCATTCGGTACGGGTTTCCGTGCGCCGACATTTAATGAGCTTTATTATCCCGGCTATGCCAATCCCGATTTGCAACCGGAAAAATCCCGCTCTTACGAGGTTGGTCTGAACTGGCAGGTCACAGACAAAACAACCGTTGATATGGCGTTTTATCAAACATGGCTGCGCGATGCGATTATGAGCACGGCACCGTCTTATCTGCCCTACAATATCGCGCGTGCAGAAGTGACGGGGTTTGAAGCGGCACTGTCTCATCGTTTTAACGAGGTTTGGGCGGTGAAAGGCTCGCTCGACCTCAAGAAGCCAATTGATGAGGATACCGACAACGATCTGCCATATCGTGAGCGTGTCAAAGCAACAGCCGAAGTGAATTTCAAGCCCATCGACAAGCTCGATCTGACGGCTCGGTTGCTTTATGGTGGCTCGCGCTACACAACTGCCGCGAATACCAAAAAGCTTGATCCTTATGTGACGGGAGATTTCATCGCACTCTATGACATCGATACCCAGTCTCAGCTTAAAGTTTCGGTCGAAAATATCTTTAACAAGGATTATCAGACGACGTCGGGTTACAATGCACCGGGGCGCAGCCTTACTATTGGCCTGACGCGGAATTTCTGATTGCGGATCATGTGGGCGAATAAACGGCTATTGGCATCGAAAATCAGGCTCGGTCTGTTGGCCGGCCTGTTTCTGGCTGGCCTTCATCCGGCGTTGGCACAGGAGAAGCCCAAGCGCGTGGTGTCGATCAATGTTTGCACAGATCAGCTCGCCATGTTGCTGGCGGATGATACGCAGTTGCAATCGGTATCCTATCTTTCGCGTGATCCGCTTCTGTCGGTGATGACCGCGAAAGCGCAGCAATTGCCGGTCAATCACGGACAGGCGGAAGAGGTTTTTCTTGCGAAACCCGATCTGGTGCTGGCAGGCACATTTTCCTCGCGCGCGACTGTTGGACTGTTGCGCGAGCTGGGTGTTCGGGTTGAGGAATTTGCCCCTGCACGGTCTTTTGAAGATATTCGCGCGCATATGAAGCGGATGGGGGCATTGTTGGGCCGGGAAGAGCAGGCGGATAGGCAGATTGCGGCCATGAATGCCGCTTTGGCAGAAGTTCCAAAGCCTGCGCATCGGCAAACGGTCGCCCTCTATTATGCCAATAGCTATACGTCGGGGCGTGGCACGTTGATCGACGAAGCTATACGCCTTGCGGGTCTTGATAATCTTGCAGACAAAGCTGGTATTCGTGGTTCTGGCATGCTGCCTTTGGAAATGCTGATCATGAATAAGCCAGATATTCTGGTCCGGGGATCACGCGGGCGACCACCCGCACTGGCCTTTGAGAATTTTGAACATCCGGCTTTGCGGGCTCTGGAGAAAGAGACGAGAATCGTAACATTGAACGATAATCTGACAGTCTGCGGTGGGCCATTCAGCGTTGATGCGGTGACAGAGCTTTCGGAGGCTGCGCGTGACTGAAAATGCTCGCTTTTATCTCCTGCTGCTTTTGCTTGGCTTGTTGGTGGCAGCATTGTTTGTCGTGTCGTTGCTGATTGGTCCAGCATCCATCGGTGTGGGCGAGAGCATCAAGGCGCTGTTAACGGGGCAGGGCGATGTGATCGTGCTGGTGATGCGTGAAATCCGCTTGCCACGTGCAATTCTCGCATTGCTGATCGGTACGTCACTGGGGCTTTCAGGGGCTGCTCTTCAGGGATATCTGCGCAATCCGCTGGCCGAACCGGGTTTGCTTGGCGTGAGTTCTTCGGCATCGCTGGGCGCTGTGATTGCGATCTATACCGGATTTTCGCAGGTTTTTCCCTTGGCGTTGCCGTTGCTGGCACTGATAGGTGCTTTTATCTCGGTGTTCCTGGTGAAGACACTTGCCGGACGTCATGCCGGAACCTTGACGGTCATTCTGGCCGGTGTTGCCGTTACCAGTCTTGCGGGCGCACTGACGGCATTGGCGCTTAATCTCTCGCCCAATCCTTTTGCCGCGATGGAAATTGTTTTCTGGATGCTTGGTTCGCTTGCGGATCGCTCGATGACGCATGTGTGGCTTGCGGCCCCCTTCATTCTGATTGGCTGGGTCATGCTGTTGGCGCTCGGCCGTGCGCTTGATAGCCTGACACTGGGGGCTGATGCCGCGGCCAGTATGGGGGTTAATCTTTCACGCGTGCAGATGCTGGCGGTGCTGGGAACTGCGGCTTGCGTTGGCGCATCAACGGCTGTGGCGGGTGCTATCGGTTTTGTTGGGCTTGTGGTGCCGCATCTTCTGCGTCCGCTGGTCGGTGCGCGACCATCGCGATTGCTGATTGCAAGTGGCTTTGGCGGGGCAGCTCTTTTGCTCGCAGCCGATGTTTTTGTCAGGATATTGATGCCGGGGCGCGAGTTGAAGCTGGGTGTTCTCACGGCCATTATCGGGGCTCCCTTCTTCCTGGGGCTGGTCTTCAAATATCGGAGGCGGCTGGTATGAGCACACTTTCAGTCCACAATCTTGATGTGTCGTTGGGGCGAAAAACCATTCTTGAAGCCGTTGGTTTTGAGGCAGGTGAGGGCGCATTTATTGGTCTGATCGGTCCGAACGGTGCAGGCAAAACAACACTGCTGCGCGCGCTTTTGGGGCTGACGTCTTCAACAGGCAATGTTTTGTTGGATGGCTCTGACCTCAGAAGAATGCATGTCGCGCATCGCGCCAAAACAATCTCTTATCTGCCGCAGGAACGCGATGTGGCGTGGCCGGTAACGGTTAGAATGCTGGTGTCGCTTGGACGCTCAGCACTGAAGCCCGTGTTTGTAGCGCTGGATCATGATGATGAAGCTGCGGTTGAGACCGCGATGCAGCGCATGGGCTTGGTTGAGCTCGCGTCGCGTCCTGCCAATGAATTATCGGGTGGTGAAAGAGCGCGCGCTTTGATTGCGCGAGTATTGGCGCAAAACACGCCCGTCATCTTTGCCGATGAGCCGGTCGCCGGTCTGGACCCAGCCCATCAGCTGGAATTGATGGAACTGTTTGCCGGATTGGCCAACGAGAAGAAGACAGTGATCGCCTCGTTGCATGATCTTGGTTTGGCTGCGCAATATTGCACAAGGTTGATCGTGCTTAATCAGGGCAAGCTTGTTGCCGATGGTGCGCCGGAAGAGGTTCTCAATCGCTCACTTCTGAAAGATGTTTATGGAATCGATGCGCAACTGATGAAGATAGACGATGAATTTGTGCTGCACACACGCAAGCGTATGCGTTAGTTCTCTCTATTTTTTTCCAAAAACTTTTTGGAACTGTGGGGTTTTTCCACCGAACAGCCAAAAAGCTCAAATTTTAATCAAACCTGCTTGCTCTTACAATTTCTTGTGATTAACCAATCAGCGATCAGATACTGTTGAAATTGCGCTGAAAGGGTGAGAAATCGTGGAGCAAGCAACGAGCGGAAAACGCAAAGGCGGACGTAAAGCGCTTTGGGCAGCTGTAGCGCTCATCGCCATCGCCGCTGCAGGTGCAGTTGGATATAAGATCACACTCGAGAAGACGGTTAATGCTCAGCTTGAAAGACGTGGCGGAAAGGCGGCTTCTGTTAATGCTGATTTTCTTGGCCATATTCAACTGACCGACGTTGTTCTGCCGTTGAAAGATGGCACCAATATTACAATTGGCTCGATTGAAGGTCGCCCGAAAATTTTGTTCCTGAGTGGTATGTTGAATGCCAAGGACGTCAAGACCGAGATTGCACAGTTCAAAATTGCGCTTCCAAGTGTGCGCATTGAGGATGCAAATTTCGATATCGGCATGCTGCGCGATACGTTTGGTAATAGTGAGCTGACCCTTGCAGAGCGCGTTGGCCGTTTTTCCGCAAAGCGCGTTTCAGTTCCTGAAATCAATGTTGTTCAGACATTGAACGATAAGGAACAGAAGACGTCTTATAAGGATGTCACACTGGAAGATATCGTGAATGGTCATGTTTCCCGCTATGCTTCGAGCGGCGCAACCTTTGATCTCGATCTTTCGCTGCCCGGTGAAAATGGGGAAATAAAGGAAGAGCGTATGGTGGGAACCATAGGCACTTCAGAAGGCAAGGATATCGACGGCGTTTTCATGGCCCGCCTTTATACCGAGGCCGCAGGTTCAAATGATTCCGAAGCGAAGCCGGTTTACGGGCCGTTTTTTGCCAAAGACATCGTCGTGAAGGGAACCAATTCGAGCTTTAGCTATGATGAGGTTCGCAGCAATGGCTTTACGATGCGCCTGCCTGCGCAGTCGTTTACGGAAACATTGCGCAAGCTGGAGACGACACAGGATCTCGATGCCCTTCCGCTTGAAGAGCGGAAAGAGTTTTTTGCAAGTCTGATCGGCATCTTTGATATGATCGGCAAGGGCGATGTCGAACTGCTCGGCATGAAGATTCAACCGAGCGATCCTGAGAAGGGTGAAAGCAACATCGAAAAGATGTCGATGCTGTTCGATAATAAGACGTTCGATATGACTTTGAACGGATTTTCTGCGGGCAATGGCACTGATTATGTGAAGCTGGACGAGTTTTCACTCAAAGGCTTCAACTGGGCGCCTTCCGCTGAAGCCTTTAAAAAGTTTGCCAGCCTTAGCAGGGAAGAAATGGAAAGCTTTCCATTCACGACCATGTTGCCTGAATTCGGCACAATGGTCTTGAAAGGCATTGATGCCGATCTTCCCTATGACAACAATGTCAATGATGACATTGACATCACCGACGAGGATGGCAATCCTGCGCCTAAGCCTGATGGGTTGCCGCATCGCTTGAAGTTTGGTCTGAAGAGCTATGAGCTTGCGCTCAAAAATCCTTATAACGGCATTCCAACCGATATACGCATTGCCTATGAAGACGTATCCTTGCCTGTTCCTACAGACAGCAACGAAGAGGCCTATCAGAAGCTGCGCAAGCTTGGTTATGATCGTGTGACGCTTTCATCCAACCTTGAAGCCAATTGGGACGAGGCGAGTCAGAGCCTCATTATCAAGGATCTCTCGCTAAGTGGCAAAGATATGGGCAAGGTTACTATGTCCGGGCTGATGGGAGGCTTTACCAAGGAGTTTTTCTCCGGTGACAAGGTGCTGGCCCAGGTTGCACTTCTTGGTCTCAAGGCACGTGAAGTGAAGCTCAAGATTGAAAATGAAGGCCTCGCTGAAAAGAGCCTTAAATTCTACGCTGATGAAAACAACATGACTGTTGAAGAAGCACGTAGCACGCTGACTTTGATCGCGAGTGCGGTTTTGCAGGAATTGGCCGCTGATCAACCCAAGCTGGATGCGGTGGTCACAGCGCTTAACGCATTCATTGCGAAACCGAATGTCTTTGAAATGAGCGCGAAGTCAAAGTCTGAGAGAGGAATTGGTGCGCTGGAAATGGTCGCGATTTCTCAAGACCCATTTTCAATCCTCGACAAGATCGATATCGAAGCTAAGGCTGACTAACAGTCTTTTGCATTTGATAGAAACAAAGCGCCGGCTGAATTCAGCCGGCGTTTGCATTTTCTGAATGTTTTCAGATAGGGTAAAGTTCTTAAAACTCCATCATTCGGAATTCATTCAATGCTTAAAAACATAAATCCATTGCTGACCGGATCGCTTCTTGAAGTGCTCGCGGATATGGGCCATGGCGACGATCTGGTGATTGTTGACGCCAATTACCCTGCACAGGCTTCCGGCGTGCAAGTGATCGACCTTCCAGGTATCAGCGCTACCGATGTGGCGGAGGCTGTGCTTTCGCTTCTGCCGCTTGATGATTTTGTTGATAAGCCAGCAGCCGTGATGCAGGCACCGAACGAAACGCCTGCGATCTTTAGCGAGTTTGAGGCTATCATTGAAAAGGCTGAAGGTCGTAAGATTGCAGTCGATCCGATTGAACGTTTTGCTTTTTACGACCGTGCGAGCAGTGCTTATGCCGTCATTCGTTCCGGTGAAAAGCGCCTGTACGGCAATATCATTTTCAAGAAGGGCGTTATTCGCTCGTAACTGAAAATAAATAAGCCCCGCAATGCGGGGCTTTTGTTAATGGCTATTTTATTGCTGTGGCTTGGGCTGATGGTGCTCCATCTTGCCCTTGTCGTGATGATGCGGTCCTTTGGGGCCATGATGATTGAACTTCTTGGCCGCGCGCAATTCTTTGCGATCCAGTTTGCCATCTTCGTTGCGGTCCAAAGCGGCAAATTCCTTCTGGCGCTGCTTTTCAACGGCTTCGAGCGTTATCTTTCCATCACCATTGACGTCGAGACGGCGCTCCATACGATCAGCTGCACGGCTGACCATACGCTTGAGCGCAAGCGCTTCGATTTCATCACGCGAGAGCACGCCGTCGCCATTGGTGTCGGCAGCTTTCAGTTCGTCCATGCGGGAGAATTTTTCAAAGTCGATAGGCTCGCGCTTGCCTTTAGGTCCATCATTCTGTGTAATGGAAGTATCCATCGCGGACGTGTCTGTCGCCTCTGTTGCTTTTTCCTGAGCGAAGGCAGATGTGGAAAGCAATGCAGAAGCAATTACTGCGATATACAATGTCTTCGATTTCATGTTTTTTGACTCCATTACTCTATACTTAACACCATTGATTGGCGTGTGAGTAATGTGAGGTATATTAGGTGAACTGGATGTGAACAGGCCAATTAATAATTCGTAATGTTATGATGCTCGCTTTGAACGCAGTCTTTCCCTGAACATGGAAAAGAGGCCTGCTGCCACGACGATGCTCGCGCCTACGATGATGTTCCAGCTCAGCTTCTCATGAAAGACGACGACAGCAATCAAAGCACCTATAACGAGCTGCAAATAGGTGAGCGGTTGTACTTCAACCGCTTCCAGAATGTCATAGGCGCGTATGAGGCAGTAATGGCTCGCCATACCGCAGGCGCAGAGGGCAGCCATCCATGGCCAGTCGTGCGGTGCAAGCGGCTCCATATGAAAGATACCGACCATGGTCAGAACAGTCGCTCCGCCTACGCCTGTGTAAAAGAAGCTGGTCATCGAGCTGTCCGTTTTGCTTACGGCACGCGTCGCGATGGCATAAAAAGCAAACATGATCGTAGCGGTTATCGGGAGCATGAGTTCCCACCCAAACTCGACATGGGTCGGGTCGATAATCAGCATAACGCCAAACAGGCCGACGAAGATGGCGACCCAGCGGCGCCAGCCAACCTTTTCGCCAAGCAGCGGCACAGAGAGCATTGTGATCAACAGAGGGGCTGCCTGAAAGATGGACTGCGTCATGGCCATGCCGACGCGGCTGAGGCCATAGACAAGGATAACAATTTCGGCCGCGAGCAAAACCCCACGAAGGATTTGCAGGAATGGGTGTTTGGTTGATGTCGCGCGCGCGATGCCTCCGGAGCGCATAGCAATCAGAATCACAAAAGCCGCAAACACCCAATACCGCACCATCGTTATGAAAATGGGCGAGTAGTGTGTTCCAAGATATTTCGAGATACCATCCTGCGTCGCAAAGATGGTGACCGCGAGAAGCGTGAATGTGTAGCCGAGGCTTTTGGATGTCATGCGGCACTCATAATACCACAGCGCAGTTTTCGCCATGTCTATTTACGCGCGGCTGCTTCTATTTTGGTTTACATTTTAAAGATGGAATTGCGTGCATCGTGGTGCCCAATGGGACCGGATCAAAGGTTTTGTGCCGGGCAGAACAAAAGGTAGGCGTGGCTCCCGCACTGACAATCGAACGTTTCTGGACGCTCTTTATGGGATGGCGTGTTTGGGTGAGGATAGCGTTCGGCAAAGCGGCGCTATTATCGCTGGATTTAGATGGTTGTTCTGGACAATATGCTCTCAGCCCTTGCCCAAGAAACCGATCTGGAATGAATGGCCGATGATCAATAGCACTATCGTGTGCACTCACCTGCACGCGGCGGCTCATGCAAGATCAAAAGTCGGGGACGGATGCGCGGGGTCTGGGGCGGTCTCGCGGAGGCTTGAGCACCAAAACCTACGTCTCACCACCGAAGCGCCAGGCCTTCCCATCCGCCTGATCGCAGGTTCCGGCCAGTGTAATGATGTTGCCTTCGCTCACGCTCTTATCGGCGGGCGGTATTGAGGCCAATGCTGTGTTGGCAGGCAGGGGTTATGATATAGACGCTTCTGCGTGACAGACTCGCTGTTATCGTTGTTTGAATCAAATAGTTAATTCTTTATCATGACCTAGCGCCTCATTCTTCTCGATAACGTTTCGGGGAAGGGCATGGAAACAATCTTTTAGGGTGGGGTTGAAAAGTCCAATATTATAAATTATTATATTTTATATAATTATATATTGTAGAAAAAATGTCGATCACCGCAATATCCGGGAAGCTATCGGCTCACAGAAGAAAAGGCAGCGCAATTGGTCGTCTGCCTTTTTGAAATCTTCTGCGCAGACAAGAAAAAGCAGACCTGATCATGCGTGACAGAATCGGGAGCGCATATGTTGAGTAATTCTATCTTTGCGGCAGTAGGCTCCGGTGGCGTTGTCGGCTTTATGTTGGGGTTGCTCGGTGGCGGCGGCTCTATCCTTGCAACGCCGTTGCTCCTGTATGTTGTTGGTGTAAGCCAGCCGCATGTGGCCATTGGCACCGGTGCCCTTGCTGTCTCCGTCAACGCATTCGCGAATTTTGTGAGCCATGCGTTAAAAGGGCATGTCTGGTGGCGTTGCGGCCTCGTCTTTTCCATGCTCGGCGTCATCGGTGCACTGATAGGTTCCAGCCTTGGCAAGGCGCTGGATGGCGATCGTCTGATCTTTCTGTTCGGTATTCTCATGATCGTTGTTGGGCTATTCATGCTGAAGCCCAAAAAGAAAGCAAACGTTGAAAGCCGTCCGATAGACTTAAGAATGTGCCTCGTCACGGCAGCCATAGCGCTCGCTTCCGGTGCGGCATCCGGCTTCTTTGGTATCGGCGGCGGCTTTTTGATTGTGCCCGGTCTGATGCTGGCAACGGGTATGCCGATGATCAATGCAATCGGAACATCGCTTCTCTCGGTAGGTGCTTTCGGACTGGCCACGGCTTTGAACTATGCCAGTTCCGGTCTGGTGGACTGGTGGCTTGCCGCCGAGTTTATTGGAGGTGGCGTTATAGGAGGGGTGTTTGGGATGATGCTTGCCACGCGATTGAGTGCATACAGGAACATCTTGAATCGCATATTCGCCGCGGTAATCTTCATCGTCGCCGCATATATCCTATATCGTAACTGGACTGGTATCGGCTAACTCTGGAACTGGCAGTTTTTCATGGTGGGGCAGGCGACGCCGGAATGAACACCTATTCGCGGCTGCCCCACGGTTGTGGCAATTTGTGCCTGCTCAATGAAAAACCGGCCGTCTTCAAGACAGAAATGGTAAACCGGATCATAGCAGCAGAAATCCGATTGTCGCCAATGACATAACCACAACCGCCAGCCATCCCAGACTAACCATCCATAAGGGGGCTGTCAGTCGTCCCATAATGCGTCGGTTGGTAGCCATTGCCAGCAGAATTATCATCAGTGGCGTAGCCAGTACTCCGTTGATAAATGCAGCCCAATATAAAGCGCGTATCGGATCGATTGCACTAAAACTGAGAACGACACCGCCGATCGTTGCAACCGCGATCGTGCTGTAAAATGCCTTTGCCTCGCGAGGCCGACGATCCAGCCCCTCCGGCCATCGAAACATCTCCGCAACGGCATAGGCGGCGGAGCCAGCCAGTACGGGAACTGCGAGCAATCCGGTGCCGATAATACCAATCGCGAAGGCGACAAATGCGAGCTCTCCCGCGATGGGTCGCAGGGCCTCCGCAGCTTGGGCAGACGTTTCTATCTTGGTGATACCGCTGGCATTGAGTGTGGATGCCGTGGCTACAATAATGAGTAACGCAACGATATTGGAGATCGCCATTCCGATCAAAGTGTCGGTTTTGATCCTGGTAAGTTCGGTGCGAGCAGTGTCGGGTGAAACAATCAACCGCCGGACATGTCTGCGATGCAATTCCTCAACTTCTTCCCCCGCCTGCCAGAAAAACAGGTAAGGGCTGATCGTTGTACCAAATATCGCGACAAGAGCCATCGCATGCTCCTTGTCGAAAACAAATCGGGGAATGAGTACACCTTGCAGGGCAGTTGTCCACGGTACATTCACCGTCATTACGACAGCGGCGTATGTAAACAGTGAGAGCGTCAGCCACTTGAGAACGGATGCGTAGTGCCTGTAACTCACAAATACTTCGAGCGTTACACATAGAATTGCGAAAGCCAAAGTGTAGAGGATCTCGGGGCCATCGGCAAACAGCCGGACAGCGGCTCCCATCGCTGCAAGGTCCACCCCAATGTTGATGAAATTTGCGACGAACAATAACATAACTGCGCCACGCAATAGCCACGGCGAATAATGTCGGCGCAAGTTTTGCGCAACGCCTTGTCCGGTGACAACGCCAATACCTGCACTCACACCTTGCATTGCAACCATTAAAGGATAGCTGAACAACATGGTCCATCCGAGTGAATAGCCAAACTGTGCCCCTACCTGGCTATAGGTTGCGATCCCGCTTGGGTCATCATCTGCTGCCCCTGTTACCAGTCCCGGCCCCAAAACGCGCAGAAAACTGGCCGGCTGGTTCGGATGCCGATCATCGCAAGGGGCTGAGTTTTGCTGCTCCATGTGGACTCTGCTTGTGTGGCGCTAAAGCGCATTTTTGGGGTGAAAACAGTGGACGTGCAATTTTAAAACATAAGTCTTGCCAGAGTGAAATGGGGGTCGATAAGTTTATGTTTTAAGTAAGTACGTTTTATTATTTTTGAATTATTTGAAATGCTCAATTTATACGTTTGGTGGCGAGCTGGCTAATTGTTGTAATCCACCTTTCGACCACAGCGGACTGTTCGCTGGCGGATTGCGTGAGGCGTTGAAAAGTGTCGATACGACTGCTCGTGTCCGGCGCGTCTGTATTCCTTGATAGCATCGCGCCGAAAGGTGCATGCCCTATAATTGTTCATTGGAAGCAAAAGATTGCGGGCAGATCTGGTTCCATGCGAGCTTTGGATAATGACGTGTTTCAACCATCAATTCGAATTTCTGGCGATCTTGTTGCCATGGCTGTGGAAGCAGGCCTGGCTGAGGTCGTGGTTCAGGGGGCGCTGGATAACGAATATAGAACGAGAAATATAAAGGGGAGTAGCGCTCCGACAGTATGACCTTCAGACACTTTCGTGACTTAAGTAATCAGCGGTAACTCTTTGAAAGAAGAGGAGAAAATGGTGGGTGATGTAGGGATCGAACCTACGACCCGCTGATTAAGAGTCAGCTGCTCTACCAACTGAGCTAATCACCCACTCGCTTCTCCGAGGCAGCGGCCCCGGTGAGGTGAGCGGTTCTATAAAGGCCGCTTTTGTCTGTGTCTAGCCTTCAATCGAAAAAAATCGAAAAAAAATTGGTTTGGTTTTAGAAAGCCCGGAAATGCGCGGTTTTGTGATCGGTTAGGCTTACACGTATTTCGCGTATAGATGATAAACAATCGCCTTGATTGCTGAAAGCGGACTTTTATGCGGAATCAATTTGGTTATGATTCTGTTTTGAAACATTTTTTTGATCGGGCGTTGTAACGTCGCTGCGGAGTTTCCATATCCACAAGGCTCAATCTGGCTATTCAAAAGCAGAACAGGCATGATTTTCGCTGCAAATGTCGCACGTATGTCATCAATTTTTGATGTTTGTCTGGATGCTTAAGGATATAAAAGACTTGATTGACTGATATGATTTTTATCATTGAGCAAAATGCCGAAAGCGTTTGTGACGCGCAGGCAGGCGAGGGGTTCATGCACCGGGTTATCCTCGTTTCAGAAAACTCGAAGTGCCCCCAAGATCGGGGCGTGCTTCAAAATCCGGTTCGCGGCATTTTGAGGACGGAATGGAAAGCATAATTAGCGATCTCGGACAGTTCATTTCCGATCATCGGGTATGGGCGGGTCCGATCGTGGGCGTGATAGCCTTCGGCGAGTCTCTCGCTATTATTGGAATGTTCATTCCGGCCACGCCAATCATGCTCGCAATTGGCGGTCTGGTTGGCGCTGGTATCGTCGAACCCTGGCCAATCATCATCGGTGCAATCATCGGTGCCGTAATTGGTGATATTGTTTCCTATTTTCTTGGCTGGTGGCTTGGTCGCAGTGTTATTCATAAGTGGCCATTGAATAAACACCGCAGCGGTGTTGCGCGTGCGCGTTTGCTGTTCCGCCGCTATGGTTTCTCTGCCGTGTTCCTTGGGCGCTTCTTTGGCCCCGTGCGTTGTACCGTTCCGATGGTGGCGGGCATGATGTCGATGGATCAGAAACGTTTTCAGACGGCGAATGTGCTTTCTGCGATGGTTTGGGCTCCGCTCATGTTTCTGCCGGGCTGGCTGGCTGGTCGTGGAATGGGTATTTTTGCCAAAATGGACCGTGACCATATGTTCTGGTTCGTTATTGGCATCACCGCCGTTACGATTGTCGCGACGGTGATCGGGATGCGATTCTTCAAGGCGCGTCCACGCCGTGAACGTAAGCGTGGCGTGCAGGTTTCTCCTGCTGAATAGATATGGTCTTGCGTGCGCGCTTTGTGTCTGCATAATACAGCGCTCATACGTTCAAATGACAACATGGCATTGAGGGGCACGCAACGTGTCCGGTTCATGTCTTTTTAAAAGGTTCATCGCGCTTTATGCCCGGCGACAGTCCTGACGATTCGTCTTCACGAAGTCCCGCTCCCATTCCGGGAGCATCGGACCTAAAAGGCTTTGAACTTATTCACGCCGTTTGCAATTTCCTCATACCGTTCTGCGTTTCAGCGGTTCGGAAGGGAAATGCATGCGGCGTTTTTTCTCTTTTTTCTTTTCGTTGATTTTATAGGAGCCGACACATCATGGACTGGTCCATGGACTGGATTGCCGACCCCAATGCCTGGATAGGTCTGGTGACATTGGTGGTGCTTGAAATTGTTCTTGGCATCGACAATCTCGTCTTTATCGCAATTCTGGCCGATAAACTTCCGCCGCATCAGCGCAATCGTGCGCGTATTGTCGGCCTCACGCTGGCGCTTGTGATGCGCCTTGTGCTGCTTGCATCCATTTCCTGGATCGTGACGCTGCGCGAGCCATTGATTACCGTAATGGAGCTTTCTTTCTCCGGTCGCGATATTATCATGCTTATTGGTGGTCTTTTCCTGCTCGCCAAGGGCACAATGGAACTGCATGAGCGGCTTGAGGGCGCGCATGGTCCGAAGAATACGCGTGTTGTGCATGCGATCTTCTGGCAGGTTATCGTTCAGATCGTCGTGCTTGATGCCGTCTTCTCGCTTGATAGCGTGATCACCGCTGTTGGTATGGTGCAGCATTTGCCGGTGATGATGATTGCCGTTGTTATCGCTATTGGTGTGATGATGCTGGCTTCGCGTCCGCTTATGGATTTCGTTAACAAGCATCCGACCGTTGTCATCCTCTGTCTCGGCTTTTTGATGATGATCGGTTTCAGCCTCGTTGTCGAAGGTTTCGGCTTCCATATTCCAAAGGGCTATCTCTATGCCGCTATTGGCTTCTCGGTGCTGATTGAGGCCGCCAACCAGATGGCACGCAAGAACCGCGAGAAGCTGGTGACAACCAACGACTTGCGTGAGAGAACCGCTGGTGCTGTGCTTCGTCTGCTCGGGGGTCAGCGCGATGACAATCCGCTCTCGGATACGGTCGATGTCATCGCCCAGCAAACGGCTGCCAGTGACGTTTTCCTGCCCGAAGAGAAGGAAATGATCCGTGGTGTTCTCGATCTTGCTGATCGTCCCGTGCGCTCGATCATGTCGCCGCGCAATGAAGTCGAATGGCTTGATCTGGATGAAGACGAAAATGAACTGCATCAGGCGATCCGTGGACTTTCGCATTCGCGTGTTGTGGTGGCGCGCCGACAGGTCGATGAATTTGTTGGTGTGGTGCTGGTGAAAGATTTGCTGCTCGACATGAGCGATCGCAAGCCAATCAATTGGGACAATGTGGTCAAGCAGCCGCTTGTTGTGCATGAAAATGCCAATGTGCTTCGGGTTATGGAGCAGCTTCGTGTTTCGCCGGTCCAGTTGGCCGTGGTGGTCGACGAGCACGGTTCGTTCGAAGGCGTGGTGACACCGACCGATGTGCTGGAAGCCATTGCGGGTGAATTCCCTGATGAGGACGAGGAAGCCGCGGTGGCGGAATCGGACGGAATGGGCGGCTATCTTGTTGATGGCTTTACCGATATTCGCCGCCTTAGCAGCATACTTCAGCGTGATCTCGTTGATGACAGCGATCGTTACACCACGCTTGCCGGCTATATTCTCTGGCACCTTGGTCATTTGCCGCTTGGCGGTGAACATTTTGTGGCAGATGGATATGAGTTCTCTATTGAAGCCATGACGGGGCGGCACATCGAGAAAGTACGGATCAGGCCGGTTGACGATTATACGCTGTAAGCCGGAATAATTTTGCGGGCATCCTCGCGATGCTTGCAAAATATTTCGTTCTGTAAACTCCGATAAAATCAGTATGATATTGACTTTAATGCGCAAGCCTTCAAAATTAACACATTGTTCATTGTTGCGGCTTGAGCGCGATTTGATCTGATTGAATCAGATCTTCGCTTCGTTCGGATAGGACGTAAGTTCCAAGTCGCTGCTTTGAATAGCTGCTCGCGAAATGGGCGCGAACTGGAGGATTTATGAAGCGCAAATTAAACTTGCTGGCTCAAAGCTTAGAAAATGCTGTGCTGGGCGTGGCGGCCGGTCTCGCACAGCCCTGGGGTAAGATGAAGTTGAATGCTGAGGAAATTGCTGAACGCCGTCGCCATCGCCTTGACCGCGGGGAGCAAAGTTTTCTGTGGTGCTGGCAGCATCGCGGTTTTTGGTGAGATTGAGAGCAGATCCCGAAAAGTGTGAAACAGTCCTTGGCTCAGATGCGCTCTCAACCAAGAAAAAATTTCGAAGGCCGGAGGCGAAAGCTTCCGGCTTCTCTATTTCTGTTTCGCCTCTTGTTGCTTTCATGGAAAATTTTTCTCATGCGTTTTTTGCATAGAGGCAAGATTTCCAAGAATGGTTTTAAAAGTAGTTTATATATTTAAATCAATGATTTAGGTTGCTTATTGCTCTTCTCCATGTAGATTTATTTCCCAATAAAGACCGAGTTATGGGTCCTTTGTGTACGCAAAGGGAGAAGGGTGCGGATTATGAAGAAAATTATTCTATATGCGGCGGTTGCGCTTGGTTTGGGTGCTGCCCCGGTTCAGGCACAAGAGCAGCCTCATGATATTCTCAATGTTTCTTATGACATTGCGCGCGAGCTTTATGAGCAGGTGAACAAGGCCTTTGTGGCTGACTGGAAAACCAAGACGGGGGAAGATCTCACCGTTAATCAGTCTCATGCCGGTTCATCCAAGCAGGCACGCTCCATTCTGGAAGGCCTTGAAGCGGACGTTGCGACCTTTAATCAGGTAACCGATGTGCAGGTTCTCCATGACAAGGGTGGTTTGATCCCCGCTGACTGGCAGAAGCGTTTGCCGAATAATTCCTCGCCTTATTATTCATTCCCGGCGTTTCTGGTGCGTGAAGGCAATCCAAAGGGCATCAAGAACTGGGACGATCTGGCTCGCGACGATGTGAAGGTAGTCTTCCCTAACCCTAAGACCTCCGGCAATGCGCGCTACACTTATCTCGCAGCCACCGCCTATGCCAATGAAGCGTTCAAGGGTGATCAGGAAAAGGTTCACGCATTCATCGGTAAAATCTTCAAGAATGTTCCAGTGTTTGATACGGGCGGTCGTGGTGCAACGACGACCTTTGCCGAACGCGGCATTGGCGATGTTCTGGTGACGTTTGAAGCGGAAACCCGCGGCACTGAGAAGGTTCTGGGTGCAGATAAATATGATGTGGTTGTGCCAGAAGTCAGCCTGCTTGCTGAGTTTCCGGTGACAGTGATTGATAAGGTCGTCGATAAGCGCGGTTCACGCAAGATTGCCGAAGCGTATCTGAATTACCTTTACTCGCCGGAAGGGCAGGAAATTCTTGCGCAGAACTTTAATCGTGTGCATGACAAGGACGTGATTGCAAAGCACAAGGATATTTATCCAGATGTGCGTCTTGTAACGGTTGAAGATGCTTTTGGCGGTTGGGAGAAGGTTCAGAAAGATCATTTCGCCGAAGGCGGTGTGCTCGATAAGCTCTTTACTGCCAAGTAAAAACAATTATCCGGCGAGAGCAGTCAGCGCTCGCCTTTCATTTGGAAAATCCAGTGTCGCTTCTGAGCATGAAACGCAATTCGGTGTTGCCGGGGTTCGGGCTGACCCTCGGCTGCGCTTTGCTGTATCTGGCGGTCATTGTCGCTTTGCCGCTTCTGGCTATGATTCTGAAAACTGCCAGCCTCGGCTGGAGCGATTTCTGGAGAATTGTTACCTCCGATCGTGCGCTGGCGACGTTTCGCATCACAATCAGTGCCGCAGCGGTGGCCACCGTGTTGAATGGTCTTTTCGGCTTGCTGCTGGCGTGGGTTTTGTCGCGTTATCAGTTTCCGGGTAAGCGGTTGATTGATGCGGCAGTTGATTTGCCTTTTGCGCTGCCAACGGCGATTGCCGGTCTGGCACTGGTGACATTGTTTGCCCCAAATGGCTGGTTTGGACGTTTTCTCGAACCCATCGGTATTAAAGTTGCTTACGCGCCGCTTGGTATCATGATTGCCATGTTTTTCACTAGTATTCCGTTTGTCATTCGTACGGTGCAGCCGGTGCTTGAGGACATGAGTGCGGATGTGGAGGAGGCGGCGCGCAGTCTTGGCGCTACACCCTGGCAGATTTTTTCGCTTATTATCTGGCCGACGATCTTTCCCGCTTTTCTGGCCGGCGCATCATTGTCCTTTGCACGTAGTCTTGGAGAATTTGGCTCTATCGTCTTCATTTCCGGCAACCTGCCTTTTGAAACGGAAGTGACGTCGCTTCTCGTTTTTATCAGGCTGGATGAATATGACTATCCGGCAGCCGCCGCACTTGCTTTTGTTATGCTGGTGATGGCGTTTTTCATGCTGCTCATAACCAACCTCATTCAGGCAAGGCAGCTTCGTTATGCAGAGCGGTAGTGCGAGTTTACAGGCGCGCAATGCGCCGGGTCCTGTGCGCAGCCTGTTGATCGGGCTTGCTGCAATTCTGTCGGCAATTTGCATTGGCGCGCCGCTGGCCGTCATCTTCTCCTATGCTTTCAGCAAGGGCGTGGATGTCTTCTTTGGAGAAATCCTCAAGCCTGATACGCTGCATGCAGTGTGGTTGACGGTCTTGACCGCAATTGTCGTTGTGCCGATCAATATGGCATTCGGCATTTGTGTTGCATGGCTGGTCACGAAATTCCGCTTTCCCGGGCGCAGGCTGCTGATTACCTTCGTCGAGATCCCGTTTTCCGTGTCGCCTATCGTTGCGGGTGTGACCTATCTGTTTTTGTATGGCTCGCAAGGGCTGCTCGGGCCGCTGCTTGAAACGTATGACATCAAGATCATGTTCACCGTTCCAGCCATCTTTCTGGTGAGCCTGTTTGTGACATCGCCCTTTGTGGCGCGCGAACTCATTCCATTGATGCAAGTGCAGGGCAGTGATGAGGAAGAAGCGGCTCTGACGCTTGGAGCCAATGCGTGGCAGACATTTTTTTATGTCACGCTTCCCAATATCAAATGGGCGCTGCTTTATGGCGCAGTCCTTTGCAATGCACGCGTGATGGGTGAATTCGGCGCTGTGTCCGTTGTATCGGGTGCCATTCGCGGTAAGACGAATACGCTGCCTTTGCAGGTTGAACTTCTGTTCAACGATTATAATGTTGCCGGGGCTTTTGCTGCGGCTTCGACATTGGCGGGCATTGCGTTGTTGACGCTCGTTCTTAAAGTCTGGCTGGAACGCAGACAGCATAGTTAAAAGAAACCGCCCGACTTATAAAAAAGCGGGCGGTTTGCGGTCACGCTGCTTGGGAGAGCGTGTGTGTTATGGGTTCACGATGCAGGGACGAGGCGAGGATCGCGCCTTCCGGCCAGCGGCTGAAGCCGCTTTCCACATTGATATGTCCGGCGTCACCCATGTCGACAAAGCCTGCACCCCAGACATTGGCGATGGCTTCCGCCTTGGCAAAGCTCATATAGTCGTCAGTGCGGCTGGCAACGACGATGGACGGGAAAGTCAGTTCATGACGCGGCAGCGGCGCAAAGCTTTCAAAGCGGCTGTCGCGGCGGGACATGGTTTCAACGTCTGCCGGGGCGACTAAAAGTGCGCCAGCAACGTGAGCTGCAGCCGGACGGCTTGCGAGATGCGAAACAAGAATGCAACCTAAACTATGGGCAACCAGAACCGCACCGGGATTCTCGGCGAGTTTGGCTTCGAGCGCGTGCATCCAGTCGGATAGCACCGGATAGTGCCAGTCGTCCTGTTCGACAAGCACTGCTGACGGATCGTCATGCAACCATTGGCGCTGCCAGTGGCCTGCTTCCGATCCCTTGTAACCGGGGATGATCAATGTCGCAGGCATGCGTAAGTTCCTCTTGGAAGTGCCTTGGGATAAGGCTGTTTCTGCTTTTGCATTGGGAGGTTATGCGAAGCAATTTCCAAGATAGGGGTGATTATGCCTATTTTTAAGAAAAATGAATTCAATTTGAGGCGGATATGTAAAAATTATACCCGCCTCGCTGTCTCACTTCTTTTGCTTTTCGTTCCACCGCAATACGAATTGTGATTTTTCGAAAATCAGAACCACAAAGAGCGAGATGGCAAAAGGGATCAGCAGATAGAGGAGACGGAAAACAATCAGTGCGGCGAGAACATCAGCCTGATTCATGTCCGGCAAGCCGGTGAGAAACACCAGTTCCAGCACACCAAGCCCACCGGGTGCATGCGAAATAAGCGCCGCCGAGAACGATACCAGAAAGATGCCAAGGATGATCAGAAAGCCGGGATTGCCCGCTTCTGGGAGTGCAAAATAGATGATGCCTGCAGCGCCGATGAGTTCGAGTGGCGCCACTATAAGCTGCTGTGTGACCACGGGAAGGCGCGGATATTCCAGACGGAATTTACCGATCTGCAATGGGCGAAGCTGGAGCCAGCTACCAAAAATATAGAGCAACACGAATGCCAGCATCAGCAAAGCAATGATGGTGGAAACGGTCGGCGTCAGGTCTTCGTTGAAACGCATGAGAATATGCGGTTCGAGCAGAAGCACGATGCTTGATGTGATGATGACGCCCAGCACGAATGTGAAAGAGCAGAAAGCGATGAGGACGGCGATTTCACTGCCGGGCATGCCCTGCGAGGAATAGGCGCGGTAGCGCACGACAGCGCCAGACACAACGGAGGCTCCGATATTGTGCGATAAGGCGTAAGTTGTGAACGAGCACAGCGCGATGAAGAGCCAGGATATTTTTCTGCGCAGATGAAGAAGTGCGATGCGGTCATAGCCAGCGAGCGAGCTATAGGCGAGGAGTGCTGCGGCGGTTGCAAGAAGCCAATGATGAGCGCGGATCGCGTAAAGGCTGTCCAGAACGTCATCAAGCGAGATACTGCGCAATTCACGATAGAGAAGCCATGCTGAAATAGCGACTGCACAAATGCCTATTATTGGCCAGATATAATCCTTAAACTTCATTAACTGGCCACCGCACCTTTATTTCGCATGTCATCCCCTTTTGGCGCATCGGTTGTACCTTTCAGGACAGTTCCGGTGCATTCCCATTCAAATCTGTCGTGGCGTCGGACTGTGTCCTAACCGATTGCTTCCGCGTGGCGCTGGCCTCGCTGCTTATCGCGCGTTCCATGGCGCTGGCAATTTCTGCAGCCCCTAGAATAACCTCATCTGCACCCAGGTCCTCCAGATATTTCGCTTCTGCTGGTGAGCAGACGTGCACAATGATACGGATGCCGGGATTCGCGGATCGGGCAAGACTTGTTATGCGTCCTGCCTCAAAGGCATTGGCTATTGCAATGACAATATGTTGAGCGAATTCCGGATTCGTCGTTTCCCATATTTCAGCATCCGAGGCATTTCCCGCAATAGCTTCAATGCCGATTTCTTTCAATTTGTAATAAATCTTGGGCGAATTTTCGACAACGAGGAAAGGTAACTGCCTTTCCTGTAAACTTGAAGCGATGTGTTTGCCGATCTGGCCATAGCCGACGATGATCGTATGCCCTTTGAGGGGGCTTATTGGCCGGGGTTCGGAGCGATCCGTATCGCCGCTGGATGGGACGCTTTCGTCATGAGCTATTTCTCCACCCAGCCGCTTTTCAAGCCATGGCCGCATACGCTCCGCAGCAATGAACATCAATGGGTTGAGAAAGATCGAAAGCATTGCACCGGCAAGGATCAGGTCACGGGCATCGGGCGGCAGCAGATTGAGGCTGACACCCAATCCGGCCAGAATGAAAGAAAATTCACCGATTTGGGCCAGGCTTGCAGAAATGGTCAAGGCGGTTCCGATTGGCCTGCGAAACGCGCGTACGATAAAGAAAGCTGCAACCGATTTACCCACCAGAATGATGGCAAGAGTCGCGATCAGGGGCAGGGGATCGCGAATGAGGCTCATTGGATCAAACAGCATACCCACTGAAATGAAGAACAGAACGGCGAACGCATCGCGCAAAGGCAGGGATTCTTCGGCAGCGCGATGGCTGAGTTCGGATTCGCTCATCACCATGCCAGCGAAAAATGCGCCAAGTGCAAAAGACACACCGAACAGATGTGCCGCACCAAAAGCAACGCCGAGGGCTATTGCAAGAACACCAAGGCGAAATAATTCGCGTGATCCGGTCTGCACAATGACATTCAGCAGCCATGGAATGACCTTGCGGCCAACCACCAGCATGAGAGCGACAAACACCGCGACCTTGGCAATGGTGAAGACAATGATGCCGGTGATGCCGAGCCCCAGCCATTGGGCGATGGGATCGCTGGCGACTGCGTGACCTTGTTCACTGCTTAAGCTGGCAAGTGCTGGCAGCAGCACCAGCGCCAGAACCATGGCGAGGTCTTCAACAATCAGCCAGCCGACTGCGATGCGGCCCCGGTCTGTATCGATGAGACGCATGTCCTGCATGGCGCGTAAAAGCACCACAGTGCTGGCAGTGGAAAGGGCCAGGCCAAAAACCAGTCCGGCTTTTACATCCCAGCCAAGTGCTAAACCAAGAGCGGTCCCAAGGGCTGCGGCTGTCGCGATTTGTGCCAGCGCACCGGGCACCGCTATGGCCTTTATCGAAAGCAGATCTTTGAGGGAAAAATGCAGGCCCACGCCGAACATCAGCAGAATAACGCCGATTTCGGCCAGTTGAAGAATGAGATCCTGATCGACGACGAAGCCGGGCGTATGGGGTCCGGCAATAATACCGGCCAGCAGATAACCGACGAGAGGAGAAATTTTAAGACGCGTGGCAATCGTGCCGAAAAGAAATGCCAGACATAACCCGATGACAATTGCTGCAATCAAAGGCGTGTCATGGGGCATAGGAATGTCTTTGCGGTTTCAGTTTGATTAAGCTTTGCAAGATGCCGGGCATGATTGAGACCATGCCCGGCACGTTGTTTATTTCTGCGCTGTGGCGCTGTCTTCAATCGCCTGATGGGCGTGCTGACGATGCTGCCACCAGTTGCCGAGCAACAGCAGGATTGGTGCTGCGATGAAGATCGACGATGAAGTCGCAATAAAGATACCGAACAGCATAGGCACGGCAAAATTATGAACGGCGCTGCCGCCCCAGATTGCCATCGGGAGCATACACAGGAATGTTGTCATCGAGGTATAAACACAGCGCACCAGCACCTGATTGATACTCATGTCAACGATTTCGCGCAGAGGCTTTGACTTATAAAGACGCATGTTTTCACGCATGCGGTCATAAACCACGACCTTATCGTTTACCGAGTAACCGATCGCTGTCAGAAGCGCTGCAATGGCCGTCAGGTTGAAATCGAGCTGGAACAGCGCGAAGAAACCGACCATTTTTGTGGTGTCGAGGATAAGCGTGATGATCGCACCCATCGCAAAGAACCACTCGAAGCGCCACCAAAGATAGACGAGCATTCCAAGCGCTGACAAGATCACGGCAATAAAGCCGGAACGTGCCAGTTCACCGGAGACTTTCGGTCCGACAACCTCACTGCGTTCGATCTTTGTGCCAGGGTCCAGTTCCATCACAGCATCGCGCATTTTGTTGACTGCAACGGTTTGCGCTTCTTCGCCACCATCCTGACGCTGGATGCGGATCAGGACATCATTCGGAGTTCCCGCAGACTGAAGGGCAACTTCGCCCAGTCCGAGTGCGCTGAGCTTTTCACGCAACTGTGCCAGATTGGCTGGCTGAGAGGTTACGATTTCAGCCTGAATACCGCCCTTGAAGTCGATGCCGTAATTGAGCCCCGGCTTGAAAAACAGGCCAATGGAAGCAATCGAAAGCACGATAGAGACTGCGATGCCGATAAAACGCGCATTCATGAAGCTGATATTCGTCTTTTCAGGAACGAATTTCAGGAATGGTTCGATGACAAGGGTCTTGAGCTTACGTTTGCGAACGTACCAGGCCATCGCCATGCGAACGAGCGTCACATCGGTGAACATGGAAATCGCAATACCCAGCATCATGGTAACCGCGAAACCGCGTACCGGACCTGTGCCGAATGTAAAGAGAAGCACGGTAGAGATCAGCGAGGTGACATTCGCGTCCACAATGGTTGAGAAAGCCGCATGGAAGCCCTTGTCGAGGGCCGCCATAGCGCCCAGACCTCTGCGTGTTTCTTCTCGTATGCGTTCGTTAATCAGAATGTTCGCGTCGACCGCTATACCGATACCCAGAATGATACCTGCGATACCCGGCAGTGTCAGCGTCGCTCCGATCAGGCTCAATGCCGAGAACGTCAACAAGGTATGGAGCAGCAGTGCTACGTTGGCGATGGTGCCCCAGACGCCATAGAGGAGCTGGATGAAGACGGCTACGAGGACGAAGCCGATGATGCCCGTAACAAGCCCCATCTTGATGGCGTCGCCGCCAAGGTCAGGACCAACGGTGCGTTCTTCAATCACGGTCAGCGGAGCAGGCAAAGCACCTGCACGCAGCAGCGCCGACAGAACGACACTGTCCTGAACCGTGAAATTGCCGGTAATCTGGCCTGAACCGCCGGTGATCGGCTCATTGATACGCGGTGCGGTCAGGACCTTGTCGTCAAGAACGATGGCGAATGGACGGCCCACATTCTTGGTCGTGATGTCCGCAAACTGACGCGCGCCAAGGCTGTCGAAGCGGAACGACACGATTGGCTCATTGGTGCGCGGATCAAAGCCTGCACGCGCATCGGTCAGGCGTTCGCCAGAAAGTGCGATCTGATCTTCGATCGGGTATTTGATGTTCGGGTCTTTGGAATCCGGCAGAATGGTGACACCGGGTGGTGGCGGATCATTCGGATTGACGTCCGCGACCATATGGAAGCTCATCTTCGCAGTGCTTCCAAGAAGCTGACGAAGATGGGCCGGGTCCTGCAGGCCCGGAAGCTGAACAACGATACGGTCAGAGCCAACGCGCTGGATTGAAGGTTCGGCAACACCGACCTGATCCACACGCTGACGAATGATTTCAAGGCTCTGCTGCAATGCCGCATCAAGACGATAGGTGAAGCCGGCCTCTGTCAGCGTCAGGCGGATTTGATTGTCACTGGTGGTAACATCAATATCGTTGATCGCAGTTCCGAAGCCTGTGGTGTTGACCTGTGAAATCAGTGTTTTAAGCGCTGTATCGGCTTTTGCACGCTGATCGGCATCAGGGATTGTGACAATAACCGCATCACCAACGGCACGGATCGATTGTGGTTGAATGCGTTCAGCGCGCAGCTTGCTGCGTGCATCGTCGAGCAGCGCCCGCATACGATCTTTTTTGAGGCTGGCCGCATCCACTTCAAGGACGAGATAGGAGCCACCACTCAGATCGAGACCAAGCGTCACCTGCCGCTTTGGGAACCACGACGGCAACGCCTCAAGTTGTGGCTTTGTGAAGAAATTGGGCAAGGCGATGATGACGCCGATCAAAACGATCAGGCCATAAAGCACAGCGACCCATTTAGAAGTACGCATGAGTTGAAATTCCAGATATTGAGCACGTGTAAATTTCGTATAGAATACAAAAGCCTAGCGCGCATTTCTTCGTAAATGATTCAGGATTGGATATTGCCAATCGCCATGATGGTTTTCAGGCGCTTTGTGGTGGCGCGCGCACTTGGGAATATGTGCTTCGTGAAAGTCTTAAAAACTTGGAGGCGCTTGCAGCTTCGACGGGTTTTGCGTCAAAAAAGGCCAGCTGGTTTGGCTGAGCCGCTAGCGCTGCGCTTTTGCCGCTGGAATGGGCTGCTTTAATTTTTGCCGCGGCTGCTTGAGCAAGGACAGCGCGCATCGGCTGCGGCGCCGGCGTCGATTGCTGGCGCGTGGGTATGGCAGGTGCGTCTGCAACCTGCTGTGCTGCCATGCTTTTTGGCGTATTCTGCCCCGCGTCATCGGCGAGCGCTGAGAGGTCCACAGCAAAAATAAAGGCAGTAAATGACAGGACACACGTTACAAATAGCATGAAGCCATGCTGCTTGTAACGATCAATATGCTCAATCCTGTTCTTCATGCCCTTTATCAAAATGCCTGGACTTTCCCTTTAAGTCTTTCCGCAAAAATGACCTGGTGCCGGAGCGGCTTTACCGTAAATCTCAACCCTGAAAAGTCTGCCGACTTTTGGGGACTTCGCCCAGACAACTACAGCATCGTTTCACAAATTGGAATCCTTTTCTGTTTCTGCCCAATGCCATACTCTTTATAAGGCCCAATCCGCGCCGTATTTTATGGTGATAAGATGACACGGTTTGGCTTTTGTTTTTTGCATATCTTTGTTCCAAAACGGTTCTCACTTTGGGCATGCATGCTTGAGAGCGCGTTTGGTCGATTGAATCAAATCGGCGCTCTAAACCCTTTTATTTGATGCATAATCTTATCGATCCTTGTTTCACTTCGGTCGGATTATGCATTAGTATCGCTTCCACGATCGCACGCTTTTTGTTCCCCCGTGTTTGTAAAACAGCAGAGTTCTAAATTGGCATATTTATCGACGTTCCGTGCTTTTGCCTTTGCCGTGACTGGTGTTGCCTTTCTGCTTGGGGCGTTCGATAACGCTCTTGCTCAGGATAGCAAGCTGCAACAGCCGCAAGCGGAGCAGGCCGAAACGGCACCATCGTCCGCACCCGCATCCGCCCCTACGGTGGATAGTGGTGCACCTGTATCCAGTGTCGTTCAGCAGCAAAAGCCTGTTATCAATGATCTGAAACAGCAGACGAAGACGATCAGTGATCAGTTGCAGAAATCTGCAACCAACGATGAATCGCTTGCGAATTTTAAGCTTCAGCTCGATGCGCTTTCGAAGAAGTTGCTTGATGCCGGTGTCGCTTTTCGTCCTCGCCTGACGGAAATCAACACACGTCTTGAGCAACTGGGTGCCGCACCTTCCGGCGATCAACCGGCAGAGCCTGCAATCGTTGCTGAAGAGCGGGCGCGACTGGTTGCAGAAAAGGCCGAAATCAACGCGGTTATCGGTGAAACCGAAGATGCATCGCTGGCCGTCAATCAGATGTCGGCAAAAATCAGCAATATGCGGCGTGATCTTTTCACGCAAACATTGTCCCAGCGTGTCAACCTTGATCTTACACTCGGCTCCGAAGTGTCTTCCGCTGCCGGGAATCAGATGATTTCGCTGTGGAGCATCGTGAAATCATGGTGGCGTTTCGTTTTTACCTTCAAGCTGAATTCATTTCTGGCTGCCGCGTTCTTTGCGCTCATCGCGGCGTTGATTATTCAGCTTGGCGCGCGGCGGGCTCTGGGTTCGCTTTATGAACGTGACGTCAACAATGAAGCCCCTTCTTATCTGAGCCGCTTATCGGTTGCCTTCTGGTCCACCGCTATCCCTTCGGGGGCGGTCGCTGTTTTTCTTGCAACGACCTATTTTTGTCTCGATTATTTTAATGTGCTCAGACCTGATATTGGTGCACTCCTGCAATCGCTGTTTATCGTCTTGGGCATTGTCTTCTTTATCAGCCGGTTGGCATTTGCGTGTATCAGTCCTTATACGCCTGCATGGCGTTTGGTGCCTATCGCTCCGCGTCCGGGCCGGGCATTGGTCTGGCTGATTACCGGCATAGCACTGATCAATGGGCTGGATTCGTTTTTCAGCAAAGTTAATCAGGTGCTGTCGTCACCCTTGTCACTGACGATGGCGAAAAGCCTGCTTTCGACTGTTGTTATTGGCGTATTGATACTGGTTATTGCGTTTCTCAAGCCGATTGAGAAGATCCCCGGAGAAGCTGTTCGTCCCTGGCCTAAAGCATTCAGGATATTTCTGTTGCTTCTTGGTCTTGTACCAATTGTTGCGGCCGGACTTGGCTTTATCGGCCTGGCCCGGTTTATGGCGCAACAGATTGTGGTTACCGGCGCATTTCTTGTGACGATGTATCTTGGTTTTCTCACGGGGCGCGCCATTTCCGAAGAGCAGGCTTTCGCATCCAGCCCCATTGGGCGGATTTTGCGCGAACGGTTTCATTTTGATGAGGCAAAGCTTGACCAACTCGGTCTTGTTGTTGGTATCCTCATCAATCTCGCGGTGGCGCTGATTGGCATTCCGCTGGTGTTGATGCAGTTCGGATTCCAGTGGTCCGAGCTTAAGAACACGTTCTATCATTGGATGACGGGTTTCCAGATCGGCAGCATTTCCATATCACTTATGGGGATTTTGACCGGGATTTCCTTGTTCTTCATCGTCTATCTATTGACCCACTGGTTTCAGAACTGGCTGGATAGCAAAGTTCTCGCGCGTGGACGTGTTGACTCGGGCGTCCGTAACTCGATCCGTACTGTTGTCGGATATGTCGGGTTGGTGTTGGCGGCGCTGATTGCAGTGTCGGCTGCGGGTTTTAATCTTTCAAGCCTTGCCCTGATCGCCGGCGGTCTCTCGCTTGGTATCGGTTTTGGCCTTCAGAACATCGTGCAGAATTTTGTTTCCGGCCTTATTCTTCTTGCAGAGCGCCCTTTTAAGGTTGGTGACTGGGTCGAGGCGGGTACCGTCAGCGGTATTGTCAAGAAAATCAGCGTTCGCGCAACGGAAGTGGAAACTTTCCAGAAGCAGTCGATTGTTGTTCCAAACTCTACGCTCATCAACGGTAATGTCGGTAACTGGACGCTACGCAACAAGCTTGGTCGCATTGATATCAATGTGCAGGCCGCTTACACTGACGATCCTCGCCGTGTTCACGCACTTCTGTCTGAAATTATTCGCGGTCATCCGTCCATTTTGAAAAATCCGGAGCCGTTTGTGGCCTTTCAGAGTGTGACGGATTCATTAATGATTTTCGACGTTTATGCGCATGTCGCAGATATTACGTCTACGGGTTCCATCAAGAACGAGTTGCGATTCCAGATTGTCGAACGTTTTCATGCTGAAGGAATTCCATTTTCGTCGTCTGCAACCAATCTGGTGCTTGGCGTTTCTGAAATCGAAAGAGTTTCCGAGATTATCGAGAAGGACAGATCACGCGGCGCAAAACTGCGCAAGGACAAGCCGGGCGAGGGTGATAAGCCGCAGCATGACGACAAGGTATGAAGGTGCGTTCAGTTGCAGTTCAGCTTTGAAGTCTTATAAGTGGTCGTGAAAAGAGGCAGTTGAACTGTCTCAGAGCAAGGGGGCCGAATTTTCGGCTTATAGCGGGAGCAGCGGAAGCGCTGAAACGATATGAACAGAACTCAGGTCAATTATGCTGGCAAGGTTGCGCTTGGTGCGGTGCTCGCACTTTCGTTTTCCATGCCAGGCCTTTATGCTGCAACCGTATCGAACAATGATAGCGCCGCTCAGACCATCGTCGTCACTGAAGGCGCGTCAAAGCGTGAAATGCTGATAGCACCAGCCGAAACAGTCGATTTTTGCGATGGTGGTTGCTTTGTGACCTTCCCGAACGGTGACCGTGAGGCGCTGAAGGGCGATGAAAAGATCGTTATTTCTGGCGGCAAGGCATCGTTTCAATAAGTTCAGATTACGTTGATAAAAAGCCGGGGTTTGCCCCGGCTTTTTGCACCTTTTAAATGATTATATCAGCTTCGCGGCTTGAGATTTTCTGGATCGTAGAGTGGCTTATAGCCAATCGATACAACCTCCACCGGATACGTTTCGCCGAAATATTCGACATTCAGCTTTCGCCCTTGCTGACAATAGGACCAAGGCAGATAAGCAAGCGCGATGTTCTTGCCGATGCTCGGGCCGTAGGCGATGGACGAGGTGAAGGACCGGCGACCGAGTTCATCGATCAGCGTTTCTCCCGTTTCAGGATCAAGGACCGGTAGAATGCCGACCGGATAGCGTTTGACGCCTTTGGAATCGACATTTTCTGTCATAACCAGCGTGCAGAGCATGGCTGGTTGATGATCGCGGGCCTTATACTCCAGATGCTTTGCCTTGCCGCGGAAGTCTGCCTCCTTGACCTTTGGGCGAGCGAGATCCGCTTCAAGAAGATTATATTCGGTGAGCAGATCCGCATTTTGGAGACGCAGGCTTTTTTCCATCCGGCGGCTATTGGCATAGGTTTCAACACCAACCGCAATTGCGCCGGTTGAACGCAGCGCATCCCATATGGCGAGGCCGTCTTCATAGCGCATGTGCAATTCCCAACCCTGTTCACCGACATAGGAAATGCGGAAGGCGGTTACATCCTTGCCCGCAATACGGATCGGCTTGATGGCGGCAAAGGCAAAGTTGTCAATATCAAGACCTTCCGGATTTTCGACAACCTTCTTGAGATTATCGCGGGCGTTTGGTCCCCAGATGCCGATGGTGGCGTATTTTTCTGTAACATCGGTGATGGTGACATCAAAACCCTTATCTTCAGCAACGCGGCGCATGTAATGGAAGTCGCGGGGACCGGCATCGGCGCCGTTGATCATACGCATACTGTCAGCCATGCGCATTACGGTGAAATCGGCGCGCACCATGCCTTCATCATCGAGAAAGTGGGTGTAAATGCCCTTTCCGATATTGGCGTCACCGCCGATTTTTGCAGCACACAGCCACTCCATCAGCGCGACATGATCCGGGCCTTCTATGTCGTACATCGCAAAATGCGAGAGATTGATGATGCCGCAATCTTCACTCAATGCCAGGTGCTCGGCATTGGAAACGCGCCAGAAATGGCGGTTGTCCCACTCATTTTCCCGCACCGGAATACGGTCGCCATATTTTTCCAGCAGATGCTCATTGGCTGCATAGCCGTGCGCACGCTCCCAGCCACCCAGTTCCATGAAGTGGCCACCCAGTTCCTTTTCCCGTTCATAGAACGGTGAACGGCGAATATTGCGGCCTTTGGAAAAGGGCTCACGCGGATGCACCGCCGGATTGTAAACCTTCATTGCGGTTTCGGTGCAGCGATCCCAGATGAATTGCTCGGTCATCTGGTGCGGATAGAAGCGCGAATAGTCGATGGCGTGATGATCGATTTTTGTACGACCATCGGTCATCCAGTCGGCAATGAGTTTACCCATGCCGGGGCCGTCCTTGACCCAGATTGCAACCGCATACCAGAGGCCACGGACTTTCTGGCTTTCGCCGATTGAAGGTCCGCCATCGGTTGTTACCTGTAGGAAACCATTGAAGGAATGGCTTTCATTATAGCCCAGCTCGCCGAGAATGGGGGTTAGTTCGATGGCGCGTTCGAGTGGTTCAAGAACCTGCTCCATGTCGAGATCACGCTGTGATGGCGACAAACGGGCTTCATGTTTTTCAAGAAGGTCACGCGGGTGGCAGAGGCGCGGATTGGTTTCCTCGTAGTAGCCCCACTCAATTTGACCACCTTCGGCGGTCTTTGGGTCGCCGGTGTCACGCATATAGGCCGAATTGCCCTGATCGCGCAAAAGTGGCCAGCCAATTTCCTTGCCGGTTCCGGCAAACGCATTATAGGGGCCGAAGAAGGTCAGCGGATGATCAATGGGCATGACGGGCAGGTCTTCGCCAACCATTTCGGCAATCAGCCGGCCCCAGAGACCGGCGCAAACCACCACATAGTCGGCTTCGATTGTACCACGATGGGTGACAACGCCCTTGATGCGTCCATTTTCAACGATGAGCGACTGAGCGGGTGTGTTTGCAAAGCTTTTAAGCTTTCCCGCATTTTCCGCCTGATCAATCAATCTGCCTGCAACTGTTTGCGAGCGTGGAATAACAAGGCCTGCATCCGGGTCCCACAAACCGCCTTGAACAAGGCTTTCTTCGATCAGTGGAAATTTTTCTTTGACTTCGGATGGCTCCATCAGGCGAGCCCGCGTACCAAAGGCTTTGCCGGATGCGACCTTGCGCTTGAGCTCTTCCATTCGGGCATCGTCGCCGACGCGGGCAACTTCAATACCGCCGACGCGGGCGTAATGGCCCATTTTTTCATAGAAATCGATGGAATAGAGCGTCGTCCAGCATGACAGGAAATCATGGCTTGTCGCATAGCAGAAATCAGATGCGTGTGCGGTGGAACCAATGTCCGTGGGGATGCCGGATTTGTCGATGCCGACAATGTCGTCCCATCCCCGTTCGATCAGGTGGTGGACGACGGATGCTCCGACAATTCCACCAAGCCCGACAATGACCACTTTTGCCTTTTTAGGAAACTCTGCCATTTCATGCGATCCCATTTTGTATTTGATGGAATCATAGTGGCTGCGCCCGGCCCACAATTGTCATTCTACGACATAATCACGGCACGAGACGACCGAAACATCTTCGTTGCAAAATGGCGCTGGTGCGTGAAGGGTAGATCGTGGCTCCATGTTGATGATTTGATTCATCACGCAGGGCTATCACTATGATTTAAAAGAAAAACCCGCGTTCTGAGTGCGCGGGTTTTGTTATGATCCTCGGGATTATGCCGCAATCAGCATTTTCCGGTCAGCCCGTTCCTGCTGGGGTGAGCGACCATAAAGCTCGCGATAACACTTGGAAAAATGCGACGCGGAAACGAACCCGCAGGCGACGGCAACTTCAACCACCGGCAAGGAGGATTGCAACAGCAAATGCCGGGCCCGGTCGAGGCGTATTTCCAGATAATATCGTGCCGGAGAACGGCCCATTTCCTGACGGAACAGGCGTTCGACCTGACGGCGCGAAAGCCCGATATTATGGGCTACGTTAATGAGTGCTTCCGGTTCGGAAAGGTTGGCTTCCATCATTTCGATGATGGTCAGAATCTTTGAATTCTGGATGCCAAGGCGGGCGCGAAGTGGCAGGCGTTGGCGGTCGTGCGGGTTGCGTACCCGGTCGGTGAGGGCTTGTTCGCAAATGCGGTTGACCAGATTATCATCGAAGTCATCGCCGATGAGCTTCAGCATCATGTCGAGCGAAGCGGTTCCGCCTGCGCATGTAAAGATATTGCTATCCACTTCAAAAAGATCGGCATAGACTTCAGCTTTCGGAAAAGCTTCCGAAAAGCCTGGCAGGTTTTCCCAATGAATGGCGCAGCGTTTGCCCGAGAGAAGGCCCGCAGCCGCCAGAATATGCGCACCGGTGCAGAGCCCGCCAACCGCAACGCCGCGGTTATATTCTTCACGCAGCCAGGCAAAGACAGATTTGTTGCGGAAATCCTCGACATAGACGCCTGAGCAGACAAAGACCATGGATGGGCGTTGTTCGCTTTGAAGATAGCGGCGTTCATCCTCCAGTGACGCATTGACCGCGCATTCCACGCCATTTGAAGCCTTGACCGGCTTGCCATCGGTGGACGTCAAACGCCAGTGATAGGCTTCATAACCCAGCATTCGATTGGCAATGCGCAGTGGCTCTATCGCTGTCGCAAATGCGATCATCGAGAAGTCAGGGACAAGAAAAAAAACAATAGACCGCTTAATCGATGAAGCTGGATTCATAGCCTGATCGTTCCCATTCTCAAAAGCCCGAACTGCGGTTCCCGACGCAGTTTCCGGCTTTGTGCCTCCGTCATGACACCGGGACTATAGAAGGCCCAGTCATCCGGTCGCTTTTTGACCGGTAGTCCCATTGCTCCTGCCCTATTTTACAGGGGATAGGTCATGGCGCAAACAGGATAGGCGTATTGAGACATAGAACTTTCGGGTTGAATAGTGCGGCTAAATGCCTGCCGTATATTGGTCCCTATATGTCGCTAAATTGAAGGCGGAAAATTCCAACTCGCAATTCGAATATGCCTTACTGCATTTGGCCTCTCCTCGCGGGGGCGGGAAGGCGGTCATCCACGCAAGGCCAGCCGATGTCGTGCCGAATGTGCTCGGGCAGGCTTTCGAGAATTCTGCGGCTCTTCTTTATGCGCCGCTGATATGTCCAGTTGGTGTAAAATGCGCTGACCGATGCCATGCTCGCTTGCAGCCAGTGCGTGATGATGAATGGGCGCGCGATACATTCTCTTTGCAGGGGTTCACACTGAATGCTCATTTTTGTTCTCCAGGCAGAATTGAGATCAAGTGTTTTCTGACGTGTCTTGACCTCTATGCTTGAAGCTTGCCGCGATCTTGACGTTCAATCAAACGAAATATAGAAAGGTATAAAGTCAGAAAAATTGAACTAACTTCATGTGGAGCCCACGATGACAGCGCCCGTACAGCATCCTCTGCCAATGCTTGATATAGATGTGCTGCGGACATTTGCAGCCATTGCCGATACGGGTAGTTTTTCGGCGGCTGCCAATGTGGTGTTTCGCACACCTTCTGCTGTTTCCATGCAGATCAAGAAGCTTGAAGAGCAACTGGGCGCTGCGGTCTTTGAACGGGATGCGCGTTCGGTGAGGCTGACCAGCGATGGCGAAGTGCTGCTTGGTTATGCGCGGCGACTGCTGGCGCTCAATCGTGAGGCTGTGGCGAAATTTGTCGCGCCGACAGTGACTGGTGTTGTTCGGCTCGGATCGCCTGATGACATTGGTGAATGTGTGTTGCCGCTCGTTTTGAAGCGTTTTGCAGAAACGCATCCGGGTGTTACGGTCGATGTCGTGATCGATCAGAGCGCTAATCTGCGCAAGCGTCTTGATGAAAGACGGCTTGATGTTACGCTGGTCAATCTCTCACACACAGTCCCAAGCAAAGGTGATGTTGAGATATTGCTCGATGAGGAGCTGGTTTGGGCGGGTGCCAGATGCGGCACTGCTTATCGCCGTGATCCCTTGCCGCTTTCCATATGGGAAGAGGGCTGCGCTTGGCGCGGAAATGCACTTGAGGCGCTTGAGAAATCGGGGCGGGCCTACCGCATTGCCTATATGAGTTCGCATTCTACGGGCCAGCGCGCCGCGATACAGGCGGATCTTGCGATCGCTCCTTTTGGCAAAACCTTATTGGGGGAAGGTATCGTGCCTCTTGGCCCTGAACATAATTTGCCGCAGCTTGGCCGTTATCAGCTTGGCATGATCATTAAACCCGATGCAAGGCAACATATTCAGGTGGTTGCTGATCATCTGCGTAACGTCTTTGAATCGTATCGCCGTAGCGGCCGGTTTGAGACGTTGCGTTCGGGGTGGGGCAGTGTTGTTGCGTGCGGCTAAATCGCTGCTCTTGCCGGGAGGAAAAGCTACGCTAAATGACCAATGTGAGAGCCAAAATATGGCCTCGCCATCAGGACGTTGGCCAAGGCGGGACTATTGTTTGGGGGCATCTTGTTAGAACTGCATCTAAATGGAGAGACACCTATGAAGCTATCTCGTATTGTTCCAGTTGCTATCGTTCTTTGTGCTTTCACACTTGCATCCTGCGCCAATACGGTTCGCGGCGTGGGGCGCGATGTTAAGAGCACGGCTCACGCTGTTCAGGAAACCGTTGAGTGATAAAAAAGGTTCGGGTTCTCCCGAACCTTTTTACTTCTGCAAGAAGTAGCTCACCGTCATATGCTGATCGGGACGCGTTAGGTAGATGATGTTTGCAGTCTTGATGCCAGTATCGGGTGCCATGATATTTGCTTCACGCATAAGCGTGGATACACGTGCATTTGGGGCAGTATCACCAAACCACATCACCAGTACAGGTTTTGAGGCGCGTGATGCACCATAAGGTGTTTCGGGGTGGATCACTTCGATTGATGGATCGAAGAGCCTGAAATTCCCGCCAATCTGCGCGTTGTCTGTCAGGATTGTTTTAAAATCACCATCTTTGCGTATCTCTTGATAAAGGCTTTGATAATCCAGTTGACCATAGGGCGGAGTGCTAGAGCCATAGGTCAGATAATAGCCAAGAACAGGCGGTACAACGAGCGATAGCGCAATGCTAATGGCCGCGAATTCGGTAAGCGCGCGCGTGTTCCGGCGATATTGTTCAAAAAGACATGCCATGACCGCTGGCGTAAGGAAGAGCACCGGTTGCAGCCAGCGATCCTTTATGTTGCTGACGCCAGCAACGACCACGCCCACCAAAACGATCAGCATTCCCACTACGAGAAGACGCCGCATGAACGCTTCACCATTGGTGAATGGTCTGCTTGGCGCGGTGCGTTTGGAGCGATGAACAAGAGATATGATGCCCGCGATTGCAAGTACCACGACAGCGAAGAGAAAAGCTGCTTCGATGAAGCTTCCCACACCATTCAGGCGATCGAAGATCAGACTGCCGGATGCACCGATCTGAAGCTTTTCGGAACGCGCAATCACACTCGACTTGTGTGCAAGCATCCAGTTCGCTGTTGGCGTGAAGCAAATTGCAAATGCAGTGATCGTTATAAAAGAGAGCCTTGAAAGCAGGACCTTGCGATAGTCTGCAACCGATAATCCGGTGACGATCAGCATAATCACAAACAGCGATGCGTTGAACTTGCCGAGAATGGCCGCTGCCATTGCAATGCCGAGTGCTGCTGCGGAAACGGCATGTCGGTCACGCATATGCCATGCAAAAGCCAGAAATGCCCAGCCGCATCCCGCAGTGCCTGCAATGGAATGGGTCAGCGCGCGCTGTGATTCCCAGCCGATTTGCGGAATGAGGAACAGTCCCAGCATGGATGCTGAAGCGACCATACGGGAGAAGCCCAAAAGTCGCATTCCGCCAAAGACGCTCAGAAACAGGCTGGCAAGCATGCTGAATTTGACGATTTGCAGCGTGAGCATCGATGTGCCAAGCACGGAGGCTGCAATATTGGTTATCCATGTGTAGAGAGGCGGCTGCGATCCGCCATATCCCCAGTCCAGATAGCCGATATTGGCCAGCTGTTCGGCATCATCAAGGCCAGCGCCATTGGAAACAAGAGTTACAAGAATTGCCTGAAAAGCAAAATAGCAAAGCACAAAGACCACTGCCAAAGGCAGGCCAAAGAGTGACTTATTTGCAGTGTGCGCTGTGGTTGCTTTGAGGGTGGTCAAAATGCTGTTGCCCAAAATCTGAATCGCATTTCAAGAAATACGATGCTTAAATTCGATAGATCTTGGAGTCTAGCTGGCAAAATAGACCGAACGGTACTCCAATTGAAATACCTCTCACAGGATTATGGCCTGATTTCAATCACGGAAGTAAAAACTTACAATATCATCACGTATAATTTATGAATTATCAGCAACGGCAGAAAACCGCGCTGCCTCGTCAGGTGCACGGTCTTGCCAAATACGCATGGCGCTTCCACCAAACAATACACAGGCGGAAGAGACTGAAGCTCCGGTACGCAGTACCAGATCCGGAGCGTCGAGAAGGTGTAAACCGTCTCTTGCTCCTTTCTAGCGCAACATTGTTACCGGACCGTTATCAGACACTTAAGCAAATCTAAACAAGTGAAGTTTTTTCAACTTTCTTCAGAGAAAATGCATCAGGCTTTGTTTTCATCAACCGTCTTTGTTGCGCGAAGGAAGTTGATGATGCTTGAAAAATCTTCCCCTCCATGGCCTTCATTGTCGAAACGGCTGTAAAGCGCTTCTGCATGTGCGCCCAATGGTGTTGCAGCACCCGAACTTTTTGCCGCTTCCTGTGAAAGCTTGAGGTCCTTGAGCATCAGGGCTGCTGCAAATCCGGGTTTATATTCGCGATTGGCGGGCGATGCCGGGACCGGTCCCGGTACAGGACAGTAAGTTGTCAGTGACCAGCACTGGCCTGATGAGGTTGAAGCCACATCAAACAGCGCCTGATGCGAGAGCCCCAGCTTTTCAGCCAGTACGAAGGCTTCACTGACGCCGATCATCGAAATGCCGAGGATCATATTGTTGCAGATCTTTGCAGCCTGTCCTGCACCATCACCGCCGCAATGAACGATTTTACCGGCCATAGGCTGAAGCAGCGGTTCGGCCTTGCCAAAGGCATCGTCGCTGCCGCCTGCCATGAAGGTCAGCGTGCCGGCAGAAGCGCCGCCTGTGCCGCCTGATACAGGCGCATCAACAGAAAGCTGGCCGTTTCTTGCTGCAATCTCGTGGGCCTTGCGTGCAGAATCGACATCAATTGTCGAGCAGTCGATAAAAACGGAATCTTTTCGGGCATAAGGCATGATGTCTTCATAAACCGAAAGAACATGTTTGCCTGCGGGCAGCATGGTGATCACTGCATCTGCGGTTTGAACGGCGCCCGCAGCACTGGTTGCGATCTCAAGGCCATTGGCTTTCGCTTCTTCAAGATGAGCAGGCAGCAGATCAAAACCAATGACCTTATGCCCGGCTTTCACCAGATTGGCGGCCATCGGTCCGCCCATGTTGCCAAGGCCGATAAAAGCGATAGTGGCCATGATTTTCTCCCATATAGATATGTATCAGCGTCCGATCATATGGCGTGCAACAATGACGCGCATGATCTCGTTTGTGCCTTCAAGAATCTGGTGAACGCGCAGATCGCGGACAAGTTTTTCGATGCCGTAATCATGAAGGTAGCCATAGCCGCCCAGAATTTGCAGCGCGTCATTGGCCACATCAAAACCAGTGTCAGTAACAAAGCGTTTGGCCATGGCTGACCATTTGCCGGCATCATGGGTTTTGCGATCAAGCTTGCTTGCAGCCGAGTAAAGAAGCTGTCGTGCTGCCGAGAGCTCGGTCTCCATATCCGCCAGGCGGAACTGCAATGCCTGAAAGCGATCAATTGTCTGGCCGAAAGCCTTGCGCTGGCTTGAGTATTCCAGTGCCTTGTTCAGTGCCGATTGTGCGCCGCCCAGCGAGCATGCGGCGATGTTCAAGCGTCCGCCATCAAGGCCTGCCATAGCGATCTTAAAACCGGTGCCCTCGTCACCCAGACGATTTGCAACTGGCACGCAGCAATTGTCGAAAATCACCGTTCGGGTGGGTTGCATGTTCCAGCCCATCTTGTGCTCATTGGCACCAAATGACAGGCCGGGCGCATCTTTCGGCACAACAATGGCAGAAATGCCCTTCGGGCCGTCCTCGCCGGTACGCACCATTGTGACATACAGGTCAGTGGCGCCTGCACCGGAAATAAACTGCTTGGTGCCATTAAGCACATAATGATCGCCATCGCGCTGCGCGCGGGTGGAAAGTGCGGCTGCGTCGGAACCGGATCCGGGTTCTGTCAGGCAATAGCTCGCAAGCCAGTCCATTGATGTGAGCTTGGGCAGGAATGTCTGGCGCTGGCTTTCATCGCCAAACGTATCGATCATCCATGCAGCCATGTTGTGGATGGAGATAAAGGCTGAAAAAGCGGGGCAGGCCTCGGCGATTGCCTCGAAAATAAGGACCGCGTCTGAGCGCTTGAGTGCTGATCCGCCCACGTCTTCGCGAACGTAGATGCCGCCCATGCCGAGTGGGCCGGTTTCTTTTATGACGTCAATCGGGAAATGTCTCTCGCGATCCCATTGCAGTGCATAAGGCGCAACGCAATCGGATGCAAAGCCGCGGGCCATATCCTGAATGGCGCGCTGATCCTCGTTGAGTTCAAACTGGTTCTGGTCGGCAGTATCCATGGTTTCCTCCCTATGAGCACCGCATCCTCCTGAAGCGACTAGATCACAATGGCGCGCGGCTGCCAACGCTGCTTTGGAATAATGTTGCTCACTTTTGTAATAAACTGATGCGCATTTTTGCATATAAGCTTGCCGCAATCGCTGGTGATTGCCAGTGGCATAAACTTGGGATAGGCAAGCTCGCATGACACGCGCAATCATGTTTCAGGGAACGGGTTCGGATGTCGGCAAAAGCGTGCTTGTTGCCGGTCTTTGCCGTGTGGCACGCAATCGGGGGCTGAAAGTCCGGCCATTCAAGCCGCAAAATATGTCAAACAATGCAGCCGTTAGCGAGGATGGCGGTGAGATTGGTCGCGCGCAATGGCTTCAGGCTCTGGCGTGCGGTGTGCCGTCATCGGTGCATATGAACCCGGTTCTGCTGAAACCACAGACCGATATGGGCAGTCAGGTCGTCGTGCAGGGAAAAGTGCGTGGCGAGGCGCGCGGGCGTTATTATCAACAATTGAAGCCGCAGCTGATGGCCGCGGTGATGGAATCCTTTGATCTTATCAGTGAAGGTGCTGATCTGGTGTTGATTGAAGGGGCGGGGTCGCCTGCCGAAATTAATCTTCGCGCCGGTGATATTGCCAATATGGGCTTTGCCACACGTGCAAATGTGCCGGTGGTGCTGGTGGGAGATATTGATCGGGGCGGAGTGATTGCATCGCTGGTCGGAACGCATACAATTCTGGCCGAAGAAGACCGTGCCATGGTGCGTGGCTTTCTGATCAACAAGTTTCGTGGCGATGTTTCGCTGTTTGATGATGGTCTTGAGGCAATTACCCGTTTTACGGGCTGGCGATCGTTTGGTGTCGTGCCGTGGCTTAAAGCCGTGTCGCGTTTGCCTGCGGAGGATTCGGTGGTGCTGGAACGCGCAACGCGGGGTGATGCCAAGGCGTTGAAAGTGGCAGTTCCCATGTTGCCGCGCATTGCGAATTTCGATGATCTTGATCCGCTGAAAGCGGAGTGTGAGGTTGAAGTTGTGATGGTTCCGCCCGGCCAGCCACTGCCGCATGATGCAGGGCTTGTGGTTTTGCCGGGGACGAAATCGACGATTGCCGATCTGATTGCCTTTCGTGAAAACGGCTGGGAGCGCGATTTGCAGCTTCACGTGCGGCGCGGCGGGCACGTGCTTGGCATTTGTGGCGGGTTTCAGATGCTCGGCAAACGGATCAGCGACCCGGACGGTATCGAGGGACAGGTGCGCAACATCGACGGGTTGGGACTGCTGGACGTCGAAACCATGATGGAGCCTGAGAAAGTCGTGCGCAATGTTGTCGCGCACTCACAGCTTTATGATGCTAAGCTTGATGGCTATGAGATTCATATCGGGCGTACCACTGGCCCTGATGTGATCCGGCCATTTTCGCGGATCGGTGATCATGATGATGGCGCCGTTTCTGCGAGCGGACGTATCATGGGGACTTATCTGCATGGTGCTTTCAGTGCAGATGCGTTCCGGCATAGATTTCTGGCGGGGCTCGGGGTGTGCGGTTCAGGTGGGAACTATCGCGAAAGTATTGAAACCGCGCTTGATGAACTGGCTGATGGCCTTGAGTCCTGCCTTGATATTGACGGGTTGTTTGCACTCGATTGACGCCGCAACAGTGAACGCCTAATGTCACTTTATGCAATAGGTCTTTGCCGGAACGAATCCCGGCGATACCAAAAAGGGAATGCGACGGACGGACCCAATCCGGGCGTCTTTATCGCAGCCGACCCCGCGACTGTAGAGCGGAGAGGGATGAGGCAAGCCGGGCAACCGGCAACCACTGGAAACATCAGCGTTTCTGGGAAGGTGCATCACTCCCCACGACCCGTGAGCCAGGAGACCTGCCTGTTGCGTGAAGGACATTCTGTCCGCACCCCTTGGGAGGTTTTCCCTGCTGCCTGCACGGAGGTTGTCATGGCTGCGCGTAACGAAAATTCACTTTCCAATACACTCCCTCTCTCCCTTGCTGCTCGTCTTGGAACGGCAGTGGTGTCGCTCATGCTCGGCGCATTTCTGATTTACGGCGTTGGGATAGCCCATTCTGATATGCTGCATGATTCGGCGCATGACACGCGTCATTCATACGGTTTTCCCTGCCACTAAGCCTTTAGCTTTTAAAACAGGAAATAAGCAGCGCTCGATGGGGGACAATCATCGAAGCGGGATTGCTGTTGAGGGAATGAAATGTTGATCCGTTATCTTCTGGCCACGCTTGTTGCTGGCCTTCTGGCAGGGCTTCTCGTGACGCCTGCCATGTATTTGAAAACCGTTCCGTTGATCATTCAGGCGGAAACTTATGAAGACGCCGGTGGCGGTCATAGCCATGGTGACGCCGAAGCGGCTGCGCCACACGACCATGCTGCGGTGGCTGCCAGTGATGGCGGAGAAGAAGAGGGCGCTGAACTGCTGTTTGGTCGTCTTGGCAACACATTGCTTGCCAATCTCGTGGCCGGTGCAGGTTTTGCCCTGCTTCTGGGTGGGGTTGCGCTTCTTCTCGGTCGCCGTATTACACCGCAGAATGGTATCCTCTGGGGGATAGCCGGCTTTTTTGCGGTCGCTTTCTTGCCAGCTTTAGGGCTTTCGCCGGAATTGCCTGCGATGCCTGCCGCCGATCTGGCGCAGCGTCAGCTCTGGTGGATCTTGACCGTGGTGTTGAGTGGTGTCGGCATCTATCTGCTGGTTTTGCGTGCTGAGATTGTTTCTAAAATCCTTGGACTGGTGCTGATTATCGCCCCACATCTTTATGGTGCACCGCATCCGCACGATATTGCATCACCAATTCCAGCGCTGCTTGCTTCGCAATATGCCGTCGCATCGCTTGCAACAAACCTGTTCATGTGGGCAGTGATTGGTCTTGCGCTGGGCTGGTTTATTCAGACCTATGCAAAGTCGGATATTGAAGGCTGATAGGCATGGCTCTGCCCCGAAATGAAAATGCAAAAATCACGTTCGTTCTTGGCGGAGCCCGATCCGGTAAGTCGTCTTATGCGGAGAAACTGGTTGAAGGCTCAGGTCTTCAACCCGTCTATCTTGCGACAGGGCGCGCATTCGACAAAGAAATGGAAAGCCGCATCTCCATTCACCGCGATCGTCGCGGGCGTGAATGGCAGACGGTGGAGGAGCCGCTCGACCTTGTGGGCGCGCTTGAAAAATGCGTGCGGCATGACCGCTTTGTGCTGGTCGATTGCTTGACGCTCTGGGTCACCAATCTGATGATGGCAGAGCAGAATATCGCTGCTGAAACTGAGACGCTGATAGCGGCATTGCCTGAGCTTTCAGGGCCGGTTGTTTTCGTTTCCAACGAAGTTGGTTTAGGCATTGTGCCGGAAAATCGGATGGCGCGCGCGTTTCGCGATTCAGCCGGGTTTTTGCATCAGGCTGTGGCATCAGTGGCAGATGAAGTTTATTTCATGGCGGCAGGTCTGTCGCTCAAAATGAAGGGTTAATTTGATGCAGGGACAGAAAATTCCAGCAACGGTGATCACCGGATTCTTAGGTTCCGGCAAGACGACACTGATCCGTAATCTGCTGGAAAATGCCAATGGCAAGCGTATTGCGCTTATCATCAATGAGTTTGGCGATCTGGGCGTCGATGGTGGAATTCTCAAAGGCTGCGGCATTGAAAGCTGCCGTGAGGAAGACGTGATCGAACTCAACAATGGTTGCATCTGTTGCACCGTTGCTGATGATTTCATTCCGACTATGACCAAACTTCTCGACCGTGCAGACCGCCCAGATCATATCGTTATCGAAACCTCCGGTCTGGCGCTGCCACAGCCGCTGGTCGCAGCTTTCAACTGGCCTGAAATCAAGACGCAGGTCACGGTTGATGGCGTGGTGACGGTTATCGATGCCGCTGCCGTTGCCGAAGGTCGTTTTGCGGATGACCACGATAAGGTGGATGCGCAGCGCGCAGCGGACGAATCTCTTGATCATGAAAGCCCTTTAGAGGAACTTTTTGAGGATCAGATTCATGCAGCTGACCTGATTGTTCTCAATAAGGCCGATCTCGTTGATCCGTCGAAACTCGATAGCGTGAAGGCCGATGTGGCTGAACGCTCAAAGCGTCGCGTCAACATGGTGCCAGCAAGCTTTGGCAAGCTTGGTGCAGACGTATTGCTCGGCCTTGGAGTGGGGACGGAAGACGATATTGCCAACCGCAAGTCGCATCATGAAATCCATCATGCCGACGGCCATGAGCATGATCACGATGAGTTTGAAAGCTTTGTCGTTGAAGCAGGCTCGGTTACCGATCCGAAGGCATTTACCGAGAAGCTCAAGGCGGTGATTGCTGCGCACGATGTTCTGCGTCTCAAAGGCTTTGTCGATGTGCCGGGCAAGCCGATGCGTCTGGTTGTGCAGGCCGTTGGCCCGCGTATTGAGCATTATTTCGACCGCCCATGGGGTAAGGATGAAGTGCGCAATACGCGTCTTGTCGTCATTGGTCTGCATGAGATCGATGAACAGGCGATCATCAAAGCCGTGAAAGATGCGACCTCGTAATGCATCTCTTACTTGCCCAGAAGGGAACGATCAGCGACGGCAATGAGGCCGTCGACCTCGGTCAGACGCCGGGCGATATCTTGTTCCTTTCCGCCGCCGATACGGAATTGGCCAGTCTTTCTCACGCCTACAAGCTTGTGAAAGAAGGGCCAAGTCTCCGGCTCGCCAATTTCCTGAGCCTGACACATCCCATGTCGGTCGATGCTTATATTGAGCGCACGGCACAACATGCGAAGCTTATTGTTGTGCGGATTATTGGTGGCGAGACCTATTGGCCTTATGGGCTTGAGGCGCTTCATGCCTGTGCTGTTTCGCTCGGCATTAAAATTGCGGTGTTGCCAGGTGATGATAAGCCTGATTATGGGCTTGAACGGTTCTCCACCATTTCCGCACCGGAGCGCGATGCGCTCTGGCAATATTTAATTGAGGGCGGGGCTGCCAATACATCCCGCTTTCTCAATTATTGCACAGCATTGATTGATGAGAGCGAGAAACCGGAAGAGGCGGCACCGCTTCTCAAAGCCGGGCTGTGGTGGCCAAATATGGCAACGCCATCGCTTGCTCTCATCCGTAAGCAATGGCAGGACGCTGATGCACCTGCTGCGGCGATCATTTTTTATCGGGCGCTTGTGCAAAGCGGACAGACGCAGCCGGTTGAAGCACTGATCAGTGCATTGCAGGCTAAGGGACTTAATCCGGTTCCGATCTTTGTTTCCAGCCTCAAGGACAGGCTTTCAGCAGCAGTGGTTGATGGCCTGTTTGACGATTGCCAGCCGGATATTATGCTCAATGCAACCGGCTTTGCGATTTCGTCACCGGGTGCGGAGCGTAAACCGACCGTGCTGGATAAGCGCGGCAATATGGTTTTGCAGGTGATTTTTTCCGGTACGCCAAAAGCCACATGGGAAGCATCGCAGCAGGGTTTGCTGGCGCGCGATCTTGCGATGAATGTCGCACTGCCCGAAATTGATGGCCGCGTGCTGTCGCGTGCAGTGTCTTTCAAATCGGCAAAGCAATTCGATAGCACTGTTGAAGCCAATATCGTCACCCACGAGCCGGATTTGGGTCGCGTGGCTTTCGTCGCCGAATTGGCTGCAAACTGGGTGCGCCTTAAGCGTAAAAAGCCAGAAGAGCGCCGTGTGGCGCTGATCCTTGCCAATTATCCGAACCGTGATGGCAGGCTGGGCAATGGCGTCGGGCTTGATACGCCTGCCGGAACAGTGGAAGTGCTGCGCGCCATGGCGGGCGAGGGGTATCCGGTTGGTGACGTTCCTGCCGATGGCGATGCTTTCATTCGGCTTTTGATGGCTGGCCCAACCAATGCGGCGCGTGATGGGCGTGTCATCCGTGAAGTCATTTCTTTGAATCAATACAAGGCTTTCTTTGCAAAGCTTCCGAATGTGATTCAGGAGGAAATTGAAACCCGTTGGGGTGGGCCGGAAAATGATCCGTTCTTTGATAAGAGGCTTGAAGGTTTTGCGCTGCCGCTGATGCGCTTTGGCGAAACAATAGCCGGTATTCAGCCTGCACGTGGTTATAATATCGATCCGAAAGAGACCTATCACTCGCCTGATTTGGTGCCGCCGCATGGGTATATCGCGTTCTATGCTTATCTGCGCGATGTGGCGAAGATCGATGCTATCGTGCATATGGGCAAGCATGGCAATCTGGAATGGCTGCCGGGTAAAGCCTTAGCGCTGTCGGAAAACTGTTATCCTGAAGCTGTTTTCGGCCCAACGCCGCATGTCTATCCGTTCATCGTCAATGATCCAGGTGAAGGCACGCAGGCAAAGCGCCGTGCGGGTGCTGTGATCATCGATCACCTGACACCGCCGTTAACGCGCGCTGAAAGCTACGGTCCGCTCAAGGATCTCGAAGCATTGGTCGATGAATATTACGAGGCTTCGGGCGTTGATCCGCGTCGCCTGTTGCGGTTGAAAGTGCAGATCCTTGATCTGGTACGCGATATTGGTCTCGACCGCGATGCGGGTATTCATGACCATGATGATGAAGATATGGCGTTGCAAAAGCTTGATGCCTATCTTTGTGATCTCAAGGAAATGCAGATCCGCGATGGGTTGCATATTTTTGGTCTGGCCCCTCAAGGGCGCTTGCTCACCGATTTGCTGGTGGCACTGGCGCGTGTTCCACGCGGTATTCCCGTTGCGCTGGGTGGCTTGCCGGGCGAGCAGAGCCTGCAGCGCGCTATCGCCAGAGACGCAGGCCTTGGCGAAGAGTTTGATCCGCTCGATTGTGCAATGGCCGACCCCTGGACTGGGGCGAAGCCTGAATTGCTGGTAGGTGCAAGTCCTGCAAGTTGGCGTATTGCTGGTGATACGGTCGAGCGTATCGAATTGCTGGCTGCGCAGTTTGTGGAGGGCGAAGTCGAGTGTCCGGCAGATTGGACACAGACCAATGCCGTGCTGCAGTCGATTAAGGATCATTTGCGCCCCATGGTGACATCCTGTGGACCTTCGGAGATTGAAGGTTTCTTATCCGCTATTTCCGGGCGCTTTGTGCCGCCGGGCCCATCGGGTGCGCCAACGCGTGGACGGCCAGATGTTTTGCCGACCGGGCGCAATTTCTTTTCGACCGATAGCCGTGCCGTGCCAACACCAGCGGCGTGGGAGCTGGGCCGCAAATCAGCGGAACTGCTGATCACCCGTTACACGCAGGATCATGGCGAGTGGCCGACCTCATTTGGTCTGACCGCATGGGGCACATCCAACATGCGCACTGGCGGTGATGATATTGCGCAGGCGTTGGCGCTGATCGGTGTAAAACCCTTATGGGATATGGCTTCGCGTCGAGTCACCGGGTACGAGATCGTGCCGATTGCCAAGCTTGGCCGTCCGCGTGTGGATGTGACGCTGCGTATCTCCGGATTCTTTCGTGATGCTTTCCCGGAACAGATTGCACTGTTTGACAAGGCCGTGCGAGCTGTCGGCGCGCTTGATGAAGAGGCGGAGGACAATCCGATTGCTAGCCGCATAAAGACCGAACAAGCACGGCTTATCGCAACGGGTGCGGATGAAAAGACCGCCGAACGTCGCGCGGGCTATCGCGTCTTCGGTTCAAAACCGGGTGCTTATGGCGCTGGCTTGCAGGCACTGATGGATGAGAATGGTTGGGCTGGGCGCAATGATCTGGCGGAAGCCTGGCTTGTCTGGGGCGGCTATGCCTATGGTGCGGGCGAAGAGGGCCAAGCGGAGCGCGGGCTTCTTGAAGAGCGGCTGCGTTCTGTGCAGGCGGTGGTGCAAAATCAGGATAACCGCGAGCACGATCTGCTCGACAGCGATGATTATTATCAGTTTGAAGGTGGCATGGCTGCAACGGTTGAAAAACTGACGGGCGCGATGCCGACCGTCTATCACAACGATCATTCGAAGCCTGAAAAGCCGGTGATCCGCACACTTGAAGAAGAGCTTGCGCGCGTTGTGCGTGGTCGTGCGGCCAATCCCAAGTGGATCGCGGGCGTGATGCGCCACGGCTACAAGGGCGCTGCGGAAATTGCAGCCACGGTTGATTATCTTTTCGCTTTCGCGGCGACCACCGGCAAAGTCGGTAACCATCACTTCGAAGCAGTCTATCAGGCCTATATTGCCGATAGAGCAGTGCATGATTTCATGCTTGATAAAAATCCGGCGGCACTCGCCGAAACAGCGTCCAAACTCAACGATGCGATTGAACGCGGCTTCTGGGTGCCGCGTTCCAATTCAGCGCGGTTTGAGCTCGAAAATCTTATGAAAATGATTCCGGAAAGGGCATTAAATGGCTGAGAAATCTGCAAAACTTCTTTCAATGACGGAAGAGGAATTGAATGCCCGCCATGCAGATAAGATGCGCAAGAAGAAAGCGGCGCGCGACAAGATTCAAGCCACCAAGACCGACGAAAAAGGCCTTGTGATTGTTCATACAGGCAAGGGCAAAGGCAAATCAACGGCTGGTTTCGGCATGGTTTTCCGCGCCCTTGGTCACGGCATGAAGGTTGGCGTCGTGCAGTTCGTTAAAGGCTCATGGGATACTGGCGAGCGGTGGGTGCTGGAGAAATTCCCTGAACAGGTGACGATTTCCGCACTTGGCGAGGGCTTTACGTGGGAAACACAGGATCGCGCCCGCGATATTGCCATGGCCCGTGACGCTTGGGAGCAAGCCAAAGCCATGATCCTTGATGAAAGCTACGATATGGTGCTCTGCGACGAACTCAACATCGTGCTGCGCTATGATTACCTGCCTGTTGAAGAGGTAATCGAAGTGCTTGCCGCTAAACCTGAGATGAAGCATGTCATCATCACGGGCCGCAATGCCAAGGACGAGCTGATTGACGCTGCCGATCTCGTTACCGAGATGGAATTGATCAAGCATCCTTTCCGTTCAGGTGTGAAGGCACAGAAGGGAATTGAATTCTGACATTATCGCTTCGCGCATTCAGAAGCCCAGCCATTGCCGGAGTGGATTGCTTGGTTCCATCAGAAGCCGCACGGCGAGTGCTAGGCTCACCACGATGAGCAGTGGCTTGATAATGCGCGAGCCGATCTTCATAGCGAGGCTCGCGCCAATCTGTGCGCCAATGAACTGCGCAATGCCCATGCAGATGCCAATTTTCCAGTTGATTGTGCCAACAAGCGCGAAGGTGGCAAAGCCGCCGATATTGGATGCGCAGTTAAGCAGCTTGGTATGAGCGGTGGCTTTCAGCACGCCATAGCCTGCAAGGGCTACGAACGCTAACATGAAGAATGAGCCGGTGCCGGGTCCGAACAGTCCGTCGTAGAAGCCGATCAGTGGCACCAGCGTAACGCCAAACAGGAATGGTCCCATACGGCGTGCGCGATCCACGTCGCCAAGGCTTGGTTTCACTGCAAAATAAATGGCAATCGCGATCAGCAGAATTGGCAATGCTGCCCGCATGATATCGACGGGCAGGACGGTTGCTAAAAGCGCGCCCAGAACAGAACCGACCAGTGATGCAATGGCTTCCGGCCATTGTTCCTTGATGTTCACATGCCCTTTGCGCGCGTAGGCGATGGTTGCAGAGGAAGAGCCGAACAGGCCTTGCAGCTTGTTTGTGCCGAGTGCTTCGACAGGTGGGATGCCAGCGAGCAGCAGCGCGGGTATCGTGATCATGCCGCCTCCGCCTGCAATAGAATCGATGATGCCCGCAATGAAAGCGGCCATGGTCAAAAGGAGCGTCAAGGTATCGAAAAATTCAAGCATGGAGAGGATCCGCCAAAAGTTGAGGCAACATAGTGCAGACGGTCTCATTGCGCCAGACAGCTATTTTAGGGAACCAATGAAGGCCAGCGTTGTTTTTCGGTTCGCGCAGCATTATCAATGCAAGTCTATTTGATATCAGGAGACGATCATCCATGAGCGAAAGCATTTTCGAACGTATTACTGCGTTTCTCAGCAAAAAAAGTGCTGTGCAGCGTGTTGCCGAAGATCCGGCACTCGCTTCGGAACTGCTTCTTCTGCTTCATGTGGTTTTTGCCGATGGTGATCGTCACCCGGCAGAAATTGCGGCTTTCAGGCAGATTGTCTCCGAGAACTTTGGCATTTCAGCAGAAGAACTGCCGGAAGTGACAGAATATCTCAAAGACTTTGGCTATGAGACGACTACAAAGCAGGCGGCTTCGATGTTGGCTGAAATGGCGCCTGAGCGCCGTTCGTCACTGCTTCGTGACCTGGTGCGGATTGCGCGTGCGGATGATCATGTTGATCAGTCGGAAACAGCAATGATCAAGCGCATTGCTGATATTCTCGGCATTACAGCTGAAGATATCAGAGAAGCGCATAATCCGGCCCCTCGTGCGGTCTAAGGAAAAACGCGCCGCTCTTGGGATGGGCTGTTCGTCAGGCGTGCGCTTGGAAGAACTCGTTTCGTTGGCAGACAGGGTTCTGAGCAAAGCAGGTTTGAATCGACCGACAGTCATTGCAACGCTTGCCACCAAGCAGGGTGATCCGGTCTGGCTGGAGCTTGCTGCGCATTATGGCTGTGAGCTGCGATTTTTTGATGCCGGGCAACTTGAGCAAGAAACACCAAGGTTGAAAAATCCGTCGGACGTGGTGTTTGCGTCGGTGGGGTGCCATGGCGTTGCGGAATCTGCAGCACTTGCTGCCGCAGGGACGAATGCCGCTCTTATTATCGAGAAGACGGTGGAAGGTCGTGCCACCGCCGCGCTGGCGATGGCACTTCCTAATCAGAGCAATTTGCGGCGTTGCGCGATGTAAGTTGCAACGGTTGCAACGATCAGCAAAGCAGCGGTGGTCATAATGACGGCCACATAGGCATTTTCGAATGCCTGCGATGCAAGCGCAATCAAGCTATCTGCATCGGTAGCAGGCATTGATTGTGCGACGATAAGCGCTTCATCAAGGCTATCGCGTGCAACAGACGGAATATCCGCGCTGACCGGCAAAATAAGGCTGGCGGTATAGAAGGCCGACAGAATGCTACCGAAAATTGTCACGCCCAGCGCATTGCCAAGTTCAAACGACACTTCCTCGACAGAGGCAGCCATACCAGCCTTCTCGGCTGGAGCGTTGCTCATGATTGATGACGATGCGCCTGTCATTGCACAGCCAACGCCAAAACCTAAGACTGCAAGCCCTGCCAGATAGAAATGCGCTGAGAGCTTGTAGGTGAGGATATAGATCACTACGCCAAGAGCAGTGATGCCGAGCGACGCCCAGAGCACCTTGCCTGCACCAAGACGTGGCAACATCATGCCAGCCAGCGGCCCTGCGACGAAAGCTGCAAGCGGAATTGGCAGGATCATCAGACCAGCCTGCAACGGCGTCATGCCTTCGATCAACTGCATACGCTGGCTGAAAACCAGCTCCATGCCGGTCATCGAACCCGATGCAACAAGCGCCGCAAACACACCTGTAGCGAAAAGCCGGTTTTTGAACAGCGAGAAGTCAATCAACGGTTCGCTGCTTGAAAGCTGACGGCGCACAAAAATGGTCGTTGCGATGAGACCGATAATCAAAGCGCTCGCAAAGACAGCCATTGATGCGTCGCGCTTGGCGAGCTCCTTGATGGAGTAGGTCAGCGCGATCAGGCCGATCATGATCTGGATCGAGCCGATGAGATCCCATTTGCGCTGGGAGCCAAGTGGGCGATTTTCGAGGTTGAAGGCCGAAAGAGCAAGCGCCACCAAAACAACGGGCACGTTGATCAGAAATACGGAACCCCACCAGAAATATTCGAGCAGGATACCGCCTGCGACAGGACCGATGGCAGCGCCACCCGAAGCAATTGCCGCCCAGATACCAATGGCAAGCGAGCGTTCTTTTTCATCGGTGAAGGTCAGCCGGATAATCGACAGTGTGGCAGGCATCATCATCGCCGCACCACAGGCAAGGAATGCGCGGGCTGCAATCAGCACTTCCGGGTTTGGAGAATAAGCCGCGCAAAGCGATGCAAGGCCAAACACGGCCAGACCATTCATGAACATGCGCTTATGGCCGAGCTTGTCGCCCAGTGTGCCAAGGCCCGGCAACAGTCCTGCCACCACCAGCGGGTAGATATTCATGATCCAGAGCTTTTCGGAAGCACTTGCCGCGAGATCATGGGTGAGGCGTGGCAATGCTGTATAAAGCACTGTCATATCCACAACGATGAGGAAAAGTGCGCTGGAAACTATTGCGAGAACGAGCCAGCGATTTTGCGGCAACATTGGATTATACCTTTTCAATACGAACGTATTCAAACTTGTCAGGGTGGCTGACATAATATAAATCCACCTGTATGGAAAGTAAGAAATTGCAAAGAACTGGCCGTCCGCGCTCAATCGACCGTGATCATGTGCTTGATATGGCCGAGAAGCTGGTTGCCGAAGGTGGCATCGTTGCTCTGACCATGGATGCGGTGGCGCAAGCTTCCGGCGTCACAAAAGGCGGCGTGCAATATTGTTTTGGTAACAAAGACGGGTTGATGAAAGCCATGATCGAGCGGTGGGGCGGCCGGTTCGACGATCTGGTGACAGCGCGCAAGCAGCATAAGCAAGACGCGATTTCGCACATCGCAGCCCATATCGCGGTGACACGCGAAAGCGATGCTGAGGACGATTCTCGGTTTGCCGCTATGATCGCGAGCCTTATTCCCAACTCCCAGTATCTTGATGAAACCCGGACATGGTATCGCAAACAGTGGGATGGTCTTGATGTTTCAACGCCAGAAGGCAGGCGCGCGCGACTGGCGTTTATTGCCAATGAGGGTGCATTTCTGCTCAGAAGCTTCAACTTCTTCGAGCTGACGCCGGAAGAGTGGCAGTCGATCTTTAATGATATTCAAGGACTTTTGCCTGAAAAAGATTGACTTTTCTGCTGCCTGCCAGGCATTCGGAATGCCTGAACAGAGGAAGAAAACGTGGCAGTTCATTTCATTGGAGCCGGTCCCGGTGCCGCAGATCTCATCACCGTGCGTGGTCTGCGACTGATAGAAAACTGTCCGGTCTGCATTTATGCAGGCTCGCTGGTGCCCAAAGAGGTTGTTGCATCTGCACCAGAAGACGCGTTGCTGATTGATAGTTCCTCGCTGACGCTGGATGAAATCATTGCAGCAATTGAGGCCGCTCATGCCAAAGGGCATGATGTTGCACGCGTCCATTCAGGCGATCCGTCGATTTACGGCGCGATGGCTGAACAGATGCGCCGGCTTGATGCGCTGGGCATTCCTTATGATGTGACGCCGGGCGTCCCGGCTTTTGTTGCGGCTGCGGCTGCCATGAAGCAGGAACTGACGATTCCCGAAGTCAATCAGAGCATTATCCTCACGCGCACTTCGGTAAAATCATCCGCCATGCCGGAAGGTGAAGATCTTGCCACATTGGGCAAATCCGGTGCGACTTTGGTGATTCATCTGTCGATCCGCAATCTTGCGAAGATTGAGGCGGAGCTGGCGCCACTTTATGGGGCAGATTGCCCGGTGGTCGTTGCTTATCGCGTGGGTTGGCCAGATGAGCAGATCTTGCGCGGAACACTGTCGGATATTGTTGAGAAAGTTGCAGTTTCAGGCGTGAAAAGAACGGCAATGGTGTTTGTCGGGCGCGGACTTGATCCCCAAAACTTCCGTGATTCAGCGCTTTATCATGAAGCGCACAGCCATATTGCGCGCTCAAAACCTTAAAACGGAACGTGTAAATTCAATTGCTTCTTCTACGGTAGCGACAACGGTTTTGGCTTCCACGGGGGGGCGAGCGATCATCATGACGGGTATGGCAAGATCACGCGCTGCTTTGATTTTTGCGTAAGAAATGCTGCCGCCGGAATTGCGGCTGACAATCAGGCCGATCTTTCGTTCGCTCAGGAATTGTTTCTCGGATTCATAGCTTTCGGGCTTTGCCAGAACGATTTCACAATCGCGAGGCAATGTTACTTCCGGCGGGTCGATCATCCGCATGATGAAGTGAACATCGCTTCGCTCTGCAAAGGGCGCAATATGTTGTCGGCCCAGTGCGAGCAGAACACGCTCGCCAGCGGGGATTATCGTTGCGGCCTGCGCTTCATTTGCGACGTCAATCCAGTTATCGCCGTTTTCCTTTTCCCATGCCGGGCGTTCGAGCCGCAATAGCGGAATTTTTGCCATACTGGACGCCCAAACAGCATTGTGTGAAATGCGCGTTGCATAGGGATGTGTTGCATCAATCAGAAGATTAATCTTCTCGGTTGCCAGATAGGTGGCCAGTCCCTCTGCGCCGCCAAAGCCGCCTGTGCGCACTTTGCCGTTGATTGCAGCTGGATTGGCTGTTCGGCCCGCAAGGGACGTGATGGCTTCGACGGGCAGCACATTGAGTGCGGAAGCAAGCTTTGCTGCTTCCGCTGTGCCGCCAAGAATGAGTATTTTAGAGGCGGGCAAGGATATTGCCTTTGCGATCCGTCACGATAATTTCGACTTCAACAGGCGCGCCGCGCAGGGTTTCAAGCGCGACTTGCTTGGCTTTTTCGGCGATCGGCGTCGCCATGTCGATGCCTTGAGTCATTTCAAGCACTTCCAGTGCAGTGTTGGCAAAAAGAATCCGGTCCTTCATGTCGTTTGGCGCACCGGCCTTTTCGGCAATGGTCCAGAGAAAGTTTTTATCGACTTGTGAGCGCGAGGAGTGAAGATCAAGTTCGCCCTGAGCAAGCTTTGTCAGCTTCGCAAAGCCGCCTGCAATGGTGAGCTTGTCGATGGGGTGTTCGCGCAAATACTTGAGCACACCACCCGCAAAGTCGCCCATATCGAGAATGGCAAAATCCGGCAGATTATAAAGTGCCTGTGCTGCGTCTTCGGACGTTGAGCCTGTCGCAGCGAGCACATGCTTTTGCTTTTCAGCACGCGCCACATCGATGCCGCGATGGATCGAATGAATCCAAGCCGAGCAGGAAAAGGGATGCACAACACCTGTTGTGCCCAGGATCGAAATGCCGCCAACGATACCAAGGCGCGGGTTCCACGTTTTTTGCGCGATTTCCTCGCCGCCCGGAACAGAGATCGTAATCACCAGATCGGCAGGCAGACCATATTCAGCGCAAATCTGTTCACAAATTTCGGTCATCATACGGCGCGGAACTGGATTGATCGCTGCTTCACCCGGCGGGATTTGCAGACCGGGACGCGTGACTGTGCCGACGCCTTCGCCTGCCTGAAACACAATGCCAGTGCCGGGAGGGGCAGGGAAAACCGTTGAGATAATTGTCGCGCCGTGTGTGACGTCCGGGTCGTCGCCTGCATCCTTGACGATACCTGCCATGGCATAGCCTTCGCCCAGCCCTTCATATTCAAGCTGGAAATAGGGGACCTCGCCTTTTGGCAGTATGATGCCGACAGGATCGGGGAATTCGCCGGTAATCAGCGCAGTCAGTGCGGCCTTTGTTGCGGCTGTGGCGCAGGCGCCCGTCGTCCAGCCGCGACGCAGCTCTGTTTTTTCCGGGCTTTTATTCGAAGGGGCGGTTTCATCGTTCATGGACGCCTTATAATGTATCTGATAGCTGTGCCGCCAGATAGAATTATGGTTGATGACGATGAATAAGCCCGAACATACGCCGGAATGTATTGTTGCGAAGAGCAAAGTGCGCTTGCCTTCGATGCAGCCGGGGCATGTCTGGCTTGTTGGTGCCGGGCCGGGTGATCCGGGTTTGCTGACACTGCACGCAGTCAATGCGCTGCGGGAGGCGGATGTGATCGTCTATGATGCGCTGGTCGATGAAGCCTGCCTTTCCTTGAAGCGGGATGAGGCATGTGTTGAATATGCAGGCAAACGCGGCGGCAAGCCTTCGCCAAAACAGCGCGATATTTCGTTGCGACTGGTGGAGTTGGCTAAACAAGGCAAGAAGGTTCTGCGCTTGAAAGGCGGTGATCCGTTTGTTTTTGGGCGCGGTGCCGAGGAAGCGCTGACGCTTGTTGAACACGGCGTGCCATTTCGCATCGTGCCGGGCATTACTGCGGGTATTGGTGGTCTCGCCTATGCGGGAATTGCGGCCACGCATCGCGACATCAACCAGTCGGTGACGTTTCTCACGGGTCATGATGCGACGGGACTGATGCCGGATCGTATCAATTGGGAAGGTGTCGCGCAGTCTTCTCCGGTTATCGTGATGTATATGGCGATGAAGCATATCGACCTTATCACCGGCCGATTGATGGCAGCAGGGCGCTCACCGGATGAGCCGATGGCCTTCGTCTGTAATGCCAGCTTGCCTGAGCAGGTTGTTCTGGAGACAACATTGTCGCGTGCGGTTGCAGATGTGGAAAAGTCAGGTCTCAAGCCTCCGGCAATCGTGGTTGTGGGCGAGGTTGTAAAACTTCGTTCCGGACTTGACTGGCTTGGTGCGTCTCAGGGACGAAAGCTGACCAATGATCCGCTTCATCTTAACAAGGAGGAGAGCGCATGAAAGGTTTTCTGATTGCAGCCCCTGCTTCTGGATCAGGCAAAACCACTTTGACGCTTGGATTGTTGCGTGCGCTCAAGCGGCGCGGTGAGGCGTTGGTACCGGCAAAAGCCGGTCCTGATTACATTGATCCTGCCTACCATAAGGCTGCGAGCGGTGTGGATTGCTTTAATCTTGACCCATGGGCCATGAGGCCAGAGCTGATCAGTGCGCTTTCATCCCGCATGACTGAGGGCAACAAGCTGCTTGTTGTCGAAGGTATGATGGGGCTTTTCGACGGGGCGCTTGACGGGAAGGGTTCATCGGCCGATCTGGCGCGAACGCTTGATTTGGCGGTGGTGCTGGTGGTCGATTGCGCGCGCCAATCTCATTCGATTGCGGCACTCATTTCGGGTTTCAGTCAGTTTCGCAAAGATGTGCTGATTGCGGGTGTAATCCTTAACCGCGTTGGCAGCGGCAGGCATGAGGCTATGCTGCGCGAAGCCATCAAGCCGCTTGGTATTAGCGTTCTTGGTGCAGTCCCGCGCGATGAAGCGCTGGTTCTGCCATCGCGTCACCTTGGTCTTGTTCAGGCAGGTGAGCATGGTGATCTGGAACGTTTCCTTGAGCATGCTGCGGATGTGGTTGATGCGCGTATTGATTTTTCGGCGTTAGAGCATATCTGGTCTGGGCCGAAGCAGCATGCCGCAATGGCCAATGTTCCGCGCCTCACGCCGCTTGGAAGCCGCATTGCAGTGGCACGCGACGATGCTTTTGCCTTTGCCTATGCGCATCTTTTTGAAGGTTGGCGCAGGCGTGGTGCAGAGCTTTCTTTCTTTTCACCACTTGGCGATGAAGCGCCTGATGAGAGCGCTGACGCTATCTATCTGCCCGGTGGCTATCCTGAGCTTTATGCCGGAAAACTGAGCCAGGCGAAGCACTTTCAACATGGCATGAGACGCGCTGGGGGTCGTGGCGTGCGCATTTACGGCGAGTGTGGTGGCTATATGGTGCTGGGTGAGACGCTGGAAGATTCCTCTCGCGTGAAGTATCCGATGCTTGGACTGCTGCCGCTTGAAACAAGCTTTGCCAAACGCAAAATGCACCTCGGTTATCGCAAGCTGGAGCCTCTCGCGGGTTCGCCATGGCAGGTGCCACTTTCGGCACATGAGTTTCACTATGCAAGCATCGTGCGAGAAGGTGAGGCTGAACGGCTGTTCCGCGTGCGCGATGCGTTGGGTGAAGGGCTGGGAGAGGCGGGGTTGCGCGTAGGGTCAGTTGCGGGGTCCTTCATGCATGTGATTGATTTTTCTGGAGAGAATGCCTGAAGATGACTATTGAGCATGGTGGAGCGCTAGATAGGGCTATTGCGCGTTTTGGCGGCGCGGCGAAAGACTGGCTTGATCTTTCAACGGGCATCAATCCCGAACATTTTCCGTTGCCGGAATTGACAGCCCCCTTGTGGAACCGCTTGCCGGACGAGGGGTTGTTAGAGCGGGTTCTTAATGCGGCGCGTGTCTATTACGAAGCAGATCAGAATGCGCCAATCGTTGCCAGCCCCGGAACGCAGGCGCTCATTCAGCTTATTCCAACATTGTGCGCGCCTTCAACTGTCGCTATTTTGGGACCGACCTATCAGGAACATGCAGCAGCTTTTTCAGCGGCTGACTGGAATGTGGTCGAATGTGCGACCCTTGACGACATTCCAGAAGATGCTCGGGTGGTCACAATCGTCAACCCGAATAACCCGGATGGGCGGATTGTTGCGCGGCCTGATTTGCTGGGGCTTGCGCGAAAGCTTGGTGAGCGTGGTGGTTTTCTGGTTGTGGATGAGGCTTTTGCCGATCCACATCCGGAGGTGAGTATTGCGCGACATGCGGCGCATGCGCCGCTGGTCGTGCTCAAATCCTTTGGCAAGTTCTTTGGCCTTGCAGGCGTTCGACTTGGGTTCCTGCTGGCAAATGATGACCTTGTGAAGCGCGTTGCAGACAGGCTCGGTCCATGGGCCGTGGCAGGGCCGACGCTTGCCATTGCGCTCAACGCTTTTGAGGGTGGTGTTGAGCTTGAGGCATTTCACCAACGCATTGATAAAAGACGAGCTGAGTTGGCTACAACGCTCGCTCATTGTCAGCTCATAGAAGTCGGTGGCACGGCGCTTTTTGCGCTCGTTGCCCATGAAAATGCGCATGGAATTTACGATGCGCTTTGTGAGCGGCATATTCTTGTCCGAAAGTTTGCCTATGCACCTGACTGGTTGCGCATCGGACTGGCGCCTGATCAGGCTGGTCTTATGCGATTGGAACAGGCATTGCGGGATATTCTCCGCATAAGAAAATGATTCAGGAAAGCGCATCAAGTCCATGGAAATAAAGCTGATTATTCTTGCTTTAGCGCTTGTTCTGGATCGGGTTGTGGGCGATCCCCCGCAACTCTGGCAGAGAATTCCGCATCCGGTGGTTCTGTTCGGCAAGGCAATCAGTTGGGGCGAAAAACGTCTCAATGATCACAGTCTTTCCGTTAATGCACTGCGCAGCAATGGTATGTGGCTGATCATTGGTCTGGTGATTTCCTGTATCCTTGTGGGGCTGGCGCTGGGCTACCTGCTGCCTTTTCTCGGCACCGCAGGCGCGCTGGTCGAGATCGTCATCGTCGCGGTGTTTCTGGCACAGAAAAGCCTTGCTGATCACGTGAAAGCGGTGGCCGCTGGCTTGCGTGAAAATGGCATCGAGGGGGGTCGCAAAGCTGTTTCGATGATTGTTGGGCGCAACCCGGAGCAGCTGGATGAAGGGGGCGTCAGTCGCGCGGCGATTGAAAGCCTTTCGGAAAATGCGTCGGATGGCATCGTTGCCCCTGCTTTCTGGTTTCTGGTGGGCGGATTGCCGGGGCTGTTTGCCTATAAACTCATCAATACAGCCGATTCGATGATTGGTCATCGCAGTGACCGTTATCGTCATTTTGGGCGCTTCGCTGCCCGTTTGGATGATGTCGCAAACTATATTCCGGCACGTTTGACGGGATTGCTGGCCGCAGTGGCTGCTGCATTTACTGTCGATAAAGAAGCCGGAAAAAGAACACTTGCCATTATGTGGCGCGATGCGCGACTGCATCGTTCACCCAATGCAGGATGGCCGGAATCGGCTTTTGCCGGTGCGCTTCAACTGGCACTTGCCGGACCGCGCCAATATGGATCGGAAAAGGTTGAAGCGCCGCTGTTTTACGGTGAGGGTAAGCGCGACGCTGATGCAGCCGATATAGACGCAGCAATTTCGCTGTATTGGTCCATGATGAGCATCATGACCGGGCTTATTATCGCCGCCAGTCTGATAGGGCTTATTGGTCGGATAGTATAAAATGCTGACCATTGTATCGCTGCAGGCGATTGGGATTATCGCTGCGCATACCGTTGCCATCGAATTTGATTGTGCCAAGTGCGGTTTCAAATGAACTGTCGCGCAAGATATCCATGAGCGGTTGCTTTTGTTCTGCGGCTTTGTTGAGCGCGGAAGCTGCAAGTTCAATGGTGGCAAAGCCCGTGACGGAATAAGCTTCTGCCAGCTTGCCTGCCTGAGTGATTGCATCGACGGCCGATTTTGCTGTCGCGAGATCCTGCGGCTTTAAAGGTGCAATCATCAGCGTTTCAGTGCTCAGTGGTTGAGCGCCGGGCGCCGCATTGAGCACGCTGCCGCCTGCGATGACCAGTGGATATTTGAGCGCTGCAGCGCTTTTGCCGATGGCTGCAATGTCATCGCGCTCGCCCCCAACATAGACATGTGTTGCGCCTGCGCGACGCAGTCGCGCGACAAGCGCGTTCTGATTTTCGAGGCCAGGTCGGTAGGTATCCGTGAAAACAGGCTGGAGTTGCTGGTCTTTCAGGTGTGCCAGAACCTGTCCGGCACGTTCACGACCCTCGATGGTGCCATCGTCGATCACGGCAAAGGGTTGTGCGCGCCAGAGGCTTCCCAGAAAACTGCCGGTTGCACGCGTTTCCTTATCCAGCCCCGTTGTAAGCCGAAAAACAGCAAACGGGATTGAGGCACGTTTTTCAGTCAGCGTTGGATCGCTTATACCAGAGGTGATAACGGGAATATCTCGCTCTTGCAAAATGGGAAGGGCTGCCTCCAGCGCCTCAGAACAAAGAAAGCCCGTCGCAATCGTCACCTTTTCCTTGAGAAAAGTTTCTGCTGCTGCCTTGCCACCTTCCGCATCGCACCGGTCATCTGCAACAACAAGCTCGGCGTGTTTTGCAGCTGCTGCTACGCGCGCGCCCTCCACGAGTTGGTTTCCGAGCGGGGTAAAGCTACCGCTTAAAGGGGCTGCAATGCCAATGCGCATGTCAGTTGCATTTTCTTGCGCTGAGACTGGCAAGCAAAACAGTGTAAAAGCCAATAGAGACAGAGTGACGATTTTTTTCCGGCTGAGCATACGCAATTGCAGGCGGAAAACCGCTGTTATTTTTTCCGGCAATGGCTTTAACTTCATCACGCGCTTTATCTTCTTTAAATATTTCATGGATAATTCAACGAAAAGTGGGTAGCGGTTTCCTCGCCTTTGTGCAATGCCCGTATAGGTATACAGGCAAAGAGACAATAATTTCAGGAAGCCTGACAGATAATACGGATGCTTGCTGACGTGCAAACGGATAAAGACACTACCTCAACTATTGTATCGGTCGAACCAAAGACTTATCGCGATGCGATGAGCCATTATGCTGGAGCTGTTCAGCTTGTTACGACTGCTGGCTCGGCTGGCCGTCGTGGGCTTACACTGACCGCTGCCTGCTCGGTTTCGGATAATCCACCCACGGTTCTGGTTTGCTTGCAAAAATCCCATCCAGAAAACCAGATTTTCATGGAAAATGGTGTTTTTGCGGTCAATACGCTGGCGGGAACACACCAGCAGCTTGCTGACGCATTTTCAGGCCGTATCGGTCTTACGCAGGATGAACGCTTTCAGCTTGCCGAGTGGGACGTGATTGCAACAGGCGCGCCGACGCTGAAAGGCGCATTGGCGGTTTTCGATTGCCGGGTTTTGAGCGTGCAGGATCATTCGACACACCATGTGCTATTCGGCGAAGTGGTGGGATTGCGCTCCAATGGTGATGAAGAAGCGCTAATCTATCTCAATCGCCGTTATCACAGGCTGGAACTTTGAACGGTTCTTTGGGAGGTACAATGCGCAAACGCGTTGGATTATGTGCAGGGCTTCTGCTGGCCTTCAACACGTCTGCCTTCGCGCAAGGGCCGCTTCCGCCGTTTAAAGATAATTATTTTGCCTACCCTTCTGTGCTTAGCAGTGCGGATAATGGCAATTACAAAGTCATTGATTACAATGAAATGCGCGACATCAACGGTCGTGATGCCGTGCCTGAAAAACGCGTGAAAGATGCCTATGTTTCGCTAAAGGCGCGTGCCTATCAAAAGGACGTCACATTTCAAACGGCCGCAGGTCCGGTTAAGGCCATGGCTGTGGGGAAGCGCGAAGGCGCATCCTTTATCGTCATCTATCTGCACGGGCGTGGCGGAAATCGTTTGCAGGGCGTGAATGATTTTACCTTTGGCGGCAATTTCAACCGCATTAAAAATCTGGCAGCTCTGAATGGTGGGCTTTATCTGACGCCAGACTTCAAGGACTTTGGGGCAATGGGGGAGGCACAGATTGCTGGGCTTATCGAAGCCGCGAAAGCGACTTCGCCATCTGCGCCACTCGTTTTGGCTTGCGGATCGCAGGGCGGGGCGCTTTGCTGGCGCATAGCGTCTAACGAAAAAGCCGGCAATCAGCTCTCAGGCCTTATCCTGTTGGGATCGCTGTGGGACGATGGCTTTTTCAAGTCGCCAGCTTTCAAAAAGCGGGTGCCGGTGTTTTTCGGCCATGGCAGTCGCGATCCGGTTTTCGCCATCGATAAGCAGGAAGCATTTTACCGGGATATCGGCAAACGCTCACCGGGTTATCCGGTACAGTTCCGTCGCTTTGAGAGTGGCAATCATGGCACGCCCATCCGCATGAGCGACTGGCGCGAGATGCTGAACTGGATATTCACGAAACAATGATGAGGTCGTTGGGGATGCTCAACGAAAAACCGGCATTGTGGCCTTCCTGCCACTCGACAATTGGCTAAAAGCGAATAGTTATCAAAATTAAATTTTTAACCAATCAGCAGACCATAAGAGGTTGATCATGTACGGATGCACCCGCAACGGAGCCCGTTTGTTTTTTATTGCGATGCTGGCTCCATTGGCTGCCGCTTGTACAACAACGACGCAGAACGCAACGGTTCCCGGCAAGTCTGAAGCGCCGGTAACAGCTTCCAGCATTTCCCTGCCGCGTTTTATTCCGACATCGACAGTTGATTCTTCGCTGGCACAGCCTTGCATTACCGCTGCTGCGAACAAGTATTTCCTGCCTGAGCGCGTTATCAGCGCTGTTAACTCACGTCCGGCAGCTGGTGGTGGTACAATCGTTGACCTTAAGGTTGATCTGCGCACGGCGGTTTGTCAGGTCTCTGCGAATGGTTCCGTTCGCTCTGTTGTTGATACGTCGCCAAAGAGCGCTGATCAGGTGGCTGCGGAAGCTGCTGCTGCTAAGGCCGCATCGGCTGCGCCAGCACCGAAAAAATCGAAGAAGAATTGATTCAATAAATCATTGTAAGTTGCGAAAAAGGTAGGGATTTCCCTGCCTTTTTGTTTTTCATTTGTCCGGTTTTTCGCCGTACCAGCGTGGCGTGTAAACCCACTCTCCGCCTTCCGCGCGGGGAAAACGCACCGTGTGTGATGAGCCGATAATCACCACTGTGCGCATGTCAACATCATCGGGTGTGAGTTCGCCCAAAGTGACCACACGGGTTGTTTCTGCGGGTCTGCCAATATCACGACCAAGCACGACCGGCGTTTCTGCGTCGCGATATTGGCGCAGAATCTCCAGTGCGCGGCCCAGCTGATGCGGGCGAGCTTTGGAAATCGGATTGTAGAACGCCATGGCAAGATCGGCTTGCGCTGCCAGCGCCAGACGCTTCTCAATCACATCCCAAGGCTTGAGATTGTCCGAAAGCGAAATGATGCAGAAATCGTGTCCGAGCGGTGCACCAATGCGGGACGCTGCGGCCATTGCTGCGGAAATACCCGGCTGAATGACCAATTCAACACCATGCCATGCCGGATCGTTTGATTCATGCAATGCCTCGACAACCGCTGCTGCCATGGCAAATACGCCCGGATCGCCGGAAGATACCATAACCACATTGCGACCAGAAACTGCGAGCTCAAATGCATGGCGTGCACGCTGCATTTCTTCGCGATTGTCGGTCATATGGATGAGTTGATCGTCGCGGAAAGGGCCCGCCATGCGGACATAGGTTTCATAACCGAGCACGTCTTCGGCTTGTTCCAGATCACGCTGGACCGCTGGTGTCATCAGATCACGGGAGCCGGGTCCAAGACCAATAACAGTAAGCTTGCCGCGCTTACGCCCGATAAACAGAACATCGGCAGGAGTAGATGCAACGGCCATCGTCAGGGTTTCAGTCACTGTGTGGTGAACAGGGTTTTCGATAGAGGCCGTCACGAGATCGGCATCGCTTGCAACAAAGCGCAATGGCGCTTTCAGTGTTTTTGCTGCCTGATGAATATGTAACGATGCGCAATCTTTCTCGTGAGCGAGAAGCAAAGCCAGTGAGTCTATAGACAAGTCAGAATTGTCGAAGGCTTGCTTGATGAGGCTCGTCAGGTCTTCGGTCGGCTTTTCGATAGCGATCGCAACCGTTCGTGGATGATAGATCAGCTCATTGGCCTGTGGCGTGCGGATTTCAGGCGTGATGCTGATTATCAGTTGCCCATCGCCAGCAAGCGGCAGCTTTGATGCCGCAAGCCAGCGGGATTTGCCATTGATTTGTAGCTTTTGCCCTGCCAGCAGGTCGGACATGAACGTCTTGGCATTGTCCGGATTGGCGAGTGTTAGTTCTGCCGGAGGATGAAGCAGGTTGATGCCGAAGCGCAACTCGCCCGTCGTTGTTATGGCGGGGGCGACCTTCAGCGCATCAGCGATAGTGCGTGCCAGATCGTTGACGCCTGACAGCCCGCCAAGCAATGGCACGACCGCGCTGCCATCTTCTGCAACGGCCAGAACCGGAGGCTCTATGCGCTTGTTTTGCAGAAGGGATGCAAGCGCGCGAATAATGATGCCGGAAGCGCACAAAGCGATAACAGGTCGGCCTTCTTCATAAAGTGCGCGGATTGTATCGCCAAAATGCGTGAAATGCTTGTCTGCGCTCGTAACGCGGTTTTCAAGTCCCAGGACTTCCGCATTTTCAAGTGCTGACTGCACGTTGCGTGCTGTGGCGATTGCTGCTTCGCTCAAGATCAAAATTGCAGGCTTCATGCACCGTTCCATTTGCTGCCCGGAACGAGAATGATCGAAAAATATGGGCAATCGCTGCCGCTGACCTCGGTTAAAGGGGCAATCCGCTGGTTCTGCATGGTTGCGCGCTCGATATAAAGCGCACGATCCATCAACCCAAGTTCGGTCAGCACAGCGCGTACCTTGTCGAGATTTTTGCCGAGTTTCATGATGGCTGCGGCCTCTGTAGCTGCGAGGCGGTTTTTCAGCTCTTCCGCACTCATAACGCCCGAAAGGATCGACAAGGTCTGGTTGCGATAGACCAAAGGCGCGCCGAGCACGGCAGCAGCGCCCAAAACAGAGCAAACGCCAGGTACGACTTCCGTTTCGTATTTTTCGGCCAATCGGTCATGGATATACATGAACGATCCATAGAAGAACGGATCGCCTTCCGCGATCACGGCCACGTCACGGCCTGCATCAAGATGGCTTGCAATCGTCGTTGTGATCTCGACATAGAAATCGCTCACGATCTGCTCATAATCCATGTGCGCCGGCAGTTTTTCGGTCGTCACCGGATAGATGAGCGGAACCAAAGTCTGCTCGGATGACAGATAGGTTTCGACAATCGTCAGTGCATTGCCCTTTTTGCCCTTGGCTGCGTGATAGGCGACGACAGGAGCGGATTTGAGCAGTCGCAGCGCTTTGAGCGTGATGAGTTCAGGATCGCCGGGGCCGACGCCCAGACCATAGAGCTTGCCTTTTGGGGCCATTATTCGTGCTCCGAAGCAAGTGCATTAACGGCGGCTGCGGTCATGGCGCTGCCGCCGCGCCGTCCGCGTACGATCACGAAAGGGACACCACGGCTGTTTTCAGCCAGTTCGTCTTTGGATTCAGCTGCACCGACAAAGCCAACCGGCATGCCGATGATAAGAGCGGGCTTGGGCGCACCACTATCCAGCATTTCAAACAGGCGGAAGAGGGCGGTTGGCGCGTTGCCGATAGCAACAACGCTGCCCTCAAGGTGCGGGAGCCAGAGATCAAGGGCTGCGGCAGAGCGTGTGTTGCCGATCCCTTTCGCCAGCTCAGGGACCGACGGGTCGTTCAGCGTGCAGATCACTTCATTATTGGCTGGCAGACGTGAACGGGTGATCCCTTCTGCAACCATGCGCGCATCGCAGAGGATCGGCGCACCTTTCGCTAGAGCTTCGCGTCCGGCCTGTCCTGCACCTTCTGAGAAGACGATGTCTTCAACGATATCGACCATGCCAGATGCGTGTGCCACGCGCACGGCAAGCTTTTCGAGATCCGCAGGTATGCGGCTCAAATCGGCTTCAGCGCGGATGATGGCGAAGGAGCGGTCATAAATGGCTTGCCCGTCGCGGATATAAACTGTCATGGCGCCCGCTTTTTTATTTGTTCAGCAGCTTTGCTGTTTCATCAATGGTGATGTTTGACGCCAATAGCCGCCCGAAGCGTGCTGGTCCAGCCTTGTCTTGCAAAAATAGGTCGTAATGCGTTGGGGAGAGCGCAAGAAGTGTGTGAGGCAAGGGTGAAAGCGCGGCACAGGATTTGGCACAGCCGGTGATGTGAATCTGCGCGGTATCGCTTTTTAATTGGCGTGCAAGCGCTTCACCGTCTGCCTGGGTATCTGCGAGCGCAGAAGCGCAGCCTTTGGAGCCGGAACAAGCGCGAAGGCGGGCCGCTGGCGAGGTAGGCTCGGTCGCGAGGCCCAGCGCGTGAAGTTTGCCTAGGATGCTCTGCCCTTCCGCTTCCGCAATATGCGGTATCAGAATGCCTTGCCAAGGCGTGAGGTGCAGCGCGTGTTTTGTAAGCCGGGCCAATCCTCGTAGTTGCTGCGGTGTCAGGCGACCAAGCAGTGGCATCGCACCAATATAAAACTTGCCGCCGATCTGTTGATGCAAACCAAGATGCGCGTGCGCGGTGGGGGCTTTGCGCTGCCAATTTGGCGGTGCATCAAATTCAAATGGAAGTGTTCGAAGAAATTCTTCAACCGGCATTATGTCGAAGAGGTGTTTCATCCGTGCGATGCCTTTTTGGCGAGCCGCAAGGAAATGTTGTAACAGCGCTTCGATGAAGGGCAGGGCATTTTGGCTTGAAACTGCCCCATGCGCCTGTTTGTCTGGCGAGGACGCCAGTCCAAACACATAGGCTTTGCCGCAATCAATTGCTGACAGCCAGATGTCGCCGGGATGCGAAACCATCGCGCAATCTTCGCCGCCATCGATCTGGATCGAGAATTTGGACGACAGCGCATGATAGGTTTTGTTTTCCTGCACGACGGAGAGCAGATTTGTAGCAAGGCCGGTCACATCGCAGATCTGGCCGCGATCAATGCCGGTAGTCGGGCTGACCATGACATTGCGAACATCATCGGCTGCCGCATTTTTGGCACCCAGCCCCGCCTCATGAAGTGCGGTAATCACATCGGGCCAGACATCGGGATGAATGCCACGAAGCTGGATATTGGAGCGAATCGACAATTCAATTGCACCCGTTTCAAAGCGTTCGGCGATGTCTGCGATGGCTTGAGCCTGTGCCACACTGAGCCGTCCGAGTTTCAGCTTGATGCGGGCAATCGCGCCGTCCTTGCTCATCACCATGCGCGAAAGCCCCGGACAGGCATTGCGCCGGTCGGGTCTGGTAGCAATAGTCTGGCTGTTTTGCTGGCTCAACATATTGGTCTTATACGCCTTCGTGCTTGCACTTGCTACAGCGTCGCCATACGAACAAGGAAAAGGAGCAAGGCTTATGAGGCGCTGGCTGACAATTATTGGTATTGGTGAAGATGGGCTTGCGGGTCTTGGACAGAATGCCTGCAACGCGCTTATCAATGCTGATGTGATTTTTGGCGGCAAGCGGCATCTGGCGTTTCTCAATGAGGGTATTAACGCCGAGCAGATTGCATGGCCGTCGCCTTTTGAAAATGCATTTCCGATGATCGAGGCACAGCGCGGGCGGCAGGTTGTGGTGTTGGCGAGCGGTGATCCTATGTTTTATGGCATGGGCGCATCGCTGAGCCGTCATTTCTCGAAACAGGATATGCAGATCATTCCTTTTCCTTCGTCCTTGTCGCTTGCCGCAAGCCGTATGGCATGGCCGTTGCAAGAGGTGCGCGTGGTTAGTGTTCACGGGCGCCCGTTTGAACTGTTGGCAGCGCACGTCTTGCCCGGCGAGAAAATTCTCGTGCTGAGCAATGATGGCACGACGCCTGCAAAAGCCGCATCGCTGCTCAAAGAAAAAGGTTTTGGCCAAAGCCACTTGACGGTGCTTGAGCGTCTCGGCGGACCGAAGGAAAAATCTATCAGCTGTAATGCTGATGATTGGTCACATGAAACCTGCGCCGATCTCAATGTGCTGGCAATTGAATGTATCGCTTCACGCGGTGCCGTCGTTTTTTCACCCGTCAGCGGTTTGCCGGATCAGGCATTTGAGAATGACGGCCAGCTGACAAAACGCGATATCCGCGCCGTGACGCTGTCGCGGTTGCAGCCGCTGCCGCATGAGCTTTTATGGGATGTGGGTGCGGGTTGTGGTTCGATTGGTATTGAATGGATGCGCGTGCATGCATCATGCCGGGCGATTGCTATTGAGGCTGATGAAACACGGCAGGGCATCATTGAGCGCAATGCACGCACGCTTGGCGTACCTGGTTTACAGCTGGTGAACGGCAATGCGCCTGAAGCGCTGCGGGGTCTTGAACCGCCAGATGCAATTTTCATCGGTGGAGGCGTGACAGACAAAGGTGTGATTGAAACCTGCTGGGCAGCGTTAAAACCCGGTGGGCGTCTTGTTGCCAATGCAGTTACATTACAAAGTGAAATGCAGCTTTTCAATTGGCGTCAACAGCATGGTGGTGAGTTGACGCGGTTGCAAGTCGCCCATGCGGGCGCACTTGGTTCTTTTGATGCATGGCGTCAGGCACTGCCCGTCACAATTTATTGCGGTATCAAAGATAAATGATGACTTGAATCGTCATGTTATATTCGGTTACTGCTTGGTCGTTATTTCTGATGAGGAGACAGGCATGTCCGAATTGAGCCTGAACGCCAACGCTCGTATCGCACTCGACAACCCCGATCGTATCGTCAAGCAGTTGCTGGATCATTTTGACGAGCATGGTGATGTGGAGCGTAACGAAAGCAGCGCTAAGCTCGTTTTGACATTTGGACAGGCAAATGTGCGCTGGAATGACGAAGCGGTTGATGTTGATGTGCGCAGCGACGATGATACCGGCCTTGCCTATATGAAGCTGTCGATTGCTTCGCATATTTTGGAATTTCTCGATAAGAACGATACTCTGCCGAAGATCCGCTGGGTGGGTGATGGCGCTGCCGGAGAGTTGCTGCCTTATTTCCGCGAAATGAAGGTTGTTTCGGTTTCCAATGTAACGCCGCATATGCGCCGTGTGCGTTTGCAGGGTGAAAATCTGAAACGTTTTTCGCAACATGGCCTTCATATCCGTCTACTTTTCCCGCAAAAAGCATTGGCTCAGCCGCAATGGCCACTCATGGGGGAGGACGGCCGTCCGGTCTGGCCGGAAGGTGAAGCGCAGATCGTGGCGCGTGTTTATACAATTCGCCGGATCGATGTGGATGCCGGTTGGGTTGATATCGATATGGTTGTCCATGGCGATGATTGTGATGCGCCGGGGTCCGGTTGGGCAATGAGCGTCAAGCCGGGTGATATTGTCGGCATGACCGGCCCCGGTGGCGGTGATGCAGCTCACGATGCACAGTGGTACTTGTTGGCCGGTGACGAAACAGCGCTGCCAGCAATCGGGCGCATTCTGGAACGCCTTCCAGAAGGCGTTAAGGCCGTTGTCCGTGTTGAGATTGATAGTGCTGCGGAAGAGCAGAGCATTCCGTCAAAGGCTGATGTTGATCTGCAATGGCTGCATCGCAACGGCCAGGAAGCCGGAACGACAACGCTTTTGCAGGACGCTGTTCGTGCGGTTGAATTGCCTGAAGGTGAAGAAAATATCTATGTTTGGGCAGGCTGCGAATTTAACGCTTTTCGCGCAATCCGAACCTATATGCGCAAAGAGCGTCATATTCCGAAAGATAAGCAGTTGATCGTTGCTTACTGGCGGCGCGGCTATGATGGCGATAATGCCCGCCGCGGCCCCGAAGACTAGAGCATTTCCAGCAAAAGTGTGAAGCGGTTTTGCGTGGGATAATGCGTAAAAAAAACGGCCAGAGCATTTCCGAAGGTTCAATCAAAACAGGAAATGCTCTGGCTGTGTGGACAATTATATTATGGTTCGCAGTGGGAATAGAAATCAGCCCGGCGGACTGATTTCCACGCGAAGGCAGTTCCCACTTTTCCGCGACATGCTTTAGAAGCGGTAGTTTACACCGGCCTTGATCGAATGGTTCTTAAGATTGTTATATTGCGTAACGCCGTTTACCTTTGACTTCACGTCGTTAAAACGCTGGAAGTCATATTCAGCCTTGACCGAGATAGGGCCGGAGATAGCCTGCTCAACACCTGCGCCGATCAATGCGCCGCCCTGCCAGCCGGGTGCCGAGGTGGTTGCGTCTTTTGCCTTGAACTTCGTGACGCCATAGCCGGCGGTGCCATAAATAAGCGTCTTGTCAATTGCATAGCCGACCTTGCCTTTGGCGTTGCCGTTCCACGACTGCTGAAGGCTGCCACCGTTGCCGATACGATGTTCGGCTTCCGCAAAATTGCCTTCCAGCTCGCCGCCGAAAACAAGATTGCCGCTCTGCATGTTTTTACCAATCACGGCACCGCCGAGCAAACCTGTGCGGTTGGTGAATGGACCCGGAACCCGCGACGAGGAGGCGCCGATCTGTGCGCCGATATAGTTGCCTGACCAGTCGTGTGATCCCGATGCTGCGGGCTCGTTATAGGTATAGTCGTTGTTGTCCATTATGTCGGCCGCAAATGACGGCCCAGAAAAAGCAACAAGTGCGACACCGAAAGCAGCGGCGGTATAGAAACGCTTCAACATTTTTTACTCCAGTTTTCCCGTCAAAACGCTGCCGGGAAATATGCTTGAACTCTTTTCGGGGCGGGGCGGAAACCCGGATCCCGGACTGCCTCTCTCGTCGCCTGTGATTGTGTCTAAATTTAAGAAAATTCGAACGGGTCGGTCGATGTAAGCATGCGTTTTCGTTCACATGCTTAATGAAAGGTAACCATACCCAAAGCATTTCTTTTTGTTTTCAAGCCTAACCTGTTCCGAAAGCTGGTTCCCATTTTTCGGGTTCGCTTTAGATCAGCTTCAGACCACGCATGCTGATATGACCGTGCTTGCCGATGATTATGTGGTCGTGCAGCGCAATGCCGATTGGTTTTGCGGCGTCAATCAGAATCCTGGTCATTTCGATGTCGGCACGCGATGGCGTGGGATCGCCGGACGGATGATTGTGAACAACGATAATTGCTGACGCAGACAACTCAAGTGCGCGCCTTACGACCTCGCGCGGATAGACGGGTGTGTGATCGATGGTGCCCTGCTGTTGAACTTCATCGGCAATGAGGCGGTTCTTTTTGTCGAGAAATAATACCCGGAATTGCTCACGCGTTTCATAGGCCATGGCCGTTGTGCAATATTGAATAACCTGGCTCCACGAGCCAAGCACTTCACGCTCCATCACGGTGCTACGGGCTGAGCGTTTGGCCATAGCTTCAACGATTTTAAGCTCAAGGGCGATTGAAGGGCCGATTCCCGGCGTTTCCGCGAGAAGCTTTTCCGGTGCGCCCAGAACCTCTGCAAGAGAGCCAAAACGGATGAGCAAAGACTTCGCGAGTGGCTTTGTGTCTGCGCGCGGGATAACACGGAAAAGCAGCAATTCAAGCAGTTCGTAATCGGCCAGTGCATCGGGCGCTGCTTTAAAGCGTTGCCGCAGCCGCTCGCGATGCCCCATATGATGCGGCTTTTCAACCTGAGCCGTTAAATGAATACCTTCATTAAAGCCGGGAAGGTCAAAACTTCCCGGTTTCTTATTTTTGGGTGCCATTCTGTTTGAACCCCCGCAGAAACAGAATTCATTCTCTTTTTACCGCATGGATGGCGGCCCGAATATATTCTTCGGCGACAGTGTGAAAATTTCACAACCATCGTTGGTGACGCCGACAGTATGTTCATATTGTGCGGTCAGCGAACGGTCGCGTGTAACCGCAGTCCAGCCATCTGCCAGAACTTTGACACCCTGCTTGCCGAGATTGATCATCGGCTCAATCGTAAAGATCATGCCTTCCTTGATCTCGACGCCTTCATTAGGGGTGCCATAATGCAGAATATTGGGCGCATCATGAAAAAGCTGACCGACGCCGTGGCCGCAGAAATCCCGAACGACTGAGCAGCGTTCACCTTCTGCATATGTTTGGATTGCGGCACCAATCGCGCCGGTCTTCGCACCGGGCTTGACCGCAGCAATACCGCGCAAGAGGCTTTCATAGGTTACTTCCAGAAGGCGTTCAGCGGCTCGCTTGATTTCACCCACCGCATACATGCGGCTTGAGTCGCCGTGCCAGCCATCAAGCAGATAGGTAACGTCGATATTGACAATTTCACCTTCCCGCAGTGGCTTGTCGTCAGGGATGCCGTGGCAAACCACATGATTGATGGATGTGCAGGTCGATTTTGTATAACCGCGATAATTCAGTGTCGCCGGAAAAGCGCCATGGTCCATGCCGAACTCAAACACAAAACGATCTATCTGATTGGTTGTCACACCTGGCTTGACGATGTCGTTGAGCGCGTCGAGGCAACGGGCGGTCAGGTTGCAGACCTTGCGCATACCTTCAAAGGCTTCGGGGCCGTAAAGCCTGATTTGCCCCGTGTATTTCATCGGTGCGCTCGTCGCCTCAATATAAGTCACCATCTCAACTCGTCTTTCTCATATACTATTGGCACCAAAGTCCCAGCATGGATGCCTTTATCTGATATTTGGCATCGAATCGCCCAGGCCTCAACCCCTGCCGCGCGTGCGCGTTCAAATGCGCGTGCATAAGCCGGATCAAGATCGCCGGAGATGCTGAATCTGTTGCAATCGCTCCGCTGGATAATAAACACCATCACGCCTCGATGGCCAGCGGATACAACATCAATGAGTTCATCAAGATGTTTTGCACCGCGCGCAGTGACGGTGTCGGGAAATTCGGCCAGGGAAGGGGTGCGAATGAAGTGCACATTTTTTACTTCCACATAGGCGCGGGGGCGGTCCCCTTCATCAAGAAGAATATCGATGCGTGAGTTGCGGCCATATTTCTGTTCGCGCTTGAGAAGCCCGTAATTTTTCAAATCGGGAATCATGCCTGCCAAGATGGCTTCTTCGGCAATTTTATTTGGCAGGCCAGTATTGACGCCAACAAGGGTATTGTCGGCTGCAACGATCTGGAGTGTATGCGGATATTTGCGATGCGGAGCGTCTGAGACACTGAGCCAAACGCGGGAGCCGGGCGCGGTCAGGCCAAGCATCGAACCGGTATTGGGAACAGAAGCGGTGATGAAACGCCCATCATCAAGCGTAACATCGGCCAGAAATCTTTTATAGCGTCGCTCAAGGCGACCCGTCACAAGGGGCGTTGGAAAAAGCATGCACCGATTTAGGTTTATGGGGGCGCCGTTGCAAGTTATTCCCGCATCCAATTGAAGATCAGCTCCTCGCGGAACGCAAAGCGCGCAATATGGCTCGAAACGACGTTTTCCATCTGTTCGAGAGTTGCTTCCGGAGCCTCTATGGTCGCAGTGAGATTCTGTTCGGTGGCATTGAGCATGACAACGCGATTCTCGCCCAAATCGATTCGACCGCTTTCCGGCGTAAATTCGACTGTGAACTTATGCGCCCAATGTTTGCATAGTTGCTGCAAATAGCGGCTTGCATGCGTGGTGGACACGGTTGCTGTTGTTTTGGCCATGATGTCTGTCCGGTTTTCTGTTTGAACGGACCACGCGTAACATCATGCCAGAGGCAGTACCACTTATATTCATACCAATTTTTAGGGTAATAAAAAACCAGCAAGTGGTACGCCCAAGGGGAATCGAACCCCTGTCTGCGCCGTGAAAGGGCGCTGTCCTAACCGCTAGACGATGGGCGCCTGTTGCTGGTGTGGGTCGGCTTATAGGCAGGAAAATTCTGCCACGCAAGTCCTTTTTGAGAAAATATTCAAGAAAAATTCAGTGGCTGCGCTTGTCAAAGGAAACATGCGAAAACAAAGGGATAGAGGGGGCATGCCAAGAAGAGCGGAGATACACCGCATCAGACGAAATCGTCGCTCGAGGTTTTTTGGCAATCATGATTTTGGAAAGAAAAACCAGCAAGTGGTACGCCCAAGGGGAATCGAACCCCTGTCTGCGCCGTGAAAGGGCGCTGTCCTAACCGCTAGACGATGGGCGCCTGTAGCTGGTGTGAGTGGGCTTATATTCAGGAAGAACCTGACTCGCAAGCCCTTAATATAACTTTTCTAAAAAAAACTCGCCGGGGGCCGGTTTTGTCGTCTGCCATATGGCTGATGACGTAGCTATCACTATGAAAATTAAAGAAAAAGCCGGGAACTGATCCCGGCTTTAAACATTTGGATTATTTCTTGCAGCTCCAGTTCCAGTCACGTTCAGGGCCGACGTCCACGTGAACTGCGGTGGTATGGCAATAGGTGCCGACGCCGCCGCGTCCTGGCATGTTGCGTGCAAAGCGTGCAATCTCGTGTTTTGAAACACCGGAAATCTGAATGTCGGCAGCAGCGCAGATCATGTGCAGTGATTTGCGTGCACCATTGACCTTGCGATTATAGGACGGGCTGCGATAGCCGGATGTGATCATGACGGGGCGACGGAAGTGACGTTCCATCGTCTTGAGCATTGTCACAAGCTGCGGCTTGAGGCAGGCCACATCGACCGTTTCACGCTGGACTTTCAAGCCGTTGGGCGCAAGGCGCGCCAATCCGGGTGCCGAGGCAAGTTGCACGGATGCATAATCATCATATTCATTGGCATCAATGTCGCTATCATCATAGATGCTTTTGCGATGCTTGATTTCAAAGCCGCCATTGGGGCGCACGCCAGGAAGCGAATAATTATAGTCCCGCGTTGATTTTGTGTTAGGTCTTACAACGGCAAGTTTCTTATTTTTTGAGTTGCCCGCATCCTCGTCGTTGAACAGGCGCGCGATGCTGCCTTGGCCGGCCGTCGCCGGGCTTTGGGGCGCGACATAGGCATTGGCGTTCTTTGCTGAGCCAAAGAGCGACGCCACCTGAACTGGTTTTTCCGGCTCTGCGGGTTTGGGTGTCTCTGGCTGTTTTGCTTCTGCCGCCTCAGCTTTTGCCTCCGGCTTGGCTTCGGGCGTGGCTGCAGTTTGCTCTTCAGCTTTCTGATCAGGCTTTTTCGCTTCTGTTGCAGCGGCGGTTTCAGCGGGGGATTCGGTTGGCTTTTTGCCGAATATGCTGAACAGAGAAGAGGGTTTGCTTTCTGTCGCAAGAGCCGCAACCTGAACAGAGCTGTCCGGTGCCTGTGAAGCCGTCCCGGTTGTCGAGGTTGCTGAAGCTACAGCCTTTGTGCTGTTTTCAACCGGTTTTGCTTCGGCAACAGCAGTCGGCTTTTGTGTTTGAGTTGCTGCGCCTGTTTGGGCTGCTTCGGCAGCGATTGTCTGATCGGCGGCACTCTGAAGCGTATCCGCAATAATGGAACCATCGGCGCTGTTTGTCATTTGTAATGGTGAATTGCCGTTACCCGTAGAGGTGCAGGATGTCAGAACAAGCGCAATCAGGGCTACACTGCCGCAAAGCAGTTTTCTTGTCGTTTTTTGCGATGGCTCTGCAAGTTTCAATGTCTGCTCCAGCTCTTCCATGTGAGTTTCGCTAATCAATAGAAAGCAGATTTACTCACAGAAACCAGTCACCAAGACCGGGGTAGATAACGAGAGCGGTTTCCATCAAGACGGATTTTCAAACCGCTCTATCACTTTGTTTTAAGCGCTTCCTATGCAAGGCCCTGTCGAACCCATTCTGGAAATGCTTGAATATTTTCAGCGCCTTATCGCGAAAAGATCAGTTTTGTCATCGCTTTAAAGCGCTAAGATACAAATCAACGAGTGATAAACTGTAACCAATTTTTAGGATTTTTAACTGCCAAAGGCAACTACTGAAAAGCACTCAATGTTTTAGAATGGAGCAAATGACCTTCAAATTGCATTGAAATAACGCAATATTACTATTCGTAATTTTTGTTTATACTTGCTACTGAGGGTGTCGCTCGAGTGCTTCCAGTCTTATCATTTTCAACTCACATGTTGACATGACGTATTGAGATGGTGCTATCCATTTCGCATTATATTATCTGTGTCGCATCAGGCATATTGCCAGATGCAGGCAGAATATCAGAATTGGGACCGGACATATGACCAAGAACACGCGGAAGATTGCCAATTTCATGCTGGCAGCAACAGCCGTGGCGTTTCTTGCGGGCTGTGCCGGTGGGGCGGAATTTCGGGGCACGCCGCAGGAAGGTGCCAAGCGCACCGATACCTATCCGACCTTTGGTCGTATGCCGAAAGCTGCAACCACGCAGATTACGCCGGAAGAAAAAGCGCAGATCACGTCAGGGCTTGATTCTGACCGGACGCGCCTTGCGGTTTCGCGTTCTTCCTCTGCGACACTGACACCAGCGCAGGCTGCCGCGTTGCGTAAGCAGGCGCAGGAAGAAACAGACGCGACCCTCAAGCAGATCGAATCCGGGGAATAATTGGCTTTTATTGACATATAAAAGCTTCGTCGCTGAGGCGTAACAAGTCTCGACCCGATTCGATAACAGGTGTATAGCTCCTAACCCGGTGCATACGCGCCGTTTCATTCAACCCCTTTCTGGAACAGGATCATGTCGGAAGAATTTCATAAAGTCCGTCGCTTGCCACCTTATGTCTTTGAACAGGTTAACCGCCTGAAGGCATCGGCGCGAGCGGCCGGTGCCGATATTATCGATCTTGGAATGGGTAATCCCGATCTGCCGACGCCTAAGAACATTGTCGATAAGCTTTGTGAGGCTGTTCAGGGTCCGCGCGCGCATCGGTACTCTTCATCGAAGGGTATTCCGGGTCTTCGCCGTGCGCAGGCGCAATATTATGCGCGTCGTTTTGGTGTAAAGCTTAACCCGGATACACAGGTTGTTGCGACGCTTGGTTCCAAGGAAGGCTTCGCCAACATGGCACAGGCAATCACAGCGCCTGGCGATGTGGTGCTTTGTCCGGACCCAACCTATCCGATTCACTCGTTTGGCTTTATCATGTCGGGTGGTGTGATCCGTTCGATTCCTGCTAAGCCGGATGAAGAGTTTATTCGTGCGCTGGATCGCGCGGTAAAGCACTCCATTCCAAAGCCGCTGGCGCTGATCCTCAACTTTCCTTCGAATCCGACGGCTTATACTGCGACGTTGGATTTCTATAAGGACGTGGTCGATTTTGCCCGCAAGAATGATCTCATTATTTTGTCCGATCTCGCTTATTCGGAAATCTATTTCGACGAAAACAACCCGCCGCCATCGGTTCTTGAAGTGCCGGGCGCAATGGATGTGGCTGTCGAATTTACCTCGATGTCGAAGACATTCTCGATGCCGGGCTGGCGCATGGGCTTCGCAGTGGGTAACGAGCGTCTGATTGCAGCCTTGACCCGCGTAAAATCCTATCTGGATTATGGCGCGTTCACACCTATTCAGGTTGCGGCAACCGCAGCGCTGAATGGTGATGGCTCTGACATTGCATATGTCCGCAATGTCTATAAGCAGCGTCGTGACGTGCTGGTTGAAAGCTTTGGCCGTGCTGGCTGGGATGTGCCGCCGCCGGCTGCAACCATGTTTGCATGGGTTCCGATTCCAGAGCGCTTTCGTGCGCTGGGCTCGCTCGAATTCTCCAAGCTGTTGGTTGAGATGGCCGATGTTGCCGTGGCACCGGGCGTAGGCTTTGGCGAACATGGTGATGAATATGTTCGTATTGCTCTTGTCGAGAACGAACATCGCATCCGTCAGGCTGCGCGTAACATCAAGCGCTTCCTGTCCACAAAGGATGAGAATCTACATAATGTTATTCCGCTTGAAGGTCGCCGCTAAGCGATTTTAACCGAACATAACAAGGGGCGTCTTCTGGTCGGCCCTTGTTTCCCTCCCATACAAAATCAACAATTCAGAAGGTCGAGATAATGAGTGATGCATTGCGGATCGGCGTTGCCGGATTGGGCACCGTTGGTGCTTCGGTGTTGCGTATTCTGCGTGACAAGGCCGAAATGCTCACTCGTCAATGCGGCAAACAGGTTATCGTTACCGCTGTCAGTGCACGCGACCGCACACGGGATCGTGGCGTCGATCTTGGTGGGATTGAATGGTTTGACGATCCGGTTGAACTTTCCAAAAGCGCTGGCATTGATGTTTTCGTCGAGTTGATCGGTGGCGATGAAGGCCCGGCTAAGGCATCTGTTGAAGCTGCATTGCGTGCTGGCCATCACGTTGTGACCGCCAACAAAGCGCTTCTTGCAAAGCATGGCGTGGCGCTTGCCGAGATTGCCGAAGAGAAGGGCGTGCTTCTTAATTTTGAAGCGGCTGTTGCTGGCGGTATCCCTGTCATCAAGGCGATGCGTGAATCACTGACCGGCAATACGGTTTCGCGCGTTTATGGCATCATGAACGGTACTTGTAACTACATCCTCACCCGGATGTGGGAAGAGGGAATCTCGTTTGAAGATTGCCTCGCTGATGCCCAGCGTCTTGGCTATGCGGAAGCTGACCCCACCTTCGACATCGAGGGCAATGATACCGCGCACAAGCTTGCGCTGCTCACAAGCCTTGCATTTGGCACGCGCATTGCCGCTGACGATATTTATCTTGAAGGCATCAGCAACATATCGCTGGCCGACATTCGTGCTGCCGACGAGCTTGGCTATCGAATCAAGTTGCTTGGCGTTGCGCAGAAAACCGACACCGGCGTTGAGCAGCGGGTGCATCCGACCATGGTTCCCACCTCATCGGTTATTGCGCAGGTGCATGGCGTGACCAATGCCGTGGCAATCGAAACCGACCTTCTGGGTGAACTGTTGCTTTCCGGTCCGGGTGCGGGCGGCAACGCCACGGCTTCGGCTGTGATCGGTGATCTCGCGGATATTGCCAAGAGCCGTCCCGGATTCCAGCATGGCCCGGTTTTCGGCACGCCTGCAAAAGCCTTGCAGCCTTATAAGCGCGCAAAAATGCGCAAACATGCCGGCGGTTATTTCATTCGCTTGACGGTTTATGATCGCATTGGTGCATTTGCCGCGATTGCCAAGCGCATGGCGGAAAATGACATTTCGCTTGAATCCATCGTTCAGCGTCCTTTGATGGACAGTGACGTGAGTGATGGCATCAAGACGGTCATTCTTGTAACCCACGAGACAACGGAAGCCGCTGTTAAAAAGGCGCTTGATGCCATTCTCAAGGATGATCACCTTGTCAACAAGCCGCAGATGATCCGTATCGAGCGCGCAGGCTGAGAAACGTCGGTCACGTTGCCGCTCTTGAAGGGCGGCAACGATTTTGTTAAGAAACCCCGGTCGGAATTGTCCGGCTGAGAGACAAACACGGAAAAGGAGGGCTGTAATATGGATGTGACACGTCACGACCATCATCGTCAGTACGGCCCTGATTTTGCCCTGCAACAGTAAATTGTGCAGGGCCGATTAAGACTGAAACAAAAGTCTTTTTCTGCCTTTTCCGAAGGCGCAGCTTCAAATGCTGTTGCCGGACATTTGCAAGTACATCGATAAAGCGCTTTGGACGCTGCTCACTTGTGCTTGGCAAAATTGGGCTCATTGCCATGTCTCTTATTTCTGTTCAGAATCTATCGCTTACGCTTCATGAAACACTCTTTGCAAACCTCGATTTCATCGTTGGTGAAGGCGAGCGGTTAGGAATTGTTGCCGCCAATGGTCGTGGAAAGACCAGTCTTTTACGATTAATCGTGGGAGAGGGGGAGCCGACCAGCGGTGTCATTACCCGCTCGCGTGGACTCAAAATCGGCTATGTCAGCCAGTATGTTGCCGATGACCTGATGGACATGTCCTTTTATGACGTTGTGCTTGGAGGATTGGATGAAGACGCACGCGATTATGAAAGCTGGCGCGCCGACATTGTGCTCGACGATCTCAATGTTCCGGCAGAACTGCGTGAACTCTCCATTCGGCAATTGAGCGGTGGCTGGCAGCGACTTGCGCTTCTGGCGCACACATGGGTGTCCGAGCCTGATGTCCTTTTGTTGGACGAGCCGACCAACCATCTTGATCTTGAGAAAGTGCACTTGCTGGAAAACTGGCTTGCTGCACTTCCGCGTTCGGTGGCGGTCATTGTGTGCAGCCATGATCGCGCTTTTCTTGATGAGGTGACGAAGCGCACGCTTTTTCTGCGCGCGGAGAAGTCGTTTGTTTTTGCTTTGCCCTATAGTCAGGCGCGTGTGGCGCTTGATGAAATAGATGCTGCGGATGCGCGTCAGTTTGAAAAGGACATGAAAATTGTCCAGCAATTGCGAAGACAGGCGGCGAAGCTTAACAATATTGGCATCAATTCGGGCAGCGATTTGCTGGTGGTGAAAACCAAGCAACTGCGCGCGCGAGCCGAGAAAATCGAGGAAAGCGCAAAAGCAGCGCATATCGAGCGTTCTGCTGGCACGATCAAGCTCGACGGAAGGGGCAGCCATGCCAAGGCGCTGATCATGATTGATCGGGCCGAGATTGCGACGCCCGATGGCCGCTCTCTTTATAAAACCGATCAGCTTTGGATCAACCCCGGAGATAGAGTCGTGCTGCTGGGTGCCAATGGCACGGGCAAAACGCGGTTATCGACACTGGTTCGCGAAGCAATCATTCAGCCGGAACACTCGCTTACAGGCATCAAGGCGACGCCGTCGCTGGTGCTGGGTTATAGCGATCAGGCTTTATCCGAGCTTAAGGATAACTCAACGCCTTTTGAAACGATCATGAAGCGTTTCGATATTGGCGACCAGCGCGCCCGATCCTTGCTTGCCGGCGCTGGCATGACGCTGGAATTACAGGCCAAGCCGTTGTCGCGGCTTTCAGGAGGGCAGAAGGCGCGTCTTGCCATGTTGGTTTTGCGCCTGACCAAGCCGAATTTCTATATTCTGGATGAACCAACCAATCATCTGGATATTGATGGCCAGGAAGCACTGGAAGCGGAATTGTTAAGTGATGAAACAGCGAGCCTGATTGTCTCGCATGACCGCAGTTTCGTGCGTAACGTTGGCAATCGTTTTTGGGTAATTGACAGAAAAAGGCTGATTGAGGTGGATAGTCCAGAGATTTTCTTTGAAGCCGCTCAAGGTCGATAAGCGCATACTCTTGCTGGTCCTTGCCCCGCTCCGATAGGACTCAAGCTCTAAATCGATTAAGAGCTTGAGTGCTAAATCTTTTTAGCGTTCTTTCCGTTGCTCGTGCCGCTTTCACTTGCGGAGAGCGAGGGACTTTGACAAAAGATTGGCATAATGGCGCTATCGGCAGCGACACTAGGAAGCGACACTGGCGTTATACGAACGCAGCAACGTAATTCAAATTCGGGACTTTGTTCACATGGCTAAGAATGCAGAACAGCAACCTCATGGATTGGCTCATGGACTTGATCGTATTCTGACGCTGGAACTGGTCCGCGTGGCTGAGCGCGCAGCCGTAGCCGCAGCGCGCCTGCGTGGACGTGGCGATGAAATGGCTGCCGATCAGGCAGCGGTTGATGCCATGCGTCAGGAACTCAACCGCCTGCCGATTGCTGGTACGGTTGTGATCGGTGAAGGCGAACGCGATGAAGCGCCCATGCTTTATATCGGTGAGGAAGTTGGCACCAAACAGGGGCCTGATGTCGATATCGCGCTTGATCCGCTGGAAGGCACAACGATTTGCGCCAAGAACCTGCCGAATTCGCTGGCAGTTATTGCCATCGCTGAAAAGGGCAATCTGCTCTATGCGCCAGATGTTTACATGGAAAAGATTGCTGTTGGTCCGGGCTATTCAAAGGGCGTTGTCGATCTTGATGCGACGCCGACGGATAACATCATGGCGCTTGCCAAGGCCAAGGGTGTGCAGCCGCACGAAATCACGGCCTGTATCATGGATCGCCCGCGCCATGCTCGATTGATTGAAGAAGTGCGTGCAACGGGCGCTTCTATTCGTCTGATCGGTGACGGTGACGTTGCTGGTGTGATGCATACGACAAACCCCGATGAAACCGGGATCGATATTTACATCGGTATTGGCGGTGCGCCGGAAGGTGTGCTGGCTGCGGCCGCTTTGCGCTGTATGGGTGGTCAGATGCAGGGGCGTCTTCAGCTCAACTCCGATGAAAAGATTGCGCGCGCGGCGAAGATGGGCATTTCCGACCCGAAGAAAATCTATACGATGGAAGAAATGGCAAAGGGTGACGTGTTGTTTGCTGCAACTGGCGTCACCGATGGCAATATGCTGTCAGGCGTTAGATTTGCGCGAGATTATATTCAGACACATACAATCGTTATGCGCTCAAGCTCTCAAACGGTTCGTGAAATCAAGGCGAGGCATCAGGATCTTTCAAAGTTTTAAGATCACACAAGGCGGAATGAACAAAGGCGGCATTGCAAAAATGCCGCCTTTTGTGTCTTTAAGAACGCATGACAACAGAACGCTATTTTCTTGGTATCCGCAAATCAGTCACTGGCCAGAAATGGATGGACCGGCTTGGTCCGCGTGAGGCCAACATAGCGCTTGCCATAGCGCAGCATCATGGCATCTCCGATCTGGTATCACGGGTGCTTGCAGGCCGCGGAGTTACGGTGGAAGGTGCGCCGGAATTTATCGATCCGAGCTTGCGCAATTTGATGCCGGATCCTGCTACGCTGACCGATATGGATAAGGCCGCCAACCGGATTGCCGACGCCATTATGCGACGCGAAACCGTTGCAATTTTTGGCGATTATGATGTCGATGGCGCGTGTTCATCTGCATTGATGGCGCGGTTTCTGAAACATTATGGCATTGCGCATTCGATCTATATTCCAGATCGTATTTTTGAAGGCTATGGTCCGAACCCTGATGCCATGCGCGAATTGGTTGGCAAAGGCGCATCACTGATTGTGACGGTGGATTGCGGCACCAACAGCGCACCGTCCATCACTGCCGCGAAAGAAGCGGGTGCCGACGTTGTGGTTCTCGATCACCATCAGGTTGGTGGCGATTTGCCGGACGACGCGGTGGCGATTGTCAATCCGAACCGGGAAGACGATATTTCGCGGCAAGAGCATCTTTGCGCCGCTGGTGTGGTGTTTCTGACACTTGTTCAGGTGACAAAAATCCTGCGTGAGCGCGGCAAAGGAGCCGGGCCGGATCTTCTCTCGCTGCTGGATCTTGTGGCACTTGCTACTGTTTGTGACGTCGTGCCGTTAAAGGGCGTTAATCGTGCTTTTGTTGTGAAAGGTCTATTGGTTGCGCGCAGCCAGAGCAATGCCGGGCTTGCAGCACTTGGCCGTGTTTCGCGCATTGGCGAACCGCTCAATGTCTTTCATTTAGGCTATCTGATTGGCCCACGTATCAATGCGGGTGGCCGTATTGGCGATGCGGGACTGGGCGCGCGTCTGTTGACATTGGATGATCCTGTTGCAGCCGATCCGATTGCGGTTGAGCTCGACAGGCTCAATCAGGAACGGCAGGCGATGGAGGCCGAAATGCTGATTGAGGCGGAGGCGGAGGCCGCGCTTGAACTTTCCGGTGGTGCTGGCGCCTCGGTGATTGTGACGGCGAGTGATCGCTGGCATCCGGGTATTGTCGGGCTTCTCGCGTCACGTCTTAAAGAGAAAGCGCGTCGCCCGGCATTTGCCATTTCATTTAATGTGAATGGTGTTGGTTCCGGGTCTGGACGCTCCATTTCCGGGCTTGATCTTGGTAAACTCGTTCGCGGCGCTGTGGAGCGGGGATTGCTGGTTAAGGGCGGTGGACATGCCATGGCCGCTGGCATCACCATTGAACGCAGCAAACTTGGTGCGCTTCGCGCATATTTTGAGGAGGAATCGGCTGATATTGTCGCGCGTCTGCGGGAAAATCAGAGCCTTTCCATTGATGGTGCGGTGGCTGCATCAGGCGCGACCGTCTCGCTTTATGAATCTTTACAAAAGGCGGGACCATTCGGTTCGGCGCATCCGCAGCCGGTTCTGGCTCTCCCACATCACATTCTTGCCGATGTTCGCGGTGTGGGACGGGACCATGTGCGCGTTGCCTTGCGCGGTGCAGACGGCAAACGCGTCAATGCTATCGCATTCCGCGCTGCCGAAGGCGATCTGGGGCGGTTTTTGTTCAATAATATCGGTCAAAGCGTCCATATTGTTGGCAATCTGTCGCTCAATCACTGGAATGGTTCAGTCACTCCTCAGATACAGATTCTGGATGCGGCTGTGCCTATTTGAATTTTCTCAACTTTTTTGCCTTCACGCTCTTGTGAAAACGGGGGATGAATTCCCATATAATCACGGACTAAAATATTCTGTGATGTTTCACTTGGGAGATACTTATGCCGGGTTCCGGAAACCGCCTGACCAAACTGACCGCTGCAATGGTCCTTGGGCTGATCGCCTCTTTTGCCGCTGTCGATTTCGCCGAGGCTCGCCGTGCAGGCGGGGGCGGTTTTGGTAGTCGCGGTGCGCGCACCTATCAGGCACCGGCGCCGACACGCACTGCGCCAAACAATGCAGCACCGGTTGAGCGTTCGATGACGCCCAACACGGGTGCACAACAGACCAATCGTCCGGGCGCTGCAGCGGGCACGCAGAACGCAGCGGCAGCACGTTCAGGCGGTATGTTCGGCAATTTTGGCCGTTCGATGCTCGGTGGCCTTCTTGTCGGTGGTCTGATTGGCATGTTGCTCGGTAACGGCCTTGGCGGTCTTGCCGGTATGTTTGGCCTGTTGTTGCAGGTTGCCGTCATTGCGCTCATTGCCATGTTTGTGATGCGTATGTTTGCCAATCGTCGTCAGACGGCGGCAGCGGGTGCTGGCAATGCAGGCGCGCAGCCGTTCGGTGCTGCCAAGAGTGCTGCGCCGCAGGCAGGCTTTGGTGCACGCACACCATCGGTCAATCCTTTTCAAGTCAAGCAGGCCGAAACACCTGCGGCGAACGCTGTTGAGGAGTCGCCTTTGGAAATTGGTCAGGAAGAGCTTGATCGTTTTGAGCAGATGCTGGCCGAAATCCAGACCGCCTATGGTCGCGAGGATTATGCGGCGCTGCGCAAGCTCGCAACGCCGGAAGCCATGTCTTATCTGGCTGAGGAACTCGGCGAGATCGCCTCAAGCGGTATGCGTAATGAAGTCAAAGATGTGAAGCTGCTTCAGGGTGACGTTTCCGAAGCATGGCGCGAAGGCAATGTCGATTATGCGACGGTTGCTATGCGCTATTCCGCAATCGACGTCATGCTGGATCGCAATACGGGCGCGGTTGTTGAAGGCAATCCTGATGAGCCGGTTGAAAGCGTAGAAGTCTGGACGTTCACGCGTGTCGATGGTGGGAATTGGCTGCTGTCGGCCATTCAAGGCACCGGATAAACATAAAAAGCCCGGTCGCGAGACCGGGCTTTTTGCTTACCAGCTGCCGATATTTTCGGCGGAAGCCCATGGCTCCTGCGGGGCAAGGCGTTCGCCCTTCTGAATCAACTCAATAGAAATACCATCGGGTGATTTGATGAAGGCCATGTGCCCGTCGCGTGGCGGACGGTTGATGGTGACACCTGCATCTTTCAACGTCTGGCAGGTTTCGTAGATATTATCGACCTCATAGGCGAGATGGCCGAAATTGCGGCCGCCCGTATAGGTTTCAGGGTCCCAGTTATAGGTCAGTTCAAGCTCCGGTGCGCGTTCTGCTTGGGCTTTGTCTTTATCCGACGGCGCGGCAAGAAAGATCAGCGTGAATCGGCCTTTCTCATTTTCTGTGCGGCGTGTTTCTTCAAGGCCAAACTTGTTCACATAAAAGTCGAGCGATTCATCGATGTCTTTAATTCTGACCATCGTGTGCAGATAGCGCATAGTCTTCTCCTGTTTCGCATGTTGGAGCAATCATAAAGCAATTTATGGATAGGTGGCGCGTGAAAATGACAAGTCAACAAGTTGTCGAACGCCCATGCCGCCATATGTTTTTGGCAGGTAAGGTTTCTATTTTGGAAATTTAGGAATTAACGATGAATATACAAAGCCTGTGGTCATCTTCAAAACTGTAAAAGTTTAGACTTGCCGCCTATGGTTAAGGAAGTGTTATTCTTTGGGCAAGAATCAGGTGAGAGTCGCAACGGAACACAAAGAGGAGGGGCGAGCGCATGGCAGATAAATCTGTGTCGAATGACCAGTTTCGCAGTCAGGCCTCCTCAGAAGAGCTAGGCGATCTTGTTGAAGTGTCGGGCCGCATTAAATGGTTTGATGTGGCAAAGGGTTACGGTTTTATCGTGCCCGACCAGCCCGGTGTTTCCGATATTCTCTTGCATGTGACCACGCTTCGCCGTGATGGTTTCCAAACTGCGCTGGAAGGGGCGCGCATAGTTTGCGAAGTTCGTAACGGTGATCGGGGGATGCAATGTTTCCGTGTTCTTTCCATGGATACAACCACCGCAATTCATCCTGCGGAGATGCCGCCGCAGCGTACACATGTGACGGTTACGCCATCAAGCGGTCTTGAGCGCGTCATTGTGAAGTGGTTCAACCGTACCAAAGGCTTCGGTTTTCTTACGCGCGGCGAGGGCACAGAAGACATTTTCATTCATATGGAGACGCTCCGTCGTTTTGGTATGATGGAACTGCGCCCCGGACAGGTCGTCCTCATTCGTTTCGGCAATGGCGATAAAGGGTTGATGGCGGCCGAAATTCATCCGGATATTGGTACGGTTATACCCGTTTCGCACTGATTTCATCCGTTTCATGCTCTTTCACAAGCCCGTGACTGCGCTTGTCGCGCTGGCAGCGCGTTGATAATGTTCGACGCTCAATCTTAGCGTCAGGTCGTCAGCACGACCTTTTGATGCCTGTTAGCGGGCATGAATATGAGCAATCAGGATAAATCGACATATGGGCCGCATACTTTTTGTTTTCGCATTTATCTTCTTTGCGGTTTCCGCCCATGCGCAGGAAACCAAGCCGATGCTTTTGCCACTGGATAAAGAGCCGCTGACTTTCATTACGGCGCAGGGCAAGGCGTCATTCAGGCTGGAAATTGCTGATACCGATGAGGCGCGGATGCGCGGATTGATGTGGCGTACCGATTTTCCTAAAGATCGTGCAATGCTGTTTGTTTTTGGTGAAATGCGCGATGTGATGATGTGGATGCAGAATACGCCGTCACCGCTGGACATGGTTTTCCTGGACGATAGCGGCCATGTGTCGGCTATCCATGAAAACGCAGTGCCGTTTTCCGAAGACATTATTTCTTCGCATGGTCCGGCCGCATATGTGGTTGAACTTCTGGCCGGTACTGTTAAACGAACCGGTATAAAGCTTGGTGACAGGGCGATCCACAGAGTGATTTGTGGTGAATGTCGCGGTTAAATCCGCCGGCAACCAAGCTGTCTGAGAAATCAAAGGGAATGCATAATTGAGCGCGCTCGATATTGAATATTTCGAACATGATGGCTTGCGTCTTGCTTATCGTCAGGACGGAGAGGGCGATCCCATCCTGCTTATTCATGGTTTTGCGTCCTCAAGCCTCGTCAACTGGGTGTCACCGGGTTGGTTTCGCACTTTGACAGAAGCTGGCTATCGCGTGATTGCCATTGACAATCGCGGGCATGGTTTTTCGGACAAAAGCCATGATGCTGCGGACTATACGCCAAGCGTTATGGCAGGCGATGCGGCCGCATTGCTTGATCATCTTGGCATCGAAAAGGCCCATGTGATGGGTTATTCCATGGGCGCGCGCATCAGCGCATTTCTGGCAATTGAGCATCCCGAACGGGTTCACAGCGTTGTTTTTGGCGGACTTGGCATTGGTATGGTGACGGGTGCGGGCGACTGGGAGCCGATTGGCGAAGCGCTGCTTGCAGACGATCCATCGACAATCACGCATCCGCGGGGGCTGATGTTCCGCAAATTTGCGGATCAGACCAAAAGCGATCGTATTGCGCTGGCAGCCTGTGTCATTACCTCCAAGGAACTGGTTTCTGCCGAGGCAATTGCACGCATCATGCAGCCGGTCCTTGTTGCCGTCGGCACGACAGATGACATTGCCGGAAGTGCTCAGGAATTGGCCGATATGCTGCCAAACGGTCAGGCGCTCGACATTCCTGACCGTGATCATATGTTGGCGGTGGGGGACAAAGTCTATAAGAAAGGCGTGTTGACCTTTCTGGAGGATCATCCTCTTTGAGTTTTGACCAACGGTATCAACCAGATTTACGCGGTGTCAAGGCGAAGCGTTTTGAGATATGTTAACAGCCGAATGCGCATTGCAGGACAGGCATAGGGCAAAGACAGTGGTCTGCTATCTGCGATCAGCAAAATTGGAGTATGCATGATGTCCGTTCGCTCGAACGCAAAATTGTCACCTTCGCTGGGGCAAGTTGATCCGATCTGGCATTCCATTCGCGCTGAAGCGGAGGAAGCGGCAAAGAACGACCCGGTGCTTGGAACGTTTCTCTACGCGACGATTCTCAATCAGCCGACGCTGGAAGATGCCGTCATGCATCGCATCGCCGAACGCCTTGGTCATGCGGATTTGAGCGCTGATATTCTGCGCCAGACTTTTGACGCGATGCTGGAGGCCAATCCGCAGTGGTCGCACATTGTGCGCGTCGATATTCAGGCGGTTTATGATCGCGATCCGGCTTACAGCCGCTTCATGGACCCTATTCTTTATCTCAAAGGGTTTCATGCCATTCAGACACACCGTTTGGCGCATTGGCTCTATAAAGAAGGCCGCAAGGACTTTGCTTATTATCTGCAAAGCCGCTCGTCTTCGATTTTCCAGACCGATATTCATCCAGCCGCCCAATTTGGCAGCGGGTTGTTCCTTGATCATGCGACCGGGCTTGTGGTGGGTGAAACAGCCGTTATTGAAGATAACGTGTCCATCCTGCATGGCGTGACGCTTGGCGGCACGGGCAAGGCGAGTGGAGACAGACACCCAAAGATTCGTCACGGTGTTCTGATTGGTGCCGGGGCAAAAATTCTTGGCAATATCGAAGTGGGGCATTGCTCAAAGATTGCGGCGGGTTCGGTCGTGCTGAAGCCTGTTCCGCATAATGCGACGGTTGCCGGTGTTCCGGCAAAAGTGGTGGGCGAAAGCGGTTGCTCCGAGCCATCCCGCGTTATGGACCAGATGCTGGGTGAGGCGGCATTCGGAGAACATATGTTTGGCGAAGGTATCTGACCGCTTCATGGATCAAAAATACCGCCTTCTGGCTTTTTAGCAGAGGTGGCCTATATCATGCTTACATAATCATAACTATGCGTGCATGCGTTTCGTGACGCGTGCGTTAATGCTTTACATTGGATAATGGCGGGTGCATTAAACCGGCCTTAAATCAGTAGCAGGAGAAGCCGGTTGAAACCCGAAGAACTCAAGAAACTCGACGCCTATTTCAAGCGGACTTTCAATAATCCCGGCCTTCAGGTTAAGGCGCGCCCACGTAAGGATGATTCCGCTGAGGTCTATCTGGATGACGAGTTCCTGGGGCTTGTCTACAAGGATGAGGACGAAGGCGAACTGTCCTATAATTTCTCAATGGCTATTCTCGACGTCGATCTCTGAGATTTGTAGCCGTTGAATGAGACGCCCTTTCTGCTTGGCAGAGAGGGCTTTTTTTATTCTACGCACGCATTCCGTTCTCAGGATAAATAGCGCATTCTGCCGGGAGATTTCGTGATGGAGGGAAGCCGATGCCAATTTATGTTTATAACGGACATAAGCCAGAATTTGCAGACCGTGCCAGCAACTGGATCGCGCCGGATGCAACGCTGATCGGCAAAGTCGTGGTCGGCGAGAATGCAGGTTTCTGGTTCGGGGCTGTTTTGCGCGGGGATAATGAAACAATTACGGTGGGTGCCGGTACCAATGTGCAGGAACACACCATCATGCATACCGATATTGGTTTTCCGCTGACGATTGGGCAAGGTTGCACGATCGGGCATCGTGCTATCCTGCATGGCTGCACGATCGGTGACAATACGCTGATTGGCATGGGGGCGATTATCCTCAACGGTGCGAAGATTGGCAATAATTGTCTTATTGGCGCTGGTACGCTTGTCACGGAAGGCAAAGAGTTTCCCGATAATTCGCTGATTGTCGGCTCACCAGCACGGGCTATTCGGGAACTTGATTTCGTTGCCGTTGAAAAACTGAAAGCTTCGGCCCAGCACTATGTCGAAAAAGGTCAGTCTTTCATGCGCGGGCTGGAGCCGGCGTAAAAAAGAATCAATCCCATGCAAAGAGGGACGGGGAATGACACCTGTCCCTCTCACACAGCTTTGTTCGGTCATTTAGTTGCGGATGCCGCTGACGAGCAGATCACTGCCAGCCTTGATCGACACCCATGTGCCGGTGTTTGCCGTCGACTGGCGCTTGAGGAATGTGTAGTCGGTATCGTTCCAGGCAAGCACACGTTGATCAAGATTGTCGAGAATGAAATCGCCGCGGTCGGTTCTAACCGTCAGAACAGCGTGGCCTTCACCATTGGGCTGACGCACAACGGTCATCAGCAATGTGTTGGCTGGAATGCCAAGAGCCATCAACTCGCGCCGCTTAAGAAGCATATAGTCGTCACAATCGCCAGCCGTGGTTGGATATTCCCAATATTCCTCCTGGCCCCAGACTTCCATATCGGTGCGCGGCGCGATTTTCTCGTTCACGCTCGCATTCACAGCGACGATTTCCTGCCACAGCTTTTGATTGAGCGTGAGTGGCGCGCTGTTGGAACTGGTGATTTTGCATTCCGATTCGTGGCGCTGACAAAATTCATAATGGCCGATTGGCTGCGATGTGCGTTCGCCGGTCGGCATCCAGTGTGATTTTGATGCGGGGCTTGCGGCTTGCGCAAAAGCCGTTCCCAGAAGGATCAGCAATGCTGCGATGATTGTTTGCTTCGTCATTCTTTTTGTCTCCCTGTTGGAAACAAGAATGCTTGCAAGACTTTGAGAGTGGGAAAATTCAGAGGCGAAAATGCGAATCTAATTTGAATAAAACTGCGCAGGGTTTGGCAAGGTTTTGTTCAGAAACAGCTCATTTGAGCCTATAATAGCATGATTTATGGCGTTTTGATGCCTGAACTGGCCAAAAATAGGGTTTGCCAATCCGTAACCTTAGTGCGCGTTTACCTTTTAGACTTTGCCGCCGGGGATAACCCGCAATCGAGGGATATCGCGCGGTTGTGGCAGGGGTGCCCATCCGCGGCTGCCGTCTGCACCATTCATTGTCATGACGGAGGGTTTACGAATTTCCGGCTTCACGATGAGATCAGGTGCCAGCGGCTCCACGCTGTTGAGATTTCCAAGAACAAGCGGATCAGCACCTGCCCAGGTGACATCATCAAGAATGGCAATACTACCCAGCAGATTGCATTTTCCGCCCTCACTTGGCGAGAGGGGAGCGAGCAGCATCTCAAAAGACAGGCTGCGTCCTGAGAGACTGATACCGTCGTTCTGGCTTAAAGCGGGAATCAACAGTGCATTGACGTTTCGCGCAAGTTCATTGAGGGCAGGGCGATTTCGTTCTGGCCAAAGCGTAAGAAAGCGTGTCGCTTTGAGCTCGCGCCCAAACAGAGCGCAGAGGCGGGTACCGGCAAGACGGAATATCAACTCGCCGGTTTGGTCTTCTTCAAGAAAAAACAGGTCTGACAGATGACGTCCCAGCTTGCGTGGCTCAATTGATTCGCGCAGTGGCGCATGAAGGCTGCCGCTCTGACGTAAGGCCAGTCGCTGCCATTCACTGAAAATTGCCATCGTGCTGCGGTTTTTCATTATGCGCTGCTGCTTACTCTCTGGCCGTTTAACTGGTTTTGGACAGTGCCCGTCGGTCCGCGCATTAAAATAGTATTAACAGCAAGGATGCCAGCTTAACGCTTTGTTCATCCACTGTGCTTGCTCGTTAAGGTTAACAAGAAGTAATTGTTGCAAAAACTCGCTTGTAGCGGTTCTATGAGTTGTCAGAAGAAGTCATTGTCTTGGTTGGCTTTTTCCTGATCTCCAGATTTTGTCTCGTAAATGTCAGACATTTGCGACAAGGCCGTACGGGACCCTCCGGCGGCCTTTATTTTTAACCAATTGTCACTTATCTAGAATGCTTGTTTTGAAAATAGGCAGCGAGCTGGAAAGCGGCGGTTAATGAGTATTCCTCAGCCTGAAATGCGCGAACATACGAATGATTCGAGACGATCGGGCGGTGGTGAGCCGATATTCAACATACCGGGCGTGATTCTCGCGCTGATGGGTATGTGTGCCGCTGTCTATATCTATCAGAATTATCTTATAAGCGAGCAGCGCAACTACGCATTCATGTTGCAGTTTGCTTTGATTCCGGCACGGTTTTCTCTGGCGGGTGGCTTCACCGATCCTGCGGCGCTATTCACGCTTATCAGTTATTCGTTCATGCATGGCGGATTTGCCCATATTGCGGTGAATATGATCTGGCTTGCGGCTTTCGGATCACCGCTTGCTGGTCGTATCGGCACCGGACGTATGCTTGCTTTCTGGGTTCTCACATCGGTCGTCGCCGGATTGACGCATTATGCGATCTATCCCGAAAGCGTTACGCCGCTTGTCGGCGCTTCGGGTGCGATTTCCGGTATGATGGGCGCTGCAGCGCGTTATGGTTTCCGCAGGGTCGGGCATGGGCGCCGTTCGGAGTTTGCCGGACCCGTTTTGCCAGTGGGTTTGACGTTGACCTTAAAGCCGGTGCTGGTTTTCGTGGGTTTCTGGTTTCTTATCAATCTTGCCACAGGTCTTTATTCGACAGGTGGAGCCGGTTTGTCGGGGATTGCGTGGGAAGCACATATTGGTGGCTTCATCGCCGGCTTTTTTGGAATCGCGCTGCTTGATAAGCCGCGAAACTATGATGCCGTTTTAAGGCGCTGAGCTGATTCCTCCCCATTTAGTTCGCTTGCAAAGCAGTCAATCAAAGCGCACCATTGCTGGAACGCAACTGGAGGAGCTGCGTTACAATCATGAGACGTGTTCTCGTGATTGATTGCTGAACCTTGGGAGGGATTTTGGCATGACTGTTAGATCGATTCTCGAAAACAAAGGCAGGGATGTTGTCGTCATCAGACCGGACGACACGCTTTCGCACGCCATTGCTATTCTGGCCCAACATAAAATCGGTGCAATTGTTGCCTGCGATGAAGCCGGACACATCAAAGGCATTCTTTCGGAACGAGATGTGGTTCGCGCAATTGCTTCACAGCAGGAGCAGGTTGGAGCGCGACCTGTTTCTGAATTCATGACGTCGAAAGTACAGGTATGCCGGGAACATCACACGATCAATCAGGTGATGGAGATCATGACGCATAACCGCTTTCGCCATATGCCGGTGGAAGAAGATGGCAAACTTGCGGGAATCATCTCAATCGGTGACGTTGTGAAGCGGCGCATTGAGGATGTGGAACGCGAAGCGGAAGAGATTCGCAGCTATATTGCGACAGCTTAAGGGCAAAGGGCTGATCCGAATCTGGAGCGTATAAAACGCTCAAGATTCGGAATATCAGACAATTATAGGGTTTGCTTTAAGAGCTTTTGTGCGTGCGCAGGTAACGCTCCGCTGCATAAAGCGAAATAGCGGCTGCGTTAGAAACGTTGAGCGACTTGATTTCACCGGGCATGTCCAGTCGCGCTAACGCATTGACTGTTTCGCGCGTCTTCTGGCGCAGGCCTTTGCCTTCAGCACCCAGCACGAGAGCGATGCGATCCCCGGTCAGTGTTGATTCCATCTCCTGTGGGCCTTCCGAATCAAGGCCGATGGTCATGAAACCGAGCGAATGCAGCTCTTCGATTGCATCTGCGAGATTGCGCACTTCGATATGGGGAATCAATTCAAGCGCACCGGAAGCCGCTTTGGCCAGAACGCCACTTTCCTGCGGACTGTGCCGGCTTGTGGTGATGAGCGCACCTGCACCAAAAGCAACTGCCGAGCGAATGATTGCGCCGACATTGTGAGGGTCAGTCACTTGATCAAGCACCAGCAAAAGCGGGCTTTCTTTCAGTTCTGAAAGCTTTTTGTGCCGAAGCGGTTCCGCTTCGATCATAACGCCCTGATGCACAGCATCTGACCCGGTCTCTTTGTCGATGTCTTTTGGCTCGACGATTTCAACAGGGAAGGGCAGGCCCTCCGCTTCACCTATTTCAAGGCGAGCGAAGCCATTGCGTGTGGCGCGCATGCGCAAAATCTTGCGCGCGGGATTCTCTACTGCTGCGCGTACGGTGTGCAGACCGTAAAGACGGACTGTTCCTTCTGCAACGCGACCTGCAGGAATCGGCGCACGCTGCGGCTTGTGCGGCGCCTTGCCTTCATGAGCCGCTTTTTGGTCGCGATGCTCGCGACGCAGGCGCGCATAATGAGAATCTTTTGGGGTACGGGAAGAATTTTGATCGTTCATGGGCTGCTTATATCCTGTCCACAGCGGCGAAGATAGCTTGATCAGAACTAAATGAAGTCAGATTTTTTCTTGTCCAAGTGCCGATAAGCGCGCATTTCCGGGAATTCTGCCGTACACTCAGCCACTGGCACCTGCAACTATTGGAAGGATATGCATTCTTTTCAATTTTATCCTGTTGACAGGAGCGGTTCATATCGGCATAAGCGCCCTCGCAGAACGACGGAACGCTTCCACAGCACACCAGACATTCTGCAGAAAATGCCTAGTTACTCGACTCTGCTGATAGTGATATTAGGAGGAATGCCCGAGCGGTTAAAGGGGACGGACTGTAAATCCGTTGGCTAAGCCTACGTTGGTTCAAATCCAACTTCCTCCACCACTTTCGGATCAGAGTTTAGAGTATGCGGGTATAGCTCAATGGTAGAGCAGCAGCCTTCCAAGCTGAATACACGGGTTCGATTCCCGTTACCCGCTCCAGTTTTTCAAGAGCGGATAGGCGTGTAAGGAATCATCGACGGGCGGTTCGCCGTTCCGTTTTGGCATAAATGTCGGCCTGAAAATCAGATTGATTTTTGTGCTGGCGCTCGAGCGGTTCTAGAACAAAGAGAACAACGGCGATGGCAAAAAGCAAGTTTGAACGTAACAAACCACACGTAAACATCGGCACGATTGGTCACGTTGACCATGGTAAAACGTCGCTGACCGCAGCAATCACCAAGTACTTCGGCGATTTCAAAGCGTATGACCAGATCGACGCTGCGCCAGAAGAAAAGG
>NZ_JAPHAV010000005.1 GCF_026241335.1 Ochrobactrum chromiisoli | reverse complement strand
CATAACCAAATCAAACATCGCTGTCAAACTCAATCTGCCAACTCAAGGGACGAACCAGTCTGCCGCTAGCAGCGTCGCCGCCCTCGTTGTGGCGCCATATAGACCCCACTCAACAAAACTGTCAACGCATAATCCGCAAAAAGGATAACTTTTCTTTCCACAGGCAAAACAACCCATTTTTACCAAACACAAACAATTTAAAACATCCCAACTCTATACCAAATCAAAACAGCACTTAATGCAGCCCATCCCTTCGCACATATATAGAGAGAGGGAGATAAGTCGTGTTCTTCCACGTTTGATGGAAGCATGGAAACATCCCAGATTAGAAATCTATGGTCCGGCCTTTGATTTCCCAGTCGCCAAAGCGGGCGGGATCCTTGCCGCCGCGACCGCCAATTTCTCGTGGCAGCTTTTCGGCTTTTTCAGCGGCCCGGCGTTCTTCGGCTTCTTTCAGCGCACGCTGGGCTGCTGGCGGCAAATCGTCAAACTTGCGCGGTTCGGCATTATCGTTGCTGGCGGGTTCGTTGAATGTATCGGTCATCCGTTTGAAATCCGTTATTAGAGCCCATTATTGAAGATCGGGCGTTTGATACCCATCATATAGTTAAACCTGACGGGGAAGCAAAACCCCGATTGTGTAAACTGTTACTGAACCGGAGACCTACACGCATGAATATGACGAAAACTGCCATGCTGATTGCTCTCATGACAGTCATGTTCATGAGCATCGGCTATTTGCTGGGCGGCGGCGGCGGCATGATGATCGCACTGGTGATTGCTGTTGCCATGAACCTGTTTGGCTACTGGAATTCCGACAAGATGGTCCTGCGTATGTATAATGCGCAGGAAGTCGATGCGCGCTCAGCCCCCGACTATTACCGCATGGTCAGCGGCCTTGCAGCCAATGCGGGCCTGCCAATGCCAAAGGTGTATATCATCCATGAAGACCAGCCCAATGCCTTTGCGACGGGCCGAAATCCCGAAAATGCAGCTGTTGCAGCCACAACCGGCCTTCTCAATCGCCTGACACCGGAAGAAGTTGCGGGCGTGATGGCGCATGAGCTGGCGCATGTTCAGAACCGCGATACGCTGACCATGACAATCGTCGCCACGCTCGCGGGTGCAATCTCCATGCTCGGCAATTTTGCATTCTTCCTCGGCGGCAATCGCGAAAACGGCAATGGCATCATTGGCGTAGTCGGTACGATCCTTGCAATGATCGTGGCTCCTTTTGCGGCGATGATCGTGCAGATGGCGGTAAGCCGTACCCGCGAATATGCCGCCGACCGCAGAGGCGCCGAAATCTGCGGCAACCCGCTCTGGCTCTCATCCGCCCTTGGCAAGATCGCCCGTGGCGCTAAGTCAGTTGTTAATGAAGAAGCCGAACATAACCCGGCAACCGCCCATATGTTCATTATCAATCCGCTGAGCGGACGCGGTGCTGACAACCTTTTTTCGACACATCCAGACACGGATAATCGTATTCAGGCGCTGGAACAGATGGCGGCTGAAATGGGGATTCGCTCGACGGCAATGGCGCAGCGCAGCTCCCCCCCTTCCCAAAACAGTGGTCCATGGGGTAATGCAGGCGGAAACAACAGTGGCGGCTCCGGCTATCGGGGTCCTTGGTCATAAAAGCGCAACCCAAAAACCAGTTGCGCGTCAGATAAAGTAGAACAGCGTGAACGATAAAAAAGCTGCGCCAAAGCGTGGAAATAAAAAGCCGCAATCCCATAAGCATGCCGCAGACCGCGCTGAACAGTTGCGCCCCGGTCTTGCTGCACGTCTGACTGCGGCTCGCCTGCTTGGTGCGGTGATTGAAAAAAACACATCGCTCGACGGTCTGACCGACAACAGCCACGGTCATCCGCAATATCTGGCGCTTGAACCACGCGACCGCGCACTGGTTCGCGCTATTCTGGGCTCCGCGCTGCGCAATCGCGGCAGCATTGAACGTGCCATCAACAAGCGCCTCGACCGGCCTTTGCCGGAAAATGCGCATGCGCTCAAACACCTTCTGCATGTGGCCGTCGCACAGATTTTCTACCTCAACCTTCCGGATCATTCGGCCGTTGATCTGGCCGTTGAAGCGGCCAATGCCGATCCGCGCAATCGCAAATATGCAGGTCTTGTGAACGCACTTCTGCGCCGTCTGTCGCGCAACAAGGAACGCGCTCTCGCCCATACATTGCAGCCGGAAACCAATGTGCCGGAATGGTTTGCAAACAGTATTAAAGACGCTTATGGCGCGGAAAAGGCAGCAGCCATTCTCGCCATGCACGCTTATGAACCACCGATCGATTTCACCGTAAAAGGCGATCCGAAGGAATGGGCGGAAAAGCTCGGCGGCACAGCCCTGCCGAACGGCTCGGTACGCCTTGAGACTGTTGAGGGCAATCTCACCGAACTGCCCGGCTTTGCAGAGGGCGACTGGTGGGTACAGGATGCGGCGGCAAGCTTGCCAGCACGGCTGATGGGCGACATCAAGGGCAAACGCGTTGCCGATCTTTGCGCAGCGCCCGGCGGCAAGACCGCGCAGCTTGTGTTGCAGGGGGCGGATGTGACAGCGCTTGATATGTCGGAAAACCGGCTCAAGCGTCTTCAAGGCAATCTGGAGCGTCTTGGCTACAAGGCACGCACTGTCGCCACCAACCTGATGGATTACACGCCCGACGAATTGTTTGACGCAGTTCTTCTTGATGCACCCTGCTCATCCACCGGCACGGTGCGCCGCCACCCGGACGTGCCATGGACCAAAACACCGCAGGATATTGCAAAGCTTGCCACGCTTCAGGCAAAGCTGCTCGCCCATGCAATAAATTTGGTGAAACCCGGCGGCACCATTGTCTTCTCCAATTGCTCGCTGCATCCAATAGAAGGCGAAGAGCTGGCCCGCAAGGCGCTCGAAAATCCAGCACTTGAAGCTTATCCGATCACGCTGGACGATTGTCCGGGTCTTGAAGGTCTGATCACGGGTGAAGGCTTCCTGCGTTCGACCCCTGCCGATTTGGCTGCTGACACGTTTGATGGCAATTCAAATATGGCGGGCATGGATGGCTTTTTCGCTGCCCGCTTCAGACGCAAGGCCTGATCCGTTAGCTACGGCTGATTAAAATCGGTGAATTTTCCATAACGGGCGCACCGCACCCGTTATGGTTAACACTCGATTCACCATTATCGACGATTCTAAGAATGCATGATTCCGAAATCGAGAAACCGGCATTTCGATTCATCATGCCATGAAAGGATGGACCTGCCTTATCGGGTCCGATGCGAATGAATTATAATACGGAGAACGAGAGGGTGGCAGTCGCGTTGAGCGAAACCCCGCATCTTTGGGGACTGGCCGTTGCACAGGCTTGGCGCAAGTTCAGCCGCCGTCTGCGCATGGGTCCGCTTTTTCGCTGGCGGTTCAGCGGCTTCACGCCGGACCGCATCCTCATTGCGCCACCGGATCTCCGCGTCGCTGACCCGCAACTGGCGCAAGAATTCTACCACGGTCGTTTTGCGCTGGCTGGTCGCCTCGTCGAAACCGGTGGCATGTCGCCTTTTGCCGTTGAGCCACCGACGCCGGAATGGGAAGCGGCCCTTCAGGGCTTTGGCTGGCTGCGCCATCTGAAAAGCGCCAACAGCGAGCTTGCGACCGCCAATGCGCGCGCACTCGTTGACGATTGGATGCGCCTTTATGGCAAGCGCATCGGTGGTCTTGCCTGGTCACCGGAAGTTACAGCACAGCGCATCATCGCATGGTTGCAACATTCCAACCTCATTCTTTCTGGCGCAGAATTGCCTGCCTATCGCAAATTCATGCGCTCGCTTGCCATGCAGGTGCGCTACCTGCGCACTGTCGCTTCCGCTATGGATGACGGCGAAGAACGCCTGCGTGCGCGTATTGCGCTGGCTTTTGCGGCACTCGCTTTGCCGGTTTCGCCGCCGACCGCGCGTGCAGCACGACGCAATCTCGAATATGAGCTGAAGCGCCAGATCCTGCCCGATGGTGGGCATATTTCGCGCAATCCGGTTACGATCCTTGAACTGCTGGCCGATCTTCTGCCACTGCGCCAGACCTATGCCAATGGCACCGAATCACCGCCAAAGGCATTGATCGAAGCTGTCGAGCGCATGCTGCCTGCGCTGCGTTTTTTCCGGCATCAGGATGGCAGTCTCGCGCTGTTCAACGGTGTTGGTCCAACTCTTTCCGAGCGGATTATTTCGGTGCTGCGTCACGACGAAACCGCAGGCGCGCCACTAACCCACGCCCCCTATTCCGGCTATGAACGCCTGTCGATGGGGGCGACAACCATCATCGCCGATACGGGCCTTCCTCCGCCTGTAACGGCGTCGCGCGATGCCCATGCGGGTTGTCTTGCCTTTGAAATGTCCTCAGGCCGCCAGCGCTATATCGTCAATTCCGGTGTTGACCGCTACGGCCCGCCGGAATTTCGTCCATTGGGACGCTCAACGGCTGCGCATTCAACCGCAACCATCAACGATACATCGTCGTGCCGTTTCAGCCGCAATGCAGGCCTTTCCAACATGATTGGCACGCCGATCATCGCCGGTCCCACACGCGTGCAGCGCGACCGGATCGAAGACACAGGACGGCAAGGTTTTGTTGCAAATCATGATGGTTATGTCCGCCTTTTTGGCATCTTTCATGAGCGTCGCGTCGTGCTGTCGCATCAGGGCAGTGTCATACAAGGTGCGGACCGCTTTTATCGCGGCGATGCCAAGGCGTTGAAAGCCAACGGGCGTGATAATATTGCCGTGCGTTTTCACATCCACCCATCGGTGGACATCTCGCTTGATGAAAATGGCCTGATCAATTTGAGCGCTCCTCATGACGATACATGGGCGTTCTCCTGTTTCGAAGTGGCCCCGCAGCTTGAAGACAGCATCTTCTTTGCCGGGTTCCGTGGTCCTGTGACATCAAAGCAGATCGTGCTGTCTTTTCCGGCTTCTGATCTGCCGGAAGTAAACTGGCAATTCAGCCGCGTTGCCATTGGAAGCTACGCTTAACCTCAAAAGCTTGACCAGGACGCTTTTAAGGTATGATTCGCGTCTCGTCTGTGCTAACCCGCAAACCGTCCCACCCTTCCTGAACGCAAAACGCTTCAGCAACGAAGAGACCATTTCCTATGGCTGTCAGCTCCAAGCATATTCCCGCTCCCGATCTTCATCGGGTGCGCCGCGCCCTTCTTTCCGTTTCCGACAAGACCGGCCTCATCGATTTTGCCAAGGCACTTCATGCCCATGGTGTTGAAATCCTTTCGACCGGCGGCACCGCAAAGTCGATTGCCGCAGAAGGCATTCCTGTAAAAGACGTTTCGGAAGTCACCGGCTTCCCGGAAATCATGGATGGGCGCGTGAAGACGTTGCATCCATCGGTCCACGGCGGGCTGCTTGCTGTACGCAACGATCCTGAACATGTTGCAGCCATGGAAGCCCATGGCATTGGCGGCATTGATCTGGCTGTCATCAATCTCTACCCGTTTGAAGAAGTTCGCTTCAAGGGTGGCGATTATGACACCACGGTTGAAAATATCGACATTGGCGGCCCGGCCATGATCCGCGCTTCGGCAAAGAACCATGCTTATGTCGCAACCGTTGTCGATCCCGCTGACTATGAAGAGGTTGTCTCTGAGCTCGAAAAGAACAAAGGCTCGCTGCCGATTTCCTTCCGCAAAAAGCTTGCAGCCAAGGCGTTCTCGCGCACGGCCGCTTATGATGCAGCCATTTCCAACTGGTTTGCCGAAGCAATCAATGAGGAAACACCGACCTATCGTTCGATCGCAGGCAAGCTGCATTCTGTCATGCGTTATGGTGAAAACCCGCATCAGACGGCTGGCTTCTACCTGACCGGCGAACAGCGTCCGGGCGTTGCCACAGCAACGCAGCTTCAGGGCAAGCAACTTTCCTATAACAACATCAACGACACCGATGCAGCTTTCGAACTCGTAGCCGAGTTTGACCCGGCGCGCACCGCAGCCGTTGCCATCATCAAGCACGCCAATCCTTGCGGCGTTGCAGAAGCTGCCACCATCAAGGAAGCCTATCTCAAGGCCCTCGCCTGCGATCCGGTTTCGGCTTTTGGTGGCATTGTTGCGCTCAACAAGACACTTGATGAAGCCGCCGCTGAGGAAATCGTCAAAATCTTTACCGAAGTCATCATCGCACCGGACGCCACCGAAGGTGCACAGGCCATCGTTGCGGCCAAGAAGAACCTGCGTCTCTTGGTAACGGGCGGCCTGCCTGATCCACGTGCCAAAGGCATTGCAGCAAAAACCGTTGCAGGCGGCCTTCTGGTTCAGTCACGCGACAACGGCGTTGTTGATGATCTTGATCTGAAAGTGGTCACCAAACGTTCGCCAACGGAAGCCGAGCTCAACGATATGAAGTTCGCTTTCCGCGTCGGCAAACACGTGAAGTCGAATGCGATTGTTTACGTCAAGGACGGCGCAACGGTTGGCATCGGCGCAGGTCAGATGAGTCGTGTTGATTCGGCCCGCATCGCTGCCCGCAAGGCAGAAGACGCAGCTGAAGCAGCCGGTCTTGCCGAGCCGCTGACCAAGGGCTGTGTTGTTGCATCCGATGCGTTCTTCCCATTTGCTGATGGCCTGCTTTCGGCTGTTCAGGCAGGTGCAACGGCGGTTATCCAGCCGGGCGGCTCAATGCGTGACGATGAAGTCATCGCTGCGGCTGACGAACATGGCATTGCCATGGTCATGACGGGGATGCGCCACTTCCGCCACTAGTGTGGTGGATTTGAAGTTCCTGTCATTTTTGTTGCATTCACGTGGAGGAACTACAAATCCGTAAACCACACTAGATTCAACAATTTACTAGTATGGCTTTGGCCCCGAAATTCGCTCAGATAGTGGCACTAGAGTGATAGGAATTTCGGGTCCGCCATGCTGGAATAGTCACATATCGATGCACAAAGCCGAGGAAGACCACTTCCTCGGCTTTTTTACTGGCAATAATTTCAATTGCTTTCGTTTGCCTTTCATATTAATTCGTTTTTTGTTGATGTCGAAATTTTGTGAAAGTCACGCTTGTTTCAGAATTATTGGGAATGCCTGAAACGCGTGACTGTATTAAGTTGATTTGTCATGCGGTGAGGCATGCGATTTTCGTCTCACAACATGACGCCCACATGGGAGGAGCATAAGCAATGACTCAGTTCATCGGTTCCATCGATCAGGGAACCACCAGTTCACGCTTCATTATTTTTGACCGCCACGGCGACATTATCGCCATGGATCAACGCGAACACGAACAAATTTATCCAAAGGCCGGCTGGGTTGAGCACAATGCCAATGAAATCTGGCGCAACACGCAGCATGTCATCGCTGAAACACTGAAAAAGGCCAAGCTCAAGGCTTCCGATATTGCGTCTGTTGGCATTACCAACCAGCGCGAAACAACGCTGCTGTGGGACAGGAAGACCGGCGCACCGCTTTACAACGCCATTGTCTGGATGGACACACGCACCGACCAACTGGTCGATCAGTTTGTAAAGGACGGTGGTGCGGACCGCCTGCGCGATAAAACCGGGCTGCCGATCTCAACCTATTTCTCTGGTCTCAAACTACGCTGGATCCTCGATAATGTACCCGGTGCACGCGAAAAAGCCGAAACGGGTGACGCCCTGTTCGGCACGATGGACAGCTGGCTTGTCTGGAACCTCACTGGCGGCATAGAGGGTGGAATTCACATCACCGATGTGACCAATGCTTCGCGCACCCAGCTCATGGACCTTGCAACGCTGAAATGGGACGAGGAGATTCTGAGCCTTTTCGATATTCCTGCGGCTTGCCTGCCAGAGGTTCGCTCTTCCAGTGAAGTCTATGGCGAGATTACCCTGCCCGCGCTTGGTGGCGCCAAGCTTGCAGGCATTCTGGGGGATCAGCAGGCAGCTCTTTTCGGTCAGGCTTGCCTTGAACCGGGTGAAGCCAAGAACACCTATGGCACCGGCTGCTTCATGCTCATGAATACCGGCGAAAAGCTGGTTCCATCCACCTATGGCCTGCTGACAACCGTTGCTTATCAGCTTGGTGATAAAAAGCCCGTCTATGCACTGGAAGGCTCCATCGCGATCACCGGCGCACTGGTGCAATGGCTGCGCGACAATCTTGGCATCATCAAAAACAGCGGTGATATCGAAACACTGGCACGCACGGTCGAAGATAATGGAGACGTCTATTTCGTCCCCGCCTTCTCAGGTCTTTACGCCCCGCATTGGGAAGATTCCGCGCGTGGTATTATCGCCGGGCTAACCCGCTTCGCAAACAAAGGCCACATCGCGCGTGCGGCACTCGAAGCAAGTGCCTATCAGGTGCGCGAAGTGCTTGAAGCCATGGTCAAGGATTCAGGCGTAGAAATTACAGAACTGCGTGCAGATGGCGGTATGACCGTCAATGAACTGCTGATGCAATTCCAGTCTGACATTCTTGATGTGCCGGTTGTGCGTCCGAAGATCATCGAAACCACAGCGCTTGGTGCGGCCTATGCAGCCGGTCTTGCTGTGGGATACTGGAAATCAACGAATGACATTATCGAGAACTGGCAGGTCGGCCAGCGCTGGCATCCGAAGATGACAACGAAGGAAAGAACCCGCCTGTTCAATTCGTGGGAAAAGGCTGTCCAACGGTCCCTTAACTGGATTGATTAAGGCGCTGTTTCGGCCTGAATAAACAGTCCAGAACTTGAAAATACACAATCAATACAAACGGCCGATGAGCGCATCTGCGCATCGGATGGTTTCTTTTAACCTAAATTATTTTCTCGGAGCAGATAATGACTAGCGGTTTTATCGGGGAATTTCTTGGCACGATGATGCTCGTTCTGTTGGGTGATGGTGTGGTAGCCAACGTGCTTCTGGCCAATTCCAAAGGTCAGAATTCCGGTTGGATCGTCATCACCGCAGGCTGGGGCTTTGCCGTCTTGTGTGGTGTGATGGTTGCGGTTGCAGCAGGCAGTGCAGGCCATCTCAATCCGGCTGTGACCCTTGCTTTTTACGCAGCAGGCACATTTCCGGCTGCCGATGTTGCCCCATACATTGCAGCGCAAATGCTCGGCGCCTTTACCGGTGCCGTTCTCGTTTATCTTGCCTATCTGGCTCACTGGCGCCCAACAACCGATCAGGGATTAAAGCTCGGTGTTTTCTGCACAGGCCCGGCGATCCGCAACATTCCGGCCAACTTCATAACAGAAGTGATTGGCACATTTGTTCTGGTCTTTGTGGTCATTGCAATTGGCGCAAAGGCCGTTGGTGCAACGGGCGTTCTTGGACCTCTGATGGTCGGGCTGCTTGTCTGGGCGCTTGGTGTTTCACTGGGTGGACCTACCGGCTATGCAATCAATCCGGCACGCGATCTCGGACCACGTATCGCCCATGCATTGCTGCCTATTCCCGGCAAAGGCGGTTCAGACTGGGCTTATGCCTGGGTGCCGGTGGTAGCGCCAATTGTTGGCGGCTTGATTGCGATTGCCTGCGCCAAAGCAGCAGGCATGATGTAGAAAAAAGACTGGCGCAGCAAGAGCACTGCGCCAGTCACCTATATAGCTTCCGCCGGATAAGGCGTTGCCTTCGCAAGCAAAAGACCCGCGGCAAACAAAACAACAAGCACCGACATGCCAAGCGCTGCCGACCCGCTGAGTGCCGTAACAGTCGCAACCAGAAACGGACCGATAAAGCTTGTTGCCCGACCAGCCAAAGCATAAATGCCAAAATAACGGCCTGATTCCTCCGGCTTAATGCTACGCGCGAACCATGATCGCGAAGACGCCTGAACGGGGCCAAAGGCTGCTCCGATCATCAGCCCGTAAATCAGATAAGCGTGTTCGGCAGGCGTGGCGAATAACCCTTTTGCATCCGTTGGTGCAAACATCAGGAAGCCAAACAAAGTGGATTGATGATCTGTCGATACGATTCCAAGCGAAGCAATCAGCAACAGCACAATAGATCCCAGCACCACGACCTTTGAGCCGAATCGCGTATCAAATTTACTGGCCAGCAGACAGCTGAAAATTGCCATCACATTGAGAATCATGCCGAACAAACCGATTTCAGTGATCGACCAGCCAAACAATACGGCCGCATAACCGGCGCCCAGTGCGAGCAAAGCATTGACGCCATCCTGGTAAATCATCCGTGCAATCAGGAAGCGGACAATTCCCGGACGCTTACGAACCTCCCTCAACGTCGCTTTAAGCTCGGACAGGCCTGAACGCAAAGCACGCCCGAGCGGCTCTCCTTTGGCAACGTCCGGTGTGAAGAAGAACATCGGGAGAATGAAAACCAGATACCAAAGCGCCGCAATCGGCCCGGCGATTCGCCCATCCTCCCCTTTAGCCGGATCAAGCCCGAACAGAGGATCAATACCGATGATCGTTTTTCCGGTCTCAGGCGATGCTGCAAGGCAAAACACAATGAAAATCAAAACAATCATGCCGCCCATATAGCCCAGCCCCCAGGCAATATTGGACACCCGGCCAATATCGTTGCGTGGAACCAGTCGAGGCATCATCGAATCATTGAAAACAATGGAAAACTCGGCCGCAATCATGGCCAGCGCAAAGGCCAGCAAAACCCAGTAGATATTGGCGCCTGGCACTGCAAACCAGAGCAGCGACAGACAAACAATCTGAATGATGGCAAAGAAGGCGATCCACGGCTTGCGTGCACCGGTCCTGTCGGAAACAGCGCCAAGAAAGGGAGACAGGATTGCAACGGCAAGCCCCGCTGCCGCAAAACCATAGCCCCATGCAATCTGACCAGCCTCCGGACTTTCGGCCATTCGCGAGATGAAATAAGGCCCAAAAATGAAAGTGGTAACGACTGTGAAAAATGGCTGAGCCGCCCAGTCGAAAAATATCCAGCCCCACACACCGCGGCGTGAAGAATAGCCGTCTGCTACCATTGCCTGTTCCGTCATATGTTACGCCTGCCCCCCGTAAAGCATTGCGAAGGTACACTGCTAATAGACTCACCACAACAAAGCAAAAAAGGCGACCGAAGCCGCCCTTTTTAATTCTATTCGTAGTTTCACAATTATTGCGTCAGATCCGACATAAGCCCCGCAGCAACAGCCAGACGTGACACGGTCAGATCACCGCCTTCTGTCAGCGCAACCATGCGGCTTCTGATCTGGTCGATGCGTGCTGCATCTTCCGCAAACCATACTGCCGCCGGATCTTTTTCCTTGCCGTGCTTTTTCAGTGCAGCAATCGTAATGCCACGCGCTGCCTGGGTGATCGTATCGCTTGCACGCGACAGTGCCAGACCGTCATAATAATCCGTAACCGGAATTGTCCGCGCGGCTTCTTCGATACGGCCAATGCGGAAGGCTTCCGATACGCCGAAATAGGTCTTGGCGGTTGCAACCAGATCGGCAGAAGCCAGATGTGCGATCAACGCGATGTCCGGCATGATGCCTGCAAGTTGCAGATTGGCCAGACGCTGAGCAAGCTTTTCAGGCGCACCCTTTTCAACAAAGGCTGCCTTGTCTGCCTGCACCGCATCGATCAGGTAATCCGGCATCAGACCATCAAAGCGTGGCTCAAGCGCCGCACGTGCTGTGGTGATGGTGTTCACCAGCTCTGTCAGGTTTGCACGCGTGGTGTCGTTGCGCAGAACCCAGGCGGTCGTTGCAAGCAACATCTCGCCAACCAGGTGATAGAACTGGTTCTGCACATCACCCGTCACCTTGTTATCGAGCGCATCGATCGCGTCATAGATCGCATTGATCTCAAAGCCATCGCGCACCGCCACATAAGCGCGGACAATATCGGCAGGCGACTTGCCCGTCGTATCGGCCAGACGGCTGATGAATGTGATGCCGCCACGATTAATGACATCATTCGCCAGCAAAGTAGCGACGATTTCGCGCTTCAGACGGTGATTGGAAATTTCCTCGGCATAGGTTTTCACCATACGCTTCGGGAAATAGCTAAACAGCAACTCTTCGAAGTACGGCTCATCAGGCAGTTTGCTTGCGACCAGATCATCCGACAGTGACAGCTTGGCATAAGCAAGCAGAACTGCAAGTTCCGGACGCGTCAGCGGCTGTCCTGACTTCTGGCGGTCATTCAGCACTGCATCCGAAGGCAGATACTCGACCTTGCGATCCAGCAGTTTGCGCGCTTCAAGCTCGGCCATGAAGCGAGCCTGATAAGGAAGCTCTGTGAGGCCCTGACGTTCACTCAGCGAAAGCGCGAGTGGCTGCAGATAGTTGTTGCGCAGCACCAGTTCAGACACATCATCGGTCATGCTCACCAGCAGCTTGTTGCGTGCCAGACGCTTAAGCTTGCCCGAACGCATGGCAGCAGCCAGCGCAATCTTGATATTGACCTCAACGTCGGAGCAGTTGACGCCTGCCGAGTTGTCGATGGCATCGGTATTGCCGCGACCGCCGTTGAGCGCATATTCAATGCGTCCGCGTTGCGTGACACCAAGATTGGCACCCTCGCCGATCACCTTCGCCCGAACATCCGAACCCGTGATACGAATGGCATCATTGGCTCGATCACCAACCTGCGCATCCGTTTCGTTGCCTGCTCGAATATAGGTGCCGATACCACCGAACCACAGAAGATCGACCTCCGCTTTCAGGATCGCCGTCATGATTTCCTGCGGCGAAGCGGTAGTTTTGCCAAGGCCAATGGCCTTTGCAGCTTCAGCTGACAGCGTGATCGTCTTCTGGCTGCGGCTATAGACACCGCCACCTGACGAAATCTTCGGGCGATCATAATCCTGCCAGCTTGAACGCGGCAGTTCGAACAGACGCTTGCGCTCTGCATAGCCGTCAGCCGGAACCGGGGTCGGATCGATGAAGATGTCACGATGATCAAAGGCTGCAACCAACCTGATCTGCTCCGACAAAAGCATACCGTTGCCGAATACATCGCCCGACATGTCGCCCACACCGGCAACCGTGAACGGTTCGGTCTGGATATCCTTGTTGAACTCACGGAAATGCCGCTTCACGGCTTCCCATGCACCGCGCGCGGTGATGCCCATGCCCTTGTGGTCGTAACCGGCAGAGCCACCCGATGCGAAAGCATCATCGAGCCAGAAGTCATGTGCCTGGCTGATCGCATTGGCCGTATCGGAAAAAGTTGCCGTGCCCTTGTCGGCAGCGACAACGAAATAAGGATCGTCATTGTCGTGACGCACCACGTCCGCAGGTGGCACAACATCATTGTCATGAATATTGTCAGTGACCGACAGAAGCGTGGAGATGAAAACCTTGTAGGCATCACGACCGGCTTCAAACACAGCATTGCGATCGCCACCGACAGGCAAACGCTTCGGATAGAAGCCGCCTTTGGCACCAACCGGCACAATCACCGCATTCTTGACCTGCTGTGCCTTGACGAGGCCCAAAACTTCCGTGCGGTAATCCTGTGCGCGGTCCGACCAGCGCAGACCACCACGCGCAACAGCGCCAAAGCGCAAATGCACACCTTCCACTTCGGGGCCATAGACGAAAATTTCGCGATATGGGCGCGGATCGGGCAGACCTTCGACAAGCCGTGGATTGAGCTTGAACGCAAAGGTCACACGCGGCTTGCCTTCATCATTTGGCTGGTAAGCATTGGTGCGCAAGGTTGCTTCGATCAGATTGCGGAAGCGGCGCAAAATCTGATCATCATCCGCACTCGGCACACCGAGAAGCGCCGTTTCGATAGCATCAACCAGCTTCTTTTCAGCGGCGTCACGACGCTTGGCCGACGGGTTGAAGCGCAGATCGAACAGCGAATAAAGATCGCTGGCAATTTCCGGATAGCGGTTGAGTGCGGCTGCAATGAAACCTTGCGAATAGGCAATACCTGCCTGCTGCAGATAACGGCCATAAGAGCGCAGGATCATGATCTGACGTGCCGTGAGACGTGCAGTCTGCACCAGCGCGTTATAGCCATCATTGTCGGCAAGACCGTCCCAGACCGTGCGGAACACATCTTCCAGCATCTCGCCATCGTCAGACAGATCAACCGGCGCGCCATAGGCGTTTACGAGCTGCATGTCATGCACGTAAACTGCGGCACCGTCCTCACCCGCTTGCGGAAGGTCAAGGGTCTGTTCGCTGACCACGCGGAAACCCATATTTTCGAGAAGCGGCACACGCTGCGACAGCGCAACCGGCGCGCCATGATGATAAAGCTTGAGCGAAACCGCATCCGGACCATCGGTACGATAGCGATAGAAGTCCACAAAGAGCGGAGCTTCTGCATTAAGGCCTGCGATGCGCTCTGCATCGACAAGCGCTTCAGGAGCGGTGAAGATTTCGCGATAGGATTGCGGGAAGCTCGAAGCCAGAGCAATAGTCTTTGCATCCACGCTGTCCGCGCTTTCACGCACCGCGTCTTCCCAAGTACGAACGATCGAACGCACTTCTTCTTCCAGCGCATCACGATCCACATGCGGCGTGGAACGTTCATGACGGCGGATGACGAACTGAACGCGCGTCAGACCATTTTGCAAAAAGACCGGATGGAACTCAAAACTGTCGCCGCCATAAATCTCGACAAGATAATGGCCGATCTTCTCACGCACGACAGAATCGTAACGGTCACGCGGAATATAGACCAGCACGGTGGCAAAACGGCCAAAACGGTCCAGACGCGGGATCGCACGAACGCGTGGGCGCTCACCAAGTGCCAGAATCAGTTCGGCATTGGCCGTCAGGCTTTCCACATCGATCTGGAACAGCTCATCACGCGGATATTCTTCCAGCACATTGACAAGCGCCTTGCCGGAATGGTCTTCGCGGTTAAAGCCCAGATGCCGGATAACTGCATCTGCCTTTGATCGAATAAATGGAATGCTGGCAACGGAGCTTACATAAGCAACAGAGGTGAACAAACCAACGAGACGAAGCTCACCAATAGCCTCGCCCTTGTCACCAAAGATCTTTACACCGACATAATCAAGATACGATCTGCGATGCACCAGCGACAGCGAATTTGCTTTCGTGACGATCAATGGTTCACTGCTATCAAGGAAGTCGGTGATCTCGCGCGGCGTGGCCTTGTCGTCGTCGTCCTTACGCAGAACGCGGACTTCACTGTCATTGAGAATGCCAAGCGTCTCCTTGACCGGCACGAGCTCACGCTTGTCGCCCTTGCCCTTGAAGGTCAGTTCGCGCATTCCAAGGAAAATAAAACGATCATCACGCAGCCATTCAAGAAACGCGATTGCCTCCGGCATAGCCGGATCAAGGGTCAGTTCCTGAACGCGCTTATAATCGGCGATAGCGTCATCAAGACGCTTGAGCATTGGCTTCCAATCGCTGACAGCAGAACGAACCTGTCCGAGCACACGCTTGATAGCAGCGGTGAGATCAGTCTTGGCCTGCTTGTCGAGGGCTGGAAGATGAATCTGCACAAGGCTGACGCGCTCAACACCCTTGGCAGGTGCAAGCTGCGAAGCTTCGCCTAAAATTGTAAGGCTGTCCTTTTCCCGCTCAATGTCGAGAACCGGGTGAACAACCATGAAAATCTGGCTGACATGATCGTTCAGCTCACCCATAATCGAGTCGAGCAGGAACGGCATATTGTCGTTGACGATGGTAATAACGCTGACGGCGCGACCTTGGCGTTCGATGCTGTTATCGACGCTGATGATGCTTTTACCCTTGCGATAGGATTCGAGCGCTTCGTAGCCATACTGGGCAGACTTATCGAGCGCGGCGGCATCATAGGCCGCAAGATCTTCGGGCGGCGCCCATTCAAAGAGAAGCTGCGAAAAGGCATCAAGCGCCTTCGACTTTCCTCCCTTCTTCTCCTCCTTGCCTGCCTTGGAACCCTTAATTTTGCTCGACCGATCCTGCTTTGCAGTCACGTCGGATACTCCTGTCATGATGGCAATGCGCGCCAAACTAGCAGATTGAACATGCGTTTCGATGACAAATCGCTGAAAACAACCAAAAAAAACAGTGAACGCCAGAAAATTCGTATCTAATCCATTTAATTTGGAACAAAGCTTCGAAAACGCTTTAAGAAATTTCGAAATATGCCGCCCAGCTTTTCCATGGATGGACATGCCAGGTTTACGTAAACGTCATAAAAGCGCAATTCTGCCACAAATGAGCGGCGAATCCGAATCTGTCAGACAGACTTAAAGTTCGATCAAGTGATCATCCAACTCGTTGATCGTGTGCTCGCCCGCAGGAAAATGTTTTTCCAGCAACACCCCCGCCTGCCCAATCGCCAGTACAAAACCGTCTGCAACTTCCAAACGCGAAGCATGATGTATCAGTGTTGCAACGATGCCATTCCACTCTTCCTGCTCAACACGCGCATCAATACCGGCATCAGCAATCACTTCTGCATAATGTTCGGCCATGGAAACGAACAGCAAAATGCCGGTTCGGTGTTCCGTGATATGGACATTGCGCGCCAGAAATTGCTGTAACGCGTTCAAATGTGCGCGCTTATAGCGAATACGGCGCGGCACCAGTAAAATACGGATTGAGGGCACCAGCCAAAGCAAAAACATAGCCGTTGCAAAGGCCGCAAGCACCGCGAGGCCGAACATGGGAAGGCTGATGTCAAACCAGTACCAATGCGCAAGGAACGCCGCGACCACCGAAGCGATCAGAATGCCACAGGTCGCAACAAAACCGGCCGCGAAGAAATAATCATCACTGGCGCGGGCAAGAACTGCGTAGATTTCACCACTTGTATTGGTTTCAGCAGCACGGATCGCCTCGGCAATACGTTTGTGATTCTGATCACTGATAAGGTTTTTAGCGCGCACAAAATTCTCCCTTACCAGCTACCCGAAGCGCCACCGCCCCCGGACGATCCGCCACCGCCGGAAAACCCGCCGCCACCACTGCCACCCGATGACCAGCCGCCACCGCCGCCAGAAAAGCCACCGCCGCCGGAACCGCCACGGGAATTAAAATCCACCACCATACCAAGCCAGCGATATTTTCCGGGGCCAATCTTGCGTCCAAAAATCGGTGTCAAGATCGCCATGCCGAAGCCGCCAAAGAAGATCAATACCCAGAATGTGATGAAAATAACGAACACCCAATCGACATCACCGGAGCCCGAACTCGTCTGAGCATTCCGTTTGGCGCGCGCTTCAAGCTCGGCAGCATCGCCAGACAAAACCGACAGAATGCCATCCACCCCCTGCACGATGCCTTCTGAGTAATTACCGCTGCGGAATTCTGGGATGATTGTACCATTGATGATAACGCTCGAAAGCGCATCCGTCATCGTGCCTTCAAGCCCGTAACCAACCTCAATACGCACCTTGCGATCATTGGGGGCAACCACCAGCAGAATACCGTTATTTTCCTGTTTCTGCCCCAGCGCCCAGGCGCGGAACAAGCGATTGGAATAGCTCTCAATATCCTCGCCATTCAGGCTCGGGACAGTCACCACAACCACCTGATCGGAGGACTTTGCTTCAAAGTCTGCAAGCTTCTGCGTGAGTTGCTGCAACTGAGCGGGATCGATAATCCCCGCTGCATCCACCACGCGCCCCGTCAATGCCTGTGCCGGCTTTGTCGCATCCTGCGCATTCGCGCCAACGGCCACAAAACTCGCAAACAGGAAAAGCAGAACAGCCGCAAGCAATCGCGGCCCATTCAGGCCACGTAAGGCCGCCGCGCGAAAGGGAAGCAAAGCTGCCACGGGTTTCCCGATCAGTTGTTGAAGTTAACCTGAGGTGCGCTCTGGCTTGCAGCATCCGCGCTGAATGTCTGCATTGGCTTAGCATCACGATACCATATCCATGTCCAGATCATCGTCGGCATGGTGCGGATCGACGTATTATAAACGCGCACAGCCTCGATATAATCGCGGCGTGCCACAGCAATACGGTTTTCCGTACCCTCAAGCTGGGATTGAAGCGCCAGGAAGTTCTGGTTGGCCTTAAGGTCCGGATAGCGCTCCACGACGACCATCAGACGCGAAAGCGCACTGGTAAGGTTGGCCTGATTGTCCTGAAACTGCTTGAAGAGTTCAGGATTGTTGAGCGTTTCCGGCGTTATCTGCACCTGTGTCGCCTTGGCGCGCGCATCGATTACCGCCTGAAGAGTTTCTTTTTCATGGGCAGCGTAGCCCTTCACAGTCTCGACCAGATTAGGCACAAGATCGGCACGGCGCTGATACTGGTTCTGCACTTCACTCCACGCAGCTTTGGCCTTTTCATCATTGGTTGGAATGGTGTTGAAACCACAGGCCGACAACAGCGGCACAAGAGCGGCTAGCCCAAGGACAATAAACAAACGACGGAAAGACAAAGAACGGATAGCCATCACAGCCGACATGGTGTTCTCCTGAACAGGGCGCACAAACAGTGCCTGAAGACTTATTTTATATCGCATATGCAGCAGGTCGCAAATACAAACACTATATCAACAGGATAGAGAAAAATCGCTTTTCGTCCAGTTGTTTAATCCAATGTAAGAAGACAAACAAAAAAGCGACGGATTGCTCCGCCGCTTTTTATGTTCGCAAATAGCGAAAAATTATTCGCTTGCAGCTTCTTCAGCAGGAGCGGCAGCGGCGGCTGCAGCTTCAGCAGCTTTTGCAGCAGCTTCTTCTTCAGCCTGCTTGGCAAGAGCGAGACGTTCCTGAGCCTTCTTGCCTGGCAGACCCTTGGTCAGGTTGCTGCGTGCTTCACGCTTTGCAAGACCGGCCTGGTCGAGGAAGCGAAGAACGCGATCGGTTGGCTGTGCGCCCTGTGCAATCCAATGCTGGATACGGTCAGCGTCGAGCTTTACGCGTTCAGCGTCTTTTGCAAGCATTGGGTTCCATGCACCAACGGCTTCGATGAAGCGGCCATCACGCGGGCTGCGAGCATCCGCAACAACAACGTGGTAGTAAGGACGCTTCTTGGAGCCAGCGCGGGCGAGACGGATCTTAAGAGCCATTTTTTCTTTCCTTTAGACAATAATTCTGCCCTTGATGGGCGATAGGTTAAACCGTTTTAGGGTATTTAGTTTCCGCTGTGATTGGCAGCGGCATGCTCATGGTGCCGAATGACTTCCTTCACGATGAAGTTCAGGAATTTTTCGGCAAAATCTGGATCGAGATGGGCATCAACTGCGAGGCCGCGAAGGCGCTCGACCTGACGCTTCTCACGGGCCGGGTCAGCAGCAGCGAGGCCGCGCTCGGCTTTCAGGACACCCACAGCCTTGGTGCAGCGAAAGCGCTCCGCAAGCATGTGGATGAGCGCCGCATCGATATTATCGATGGATGCGCGTAATGCGAGAAGTTCAGCAGGTACAGTGTTCTGTTCGTCAGCCATCTTACTCACTTCTTCTTCGGCAAACCGGGCAGACCACCGCCAAGACCCGGAAGCTTAGGCCCACCTAAACCCGGCAGACCACCACCGGGAAGCCCCGGCAAACCGCCACCCTTGGTAAGACCGGCTGCTTCTGCCTGCTTGGCAAGCGCTTCAAGCTGCTTTGGGTCCATCTTGGAGAGATCAGGCATGCCGCCCATGCCGCCGCCCAGACCACCAAGGCCCATCTTGTTGGCAAGGCCACCCATCATCTGCTTCATCATTCCGCCCTTGCCCTTACCCATGACTTTCATCATGTCGGCCATCTGGCGGTGCATCTTGAGAAGCTTGTTGATGTCGGCAGCACTGGTTCCGGAACCTTTGGCAATGCGCTGCTTGCGGCTGTGCTTGAGAAGGTCGGGATTGGCGCGCTCAGCCTTGGTCATCGAGCCGATAATGGCGAGCTGACGATCAAAGACCTTGTCGTCAAGACCGGCTGCCGCAGCCTTGTCCTTCATTCCGCCCATGCCGGGCATCATGCCCATAATGCTGCCCATACCACCGAGCTTTTTCATCTGGCCCAGCTGATCGGCAAGATCGTTGAGATCGAACTTGCCCGACTGCATCTTCTTGGCCATCGCAGCGGCTTTTTCCGCGTCGATGTTTTCAGCAGCTTTTTCAACGAGCGAAACGATGTCGCCCATGCCAAGAATACGGTCGGCAATACGCTTGGGATAGAACTCCTCAAGCGCATCCATCTTTTCACCGGTGGCGATCAGCTTGATCGGCTTGCCGGTAATGGCGCGCATCGAAAGGGCTGCACCGCCACGGCCATCGCCATCCATACGAGTGAGAACGATACCAGTAATACCCACGCGTTCATCAAAATTGCGCGCGAGATTAACGGCGTCCTGACCGGTGAGGCTGTCTGCCACAAGCAGAATTTCATGTGGATTGGCGGCCTTGCGGATATCCGCCATTTCCACCATCAGCGGCTCATCGATATGCGTGCGACCAGCGGTATCGAGGATAACCACATCATGACCACCGAGCTTTGCAGCCTGCACGGCGCGCTTGGCGATTTCAACCGGCGACTGGCCAGCGATGATTGGCAATGTATCGACAGAGGTCTGGATACCAAGCTGACGAAGCTGTTCCTGTGCTGCCGGACGACGCGTATCAAGCGACGCCATCAACACCTTTTTGCGTTGACGCTCTGTCAGACGCTTGGAGAGCTTACCCGTGGTGGTCGTCTTACCCGACCCCTGAAGACCCACCATCATAATGACGACAGGTGCCGGTGCATTCAGATCAACCGTGACACCTTCTGTGCCCAGCATTTCGATAAGCTCGTCATGAACGATCTTAACGACCATCTGGCCGGGCTTGATGCTTTTGAGAATTTCAGCACCAACCGCCTTCTCACGAACACGGTCGGTGAATGAACGAACCACTTCCAGCGAAACGTCGGCTTCAATCAGCGCACGCCGCACTTCGCGCAGCGCAGCCGTCACGTCGCTTTCAGAAAGAGCGCCGCGTCCAGTCAGGCCGTTCAAAATGGAGCCAAGACGCTCCTGAAGTGATTCAAACATTGTGTTTCCTTGTCCTTTGATCCAGGCAGTTCAAGAACCGACCAAAGCGATACAGCACCCGAGGGCGCATCGCGCTGTCGGATGTGGACCTCCGGGATCTCTTTATACCAAATGGGTCCCGGTCGGTGGCTCGCGTTCTGAAGATCGCGGATAGATTGGGCGAGGCTTTAGGGGCTTCAGCCCGTAATGTCAAGCAAAAGGAGGAAAAAGGCAATGTGTAACCAACAAATTGCACCTTAAAGCAAGTGATTTGGTTCCAATTTACCAAAATTTGAAGAATACGTGAAAAAAGGACTGTAAGCGCGCCGCCGTGCCATAAGCCTTACGCGTCATTGCGGCATGACATTCGGTGTAAAGAATGGCAAATTCGCGCCGAGGTAGAATCAACTCCAAAGGAGAAACGAATGGCATTGTTTGCCAAGGGCCGGATTTGGACGGCAGCAGCAGTTTTTGCAGTGGGTATGATGGCTGGAACCAGCATCGTTGAAGCAGCCCAGTGCGGCAACAATGGTGCCGGCTACAATGCCTGGCTTCAGCAGACGATCAAGGAAGCGCAGTCACGCGGCCTTGGCAAGCGTTCGCTTGATGCTCTGGCCAAGACGAAATATGCGCAGGCAACCATCAATGCCGATCGCAATCAGAAGAGCTTCAAGCTTTCTTTTGATCAGTTTATGCAGAAGCGCGGTGCAAACACCATCATCCAGCGCGGCAGATCGATCAAAAAGCAGAATGCAGCTCTCTTCGCAGCCATTGAAAAGCGTTATGGCGTTCCTGCTGGCCCGTTGATCGCGATCTGGGGCATGGAAACCGGGTTCGGCGCCTATCTCGGCAAGCAGCACACGCTTTCCGCAGTTGCAACGCTTGCTTATGATTGCCGTCGCAGCGACTACTTCACCAACCAGCTTTATGCAGCGCTCAAGCTCATCGACAATCAGGATCTTGATCCGAATGCGGTCGGTGCCATGCATGGCGAAATCGGCCAGACCCAGTTCCTGCCGGTCAACGTGCTGAAATACGGCGTAGACGGTGATGGCAGCGGTCATATCGACATGGCGCGCTCGAAAGCTGACGCCCTTTATTCGACCGCCAACTTCCTCGTCGGTCATGGCTGGAAGCGCGGCGCCGGTTATCAGCCGGGCGAACCAAACTATGGTGCAATTCAAGGCTGGAATGCTGCACAGGTCTACCAGCGTGCCATTGCTGAAATGGGTAAGGCAATCGATAAATAATCATATCTATGGTGAAACAACGCGCTGTTTCGCCATAGTCTGAATAGAGAAAAGCCCCGATTTTCGGGGCTTTTTTTATGCTGCCGTTTCCGGTGCCTTTTCGAGCGAAACTTCTGGTCTTTTGAAGTCACCGGACTGCTGATCCATTACCCACAGCTCGCCGGTCGAAATATCGAACCATACGCCATAAAGGGTGAGCTTGCCCTTCTTCTCAAGAATATCGACACATGGAAATGTGCGCAGATTATTGAGCGAATAGCGGATCGAAATACGCTCAAGCGCTGTCTGACGCTCGCTCTGCGTCATCAGATCATTGCCATTGACCGTTTCCGCCGCAGGCGCAATCAGGCTCATCCATTTACCGATAAAATCACTCGGTGAAAGTGGTGCGCTTTGCGTATCAAGGGCCGCCTTGATGCCGCCGCATCGGCCATGCCCCATGACAACGATGTTCTTCACCTTAAGGCTCTGGACTGCAAATTCGAGTGCAGCAGACGCCGCATGAAATTCACCATCCGGCTCGTAAGGCGGAATAAGATTGGCAACATTCCGAAGAACGAAAATTTCGCCCGGTGCCGTATTGAAAATTGTTTCTGGAGCGGCACGGGAATCGCAGCAGGCAATGACAAGGGTCTGTGGTGCCTGACCTTTTTCAGCGAGTTCTTTATAACGTGCCGTTTCAGACGCGAAATGCTCGCTCATAAAGGTCTGGTAACCGGCGAGGAGTGAATCTGGAATATCAGCCATGGCTTTCCATTATCCCTATCGAAAACACAGAGCAATCAAAATTTGAACCGTTCTATGCACGCAATCCCTTGGTCGGATGGACGAGCCGCCTCATCTGTACCATTGCCATAGGCGTTGCGAGACTGGAGGCATCCGCTTCAAGCATCAATTCATCAGCGCCGCGTTTTGCTGAACGGGCCATGATCTCAAACACCGCCGCCGTTGTGCTTTGCAGAGTTTTTTCTTCTGAAAAGCCCGCAAGCCTGCGCGCGAGAAACACCGCTGATGTCAGATCGCCCAGACCATTGGTCGGCCCATCGACGCATCGATGCTCCGCCATCAGCGCAAGGGTTGGCGTGAGCAGAATATTGCCGATACTGCCACTCATCAATGGAAAAGCCGATGTCACCAGCATGGTTGCTGGCCCCGTATCAAGGGCCGCTTCCATCAATGCTTTGTTGTCTTCAAGTTCAACACCAGTCAGCCATGACAACTCGAAGCGATTGGGCGTTGCAATATCGGCAAGGGGTATCAAGTGATCGCGAATACCGACGGCTGTCGCTTCCGGAACATAAAGCCCCTTCTGATCGCCAATGACCGGATCGCAAAGATAAAGCGCGTTGGGATTGCGCTCCTTCACTTTTTTTACCAGTCCCGCCACAGCTTTCGCCTGTTCGGAATGGCCAAGATAACCGGTGAGGATAGCCCCAACTTCACCAAGCCACGGCGCGCGTTCAAGATCCTGCATCAGTGTTGCAAACTCTTGGGCAGGCGGCACGATACGCCCGGCAGGACCATGGCCGGGATGCCACGGCAACACGACTGTGGGCACGGCCCAGACGGGAAATCCGAGCGTTTCCAAAGCGAAAACGGCAGCGCGGTTTCCAACAGAACCGCGCACGACATGGCTTGAGATGACAAGAACGGTTGTCGCGTCCGAAGGCGCAGAAAGCGTCATGTTAAACCTGGCTTTGCATGAGGTAAGAAATGAGCCAGACGATAATCGCCAGCGTGATGATAAGGCCCAGCCCGCGCCCGACGCGGGTAGCCCAGAGTTCGATTTTGTCATCCTCCGGGGCATCATTGGCAGCAAGATGGCTTGCGGTACGGGCAAACCCGCGCCGAACAATACCTCCAGCGCCGGTTTGCTCGCGCTCCAGACGTTCAAGAATGCGCTGCGCCTCGTCCTGACGCTCGCGTCCCGGACTGCCACCCTCACCTATGCCCGCCTGCTGGCGCTCACCCATAATCTGCCTGCCCTCAAGAAAAGACTCGTATCGTGGACACACTATGCAACATCACGTCCTGATTGCTGTTCTGCAAGCAGAATATTGTCTGATCAATTCAGTTTTACGATCAGCTTACCAAAATTGCCGCCTTCCAGCATGGAAATGAAAGCTTTGGGCGCATTTTCAAGCCCGACCACGATGTCCTCACGGTAGCGCACCTGACCATCTGCAACCCACTTTGCCATGTCGCGCTGGAATGCTGGCCCTTGGTCGGCAAAATCCCGCACGATAAAGCCGCGAATTGTCATGCTTTTGGTGAGAATGTCACGCATGAGCAATGGCAGCCGGTCCGGCCCGTCAAAAGCGCCGTTCTGATTATATTGTGCAATCAGTCCACACACCGGAACACGTGCAAAGGGATTAAGTAGCGGCAGCACAGCATCAAAAACCTTACCGCCGACATTCTCGAAGTAAACATCAATGCCTTTCGGGCAAGCCAACGCCAGCTCCTGCGCAAAATTATCGGAACGATGATCAAGCGCTGCATCAAAGCCGAAATCATCAATCAGTGCTTTGCACTTGTCCGGCCCACCGGCGATACCGACTGCGCGCGCACCTTTAAGCCTGGCAATCTGCCCGACAGCCGACCCCACAGGTCCGGTCGCAGCTGCAACCACAACTGTTTCACCCTCTTTCGGCTGCCCGATCGTCAACAGGCCGGAATAAGCGGTGAAGCCTGGCATGCCCATAACACCGAGCGCCGTCGTGACAGGCACTTGCTTTGGATCGAGTTTACGCAATGTGGATGCCTCGGCAACCGCATAGCTCTGCCAACCGGAATACGAGAGAACGAAATCGCCCGGAACAAAGCCTGCGCTTTTACTTTCTACCACTTCGCCAACGGTTCCACCTTCCATGACAGCACCGATCTCAACGGGCGCTGCATAGGATTTTGCCGCACTCATGCGCCCACGCATATACGGATCAAGCGAGAGATAGCGGATTTTGAGCAACACCTGACCTTCGCCCAACGCAGGAATCTCTGCCGTTTCAAGTCGAAAGTGTTCCGCAGTCGGTCGTCCTTCGGGACGCGATGCAAGGACAATACGATGGTTGGTTTTTGCACTCATAAATCTCACTCCTGATAATCGCTACAACTCTATGCCTTTAATTAGCGCGTAAAAGCGAAAAGTGGATGTCATGACACAAAGATTGCGCAACAAAAGAAAACCCCGCCCATGAAGAAGTCATGGGCGGGGCTTTCTCACTTGAAAACAGAATGAGTTATTTCATCGTCGGGATGACAAACTCTGCACCATCCTTCACGCCGGAAGGCCAACGCGAGGTAACTGTCTTGGTCTTGGTGTAGAAGCGGAATGCATCCGGGCCGTGCTGGTTGAGATCGCCGAAGCCCGAAGCCTTCCAGCCACCAAAGGTGTAGTAGGCAATCGGAACCGGAATCGGCACGTTGATGCCGACCATGCCGACCTGAACACGGCTGGCAAAATCACGCGCTGCATCACCGTCGCGGGTGAAGATGGCAACGCCATTGCCATATTCATGTTCATTTGGCAGAGCGAGCGCTTCTTCGTAGTTCTTGGCGCGAACAACCGAAAGAACCGGGCCGAAGATTTCTTCCTTATAGATGCGCATATCCGGCGTTACATGATCAAACAGACAGCCGCCCATATAGAAGCCGTTCTCATAACCCTGCATCTTGAAGCCACGGCCATCAACGACGAGCTTTGCGCCTTCCTCAACGCCGAGATCGACATAACCACGAATCCGCTCAAGTGCTGCCTTGGTGACCACCGGACCAAAGTCGGCGGAATTGTCCGTTGATGGGCCAATTTTCAGCGCTTCAACGCGTGGAATCAGCTTTTCCATAAGACGGTTTGCAGTGTCTTCACCAACCGGAACCGCAACAGAGATCGCCATGCAGCGTTCGCCTGCTGAACCGTAACCGGCGCCAATCAGCGCATCGACCGTCTGATCGATATCGGCATCCGGCATGATCAGCATGTGGTTCTTGGCACCGCCAAAGCACTGAACGCGCTTGCCGTTTGAGCAGCCACGACCATAGATATATTGCGCAATCGGCGTCGAACCAACGAAACCGATGGCCTGAACATCCTTATCGTCGAGCAGCGCATCGACCGCATCCTTGTCGCCATTGACGACGTTGAAAATACCAGCCGGAAGGCCAGCTTCCATGAACAGTTCAGCAAGACGCATCGGCACACCCGGATCACGTTCCGATGGCTTGAGCACGAAAGCATTGCCGCAGGCAATCGCCGGGCCAGCTTTCCACAGTGGGATCATGGCCGGGAAGTTGAACGGCGTGATACCGGCTACAACACCGAGCGGCTGTCGCATCGAATAGGTGTCGATGCCCGTGCCTGCATTGTCAGTGAATTCGCCTTTGAGCATGTGCGCGGAACCGAGGCAGACTTCCACCACTTCGAGACCGCGCTGAATGTCGCCCTTCGCGTCAGCAATCGTCTTGCCATGTTCGCGTGCCAGCAATTCAGCAAGGCTGTCATATTCTGCTTCAACGAGTTCGAGGAACTTGCGCAGAATGCGCACGCGACGCTGCGGGTTGGTTGCAGCCCATGCTGGTTGCGCTGCCTTGGCATTTTCGACCGCCGCACGCACTTCATCTTTGGTGGCCAGCGCCACAGTACCCTGAACCGTGCCATCCAGCGGCTGATAAATATCAGCCGTGCGACCGCTTTTGCCAGCAACATGCTTGCCGCCGATGAAATGTCCTACAGTGCGCATGAAAACGCCTCCCTTGTGTTTATCCCTTGAGGCGGCAAAAGACCGCCTTCTTAAGGCCTATCCTGACTCTGCAAATTCATGATTGCAAGGCGCTGAAAAGCGTATCCGTTGTGCATTTTTTATAGTACAAAATCATAGGGAGGCAAAATGCCATGAACTGGGATGATATTCGTATTTTTCTCGCCGTTGCACGCTCGGGGCAGATTCTGGGTGCGGCCAAAAGATTGGGCCTTAACCACACCACGGTTGCACGCCGTCTGACCGCTCTTGAAACCGCACTTTCAACGACCCTTCTGACACGCCGCACCAACGGCTCCACACTCACACAGGCAGGCGAAGAATTTCTCTTAGCAGCCGAACGCATGGAAGCAGAGATGCTTTCCGCCCGCGCGCAGGTTGGCAATGCCGATGTTGCCGTGTCCGGCACGGTGCGGATCGGCGCGCCGGATGGCTTTGGGGTCAATTTTCTTGCGCCCCGGCTTGCGCGCCTGACGCAGCAATATCCCGATCTCACCATTCAGCTGGTTCCAGTGCCGCGTTCGTTCTCGCTGTCGCGGCGTGAAGCCGATATCGCGATTACCGTTGAACGACCTGAGCAAGGCAGGCTGATTGCCCGCAGGCTGGTGGATTATACGCTTGGTCTTTATGCCCATCGCAGCTATCTCGAAGAGCATGGGACACCGCAAAGCACGGATGAATTGAGCGGTCACAGACTGATCGGTTATGTTGAAGACCTTGTGGTTAATCCATCACTTGCCTATGCATCGGAGATTTGCCGCGACTGGAAACCAGATTTTGAAGTGTCGAGCGCACTGGGTCAGGTGGAAGCCGTGCGGGCCGGTGCAGGTATCGGCATTCTTCATGCGTTTATCGCACGTGCTGATTCCGATCTCGTGCCGCTGTTTCCTGATCGCACCATCCGCCGCGCCTATTGGCTGACCTATCACGAATCCGCACGCACGCTTCGCCGCGTGACGGCAGTTTCCGCGCTGATTTCAGAACTGGTCGAAAACGAAAAATCGCTTTTTAGCTAACCTTCATATAGACAACCATGGCCCCGACGATCATCGCGGCGGGTACGAACAAGGCATCAAGACCAATAAAATAATGGCCGAGGCCACCGCCAACAGCACCAAGCATCAAGGCCAGCCAAACCGCGACATGCTGCAACCACCGCCACTTCGGTGTTTCACCGCGCAGCGAACAGGCAAGATCGGCAGCAGCATTAAAAAGCGTGCCCGTCACGTAAGTTACACCCAGACGGGCGGCGCCAATCGGTTGCACGGCCGCGTTTTGCGCGCCCATTGCGGCGGCAAGCAGCAGGACCGGCTGGATAAACATTGCGCCTTCGCGCCGCAAGACGCCAACCAACAATAAAATCGCTACCACACTGGCCATCACATAAAGACTACCCGCACGACCGTAAGCGCGAACGACAAGTGTTCCGAAGAAAGCGCCCAGGAAAAACAGGACAATCAGGATAGCGGGAAACCAGATCAAGACCTCGCCCTGCACGCCCGGCTGCCCGGCAATCGCAGTCCCAAGTTGCGTGGTGTTGCCACTCATGAACGATGCAAAGAAACCGCCCAGTTGCAGAAAGGCAATTGCATCAACGAAACCAGCGGATGCAGTCAGAGCCAAGCCAAGCGATAGCTTCGAATTCGGTGTCATTCTTCTTAAGCTTTGAAAGATGCTGGCCGGTCCTTAAAACCGGGCCATTATGATGATTGGTAGAGAGCGCAATCCGACCGCAGTAATCCGAGGTCGTCAGACGCGTTTGACGATCCGCAGGATTATCAGAAGGATGGCAGCGCCGATAAAGGCATTGACGATTGAGGCAACCACGCCGCCGCCAACCGAAAAGCCAAGACGCGGCAGCAGCCAACCCGCAAAAAAGGCGCCGATCACACCCACAATAATATTGCCGATAACACCAAAACCACCACCCTGCACGACCTTGCCTGCCAGCCAGCCGGCAATAAGACCAACGAACAGGAATACAAGAAGACTCATACCATCCATAAGAATTTCTCCCTCTGAGAACGCATCCACGACGCATTTGCGGTGAGTTGACTATGAGTCGGGCTTACTGGCAAGAGGCTTGCATTCTAAGGCGCGAGATGCTGGAAAGCGCTGACGACTTCTTCGTAAACCTTGCGCTTGAACGGCACGATCAATTCCGGCAGTTCCCGCATTGGCTTCCACGCCCATTCCTCAAACTCAGCCGTATGGCCACCGGGCGGCGGATTGATCGCGATTTCGCTCTCATCACCCTCAAAACGATAGGCAAACCATTTCTGGGTCTGTCCGCGATATTTGCCTTTCAGCGCATGCCCAACGAGACGCGCTGGCAGGTCGTAATTGATCCAGTTCGGCGCTTCTTCAAGCAGTGACACAGACTTCATGCCGGTTTCTTCATAAAGCTCACGCAGCGATGCCACAGCTGGGTCTTCGCCCTTGTCAATGCCGCCCTGCGGCATTTGCCAGAGCTGCGTTGCACCATCCATTTCGTCACCCGGAATGACAATGCGTCGCCCGGCCCAGACAAGACCCGCTTTATTGAGCACCATCAACCCAACACAGGGACGATATGGCAGGCTTTCAGGATCGACAGGGCCTTTGTGCTTCGACATGGTATCTCCGTATGCATGCGTTTAAATCAAGTGTTATGCGGCAATTCATAGCGTTTCAATGGCATTGAACTGCGACAAAAAGAAAACGCGGAAGCCTGAACTCCCGCGCTTTATTTCTCCTTCAAGCGTGACTGCTGATTAGTTCAGAACGCTCTTTTTCGGGTCTGGCGGGAAGGCTGCATTGGCAACTTCACCACGCAAAAGCTTCAGCGCGTCATTGAGCTGAACATCGTCCTTAGGCTCAAGCGGCACATAAGCAGCAGATCCCGAACCGGCATCATCTTCTTCATTGCCTTTGATATGGCCTTTCAGTTCGGATTCGCCGCGCACAACATCTTCGCCACGCATTTCAGGCGGCAGCGGCTGTTCAACCTTGATGTCCGGGGTAATACCCTTGCCCTGAATCGACTTGCCGGATGGTGTGTAATAGAGCGCGGTCGTCAAACGCAACGAGCCATTCTCACCAAGCGGAATGATGGTCTGCACAGAACCCTTACCAAAGGACTGCGTACCCAGCACGGTCGCACGGCGATGATCCTGCAACGCACCGGCAACGATTTCGGACGCACTGGCCGAGCCGCCATTGATCAAAACAATCAGTGGCTTGCCGTTTGTAAGATCACCTTTATGGGCATCAAAGCGCGTCACATCCTGCGGATCACGCCCACGGGTCGAAACGATCTCACCCTTGTCAAGGAAGGTGTCAGAAACAGCTACCGCCTGATCAAGCAGACCACCCGGATTAAGCCGCAAGTCAAGCACATAGCCCTTGAGCTTGTCAGCAGGCACTTTTTCCTGAATATCCTTGATCGCTTTCTTGAGATCATCCGACGTCTGTTCGGTAAAGGAAATCACACGCAGATAGCCGACATCGTTTTCGATACGCGAACGAACAGCCTTCACCTTGATCACCGCGCGATCAATCTTAAGCGTGATTGGCTTGTCCGCACCCTGACGGATCAGCGTGAGTTCAATCGGGGAACCGACCTCACCGCGCATCTTTTCAACAGCATCAGCGAGGCTGAGACCACGGACTTCCTGTCCATCGATCTTGCTGATCAGATCACCCGCAAGAACGCCGGCTTTGGAAGCAGGCGTATCATCAATGGGCGCGATGACCTTCACGAGGTCATTATCCATGGTGACTTCGATGCCAAGCCCGCCGAACTCGCCCTTGGTCTGCACGCGCATGTCCTGTGCGGCTTCCGGGTTAAGATAGGAAGAATGCGGATCAAGCGACGTCAACATGCCATTGATCGCGCTTTCCGTCAGCTTCTTGTCATCGGGGGGCGTCACATATTGCTGACGCACGCGCTCGAAAATATCACCGAAGAGAGCCAGGTCCTTATAGACATCGCTGTCTTTCCCCGCTGCCGCAAAGGCCGTGGAAGCAGGCGCGCCCTGAACCATCACCATGGCTGACGCCCCCAGAAGGGCTCCGGCGAACAGCAGCGACAGTTTACGTATCATTTTGTGTCCTTCCAGAAAGCCGCTCGGACCACCACGGGGCCGGATCAACGGGTTTTCCATCTTTTCGAAACTCAATGTAAAGCAATGGCGCGCCATTGCCCACTTCAATGGGTGCAACACTTGCGAGAAGTTTTTCACCCATCGCGCCGACCGGCTCCCCGGCAAGAACAAACTGACCTTGCGCCACGTCGATTCGGCCCATGCCTGCCATCACGATATGATAGCCATTGCCAGCATCAAGGATCAAGAGTTGCCCATAAGATCTGAATGTACCCGCATATAATACTACGCCATCGGAAGGTGACGTAATCGTGGCAGCAGGCAAAGTTTCGACAATCTGCCCCATCATGTTGCCGCCGACACCATCCTTGTCACCAAAATGGCGGATCAACTTGCCAGAAGCAGGCAAAATCAACCTTCCACGCAAGGATGCAAAGTCAAGCTGCGCCTCCAGACGGCCAACATCAGGCGTTGTTTCTCCGGCCTTTTCACGGGCCTTCGCCAGACGCTCGGCCTCGGCCTTGCGGGCTGCATCAGCTGCATCACGCACGCCAGCCATCTGCTTATCCAGTCCGTCGATCAACTCCTTGAGGCTGCCCGCTTTTGCGGCAAGTTCTTCCGAACGCTTGCGCTGCGCATCCATTTCCTGCTCGGATTGGGCCTGCAATTTCTTTTTTTCTTCAAGAAGAAGTGATTGCCGCTTCTGCTCTTCGGCCTGCGCAGTACGCGTGGTTTTCAATTTTTCCTGCTCCTGCTGGATAGAAGCAGTCACGCGCTGCATGTCTTTGAGATCACCCGCAAGTTCCTCCACCTGCCCACGCATTTCCGGCACCACCGCGCCAAGCAAAACAGCACTGCGCACCGATGCCAAAGCATCATCGGGCCGCACGAGGATAGCAGGCGGCGGATTCAGGCCCATGCGCTGCAATGCGGCCAAAACCTCAGACAGAACGTTACGCCGCGCCCGCAAAGAAATGCGAATTCCATCTTCCTGCTCCCGCAGCGCAACCAGTTTATCAGCACTATCAGCAATATCCTGCTGCAATTTCTTGTCCGTCTTGGCAGACTGGATCAATGCCGCCGTTATCGTTACCTGATCTTTTTTGAGGTTTGCAACTTCGCCTTCAAGCTGCTTGAGCTTATCGCCCGTAACCGACAATTCGGTGGTAAGCTGCTCATATTCACTCGCCGCCTTCTCACGCTGCTCTTGCAGCGCTTCCTGTGCGAAAACCTGCGGCATGCCTGCCATAAGAGCAGTCGCAACAAAGCCCACCCGCATGAGTGCAGGCAGCAAAGGCATTTTTGAAAGGCGACAAGAACTCATGATCTGCTATATCAGGAAAAAAGAAGGCCAAAACTAGCCGCAGAGCATTAAGGAATTGTTAGCTATAAGCAATCCGTAAAAATTTCGCCTCGGCCATTGGTCCTATTCGTCATTTCTGGTGAAACTGCGCGCAATTACGGCGCAAGATCAGGGTAACTCTGCACATATTGTTGCATTTCACGCCGATAGCGCCAGACGGCGCGGGCGCGGTGTTTCCAAAGATCGCGGCGTGGCCGCTTCCATGGCTTTTCCGGACCATGGAAATGAACAATGATATCCGGCACAGATTTACTTTCCTCGACATCGCCACCAAGTCGGGCAATGTGGCGCCGCTGCCTGGCAGCCCGGCTCCATGAAGAATTATAAGCCGGGTTGAGCAGATGTACGCGATCCCGAAAAACATTGTTGAGATGGTCCTGATCGCCCAATGGACACGCGGACGCACGAACAAGATCTTGCATTGCCTGATGTAGTTCCGGCTCTGCCCGAATGGCATCCGTATCAAGCAGCAGAACGCCGGAATTGAAATAGCGCGATATATCGCTTTGCTGCATCAATTCCTGTAACTCACGCACACGCGGCAAACATTTTTCGCGCACCTTGAGGCTACGTGAAGACCATTTCGCCACAACACAATCGCGCACCGCGCCAATCGGGCAGCCTTTGAGATCAAGGCCGAAAAGTGGGGCGACATCACCCACCACCTGCGTGTCGCCATCAATATAAAGAACGCGCCCTGAAATTCGGGCCGGAATATGCAAACGCCCCATGGATGCCGCCGAAATATAAGCCGTTGGGCCCTTTGCGCCCTCAAGATCAGCGCTCGTCAGAGAAAGGCTATTCAACGTAACTGACGGATTGGTGGAAGCGACCCGATGCACAGCTTCCCAATCCTGCTCACTTAGTCCATCACCCCAGAAATGGATGATGCTGGGGACAGACAAGTGACGCAGAACGCCCCACATCGCCACAAGTGTTGGTTTGAGAAACCCGTGATCGGTTACGAAGACGATCTGCGGCAGCGTTTTATTCGTCGATGAAAGCGACATGTAATTCTTCAGATGATGCACGAGGCAGTTACGAAACCCGACCCGTCGCATTAGTTATTAGAAGAACGTGAAATAATTAGGACCGATGATAGGGATGACCCGCAAGAATCGTCGCCGCGCGATATAATTGTTCAGCAACCAGAATGCGGGCTATCTGATGCGGCCATGTCAGCTCACCGAGTGCCAGAACCAGATCGGCACGTGAGCGCAAAGCGGGATCGTGTCCATCCGGGCCACCAATGGCGACAATCAGCTGACGCTTACCAGCATCACGCATACGGCCAATGCGTTCAGCAAAAGCTTCCGAGCCAAGCGCCTTGCCGCGCTCATCAAGCAGGATAAGGGCAGCACCATTATCCAATGCTTCATGGATGCGCTGCGCTTCTTCGGTCTTGCGCAGTTCAGCAGTCTGTCCACGGCTTTCGGGAATTTCGCTCACACCGGCGAATTCGAGCCCAAGCGGTGGGCCCGCCTTGGAAAAACGGTCAAAATAACGCTCGACCAACTCCCGCTCGGGGCCGGCTTTCATCCGGCCCACGGCCATCACACTCACACGCATCGCGTCCTCTTACGACTTAGAGCGCATCTGGATCTCATAAAAACAGAGAGCGGCGCCCTAACTCTTTCTTTTAACGCGCATCTTTATCCGAAAACCGTTTCACACTTTTCAGGATGCGCTCCAATCAGTGCACCGTTCCCGATGCGCGCTGATCTTCGAAATCGTCGTTGATCCAGATTTTTTCCAGATTGTAGAAATCACGGATTTCCGGGCGGAAAATATGGACGACAATATCACCAGTATCGATGAGAACCCAATCCCCACCTTCGAGTCCTTCGACCCGCATATCTTTGCAGCCCATTTCGCGAAGCGCCTGCAAAAGATGGTCAGCGACAGCCGTCACATGACGATGCGAACGACCAGACGCGACGATCATAAAATCGCCGATCGAAGATCTTCCGCGAATGTCGATGGGAATAATAGATTCTGCTTTGGAGTTTTCGAGACTGGCCAAAGCCGCGTCGAAGGTCTGGGACACGAAAGCTGTTTCGTTCATCCCGACCGCTGAAGGCGCGTGGTGAGCCTTCTTCTCAATTGCTGTTCTCAGTGTAGTTCCTTTCTGTCAAGAACAACGCAGTACGGCAGTTATAAGCACCGCACATGCCTAAGATAGGCAGAGTCCTTGCATTCTTTCAAGCTTTTTGGGGTGATAAGCCCATTCACTTTTTCAGTTTTTGTTTGCGGAGCGCCGTCGACGAAAGCGATGATCGCGGTCCGTGAATAAAGGTCCATGCCGGTGGCGAGCGCCGCGCCAGAATTGGCGCGTAATGTTCATCCAACCGGCTGCGGGAAAAGGTCTGCGCCATCCGCGATGACAGATAGGCCAAGGTCGAACCCGGTCGGTCAATAACTGCGATCGGAAACGTCTGCGCAATCTCACGCCAGCGCTGCCAGCGATGAAACGATGCGAGATTGTCTGCGCCCATAACCCAGACGAAATGCACGCCGGGATTGGCCTTGGCAATCAGCGCCAGAGTGTCGGCTGTGTAGCGCACGTTAAACGCTGCTTCCAGTGCAGTCACCTTGATGCGCGGATCGCTGGCCACATGCTCGCTCAGCTCCAACCGTTCAGAAAGCGGTGCAAGTTCGCGCTTATCCTTCAGCGGATTGCCGGGCGTCACCATCCACCAAAGCTGATCAAGCTTTAGCCGTCGAATAGCGATTTCAGCGACTAGCGCATGGCCACCATGTGGTGGGTTGAACGAGCCGCCAAACAGGCCGACCGTCATGCCCTTTTCGACATGTGGCATACGCAAATAACGCACATCGACGCCCGGATAACGCGTTTTTAATGCGGTAAGCCCGAAGCCAAAACGCATCAGCCTCTGACCTGTCCGTTTCCACGAACACGATATTTGAAGGAAGTCAGCTGTTCGACCCCAACCGGACCACGCGCGTGCATCTTGCCCGTTGCGATACCAATTTCAGCGCCCATGCCGAACTCACCACCATCTGCAAACTGCGTCGAGGCATTGTGCAGAAGAATGGCCGAGTCGATCTCGTTGAAGAAGCGCATAACGACATCCGCATCCTCAGCCACAACCGCTTCGGTGTGGTGCGAGGAGTAACGGTTGATATGCTCAATCGCACCCGAAACACCATCGACCAGCGCCACCGAAATAATCGCATCGAGATATTCGGTCGACCAGTCTTCTTCGCTGGCAGGCTTGGCACTTGTATACAGTGCTCGCACTTCGTCGCTGCCGCGAATTTCACAACCCTTGGCAGCCAGATCTTCAAGAACCGGCACCAGATGCGTTTGAGCCACTCCGCGATCCACAAGCAAGGTTTCGGTTGCACCGCAAATGCCGGTGCGGCGCATCTTGGCATTCACCGCAATCGCACGCGCCATGTCGAGATCAGCCGACTTGTCGATATAGAGATGACAGATGCCTTCAAGATGCGCGAAAACCGGCACGCGCGCTTCCGATTGCACCCGCGCCACGAGGCTTTTGCCGCCGCGAGGGACAATCACGTCAATCGCGCCATTCAGACCTTTGAGCATTTCGCCAACCGCCGCACGGTCTGTAACCGGCACGATCTGGATAGCATCGGCAGGCAATTGCGCTGCCTCCAGTCCCGCAACCAGCGCCTTGTGGATGGCTGCCGACGAATACGCGGAATCTGATCCGCCGCGCAAAATGACCGCATTGCCAGCCTTAAGGCATAGCGCGCCAGCATCTGCCGTCACATTGGGACGGCTTTCATAAATCACACCGATGACGCCCAATGGTGTACGAACGCGCTCGATATGCAGACCATTCGGACGATCCCATTCGGCAATCACTTCACCGACTGGGTCATTCAATTCAGCAATAGCGCGAATGCCCTCGGCAATCGCCTGAATACGACCGTCATCCAGTGTCAGCCGATCAACAAACGAAGCCGCCATGCCGCTTTCGGCGGCACTGGCAAGATCAAGCTTGTTGGCTCTCAGAATGGCATCTTTGCTTGCAAGAATGCTATCTGCGGCAGCTAGCAGAGCTTTGTTTTTCTGTTGAGGCGAAGCGATGGATAGCGGAGCCGCTGCCTGTCTGGCTTTACGACCAACCTCTGCCATGATGGCTGCGATGTCAGTTCCGGCATCCACTTTGTTCAACATCCTCTTCCCCTTATGCTTCTTCAGTCTCGGTGGTGGTCATACCCCGTACCACCAGATCATTCCGATGGATCATCGCGCTGCGTGCATCATAGCCAAGAATGGCACTGATCTCATCGCTTTTGTGCCCGGCAATTTTTCGCGCATCTTCCGCATCATAAGCAATCAGGCCGCGCGCAATTTCCCGGCCTTCTTCATTGAAAACCGCAACCGTATCGCCCCGTTCAAACTGGCCTTCAATCTCTCTCACGCCGGCAGGCAAAAGCGACTTGCCGGATTTCAGCGCTTTGGCTGCACCAGCATCAACTTTCAAACGACCAGCTGGCTCAAGATTGCCGGAAATCCAGGTCTTCCAAGCATTCACCGGCGCACGCGCTGGCTCAAACAATGTCGCCCGCTCACCACGATCAATAGCCGAAAGCGGCCCCATCCGTGTACCGGAGGTGATAATCATCGCGGTGCCTGCCGCATTGGCAATCTTGCCGGCGTCAAGCTTGGTCTTCATGCCACCGCGCGAAAGCTCGGAAGCAGCAGCACCTGCCATCGCCTCAATCTGGGGTGTGATTGTTGTAACGAGCGGAAGAAACTGCGCATTCGGGTCCTTATGCGGCGGTGCCGTATAAAGCCCATCAATATCCGAGAGCAGGATCAGAAGATCAGCCCCCATCATGGTGGCAACACGGGCTGCAAGGCGATCATTATCGCCATAACGAATTTCGGTTGTCGCAACCGTATCATTCTCATTGATGATTGGCACAGCGCCAAGCTTCAGAAGCGTTTCAATCGTTGCGCGCGCATTGAGATAACGGCGACGCTCTTCTGTATCCGAAAGCGTCACCAGAATCTGCCCCGACTTGATGTCATGGCCACCAAGCACATCGGCATAGGCTTTTGCGAGCGCAATTTGCCCAGCGGCGGCGGCGGCCTGACTTTCTTCCAGCTTGAGCGATTTTTTCGGCAAACCAAGAACAGTACGTCCAAGTGCTATAGCACCGGACGAAACCACCAGAACTTCGACGCCCACATGATGAAGCGCCGCAATGTCCTGACCCAGGCTCTCAAGCCAGTTTTGCTTGAGCCCGGTCGCGCGGTCCACCAGAAGGGCGGAACCGATTTTGATAACGATGCGGCGGTAGTTTTTGAGTTGTTTGAGCATGTCTTCAGTTCCTGCGCCGCATCTTCAACTGTTATTCTTCTTCAGCCGCACCGGCTTCAACTGCACGACTTTTATCGATGACGGCAGCCAGCTGGCGAAGCGCATCGTTCAAGCCTTCATGGCTAACGGCCGAAAGCAACAGCGGATCGCGGCCACACGCCTTCTTGAGCGCCTTCACCTTTTGCTTGCGTGCATCCGGATCAAGCGTATCGATCTGCGACAGCGCCACGATTTCAGGTTTCTCGGTAAGGCCATGCTCATAGGCCTCCAGCTCACCGCGAATAACCTGATAAGCCTTCGCCACATCGTCTTCCTGCGCAGACACCAAATGCAGAAGCACGCGGGTACGCTCGACGTGACCGAGGAAGCGGTCGCCAAGGCCGATGCCTTCGCTTGCACCTTCAATCAGACCCGGAATATCCGCAATCACAAACTCACGTGCATCGACGCGCGCAACACCGAGATTGGGGTGCAACGTGGTAAAAGGATAATCGGCAATCTTAGGTTTTGCAGCCGTCACACTTGCGAGGAATGTCGATTTACCCGCATTCGGCAGGCCGACCAGACCCGCATCAGCAATCAGCTTGAGCCGCAACCGAATAGTACGCTCGATACCTTCCTGCCCCGGATTGGCACGACGTGGCGCGCGATTGGTCGAAGTCGTGAAATGCAGATTGCCAAAGCCGCCATTGCCGCCCTTGGCCAAACGATAACGCTGACCAATTTCGGTGATGTCGCAGATCAGCGTTTCATCATCTTCTTCAAAAATCTGCGTGCCGACCGGCACTTTGAGGACGACATCATCGCCTTTGCCGCCGGTCATATTGCGGCCCATGCCATGCATGCCAGTCTTGGCCCGGAAATGCTGCTGATAACGGTAGTCAATCAGCGTATTGAGGCCATTGACGGCTTCCACCCAGACGTCGCCACCGCGTCCGCCATCGCCGCCATCAGGACCGCCGAATTCAAGAAACTTCTCGCGGCGGAACGACACGGCCCCCGCCCCACCATTGCCGGAGCGGATATAGATCTTGGCCTGATCGAGAAATTTCATTGAACCCTACCTCTTGCGACGCAATAGAAACTTGATTGGATGCGTCTTAAACCTTGGGACTGCGCACAATCTCGCGCAATCCGATTTGCAATTACAGCAAAACCTGTGCCCTGCAAACAGCAGAAGCATAAGGTTTTCAGCCTAAATTCAGTTTCCATGCGGAATCACTGAAATCGATATAGAGCAATTCCTGATCCAGATATTGCCCTTTGACATAAAGCGACTTTGGCTCAACACCATAGGATTTGAAACCGAGGCCATAATAGATACGCTTTGCAGGCTCATTGGTCGCCACGACTTTCGCATCCAATATCACAACATGCCGGGCCGCGTGTTCGATAATCTGCCCAACAAGTGCTCTGCCAAGTCGCAAGCCCCGCGCTTCCGGCGCGACATAGACGCTGACCAGCGTACCACGGTGACGCTCGGATCGACGTTCATGGCGATGTAAACCAGCGATACCCATCAGGTTTTCACCATCAAAGGCACCGAAAATGACATTGCCGTTCACCTGCTCCAACCGGCGCGCAAACACGCTGTCGGAATAGGCATTTTCTTCTTCAAAGGTCGACCCGAAAGCCTGCGGCGCCAGCTGCAATGCAGACAGGCGTATCGCGCGGAACCGGTGCAGGTCTCCCTTATCCAGTGCGCGAACAACAACCCTTTCACGGGTTACAGCATAAATATCGTTCATTATATTCCCCGATGTTTATCGGCCCTGCTCTTTTCAGCAGGGCCGTCTCTTTTGATTATACCTGCCAGCTTCTCAGGCCGATCCAGGTCCGCCGATCAAGAACATAGCGCTCGACAGGGACATTTCCCGAAGCGAGCGAATCCGCCATGCCCATGCTGCTGAACTGAAAGCCACACTTATGAATCACGCGACGCGAACCGACATTGCTTGCGTGGCATGAGACATGCAGACGCTCAATTGGCGTGGCCCGAAAGGCAAGATCGATCAATGCGTGGGCAGCTTCCGTGGCAAAACCATGCCCCCAATAAGGCTCGCCCAGCCAATAGCCAATCTCCAGACCTTCGCCATGGCTATGCGGATGGATGCCACAACACCCCATAAAGATTCCGGTTTCAGCTTGGGTAATCGCGTAAATGCAATTGCCCATCTCGCCTTTTCGGACGCGCTCTACAAAATCGATGGCATTTTCGCGGCTGTATGGATGAGGCATACGGGCGAGCATAGCAGAGACGCGGGCGTTATTGGCAAGATAGGAAATTGCATCCACGTCTTCGGTATGTGGCGGGCGGAGAACCAGCCTGTCCGTGACGAGGACGGGGCAATCTAAACCGGGCGAGAGATCAGCATAACTGGCCTCCCGCTCGCTACAGCTCTCGTAATATTCTTCTTCTAAAACGTCGACGACCATTTGTCTGTCCTCCAGATGCAAAAAGGGAAGATGGTGGTCCCATCTTCCCTTCGATCTTTTGGCTGGTCGCCATATATACCGGGTCCAATGGGACGCCGGTATTTATGAGTGCCCGGCTTACTCTGCTGCTTCTGCGATCGGGTTAACCGATACGTAGGTGCGGCCGTTGGCTTTCGTGCGGAAAGCAACGGAACCATTGGTGGTAGCAAAAATAGTGTGGTCTTTACCGAGGCCAACATTGGCGCCAGGATGCCACTTCGTGCCGCGCTGGCGCACGATGATGTTGCCAGAAACGACAGCTTCGCCGCCGAACTTCTTCACGCCAAGGCGCTTCGACTCTGAATCGCGACCGTTACGCGACGAACCACCAGCTTTTTTGTGTGCCATTGGATTTCTCCTTTAATCTCTTCTACTTACTCAGCCGACTCGGCCTTGGCTGCAGCCTTCTTAGGCGCTGCCTTCTTTGGCTTTGCGGCTTCGCCTTCAGCGGCATCTGCCTTAGGAGCCTTCTTCTCAGCGGCCTTCTTCGATGGCTTTGCACCGTCGGTAAGGATCTCCGAGATACGGATCGTCGTCTGTTCCTGACGATGACCGCGGGTGCGCTTCGAATTCTGACGGCGACGCTTCTTGAACGCGATAACCTTGCGTGCACGGCCCTGTTCAACGACTTCGGCCGTTACCAGAGCGCCTGCAACAACTGGCGCACCAACGGTCGAACCGACCATCAAAACTTCTGCGAATTCTACGATGTCGCCAGCTTCGCCAGCAACTTTTTCAATCTTGATAACGTCATTTGCGGCAACGCGATACTGCTTGCCACCGGTCTTAATGACTGCGAACATTTGTTGTCCTTTCGGTTGTTCGGTCCGGCTCTCATTTCCACGACATTTGCGCCGAAGTGATGGGCCGTCTTTTTATCAGTCGGTTGGTGAGTGGGCATTGTGCCCTTGATAACGACTCCGGAAACCCGAAATTTCGCAATCAAAACAATAGGCGCGGATTACCCCACGCCTAAGGTCAGGTGCTTATAGGTTGGAAGCTGCAGGAAAGTCAAGATTTTTCACAACAGAATGCAAATTAGGTCTTGTCTAATTGCATTTGGCTCGTTATTGAGCCGCTACACACTTAGCATTCGCTTTAGATGCTTACCAACGGCGCGGTTTTAGAGATCGCTTTATCGTGGTGCACCATGCGGAGAGGTGGCTGAGTGGTCGAAAGTACCGCACTCGAAATGCGGCGTGGGGGTAACTCCACCGTGGGTTCGAATCCCACCCTCTCCGCCATTTTATCTAGTAAATCAATTAGTTGAATATGAGAGTATCATCTCTAAGTTGCATTGACTGCATCACTCATTGTCGCCCTTCTGATAATGAGCCACGCTTGCGGCAGTGAGCGTGGTCGCCTCGACCTCGTGGTGTAGAACTACGTTAAATGTCGCTCAGATTCGTGCTAGGAAGAAGACCGAATGCTTAACTCCCCAATAGACCTGTCCGGAGGACTGGTCGAACAGCTTGATCTCGCCCCCGTGCGTAAAGGCTCACTGGATGGGCTTCGCTTTACCGTGAAAGATAACATTGACCTCGCGGGATATAAGACTTCCTACGGAAGCCCAGCTTGGCGGGACGCGCATCCGGTACCTGTTCACAACGCCCTTTGTGTCGATCAACTGCTCGCCACGGGCGCACGGTGTGTCGGCAAGGTCATTGCGGACGAGTTCACGTATAGCCTTGACGGAGAGAGCTTCTATTTTGGCACCCCCCGCAACGCGAAAGCACCAGATCGTGTTCCCGGCGGCTCGTCCAGCGGTTCAGCGGCCTCCGTCGCCAATGGTTTTGCGGATTTTTCGCTTTGCACCGACGCAGGAGGTTCGATCCGTGTTCCGGCAAGCCTTTGCGGCCTGTGGGGGATGCGCCCATCCCTTCATCGGATTTCCGAGGCCGGCGTTTTGCCGTTTCAGCCAAGCGTCAGCACTGTAGGCGTGCTGGCGAACCGATTAGACGTGCTCGATGCCACGATGCGCGTCTTGCTCAACGGTACGGCCTCACCGATGCCATTGCCGAGGCGCATCTTCGTCTTACAAGATGCGTTGGAAATCTCAGATTCCTCCGTGCGAGATCAAGTCAGCATCGTATTGGATCGAATAGCAGAGAACACCGACCTTGCTGTCGAACGGATAAGATTTTCCGAGATCGTCGGAGAGCCGTGGGAACTGAAGGTGTGCAATCTGAACGGACTGCGCGACCTGCAAACTGCCGAATTCCAGAGCACGGTCGGCAATTGGATCGAAGCCTGCAAGCCCGAACTCGGCTTCACTTTCTCGATGGCTTACGGAAATGTCCAGAAGTTTGACCGCATCGCTGCGCTTGACAACATGGCGAGGTGCGAAAGCCTCTTTAGGAAAATCAACACCTTCTTCACCCCGGAAACGATGATCTGTTTCCCTACGACGCCGAAGATTGCCCCTCGGAAAGGGTCCCTGAACACGCTTGAAGCGGTGATGGACTTCTATGATCCGACGATGACCATCACCGCATTTTCCGGCGTAGCACGCTTGCCGGAGGTCTCTACCCCGCTGATGATGGTAGATGATTGTCCTGTTGGCCTGTCCTTCGTCGCAGGTCACTATCAGGACGAGTTCCTGTTGAGCGCGGTGCGAGGAATGGTCGGCTAGCGGACGCTGGCCAGGCCGTCACAATAGGACATCGCATCATTCAGGGACTGCGTCTGAAAACTGTAAAGCCTGCCACCGCCGTCCGTGAGCTTGCCATACTCAGCCACGTTCTTGATGTCGCCATGCATGATTGGGGCTACCCTCTCACCCAACCACGCAGTTGCGAGACCCTGTTTGTTTGCAATATCTTCCGGCAAACGTTAGCCGCATTGTCAGCCAATCCAATCCCTCAGTTCAATTTCGGCGCGCTCCAATGCGCTGTAATTCAAAAGCTTCCGAAGCAGAGCGACTGTTACCGCACGCGAACGCAGGTTAAAACGCCCCTCCTCCGGCTCGCCCTTTTCCTGATACACGCCCAGTTTTTCGTAGAGTTGCTGTAATCTATTCTGCACGCTTCTGAGCGACAGGTTCCGTCGGCGCGCAATAACGCGGTCGGTCAGACCAAGCGCGATGTCGATCAGAATTTCATATTCGCTTTCACTGAACCCGCTGGTGTGGCCGAGGCTTTTTTGTTGCAAACCACGCACTTCACGGTCGATCACACATTGCGCTTCAACGAAAATACTGCGCAGCGCCAAGCGCAACTTATCGTCGGACGCTGATTTCAGCACATAGCCATAGGCCGCCCCTTCCGGCACGATGCGCGAGACACCGCGCACATAGGCTTCATCGGCGTAATTCGACCAGAACAAGATGCGGGTTTCCGGGTTTTCCTTCCAGATGGTGCGCGCGGCTTCAATGCCATTGCGCCCGCTCATTTGTAAATCCATCACGATATGGGCCGAACGATGCATCCGTGCGAGCTTTTCGCCGGTTGAACCGTTATCCGCTTCCAGCACATCACTACATTCGGGTAATGCTGCGCGGATCGCCTCACCCAGATAGGTGCGATGCAGCGGATCATCCTCCACGATCAGAACCTGCATCTTATTCTCCATTTGTATCATCCATTTCCAGCGGCAGATGAATCGTCACGCATGTGCCGCTGCCTTCGATATTCTTCCTGATCGTAAAACTTGCTGAAATCAGTCGCGCCCGCGTGCGCATATTATCGATACCATGGCCAGTGCGCTGCGTCTGACGATCCATACCAATGCCGTCATCCATGACTTCAACAAGAAGCCGACCGCCCTTATCGCGAAAGCGAACACGGATTTCACCGGCAAGAGCATGCCGGATCGCATTGTTGATGGCTTCCTGCACGATGCGGAAAAGCGAAGTCGCGACTGTCTCCTCAAGCCTGTCGGTCATGCCATCGCTCTGGTCGTCCAGAACCCATTCGATTGCAGCGCCGCTTTCGCGAATTGAGCGGTCAAGATGATTTTCCGTTGCCTGCGCAAAGCCGAAAAGCTGGAGCACCGAGGGTTTTGCTTCTTCGATAATTTGTCGCAAATCCTGCATACAATGCTGCAAGCCACGAAACAGCGGTTCAAGCTGCTCGCCGGAAAGGTCTGGTGCATGCGTCAGCCGCTCAACATGGCGGGCAAGGCGCGTCAGATCGGCCAGTGTCTGATCATGCAAATCCATGCCGATCCGATGACGCTCGGCCTCCAGCGCCTCTGTGAGCTTGAGTGCGCCAAACCGCAAGCCCTCTTCACGCGCCCGCGCTTCCGTCTCGACAATCGCCGAGCGTTTGGCCTGTTCGGCGGCACGGATTGCAAAAAAATATGGCGTCAGAAGATCTGCAATTGATTGTGCATTTTCCACGTCACGCATCGCATAACTGCCCGTTTGCAAACTTGAACAGCTCAGTGCACCGATAATATCGCCCTGTGCTTTGAGAGGAACATGCAGGCGTGCTTTGAGATCATGCTCAAAGATCGGTGTTGAAAACGCGCCTTCGAAATGAAAGCGCGGATCAGTGCGGGCATCATCCGTCAACAGATATTCGACCTCACCGGACAAGACGGTGCGAATAGGGCTTCCGGAAAGAAGAGCGGGCGGATTGCGGCTCCAGGCTGTCGCAATACCACTCTCATAAGCGATGTGAAACTTGCCGTCGATCATCTTGATGCAGACATCAAGATGATCGTAGGGCAGGATATGATTGATCTCGGTGGCAACGGCCTGAATGATGGAATCGAAATCGAGTTGCCCCGCTAACAATCTGGAAATATTCAGGTAGCGGTCCAGCAGGCGCGCAGGCGCGAGTTCCAGCAAGCGACTCTCCTCCCAAAGACAGGTTGCTTTGTACGTATAATACGCCGCTTTTCTACCGGCACGTCTTGCGGGTTCCCGCAATTTTGCTGCGCGAACCCGCAGCATGGTTGCTTCGATCAGCCTTCACAGCGCAGCGCATTTATTTCATCCTCGCTTCACCAGAAAATTGCCCGCAAGACAATAGGAAATGTCACGGGAGAGTTGGTGTCGTTGAGGAGCGGCGGTGCGGGAGGTTTCGCACCACATTCAAATTCGAACGATCCGAAGCGCTCATAAGCGTTGCGGAGCGTATATTTGCAACTGGGAGGAATGAAATGAAGCTTGGGAAAACCCTTTTGGCATCCGCCGCACTCGCCCTATTGATGACGAGCGGTAGCGCATTCGCTGACACATCATCGAAAAAGATCGCTTTCTCCAACAATTATGCTGGCAACTCATGGCGTCAGGCGATGCTACAGAGCTGGGACAAGGTGACGAAGGAAGCCGTCAGCGCTGGCACAGTTTCGGCAGCCGATGCTTTCACCACCGCTGAAAATCAAGCGACGGAACAGGCCGCGCAGATTCAAAACATGATCCTGCAAGGCTATGATGCGATCGTTATCAACGCCGCGTCGCCAACCGCTCTGAATGGTGCTGTCAAGGAAGCCTGCGACGCTGGCATCACCGTCGTTTCGTTCGATGGTATCGTGACGGAGCCTTGTGCATGGCGCATCGCGGTCGATTTCAAGAAGATGGGCGAAGGCCAGGTCGACTATCTGGCAAAACGCCTGCCGGAAGGTGGCAATCTGCTTGAAATTCGTGGCCTTGCTGGCGTCTCCGTTGATGATGAGCTGCATGCCGGCATTCAGGAAGGTGTGAAGAAGCATCCGAATTTCAAGATTGTCGGTTCGGTCCATGGCGACTGGGCGGCTGATGTTGCGCAGCGTGCGGTCGCAGGCGTTCTGCCAAGCCTGCCAAAGATCGACGCCGTGGTCACGCAGGGCGGTGACGGCTATGGCGCAGCACAAGCCTTTGCCGCGGCAAAGCGCGAAACGCCGATCATCATCATGGGCAACCGCGAAGACGAACTGCAGTGGTGGAAGCAGCAGAAAGACGCAAACGGCTATGAAACCATGTCGGTTTCGATTGCGCCGGGCGTTTCAACGCTTGCTTTCTGGGTTGCACAGCAGATTCTTGACGGCAAGGAAGTCAAGAAAGACCTCGTTGTTCCGTTCCTGAGCGTCAGCCAGGAAACTCTCGATAAGGAGCTTGCCAACACCCAAAAGGGTGGCGTTGCGAATGTCGAATATTCGCTTGAAGACGCGCAGAAGGTCATCGCGGAAGCGAAATAACCTCATCACCTTATCTCCCAGGGGGTGGGCGTGTCTCACGCCTGCCCCTCCCTCATCTCCAATACAGTTCGAGTGCATGGCAAATTCAATCGACAAAAGCGAGGTCGTCGTCGCACGCAATATCCGCGTGCAGTTCGGTGCGGTAAAGGCACTCGATGGCGCCGAACTTGTGATCCATAAAGGCGAATGTATCGGACTTGTCGGCCATAATGGTGCTGGCAAATCCACGATCGTCAATGTCATCAATGGTGGCCTTAGCCCACATGAAGGCAGCCTCACCTATCACGGCGAAGCGGGTCATGGTGTGGCGACTGCACGTAAGCATGGCGTGCGCTGCGTCTTTCAAGAGCTGTCGCTCTTCCCCAATCTGACAATTGCCGAAAATGTCCGCATCATGCAGCGCGACCTTGCGGGTGCCAACTGGCGCGGCAAGGCTGTTGATCTCATAGCAAACAAGCTCAGCGAGATTTTTCCCGGCCACAAGATCGATTGCTCCGCGACCGTTGATGAGTTGTCCATTGCCGAACGCCAGATGGTTGAAATCGCCATCAACTTCACTGCACCCGGCACAGCGCCAAAACTCGTCATTCTTGATGAACCAACCTCTTCACTTGATGCAGGCATTGCCGCGCAGCTGATGGCCTATGTCCGTCGCTTTGTCGGCACGGGTGGATCGGTGATCCTCATTTCGCATATGCTTGGAGAAATCCTCTCAACCTCCGACCGCATCGTTGTGATGAAGGACGGCAAGGTTGTCGCCAATCGCGCAGCAAGCGATTTCACCAATCGCAGCCTTGTCGAAGCGATGGGTAGCGTCGAACGCGAAAAGGCGGCGCGTCGCACAGCAAAAGCGCACACGCCAGGCACCGTCGTTCTCTCTGCAAAAAAGCGCGCCAATGACAGCAAGCCGTTTCAGGCTTTCAAAGGTGAGGTGATCGGCCTTGCCGGGCTTGCCGGTCATGGCCAGACAAAAATGCTGCTTGATCTTTATTATGCCCGCCGACCAAACTGGTTGCCTGCGCGCAATTGCGAAATCGCTTTCGTGGCGGGTGATCGCAGCCTTAACGGCACGTTTCCGCTCTGGAGCATCCTGCACAACCTCACCATCGGTTCGCTTGATCGTCTCTCATCGCTGAAGCTTGTCGATCAGAGCCGCGAAGATCAGCTCGGCGCACAATGGAAAGACAAAATCCAGATCCGCACACCGGATGTGGGCAATCGCATCCTGTCGCTTTCCGGCGGCAATCAGCAAAAAGTGCTGTTTGCCCGTGCGCTTGCTACCACTGCCGATGCCATCCTGATGGACGACCCTATGCGTGGCGTCGATGTCGGCACCAAGCAGGAAGTCTATGAAATCCTGCGCCATGAAGCTGAAAATGGCCGCACCTTTGTCTGGTATTCCACCGAAATGGACGAGATCGAATTGTGCGATCGTGTCTATGTCTTCCGCGACGGTGCAATCGTGACAGAACTTGTCGGCGACGAAATCACGGAAAAGAACGTGCTTGCTGCATCTTTTGAGGGAGGACACGAATAATGCGCCTCTCGGCCTCATCCCTTCGCCTGTTAACGCCGGTTTTCTCGCTCGCTTTGCTGCTGGCTGCTGTTTTCTACATGCAGCCGCGTGCCATGAGCTATACCGGCCTCAACCTGCTGTTTAATCTCGCGGTGCCGATTGCGCTGGCAACAATTGCGCAGATGCTCATCATGGCGGTCAATGATCTTGACCTCTCGATGGGAACCTTCGTGAGCTTTGTGGTCTGCGTGGCTGCGACCTATCTCAACACGGATCCCATCATCGGCGTTCTGATCCTTGCCGCAGCGATTGCAGCCTATGCGGCACTCGGTGCCATCATCCATCTGCGCAATCTGCCATCTATCGTCGTCACACTCGGAATGTCGTTCGTCTGGGGTGGTCTTGCAGTTCTGCTGCTGCCCTCACCCGGCGGCCAGGCGCCGGACTGGGCACGCTGGATCATGACCACAAAACCGCCATTTATACCCATGGCGATTGTCGCAAGCATTCTGATTGCCGTTGTCACGCATTTCATCGTTATGCGCACGACCTTTGGCGTGCTGATGCGTGGTGCTGGCGGCAATGGACGTTCCATTGAGCGCGCTGGCTGGTCGATCACCGCAATCCGCGCCGGAACCTATGCGCTTGCAGCCTTTTTTGCGGTGCTTGCCGGTATCGCGCTTGTAGGGCTGACCACCTCGGCAGATGCCAATATTGCGCTGCGCTATACGCTGCTTTCCATCGCCGGTGTCATTCTGGGCGGCGGCGAATTTGTCGGTGGCCGCATTTCACCGATTGGCGCTGTCATTGGTGCGCTGACGCTCACGCTCGCAGGTTCATTCCTCTCTTTCATGCGCATTTCGCCCGACTGGCAGATTGGTGCGCAAGGCGGAATCCTCATCCTCGTGCTTGCACTTCGCCTCTTCCTCAACCGCCTCGATCGTAAGGGGAATAAGCAATGAGCGCTGTCTCCGTTCTTACAAGCCGCCCATGGATCTGGTCATTCATCGCAACCATCGCGGTCTGGATCATCACCGTCTTGTTTACCGGTGGTGCGGGTGCCGGAGGATTGTCACATGCAGCCTTCACCTTCGCATCCTTTTCGGTGATTGTCGGCCTCGGGCAGATGTTCGTGATCACGCTCGGACCCGGCAATATCGATCTCTCGGTTCCTGCCACCATGACCCTTGCTGCAACATTGGCATTGAAACTGATGGATTCGCAGGACAGCATGATCCTGGCGGGACTTGCAGTCGCGTTGCTGATCGGTCTTGGCATTGGCATCTGCAATTATGCGCTGATCAAGCTGCTGCGTATTCCGCCGATTATCGCAACGCTGTCGATGAGTTTCCTCATCCAGTCGACCGCTATCTGGAGCAATCGCGGCTTGCGCGTAAAGCCACCGGAAGTTCTGGCTCAGTTCACCACCTCTTCCGTTTTTGGCATTCCCAATGTTGCAATCGTGGCGCTAATTCTGTCGGTCCTTGGCTGGGTACTTCTCAAGAAAAGCATTTATGGTCGCTGGATTTCGGCCATCGGGCAAAACCCGTTTGCCGCACGTATGGCAGGCGTTCCGGTCGATGGAACACGCTTCGTCACCTATTTACTTTGCGCGGTTCTGGCTTCGCTTTGCGGCTTCCTGCTTGCCTGTTTTTCTGGCGGTGCCGCACTCAATATGGGTGCTGAATATCTCCTGATGTCGATTGCAGTGGTCATCATCGGCGGCACAGCCGTCGCCGGTGGCGATTCCAACATCCCTGGCATTTGGGGTGCCGCTCTCTTCATGTTCCTCATCGTCTCGATGCTCAACACCTATGGCTTCGGTGCCGGTGTTCGTCTGGTCCTTACGGGATTGACCATTATTGCGGTGATTTTCCTTGCCAGCAGCCGCAGACCAGAGCGTTAAACAACATTCCCCGGAGTTATTTCCTTGTCTCAGCATCCTTCGATTTACGAAATTCACGACGAACGCTTTAAGAATCTGATCGTATCAAGCGCGGATCTTGATGAACTTTACAGCGATTGTCGCTGGGCCGAAGGTCCGGTCTGGTTTGGCGATCTGAATTGCCTGCTCTGGAGCGATATTCCTAACCAGCGTATTCTGCACTGGGTGCCTGACGGCGGCGTTTCTGTTTTCCGCCAACCTTCAAATTTTGCCAATGGCAATACGCGCGACCGCGAGGGACGGCTGGTTTCATGCGAACATGGCGGACGCCGTGTCACCCGCACAGAACTGGACGGCAGTATCACCGTGCTTGCGGACAGCTATCAGGGTAAGAAGCTCAACGCGCCCAATGACGTGATCGTGCGTTCTGACGGCACGGTGTGGTTTACCGATCCGACCTACGGCATTATGGCGGATTATGAAGGCTATAAAGCTGATCCCGAACAGCCAACTCGCAATGTCTATCGGCTTGATCCGAAAAGCGGTGCGTTAACGGCGGTTATCACGGATTTCGTGCAGCCAAACGGCCTCGCCTTTTCGCCCGATGAAATGAAACTCTTTGTCGCCGACAGCGCCTATAGCCACGACGAAAAGGCGCCGCGTCATATCCGGGTTTTCGATGTCGTGGACAATGGCAAGCGCGTAACCGGTGGCAAGGTTTTCTGCACGATTGATAATGGTCTGCCAGATGGTTTCCGCTTCGACACGGACGGCAACCTGTGGACCAGTGCAGGCGACGGTGTGCATTGCTTCTCAGCGGAAGGCAAACTTCTCGGCAAGATCAAGACGCCGCAGACAGTTGCCAATCTCACCTTTGGTGGCCCTCGCCGTAATCGGCTTTTTATTACCGCGACGAAGTCACTCTATGCGGTCTATCTGACCGTCACGGGCGCACAGCATCCATAAAGATCAAAGTTTATGGCCTTCTTGCCTATGCTTTTAAACATATATCGCGCTTTTGGCTTTTCGAGTGCATTTTAATCTCTTTGAAGCATAATTTCATCGCTCCTTGATCGCATTCACAAGCCGAAAGCAACGGACCGGCCAGCGTTTTGAATAAACGTTGGCCCTTTCATCTGCGCCTGCCAGCCCCTTTTTAATCTGGGCCAACGTTGCGGGCAGACGCTCGCGACATCACAACACAGATGAATGCAATGCCCTCTCGACAAGGGCAAACAAGGCATTATACTATTGTATAAACGTTTTGATTTAGATTTTTACGTAAGTGCCGCGAACAAACAATGGCCATATGCAAATCAACAACAAGAATATAGAAGGTGAGACACGTATCGAGCGCGTCTGATCGTCTAACCTTCGACAACCCTGCAGCGCACGCGCATGACGCGGGTTGTTTCCAATTTCAGACGCTCCAGTCTGCAATGTCGCATTGGCTTGCAGATGTAGTCGGGAAAATAAAAAAGGAAAATCCATTGAGTTCATCAGACGATCAATCGCTTGTGAAGCGTTTCAAACGACTTTCTGACATTTTGCAGGCCGAGCAACGAAAGCTTCTCACAGAAGCTGCGGAGTGTGACGACCTGCCGAATAAAAACATCCTTCGACAGATCGCCGAGCTTGAACTGAATATCGCCGCCGTCGAGAACAATCTGGCAGACCTGCAAGTGAAATGAGTGCCAAGTTGTTAAATAGATTGGCACATCAAGGATAACGTCTGTTGTCTCTTCATCTGTCCGCTTCAGTGGCTTTCCGATCATGGCACAGTGGTTTTCAGCGCGTTCTGATACCGCACTCATGAATTCCACTGGCGCGCATCCAGCTAATCGCATCTAGCATTTTGGGCGAATTGCGTCTTGCCCGAAGCCTCTATATGCGTGTCGTGAAATTCTCGACATAATCGAAAGTGAGCAGGACGGCGATGTCAACTATATCTGAATAGAGCTCCAACGTGTAAATCCAGATTAATACCTTGAGAAGTAAGAAAAAAATTAACCTCCGCTGTTCAAGAAGGGGCGACCAGGTCAAATCAATCGTATTTTACACGAAACAGTTGAACAAACATCCAATCGGCGCAAGCAACGCTATTCATTTGCCAACAACGTTGCGCCGATTTGCATCACTTGGTCCCCGGTCATAACGGTCTAACTCTTTTGTTGAGTCGCATAAAATTACGTTTCTATATTGATTCTTAAGAAAATTTGTTTTGAAAAGATGATTTTATCTTTTCGAAACAATTAGATAAGCCAAAATGCAATTGATCAAAAAGACTGCACTATATTTAAAAATCTGCTAATATTTGATGCGCTTAGAAAATTGGATTTCAACTTAATGCACATGAATGTTCCAACTAGTTCTTTGCTCTCCAGCGTTACGGATTTGGCTGAAGGGAAATCTCTTGCAACCTGGAATGTTCAAGGAGCAGTGAACCTCGAAAATACATTTCTTCCTGTTCCCCGAGCTCAGACAACCACGGTAACGCGCATGTTTTTAACCACTCTTAAAACGTGGATTGTCGGTTTTCGGCGCGGTCAAACCTTTGCATCCTATCCCCAGAGGCCAATGATTCAGTTTGTCGGGAATATTGTTGCAGTTATAGGCCCGTGCCGTGTGCTTGCGCGATGCGCTGTTGAGCGGGCCGGAACGGCTGATCGCAAACGTTCACGAGAAACTGGACCCTTGGCGATGTTCTAGAAGAGCTTTGGCAAACATTGGCAATTGGGCAGAGCTGTATCGTAGACTCGGAAAGCTCGAGCCTGAATAATCTGGAATTGCGCCGTCGCAACCGCTTTAAATGTATGAACTTCAGGAACAGACAATGTCTGCAATAATGGAATTAAATCAGCAGACACTCTTCACAATCAATGCACTTTGGCTTGTGGTTTTTGCGATTGCCTTCGCATTTGCGGGACTTGAAAGGAGGGACCGTTATTACTGGCTATACATGGTGACATCGAATATTATTTTCGCTGTTGCATTTTTCATCTTCTCAAAGGAAATTGGCGGAAGTACCGCTGATGTTTTTTTTCCTAATTTACTGCTGTTTGTTGGTCTTTGTTTTCGGTGGATTGCCATCCGCGAGTTTTTTCATCATTCGACTTCATTGGTGAAGATGACACTGCTGCCTTTGGCTGCAATTTTCACCTTCATATCCTGGCCGCTGCTGGGCAACAGCACAGTTTTTGGCATCATAAATCTGCTCATATCGATACAGATCCTCGCAATTATATGGTCAATCGCCACCGAACGGGAAGTTTTGAAATCGAAATGGGGGTTGATCGCCAGCTATGCTGTTCTCATAATTTCTTCCTTCTTGCGCGCACTCCAGGGCTGGTTCTTCGAACCATCCATGGAATCGTTGTTGCCTGCCGATATTTTTTTGCAACTCAATCTCATTGCTGCCGCAATCCATATTGGCGCGAGTGGCGCTTTTTCCCTGTTGATCGCTTATGAGCGCAGCATGAACAATCTGCGTGAGATAGCGCTGCGTGATCCCCTGACTGGGCTTCTTAATAGATGGAGCATTGAGACGGTCGCCAATCCGGGCGCAGGAAAAACTTATTCCGGTCTGGTTTCCGTTATCATGATCGATATCGATTACTTCAAGCGGATAAACGACACTTATGGCCATGCCGTCGGTGACGCTGCTTTAAAACATTGTGCAGAGCTTATAAAAGATACATTTTCGAACGATAATTTGCTGGCGAGGGTCGGCGGTGAAGAATTCATGATTTTAGCTCCCGGGCAGTCATCGATTTCCAGTGAGCAGCAATGCAAGGAGTTGCGCAAAAAACTTGCCGAAGACCCATTTAGACATCGTGGGCGGGCAGTACCGTTTACCATAAGTATTGGTATTTGCAGTGGGCATGTAAATACACGTGCAGAATTTGATGTCATATGGAATAGCGCCGATAAGGCTCTTTACGATGCAAAATCTTCAGGCCGTGACGTAACCAGGATCGCAGAGCCTTTATGATAATAAACGTAACAATACGATGCTCTTTGGATCCGCATATGCGTAAGCAGATCGTTGCGAGCTATCTCCAGCTTCAACAGGTGCGGTGACTTTCAAGACATTGGGGCGCCGTATCAGTCCTGAATGCCCGAAGAATGAAGAGCAAGCCCTCCATAAAGCCCTGACGTTACGCCACAAGATCAATCCCGGCTTTATTCGTACTTCAATGGCGACTGTGCGCAGCAAATCGATAAGTTGCACGCGCTCGCCATGATACGGCTCCTACGAGGCGAAACTTAACGAAACCTCACGACGCGCAAAGACATTAGAATATTATTCTATTTTTGGTGTGCAATTATTTTATTTATTGCTTGTTGAGGATTGTCTCCAATGGGATTAACAAGACTTATAAACCCCTATTGAAGACCTCTAGCGTCAAAGTGCAAAGCATGTCTCACCAGAAGAGCCCGATCATTTCTCTACAGCCTTCGCGGCGCCAGTTTCTCAGCATGTCGGCCAGTGCAGCTATCGCAACCGGTATGGGAATGACCGCTACGGGTTTGCTGTTGCCCTCACAGGCGCGCGCGCAGGACATGCAGCCGCGCAAGGGCGGCAATCTGGTAATCGCCATGCATTCGGCATCAAGTTCCGATCATCTTGATCCCGCATCCTACACAATGGCCTATATGTATACTGTCGGCTTCCAGCTCTTCAACACATTGCTGGAACTTGGCCCCGACGGAAAACTTACGGCCGCTTTGGTGGAAAGCTGGGAACCAGCAAATGCAGATGCCAGCAAGTGGATATTCCGCCTTCGCAAAGGTGTGACATTCCATAACGGCAAAGAACTCACTGCAAAGGACGTGGTTTATTCGCTCAATCATCACCGGGGAGACGACACCAAATCAGGTGGCAAGGGTGTGTTGCTCGCCGTAACCGATATTGTTGCTTCGGACACGCATGAAGTGACCGTCACGCTGAATGCAGGCAATGTCGATTTTCCGGCTGCTTTCGTCGATTATCACCTTGGCATCGGACCGGATGGCGAAGACTTCGATAAAGGCATTGGCACTGGCGCATTTATTCTGGAAGATTTCCAGCCCGGTATCCGCGCGTTGACGCGCCGCAATCCGAATTACTGGCACCCGGACCGTGCAAATGTCGATTCCGTTGAAACCATCGCAATGGACGATACGACTGCACGTATGGCGGCGCTGATGAGTGGTCAGGCACATATTATCAATGCGGTCGAACCACGCATGGTCAGTCATCTGAGCGCGCGTCCGGACATTCAGATTTTACGCACGCCCGAAAATTCGATGTATTGCTTTCCGATGCGCACGGATTCCGAGCTTCTGAAAAACAATGATCTGCGGCTTGCGCTCAAATATGCGATTGACCGCGAAGAACTGCAGAAAAGCCTGCTCGTCGGAACGGGTGCGGTCGGCAACGATCATCCGATCCCATCATGGAACGCCTTGTATGCAAAGGATATTCCGCAACGCGCTTATGATCCTGAAAAAGCAGCGTTCCATCTGAAAAAATCAGGTTTCTCTGGTTCTATCCCACTTAGCGTTTCAGACAACGGCTTTACCGGTTCGGCAGATGCAGCCCAGCTTTATCAGGCATCTGCGGCTAAAGCCGGCATTACCATTGATGTCGAGCGCGTACCATCGGATGGCTATTGGGATGAAGTCTGGCTGAAAAAGCCGTTTGTGGCATCCAACTGGTCGGTGCGCCCAACCGCCGATGCAATGCTTTCAATGCTGCTGCAAAGCGGTGCTCCGTGGAATGAAACAGGCTGGAGCAATGAGACATTCGACAAACTGCTTGCTGCATCCCGTATTGAACTTGACGAAGCCAAGCGCAAACAAATTTATCACGACATGCAAGTGCTGATCGTGGACGATGGTGGCGAGCTGATCCCTGTGTTCACCGACAATCTTGCAGCAGCCAGCGGCAAAGTGAAGGGCTATGTATCCGTTCCCGGTGGTGGTGACATGAGCGGCTATCGACTGGCCGAAAAAATTTGGCTTGAAGAATAAGGTAACGGGTTAGCGACCGTCTTTTTAGTAATCCGAATAAGAGTCTTGGCAGAGAGGCGTCGAAGGGCTAACACCATCGGCGCCTTATAATGCAGCAAGATTGCATGGCGGACTTTCAACCACTCGCCTTCACTGATCGCCTATGACCTGGACCGCCAATGACAGACGTGCCAACACACCAATCACAAACGGTAATCACGACAGCAGCGGATAAACGCCAGCGATATTCGATTGGATTTATGCGTAAAAACACGCTTTTTGGTTTGGTTGTCCGACGCATCCTTCTTGGCATTGCGCTTTTGTGGGCAATTTCCGTCGTTATCTTTGCCGGAACGCAGATTTTGCCGGGCGACGTTGCAACAGCAATGCTGGGGCAGCAGGCAACCCCACAGGCCGTTGAAAATATCCGCAAGGAACTGGGGCTGGAAAGACCCGCTGTCCAACGCTATGCTGAATGGCTTGGCGATGCGGTTCAAGGGGATCTTGGACGCAGCTATTCCAACAGGCAGAATATTGCGAAAAGCATAGGACCGCGTCTGTCCAATACGCTTTATCTGGCAGCGATGGCAGCCCTGTTCGCTATTCCACTCGCCTTGGTGCTGGGGGTGGTTTCAGTTCTCTATGCGGGGACTGCAATTGATCGCGGCATTGCTGTGGCAACGCTTGGCACCATATCGCTGCCCGAATTTTTCGTAGCCTATATATTAATCGCCTATTTTGCGATTTCGCTCGGGCTTCTGCCATCAAGCGCCCTTGTCAACTCATCAATGAGCGGTTGGCAGCGGCTGACCGCAATTGCTCTACCCTGTATGACGCTGGTGATTGCTGTAACCGGGCATATGGTCCGTATGACACGTGCATCGCTGCTTGCCGTGATGTCATCACCCTATATCGAAACCGCCCAGCTCAAAGGCTTGCCACGCTGGCGCATTCTTCTCAAACACGCCCTGCCCAATGCGCTTTCACCTGTCATCAATGTGATCGCACTCAACCTGGCTTATCTCGTTGTTGGTGTGGTGGTAGTCGAAGTGATCTTTGTTTATCCGGGCATGGGCCAATATATGGTCGATCATGTCGCCAAGCGTGATGTACCGGTGGTGCAGGCCTGTGGTCTTATTTTCGCGGCTGTCTATATCGGCCTCAATATCATTGCGGATGTCATTGTCATTCTGACCAATCCACGGTTGAGGCATCCACGATGAAAAAACACAGACAAGGTTCGCGGTTGCTTGCTGCTATCGGCTTTGGTGGCATCGCCTTCTTCCTATGCGTCGCCATCTTCGCCAACTGGCTCGCACCCCATCCTATCTCGGAAGTGGTCGGTACCGTCTGGCAAGGACCATCGCGTGAGGCGCTGCTTGGAACGGACAATATCGGCCGCGATCTTCTGTCCCGTCTCATCTGGGGCACCCGATTGACATTATCGATTGCAGCAGCCGCGACAATGCTTGCCTTTCTGATCGGTGTGCCGCTCGGCTTTCTTGCGGCCTTGGCGCGCGGATGGCCGGACCAATTGCTGTCGCGCGGCAACGACCTGCTCATGGCGATACCCACGCTTATTTTTGCGCTGGTTGTATTGGCCGTTCTACCCAAAAGCGTCTTCATTCTGATAGCCGTGATGGCGGTGCTGGAAGCGACCCGCGTTTTCCGCGTCAGCCGCGCTATCGCTCTTGATATTGTGGTTTTGGATTTCGTCGAAATTGCACGCCTGCGCGGGGAGAGCAAACGCTGGATTATCTTCAATGAAGTTCTGCCCAATGCATTGTCACCCTTGTTGGCAGAGTTTGGGCTGCGCTTCGTTTTTTCGATCCTGTTTCTTTCCACTTTGTCTTTTCTGGGGCTTGGCGTGCAGCCGCCGATTGCCGACTGGGGCAGTCTGGTCAAGGAAAACAAGGATGGGCTGATGTTCGGCGTATTTGCGGCCCTTATTCCCGGTGCAACCATTGCTCTGCTTGCGATCAGCGTCAATTTTGTTGTCGACTGGATTTTGCAGCGCACGTCCAGCCTGAAGAAAGGCGTGCAAAACAATGGCTGATCAGGACACAAGCCCACTGCTGAAAATTGATGGCCTGAAAATCAGCGCGGGTGAAACACTTGTCGTTGATGGCGTTGATCTGACGCTGGAAAAAGGCCGGGTGCTTGGGCTTATCGGGGAATCGGGTGCCGGCAAATCGACCATCGGTCTTGCAGCTCTTGGCTTTGCGCGCGGTGGTCTTGAGATTACGGGCGGAACCATCACGCTGGATGGGCAGAACATTCTTTCCCTGTCCCGTAAAGATACGCAGAAACTGCGTGGCTGCCGCATTGCCTATGTCGCACAATCCGCTGCTGCCGCTTTCAATCCAGCGCACAAGCTGATTGATCAGGTTACCGAGGCCGCGGTCTGGCATGGTTTGATGAAGCGCACGGAAGCCAAAGCCCGCGCAATCGAACTTTTCACCTTGCTTGGTCTGCCCGACCCGAAGCATTTTGGCGAACGCTATCCGCATCAGGTATCAGGCGGACAGCTTCAACGTGCGATGACGGCAATGGCGCTCTGTGCCAGGCCTGATCTTGTAATCTTTGATGAACCAACGACTGCGCTTGATGTCACAACACAGATTGAAGTTCTGATTGCCATTAAGAGAGCGATTGAAACAACCCACACTGCAGCGCTTTATATCTCCCATGATCTGGCCGTCGTCGCCCAGATTGCCGACGACATTATGGTATTGCGTCATGGACGCATGGTTGAAACAGGCTCTGTTCGCGCAATTTTCGATGCGCCGCGCGAAGACTACACGCGTCAGCTAGTTGCTGTTCGCCAGAAGGAAATAGAAGGGAAGCCCCAAACATCCGCCCCCCTTCTCTCTATTGCCAATATTTCTGCCGCCTACGACCCGGCAACACCGGTGCTCAAGGCGGTTACGATAGATCTCGCGGAAGGTCAGACCTTGGCTATCGTGGGTGAATCCGGCTCCGGCAAATCGACGCTGGCACGCGTGGTCAGCGGCCTTCTTCAGCCCTCCGGCGGAGACATCCGTTTCGACGGGGCGCAGCTACCGCCAAGCGTGGATCAGCGGTCGAAAGAAACGCTGCGGAATATCCAGATGATCAGCCAGTTGCCCGATCTCGCACTCAACCCGCGTCGTACCATCGCCGATATTATCGGCAGGCCGTTGCAGTTTTACTTCCGCATGGGACGTGAGGAACGTCGAAACGCCGTTCATGAGTTGCTTGAGTTGAATGAGCTGCCACGAACTATTCTGGATCGCTATCCGGCAGAATTGTCGGGCGGTCAGAAGCAGCGGGTTTGTATCGCGCGTGCCCTTGCCGCGCGCCCCAAGTTGCTTTTGTGCGACGAACCAACCTCTGCACTTGATCCACTGGTGGCGGAAGGCATTCTCGACTTGCTGCGTCGGATACAAAGCGAGACGGGCACGTCTTATCTTTTTGTCACACATGACCTCGCAATCGTTCGTGCCATTGCCGACAAAATTGCCGTCATGCATCAGGGATCCGTGGTGCGCTATGGCTTGAAGGCAGACGTCTTAAGCCCACCCTATGACGATTACACCGCAAAGCTTCTGGCCTCCGTTCCGCAAATGAAGCCCGGCTGGCTGGATAGTATCATTGCCCAGCGAACAGATGTTGCCGCGATGAATAACAACAAGGACATAAAATGATGAGCAAGAAGACAATCATTCTCGACGGGGGCATGGGCCGCGAATTGGAGCGCGTTGGTGCGCCTTTCCGCCAGCCGGAATGGTCGGCGCTCGCTCTCATGGAAGCGCCGCAGTTTGTTCGTCAGGTGCATGATGACTATATCGCCGCTGGTGCAGATGTCATCACCACCAACAGTTATGCAGTCGTGCCTTTTCACATTGGTGAAGACCGTTTCGCAGCACAAGGCCACGCACTCGCTGCCCTCTCCGGCACAATCGCACGCGACGCGGCCAATGCAGCCAGCCGCGATGTGAAAGTAGCCGGTTCATTGCCGCCGGTTTTTGGATCTTATCAGCCAGAGCTTTTCGATCCTGCGCGTGCGGGAGAACTGCTCAATGTGCTGGTGGATGGGCTGTCCCCATCCGTTGACCTCTGGCTTGCAGAAACCCAAAGCAGCCTCATCGAAGTGAAAGCCGCCCATGAAGCGATCCGCGCGACAGGAAAGCCATTCTGGATTTCCTATACATTGCGGGATGATATCGCGCCCGATGCCATGACAGAAGCGCAGCTTCGTTCTGGTGAATCGGTTGCCGATGGAGCAAGGCTTGCAGCCGAACTGGGTGCAGAAGCCCTTCTTTTCAACTGTGCGATGCCTGAAGTGATGGATGCAGCAATCATCGCGGCAAAACAGGTCTTTGATGCGTTGGGCAAGGATATTCCAGTGGGTGTTTATGCCAACGCATTTCCGTCCCAGCAGGGCGATGAAGAAGCCAACGCAAAAGTGACCGAAATTCGCGCAGACCTTGATCCCGATGCCTATGGGGCATGGGCAACGCGCTGGGTCAAGAACGGTGCAGGCATTATTGGCGGATGCTGTGGCATTGGCACCAATCATATCCATGCATTATCGAACCGATATCTCTGCGCATAAAATAAAAGGGCGGCCTGGGAGCGCCAATCTGATAAAATCAGATTGAAAAGCACTCTACGCCGCCCACTTCATTTCAGGACAAAATGCGCGCAGCAGCAAGCGACAGCGCAACAACGCCATTGGCAATGCAGCGTTCGTCAGGCTGATAATCGGAATTATGCAGCTTGTCGTCGCGACCTTGCTGTGCTGCACCAATGCCAAGCTGGAACGAAGGCACTCTTTCACCAACCAATGCGAAATCTTCTGCGCCAAGGCTCCCCCCGCGCTTGAAAAACACATCACCATAATGCTCGCGAATGACCGCTCCGGTGGTCTCGATCAAATAGGAATCCGACACCATCGATGGCACTCCGCGTACATAGTTGATGGCACAGCGCACACGTAATGACGCTTCAAGCCCCCCACAAATGCGGCGAACGGCTGCTTCGATAATATCGCGTGCGCCACGGTCCTGACAGCGCACGGTCCCCATGATGGCGACAGAATCCGGGATGATATTATGCGTGTGACCACCATGGATTGAGCCGATCGTTAAAACAGCGGCCAGCATCGGATCGACTTCACGCGAGACAATCGTCTGAAGCTGCGTGATGAGCTGTGCGGTTGCAACAATGGGATCCACTGCCTGATGCGGTCGTGCTGCATGGCCGGATGCGGCATGAACCGTAATATCGAACTCGTCGGAAGATCCGTTAGCGACACCTTCAACGAAGGTGAAAGTGCCTGTTGGCTCATCCGGGTGGTTATGGAAACCCAGAGCATAATCGACACCATCGAGAATACCATCGGCAATCATGGCGCGCGCACCACTTTCCTGCGTTTCCTCGGCTGGCTGAAACATGAGTTTCACATTTCCGCTCAGACGTGGCGCAATGTCTTTTAAAACCTTGCCAATACCGATGAGTGTTGCTGTGTGCAGATCATGTCCGCAGGCATGCATTTTTCCGGGATACTGGCTTGCGAAAGGAAGATCTGTCTGCTCCTCAATCGGCAGTGCATCCATATCGGCGCGGATCAGCAATGTGGGGCCCGGACGCCCGCCTTTTATCCAACCAACCACACCGGTGCGACCAACACCGGTTTGATGCTCAATTCCCAGACTTTCCAATTCGCGTGCAACAACGCCTGCAGTGCGCTCAACGTCGAACCCTGTTTCAGGATGCGCATGAATGTCGCGACGAATTTCAATCAGATGAGGATCAATCTCATCGGCAAGCTTTTGCACCAATGATGAAAGATCGTTCAACAGATTTGGATCGGATTGGGTAGTCATTTATGCATCCAGTTTTTCAAGATAAATCTGATTAAACCGCAACCCGGCTGATGACCAGTTCAAATCAATTCGATCGCCATTTTTTAATCCGCAGTGACTTTAATCATATCATTGCGTGCCTGAAATTTTCGCCAGATCCGTTCTGACTTGATTGTTTTGCATACGGTTTCCGCCATCAAGTTATCGCAACAGTTTCCTTTGCCGCGCATGAATGCAAGCGGCGGCGGTATGCTTTGAAAACAAAACACCCGTCTGAAGAAATTTGTTGCAGGACGTCATACGCCGAAAACTGTAAGGCCTGCTCGGAAACGTGATCTGGTGGGAAGAATGCTTGTCGACTGGAGAATATCAATCCGACGTGCGTGCTTGTCGTTCGGGTTCGGCAGATCACCACAAAGAGCCTTTGACATATCTGCCGACCTCCATCGACAGATAATTTGAATCAAAAACAAGCTGATTTGCAAAGCCGTCCGGTTCATTGAGATAAGGAAACGCTCCAAACAAACTCGCTGTTCTTTACCGCCGTGGCAAGCATTTTCTGAGGAAATATCATCCAACCGGACCTTATCATAAGAAAACGTGCCCCCAACACACTGGCGATCCGGTGGAATTGCAGTTAATGGCCTTTCGATAAACATCTTACGAGGGGTCCATGTCCTATTTTCCAAAGTGGCATCTAACCAGGAACAGCACGGTGCTGCCCGACGAACGGCTTCCAACGACAGCGGCCGTTCCGATGGGCATTCAGCATCTGCTGGCCATGTCCGGCTCTACGATCGTTGCACCATTGCTGATGGGCTTTGATCCAAATGTCGCCGTCTTTTTCTCCGGCATCGGAACACTCATCTTCTTCCTAATGACCGGTGGTCGCGTGCCAAGTTATCTTGGTTCGTCCTTCTCTTTCATCGCGGTGGTGATTGCCGTCACCGCCTATTCCGGTAGCGGTCCCAATCCGAACATCGCACTCGCTCTTGGCGGCATCATCGCCTGCGGTGCACTTTATGCCGCAATAGGGCTGGTGGTCATGGCCATAGGCTCCGGCTGGGTCGAGCGTCTGATGCCGCCCGTCGTCACAGGCGCCATCGGCGTCGCCATCGGGCTCAATCTCGCACCCGTAGCAATCGGCCAGCTTAAAGGCTCTGGCGCGCATATGGCAATCGCACTGCTGACCGTGCTTTGCATGGCAATGATTTCTGCCTATGGCTCGCTTGCAACCAAGCGCGTTGCCGTGCTGCTGGCGCTGTTGTTCGGATATTGCCTTGTGCTGATTTTCGGCAATGGCCTCGGCTTTGTTCCGGGCATCGATTTTGCCGCTGTGGGTGCCGCTCCATGGTTTGGCCTGCCCGCCTTCACGGCACCTGTTTTCACATGGCCTGCGATCACGTTGATCGCGCCGGTGGCGATCGTTCTGGTTGCTGAAAATCTCGGCCATATCAAAGCGCTTGGCGCTATCACCGGACAGAGCATGGACCGTTATATCGGGCGCGGCTTTTTTGGTGACGGCATTGCCACAATGATTTCAGGTTTCGGTGGCGGCACAGGTGTCACGACCTATGCTGAAAACATTGGCGTGATGGCCATGACCAAGGTCTATTCGACACTGATTTTCGTCATTGCTGCCGTTGTAGCGATTGCACTTGGCATGTCACCCAAATTCGGTGCAATGCTGCATACCATCCCCGCGCCGGTTCTGGCTGGTCTTGCGGTCTCGGTCTTTGGCCTGATTGCCTCGGCAATGGCGCGCATCTGGGTCGTTAACAAGGTTGACTTCTCCGATCCGCGCAATCTCTTCACTGTTGGCGTAGCACTCATTTTCGGTGCGGGTGACTTCACCCTCAATATTGGAAATTTTGCGCTCGGCGGAATTGGTACATCAACCTTTGCGGCTCTGGTGCTGTACCAACTTCTGAGCATTGGTCGCAAAAGCGACAAACCTGCTTAAAATCAAGCTGCGCAAAGCTATCAAAGCTTTGCGCAGCCTCCGAATTGGCACAGAAACAGCGATACCCTTTGATCTTACGTCAAATCGAGATGAGCTTTCAGCGGCATATCATCGTGAACAGAGACTGTTTGTCGCTCAATCATGCGATGCACGAGAGGCGGCGTTGCGCCCTTGTGAAGAGCAAGCAGTCTTTCTGACACTTCCGCATCCGATTGTGTGCGCCGTTGATTATGACGCACATATTCGACCCATGTCGGAACATGATAGCTCTCGGTCCATATTTCCGGATTTTCCAAATCACGCAGCAGCGCCCATTGCCGCGCACCATCGCGAATGCGGATACGGCGCCGCAACGCCATTGCCTCAAGAAATGCCCGGACATCTTCCTGTGCGATCTTATAATCAACCATGATCATGATCGGACCGCTGCGCGAACGCAAATCCAGGCGCAATTTCGGCTCACTGAAACGATTGAGCGGGTCGAGATTAAGCGATTCAAAATCCGGCTGCGGCAGAAGAATGCCGATCAACGCGCCAAACAGCAACACACCTGCCGCAACCATCAGCGCAAATGGCACCCCAAAACCGTCCGCCACGGAACCCCAGAGCCAGCTCCCTGCCGCCATGCCGCCAAAAGTGGCTGTTTGATAAAATGCCAATGCACGTCCCACCACCCATCGTGGCGTGGAAAGCTGCACAGTCACATTGAAAAGCGAAAGCGCGAGCACCCAGGACAGGCCAGCAGGGAACAGGAAAATACAACTCAGCCAAATGCTGCGGCTGAGCGACAGCAAGACACAGCTGATTGCAAAAGTGGTAAAGGCAGCGCGTACGAGCCACTCATTGCCAAGATATTCGCGCAACCGGGCGCTTGAAAGCGCGCCGCCAATGGCACCGATGCCAAAAAAGCCAAGCATAATACCATATGTGAGCGCTGTACCGTCAACAAGATCCCGCGCCACAAGTGGCAAAAGGGCCAGAATAACAATCGCCGACAGGCCAAACAAAAAGCCACGAAACATAACCTTTAGAAGGCTTGGCGACATAGCCACATAGCGCAGACCGGCAACCATTGCAGGCCCCAGTGTTTCGCGCGGCAAAGTCGATTTGGTTATCTGCGGTTGCCAGCGCCAGAGCGCCAGAATAAGCGCGCAATAACTAAAGGCATTGAAAATGAAGGCAAAGGCTGCGCCAGCGATTGCGACAATCGCACCACCAATTGCCGGTCCAATGCTGCGCATCAGGTTAAAGCTCATGGAATTGAGAGCCACAGCCGCTGGCAAATCCGCTCTCGGAACAATATCGCCCATCGACGCCTGCCATGATGGGTTATGCAACGCTCCACCACATCCAATGAGAAAGGTGAAGCCAAGCAACATCCACGGTGTCAGCATGCCAAGATAGGCAAACGCCGCAAGTGCTACAGAAATGAACAACAGCAGGGTTTGCGCAGTGAGCATAATACGGCGGCGATCAAAATTGTCAGCCAGCGCACCCGCCGCTACAGAAAATATCATCACAGGCAACGTGGTGGAAGCCTGAACCAGCGCAACCATATCGTCAGAGTTCGCGATGGTTGCCATCATCCAACCCGCGCCAACGGTTTGCACGAGGCCGCCAAGATTTGAAAACAACGTTGCAGACCACAAAGCGCGAAAAGTTCCATATTGAAACGGCGCCAGGGGGGAGTTTTTTTGCGGCATTCGGACGAACCTCCATCCTCAACCAATACTTTAGATGATATCTAAATAGCCACCAAACAATAATTAAATTCAGGGGGGCGCTTTTCTATATGGATAAACCGGATCAGCGCTCTTCACCCAAGTATCGGTCCGCATGGTTCGTAGACGCTTGGTTCAACCCTTGTGGCGCTTAAAGATTTTAAGGCCTGCTGCGCCAGTCTCTGAGCGCTTGGGAAGTCTTGAGCGCGGCAAGGTGTCAGGCAACCTGCCCCGCGCACCAGCCGGACGACCACGCCCACTGAAAATTGTAACCACCGAGCCAGCCCGTAACATCGACCACCTCACCAATGAAATAGAGGCCGGAAACACCCTTGGCCTCCATGGTTTTGGATTCAAGATCGCGCGTGTCCACACCACCCAAAGTCACTTCCGCGGTGCGATAGCCTTCAGAACCGGCTGGCTTTACATGCCAGTCATTCACCGCAGCAGCAACACGCCGCAGCACGGTGTCTGAAAAATCCGCGAGGTTGTTTGCAGGAAAATCTGCCGCAATAAGCTGCGCCAGCTTTTTGGGGATGAAAAATGAAAGTGCCGTTTGCAGCGCCTGCTTGCCATTTTTTGAACGCTGATCGCGCAGGGCGTCAAACAGATCCGTCTTTGGCAGCATAGAGATAGCGATTTCGTCTCCCTCGCGCCAGTAAGACGAAATCTGCAAAATAGACGGTCCGCTGATACCGCGATGCGTAAACAGCATGGCTTCAGCGAATTTCGTCTTCTTGCAGGAAACAACTGCATCAACAGCAATACCGGCCAAGGGCTTCAGGCGTTCAAGCAAATGCGGCTCAAAAGTCAGCGGCACCAGCCCCGGACGCGTCTCAACAAGACGCAGACCAAACTGCCTGGCAATGTCATAGCCGAAGCCCGTCGCTCCCATTTTGGGAATGGATTTTCCACCGGTGGCAATAACCAGAGACTGCGCAGCAACGCTTCCGCCTGAATGCCTGACCACAAAACCGCGCTCAGTCTTTTCAACTTTTTCGATGGAGGTTTCGAGCTGCAAACGAGCGCCATACTGCTTCATTTCATCAAGCAGCATAGCGATAATCTGCGCTGCTGACCCATCGCAGAAGAGCTGTCCAAGCGTCTTTTCGTGATACGCAATGCGATGCCTTTCTACCATCTTGATAAAATCGCGCTGCGTATAGCGACTTAAGGCAGAAATACAGAAATGCGGGTTTTGCGACAGAAAATTTTTCGGGCTCGCATGGATATTGGTGAAATTGCAGCGTCCGCCACCGGAGATGCGGATTTTGTCGCCGGGCTTTTTCGCATGATCAATAAGGAGCACCGAACGGCCCCGTTTTGCAGCCTCTATCGCGCACATCATGCCAGCAGCGCCAGCGCCTATCACCAAAACATCGACGCTTTGCAAAAAACAACTCCAATCGAAAGATAAGCGCTGTGATTCATTGAAATCGAAACGCGCCCTAAGCGCGCAACATATTGCCGGAAATCACAAGCGCAAGGCGTGTTTTTGAGTTTTTAAACAATAGAGGTTAGAAAGAAACAGAGTCGGTCGATTTGTGCCGAACGGGGGCATCATTTGAAAATTTTTATGACTTCATATACTGATAATGAAGATGGAGGCTCTCGCTTTCTCGGCGGCCCGATCTTCTGGATGCTGCTTGTCCTGCTTGTGCTGGTGGGCTTGTTAAGCATCGCACTGACAGTGCCAATCGGCGCGATGTATTGGGATACTTATCTTTATCTCGACGCGGCCCAACGTATAAATACCGGGCAGATCCCGTCCGTGGATTTTTCCACGCCTGGTGGTCCACTCGGATATTATCTTTTCACCTGGGGCATAACGCTTTTCCCGCATGCACAAACTCTGCTGCTTGCGCAATGGTCGTTGCTCGCAGTGGCAGCACCACTGATGATTATCATCATCGCCGATGTGGACAGAAAAAGCCGCATGCTGGCTTTTGCACTTCTCATTCCCTTTCTCGTTTTCGCGGTTTGTCCGGTCAATGTGCAGACCTATACGTCCTATCCGGGGCTGGATGGCTTTGGTATCTATAACCGACAGGTGTCAGTACTGCTTTATGTGCTGATCTGCGGACTGATATTCATTGCTGATGGCCGCAAGCTCGCAGCCATTTGTGCAGTGGCCATGCTGGCGCTGTTTCTGACAAAAATAACCGGGTTTCTGGTCGGCGGTCTTTTTTGCCTCACCGCACTTCTGGCGGGGCATATTTCAATCAAAAACATTCTGATTGCAGCATTTGTCACCCTCATCGCTCTGGGGGCGCTCGAATTAAACCACCACTTGATTTCAGCCTATATTGCCGACGTCGGACAGCTTCTTGCCCTGAACAAAGGGGCGCTGCTGCCGCGCTTTCTGACAGTTGTTTCCGGTAAGCTCGATGTCATTTTACCAGCAGCAATACTGGTACTGGTGCTATTCTGGGTTGAAACCACACGCGGTATAACCTCTCGCCGGTTTTTCGATCGCAGTTCCGTTTGGATTGCCATTGTCCTTCTGGGCGGCACCATTCTGGAAACACAAAACACCGGCAGTCAGGAATTCATTTTCATATGGCCCGTTTTGCTGATGATCTATCAGCGTCTCAGACCTATTCAAAGCAAAGCAAAAATCGCGTTCATCGCGCTTTCTGCCTTTTGCGTCATACCGGCTTTCAGCACGGTAACGTATAGAACTTTGCGCACGATTGCCGTGGCACCAACTTATATTCAGCCACCGGTAACTGAGCTTAAAAACATGCGTCAGGTGTCAACCAAACCCGACATCATGGAGCGTGCAAGATTACTTCCAGAACATTATGCCGCGTATTTCGCACCCTATGAAGCACTGGGAAAACAGGGACAATTGCCAAGCTGGCGGCTGTATTCTGAGCTTGATTATCAAATGTACTGGCTCATTTCGGTTGATGAAGCCGTCAAGGCCTTCAAACAATTTGAAGCCGAAACAGGCCTGCATCTGAACACGCTGATGGCACTTGATTTCACCGATCCGTTTCCATGGCTGCTGAACCGCAAGGCAACGCGCAAAATCCAGATCGGTGCAGACCCATTTCGCACCGTCCCGGCAATGACACCGGAAACCAAAGCCGCGGTGGAAGCAACCGACGGCGTGTTGCGTCCCAAATGCCCGATGACGTCATCGCGCTGGGCTTTGCAGGAAATTTATGCGGATGCGCTTAAAGATCGCGACGTGGTGCCGCTCAACGCATGTTGGGATTTGCTGGTGCGCCCAGGCATTCTCAAAGAAAAGGCCGGGTAAAATCCCGGCCTTTTCACTTTACTTAATCTGCGCTTTCACAAAATCTTTGACAATGCGGACAATGCCGCGTCCAAGAACTTCATCAAGTGCCGCTATAAAATCATCAATATGCTGGCGCCCGCAAATCAATGGCGGCTCAAGCCGGATCACATTGCGATTATATTCGGTGAAAGCCACCAGCACCCCATGATCGCGCAAAAGATGACTGCCGATAAAGCCCGGCAACGAGCCTTTCAGCTTGTCATCCAGCATCGCCAGTACAGGGCGCAACACCATTGGCATGGCCTTTGAGAAATCGTGGAACTCAAGCCCCACCATCATGCCTTTGCCGCGCACATCCTTGATGAGCGTTGGATAGCGTTCGTGAAGCTCTTTCAGACGATCCAGCAGATAATCCCCCATTTCAGCCGCGTTGTCGATCAGATGCTCATCGTAAAGCACATTGATCGTCTCAATGGAGGTGATGCAGGATTCGCCAATGCCGCCGAAAGTTGCCATGGCATGGATCATTGCCGTCTTCGGCGTGCCATAGGCTTTCATATAGACGTCGCGTCTGGCAATCATTGCAGCCATAGCCGTCTTGCCGCCACCCAGCGACTTGGCGAGCGCTGTGACATCCGGAATGACGCCGTAATGCTCAAAGGCATAGAACTTGCCAGTACGGCCAAAACCGCACTGCACTTCGTCGGCTACCCACACCACACCATACTGATCACAGAGCTGGCGCAGCTTCTGCCAGAATGCCGCATCGGCCTGAATGATCCCGCCGCCGCCCTGAACGGTTTCAAGAACAATGACACCGATTTCCGGATCGGACCGGAAGGCATTTTCAATGGCATCAATATCGCCAAATGGCACGCGAACGGTGTTATCAACCAGCTTGAACTCACCGCGATAAAGTCCGCCATCAGTGATCGACAACACACCCTTGGTCTTGCCGTGGAAAGAATTTTCAGCATAGACGATCTTCGGCTTCTTCGGCCCTGCGGCGCGTTCTGCAACCTTGACCGCAGCTTCCATGGCTTCAGAACCGGACGAGCCTAAAAACACCATATCAAGATCGCCCGGCGAGCAAGCGGCAATGTCATAAGCGAGGGCTGCTGCATATTGCGACATGAAAGCGATCGCGATTTCGTGCCGCATTTCCTCCTGAAATTTGTGACGCGCTTCGAGAATGCGCGGGTGATTGTGTCCTAATGCCAGCGAACCGAAACCGCCGAAAAAATCGAGAATCTTGCGGCCGTCCTGATCATAATAATACATGCCTTCGGCACGCTCGATTTTCACCTTATGAAAACCCAGCAGCTTCATGAAGTGCAACTGCCCCGGATTAAGGTGCGCGGTGAAAAGCTCTGTCATGCGGGGCAGATCAAGCGCCTTGGCGTCTTCAACGCTCAGCAACTTCGGCTTAGGCGTGGTATTTGTTGTTACAATATTGGTCATGGCCTGTTCTCACGCTGCCTTCGATTCGAGTTTCTTATGATATTCGCTATAGGCTGCGATCAGCATGTCCTCATCGCGATATTGCGGCACCCAGCCGAGTTCGCGCTCGCCCTTTGAAACGTCAAGAATACACATTTCATCAGCAATCAAATATTGCTCCGGGTCCATCAAAGGCTTGTTGAGCCAATCAAGGAAATCCAGCGTACGCTTGACCGCCCATGCCGGTGTCGGCACCAGAATGGATTTCGAGCCGGCGTGCTTGACCAGATCGCCGAGCAATTTGCGCACCGGTGGCGGATTAAGCGATCCAAGGTTATAAACCTCGTTCGGTACACCTGCTTTGAAGGCCGCGTAACAAGCGGACGCACAGTCAAACACAGAAATGAACTGATAAGGATTTTTGCCTGAGCCAATCATCGGCACCGGCAGGTTATTATCAATCAGCTTAAACAGCTTTTCCAGAATACCAAGGCGTCCCGGTCCGATGATCAGGCGCGGACGGAACAGCGAAATATTCATGCCGCGCTTGCGCCATTCCGCAGCCAGTTCCTCGGTTTTCAGCTTCGACAAGCCATATTCGCCCAGCGGATTGCATGGGTGATCTTCTTTCTGCGGCCAGACATAAGTGTGGCCATAAACCATGTCGGTGGTAAAATGAACGAGACGCTTTGCGCCAGCCTCGTCCATCGCCTTGATGATGTTTTCCGTGCCGTAATAATTAACCGGGAAGAAAAAATCGTGACGCTTGGCCCGTACCTGAAGCGGCGAGAGCATTTTGGCCGAAAGATTATAAACCATATCGTCGGCGCGAAGCCCAAGCTTGCGGATGGCTTCCGGGTCGGTCACATCCGTATGCACAAAGGTTGCTTGGCCATAATGCGCGAGATCGCTTTTCACGATATCTGCGACGATCACTTCATGGCCATCAGCGAGAAGCATAGGAGCGAGATAACGCCCCACAAAACCATCCCCACCGAAAATAATATGTCTCATAATCCTGCCCCGACTTTTAAATTTAGACTGACGAACGGTCATAAACCGCCGCGTTCTGTTCGACCTTCGGCGTCTTACCGCTCTGTGCGATCAATACTGTTCCAATGCAGATGAAAGCGATGCCTGCAATTTTGTAGGCACCCAGTTCTTCCTTGAACAAAAGCCACGCGAAAACTGCGACCGCAACATAAGCAAGGCTCAGAAAAGGATATGCGAAAGACAAATCGACTTTTGAGAGCACATACATATGGGATGCCATCGAAATCACGAACATGGTCAAGCCAGCGAAAACCCACGGATTAAAGACAATCTGAAAAATCCGATAAATCAGCGTATCCGCTGTATAGCTGGCATTGCTAAATGTCATCATGCCATATTTGAGCAGAAGTTGTGCTGCCGCATTGGTCATGACCGTAAAAAGAATGAATGGGATATATTTCATTGTCTGTCCCGTGGTTTAATTTTTCAATGCGGTACGCCGCCAGAAATTGGAGCAGAAACGCGCGTCACGCATCTCTTCAAGCTGCTGCCACTCTGGAAAGCCTGCCTTGAATGTCTCCGCACTCATGCGCTGATCTTTGTATGGATTGACACGACCACCGGCTTCTATCGTCATACGGTCAAGAAGGGTGAGCAATTCAAGCGTCTTTTGCCCGCGATTTGGAAAGTCCATTGTCAGGGTATAACCCGGCTTTGGAAATGACATCAGCCCCGGAGAATGCGCATCGCCAAACCGCTTCAACACCGTAAGAAATGATGCCTGCCCTGCTGCCCTGCTTGCATGAAGCATTGCAGGAATGGCGCGCTCCGCCTCTTGAAGAGGGATCACACTTTGATGCTGATAAAGTCCTGCCGGACCGTAAAGCCGGTTCCAGTTGCGCAGGCTATCAAGCGGATAAAAGAACCCCTCGAACCCTGTAAGATGTGGCGCCTGCCTGCGGCGTTTTGCATGAAAATAGAGTGTGTTGAACGCAGTGAGACTCAGTTTGTTGAGCATCGAAAATGGCATCTCGAACGGAACGCCAAGCCGCGCTGCTCTATGATTGACCACGCGCTTGCCATTGACTGCATGATTTCCGGTAATCAGAATCCCGCGCCCTTCTGAACGGCCGCTTGCCAGTTGATCCACCCAGGCAACCGCATATTCATTTTGCTGGTCGGATTCTTCGGCCATCGCGAAATATTCGGGCAGGCTTTTAAAAGGTGTCAGGCGCTCTTCTACATCCAGCGAACCAACCGGCATCAACCGGATGCGGGCATTGAGGATCAACCCTGTCAGGCCCATGCCGCCAATCGTTGCTGAAAAAAGCTCTGCATTTTCTGCGCTTGAGCAGATGTAATGCACACCGTCAGAACGCAACAATTCAAAGCTCTCAACATGGCTCCCGAATGTTCCGCGCAGATGATGGTTTTTCCCATGCACATCATTGGCGATTGCCCCGCCAAGCGTTACAAAGCGCGTGCCGGGCGTCACGGGTAGAAAATAACCATGCTTGGCAACAGCGGCGATAATCTCACTCAACAAAACACCGGATTCCGCTTCAAGAACACCGGTATGCGGATCAAAGCTTACAATCCGCGCACGCGTGCGCATCGGCACAAGCAGCCCTGTGTCATTATGGCAGCTGTCGCCATAAGACCGTCCATTGCCGAATGCGAGCAGACTTTGCGGGCCTTCCAGCCTGGAAAACACATCGTCGAATGCAATTGCGCTTCGCCTATGACGATGAATGCGTCCAAAGCTGTCGAAAGACTGGTCCATCAGCGCATCCCGGCCACAAACAGCAGGCCCGCGCCAATCGCGATCACCAGCTGACTACGCCAGTCATTGGCAAGAAAGACGACCGGATCGTCATCCATTTCCTTGCGGTGCGCCAATATCCAAACACGAATGATGATATAAAGCACGATTGGGACCAGCGGCCAGATCAGCCACGGATAGTTGTAAAGCTGCTGAACGGCGGCACTGTTGACATAAAGTGCTAAAACCACTGCTGCGGTAAAACCAGAAGCAACCCCGCTTTGGCCGACAATATCCAAATCTTCCGGGCGATAGCCGCGACCAGCGATACGGTCTTTTTCAGTTACCGTGGAATTCTGCAGCTCGACATAGCGTTTGACCAGCGCGAGCGACAGGAAGAAGAACATAGCGAATGCCATCAGCCAGAATGACGGAGGAATTTCTGTAACCGTTGCGCCGCCAAGAAGACGCAACGTATAAAGCCCCCCCAAACAGATCACGTCTATCAGCAACATACGTTTGAGCGCCACCGAATAGGCTGTTGTGGCAAGCAGATAAAGACCGATAACCAAGCTGAAAGGCAATGGCAGAAACAAGCATAGTCCGGCCGTGATCATTAACAGCAACAATGAAACTTTCAGCCCGAATGGAATACTGATCGCTCCACTGGCGAAAGGACGTGAGCGCTTTCTGGTATGCTGGCGGTCAAGCGGCAGGTCTACAATATCATTGAGAATATAGATCGCAGAGGCTGCCGCTGAGAACGCAACGAAAGCGAGTACAGAGGACAGAATTATCTCTGGATAGAATATGGTATGGCTGAGAAATGCGGGCACAAAAACCAACAGATTCTTGAGCCATTGGTGAACACGCAGCATTTTAAGATAGGGCTTTATGCCTGTCTTATCGGCCTTGAAAAGGCGGCCGCCATTTTGTTTGTGAAAGCGTGCGGCAGCACGGTCGGGCGCAACGACAATCACCTTGCGCGCAGCCGCAAAGACGGCAATATCAGCGCGATCATTACCGGCATAATCAAAACCGTTCTGGCCAAATTTTTCGCTTAGAAGCTGTGCCTTACGGTGTGAGGACAGATTTGTTTTCCCACTTGTCGCGTAAACACTTTCAAAAATCCCAAGCTCAGTCGCCACAACCTTCGCGAGCGGTTGCGCTGCGGCAGTTGCCAACACCAGCCTGCGACCCAGCGAATGTTCATGACGCAGATATGCGAGAAAATCCTGCCGGTAAGGCAAAAGCGCTGCGTCAATAGAAATACGACTGGCTATCTGCTGCTTGAGATTGGCCTTGCCTGACAACAGCCAGACTGGCAGCAGAAATACAAAAAGCGGGTTTTTCTTAAGAAGAACAAAGACACTCTCCCATAGCAAATCTGTCGCAACGAGTGTGCCATCCAGATCTACCGCTAGCGGGACATCCCGGCTTTTTAGCGGTTTATCCATATTTTGCCCCCTGAAATCATCGCATCCATACCGCTTTCAAAGGCTTCAGACGAGACTCAATCGAAAATTGTTATTGACGAACGGTCTCTACCAGATTGGACTTTAATCAATCGCTACAAAATTAGGTTAATAACACGCTTCTATAGATAAATGCTGGTTTATCTTTTAACCGCATAATATAAGGCAATCATTATCTGCCAATCTGGTCTGCGAATAATGCAACAACGCCTCAGGTTTAGAACCGAACGATGAATATTGAATCTGCCTTAAATGACGGTGCCAATGTCTTTGAACTCGCGCCAATTTCCCTGTGGCTTGAAGACTATAGCGGCCTGCGGAAGCAATTTGAGCAATGGCGCAAGCTCGGCGTGACAGATTTAAGAGCCTTCCTCAAAGAAGATCTCGGCCGCTTGCGCATCTGCACAAGCCAGATCCGTGTGCTCAAGGTCAATCGCAAAACGTTATCGCTTTATGAAGCACGCGACATCCACCATCTGAAGGAAAATCTGGAGCGTGTGTTCCGCGACGATATGGTTGATCCGCATATCGAAGAAATGGTTCAGCTCTGGAATGGTGACAACGCCTTTATGAGCGATACCATAAACTATTCTCTCGGTGGCAAGCGTCTCGATATTCAGCTTAAGGGCGTGGTTCTCCCCGGCCATGAAGAAAGCTGGGAGCGTGTTCTGTTGTCTATCGAAGACGTGACAGCACGCGAAGAAGCGCGGCGCGAGCAAAATAAGCATAAGCAGCACGCGGAAGGCCTGTTTGAGCATTCCCCTGTTTCGCTCTGGGTTGAAGATTTCAGCCGTATCAAACAGATGATGGACGATATTCGCGAGCGCGGCATTGTCGATTTTCGCATTTTTACGGATGTGCATCCTGAATTTGTGCGTCAGTGCATGAGCGAAATCCGCGTCCTTGATATCAATCGCGAAACACTCGAACTGTTTCTGGCGCCCGACAAAGCTACCTTGTTGCAGAACCTGCAAAATGTTTTCAAAGGCGATATGGAAACGAATTTCCGCGAGCAACTCATCGACCTTTGGAATGGCGTTCTGTTTCAGCGCCGCGAGGTCGTCAACTATGCACTTGATGGAAGCGAGCGGCATTTACTCTTGCAGTTTTCAGTGCTCCCCGGACACGAAAAAGACTGGTCGCTGGTTCAAGTCGCCTTGGCTGATATTACCGCGCGCAAAAAGGCAGAAGCCTATCTCGAATATCTTGGCAAACATGATGTGCTGACCAAGCTGCACAACCGCGCTTTCTATGTCGATGAACTCAATCGTCTTGAGCGCAAGGGACAGCCCCCAGTCTCAATCATCATCATTGACCTCAACGGCCTCAAGGCAGCCAATGACCAGCTGGGGCACGCCAGCGGCGATGGTTTGCTGCGCCGTATCGGTGAAGTGCTCAACGAAGCCGTAAAACTTCCCGGCCATGCTGCCCGTATCGGTGGCGATGAATTTGCGGTTGTGCTGCCATATGTTGATGAACGCGGCGCGGACGCGGTGATGGAAGATATTCGCCGGCTGGTCGATATCAACAACCAGTATTATTCGCAGCTTAAAATCGAGCTTTCGATGGGTGCCGCCACCAGTATGCCGGGTGAAAAACTGGAAACGGTTGCGAAGCGCGCTGATCTTTTGATGTATGAAGACAAACGTAAACATTATTCAGCAGAAGCGCTGCGGAAATCGCAGCTTTCCTGATCAGTCGTCAAACTTTATCACGGTTTTACCGCGAGTGATGTCGCTCACCAGACGCGCCAGATCATCTTGTGCGGCAAGCGGCATCGCACCCGTTATTTCGACGCCGGTTGCGGTGAAGTTCTCGTTCGCAATCGTCACATTCTCAACAGCCGTCAGGCGCGCTTTTATAAGCGCATGATCAGAAAAATCACACGCCAGCGCAAAACCAATTACGGGGATGACTTCGGTCTTCACAGCCTGCCGAAGACACATGGCCGCCGTGCCACCATAAGCGCGCATTAACCCGCCACTGCCCAGCAGAATACCGCCAAACCAGCGTGTGACAACCACCACAATATTATCAAGCTGCTGACCGTCTATCGCTTGCAAAATAGGCTTGCCTGCCGTGCCACTCGGCTCACCATCATCGCTGAAGCGATAATTCTGTCCCATGCGCCATGCCCAGCAATTATGCGTCGCAGACAGATCGGAATATTCAGTCAGGAAATCCTTTGCCGCCTGTTCGTTCGCCACAGGAGCGGCAATAGCCAGAAAACGGCTCTTCTTGATCTCCTGTGTCATGGTTTCAATGCGGCTGATGGTGAACATGGCTATCCTGCTAACAGTATTTTTGCGGACTAGCATTTTACGTTGCGGATGACGACCCCTTATGGCTCTGTTAGCATTGCGTGCGTGCAAAGTTGGGTATAAGTCAAAACGCAAATGAGCAGCACTTTATAGCACTCATATTTTTATAATGACCAAGAGGCCGCCCATGTTCGATCTGATTGTAAGAAACGCCAATCTCCCCGACGGACGTGAAAAGCAGGACATTCTGGTCAAAGACGGCAAGATTGCCGATATTGTGCCATCCACGGGCGATCATCAGGCAGCCAAGGAAATCGACGCTTCAAACCGGCTGGTCACACCGCCTTTCGTTGATCCGCATTTCCATATGGATGCAACTCTGTCGCTCGGCTTGCCGCGCTTAAACCGCTCCGGCACATTGCTGGAAGGCATCGCGCTTTGGGGTGAACTCAAGCCCATGCTGACCGTTGACGCCATGGTTGAGCGCGCGCTTCGCTATTGCGATCTCGCTGTCAGTCAGGGCCTGCTTGCCATTCGCAGTCATGTCGATGTCAGCGATCAGCGTCTGCTCACGGCAGAGGCGATGATCGAAGTGCGCGAAAAGGTGAAACCTTATATCGACCTTCAACTCGTGGCGTTCCCGCAGGACGGGTACTATCGTTCGCCCGGTGCTGTCGATCTCGTCAATCGTTCGCTCGATATGGGCCTTGATGTTGTCGGCGGTATTCCACATTTCGAACGCACCATGGCAGACGGTGCAGCATCGCTAGAAGAACTCTGCCGCATTGCCGCAGAACGCGGCCTGCCGGTTGATATTCATTGCGACGAAACCGATGATCCAATGTCGCGCCATGTCGAAACACTGGCCGCACAGACAATGCGGTTTGGCCTTCAGGGCCGCGTCTCCGGCTCGCACCTCACCTCCATGCACTCCATGGACAATTATTACGTTTCCAAGCTCATTCCGCTGATTGCGGAAGCGCAGATGAACGCCATTCCAAACCCGCTCATCAACATCACATTGCAGGGCCGTGCAGATACCTATCCGAAGCGTCGCGGCATGACCCGCGTGCCGGAACTGATGGCGGCTGGCATTAACGTAGCCTTTGGCCATGATTGCGTGATGGACCCATGGTATTCTATGGGTTCGGGTGACATGCTGGAAGTCGGCCATATGGCTGTTCACGTCGCGCAGATGACATCGATTGAAGGCAAGAAACAGGTCTTCAACGCGCTCACCGTCAATTCGGCTAAAGCGCTGGGCCTTGAAGGTTACGGCCTTGAAAAAGGCTGCAATGCAGATTTCGTGGTGCTTCAGGCACGCGACGCGCTGGAAGCACTTCGCCTGAAAGCCAACCGCCTGATAGTCGTCAAACGCGGAAAAATCATCGCCGAAACACCACAACGCATCAGCGCACTCAACCTTGAAGGCCGTCCGTCTTCGGTTGACGGCGCAGATTATGCGCCACAGGAATAATATTCCCACAAAAATACGACGAAAAAGCAGTGCCTCTTTTTCAATCGTCTGATAAAAGCGCTTGAATTAACGGCAGATTCGTCTGAAATACGTGACGTTGCTCATAAGCCTCGCAAAAAGAGGCGGAGCAATCAGTCGCGCATAATTGCACGTCTACACATCACCCAAGAGGGGTTTCCATGACCACACCGTCCAAACTCACACGCCGCAGCGTTCTCGCAATGTCTGCGGCTCTCAGTGTAACAGCACTCTCCACCAGCGTTTTCGCGGCAGAAGAAAAGTTAAAAGTCGCAGGCATTCATGCATCACCTGTTGAAAATGCATGGAACTCGCGCCTTCATGAAGCGCTCAAGCAGGCCAATGACGACGGCGTTATCGAATATGTCTTTTCGGAAGGCGTTTCGGCCAGCGACTATCCGCGCGCCATGCGCGAATATGCAGAACAGGGCATCAAACTGATCGTCGGCGAATCCTATGCTGTCGAGCGTGAAGCGCGTCAGGTTGCAGCCGATTACCCACAGACCACTTTTATCATGGGCTCGTCCGGCAAGGAACAGGGCGACAATTTCGGCGTGTTCGGCACATGGAATTTTGAAGCGGCCTATCTCGCAGGAATGCTTGCGGGTGGCATGAGCAAGACCGGCACTTTCGGCTCGGTCGGTGCTATCCCAATTCCTGAAGTCAACATGCTTATCAATGCATTTCAGGACGGTGTGAAAGAAACCCGCCCGGATGCGAAGTTCAACGCTTCGTTCATCGGCACATTCTTCGATCCGCCAAAGGCACGCGAAGCTGGTCTCGCCCAGATCGACGCTGGCGCTGACATCCTGTTTGGCGAGCGTATCGGTACGGCAGATGCTGCCAAAGAACGCGGCATCAAAGCAATTGGTTCGCTGATTGATTACACGCCACGCTACCCGGATACCGTCTTTGCCAATGCGATGTGGAACTTCCGCCCGATCCTTGATGCAGCCGTTGCAGACGTCAAGGCTGGCAATCCAACCGGCAAGGATTACACGCCATTCAGCCTGATGAAGGAAGGCGGCAACGACATCGTTTACGTCAAGGGCGTTGCTCCGGCAGACGTCGAAGCCAAAATGGAAGCCCGTCGCGCCGAGATCAAGGCTGGCACTTTCAAGGTCGAGCCAAATCCGGCAGAGCCTAAGTAAGAAATTTCAGGACAGCAACGTGGCACTCGATATGAAGCAACAGGATGCAACAGCGCTCGCACTCGCGATTGCGAAAGGCGTTTTGACCGCACGAGAGGCCATGGATGCCGCGATTGAAGCCGCAGAAAAATGGCGCCCTCTGGGCGCCATTGCATATCTCGATGAAGAATTGGGGCGCAAAAATGCGAGTGCTTTTGATCACAAAGCGCCATTCGCCGGAGTGCCATCGCTGTTCAAGGACTTAGGCGGACCCTGCGCTGGACTTCCAATCCGGCTTGGTTCGCGCGCCTGTGCGAATGCACCGCGAGACCTTGATTCAGAACTCGCTGCGCGTTTGCGCAAAGCGGGCCTTAACTTTTTCGGCACGACAACCGTTCCAGAATTCGGCATGGCGCTTGCGAGCGAGCCGATAGACGGCCCCGTCGCTCGTCATCCGTTCGACGACACACTCTCGCCTGCCGGATCGTCGGGCGGTGCAGCCGCAGCCGTGGCAGCCGGTATTGTTTCAATAGCGCACGCAACCGATGCTGGTGGTTCGATCCGCGTTCCAGCGGCAACTTGTGGGCTGATCGGCCTCAAGCCAAGCCGTGGCGCTATGCCAGCCGGTCCGCATTTCGGCAATTATCTCGCAGGCATCGCAAGCGAATTTGCGCTTTGCCGTTCAATTCGCGATGCAAAGACTTTATTCCCGCTCGTTGCTGGCAACGCCGAAAGCTTCCTGCCTGATTTGGCATTCGTACCGGACACGAACCTCTCAAAATTGCGCATCGGTATTGTTTCGGGAGATTTGACCAAATATCCGGTAACGGAAGAGCGTCAACAAGTGGTTGAAGATGCAGCCCGCTTTCTCGAAGCGCAAGGCCACACAATTCGGGCGATCGATGCGGATGCTCTTTCCCCGCTCGTTGACACGAGTGCCACAGCTTTTGACCGGATCATCTCGGCCAATCTGGCATCGGCGATTGATGCATTCTCAATTGACGAAGATAAGCTTGAAAGACTGACGCAAGCCGTGGCATTGCGCGGACGCAGAATGAGCGCAGTCGAACTCTACGACGCCATGAATGGCGGCGTTATGACCGCCTATCAACTCTGGCAGATTTTCCATGACATTGATGTGTTAATAACGCCGATGCTGGCGCTTGGTCCGCAGCCGGTCGGCTCATATCCTATGGATCATGACGATGTGGACGCACATTGGCATAAGATGAATGCATTCGCGCCTTATGCGGCCTTGGCCAATATTTCCGGCTTTCCGGCGCTTTCCATGCCTTTTGGCACGGACGCAAACGGTATGCCGCTTGCAATTCAGTTGATTGCTCGTATGGGAGAGGACAATCTTCTCTTAAACCTGGGCGAGTTGATGGAAGAGGACTGTCGCTTTCAGCATAAATTTGGCGTTGCGGGGTTGAACGCATGACCACCACAGTTCTCGAACTGCAAAATATAACCAAACGCTTTGGCACGCTGACCGCCAATGACGCTATTTCGTTAAAGCTTGAGCGCGGCGAAATCCTCGCTTTCTTAGGCGAAAATGGCGCTGGCAAAACCACGCTAATGAACATTCTGTTCGGCCATTACGTGCCTGATGAAGGGCGCGTTTTCGTCAAGGGCACCGAAATCCCGCAGGGTAAGCCACGCGCCGCAATCGATGCGGGCGTTGGTATGGTGCATCAGCATTTTACACTGGCTCCCAATCTCACGGTTCTGGAAAACATCATCACGGGCACCGAAAGCCTCTGGAAACTAAAATCAGCGCATGGTGCAGCGCGAACGAAGATTTCGGAAATTGCCAAACGCTTTGGCTTGCAGGTCGATCCCGATGCACGGCTTGGCGATCTATCGGTCGGCGAGCAGCAACGCGTGGAAATTCTAAAAGCGCTCTACAACGATGCCGATATTCTGATCCTCGACGAGCCGACTGCCGTTCTGACCACACAGGAAGCCGAAAATCTGTTTGCGACATTGAAAGAAATGGCGCGTCAGGGCCTGTCACTCATCTTCATTTCGCACAAGCTGCATGAAGTCATGTCTGCCGCTGACCGTGTTGTGGTCTTGCGTGGCGGCAAGCTTGTCGCAGAACGCAAAGCGTCCGAAACCTCCAAGGAAGAGCTGGCTGAACTGATGGTTGGCCGCCGTGTTTCGCGCCCTTCGCGCGCAGCCGCCACCCCCGGCGAGACTTTGCTTGAAGCAAAGAATGTCACTGTGGTGGAAGATGGTGTGGCGCGCTTGACCGATCTTGATTTTCATCTGCGCGCTGGCGAAACCCTCGGCATCATCGGCGTTTCCGGCAATGGTCAGGCGGCGCTCGGCCGTCTTGTTTCCGGCCTCAGCCAGCCTGCCAGTGGCTCACTCGTTATGTTCGGCGAGGCGGTTAAGAAGTTTGATCCGCGTCAGTTTGTGGGAATGGGTGTTGGCCGTATCCCGGAAGATCGCAATGCGGAAGGCGCAATCGGCGATCTCACACTTTGGGAAAACGCTATACTTGAGCGCGTCCGCGATCGGCAATTTTCCAGTGGCATTCTGGTCAATCGAACGGCTGCGCGTGAATTTACCAACCGCATCATTAAAGATTTCGATGTGCGTGGCGGCACGCCCGACAGCCGCATTCGTCTGCTTTCAGGCGGCAACATGCAGAAACTCATTCTGGGCCGCAACCTTGAAACAGCCCCGCGCATTTTAATTGCTGCCCAGCCAACGCGCGGCCTTGATGAAGGTGCAGTCGCTGCCATTCATGCCCGCATTCTGGAAGCGCGGGCCAAAGGTGCTGCCGTGCTGCTTATCTCGGAAGACCTTGACGAAATTATCGGCCTTGCCGACCGCGTGCAGGCTATCGTCAAAGGAAAGCTGTCTCCACCCATTGATGCAGCCGAGGCCAATGCGCAAAGACTGGGCCTGATGATGGCCGGCGAATGGCAGAATAATACTACGAAGGGGCTCAACTGATGCGTATTGAAAGACGCGAAACAAGGCCCATGGCTCTGGTGGCAACGGCTCCGGTTCTTGCGGTTCTCGCTGCCTTTGTGCTGGCTGGCCTGCTGATCGCAGCCGCGGGCGCCCCTGTACTTGAATCCTTTCGCCAGATTGCAATCGGCGCATTCGGTACAAAGCTTTCGATTACCGAAACACTGACCCGCGCGACCCCGCTGATGCTGACCGGCCTTGCTGCGGCTGTCGCTTTCCGCTCAAAGCTCTGGAATATCGGTGCCGAAGGCCAGTTCTATATGGGTGCACTGGCAGTTGTGGCACTTGGCACGCAATTAGCCCTGCCAGCGCCCTTACTCATTCCGCTGCTGCTGATCGTGGGTGCGATTGCTGGCATGATCTTTCTGCTGATCCCGCTCGGCCTTCGCCTGCGCTTTGGCGTTGATGAAGTCGTGACCACGCTGCTGCTCAATTTCGTGGCTGTTCTATTCGTTTCGATGATGATCGAAGGCCCGATGAAAGACCCGCTGGCTTTCGGCTGGCCGCAGTCGGAACCTGTACCGGATGCAGCCGTGCTGCCAAAAATCATGCCGGGCATGCGGCTCCATATCGGCATTCTGATTGCCATCGCGCTTGCGCTGATCATCGCCTATGTCCAAAAGCGCACCGTGTTTGGTCTTGAAACCAAAGCTGCGGGACTTAACCCGAAAGCCGCGCGTTTTGCAGGTGTACCCCTTGGCAAAACGCTGGTGAAAGTCGCCTGCATTTCCGGCGGCCTTGCGGGTCTTGCCGGTGCGATACAGGTCATGGGTGTCAAAGGTTATGTCACAACCGATCTGTCGCCGGGCTTTGGCTATTCCGGCATCATCGTTGCCATGCTTGCCAATCTGAACCCCATTGGTGCGATTTTTTCGGCCCTTTTTGCAGCAGCCATGTTCGTTGGCGCAGACGGCATGAGCCGCGCCATTGGCATTCCGAGCTTCATCGCCGATGTGACGGTTGCACTGTCGCTGCTCACCATGCTGGTCGCCCTCTTCTTCACCCAATACAGGATCGCCCGATGAACGAGTTGATGGATATCCTGCTTTCCGCTGGCCTCTGGGTATCGGTTCTGCGCATCGCAACACCGCTGATTTTCGGCACGCTCGGCGCACTTTATTGCGAACGTGCAGGCGTTCTGAATCTCGGCATCGAAGGCATCATGACCTTTGGCGCAATGATCGGCTGGCTGACCGTCTTCAACGGGGCAGATCTTTGGGTCGGCGTGCTGGCTGCTGCCGCATCGGGTGCTGTTTTTGGCCTGCTGCACGCAGCGCTGACCGTTCCACTCGGCCTGTCGCAGCATGTGGTCGGCCTTGGCATCACGCTGTTTGCGTCGAGTCTGAGCTATTTCCTGTTTCGTCTGCTGGTGCCATTGTCTTCCACACCACCGACAATCACACCGTTCCAGCCAGTCAATCCGTCTTGGCTTGCGGATATTCCGTTTATTGGACCGGTGCTCGGCACCCAGACAGCACTCACATGGATCGCCATTCCACTGGCACTGCTGCTTGGTTATGTGCTTTTCCGTACGCCGTTGGGCCTTGCCATACGCATGACCGGTGAAAATCCACATGCAGCCGAAGCGCAAGGCATCAACCCGATCCGGGTGCGTATTTTCACCATCATGTTCGGCAGTGCATTGATGGCTGTTGGCGGCTCGTTTCTCACGCTCTCCGCGTTCAACTCGTTCTTCCCGACCATGATGCAGGGACGCGGCTGGGTGTGTATCGCGCTCGTCGTATTTGCCTCATGGAAGCCTGCGCGCGCACTTTTAGGCGCCTTGCTGTTTGCGCTCTTTGACGCGTTCCAGCTGCGTCTACAAACCGTTTACGGCAAGCTCGTGCCTTATCAGCTCTTCCTGATGATCCCATATATCATGTCGATTGTGGCGCTGATTGTTATGGCGCGCCGAGCACGCGTTCCACAGGCGCTGATGCAGCCCTATCGCCGCGGCGAGCGATAAAGAATAAATCTTGTTACCCCAAACAAAAACGGCGCCCGAAGGCGCCGTTTTTTTATAGCATCAGAAAGATCAGGCAGCGCTTGACTTGCTGCTCTTTTCAAAACGCTTACGCTCATTTGGATCGAGATAGAGCTTGCGCAGACGGATCGACTTTGGCGTGACTTCAACCAGTTCGTCGTCCTGAATCCATGACAGAGCGCGTTCCAGTGTCATGCGGATCGGCGGCGTCAGCTTCACAGCTTCATCCTTGCCTGCCGCGCGAACGTTGGTGAGCTTCTTGCCCTTCAGCACGTTTACTTCAAGGTCGTTATCGCGTGAGTGGATGCCGATCAGCATGCCCTGGTAAACCTTGACGCCTGCGTCAATGATCATTGGACCACGATCTTCAAGGTTAAAGAGCGCATAGGCAACAGCTTCACCCTGATCGTTGGAGATCAGAACGCCATTGTTACGGCCAGCGATTTCACCCTTATATGGCTGATAATCGTGGAACAGGCGGTTCATGATCGCCGTGCCGCGTGTATCGGTCAAAAGTTCCGACTGATAGCCGATCAGACCACGGGTCGGTGCGTAGAACACCATACGAACGCGGTTGCCGCCCGAAGGACGCAGTTCGACCATTTCGGCTTTGCGTTCAGACATCTTCTGAACAACGGTGCCCGAATATTCTTCATCAACGTCGATGACGACTTCTTCGACAGGCTCCAGCTTCTCGCCGTTTTCGCCGTCCTTCATGACAACACGTGGACGCGAAACGCCAAGCTCAAAACCTTCACGGCGCATGTTTTCGATCAGAACAGCAAGCTGCAATTCGCCACGACCGGAAACGAAGAACGAATCCTTTTCGCCGGATTCTTCAATCTTGAGAGCAACACTGCCTTCAGCTTCTTTCATCAGGCGATCGCGGATCACGCGGCTGGTAACCTTATCACCTTCCGTGCCAGCCAGCGGACTGTCATTGACGATGAAGGACATGGTTACGGTCGGTGGATCAATCGGCTGCGCTTCAAGTGGTGTGGTCACGGAAGGATCGCAGAACGTGTCTGCAACCGTGCCCTTGGAAAGACCGGCAATAGCAACGATGTCGCCTGCCTGTGCTTCTTCAATCGGCTGACGATCGATACCGCGGAAAGCGAGGATCTTCGAAATACGGCCGTTTTCAAGAAGCTTACCTTCCTGATCAAGAACCTTAACGCTCTGGTTCGGCTTGATCGAACCGGAATGGATGCGACCGGTGATGATGCGGCCAAGGAACGGATCAGCTTCGAGGATCGTGCCGATCATACGGAACGGACCTTCCGCAACCTTTGGCGCAGGAACGTGCTTGAGAACCAGATCGAACAGCGGCGCAAGACCTTCGTCCTTTGGGCCGTCTGGGTTCAATGCCATCCAGCCATTGCGGCCTGAACCGTAAAGCACCGGAAAGTCGAGCTGCTCGTCAGTTGCGTCGAGGTTGGCAAAAAGGTCAAACACTTCGTTGATGACTTCTTCATGACGGCCATCCGGGCGATCGATCTTGTTGATCGCAACGATTGGCTTCAGACCAACCTTAAGCGCCTTGCCAACCACGAACTTCGTCTGTGGCATTGGGCCTTCAGCAGCATCAACGAGAACGATAGCGCCGTCCACCATCGAGAGAATACGCTCAACTTCACCACCAAAATCGGCGTGGCCGGGCGTGTCGACGATGTTGATGCGGGTGTTCTTCCAGACAACCGAAGTGGCCTTGGCGAGAATGGTGATGCCGCGCTCGCGCTCGATATCGTTGGAGTCCATCATGCGTTCTGCAACGCGCTGATTGTCGCGGAAAGAGCCGGACTGCTTCAGCAGTTCGTCGACCAGCGTTGTTTTGCCATGGTCGACGTGTGCGATAATAGCGATATTACGCAATTCCATATAGAGATCACTTCTGTATGAGTTGGGAGCCGCGCCAAGATGGATGCACGGAAAATCAATGGGGCGCTCTTACAGGTTTTTTTACGTTTTAGAAAGGGGCAGCGCGAAACTGCCCCTCATTTAACCCGAAAAGACCGGATTTAGATGTTTGTTTACAGGCTGATTGTGACAGTTTTGCCGGTGTTTCTATAACAAGGTACCCGACAAAATGACCAGCGCAACGCTGAAATAGATCACGAGACCCGTCACATCAACCAGTGTGGCGACAAAAGGCGCCGAGGCACTTGCCGGATCAAAGCCCAGTCTGCGCAGAATGAACGGCAGCATCGAACCTGTCAGCGAGCCGAAGGTCACGATACAGACAAGCGCCATCCCCACCGTGACCGCAACCAGCATCCAGTGCTCTCCATAGTCATAGATGCCGAGATTCTGCCAGATAGCAATACGGACAACACCGATAAACCCAAGGAATGCACCAAGTGCCAGACCGGTTGGTATTTCGCGAATTGCGACCCGCCACCAATCCTTAAGCGTCAGTTCCTGTAGAGCCAGCGCGCGAATGATCAGCGAGGTTGCCTGCGAACCGGAATTACCGCCGGACGACATGATCAACGGAATAAACAAGGTCAGAACCAGTGCTTTTTCCAGCTCCAGCTCAAAATGCTGCATCGCACTTGCGGTCAGCATTTCGCCAAGGAACAGGATACCCAGCCAGCCACCGCGTTTTTTAAGCATTTCGCCAAAGCCGATGCGCATATAAGGCTTATCAAGTGCCTCCATGCCGCCAAAACGATAAGCATCTTCGCTGGCATCCTCGGTCATGGCATCCAGCACATCATCGACAGTAACAATGCCGATGATGTGGCGGCTGTCATCAACGACAGGCACCGCCAGAAGGTCGTGCTTGCGGAAAAGCCGCGCAACATCTTCACGGTTGGCAAGGGGCGAAATGGTGATCGGATCATCATCGCGGGCAAGCGAGAGGATCGGCTCATCAAGCTCACGAACAATCAGACGACGCAGGCTGACCACGCCCAGCAGAACGCGGGTCTGTGGCTCAACCACATAGATTGCATAAACCGTCTCCCGTGTGCGCTCGACCTTACGAATATGATCAAGCGTTTGCCCGACATTCCAGTCCGAAGGAACCGTGATGAATTCAATGGTCATCAGACTACCAGCCGTGTTCGGCGGATAGCCCATAAGCTTTTTCAACGCAGCCTTTGTCTCAGGCGCGAGAATGGGAAAAAGCCGTGCCCGATCCGCATCTTCCATGTCCTGGAAAACGTCCGTGGCACGGTCAGCGGACATGCCATCAAGCAGCGAGCTTGCGATATTGGGCTGTAAATTTGCAAGAATTTCGGTCGCACGTTCCAGTTCCGGCTGGTCAAGCAGGCGGATGGCATCATCGTGCGATAGCTGTGCAAGAACCGCGATTGCATCATCTGCATCCAGTTCATTGACGATCTCGACCGCGTCACCTGTACGAATATCGGCGATGCGGCTGGCAATTGCCGCTGCAGGGAGGTCGGCAACATTAAGCACTTCAGAGAAGAAGTTGTTGTCGGTCATAGGCTTGCCTTTCTGTCGATCCGCCGTCAGAGGCAGATCGTGCAAGCCGACCGCAAGCGATCAGATCACGAACTGCCTTGACGGCTGAAACAATCGACTGTGACTGTCGCTTGGCATAAGAGAATAAAACTCCGGTTGAAATGCAGCCAAAGAAAATGCGGCTGCAAGGCTCATGTGCGCCGGGTCGGCATCAAAGTCAACCCCTGCGCGACTTTCATGACGGCTTTTTCATATTCTGCTTATACTGCCAATTGCCCTTGTCCTCAACGCATTCAAATCCTAAGTCTTACTCATATCGAGTTCATTTAAGTGAGAGTTTCGCGATGTCCGACACGCCCGTCTATAATCATGCACTGACCGAATGGAATGGACCTCTCGGCCTGCCGGATTTCACCGCGTTCAAGGATGACGATTTCGCTCCCGCCTTTGATGCTGCTTTGGCTTACGACCTTGCAGACGTGGAAACCATTGCAAACAGTGCCTCCGAGGCAACGATTGAGAATACGCTCAAAGCCTTACAGCTTTCAGGCAAGGCGCTCGACCGTGTTTCGTCAGTTTTCTGGTTGCGCGCAGGTGCACATACCAATGATACGATTCAGGCGCTTGAGCGCGAAATCGCGCCGAAAATGTCGCGCCATTACTCGCGTATCATGATGGACCCGGCTCTCTTTGCGCGTATCAACGCACTGTATGAAAAGCGCGATCATCTGGATCTCGACATGGAGACAAAGCGTGTGCTGGAAAAGACCTGGAAGGGCTTTGTGCGCTCTGGTGCGAAGCTTGATGAGGCAGGCAAAAGCGAACTCGCAGGCATCAATGAAAAACTCGCCGGGCTTGGCGCACGCTTTGGTCAGAATGTGCTGAAGGATGAAGCAGGCTGGGCGCTTTTCATCACCGACGAAGCCGATCTTGCGGGACTTCCCGATTTTCTTAAAAACGCCATGCAAAGTGCGGCTGGCGAACATGGCCGACCTGACGTTTGGGCGGTGACGCTCTCACGCTCGATTGTCGAACCATTTTTGAGCTTTTCAGAAAACCGGGAACTTCGAGAGCAAGCTTTCAATGCCTGGGCCAAGCGTGGCGAAAATGGAGGCGACAACGACAATCGCGAGATTGTGCGCGAAATGGTGGAACTGCGCGAGCGCAAGGCGCATCTGCTCGGTTATGCCAATTTTGCCGCCTATAAGCTTGATGACACCATGGCCAAGACGCCAGAGGCTGTCATGAACCTGCTGGAACCCGTGTGGGATAAGGCGCGAGCCAAGGCGCGCGAAGAAGAAGCAGAACTGGAACGTCTGATCGCCGCCGATGGTGGCAATCACAAGGTCGCGCCATGGGACTGGCGTTTTTATGCCGAGAAGCTGCGTGCCGAGCGTTTTGCTTTCGATGAGGCTGAACTGAAACCCTATCTGCAACTCGAAAAGATCATCGAAGCCAGCTTTGATGTGGCAACGCGCCTTTTCGGTATTCGCTTTGAAGAAAAGAAGGGCATTACCACTTGGCATCCAGATGTACGGGTGTTTCAGGTGCTCAATGCGGACGGCAGCGAACGCGGCCTGTTTCTCGGCGATTATTTTGCCCGTAAATCGAAACGTTCCGGCGCGTGGATGAGTTCGCTACAATCAAGCCATAAGCTCGATGCGGGGCAAAAGCCTTTCATCTACAATGTGATGAATTTTGCAAAGCCCAAGGCAGGTGAGCCAGCGCTTCTTTCGCTTGATGATGCCCGCACACTGTTCCACGAATTTGGTCATGCGCTGCACGGACTTTTGTCGGATGTAACATGGCCAGCCGTTTCCGGCACCGCCGTTTCGCGTGACTTTGTTGAATTGCCGTCGCAGCTTTACGAGCATTGGCTGACCGTGCCGCAGGTGCTTGAAAAATACGCCGTGCATTATCGCACGGGAGAAGCCATGCCAAAGGCACTTCTTGATAAGGTGCTTGCTGCGCGCTCGTTCAATGCAGGCTTCAACACGGTTGAATTCACCGCATCTGCGCTCGTCGATATGGCGTTCCATACCGGCAAGGAAAAGATCACCGATCCACTGGCATTTGAAACAGCAGCGCTGAAAAAGCTATCGATGCCAGATGCAATTATCATGCGTCACCGCACACCACATTTCACCCATGTCTTCTCCGGTGATGGCTATTCAGCCGGTTACTATTCTTACATGTGGTCGGAAGTTCTCGATGCCGATGCATTTGCGGCTTTTGAAGAAACCGGCGACGCGTTTAACCCGGAACTGGCAGCAAAACTCAGGCAATATATCTATTCAGCCGGTGGCAGCCGCGATCCGGAAGAGCTTTACAAAGCCTTCCGCGGCAAGATGCCAACGCCCGATGCAATGATTGAAAAGCGTGGACTGAACTGAAAAAAAAGGCCGGGAAACCGGCCTTTTTCTTGTCTTATCAATAATCGCCGAGCTTGATGTCCGGCGTATAGTCTACACCTTCGACTTCCTTGATAACCGGCTGGCCGCAATGGAGCAGGCCCGTTGCTGCATTGAACGCATAGGTTGGCGAGCCATGAAGCTGCCAGCCCTTGTTCAAAGCGGCGGTCACGCGATGACAAAATGCGGAGTCATCCGGGCCAGTGATGAAACGATAAAGCTTCATAGTCTTTCTTCCTTTGTCATGATGATGAATTTGATTTTGCAAGCAGACGCTCAGCCATTGCGAGATGCAGGCGCTCGACCATCTGGCCGTCCAGCGACACAACGCCTTTATCCGCATTTTCTGCTTTCGAAAACACCTCTATCACAGCGCGGGCATGGGCTAGCTGGTCATCCGATGGCGAAAAAGCACGGTTTGCAGCGCCAATTTGCGACGGATGAATGAGCGTCTTGCCGTCAAAGCCCATTAGAGCCGCTTGCAAGCATTCAGCCTCGAAGCCAGCGCTATCGCGAAAATCATTATAAACGCCATCCAGCACATCGATACCGCCTGCGCGCGCCGCGAGAACAATCTGCATGAGCCATAGGATCAAATAAGGCCGCCCGGCTTGCGGACGAACGCCCGTGGCGAGCGCAATATCATTGGGTCCAACCACAAAACAGCCAAGCCTTGCCGCCGAACGATGGCCAAGCATGGCAATTTCATCCGCATTGAGAATGCCGCGTGGCGTTTCAATCATTGCCCAGATGCGCAAGGACAACGCGGCATCGCTGCCATCCAGCAGATTAGCGGCATCAATCACATCCTGCGGTCGCTCGACCTTTGGCAGAAGAACGGCATCCGCGCCGATTTTCGCGCCCGCCAGAATATCCGCCTCTCCCCATTGCGTGTCCGCAGCATTCACCCGCACGATGCGCTCAAACTGAACCTTGGGATAAAGGGAAAAATGCGCAATCAACGCATCGCGGGCAGCGATTTTTGCTTCTGGCGCAACAGAATCTTCAAGATCGTAAATCACGCAATCGGCTGAAAGCGCCAGCGTTTTCTCCAGCGCACGGCTGTTGGAGGCAGGAACAAACAAAACGGAACGACGTGGGCGAGCAAGTGTTTTCATGCGCAATTTGTGCACTGAACAGCGCCAGGGTGCAAGCACCCCATTCCCATATTGAGGGGCTTGTAATCCTCCTCACATATGCCTATTTTCCGCCCTTGGGTTGGAATGCACCCGCCGCTCGCAGCCTCATGGCCATGGTAAAGCATTCTGAATTCACGTTCCTGTTCCGGTGACGGCAGAAACGGCAATGCGGGTACCCGTTCACGAAAACGCTGCTCACATTCAGGAGCAAAACCATGACCACAGCTACCCTTGCTGGGCATAATACGACGCATTTTAAACATCAGGCTCGCCGTTTGCGGCAGGCTCTGGGGGAAGAGGGCATCCAAATCAGCCACGGAAAAGCGCTTGACCTCGTTGCTCGCCAGTCCGGTACACGTGATTGGAACACGCTGGCAGCCTATGGCGCGAAGACCGATGCCGCGCATATCGAAGACGGTGCGGCCCCTTACCGTGTCAGTCAACGCGTTTCAGGCACCTTTCACTCAACTGTTTTTAAAGCACGCATTATCGCTGTTGAAGAAACGATCAAGCCTGATCTCTGGCGGATCACCCTGCAATTCGACCCTGCGATTGATGTCGCAGTTTCGCCAAACCTCACCATGCTGCGCAGACGCTATACCGTTGTCGTCGGAGCAGATGGAAAAGCACGCAGGCTGACTGGCAGTGAAGCCGGCGGCATCGCACTTGATATGCAATAATTTCGCCCAAACCAACTCCGGCGCATGATTCTGAATTTTAGATACTAATTTCAGACATATTCATGCGCAAAACACGATAACCACTTCCGGCCTCTTCAAAACAGGCCGGAAGCGCTGCTAATCTGCTTCAAGGTTGCGACCTATTGGGCACTCGCCTCCTGAAAGATTGACTCTGTGCTGGGCTGATGTAAATCAGACTGCAAATTTAAAATACCCAACCGACAGGTCAGGAAGATGGATAAGTTCACCAAGCTCACGGGCGTTGCAGCCCCCCTGCCGATCGTCAATATCGATACGGACATGATTATCCCGAAGGATTATCTCAAGACGATCAAGCGCACAGGTCTGAGCAAGGGGCTTTTTGCCGAAATGCGTTTTAACGAAGACGGAACCGAAAATCCGGATTTCGTGCTCAACAAGCCCGGCTATCGCAATGCGCAGATTCTTGTCGCAGGCGATAATTTTGGCTGTGGCTCTTCGCGTGAACATGCGCCTTGGGCATTGCTTGATTTTGGTATCCGCTGTGTGATCTCAACCTCGTTTGCCGACATCTTTTACAACAATTGCTTCAAGAATGGCATTCTGCCGATCAAGGTCAGCCAGGAAGATCTCGACAAGCTGATGGACGACGCGTCGCGTGGCGCCAATGCAACGCTGACTGTTGATCTCGAAACCAAGGAAATCCATGGCCCCGATGGCGGTTCGATTTCCTTTGACCTCGACGACTTCAAGCGCCACTGCCTGCTCAATGGTCTTGATGACATCGGCCTGACCATGGAAAAGGCTAAAAGCATTGATACGTTCGAGGCGAAAAACGCTGAATTGCGTCCTTGGGCATAATGATCAAATCACTATCTACCTCTGGTCTAAGCATGGTGGCCTGAACGAGTGAATAGGACACGATTGGCTGAAATGGCCCGAGAAGATCAAAGCGGTGACTGGGCGGCACGTTTGTCGCCGTCACTTGATGAAGTCGAATCTATCGCGATTGAAGCTCTTGCGCATCTGCCTCAAGAGTTCAGGACGCTGTGCGGCGATATTATTATCCAGATATCTGACTTCCCCGAAGAACAGATTGTCGAAGATATGGGACTGGAAACGCCTTTCGACCTGTTAGGACTGTTCGAGGGCGCGGGCATTGGTGAACGCTTCAGCCTGCAAACGGGCGACACCCCAAACCGCATCACACTTTTCCGCCGCGCTATTCTCGACTACTGGTCCGAGCATGAAGAGACGCTCGGCGACATCATTACCCATGTGCTTATCCATGAAATTGGCCATCATTTCGGCCTTTCGGATGACGATATGGAAAATCTTGAAGCACAGGCGGAATAGAATGACAGATTTGCGATGAATGGCGCAGCTTGGCCATTTCTGACCAAAACAGTGACAATTTCGTGAGATTTCGATACAATCGCAATACAGATATTGCATGCGGAGAATGCTATTGATTGCCTCAGTTCAAACTGAGTGACGATCATGAACCTTTCTCCGGCTGCCTACCAGCTTCTGCTCGTTTACACGACCTATGTTATTGCTGCCGGAAGCCCGGGCCCCAGCAATATGCGCATTATGGGCGTAGCCATGAATCAGGGTCGAAAAGCGGGGCTGATATTCGCCACAGGGGTTGTGACTGGCTCCATATTCTGGGGCGTAATGGCCGCGACCGGAGTTTCGGCAATCCTCACCCGCTACGCCGAGGCACTGATTATTCTAAAAATTTTCGGCGGACTCTATCTGCTTTATCTTGCTTTCAAAGCAGCACGCGCGGCCATGGCATCAGACGAGAAGATTGCAGCACGTACGATAAATGGCGATGCTCTTCTTTCGGATGGAGAGCTTTATCGGCGCGGACTGCTGATGCATCTTTCCAATCCCAAGTCGATCCTGTCATGGATCGCGCTGGTAACGCTTGGCCTTGGACCAAATTCATCATGGCCACAGGTTGCAGCCTTCCTCAGCGGCTGCATTGTCCTAAGCATCACCATCTTCTGTGGCTATGCCATCATCTTTTCAACCGCGCCCATGGTGCGTTTATACCGGCGCGCTCGCCGGTGGATCGAAGGCATTCTGTCAGCCGTCTTTGCCTTTGCTGGTATTCGCCTGCTTTTGTCACGCTAGACCAGCTTGAAGTATGAGTATCGCAATGAAGATTTTCAAAGGTCTCTCCGCTTTCCCTCTCACCCCAATCGATACAGCAGGCAATCTCATAGAGGATATGCTCAGCGCTTTTCTCACCCGCATCCATGACACAGGCGCGGACTCAATCGGCCTGCTGGGAAGCACCGGTGGCTATGCGTTCCTCACACGAGAACAACGCCGACATACAGTCAGAACCGCCGTGAAATGCATCGGTGGTAAGACACCGCTCATTGTGGGCGTTGGCGCATTGCGGACCGATGAAGCGCAAGCGCTTGCCCGCGATGCGGCAGATGCCGGTGCTGATGCACTGTTGCTCGCGCCCGTGTCTTATACACCGCTCACGCAGGAGGAAGGCTTTCAGCACTTCAAAGCTGTTGCACAAGCGACTGATCTGCCTTTGTGCATCTACAACAATCCCGGCACCACCCGTTTCATTTTCACGGATGAGCTGATTGCGCGCCTGGCAGAACTCAAAAACATCAGGGCAATCAAAATGCCCCTGCCTGCCGATGATAAATACGCGGCTGAGATCGCGAAACTGCGCGCTGTAACGCCCGATGATTTCGCCATCGGTTATAGCGGCGATTGGGGCGCAAAGAATGCGCTGCTTGCAGGCGCTGATGCTTTCTACAGTGTGGCAGCGGGCCTTCTGCCAAAGCAGTTTGCAGCCTTGGTGCGCGCTGCACAAAGCGGCAAACAGGAAGAAGCCGAGCGCATCAATAGGACATTTGAACCGCTCTGGAGCCTGTTCAAAACCCATGGCAGTTTCCGTGTGATGTATGTTATTGCCGATCTGCTTGATCTTGCAAAGATCGAGCCGCCGCGGCCAATTCTGCCATTGAGCGAAGAAACGCGAGCACAGGTTGAGGCAGCCCTAAAAGCGTTGAATGATCTGCCTCAATGAATAAAACAAAGGCGCCCGTCTGGGCGCCTTGTGCAAATTTTGTTCGCCGCACATCTTTTTCCGAAAACCGGTTCCCACTTTTCGGGATGCGCTTTATGCCACGCTCAGGTGGACATCGATGTTGCCGCGCGTTGCATGTGAATAAGGGCAAACAATGTGCGCGGCATTGACCAGCTCTTCTGCCCTGGCCTTATCAACGCCCGGCAGAGCGACTTCCAGAGCCACATCCAGTCCAAAACCAGTACCATCTTCACGCGGACCAATACCAACCGTTGCGGTCACTGTGCTATCAGCGGAAACAGAAACCTTTTCTTTGGCTGCGACAAATTTCAATGCCCCGAGAAAGCATGCTGCATAACCAGATGCAAACAGTTGCTCAGGATTAGTGCCCTCGCCGCCCGAACCGCCAAGCTCCTTTGGTGTGTCAAGAACAACGCTGAGACGTCCATCAGCGGTCTTGGCGCTGCCTGTGCGTCCACCGGTTGCCGTAGACTGGGTGGTGTAAAGAATAGCCATTTGAAAATCTCCGTTGGTGCGTATTCATGTATCTCCGCAACCAAAATTGCAAATTATTAAATTGTTCACAATCTAATTTTGCAAAATACATTATCACAAATATGTGATGCGCAATTCAATTCCACCTCCTATAAAGTTCTGCCATGGAGCTTGCGCTATGAAAGAAGACCCAAAGGAATCTCATCTCAATTTGTCGGACATGGTCTGTTTTGCGATCTATTCGACGGCGAATGCGCTGACGCGCGCCTATCAGCCGATCCTCAGCAAGCTGGAACTCACCTACCCGCAGTTTCTGGTCATGATTGTTTTGTGGGAACAGGATAACCGCACGGTTTCTGAAATCGGCGCGAAACTCAATCTCGATTCCGGCACCCTCACCCCGCTTTTAAAAAGGCTGGAAGCAGCAGGGCATATTGCGCGCCGCCGTGACAGCCAAGATGAACGGCAGGTTCGCATCACGCTGACCGATGAAGGCCGCGCGTTGCGCAAACAAGCTGAAAGCATCCCGGAACAGGTGCTTTGCGCACTCGGTCAACCCATCGGGGATTTACAGCATCTTCGAGCACAGCTGCTTGATGTCCGCAACAATCTCAAAGACAGTCTCTCAAATTGAAAAAGCGCCGGAAAACCGGCGCCTTTATTTTGCGATCTGCAATCTTGATTAAGCAGCCAGTGCCTTTGGCGTAATGAGGCCACGAGCGACAAGCAGTTCGGCGATCTGGATCGTGTTGAGAGCAGCGCCCTTGCGCAGGTTGTCGGAAACAACCCACAGTGCCAGACCGTTTTCAACCGTGATGTCTTCACGGATACGGCTGATATAGGTTGCATCTTCGCCAGCCGATTCATACGGCGTGATGTAACCGCCGTCTTCATGCTTATCGACAACCTGACAGCCTGGCGCTTCGCGCAGAATATCGCGTGCTTCTTCCGCCGAAATCGGGTTTTCAAACTCGATGTTGACGGCTTCCGAGTGGCCGATGAACACAGGCACACGAACGGCCGTTGCCGTGAGCTTGATCTTTGGATCAAGCATCTTCTTGGTTTCGGCCACCATCTTCCATTCTTCCTTGGTGTAACCGTCTTCCATAAAGACATCGATATGCGGGATCACGTTGAACGCGATCCGCTTGGTGAACTTCTGAGCAGTGACCGGATCAGCAACAAACACCGCGCGCGACTGCTGGAACAGCTCATCCATGCCTTCCTTGCCAGCACCCGAAACGGACTGATAGGTCGAAACAACGACGCGCTTGATCTTGGCTGCATCGTGCAAAGGCTTCAGCGCCACGACGAGCTGCGCAGTCGAGCAATTCGGGTTGGCAATAATGTTCTTCTTGCGAAAACCTTCGATCGCGTCCGGGTTCACTTCAGGCACAATGAGCGGCACATTGGCGTCATAGCGCCATGCGGACGAATTATCGATAACGACACAGCCCTGCGCACCGATCTTAGGCGACCATTCCTTGGAAATATTTCCACCAGCGGACATGAGGCAAATGTCGGTATCGGAAAAGTCATACTGGTCGAGCGCTTTTACCTTCAGCGTCTTGTCGCCATAGGATACTTCCGTTCCCTGGCTACGACGCGAAGCAAGCGCTACGACTTCATCAGCCGGAAAACCGCGTTCTTCAAGGATATTGAGCATTTCGCGACCGACATTTCCGGTGGCGCCGACGACTGCAACTTTAAAACCCATTTACCTTCTCCTGTCCTCTCCGCTTCCATAAAAACCCGCGACCAGCGGGCCTTTTCCCTGGGCCGGACCCGGGGAGAGAGGGCGAGCAGGCCAAGGGGTCAGACCGTTTTGGTGGTCGTTTTAATGCAAGTGGCCATGGTAGTTTTGGAAACGGATGCCATAGGGCTCAAAATGGCGATGAGGCCATTTCGTCCGCACAGGCTATGTGATGCGCGAGAAGCATTCACGGGATTGTCTCCTTTTCCGATTGCGCTTTTAAGCCCTTTGAAAAAAGAGTCAATGTGTTTGCAGCAATGAGCGCAACAAAACTGCTCTAAAATACAGGAAGGATCGCGCTTATTTCGTTATATCCCAAATGCAAAAACGCAGCACGGCGCATAGGGCATCGCCCCTTTCCTAACCGCAAAACTTGCACCGGCCAAAACGGCTGACCTTAACAGACCGGCTACACGATCACTGTCTTCGGCCTTTGAAGCTGTGCAATGGCGTTTTTGTCTGTGACGCCATATTGCCATACTTTACGATTATGCAACTGCGCAAATTATACCCGTTCGAGAGGCGGTCAACGCTAGCTTATGACAGACATCGATGCCACATGGCTGTAAGAGCTGCTTGAATCCTCCCCCTCAATTGCAGGAGTTGGACTAATTTATCTTTTGCGCTCTAACTGATGTCAATTTTGAAAGTCCGTGCCTTTTCTCAATAAGGATTTAAGAATGAAGAAATTTCATACCACCCGCTGACTGCAGCGCTATTGCGCAGCATTTAAAACAGCGATGAAAGGGTCAGAGAAAAACCGGCGGATAATTACGGCCGGCCGGAAAACTGACCAAACCCGCTTAAAGTACAACTAAAACTCATATCCTATACTCCGCCCCGCACAAGGCGCGCACAATTTACAACAAATAAAATTGCATTCAATACTAAATACAAGTTAAATAAAAATTGCTATAACCACCATTATTTATAAATTATACTTATAAATAAAACAACGAAATACGCATCCGACAAATTTCCAGCGACAGGGCGCAATTACGCGCACCGTCAATGCAGATCTTATTTTATTTCAGCACCAAAGTTATTGAAATTTAAAACAATAGCGTGAAGGAGGAAGCATGGCTCATCGTGAACAGACCGAGCATAAAACTTGTAGCGCAGATTGGCGTGAAAGCTTCTGGCTTGCACAGCGCATTCGCATAGGCATCGTTCCGCTTCCTGTTTATCTGCTTATCGCGCTTCTGGTCGTTGGCTTCGTATCAATCGGTAAGGTGCCCTCTGATTTGACGATGTCGATCGGCATTCTGGCGATTGGCGGCTTCTTCTTTATGGAATTGGGCAAGCGTGTGCGAATCCTCGGGCTGATGGGCGGTGCCGCAATCATGGCATTTGTTGTCCCTTCGGCTGCAGTGTTCTATGGTTGGATACCGGCGTCGGTTGCAGAATCCGTGACGACATTCAGCAAACAGTCGAATTTTCTCTATCTATATATTTCAGCAATTATCGTCGGCAGCATCATCAGCATGGACCGTCAGGTCCTGTTGGCAGGTTTCATCAAGGTATTCATTCCCCTTGCCGCCGGGTCGATCGTTGCTATGATCGTCGGCACCTTGACGGGCATGACGATGGGATTCACCGCCACGCACAGTCTGTTTTTCATCGTCGTTCCAATTATGGCGGGAGGCTTGGGAGAAGGCGCAATCCCCTTGTCTCTCGGATACTCACTCATCCTTCATCAATCACAAGATGTGCTTTTTGCTCAGATCATACCCATTGTCATGCTTGGGAGCTTCACAGCCGTCCTGCTATGCGGACTTCTCAATCTGTTGGGCAAGCGATTGCCCCACCTGACCGGCGAAGGACAGCTTCAACCGGGCAAGGCAAATGTGGCTTCCCAAAACACTGAAAATTCAAAATCAGCCGACATAACCGAAATCGCAGCGGCGGGCGTCACGATTGTCAGCTTATACCTTCTCGGCGTCTTCATTCAAAAATTGACGGAATTTCCCGCACCCATCTGCATGCTGTTTCTGGTTGTTGCCGCCAAGATCGGCCGCGTGTTTGAGCCGAGCATCGAAAGCGGAAGCCGCGATGTCTACAAGTTCTTCTCAACCATTGTCACCTGGCCACTGCTGTTTGCTATGGGCGTCGCCTTTACGCCGTGGGCAGAATTTGTTGCTGTGTTTACCCTCCCAACCGTCATAACGGTATTCGCTACGGTGTTTTCCCTTATCGCGACCGGCTTTTTCACCGCCCGATTGGTTAAAATGTATCCGATCGACACCGCGATCGTGGTCGGCTGTCATAGCGGTCAAGGCGGCACAGGGGACATCGCCATCCTTACTGCTGCAAACCGTATGACGCTCATGCCTTTCGCGCAGATTGCGACGCGTATCGGCGGTGCAATCACTGTCTCGCTGGCGATTATTATAATCAAATATATTGTTTAAACATTGAGGCTCAAATTCAGATAACAAAGGGCAAAGCACCTTGCTGCGTCGAAAGTTTTACCCCCAAAAGAAATCCGAAACTGCTTTGACGCACCGGGCCACCTCTGAGGGCTCCTATGGGCAACTAATTGTCCGCCTTTAAGTGACCTCAATTGTTTCCTTGCTATTTGGCCCATAAAAGCTGACCCTCAAGCTGCGGGCCCATTCATTTTTATCAAGGCTTGCTGACAGGGACCAGCTTGTCCTTACCCACAATCTGAAAGGAGGGCTGCATGCCTTCCAATATTCACCACGTTGATTTCCATATGAGCAATCGCATCCTCAGACAGATGATGTCCAAAGCCAGTTATGTGACCTTCAAAATGAAGCCGCTATCCGGCCCGCTCTTTCAACAGTCGCAACTTGTTCTGCAGAATTTTATGTCAGGTGTCATTCCAAATCATGGCATGAACGTCGCACCATTGCCGAACAATACCGCTGCATATGGCACGCCATAAATGAACAACTTATCTTTTGGGTGGGCTCTCCGATAAGGAGAGAGCTCGCCTGACTTAACTTCATAAATATTATCGACGATAGATTATAAAATAAAATTCAAAAATAGCGCCCAAACAGAATATTATTAAAATATAATTTGACAATTAATCAAAAAAATATTATTAAAAATACATCGATATTTTCTTGATGAGTTTTGCTTATTGCACGTTTAGCACCGTGCCCTGAACGAACCCCCTTTTAAAAATCGTTATCACTTTGCGCACGCAACAGCGTGCCATCCTCTATACTGCTATGAAAGGGTTCATTATGACCACTGGCACAGTTAAATGGTTCAATTCCACAAAAGGCTTCGGCTTCATTCAGCCTGACAACGGCGGCGCTGATGCCTTCGTTCATATCTCTGCCGTCGAGCGCGCCGGAATGCGCGAAATCGTCGAAGGCCAGAAGATTGGCTACGATATGGAGCGGGACATGAAGTCCGGCAAAATGTCGGCTTGCAACCTGCAGGCTGCTTAAATATTTTTTCTTCTTTCCTTTGACCACGGATGTACTGGCACTGTTGAAAGAAGTTAAAACTTGAGGGGTCGGGTGGACACTCTACCCTTTTTTATTTGATCTTTTTCAGACGAGGAAATATTTCACCTGGGAGGCATCATGAAAACTCAAATTGATCATGCGTATAACTTCATTCCCACTATACGAAAACTTGATGTTACGCCTGTAAAACAGGCATCGACATCAAATGTCAGCGCAGAGCGCCCCGTTTTGTCGGGAGAGTGGGCAAAACTTTCAAATGTTTTGAGAAGAAGTGCGGGCGGTTGCTCTAAAAGCCGAACGCGGTCGCTATAGATATTCACGCAAATCGGAAGAAAAAAAATGATAACAGAACTTACAAAAGATACGCTGTTCAAGCCAATGCCTTCACGCCTTGAAGCACAGAAATCGCGAACGGATCTGGCAGCTCAAGCTATTCTCAACGAGGAGAGATCCGCTATCGCCGCCAAGACCGATCGTTTGAGGGCTGCAAGAATAGCCCGTGATCATTCTGTATAAAAAACAATAGAGAGGAGATACTTTGCAAGTTCTAGTCAGAGATAATAACGTCGATCAAGCCCTACGTGTTTTGAAAAAGAAATTGCAGCGCGAAGGTGTGTTTCGCGAAATGAAGGCCCGTCGCGCTTATGAGAAGCCGTCCGAAAGACGAATTCGCGAAAAAGAAGCTGCAATAGGTCGAGCGAAAAAAGAAGCAAAGAAAAAGGCTCAGCGTGAAGGTTTGTTGCCTAAACCAAAGAAGAAGCCATTTGCCCGGCCGATGACATCGTCGATACGAAGCGCTGAAACGCAGAGCGCAACTTAAAGCTCGAATCAAATCGAAACCCGCAATAGTAAGCTGCTGAAAAATAGCAGTTTTTGCTGTTTTGATTTGAACATTGGAAATGCTCCCAAATAAATTGGTCTGAGCTACACATCATAATTGGATGGTTCCAAATTGCGGACAGAGTGATACCAAACGTGACTCAATCGGCTGAAAAGCCTCCGATATTTCCTGATAAACTCGGAAAGAGCACGTCTTGAAAAAATTGTTTTATGTGGCACTGATTGGCATTTTCTGTTCATCGGCACCTGCTGCAGCACTTGCTGAGAACCTGGGGCTCGCTGAGCGCCGCGCCATTGCTACTTATGCAACCGATATCTGGCCAAAATACCAACTGGAAATTCAGGACTTAGCTGGCTTTCCGGTCACCATCAATCTGGATACCAAAAGTCTAGCCCTACCAGGCCTTGCAGATTCATACGCAAGCGATGACTATTTGCGTAAACCAATCATTGATCCGATACTCCAAGCGATTGGAACAATCACTGCAACAGATATCGGCAGAACGGCTCTCAAAGACGGGTTGAAATCCATCACCATCCGCTATGATGAGACAAGCGCACCTTCAAGCAATTATAAAGATGGTGTGAAGATGGAAGATGGCGTACTGACGATTAATTGGAAGCCTTATACGAATGTCGAAGATATCGAACCTCGCGCGCTCGCAATATTAAGTGTAATTGAGCCCGCAATATAAATATAAAATATCAAGGCGGTCTGAATAGATGCGTAAAACTGTATATCTTGCATTTCCTGTATTAACAATCATGATGCTATCTTCTGTAACGGCCTTGGCGCAGGCCAATGCCGACCCGGCCTATTTGGAAAGGCGAAATGATCAGGGAATTGTCGCATATTGCAGCAACCTAGGGTTTCTCGAACCCGATTCCGAAGAATTTTTTCATGTTGGCACTGAAGAAATTTTTGGTGAGGTTGAAAGCTCGGCTGAAGCTGACGTGCACGAGCAGAAGGGGCGTGAGGGCATTTCTTATCTACAAGGTGACGAACAATCCTTGAGTGATCTGGCAGCAGCCAATGACGTCGATGTGAAGACGGTTTGCGCACAGTATAAATCACAGGTAACGCTCGGTCGGATGATGAAAAAAAACAAAGAGAGCCAGTAGTTCTTCCCGTTCCTAGAAATCAATATCAATTTATTTAAGGTCCCATTTCCATGCGTAACCGATCATTCTCAATCTTGCTTTCCATGCCGCTCATTATCGCTTCATCGTCGGCATTTGCCGATGACACCCAACTCTTATTTAATTCATCGCGTAACCAACTTGGCTTGATCAAATATTGCGCCACAGAAGGTCACATCTCCAATGATGTTGTTACAGCTTATGAAAAAATGATCACGATGCTCCCCGCCCCCGCAGATGCGGCACAAGGTGATCAATATGAAAGCGCAGGCGAACAGGGCTACAGCTTCGACGGGGAAAATCGCACCTCAATGCAGGACATAGCCGATGGTACAGGAACTTCAATTGCCGATCATTGTGCTCAGTTCGCAGCACTGACAAATCAATAAGCTGAGAGAAAGTTTTTTCGGAGCTTTCTCGGTAGGCTAAAGACTGACTTGTTATCTTTTGATGCACCTATGCTGCGCGTTTCGCAAAGATCTGCGATGACGAGCGGTTGTCATTGACGAACTGGCTTCTGCGGATAATATAAGACACTTCAATGCCGACGCTCGCCCCCTTTACGCGAAGCATAATCTTATCGACCCTTGTTTTACTCCAACAGCATTTACGCTTTAAAGAACCGGCGCGCTGCGCCGAGTTTCCAGCGTTCTGAGAGCAGGAAAACAAGGGATTTTACGAACCGCAAATTCTTCCCATCCTGAGCCAAGCAGTAGGTTGTGTTCCAGTGCCCGATTTATGCCGCGAACATGGGATGAACAATCCTTCATTCTACAAGCGGCGAACAAAATACGACGGCCTGGATGCGTCGAAGATCACCCAAATGAAAGCTTTGGCCGGCGGCTGCAAAAATCCCTCTTCATTGTACTGAGATTGTGTTTCACACTTGGCACTAATGTGGAGTTGTAAACAGATGCGCTGGCGGTGATTATAAACATTAGGGCCTAATTTCCCTCCGATGCGACCATAATTATTCAGCTTTTTGTCACCATACCACGCGCACAACGCCAGAATTGATTCGCTCGTGAAGCGGCCCCGGCAAAACGTAAAACGTAAATCTCCTGACCACCTCCTGATCGCTTGTTCTGTTGCTGGCAAAGCAACGCTCCGTTCGCGCATGTCAGTCTGGTGCTTGCTTTTAAACTGATCATACTGTTAGGCAGCGGTAAGACAAAAACAAGGAGGCCCGCGTGAAGGGGAATAACGTATTTGCGATGCGCCATATCTGGCTGCACGTATTCGTCCTGCTTATCATCTGTATTTCAGAGCTGATTGGCATTCGTAAAATATCCATCGGCATTGGCGCGGTTATCTTTCTGCCAATGCTTTACGCGTTTGCGCTCGGTGTGATTCTCAATCCACATATCCTGAAAGCGACTGGAAAAGTCCTCAAATCTGATTCTATCAAGCTATCAGGCACGATGATTACCATCGCCATTATGCCATTCATTGCAAAATTTGGCACAACAGTCGGTCCACAGATTGATAATATTATTGCAACCGGACCGGCACTGATTTTGCAAGAAATAGGCAATCTGGGAACAATCGCCATCGCCTTTCCGATTGCCGTCTTCGTGCTGCGCATGGGACGTGAGACGATTGGGGCGACCTACTCGATTGATCGTGAACCCAATCTGGCACTGATCGCGGATAAATATGGCCTCGACAGCCCTGAAGGGGCAGGTGTCATGGGTGTTTACGCGACAGGAACTCTTATCGGTACATTCGTATTCGCAATTATGCCGCCATTGGTGCACAGTCTGGGCGTGTTCGATGTCCGTGCTTTGGCCATGTCGTGTGGCGTGGGCTCTGGCAGTATGCTTGCTGCCTGTACGGGCGGTTTGGTGAGTGTTATCCCCGAACAACAGGATCTCATTCTTGCGCTCGCTGCGGCCAGTAACATTCTCACTTATGCAACGGGACTTTATGTCGGTCTGTTTGTGGCTCTGCCGCTGACTGAATGGCTTTATAAAAAGTGCCGTCCCGAAGAATACCGTAACGCTGCATAAGGGGAGAGATCGATGACTTCACAATCAGTAAAAAACAAAGTCGATACATTGACCTTGTCTGTCGAGAGCACAGACGAACGCAAAATCGATATTCTTGAGAATGCGCTGCTTCTCATCATTGCTTGCTTTCTGGGTCTGATTGCCAACTGGGTTGGCACAGGTGTCACGCCTGTGCAGGCTTTGCCGGGTATGGCAGTGCTTTATGCGGCATCTCTTGGTGGCCTGATTATGGCGCGCTACATGCCGTTTTATCTGCCAAGTGTGGCTTGGGTTTCGCTTATCGCTATTATCATTACGATCCCCGGCGTTCCCGGATCAGAATTCGTTTTGGCCAAGGTGGGTGAGCTTAACTTTCTGGCGCTCGCAACACCGGCGCTGGCCTATGGTGGTCTGGCACTGACGCGGAATGAATTTGAAATTGCCCGTCGCTCCGGTTGGAAAATCGTCATCGTCGCTATATGCGTGATGATCGGTACCTATCTTGGTTCGGTTGTTGTGGCCGATCTGATGTTGCGTATCATGGGCTAAATTGTTCTCCGGCGGGTCCGGTCACAGGACCCGTCAGCAATCTATTGGGAGCGTTCAAATATGGCTGCTGTTTTGAGTGAAGCCGATATTTCGGAAGCCACAGCATGGCGGCACGATCTGCATCGACATCCGGAACTCGCATTTGAGGAAAAACGGACATCAACATTCATTGCCGAGAAACTTCGGCTGTGGGGTTATGATGTTCGAACCGGTTATGCGAAAACGGGTGTCATCGGCAGCCTTAAACGCGGTTCATCACCACGTGCGATTGGCATTCGGGCCGATATGGATGCTTTGCCAATCGTCGAAAAGAGTGGCGTTGCCTATGTGTCAGAGACTTCCGGCAAAATGCATGCCTGCGGCCATGACGGACACGTCACCATGGCTCTTGCGGCGGCGAAAGCGGTTAGTAAGCTCGACTTTGACGGAACGGTTCACTTCATATTCCAGCCGGCGGAAGAAAATGAAGGTGGCGGTCGGGAAATGGTGCAGGAAGGTCTGTTCAGAGATTTTCCGGTCGATGCAGTTTATGGCATGCATAACTGGCCAGCACTCGATGTGGGCACATGTGTAGCCCGCGACGATGCAATGATGGCGGCTTTCGGTACTTTCGAGATTGAACTGAAGGGCAAAGGCGCTCACGGGGCAATGCCGCATGAAGGAGCCGATCCGGTGGTGGCGGCGGCGCAATTGGTCACCGCTCTACAGACTATCGCCAGCCGCAATGTGTCGCCACTGGAATCGGCAGTTGTATCCGTTACACAGATGCATGGCGGCGATGCCTGGAATGTCATCCCTGAGACGATGATCATACGCGGAACAACACGCTGGTTTCTGCCTGAAGTCGGCCAGATCATCGCACGTCGTATGCAGAATTTGTCTGCTTCGGTTGCAGAAGCTTTTGGCTGCACAGCACGTGTGGATTATGAGGAGCGCTATCCTTCAACGATCAATACGGCAGAAAATGCACGCAAGATTCGTGCGCTGGCCGCTGCACCCGACCTCGGTCTGAATGTTTTGGATGTGGCGCCAAGCATGGCCGCGGAAGATTTTGCGTTTATGTTGCAGGAAAAGCCCGGTTGCTATTTCTGGCTGGGCAGCCGACGCGATGGCTCCAATCCGGGGCTGCACTCACCTTATTATGACTTCAACGACGCCCTTTTGCCCATTGGTGCCAATTTCTGGATCAAACTTGTTGCAAGCGAGCTGGCACCAGCTTGAGTTTTGCGTTGCAATATACGCAATACATATTGATTAGCGGTGCCTTCTCAGCAACAAACGATCATGGAAACACTGGACGCTAAAGAGTTACGCATGTTCATGGCTGTTGTGCGGTTCGGGTCTATCCGTGCCGCAGCCGAGCATGTGCGCGTTGCGCCATCGGTTGTCAGCCGCCAGATTGCTGAAACAGAGCGCAATATCGGTTTGCCTCTGTTTGAACGCACGGCGCGTGGCATGACTTTGACAGAGGCAGGTGAACTTGTTCTGGAACACAGCAGGCGCGTTCTTGAAGAGCACAGTTTGCTGACTGAGCAACTCGGCTTTCTCAAGGGCGTGCAGCAAAGGCGTGTCCGTATCTTATGCGGTGAGGGCTTTCTTGCCGATGTTCTTCAATATGGCCTCGGTTCCTTCGTCAAAATCTACCCCGATGTGCAATACGACCTACAACTGGGCGGGACACAAACAGTGTTGGACGGCATTGCCAATGGAGATGCCGATATCGGGATTGCTTACAACCCTCTGATGGACGCACGCGTTCGCTCGCTGGCGATTTCAAAACAATCGCTGTGCGTGGTGACGCCCCCGCACCATGCTTTATTGACGAAAGCCAAGCTGGAACTGGCGGACTGTGCGGGCATAGCCAACGCGCTGCTGGCGCCGGGGCATGGCATTACACAGCTTGTTACGCGTGTTGCTGCAGACCGGGGTTTCGTTATTTCGCCACTCGTCGAGACGACATCGATCGATGTCTTGCGGCGTTTTGTAATTGCTGGCCTTGGCATATCGTTTCTGCCTCGTTTCGCTGTCTCCACAGAATTGGCGCGCAACGCAGTCGCCGTAAGAGAGCTGTCCGATCCGCTACTTGCGGAAGCAAGTGCGCATCTGCTGGTGAGAGCACGCCGCCGCTTGCCGCTTTCTGTCGAAAGACTGAGTGGCTTTCTTGCCAATAATATGGCTGCGTTCAGGTAATACCGAGGATCGGAAAGCATGGCTCATAGAGCCCTGGTTAAAACCGTGTGACGATTGAGCATTTTCAAGGCGTGATACACCAGCGTCTTAGCACCTTTGTATAAGTTCTTTAAGGGACTGTTGCACCACGTGGGACACAACGTTGTTGCCGGGCCGACTATGCGTTTGCACGCTTTGATGCGAGCTTTTCTTCATTCAAAATGCGGTGGACGCGGGTCTGTTCGCAAAACAATGGAGATGTGGAATGTCGCAACAGGAAAAACCAATTGTCGGTGTTGTTGGCCTCGGCAGCATGGGGCTGGGTATGGCGCAAACACTGGCGGCAAAAGGCTTTCCTACCCTCGGCTTCGATTTGTCAAATGAGCGCAAAGCATTGGCGCAAAAGGCAGATGTAACGCCCGCAGACACACTCGATATTTTGTTTGAAAAAGCAGATTTTCTGGTTTTCTCTCTGCCAACTGCCCGTGATGTTGAAGCGGTTGTTAATGCACAACTCCATCAATTGTCTCAAGATCGCAAACGGGTCGTTATTATCGACACATCGACGTCTGAGCCGGATGTCAGCCGCGCTTTAGCGCAAAAACTTGATGCCCTCGGCCATGGCTTCCTTGATGCGCCTGTCAGTGGCGGACCGGCTGGTGCGGCTTCCGGAAAACTGACGATGATGATCGGTGGCAGTGATGCCGATCTGGCGCTTGCGCAGCCGGTTATTGAATCGATGGCGGCCAAAGCGCTGCATGTTGGACCAAGTGGTGCTGGCAATGTTGCGAAACTTGTCAATAATCTGCTTGCTGCCGCTCACATGGTCACGACCAGCGAAGGCCTGAAACTGGCTCTTGCTGCCGGAATTAGCCCAGAGGCTGCATTGCGCGTTTTGAACGCGGCGTCCGGTAAGTCCATGATCAGCGAGGTCCATTTTCCGACATGGGTTATGAATGATCGTTTCGACAGCGGCTTTTCGATGGGGTTGATGCGCAAAGACGTTCGCCTCGCTCAGGAAATGGCCGAGCGCACCGGCGCGGATACGCCTCTCACGTCAGTGGTCGCAAAACTCTGGGCCAATGCAGAACATCTCCAAGACAGCGATGATTTCACCCGCATGGGTGCTTTTCAACCCGATTCATCCAAAGAGTGAGCGAAACAATGACGCAAAGTGTAGATAAAAACGCACAGTCCGAACGCATAGCGGAACTTTTTAAAAGCTTCTTTCCCGCAGGTGAGATCGGTAGCTTTGTGAATGGTGAGATTATCACTGGAAATGGCGCTGAGCAGAACCTGACTGATCCGGCGACGGGCAAAGTCTTTGCATCTTACAGAGATGCAGATCAATCGGTTATTGATGCCGCAATGGAGAGTGCTGCGCGCGCGCAAAAGGAATGGATGGCTCTGACGGCTTCCGGTCGCGGTCGCGTGATGAACGAGATTGCCCGGCATATCCGCGAACATGCGCAGCGCATTGCGGAAATCGAAAGCCGCTCTGCCGGACGCCCCATTCGCGATATTCGCGGTGAGGCTGTTCGCGTTGCCGAAATGTTCGAATATTATGCAGGCTGGTGCGATAAGCTTTACGGCGATGTTATTCCTGTGCCGAGCAGCCACCTTAACTATACACGACACGAACCAATCGGCGTTGTGACGCAAATCACCCCATGGAATGCGCCATTGTTTACCGGTGGCTGGCAGATCGCGCCTGCTATCTGCGCAGGAAATGCCGTCGTCATTAAACCATCAGAACTCACACCGCTGTCCACGCTTATCCTTGGCCTGATGTGTGAACAGGGCGGTGCACCGCGCGGTTTGGTCAATGTAATCGCGGGCAATGGGCCAACAGCGGGGCAAGCTGCGATTTCGCATCCGCGAACCGGACTTGTGGTCTTTGTCGGTTCGGCTCAGGCCGGTTCGGCCATTGCTGCTTCTGCTGCAAAGAACGTGGTTCCCTGTATTCTTGAGCTTGGCGGCAAATCCGGGAACATCGTGTTTCCAGATGCAAATATCGAGCGTGCGATTATCGGTGCACAATCGGCTATCTTCAGTGGTGCAGGACAAAGCTGCGTCTCTGGTTCGCGCTTGCTCGTGCATCGTTCGATCCATCAGGAATTTGTTGAGCGCTATGCCAATGCAGCAAACCGCATCGTTGTCGGCGATCCTTATGATGATAATTCACATATCGGTCCGATCAACAATGCAAAGCAATGGTCAAAGATCGACCAGATGGTTCGCGACGGTGTTGCAGATGGGGCCGTATTGGCAGCGGGCGGCAAGAAGCCGGAAGCACTTGAAGAAACCGGCGGATATTATTATGCGCCGACAATTCTCGATCAGGTTGATCCTGCAATGAATATCGCAAAGGAAGAAGTCTTCGGCCCTGTCGTGGCTGTTATGCCATTTGATGACGAAGCCGAAGCCGTCGCGCTTGCCAATGATAATCCGTATGGTCTTGCGGGCGCGGTATGGACCGAAAATGTTGCACGCGCGCATCGCGTTGCTGCAAATGTGCGTGCCGGTACGTTCTGGATCAACGGCTATAAGACCATTTCTGTTATGTCCCCGTTCGGCGGCTTTGGGCGCAGCGGTTATGGCCGCTCCAGTGGCAAGGATGCGTTGATGGCTTACACGCAAGCAAAGAGCATCTGGGTTGAAACGGCGGAAAACCCTGCCGTGACATTCGGATACTCTCCAGAAGCCTGACCGGCGAAAGCAGGGAAGAAAAACTCTGTGTTTAACGCTGAGAGCGCCGATCCGATCAGATCGGCGCTCTCAGGTCTTTGATTGGAAGCAGAACTTATCAATTCCAGCTTCCATGCGCCGCTTACCCCCGCTCCGTCAGGCGCGACGCGTGCCTGACGATACAATGTCAAGATAGACGGCCAGCACCAGAATGCTGCCTTTGATGATCTGCTGCCAGAATGTATCAACGCCGAGCATCGACATGCCGTTGTCGAGGCTCGACATGATGAGCGCACCGACCAGCGCACCAATGACTGATCCCACGCCACCACGCATGGATGTACCGCCGATAAAGCACGATGCAATCGCATCAAGTTCGCCACCGAAACCCGCCGATGGCGTACCGGCTGCAAGACGCGCTGTTGTGGTCAGCCCTGCGACAGCCGCCATCAGCCCCATCAGCGCAAACACAGCCATTTTGACAAAATTCACATTAACGCCGGAGAAGCGCGTTGCTTCGAGATTTGAGCCAACCGCATAAATATGCCGGCCAAAAACCGTCTGTCGCGAAATGATTGTGAAAACACCCAGAATGACCAGCAACACCAGAACCGGAAATGGAACGCCCTGATAGCTGTTGAGCACCAGAATGAAACCAAGGATCAGGATACCTGTACCGATCAGGCGTGCAATCTCCATTGCCGGTGACAGCGTTTGCAGATTGTGCTTTCGCTTGCTGGCGCGCGTCCGCAGCGTGATCAATATAAGCACGGCGAACAAAGCCATCGCACAGACATTCCCAAACCATTCCGGCAGATAACCCTGCCCCAGATATTTGAAATCTGATGAGATCGGCGCAATCGTTACACCGCCCATAATGCCGAGCACGATGCCGCGGAAAACCAATTGTCCGCCGAGCGTAACGATAAAGGACGGAATGCCGAGATAAGCCGTCAGCCATCCATTAAAGCCGCCCAAAATCACGCCCAGAACCAGCACGGTGCTGATTGTTGCCCATAATGGCCAGCCATAAACCACATCGAGCACGGCTGCGATACCGCCCAGCAAGCCTAGCATAGCCCCGACAGAGAGGTCGATTTCACCCGCTACAATGACAAACACCATGGCGGAGGCCAGCATCCCGGTAATCGCCATCTGCCGTAGAAGATTGGAGAAATTACGCGCCGTCAGAAACTGCGACCGCCCCATTTCCGGGTCGTAAGTCATGATAGCAAAGAATGCCCAAATCAGCGCAACAACGATAAGAAGCGCCACGATCTTGTATTCTGCGAGAAATTTTCTGAGGCTTTTGCCTGTCAACGTCATGTCATGCACCGGTTAGATTGACTGCGGAATTAGACTTATAAAAACTAGGCCGCATTGGTTGCAGGCTTGCCAATTGCAGCGGCAAGAACCTTCTCCTGGGTGAGATTTTCATTCGGGAAATCGCCGCGCAATTTGCCCTCGCCAATCACGAGAACACGATCACTGATGCCAAGCACCTCCGGCATTTCGGATGAAACCATCAAAATGGATACGCCCTGTTTGGCGAGCTCGAATATAAGTTTATAAATTTCGTATTTTGCACCAACATCAACGCCGCGTGTTGGCTCATCAAGAATGAGAACCTTAGGATCAGGCAACATCATTTTTGAAAGCACTGCTTTCTGCTGATTGCCACCCGACAGCGAAGCAATTTCCAGCATCGGATCAGCCGTCTTCACTTTAAGGCGCAGAATTTCGCGCTGAATTGTTGCAAGCTCCGCCTCCTTGTCTATCAAAGCGCGCAGCGAAAACCGCTCAAGCACGGAAATCGTCATATTATGACCGACAGGCATGATCGGAAGAATTCCGTCGCGTTTGCGGTCTTCCGGCACCATGCAAATGCCCTGGCGCACCGCATCCCGCGGAGTTTTGATTTTGATTTCCCTCCCTTCGAGGAAAACCTTTCCTTCATGCGCACCCGGCCAGACGCCGAACAGACTTGAGACCAGCTCGGTGCGCCCTGCCCCGACAAGGCCCGCAATACCCAAAATCTCGCCTCGTCTCAGAGCGAAGGAAACATTATCAACCACCTTGCGCTCGGGATTGGTCACGTCCCAGCAACTGATATTCTGTGCTTCAAACACCACCTCACCAATGTCATGGGGCTCACGCGGAAAGAGGTTTTTCATCTCGCGTCCCACCATCATGGTGATAATGTCTGGCGTTGTAAGCTCGGCCATGGGGCGTGTCGCAATATGTGCGCCATCGCGAATAACTGTAACGGTGTCCGAAATTTCCGCCACTTCATCAAGCTTGTGAGAAATGTAAACACAAGCCATGCCCTGTTGTTTGAAGTCTTTGATCAGATCAAGCAGCACGCGCGTTTCAGAAGCAGTCAGCGCCGATGTCGGTTCGTCCAGGATCAGAAGTTTTGCGTTTTTGTTGATCGCTTTCGCAATCTCAATCAATTGCTGCTTGCCACCGGAATAATGATAAACGGGCAAAGCAACATTGATGTCGTTAATCTTGAGCCGTGCAAGCAGCTCTGCCGCACGCGCATTCATCTGGTCATAATCAATGAAGCCGCCAGTGGTGGGCTCAGACCCCAGAAAAATGTTTTCAGCCACCGAAAGATGGGGAACCATCATCAGTTCCTGATGGATAATGACGATGCCAGCAGCTTCCGTATCACGAATGCCAGTGGCTTTGAGTTCCTTGCCTTCCCAGAAAATCTGGCCGGTCCACGTGCCATAGGGATAGACCCCTGAAAGCACTTTCATCAGTGTGGACTTGCCTGCACCGTTCTCGCCGCACAGCCCGACACATTCTCCCGCGCGCACTTTCAGGTAAATGCCATCGAGCGCCTTCACGCCGTTGAACTCTTTACCGATATTTCGCATTTCCAGAAGGTATTCGGACATCAACAATGACCTTGCAGTAAATTTCAAAAACCTTGCTTTGCGCAAGCCAGTACCGACAACGCTGTCAAAGACAGGAGACCAGGAATGATCTTAAACTGGGTACCGCATATCTTTAATGCCGCACCCAGTCCGATAGTCTGCAATCAAACAGGCAGAAGAAAAGGCTTACTTTCCTTCGATCTGTTCCTTCGTGTAAAAGCCATCGGTTACATAAATATCGACATTATCTTTAGTGACAGCCGTTGGCGTCAGCAGAAGTGTGTCGACTTCCTTGGAACCATTATCGATTTTGCCATTGAATTCAGGCTTTTCATCACGAACGAGCTGAACCGTGAGCTTTGCTGCTTCTTCAGCAATCAGCTTGAGCGGCTTATAAACAGTCACGGTCTGTGTACCGTCAACCAGACGCTTTACAGCGGCCAGATCGCTGTCCTGACCCGACACAGCTGTCTTGCCTGCAAGGCCCTGTGCTGCGAGTGCCTGAATTGCACCACCAGCAGTACCGTCATTGGAAGCAACAACAGCGTCGATCTTGTTCTGGTTCGCAGTCAGCGCATTTTCCATGATGGAGAGCGCTTCTGTCGGGCTCCATTCTTTAACCCACTGCGAGCCGACAATCTTGACTTTGCCGGAATCGACTGCTTCCTTCAGCGCCTTTTCCTGGCCTGCACGCAGCAGCTTCGCATTGTTATCCGTTGGAGAACCGCCGAGCAGATAATAATTGCCTTCCGGCTTTTCCTTCAGCACAGCTTCCGCCTGCATGTAACCAACACGTTCATTGTCGAAGGAAATATAAGCGTCGATATCGGCGTTGAGGATCAGGCGATCATAAGAAAGAACCTTGATGCCCGAAGCCTTTGCATCCGCCACGACCGCATCGAAAACCTTTGAGTTCATTGGTACGATCACGATGGCATCAACGCCCTGCGAAATCAGGTTTTCAACCTGCTTAACCTGCTTTTCTTCATTGCCATCAGCCGACTGAACATTGACCTTGGCACCCAGCTTTTCCGCTGCCGCGATGAAATAATCACGGTCACGCGCCCAGCGCTCTACGCGCAGATCGTCAATAGAAAAACCGATAACCGGATTTTCAGGCGATGCAAAGGCGCTCGTGGTACTCATGGCACCGATACCGAGCGCTGCTGCGACAAGCGCGCCTGTCAAAAAATTACGACGTTTCATGCACGTTTCCTCCAATCACCGCCGGCTTGATGCCGGTTGATAAAAGACCTCGCCCCGAACGAACCCGCCCCCGGAGTCTGGCACGACAAGCGACCTCCGAAGAGGCCCTTCATTCTTTATCTGGCTGATCCTCCCACGGTGCAATGCACCAAGATCACCAAAGCAGGACCGCGCGCAAGCACACGACCCCATCCTCAGGTGCAATTGATACGGAAACAAAAATGAATAGCAAGCATTTTTTGATTTACGTACCTCATTTTTGCTCATATGTTGCGCTCCGAGGAGTGAAAATGAAACCTACCGTGCATGATATAGCCAGAACTGCGGGCGTCAGTCTCGCCACGGTTGACCGTGTGCTGAACGACCGCCCCGGCGTAAGAGCGAAAACCCGCGAGCGTGTAACGGACGCGATGAACACGCTTGGCTACGTGCGTGATGTCAGCGCTGCCAATCTCGCACGCGGCAGGCTTTATCAGTTCGATTTCATTTTACCGGATAACGAAAACACCTTCATGCAAAGCCTGCGCAGCGAGCTTGAAGCGGCCACCGAGCGTGGATATTCCGAGCGGGTTCTGATCAATCTGGTGCTTATTCCGGCATTTGATGAAGTAGCTCTTGTGAAAGCGCTGGATGAAAGTGCTGAACGCAAACCCGATGGGGTGGCTTTTGTAGCCGTCGATACTGATCCGGTGCGTCAAGCATGTAAGAGACTGGCCGAATCAGGCATCCATGCCGTCACGTTGGTGTCTGATCTTGGCGGTTCTTCGCGCGCGCATTATGTCGGCATCGATAATGTTGCAGCCGGACGCACGGCGGCGCGTTTGCTGGGTCTCTTTGCGAGCGGCACCGATGGTGCCATTGCGGTTATCGCTGGCTCGCTGAAAGTGCACGATCATCTGGCGCGTTTTGAGGGATTCAAAAGCGCGATGGCGACCGATTTTTCCGGGCGTACGATCCTGCCGGTTCTCGAAGGTTTTGACGAAAGCGCGCGCGTTGAAAAACTTGCGCTTGATCTTCTCGCAAAACGCAAAGATCTGGCTGGAATTTATAGTTTGGGAGCCGGGAACAGCGGACTTGTCCGTGCGCTTGCAGCGTCACGCAATGACAATCGGCCTCTGGTCATCGCCCACGAGCGCGACGGCGTTACATCGCAGGCACTCAAAGACGGCCTCGTTCATGCCGTGCTTGCGCAGGACGCCGGTCATGAAATTCGCAGCGCCATTCGCATTCTTAAAGCCACTGCGGACCGCCTCGCCATTGTGCAGGGGCAGGAACATATCCGCATCGAAATTTTTCTCAAAGACAACCTGCCGCAGCTCGACTGAGGCGCAGACCAAACGGCAATTCAACTGGAGCAAATATGTATCTCGGGCTTGATCTTGGAACATCTGGCGTAAAGGCGCTTCTGATCGATGGCGAGCAGAAGCTTATCGGCTCCGCGCATGGTGAACTTGATGTTTCGCGTCCGCATCCGGGCTGGAGCGAGCAGGATCCAGCACAATGGATCAAGGCTTGCGAAACGGCAATTGATGGCCTGCGCACAGCCCATCCAAAGGAATTTGCAGCCATTGCAGGCATTGGCCTTTCCGGCCAGATGCATGGCGCAACGCTGCTTGATGAAAACGATCAGGTGCTTCGCCCCTGCATTCTTTGGAATGACACCCGAAGCTATAAGGAAGCGTCAGAATTAGATGCTGATCCAGCCTTCCGTGCGATCACCGGCAACATCGTTTTTCCGGGTTTCACAGCGCCGAAACTCGTCTGGGTTGCGCGCAATGAGCCGGATATTTTTGCCCGTACCCGCATGGTTCTTTTGCCAAAAGATTATCTGCGCCTCTGGCTGACCGGCGAATATGTGTCCGACATGTCCGATTCCGCAGGCACAAGCTGGCTGGATACCGGCGCACGAAAATGGTCGGCTGAACTTCTCTCGAAGACGGGACTGACTGAAAGCCAGATGCCCAAGCTTGCCGAAGGCAGCGACGCGACTGGCATTTTGCGCGCGGAGCTGACTGCGCGCTGGGGAATTTCAAAGGCGCCTGTCGTTGCAGGCGGCGCAGGTGACAACGCGGCATCCGCATGTGGCATGGGGACTGTTCAACCCGGCAATGCTTTTGTTTCACTCGGCACATCAGGCGTGTTGTTTGCAGCCAATGGCGCTTATCAGCCGAAGCCTGAAAGTGCTGTTCACGCCTTCTGTCATGCGCTTCCCCACACTTGGCACCAGATGGGCGTTATCCTGTCAGCAGCCAGCGCGCTTGAGTGGTTTTCCCGCATCGCAGGCGCAACACCGCATGCGCTCGACACTGAGCTTGGCGACGCACTCAAAGCTCCTGGCAGCGTGACATTCCTGCCTTATCTTTCCGGCGAGCGCACGCCTTATAATGATGCAAAAATCCGTGGCGTTTTCAGCGGCCTTGAGCATGAGACTGATCGCAAGGCTATGACGCAGGCAGTTCTTGAAGGCGTGGCCTTTGCCATCCGTGACAATCTTGTCGCCTTGCAATCGACGGGCACGCAGATCAAATCACTCATCGCTGTGGGCGGCGGTTCACGGTCCACCTATTGGCTTAAATCAATCGCAACGGCCTTGAATGTCCCCATTTCGCTGCCGGAAGAAGGCGACTTTGGCGCGGCATTTGGTGCGGCGCGCCTCGGGCTGATCGCTGCCAGTGGTGCTGATCCTTTCGCGATCTGCACGCCACCGCGCACAGCCCGCACCATCGAGCCCGAACAGGCGCTGCTTTCGTCCTATGACGAAGCCTATCAGCGCTATCACGCACTTTACCCCGCATTGCGTCCACTCGCTTAACAAGCAAGAGCACAGCACACTCACATCAACATTGGAGGAGCATGATGAGCACCGGATTTTTCGGCGACATCCAGAAAATACGTTACGAAGGACCAGACAGCGATAATCCGCTGGCGTTCCGCCACTACAACCCGGACGAAATCGTCCTTGGCAAGCGCCTTGAAGATCACCTGCGTTTTGCGGTCGCCTATTGGCACACATTCGCATGGGAAGGCGGCGATCCGTTCGGTGGGCGTACATTCGATCGCCCGTGGTATAAGGATGGTCTTGAAGCTGCAAAGCTAAAAGCGGATGTGGCATTCGAATTCTTTTCGCTTCTCGGCGCGCCTTTCTATTGCTTCCACGATGCCGATGTGCGCCCGGAAGGCAATAACTTTGCCGAAAATACCCGCAACCTCGAAGCAATCGTCGATATCTTTGAAAAGAAGCAGGCGGAAACCGGCATCAAGCTTCTGTGGGGCACCGCCAATCTCTTCTCGCACCGCCGCTATATGTCAGGTGCGGCAACAAATCCCGACCCTGAAGTGTTCGCCTTCGCCGCTGCTACCGTCAAAACGTGTATGGATGCAACCAAGCGCCTTGGCGGTGATAATTATGTGCTTTGGGGCGGTCGCGAGGGTTATGAAACCCTGCTCAATACAGATCTCGGTCGCGAGCTCGACAATATGGGCCGTTTCCTCAATCTGGTGGTTGAGTACAAGCACAAGATCGGCTTCAAGGGCACGATCCTGATTGAGCCAAAGCCGCAGGAGCCAACCAAGCATCAATATGATTATGATGTGGCAACGGTTTACGGCTTCCTCAAGCGCTATGGCCTTGAAAATGAAGTGAAGGTCAATATCGAACAGGGCCATGCCATCCTTGCAGGCCATTCGTTCGAGCATGAACTGGCACTGGCCCGCAGCCTCGGTATTCTCGGGTCTATCGATATGAACCGCAACGACTATCAGTCGGGCTGGGACACGGATCAGTTCCCGAACAATGTGCCGGAAATGGCGCTGGCCTATTATCAGGTTCTGCTCGACGGCGGCTTCAAGAATGGTGGCACCAATTTCGACGCCAAACTGCGCCGTCAGTCGCTTGATCCACAGGATCTTCTGATTGGCCACATCGGCGGCATGGATTGCTGCGCCCGCGGCCTCAAGGCTGCCGCTCGTATGCTGGAAGACGGCGCGCTGTCCAAGCCTCTCGATGAGCGTTATGCAGGATGGTCGAGCGATTTTGGCAAAAAGCTTGCAACGGGCCTATCGCTGGAGCAAATCACGTCAGAAGTCGAAGCAAAGGATATCAATCCGCAGCCAAAATCTGGCCGTCAGGAATATCTGGAAAACGTGGTCAACCGCTACGTTTAATCATACGCAAAACAGAAAACCCCGCTCAATGAGCGGGGTTTTCTTTTAAACTTCGAAAGACTTTCAGACACGCAAAGCTCTCTTTAGCTCTTTGATCCCTGCGGCTCTTGCAACACGACATTATGCGGTGTCCGGCAGGCCGCAAATCGATCAAGTTTCTGATCATAAGCCGACGTCTTTACCGCCATCATGCCGAGCACAGTATGAAACAGATTATCATGCGATGATGGCTCGCCCGCTGTCTTGCGCAGACAAACAAGATTGAGTCCCATATCCGCGACATAATCAGGCGCAAACCATGTAATGAAGGGAACATGCGTCTGCTGCGATGGCGCGATGAAATAGGGCGCGGCGTGAAGGTAAAGACCGTCTTCGCCAAGCGACTCGCCATGATCAGACATATAAATCATCGCGGGTGCAAGCTTGTCCTCATGCGCTTTGAGAAGATCGATGATCTCCGAGAGAATATGATCCGTATAGAGGATCGAATTGTCATAGGCGTTGACAATTTCTTCCCGCGAGCATTTTGCGAAATCATTCGAGCGGCAATCCGGCGTAAAACCTGCATATTCCGCCGGATAGCGGCGATAATAAGCCGGACCGTGACTGCCCGTCATATGCAGAACGATCGTCGTATTTTGCGATATGTCATCCAGTGCCTTTGACAAATTATCGACCAGAATCTGATCAATGCATTCGCCGCCGTCGCAGTAACGCTTGTCTTGTGCACCCTGCAAATCAATGAGTTTGATCCGCTCGGCAACGCCCTTGCTGCCGGTATTATTCTCATACCAGCTCACGTCGACACCTGCATGTTTAAGCACATCCATCAGGTTTTCCGAACCGCGAAATTTCGTATTGGAATAATCCTTGCGGGTGAAAGGCGAAAACATGCAAGGCACAGACACAGAGGTTTCCGTGCCACAACTCGTCGTATCGGTGAAGGCAATAACGTCGCGCTGCTTCAATTCAGGATTGGTTTCCCGCGCATAGCCATTGAGGCTGAAATTCTGCGCACGTGCTGTTTCGCCCACGACGACAACGGTGACAAGCTTTTTGCCTCCCGGCAATTGCGTCAGCGCCTGCCGCGCATCCAACCCAAGCGGCTCCATCACAATAGAGCGGTTTTTATAAACATGCGATACATATTGGATCGTGCTGGCAATCGGTGTGCTTGGCATAAGCTTTTGCATGATATCAGCACCATGCTCACGAAACATCGATGAATAAGCCGCGTAATTCGTACCAATGATGACAAGCGATGCTATGACGCAACTTAGGATAACGCCTGTATTGACCAGCAATTTACCCAGAATGGGTCGATGTTTAACGCGAACCCATACGATGAATAAAGAAGGCACAACACCGTAAAGAAACATGTGCCACATAAAGCTTGGCGTAAGCAGTGCGCCGGATTCAGCCTGCGTTGTCGTCAGCGCCGCTTCAATGACATATTTATCGATAATTGTGCCAAAGGTATCTGTGAAGTAAGAACCGCCAGCCGCGACCAATATGAAAAATATCAGCATCGGCTTGATGACATATTTCGCGGAAAACAAAACAAAAAGTGCCACATAAAGCAGCAAAACAACGACGACTATGCCTGCAAGCCTGAGCGGTGAATCGGCATAAAAATTTCCGGCCGCGCGCCAGAACGATGTGTTTGTAAAAATGAGCACATAAAGTGCCGTTAAAAGGCACAGCGGTCCGCTGGCAATCACAGGACGGAATTTCTGCATGGTACACGCTTTCGAACGGTATTGAATTCGCGCACCCTACAGCGACGACCGAAAACTGGTTGGCTTTATCAGGCACATTTCGGACAAACATGAAATCAAGATGGCTTTTCTACGGCAGATGAGCTGTGTCATCCAACAAGCTTTGACGACATAGCAAAAACGCCGCCCAAAAGGACGGCGTTTTTTCGGTTTTATTTCATGTCAAAGACTGACCCATCCGCCATTTTTATTAGACGATCGCACGCAAGCGTCAATGAAGGCAACGCCCTTCACGCCATCATCGACAGTCGGATAGATCACCGCACTCTCAGGTTTTGTATTGTCGCGTCGCGCCTGAATAGCATTGGCAGCTTCACTGTAGATCGTCGCAAAAGCTTCAAGATAGCCTTCCGGATGACCGCTCGGAATACGCGTGACACGTGTTGCGGCATCCCCGACACCCGCACCACCACGGGTGATTAGGCGCTTCTGTTCACCAAACGGTGTAAACCACAGCCGGTTTGGATCTTCCTGCGCCCATTCAATGCCGCCTTTGGTGCCATAAACACGCAGCCGCAGCGCATTTTCATTGCCCGGTGCCACCTGACTGCACCAGAGCATACCCTTAGCACCACCTGCAAAACGCAGCATCACATGGGCATTATCGTCAAGACGACGCCCCGCAACAAAGCTATCGAGATCAGCCGCCAGGCTGTCCAGCGTCAGGCCGGTGACAAAGGATGCAAGGTTGAACGCATGGGTACCGATATCACCCGTTGCGCCACCAAGACCGGATTGCGCCGGATCGGTGCGCCAGACAGCCCCCTTGGCACCTGTTTCCTCAACCGCTTCGGTGAGCCAGTCCTGCGCATATTCCACCTGCACAACGCGCAGATCGCCAAGCTCACCATTAGCGATCATCTCACGCGCCTGACGAACCATCGGATAGCCGGTGTAATTATGCGTAAGCACAAACAATGCGCCGCTCTCATCGGCCACTTTCTTGAGCTTCTTTGCATCAGCCAAAGTCGAGGTCAGCGGCTTGTCGCAAATCACATGAATGCCGCGGCGCAGAAACTCCTTTGCCGCATCGTAATGCACGTGGTTTGGCGTCACGATCGCCACCGCTTCAATGCCATTCTTAAGGCGTGCTTCGCGGATCGCCATTTCCTTATAGCTTGAGTAAATACGATCTTCCGCAAGCCCAAGTTCGCGTCCCGAAACTTGTGCCTTTTCAGGCGAGGAGGACAATGCGCCGGCCACCAGTTCAAAGCGGTTATCGAGACGGGATGCCATACGATGCACACCGCCGATAAACGCACCGGCACCACCGCCAACCATACCCAAACGAATGCGTGGATTGGCGGTTTCTTTGGTTTTTGCTTCAATGGTCATCGTGTTTCCTCAAAGTCCGAGCATACGCCGGTTGGCTGCATCATCGGTTCCGCCAGCGGCAAAATCATCAAAGGCTTTTTCCGTCACGCGAATGATATGGTGTTTCACAAACTCCGCACCTTCACGCGCACCATCTTCAGGATGCTTGAGCGCACATTCCCACTCAACAACCGCCCAGCCATCGAAATCATTGGCAGCCATTTTCGAGAACACTGCGCCAAAATCAACCTGTCCGTCACCCAGCGAACGGAAACGGCCAGCGCGATTAACCCAGCCCTGATAACCGCCATAGACACCCTGCCGACCTGTCGGATTAAACTCGGCATCCTTGACGTGGAACATCTTGATACGGTCTTTGTAAATGTCGATATTGTCGAGATAATCCAGACATTGCAGCACATAATGCGACGGATCATAAAGCATGTTCGCACGCGGGTGGTTCTTCACCCGCTCAAGGAACATTTCAAACGTCACACCGTCATGCAGGTCTTCGCCCGGATGGATTTCGTAGCAGATGTCTACCCCATGCTCATCTGCATGATCAAGGATCGGTAACCAGCGGCGTGCCAATTCGTCAAAAGCAGTCTCAACCAGACCAGCGGGACGCTGCGGCCATGGGTAGATAAACGGCCACGCCAAAGCACCTGAGAATGTTGCATGAGCGCCAATGCCCAAATTGCGCGAGGCGCGGATGGCCATCTTCACCTGCTCAACCGCCCATGCCTGACGGGCTTTGGGATTACCGCGCACTTCCGGCACAGCAAAACCATCAAATGCTTCATCATAGGCCGGATGAACAGCAACAAGTTGACCTTGCAGATGGGTGGAAAGCTCTGTCACTTCCACGCCGTTTTCACGCGCGACACCGGCAAATTCGTCACAGTAATCTTTGGATTCGGAAGCCTTTTTAAGATCGATCAACTGGCTTGCCCAGGTCGGCACCTGCACACCCGCATAGCCCTTTTCCGCAGCCCATTTGGTAATGCCATCCCATGTATTAAATGGCGCTTCATCGCCAGCAAACTGCCCGAGAAAAATCCCCGGCCCCTTGATCGTTTTCATCAAAAGTCCTCCAAATCGAACGCAACTTTATTGAATTTGTGCAACCGCGCGCCCGTGAACCGGGCGCGCATTTGAATATTAGAACGGTGAATCCGGGAAGTAGAACTGCTCGGCATTGTCCTTGGTGATCAGTGTTGCATCGAGAATATACTCGCCGCTGACCGGAATCTGATCGTAGAAGTGACCGGCTACCAGCTGCATGGCTGTTGAAACCATCGCAGGCGGATAAAGCACATCAACCGGCATGAGCTTGTCGCCGTCCATGACTTTCTTGATCATGTCCTTGGAACCCGCGCCACCGATAACATACTGAATATCATCACGATTGGCCTGTTTGATGGCCTCAAGCACACCAACTGCCATGTCGTCATCTTGACACCAGACGACATCGATCTTCGGATATTTGGTCAGGAAGTCCTGCATCACGCGGAAAGCATCATCGCGATTCCAGTTGCCATACTGGCGATCAAGGACCTTGACGTTGGAGCCTTCAATACCCTTGTCAAAGCCGTCCTGACGCTGCTGATCGATCGGGATCGGCATACCGCGAATGACCACAACCTGAGCATCGGGCATATTTTTAGCGATATATTCGCCTGCAACCTGTCCGAGCGCCGGATTGTTGCCCGCGACGTAAAGATCGCGGATCGAATTGTCGTTATTGCTTGGCGCACGGTCAACAAGCGCAACAAAAGTACCCTTGTCCTTGATTTCCTTGATTGCATTGACCAGTGGATCAGGATCGGTCGGCAAGACGACAAGCCCATCAAGCCCCTGAACGGCAAGATCCTGCAACGCATTTGCCTGACTGGCAGCATCGGGCGATGTCTTGACGATCACGTTAAGCCCCGGATGCTCTTGCATCAAAAGCTTGGCCACACGATCCGCATGATAGACGACACCAGCGGTCCAGCCATGATCCGCAGCAGGAATCGAGACGCCGATCGTTACCTTCTTGTCCTGAGCGCTTGCCATGCCGGTGACGGCCACAGCTCCGGCTGTCAAAGCAGCAAAAGCCAGACTTAAAAACTTTCCTCGCATTTTTTCCTCCCAAGTGGTCGGGGGCTTTACCCTTTGTGACCGGACCGCCCCTTCAATCCTGTCAAACTTGTCATTCGGGGTGTGACATACCTGACATCGCACCCCGGCATTTCATCGTCGCGAGAGCGAGCGTTGCACCAACATAGCGATAATGATGATCGCACCTTGAATGGCGCCGATCAGATATTCGCTGATGAAGTTGGAAAGCAGCATGATATTACCGACGATTTCGAGAATGAAGGCGCCGCAGATCGTGCCCCAGACGCGCCCCACGCCACCGCGCAAAGCCGTACCGCCAACCACAACGGCTGTAATTGCCTGAAGCTCCCACAACATGCCGGTCGTGGCGGAAGTCGAACCCAGTCGTGGAACATAAAGCAAGACGGCGACAGCCACGCAAAGGCCCTGCACAACATAAGCAATGGTGCGAACGCGCCTGACAGAAATACCCGAATAGCGCGCGACATCTTCGCTGGAGCCGACCGCAATGACATGCCGTCCATAGCGCGTGCGATAGAGCACAAAGGCCGCAATTGCTGCCGTTACGAAAATCGCAATGACCGGAATTGGCACACCAAACACATCACCGAAATAAACAGGACGGTAAAGCGACTGGATCTCTGGATTGCGCAGCGTAATAGCCCCGCCCTGCGACAGCCATGTCGTCAGACCGCGATAGATGCCCATCGTGCCAAGTGTTGCGATAAAGGGCTCAATTCCGCCTAGAGTGGTGATCAATCCGTTGGTCAGCCCGCACAGCGCACCCACAACCACGGCCAAAAGCACGGCCGCGATCAACATCATCACCGGATCGGCAATAACGCCGCTATTCATGAACAAAATCATGATGCTGCCGACAAAGGCAGCCATGGCACCAACCGAGAGGTCAAGCCCTCCCGATGAGATGACATAAGTCGCGCCCAGCGCAATGATTGCGATGAAAGCACTGCGCGTTGCAACATTCAGCAAATTGTCGATGCTGATGAAATTCGGATTGGCAAGCGTTCCGAGAACAAGCAGCAAAAGCAGCGCAATAAAAGGCGCGATCGCCCTTAAATCCCAGTCTTTTGACGTCTTCGGCGCTTTGCTCTTGTCATTCACTACGTCAGTCATTCACTCCCCTTTTTATCTATGCTGCTTGCGTGCTGACGCCTGTTGCAAGGACAACAATATCATGCTCGTTCATGCGCTCACCGGTCACCTCACCGGCAATACGGCCCTCACGCATGACGACGATACGATCACATATACCGATCAATTCTGGCATTTCAGACGAAACAACGATGATCGATTTTCCTTCATCGGCCAGATTGGCGATGAATTGATAAATCTGCTCTTTCGTGCCCACGTCGATGCCACGTGTTGGTTCATCAATGATGACAATAGAGGGATTGAGCATCATCATCTTGGCCAGCAGCAACTTTTGCTGATTTCCGCCGGAAAGTTGACCGGCCAGAATATCCTTGCGGCCTGTGCGAATATCAAATTCCTTGATCGCATCATCGAGCGCCACACGCTCCTTTTGCCGGTCGATCTGCAAACCGCGGACAAACTTGCGGATCGATGCCAATGTCAGATTGATGCCAAGGTCTTTGCCAAGCAACAAGCCTTTGCCTTTTCGGTCCTCACTCAGATAAGCGATCCCCGCAGACAAACTTTCATGCGCATTATGGAAATTGACTGCCCTGCCATTGTGGCGAACCTGCCCCTTACCGGGCCGAAGGCCGACAACCGCCTCCATAAGCTCGGTACGCCCCGCACCAACGAGACCTGCAAAGCCCAGAATTTCGCCGCGGCTCAGGGTGAAACTTGCTGTTTTGACATAACCCGGAACGCTGAAATCTTCGACCTCAAGCAACTTTTCCTGCCCATGCTGGGTGGATCTGTCCGGATAAAGCTTGGCAACGTCACGGCCAACCATCAGGCGCGCCATATCATTTGGCTGAAGCTCGGACGTCATGTGAGCAGCAACGAGCGTTCCATCGCGCAGAACCGTGACCCGATCAGAAATTTCTTTCACTTCCGGCAGGCGGTGGGAGATGTAAAGAACGGCAACGCCCTTGGCGCGAATATCGCAAATAACCTTCAGCAGTGCTTCGGTTTCAACCGGCGTCAGCGATGCTGTTGGCTCGTCGAAAATCACAACGCGATGGGGGACAAGCAGCACGCGGGCAATCTGCACCAGTTGACGTTGCGCTATCGACAAACGGCCCACGATGATATCAGGATCAATATCAGCACCAAGATCACGAATGGCTTTGCGCGCGCCCTCGCGCATCGATTTATCATCGACAACAAGCCCGTTAGAAAGCTCACGACCTAAATAGATGTTTTGCGCTACGGTGAGATCAGGCGCCAGCAGAATTTCCTGATGCACGAGCACGATACCCTGCGCCTCGGCCTCCACCGGGTTCGAAAAAGCTATCGGCTTGCCATCAACGCGAATTTCGCCACTGGTCGGACGCTCATTACCGGCAAGAAGCTTCATCAATGTCGATTTGCCAGCGCCGTTTTCGCCGATAATCGCGTGAACTTCGCCGCCGTAAATTTTCAGGTTGATATTCTTGAGAACCTGAACCGGCCCGAAAGACTTCGACAGCGATACCGCTTCGAGAAGCGGAACAGCGTTCTCTTTCTCAGTCGCACTCATGCGCGCACGCCAAAGACAGCGTTGTCTGAACAAGGCGCATTACGGCTTATCAGTGATCCCATATTTGATCGCATGTGAACTCCTCCCAAAGCGTCACGTGAACGATCTTAGCGTCGAGTTTGAGGTACGTAAAGCAAATTGTTCTGATCTTATGGCAGAGGAAATCGGCATTCTGTTTAAGCCATCACGAATTTGAGCTGTTTAGCTTTCGCATTCATTCGACGATGGGAGTAAAATATAAGTATTTCAATTTTATAAGACAGATACGCCGACTCAGGCGCGAGCAAAAGACAGGCGAAGTACATCTCAAAACAACCCTCGCGTGCCCGAAAGAAGGATACTTGTCGGCCTGGTATCTGCGACCCACAAGTATCCGCTGTTGTCGAACGAAAATCGCGCGGATGTCCAACCTCATTGAGGTATCATCGGCTCAACAAGTCGGTGATGGCACGCTCAATGACCGCAGTATCATCATCGTTCATTCCTTCGCCAGCCACATGCCCCCAGACAGATTCCAGGACCCGCAGTTCCGCCTTCGAAATTTGCGACGCTTCCCGGACAGCATCGTCAACTGGAAAATACAGATCACTGGATGCAGGCATAATGATCGTGTCGGCTTGGATTGCGGCCAGCGCCTTGCTGAGATCGCCGAGGTATTTTTCGTTTGCGCTGATGTCGGCATGCTGCCCGGTCCACAGATGGGACAGGATGTCGTTTGCATCCCGTTTTAAAAACCACCCCTCCCAGAAGTCGATGAGGAAGTCATCAAGCGATGCATAGCCCAACGCCTTTTCGTCCAACCGCTGCCGGAAGAATGCCTGCGAAAAGCCCCATGCCGCATAGATACGGGCGGCGACACGCAGCCCACGGTGGGGTGGTTTTGTATAAAAGCCTTTCTTAAAACTGGCATCCAACTCGATTGCAGCGCGCACACTCTCAAAGAACAGATAAAAATGTCGCGATGTGCGGGCAGCACTTTGAAAAGCAAAGAGGCGTTTTACCATATCGGGGAAAGCCGCCGCCCATTCGAACGCCTGCGCACCGCCCAAAGACCAGCCTATGGCGAGATGTATCGTCTCAATGCCAAACCTTTCGGTCAAAAGGCGGTGTTGTTGTTTGACATTGTCGTGGATCGTCACCGTCGGAAAGCGGCTTGCGCCCGCTGGCGCTGGCGTATTGCTGGGAGAACTGGATAGGCTGTTCCCAAACATATCGGGCACAATGATAAAATATTTATCACAATCAAGCGCCCTTCCCGGACCGATTAGCCATGCTGCATCATCATGTGTGGCGGCAAAGGACGTCGGATAAAGGATAACGTTGTCCTTGGCAGGAGCCAGAGTGCCATAGGTTTTATAAGCCAGCTTCGCATCGCGGATGCAGCGTTTTGATTGTAACTGGATGTCGCCAAGTTCAAAAATATCATAGGTCAATTCAGTCTCTCCGTTGAAGAACGAACATGAGAAGCAGCGCAAAAGCGGGTAAAATGGCAGCAAAAAGAAGGTTTGCATGCAGATCGAAGTGGTCGACAGTTAGCCCACCAAGAAACGATCCGGCTGCAATGCCAATGTTGAAGATAGAGACGAAAAGCGCGGTCACGATCTCAATGGCAGATGGTGCGGCTTTCATCATCCATATCTGTAAAGTGACGGAAACACCGCCATAGGCCAGCCCCCATAAAACGAGGAGTCCGAGAGTTGTAGCGGGTGTCTCGCCCAGAACGGCAAACCCCAGGATTGCCGCTGAAAGACCAATAATAATTGACCCGAGAGTTAATCCGAGCCTCTTTGCGGCCATCGTGCCTGCCAGAAAATTTCCCACAATTCCCGCCGCCCCATAAATGAATAACAGCGCAGCGATCCATTCGGGCGCAACCCCGGAGACTGTTCGTAAAAGCGGCCCTATGAACGTGTAGGCCATAAAATGTCCTGCGACGAGCAGCAGCGTAAGGATCAACCCAAGCTGAACCAGCCTGTGCTTTAACACAGCTGTAAATTTGCTGAACCCGATAGACTGATTAACCGGCAAAGCAGGTAAAACCAACAGACTAAGACCGAGCACGGTCGCACTGAACCCTGCCATTGTGCCAAATGCCCATCGCCACCCGGCGGCATCCCCAATCATGGCGCCAAGCGGCACACCCATCACCGACGCGGCGGCGACGCCACCAAAAATGATTGCCGTCGCCACTCCAACGGATTGGGCTGGCGCCAGTCGCGGTGCAAGTCCTCCGGCAACAGCCCATATACCGCCCATACAAAACCCAACGGCGACCCGCGCGACAAGGAGCCATTGGAAGGATGGGGCAATGGCCGAGGCAATATTGGCGACAGTCAACACAGTGAGAAGACCAGCAAGAATTTTCCGTCTGTCAATGTCGCCCGCTATGGCAACGACAACAGGGGCAAAGAATGCTGCAAGGATTGCAGGGGCCGAGATTATAAATCCGGCGGTTCCGACTGAAACATCCATTGCCCTTGCAATTGCGGTCATGAGGCCGACAGGCAGCATTTCTGTTGTCACGACCGCGAAAGTCGTGAGGCCCACCACATAGACCGATGCCCATCCTCCATATTTCGTCGTCTGTTCTGATTCAGTCATCATATCCATATCGGCTACCTCTTATCGAAGGCGAAAGAACTGCGCCCCAGCGTGAGTGCAGTCTTTACTGGGTCTGATAAATTGATAAAGTGATTGAAATCGGCAACAGATGGGACAATTTGGATACAATGCTTGATCATTTTGGTGATGTGCTGGCCTTTGTTCGTGTTGCAGACACAGCAAGCTTTACCCAGGCTGCCGAGAAGCTAGGCGTCACGCGATCAGCCGTCGGAAAGAGCATTGCCCGGCTTGAAGAAAACCTCGCCACCCGTTTGGTCCACCGTACAACGCGCAGTGTCAGCCTGACCGAGGAAGGCCGACTGTTTTATGACCACGCGCTGCGCATCCTGTGCGAGGTCGATGATGCGGAGGCGATACTGGCTGAGCGCAATCAAGTCCCCAAGGGCCGACTTCGCCTTGATGTGCCAACGGCTTTTGGTCGATTGCACGTGCTGCCCGTGCTTCACCGATTTTTGGCTGACTGGCCAGAGTTGGAAGCAGACATCACATTCTCAGACGATTATTGCGATCTCGTCAGCGATGGAATTGATGTCGCCGTTCGCATTGGTGGACCGACTGACAGTGGATTGATCCGACAGGTTCTCGCCCCCCACCATCTTATCACCTGCGCCTCACCGGCCTATCTGCAACAGCACGGAACCCCGCAAGGTCTAGACGATCTCCAGCATCACAAGAAGATTGTATTCACCTATGCAAACGCGCCAGTGCCATGGCGTTACCAGATCGGTGACGAGCTACGTGACGTTGCCGTTCAGGGGAACTTAAGGCTCAATAACACCGAAGCCATTCGCGATGCAGCGCTCAACAGTCTTGGCATTGCCCAGCTTGGGGCTTTCCTCGTCGGCGAAGATATAAAGCGGGGTCGCCTTGTGCCTGTCCTGCAGGCGCAACACCGCCAAGAACTGCCAATCACCGCAGTTTACCCCACCCGCCGTCACGTCTCGCCCAAGGTGCGCCGTTTTATAGAAGCACTGCGCCGAGAATGGGCGGCAGGTCCGCCATGGGCATAAGTTGACCGCCAGCGCGTCTGTCAGCACACGTTTGACCAGACACGCTTTGATAAGGCGCATAAATCAGGGTCGATGGCACGTCCTCAATCGCGTTTGAGGTCTCCAATGCCCTGATTTTGAAGCATGTGAGCCGTGTTAAATCAACCAAGAGGCTTTCATGCTGAAGTTTTCCTTTTTGACTGCCGCAATGTGGCTGTCCATCGCAACGCTCGCTCATTCTGCCGAAACTGTCGGTTTTAGGCAGATTGAACTTGATAAAGGCGCTGCGCGATCCCTGCCTATTGCGATCTGGTATCCAACGGATGATCCGTCCAAAACCTCAACTGTAGGCGAGAATAGCGTATTTTATGGCACGCCCGCAGTGAAAGAAGCAGCCCCCACGCCCGGTTCGCATCCGCTGGTGGTTCTTTCGCATGGGTATGGCGGTAACTGGCGCAATTTAAACTGGCTTGCGAGCGATCTTGCTCAGCAAGGCTATATTGTCGCTGCACCGGATCACCCTGGGACAACGACCTTCAATAAAAATGCGGATCAGGCTGGCAAATTATGGGAACGGCCACATGATCTGAGCCGTGTTATCGATGCCCTGATGGCCGATCCTCAACTTGGCGGACAAATTGATGCACAGCGGATTGCCGCTATCGGCCATTCGTTAGGCGGATGGACCGTAACCGCGCTTGCAGGTGCGCGCTTTGATACTGCCCGCTTCGAACAGGATTGCAAGATCCATACTAGCCCCCGTGCGTGCAGCCTTTCGGCAGAACTCGGGCTTGGAAACCGCGAACTTGAGAAGGAAATGGGTGATCCGCGTCTTGGAGCTTTCATTTCCCTTGATTTGGGGCTGGCGCGCGGGTTTTCGCCGGAAAGTCTGGCAAGCATCGACATCCCGTCACTTGTTATCAGTGCTGGCACTGATATTGGCGATATGCCTGCCGTGCTTGAAAGCGGCTATCTTGCGCAGCATTTGCGCAAAGCCTCTTCGACCTATGTCGACATTCCCGATGCACTTCATTTCAGTTTCATGCAGCTTTGCAAACCCGGCGCTGCCGCACTGATTGAAGAAGAAACGCCAGGTGACGGGATTGTTTGCAAGGAGGCGGGAACACGCGAGCGCGAAGAAATCCACCGGGAGATTTCCTTTCTGGTAATCGGGTTTCTAGCCACGGCCCTCCCGATCAAACCATAGGACCACGCTCGGTATTCGTGCGCTGTGCGCCCAGGCGACGATAGTCGCTTGGGGTCGCGCCGGTCACTCTGGTAAATTCCCGATTGAAGTTTGACTTCGTTTGAAAGCCGCATTCGAACATCACGGCTGTGATCGGCAGATCCGTCTCTTCCAGCAGGCGCCGGGCGTCCCGGATCCGGTATTCGTTGACGACTTGAGACACATTGCGCCCAAGCGCACGGTTGATTGCCATTGATATTTGCCGGGAAGGAATACCAAGTTGGCGTGATAGCCGGCTCAGTGTCAGATCAGGATCGCGATAAAGCTTCTTCGAAAGCATCATCACATCGACCATATCAACGATCTGCCGATCTTGCTCTGTGATAAACGGAACCTCCGGCTCAGCCTCGCGGTTCTCATCATCAGGTATGCTTCGACCGATAACAGCAATTGCATAAGCAATGATCGGAAGCATGATCATATTGGCGATCCCAACGATCAAAGCCGCGTGGTGTCCACGATAAAAACCGAAATCTCCGGCAATTATGAGATCAATAATCCCCGAAAAAAGCAGAAGACCACCAACCGTGGAAACGGCCTTGAGCGCGCCGTCCGTATCGCTCAGTCGGACGCGTTCAAAACAATCAGCCCCCGCAGACCCACTGCGAAGAAGAGCAGCCCCGTACCCGAAGTAAACAACGGCGAGAATAAGATCAATCGGCGGATGCCATTGAACCCAAAAGGCCGAAAGGAACACCACCGCTGCGGGAAGAAGAAAATGCGGCCATGCCCGCATTGCAGATGACTGCCGCAGTCTTGAAAAGCAAAGCCAGGCGACCGGTGGCAAGAGCGAAGCAATGGCCGGCTGGATGAAACGAATCCATGGAAGATCGATACTCCAGCGCAATCCAACCGTGATCATCAAAAGAATACAAGCGCTGATGAAGACGGGGGCCGGTCTGAAAAATGCCCTCTTCTCAACAAACACGCGAATAAGCAGAATGCTCAAGAGCAGGGCGACAACAAAGGGCAATGGTATCGCCGGCATAAAAATGTTCTCTGCTTTCGTTACATTCGCGTGCCCAAACGGGCTAGAGCATTTCCTGTTTTGATTAAATCATCGGAAATGCCCTATCTATTTGTTTTCAAGCGTTATCCCACGCAAACCGCTGCGCAGTTTTGCTGAAAAGACCCTAACCAACTATCATTCCGAAGCCAATGGCCGCAAGAAAAGGTCAGCTTACGCGCGTCTGCTCCAAAATGCGTCATGAAAAGCCATGCCGACCAGCATCGCAACAACGAACAGAATGCTCTGCGGCAACCCGAGCGACAATGATGCGATGGCAGGACCGGGACAGAAGCCACCGATCCCCCAGCCCAGACCAAACAGCGCAGAGCCTAGAATCAGTGGCGTATCAATTCGCCGGTTGGTGGGCATATGAAACGTCTCGGCAAAAACAGGATGCTGCATCCGCTTCGCTATCTGTACGCCAATAAAGGCCACCATCACGGCGCCGCCCAGAACAAAGGCAAGACGTGGATCCCATGCGCCAAAAATATCGAGAAAGCCTTGCACGTTGACCGGATTCAGCATTCCAGACAAAGACAGGCCGAAGCCAAAAATGCCCCCAGCGGCAAGAGCAACGCAGAACTCATAGATCTTCCGGTTCATAGGCCCAGCCCCCTCAGCACAGTCACGGCAATCACTCCAGTTGTCAGGAAAGTGGCAACTGCGGCCATAGATCGTGGTGACAGACGCGCGAGTCCCAGCACGCCATGGCCGCTGGTGCAACCCGATCCCATGCGCGATCCAAAGCCAACCAGCAAACCGGCGACGATGATCAGTGGCCAGCCAACCGTGATCTGAACAGCTGGCCAATTGCCAAAAATGATCAGATAGGCGACCGGGCCAAGTATGAGCCCCAGAACGAAGGCAAAGTTGAGCAGCACACCGTTCCCCTGTATCAGGCGTCCGACAATGCCACTGATCCCTGCAATCCTGCCGTTAAGGACCAGCAGCATCGCGGCGGAAGTGCCGATTAGCATCCCACCAACCAGCGATGAGAGGTAAATGTTCATTTTTGTGTCTCCACGCAGAAAATGGCATAAAGGGCATTGATCAATTGTGCCGCCTTGTCTTCCGTCAGGCTGTAAAAGATTTGTTTCCCCTCGCGCCTGGTTTCGACAATCCCCGAACCGCGCAAAACGGTCAGGTGCTGCGACAGATGCGGTTGGTGAACATCAACTTTTTCTTCGAGTTCGCCGACGGAATATTCGCCTTCCACCAAACTGCAGACAAGCATCAACCGCGCCGGATGCGACAGCGTTTTGAGCAGGTTTGCAACCTCACCTGCTCGCGAAGAAAGCTCTGTTGGGGACAAACCACCCTTCATCATCATATTCATGTCATTGGTCATTCCCATGCAGCTCCCTCCAATGCGTCCAGTGGAAACTTAAGGTAGCGCTTTCCGTTGGCTTCCGGCTCAGGAAGACGCCCGCCGCGTATGTTCACCTGCAAGGCATGCAGGATCAGTTTAGGCATCGGCAATGTCTTGTCCCGTTTGTTGCGCAGTGCAACAAACGCATCTTCCGTCATGCTGGCAATATGGGCATTAAACTTCTTCTGATCCCCAACCGTGCTTTCCCAGCGTGGTGCCCGACCGCACGGCTGATAGTCGTGGCCGGTGAATATTCTGGTTTCATCCGGAAGCCTCAGGATCGCCTGGATCGAATGCCACAAGACATCTGCATCTCCGCCGGGAAAATCGGCGCGCGCCGTGCCGCTGTCGGGCATAAAGAGCGTGTCATGAACGAAGGCAGCGTCACCGATCACGTAAGTGATCGAAGCAAGCGTGTGTCCGGGAGAAAACATCACCGTGGCATTGATCGAGCCAATACTGAATGTATCGCCATCAACAAACAGCCGATCCCATTGCGAGCCATCAGCAGCCAGCTCAGGCCAGTTGTAGATTTGCTTCCAAAGCGCCTGAACATCGACAACATGCTCGCCTATCGCAGTTTTTGCGCCGGTTTTCTCTTTCAGGTACTGCGCTGCGGAAAAGTGGTCGGCATGCGGATGCGTGTCGAGTATCCATTCGACCGTCAAATCATTCTCGCGAACGTAATCAAGGATCGCGTCTGCATTGGCCGTCGCGGTTGAGCCTGACTTTTCATCAAAGTCGAGAACCGGATCAATTATGGCGCACATACGGGTTTCTGGATCTGACACCACATACTGCACGCTCCAGGTCCTTTTGTCGAAGAAGCCCTTTACCTGCGGTCGACGTTGCTTAAACTGCTTGAACCAAGCAATGGCAGCACTCATATCAAAACCATGAAGACGCCCCAATGCCGTGACCTCATCGGCAGACATTCGCCCATCAAGCATCTCGCCAATCAGGTGAAGGCTAAGCGCGCGAGTCCCTGTCCTGCAGTGAGCGAGCACCGGCCCTTCAGACTCTCTGACCACCTTTTGAAAAGCCCGCACATCGGCCTCAGTGATCGAATTCATTGTAACCGGAATGAAACTATAGGAGAGACCGCTTTGACGGGCCAGATCGTATTCAGTTTGGTTTCCGGGCTGATCAGCATCTTCGCCATCGGGTCGGTTATTGATAAGCGCCCCAAAGCCACGGCCACGCAGTGAATGCAACTCATCCAAGCTTGGCTGAGACGATACCGACAGCTTTTCTGATATCCTGGTGATAGGCATTTTTGCCTCCTATTGGTTCAATATAAAAAATAATATAATATATATTGAATTGCTGTGCAATCCCTCATCTTAATAGTTTTATCAACCACTCTGCCTGCACAACTCCCTTTAGGCTCAAGTGTGTGCAGGCCATTAATGACAAAAAAGTAGCCCACTGGTAAAAGGTCCCATTAAAGCTAAGATAGCAGCGGACATTGATTGGCGGGAGACGAATATATGACCCGATCACATACAGAGAAACATCTCGTATCCCGGATCGGCTGGCTGCGCGCTGCAGTCCTTGGGGCAAATGATGGTATTGTCTCAACGGCCAGTCTGATTATGGGTGTCGCATCCGCCTCACCTGGCACAACACAGATCATGGTTGCTGGCGTTGCAGGCCTTGTCGCCGGCGCAATGTCCATGGCAGCAGGTGAATATGTTTCGGTCAGCTCTCAGTCTGACACGGAAACAGCCGACCTCGCCCGTGAGCGAAAAGAACTGGAAACGCAGCCCGAAGCCGAGCTTGACGAGTTAACGCAAACCTATATTGAACGGGGCCTGACCCATGATCTGGCGCGGCAGGTGGCAGTTCAACTAACGGCACACAACGCTCTCGAAACGCACGCCCGCGAAGAACTCGGCATCGTCGAGCACATGGAAGCGCGCCCTGTGCAGGCAGCACTGACGTCCGCCGCCACTTTCTCAGTTGGTGCAGCTCTACCGCTCTTCATGGTCATCATCGCGCCGCCTTCGATCCTGCTGTACGCAGTCGCCATCGCTTCCTTGCTGTTTCTGGCTTTACTTGGCGCAATCGGGGCCAAAACAGGAGGGGCAGATGTGATGAAAGCCACCGCGCGGGTTACTTTCTGGGGCGCATTGGCAATGGCACTGACCGCAGGCATAGGCGCCCTGGTCGGCACGGCCGTCTGATCATCTCCATGCTGTTTTGGCTGCGCACCTTAAGACAAGTTGGCAAGCGCCAGCACCCTTCGAAAAAGCACGCAATAACCCATGGCTTATATGACGGCAGAAGCATCGAAGATGTCTTTATTCTCACCTCTCTCGTTGCCATAAGCGCGCGTTTCGAACGCCGGTTCCCTCTTCCAAAACGCTTATGCGGAGACGTGAAAAATGCAACGCTCGGCTAAAGACACGTTTAAAGCCAGTCTTCTGATATTTGCCCTTTGCGGGCTAATTATCGGGCTCGTCCTGCATTTTTTCAATTATACGCAAAGCGCACGGCTCACTTGGACCATTGCCACTTTGCCGGTACTTGCTTCGTTATTCGTCGATATCATCCGCAGCCTATGGCGACGAGAATTTGGGCTGGATATCGTTGCTGCGATGTCAATGTCGGCGGCTCTTGCATTTGGGGAAACACTGGCGGCCACAATTGTGGCGCTCATGTACACAGGCGGAGCGTTCCTTGAAAATTTTGCCGAAGGGCAAGCACGGCGCGAAATGCATGATCTGCTGTCTCGTGTTCCACGAACGGCAATGCGGTATGAGAATGACCACCTGCAGGAAGTTGCCGTTGATATCGTTCGGCAGGATGATCGGCTGCTGATCCGGCAGGGCGAAATCATCCCCGTCGATGGAAGCATCGCGTCCGAAAATGCCTTCATAAACATGTCGGCACTGACGGGAGAGTCACTTCCCGTTTCACTTTCTCGCGGCGCGGATGTGCTCAGTGGCTCGATGAATGCTGGTGATGCTTTTGATATCGTTACCAAGCACGAAGCCAAGGACAGCACCTACGCTGGCATTGTTCGCCTTGTCGAAAAGGCTCAGCACTCAAAGGCTCCAATGTCGAGGCTGGCAGATCGCTGGTCTGTCGGCTTTCTGATTGTGACCATCGTGATCGCGTTTTGCGCATGGTGGCTCACGGGAGACCCGATCAGGGCGGTGGCGGTTCTTGTTGTGGCAACACCCTGCCCTCTCATTCTTGCAGTCCCCGTCGCTCTTGTTGCGGGTGTCTCACGCTGCGCTCACTTCGGCGTTTTGGTCAAAGGTGCCCGTCCATTGGAGAATATGGCCCGCATCAATACGCTGGTGCTGGACAAGACAGGAACTCTGACCGATGGCCGCCCGCAGATTGTTTCTATCCATGTTGAGCAGGGATTCACCGAAAATGAGGTGCTGCGGTTCGCTGCCTCTCTTGATCAAATGTCCAAACATCCAATGGCGCAGGCACTGGTATTGGCAGCGCAAAGACGTGGCATCAATCTTGCGCTACCATCAGAGGTTTCGGAAATTGCCGGAGATGGCGTGGCAGGGCGTGTCGATAGCAGAAACATTGCTGTCGGCGGCAATAGCTTCGTTGGAAAACAGACACAGTCAGAGCAGATTGAAGTCCCTGAAACAGAAGCCGGGTCTGCCGTGGTTGCAGTGGCAATAGACGGCAAGATGGCGGGCTTCATCATTATGGCCGACCGCGTGCGCAGCGATGTCATGCAGACGCTCAACGGGCTACGCAAGGATGGCATCAAGCGCATCATTCTGGCAACCGGCGATCGCGATGCAGTTGCCCAACGCATTGCAAGCGGACTGGGGATGGATGCAATCCGCTCCGAACTGACACCCGATCAAAAGGTGCACACAGTCATCAGCGAGCGAAAATACGGCCCGGTGATGATGGTCGGCGACGGGGTGAACGACGCGCCGGCGCTTGCCGTTGCAGACGTCGGGGTTGCGATGGGAGCCAGAGGTGCCGCAGCGTCTGCAGAAGCAGCTGACGTCGTGCTTCTCGTCGACAGGATAGATCGGCTCCGCACGGGTATAGAGATCGCTCAACGGTCGCGCGGTATCGCTTTAGAGAGTGTTGTCTTAGGCATAGGCCTATCCATTATAGCAATGATCGTGGCAGCGCTTGGTTATCTGCCTCCAGTTCAAGGCGCGATCCTTCAGGAAGCCATTGATGTCGCAGTGATCCTGAATGCGCTGCGGGTGCTGAGGACCTCTCCTGCATCAGGCTGATCCGCCAGAAAATTCCCAAGATTATTGCGTTTTCCTGTTTCATGAAAACATTTCCAATGTTCCAATCAAAACAGGAAATGCTCTAAGCGGTGCTTCCTTCAAAGCCCCGACTACCCCTTGCTTTAAGCCCTCAATCACGGAAACTGAAAGACCATCGGACAGGTCATTGTCTTTGACGAAGCAACCTTGGACTGACCATCGTTTACAAAACCCACCTAAGGACCAGCGCAGATTTCTGCCCGGCTTGTGGGAACCTGTCCAACCTCAAAATTATAGGCGCGCACCCCATGCGCATCAAGTTTGATCACGCGGTAGCATGGTAGCCCGCCCGTCCACCAGGGGGTTGGAATATCCAGTTCCGTAATGAAGCGATGAGAGCACGCCTGCCCCGAACTATAAGCAATGCCTTGCGCACTCGTGCCTGCCAGTGGCACATGAATATGACCAAAGACAATGTGACGGACACCGGCAGGGTGCGCATGAAGACGATGCATAAGCGCGCCATTGTCATGCATGCCGATCGCATCAAAATGAGCGATGCCAGCATCAAATGGTGGATGATGGATGAAAACCGTGACAGGCAGATCGCCTGCGCCTGAAAGCGCTGCGTCCAACCACGCAAGCCTGTCTTCCTTAAAGATACCGCCAATCAAGCCGGCTTCATGGCTGTCAAGAAACAGCAAGCGACCAAAATCGGTATCCATATAAGACTGGATATAGCCATTTTCATCGCGCGGATGATCGGGAAAGGCAGTAATGAATTCCGGTCTGCGATCGTGATTGCCTAACAACAGACGCGTTTGAAATGGCACAGGAGCGAGAATTTCACGCAGCAATTCATAGGCTTCGGGATCGCCATAATTGCAAAGATCACCAGTGATCACCAAAAGATCGGCGTTGCTGTGTTTTTCGATAATGTCTGTGACCGCGATCCGCAGTTGCTTTTCAGGGTCCACACCATTGACCACAATGCCCGATGGCATCAGATGGGTATCGGTGATCTGGATGATTTTCATAATCTGTCTTTCGGGGAATGAATAAGGCTGCGAAGGCCGACTATCGCTGGTTTCGCAGCCCCAATGATCGGATGCCGCTCTTATTTCATCAGTGCGTTTGTTTGTTCAACGAGCTGCTTGAGGCCGTCTTCAGGCGAAATTTCGCCACGCATGACCGTGCCAATAATGTCACGCTGCGTGCGCCAGATACGAACGGAATCGCCACCCGGATAACCGGCCCAAGGCAACGAGCGGTCAGCCTGTCGCGATGCGGTTTCGACATTGGGATGCTCGGCATAATATGGAGCCAGATATTCCGGTCCGGTCGCAAGCTTGTTTGTCGGCAAATAACCGGTAATGCGCACAATCACGTTCTGTGCTTGGGGGCCGGTTATCCACTTCAGATATTTCCAGGCCGCATCCTGCTTTTCTTTTTCCTGTGTCAGGATAACAGCCGAGTTGCCACCTGTTGGAACGCCGCCATTTTCAGCATTATCAAGCGGGAAAGTCGCAGTCACAAGCTTGAAGCGATCACCCACAAGGCCTTCAATGGTCTGGACATGGGCTGGGGTCGAGAAAATAAACCCTGTGAGGCCCGCACCAAACTGCTGGCGCGACTGATCCCAATCGAGCAGATTCTGGCCACCTTCCGTCACAAACTGGCGTGTAAGCTTAAGTGCATTCAGGCCAATTTCATTATCAAAAGCAACTTTTTTGGTCTTTTCATCGACCAGCTTGCCACCCTGCTGAAAGACCAGCGACTGCCATAACCAGTCATCCGGCCAACCATTGATGTCATAGCCCATCCCCGCAATCTTTGGATCAAGGGCGTGAATCTTCTTTGCCAGTTCAATAAGACCGGCAAAGGTCTTCGGCATGTTTTCAGGATCGCCGCCAGCCTTCTTCACCAGATCAGAATTGATATAGATGATGGGCGATGATGCGTTGACCGGCAAACCGTATTGCTTGCCGTCAACCTGACCAAGTGCAGCCATCTTGGGACTATAATTCTTATCGAGGAACGCCTGACCGCCTTCAGCCTCGATGAAGGGTCCCAGATCGGTAATCTGATTGCGTGGCGCAAGCGTATGCACCAACTCACCCGTCAGATTATAACCAGAGAAATAAACATCCGGGAGATTGCCCGTGACCGCTGCACGCAGCACCTGCTGCTGGCCTTCATTGTAACCGACTGCCGGCGCAAGAAAGTTAATCTTGATATCAGGATTGTTCTTCATGAATTCATCGGCCAGCGGCTGATGGAATTTCGTGAAACCTGGCAGATTGTAAAGCACGTTGAGCGTGACATCGCCCGCGGCAGCAATGCCGGGCTTGGCAAGGCCCGCAACGGCAAGGCCCAGAAGCATGCCGTTAATGACACGGCGTCGATTGATGGTCATAAAAGTCTCCAGTGGACAGTGGGAGGAAAGTAAGTGGTGAACGGGATTATTTGACGCCGGTCATCGTGATGCCCGCGATGAAATGCCTGCGTGCAAGCAGGAAACAGACGACCATGGGCGCGGTAATGATCGTGGCCCCTGCCATGAGCGCGCCGTAATTCGCACCAGACTCGATATCGGCGAAAAACAGCATGCCGAGTGGTGGTGGCGCGAGATTGGTGTCAGAGACAACGACCATCGGCCAATACAGATCGTTCCAATGTGCGACGAGTGAAAAGACAGCGAAGGCTGCAAGCGAAGGCAGAGAACCACGCAGGACGATACCCCAGCAGATTTCCATCTCAGAAAAGCCGTCCATACGGGCCGCTTCGATGATTTCATCGGGATAGCTGCGAAACGACTGATGAAACAGAAAGATCGCAAAAACCGACAGAAAGAACGGAGCCATCATCGCGAAATAGGTGTTGAGCAATTGCATCTTTGCCAAACCGACAAACAGCGGCAGAGCGAGTGCCTGAATAGGCACGCATAGAGCTGCAATCACCAAGGCAAGCATGAGTTTGCGGCCCGGAAAACGCAATTTCGCCAGTGCGTAGGCAGCGGGAACGGCAGTTAGAACCTGCACGATCAGAATACCGAAACAGACAATGACACCATTGAGCATGAAGCGCGCCATGGGCACTTGAGCAGCCGCCCGTGTATAATTCTCGACAGCATCAAATTTTTCCGGAATTGGCCAAAGCGATACGTTGAAGACTTCTGCCGGAGAGCGAATTGAGGTCAGTACCATCCAGTAGAATGGCAGCAGCATAACGAACGCACCCAGCGCCAAAACGAGATGCGGCATATATTTTCGAAGTGCGGCCATCAGTAGTGCACTTTCTTGTCGAGATGGAGGGTTTGTCCAATGGAAAGCACCAGCACAATCGCCAGAAAAATCAGCGTAAGGGCTGCTGCGTAACCGGTGTTCGAATATTCGAAACCTTCAAGGTAAAGATTGAAAAGCAGTGTTTCTGAACCGAAGCGCCCTTTGGTCAACACCGCAACCGTCTCAAACACTTTGAATGCGGAAATGGAGGTCGTAACGACAACGAACATGGTTGTGGGGCCGAGCATAGGCCACGTCACCGTCAAAAAACGATCAATCGGGTTTTTCGCCCCATCAAGACGCGCCGCTTCATGCAGATCTTTGGAGATTGCCGTCAGTCCCGCCAGAAACAGCACCATGTTGAAGCCGAGCACCTGCCAGATTCCAATCAGAGCCATGGTCGGAATAAGCAATGCGGGATTGGATAAAAATGATACCGGCTCAAACCCAAACCATTTGATGACGGCATTCACCGGGCCGATGGAAGGATGCAGCAGGAACTGCCAGACGGTTGCCATAGCAACCAAAGTTGCAGTCACCGGCAGAAAATAAGCAACTTCCCAGAACCCACGGCTCCGCTTGCGATTGTAAACAAGCAGTGCAATGCCAAGCGCGAGAAACACGCCGAACGGTATGACAATCAGCGCATAGAGAACCGTGTTTCTCAGCGACCGTATGAAAACGGGATCGCTAATAGCTTTGATAAAATTCCCCAGCCCCACAAAACGGGACGAGAGGGCTCCAAGCTGATAATCAGTCACCGAAAATCCCGCCAGAACGATCATCGGGATGATGTAGGTTGCAAGCAAAAGCAGACCTGCCGGTGCTGCAAACATCAATCCACGCATGACAAGATGTCTTGCTGTGCGTGACTGACGTGCCCGATAGCCGAGAGCACTAACGTCTTTAAAATCGGTGCTCGTCATGCCAGCACCCGCTCGCGCATGGCTTCAATACGCAAACCATTATTGCCAAACAAATGAATGCGATCCGGGGAAAAGCCAATATGAAGCACGCCATCGGAGGCTTCATTGAAGCTATCGCCCGCACGCTGGCGCAATGTGATTTCGATGTTGTTATCATCGAGAAGACGACAGGTAACAAAGCGATCAGCACCATGGGTTTCGCTGCGCTCAACACGTGCAGCCAATCCTTTTTCCACCACACGCAAATCTTCAGCACGCAGACCCAGCATCGCCGGTCCGCTTTGTCCCGGTGCCACCGCTATTCCGAGTGCTTTCCCGATGAAGGTTACATGCCCCTGATCGTCTATTTCAACGGGAAGCAGATTGATCGACGGTGTGCCGATAAAGCGCGCAACCGTCAGCGTTGCCGGGCGGCTGTAAAGTTCATCCGGCGTTCCCAATTGTTCGATACGACCTTCTGACATGAGCGCAATGCGGTCTGACATGGTCATCGCTTCGATCTGATCGTGTGTCACATAGACAAAGGTCGCACCAAGGCGGCGATGAAGCTGCGCAAGCTCGTTGCGCATATGGGCGCGCAGTTTGGCATCAAGATTGGAAAGCGGCTCATCCATGAGAAAGGCTGACGGAGAGCGTACCAGGGCGCGTGCAAGGGCAACGCGCTGTCTTTGTCCACCTGAAAGCTGCGCAGGCTTACGATCAAGCAGATGCTCGATATGCAAAGTCTCGGCAGCCTGTAAAACGGCATCGTCGATTTCTGCCATCACCTTAGCGGATGAAAACAGACGCCCTATCAGCGGCAGTCGTGCCGATAGCTTCAGCTTGCGCATTTTAAGCGGTGTCGCAATGTTCTGGCGAACATTCATATGCGGATAAAGCGCATAGGATTGAAAAACCATCGCGAGATTGCGATCGCTGGGGTCGATGTCGGTTACGTCCTGATTGCCAATGGCGACAGAGCCGCTATCGGGCGCTTCAAGCCCTGCGATAATCCGCAACAGGGTTGATTTACCACATCCGGACATACCGACGAGTGAAATGAACTCGCCCGGACGAATGGAAAGATCAATGCCTTTGAGGACGTCATTTCCGCCAAAGGTTTTTCCGATGTTCGTGAGTTCAATTGATTGAGGCATTGCTACGCGCTCCTTTACTGAGGCGCGAATGCCTATGCTGCTTCAACTTGACAGCCGGAAGACGGATTTACGAAACTTCAATGACAACAGGTGTGGAAAAGCGATCACCGTTATCGTTTGAAGGCCTTGTCATTCCGACATCAGAGCGCATCTCAATGTAAAAAGGATCAACATTTACAGCGCGTTATATCAATACGATAAAATGCAACACGCTTTAACTCTTTGTTTGTCCGCATGTCTTCAAACCAAAACCGGATCCCACTTTTGGGCCACCTGCTTTAGAGGCCACCTTTCCCGATCGCTGCGCTTTCAAGAACCGGACCACCCGAAAAACGAAGTTCCCCGCTTCACCTTATATGCGGGCGGACATCTAACCAAGAAAGAAAAGCTCTCTCGACAGCCTGAAGCACTGATCCTGGCCGAAGGTTTCTGCGCATGGTCCGACTGTTTGTTTACCAGTAAGCTGCTTTGATATCCTCGATTGTCCACGCACCCTTTATCGATCCAGGATTGCGCAGTCACGCAGGCGGACATTGTCTGAACGAACGACTTTTGTGATGGTTTCACAAAATATTGCTCTTGTTGCTTTGCTATGCCAATGGCTGATCGTGCCGAAAAAGGGCCGGATTGTCGAACAAGGTGATACGCAACAACTCTTGACCGACCCTCAACATGCCTACACGCGTAAACTATTAAACAACCTACCCCGCATGCCAGACGTGGATTTTCTTTGAAAAAACTCTCACTGCGCCATATGAATTTTGTATTTCCATTCAGTCCCCACTGGAAACAACCTACGATAATTCCTATGATAGAAATCCAATAGTTAAATTCCGGGGACAGTTTTGTTATTTGAAATCGTGACGGTGATATTGCTGACGGTCCTCAATGGCGTCCTTGCAATGTCGGAGCTCGCAGTTGTTTCTTCACGCCCCGCCCGATTGCGTGTGCTGGCGGATAAAGGCAGCCTCGGTGCGCGCATGGCAATCGAGCTTTCTGAAAACCCAGGCAGATTTCTGTCAACAGTCCAGATCGGCATTACACTGGTCGGTATTCTTTCCGGTGCATTTTCAGGCGCAACCCTTGGTGCACGGCTAAGTGGATGGCTGCTCAGTCAGGGTATATCGCCCTCATTCGCCGATGCTCTTGGTGTGGGTTCCGTCGTTGTTCTCATCACCTATCTGTCCCTCATCGTCGGTGAACTGGTACCAAAACAGATTGCACTGCGCGAACCGGAAGTCATTGCTAGCCGTGTCGCACCAACAATGAAGATGCTCTCAAAAATGGCAGCCCCCCTCGTGTGGCTGCTGGATAATTCTGGGCGTCTCGTGCTTAACCTTCTTGGTCAATCGGGTAAGTCCGGCGATGGTGTGACTGATGAGGAAATCAAATCCGTATTGGCGGAAGCGCAGAGTGCGGGTGTGATTGAAACCGAAGAATCGCGCATGATTGCAGGCGTGATGCGTCTGGCTGATCGCACCGCACGCGGTATGATGACACCGCGTCTTGATGTCGAAATGATCGATATTGGCGACAGTTTCGAAGAAATTTGCGATCAATTGCAGCATAGCAGCCGCTCGCGCCTGCCGGTGCGTGGTGACAATTCCGATGAAATCATCGGTGTTTTACAGGTGCGGGATTTCTTCAACCAGCTTTCCTTAAAGGGCAGCGTCAATATCCGCGACATCGTGAAGGATGTTCCGGTCGTATCTGATTTTTCGGATGCACTGGACGTTGTGGAAGCGATACGCGGCACGCCAACGCATATGGTTCTTGTCTATGATGAATATGGCCATTTCGAAGGGCTTATAACCGCTGGCGATGTGATGGAAGCCATCATCGGCGCCATGCAGGAAGACCATGTCGAGGAACTGGCCATCGTACGCCGGAATGACGGCTCCTATCTGGTATCTGGATGGATGCCGATTGACGAATTTTCAGCGTTTTTGCACTTTGAAATCGATGAAGGCACAGAATACAGCACGGTTGCCGGACTTGCTCTTGAAGAGTTCAAGCATCTGCCGGAAGTGGGCGAAACTTTCGTTAAAAATGGCTGGATTTTCGAAGTGGTTGACCTTGACGGACGACGCATCGACAAACTGCTCGTATCTGCCGAACACCCGATCAGCGAGTAATTTGAGCCTGTCTTAAGTCATCCAAAGATTGCCAATCAGGATGATCAAAGCAAACGCCCCGCCATATGCAACCCAGAACATGTCACTTTCCACGAAGCGACTGAAAGGCATTTTCTGACAATTTTTAATGAACATCGCTATACCCGCCATACGGGAAGTTTTCCTGCCGCGCATCCATTATTTAATATGATGTTAATAGTCAAGTTTATTTGACTTAATATTGGGATTGTCTTGTGAGTTCTCTAAAATGCGAGCAGCATGCAACAGGTGTGATGTTGCTGCTAAACTTTGAAAATTAAGTGTTCCGCACGATCAAAAGTCATTGCAGCATGGCCCCAATTCATGGAAAGAGTTGAGACATGATATGCTTCCTGCAACAACTCGCAGACGCCTATGTGACCTGCCAGAGCATTTCCAGCAAAAGTGCGAAGCGGTTTTGCGTTGGATAATGCGTGAAAATAAATAGATAGGGCATTTCCGATGATTAAATCAAAAAAGGAAATGCTCTAGGGACCAGTGAATGAACGAAAATTTGGTGTCTGTAGATGAGGATCAGGAGCGCGCACGCGTGGCCTGGCTCTATTTCGTCGGTGGTCAGACCCAACAGGAAATCGCGCAGCGTCTGAATATAACGCGTCTCAAGGTCAATAAGATTATCGGGCAGGTGCGCGAGTCCGGCCAGATACAAATCAGGGTCAGTCTGCCGCTTGTGGATTGTATTGAGCTCGCAGAGAAAGTTGCGGTCCGCTATGGCCTTGCGGAGGCTGTCGTTGTTCCTGATCTTGATGATTATCTGGAGCAGAAGCGTGTGATCGGCGAAGCCGCCGGCGCAATGGCCAGCGAGTTGATTGCAAACCGCGATATGGGTGTAGGGATAGCATCCGGCCGCACACTCAGCTTTGCAGTGCGCAGTCTGCGTGCGCGCCCAAAACCTGAAAGCTGGGTGGTTGGTTTGACCGGCGGTGTAACCAGCGGCTCCTCCACCAACACGTTTGAAGTCGCAACAGCCTTCGCGCGCGCGCTGGGTGTTGAATGCCACTATCTCACCGCCCCCATCTATTGTGCGAACAGAGAAAGCCGCGATGCAATTCTGCTGAGCGATGAATTGACTGACGTCCTGGCACGAACGGAAATTGCCGATATTGGTCTTGTATCCTGTGGGTCACTTACGTCCGAGACATCACTCACACACATAAGGGTCGTTAAAGATAATCTCGATGCTGTGCTGAAACTTGGCGCAGTCGGCGAGTTTCTTGGATATTTTCTGGATGCACAGGGCAAGCCGATCGACCATTTTCTCAACGATTCAATTATCGCCCTGCCGCCTGATAAGCTCAAGCTCAAGCCGGCATCCATTCTCGTCTCCGGCGGACTGAACAAAATACCCATCATTCGGGCTATTCTGCGCGGAGGCTATGTCAATCGTCTCGTTACGAATGAAGGCGTGGCCAGTGCTTTGCTGCAAGGTCCACGTTAAAGCGCAAATCGCATTCAATCAGATCGAAAACCGTCTCACATTTTTCGGGATGCGCCCCCACATCGTCCACTCCGGCTTGTCGCCCCCTACCAATCACGCGTATTTACGCTAATTAGCCATATTCAGAAAGAAACCGGTGTGTCACCGGCGAGCGTAACCCTTGCAGAAAACAATGCTGTTATAAATCCGTTTAAAGGGAACAAGAGGCAGGTTGTCATGGTGCGCAAAAAGCCGCCAAATGAAAGGCGAAGCGAAGAACGCCAGCGCACGCGCTTGCGATCCGGTAAAATCGTCGGGCTTGACGGGCGTTTCATCATCGAATGTCAGTTCAGCGATATCGCGCCCCACGGCGCGCGATTAAGAATATGTGATGTTCCCAACTTGCCAGAACGTTTCTGGCTGTTCGACGATTTCTATGGCCGTGCTTTGCTGGCGCAGATTGTCTGGCGTGAAAATCGCGAAATCGGCTTACAGTTTCAATTCAACAGCGAAATCGCCCCGTTGGATGAAGAGCGTTTAAACCAGCTTGCTGGCAAATATTATTCGCTGTGAGCGCTCGCCTGCTGCCCGGAAGGTTTAGCACTGCCACGCGTGTTCATCGCTCGGATTTCGGCTGCGGAAATATAATTGAACTGCTCAACTAGAATATCCTTGATTACCGGCTCGGGAAACCGTGAATTAATGTCTCCAATGATTGACGCGCGCACATCTTCAAAGCTGACTTTCTCAACTTCCTTCGTGTCCGAATAACTGCCGTAAAATTTACGGAATATCTCATCGGTAATGAAATATTCAAGTGGCACAGTCAACTTCTTACGGGTGTTGGAATCGACCGTATAAACCAGCTGCGTCACGACATAGCCAGCAACCGATCCCTTGGTAATGATCGGCACACTCATGACGTCGGTCTTCACATAATCAAGCCCGCCAAAGCCACCCGGCGATGCGGCCTCATCAGAGGGATCGGCACTGTTCTGCACAGCAAAATACAGTGAGCCGAAAGCAACGACGCAGATCCAGAGACCGATGACAATAATGCGGATCATCGAACATGACCAAGTCTTGCACTTTGTCGACTATAGGTGCCATCAGCGTCCTGGGTTTCAAGCGCACCGCGAATAAGATCAGCAAGCTCGCCAACGGCACGCAGATGCATTTGCAGCGCCTCGCAGTTCTTTTCAAGCTTCTGCTTGAAGCCATCAAGCAGTGGCTGAAGGCTTTTCATCATGCTGGGTCCAGCAAGGTTTGACGCCTTGGTCATCGCCTTGTTGAAATCATAAAGGCCACGGCTTTTACGTGCATTGATTTCAACGAGATCAGGAGTGCCGCCTTCAAGAAGAAGGCGCGTTTCAGCTTCAATCACGTCCTCAAGGTGTCGGATCGCCCGTACAACCGGCTTCAATGCTGCTTCCTGTTCAAGACTTTGAGCCTGGCCAGCAACAATCTGGCGCTGTTCTGGCAGACTAATTTCGGAGCTATCGGTCATTATCGGGTTCCTCAGTCATTATCTAAAGCAGAATGATATGCGCGCAAACTTAGCTGCTCGCGCTATCCTTCCTGTCGTTGTTATTTAATTGCCACTGAATGAGTTGGCGTTCAAATCCATGAACCAAATCATTCGCTACAGAGTTCCCGGCTATTGCCAGCGCAGATGCAGGTTCAAGCTGCGCCTTGCGTGTGGCCTGCTCTTCAAGCAAGCGCGCAATGCCAACACCCCCGCTATCAGCCATTTTGTTTGCCATGGCCTCCGACATCATCGACTTCCAATATTCTCCGGCGATCCCCTTACCAAAGGTGGTAGAAGCATCGCTTGTAAACATCGACTGTACAAAAGATTGCAGCATGAAAGCTTCAAACTTCCGGTAAGCGGAATTTGCCGGGTCCTGCGTTGGCGGTTCTGCCTTGGCCCCAGCGTTGAAACGATCAGCATAGCTTGAGAACCCGACCTTCGTATCTGCAACCGCGCTCAGGGATTTTAGGCGCTCTGATGCCGCGCGATAGGCTTGCGGATCAGCAGCACGCGCTACGTCCATCACCAAATCTGACACCGGATTGATCGCCATGCAATTTTTCCCTCTTCATCTCTTGATTGCACAATATCTTTTTAATCTTGACTGAAGCTTGCGGTGCAAAATGGAAATTAAAAGCGAATTACTCCGTTTTCGCCGCGGTTTTCCGGCTCAGAAATTCGTCAAGCAGCACGGCAAAATCCTTGCGCTCATTTTCTGTGCGAACGGCTTCAAGCCTTGAGGTCAAATGTTCTACCCGGCGTTGTTGTTTGAGAAGAGCACTGCGCTGGGTTTCCAGCTCCTGCTCAATGCGGTCCTGCGCCAGTGCGTTGATTCCCATCCGCTTTATCAAAAGCGCTGGATCCACGGCAAAGACGTCGCTTTCATAGCGCCTCTCCTGCATGGCGATTAGTGCATCGCGCTCTTCAATGAGCTTCACACGTCGCGCATCCGTGGCTCCAAGTGAAGCCTCCAACCGGTTAGCTGCAAGCTTTTGCAGCGCCACCAATTTGCTCAAGCTTTTTGCTTTTGTCTGCACCATATGAGCCTCAGAACAAATCACGCAAATGCGTTGCGTTTTCTTGGGTAAAAAAGTGCAGCAATTCAGGGAGGATTAAATAGACAACCAACAAACCGCCTCCCAAAACAAAGGGCATCGATACAAAATAGATCGGAATGGTCGGTGTAAGCTTGTTGATGAGGCCAATTGCAAAATTAACTAAGACGGCAAACACAATAAAAGGTGCGGCAATCCGCAAGGTTACAAGAAATGCATCGGACAATGCGTCGGTGAAATCAATCATAGCAGCATCGGGACGGAAACGCCCAGCGACCGGGATTGCCGTATAAGAATTGAGAAGCGCGCGTAAAATCTCAAGATGCATATCGGTTGCAAAAAACAAAAACAGCGCACTGAAAGTGACGATCGTTGCTAGTGCCGCCTGCGGCTCAGGCTCGGTTATCGCATCGCCAGGCGAGCCGGAATAGCCAACCGCCATGGCCATAGTATTAGCCATGAACTGCAAAGCCCAAAAATAAATATGCGCCAGAATGCCGATAATTCCGCCAATACACATTTCGCTCAGCATGAGACGAAATATGATCCAGGGCCGATCCACGTCAAAGCCCGTACCGATATTGCCAATCACAAAGGGCAACACTGAAAAGGAGCAAGCCAATGCAATAAACAAACGAATTTGCAAAGGTATGCGCGCGCTTGAAATGCCCGGCATGAGCATGATGCAGGCACCAACACGGCAAAATGCAAGCATAGCTGCAAGAACAATCTCGTTGAGCGGCAATTGTGCGATGGGCACGAGTTCTCTCCCGTCAGGAAATCGCGCCGAGCGATTTCACTTCCACACCGCGAGCAATTTCAACATGCGAAAGCACTGGCAAGGTTGCAAAGAGCCGCTCGATGATCATGCGGATATAGGGACGGGCTTCTGGTGACGACACAAGCACGAACCGCTCACCGCTCTCAAAATGCTTGCGAATAACAGCCGATGCTTCGTTGCCAAATTGCTCAAGCTGACGCGGATCAATGTCGAACTCAACGATTTCGCCTTTGTTATCACGCTTAAGGCTTTGATGGAAAACGAGATCCCAACGATTGCCAAGCCGCAGCACGTTCAGCACACCATTGTCTGAAAGATCGCCGCATATCTGCTGCGCCATTCGCATGCGCACATGCTCGACTATCATTTCAGGGCGGCGCACCAGCGGTGCAATCTCGGCAATCGATTCAAGGATGAGATGCAGGTTACGGATCGAAACTCGCTCTGCCAAAAGAAGTTTGAGAACCGCCTGAAGACCCGAATATGAGATATTTGCCGGACAAATATCTTCGAGAAGCTTGCGATATTCCGAGCCAAGACGGTCCAAAAGAATACGCATATCTTTGTAGGACAAAAGCTGAGACAAATTGTTGCGAATAATCTCGCTCAAATGGGTGAGCAAAACAGAAAGATTATCGACAGTCATATAGCGATCGCGACGTAAATCAGCTGCAAATGTTTCAGGTACCGAATAGGCCCGCATACCAAATGCCGGTTCGCGCACTTCCTCACCCGGAACGGCCGGGATCGGGCGCTCGCCCAGAACCACCAGAATTTCACCAACGCGCAATTCATGGTTCGCAACTGACGTACCATGGATCTTGATCCGGTAGCTTTTGGGCGGCAGCGAAAGATCGTCCGTGACCTTGATTTCAGGTATGACAAATCCGTATTCCTGCGCAAATTTCTTGCGCATTTTGGCGACGCGATGCGCGAGTTCCTGCTGCGATGCTATCAAGCGTGCTGAGAGTTGCTTACCCAGACAAAGTTCAATCTGGCTGGTTTCAAGCGATGCCTTAACGGAATTACGTTCCTGCTCATCAGCATCACGCTGCTTGAGCTCTGCTTGCGCAGTTTGTGCATTGCGCAATTTCGCCTGTTTGCGTGGAACCGCGATGCCCACAAAAGCCATCGCGCTGCCAAGCAGGAAGAATGGAAATGCAGGAAGTCCCGGCAGAATGCCCAGAACAAACATAAGGAAGGATGCGATGAGAAGCGCTTTAGGATAAGCGCCAAGCTGTCCGAAAATAGCCTGATCGGCAGAGCCACGCGTGCCACCTTTGGAAACCAGAAGACCGGCGGCCAGCGACACAATCAGCGCAGGAATCTGCGTTACAAGACCATCACCCACCGACAGTTTTGTAAACACGTCAGCCGCTTCCGAGATATTCATACCATGGCGGGTGGCGCCGATGATAATACCACCAAAAACATTGACTGCTGTGATGATCAGTCCGGCAATTGCATCGCCGCGCACGAATTTCGATGCGCCATCCATCGAACCGAAAAACGAGCTTTCCTCTTCGAGTTCACGACGGCGATGCTGTGCTTCCTTTTCATCGATTAGACCCGATGAAAGGTCAGCATCAATTGCCATCTGCTTGCCGGGTATAGCATCAAGTGTAAAGCGCGCACCAACTTCTGCGATGCGCGTAGCGCCCTTGGTAATAACGAGAAAATTAACGATGATAAGGATCGTGAAAACCACAAGACCAATAACGAAATCGCCACCCATCACGAATTGCGAGAAGCCATCAATAACGTGGCCTGCCGCTAGGTACCCCTCGTTACCATGTGTAAGAATAACACGGGTTGTCGCAATATTAAGCGACAAACGCATCATGGTGGCAATAAGCAGAACGGTGGGGAATACAGAAAAATCAAGCGGACGCTGAATCCACAAAGAGACCATGAGGATAAGCACTGAAAAGGCAATAGAAAAAGCCAGCCCAATATCCAGAAACACCGCCGGAACCGGCAGGAAAAGCACCGTCAGAATAATGATAATACCGGCAGCCAGGCCCAAGTCGCTGCCGGTCAAAATTCCGCGTTTTGTGAAGGGCTTAGCGACTGCCTGCTGCACATCCATCTCCTGTTGTCAGATGGACTATAGAATGCGAAGCTTGCGCGAGGGCTTCGTCGCGAATTGAAAACGCGTTCGATCTGATTGAACAGCTTGATTTAAAAACCGTTTTCAATCCGCGAATAGACAAGCAATGTGAAGGCGTTGATCTGTGCACCGACAAAAGGCGCGGTCAGTGCCAGCACAACGAAGATTACGATAATCTTCGGCACGAAGGTCAGCGTCATTTCTTGAATCTGGGTCAGAGCCTGAAACAAGGCAATGCCTATGCCAACAAGCATAGCGGCAAGCACGGCAGGCCCGCTCGCCATGAGCACGGTCCAAACCGCCGAGTTAACGATGTCGAGCGCATCAGCTTCGTTCAAAGCTCTTATCCTCAGCTGATCTTGGTGCCCTGCTCAATCAGCATGGTTTTGCCGTCTTCAAGCTCTACAAGCATACCAGTCGACTGGATCGTCACGGTTTTTACGATGCCCGACACCGTACCGTTGGCACTTGTCACCGTTCTTCCAATCAATCCCTCCGCCTGTGACAGCGATGAATTGGCGATGAGCGTTTCCAGCTTGGCATTCATCTGCACAGACTGCTCGACACTTGAGAAAGTCGCCAGCTGCGAGACATATTGTGTCGCATCCATTGGTGCCGTCGGGTCCTGATTCTGCATCTGAGTAACAAGAAGTTTGAGGAATGAGTTATAATCAACGCTTGCTTTGGCAGCCGCTGAACTGCTGTCCGATTTGTTGTTCGTATTCGTATTTGCCGTGTTGTTGCCGACAGCGGATGTTGTGGTCATAGGCTTATCTCCGCAGAATTATTCGACTTGCCAACAACAGAATTCACGCTCTCAGTCCCCATCAATTCAGTCTCACGCGGATAATGCGCCCGAATGGTTTTAAGCGCTTCAAAGATACGTCCGTTGTGAACCAGCTCATCAATTTCTTTTAGAGCCTTGAGAATTGTTGCATCGGCGAAAGTCGAAAACATTCCTTTCAACATGCGCGCAAAAGCATCATGCGCCTGTTCGCGCATAGTCGGCTCGATCAATATCATCTGTGCTGCGAAATAAAGCTGACGAAGCGGGGTCGTCGTGTCTTCCGGTTGAAGCACATGATTTTCAAGCAGAAATGTCGCATCGTTGAGGAGCTCCAGCGAGACCTTTCGGTCCGTCTTCAAAACAGCGCCATTGATATAAATCTTCTCGCCAGCCCGAAGCGAAAGACGCATGGCCGACTTGGGGGTTATAGCCATTTCACAAACCATCCCGGATGGAGCGCGTGATCTCAATCAACGTGTCGTAATCATCGCTTTCACCCTGTCGAATCCGCTCGATTTCCTTGAGAATAAATATTCCCACCGAAATGATCGCAGCTTTCAATTCCTTGGGCAGCGCGTTTTCAGCCGAAGCAAGGTCGTCGATAACAGTTGTCCAGAGCCGGTTGATGAAATAGGCAGCATCAATCGCTTCATGCGAGCCTGAGCCATTCGCCTTGGCGGCCGCGAGCATGGCGATCGAGCGGTCAAACAGCATCTGCTCGCGCTCTTTGGCGCTGGCCATATCGTCATTCATGACATCTTCGTAGCGCAACTGATACATGGTTTCTCCGCTTATCATCACCCTTTTTCGGATCCCCTCATGAGACCGCAAAATGGTGTTTAGTTCTGAACGCTCTCGCGCTGCCGACCCATTACTTGAGATAATTGAGCAGGCTCATATTTTGCAGCTGAACGGTCAGTGCATAAGATGTTTCCATCTGTGTCATCAGCGCATTGACACGCACAGAAGCCTCATAAGGATCGACTTCTTCAAGATTGTTAACTGAATGGTTCAAAATCTTCTGTTGCGCCGCAATACGGGTCGTGGCTGCTGTGGTGCGCGACTGTGCCAGTCCGAGTGTTGTCTGCTCCGATGTGGTTTCGGTGACTGCCTGTGTCGTCGTGCTCAGGGCTTTAGACGTCAGAGCCTCAAAAGCCGCACTATTGAGACCGATCGTTGCGAATTCTGCAATCATAACCGCCGACATCATCGCCTTGCGAAAACCATCCGCATTTGCAGAAATCGATGTTTCAGTCGTCTCTGTTGGAGAAATGCGGCTTTTGATGACGGTGTCAGAGGCATCGGACCAATTCAGCCCCCAATTGGTATCGTTGAACTGGTCAGCAAAGTCACCATCCAGGAAGGCCTTCATTTCATCACCGGTGATGCCCACGACCTGAGCATCATCCAATGCGAAACCGAAATGATTTTTGAAAGCGTGATGAATGGCCTCTTGTGCCAAGCCACCTGCGGTATAATTAGAAACCGGCTTTACATCTGTATTCACGCCGGAAAAAATATACTCGCCATTATAGCTTGTGTTCAAAAGACCGGTGATTGAATCCAGCATCGCGCGGGCAGATTTTGCAGCGGTCGCAACACTTTCTGGCGAATTGCTGGCACCTGTCAGATCACCCAGAAAATTCTGCGCTTTCTCGATGATGGCTGTGGTGGCGGTCTGCGTGGTGGCCATGCGCTGCTGAACAAGCTTGTTCATATCGGTGAGCACATCCAGACGATCATATTCCTTACGCAAGGAAATTGTCTGGCCGGATTTTGCACCCAAGGCAAGCCCCACATCAAACACAGTTCCGGTCGTCGCCTCTTGCCGTGCTTTGACGAGCTGCGCCTTATTCTGGCTCACCAGAGCTTTAAGAGCAGCAGACGCGCCGTAAGTCGAGATAGATTGCGCTTTCATGAACTTCACACCGCTTTAATGAGGTCATCAAGCATGGCATTGATCGTCGTCAACACCCGGCTTGATGCCTGATAGGAATGTTCCAGATCGAGAAGCAGAGCCATTTCAGTGTCGATATTAACACCATTGGCATTGGACAGCGCCTGATCCGCCTGCTTTGCTACAGTCTGATTATACGAAAAGCTTGTATTCGCGGCCTGACGTTTGCTTTCCAGCCAGCTGATCGAAGACGCGCTGTAATCAATCAGACTTGATTCCGAGTTCAGCCCGGTCGAACCACTAAAACTCGTTCGCTCGCTGAACGCTTCATTCAAAGCGCGAAGCCTGTCGCTAAAACCAGCCGCACTATCAAGATTGTAATTGTAGTTAGCGCCATCACGCAGCAACAGTGCGTTGCCACCTGCAGATGCTATAAATGCTGAAGACACTTTGATCGTACCAGCCAGGCCCGATAACAAGCCTGCGCCCGGGACCGCCGGCGACCCTGACCAGCTGAACAAGCCCGTCTTCGCTGCGCCACCGCCACCACTCTGATCGCTCTCAGCAAATATACTGATCAGACTACGCGCAATTTCATCGAGCTGCATCTGATATTGCGGTGCGATCTGGTCACGTAGCTGAAGAAGACCGCTCAAGCGGCCCGTGCCAAAAGGCTGGTCGAACGTGTCATGTGTCAATGGCACGCCATCGACCAGAACCGTATTCCCAGCGGCACCGGCAGAAAGACCTTGAGAGGTTTCAAAGCTCACTTTTCGTGCTGTGGTCTCAAACAAAGTCACGCCGTTTTCAGCAAAAATGACCATGTCATTATCGCCGCGCATCATCGTCGTGATGCCAACCTCGCCCGAAAGTTGCTTGAGCAAGGAATCACGCTGATCAAGGAAATCAGAAATGTCGTTACCAGCACGCGTGCCGCTCAAGATCTGCTGATTGACCTTTTCAAACTTAGCCAGCACATCATTAATGCTTGCCACTGAGTCCGTAATCTCTGCATCAGCATCATTGCGTAGGGTCTGGATCTGCTTCGTCCCATCGTTGAGTGCATTGGCAAGCTGCTCTGCGGTGGAGACAACGCTGTTACCGAGTGCGGCGTTTGCGGGCGTAGCTGCAAAAGTCTGCAGGGCATCACGGAGATCACCAATGAGAGCCGATGGTGAGGCGGAATAATTATCCGCCGAATAAAGCGATGAGAGGCGGTCGAGGCCTCCGGCAAGAATGGATGAAGACGACGACGCACTGTTAGACTGCATGAAGCGGTTGAGAAGCGCAGTATCTGCAGAACGATTTATATTCACATAAAGCGACCCATAAGGGCCAGAGACGAGAGAAGCGGTGCGGCGCGAATAATCCGTATCGTTTACCCCTGCAACATTGCGAGAGATAACCGAGGTCTGCTTGGACGTGGCCGCAAGCGAACTTTTGGCTGTCAGTAGAGCAGAACTAAGTGACATTTTATCCCCATTTACTACCCCCGTAGCGCCTCGCGTCCATAAGGACAGAAAACAGCCACGACCAATTAATAAATTCTCGAACCCGACCTTCGGTCATGCTTCAGCCGCTTGTTGCGGAGCGGCTATTTTTCCCAGGTTTATTCTTCGGGAAATCATTTCGTTTAGCGTTTCAGATTAACCAGAACATCCATAAGTTCGGAACCGGTCTGGAAGACTTTCGAATTGGCAGTATAGCTTCGTTGCGCTTCGATCATATCCGTGAGTTCCTGTGCAATATCAGCCTTGGACTCTTCAAGTGAACCCGACATAACCTTGCCAATTCCGCTGCTTTGCGGAAAGCCAAGAGAAATTTCGCCGGATTCAGCACTGGCAAGAAAAACGTTGCCGCTCACAACAGTCATACGGTCGGGGCTTGGAACTTTGGCCAGTGGAATCCGCCCAAGAATGACTTGCGAACCATTCTCATAGATACCGACAATAGAGCCATCACTGGCCACATCGACACTCTTCATTGAGGACTTGGCCTGACCATTGATAACAGCCTCAGAAATTGTGTACTCACCTGAAGCCTCCTTGGAAGCCCCAAGATTAAGGCTGAGCGCTGAACCGTTGTAACCTGTAAGATCAACGCTCACCACACCGCCAGCAACCAGATCTCCGTTGGCAGGATCAAATTCAAGGCTCGTTGTTCCGACTTCCACCCCATCGGCGGCATTCTTGACCGAAACATCCCAGTTGTTATCCGCAGACTTTGTAAAATAAACGTCCAGCGTAATCTTTTTACCCTGAGAATCATAAGAGATCAGAGACGTTTTATGATTAAATTCGCCTGCCGCAGGAACCTGTCCATTCAACGGTAAACTAACCGTAAATGTGCCAGATGTGCTGGCCTGAGCCTCCAGATCCGCAGCATTGGCATTAATCCTTTCAAGGCCCGCGATGGTCAAGCCACCGGCGCTTTCATCGGGACCTGCGCCCAGAAGATAATATCCAGCTGTATTGACAAGATAGCCGTCTTTGTCGGGTACAAACGAGCCAGCACGCGTGAGGTAACTGGTTCCATCCGCGCCCTGCACAACAAAAAAGCCGTTTCCATCAATTGCAAGGTCGGTTCTTGAAGCGGTCGACCTTATTCCACCCTGATCGGATATGCCGTAACGAACGTTGGTCAGAACGCTACCGGAATTATACTGACCGGCAGTGCTTGGCAGCACAAGTGAGGAAAACTGTGTTTCAGCGCGCTTATAGCCAACGGTGCTGGCGTTTGCGATGTTTTCCGCAACCGCCGAAAGGCGGTTAGCCTGCGCATTCATGCCTGAAACGCCGGTGCGCATCATACCGTAGAGGCTCATTGGCAGCTCCTGAGAAATTATCAACTCGCAACGAGGCTAACGGGCGACGCTTGCGTGAAACTGTCGTCTTGGCATTTAGAACATTTCTTTTTTAAGTTGGACCGTTAGAAATGCTCTATCTCTTTGTTTTCACGCGCATCTCGTTCCGAAAACCGGTTCCCACTTTTCGGGATGCGCTAGGGAGGATATGCTTATTCGATGTTGATGCAGTAGCCTAAGAAGCGCTTGGAATCGATCGGATCGAAACCAAGCTTCTCGCGCAGTTTTTTGCGCAGCTTACTGATATGGCTTTCAACGACATTCTCTTCGACTTCACTGTCGAAAATGCCATAGATTGCGTTGAAAATCTGGGTCTTGTTAAGACGACGGCCTTGATTGGCAACCAGATATTCCAGAATGCGGCGCTCACGACGTGGCAAAATAAAATCGATGCCATTGACCTGTGGGTCACGGCCATCAGAGAACACTTTGATTGGTCCAAGCTCTGTGCCATCGTCGTCACTTGAACCTGCGATGCCTATTCTGCGGCGGATCGCATTGATGCGCGCGAGAATTTCTCGCACATGAACCGGCTTGCGGACAACATCATCAACCCCAGATTGAAAAAGTTCTAACGTATGCTCAAGAGATGGGCGATCATTAACCGCTATCACCGGGGCTTTGCACCGTTCACGAATAAGGGAGGGAAGACCGCTTTGACCAGCGCATTCACCAATCAAGAATGCCTCGACAGCCATAATGTCATGCTGTGGTACAGTTTCAACCCAATCGTTGAAATCACATGGACGAAACCCCGTCGTCGTGATGCCCTCTCGGCCGAACCAGGAGGAGTACCCCTCGGTCACAAGTTCGCGCTCATCTACGACTACGATCATCGGCCCACCTTCCGAATCAATATGTTACCCCATCTAAGGCAGACCTAACTGGCAGGAGGACTCAGCGACAATTACAAATAGTTGCCCCCAATAAATAGGGATCCGCAATAGATTAACCTAATGCGTCAGGAATCGCTTTAATTGCAATGATGCCCGATTAGTGGTGCAAAAAAGTTAACAAATCGTTAACGCCTCACGATATTTAACGATTCATTACAAGGACTTAAAAACTTGATCCCTAAATTAAGCCCTTCAGTTAAAGCAACCTCAGAGTGTGCACCTAAAATTGAGGTGTATCTGCCATTCGGATACAACCACTGAATTTTAAGCACTTACTTATAAAACCGAGCAAAAGTTTTTTGCCTGCTCCGTCCATTTTCCGAAGCCTGTTACGACCATATTTGTCATCACGCGACAAACATACCGTTTCTGCGCAGGGTCATTATTCGGGCCTGCATGATAGCGTGCAACTGCCATGGTCCAATTGCCTTCGCGATCCCGAAGGCGCCTTAGAAAACGTGCGGCGTAATCAACATTCAGGGATGGTTGCAGCATGGCCGCAACCGATGGAAATTCGCCGCTGTGATAATAATGATTGATCTGCATACAACCCAGATCAATCAACTTTACGCCTTCGGCATGGGCCTCTTCAAACCGTCGCAGGGCTGCTGCTTGCGACGAAAAGAACTCAGCGCGCCCCTCAATATTCATAGCGTAGGGCTGCAGAGAGTTTTTTCGCCCTGTCTCCGTCAGACCGACCGCGTAAAGTATCCCAAGCGGGACGCCATAACGCGAGGATGCGCGGTGCATTTCACGTTCGCAAATATTCGCGGCATTGGCGAAAATCGCATTAGACAACCAGGCCGCGATGACGACCGTTATTGTGAGCGGTAGCATCCAATATCGCCTCCGCATTCGGACTGCGTGCGTCGGAAGGGCCACGTCTTGTATGTGCGGATTCACCATTCTGCCTGCTTTCTCCACCCATGAAATGCGACTGCGACTGCCCCTGTGAGCCGTTACGGCCATCGGCGTCACTTTGCATACCGGAGCCCTGTTGCTGGCCAGACAGCTGATTGCCTGCCTGCTGATGCCCGGCACTTTGACTGGATGTGGTTTGCTGGAGAGTGAGAGCACCACGCTCAGCGACCGTCACCGTAATTTTTGCATCTTCAGTAACGCCCGCAGCTTTCAGCGCTTTTTCTATCATCGCGCGATCCGCAACCAGGGCTTCCGCGCCATGTGCCTTGTCGGCGATAAGATGCACTTCAATCGTGTCGGCCTCCATCCGAATACGTGCTGTCACCGTCCCAAGCTCAACAGGATCAAGCTTGATATGCAATGTCTTGACCGCGCCAAAACTGCGTTCAGAAATAAGCTGAATGTCGTCGATGCGCGCAGATGCTTGTTGGGCAACAATTTCGACCTTTGCTTCAATAGGCCCATTGCCGCGAGATATCTGCGGCGGCGGCTGAATGACAATACGATCCTGCACATCCCCCCCCTCGGCTGGTCGTTTCACGATAGCGGCCTCTTCCGCCATATTTTCCCGTTCTGGAGGTGCATTGTCTTGTTTCAGAACACGGTTCTCTAGGACCACTTCCGTTCCATTGCCCGTTTTAGTATTGATGGGAGCAGCTTGCCGCTTATCGACCGTGGTAAGTCCGAGAGGTTTGTTTTCAATATCAGTCGAGAGAGCAAAGAGTGCAGCGTCTGGTGCTAATGAAGTGGGATCGGCTTCATTGGCATCGGGTACAACAGCAGGTTGGCTGTCAGCCCCGACCGGCAATGGAGAATTTGTTTCATGGGCCACCGAGAGGTTTGCAGCAAGGCTGAAAAGGCGCTGTGGCACAGTGCAAACATATGATTGAAGCAGAGGATCAGCGGATACGGCGTCCGCCTCCTGCGGATCACGATCGTCTTTCTGTGCGGACGTTCCGGCCTCTTTGCTCTGTGGTTTTTCCAGCAATGCGCCAAAAAGCTTTGCTGTATCCGACATCTGCTGATCTTCGCGCGCCTGTCCACCACTTTGGCTCTGCTGGGCCGGAGCGCTTTTTGCCAAAGATATAAGCCGCCGATCTGCTCTTGCCAAAATATCCATGCTCATTGAACGTTCTTTCCTAGCAAAGCATCGATTTCTGCTATCTTGCGCCGCGCCTCTTCCAAGGTTTTTTGCAAGTCGTCTTCCGGCTGCTTAGGTGCTGGCGCCCAGCCTGTACCTGGTGATGACGGCGGTTCAGCAACCGCCACAGTTTCGGGTGGCGACGTGCCAGCAGCCACCGGCATGGTGGGAATATCGGTTTCCAGAACAGGTTTGCGTGTAACATCTATTGCGATAGCCTCCGCAGCCTTTAAAAGCTTGCGATCACGCTCCTGCAGATGATCGGGTGAAATCTGCGAAAGCTCGCGCAAGGCGTCACGCGCGCCATCAGAAGCCACGCCGCTTGCTGCAGCATAAAGATTGGCGCGACTTGGATCAGTTTTTAGTCTATCAGCAAGTTTGCGCGCTTCTCCAGACATGAAGCGTGCCCGTTCCGTCTGGCCATTCACCAGCGATCCACGTGCAATTTGCAGATAAAATGAATATTGCAAGGCCGGATCGGCTGTGCCGATAAGCTTGGCCAATTCGGCATTGTCAATCCGGTCGTTTAGTTTCAGCGCAGCATCGACAAACTGCTGCATGAAATCGCGCATATAGGGCGAGCGCGCAAAGCGTTGGAGATAATTGCGTGACAAGAGCCTGATCTTGTCTGCATCACCAAGCCGGGCAGCAATGGGCATAGAACGGCGAATAGCCGCTTCTTCAAACAACGTGCCCGGCCCACTAAGTCGCACCTGATCAAGGCGCCGCAAGGCCGTCGCCGCATCCAATGCCGCCATCTGATTGGCTGTTACCAGAACAATCGACGACCGCAATTCCACTGGAACATCTGCTGCAAGCGGCACAGAAAACAGTTTCACCACTTCAATGTTCTGGCCAGATGCGTAGGCAAGCGCACCATTAACAAGCTCAGATGAAACCACTTCGCCTTTTAAACCGGTAAGAACCTCACGCACCGCACCCGGATTACCGCCATTGAAAAGATAGATAATCGCAGCATAAACATTCTCGGGTTTGTCCCAGAAAGCATCTGGCGCGCGCTGCATATCAGCACTGATGAGGCTCAAAAGCCGATTCAGCATTATCACGGCTTCCGGTTTTCCCGTGACCAACTGATCCTGAAGCATGCGCAACGAGCGCACAAGCTTATAAGGCTCCAGTACCGGCAAGTCCTGACCTTCAGCAAGAGACGCATGAGTATCAGGGGCGCTCCATGCATACACTGCCATTGGCCCCAGCATCAACAGGAGGCACGCAAATGACGCCAGCAAAGGGCGGGCGAACAGCGTCTTCATGGATTGGATTTCAAGAAAATATCGATACGACGATTTTCGGCGGCATTTGGATTATTGGGGTTTTTGGGCTGCCGGTCAGCATAGCCTTCGACACGCAGAACCCGCTTCTCATCAAGCCCACCATGTATCAGCATATAATAGGCCATCTGCGCACGTGCGGAAGACAGCCGCCAATTATCGTAATTGGCATTCTTAAAGGGGCGTGAATCGGTATGGCCACTGATAATAACCTCGCCGGGCTGGCGCGAAATGACCTGAGCGATACGTCGCAGTATTTCAACAACGCGCGCATCCGGCTTGGCCGATCCAATCGTAAACATACCAAAATCGATCTTGTCGGTGAGCTGTATCATCACGCCGCCCTCGACAGGCACAACCGTGACCTCCGGCATAGATTCCACTTTTTGCGCGTTATTTGCTGCCTTGGCTGTGTCGCCCTCAGCCGCCTTTTTCAATTCCGAAATAAGCGCTTCCTGGCTCTCGGCGCGCTCTTCTTCAGGCTTCGCATCTATTAACGGTGTGGGTGGTGTCGAAGGTGCAGTTTCAGGCTGTGTCAATGCCTCAGCAGCCTTGCTTGACCAGTAATCAGGACTGAAAGGATCACGATAGGCATCGCCGCCATCCGATCCGGTCTGCGGACCGGATTGGGAAACGCCGCCATCGCCTTTCGCGGACTGGTTCTGCAAAATACCTGTTTCATGTGCCAGTTCTGCAAGCACCGCATAGGGTTCGCGGAACATCCGGCTTTCTTCCTGATCACTTGCAGCATCCACGCTGCCGGTATTGTTAACCTTGGTGCTGTTTTCAACCTTCTGATCGCTGTCAAAGCGGACACGGCCATCCTGTTGATCGACATCCTGCACGCCCTTGGGGCTGGAATGCCGGTCCATCAACTTAACCGGATTGAAATAGCTCGCAACTGCGGCTTTGCTTTCTTCATTTGCAGCGTTAATAAGCCACATAACCAGAAAAAATGCCATCATAGCCGTCATAAAATCAGCATATGCGATCTTCCAAACGCCACCATGATGCCCGTCATGATCGTCGCGGTTACCTCGGCGCACAATGATGATTTCGCGTTTGGTTTCCGGATCAATACTCATCTGACGGTTTCCGCTATCTCTTCAAGAAGTGGCGCGAGGCGTGTTTCAAGCACCCGCTCGCCAAAGGAAAATGATACTTCGCCGGATTCATTTTCGATGAACTGACATCCAGACGGCAAAAGATCCATGTGTTGACGCAATGACCCCAGCAGGTACGCGGGTCCGTAAATTTCCGGTGCCTCGCCTTCAAGGGCCAGCGTGCTGATCCGTTCGGCAAAGCTTTCCACGGCATCCTGCTGCAATTTTCGGGCATAAAGCGGCATCAAAATCTCTGCCAGCTGCTGCGAGAGATTTTGCTCAAGCAAAACCAGTGCCTGCGTGAGAGAAACGGCAAAAAGATTTGCCTGCTCCCGCGAAAAGGCTGCGCGCAGTGCCTCGATTTCGTCGTCATGCGCGCGCAACAGCCGGGCTTTTTCCGCTGCATAAAGCGCTTCAGCTTCTTTGTGGCCATCTTCACGTCCCGCTTCAAATGCCAACCGCTTTTCTTCCTCGAAGGCTAAGATCTGTGAGACCTCAGCCCGTTCAGCGTTAAATGACATCTCGACATCCAGTTTTTCAACGGCAAGCGGCGCCTGTGAAACTGGAGCCTCAATAATTTCAATCGCATCGTCAGCAATGCGATACGTTGAAAAATCAGGCAGATAGCGACTTAAAGCGAGCGAGGTCATCGTCAGGCTGCCTCAAGCTCCGGCATGGACGTTGATATTTTGCTAGTTTCTTTTGGCGCTGCACTTTCATGAATCCACTGCTTGAGAACGGCTGCAACACGTTCTTCATCCATCTCGATCATTTGTTCGAGGCGCAGCTTTGCGGGCATTTTCATGCGCTGGCGAAGATCGCTCAGGCTGCTTTTCATTTGATCTGCATAGGCTCCGGGCCCACCAAGGACAGCTTTTGTGGCATCAGAGTCCGAGAGCTGATCCGCTCCTGCGACGAGATTTGGAACAGCCACCGCCCCCGGCTCACGCACGGCAACCTGCGTGCCAGTTGGCGTGGCGCCCGTATCACGCAGAAGCGGACGAAGGCCAAACCAGATCAGAAGAGCTACAGCGCCAAGAATTGCGAGCGCATTCACATAGGAACCGCTTTGGCGCAGCAAAGTATCGGTCCACGGTGTCGAAACCGGCTCCATATCTGCGCCTGAAGCATTCATGAAATTGACCGCCGTGACATTGATGACATCACCGCGATCAGAGTTGAGCCCCGCGGCAGTCGCGACAAGATCGCGAATTTTGGTAATCTGCTGATCCACAAAATCGGCCGGCGCAGGTGTCGTGCCTGCCGTTTCCAGCAAACGCGCCTGATCAATCACCACAGCAATCGAAAGCCGCTTGATGGAATAACCATCGCTGACGGTGGACACTGTCTTCGTGTTCATCTCATAATTGGTGAGTTCCTCACGGCGGTCTGTCTTTTCAGACGAGTTTTCGCCGTTCTGGCTTCCAATTTCTTCTTGCGGAATATTTTGTTCAACGCCGGTGGCATTGTCACTGCGCGAATTGCGACTGTCGCCGCTTTCACGCACAACTCGAACGGAGCGCTCGACGCGCGATTCAGGATCGAAGCTTGTTTCATTGGTCTGACGGCGGTCCGTATCGAGTGACGCCTGAACACTGGTCTGAAAATGCCCCATACCCAGATAGGGCGCGAGCGCCTTGCGAATGCTCTCGTCAACATTGTCGACAACCTGCTGCTCAAGCGAAGCCGTCATCAACGCCGCGCCATTGGCCGCTTCACCGGCGGACGCAAGAAGACGCCCATTGGTATCCAGAACAGTAACCGCAGACGCTTCAAGTGCCGGAACCGCAGCCGCCACGAGCTGGCGGATTGATTGCGCGGACTCCGCTGCAAAGCCACCTTCCGCCCGAATAACAACCGATGCCGATGGCTTCTGGTCGCCGCGACGGAAAGAACCCTTTTCGGCCAGCACGATGTGAACCCGCGCAGCTTTTATGCCGCGAATAGCCTGAATGGTTCGTGCAATCTCGCCTTCAAGTGCGCGCACATGGGTAATTTCCTGCATGAAGGACGTAAGGCCCAGCGACCCCATATTGTCGAAAAGTTCATAGCCGGCATTGTTGGAGGTCGGCAGACCTTTTTCTGCCAAATACATACGTGCCTGTTCGGCTTTGCCAATAGGCACCAGAATGGATGAGCCATCTGATTTCACATCAAATGTAATACCCGCCTCACCCAATGCCAGTCCCATGCGGTTCACATCATCGCGCGAAAGTCCGACATAAAGCGTCTCATAAGACGGGCGGCTGAGATAAATACTTGTATAAAGGATAGCGCCCATCAGGGCAGTGCCGACAAGTCCGAGCGCAATGAGTTTTCGCAGGCCAAGCTTGCCAAACGTCCCCTTGAGTTGCTCGATCAATTGTTGGAAATTCTGCTGCATCAATACCACCGCCATCCTGATGGATGCAAACTAGATCGCGAAGCTTGTGCGAAAGTGGCGGCAGAAAAAACTGATAATTAAAAATGAAGGCGCGGAATAAATCCGCGCCTTCATTTTTAGACCGAAACCCGTGCAGCACCGTTTATTAACGGAACAGCGACAGGATGTTTTGGTTCGATGAATTGGCAATCGACAGGGCCTGAACGCCGAGCTGCTGCTGAACCTGGAGAGCTGACAAACGAGCCGATTCCTTGTTCATGTCAGCATCGACCAGCGTACCAACGCCCTTTTCGATCGAATCCTGAAGACCCGAAAGGAAGCTCTTCTGGCTGTCGATCTGTGACTTTGCTGCACCAAGCGTTGCAGCACCAGTGGTTAATTCGGACAAAGCAGTTTCAACTGTGCCCAGAGCCGTTTCGATTTCTGTATCCGTTGAAGCGGCAGTGAACAGAGTAGCGGCTACAACGTCTGCAACCATCGTCTTGGCGTCTGTCGCCGTCGATGCAACAGTGATCTTGTCAATCGTCACGGTCGAACCGGTGCGGTTGTAAGATGCAACGATGTCGAGATCTTCAGTAGGACCATTGAGCAGGTTGGACCCTGCATAGTTGGCGTTGCTGAGAGCCGAATTGATGTTTGAAACGAGCGATGTGATTTCAGTGGCAATTTTGCCCTTGTCTTCAGCGCTCGCACCCATCGCCGAAACCAGCTTGGTCTTGATTTCGTCAACCGATTCCTTGATCTTGTTGATCGCGGAATAAGCAGTATCAACCTTGCCAGCGCCGAGGCCGAGAGCGTCCTGAACAGCCGAATTGGCCTTGTTGTCGGACTTCATCGAGGTTGCGATCGACCAGTAAGAAGCGTTGTCTGAAGCTTCGCCGATGCGAAGGCCGGTCGAAATGCGGTTCTGCGTTGTTTCCAGCGACTTGTTGGTCGAAGAAAGAGTCTGAAGCGCGGTCAAAGCCGAAGAGTTTGTAAGAATGCTAGCCATTGTAGTGCCCCTTGGGAAAACAAACTGAGGGACAGGCCGGATTTGAAAACAACCGGCATGGTGGAGCGGCATCATGCCTGTCACCGCGAAACGCGCGGGACCCATCATGCCACCATCCCTATGCGTGAATTGTTAATAAAATATTAATACATACTCTTCGTTTTTAACGGACGGCACATTTTTTAAAAATAGTGGCTAAGAAAATGACCTTATCAAGCTTCCAACAAGAATATTCCAGCCATCAATCAGCACAAAAAAGAGAATTTTGAACGGCAATGATATGACCGTCGGCGGCAGCATCATCATGCCCATCGACATGGTGAGTGTCGCGACAACAAGATCGATAACCAGAAACGGCAACACGATGAGAAAGCCTATTTCAAAACCGCGACGCAATTCGGAAATCATGAATGCCGGAACAAGCACGCGGAAATCGACAACACCATCCTCGCCGGTTCGGAATGAGGGATCGGCAAGGTCTTCGAACAGCCGCAAATCCTTGTCACGCACCTGACTCATCATGAAATCACGAAATGGCGAGGAAATTTCATTGAAAGCCACTTGCTGCGTAATCTCATTGCGCATCAGTGGTTCCACACCGTTGTTCCACGCGCGATCAAACACCGGCGCCATGACATAAAAGGTCATGAACATAGCCAACGAAATCATCACCATGCTCGCAGGTGCTGTCTGCAAGCCCAGCCCGGAACGCAGAAGCGAAAAGGCAATGGCAAAACGAGTAAAACTCGTCACCATGATCAAGAGACCCGGCGCAATCGAAAGCACGGTCAGAAGACCAAATATCTGCACGATCTGGCCGCTTGCCGCCCCACTGCCTGCAGGCAGCAGAGTATCAAGCGACAAGCCTTGTTGCGCCGGTGCGTTGGCAGTGAAAGCAAGCGTCAAAAAAACGCCAAAACCAAAAACTTTTTTCATTCCACTACCAGTGTCGAAATAAAGACGCGTTCGACAACGCCTTCCGAGCGCAGACGTGCGCGTTCTTCAAGATCGGCGCGCAGATAGGCAAGCCCTGCCGCACCCTGCAATTGCATCAGATTGACACTGCGCAAAAAGCTCACGAAATCATCCCCGACGTTGGCGGCAACAGCGGGCGGAATTTCATGGCCCGGTTTTGCCACAAGCGATGCTTCCAGCCGCACCCATGTCGTCTGGGGAATACCGAGATTGGTAACAATGGGTTGCAACGGCACAACGGTTCCAATCGTACGGGATTCAAATTCGCCCTGTTTGGGCTTGTCTTCCTTGCCAGTTGCTGGTGCATTGGCTTGCTGTGTGGCGGAAATCATGCCGCCAAGATACCACCCGCCACCGCCGGCGATTCCCGTCAAAACGGCGACGGCAACCAGCAGGCCCATCATGGAGCCTTTTTTGTTGCCAGTTTTATCGGAAGACATATCGCTCATACTGATGGACTCTAAAACGGCGAAATCTGATCGAGAATCTGCTGGCCATAAGGTGGCTGCTGAACTTCGCTCAAACGCCCGCGCCCGCCATAAGAGATGCGCGCTTCGGCGATCTTGTCGTAAGAAATCGTGTTATAGCCGGAAATATCACGCGGTCGCACGACGCCAACGACATTCAGCACCCGCAATTCATTATTCACGCGCACTTCCTGAGAACCCCGGATAACGAGATTGCCGTTGGGCAGCGTATCTGTAACGATTGCTGCGATCTGAAGACGAATATCTTCGCTGCGCTCAATTGTGCCCTTGCCTTTGGACGAGCTGTTAGAGCGAGTATTGACCGAGGCATCCAAGTCACCACCGGCAAACGAACCGGACAGGCTGCGCGTATCAAAAGATGCACCGGCGCCATAAAGTCCCTTTGAAATACGCTCGCGATCCGTCTTGTTGTCGATGTTGGCACGATCATTGATCGAGATGATCACGGTCAGCACATCACCTGGTTCCTGTGCACGCGGGTCCTTAAAAAAATTCGTCGATCGCTGGTCCCACAACGAATATGCAGCCTTGCTTGGTCGAACCGGATAGCCGCTATATTGCGGATTGTTCTGCACGCCAAGATTGGCTGCAACAGGCGAAAGATCAGGCGCACGACCTATTTCTTCAGGCTTGACAGCGCAACCCGCCATCAAAGCCATCAACAAAATCACAAGTGGTGCTTTGTTCATGTTTTTTGTCATTGCACGCTCTTCCCGGTTTCCACTTGCGTTCGCTGCTCCTTGGTGGGTTGCAGCGTTGCAGTCGTGCGCTGTGCTCCGACAATGACGCGGGCAAGCTTTGCCGCCTTTTCCGTTGGCATCTCATTCAGGATGATGCTGGAAACACGCGGGTTTAGTTTAAGGATAAGCGCTGCTGCGGCTTCATCACCGATGAGTGCCATTTGCGCTGCTGCCGCATCAGGCTTCATTTTTGAAATAATATCGACAAGTGAATCCTGCGCTGTATTGACGAAATCATCACGGCGTTTGAGCCAGATTTCATATTCCTTGCGCTTTTCCTCAAGCGCCTGCATACGCTTTTCAACATCAGCCTTCAGCTCTGTAAGCTGTTTGAGCTGAAGTGAATACCGGGCATCCGATGCCTGATTATCGAGATTACCGCAGTACTTGCGGATTTCATCAAGATTACCAAGCGGCGCTTGAGCCGTCGGGGGATTAAGCGAAACAGACGTTTCGAGCTGCTGCGCGAATGATAGCTGAGCGGCGCCAAGAAAAAACACCAAAGCGGAACCCAGGCGGATCATCGTGCTGGTCACAGTCATTGCACCACCAGTTCTGCATGAAGGGCACCGGATGTCTTGATCGCCTGAAGGATTGCGATGATCCCGTTTGGCTTCACACCCATCTGGTTCAAACCCTTCACAAGATTTTCGAGATTGGCCCCCGTCAGAATACCGATTTTGGCGTCAGGCTGGTTCACGGCTATTTCCGTATTCGGCTCCATCGCCGTTTCGCCATGACTGAATGGCTCAGGTTGCACAACCATCGGTGTTTCAGTCACACGAACCGTCAGACTGCCATGGCTGATCGCGACTTTGGAAATGCGCACCTTGTCCCCGATGACCACCGTTCCCGTGCGCTCATCCACAACGACACGTGCAACCTCGTCGGTTGTAATAGGCAAACCTTCAAGCTCGGCAAGAAAGCGCGCAGGCGGCACATTTTTCGGGCGTGTAATGCGAATGGTCTTTGCATCGCGCGCAAGCGCAACACCCCGTCCATATCGTCGCTTGGCAAAAACATTGATTGTATCAGCAGCGCGAACGGCGGTGGTAAAATCAGGGTCGCGCAGCTCGACAATCATCTCAGCATCCCTGCCGAAACTCCCTGCAACTTCGCGCTCAACCAATGCGCCATTGGGAATGCGTCCCGATGTGGGGACTCCTTGCGTGATGCTTGCGGCCTCACCTTGCGCAGAAAAGCCAGATACAATCATATTGCCCTGTGCAACCGCATAGACCTGATTATCCGCACCCTGAAGCGGCGTCATGATCAATGTACCGCCCTGAAGGGAAGTCGCATCGCCAAGCGAAGACACTGTGACATCAATGCGCGACCCCGCACCAGAAAAAGGTGGAAGATTGGCTGTAACGATAACAGCAGCCGTGTTCTTCGCACGGGTCGAATTGCGTGGCGCATTGATGCCGAGATTTTCCAGCATTGCGCGCATGGACTGTTCTGTGAAGGGCGAATTCCGCAGACTGTCGCCTGAACCATTCAAACCGATAACCAGACCATAACCGACAAGCTGATTTTCACGCACGCCTTGAATTGTAGCAATGTCTTTGAGACGCGCAACCGCACTGCCACGACCAAGCTCGGCATAGGCCATTTTGGACGGATCACCTCCCGCACCAAGCCAGTCCGCATCGGCTTCAACAGCCGAGCGAAACTCGGTTGCGTTCTTTGATGATTCATCCGCAAGGCCTGCCATTGGCGTGAGCACCAAAGCAAGACAGGCGATAAGGGCGGCGCATGTTTTGATCACTGCATCCCCACCTGAATACGGCCGTCTGCCAACACAGTACCGGAAACGATAAGCCCGCTATCGACATTGCGAATTCGGATGAAATCACCAACAGCACCTGATTCAAGTGGCGTACCAGCCGCCGTGATCGTCAACGGGCCGGAAGTAAAAATCATAAGTGCAGGCTCACCACGCGTGACCATTGAGGGTTCCGAAAGGGCCGTCACCAAGATCGGCTTTCCTGAAATCAGGGTTCGGCGTGCAACCTTGCCCGTGACCTGTGCTGGTGAAAGCACATATTGCTTTGCGGCTGGTGGACTGATGTAGAATTGTTTTTCAACCAGCGAAATGTTGTTCAAGATCTGGCCGGGATAAACAGTGACGGAGGGCACGACAAAAGTCATGCGCTCTGCGGCCTGTGCAGCCGGTACACTCAATACCAGAAAACTCGTGGCGATTAGTGCACTTGATTTCAGAAAAGCCCGTTTGAGGCACTTCATCATAGCCCTCACCGTCAGCGCATGTTCTTGGAAACAGTTGCTGCCATTTCGTCCGCAGCCTGAATGACCTTTGAATTCATCTCATAAGCGCGCTGTGCGGAAATGAGATCGGTAATTTCCTTCACCGGGTCGACATTGGATGCTTCAAGATAGCCCTGTTTGACCGTACCAAAACCCGGATCGCCGGGACTTCCCGCAATCGGGCCACCAGATGCTTCTGTCTCCCGGTAAAGATTGCCACCAAGTGGCTCAAGGCCTGCATCGTTGGTAAAGGTCGCAAGCGCGATACGTCCAAGTGCTGGGCCCACTTCGATGCCGGCATTTCCTTGAACCTTGGCAAAAACTTCGCCGGAATCATTCACCACCACTTCGATCGTGTTGGCCGGAATAGAAATGTTTGGCTGAACCAGATTTCCATCCAAGGTCACAAGCTGGCCATCCGCATTGGTGTTGAATGCACCGGCGCGAGTATAAAGCGTCTCCCCGGTCGGGCTTTGTATCTGAAACCAACCTTTGCCGGTTAACGCCAGATCAAGATCATTGCCTGTCTGATTGAAGCCGCCCTGAACATGCAGATTGCGCACTGCTGCTGTCTGAACACCCAAACCGACCAGTGCACCTTCCGGCACGACAGACTGATTGGCCTGATTGGGAACACCTGCGGTACGCTCTGCCTGATAGAGCAGATCGGAAAACTCTGCGCGCGCACGCTTAAAGCCCGTCGTATTGATATTGGCGATATTGTTCGCAATCACTTCAAGATTAAGCTGCTGGGCATTCATACCAGTTGCGGCGATCGTCAGGGCTTTCATAGCGCGTCCTTAGAGCATTACCAGCAAAAGTGCGTAGCGGCTTTGCGGTGGGCAATGCGAAAAACAAAGAGGTATCTTCGAGTTGAATTCAAACCGGCATACGGCTGATTTCGAGATAGGCCTGCACGATCTTGTCACGGATGGCGATGGCGGTTTGCAGCGACTGTTCCGCTTCCATAACGGAACTCACCACATCACGTATCGGTGCATCACCCTTGATACCCTGAATTGATGTTGCTTCTGCGGCCTGCAATTTCTGGCCGACAGAACCCGTCATCTGAGAAAGTATTTCGCCAAAAGAGGTCACGGACGCACTTGGAACCGCCTGCGGCGCCCTTGTGGCACCCACATTGGTCTCAGCAACCGTCTCGGAGAGGCGCGAAAGAGCATTGCGCGCCGAAATACTCATGATGGAGTCATACATTATGTGTTCCTCATCAGATCAATGGTCATCGAGATCAACTCACGTGCCTGCTTGACCACTTGGAGATTGGCTTCATACGAACGGTTTGCTTCGCGCATATCCGCCATTTCAACGACCATGTTGACGTTTGGATATTGAACATAGCCCCGTGCATCCGCTGCCGGATGGCTCGGATCATATTGTTCGATAAAGGGCGATATATCATTTCCGATTTCCGCAACACGCACCTGCGCAGCACCCGTTGCCTGTTCGACTTCAGTGCGAAAGGAAACGGTTTTGCGGCGATACGGGTCGGCATCGGCAGTCTTGGCCGTGGACTGCGCATTGGCGATGTTTTCCGAAACAATGCGCAGGCGTGTGGACTGTGCCGAGAGGCCAGAAGCCGCGATTTTCAATGTGTTCTGCAAAGCATCGGAAGACATCAATTACCCTTTCGCAACCGAGAGCATCATGCGGTGAAACGCTTTGACGATGCTTGTATTGAGCGAATAATCGCGCGCAATTTCACCAGCCTTCATCATTTCCTGCTCAACATCAACAGTGTTTCCCGAATGGGTTTGCTCGGTAATGTCTTCAGGACGCAGACGCGCACCGGCAATGCCACTGGCATCCACTTCCAGATGCTGCGCATCGGTGGCGGCCATGGTGAGCTGCGTTTTGCTCAACACATCTGCGAAGGGCTGAACATCCCGTGCCCTGAAATCCGGTGTGTTTGCATTCGCGACATTGCCTGCAACAGTCGCCTGTCTTACTGACAACCACTGTGCCTGCCTCGTCGCCAGATCAAACAGATGAATGGAGCTCATGGAGTTTCCCGCCTTTACCTTTGATTAACTTAAAGGTCGGAACTTGCGTCAAGCTTGCGCGGGGTAAGGTTGAAGAACTATTCCCTTATTTACGCAACTCAATCACGCCGCCACTAGATGTCGAAAGCTGCCAGAGACCGGATCCCTGCTGACGCCGGATCGAGACAAGATGGCTGCCATCGGGCAAAAGCGAGCCTTTTTCCACAAACCAATAACCAGATGCGTCTTCAATCATGGCCATGCCGCCAACGACTTCGCGTAGGGCAAAAACAGGCTTTGGAAGCTTTTGTCCCTCGCTGCCACCGTCCCCGCCCTGGCCATTGCTGGTTCCGGGCAAGCCTTTGCCATTGGACATGACAGACCCGGTCATGGTGTTATCCACACCTGCATTCGGTGCCACTTCTTCACTGGGCCGAAACGACGGAAAGCGACGCACGGTCTTCTGGTCCGTGCGATCAAGCGGATCAAGGATCTTGCTTTCCGACTTTTTTTCAAGCCCAAGATCAACACGCTGCAAGTAAGTCACAAAGGGAAGCATCGCGCAGATCGCAGCAAGCGTGATCGCACCGAACTTAAGATAGCGATCCACAGGGCTTTGCGACTTCTTTCCGCTTTGCTGAACAACAGCAGCCTCCACCTCTGCTGCGAGATCGGCCAGCACTGCTTCTTCCTTGCTTTTACGAGATCCTATCATGATACATTATGCCTGTTTATCTGCGCGCAAAGCTGCGGCAAGGTCTGAATAAGGATCGTCAGAGACGCTTGTTTCGGGCGATTGCTGCAGCGCTTCATAGACACGGGGCACCAGATCAACAGCCTGATCAAGCAATCCATCATGCCCCTTCTGATAGGCTCCGATTGCGCGCAAATCGCGCGTTTCCTCAAATCGTGCGATCATTGCGCGCAATTGTCCGGCCAGTTTGCGCTGGTCGGCAGACCAGTTATGCTTTGCAAGACGCGATACGGAGCCTGGAATATCAACCGCTGGAAAACGCCCCTGCGCGGCAATCGCGCGATCCAGAACAATATGGCCGTCAAGCGTGCCTCTAATCGTATCTGACACCGGATCATTATGATCGTCGCCGTCAACCAGCACTGAATAAATTCCGGTAATACTGCCGCCTGCGTCGCTCAACCCCGGACCAGCGCGTTCGAGCAAGCGTGGCAACTGGCTGAACACACTCGGCGGATAGCCGCGCGAAACCGGCGGTTCTTCGGCAGCGATTGCCACTTCGCGCGCTGCATGGGCAAAGCGTGTAACGGAATCAACGATCAGCAGAACATTCTGACCGAGATCGCGAAAATATTCGGCGATTGCCGTCGCCGTGTTGGGCGCCAAACGGCGCATCATCGGACTTTCATCGCCCGTTGAGACAACCGTTACCGTTTTGTTGAGATAACCTGCCATAGTTTCTTCAAGCATCTCGCGCACTTCACGACCGCGCTCACCAGTCAATGCGAGAACCACTGTGTCGAAATCGGCCGCCCGTGTCATCATGGCAAGCAGCGTAGATTTTCCAACGCCTGACCCTGCAAAAATACCGATGCGCTGACCAAAACAAAGCGGGGTGAAAATATCGATGACATTCACGCCCGTCCGTAAACCACGATCCACGCGTGTGCGTCGCAAAGCCGCCGGAGCCAGGTTTTCACACGCCATCGGGCGTGTTCCGGGCTGAACAACACCTTTTCCATCGACCGCATTGCCAAGCGCATTGATCACACGACCACGCCACTCAGCCGCAGGAGAGATTTCCAGAGGCCCTTCCTCAAAAACCGCAGCCCCCAGCGCGGGTATCATCCTGTCATCAAAAGGCTTTACCAGTACCTGCCGGTCAGCGACACGAATAATCTCTCCAAGACTTTGACCACCTCCCGCGCGGATCGCTACCACATCGCCCAAGCGCGCATTGCGTGATAATCCACGAACCGCAATCGCTGAACGCGACACATCACTGACCGTACCGCCGAGGCCTGTAAGCGGTCTGGGTGCAACTGCCTGCTGGCGAACAAAAGCGGCAAGTCGTGCGAGCGGAAGATCGGCTATCATCCGTTTTTAGAGCCCAGCGTTCGAATAGCCTCAGCGACCGTGCTTTCCTGCTGGGTCAGCAGATTATTGACCTGCTCAAAGGCCCGGCTGACGCTGATAAGCCGCGTCATCTCCGTCATGGCGTCGACATTGGAGCCTTCTATCATGCCCTGCACGAGGCCCACATTGTTATTGTCTACAATGGGAACAGCGGGCTTATTTGAAACCACACCGGAATTACCAGCATATTTCAGCTCAGCATCTTCTGGAATGGAATAAAGACCGATAGCGCCAATTTGCGCACCATTTTGATAGATAGCCCCATCACTTGAAATCTTCGGTGCCCCACCATTCGGATCAAGCACGATGGGTGCCCCACCTGCATCAAGAACAGCGTTACCCATGACCGAAACAAGGTCGCCCGTCATCATCATCTTCATACGGCCGTCGCGTGTATAGACCTGTCCCTGCGGCGTAGAAACAGCCATCCACACATCACCTTTGACCGCGACATCAAGCGGATTATCGGTCTTGATCAGCGGGCCGGCTTCGGTGCGGATATAGCTTTTGCCGGCACTTGCAAAACTAACCCCATTGCTGGCCTTGTCAGAAACAATGGACTCAAACTTTGTGCCTTCACCCCGAAAGCCAACAGTTGAAACATTGGCAACATTATGCGCAATCGCATCCATCCGCCGTTCAAGTGTGACAAGGGAAGAAAGACCAACATAGATCGAATTGTTCTGCATCTTCTAGCGTCCGCCCAGCTTAAAACTTTGCAGGGTACTTAGAATATTCATCGAAATGCCAACCGATGAGGTGCCACCCAACAGCAGCGATGCAATAGATGCAGGCGAACTCGCTGTAGGATTGTTCATCTCATACATGGCCGTAAAACGGGAAATGAACTTCGAGACATAATCAGGATCAGACATTTTATCGAAATCGATGCGGTCGGCGATCATCTTTGCCTGTTTGTCGATGTCGGCATTGGACATGGTTGACGGCCAGCCAAAAGTCGCCTGAACCATTGACAACAAGGCTTTGTCGCCAAGGATTTCATAAGCATTGGAAATATTGGGGGCCTTACGCTGGAAATAAAGCGCCAGACGGACGCCCTCATTTTGGCTGCCTGCTTCGGTCTCCAACGTCTGGCGCATATATTTATCAATCACGCCCTGCTGTGCTGCACGCGTGTCGGTCGCCTTATCGCCTTTGGCCGCAAAATCGAAGGTGGTCGCGAATTCTTTATAACGTTTGTCTGTCAGCTTGTTCGCCATAGCATCATCACTGACAACGCCTTCAGTGAGAATCTTGCGAACGAAAGCCTTGGCATAAGCCATGTCTTCAAGGCCATAAGCTTTCATCGCATAATTGAAAAGCCGGGTATCGGCCATGAAATCATCAATGGATTTCACGGTGCCTATATTTTCTTTGTAATAAGCGGTTTCCCGCTCCACCAAAGGTTCCTTCGACACACGCTGCAATGATCGTGTCATATCCGACGCGATCAGGCGATAGCTTGTCATCGTATCGACCATTTCCGCAATGACCCTCTGCTAGCATTTGCCTCTTTATGAAAGGTCAAGCTTGTCCGAAGCTGATTGCGCTCAGAACCCAACGGCAAGCTTCGCGCAAGGCGAACCTCTTAAGGTGCAATCAAAGAAATTGTATCTGTGGGGTTTTCAGCTTTGGGTATTCTCATCGGCCTTGCCATCACACTGGGTTGCATGCTTGGTGGCTTCATCGCTATGGGCGGTCATGTCGGCGTGCTCATTCAGCCATGGGAATTCGTCATCATCCTCGGCTCGGCACTAGGTACATTTTTCATTGCCAACCCATTTTCGCTGGTGAAGGATACCGGACGTGCCTGTATGGAAGCCTTCACCAACAAGGTGCCGAAACAGCGCGACTATCTTGATGTTCTCGGTGTGCTTTACAGCCTGATGCGCGAGTTGCGCGCAAAATCGCGCAATGAAGTGGAAATCCATATCGACAATCCGAAGGAATCTCCAATTTTTCAAGCTTTCCCAAGCATTATGAAAAATGAGGACCTTATGCACTTCATCTGCGATTATTGCCGCCTGATCATTGTAGGCAATGTTCGGTCCCATGAAATTGAAGCGCTGATGGATGAAGAAATCCATACGATCTCGCGCGACAAGCTCAAGCCTTATCAAGCAATGGTCAGCATCTCCGAAGCCTTACCCGCACTTGGCATCGTTGCGGCGGTTCTCGGTGTCATCAAGGCCATGGGGGCGCTTAATCAGTCACCAGAAGTTCTCGGCCACCTTATCGGTGCAGCGCTTGTGGGCACATTTGCCGGTATCTTTTTTTCTTACGGCGTTTTTGGACCGATTGCCACAAAGATCAAATCAACCCGTGAAAAGAACAACCGCCTTTATACAGTCGTCAAGCAAACGCTGCTGGCCTACATGAATGGTTCGCTGCCGCAGATTGCGCTGGAATATGGTCGTAAGACGATTTCCGCATATGAGCGCCCAAGCATCGACATTGTTGAGCAGGAAACCATGTCGAACGCACCGCTCCAACAGGCGGCATGACATGAGCGTCTCAGATCAGAACCGCAAAAATGACGTCCTTGCTGAAAATTTGCTGCGAGCAGCAGGTCTTTCAAGCGACGATCTCAAATCACTTGCGCATGTCTTCAAGGATGCCTCCCTGCATCTTTGTACGCGTCTTGCAGACGGCTCAGCAGCTGCCTTTGATGCAGAGGTGGGGCCTGTAATCGCCACAGATGAAGACAACCTGAGCAGGATTCTTAACCAGGCTGCAATCATAGCGCCGCTGAAAGCCGACAGCTGGGGCTGTTCGCTTTACGTGACCGCTGACGCCACTTTTGTGTTTGCCGTCATCGAATCCATGTTTGGCGCGCAAGGCAATCTCGGAAGCGCGGATCTGGAACGCCCCTTTGGCATGATGGAGCGCAAAGTGTCCAGCCTTGCCATTGCGCATCTTGCGGCTTCGCTGAGCCAGGTTTTCACGCACAATGCAAACGCGCTTTTCGTGGCCAGAGAAAGTCAGGATACGGTAGATTTCAACCGCGAGGACTTCGAGCAATCCCGCCTTTTTAGCTGCCGCATCAACGTTGCTGCTGCAGGCAAAACCGGCACTTTACACCTTCTGCTGCCGCGCAACAGCCATAAGCCTATGCAGGATGCGGTTGCAGCATTTTTGCGGCGTCCGGTCAATCAGGCTGATCCTGCATGGACAAAGAAGCTGCGCAATGAAGTCAGCCGAGCGCGCATTGAGCTTGAAGCCTTCATTCAGCAAGGCAGCATGACGCTGGATGCGCTTTCAAAGCTCGAAGTCGGTGAGATACTGCAACTTCCCGCTGATGCCATGGAGCAGGTTCGTCTGCGTGCCGAAGACCAACAGCTGTTCAAGTGCAGCCTCGGCAAGTCCGGAATTCATTTTACAGTCAAGGTTGGCGATCCGGTCAATCAAGAAGAGGATCTCATTGATGAGCTTGTTGCTGGCTAATATTCTTTCCACGCTGATGGCTCTCGCTTCGCTTGTCACTCTGATTGTCGTTGGCCGCAAGGCAAACGAGACGATCAAGCTCGGAAAGATGCTTACCCTTCGTGTTGCTGCGGCATCCAATGGATTGGAACGTGTGGCAAAATCGCTTCAAGCCCAGCGAACCGATCTTTCCGATGACACAATGCGGCTTGAAGCGCGGCTTGCTGAAACGACACGTGTACGCCGTGAAATGGATGAGGCTATTGAAGAACTCAACCGCCTGCGCAAGGCCCTGACCCGCGATATGCGACAGGCGCGCAATGTGGCTGAGATTTCCAGTCGCACAGAGAATAAAGCGCTCAAGCATACCTTCGAACCTACGCCTAAGGAAAAGAAGGCCTTACCCGTCTTTGTGCGCCGTGCCGTCAAAAAAGCCACAGTAGAAATTGCAGGCCAAGCATGAGCAGTCAGAACAAGGATCAAAAAATGCAGCAGGAATTGGATGACGCCATTGAAGAGCTGCGTGAAGAGAGGCCACGTGTTGCCAAATCGGGTAACGCAAAACCAAACCTTGAACTTATCATGGGTATTCCGGTTGATGTTCAAGTGGTTTTGGGAGGCACGACCATGCCGGTTGCCAACCTTATGAAATTGGGACGCGGCGCAGTCATTACACTTGATAAACAGATCGGGGATCCGGTCGACATCGTCGTCAACGGGCGCATAATCGCGCGCGGTGAAGTGATTGTTCTTGAAGACGATTCCTCACGCTTCGGTGTCAGCCTGACCGAAATCATCGGTAAGTAACGGATCGACCATGGCCGACAATGCACAGCAAAAGCTTTCCGACGGTAGCGCGAGCGAAGTACTCAAAACACTTTCCGGTCCACAGAAGGCTGCCGCGATCCTTGTCGCCATTGGCCGGCCATCTGCATCACGCCTTCTCAAGCATTTCAACGCGGACGACTTGCGCAAACTGGCCGGTCACGCGCGAACGCTCGAACCGATTGCACCGGCAGATTTTGAGCTTCTGGTAAAGCAATTCGAAGATTCCTTCGCCGAAGGCGCACCTGTTTCAGAAGCAGCGCAACGCTTTGAAGGATTGCTGCGTGAAACGCTGCCACAGGATGAGGCAGATGCTGTTTTTGAAGAGCGCGTGCAGCCGCAGCTCGTGCAGGAATCTGTCTGGGTACAGCTTGCCCGCCTGCCCGTCGAGAGCTTGCAGGAATATCTCGCAGATCAGCATCCGCAGATCATCGCCTATATTGTTTCCAAGCTGCCATCCGATATGGCTGCCCGCATTTTTGTAGGTTTGCCCCCACAATTGCGCGGTGCAGTGGTGCAGCGCTCACTTCACATCGGTAATGTTGCTCCGGCCGCTTCCGAGCTTCTGGAAGATGTGCTCATGCGCGATCTACTTGGGCGCAATGAAGCAGGCCCGGTCAAGGCCCATCACAGCCAGATCGCCAATATCTTCAACCAGCTCGACCGTCAGGAGATGGAAGAGCTTATGGCGAGCCTGAAAGACCTGAGCCACGACGATATTTCCCGAATCAAGGCAAAGCTCTTCAATTTTGATAATATCGAGCGGCTCTCGCAGCGGGCGCGTCTGCTTCTGTTCGATGAGGTCCAGACTGAACAAATCGCAACGGCGCTTCGCGGCGCAGATGCAGCTCTACAGGAAACCATCCTATCCTCGCTGTCGGCACGCGGTCGCCGAATGGTCGAAAGCGAACTCACCGCAGAACAGGGCAATATCACAAGCCAGAACATTGCAGATGCGCGCCGCGCAATTGCACGTATTGCAATTGACCTGTCTGAGCGGGGAATCATCACGCTCGATCCCGATGAAACGACAGTTTAGGCCCAGAGCCTAAGGTTTGTGACGCATGTCAGACGATACCGACAAAGAGAGCAAAACCGAAGAAGCCACCGAGAAGAAGATCCGCGACGCACTCGATAAGGGCAATATGCCTTTTTCACGCGAAATGCCGGCTCTTGCCGGTGTCGCATCTTTTCTGATCATCGCAGTCTTTATCGCAGCCCCCGCCACAACCAAACTCACCATGTTTTTACGCGAACTGATCGACCGTCCTGAAGACTGGCTGCTGAACAGCGCGGAAGATGCGAGCCAGCTTTTTAGCGTTCTTGCGTTGGCGATCGGCCTGGCGTTGGTTCCGATTTTTATCATCATTCCGCTGTCCGGCATTGCAGCGTCAGCCTTTCAAAATGCGCCGCGCATCGTTGGCGAACGCATTCGCCCACAATCCTCGCGCATATCTGTGATCAAGGGCTGGCAGCGCATTTTCGGGCGTTCGGGTCAGGTCGAGTTTCTAAAATCTTTGGCAAAGTTCAGTGCTGCGAGCATCATCGTCTTTTTTGTGTTTTTCAAAGGAAATGATCTTTTCACGCAAGCTGTTGCAGCAGACCCCAGCAGTCTCCCCGAGTTCCTGCGCGAAAATCTGGTACGATTGCTGGTTGCAAATGTTGTGGCAATTACAGCCATTGCCGCATTTGATCTGGCATGGTCACGGATTCACTGGAAACAGGAATTGCGTATGACCAAGCAGGAAATCAAAGACGAGCTCAAGCAGTCCGAAGGCGATCCGCTGGTCAAAGCACGCCTTCGCTCGCTGGGCCGCGACCGTGCCCGTCGTCGTATGATCAGTGCGGTTCCAACAGCAACACTGATTGTCGCAAATCCAACCCATTTTTCTGTCGCATTGCGTTATCGTGCCAATGAAGATGCAGCACCGATTGTTGTGGCAAAAGGGCAAGACTTGATCGCGTTGAAAATTAGAGAAATTGCGGCGACAAATTCAGTTCCAGTTTTTGAAGATGTACAATTGGCTCGCGCCCTTTACAAGCAAGTCAACGTCGATCAAATGATTGCACCGGAATTTTACAAAGCTGTTGCGGAACTTATCCGTGTTATCAATACGCGTCATTCAATACATTAACCGGTTTTCCAATGAATTTATTATGCGCTAATATAATACATCTTTGTCCATGCGGACTGGTGGTGTCACGATGAAAAGCATGCAGTTTTCCAATGAACGCGAAGCCATCATTGCGCGCAGTATTCGGGAAGTCGTGGCTGATTTACGTCTGGTAGATCCGGCGGATTTTATCGCCTTCATCCGTTGCGAACTTTTCGCCAACATTGCCGATGTGGTGAATTCAGCAACCGAACTTTACTTCTATCCTGGAACACTTGGTCTCGGTCATGGCGGTGATTTTGTTTGCGACTGGTTCAGCACTCCATCGGTAACGCTAGATATGGAATTCCGCAACAAAGGCGTTTACGCCTATTTTCGTCTGACATTGTCCGGCAAAACGGCAAACGTCGAACTCAACCATATCGTTTTCGATAACCCTGCTGAAGACCCGGCCCAGAACACAGCAAGACTTGCCCATGCGATTGACGACGCAAAGCTTTCACTTCCGAAATCCGCTTAGAGCGCATTTCACTCCATACAACTTATTCTTGAGATTACTGGCTGAACAAATGCTGCACGTCGGGCATATCAATGATGCCAAGTGCAAGCGCCGTTGCGACCGCTGACGTACGGTTTGAGCAATTGAGCTTTATTTTTGCATTCTGAAGATAGGTCACGACCGTCCAGCGCGCGATGCTGAGGATTTCGGCAATCTCGCCGTCGGTTTTGCCATTGGCAGCCCAGCGCAGGCAATCAAGTTCGCGTTGTGTGAGAAGCGCAACCGACGCGTTCAATGCGCTGCCACCGCAAAGCTTGTTGTGAAGTTTACCTGCCAGACTCAGCAAACGTGGGCGCAATTCAGCAATAAACGCATCACAATCTGCGAGATCGTCGACCCAGAAACTGAACTGCGAACAACCGCAGATCCCTTTTTGCGAGCGGGCTGATACAGCTATATGGACATTGCCCAAGCCATACTTGTCTGCATCGCGAAACATTTCTGCAACCGCCTTGCTTGTCTGCACATCACGCTTAAGATCGTGAACAAGCCCGCTCACATCTGAGCGAAAATAGGGCGCGTCCTCCTGAAAAAGCGGGTCGATCCTGAAATAATTGTTTTTGGCATATCTAGCGACCCACCCGGTTGGCGCAGACGTTACAACAGTCAGATCAGATGCAAAGCTTTTGGCACTATCACGCACACGGTGCCGGTAAGCATGCATGATGTGGCGACAGCCAATTTCGTCACGTATGCGCCCCATTAATGCCAGCACATCTTTTTGAAATGTGGCTCCGAAGAAGGTCTTTCTGAAATTCGGAAAATGGATCAAATTGAGAGTCATGTCTAAAACCCCTGCAATGAAACAAAGAGGGCCTCATTCGAACCGCCAGAAAATCCAGCGACGAATCGACTCCATCATGCTTTATCAAAGATGCCCAGACACAAGGAAAATAGGCTCTATGGCAAGCCGCTCATATACAATCAGAGCGTTTTACACACAGGAACAGTGATATCTGAAAAATATTGAAAGCACCTCATCCGCTTTATCCAACAGATGAGGCGCTGACCTTTAGGCGTTATGCTGCAACGCTTCTGCCATAGCGCGCAGAGTTACGAATGTGGATGCTGCACCCGGATCGATATGACCGATGGAGCGTTCGCCAAGCTTGGCTGAACGACCACGACGCGATTCCATTGCAGCTGTTGCCTTCATGCCCACTTCCGCACCATCGCGTGCCGCAATCAGCACGTCGAGCGTGGATTTGCCAGCCTTCGCAGCCTCGCTTGCCGCCTCAACCGCTGGAACCCAGGCATCGATCATCGTCTTGTCACCTGGTGCCGCGCGACCCCGATCCTGGATGCCTTGCGACGCGGCTGCAAGCCATTCAGCAATGCCGGTTCCATCAAGGTTGAGACGATTGCTGACAGCCGTACCTGCACGCAGGAATGCCGTTGCATAAAGCGGACCTGACGATGCGCCAACCGCATCCAGAAACGCCTTGGCCATGCGCTTGCAGATGGCTTCAATCGTCTCATCGTCCTGTTCGTCTTCAAGCGCATGTTGCACAGCCTTCCAGCCGATTTCCATGGTAATGCCGTGATCGCCATCGCCAATCACGCCGTCGAGTTCCGAAAGCCAGTTCTTCTCGGCAATGATCTGATTGCCGACATTCATCATCATCGCCTTGAAAAGTGCAGGTGTCACATCACCCTCGGTGATGAGCTTGCGCGGCGCTTCAGAAGCCACTTCCTTGTGGTCTGCACTGCGTTGAGCCTTGCGGTGCGAGGCCGGTTCACGATCACCTGCCTGCACAGCGCCAACCGTCAAGGCAGGTGTATGGCATGGATGATCAAGCAGCGTCTGCAAGGTGTCATCAAGCTTCATCAGCGTGACAGATGCACCGGCCATTTCGAGCGACGTTGCATATTCGCCAACCCATGAGGCATGGATTTGAATTTCTTTACCGTCCAGAATCTGTTTGACGCGGCGGAAAATGAGATAAAGCTCGATATGCGTGGTTGCACCAAGTCCATTGACAAGAACCGCAACACGATCACCAGCCTTGAGTTCCAGTTCTTCGACAACCGAGGCCATTAGCTCGTCGGCCACTTCATCAGCAGGCGCAAGCTTCTGACGACGAATGCCCGGCTCACCATGCAGGCCCATGCCGATTTCCATTTCATCGTCACCGATGGCAAAGTTCGGCTTACCTGTCTGGGGCAGGGAGCAAGGGCTTAAAGCCACGCCCATCGAACGGGTCGCCTCATTGGCGGCCTGCGCAAGCGCTTCGACGCGTGGCAGGGATTCACCCAGATCAGCGGCAGCACCTGCAACCTTGAATACGAAGAAGTCACCGGCAATACCGCGACGCTCCGACTTGCGATCAAGCGGCGCCGAGGCTACGTCATCCGCAACCGCGACATGGCGCACATCCATGCCGTCCTGCGCGAGTTCTTCCGCCGCCATCGTAAAATTGAGAACGTCGCCGGTGTAATTGCCGTAAAGCATCAGCACGCCCGCGCCGCCATCCGCAGCGCGTGCCGCTTCTGCAATATGTGCAGGCGATGGGGAGGCGAATACGTTACCAACAGCTGCTGCATCTGCAAGGCCGCGCCCGACATAGCCAGCAAAAGCGGGTTCGTGACCTGAGCCACCGCCGACAACAATGCCGACCTTACCTTCGCGCGGGCCATCAACTGCCACAACCGCACGCCCCGTTTCACCTTCAACACGCAGCATATGGGGATGCGCGCCGACCATGCCTTCGATCATTTCTGCAATGATGTTTTCCGGTGCGTTGATCAGCTTCTTGGTTTTGACTTGTTCATTCATGTCTTTAGCTTTCTAAAACTCGTCGCGTGTTCAGATCAGTGGGCATCCCGGCGCAGATAACGGCGCGATATGGCATCGAACGAAATAGCCAGCACGACGATTGCACCCGAAACAATGCCCTGCCAATAAGGAGAGACACCGAACAGAACGATAATGTTTTCAATAATAGCGATAATGCCTGCACCGAAGATCGCACCAATCGGGCTACCGATGCCACCCGTTGTGGCAACACCACCGATAACCGATGCAGCAATCGGAGCCAGCACCCAGCTGTCGCCAATCGACGGCTGGGCAGTTCCAAGACGCGCAACCATCAGCACACCGGCAAGACCAGCAATCGCACCAGCAGCACCAAATACCATCAGACGCACGCGATCCACACGAATGCCCAACATACGGGCGCCGTCACGATTGTTGCCGATCGCATACATGTAGCGACCGAACGGCGTTTTCAGCATCACGAAAGTCGCGATCAGCAATGCAACAAACATGATGATGAATGGCACCGGAATGCCGAACAGATCGCCACGGCCGAGATATTGCACATCACGCGGAATACCGGTGATGGCAACACCACGGGTCAGCACCAGATTGGCACCGCCGAAAATGCCTGCCGTACCAATGGTCAGCACCAGCGAATGCAGGCGCAGGAAGGTGACGAGGAAGCCGTTGAACAGGCCGAGGCAAAGGCCAAGCAGGATCGCCAGCAACATGGCCGAATAAGGCTCAAAACCCATCCGTACCATCAGAATGCCGGACACCACGCCACAGAGTCCGCCGATCACGCCAAGTGACAGATCGAGTTCGCCCAGCACCATCAGCATCGACTGAGCAATGGTGATGAGACCGACAAAGGCCAGGCCACGTGCAACAACCGACAGATTGTAAGGCGTGAGAAAGTAAGGCGATAGGGTTGCCGACAGGGCAAAGATCACCAGAAGCGCCACAAAGACACCGGCCAGCGGCGTACGAATGAGATTGGAAAAAGGATTAGTTTGCATCGGCTTTTACCTCTGTTCCAAAGATCGCGCCCACGAGTGTTTCATTGTTGGTATCGGTGGTGGAGAACTCACCCGTGATATGGCCGTTATGCATGGTGATGATACGGCTTGCGCATTTCTGTAATTCATTAAGTTCCGAAGAGACGAGGATGACACCGACACCCTCTTCAGCGAGATTTTTCATGATGCGATAAATCTCGGACTTGGTGCGTATATCGATACCCTTCGTCGGCTCATCAAAGATCAGCACACGCGGGCGCGTGGCCATGGCGCGGCCAATAATGGCTTTCTGCTGATTGCCACCCGAAAGCTGCGAGATACGCTTGCCCATTCCTGATGTGCGGATGCCGTAGTCATCGATGATTTTCTGCACGATATTGCGTTCACGACGGTCGGAAATGCCGAGCTTGCCGCTGGTCAGCTCCAGTATCGAAATGCCGATATTCTCGCGCAGTGAAAGCAGAGGCAGAATGCCGTGGTGTTTGCGCTCTTCCGAAAGATAGAGCATGCCGCCCGATACCGAACGTGAGGTATCATTGAGTGTCCAATTTTTGCCTTCGACCTTTACCTCGCCGGATTTAGCTTTTAGAAAGCCGAAGATCGTCTGCATCACTTCGGAGCGTCCAGCGCCCACCAGACCGGCGAAGCCAAGAATTTCGCCTTTGCGCAGATCAAAACTGATGTCTTCAAAACGCGATCCCGAAAGGCCACGCACTTCCATAATGGTTTCAGTGGTCGGCTTTGACGGACGGAAATGCTCATCAAAGGACAGGTCGCGGCCAGACATGGCGCGGATCAGATCGGCTTCGGTGATGTCCTTGATGTGACCGCTCTCGATCTTGGTGCCATTGCGCAGAACGGTATAATCATCGCCAATCTGGAAGACTTCTTCCATCTTATGACTGATGAAGACGATGGCATGATCGCGATCAAGAAGACCGCGAATAACCTTGAAAACACGCTCGACTTCAACACGTGTCAGCGAGGAGGTCGGCTCATCGAGAATCAGCACTTTCATCTGCTCATTGGTGCAGGCACGCGCGATCTGCAAAAGCTGCTGATCAGACACGGAAATATTGGCAACCAGATCGTCAGGGCGCGCTTCAATACCAAAGCGATCGAGATAGGATTTTGCCTCGATCATCAGCGCTTTGCGGTTGACAACAAAACCGCCATGCCCCGTTCGATTGAATGGCATGAACAGGTTTTCCGCGACGCTCATCTGCGGAAAAAGCGTCAATTCCTGCGGAACATAGGCAACGTTTTTATAAAGCGCAGGATCAGTAACAGGATCACGACCATCGATCAGCACCTGACCGCGCGAAGCGCTGTCGGTTCCGGTCAGAATTTTTACGAGCGTGGATTTGCCAGCACCATTTTCGCCGGCAAGAATATGCGTGCGACCCAGCTCGATTTTCAGGTCAACGCCATCCAGCGCGGTTACGCCCGGAAAGTCCCGGCCTAATCCGCTTGTTTCAAGATAAGCCATGATGGACACCTTGGAAAACTATCGCTGCATTTCCGGCAAGCAGCCGGTCAAAGCCGATAGGACAGGAAAGAATGGAGCACGGGAGAACCCGTGCTCCTGCAACAAGATCGGAACGGATCAGTTGCCTACGTTTTCCTTGGTGAGGAAAGCATTGCCGGTGTCGATATAGCCTGGAACCGGCGCGCCGGTTGCCTGTGCCCATAGCGTCATCACCGACCAGTAACCCTGAAGTTCAGGCTGCGATGCGGACGAGCTGTCAGCGACGCCATTGCGGATCATGTCGAGCATTTCCGGCAGGTTGTCGAGGCCGACCAGCGTGACTTTGCCCTGCTTGCCAGCTTCAACGATGGCCTGACCGATGCCGATCGGGCCAGCGGCATCCGAAGCAACCCAGCCCTTCAGGTTTGGATTGGCCTGCATAATGGCGGCCGCCTGCTGCTGCGCGATTTCGATGCTGTCATTGTCGATGCCTTCAGCAACGACCTTGATACCCGGATGTTCCTTGAACACTTCACGGTGACATTCCGCACGGATCGAATGGTTCGGTGCAGTTGGCACGCCCATCATGATTGCAACTTCGCCTTCACCACCCAGCACTTCAACCAGACGACGCGCAGCAATCTTGGCCTGCTCGCAGAAATCTGAACCGATATGGGTAATGCTCATGCCTTCCGGCGGCACGGAGTCGAACAGCACCAGCGGCACTTTCTGGCTCTGCGCTTCTTCAAGCGATGCACGGTTGCCCGATGGATCAAGCAAATCGAGTGCGAGGCCGTCAGGACGGGTGGCCAGCGCGCTGTCGATAATCTGGTTCTGTTGAACAACGTCTGCGCTCTGTGGTGCGGAGTAGACGATTTCAACATTGGCGCCGGTCTGCGCCTTGAGTGCAGCAGCGGCCTGCTGTGCACCTTCATTCACCTTGTCAAACCAAGGATGAACGACCTTTGGAACGATGACAAAACGATAACTGTCCTTTTTGACAGTGCCGGGCGCGTCCTGCGCCATAACCGAGACGGGCAGCGAAAAGGCAGCAACGGCTGCCAGCAAAGCAAGCTTTTTCATAAAGTCCTCCCTTGGAAATCAGACGAAACTTCCTCCCGCCTGACTGCTTGAAAGATCACTCGGGAAGGCTCCTCTGCCTTCATCCCTGTAGCGAACTCGACTCCTGAATACAGATGTATAATTGAAAATACAAGAGTAAAATTACCCGCCGCCGAAAACCACGTGATATGACGGCGCACTCATAAGATGAGTAAATTGTTCATATATAATTGCATTTAATTGAGCACATCCTTATAATGCGGCCATACAAATCCGGTGCCCGCCTTGAACCAGTCAGAGAAATCTAATCTGCCCGCGGCTTTTCCGCTGCGCGATATGGCAGAGATTGATGTTGCCATTACTGATTATTATGACGAGCTGTGTCGCGCAGTCCGTCGACGCGGGCACGTATCCTCAAATGCCAACGACATTGTCCATGATCTTTATGTGAGGCTGAAAGATCGCCGGACCGACCTTGAAGGCAAGTCATCTCTCCACGCATTTTTAACGCGTGCGGCTATTAATCTGGGCCTTGACCGGTTTCGCCGCGAGCGTTTTGAAGCCAAGCTCTTTTCCGGCACGCAAGAAGAAGCCGCGTATATCGCCAGCAAAGACGCCAATCCTGACATCGCCCTTGACATGCCGCGACGGCTCAACTGCCTGCGTCATGCGATTATGGAACTTCCTCTTCGCCAGCGCCGCGTTTTCATTGCCCATCGCATTGGCAATCTGCCGTCAGATGAAATTGCCAGCCGCTTTGGAATCACGCGCAATATGGTGGACCGCCACCTTCGCAAGGCGCTGATTCACTGCCTCTGTCGGCTTGATGAACTGGATCAGGGATGATGCGCTCATCCACGTCAAAACCAGACAAGGCACAACGCCTGATTCAAGAGCAGGCCGTCGATTGGCTGATGCAGCTTCAGGCATCGCCGAAGGATATGGCGCTGGCGGAGGCATGCGCACGCTGGCGCGCAAGCGATAGCCGGCATGAGCTGGCCTTCAAAAAAGCCTCACGTGTTTTCAGCGATACGCGTTTACTGCTGTTGCAGGATATCGATTTCGCCAAAACAGCTGCCAGAAGACCGCGTTTTCCGGTGCGCGCGACAGTGGCGTCAATGCTGGTTTTTGTTGCTTTCGCAGCAGCTTTCATCGCTTTTGATGGCCCCATGCGCCTGCGCGCAGACGCGATGTCTGCAAGCAGCGAAATGCCCGTGATAAAACTCGCCGATGGATCGACCGTTCAGCTCAATTCAAGTTCGGCCATCTCTTTTGACATCACAAACAAAGGCCGTCACGTTCATCTCCTGCGCGGGGAAGCCTATTTCATCGTTGCCAAGGACACGCAGCGCCCTTTCACGGTGAGCGCTGCCAAGGGCAATATTACAGCTCTTGGCACTGAATTCGATGTGAAGCTGAAAGAGCGCGGTGCAGACGTGGTCGTCACGGAGCACGCCGTTGAGGTCAAGAGCAGCGCTTCAGGCCCAGCACCCACCCCGCGTGACACCTTGCGTCTCGAACAAGGCCACAGCGTTTTTTACGACAGTGCAACAGGCATCGGACAGGTCACGGCGATTGATCCTGAATTCGCAGCCTCATGGCGCAATGGGCGGCTCATTTTTGAAGACCAGCCGCTTTCGCACGTGGTCGAAGATATTGCACGACATCTTCCCGGCCGGATCATGATTGCAAGCAATGATCTTGCGCAACGCCGCATTACTGGCACTTTCGATCTGTCTTCACCGTCCACCGCGCTTGATGATTTTATCAAGGTGTTTGATCTGAAAGCCACGCATATCGGGGCGCTGCTGACAGTCCTGCATAATTAATTTTCAATTGAATGTCCCATAAGCCGGTTTTCATTCGTCCAGTCCATGAAAGGCAATGCGCGCAACATGCGCGGATGCTTCAACACCGAAATTTTCAACGCCTTGAACGTTGAGACTGGACACGACATGAAAAGCCCCTCCTCACGCATTCTTACCGCCTATATGCGGCCTCTTTTTGCTTCGCTGCTTTTAAGCGGCACTGTTTTAAGCCCATTTTTTGCAGCACCAGCTATGGCCCAAGCGGCAACCCAACCCGTCACCGTGAATGTTGCGGCAGGGTCGCTTGCAACAGGCCTCAACCGCCTTGCTGTTCAGACAGGCTTGCAAATTGCATTTGATGCATCTGTGACAACGGGACTGAATACACCGGGTGTGCACGGAACGATGACGCTCGCTGAAGCGCTTTCAACGATACTCCGCAATACCGGCATTCGATACCGGTTTACCAGCGAAAAAACCGTTCGGCTGGAGCGCCCGGCGGAAGCAAACAATGCGCCAGTGCCGACCGATGACGGCTCGCTGCAACTTGATACAATCAGCATTTCGCATATCACCGGCGTGAATTTTGCCGAACTTGATCCGCGAGTATCGCAAATCACATCGGAACAGCTCGAACAGGCTCAAGCCTCGACAATTCCGGAACTCGTCAAAAGAACACCCGGCGTCTCCATGCTGGGCGGCGTGCGCACCGAAGGCCAGTCGATTGCCATCCGCGGCTTTTCACGCCAGACAGATGTTCGCATTTTGCTCGATGGCGCCCCTAAGAACTTCGAGAAATACGATCAGGGTACAATTTTTGTCGAACCCGAACTTCTCAAACGCATCGAAATAGAAAAAGGGGCAACGACCGTTCGTTACGGCAATGGTGGCTTTGGCGGCACCATAAAGCTGGAAAGCAAGGATGCAGCCGACATGCTGCGCGATGGCGAAAGCTGGGGCATTTGGGGCAAGACTGCCTATCAGACGGCGAACAAGCAATTTCTGGAAACCGGAGCCATCTATGGCCGCTCCAATCTCGGCACTGCAATTGATTTCGACGGCATAGCCAGCCTGACCTGGCGCAAGGGTGACAATATGCGGATCGGCGGCGGAGACATCTACAATTACTCCAATTCTGAGCTGACGTCTTTCTCCGGCAAGCTGAGTGGCGAATATGGTGGTCACGCAGTTAAAGCTTCCGTCCTTTATGGTGAAAGTGCCAACTGGGGACCGCTTGCCGCCATTCGCGGGCAGTTTGAGCCAAGCAACAATGCGCTGGTGCCGGGTACGCCCGCATATAAAGCCGCCATTCAAAGGCTTCTCGCCTGGCGCGAACTGAAGGATTTCACATCGGTTGTCGAACACACCTATGACGGCGACAGCGATTTGGTGAACACGCGCATGATGGCAAGCTATTCCTCAACCGATATGCATGCCGAACGCTTTCCGGGCGTGAATGGCACTGGATCACTGGGAGGCACCGAAAACGATGCAAAATATTCGGATTTTCACCTCGAAGCAGAGAACACCTCCAATTTCGAACTGGCCAGCATTGAACACAGTCTGAATTACGGTGTGCAATATAATCATCACGTCCGTGATGTGACGATGTTCGATAAAGCCAATGCGAAGCAAGCACAGTATAATTACGGTTATTATGCGCCATGGATCATGCCCGCTGGCAAGCAGGACATGACATCCTTCTTCATCCGCGACCGCATGACAGTCACCGATAAGCTCATCATCACGCCCGGTGTTCGCTACGATTATGTACGCTCCGAGGGCGTTCCAAACGCCGCCCCTCGTTATAACAATCCCGCCGCTGGTCACGATTATTCGGCAACATCACATCACGGTTTCACGCCCGCTCTGAGCGCCTCCTATCAGCTCACCCCCGCAACGCGGCTTTTTGCCGACTGGGCCTATGCAATGCGTGCACCAAACATCGATGAAATCTACTCGACCCAGAGCATACAGACGAAAGCGTCAGGAACCAGCCGCAACCTCAAGGTAGAGCGCAACAATACCATCAATATCGGTGCGGACACTGCGCTCAACAACCTGTTTACCGATGGCGATATGCTGATGGTGCGCGGTTCGTTCTTTAACAATCATGTTTCCAACCCGGTCGGACGACGCGTCGGCAGCGCGAACAATGCCAATCTCAGCTACGGTGAAGCGCCATTTTACTGGAATATGCCGTCCTACTATACGCGCGGCATCGAGCTCGAAGCCCATTACGAAAACAACTTCATGTTCGCCGATGCCAGCCTCACTTACATGATCGGCAGACGTGAGGGCACACTCAACAATGTGCGCGGACCGGACAGCTATATCAACGACATCATGCCAACGACTGCGGTGGCGACGCTGGGCTACAAACTTCCCGATAACGACATCAACTTCGGCTGGACTGGGACCTTCGTCGACAAGCAGGACAGAACCTCGCATGTCAAAGGTGATTTAAGCTATAATCGCCCCAAAGCACCGGGCTATTCCGTGCATGACCTGTTCTTCAACTGGACCCCGACGCAGGGGCTGATGAAGGACTCTGAATTGCGTCTTGCGCTGGAAAACGTGTTCGACAAGAACTATGAGCCTTATCTCAGCGATGGCATTTCTGCCATGCCGGGACGTAACTTGAAAGTCTCATTCAGCCGCAAGTTTTAAAGTATTTCCAGCAAAAGTGCGAAGCAGTTTTTCGCGGGATAATGGGTGCAACAAACAGCGAAAGCATTTTCAGCGATCCACCCAAAACAGAAAATGCTATAAGCTTGCTCCGCTCTGATCCAGACTATCCGGCTGTTCGAATTTGCGCGCAAATTTGACCAGCCGGTGCCGTGGAAGACCAACAACGCGATTGTTTAATTGGACGATGTTTTTGCACCTTTCCTCTGTAAGTCTGCAAGATCAACAACAATCGCAGCAGCTTCATTCTGCAGCACATCCTTAATGTCCTTGCGCGCCTTTTCCAAAGCGATGTCATCGCTCAGGCTTCGCTCGTTTGACTGCAAGCCATCATCATTTTGACCCGGTGTACGCGCGCGCGCTGCCTGCGCCTTCATTTCGGCCCGACGTTCATCTTCATTGAGAGAAATCGTCGTTTTTTCGCGATTGAGCTTCAACGCAGAAACATCATCTGCAAAGCGCTGGAACTCGACATCCTCTTTAACGCGTGCATCGTGCTTTTCCTGCAGCAAGGGAAGGAAAGCCTTCGCCTCGCCAAAAGACTTGTGTTTCGCAGCCTTTATCTGGGTCCACGGCAAGGCATTGTCAAAGCTTGCTTCACCAACAGTTTTGAGATCGTAAAGACCCGGCAAACTTATATCGGGCGATACGCCGCGCAATTGGGTCGTGCCACCGTTCACTCTGAAAAACTGGGCAACCGTAAATTTCAACTCACCAAATTTTGGTTGCGGATTTTGTGCCACCTCGTCCAGATTGACCACCGTCTGCACAGTGCCCTTCCCGAAGCTCGGCTCACCGATAATCACACCCCGATCATAGTCCTGTATCGCAGCCGCAAAGATTTCAGACGCGGAGGCAGAACCACGATTAATCAGCACACCAAGCGGACCTTCCCACGCAGGCTTAGAGAGATCATCGCGTTCGACCTTGATTTCACCCTTTGCGTTGCGCTGCTGAACAACTGGGCCTTTTCCAACGAACAAACCAGTGAGATCAATCGCTTCACTCAATGATCCGCCGCCATTGTTACGCAGATCAATCAGAATGCCATCCACTTTTTCCTGCTTAAGCTCGCCAAGAAGCTTTGCAACGTCGCGGCTGGCACTTCTGTAGTCCTTTTCACCTTTTCGCCGCGCTTCAATATCTTCATAGAAGGCGGGAAGTGTAATGACACCAATTTTACGTGTTGCGGTGCCATCTTCTACAGACAAGACTTTCTTCTGAGCCGCCTGCTTTTCAAGGCTGATCTTATCGCGAATAAGACTGATAATCCTATGTTTACCGTCGGCTCCGGCTTCTGCAGGCAATATCTCAAGACGCACGATAGAGCCTTTGTCGCCGCGTATCAGTTTGACGACCTCATCAAGTCGCATCCCGACAACTTCCTTGATAGGCCCATCCTCGCCCTGGCCGACACCAACAATCCGATCACCAACCGCAAGCTTACCCGACAATTGCGCCGGACCACCCGCAGTCAACTCGCGAATGGTTGTAAAGTCGTCCCGATCCTGCAACACCGCGCCGATACCCACGAGGGAAAGCTTCATCGAAATATCGAATTCGGCAGCAGCATTGGCACCAAAGTAATCTGTGTGCGGATCGACAGAGGTTGTATAAGCAGCCATAAAGAGTTGGAATACGTCGTCAGCTTTGGATTGTGACGCCCGTGAAAGTAAGTTTTCGTAGCGTTTGGTCAGCGTATCGCGAATAGCACTATCATCTTTGCCGGCAAGTTTAAGACGCAGCCAGTCATTCTTGACGCGCTTTCGCCAAAGATCATTGCGTTCCGCTTCCGTTTTGGGCCAAGATTCTTTCTTGCGATCGACCAGATAGCTCTCTTCTGCACTGAAATCGAACTTCTCATTGAGCAACTGCTCCGCATAAGACATGCGATCAGCAATGCGCTGGCTATAAATGTTAAAAATAGCAAACGGAATACTCAGATCCTGCCCCTCGATTGCATCATCAATCTGCGTGCTGCGCGTTTTGAAACTATCAATGTCGGATTGCAAAAAGATCAGCTTTTCAGGGTCGAGCATCTCGATAAAGCGATCCATGATTTTGGCTGACAATGCATCGTCTAATGGCACGGGCTTATAATGAAAACGCTGAAGAAATTCAGATGTCAGTTGAGCAGCCTGTGCCTGCTGTGGCAGCGGCTTTAGAACAGGCAGCGCACCAGCTTCTAGAGCGTTGGCAGGAGAAGCAATTGCGAGGATGAGGCAAAGAAAAGCAAATTTGATACGGAGCACGTCTATCCCGCTTTCGATTGGTGAGCATATGGCCGATGGACTATTTGAAATAATTACGGCTTTTTGGCAATCACCTATCCCAGCTTTGTGAGCACAGGTGGTTCAACACAGGCCAGAAAAGCGCGAAACGAATTACCAATAATCATGATTTAAAGATATAAACATTTCTTTATGTGATGTTGACATGCGGCAACGCTTCCGCCAGACTGGCCATTGTTATGGTTCTTTCGTCAGATTTCAGACGGAAGCTAAGAGGGAAACCGGTGCGTTACAAACAATACCGGTGCTGCCCCCGCAACTGTAAGCGGTGAGCCTTGATCCATCATGCCACTGGAATAAAAATTCCGGGAAGGCGGATCAGAGTGCATCCCGAAAACGTGAAACAGTTTTCGGGTGAAGATGCGCGCTAAGGTGCTGACCCGCGAGCCAGGAGACCTGCCATGACAAATAACGTCAACGGGCGGGGTCTCCCGGAGTGTCGCATATCTGGTCGCTTTTTGGCGGCCTTCTGTGCACATCTGCAAGCCCACGCCCCTTTCTATGTCGGGGTATATAGCTATGTCACAAACAACAATCGCCACAGCAACACTTGCTACCGCCACGCTGGGCGTGCCGCGCATTGGCCGTCATCGTGAGCTGAAATTCGCACTCGAAGCCTTCTGGTCCGGTAAGACGTCCGAGGTGGAACTGCTCGCAATCGCAAGCGCCCTGCGCGCCGCCAACTGGACAGAACAACGCGACCGCGGCATCACGAAAATCCCATCCAATGATTTCTCGCTTTACGATCATGTGCTCGATACTGCCGTGATGGTGGGGGCGATCCCTGCGCGCTATGGCTGGTCGGGCGGCGATATATCACTTCGAACCTATTTCGCCATGGCGCGTGGGAGCGAAGGCAAAACGCACAGTGATTGCAGCTGCAACCATCAGGGTGACGGCGTAACCGCGCTGGAAATGACCAAATGGTTCGACACCAATTATCATTACATGGTGCCAGAACTTGCCGACGATCAGAACTTCGCGCTTTCCTCACGCAAACCGGTCGAGCATTTTCTTGAGGCTAAAGCGCTGGGTATCCACACGCGCCCGGTCATTCTTGGGCCAGTCACGTTCCTGAAACTGGCAAAATCCACCGCTGCGGGTTTCAACCCGATAGCGCTGCTGCCGAAACTGCTGCCTGTTTATGAAGCGCTCTTGCAGGAACTGGCAAAGGCCGGAGCCGACTGGGTGCAGATTGACGAACCAGCGCTGGTTCTCGACCTCATCCCCAATGAACGTGCTGCCTTTGAACTGGCCTATCAGCGCTTGAGCACCGCAAGCCCGGTCAAAATCCTGCTTGCCAGCTATTTCGGAGACCTTGGCAGCAATCTCGAAACAGCGCTTGCCCTGCCGGTTGCGGGCCTGCACGTCGATCTTTTGCGTGGGGCAGACCAGCTTGCGGACGTTGTGAACAAAGCACGCAAAGATCAGGTGCTTTCGCTCGGCGTCATCGACGGGCGCAATATCTGGCGCGCCGATCTCAGCGCAATAATCGACCGTATACAGCCTGTGATCGACAAGCGCGGGCTGGAAACAATCGAAATCGCACCGTCCTGCTCGCTCTTGCATGTGCCGATTGATCTGGAGCTTGAAACAACCCTTGATGAAGAGCTGAAAAGCTGGCTTGCATTCGCAGCGCAGAAGATCGACGAGCTTTCCATCATCGGACGCGCCCTGGCATCCGGCAAAAGCACTGTTCTTTCTGAACTCAAGGCCGCCAGCGACGCGCTCGGCAGCAGAGCCCGATCACCCCGCGTGCATAATGCAGCCGTTAAACAGCGGATTGCGAATATCACCGAGGCGCAGAAAAGCCGCCAGAGTGCTTTTGCAAAACGTCAGAAATTGCAAAATGCAAAGCTTGGTCTTCCCACTTTTCCGACCACAACCATCGGTTCTTTTCCGCAAACGCCGGAAGTGCGCAAAGCGCGCGCAGCACATAACAAAGGCGAGATCACCAGCGCCCAATATGAAGGTTTTATTCAGCGTGAGACGGAAGCCGCAATCCGCTGGCAGGAAGAAATCGGCCTTGATGTGCTGGTGCATGGCGAGTTTGAACGCAACGATATGGTGCAATATTTCGGCGAGCAGCTTTCGGGCTTCGCCTTCACCAAGCACGGATGGGTGCAAAGCTATGGCTCGCGCTATGTCCGCCCGCCCATCATTTTCGGCGATGTTTCGCGTCCTGAACCGATGACGGTGGCATGGTGGAAATATGCACAATCGCTGACCGACAAGCCGATCAAGGGTATGTTGACGGGCCCGGTCACGATCCTCAACTGGTCATTTGTCCGCGACGACATTCCACGCTCGGCAAGCTGCCGCCAGATTGCGCTCGCCATTCGTGACGAGGTGCATGATCTTGAAGTTGCAGGCGCCACTATGATCCAGATTGATGAGGCCGCATTGCGTGAAGGTCTGCCTTTGCGCCGTGCCGACTGGGCGCATTATCTTGACTGGGCCGTCGAATGTTTTCGCCTCTGCTCGACCGGCGTTGCCGATGAAACGCAGATCCACACCCACATGTGCTATTCTGAATTCAACGACATCATCGCGGCAATTGCCAATATGGATGCCGATGTGATTTCCATTGAAACGTCGCGCTCACGCATGGAATTGCTCGAAGCCTTCAAGACCTTCAAATATCCAAACGAAATCGGGCCGGGCGTCTATGATATTCATTCGCCGCGCGTTCCGAATGTCGGTGAGATGGCTGATCTGTTGCAACTCGCCCGCAAGCAGCTTTCCGATGGCCAGCTATGGGTCAATCCCGATTGCGGCCTGAAAACCCGCAAATGGGATGAGGTGCGCCCTGCCCTCGTCAATATGGTGGCGGCAGCGAAAGCGCTTCGTGCTAAACGAGCTTAGTGATGCAAGCCTGCGCCGGAAGTCCGGCGTAGGCTACCCTCCGTTCACGAGTGCCAGAATAAGCTGTTCAACATTGCCGCCGGATCCCATTTCAATGCGGTCGAAATCACGGCCCTGCTGACGCTGAACGGCGACCAGCGCATTGATACGGTTAATCAGTTCGCGGCGCATTTTCTGGCATTTCGGATCGTTCGGGATGGACAGTCCCACCGTTGTGCGGACGATCTCGCGCGTCATATCCTTGGCGGTCTCGCCATGGACAAGCTCGTGCTTGTAAATGCCGTCATAAAAGCGTTCCCAGTTTTCTTTCACTGGCGAGGAAAGCTTCTGTGATGGCTTGGGCAGCGTATAGGTGATCTTGAGTTTTGGCTTTGCTGATACAATCCGACAGCCATTGTTGGAATTGTCGAACTTGCGATCCCAGGTCAAGACAAAGGTCGTGTGCGCAATCACGCGGGATTTTCCGGCCTGTGGGCCACGCTCGCCAATGGATTCATAAAGCTGCGGACCAGTGTGGCCGGAAATCGCATAAGGTTTTATAATTTCAACGGCTTTCCAGTCATCGTCTGCATAAGCCTGACCCGACAACACAACACCGGCAACAATTCCCAACACAGCTATGCGCACAACAACTCCAGGGCCAATCAGCGAAATCACTGCGTGAAAACTACAATATCATGAGTGTAAGCAGAAGCCCTTTTGCTCAGCTTTACGGATTGACTATATCTTCATGGTTTCGTAGTTATGAAGATATGAATAGAACTCACCCAATCGACCCCGGTGTCAAAACCCATCTCGCGGCCGACAAGGCAAGTGAATTTCTCAAAGCAATTGCCAACAATCACCGGCTTATGATTCTGTGTCGGCTGTACGGAGGAGAAAAGTCGGTGGGACAGCTTGCAGAGCTGATCGGCCTACGCGACTCGACCGTTTCACAGCATCTGGCTTTGTTGCGACGTGAGGGCATTATCGCCGGGCGACGTGACGGGCAGACGATATGGTATCGCGTTGAAAGCGATATAGCGCGGCAGGTGATGGCAGTGCTTTGCACAAATTTTCAGGTTCCGGCTGAATAGCCACGACCTGACCAGGCACCACGAAACGCGCATCCCGAAAGGGTGAAACATGACCGACCAGACCATCGCCAAACGCAATATTTTCGTGCTGACCGCAGCACAGGCACTGGGTGCTTCAAGTCCACCCATCATCATTTCGCTGGGCGGTCTGGTTGGCCAGCAGCTTTCTTCCGATCCGGCACTCGTCACGCTGCCGGTGAGCCTGTTTAATCTTGGTCTCGCATTGGGCACATTGCCAGCGGCTTTCGTGATGCGGACCGTTGGACGCCGCAACGGCTATCTGTTGGGCGCGTGCTTCGGCATGGCAGCAGGCCTGATTGCAGCCCTTGGCATTTTTTCAACGTCCTTCCTGATCTTCTGTCTTGGCACGTTCACTGCTGGCTTTTATGCTGCATATGTTCAAAGCTATCGCTTTGCGGCTACCGATGCCGCAACAGGCACGCTCAAAGCGCGCGCCATTTCCTATGTGATGATCGGCGGCCTGATCGCCGCGATTATTGGCCCACAGCTTGTCATCTGGACACGTGACGCATTGCCGTCAACGCCATATGTGGGAAGCTTCCTGAGCCAGGCCGTTCTTGCGCTTCTCGCAATTCCGGTGCTCATGCTGTTTCGTTCGCCGAAAACTACCAAATCCAACAAGGCCGCTGATAGCGGACGACCGCTCATAGAAATTCTTTTGAACCCGCGTTACATGCTGGCTTTGACCGCTGGCGTCGTCTCCTACGGATTGATGACGTTCGTTATGACTGCCGCCCCCATCGCCATGGTTGGCCACGGCCATTCGGTTGATCACGCGGCGCTGGGTATTCAGTGGCATGTGCTGGCAATGTTTGGGCCAAGTTTCTTTACAGGCCTGCTGATCACGCGGTTCGGCAAGGAGCGCGTTACCGCTTTGGGCCTGCTGATTATTGGCTTATCGGCAATCGTTGCTCTCTCGGGCCTTGATCTCAGCCATTTCTGGATTTCGCTGATCCTGCTGGGCATTGGCTGGAATTTCGGTTTCATCGGCGCAACCGCGATGGTCGCCGATTGCCACACGCCGGAAGAACGCGGCAAAGCGCAAGGCGCAAACGACTTCTTCGTCTTCGGCACGGTTGCCTGTGCGTCCTTCTTTGCCGGATCGCTCTTGCATTCATCAGGCTGGCAAACCATCAACTGGATGATATTCCCGGCGGTCGCTCTCATTCTTGTGCCGCTCTTATGGCAATCGGCACGAAAGCAGAAAGCCAATATCCCAGCATAGAAAAAAGGCCGCAGATCAATCTGCGGCCTTTTCTTCATCAGAACATGATCTTACTGTTCGATCGTGCGGTTCCAGCGGCTGTTAAGCTGCTGACGGCCTTCGTTGACGGCATCCCAGTCAAGCGTATTGGCGGTTTTCATGTAGCCGTTGAAAGCATCAAGCTTGGCCTGTGCTTCTGGCGTACCGGCCTTTGCTTTCAGGTTCGACGGAATGACGTTGCCATGGTCGAGTGCCTTGCTCTGCGCATCTGCGGAAAGCAGGTAATGTGCAAGCTTCTGGCTCAGCTCCGGTTCATTATTACCAGCGAGAACACATTCAGTCACAGCGAGAATGACAGAACCTTCCTTTGGCTGTGCATATTCAACCGGAATGCCCTTGTCTTTCAGGTTGTTGACGCCGGTTGGGGTCAGCGGGAAAATTGCTGCTTCGCCAGTCTGAACCATTTCCGAAATTTTGGCCGATGACGGGATGAATTCCAGAACATTCTTGCCGATGGTGTCCGGGAATTTTTCAAAACCTGGCTCCAGGTTCTTTTCATCACCACCCTGAATGCGGTTGAACATCAAAAATGCATGCAGGCCGAAAGTCGAAGCGGAAGCTGACTGGAACACGACTGCGTTCTTGTACTTTTCATCCGCGAAATCCATCCACGAGGTAGGAGCTGCCCAACCCTTTTCGTCGAAAAGCTTCTTGTTGTAGGCAATACCGGTCATGCCCATATCAACGCCGATGGCCATATCGTCTTTCAGACGCGCGGCTGGCTGAATGTCGGTAAGAACTGCATCGTCGGTGATCTTCTGGCAAAGACCGCCATTGATCGCGCGCACCATCACGCCATCATCGAGCAGCATGACATGCATCTGTGGATTGTCTTTCTGCGCGGTTGCTTTGGCCAGAATATCAGCCGAAGTGCCCGGAACGACAACGACCTTCACGTTGTTGGCCTTTTCGAACTCCGGCAGAACGTGCTCGGTGTAAGCCTTCTCCATGTTGCCGCCATTCATGCCGATATAGAGCGTCTTGGTCTCAGCGGATGCAGCTGATACAAACGCGACTGACAGGCCGAGCGCCATTGCCGTCATTGCGGTAATATGTTGATTTTTCATGCTAGTTCCCTTCCATGTTAAGATTGGTATTGGTTGAAGTGAAGCGGTTGATCGAAAAGGCATCGATCGGTGTTTCTGTCTCGCCCCTGATTGCGAGGTCAGCGAGAACCGCGCCGACTGCGGGCCCGGTCTGGAACCCTGCACCGTTAAAACCAAAGGCGTGATAGAGATTTTTGACGCGGGAACTCGGCCCGATAACCGGATTATCATCTGGCATTTCGGCTTCCGTTCCTGACCAGAAGCGGATCACCTGCGCATGTTGAAGATGCGGAAAAAGCTCAATCGCGCGTAGCATAACAGACGATGCCGCATTGACCGAAGGCCGCGAAAAATCCGGGTTTGCAAGCGGCGTACCGCGCCCGCCACCCATCACATAATTGCCGCGCGTGACCTGACGACCATAGAAACCGCCGCCTTCTTCGCCAAGGCTCATCGGCAGGCGATAGGGCATTGGCTCGGTCACAACCATCGACGGATAAATGCGCGTCAAAGGCACAGACTCGCCAAACGAGGCAGCAAACTGATCCGCCCATGCGCCAGCGCAATTGAACAAAAGGCGTGAACGGATTTCGATACCGTCGCCGGCGAGAATGGCAAAGCCATCGCCGGTTTCACGCGTTTCAATAACCGGGGTATTTTCCAGAACCGTTGCGCCAGCAGCCCGTGCCGCACGCGCAAAGGCCGGTGAAACCAGACGCGGATTGGCATTGCCATCTTCCGCACAAAGCGAGGCACCCGCCACATCGCCGGGCAACCATGGGAAGCGCCCGCGCACCGCATTGCCACCGATCATCTCGACATCAAGCCCAAGCGGCCTGACTTTGGCGGCATAGGCTTCCAGCGCTTCAAACTGGGCTTCCGTGCGTGCAAGTTTCAGATGGCCGCAACGCATATATTCGCCGTCAATGCCGATAAGTTCCGGCAGGCGCGCCCATAATGCGTGCGAGCGCTGTGCCAGCGGCAATTGTTCCGGCGCGCGGCCCTGTCTGCGCACGCCACCATAATTGACACCACTTGCCTGCGCGCCGCAAAAGCCCTTATCGAGCAGGATGACCGACAGTCCAGCCTTGCGCATGAAAAGTGCTGCCGACCCGCCCACAATCCCGCCACCAATAATCACCGCGTCGGCCTGAAGATGTCTCATCATGACGAAGTGCTTTCTCTGTCCGGTGCGCCAAAGCCAAGCGGGATCGGCTTGACGGGTGCCTGCGCACGGATCCGCCCTGTTTCAGCAGGGGTTTTGTCCTGCATCGACGCCAGAAGTTCTGCGGCGGCGGCACTGCACATGCGCCCCTGACAACGACCCATGCCAACACGGGTCAGTGCTTTCAGCCGGTTGATCTCGCGCGTATCGCCTTGGCTGATGACATCTTTTGCGTCACGGACCGCGATTTCTTCGCAACGACACAGCGTTACGTCGCCCGCAACCGTATCGAACCAGTTGTGTGGAAACGGGAAAGCTTTTTCCACGATCAGCCGCTCGCGATAAATATGGTTGAGCTTTTTCAAAAGCGCGCGCTCGTTGCCTTCATCAAATGGCATTCCCATATCGCGAAGCAGAGCAATCGCGGCCAATGCCCCACGAATTTCAGCAGCATCGGCACCAGCAATGCCTGCACCGTCACCTGCCACATAAACACCTTCGCGGCTTGAACGGCCAAGCAAGTCTGCCGCAGGAAGCCATGCGCGGTCGCGTTCTTCAAAGCAAAATTCGCAACCCGCGAGATCCGCAAGCTGTGTTTCCGGACGCAGCGCAAAACCATAAGCCAGCGCATCGCACGCGACGTCACGAACATGCTTACCCGTGCGATAGCGAATGCCTGTCACATGGTCATCACCAAGCACTTCATCGGGCCGCACATTATAATGGATCGGCACACCACCAAGCTTGAGACGCAGTCCATAATAAGCGCCAAGCGCCACGATGCGCGGGGCATAAAGTGCCAGATGCGCCAGATGGAATTTTGACGTGACAGGCGCTGTATCCAGCACGGCTGCAACCTTTGCGCCCGCATGGTGATATTGCCATGCCACCAGATAAAGCAGTGGCCCCGACCCCATGAAAACCACGCGCTCGCCAACAGTGCAGCCCTGTGCTTTCAGTGCCGTCTGAGATGCGCCGAGCGTATAAACACCGGGTTTGGTCCAGCCTTTAAACGGCAGAACCCGATCAGTTGCACCCGTCGCCAGAATAAGATGGCTGTAAGGCAATTGGCTATGCGCACCGCTGGTCAGCAGATCGAGACGATCGTCGTCGCTGCGAGTGATATTCCAGACGAGCGTTTCCGGGCGATAATCGATTGCGCCGCGAAGCGTATCGAACGTTTTGTGCAGCGCCTCAGCCTTATGCGCCTCGGAGCCATAGCGAGCACGATAGCTGCGGCCATCATCAAACGGCGGACGGCGATAGATCTGGCCACCCGAACGAAACCCCTCATCGAGTACAATCGGATGAAGGCCCGCTTTGACCAGCGTTTCAGCCGCGCGGATACCCGCCGGACCAGCGCCCACAATAACCGGATGACGTGCCGCGCTCATCGTTGAGCCTCCGTCACAAAGGACATGCCATTTTCCAAAAGCGTTGTGCAGGCACGAAGCTTGCGACCCTCAACGGTCATGACATGACAATCCTGACACGCGCCAATCAGGCAGAAGCCTGCACGCGGTTCTCCGGTAAATTCGGTATGACGCACCTTCCCCTGCACCGAGAGAATAGCGGTCAGCACGGTATCGCCACGGCGTCCCTCGAAAGGCACGCCGTCAAGCGAAAAGCTGATCGGCTGTTCAGTCAGCCGATACAGTCTGCGGAATTGCGCCGCGGCAGGCGAAACCGGGATCGTCATGAGTATCTGCTCAGCCTTTACCCACGAGGACACGATCAAGACCAAACAAACGGTCGATGATAACCATGGTCACGGTTGCAACGAGGATCATCAGGGCCGATACAGCCGCCATCATCGGATCGATGGATTCGCTGGCATACATATACATGCGCACTGGCAGCGTGACCGTGGATGGCGAGGTGACGAAGATCGACATGGTCAATTCGTCGAACGAATTGATGAAGGCGAGCAACCAGCCACCCGACAGACCCGGAAGAAGCAATGGCAGCGTGATGCGGCGGAACACCGTCCATTCACCGGCACCCAGCGTGCGGGCTGCATTTTCCGCATTGCGGTCCATGCTGCTGAGTGACGCGAGAATAAGCCGCAACGCATAAGGTGTTACGACAATCACATGCGTTGCGACCAGCCAGCCAAACGAACCTGTGAGGCCCATCAGCGAGAACAGACGCAAAAATGCGACGCCCAGCACCAGATGCGGAATAATCAGCGGCGACAGAAACAGTGCGTTCAGCGCATCGCGGCCCCGGAAATTATACTGTGCAATCGCAAGGCCTGACGGAACAGCCAGCAATGTCGAAATTGTTGCCGAAAAGATTGCAAGCTTCAGCGAGTTGGAGAACGACGTCATGAAGTCGTTATGGGCAAAGACTGCCTCAAACCAGCGCAGCGAGAAACCATTCCATGGCATGGTCAGCGTGTTTTCCGGCGTGAAAGCCACCAGACACACGACAACCATCGGTGCCAGCATGAAGATGACGACCAGCGTGTGGAAGAGAAGAGCGAAAGGACCGTTCTTGACCATGGCCGTTACCCCAGCTTCTTTCTCGCCTGCCCTTCAAGCATGCGATTATAGGCGATCATGATCACAAGATTGGCGACCAGAACGATAATGGCGATAGCAGCGCCCAGCGGCCAGTTCAGCTCGATCAGGAACTCGTCATAGACGACCGTTGCCGCCATTTTGAGACGACGTCCGCCAAGCAGACCCGGAATAGCAAAGGAGCTTGCCGAGAGCGCAAAGACGATCAGGCTGCCCGACAAAATGCCAAGCACGGCCTGCGGAAACACCACACGGCGCAGGGCGGTGAAACGCGACGCACCAAGCGTGAGCGCAGCGGCCTCAACCGTCGGATCAAGCTTTTGCAGCACCGTCCAGACAGGGATCACCATGAAAGGCAGCATGATATGCACAAGACCGATCACGATGGCTGTTTCGGTGTAGAGGATTTGCTGGGCTGGCAGGCCGACAAATTCCAGCACGCTGTTCACAAGGCCATTACGGCCCAAAAGCATACTCCAGCCGAATGTACGCACAACGACCGAAACCAGCAGCGGGCCAATAATCACCAACAGGAAGATCGAGCGCCATGGCGCACGCATATTGGAGAGAATATAGGCTTCCGGCACGCCGATCAGCACAGTGATCACGGTGGTAATCAGAGCAAGCTTGAGCGTACGCCAGAAGATGTTCAGGTAATAGGGATCCTGAAGCACCTGCGTGTAATTGGAAAGCGTGTAAATATCTTCGATGCCCTTGTCATAGCTGTAGCTATTAAACGAGAGCAGAATGGTCAGCCCCAGCGGCAAAAGCACAAGGGCGAAGAACATCAGTGTCGAAGGGGCAGTCAGGAAAAGTGGCAGATAATTGCGCCGTTCTTTCGCTTTCCCGGGCGTTGTTTGCGAAACCGCACTCATAATCAGTGCGCTCCCTTGTTGAGAACCCGGCAATCCTCATGATCCCATGATAGCCCGACTTTGCTGCCTTCGATTGGCGGCGGATTGCCCAGATTTGGCAGAGCGACCGACAGCATACCGGCTGGCGTCAGAACGCCGAGCAGCCACTGCGCGCCCATGAAATAACGCGTGGTGACTTCACCGCTGACATGGCCCTGATCCGCATCGACCAGATGCACTTTTTCAGGGCGAATAAACACCGAGACCTCGCCGAAAGCAGAAGCGTCTTTTGCAGGGAAACGCACTGCCGTGTCAGTCAGCTTGATGTGGCCGTCACCGACATGGGCTTTGAGGAAGTTCGATTTACCAACAAAGTTGGAAATGAAATGGTTACGCGGATGCTCATAGAGCTTATATGGCGCATCGACCTGCGTAATCAGACCCTTTTCCATAACCACAACGCGGTCGCTGATCGACAGCGCTTCCGCCTGATCATGGGTGACCATGATGGTTGTAATGCCAACTGTGCGCTGAATGCGGCGCAGTTCGAACTGCATTTCTTCACGCAGCTGCGCATCAAGATTAGACAGCGGCTCATCGAGCAGCAGCACCGGCGGATTGATGACCAGCGCACGGGCAATGGCAACACGCTGGCGCTGACCGCCGGACATTTCTCGCGGGTAGCGGTCTGCAAGAGCGCTCAGACGCACCAGCTCCAGCACATCGCGAACGCGTTTTTCTCGCTCGGCCTTTGGTACTTTGCGCATTTCAAGGCCGAAGCTCACATTCTGCGCAACCGTCATATGTGGGAAGAGTGCGTAACTCTGAAAGACAACGCCCAGTTCACGTTTTGCCGGAGCAAGCCGCGTGATCTCGCGCCCATCCAGTGTGATTGAGCCTGATGTTGGCGGCACAAGACCGGCGATCATCTGCAATGTTGTTGTCTTGCCGCAGCCCGAAGGGCCGAGAAGCGAGATGAACTCTCCCTTTTCAATCTCCAGATTGAAGTTATCGACGGCTGCGAATTTGCCGTAATAACGGGAAATATTGGAAAGGGTCAAAAAGCTCATTGCGTCTCCCTCTCGGCAAGACTTCCGCCATAGGCTGGGGGAGCGGAAGCGCCGTGATGTTGTCTCACGTCGCCTCTTCAATAGGGCTGGCTGACGGAAGCGGCTCGACCGCGCATCAAGCGCTGATCACACTTGGATCGTTAGAACACGTGTTTATCCGGTCTCGGATGCGACCGCAGCGTTCCCTTGACTGCAAGTTAAAACCGCCGACCCGCTTACAGCATCTTGTTTGATACCTTGCCGGACCTTCCCATTGGCGACGGATTTTAAATGGCAGAAAATTTTGTACGATTACAAATTATAATTTTCAATTTCGGAATAAATTATATATTTCTTTCATTATACAAAATTTGGAAGCAATTTCATGGATGATATATCAGAGAATTTGAAATCTGGTGCCGCGCTTAACTCAAGTCTGGTGAAGGCAATTCATATTCTGAAAGGTCTGGCCGCAAGCACGGAAGACGGCGTGCGGTTGATCGATCTGGCGCGCGATCTGGAACTCAGCCAGCCATCCGCCCATCGTTTGCTCAAAACACTGATTGCGGAAAATCTTGTCGAGCAGCTTCCCGACAAGAAAGCCTATCGTCTGTCGCTGGACTTTTTCGCCATGGCAGCACAGGCGCGTCAGCGCGATGGAATCCTCACCGTTGCGCGCCCCTCACTGCTGCGTCTCTCAACCACCTTCAACGATACCGTCTTTCTGCTGGTACGCAGCAATTTCGATGCCGTCTGTCTTGATCGCGTGGAAGGACCGTTTCCGATCCGCTCCTTTACCGGTGATATTGGCGGCAAGGTTCCGCTTGGCATCGGACAGGGCAGTCTTGCCATTCTGGCGTTCCTGCCGGAAGAAGAGCGCGAGGCGATCATTCGCTTCAACATGCCGCGCATTCTCGACAAGGCCACTGTCGATGAGGTGGATCTGCGTATCATGATTGAAGATGTCCGGCGCACAGGTGCCGCCACCTATAATTTCAACATGATCGACGGCATGTCCGGCCTTGGTGTTCCCGTCCTCAACCGGAGCGGTGAAGCGGTCGCAGCCCTCAGCATCGGCACACTGGCGTCGCGATTAACAGAACAACGTCAGCACACCATCACTGACCTGTTGCGCAGAGAGGCAGCCATTATCACCGAAAAACTCAACCCTTTTGATCTGACATTGCGCCATCCCAACCAGGCACTTGTGAAATAACCCATCCCTGTGAAGACGATGCCGTCGCGCTTTTGCTGACCTTAGGCCCTCGCATATTGGCTCAAACCAGAGCTTTATTCCGGTCGCCGGTGCAAAAAAGCCGCGCCCGTTGAACCAGCGCGGCTTTTCAAGATTAAAAACGCTTAGTTTTTGCCGAGCAAATCAGCAACTTCGCGGGCTGTTGGCGCAGCCGATCCTGCACCCGCACGCGTCACCGCAATCGCGCCAGCGGCAGAAGCAAAACGCACGCAATCATGCAACGACTGGCCTTGCGAATAGGCAACAGCGAAACCGCCATTAAAGCTATCACCTGCCGCAACCGTATCGACCACCTTCACTTTGAATGGCTCAAAATGCTTGACCTCATCCGCTGTTACCAGCAATGCACCGCGGCCGCCGAGCTTGACGATCACAATCTTCGGGCCACGCTCAAGCAACTTGCGCGCAGCCGCTTCAGCAGATGGCAGATCCGTGGGTTCGATCCCCGTTATTTCAGCCGCTTCCGTTTCATTGGGCGAAATGATCTCACTCAATGCAATCAGATCAGCCATGCGGCTTGCATCGCCCACAGGCGCAGGGTCAAGCAGCACTGTTCCGCCCGCCTCTTTCACAGCCCTTGCCACCGCAAGGTTAACCTCATGCGGCACTTCACGCTGCAAAAGCGTGATCTTAGCCTTGGCAATATCAGACCGATAAGCGTCTACATCCGATGCAGACCAAAGCGCATTGGCGCCAGCACAAACGACAATCGTGTTCTGCCCCGCTTCTTCAACCTGAATAATCGCAATACCAGTATCAGCACCATCAACGGCGCGAATACTCCTGGTATCCACACCAAACTCCTGCATTTGCCTGACAGCCAAATCGCCAAAAGAATCTCTACCGACCGCGCCGACAAAACAAAGTTCGCCACCAAGCTTGGCGATAGCAACCGCCTGATTGGCCCCCTTGCCACCAAGACCAATGCCATATCCCGACGCATTGATGGTTTGTCCCGGACGCGGCAATGCGGCCATTCGGGCGCTAACATCGACATTCACACTGCCAAAAACAAAAATTTTCAACGCAAGTTCTCCATAACTGCTCTTGCGCGCACCATAACCGCGCTTCCGCAAAACTTCCATGGAGCGCGCCACACGATGCACAAATTACAATTGCTAAAATCTGCATTAAATAGTATTAATCAAAAATTGTGCGTTAATAAAATATTTACATTTAATAATCATTTCATCACCTATCTCATATTAAAGAACCCTTTTTATTACATATTGTAAGTTCTTGGAAATCGGGGGAATAGTATTGATAAGCTCTATCAGACTTTCGACAGATTTAATTGAAGAACGCGATAGAAATGACTATTGGCGCGAAGTAACGCTGCCTGCCTTTGAAACCATTATAGATCCACGAGAGGCACCACAGACTCTTTACGGAGAAATTACGGCCAACCAGATTGGCGAATTAGTTATGGGCGAAACGAAATTCAACGCCCAAAAATATATACGTGACGAGCACTCCATCTCACGCTTTGGTCTCGACCATTATATGATTCAGGTTGTCACACAAGGAACGCAACGCGGCGACTTTAACGGAATATGCTCACAGGCTTTTGTAGGCGATATTCTCATTATGGACATGGCCTATAAGCTGACAACCGAAGTAACGCCGGGCAGCAGAATGACAATGGTGCTACCGCGCGCTCTGGTTCAACGCAGCGGTTTAAACGGCAATATTCACGGGCGCGTTCTGGGATCAGAAGACCCACTGACAGCGTTTCTGGTCAACTGCACACAAGGTTTTATGAAGGTCTCACCACACCTCAACACTGTACAAATTGAGGGCATTCAGAATTCTATTATAGATATGTTTGCAATGAGCCTGAACGGCAAAGAGTTTAACGCTGCTGAATCAACAACATTGAGCATTATAACGAAGCAGAGAATTTTGGATTACATCGATAGAAATATCGAAAATCTTTCGCTCTCCACAGGAAGCATCCTGAAACGCTTCAACATATCGCGCTCTCATCTGTATCGCATTTTCGCCGAAGAGGGAGGCATTGCGGCCATTATCAGAAATAAACGACTGACTCTCGCTTTCAGGCGCCTAAGAGCCTCGAATGGCAGACGTATTCACCTTGCTGAACTCGCCTATCAGTCAGGCTTTAGCGACTATAGCTCGTTCTCGAAGCTATTTCATGAAAAATATGGTGAAAAGCCGACAGATATTCGCAGTAAGATACAGCAAAGTGTTTATCAAGAAATAGGCTATGATGGCAAAATCATAACCTATTTCAAAAATCTGCACAAATTTCATTATGCTGAAGAGAGTGAAACCTCTTCGGAAGCAAGCCTTTGAGGTTAAAGCATTTCCAGCAAAAGCGGGAGCCGCTTTTCGGAATTCTCTCCTCCCCTCACCTGACGTTATTTCAAATAATGAATATGAGGCCGCGCACTGTGTGGAGATATTTCGACACGGGCATCAACGGAAAAAACTTGCTTGAGAAGATGCTGATTTATAACGTCTTCCGGTGAGCCGAAAGCCACGATCTTGCCTGCCTGCATGATCATCAGCTCATCACAGAACATAGCCGCATGATTGAGATCATGTAGTGCAATGATGCTGGTAATCGGCAGTTCTGAGACAAGCCGCAGCAAGGCCATTTGATGTTGAATATCAAGATGGTTGGTCGGTTCATCAAGGATCAGCTCTTTGGGTGTCTGTGCAAGCGCCCTTGCAATATGCGCGCGCTGCTTTTCACCACCCGACAGGCTTTGCCAGCTTTCGTTACGTTTGGCTTTCATGCCGGTACGCTCAATCGCATACTCAACGGCCGCATCATCGCTACTCGCCCAGCCCGAAAACATGGACCTGTGAGGAAAGCGCCCAAGCTTGATAACGTCTAGGACCTTCAAATTGGCATTGGTGGTCGCATGCTGTTGGACAAAAGCAACGCGTTGAGCAACAGCACGGCGCGCTATTGTTGTAATATTCGTATTATCCAGCAAAACGCTGCCCGAATTTGGTCGCTTCAATCCAGCGATCAGCCGCAGAAGCGATGTTTTTCCAGAACCGTTTGGTCCGAGAAGACCGAGCATTTTGCCGGATTTCGCTTCAAAGGAAACATCATCCAGAATGGTCTTCTTACCAATTTTCCAGGTTAGGTTTTCTACCTTAATCGTCATGACGCGCGCTGAAACCGATAAAGAATGATGGAAAAGACCGGCACACCGACGAGTGCCGTCACAACGCCAATGGGCAAAACCTGCTGCGGTATGAGGGCACGCGAAGCAATATCAGCCAGAATCATGAAAATCGCGCCAATCACCGCACAGGCTGGCAGCAATCGTATATGCAGCGGCCCGACGATAAAACGTGCTGCATGCGGGACAACCAGTCCGACAAATCCGATTGAACCCACCATACTGACGATTGTGGCAGTCATCATTGCCGTCAGTGCAAAAAGAACAATGCGCGCGCGGCCGACATTGACCCCAAGTGAGGACGCGGCTTCATCACCAAAGGCAAATGCATCGAGAACATGGGCATAGAGCAGACAGGCCAACAGACCAAGCGTGATAATGATCGACACCAGCACAAATTCAGGCCAGCGCACACCACCAAAGCTACCGAGCAGCCAGAACATCACATCGCGCGCCTGCTGCGCATTTCCCGAGGTCGTGACAATATAAGAGGTTATGGCGTTGAAAAGCTGCGACGCGGCGACACCCGCAAGAATGGTTCTATCCGCACCACCCCTTGTGCCGTTGGACAAAAGGGCGACAAAGAAAAATGCCGCGAAGGCGCCAACAAAAGCACCCGCTGAGAGCGAGACCGCGCCCGCGCCAACACCTAAAATTACCACAACCACGGCACCGGTGGAGGCGCCAGCCGAAATACCAAGCACATAAGGCTCGGCCAGTGGATTGCGCAAAAGTGATTGCATGATCGCACCCGAGAGGGCGAGGCCCGCACCGCAGAAAGCTGCAACCAAAGCGCGGCTGAGACGATAGTCCCAGATCACCGTCTCATGAATGCGGCTAAGCTCGATGTTCGTCCATCCCAGACGATTGGTTATAGCCGCCAATGTGGTTGACAACGGGATTGGAAGATCTCCAATCCCGACGCTGATACCGACAACTGTTCCAATACAGGCAAGGGACGCCAACAGCAAAAGGCCGAAAGCCCCCCAGTGCCTCAGAGAATGGCTTGAGACATTCACTTTAGAATACCAAGTTCTTTCAACTGGCTTGCAACCTGTTCAGCACCATAAATCGTGCGAATGGTCGGGTTCATCGCCTGGCCGTCCATGACAACAATGGCTTTGTTCTTCACTGCGGGCATTTGGCTGACAGCCGGATCGGTGTTGAGGAACTTAATCTTTGCTTCCGGCTTGTCGAGTTCCCACCGGTTGCGGTCAAGATTGGCAACAACGATAACATCCGGGTTGGCTGCAATGATGCTTTCCCAGCCAAGTGTTGGCCATTCAGCTTCTGCTTTGATGGCGTTTTCGCCACCCAGAACATCCGCGATAAAGGTCGAAGCACCATTTCCACCGCCCAGATAGGCATCAGCAGACGGTGACTGGCTGGAGAACCAGAACACATAGGAAAGCTTTTTATCGCCAGCGGGTACGCTCGCACGCAATGCCGCTTCACGCGCCTTGAAATCAGCAATCAGCGCCTGACCACGATCGGCCACATCGAAAATCTGAGAAAGCTCGTCAATTTCCTTATAAAGCAGATCCATGTTCCAGAGCTCGTCGCGGCTGCCATATTGGTCTTTGACCCGCGTTGTGCTCAGGCAGGTGCTGGGTGACAGATAGGCTGGAATATCAAGCTTATCAAAATCTTCGCGCTTGGCGACCTTGCTGCTCGGCCCGATCAAGGTCGGCAATGCAGCGGCCACGAAATCCGGATTTTCTGCAAGAATCGATTCGAAGGTTGGAAACTCGACGGTCAGAAGCTTGACCTTGGCATTTGCTTCCTCAAGCTGCGGAAGAACTTTACTCGGCCAAAATGCTGTTCCGGCCATCTTATCTTCAAGGCCCAGAAGCAGCATGATTTCAGCACTGTTCTGTCCAAGACCAATTGCACGTTCCGGCGCTTTTTTGATGGTGATCTTTGCGCCGCAATTATCAATGGTCAGCGGATATTGTGTCGTTGCAGCACCAGCCGGGCTGATTTGCAGCGCCAAAATGGCAACTAGGCCAGAAGCGGAAAAGAAGGACTTCAATGAGAGCACGGAGAGAAACCTCTGGGTTGATCGATGGAGGCGATTAGAAAGGCCTGTTATATAATTCTCCCTATAATCCCTATGCCTGCATAAAAACAAGATAGATAAAGTCATATTTTAAATAAGTCAGCCGTTGGCGAAACTTGCAAATTGAAAAGGGGAATATTTATCCCAGTCCACTTGGTGGTGACCGCCATTCTCGCTAGATGGAAGCCCATGCTGATCTGATTATGATGTGGCTCAGCGAGCATCGGGACGCCACCTTGTTCGAGTTGCGTGACGCTCTGGCTGCACAAGGTATTGTTATCAGCAAGTCAGCGTTACACCGTTTCCTCATCCGGCACGACCAGACGCGCAAAAAAAAGATTGGTCACGCGGTAGAGCAAAGCCGTCCGAATCTTTTGGAAATGCGTCAGTCTTGGTTCGACAAGCAACGTGATCTCGATCCTGCACGACTGGTCTTTATCGACGAAACATGGACTACAACCAATATGGCACCTACGCACAGACGCTGTCTCAAGGGCGAGCGGCTGCAAAAGGACTTCCCGCACGGCCATCGTAAAACAACGATGCTTGTTGCCGGACTACGAAACACAGGAATGGTCGCGCCTCTCGTCATTGATGGACTTATCAATGGTGAATGGTTCGAGGCTTATGTGGGTCAGGTTTTCGCTCCGACATTGAAGCCAAGCGATATCGTCATCCTCGATAATCTTTCCAGTCACAAACGGCCCGCGGCACGTGAGATAATCGAAGCGGCGGGCGCGAGGCTGATGTTTCTGCCGGCATATAGCCCGGACTTCAACCCTATAGAAAACGTTTTCTTCAGGTTAAAAGTCCCTTTGCGAAAGGTCACTGAGCGAACCGTCAGCGGCCTATGGGACAGGATTGGAAAAATCGTCGAACTCATTGATCAACAAGAAGCTCAAAACTACTTTGCTTCCTGCGGATACGATCCATCATGAAAGGAAAACGCTTTAATGGCTGCAATGCAAGGTGTGAGTGCAGGTATTGGCGTTGCACAAAACTTGCGCCGACATCATTCCCCCTGGCTATTGCGTGACGCGGTTATGTTATTGTTCGTCGCAAATTTCATCAACATTGGGGTGGTCCTTGCAGCGATGGGGGCCGCTGTCCGACTGTTTGCCGATGCCCCCGAGACCCTCTACTATCAATGGAGTACTGGCTACGCCACTGATGATAATTCTGCTGGCAATGGCTACCAACCGACGCATTATGGGACGACTGACAGCGCCCTTATGGATGGTTAGTCTGGGATGGCTGGCGGTTGTGGTTAGGTCATAGGCGAAAATCGGATTTCTGCTGCTATGATCCGGCTTTCCATTTCTGTCTTGAAGACGGCCGGTTTTCATTGAACAGGCACAAATTGCCACAGCCGTGGGGCAGCCGCGAATAGGTGTTCATTCCGGCGTCGCCTGCCCCACCATGAAAAACTGCCAGTTCCAGAGTTAGCCGATACCAGTCCAGTTACGATATAGGATATATGCGGCGACGATGAAGATTACCGCGGCGAACAGGTCTGCAGCTGCGTGAACGCTCGTGTCTCCCACCAAGGCCGCCGCAACGCGGGTCCGTAAATCGAAAGAAAGAAGTGGGGCTATCATTGCTGGCCTCCTTGCCAGCAATGATCATGAATCACAAAACGATTCGGCTTATCCCGGACAGCCTCAAAGATAAGCGTCTGAACTGATTTCTCTTGTTCACTCAATAAAAACTTTCACGCTTACAGCGCGTCCGCCTGCATCAACAACAGTCAGCGTAGAATAGCCGGTGCCATCCGGCAGCCAGGTGGCCGTGCGGCGGCGATTGGGTTCGGCAATGGGTTTGCCATTGGCAAGCCAGCGAAACGGTGCGCGTCCGCCCTGTAATTTCAGCACCAGCGGCGAGGCATTATCGGTCAGGGCTTTGAGTTCGACATGCGCACCATCTGGTGGAAATACGATACGCGGTGCTGGCTCAATCGTGGGTTTGACAACCGGCAGAGCATCGCTTGCAGACGAAAAACGTATCTGCGTCACCGGGAGATCGGCTCGTGCTGTCCGAAACGCGCCAGCAGGCGCACGCGGCAGAGGCACGGATGTCACGCCTGAGCGCACAAAGGCTTCAAACAGGATGGGCGCTGCCGAAACATAACCGGCAAGGCCCGGCACCGAGCCGCCATCGGCACGCCCGACCCAGACACCCAGCACATAACGCCCGTCATAACCGACCGACCATGCATCGCGATAGCCATAGGACGTGCCGGTCTTGTAAGCGAGGCCGAGGCGTTTCGCGCCTTGCGGCGGCACCACGCCAGCCAGGATATCGCCAATCTGCCATGTCGCCTGTTCGGTGAGAAGAGGAGCCGATGGCTGCACCGGTTCTGAACCTTCGGTGCCGTCATGAAGGGCTGCCCCTCGCCCGCCATTGGCAAGGCCAGTATAAAGCTGCACCAGATCGCGCAGACTGATGCCCGCGCCACCAAGGCCGATAGCTAGTCCCGGCGCTTCACCTTTCGGCAATTGCAGATTAACCGCCGCCTGTCGAATACGCGTGGTGAGCCGTGCAGGGCCGACGGCATCAAGCAGGCTGATGGTCGGCACATTCAGCGACATTTGCAGCGCCTGACGGATGCTGACATCGCCCTGATAGCTCATATCGAAATTGCGCGGACGATAGCCTGCAAAATCCTGAGGGCGGTCCTCGATGATGGTTTCCTGCGCAATCAGTCCCTGCTCGAAAGCCAGCCCATAGATGAAAGGCTTGAGCGTTGAACCGGGCGAGCGCACAGCGCGGGTCATATCGATCCAGCCCTGCCGCTTGCCATCGAAATAATCGGCGGATCCGACTTCGCCTAAGATATTGCCGTTGCGACTGTCGGCCAGCACCATGGCGACCGATACTTTTGGCCCAAGCTTTGCGGCAGCTTCGCGCGCCACAACTTCAAGCCCAACCTGCACCGACTTTTTAAGCGTCAGCTGATGCCGGGCCTCAGTCGGTGCCCGCTTCAATGCGAGATCGGCAAAATGAGCGGCCAATGAAGGCAAGGGATGACGCGTCGCGGATATGCGCTCACGCGATGCGCGCTCGGCTTCCTCATTGGTGAATACTTCAGACGCAACCATGCGATCCAACACACGATCGCGCGCAGCAACAGCATTTTTGAGCTCGCGATCCGGGCGGCGGCGTTCCGGCAATTGCGGCAAAGCCACAAGGAGCGCTGCTTCCGATGTGGTAAGGCGCAGCGGCTCCTTGCCGAAATAGGCGAGTGAAGCCGAGCGCACGCCTTCCAGATTTCCGCCATAGGGTGCGAGTGTCAGATAACGTTCGAGAATTTCAGACTTGCTCAGCCGCCGCTCAATCTGGACTGCACGCGCAAGCTGCCGGAATTTTGAGCCAAAACTCCGGCTTTCGCGCGGCTCGATAAGGCGTGCAAGCTGCATGGAAAGTGTGGAACCGCCGGAAACAATACGGCCACTCCCTGCAAGCTGATAGGCGGCACGCAATAGCGCTGTGAAATCAATGCCGCCATGCTCGTAAAAACGCTTGTCCTCATAGGCGATCAGCATTTTCACGAATTTCGGATCGACATCCTCAATCCGTGTATTCAGCCGCCAATAGCCGTCCGGCGTTGCATAGGCACGCAGCAAAGCGCCGTCGCGATCCATGACTTCAGTGGAAATGGTCAGCCGTTCCGGCAAAGGCGGCGGATAAGCGCGGTCGAGCCAGTCAAGCCCGATAACGAGTCCGACAGCGGCGATGCCAAGAAATGCGGCACCGCCAATCGCTATTTTCCAGCCTGATTTCATTGACCAGAAGTCACCTCCATCATGCTTGTCGCCGTGCGCGCTGCAAATTGCGGACGATACATGTCCTCAACCGTTGCTGCCGGATGGGTATAAAGACCCGGCGTCACAGCACGCACCACATAAGCCAGCGTAATCGGCTTCTTCTCGCCTGCCGAACGGTCGAAAGCGGCCACAAAACGATCATTGCGGAACTCAAGATGCGCTGCCTGTGTGCTGTCGAGCCATGGAAAATTGCCAAGGTCAGCACTGGAAACAAGCCCCGGATTGTCGATCTCGAAACCAGCGGGCAGCAGATCGGTCACAAGCAGACGCGACTGCCATTCCTGCAAATCGTCGATTTTCAGAACAACCACATAGCGCTCATTCTGATTGACCCCGGTGACATTGGCCGGTTCACCATCAAGCGTATAATAGGTGCGCTCGATGTTGAAACCTTCGCCACCCGCAGGCAGCGATTGTGCAGGCGGCGCAACGGCTGTCACAACAGCATCAACTGAACCCTGACCTTTGTTGGTGACGACCAGCGGCTGCGCTTCAAGGCTTGCACCATTGAGACGCTCGGAGAACGCGCCCTGATGCGCTGTGCCATTGATGTCGAGGCTGATTGCGCCATTGTCATCCTGAAGCCCGCGGGCTGCGAGCAGCATCCATGCCTGATCCTGCGTGCTTAAGTGACGCGCCTTTTCGCGCTGGAACTCGACCAGCGTAATGAGAGCGGGAAGCACTTTCGGCGCAGGCTTGGTTTCCGCAGCCAGAGCCAGCATTGCTGCACCATCACGCAGCGGCGAACCATAATCGGAGCGATTATAGTCATAGCTGGACTGGCTGGTTGCGAGCTGGAGCGACGCATTGAACACGCGTTCCGAACGCGGCTGATCACCATAAAGCGCTAATGCTGCACCAAGCTGGGCAACGGCCATCGGGCTTGCAAAGTTTTCAAGCTGGGTATCGGCAAAGTAACGCAGATCGCCAACTGAAGCCTTCTTGTTGCGTGCCAGAACATAAAGCGCATAGGCAATGTCGTTGCCGCGTTCCTTGACGTCGGTGGTATAGCCGAGCGCATTTTGCAGGTTAGAAAGCGCTGACAGCATCGCCTGCTGCGGCACGCCATAGCCCTTTTCGCGGGCACGCGTCAGGAAGTCGGTCACATAGGCGTCCATCCAGAGATCACCCGATCCCGGCGACCACAGGCCGAACGAACCACTCGAAGACTGGTTGTTGAGCACGCGGAAGATAGAATCCTGTACGCGCTTTTTAAGCTCTTCCTGATCAGCAAGACCTGCTGCCGCTTCCGTACCTGCTGCCATTTCGCTTAAATAGAGCAAAGGCAGTGCGCGGCTGGTGGTCTGCTCTGTGCAGCCATAAGGATAACGGTCGAGCGCCATCAGCAAAGCGGGCACATCAAAGGCCGCACTGCGCGTCACGCCAACGCTGACGAAAGCACCATCAAGCAGGCTTTCAGACAGAAGACCGCCATCTACCCGCACACTTCCGCCATTGGCCGTGAGATTGACGACATGACGGGTCGTGACCGGCAGATCAACCGGACGCACCGGCAATGCAAGCGCCTGTTCGACATTGAGACCAGCATCGTTGGAAAGCCGGATCGTCACACCACCCGCACCCGTGGCCACAGCATTGAGTGGAACGTTGATCGACTGCCGTTTGCCACCTTTAAGCGCGATGCTTTCAGGATAAGAGCCAACCTCGACACCGAGATTATCGGTGGTCTCAAGGCTCACACGATAATCGCCGTCCGGTGCATCCGTATTGGCAATATCGAAGCGGATATTGGCCTGATCGCCGGGGGCCATGAAGCGTGGCAGGCCAGCCGTGATGACTACTGGATCACGGATGATGACATCGGCGACCGCGTGGCCGACAGCTTTTTTGGTCCATGCCACCGCCATGACACGCGCGGTCCCGTTGAACTGCGGTATGTCGAAATCGATGATCGCCTTGCCGTCGCTGTCGAGTTCAACAGGACCAGAGAACAGCGCAACCAGCTTTTCGGTGGGCGGGCTGCCTTCCGCTGCCATATTGCCACCGTCGCCACCTGTGCGCAGCTTGCCGGTGACGCCGAGCGAACCGTCGATCAGGCGACCATACATGTCGCGCATTTCAAGGCCCAGCTGACGCTGACCGAAGAACCAGTTTTCAGGGTTCGGCGGCTGATAGCGTGTGAGATTGAGAATGCCGACATCGACCGCCGCGACCATAACATAGGCCTGTTCGCCACCCGCATTTTCAACCGAAACCGGGATGGAAAGTGTCGAGCGCGGCGCGATCTTTTCAGGCGGGGTGAGCGAAACGGCTAGCTGCTTGTCGGCAGGATCGACCTTGAGCCATTTCAGGCCAATCGCACGCGCAGGCATACGGCTTTCAATCGCCTCACCCGGACGGAACAGCGTGGCCGTGACATAGACACCCGCACCCCAATCCTCACCCACCGGAATATCGATGGTCGTGCCACCTTCCGGCACGCTGGCCGTGATGGTCTTGAGCAGCTTTTCTGCACCAATGGTGATGAGCAACTCACCGGCAAAACGCGGGGACACTTTCAGTTCTGCCGTGTCACCTGCCGCATAATGTTCCTTGTCGAGCGCGATTTCGAGCCCGTCCGGCGTTTCGGTCGAGGTTGAGCTGACAAACCAGCCTGCATCAAACTCATAGCTTGTGGCCGGACCTGAAGCATCGGCAGTTTCGATTTCCAGACGGTAACGGCCCCAATCGACCGGCAGACTGATTTCAGCCTCGCTATCGGTTGTAAGGTCAATCTTGCCGTTGGCAATCGCCTTGGTGAAAGTCACTGGTTCGTAGTTCCAGCTGTTGCCACTGCGATACCACTGATAATTACGCTCGATCTTGACCAGCGACCATTGTGCGCCATCAAGCGCCTTGCGATCACCCTTGCTGTCAGAGGCGATCAGGCTGAACTTCGCGGTTCCGCCCTGTGGGACTTCATCGCCGGAGAACTCAGGACGAATGCCGATGAGATCGGTTTCCGGCTGAATGGCAAGATCGATCTTGCGCTCAACCGCACGGCCACCCGTTTCGCGCATACGAACGGTCACGGCTGCATTGACGAGACGCGTCGTTGACGGCATTTCTTCAACTGCAACCGGGAAAGTCGCCTTGCCATTGTCATCGACTTTCGACAGACCATCCAGAGGAAGGCGCGTGGCTTCGCCCTGATCTTCATCAGCGAGGCCGAAATAATAGCCCTTGAAGCGGTCCCACTGACGCTTGGTCGAAAGCGTGACTTCTCCTTCAAGCGCAAGACCGGCGGCAGGCGCACCATAGAGGAAACGACCGTCCACGGTGATATTGGCGGTTTCACCCACGGCGATTTCCGGCTTGTCGGACGTCAGATCGAACTCGATCCGGTCCGGCACGAAATCTTCAACCAGGAACATTTGCGTGGCAATCGCTGGCTGCTTGGGATCGGTGTAGATCGCCACCGTCCAAGTGCCGCGCATGGCGTTCGACGGCAAGGTCAGGTCGATGGCATGACCACCCGCCAGTTTGCTATCGGAAACAAGACGGCGATCTTCCACGCCATCGGGGCGCGTGAAAATAAAGGTGAGTGGCAGATCATCAATCGCGGTTGCGGTGTCGTCACGCGCAAGCGCACCCACATGCACAACTTCGCCAGCACGATAGATACCGCGCTCTGTCCATGCATAAAGATCAAGCGCTTTCGGCACGGCACGGCCTGTCACACCACGATCGGAAAGATCGAAACCGGCGCGCGCCATGTCGAGGAATGTGAAATCCTCATCATCACTACTGGCCATCAGCACCGCTGGCACCATGCCGTCCGTGCCGCGTGTCAGTCCCGGTGTAAACGTCGCCCGGCCATCGCTGTCGGTGGTCGCTTCGCCCAGCACTTCGTTGTTGCGTGCAAGCAGCGTCAGCTTCACGCCTTTAAGCGGTTCTGCGCTTTCAAGCGACCGGGCAAATACATTGATGCCGTCCTGTCCGGTATAGGTCGAAAGGCCGATGTCGGAAACGACAAACCATTGCGTGGCCTTGGTGCCATATTCATCATCGGACTTCTGCACCAGCGGCTCGGCGGTCAGCACATAGACGCCGGGCTTGCGCGCTGGCAACGCTTCATCAACCGGGAAACTGGTTGTCGCCTCTTTGTTCAGTTCATTGCCAGCAACCTCGATTTCGCCTTCCCAGACAGGTGCACCCATCTGATCGGAAACCGTGCTGATGTCGTAGCTGTCGAGTTGACGCAGGAACTGATAGCCGGAAAGGAGCTGTGCGAGCGAACGGTCACCAACCCGGTAAAGCTTCACTTTGGCAGCATCCAGATTGACGCTGACCAGCGGAATGCCGCGACGGGCTTTCGCAGGCAGCACAAAACTATCGCCGGTAAAGCGCACGGATGGCGCGCGATCCTGCACATAGATCGAAAGCGTAACCGGTGCTGGAAGCACTTCGCCAACAGACGATGGCAGACCCTGACGGAACGTCACATTATAATTGCGGCCATGTTCCAGACCTTCGACGCAAATCTGGCGGTCCTTGGTGTCAACAGCTTTTGGCGCACCATTATCGAGCGTAACGAAGCTCGAATAATCGACACCGCTTTTTACCAGATCTTCTGAGAACTGCGCGCAGATGCGCGGCGCGGCATTATCATTATCGACCGTGTTATTGACGATGCGGAAGCCTTTGCGGGCTTTGAGATCTTCATAGGCGGCGCGAACCGATGCGGAATTGACGAGATCAAGGCTTGCTTCATAGGCCTGCAAAGCCGGGCGCGACGCATCGCGCTTTTCCAGCGCCTGCGCCATGGCAGCAAGTGCTTGCGCACGGTCGTCGGTGGTGCGGGATGTCTGGTAGGCGAACCATGCGGCAGAGGTCGCATCGCGCTGAAACTTGGAACGTTCCTGATAATTCGATGGTTCGATAGCAAGGACGGAAAGTGCGTATCCGGCCCATAATTGGCTGTCGTCCGGCGCCATGCTTGCAGCTAAGCGGAATTTTTCCATCGCCGTTCGCGGATCGCCATTCATGCTGGCAGTGCTCGCCTCATTGCGCAATGTGCGCAGGCTGTCTGAACTTTCAAGGCTTGCCATTTCACGCTTTAGACGCCGGGCTTCATCAACCAGATTGGCGGCAAAGAACGAGATTGCTGGCGGCGCACCAATATCTTCAACGGCGACCGCGGCAGGCGTTTCCGTCACGACCTTGCCCGCGATGGAACCGACAGACTCGTTGAGCTTATTAAAATCAGCTTTCAGAAAGCACCATTTGACCTTTGGATTATAGGTGAAGGCCAGACAGGTATTATCGCCAAGACAGATGCTTTTGCATTGCGCGAGCGAGACATTCTTTTCGGTTCGCATATCAAAGCCGAAATAATCGGCATCCTGCGTCGTTTCAATGCGCCGGGTTTCGGTGGCATTGGCACTCAATGATGTCGCAAAGCAAAACGCAGTCGTAAAGGCCAGTAACAGCCGATTGAACCGAACAGACATGAATGTCTCTCTTCTATGGTTGTCGCTCATCCCACGCGGCAGTCTTCAAACGAAGATCCGCATGCTCTCCAGATGAAACCTTAGCAATTTCTCAAAGGCCGGGTAACTGAATTTATGCCCGAACATATCAATAAGTTCTCACAAAGGACGCTATCGAATAGCGTCCAAGAATTTCGTTCCATGTTTCCGCTTTATTAGAATGATATTCTAACCTGGTTTTCAGGAATGGAATTCTGTTCGTCGTAAAGAGAGGGTGGCTTCCTTAAATTCGCACCAGCTTAAACCAAGGAATTCCCCCATGCGCCTCAGCGTCAAAAACATTACCAAAGCTCTCATTGCAGGCTCGCTCATGGCGCTTGCGACCTCCGTCTCCGCCCATGCGGACGCAACGCTGGATCGTATCAAAGCCAAAGGCAAACTAACCGTTGGCGTCATCCTTTCGGGCGCGCCCTTTGGCTATATTGATCCCAAGACGCAGGAACAAAAGGGCCTCAACATCGATATTGCCAAAGAACTCGCAAAGGGGCTGGGCGTAGAGCTTGCAACGCAGACTGTCACGCCGCCCAACCGGGTGCAATTTCTGCAGCAGGGCAAGGTCGATATTCTGATCGCCAACATGCAATATACAGAAGAGCGCGCCAAAACACTGGGTTATGTAAAGACGCCTTATGATCGCATGGGTGGTGCCGCCATTGGTCGTAAAGACAGTGGTATCAAAGACTGGAAAGACCTCAAGGGTAAGGTCGCCTGCGTTTCGCAAGGCTCCAATTATGCACAGCCGCTGGCCGAGGAATATGGTGCCAATGTTAAAGCACTGCCAAGCCAGCCGGAATCACTTCTGGCACTCAAGGGCGGCAATTGCGATGTTTCGGTGCACGTAAGCGGCACACTCGGCCTGTTGCTTCAGGATCGCGCCGATGAATGGAAGGATTACGGTCTTCTTACCCCAACCGACCTCATTCCATCGGATTCTGTCATCTGGCTCAAGAAGGATGAAAACGATACCGAAGCAGCTCTCGACAAGATCGTCCGCGATCTGCATGCGTCGGGAAAAATGATTGAGATCGCCAAGGCTAACCGACTGCCAAACCTCAGCTATCTGGAAGAAGAGCACAACAAGCTCAAGTCTCAGTGAGTTTCGACTTTATCAGGCCAGACGATTTGCGGGCGGTCGATCCGTCCGCATCTCCAGAGCGTTTGCGGAAAATTACCGGATAGTTTCAATGGAAGAAGCTCTGATTTCGCGCTTTATCGAACTGACAGGCGCAATCGGCCTCAATTATGAATTTCTCAACAGCAGTTATGAACGCGGGATCTGGTTTCATGGCATGGTCACCACGCTTGAACTGGTCATCATTACGATTCCGCTCAGTCTGTTTTTCGGCTTTTTGTTTGCAGGGGCGCTAACCTCCAACAAACGCTGGCTTTCGGTGCCAGTGCGCGGCTATGTCGAACTCACCCGCAATACGCCGACACTCGTTCAGCTCATGTGTGGATTTCTCGTGCTCAACATGCTGATTTCCAATGCAATTGGCGGCGCGCAGAACAATCCCCTGACACCGTTTTTCTGGCTGATAACAATCACGGCTCTGCATAGTGCCGCTCTTCACGCCGAAGCATTGCGCGGCGGTATTGAAGCCGTGCCCGGCACAACAATTGAAGCAGCCAGAGCCATCGGTTTTAATTCTTTGCAGGTGCTGATCTATGTGGAACTGCCGCTTGCAATCCGCACCGCACTGCCTGCAATCGTCAATAATCTCGTCAATCTGGTCAAGCTGTCCACCGTCGGGTCGGCCATTGCCGTGGGCGAAATCACCTATGCGTCGATCCTGATCTGGACCCAGCGTGACAATGTGGTCGAACTGATGCTGGTCATTCTTTTGTTTTTCAGCATCATCAATCTCTTCGTCGCACGCCTTGGCTACTGGTTTGAAAAACGCCTTGCAATTCCGGGATATGGCCAATGACGATCGCAATTGAACAAAAGCCCGGCCTCAGGCTTTCGCCAGCAACGCTCACATTCACGGCCATTATTCTTGCGGTTGCGTTCTGGTTCTATATTGATCCGTCGCTCGGACAAATTTGGCTCAGCTGGCTGCCTTATCTTGGCAAAGGCTTTGCCATGAATGTGCTCATCAGCATCTGTGCCATCACGCTTGGCTCGCTGGCGGGGATTATTCTCGGCATCATGGAGCTTGCGCCCTATAAAATCATCCGCGCACCGGCAATCACCTATGTGCAGATTTTCCGCAATGCACCGCATCTCGTGCTGATCTTTGCCGCCACCTATATTTTCCCGTTCGAGCTGGTGGTTTTCGGCAATTATGTCCCCTTCCCCGACTGGATCAAGGCGGTCGTTGGCCTGGCGATCCCGGCAAGCGCACATATTGCAGAAATTACGCGCGGCTCTATCCAGTCAATCCCGACCGCGCAATGGGAAGCGGCACAGGGCTTGGGCTTTTCGCGCCTGCAATCGCTGCGCTGGATCATTCTGCCACAATGCATCAAGCGCTCGCTGCCACCGTGGATGAATCTTTATACGTCCATTACCATGGGGACGGCCCTCGCTTCGCTTGTCGGCGTGCATGAATTGCTGCATTCGGCAACCGATGCCAGCACCGCTGTGCAGCGCAATGATTTCACCGTCATCATCTATCTGAGTGTGCTGATGGCGTTCTTTCTCTTTTGCTATCCCGTGTCGCGCTTCACACAGCGGCTCGAAAAGCGGCTCTCCTCCCGCTGACAAGGATCTGGAATTCACATGAGCGACACCACCAAAACTACATTGGTCAAACTGGAGAACGTTCATCTGTCTTTCGGGCAGAATGAAGTGCTCAAGGGCATCGACCTCAAGATCAACAAGGGCGATGCGGTCTCGATTATCGGCCCATCAGGCTCGGGAAAATCGACCATTCTGCGCTGCATCAATGGTCTGCTGATCCCACAATCAGGCAAGATCACCGTAGGTGCAACCCGCGTGGATGCGCTTAAAACCGAAGCCGAGCGCATTAAATTGCGCAAGCGCATCGGCATTGTGTTCCAACAGTTCAATCTGTTCCCGCATCTGACAGTTCTTGAAAACATCACGCTTGCGCCGGTCAAAATCCTGCGCACGCCCAAAGCCGAAGCCGAGCGCCACGCAAAAGAACTGCTGAAAAAAGTGCGGCTCGAACATAAGACCGACGCCTATCCGGGCGAACTTTCCGGTGGTCAGCAACAGCGTGTCGCCATTGCCCGCGCGCTTGCCATGCGCCCGGAGCTGGTGCTGTTTGATGAAGTCACCTCCGCGCTTGATCCGGAAACCGTCGGCGAAGTGCTGTCGGTCATTCGCGATCTGGTCAATGAAGGCATGACGAGCATTCTTGTAACCCACGAGATGCGTTTTGCCGAAGAAATCAGCGACACGATCGTATTTACGGAAAATGGTCGCATCATCGAACACGGCACGCCGGAGCAGCTTTTCTACAAGTCCACAAACCCGCGCATCCGTGCGTTCGTGAACGGTCTTGGTGGCAATGCAAACCGCATCAATGAAGGCGGTGAAGGCATCTGATATGACAGATCATGTAACGAAAGCCTTAAGCCAGGCGATTGTTGGCTCTAAACCATCGCCCGATGCAATCGCGATTGCCCGCACGGCAATTGTTGATTTTCTTGCCTGCGCACTTGGCGGTGCAAATGATCGCAGCACGCTTCTGGTCAGCAAGGTTCTGGGTGTGGGCGGCACTGTCGCGCTCATTGGTCAGAGCGGAAAAGCCGATCCTTTTTCGGCAGCACTGATCAATGGTCATGCAGCCCATGTGCTTGATTATGACGATGTGCATGGCAGTGTGCGCGGACATCCGACAATTGCAATCATTCCCGCACTCCTTTCGGTGGCCGCAGAAAGCAATGTCAGCGCGCACGGATTCATTGCCGCCTACATTGTCGGACTGGAAACCATGGCACGCCTTGGCCTTGCCATGGGCACAAAACACTATGAAACCGGCTTTCACGCGACCGCAACGCTCGGCACCATCGGGGCTGCGGCAGCCATTGCGCATCTTCTCAAATTCGATGCGACGACCACAGCCATTGCTCTTGGTCTCGCGGCCACACAATCAGCAGGGCTTCGCCTGCAATTCGGCTTTGACGCAAAGCCGCTTCATGCAGGATTTGCCGCGCGCGCCGGTCTCACGGCCGCCCGACTGGCCGAAGCTGGCTTTCACGGTGCACCGGATTTCATCGACAACGCAAACGGCTTTTTCAAAGCCTTTGCCTTTGGTGCGCAAGATCTATCCCGCGTGAGCCAAGGTTGGGGTGCGCCATGGCAGATTATCGTTCCGGGCCTGACGCTGAAAGCGTTCCCCTGCTGTACAGCGGCGCATCCGGTTGCTGTCGGCGCTTTAGCCTTGCGCCATGAAAACGCGCTGCAACCCGATCAGATCGCCTCCGTTTCCATCACCTTCCCCCCCGGAGGCGATGCCGCACTGGTGACAACCAAGCCTGTGACGGGCATTGATGCGCGGTTCAGCCCGGAATATATTTTTGCGGCTGCTTTGCGGGACGGAAAACTGACAATTGGGCATTTCGATGAGCGGCCGGTCGATGCCGATCTCACGCAGCTCGCAGCGAAAGTAACGCGACACCATGACGAGCGCGCAGCGCGGCTCTCGCCCGATCCCAAAACACGCTTCGTCATGATCGATGTAACGCTGAAAGACGGCTCGATGCTTTCCAAGCGTGTCGATGGTCTGCCGAGTATCAGCGATCCAACCGGCAAATTCAAAGATGCGACAAAGGATGATCTGCGCTTTGCAGGCATACCCGATCTCGTCCAATCCATGACCAGCGCAGACGACTTGCAAAAGCTTATCGCGTGGCTCAACCAATCCCCGGAGTAAAAGACATGACCAAGAAACAAATGCATCTCGGCCTTTTCCTGCAAGGTGCTGGCCACCATGTTTCCGGCTGGCGTCACCCGGATGCGGAAGCGGGCAGCGAGAATTTTGATCTGCTGCGCCGTGTGACACAAGAAGCGGAAAAAGCGAAATTCGACATGGTATTTCTGGCCGATGGCCTGACCAGCGGCGTCGATGCGCATCCGTCGATGGTAGCGCGGTTTGAGCCGCTGACCTTGCTATCCGCACTTGCCATGGTCACAGACAAGATCGGGCTGGCAGCCACCGCTTCGACCACCTATGGCGAGCCTTATCACACAGCCCGCGCCTTTGCGTCCATTGACCATTTGAGCCATGGACGGGCCGCGTGGAACATCGTCACCACATCCTACGCCCGTACGGCAAACAACTTCTCCAAAAGCCATCCTGAACATGATGAGCGCTATGCGGTCGCTGAAGAATTCGTCGATGTCGTGCGCGGTCTTTGGGATAGCTGGGATGATGATGCTTTTCCCAAAGACAAGGAAAAAGGCGTCTATGCCGATCCGAACAAGCTGCATGTGCTCAATCACGCCGGCAAATATTACACGGTGCAGGGCCCGCTCAATATTCCGCGTTCTCCGCAAGGTCATCCGGTGCTCATTCAGGCTGGATCGTCCGGCCCAGGCCAGGATCTGGCGGCACGTATCGCGGATATTGTTTTCACAGCACAGCAGAGCCTGCCGGAAGCACAGGCATTCTATACAGGCCTGAAAGAACGCGTGGTCAAAGCAGGCCGGGACGCCGACAGCGTTGCCGTGATGCCGGGCTTCATGCCGATCATTGGCGAAAGTTTCGAGGATGCTGCCGAAAAGCTGAAAGAACTCAATCGCTGGACAGATATCAAGAGTGCCATGCCGCTTCTCGAAGAGCGTATCGGCCACAGCCTTGCCGAATATGATCTGGACGGCCCCCTGCCCGACCTGCCGATTTCTGATCAGCTTCGCAGCCGAGCAGAACTTCTGCGTGATCTGGCGCGCCGCGAGAATCTCACCATCCGTGACCTTGCTCTTCGCGTCGCGGCCGGTCGTGGCCACCATATTGTGCTTGGAACGCCCGAGCAGATTGCCGACCGGATGCAGGAATGGTTTGAAGGCAAAGCTGCCGATGGCTTCAATGTGATGCCTCCATATTTCCCCGGCGGTCTTGAAGATTTCAACACAAAGGTCGTGCCGATCCTTCAGGAGCGTGGGCTTTTCCGCACAGAGTATGGTGGCTCGACATTACGCGAACATCTCAATATTGCGCGGCCAGGCATGACACCAAGGCACTAAGGTGCTCACGCAGCACACAAGTTTAACCGGGTATCTATGAGCCATACTCACCGATACCCGGTATAAGATAGACACGATACGCCTCCCCAAAACAAAGGCCGGAAAGCCTGCCCCGCAGGTTTTCCGGTTGGCATGAATAATGGCACATCCAAACAGACTGAATTTCGAAACGCCCGATGCGCCCAGCGCAATGGCCACAGCGGATGAACTCAAAGCTGCGATGCGGCAGCTTGCTGCCGGCATCTGTGTTGTGAGTGTTGGCACCGGCGAAGCCAAAACGGGGGCAACGGTGACATCTGCGACAGCACTGTCCGTTGAACCGCCCACCATCATCGTCAATATCAATCTCACTGCATCTGTCTGGCCGGTAATCAATGCTGAAGGTTGCTTCTGCCTCAATATTTTATCCGATGCGCAACAGGCCATCGCCGATCGTTTTGCAGGCCGGAACGGTGAAAAGGGTGCGCGCCGCTATGAAGGCGCCGAATGGTACAGGCTTGCGAGCGGTGCATTGGCGCTCAAAGGCGCACTCGCTTCCATTGATTGCGAAGTTGAAGACGTCATCACGCGCCATACCCATGCGATTGTTATTGGTCGCGCACTCAAAATCGTGACCGGCAGTGGCGAACCTCTGATCTATCATCAAGGACGCTATCACAGCTTACAACGCTGATATTTTCTTAACGCATAGGCTCTATCGAGATGACGTGAGACTTCGTTTCAATCAGATCGCAGCGCGCTATGAGCCTGCATCTTACCCGAAAACCGCTTTGCGCCTTTGTACATGTGCTTGCCAACCCGCATTATACCTAAAACAGCTGTTGCCTTGATTTCACAAATTGCCTAGCTGTTAGACAAGTTGCGTGAAAGCGGAGGAGTGAGCATCATGATTGACTGGGTATCCAATAGTACGCCGGTTAACCGAAAAAATGCTGCTGAAATCGTATTTGAGGATATACGGTCAGCCATAACGACCGGACGCCTGCAGATCGGAATACGGCTTCCCTCTGAAGCCAAGCTCGCGGAAAAATACAGCGTCAGTCGTCCAATCGTGCGCGAAGCACTGCGCTCGCTTCAAACGCTCGGCCTCACCCACACCCGCACCGGAAGCGGCACTTATGTGCTGAAATCTTCACCGGGCCCGGAATTAAGTTATGGCGGCTATTCGGCGAGTGATCTTATTGAGGCGCGTCCGTTTATTGAAGTGCCCGCAGCAGGCTGGGCCGCAACACGCCATACGCAGGATCAGATCGAAAAAATCCTGGATATTTGTGAGCGCATGGACAGGCAGACGGACCTTCATAAATGGGTTCTTCTCGACACCGAATTTCACAGCATGATTGCTACAGCTTCCGGCAATACGGTTTTCGCCAATATCGTAGCAGATGCGCGCGATGCCCTTTCGCGCCAGTCGGAACTCGTCAATCTGATGGCTGGTCGGCGCACCGCGTCCAATATTGAACATCGCCAGATCGCCGAAGCGATCAAATCCGGCTCTCAGGAGCGGGCACGGCTTGCCATGCAAAACCATCTCGGACAGGTCGAACTGGCTGTGACCACGATTATTGCAAAAGAAAAATAATGTAAAACAGCTCGTTCTCGGAGTGATTTATGCCGTGTTCTGACAGAGCATACCAAGGCATAAAACCGAATTTAAAATTCTGAATCTACTGTATAATTTTTATAACATTGACGCAGTGGACCCTAAGTTCCAGCTGCCCCACGCCCTGCATTTCATCAAAAACATCCGCTCCCGCGCCTGCTTGACTGCCGATTTCTGATATGCGTTAAGAGCTTCAGAAATTTGTCATACAGCATTACAGAATATCAAAAACGCAACGGTCCATCGTCGAAAGCATTTCATCAAAGCTATTTCTTCATAGAAAATCTGGCTCTCAGGGAGGAGCGATGACAACGGAATTTATCAAGGCGACGCCATCTGAATGTGAAGTCTACAAAGAAGAAGACAGCGGCTATCACAAAGCGCTTAAACCACGTCAGATCCAGATGATTGCCATTGGCGGTGCCATTGGTACGGGTCTGTTTCTTGGCGCGGGCGGACGGCTGGAACAGGCCGGCCCTTCACTGGTGCTTGTTTATGCTGTGTGCGGCTTTTTCGCATTTCTGGTACTGCGCGCCCTTGGCGAGTTGATCATGCATCGCCCGAGCTCCGGCTCTTTTGTCTCCTATGCACGCGAGTTCTACGGCGAAAAAATGGCTTTTGCAGCGGGGTGGATGTACTGGCTCAACTGGGCCATGACATCGATTGCGGACGTGACCGCTGTCGCGCTCTACATGAATTTCTTCAAGCATTATGTTCCATGGCTCGAAGGCATTGACCAGTGGGTGTTTGCGATGACCGCGCTCATCATTGTGCTCTCGATGAACCTGCTCTCGGTCAAAGTCTTTGGAGAGCTGGAATTCTGGTTCAGCCTTGTCAAAGTGCTCTCGCTTGTCATTTTCCTGATTGTCGGCATTTATTTTGTCGTGACCGGCACACCAATTGATGGTCATCAGCCGGGTTTCCATCTTATTCGTGAGAGCGGCGGCTTCTTCCCCAACGGGATATTGCCTGCACTTGTCATTATACAAGGTGTCGTGTTTGCCTATGCCTCGATTGAGCTGATTGGCACCACGGCTGGCGAGACAGAAGATCCACGCAAGATCATGCCAGGCGCGATTAAAACAGTCGTTTTCCGCTTGCTGGTTTTCTATGTCGGTTCTGTCCTGCTTCTCACCATGCTGCTTCCTCACACGCTTTATTCGGGCGGAGAAAGCCCGTTTGTCACCTTCTTCAGTAAAATTGGCGTCGAGGGTGCTGATATTATCATGAACCTTGTGGTTCTCACTGCGGTTCTGTCATCCCTCAATGCCGGTCTCTACTCAACCGGACGCATTCTCCACTCCATGGCTGTTTCCGGTTCAGCACCTGCGTCTCTTGCCAAAATGAACAAAAATGGCGTGCCCTATGGCGGCATCGCTGTCACCGCCGCAGTGACCGCGCTTGGTGTGGTGCTCAACGCCTTTGTTCCGGCGGCAGCGTTCGAGATTGCACTTAATCTGGCTTCACTGGGGATTATCACCGCCTGGGGCGTGATTATCCTGTGCCAGCTCAAGCTTTGGTCTCTTTCGCGCAAGGGTGAAATCGCCCGTCCGGACTTCCGCATGTTCGGCGCACCTTACACCGGCATTCTCACGCTTTTGTTTTTGTTCGGCGTTCTGGTGCTGATGGCTTTCGATTACCCTATTGGCTCATATACCATCGGTTCGATGATTATCATTGTACCTGCGCTGGTTATTGGCTGGTATTGTCTGCGTGACCGAATCTATCGTCTGGCAGCCGAACGCGCAGCCGAGGCGGGCCATGCTGACAAGTGAGGGGCAGAGTGAATAAGACGCAATTCCAACCATTGGTGGCGGTTATCGCCACCGGTGGAACTATTGCAAGCAAGCGCGGGGAAGACGGGGCAAGCACACCGACGCTGAACGGCGGAGATCTGCTCGCAACTCTTGCAGGGCGTGATGCCAGCCTGCGTGCAATTGATCTGATGGCCAAGGATTCTTCAAGCCTGACGCTCATCGATATGCAGGCCATTAGCGATGCCGTTCAAGTGCAGCTCGACGACCCGCAAATCAGCGGTATTGTTGTGCTTCATGGCACGGATTCCATGGAAGAGACCGCCCTTCTTGTTCATCTGCAACGGCATATTTCCAAGCCAGTCATTTTCACAGGCGCACAATTTACAGCTGATCATCCCGATGCTGACGGTCCTGCCAATCTGGCCACAGCAATCCGCCTTGCCGCTGATCCTGCCAGCAGGGATAAGGGCGTGGTGATTGCCTTTGGTGGCCGGATTGTTCCTGCATGGGGTGCTTTCAAATACAGCAGTGACCACGCTGACGCTTTCAGATCGGTGCGCGCGCTTAAAACACCCGACGGCATTCACCTCCCCGCGCCGGTCGCTGGCAAACGTATCGACATCGTTGCCATTCATCCCGGCTGTGATGATCTGCATATTCAGGCCAGCATACAAGCAGGCACAGATGGCATCATCCTTGCAGCGCTTGGTTCAGGCAATGCCAACGCGGCTATCGTTGAAGCCGTGAAGCAATGCTCAAAGCATAATATTCCGGTCGTGGTTTCAAGCCGCGTTCCAACAGGTGTGCTGGTGGCAGGCTATGGCGGCGGTGGCGGTGGTTTTGATCTGGTTACAGCCGGTGCGATCCATTCGCAAACCCTGCGCCCCGGACAGGCACGAATTCTATTGGCCAGCATGATAGCGAACACATGCCCGAAAGAGCTGATCGTCAAAGCTTTTGACGATGAGGATTTTCGGCTGGGCACTCAATCTGAAAAAAAATCTCTTGAGACTTGAATCCAAACTTTCGATTTCTATTTAAACAGTGTGGACCGGGCCCCTCTGGCGGTTTCCTTGAAACCGTGATGTCGGACCACTTCGAGTAAGCTCGAGGTCAGCCCGGTCATATCCTCGCCGACCTTGTTAAATGAAACAGAGGTCGGAAATGGAAATTTTCACAACACTCTTTATGGGAACACCGCTCTGGATGTGGCTGGTGTTCATCGGCATTGTTCTTGCACTTCTGGTGCTGGATCTTGGTGTCTTCAACAAAGAAGACCATGAGATCGAGATTGGCGAAAGCCTCAAAATGTCAGCGTTCTATATAACGCTTGGCCTGGCTTTCTCCGGTTTCGTCTGGTGGCAGATGACCAGCGAGGCGACAGCACAGTATCTCACGGCCTTTGTGGTCGAAAAGACGCTGGCGCTTGATAATATCTTTGTCATTGCGCTGATCTTCAGCTTCTTTGCAATCCCGAGAAAATATCAGCATCGCGTGCTGTTCTGGGGTATTCTTGGCGTTATCATCCTGCGCGGCATCATGATCGGTCTGGGTGCCACAATTGTCGCAAATTATCACTGGGTTCTTTATCTCTTTGCGATCTTCCTGATTGGCACAGGGATCAAGATGCTCTTCTCTGGTGATGATGAAGAGCCTGATCTAAGCCGTAACCCGCTTCTTCGCTTTGCCCGCAAACACATGCGTGTGACGGATGAGCTGCATGGCAATGCATTTTTCGTGCGTATCAAGGATGGCAAAACGGGTAAGATGCTGCGCTTTGCAACGCCGCTTTTCCTGGCGCTGGTCATGATCGAATTTGCTGATCTGATTTTCGCAGTCGATTCAGTGCCTGCTGTTTTCACAATCACCACCGATCCGTTCATCGTCTATACCTCCAATATCTTTGCGATCCTTGGCCTCAGAGCGCTGTTCTTTGCCTTGTCGGCTATTCTGCATCGTTTTGCCTATCTCAAATATGCACTGTCCATTCTGCTGATCTTCATTGGCTCCAAGATGTTCATTGCAGACCTGATGGGCTGGGAGAAATTCCCGCCAGCATGGTCGCTTGGTATTACCTTTGCCATTCTGGGCGCTGGTATTGTGGTTTCGCTGGTCAAAACCAAGGACGATAACAAGGCTGTTATAGACACACAGTCTTAAGCAGTTTTTTTGTCTATGTCGGGCGTCAGGGAGAGCTCTGGCGCCTTTTTCATTGCAGTTGTGCTTGCATGTCGCGATGTCTGCCGTGCAGAGCGCTGCTCATCAAAGCTCTTACAGAAAATCCGTCTTCAGCGGCCTTTTCCACCAGGATACGCAGATAACCGCTGATGGAGCGAATTTCGCCATATCGCTGTAGGAGATAAGCAATAACAATGGCTGTGTTTTCTCTTCCTAAAATTTTCAGAGCGAATTGATGCAGTCGGGTATCGATGCCGATAAACCCGTGAACTTTATCGGTTGCATCTACAAGATGCTGCCATTGAGTAATCGGTTGTTGAGCATAGGATGTTATTTCAGGACAGGCTCGTAGGACGAAATCAAGCGAGACAGTCCTTTCTGGTAACGGTTTGTCAGTTGAGGAACACTGTTTAGTTCTCATGTTTGCAACGGTTCTATCAATATAGGAATCTGGTTTTGATTCATAATATTGCCGCTCATTTTGAGACTCTCTGCCGCTCATATTTTGATTTTTTTCGTTGTTTTTCAGAGCGTTATCAACAGTGGCGTAAATTTCATTCAGCTTCTTGATTAAAACAAGCAGTTCTTGTGCACTGGCACGGCGCGGAATTGTGTCCACGACAGTTCTGAAAACTGTACTGATATCAGTCCATGATCCGTCCAGTTTTTGTTCGACGGCATATTCAAGTGTTTTGGCTATATCGCGGCGTAGCAAAGTTAGCTGCTCACGCAATTCGCGTAGCAGGGTCTTATCGGCTTTGACTTTTTCGGCGGCGGCTTCAATTTCGTCTTTGCGTGCAAGCAGTGGGGCAAGAGAGAAACCAAAAGCAAGTTTGACATCGCCTGTTTTCGTACGGCGGGCATAGCGTTTGCCATTAGGGCTGTCCTGGCGCGCAACAAGACCTGCATCGACCAGCGCTGCAAGATGTCTGCGTAAGGTTGCATCGGCCATGCCATGGGCGCGCAAGGCGAGTTGTTTGTTGGAAGGAAACACAATGAGGCCATTGGTTTCGCTCAAAATATTCTCAGGATAAAAGGATAGCAGCGCTGCAAGAACTGCAAGCGTGCGGTCACTGATACCAAGAATGCTCTTGCCTTCGCAGAGCCAACGATGAAGCTGCCATTTATCGACAGCTGATCCTTCAGGAATTTCCCGTGCCTTTTGCTGCATTGTCAGCAAGGCATGAGTCATCCTTTGACGACCAAAGGGCGTCAAGCCGAATTGAGACTCCATTTTCTTCCACCTTCCACAAGGCAAAAGAAATTCAACCGCCAAAATGACGCTAATTACACTTGACAGTGATTCGTAGATTTGCGATTCTCTAGCTGCTAAACCAATGAGAAGGGCTTCCACGCGGCGACGTTTGGGGGCCTTTTTCTTTTGCTTCGGTTTCCTTTTCGTTCGTTCGTGCAAATGACCATCACTTGCATCCAACTCAATCTTACCCGCTACTCAGAAGACAGGGATAAGTTTCCCTGAATTTTTTAAATGCACTGCCTCTTGATATCTGGGCGATGCGATGAAAACTTTATACTGGCCAGTTCTGAAATAGGTTATGGGCTTTTCAGAACTGGGATTACGCTTACGCACTCACTTTTCCTCATCCCGAAATGACGCATAAAGCGTATCGAGATTACGGGAAATCCATTCAGCAAAACGTTGTCCATTTGCGGCACCAAGCGCCAGTGTGGCCGTTTTACCTGTTTTTTTGACCACGACACTGATGCTCTTGTCGTCTGGTGCCCATGTGGTTCCAGCGCGCGAAGCAGCCTTTGTGACAGGCTTGTTTTGCCGTGACCCTTTCAAATAGCCATAGAGCTGCTCAAAGCGTGTGGCAGACTGCGCATTTTTAAAAGCATCTGTTGCGATCAGTTCACGCGCGGCATCCGCTTTGCTGGGCATTTCGATCAGCTTGCGCAATTCCAGCCAGCGATCCCGTCCAATACCCTTTGCAGGCCCAATGGCCACCAGCATATCTTCGGGAATAGACCGCGGGATTGTCAGCATCTTCGACAAGGTCTGATAATCTACCGACAAGGCTGCCTGTATCGCTTCGCGATCAAAATTCATCGCTTCAAGGCGCGCTGCAAACAGTACGCGTTCAATGAAGCTGAGATTAGCACGGGCTGAATTTTCCTGCCCCTGGCTCAGAATATGTTCAAGATCTTCCAGTGGCTTGATGACGGCCTTGACCTTGATACCGAGCTCTTGAGCGACGCGGGCGCGGCGATGACCGAAAACGATCATATAGCGGCCGCTGGTCTGCGGGTGAGGGCGAACAAGAATTGGACTGTCCTGCCCTCTTTCCCGAATGGCTTCCAGCAGCTCGGCATATTCCTGATCGTTCGCTTCTTGCAGGCGGTCCGCTATAAAAGAAACATCGAGAACCGCCGGGTCCAGTTCAACGATCGTTTCACCATCCAGCTTTTGTGCAGCCTGCTTTGCGAGTTCGTTAATAGACGCGGAGAGAGACTTTGCGGCACCGAAACGACGAGTCACGCTTTCTACGGGGGCTTCGGACTGTTCTTCCGTTGCTTCCGGGCGCATGACGCTTTCAAATATATTCTTTCGTGCCATTCTCATATCCTCAAACCAGGCATAAGACTGATTTTACTTCATTATTTCAAAATTAGACGGCAGTCTAACGTCCCCAGGCTTCATGTATGAGCCCACGTATCTCCGAGTTTACCAGCTCCATGGCTTCCATGGCGCGATCATAAGTTCCGCGGTTCATGGACGAGCGCTCAACCTCGTAAAGCGTTTGCTTGGTAAGGCCTGCATCCGAGATTGCCGTTGATTTGAGCATTTGATGCTTGAGCATATGGGATGCCAGCATGCTTTGCATGAAGCCAACCATCTGCGCCTGAGGCACATCTGTTGGCTCATAGCGGGTGATCAGATATCGGAACCAGTCGAGATGCACGGCACCACCTGCTTGACGGACGGTCTTGAGAATATCGCCAAGCATCAGCAAAAACTGCGACATCGACATGAGGTCGAGCATTTGCGGATGAACCGTAATCAGAACCGACGTTGCCGCTGAAAGGGCGGTGAGCGTGAGATAACCAAGCTGCGGCGGACAATCGATCACAACGACGTCGTAATCCTGATCGACCTCCGCCAGCGCCATGGCAATACGGCTAAAAAAGGTTTTACCCTCCCCGCCGTTTTGCATGGCAAGCGGTGTATCATACTCATATTCCTGCAGCTCAAGCATTGCAGGAATGATATCAAGTCCCGGAAAGTTCGTTTGACGAATGATGTCACGGATCGGCTTGCGCTCGGAGTCGTAACGAATGGCCTCATAGAGCGAGGGGAAATTGTCGAGTTCCGGCTGAATGCCATGCAAGGCTGACATTGATGCCTGCGGATCCAGATCAATAGCCAGAACACGATGGCCGGTGAGGGCAAGATGCTGCGCCAGATGCGCGGCAGTCGTTGTTTTACCCGAGCCGCCCTTGAAATTCACAACACCAATGACCTGGAGCTTCTCATCACCGCGCCGATGCGGTACATAACGCTTAACCTCAGCACGACCATTTCGATCAAGCCAATGGCGCAGTTCCTGCATCTGCTGGATAGAATAGGCTCTGCGTCCGCCGGAAAGGATGGTAGGCTCAACGCCCTTGCCTTCCAGATGAAGCTTTTTGAGATTGCTCGGGGATACACCAAGAAAATACGCAGCTTCAGCCATAGAAAATTGCCGCAACTGCTTGCGCGCATCCGGAGGGAAGTTTTCATGGCGCAGCAAATTGAGCTTGTGCGATATTTCGCGCCCTTGCATCAATATCATGTCGTCGAACGACATCGGTGCTGTCGAATTTGCGATATTCATTACCTTAAGGTCCCTAGTGACGGCACTGGAACTAATACCGCCTAAATACCGTCATTATGTCCGATTCTTATTTTGTCGCAAGAGGCTCTGTTAACAAAGCGTTACTCCACGCAATTTAGCCATTTCATTGTTTGCCTTCCTACGAATCGGTTTTCATCTATCACATTGAAACTTATGATTTTTGTCGAAAATAGACGGCAGTCTATCGGAATCAGTTCAACGCATACCCGTTTATGGGCGTTTGTTTGAGCAAATCTCAAGCTCTGCTCTGCGGTTCCGCTGTGGAGGAATCACCAGCCAATCGGATTTGGTTAAGATATTGGAACGCTTCGATTGGGGCTCTTTAGCAATGCGTTTCCTGACGTCTTGCTGTGAAAGCGTATTTTGCGGGTCATCTCCTCCGGCAACATTGTGTCAGCGCATTCAAAACGTAAGCTGTGCGAAGAGGACCGACTTCATTGCCTGTGCGAATGCTGAACCAATCTCATCCATCGAACATATTGCCATTATGCGATAACGATATCGAAAAAGGCGCGACGCTGCAGCAACAGGAGGACGTTTAAGAATTGGGTTGGGGGCAAGATAAAGAACAACGGTCAGATCTATAGGGTAGGTCCCGCCTTCAAAGGAGGTGCGCATTATCACCAAAGCCGGTCGGTCTTTGGAGGCGGCTTTTTGCCTGAGCTTGTATCCGGGCACTCAACGATACGTCTCACAAACAGGGGCCGAATGTTTTTTGCCTTGGGCAATGGAATTCGGGTCAAAACGGCTCTAGGACTAGACAATCGTAACCAAATCAACATATGATTGCGAATGGAAGGCAAAGTATTATTTGCTTCTTATAAAGCGGAAAAGACCGTGATAGACGGCTTCTAGAGCCAGTCACACCAGTGAAATAAAAACTGGGTTTAACTTTCAAAAAGCTGAATAAACCCTATTGTTTCATGTTGATGGTTTTGTGTCGAGTTTTCGTCCCCACATGTCATTGCAGGTAAGCGGGGCATATCCGTTGGCGGTGCTATTTCACTGTGCAATTGCGCGCTGACTTGCAATCTACCATAATCCGGTCTGTGACAGAAGATTGCTTCCCATTGCATTTTGAAGAAGGCGCGGATGAC
>NZ_JAPHAV010000052.1 GCF_026241335.1 Ochrobactrum chromiisoli | reverse complement strand
TTTTAGAGCGTTTCCCTGCCTGATTGAATCGGCAGGCTTTGCAAATCAGTCACTTTCTGATTCAAGCTATCTGCCGATGGAGGTCGGCAGATATGTCGCGAGCCCTTTCCATTGATCTTCGCATACGTGTAGTTGCTGCCGTTGATGGCGGTGCATCGCATCGAGAGGCTGCTGAGCGTTTCGGTGTAAGCGCAGCCAGCGTTAGCCGTTGGCGTAACCTTCAACTCCAGCAGGGAAATGTTCGACCCGGTCCACTGGGCGGCGACCGCAATTCTCACAAGACAGAAGCTCATGCTGATCAGATCATGATCTGGCTCGCCGAACACAGGGACGGTACTCTCTTCGAACTTCGCAGTGATTTGGCCGCCCAAGGCATCATAATCAGCAAGTCGGCACTGCACCGCTTTCTTGTCCGGCACGAACAAACGCGTAAAAAAAGACTGGCCATGCTGTAGAGCAAAGCCGTCTAGACGTTCTGGAAAAGCGGCAATGCTGGTTCGAGAAGCAACTTGATCTCGATCCAGAGCGGCTCGTGTTCATCGATGAGACCTGGACAGCGACCAATATGGCCCGTAGTCATGGGCGATGCCGCAAGGGTGAGCGGTTGCGAATGGGTTTTCCTCACGGCCATCGCAAAACGACCACGTTGGTTGCGGGGCTGCGCAACACGGGAATGGTCGCGCCACTTGTCATCGACGGCCCCATCAACGGTGATTGGTTCGAGGCGTATGTCGCTCAGGTGTTGGTTCCAACATTGAAACCAGGTGATATTGTCATCCTCGATAATCTGTCCAGCCACAAACGACCGGCAGCAAGAGAATTGATCGAGGCGGTCGGCGCGACAATGATGTTCCTTCCACCTTACAGTCCAGACTTCAACCCGATCGAAAAGGCCTTCTCCAAGCTGAAGGCGCTTTTACGAAAGGCTGCCGAGAGAACAGTCAATGGGCTCTGGGACCGCATCGGTAAGATGGTTGAACTCATCGAACCGCAAGAGGCTCAGAATTACTTCAACTCGTGCGGATATGATCCAACTTGAAAGGGAAACGCTCTAA
>NZ_JAPHAV010000051.1 GCF_026241335.1 Ochrobactrum chromiisoli | reverse complement strand
CCGTGCGCCGTCTTGAGCGCCGCACGCACACCGGCTTCATAATCAGGATGTACAAGCTTGAAGTGCGCCAACTGGCGTTCGACGATAAAGCCCGGCACACCGCCCATGGCTGCTGCAATGTTTGAGAACAGGCGTTGCTTCTGCCCATCATCAAACAGATTGAACAAAGCACGTGGCTGCGAATAATCATCATTGCCGATACGATGATTATAGCGATCCGCATCACCCTGAATGCGCAGTGGCGGTTCCTTGGCCGATGGCTGCTCTACAGGGCCGTTAAACGAGTTTGGCTCGTAAAACGCATCCGGGTTACCCGTAGCAATGCCGCCATATGTATTCATTTGACCATCACGATGATAATGATGCACAGGGCATTTTGGCTGGTTAACCGGCAGGTTCTCATAATGCGTGCCAAGACGATGACGATGCGCATCGGCATAGGAGAACAGCCGCGCCTGAAGCATTTTATCTGGCGAATAGCTGATACCGGGCACGATATTGGAGGGCGAAAACGCCGCGTTTTCGATCTCGGTGAAATAGTTTTCCGCATTGCGGTTGAGTTCCATCACACCAATATCGATTGGCGGATAATCGGCATGCGGCCAGACCTTGGTAAGATCAAAGGGGTTATAAGGCGTCTTGTCAGCGTCCAGTTCCGGCATGATCTGAACCTGAACTTTCCACTTCGGAAAGTCGCCCTTCTCGATGGATGTAAACAGGTCTTCCTGCGTGGATTCACGCGTGCGGCCAATCACCTGTTCGGCCTCGCTGTTGGTCCAGTGCTTGTGGCCCTGCAAGGTCTTGAAGTGAAACTTGACCCAATAGCGTTCACCCGCATCATTCCAGAAGGAATAGGTGTGCGAACCGTAACCGTTAATGTGGCGCACATCGGTCGGAAGCCCGCGATCCGACATCAGGATCGTCACCTGATGCAGGCTTTCTGGCGAAAGCGACCAGAAATCCCACATGGCAGTAGCGGAGCGCAGATTGGTCTTGGGATGACGCTTCTGGGTATGGATGAAATCCGGGAACTTGACCGGATCACGCACGAAGAACACCGGTGTGTTGTTGCCAACCAGATCCCAGTTGCCTTCCTCGGTGTAGAACTTCAGTGCAAAGCCGCGCACATCGCGCTCGGCATCAGCGGCACCCTGCTCGCCGGCAACGGTTGAGAAGCGCGCCAGCATCGGGTTTTTTGCACCGGGCTGCAAAGCCTTGGCCTTGGTATATCTGGAAATATCGCCTGTGATAGTCAGCGTCCCAAATGCACCCCAGCCCTTGGCGTGAACAGCGCGCTCAGGAATACGCTCGCGGTTCTGATGTGCCAGCTTTTCGATCAGCTGATAGTCCTGCAACAAAATAGGGCCGCGCTCACCCGCAGTCAGGGAATTCTGGTTATCCGGGATCGGTGCACCAGCACTTGTCGTCATAATCGGACGGTCTGCCATG
>NZ_JAPHAV010000004.1 GCF_026241335.1 Ochrobactrum chromiisoli | reverse complement strand
CCGCCTCTTCGGCGGAAATAATATCATGACCCGAATAGTTCAAAAAATAGCGCGGGGTGGAGCAGCCCGGTAGCTCGTCAGGCTCATAACCTGAAGGCCGCAGGTTCAAATCCTGCCCCCGCAACCACTGATACAGACACTCCCATGAGATCATCTCCGGGACTTTTGTTTTTTGTAGACTTTCCAACAGCTTGACGCTCAATCCAGTTGAGAATTGTCCCTAGTTCACCGTGCAATGTCGCATCGACTTGGCCTCGTTTTGGACCGGGCGTCAGAGAAACCTTCTCAATTAAGCAGCGCAGTTGCTGCGAGGCGGCCTGTCGTTGTTCGGGCTCGTTCAACGCTTTGGTTAGTGCCAACACTTGCTTCGCGTAGATCGCGGAAGTGCTTGGAAGGATGTCAGGCATGTCATCGGGTAGATTGGCGAGGAGGGCGGTTAGCTCACTCTTGCGCGTTTCCAGTTGATCCATCTTCTGTTTCATGGGCGGGTGATACATGCCATCGGCAATGGCTTCGACAATCTGTGAAACCTTCTTACTGATTGTTTCCAGCTCCGTTTGCCAGATTTTGGTGTTGTTGCGGTGCTTGCTGTTTAACCTGTTATTCTCTTCCACAAAGCTGCGCATGGCGTCAGCGACGACTTCTGGCGTCATCATATGGTGCTCGAGCCCAGCAAGCACGCGTGCTTCAAGTTCTTTACGTGTGATTGTTCGACTATTTGCACATGTGCCTTTGCTGATATGATTTGAGCAGACAAAGCGATCCGTGCCGCGAAGAGAGCAGGGTCCTTGGCATCGGCCGCAAGTGACAAGGCCGGACAGAAATGATTTTGGCCTTCTCGTGCCATTGAGGCGGTTCTGCTTGTGATGGTCACGGATAGCTTCCGTGACGTTTGCGAACTGTTCAGCGATCTGGTCTTGCCGGACACGCACCGCTTGCCAGAGTTCGTCATCGACAATGCGCAGTTCAGGCACCTCCTTGATGATCCATTCCGATTCCGGGTTCATGCGTGACACGCGCTTTCCGGTCGATGGGTCCTTGATGTAACGAAGCCGGTTCCAGATCAGCCGGCCGATATAGAGTTCATTGTTTATGACCCCAGTACCGCGTTTGACATGGCCCCGGATGGTGGTGTCATTCCATAGTTTGCCGCCGGGGCCTCGAATTGCCTCCGCGTTTAACTGACGCGCAATCGTTCTCGGACCAATACCGTTCGAAAATTCTGAAAATATGCGGCGTATAATGAGCGCTTCATGCTCAACAATCTCGCGATCTCCGCGAGACACGGCGCCGTCATCATTTAAATGTCGAATGGCGCGATAACCAAAGCAAAGCCCACCGCCAGATTTGCCCAGTTCAACGCGTCCGCGCAGACCCCGATGGGTCTTTTGTGCCAGGTCTTTGAGCATCAGTGCGTTCATCGTGCCTTTGAGGCCAACATGAAGTTCAGTGATCTCGCCTTCGGCCAGAGTGACGATGGTAATGCCGAGAAACTGCAGTTGCTTGAAGAGGGTCGCTACGTCTGCCTGATCGCGGCTGATGCGATCCAATGCTTCTGCTATCACGATGTCGAACCGGCCCACCTGTGCGTCCTGAAGTAACGCCTGAATGCCGGGGCGCAAAACGATGCTTGAACCGGAAATTGCAGCATCGTGATGGGAGGTAGCAATAGTCCACCCTTCACGCTGAACCCGTTCTTCGCAAATTCTGAATTGATCCGCAATTGAGACCTCGCGCTGATTGTCAGACGAATAGCGCGCGTAAAGGGCAATACGCTTCATCGGAGGCTCCTTGTTAAACAGATCATGCCGTAGGGGTGAGAAAATGTAAAAGCAAAAACTTTTGCGGATAGAATTGGGTGAACTGCGTGAACATACGGCTGATCGTTTGATTGGACTCAAGGGGCGATGTGGAAGAGAAACACTGCAACTCTTACATGTGGCAAGAGCGACATCAGTCCTTTTCTCTGATCTGGGATTTTATCAAACAAGGCTCAACGGATGATACGTCAAAGATCAAGATGCACGTTGTGGCTATGATGTTGAGTTTGTTCTATACATTATATGGGATGTAATGCTGGGGAAATTAAGACTCACATGGTTTTGATTGTTGTGCTTTCGTGAAAACGCCCTCGAATTATGTGCTCAGGCAGACGGCCAAGGTGACCGTGCTTGCGGCAGTTACTTCGATTTCCATATCAACGGGCATTCGCATTATCGTCGGTGCTCAAGCTGATACGATAACTATTCTTGTCAGACTAGTATTGCCGTTTCTTATAGCCATTCCACTCGGGCTGGTTTGGTTCACACGTTTGGAAAAGCTTGAAAGAAGCTACCGCGATTTGGTGCGCCACGCGAATGAACTTGCGAAATCAGCGAGTACGGATCCATTGACCGGAATTCTAAATCGCCGGGCATTTGTCACGCAGTTTGAAGGTGCATTAGAAATCGGTGTCAAAGGCTGGCTTTTGCTCGCTGATGTTGACTACCTTAAATCGATCAATGATCAATACGGGCATTTGGCTGGCGATGATGCTGTAATGGCGGTTGCGAGTGCACTTCAACAAGTCCTGCCTCAAGATAGCTTGATCGGGCGTATCGGTGGCGATGAATTTTGCGCATTTGTCGACCTTGCGAAAACGGCTGATGTGCACGAGGTAATTACTCATATCAATCTTGGCGCTGCAGAATTATTCCGCAAGAGCCAGCCTGAAGCGCATCATCATTTGTCCGTATCCATTGGATATTCCAGATGCGAACAAAAATTGAGCTTTAAAGACGCGATCCTACGGGTGGATCAAAAGCTTTATCGAAAAAAGCGGTCGCGTTAGATCGCCGTGGAACATGAAAGCTTTTTGAAAGCTATAATGGTCGAAGTCACTGATGAGTGCGCTCAGCCAAAAGCAAAGAAAATCAGCAGCCCTTTACGAGAAATTGCCAGCCCTCAGTATGGGCTGGCAATGGACCGACAGGTACTTACGATCACGCTATAGTGTCTCTGATCGGCCCTCGTCTTGCTCTTGGTCATTTAAGCTGAGTGTCTCGCAAATCGGCCCGAATATCTGGATTTCCATATGCCCGCGCAAAGGTTGGGGCTGGATGACAATCTTGTCGATAAGCGATCTTATGATATCACCCGCCACATGAATGTGTTCGCGCTGATTAAGACATTGGGTAAGCTCTGACAGCTTGCCTTTGAAAAGCTGTTCGAGTTCGGCCGGGACAGGCTTGATATCGTTGCAGGCGTTGACCTGTTCACGGAGTTCCAGTTTTAGACGCTCAAGCCGATCAAGTTCGGCCTTCATGCTCTCATGAAACATCCCCGCTTTGATCGCATTCACCAATGCTGCAATTTCTTTGTCTGTTTGCGCGAGTTGGCTTTTGATATGTGCTGTACCGATCAAGGCATCGCCCTGAAGCCTGCGGCTTTCAACAGCAAATGTGCGCTGAGCGACGCTGATCAACTCTGCTTTCGCCAGCAGTCGTTTCCAGCCTGAAACAGCCATATTCTCCAATGTAACACGTAGGATCGTTCGTCCGTTGGCGCAGGTACCTTGACCAATATGGTTGGAGCAAACGAAGCGTTTTGCACCACGTAAAGAATAATGGCCTCCGCATTCGGCGCAGAACACTTTTCCGGAGAGCAGCGATACTGGTCGACGCATGCCGGAAAGTCTGTTGTTTGAATGGTAGGACTGAATAGACGCAGTCATGTTAGCACTCATCTCAGAAATGATTTTTTGACGTTTGCGCACAGCTTCCCAAAGAGCATCATCAACGATACGCAATTTGGGCAGATTATTGATGACCAATTCTTCGGGCGGATTGAGTCTTGATACGCGTCTGCCGGTTTCCAGGTCTTTTTGATAGCGCAACCGGTTCCAGATCAGTCTGCCGATATAGAGTTCATTATTAATGATACCAGTACCACGTTTATGATGCCCTCTGATTGTCGTATCATTCCATTTCTTGCCATTCGGACCTTTGATCTTCGTGGCATTAAGGTCGCGCGCTATAGCGCGAGGAGAGCGGCCGGCTGCAAATTCTGTAAATATGCGGCGTATCACAACGGCTTCAACTTCGTTGATTTTGCGCTGGCCTCGCATCGGCGTTCCATCCGGATTGAGTTTCTTCAGAACTCTGTAACCATAGCCACATCCGCCCGCCGACAAACCAGCCTCAATGCGACCCCTAAGGCCGCGTTTCGTCTTCTCCGAAAGATCCTTGAGATACAGCGCATTCATCGTCCCTTTAAGGCCAATATGCAGTTCAGTGATTTCGCCTTCGGAAACAGTGATAATTTGAATACCGAAGAACCGCATTTTTTTGTAAAGAATAGCAGCATCAGCCTGATCGCGTGTAAAGCGATCAAGGGATTCTGCGATAATGATATCAAACTTTCCTCTCTCGGCATCAGCCATGAGTTGCCTGATGCCGGGTCGCGAAATGAAGGTCGAACCAGAGCTTGCTGCATCCTGATATTGATTGACAATTTGCCAGCCCGGCTGCTTCTCGACATGGTGCGCGATGAGACTAAGTTGGTCCTGGATGGAGGACTGGCTTTGCAGTGTGCTCGAATAACGACCATAACTTGCGACGCGTTTCATTGGATACTCCGTTGGTTTCATGGTTGTGAGTGAGATTGAATTCTGAAAACGTTGCATGGGGCTGAAACTCCTGTTGGGTTAGTGGTTTGTGGCGGTGGAAGACGTGGACTGGGTGCGCAAAACATCACGTGCAATTTGCTGAGCAATCAGCTCGGCAAGTTGCAAACTGGCCCTGTTAATCAGGCGGGCGTTGTCGGAGAGGTCTGCTTCGACCTTAAGAACAATGCGCGGTTGCTTCCGCATTCGCGCAATGGTTCGAGGCGTGTTGCTGGCGCAATTTTTTGCGTCAGTTAAGGGTGTGGAGTCGTTTCTTGTTTTCTGCTTGGCCATGTGGGCCTCCTTGCGTTTCGGAGGCCTTTCAATAATCACGTCGTTTCATGTAAAAGTTTGCAGAAATACTCCGACACTTTAAAAATATTCGGGAGGACAAAATCTGCCCGAGGGTCGGTACGATCAAAACGGTGTTTTGGAGTAAAATGCTATGGCGGAGGGCGTTGAGCATTTATTGTGTAAGTTGAAAAATTGAAAATGCTCTGCCTGATCATTTATAAAGGCATCTGGTTCCAATGCCGGACCATACGTTTCTGGATACTTTCAATGTTCCCGGCGTCACAGCAAGCTAGGCAAGCTAGCGGCTGAAATTGAGAAATTTGGTGATGGGGCAGCGTGACGGGATAAGTCTTCGTGGGCGCATCTACGAAACTGATTTAGTTTTACGATCGTCGCATAATCTCACGCGTAATATCCCAATCGTGAAAGAGTATAGTATGTATGATGAATGCAATAAATTAGTGAGTACCGATCCAATTGAGGCGCATATAGATATGACTGAATCAAATCGGTGCTTTCATCGGATCGGAACTTTGAGTATTTATTTTAATGTGCAGCTTGTCGCAGGAGCCTGCCATAGGTTTCCGTGGTAGGTTTTAGTTTGTAACTGCCGTTTGTTGCCTTAAATATTGCCACGGGCCGGGTATACCGAGTTGCGCGGCAATAATCCTGATATGCATCGGGCTAATATTATAAGATAAAGGCTTTTGGTTTAACAAACGCCAAATTTCGGTTAGAAACCTAATATCATCCCCTTCATCATCGGTGGGGATGTTATCATGCCAGTTAATGAGAAGCTGAACCGCGTTTTCAGTAATCTGCTTTACGGGTTTTCCGTCGGCAGTACCAGATGTCGCAATGAGCAGTTCGTAATAGTGGCGGCGGCATTCATCTGAAAGAATGAAATCGGCTGGATTAACAGCAGTCACACGAGCGATGATAATTTTTTCGTCAAGCGAGAAATTGTATTCTCTTTCCAGTCCAACCATTCGTTCTGTGATGGTTTTACTAGAGAATTGATAGGCCGTCTTGCGTTTACCTCTATGCTTATTCGCTAATCTTTCTCGTATGTCATGGCCGACTTCGCTTATTCCGTGGCTAAATTTATAAGCACAGAAATAAGCTTCTGTAAGCACATTGATCAAAGTGAAGATTGGCTTCTCCCAATCCATTAAGTCGGATTTCTCTTCCAATGGCTGATCGAGCTTGGCTCCGATAGCACGGAAGGCATTATTAAAGTCCGCGGTCGTTTTGTATGAAGTATAAACCGGAACCTTGGCTTGTGAGAGTTTGTTCAGTGACGCAAATCCAAAAGGTCTTTTTAAAGGAAAGGAACGGGCAGGGTCCGATAATAACTCAATTCGACTTTCAGCCCATGTCCCATTTCTTTTTTTGTTTTGAAGCATATAGAACCATTCTCGATGAAATATGCTTAGATGATCGATAATTCGATCGCAGTGAGGGTTCTTCTTTCCCCGCACTTTTCCTGCTGAGATGCGCAGCGGCACTTTTTGTGTGATTATCAAGGGAGCGTCTCGCACGTCGCTCAGTATGACCGGCGCCGAGGGCAGCATTGTCTGGTAATCAGCTGCATCAAGATAGTTACCCTCGAGCCAGCAATAGTTTTCTGCTCCTTCACCCGGCTCATTTCCAGTTCTGCGGAAGTGAACCCATCCCTTTTCGAGCTTCTGAAAAAAGCAAGTGTCAGGTATTTCTCTCAGTTCTATAATTCTACGTTCAGTTGACATGATATCTCTTTCAAAGTTGATAATGGCTAAAGGAAAGCGAATCTCATCAACGATGTAAATGCCTGTTTTGTAATAATAATTCGCTATTACTTGACATTTGATAGTAAATGTGATATCGACATATTCATATTAAGTAGGCAACGTTGATTTATCATGTCGACCGGATTGCTGAAACAGAATTATAACTTCAATTAATATTAATTTATCGGCTACTTCGGTATTTTGAATACCTGTTTCACTTCGATTCCCATATCAGTTCTCCGATTCTCCTGTTTATGTGTATCAGGCGACAGTCTGGTTTCTGCCGCCTGAGTTGATATTAGATCAAACCCATCTGTTCTAAGATGACGTTCTCAATGACGGCCACCAGACGCTTGCAATCATCGTCCACCTCGTTACGGATGCAATAGAGCTCGGTCGCCTGCGTGAGATCACTGTTCTGCGCTGTGCCGTAATCTGTATAGCGATCGGTAATATCCTGATCGATGGCATTGCGCTCAAAATGATCAATGGCTTCATCTGTTTTGCGCCATTCAATCCAGCTGCAGGAAGCGAGTTTCTTCTGGAACCTATAGCTGAACTGAGCCCGACTCATGCCTTCGGGTAAGGTTACGGTCAATCCGCGGCTGAGAAGCTTGATTGGACTGTTCTCGTTGAGGTGGCTTTTCGGCAGATAGATCTGAAGCGCTGAGTATTTGTCATAGCCATTGTCTTGCACGGGCCAGTCGCCATCCATCTTATAGTGAGATCCGTACTGGTCTTTGCTTTGCTGCCGGATGCGATCAGCAATGCGACCTTCTCCACATTCACCGATCTTGAAGACAGGAATGCCGAGCTGCTTTTTAAGCGCCATCAGACCGGGGCATCCGGCAATATAAATGTCGCGTTTGATGCCAGGCCTGTAAGCTTGGCTGAACGCCTTTGAATTCAATATGTCATCCGTGTCGATGACAAGATCCTTACCGCCGACAAGTGGCCACTCAGTGGCGTATTTCGATGTAGCTTTCTGTAAACGGGGAGATGGCAAAAGCAATTGGCTTTTAGGCGTTTGTGTCGTTGCGGCTTCCGTGTCTGGGGTTTTATTTTGTGGTGCTGGTTCTGATGATGCGACGGCATTGGTTATTTCCTTATTATGAAGGCAAGCGTTTGGAAGAGAAAGACTGATGTGAAGTGGACTGTTGCCTTCAAAGGCGAGGCTTTTGGGAAGCGGCATCACGATATTGGTTTCTCCAAGCGCAATGCGTAGATTTGCAGATGCTGCTTCCTCGCCGTTCTCAAACGAAAGGGTGAGCTGGGTATTTTGGTTTACGGATGTCATTGTCTTTTTAACTTTCTGAGTTTCGTTGTTATCTGGTTGTGAGATGACAAACCGCGCGCGAAGGCATGCTGGAAGCAGTAAGGCTCCTGACAAAACTTCGGCAGAATGCGCGATCAGTCGGTTTGGGGAGAAGGGCTGAGCCAGTGAAGTCCTGTTTCGCAGGAAAAAAGAGTGGCTATTGCCTCAAAGATGCCGCAGAGCATGAACGCTGCAGGCAAACCGCCAGACGCAAAGATGCGCATGGCAATGGTATTGTCAGGACATGTTCTGACACACGCCTATCGGAAAAGTGCAAAACGATTTCCGAAGAAAATGCGTGTTAAATCATGAAATCGGGTATTTCGAAGAGGTCAATATAAAATGAATATGCGTTAAAGCGCATAGAGCCTTCGAAGGGGAGTGCCCCTGTTCGCAGACATGTCAGCATTCCATACATGTGAAGGATCACAGTACTTATTACTCAGCGGGCTTTGCTTTTGGGCGCTGCCACACAAGAGCGTACTTACCGCGCTCATCCTTGTCTAATAGTCGCGCATAGACGGGCGCGACCAATGTCGGATCATCCAGCTTGACGGACAAATAATCCTTGCCGCTATCAAGCGTCTTTCTGCGCCAGGCAGAACCGACGGCATAGTTATTATGATAGATGTCGAAGTCCGGGCTGAATTCTCCTTTCTTCGTCCGTGGCCAAAATACCAACTCAAGGCACTGGCCAATGAGATGGATCTGACCCACAAAGCTGTCGCCCCGCAGGTCAAACTCTCCGATTGTTCGCATGCTTGCTCCTTATAATTTGAACGAGTGAAAGCCTCGCTCGAGCCAAAGCTGGAGCTGTAAAACCTGTCACTCAAACTGATAAAAACTGCGCGTTAAATGATCTCTTCAAAGCGCTCTTCCACTTTTTTCGGGAAATCTAACTCTTAAGAGATCGCAGATCGACACTTAAAAATACTAATCAATTCAATGATACTCTTATAAAAATACCCACCAGCCAATCGCTTTGGCTTCTTCGTAAACTCTTTCATTTTCTAACTTTTTTCTGCAACAAATTAGCGTCTTCAGGCCGCCATTGCCCTCAGGCAATTCTTTATGCTTTTCTTTCACGCAATCTGATTGCACGAGCCGGACCGACAGCCTATGCCTTGGAAACTCAAACAGGTAAAAAGAGAAAGGGTGCTATCATGACTGACCAAAACGACGAGTATGTGTATGATGAGGTTTCCGGTGACTGGCGCCCGGCATCAGAACTTGCGGCTGAGAAAGCCAAAAAGGCTGAAGTCAAAGATGCATCTGGAAACGTGCTTTCAGACGGAGATTCGGTCACTCTGACTAAAGATCTTAAGGTAAAAGGTGCAGGGCAGACGCTGAAGCAAGGCACAGTGATCAAATCTATCCGCCTTACCGACAATCCCGAAGAGATTGACTGCAAACACGACGCTATCAAAGGACTGGTCTTGCGGACAGAATTTGTCAGAAAACGCGGCTGAATGATCACCGTTATGTAATGTGTTGCGCCAACTCACTGCATGACAAAGTGAAATCACGTTGCATCTGCAATTAATTCGGCGCGGTCTTGCTGCCGGTAAATGGGAAACAAAGCCGGAATTATTGTTCAGGCGTATGCAGTAACGAGCGCTGATCCATCACGATCAAGTTCTTCGACTTTAAGCGCAATCAGGGTCTGGTCGATCAGCTGAAGTCCTATCGTTGAGGCGCCGAGCGCTTTGGCAATGGCTGGCTTGTTGCCCCAGACTCTGCCGCGCATATTATGCCTTAGTCCATATGACGCGACTGCGATGCTATATTCAACGGCTCCTTCATTAATATCATTGCAAATCAGATGTGCTGAACCTGTTTGAATTGAAACGCTCATTGCTGGTCCTTGTTCTTTTATGAGATTATTGGCGTGTTGCGTTCAGATTAGTTATTTGAAGTCATTCTTCCGCGATCACAATAACCGCATTCGGATTTTCGGTGTTTTGAGGTCTGGATTGATCGCACAGAAATAGCGGCATATGTGTTTGTAAAGCTGCGTTGAAATCTTTGCGTAACGATTGTGAGCGCAGCATGTTTGTTCAGCGCGAAGGCAGGCTTTTAAAGCTGAACGGGGTAGCTTCGCCCCGCGTCGAAATGCGGATCGTTATCTCACGGATCACATTGTCGATGTTCAATGCAAGGCTTCGCGCCTGAAATGCAGAATGGTGTAGATGTTCTTCGAGCCAGAGAAAACCCTTCTCGGTGTTGTTGAACCGGTATTCGATGTCGCCTGCATGCTTGTCATCGATCAGAAGACTACAAAACCCATGATACATTATGCCGCCCCCACAGCTTGATACTGCCGATCAGTGAAAAATCCCCTTGCTTGAAAGAGCGTTATAGCAGCTTTTTCGCAAATTTGAATTTGAAATGAAAAAGCTCCGGGAGGCGGATACCAAACCGAAGCTTTACAGACACCGGGCGGCTAATGGGGCGGGACTGCCCAGTATCTGCATTGAATATAACTCACTGATTAGAAAAGAAAAGCCCGTCATAAAATTACGGATGTCCAGACTGGATGCAGCGGTCATTCAGGCGCAAATCCCAGTGCTGTGAGATAATATAACTTACGATAGAAAACGGAAGCCCCGACGCTCTTCCCAAAACGCCGGGGCAGCACAGTCCAACTTGATGAGTGCGTCTCCATCAGACCGTGCCTGAAGGCGATATAGCGCAGATGATGTCCAAATGTTGGCGCACCCAGTTCTCGGTAATAGAGCAGCTTGTATCAGCGTGTACCCGAATGTTCTAATAAGGTCGGTAACATGTCGACGGTGAAATATAATCCCGTCATGGGGCGACGCAAAACTCGGCCGTGAGGGTTCCGGCCGAAGATTGCTGGGAGGGTGCAGCTTGATCTGCGGGCTCAGATTGGCGTGGCGATTTTTCTGAAAGTGATTTTAGTCAGTCTTTTTGGCTTTGAAACTGTTTGTTGGCATCCATTCGGACGCCAACGCCTTGGATAAAAGCTTCGCTTGCTTTCAACACGGCAGCAAACCTGCGTCGACGGATATAGTCACAGACCCGGTTCGTAATTAAGCCACCCCCAAAAAAGGTGACAAACAGTCCGAATTTATTAACGGGTGTCCCGACGAATAGACCCCACGCAACAAAGATTGCCAGTGCGATTGGCGCAAAACAAGCAAGCCAGTAAAGAACATTGACGCTTTTATGAATCGTGTAACCACTCAGCGTCGATGTGTTGTTGGCGTCCTTATTGTAAAAGACCAATTCTGTATCACGGTTTCCCTCGATGCGTGGACCGCCCACGGCAATCAAAGCCACCTGATGTCCTGGGCGCATCGGTAGATCACGGTGAATGCGAACATGTTGCTCCTGATCATTCTCCTGTTTGAACCAGACGTCGCGTACGACTTTCACCGATGAATGGATTGAGTGGGAGCCACTGCCGGTACCATTGTTGACGCTGACATTGGTCTGTCCGCTCACATGTGTGTCGCTACGCTGATCGGTCGCAATTATTTTGCCGGTGATGGCCATGAAGTGATAAATGCCGCTACCAACTTTGATGTCTTCGGTAATGATCATGCCTGCTGCTTTCCTGGTTTGTTTTAAATCTGCTCTTGCAGAGCAATCTCGCCTGCGGCGTCTTGCTGGATGCTATGAGCTCCAAATATCGTGTTATGTGATGCTGTAGACGGCCGCATCCTCGTGATTGATTTGCGGGTGATGTGATAAGCCAGCTCACTCAAACATCAGGAAATCTTCAGCTTTTATGTCGGATTTATTGAAATCAAACATCGACGCACTGCCATAGTTATTGGGTTTGGAAACCCGAATGAAGTTGTCAATAAACGGCAATAAAAGCTCTTTATTGAGGAATTTGGTATTGAAGATATTGATCCCCAGATAACCATTTCTGGTCAGGACATAGACGCTTTGGTCATAATAGCGCGTTGTCTCAACGCCATTTGCGAACACCATTTGCATCGTATAGGCAATGAGCGGGTCATTTTCCGGCCGCACGAAATACGGCGGCTCGATCAGCGCGATAGTCGTGACGACACCGTTTTCTTCCGATTTTTGATTTGCCGTTTCCTGCAGTTGCTTGAGTACGTCTGGTAGAAGCGTCTTTTCAACAAGTGCGTTCGAAATATAGCCCGAACGAATTTCCTCTGACACGACGATGAATTCAGTGATGTTTTGCGGATTAACGAAAGCGGCTTTGAGCGGCGGACAGCCTGTGTATTTCATCAGCTCCACAAGATACCGGCATGCTTGTGTGCTGTCTTTGCTCATGATGTAATTGTTAAACCCAAACGCATCAAGCGGATCGGCAGGTGGCTCTATCTTGACTTTATTGCGCTTGATGAACTCTTGCTGCCTGAGCGTGAGATGTGTCTTTATTGGAGGAATGCGGACGCTGCTGATCGTTCCCCAATCCGTTTGCAGCGGTAATGACAGCGGCTTAAAACCCTCTTTCAGCACCTGTTTTACGCCATCAAAATTTTGTGTAACTCCAGGCGTTACATTGGAACCGAAGAGCAGTGCCAAAGTGACAAGGAAGCAAGCTGTTTGTTTGTGTATTGTCATCACGACCTCATAGAAATATTCGTTCAAAATAGCTGTTTGATTAGCGCTCAAAAGGACGCACGAAAGCGATCGGTCGATCATTGTTTGCGATGACCGTTTGGAGTGTTTGGAGCGGAGTTTCAGGGCAGCTAAATTGCTACGTACTTTTTACTGTCCTGCCAGCTTGTTTGGGAGGGGAGGTGCGCACTGCAGATAAGCATTAAGATCCTGCCAGCGTGCGCAAAACTCAATGGCCCTGATTTTAATCGCTGGGGTGGGGTTGATCATGAAAAAGGTGATCGCGTGATAAGCCTTTGCACGTATGGCGAACGCATTTGCACCAAACTGGCTGAGCCAATAATCCACTTCAGCATCTTGTCCGCCCAAACGAAGCGAATTGCGGTGTAAGATGATGGCTGTACGGCCTTGTGCAAGCGTTTGTGCCTCCTTTGCTGTCATACGCATTGCATGATCGGCACGAAGTGGCTTTCCTGTTTCTATCAGCCCCATTTCCGGATCAGCAAACACCAGATCGCAGTCAGCAAGATCAGCAAGCACACGGTTAAACCACTGTGTTCGGTAAGCAAAACGCTCTGGCCAGTGCTCGCGTTCGTAATCAAGCAGGTCTGTTGCATGAACGGCACTGATAATTCCTGATTGGTGCAATGCAGGCAGTGAGCGCTGGCCAGAGCGCACAAGGTCAGCCAAAGTATCAAAAACGACCGGCTCAATATCTCGCCAGCGGTCCGGCAAATCGAGATAACCGGTTTGAATGCCCATACTTCGCCGCGCAACGTCAGGCACCAGATACCACGCGATGCCCAGTTGCATTCCGGGTGAAAGCGCACCCAGGAGTGACAGTTTCAGGTAACAGCAAATCTCGCCAATACGCTGATGTCTCATCTTCGGTGGCCCCCACCAGATGAGCAGCCAAAGCGAGCGTAAACGCGATGGCCGACAAGCGAAGCCTTGATAATCTGTTTTAGCCGACGGCATTGAATAGTGGATTGCGTTGGCAACGCCGAGATTATCGATGAACAGTGCGAGAGGAAATGCTTCAGCAGGCGATGACCGCAGAATGAGCATTCAGCACAGCCCAATTGCCACGCGCATCTAATATGCATCATGCAGATCACAGCAGCCCGAAAAAATCTCGTCTGATATGGTTTGTATGCGCTGCAAATGTTCACGGCTTCCTCCCGCTTTAACGAAAGGGGCGAAATCAGCTTTGAACTAACCAATATAGGCTTGTTGCTCTGTTTCCAAGAGCATCCGCGGGACGCCCCCGCTTCATATGCTCATTGACCCCTTGGTGATCGGGGAGGTCGAAACCGTACCAGACGGCCCTGTGGCCTTTAGCCGGAGGCCTGTTGCATACGCCACAGGATCCCCGACCTTAAGGTCAAAGAGTGTGGTGCTGTAACGGCCAGCACCAACCGCTGGTAGGAGTTTCGACGCTCCAAGGCAGATGCGTTCTGCCTCACGAAGACGTTATGCGTAAAGATTTGAAAGATGCAAGCAGATAAAAGCCGAAAGGATTCAAAATATGATTGGTGATAAAAAAAGACGTGATCAAAACAATGAATTATGGATGTTCAAGCGGGCTGCAAATTCTCAATTATAAAAGCTCAGCTATCTGCGTTAATTTCTGCAGTTCGCTTTTTTCATTTGCGTTCACTTGGGAGTGCTCCCCATTTCACCGGACAAATCGGCTAGTTTGATTGAGCCCTGATGAGCTGGCGAGACTGCAACAAATATACGGGATGTTCCAGACTCAGCGTAGTCTTGAAGAATTGGAATTACGGGGGGATTTACGGACTTTTCAAGTTTAACGTCTGCTTCGAATAAGAAGCTTTGAGATCGTGCTGCTCTTAACCAAAAAGGCGGGTGGCAGCTTTGCGCTTCATTGCAGACATTACCGTACAATTCACACACACTCCAAAGCGGTCATTCCGCTTTTTCTGCTACTAACGACCATTATTAGGCGGAGAGGAGACAGGCAGGTCTTGTTAAGCCCACTTTGGCAGCAGACTTCATTCAATGCCAACGTCTCGATCTGTGCGCCCATTCTGCTGAAGCGCTGCGCGGATGGCCGCCACAAATGCGTCGTATACCTGTTTGTCGTCCCTCAACGCGTTACGAAGCCCAGCCTTGAGTTCTAGTTGAACGCCTTTTCTGGAACGGCTCGATTGCAGATGTTGAGCGGTTCGGTTCCAGCGTACGCTCCTGATGTCTCGATCTTGCTATCGAACCCCGCAGCTATCAGAGCGTCATGAATTGCTTTACCCAAAGCGCCATCGGCACCACCAACTTTTACCGACTTAGCGTTGCCGTCCAAGCCGTGGACGGTCACGACACGATCGCAACCGGCGATCAATGTGAGCGCACGCGCTTCTTTGAAGCGGTGCGAGGTTATATGCAGGTCCCAATTGCCATCTTTCTTGACGCCCTCGAATGCATAGAAATTGTAGTCGCCGCCGGCAATTGAGCGTGCTAGCGGAAGCGTCAGGAATTCGATACCTCCGCCATGAGGCGCAAGGATCGCCGTAGCACTTCCTTCTATGCGCCGCACCGAAATGCGATAGTCTACATTCTCGGTCGCGTTCTGCATTAGCTCATCCCAACTTGGATATTTATCGCGCTTCGCCATTTCCCCTCCAAACACATCTTGAACCGCGAGGCTCGAAGCTTCTGTGACGTTGTCGTAAGACTTATCGTCGCGACCCCGCAACCTGCCATTCGTTAATTGGTTTCGCCGCAGTAGCGAGAACGGTTGCTGGAACCTTATTGATATTCGTCTTCGAAGCGACTTTATTTCAACCGGGTTTGGCTGCGCAGGCACTCGACCGCTGCTTCAAGAAGCTTCTCATCGGGTTGCAATGTGCCCCACTCCTTCCAAAATTCTCGCGTAGCGCTGTCAGGCTTCACCTGCGGCCGATCCAACTTAATCCGCGTGGGAAGTAGGACCGCATCGCCGAGCAAAAGTGCTTCGCCCGTGTCGAGAAGCGGAAGCATTGCCGTCAAACCGACGAGAGAATCCGGCATCAAGCGCTTGATGACGTTCTGATCGCTGTCATTTGTAAGCCGCATGGCAAGGAAGTTGTTGCACTGGGAGAGGATTGTTCGGCTCACGTCGGATGGGCGTTGGCTTACCACAAGAAGAGAGAAGCCGTATTTTCGACCTTCCTTAGCAATGCGCTCAAACGACCACAGGGCCTGCCGTTGCACAGCGTCGGCATCATCCTTCACAGGAAGATAGAGATGCGCCTCATCGCACAGCAGTGTAATTGCTGTGCGTGACTCCGCGTTCATCCAGAATTGGACGTCGTAGAGCAGGCGGGCAAGCGTGCCGGTCACGACCGGCAGCACGTCGGCGGGAACCTCCGAGAAGTCGATGATCTTAATGCCGTTACCGGAGTCGGCCCGCAGCAGTTTCACGATCTGCTTCGCGAGCCACCCATAGTCGAGCGCTTCAACAGGTGGCGAGAACATAAACCCATATCGGCGATCATCGAGCTTCGCTTCCAGACGGGAGATGAAGCGCGTCAGCTTATCTTCCCAATCTCCCTTTATGGCGGCACCGTTTTTACCGATTCCTTTAGCCGTATTGTCGGTCTCCAATCGGTCGACCAACTCCGACATGGCGTAGGGGATTGGAGAATCGACGGTGAAGGTCTCCTTGACAGTAGTCTTTTTCGCCATGTCAAGCGTTGCGCCTTTCAGTTCGCGGACATGGAGGGTGAAGCGCGAGGCCTGATTGGGCGCGTTTTGATCGCTGCGATCCAAGATCATGGACAGCATCTCATCGCGGTTCAGGAGCCAATACGGTAGAAAGAGAGTGTCGTCTTTCGGTGCAGCGAGGTCTCCAGGGCCGGCAATCCTGAGGCGCTGCGCGAATCCACCTTTAGTCTTATCAGCAAGGGGAGCGTACTCGCCATGCATATCAAATACGACGAGATTGGGGTATTTGAGCTTGGCTGCTCTCTCAAGAATGAGGGCGACGGCCCAGCTCTTACCAGAGCCGGTGCTGCCGAGAATTGCGGCGTGACGCTGGAAGAAGCGATCACCACTTGCAATCGCTTCAGCGCTTCGATCGGCGACAAATGTGCCTAGCTTCAAGCGCTCCTCCTCAGAAACGTTGGCGCCCAAGATCCCCATGAAGCGCTGTAGGTTGCCGCCCTCGATGACAAAGCAATCGCGGTCGATCTGGGGGAAACTGTCCGCGCCGCGTTTGAAGGTGTCTACCTTGTCACCATCAATGGTTCGGTAGGTACCGATGACAAAGGCCTGCATGTGATCCGCAGGCGAAACGGTCAGCGCGCCGAATTCACCGCCTTCTGGATCAGGGAGCTCTTCGCGAAGAGAGCGAGTGACTCGGTCGGTCATCCCGATAAGAAATTCCGCCTGTGTCGCGCCTTTAATAGCAATGAGTTGCCCGATCCCAACGCGCGTCAGCATTTCGGAATTGGTGACGTCTATCGCTACACGACTGGTGTCAACACCGGCCACGCGCCCGATCTGATCATTCTCCGTAAACTCAAGTGCCGGACTAGTCATGCCGCTAGAACTCCCTTCACAAAACCATCGAGGTCCCAGTAGTCGATACCGGGATAGAAAACTTCCGCTCCATCGACGATAATGCGGGCACCGGCATTTCCACCGTTTTCGTGAAACTCCGCCGCAACTACGTTTTTGTTTTCGATCGCTATCTCTCGCGCCTTGGGGGAAAGCGCATAGGTCAAAATTACGGTCTTCACGCCCGATTTGATGCGTGGCGTGAGATGGGTTTCCAAATGATCATCATTAAACCCATAGCCTATAATGAGAAAACGGCGGGCCTTGTCGATGGCGTCGTTCCCTTTTTCTCTGTGCTTGTCGAATGGACTCTCGTAGCCGCTGCGGAACTTGTTCAGTCCGGGCGTGATGATTAAGCGCGGCAACGGCAGTGTGCCTGCATAGCGGACCGGATTACCCTCCCGATGGTACCAGTCCAGGCTGCCGTGAGGCTTGAAAACATTGGCCTTTGACGCAAACTTGTATCGCACGTTCTTGCCGACGAGCTTCACGTGGCGGCAGAAGCTCCAGTAGCTATCCTCCGGATCGAGTCGAGCAGCGAAATGGCCGGAAAACATAGTATCCACGCCCAGTCCGGCTTCCTCGCATGCTAGCTCGGCAAGACGATCATAGTTCGTCGTTACGATTGGAATGCCGGTACCTGGTTTCAACAAGTGCGGGATAAGCTTGGTGAGCCGAAGTGTCCGCGTATTGTTGAATACTTCCGCGATGATGTTTGCCTCGGAGGCAGCGATGAAGTCTCCGGTGCTCTGTACGATGGCAGCCTCAAGGGACGGAGTAGGCGCGTGTTTCAGCAGCGCCGCTTCCAGACCATTGGTTTCGATGAGAGGATGGATCTCTTCCCAGAGTTTCGTGTCTTCCAAGGACAGGCTGGCTGGTATGTGTGTCACCAGATGATGCCCGAGCGCGCTCATGCCAGGAACGCCCTCGGCACAGGACAGCCCTGAGCCGACTATCAGAACCAGGCCATCGCCAAGGTGTTCCTGAAGCTGCTTCTTTAACGCACTTAGTTCCACGAATCCCCACTGACGTCACAGCGCCATCCCCGATTGCAAAGTACATTGCGTCATTGAAGGGAAGCAAGTGTGCCTTCCACAATATTTCAATGTGCTGAATTGTTCTACGCCGTGCATTATTCCGGAAATGGAATTGGCTGCCCAACTCCATTTGTTTGACCTCACGCTGAATGATCTTCTTGCTTTGGCAAAAGAACCGCTGTGCAATACTCGTAACAGGCACTTGTGGCTGAGGGCCGGCGGTTGCCCGATGCAGACATTCGAGGCAAGCTTCTGAGGTTGGAAAGATCATAGTGAGCAAGTTGTCCGAAGCCAACGAGTTTCTAATGCAGTGGACATTTGCTAATCGGTGAACAGAACAGGGGCAGAGAAAATGGACTTCAAGGATCTTTTTACGCATCAGCAAAAGATACTCGAACTGGAGCTAGAAGTAGCGCGCACTCGTTTTGAACATCTGGGTTTACGGGGTAATGCACTCGAGATCGCCTCCCGCGACTTCTTCGAAAAGCACCTACCCCGATCCGTAAACGTGGGTACGGGCGAAGTGATCGCTTCGGAAAGCGACAACGACAGCGCTGGGGCCCGATCGGGCCAGATGGATTTGGTGTTTTCGAATCAGTCGCAACCGTTCCCGACGGCACGAGATATTCCGACACTTTTTTTCCATCGAAGGGGTACTAGCCGCCGGCGAAGTGAAAACCAGTTTGTCGCGCTCCGTCATGCCGGACGAATTGAGGAAAGCTCGGAAGTTTCGTGCATTACGTGCAAAGAACATGTCTCGGCTAGTACAGGTCACTAGCCCCGACGTCTGGGCTTCCTACTATGTTTTCTATCGCCCGTACTTCATCATAGCAACCGAGACGAAGTCGCCCTGGCAATCGATCCTATTGGAGTTGATGGAGTATATCGACAGTGAGAGGGTCCTCCCTCTCGACGGCATATTGCTTCTGGACCAGAACGTCGCCTTGATCTTGTCGCCTCACCAGGAAGCACCGTTCACACAAGCAATAGGTCTACCCTTCCTTCATAAGGTTGGTGCTCTGGACGTAAGTGGCTTCATTATGCCCTACAGCACCGATACTCCTCTTGCCTTGCTCATGGCTTGGTTGTCTCTGTTCAGAACTAGTTTCTTTGAGGATCAACAACCGATCGGCTTATATCTGCAAAACATGGTCAACTCGTCTTTGAAGGAAATGACACTGTTCGAAACTCAAACGCCTGTGGAAGAACTAATGCGCGCGATGGAGGAAAAAAGGTCTGTGGCGTTTCAACCTTGACACGCTCAGAGAGAAGTATCCTAAACGGTAGCCATAACACTCGGAGACCGACGTGGGATTGAGTTAGTAATCCGCTCGGGGATCGTTGTTTTTCGTACGTTAGCAAATTGAAGCGGCCAGCCGCGTTTAGGCCCCGCCCGTGCCCTAGGTAGAACGGAAAGGATGGCAGGTTTTGGGTGGGTATGGCAGCGCGCCGAATGTCTGACATGAAGTCGCAACCGACCGATCGGCAACGCGCTTTATTGCTGTTATCCATGCAGATCTGGCGAAAACCGATAGCAGCCTTTCTACTTTGGCTGTTGCTGAAACCGAGAAGGGTGGATGACGCCCTGTCTATTCGCTTTCGGTTGCATTACCGAAGACGTCCTGCCTGCAGCACAAGTATGGAGGCAGGCAACTGTGGCATCTGGACCCTGACTATGCCCCCGGCAAAATGCATAAGCGTCACCTCCAACATTGCGGCGCTTTAGCATGCGGCGATCAGGTTTTCTTCAGGGGCACCGAATACCGATTGATGAACATCTTAGGAGTGAAGGCATGGGTCTTTAAGAGAGCACCGATCCGCTCAACGTCGTTCAGGACATTCGCGTCCCCTAATGCCTTGGCGAAGTCTAGCAATGCATTTCGCAGTTTGTTGAGCTGATCTTCTGTCATCACACGAGCGCCTTCGATCATCGCCGCACCAGCCCCGGTTGTTTTCATGGGGTGCACGATCAACGCCGTCTTCTCCGCCACCTGGGTGTATTTCTCCTCGAACCAATCGATGCCCTGGCCTAATTGCCCCAGGTCGTGCTTCGAGATGCCCTGCTCTGTGGTGGCGCCGTTCTTGCATTCTATAATGAGGAAGCTACCATCGGAGAACGCCCAAAGATTGTCGGGGCCCTTCTCTGATGTCTTCTCCGGCCTCTGCGAGCCAAGGCCGAGCAGCCTGCCCGTCTCGTGGATCGCAGCCTCGAACTCGTTGGAGGTATTGGGCTCGAACCGCAGGTCATCGATTAGGCTCTGGAACCGTAGCATCCTGTCGACCGCTTCGAGAAAGGTCGATCTATGGATTTCTTGGACCTTCGCGGCTTGCTTACCGGCGACTGGGGCAAGTTTCTGGTACGCGATCCCGTCGATTGGACGCAGAACGTAGTTGTTGAGCCGGTGCGCTGACAACAGGATCTTCTGTGCGTTCGCTGGGTCGATATGATGAGCAACCTCCGCCTGCCTGACCAACGTCAGTGCCTTCTCGTCCGCATCGTCGAGCCGATTTCCGGCTGATCTGAGCTCCTCAAGTGCACCGGGATGGTCACCTGATCGAGCCAGATCAAACGCCGTACGCAAGGCGACGGCCGTAGGATCGAGAGCGAGACCTTTCCCCGGCTTGGCTCGAAGGAGCGCCTTCTTGCTCACCTTCACCCAGCCAGCGTCGCGGCCGAGGCATTGGTGTATGACCTTCCGTATGCCATCTATGTCGGTACCGTCGAGTTGCTTGGCGAGGTTGGTGGACAGCTCCAACTGTGCCTGTGTGGCACCGGCCAGCATCTGTCGACCCTCGACCGACTTGATGCGACTGGTCAACTTGGCGCCACACAATAAGACGACGCAGTGGTCGTCATTGGACCGTACTCCTCTTCCCATGCCTTGCTCAATGCGCTGCATCTGACGGCGAAGGCCGGCCTTCGAGTCCGATATGACTGCCATGTCGGCTGCCTCGCGGAGTGAGGAGACCTCCGGTAGATCGAAGAGCGCCAGTACCCGACATGCATCGTCGGGAAGGTCGATACCATCGTAGCGGTTCACCAGAACTGTCAAACCTACATGCCCGTTCCGGAGCTTTTCGACGCCCGGAGCTACCTTGTCGCCAATCAGGATTTGATCCGCGACATCCTTCCAAGCATCCGCTGCGGGCTTGGATGGAACGATGACGACGACATTTTGATCCTTGGCCAGATCGACAAGCAAAGCTCTAACTTCAGCAATGTCTATCTCCGGATTCAGCTCCTGCGGCATCAAGATCATTCGCTCGCCCATGAATTGTGAGGACACAGGTACGATAGGATCCTTGAGCGCCTTGGGGTTTGCACCAAAATGGGAGACGAGGACGCTGTCATCGGCAAGAGTAGCCGTGAGATAAATCCGCCTCTTGGCTTTGAAGAACGACCTGATGAGGTCAGTGGGTGGGCAGATGGGTTCGATCTCGAGGATTTGACCGCCTATAACGCAACGGCAGTATGGCAACACTTCCCTCAGCAAGGGGTAGCTGAAGAGCAGTTGTTCGGATTCCCTATGGACATGCAGAGCCTTCAATATCTCGTCTTGATTGTCCTTCCATGCCCAAAATGGGACCTCCATAGTTACCCTCGGATCGCTATCCTCGAGCTCAAGGAATCGGGACGGGCTCTGGCGTTTCAACTGATTGGCGACAACATGGAGGATCTTGCCGTAGGCTGGGTGAGTATTCGGCAGGGTGATGCGGAATTGCTCGCCGATGGTCGCCACACAGGCGTGCGCGTCGTCCACCACGACGCTGCCGATTGATATTTTGACCTGCTCCAGCCCGAATACGGATTTGCCGTTAAATAGCTTGTGGATGGTTGTAACGCAGATTCTCTGGCCCGCAGCATAGGCGGGGTCGCGTGGGTCCTCAACGATCTCGAGTCCAAGAGCGCTGGCTTCCTCAATGACCTGAGACACCAACTGGTTGTCGGGGCAGATGTAAAGGGCGGGCCCCTTGCCGTCGTTCAAGGAGCTCTGGAGGAGCAGTAGGCCGACAACGGTCTTGCCGCTGCCGACGTTCAGCTTGATAACGATGTCATGATTGTTAGGGTCTTGGAACCAAGCTTTCATTACCTCTGTCTGGATATCTCGAGGGAAGGAGAACCGCTTCGCCCGATCCAGCGTGAGAAAAATATCACGCGGGTCGGTCACGGCTACTTCGTCGTCTCCCAACAGGTCTTCGAAATTAATCAAGATCCGCCCTTCCTCGAAGCATTCTCGACTGCATTCCATTGCCGAGATTTAGAATAGTTGCTTTGCTGGAAGCAGATTAAACACCCTCTGCAGCATTGTCGAATATTTCCTCGTCCGGAGGTGGTCTAGGATATCTGCTTTCTCGCGGCATGTCCGTGCAGCGGTCAGTCGGCTTCCGGCCCCATTCTGGTCATTAATCTGGCAGTATGACTTTGCTAAATAGTTCAGCTATGGTCGTTTTCATGTTCCGGCAATCTAGCTTCTCACCTTTTGTGTATTTGTCTCCTTTGCTCAACCAGCAGATGTTGGCAGCAAGTCCTCTTGCTATTAATGGAATGAAGCTTCTGTTCTATTGTGAGGAGAATAGCGGTATTTCATTAACGCAGTCGCTGGGTGCCTTTCATCGAAAATGCGTTGAATGGGCAGCGAATGAATTCCAGTGGCCGGGATATGAAGCCGAGCAGCTTTATTCGGTGAACAAGGTTCTCAACGAGCCAGATTTCCCGCCGCTTTCCACTTTGCACTGGGCATTGCAAGATCTTCGTATTATCCGCCACTATAAGGGCAGGGCGGTGCTTACAAAGCGTGGAAGATCGATGCTCGGTCATCATGGTGAGTTGCAGGCCGTCCTGGCCGAATGGATACTGGCTGCACCACTTCAGGATAATCTATCGTCAGAGGCAGCTGCATTGTTCTGGGACTTGAGGCATATGCTTGGGATTATCGCAAATCGGCTAGGTGACTGGATGACACTGAGCGATTTTACTGAGTTGGCGCTTCCGGTTGATCTTTATCCAGCCAGAGGCCCACTCGGACCTCGACACGAGGCCGGGTTCTATCTTGCGCGTAATTTTGTGCAGCCGTTAACGTGGCTCGGCGTGCTGGAACAATCGCCGACAAAAATGCTCGGTATTTCAATGAGGGATCGGCAATTGCGTAGAACGGCGTTGTTTGACGCTTTCTTCAGGATTGCACTTCCAAGTGGGATTGCCGCGGCTGCGGTACACTGAGTTTCTATGACATACACGTCGCAACAATTTCGTCACGCTGCGTTTAAATCAGAATTCATATTGACCCAGAAGATCGCGATCGTTCAGATGACGGACAATCAATGAAGGCTGGTGCGTATCTACCAAGCAGTTTGTACCAAGGTTAAGGTAAACGCTTATGCACGATCTCATCTGCCCGCACTGCAATCCATCACGGACTGAGGCGGGCGTGAAAGTGTTGTATGCTATTTGCTACGATGAAATTTCACCGGCTGTTGTGGGCACATGCTCCCGATATCTAGATATTAAATTTCATCTGATGCTTTTTGGGCGGTCAAGTATAGTTAAGTAAATCTTCTCTTCGTGCATTCGTTTTTTATACCGCCACACGTCAGTGTGCTGCCCTTGGGCAGCGCGGTATTTCTCTGGTTCGGTCGGCCTCAGACTGCAACCCAAGAGAGATAAATGCACGCGAAAATAGCAAAAGTGGCGGGTAGCGCCACTTTTGAGGTATTGAGCCCTCTGAAATGCGAAAAAGCCCGGAATCGTGGCGAATTTCGCCTTAAAAATGTTTCGCAGATGATGGTCGCGAGGTCGATTGGTTAACTGGCCCATAAACTCGCGAGCTATGAACGGAGTGGAAGGTCGCTTCGGGGCAGGGGGTTGAAGAATTTATCATAGTAAAACCAACATTTATAAATAATGCAGTCGGATTGGCGAGTTTAAAACTTAAATGACTTTATGATTATAGTATTGTTATTTATAAATTTCATTCACTGATAGTGTCAAAAATATATGTGCCATATATATCAATATGTACTTTCAATGTTGAATTTGTAGACGGATTTCATTATTTTGTATAGTTTCATTTCTCGGGGTTGTCAAAAATGTCGGCTTTAACAGCGAGATGATTATCATTGTAGAAACATGATTAATCACTATTTTAATACAAATTGTTTCATATCAATCTATCATAATGTGCCCGTTGTCGATGCCTCATGAATACTTGTCGTGCTTCACGGGTGGACGGATTTGCGTGTGAGGCCAACGCGAAGTTCATTCTATACAAAATCATTGATTAAGGTAAACTTCAGGCCCTGTGAAATCGTGTGGCGATTGTTTCGTCTAAGCCTCAATGGGTGATTGATGTCGATCTTTGATTGCGAGCCAGATGCATTTACTAAGCCGATCAAACCCTATCGGACACTCTCACATACGCAGAATGCAAAGCGTATAGATGCGATGTATTGGCGGCTGGTGGGTAAGATCCTGCAAACGGCTGTTGCTCATATTGAGGCTCAACTTGCCTACGGCTCTCAAAAAGGCGCACTCGCTTTTGCTGAGCAGCAGATCGCAGATTGGGAAACATTGCATCAGGTGACACCGAGGCTCTCCGTACGGCTACATGATCACATCTATCCCTGGGGCACACGGATTTCTCCGGTGCGTTATCGAGGCATGATTGCTGCACGCAAAGGCAAATTGCTCGACCGGATTGAACAGACGCGTTCAGAGCATGAGGATGCTGTTAACGGTCTAAAAAAGCGTACGCATTTGATTGCGAGCGGGCGGGCCTGGCTAGAAGTCAATCCATCTAAAATAGTTGTTGAGACACAAAGCAAAGCAGACGCATTTTACGAGGTACACATTGATGATGCGGGCACAAAAAGCATTGTTGTGAAGAACGTCAGCCTTGACCATTCAAAGCCGTCTGAGCTCATTGATATCGTTTCGCTTGATGCTGACGAAATCGTTGTCGCTCATGCAGCAGAGAGCAGCGGTATTCGCAGACGTGCCGGTTGGGTATTGAAGCTGGTGATGTCTACATCCTCTCTGGTCGGCGATGGTGTTCGCTTTGAAGAGAGTTTTGCGCTTGTAGGAAAGATCGCTGAACGAGGCTATCTTGTAGCTGCGATCAGTTACCATTTCTTTGCTGCTGGGACGCGTCCGACGGATGATTATTCTCAATTGGCATTTGACGCCCGAATTTTTTCAAAACACCGCGAGGAAATTACCCGGTCATATATAGATCCGCGGGACCGGTATAACGGCATAATGATCTCCCTAAGAGGTAGGGGTGTTGATGCGAGATACGCTATACGTGATCGGGTTTATTATGGTGAGGAGAGCCAATCATTCCGAACCAGGCCTAAGCTCGAGAGTAAAAAATGGGAAACTGTCGAGCCCTTGCTTTCGCAGTTTCATGGACAAAGCGGAAATAGCAAGGGAGAACAGCGGAGCTCGCGTTCGTGCGATCCGGAATTGTGGATACGTGAAGCAGATGAGTTTGCAAAGGCTTTGCAGATTTTAGATGACGGCGGCTCGTTTATTCTAACCGGGGCCGCCGGTACTGGTAAGACGCATATGATCCCGGGCTTTATTTCGTGGTGCCTTAATAATGGCAAGACGGTCAAGGTCCTGGCTGGCGGAGGCGCGCTTGATGTCATCGAAGCACGCTGCCGGAATTTTATGGACAAAACCTATAAGATTGAAGTGCCAATGTTCTGGGCCCGCGAGGATGACTATCTGATCTTTGGCGACTTTGATGAGCGGGATGCATTCAAACAGTGCCGTAATCCCTCGCTTGGCGCGGAGATACTCAGAAGATCAAAGCTCATCCGCCCTCAGAACGATGTTACGGATGTACTCATCATTGATGAGGCGACTTTGGTGCCGTTCAACGCGGATCAGTTCAAAAGTGTAAAGCAGATCATCGTTATCGGTGATATGTTTCAGATTGCGAGAGAGAATTCAGTCTTTACGGTTGCGGCGACCTCTGGCTTAGCGGCGCTGAGGCTACGGCGGAACTTCCGCGCTAACAATTGCGATATTATGACCTGGTCCAATATCTTTTCATACAATAATGCGCTTGTTGTTAAAAACAGGGGAAAACGGCGCAGCGAATTGCGTTATGTGCCGCTTGGCCGCAAGCAAGCGGGCTCAATAAGGGCGGAAGCTAATGCACTCGCGAAAGCGGCCAGCTATGCACGAAGTGCGGGCGAAACTGTGGGGATTGTCGCATTTAACAAGAAGCAGGTGAAAGCGATTTCGGATGCCTTGCACTGGGTGGGCGATCCTCAGATCGAGTTTCTCGGTTTACCGGAAGAAGTCCAGGGGAAAGAAGCCGATGTGGTGCTGGTTTCGCTGGGTGCAGCTCTTACGAATAGCGGAAGGCTGCCGACTGAGGTTGCAGGCCTGAATGATGATCAGGCGCTTATGAAAATGAATGTGGCTTTATCGCGTGCACGCGAGCAGACAATAGTATTTTCCAGTCTTCTGCCGTCCGACATTGATTTGCGGCTCGCAAATGACGCGCAAGCTTTAATCGCATCTGTGTTGCAGACGTTTACCAACCTTCCCAACCAGCAACGGATAGATCGGGACCCTGCTTTTAACCGCAGTCTCAATTAGCGCAGGTCTAGCTTGATCGAAGCAGTGAGTGGCCCAGATAGCGGTTTCGAAGAGAATAACTGCGTCAGTGTAAAACCCCGAGCCTGAGGATTTGCGCAACGCGATATGAGACTTGTCGATTTGCTTCGGTATGCGAGGCGTTTCTACTTTGCTCCGTTCTTCTTGAAAGAGGTTCTGATTTCTGCGGATACGCTGTGAAAGTCGCTGTCCGCGAATTGCTGAAACACGCTTGTTGCGTTCTGAATGCATCAGATCGGGGCTCCGACTGGTATGTTGGCAGCACAATCTTATCGATCCACATTTCACTCTGGGCGTTATGCTCTCAACCCACACTTTGGGAACGTTTGCAACGGCAATCAGTAACGAATGCGATCAATCGCTCGACAGCTGAAGATTTGGCCAAGCGTTCAGGCTGTGGCGCAGATTCTGTGAATCTGGTGTAATTCAGCAGGCTAATCAGCAAAAAAATCAACTTTAATAATCGCGTATATATTCTTGAATTCGAATTGTAACCTGTTTGTCGGGTATATGGTTGCGGGGTAGAAAGTGCAATAATATCATTTACTTAGGCGATTTCCTTTGTATCCTTGGGTGGTGTTTAATCCTCAAGCAAAAAGGAAATTTCTATGAGGAGCATGTTGTCAGTGAATAAAGCCGGTGGCGTTGGTAAAACAATGCTTAGTCAGTTGCTTTGCCAATATGTCGATCGGTTCGATGAACAATACAGATTATTCTGTGTTGAGGGAGAGGGACTAAGAGAAAACTATCAGTCTCCCCTGCGCAGAGCGATCCCCCATACCAAAGATGTGTTTTTCCAGACGCCATTCGACAAGCCGGAAAACGATCTGAACGAGCATATGAAGATGTGGTGCAGTGTGATTGATCCAGTGCTAGCGGGCAACCACATTGTGGACTTCGGCGCCAATGCCCTTGCAAGCTATCAATACATCACGCAACTCATGGGGTTCAATGACAGCTTCTGGGATGGTGTTGCTGACAGCGAAGAGCGCATGCGTCCGGTTCTTTTTGTGCCGGTTACCGCGGGCCATGTTTCGCAGTTTGATGCGATTGATATCCTGAACTGGCTGTTTCGAGATGGAGCGATCAATGCTTATCATCATGTTATTATTGTCATGAATGAAGTGCAGGGTAAGCTCGATCTCTATCCAGCTCTGGAAAGGATCATACGTAAAAACAGTGAAAAGGTTAGTTCGGTTACAATCGAGTATAATTCTTTTTCCCGTGCCATTGCTGATTATTCGGTAAACGCTCGAGAACTCGATGATTTTATTGAGGCACCTGAGCGTGAAGCCAAAGCCAAGCTTGGTCACGGCTACACCTTGCTGCAAATGGGTATGGCGGTTGCAGTTCAAAGCTGGAGCACGGATATCTTCAGGCAGTTCGATCAAATCGGCTTGCATAAAATGCTCAAATTGGAGCCAAAGGCGCAACCTTCTGAGTCTGTTCAGACTCCGAGTTCGACGCAACCTTAAAGCGGTAAAACGCTTGGAATATGTTCAAAAGTTATCAGCATGGATGAACCAGAGCGGCAAGCGCAGGAACCGCTTGCTGCTCCTTTAAGGGTTAATTCGATCCACTGTGTTTCGGCCCTTTAATTGCGTCTCCTTGTCAAGCATTTGCTAAATCCTTGGCGGGGTCATGGTCCTTTCCGAGGTTAACGCCTCATGATGATGTTCGGGTCGGATGCCTCAACGTGTGGAGCGTTGTACGGCGAGAGCCGCCAACAGCCGAAACAACGAGCTTACCACAACCACCGCCCCGGCGGGGACTCGCAACCTGCTTCACAGACCTATAAAGGGCATGAATTGATCAGGCTTGTTTGTTTGCACTCCACTCGAAGGTGGTGCCGTCTATCCGGCGACGACAAACTGTCATCTCACAGATAAAGCGCCTTGCTGATAATCGCAGGTCGACCTTAGGGCCACCACAGGGCAAATCAGCAACTATCCGAACGTAGCGGCTATGAACACGATCTGACATTTGGTTGCATAATGGGCAGGAACGTTGATCAGCGGCTGCCCGCGCTGAAACAATGATAACCCCGTGGTCCTCGTCGGAACTCTCAACAATCAATCCGGCCGGGATCAGGGACGACAGACGAAACTTGGTCGCCATGATGCTGTTTCCTTTCTGATAACCGCATCAGGTTCCACCGCGAAATCATCAAATTTGAGCCAGAGCCGAATACCCCATCTGACGCATTTTTGATCCCGATTTTTTTCAGATCACGCCGATCAACCGTGCCTGAAGAAGATCCAGCTTGGCACGCCCATACATTTGCCTTTTAACGAGCTTCAGCTTGTTGATCTGTCCTTCGACCTAGCCGTTCGACCAAGGTTCGGTGATGGTGGCGGACACCGCTGCCTTGTCTTTCAGTATGCCGTTGGCGAAGGGGGCAAACAGACTGTCGCGTGCATCAGCGATCCACGGGTCGAGTTCTGTCTTGGCCTTCATTCGGATCATTGTCTGGAAACGATCAATTAGATTGCGAGCTTGGATCAAGGCGGGAACGCCGACCTCTATGGTCGCAATGGTGATTGTGTCAGCCTTACTCAGTTGATCATGAGCAGTCGTCATCAATCGGGCAATCGTTCTGGCGGACGGCACTTTTTGAAGTTGCTGATCGCAGACCCGCTCAGAAAAGCAATGCGAAACCATCGGGGACTGGATTGACGAGATACTGCAGATGTTGCTCATACAGCGTCAAGCTGTGGTTGATGCGATGACGGCTTGTTTTGAAGCTGATCTGCAACTCGCCCGCAAAGCTGATGTGCTGGTGTCACTCAAAGGGATTGGATAACTGACCGCATGATTCTTGCTGGCAGGATTGCCGGAACTCAGCAAGGCTCGACAAAATACAGATTGCAAAACTGGTTGGCGTGGTTCCGCTCAATCGTGATAGTGGCCTGATGCGTGGTAAGCGCATGATTGCTGGTGGCAGTAAAACCGTGTGTGATGCACTTTATGTTGCGGTCCTGCGAGCCACCCGCTTCGACCCGGCTATGTATGCATTCTTCCTGCGCCTCAAACAACAAAGGAAATCGGGAAAGGCCGCCCTTGTTGCTGTCATGCGCAAAATGATCATCATTCTCAATGCAAGAATGCAAGAATGCAAGAATGCAAGAATGCAAGAATGCAAGAATGCAAGAAACAAACGAAAACGTGCTTTAAGCGTAACGCGGTTGCTTTTATTTTCTAAAATATCTTGCAATACACTAATCTCACTTAGGAAAATAGACATAATTGATTTGTTGTACAATGCTTTATTTCAAATACCCTCTACCGTGTTTTTTACTTTAATATTTCAATATTTATGACGATCCTACTTGCTCTGGCGCTGTGACGATTTGATTTGCGCAATTAGTGAGCGCTAAATCAGCCTGAAAAGTTATTTCGCCCCCCCATATCGACGAGAAGACATAAGTGTGATTACACTCAACCGGGGATTGTTTGTTTGGGGAGTGGGAGAAAATGGAATTTTGGATTCCGTTTGTAGGTAGATTGAAACTTAAACCGATCTACGCTGTTCGACGAAGCGAAAGGATACTCTTTCGTATAGGTTCGCAGGCTTTCACCTATATGCGAAGAAAATAACGTGAACTCATCAAACCCGACATCAGTATCCGAGGCTTGAATGGTTCACAATCATCTGACGTGTTTTGAGGCGACCGGCTTAGCGATTGCTCTTGTGGGTATTATAGTTCTTACTGTAATTGGCTGCGTGTCCAAGGGAAGCCTCTGACTATGAGCCGCCATTACAAACTACATCAAAAACAGAGACGGTCTTCCCTGTTGCATTTAAGGAGGGACGGCCATGTTTTTGGATTATTGTAAGTCGGGGCTTTTCTTTTTCGGCTCTCTCCTGTAAGAGATTTTTGCGCAAACCCACACCCAATGCGGACGAGCGCTAGCCTCGGCTTGATCCCTCTCGCCGGGGCTTATACATTGAGAGGCCGGAGCATTTGTTATGACGCACCGGCTTCTTTGTCATTGTTGTTACCATACAAAGCAATGACGGGTGCAAAGCGGTCGAGCCCATCGGGGCCAGAACCTTCATTCGTAAAACAGTATAACTCTTTGCACCTTAGAGGTATCGTCGCACGGTTGAGAGAGCTTCGCGCTCGTGTATACGGGAGACAGCCTCATGACTTATACTACGCGTTTTGTCGATATCGACACTGGTTCTTCACGTTGTGCCCGATAAGCAATCGACCAGTTTTGCCAACTCTGCCGCAGGCATTACTGAATTATTGGTTTTTCTGAACAGTTTTGACGGGATCGAACGCAGCATCTGGAGCCAACCGGTGGCTATGAACGACGTTTTGTTGAAGCCTTGCTTGTAGCACAGTTTCCCGTCGCAAAGGTCAATGCCAAACAGATCAGGCAATTCGCCATGGCCTGTGGTCAACTCTCCAAGAACACGGGATTAATGCCTTTATCCTCGCCGATTATGGACGGCGTATGGATACGTGTGGCGCGACAATTTAGATGGGAAGCGCGACAATCTTGATGACTTAGACTGGTCGCTGAAGGCCGCAAAAAGTCGGCCCATTTTAATTGTCCGTCGTCGAATGATTTGAGACTTTTTCTGCTTTTGAAGATTGGAGTTTCCGGCTCAGATTGAGGTATGATTTAAGCTGCTTTGGCCTGGTGGTTCAAGCGGCGTTTTTTGATGGTATCTCGTTTAATCCTTTCGCGTTCAATGAGAATTGTCTGGCCGCGTCCGAAGTAAACGTCAGCCGGGTAAGATTGTCGAGGCTTTCATGGTATCGGCTATGATTGTAATGCTCAACGAAGGCTGCGATCTGGGCTTCGAGATGGGGGTGCGGATAAAAACTTGGACTGTTTTTACGTCACAATGCCAAGACTGTTTCGATATTCGATTGGGCTTCGAGCGCCAAGCGATATCTTGATCCGTTTCTCGTTGTACCATCGAATGTAGTCATCGACTTCTTTGATAAACTGCTCGAGTGTGGTGTTCTTCCAATCGCTGGGATAAAAGAACTCTGTTTTCAGTCTTCCGAAGAAGCCTTCGCATGCAGCGTTATCTGGGGAACAAGCCTTGCGAGACATTGAGCGTACCAGCTTCGCATCACTAATCCTCGATAGCCAACCCGGCCAGCGATAATGTGCTCCTCGGACGCCCTTCTAAGAGTCAAGCCGCGATTTGGCTTTGATTGATTTCCCTATGCCGCCGCATAAGGATGGCGAAGACTTCGCGGGCGATGTAGCGTTTGAGGCAGCGAATTGCCTCGAGCTTAGAATTTCCGGCTGCGATCCGTCGAGCGACGTAGGCCTGCGTGCGTGCCTCCAATCGAAGCCTCCCGATAGCGATAATGTGTATGGCACTGTTTGCCGCGCGGTCCCCACCCCTGTTCAACCTATGCCGAACCGTTTTCCCGGAAGAAGCGGGGACGGGGCTGACACCGCACAATGCGGCGAAGCTCGCCTCGGACTTCAACCGGTCCGAGTTATCGCCCGCCGTGAGCAGCAACTGCGCAGCACTGTTCACGCCGATTGCGGTTTGAGCAAGTAGTTCAGGAGCAAGATCCTTGACGATGGCCTCAATCATGTCGTCCAGGTCGACGATCTCGTCGTGTAGTTCGAGATAACGTCGCGCCAGAGACTTGAGAGAGATGCGATAGGTTTCCTCGACCTGGTGATATGCAGTGAGGTCAGGTCTGGCGGCTGCGAGTGTACGGATCAATTGCATCCGCGTCATGTTGCGTAGCGGATCGCGGATCTTCTCCGGTGCGCAGACGATTGTCATCTGGATCAGCTGCAGGGCAATGCGGCGCGCCTGAATAGCAGTTTTGCGGCAAACCCTTAGGACGCGTAAACTTTCTACCATGCCGTCCCTGCTGCGTGGTGTTACGGTATGCCGTCTTGCAAAGGCTGCATGGGCAGCACTTTCTGCATCGAAGTCGTCATTCTTACCACGGCGGCGCCGGTCGAGTTTGTCAGGTGCAGTTACCTCCAAAATCTCGACACCTGCGGCTTGCATGTAGCGCAGCAACCTCGCGCCGTAACTGCCAGAGCACTCGATTCCGACCCGTTGAAGGTCCCCGAAAGATCGCATCCAAGCCAGCATCAAGCGATAGCCAAGTCGAGTTGTCGGGAAGCTCTCGGTACCGATAACGCGGTCGCGATGATCAACGACTGCTGCGACATGCAAGTCCTTGTGTGTATCGACACCACCAATGACGTGAGTTTCTGCTCGTTGCTCAGCCATCTTATTATCCTCTCCTGCGGCATGAGAATTATTTGTCTGAAGGATGCAGGGACAGGACAGTCATGGGACCAGATGGTCATGCCCTTCTTGGGTCACAGCAGCACCTTCGGGGCAAAACCTCACCGCAGAGCATTCCCGGATGATCGACAGGTCCGCGGAAAGACACATGTTGGTCGATCAGAATGAGGGTCAGATCATACCGGGAAGCCATGCGGCACCAGCACAGAGAATGCTCACTCGGTGTTTGAGTCAAACCATCAAAGAACTGGTACCGATTATATGACTATCCCATTCTGCAGATAGAACCACTCTGTAAACTCAGTACCACGATCAAACGTAATCGATCGGCGGGAGATTTAGGTCAGGGGCTGGAGTGCCCTAATCACCCCTTCCATCACCGGCTTTGATTGACGATCATTATTTCGCAACAAAACCGTAAAGCGGCTCACCCGCTCGACCAGAGACGTCACATTGGCGTTGCCAAACTTCTTGCGAAACTGGATGGTGTCGCCCTCCCAGTGTCCGAACTGCTTGCGCCTGGCAACCATGTCTGGATGATAAAGGATGCTCAGTTCTGGTGGTAAGCGGCGTCCATGATGACGCCGGGCATGACGTGGGCGTCTTTTGGCACGACGTTCCGGCAGATATTTCCAAAGCTCTTCTTTTCGACCGTCGGTGGAATAAACAAACTGATAGATTGTTTCATGACTGACAGAGATTGGATGGCGTTCCAACCGCATTCTCCCGGCAATCTGTTGTGGCGACCATCCATCGCTGATGTGATCGATCACGGACTGCCGTAGCTCATCATACCGGATGAGCTTGCGTTGCTTCGAACGCCGCTCGCGGGATTTCTGCTGAGCAATCGTGCAGTAATAGCCGTTTAAATCCTTAATCTCATCATCGTGAAAATGATTGCGCTTGAGTTCACGAAATATGGTCGAACGGTGCCTTCCAAGCTTCTCCACAATAACGTCAACGGAGAGCTTTGCAGCGCGCCAGCGTGTTATTCTGCGGCATTCATACAGATCGATATGCCAATAGATAGGGTCCATGGCAGGTTCCTTGCATTGGATAACTCATTGTTATCATTCGCTAGTCGCACTTCAAACTAGAACCCACGCTTTGCTAGTTTCGGGAAACACCTCACGAACCCATGCTGTCAACGTTGCACGACCGGGATAGCCCAAGGCGCGCATCGTTGCAGAAACACAACCACCATGCATGCGGTAGTGCTCAACAGCCACTTTCTTCTGCGCCTGTGTGAACTTAGGCGCTCGGGGCGTAAATCCTAAACGCAGATCGAGATGGTGCTCATATTCCAGGTGCCAGCTCTTCAAAGCGTTCTTGCTTGGATAGCCCAACTGGCGAATAGTCGCTTTCGGGCGCTTGCCCAGCTTGATGTAAAGCGCGACTGCTCGCATCCGGTCTTTGTAGGAATACATGAACTATCTCCATGATAGTCCAAGTTTTCGTCCGCACCCCCACACCCATTACTTTTGGTTGGAAATCAACAAGTCATGTATCCACATTGTGCGACATTGATGTTGGAGCATGAAACCCATTGCCAATGTATCGAGCTTAGAGCCTGTTCCAAAAAGGATTGAGCGATTTCAGTAGGTTATGATTCAATCGGATAGCTTACATTCGATGGAGATCATGATGGCCTGGACTGCAACCGCTCGGCCACAATATGGACGACGCAACGCTCGTTATGCAAGCGATTTAACGGATGCGGAATGGACTGTCATCGAACCGATGATGCCTGCACCGGGCCGTCTCGGACGCCCTCGCAAGACGGATTTGCGAGAGGTGGTAAATGCGCTGCTTTATATTGCTTCATCAGGTGGCGCATGGCGGCTTTTGCCCACGGACTTCCCACCATTTTCCACGGTGCAAAAGTATTTCTATCGATGGCGAGATGAAGGGATGCTGCGCACGATCAACAACGCGCTCGTGATGACAGCACGCGAGTTGACCGGAAAGCAGCCCAGCCCTACCGCGGGCGTGATCGATAGCCAGTCAGTAAAACCACGGAAAGTGGCGGAATACGGGGCTTTGACGCGGGAAAAAAGATCAACGGTCGCAAGCGTCATATTGTGGTTGATACCCTCGGCTTGATGGTTGGTCTGGTGATCCATTCTGCGGGTATTCAAGACAGAGATAGTGCACCTGATGTCTTGAAAACCATCCTCAAACGCTGGCCGTGGTTACGGCATATCTTTGCTGATGGTGGATACGCGGGACCCAAGCTCAAAGACAGGTTGGAAAAGGTCGGAAAATTTACGCTGGAAATCGTCAAACGATCCGATCACGCTGAGGGCTTCAAACTCTTACCACGCCGATGGGTGGTCGAGCGGATGTTTGCGTGGCTCGGACGTTGCCGTAGATTGGCCAAAGATTTCGAAAAAACCGTCGCGTCTGCTGAAGCCTGGGTCTACATCGCAAACATCCGCCTGCTCACCCGGCGCATCGCAAGAGCCTGATATCGTTACATTCATTATGATTCAGGCTCTTACAGAGTTAGGCATTACCCGTTGAATATTTGATCTTTTGGATCAGCGAGGGTGCCATTTCAGGCTGTTTGGCTCCATGACGCACATTTTTAGTAATAACCTATCTCACCCCAATGATGGTCCGCAACTAGACAGCTAATCTCGGTTTGCTATGATCGCTATAATTACAACAACATCCAATGGACGTTTTATTTTCTTGCTGAATTGGTTAAAATTAACTAGGTAAGATCAGCAATGTGGGGGCAAAATAAGATGTGTGGAATTATCGGCATCATCGGCAATGACGAAGTTGCACCGCGTCTGGTTGATGCGCTGAAGCGGCTTGAATATCGCGGCTATGATTCCGCCGGTATCGCTACGCTGTTGGGTGGAAAGCTTGATCGCCGTCGCGCGGAAGGTAAATTGGTCAATCTGGAAAAGCGCCTGGCAGGTGAACCGCTTCCGGGCGTGATTGGCATTGGCCATACCCGCTGGGCCACACATGGCAAGCCAGTTGAGCGCAATGCACATCCGCATATCACGCCACGTCTGGCTGTGGTTCATAATGGCATCATCGAAAACTTTGCTGAACTGCGGGCTATGCTTTCTGCCGAAGGCTACAAGTTCGAAACGGAAACCGACACCGAAGCTGTCGCGCATCTCGTGACGCGCGAACTGAATAAGGGCAAGTCGCCGGTTGAAGCCGTGCGCGATTGCCTGCCTTTGTTACAGGGCGCTTTTGCTCTCGCTTTCCTGTTTGAGGGCGACGAAGAAACCTTGATCGGCGCGCGTCAGGGACCACCACTGGCCGTTGGCTACGGTGACGGCGAAATGTTCCTCGGCTCAGACGCTATAGCACTGTCGCCCTTCACCGATACGATTGCCTATCTCGAAGATGGCGACTGGGCCGTGCTGACCCGCAAGGGCGTGACCGTCTATGACGAGAACAATGTAGAGGTTGAGCGCGCGATCCAGAAGTCGCAGACAGCCAACATGCAGGTCTCTAAGGGCAATCATCGCCATTTCATGCAGAAAGAGATGTTCGAGCAGCCGGAAGTGATTTCCCATACGCTCGCGAATTATCTCGACTTCACCACTGGTACGGTGCGTCAGGAAGCAATTAGTATTGATTTTAGCAAGATTGATCGTCTGACGATCTCTGCTTGCGGTACGGCTTTCTATGCAGCTTCGGTGGGTAAATACTGGTTTGAGCAGATCGCACGTCTGCCGGTCGATAGCGATATTGCATCGGAATTCCGCTATCGGGAAATGCCGCTTTCAAAAGACTCGCTTGCTATGTTTGTTTCGCAGTCCGGTGAAACGGCGGATACGCTGGCATCGCTGCGTTATTGTAAGTCGCAGGGACTGAAAATCGCTTCTGTGGTCAATGTCACGGGCTCGACCATTGCCCGTGAATCAGACGCCGTTTTCCCAACCCTTGCTGGTCCTGAAATTGGTGTTGCTTCGACTAAAGCTTTCACGTGCCAGCTTTCGACAATGGCATCACTTGTCATTGCTGCTGCGAAAGCACGCGGCACCATCGATGACAAGCGTGAGCAGGAGCTGGTGCGCCAGCTTTCTGAAGCGCCGCGTTTTATCAATCAGGTTCTCAAGCTTGAAGACCAGATTGCAGCAGTCTGCCATGAACTTTCCAAGGTCAATCATGTGCTTTATCTTGGTCGCGGAACATCGTTCCCGCTGGCTATGGAAGGCGCGTTAAAGCTCAAGGAAATTTCTTATATCCATGCGGAAGGCTATGCGGCTGGCGAATTGAAGCACGGCCCTATTGCGCTTATTGATGAAACCATGCCGGTTATTGTCATTGCGCCATCGGATCGTCTTTATGAGAAGACCGTTTCCAATATGCAGGAAGTGGCAGCACGCGGCGGTCGTATCATTCTCATCACCGATAAGAAGGGTGCTGCATCTGCTAGCATCGACACGATGGCCACCATCGTTCTGCCGGATGTGCCGGAATTCATCACACCGCTGGTTTATGCTTTGCCACTTCAGATTCTTGCCTATCACACCGCTATTCTAATTGGTACAGACGTCGATCAGCCGCGCAATCTCGCGAAGTCTGTGACTGTTGAATAAGATGATGTTTAAGTTAGTTGGAATTTAATCGGCTTCAGGTTTCTTGGTTATTCGATAGTTATTGAGGTAATAATGTAAGGCCATCTATGCCGTTACCGTAGGCGTAACGATACAAATTTAATTCTGGTGCGAATTCATTCATTATTTAAGTGGTGCGACTGTATTGAACAAAATTCAAAAGATAACTTTAATCATAACTGCAGTTATATTAATAACGATTACATTTCTTATGCTTGTTCCCATGTCTGCCCCAAAAGGCCATGGATTCACTGATAAGACATATCACTTTCTTGCATTTGCTGGATTAATAATTCCTATTGCAACGCTTCAGCCGCGATGGTTGCTGTTTGCGATACCGTTGTTTATCTTATTCGGCGGAATGATTGAGATAATACAGCCGCATTTTGGAAGGACCCGCGATCTTGCCGACTGGATCGCCGACATCCAGGGTGTATTCATTGGTTCAGCATTTGGACTAATTTTGAGTGTTTTCATTCAAAGAAAGCTTCAGTATTTTTCATCAAAAATATAGATAATTACCTTACGTTTCATTGCCAATGAGAATGACCGACTGATCACTTCTAGCAACTGTATCTCTCATGGTTTCGGAAGCACCATTTTTGACGTTTTTTACACAATGCGTTAGCAAGGGTAACCAATTTTCGGGCAACGGCTGTGAGGATAACCTTGTGCGGTTTCCCGGCTTTTCGCAAACGATCCGCGAAGACCTTCATGGTCGGGTTGTGATGCGCAGCGACCAGAGCGGCTTGGAACATCACATGCCTCAAGGCACGACGACCGCCTGCAATAGACCGTTTTCCGCGCAGGGTTCCACTGTCATGCGCAACTGGAGCCGACCTACAAGAGCTGCGGCTTGTTCGCCGGTGATGGTGCCAAGCTCTGGCATTTCAGCGACCAGCATTGCACTTGCCACTGGACCGATTCCGGGTATGGAGCGCAGAACGCTAACGGTCTCGGACAGCAAATCGTCACTGGATATGGCGGCTACGATCCTGTCCTCAAGCTCTTTGATCAGGCTGTCGAGCCTAACCTTTAGTTCGGTATCGATGCAGTCAAACATCTCAGCTGTGTCAAGTTTCTGATGCGCACGGATCTGGGCAAGAAGGCGTTTTCGCATCTCCACCATCTGGGTACGCTTCGAGGTCAATGCTCTGAGAACTCTGAGCTTTCTGCAGGAAGACTGCGACCCGCATCGGGTCGGAAAGCAAAGAACCGTGCGATGAGTTCTGCATCGATCCTGTCAGTCTTGGCGCGTGTGCCGCGGCTTTGCGCAAATGCCTTCACCTGCGCGGGAGGCACTTGGCGTGCGACGTCACTTTCTGCTTCAAGCTTTGCCCAGAGCTGCCATTCCTGTCCACCGGTAGATTCAAAGCAAACGACCGCATCACGATTATGAGCAAGATCCGCGACAGCAGTGTGCCCTTCTGGAATATTTGGTATTCGGCATTGAAGCCCATCAGGCAGGCAATGAAGATCTAGCCAGTCCCGGCTAACGTCTATGCCGATGATGCGGCCGTGTGATAGATTATCCATGCTCTCTTCTTTCTGGTGCGCGGTACTCAATGTCCGCAATCAACTGTCCGAGACGATGAAGAGAGGCGGTGCCGACATGCTAGGGAACGTGGTCAAGCCACAAGGCTCAGACGTCGCGCACCACCCCATCACTGCCCCTGACCAGGGGCAGTGATGGGCGCAGTTTAACAGATGCTAAATACAGAAGGCTCAGGACTTCGGTAATGGGGTCATTGCGGTAAATAATCCCGACAGATCCCCTCTCGCCGCTGCCTGACTTGCTTCGCCCTTCGTTTGAGGTCCGCCCGGGTTCATGCTTCGGTCCGTGGTCAGCGCGATGGCTGCCAACATGATGCTGGTCCAGTGCGGTAATTCCGATGTGCCCATCTCATTGGCGTGCTCGGCAGAGGCCGGCGACAGTCCTGACCACAGCATCATCGGAACCGCGTCCCGGTTGGGACCTCGAAGGTCTGTGGTCAGGCAGACGTCAACGATATGGTTCTAATGTGAAGGCTCAAGCCGACTTGGCGAGCAATTGGTCTGAGGAGAATTCGGTACTATCCGTCCATACCCGGTGAAGGATGGTACCGATGCGCCTTGCCAAAGCCACCATCGCACGCTTTGCAGCTCGGCGTTTGGCGACTTGTGCGGCCCAGCTTCTCAGCGATGTCGAACGACCCCAGTGTATCATAACGGTAGCCGCTTGGCAGAAGGCTCTTCGCAGATTGGCGTCACCAGCTCGCGTAATACCGCCGAACACGTCGCGCTCACCGGACTGGTTGCGCGAGGGTTTAAGGCCAACCCATGGACCCACCTTCTTGGACGATGAGAACCGCGCGGGATCATCGACCGCGGATCGGAAAGTTAAGGCGACGGCCGCCCCGATGCTAGGCATCGTCATCAATAGCCGGCACACCGCATCGTCCTTCGCAAGCAGACGGACCTGACGTTCGAGCCCCGCCAGTTCATGGCGAAGGCTGGTCCGCGCGCGTAACATTGGTCCGGACGCTGCTTGCAACATCGAATTGCCTTCCACCAATTGTTTGATCTTGGCGTCGAACTGGCCGCGCGAGATGGCGCCGACCTTCAGGCCGAAGTTTCTCAGCAATCCGCGCAATGATAGTTCCAGCGCGATCATGCCTTGTTGGATCGCCTTGCGAGCAGACAGAAGTGCACGAACTTCCTGTGCCGACACGGATTTACAATGTACGGGCCTGAACCAGCCCAGATGAAGCAGTCGGGCAATCCCTTCCGCGTCGCGCCGATCCGTTTTGATCGGCATTGCCTTCAATGCACCCTTCACTTGTCGGGTTTCCATCAGAACAACTTCCAGCCGGGCATCGGCGAAACCGCGATGCAGCTACTGGGATAGCGGCCCGGCTTCAAGCCCTATGATCGCAACCGATCCCTCTAGGGTGTTTGCAAAATCCACGATCGCTTGGGGATCACTGAGAACCTGCGCTTCTTTTTACGATCATGCCGCGCTCATTGATTACACAGACCGCAGTCTTCGCCAGTGATACATCCAGTCCTATGAACAGCTTCATATCATACTCCTCCGATTGAGACCGATACGGGAACAACGACAGCTTGCTGCAGGCAATTTCAAGATGCGTCAGCCAGTGGCGTGGCGCAGGTCCCGTTACAGCATCTCATTGCTTTCCGAGCCAGAATATAACGGCTGCTGCGAGATCTAATGCTGCTCGGAACACAATGGGGCAGCGATCATAACGGGTAGCAATTCTGCGCCAGTCTTTCAGTCTGCCAAACATCATTTCGATACGATTACGCCGCTTGTATCGACGTTTGTCATACTTGATAGGCTTCTTACGGTTTTTGCGACCCGGGATGCATGGCTTTATCTCTTGGTTTTTTAACCGTTTTCCGAACCAGTCAGCATCATAGCCTCTATCAACAAGAAGCCAGTCGACCTTCGGTAACGTCTCAATTAAGGCTGCAGCTCCGGTGTAGTCGCTGATTTGTCCCGCCGTGACGTGTAACCTGATAGGGCGACCCTGCGTGTCGGTGACGGCGTGCAACTTGGTATTCATGCCACCTTTTGTCCGGCCGATCAGGCGTCCACCACGCCCTTTTTTTACAGTGGGCTTGAAGCCGTGCAGTAAGCTTTCAAATAGGCCGCATCCATCATGACCGTCTTTCCAATCGACGATTTGGAAGGCAGCCCTTATAATATCTGAGCAAATATCCCCTTGTGACACCAACGGTCCCAGAGATCATAGAGCGTTTTATAAGGCCAGTATTTCCGAGGAGTATCACACCACCGTAACCCATTGCGATGAATCAAGATAATACCACTCAAACACGTCTGTCATCAATGCGTGGATGTCCATGGCTCATGGGCAAAAAGGGGCGAAGGCATGACATCTGTCCTTCGCTCAGCCAGTAAAGATTGCGCATCGTTCAGTCTCCTCAAACGAAACTGAATCAGCTCTTCATTCTCAAATCAATGTGTCCTGAACCTAGTAGCAGAAGGACAGAAACTAGGTCGTGTGGACGAATTGACCCAGGTATAAGTTTTCCGGTTCCAGATTTTCTTTCAATATGATTCACACATTACCGAGGTAATTATGAGGTCGGCAATGTGCAAGAAGATTACAGAGAGTGACTATGAACTGGCACTGTAGGTTTTCTGCACTTGTCTGCCAGCCGTTGGCGCGAAAGCAAAAAATGACCGCCTATTTCTTGAGGCATCGCATTATTTCACCCTTCACAACATCTCCTGGCGGGCTTTGCCTCAGCAATTTGGTAACTGGAACAGCATAAGGAAGCGTTTTGACAGCTTGGGTAAGGCGGGTGTTTTCGAAGACTATTTTTCCATTTTGGCTGGGCTTGATGAAAGCGCTCATCTGATTGCTATGTTCGACAGCACCGTCATTCCTGTGCATGTATAGGCAGCGGGAGCTAAAGGTGGCAGAAAGGTCAAGCACTCGGCCGTTCTCGTGGAGGGTTCGGAACCAAAATCCATCTGAAAACCGACCGAAATGGTCAGCCCCTTGGGTTTGAACTAACCGGAGGCGAAGCTTCCGATAGTAAACAGTTTGAAAGCCTCATGGAAACTGGTCCTCAAGTCAGGCACCGCGCTATTATTGCTGACAAAGGCTATGATAGCGACGTTAATAGAGAGACTGCGCGAAAGGCTTGCGCAATTCCTGTGATCCCTTACAGATCAAACAGGCGAAATATCCCGACACATTTTGCCACGGTGCTTTATCGAGGTCGCGCACGTATTGAACAAATGATAGGGAAGCTCAAACGGTTCAAACGTGTGCCACTACGTTGCGAGAAAACAGCAAGAAATTTCCGATCCATCGTCGCAATAGCTGCTGCTTTCATCTTAATCAGATCCGTCCACATGGCCTAACATATTGAATGCAGTCTTGAAGGGATTTACCGTTATTCTGAGAAACCCAATTTAGCGTAACAATACGAAGTAATTTTCACAAAATGCACAGTATTCGTTCGCCATTTTCTGTGAATGTTCGTACTGAAAATGCTTGTAATTCAAAAAATGACAGTTAAGCGTGATATTAACACGAGGAAGTTGTGAGGTCGGATCTGAAATTAGCCAATTTGGAAATGGTGTCTAAACCAGGCAAAAAAGGCTCTTAAACAAATTGTGCATCAAGTTTTCGGTAGAGTTTCTATCTTTTTCAGCTTTTAACGGTAGAATTAACGACTATCTCACTTCGCAGATGATTGCAGTAAGTAGTCGAATTTGATGATGATACGGCGGGGGAGCGCTACATTGTCTATAAATATCACAAGAATTAGTAAAATTATGGATAGCCTTCTTGAGGATCCATTAGATCAGGCTTTGTGGGAAAAGAAACTTATCGACCTGGCAGCAGCATTTGGTGCGAGAGGGCTTAATGTCATCCCTTTCACGGATGCGACGAATATGTCAGTGATTTATACTCCCTCTCTAGCTAAGGGGTTTGAGGAGTATTTTGACGATGGCTGGCACAATAAAGACTGGCACGCAAAAGCATTGCCATTCCTATCACGAACCGGAGTTGTTCGCGACGTTCAATATACAACGCGCGACGAATTCGAACGTAATCAGTTTCACCGGTTTGCACGAAAACATGGCGTTGGTCATTCCGCTTTCCTCGAATGGCATATGTCGGCTGAAGATCGGCTGGTTCTGGCGATACACCGCCACGCAGGAGATGATGCATTTACGAATGAAGAGGAAGACTTATTGCATGCAATAAGACGCCGTTTTCAAGATCTCGGCTTTTTCATGCATCATTTGTCTTCCAGTAAGCTACGCGGCACTGCCGAAGGGTTAGACGTTGTGAAGGCGCCTGCACTGTTTTTCGACAGGTTTTATAAGGTAATTCATGTCAATGAAGCTGCGCAAGCGCTATTGGGGGATGATTTAAAGGTTTTGAATGGTGATCTGCTCGCAGCACGGGCGGAGGATACAAATAAAATACGATTACAGATGCGCCAGTCAGCCGCGCCGTTATTGCTAAAACTCAATACATTACTGGAACCCATCAGAATTGAACGGAAAGACGAGCCACCTCTTGCATTGCGCATTCAGCGACTTGGTGGCAATTTACCAAGTATTTTTTGTGCCGCAGTGGGTGTTTGCCTCCTCTCTTATGAAGTTGTCCCTAAACTCCGGGATGGTAGCGCTTTAATTGCCCGATATGGTTTAAGTGTTCAGGAAACCGCAATCGCGCTTCAGCTCTATGATGGGCTTTCCGCTCGGGAAATTGCGGATAAAACATCACGCTCCTATGAAACCGTTCGTACCCATATTAAAACCCTATTGCAAAAAACAGGCACCAAACGCCAGGGTGAGCTCCTCGCCTTAATCGGGAAGCTACAAAGCATGGACTGAGCTCTGATTTTCGCTTGATGCTTAACATCTGATCGAGGTTCTTAAATCTGCAAATCGGATGGTCGTACTTGTTACGGCTCTTACCCTCAGCTGAAGTTTGCCAAACCGAACAAAAAAATCGCCAGCGCACGTCACCCCATCGTTCTAATTTGGTAAAAAACACAACAGTGTGCTCAGAAGGAAGTGTCACATCAAGCCGTCTTTTGATGCTGTTGCAATTTAAGCGCGATAGGCTGTGATTTTGTGATCCATGACAAAAACGTCGTTAGAATACCCCAATTGAGGTATTTGGGCGAACGTGAACCGATGTTACTCAAACCCTGATCGTATTTAGGCTATTGCCGCTACATTGTGGTAAACAACTATTCGGCGAATTTGGGGGAGTCGAAATGAGTAATATTTCGATAAAAAAACAGGCATCAGGCACTTCGCGCATAGGTGGCGATGAGGTGAAGACGCGGCATATGCATCTGCTTTCCGGAACGGCGCTGGCGGCCGGTATGATGGCCGGGCTGTTTCTGATGCCGGGCGATGCTCTTGCTGCCTGTAGTGGGGTGGCGACGGTGACCTGTTCTGGGTCAACCACCACCACATCGGGAGCAAGGGTTCCTATCTTCAATGTCAATGGTCGCGAAAACGGCGGTACTATTATTGTAAGCTCGGGTGCTATTGTCACGGGTCGTGGTCTTGGAACTACGGGGCTTTTGGGAGCTGCAATTGTTACCAATAATGGCACAGTAAATAGTACCGTTTCAGGTGTAAATGCCTTGGACATAACGAGCCCTGTTGGTACTGCGACGTATCAGGGGGGAGGCAATGTTACCGGCGCGAACAATGGCATCGTGCTTAACGGACTAAGTACTGTTGTTAATAGCACTGGCGGCACCATAACGGGTAATGCTGGAGATGGCATTCAAGCCAATGGTTTGGTTAGCAATACTATAACCCTCGGCAATACGAATGTCACTGGCGCGGATGATGGCGTGAATGCGAACAGTGCCACCAACATCATCAATGTGACCGGAGGCTCGATCACCGGATTGGGCGGCAACGGCATCAATGCGAGCAGCTCTCTGGGGTCTGCATTAACGAACTCCGTCACGCTGAAGGACGTGAATGTCATCGGTGACGACAATGGCGTGGAGGCGACGGGGCTTGCCAATACGATCAGCGTAACCGGCGGCTCCGTGACGGGTTTGAACGGCAGCGGTATTGAGACGAACGGTGCGGACAACACGATAACGCTGACAGGCACTCTTGTGAATGGGAATAGTGGTGTTGTCGCCAATGGCCTGGATTCGACGATTAACGTGACCGGAGGCTCCATCACTGGAACAAATGGCGATGGCATTCAAACCATTTCAAGCGGCATTCTTGGTCAGGGCGGCACGACAAAAATCATCGTGAGCGGTGCTGACGTCAGGGGCACCCAGAACGGTATCAACACTCTCAATATCGGTCTTGGTGCAAATGTCGTTACAAATGTCACCGCAGATGGCGGAACGGTTTCGGGTGGTACCGGAAGCGGCATATCGGCAATTTCAGCTGCGGTTGGCTCAGGTTCGTCCAGCAGTGCACAAACCTTTGTTGTCGGTGATGCGGATGTTTCTGGTGGTCTCTCTGGTGTTCTCGCCGGCTCCGCTTCACTCAACGGCGACGCAACAACCACCGTCAATGTTTCCGGCGATATTTCTGGCAATAGCGGCATAATTGCCGTCTCTGGTAGTGTTGATGGAGATCCGAGCGCATTACTCGATGTCATCAATGATCCGACGAATCTTGGTAATCTCGCAGGCCTCATGGCTGGAGACGGCAAGGCAACGGTCGATGTAACAACGAATGGCGCAGTGACGGCGAATAACGGCATTGGCATCATCGCTGTCGGACTTGGAACAGATAATGAAGTTTCGGTCGATGCGAAGGATACCATCATCGCCAATAATGGCATTGGCGTTCTTGCTGGCTCTGTTGGCTCGAATGGCACCGTTAACGTGACGGTTGATGATGTCACTGCCGGTTACGCCGGTGCAATTGCCTTTAATACGGATGGCAACGCTTCTGTCACTGCGACAGGTGATATCAATGTACTGAACGGCGTGCAGAATGGCGGCATTGCGGGCATCGCTGCAATCGCTAATCAGGGTGATGCGACTGCGACCCTTGCTAATGGCGGCAAAGTATCTGCTGACGGTGCACTTGCAGGTGTTGCGGCCATTTCCATTGATGGAGATGCGACCGTCAATATTCGCGGTGAGATTGACCCGCCATTGATTGGCGGTTTTGCCGGCACTTTCGGTAACGGTACAGCGCTGGCTAACACATCTGGCAGTATCGATGCGGATCTTGCCGGTGTCGTCGCACTCAATGTCGGTGATGGACGTGCGGAGATCAATTCTACTTCGGCGCTTAAATCGTCGAATGGCACAGGTCTCGTCGGTCTTGCTGCGATTAAGGTTGGCGATGCCAGCGGCGCTGCGTCCGACGTACTTATTGATAATACAGGTATTATCGACGATTTCGGCGTCTCTATTGCTGGTGTTGCCGTCGGCGATGGCAACAAGACGCAGATCAGCAATGAAGGCCTGCTCACCAGCAGCCTTGCGGGCATCGCTGGCGTTGCTGTGGGGAACACAAATACCGTTGGTATTAACAACTTGGGCGTTATCCGCACGGATGGCGTTGGCATCGCAGGCGTAGCCGTCGGCGATGGCAATGGCGTCACTATTCAGAACAAAGGATTTGTTGATGCCGGGCTGGCTGGTATCGCTGGCGTTGTGGTTGGTGACAACAATTCGGTCAATGTGAATAATTCTGGTGCCATTACCACGGATGGTGCCGGTGTTGTGGGTGTTGCAGTTGGCACCGGCAATGCCGTCGATGTGATGAACGAAAGTTCAATCACTGGCGGCTTGCTGGGTGTAGCCGGGGTGAATATCGGCGATGCGAACGGCAAGATTACCAATATCACAAACCAGGCTAAGATTACCAATGATGGTATTGGCGTAGCAGGTGTCGTGACAGGTAATGGCCATCAGCTTAATGTCGATAATCAGGCCGCGCTCGACACTGCCGTTGGTGGCGTACTGGCTGTCGCAGCTGATGGTTCCAACAATCAGGTAAATGTCACCAATAGTGCTGCGATCAACAGCGGCGGCTTTGGTGTCGGCGCGGTGTCCATTGGTGATAATTCCAAAGTAAACGTCTCCGGCTCGGGCACAATTAAATCCGATGGCATTGGCATGTTCGGAATTGCCAGCGGCGATGAGAGCACTGTTACCGTTACCAATGCGGCGCAGGTTGATGCCGGTGTGATGGGTCTTGCCGGATTTGTGGACGGGCAAGGCGGTAGCGTTACGGTTACGGCTGATGCCGCTGTGAACTCCGGCGGTGTTGGCGTGCTCGGCGGCGCTTCCGGGTCGGATGCGATCATTGATGTGGATACCAATCACGCGGTTTCAGGCGATGTGCTTGGTGTCGGCGGTATCGTGGCTGGTGACCGTCATTTGCTTAGCATCAATACCAAGGCTCAGGTCACGTCCAATAATGGCGTGGCGGTTAACGCAACAATCGCGGGCGATGGCAACGCTGTTGCTATAACCACGCATGGCCTTGCTCAGGGCGATATTGGCGGCGTCACCATTGCTGGTGCAGGTGATGACAATACCATTAATATTGTCACTAAGGAGGATGTGAACGCCGATCATGGCGTCGGCGTTGGCGGCGTCCTCAATGGCGATGGCAACAAGGTTGCGATTGATACCGAGGATCAGGTGACGGGCGATCTTGCTGGTGTTGCGATTGCTCTTACAGGCGATGGTAATGCAGTTGACGTAACGACGCATAAAGAAGTTGTCTCGGCCTCGGGCGTCGGTGTTTCGGCTGCTGCTATTGGCGCGAACGGTGGTAACAATGTAACGATTAACACCAGGGGCGCCGTAGAAGGCGATCTGGCGGGTGTTAGCGGCGCAATTGGTGGTGCCAACAGCACGCTCAGCATTACGACCGAAGGTGTGGTAACATCTGCTTCGGGCGTTGGTGTCGTTGCCGCTTCCGAAGGGGATGGTAACGTCGTCACAATTAACACGACGGATAGCATTACAGGTGAGGCCGGTATTGCAGCAGCCCTGTCTGGCGACAATACAGAGCTGGACATTACGACGGACGGTGCCGTTACAGCGACGAGCGGAACAGGTATTTTCGCTGCAACTGTTGGCAATGGTGGCTCGACCAAAATCACCACCATTGGCACGGTTGATGCCGCCGGATCGGGCGTCGTTGCGCTGAACACAGGTGGTTCCACCGATATACAGGTCGGTGACACGGTTACCGCTGGCGGACTATTTGGTGCATTTGCGCTGGGCGGTGGTATAGGTTCTGCGAACATCGACATCAATGGAGCTATCAGTGGTGCTGATATTGGCGCGGCCGCCGTTACTATAGGCTCGGGCGATGCAACCGTCACAGCCAATGAGCAGGTTTCTGCGAGTGCGCTTGGTCTGGGTGCTCTCAATATTGGTTCGGGCGATGTCGCGGTCATAAATAACGCGGCAGTTCTTTCGGACGGTATCGGCATTGCTGCCGCAAAGTTTGGATCGTCCGGTAATGTGACTGTCAGCGTCAATGACGATATTGGTGGTGTGTCGGGAGCTGCAACGGGCGGTGACGGTGTACTGGCGATCTCTGCAACGACAGGCACGGGCGCGGTCGGTGTTACTGTAGCAGATAACGTCTCGATCACCTCTGACACGATTGCAGTCAATGCACTGAAACTTGGGGGCGACGGGGATGTAACGGTGCGCCTTGGAAAGGGCGACCGTCTCACAGCTGGTGCTATCGGTGTCAACGCAAGCAGCCTGCTTGGTGATGGCCATGTCCGGGTCGAGCTTGACGAAGAAGTCGATATCGTAGCAGCTGCTGGTATTGTGGCCACCAAGCTGGCCGGCTCGGGCGATGTGGATGTCATTGTTGGCGACGGGTCCACAATCACGGCTGGCGTCGGCGTTATCGCAGCGAATTTGGCTGATGGCGGCAATGTGAACGTGATTACAGGTCAGCAGTCCGAGATACTGGCTTACAACGAAGCGATTGTTGCGCTTTCCGGTGATGGTGACACGGACGTTGAAACTGGCGAGGAAAGCCTGACCGTTTCACTTAATGGTTCGGCGATTGTTGCAGCGGGCGCTGGTGATGTGAATGTTACCACGGATGGTGTCGTTGTGGGCGCTGGTGGAAATGGCAGCGCGGTGGTCGATATCCTCTCTGGTGACGGCGCTGTCTTTACCAATTACGGCATCGTAACTGCCCTCGACTTAGATGAGAGTAAACTTGCGCTGAATGCCAAGGGCGGTGTGGTCGCTGTTAAGAATGACGGCGTCCTGGTCGGTCGTGTCGATCTGTCAGCCAATGACGATACGATGATCAATAATGGCTACTGGTTTGTTTCTGGTATCAGCGATTTCGGTGATGGCGTTGACAGCCTGGCCAATCTCGGCAGTATCCGGACATCATTCACCGGAAATGGTGGGGAATATGCCGAGTTTGCCAATCTGGATGGCTTCAATAACACCAGCATTCTGACCATGCAGGGCGAGACTGCAGGTCTTGCATTTAACGCGGCGCGTGACCTTACGGTGACCGGTGGTAATTACACCGGCAGCGGAAATGCAATACTGGCGATTGACGCTTATCTCGGCCAGTACGGTTCGACCTCGGACGTCCTGCGGGTCGAAGGCGACACCGCCGGTCATACGCTGCTTAATATTCGCGATATGAACACGGGGCCTGGCGCATACAATCCTGAGGGCATCACGGTTGTGCAAGTCTCTGGTCTTGCGTCTTCGATCACAGATTTCACGATTGACCCGGCAAGTGCAAATGCCGTTCGTGGCGGCAATCATGTCATCGACAAGGGACTGTTCTTCTATGACGTCGCTCTGGTTGATGTACCAGCGCCAAGTGGAAGCGGCATGGCTGTTCAGTTAGCAGCTCCGGGTGGGCAGGAGTTCCGTCTCATCGGAGCGGTCGATCATGAAGCCTTTGAATTGCCAGTTCTCGCGACAGGCGCGCAGACGATCTGGAACGAAACATCGGGTGTCTGGCTGGATCGTCAGGGCGACCTGCGCAGCCAGCTCGGTAAGGCTGAAACACTGCCGGAAGGCTATGTCTCCAAGGACGGCCCCGTCACAGCTCCTCCTGCAAACGGCGTTACGCCGGGCGTCTGGGTTAAAGCTGTTGGAAACTGGACAAGCCGTGATGCCGGAACAAGCTATTCGATCGCGAATAACACTTATAGTTTCGATACGAGCTACAAGCAGAACACGTTCGGTCTGATCGGTGGGATTGATTTTGGCACGGGCGATGTGCTGGCGAACGATGATACACTGATCTTTGGTGTGCTTGGTGGTTATCTGAAGTCGTCACTCGACTTCCGTCATTCACCGACGAGCTTTGAGTATTCGGGCGGAACTGTGGGTGCCTATGCAACCTATCTGAACAAGGGCTTCTTCATCGACACCCTTTTCAAGGCAGACTTGCTGAAGGTTGAATACAATGCACCGACGCTCGGTGTCAGCGAAAAGCCGAAGGCGAACACTTACGGTTTCATCATGGACACCGGATATCGCTTTGAATTGCCGAACAATCTGTTCCTGGAACCTGTCGCGACGCTTTCCTATGCCCGTACCCACATCGGTGATCTGAACGATATTCCGGGTGCTGCGATCAGCTTCGGCCATGACGAAAGCTTCCGCGGAAGCTTGGGTGCACGGTTCGGCGGTGAGGTTGTGCAAACGGACAGCTACCGTATTGAGGCTTCTTTCACGGGTCGCGTGTGGGACGAGTTCAAAAACACGAACTCGGCTTACATTCAGAACATCGGCGTACCACTCACTGTTGAAGATAATTTCAAAGGTGTCTTTGGTGAAGTCGGCGGTACTGTGAATGTCTTTGATGTGTCCGATAAGTGGTCCGGCTTCGTAAGCGGAAGCTACAAGTTTAACGGAGATATCAAGTCCGGTACTGTTCGTGGTGGTGTTCGCTTCCACTTCTAGTATCTGATTAGATGAAGTGTAAAGCGGAGCGATTCATCCTGCTCCTTTCCAGGTTGGACTGCTCCGCTTCAATTGGACTTGCCCTTATTTAGTGGAGAGGTTCTGTCACTAATTTACGGTTTATCATCTCGAACTTGATCGGTGATTTATACCCGAGTGCAGAATGTCTGCGCACAGGATTATAGAGGCCGTCAATGTATTCGCCAATGGCTTTGATTGCATCCTGACGTGTGTAGAACACAGTTCGCCAGATCAGTTCCGACTTGATCGTTTTGAAGACGGTCTCGACCATGGCATTATCATAACAATTTCCTTTACCGCTCATGGATGGAAGCATGCTGCGCGCTTTGAGGATTTTGCGATACTCATAACTGGCATATTGGCTCCTCTTGTCCGAGTGCTGGATCAGCCCGGGCTTTGGTTGCCGGATAGCAATAGCCTTCTTCAAAGCACAGATCGCGAGATCCTTCTTCATCCGATCCCGCGCTTCCCAGCCGATGATGCGACGAGAATAAAGATCGACAACGATTGCCAGATATAGCCAGCCTTCAGCAGTCCATATGTGACTGATGTCGACACCCCATTTCTGATTGGGTTCGTCGCAAGTGAAGTCCTGATCCAGAAGATTGGGAGCGACAGGCTCATCATGATTGCTGTCAGTCGTGCGTTTGAAGCGCGTTTTCTGCCAGGCTTTAAGGCCGTTTTCACGCATCAGTCGCGCCGTGCGGTGACGTCCTACCCGAATACCTTCTTTGCTCAGTTCGACATGCATACGAGGGCTGCCATAGATTTCACGTGACAGTGCAAACTGATTACGAATGTGAGCCAGAATAATCATGTCATCAAGCTGACGACGACTGGGCAAACGATGCTTCCATGCATAATAGCCGCTGATGCTGACGCCTGCGAAAGCACATAGCCGTGATAGAGACATATGGGCCTTCTCCGTGTCGATGAACGCAAATTTCATCGACTTGTCTCCCGAGCGAAGAAGGCCGTCGCTTTCCTAAGAAACACTCTCTGCATCGGGGATGGGATCAAGCTGATATCCCAAAGCTCGAGCACGGCGTTGTAGGCTTGCCAGAACCCGGCCGCGATGTCGCTCATCATATGCCTCTGCACCAGGATCACGATAAGCCATACCGAAGCGAAGAGCGTTGAAGAAGAGCACAGCGATCTTGCGTGCAGTCGCCGTCACTGCTTTCTGCTTGCCGATACGCCCTGCCAAACGTCGGTAAAACGCACCCAGCGCTGTGTCGCTTCGGCCAATCGTGGTAGCTGCCAACCGCAAGAGTGCGGCCGCCCGACTCGATGATCGGCGCGTTCTCGACGAAAGAAGTCTGCCGCCAGATATCTTGTTGCCCGGAGCCAGGCAAAGCCACGATGTAAAGTGTTTGGCGGTTGGCCATGCCCGCAAATCTGTGCCGCACTCACCAATCAACTTCAGAGCAAGTGATGCACCGAAGCCATGAATTTGCGTCAAGTCCGTTCCTACAAGGCCATATAATGCGGCCCGGACATCAAACGATGGGGTATTCGGCTGCTTCGTCCTTATTCTGATCTTAGGCAACGGCGATTGTGGCTTTTCGACATTATGCGTCATTGTGGCGATCGCCTGCTCGAGCTTGTGATCGCATTCGAGCATCTTTTGCTGATAAAAGTCGTATAGGTCCAACGATTGGGAAAGCGCAAAGATGTGTTCATCCCGATCATTCCCAACCAGGGATGCGCGTATCGTTTCGACCGAGGAGTGACAACGGATATCGCGCAAGGATGCCAGCACATCAGGGTCTCGTTCGCCGGCAACGATTGCCCGGATGATCCTCATGCCTGTGACGCCGGTGATGTCTGACACGACATGGTGAAGCTGAAGATTCATCTCCATCAACGCCTTTTGCATATGCTGGATATGAGCGGCCGCGTATTCGACCATTCGTTCTCGTTGCCGCAAATATGCACGTAGAGTGGCAATTTGCGCATTCGGCCGAAAGCTTCCTCGAAGCAGACCATAGGAGTGCAGTTGGCGCAGCCATGCCGCATCGCTGACATCGGCCTTTCGACCAGGAACATTCTTTGCATAACGCGCATTGACGAGGATTACCTCAAACCCATGCTGCTCCAAAATCTCGTAAGCCGGTATCCAATAGACGCCTGTGGATTCCATGGCGACACTGGTGACCCCGCAGGATTTGAACCAGTGAGCAAGATTGTTAAGATCATGGGTAAAAGTCCCGAAAGCGCGGATTGGCATGTCATCAGCGTCAGGATTGACGGCTGCCATATGCATCGTTGAACCAATGTCGATCGCCGCAGCGTTCGGGTTTACGCGGGCCAGCTTCAAAGAATCTGGTGATAGAAATTTAGGCATGACATCTCCTCCTCTGAATCAAGGAGGGGCTGGGCCGTGCAAATTATTCAATTTCCTAACCGGGATCACCGCCGAAGCGGCGTCACCACTCTCAAGTCCGCAACAGCCCATGTGCCACGTTTTTTAACGGGGTCAAATGCCTCCAATAAGCTAACGGCAACTCCCCTCCGATTAACAAGATAGCACAGTCTGTTTCTTCCGCGCACAGGCGGACCAAGGTCCGTGATCGTTTTTTAATAAGTCTCGTTCCTGTCGTAGAAGCTCGTTTTCTTTGCGAAGCCGAGCAAGCTCCTGGCTCATGTCTTCATGCGGACCGGAGAGTAAATCGTTCTCAGCAAAATTACGACGCCACCGGTCAAGTGTTGATTTGCCAATGCCAAGGTCCTCGGCAACCGATGAAATGCTTCGACCACTCGTCGTTACAATCCGAACGGCTTCGCGTTTGAATTCTTTTGTGAATTCTCGCTGCTTCAATTCTAAGTCTCCTGTCAGTCTTGTCTAACAGAAGCCCTCCACTTTTGAAGGGGAAGTCCAATATTATGCGAGGCCAATTTCTTAGAGAGGTTGTGTAATTAATGATTAAATCAACCCTGTTAAATTCAATTAAAAAAAGCAAAAATAACGAAAAATCCTATTTTCTCACCTCATCTGGAACTTGCAGTATTAAATAGTGGCAGATAGGCGTTGACAAATCTTTGGCTTTTCAAAGCACGAAGTTTAACTTCGCCGATTTACTGCTGTGACTTGACTACAGATTTATGCCCATAAATTAGAGATTCACAATGCGAAATTAAAGATAATGCAATTTGAAGTTCATCCCAGCCTGCATTTTTTGCTTCTTCAACAAGTCTTGTGAACGACGGCTCCAATGCAAAATCACACTCCTTGCCGTAGCCTTCTTCTTGTAAAATCTTAGTAGGAGAGTTAATGAAAGCGCTCAATTTACCTGTCCTTAAGGTTGGAGATTGTTAATGATACTTACACTATAATTGCATAAGATTTGATTAAATATATCAACTCCGGTAAGGAAATGAAAGTTAATATAATTAGTGTGTCTAAGAGCCGAACCGAAAATTAAGTTGAGCGATTTCAGTTGTTTATGATTCTCTGAGGTTTACCAAAGACTACGGAGGATCATATGGCTTGGACTGAAACCGCCCGTCGCGCCGCTTTTGCAGCCGATGAGTAAGGTTGGACGTCCACGCGAGCATGACCCACGTACGTTGTGGAATGCCACCCAGTATATGGCGACAACGGGCTGCCAATGGGCGCAGTTACCGAAGGAATTCCCGCCGTTCACGACAGAGCAATATCATTTCTACCGGATGCGCGACAGCGGCTTGCTAGATCTTATCAATGAAATGCTGGTTGCAGTGACACGGCTGTCCGAAGGCCGCAAGGCGGAGCCGACGGCAGCCATTATCGATAGCCAGTCGGTGAAGACGACAGAAGCTGGTGGTCCGTGCGGCTATGATGCAGGCAAAAAGATCGAAGGGCGCAAGCGCCATATCGTAACCGATATGGTCGGCAACATATTGGAAGGCATCGTGCATGGCGCGGATGTTCAAGACCGCGACGGCGCGCCCGATCTGATCGAGCGCGCCTGCCAAAACCACCCCACGGTGAGGAAACTCTTTGCCGGTGGCGGATATGCTGCGCCGAAACTCAAAGACAGATTGAAAAAGTCGGCACGTTTACACTGGAGTTCTTCAAGGGGTCCGATCACGCTGAAGGTTTTGAAGTCATCCCGCGTCGACGGGTTGCCGAGCGAACATTTGTATTGCTGGTGCGGTGTCGCAGACTGGCCGAAGACTTCGAGAAAACCATCGCTTCTTCCGAAGTCTGGATCTACATCGCAAATATCCGCTTCCTTACGTGGCGTATCGCAAGGGCCTGTTATCGTGAACTGTCGGCTTAAGAAGATGTATGCAGAATTAAGCATGCAAAACGATCTTCTGAAGGAAGCCTCGGAAAAAAGCGCTGATGCCATCTCAGCGCAAGGAGATGGCCATGCAAGCGGTCCAGAAACATAATGTCAAAGTCGCGCTAGCGTGCCGGACGTTCGGGGTCAGCGAGACGTGCTATCGCTATGAACGTAAGCTGGGCAGCGAGAACGAAGAGATTGCCGACTGGCTTTTGCGCCTGACGACGGCGCACAATGCATGGGGTTTTGGCCTGTGCTTCCTTTATCTGGGTAAAATCTAGGGCTTTGGCTGGAACCACAGCCAAGTTTACCGTATTTGCCGCAAGCTCGGGCTCAATCTCAGGATCAAGCTCAGAAAGCGTCTAATCCGGGAACGGCCTGAACCTCTGGCAGTACCAGAACAACCCAACCCGACCTGGTCGATCAACTCGCTGACGGTCGCTCGTTCCGGACGCTGAACGTGATCGATGACTTTAATCGCGAGGGGTTCGGCATTGAAGTCGACTTCTCACTACCAGCTGAGCGTGTCATTCGCTGCCTCAACCAGATCATCGAATGGCGCGCCTAACCCCGCACAATTCGTGTGGATAACGTCCTATATTCGGAATGAACGCCCGATTTAGCAACAGGTCATTATCGCGTCGGTCTTTTTACCGATGCGTTGGATTATGATATAGGCCGCGCCGATCGTCAACGAACGGTCTATCCCATAACAAACACAGAGTACGCGTTATCGCGGCTCTCACCGTCCTTAAGACGAGATCCTTTTGCCGTCGAGCGGAAGGCCTGAACATTATGTACGAGGTCGCTGCATGTATGAGCGCCTCCACGGCACTGTCCGAGAAAGGTCCTTCTGCTGTGGATCGCCCCCTCATAAAAGGGACGATATGTTTCGCCGCTTTTGATGACTGCGTTCACGGTTCGAGCCATTTTGGCGGCGATTGCTGTCAACGCCTTGCGGCGTAAATGGGTGTTGTGTCGTTCTTTTGTGATGTAGCGCTTAAATTTGTCGCGAAAGCTATTGGGGCGCTGCAATATGGCAACCTGAGCTGCCATCCATAAAGTCCGCCTCAATCGCGCATTTCCATATTTGGAGAGCTTTGTCTGACCACGAAACATGCCTGATTGGATGGTTGCCAGACCCATGCCACAAAACCTCAGGAACTGACGGTGGTGATTGAAACGCCGTAGGTCACCCGCTCCTGCCAGGATCGTCAAAGCATTGATCGGGCCAATGCCGGGGATAGTTGTCAGCAGTTTGTAATCAGGATTGTCTTTGAACATCTCAACTGCACGTGCTTCGATCAAATTACGTTGGGCTATAAGGCTTCTGCCCTCAGCCAGAACCATTCGAAACATCACGATGGCATCGGATTCCGGTGTAACAGGATGGCCAATCGAACGTATAGAAGTTGCATAAATATCTGATAACAAACGCTCTTTACCAACTTTGCGGCCAACCACATCCCAGGCCGCTGCGATGAAAGCTTCTTTGCTCAAAGCCGCGATGAAGTGTGGCGATGGAAACAGTTCAAGGAACGCGAAAAACCAGTCGCTGCGAGAACTGCGATGAAAGCGATCGGCTTCCCGGAAATACAAAGGCAAATAATGTGTCAGGATACGATGCCACAGTTCAGTCTTTGCCCTTCATATCATGTCGTGTGTCTTAGACAGTTCCTGAATGCCATTTGTGCCGTTCAACAGTGGATCGTGATAGAATTGCTCGGCGCCGATTGTCACCATATGCAAAATAACCTGAGCATCTTTCGGGTCATTTTTATCCCAGGAATTATGCAATGCCTCTCTCGTCCGCGCCAGTGCAACTGATGAAATCAGCTTGATGTTAAAACCGGCCGTGCCCAGCTGAAACGCCAATGCGCGATGATAGTTTCCTGTTGCTTCAATTGCGACGCGGACGGGACGCTGAAAACTACGCAGCAGATTGATCAGGCGCTCAAACTCGTCAAGAGTGTTCAGCACGCTAACCCGACGACGACGCTTTTTGTCCGGCACTTCGATAAGCACCTCATGGCGTCCTTTCGATATATCAATAGCTACCAGTACAGGGGTAGACGCTGTAATATTGCACTCGGTCATAGCCAGTCTCCTTTGCAGTGTGGCTTTGTAAAACCACTGTGAGACCTGAGACCGGCTATGGCCAACCTGCTCACGCAATTTGAAAGGCGTCGCAGCTTGGCCATAGCCTAAAAACTGGCGTTATTCCGAAGGTGTTACGGAAGTGAGTTTGTTTCGCGTGACCTAGATCTGTGGGCTTATGCCAACGAAGTGACGCTGGACTTCTCCAGGCCCGGGAAGCCGACGGACAACGGATTTTCGAGGCCTTCAACAGCAAGCTTCGTGCGGAATGTTTGAACGCACACTGGTTCTTAACGCTTGAAGATGCGCGCGAAAAGGTAGAGAATTGGCTTAGACACTACAATGAGGATCGTCCTCATTCGGCAATCGGATATAACGTACCGATTGCCTTGCATAATCCCGGTGGCGTTATCAGCCAGCCATTGGGATGAGAGCCGGAAAATTCTAATTCCCTGCGGTCCAATGTTGGGGCTCAGTGCATACCCTACCATCTTGCCCGCCCTTGCAAGTCAGATTTGCGTGAGGTTTGCCTGATGATAAGAGGTGGATAAGCGCCATCGAAGACGATAATATCTGTCTGAGGTAGCCTTGCAATTTAACCCTTGACTGCGAGATGCCGTCAAACATCAAACGGGAAAATCTTAAAACCTATACGGAGAATGTCCTTGGAGCGTGAGTGCGTGATAAATCGGAAATATCGTTTGTCATAGCTGAGTGGCGTTCATTGTAGACAATTGAAAACGGGTTAAAGCTCATTCCACTGCATTAATACTCTTATAGGTATCAAAATAATCCAACATAATTAATTCATTTTTGATTGACATGCGTTTAGTCGCGGCCTTTATGGAATAACTGGAGACTGGTCCCGTGAATAGTTTATCAAAGTGCACTAGCATCCAAATCTCGTTCTGATAGTGTCGTTTAGCCAACGTTTGGATGCTATCTTTAAGAAAGACTTTTGTTTGCCAATGGCAAATAATTAATCCGGCGTCTATTTCTGGGCTGATCTGATGTAACGTATTTCCTAATGGAGCATCGTTCAGAATAGCCCACTTAAAAGAATCGAGCCCACGAACGATTGGGATGAGTCCAGAGTGGACATTTAAGATTTTTCCAGTTAGGGCAAAGGCGCGATCGATAAGGTTTGAGCCACAGACTAGAAAATAATCGTATTCATCAACTATAGATAGCCAGTTGTCATAGTTATAAATATTTCCATTAAAACTGTTCGCAAGATATTGAGGTTTAAGACCTTCAATTTGATTAGGGCGATGAGCAAAAATTATATCGCGTGTTGATCTTTGTATAAAAGGCATCAAAAGAAAGCTCACGCTTCGAAAGCCTCGAATATAAAGTCCTTGTGCGACCTGCGTAGTCTTCTGATGAGGTCTATCATATGTAATTAGACATAATTTCATAGCAGCTAAACTGTAGTTAAATGTTGATCGTTTGTTAATAGCATAAACATCGTGGTGACCGCGAAAAAACCCCGAATTCCACTACGCTTTTCAGTAAATTAAATTTTACTATAAAATCCCTAGAGCCTGAATCATAATGAATATAACGATATCAGGCTCTTGCTATGCGCCGCGTGAGGAAGCGTATGTTTGCGATGTAGACCCAGGCTTCGGAAGAAGCGGTGGGTTTCTCGAAGTCTTTGGCCAGTCTGCGACACCGTCCCAGCCATGCAAAAGTGCGCTCGACAACCCATCTGCGTGGGAGTAGTTTAAAACCTTCAGTGTGATCGGACCGCTTGACAATTTCCAATGTAAACTTCCCGACCTTTTCCAACCTGCCTTTGAGCTTTGGTCCTGCGTATCCCCCGTCAGCAAACATATGCCGCAACCAAGGCCAACGTTTGAGAATGGTTTTCAAGACATCTGGCGCACGATCTCGGTCCTGAATACCAGCCGAATGGATCACAAGACCGACCATCAAACCGAGTGTATCAACCACAATATGACGCTTGCGACCGTTGATCTTCTTTCCCGCATCAAAGCCCCGTATGCCGCCACTTTCCGTGGTTTTCACCGAGTGGCTATCGATCACGCCAGCCGTGGGGCTGGGTTGCTTATCCGCCACCTCGCGTGCCGTCATAACAAGCGTGTTGTTGATCGCGCTCAGTGTTCCTTCATCTCGCCACCGTGAGAGTATTTCTGTACCGTTGAAAATGGCGGAAAATCCGTTGGCAGGAGCCGCCAGGTGCAGCCTGAAGAGGCTATATAAAGTAGCGCGTTCAACACTTCACGTAGATCTGACTTTCGAGGCCGTCCAAGGTGCTTGGACGCGGGCATCAGCGGCTCTATAATCGACCATTCCACATCCGTTAAATCGCTTCTGTGGTTGCCGCCCGGAATGCAAGAGGTTTTTGAGTCGATGTGCGTGTGATCGAGTGCGGTCTTCTGTAAGGCCTGTGAATGCGGCATGTTCAGAAGCCGCTGGCCGGTATGGTGATCTGCGGATCAAGTCCAAATCTTGCATTCGAGCTGTAAGCTCAAAGTGATTTACTGGTTTTCTCGATCTCGATCAGTTCGCCCATTCGTATCATCTCCTTCTCACACCCATCTATCCGACCTCAGGTAGTTTGCGCTAAGAGTCCATTAATCCACTGCTACCTGTGCCGAATATCGGTATTCCTCATTTTTTGTTAGCATCGCCCATATCATTCGCGCCATCTTATTGGCTAATGTGATCGCCACGAGCCTGGTGGAATAGATTTCCGCCCCATCCAATTAAGACGCGACATCGCACCAATTATCAGCAGCTTACGGATATCGGCTTGTCCTGCCTTTGACAGGCGGCCGAGCCGCTCCTTACCGCCGGATGAGAACTGGCGCGGTACAAGCCCGAGCCAAGCCGCGAAGTCGCGACCGTTCCGGAAACAATCCATGGGAGGTGCAAATGCTTCAACGGCTAGGGCTGTCATTGGTCCAACTCCTGGCATCGTCTGCAGCCGCCGCGCGGTGTCACCGTCAGCCGACAAAGCCTTGATTTTGGCAGTACGGGCATCGATGCGGGCAGTCGTTTCTGCGATTTGTCTGAATAACTCCAGACATTCCTCCCGCATCAAATCAGGCATGTCGGTATTATGGTCATTGAGGATCTCTTCGATCCGCCTGATTTGGCGAACTCCTTGCGGTACGGCATGTCCATATTCGTAAAGGCCAGCTCTGAGCGCATTGATCAACTCGGTACGCTGATGAACAAGGCGCTCTCTTGCACGAAACAAAAATATTTTGCTTTGTTGCTCAACAGACTTCGGCTCAACGAAGCGCATTTCAGGACGCTGCGCCGCGATCACAATAGCTTCGGCATCTGCAGCATCGTTTTTCTGGCGCTTAACGAAAGGCTTCACATAATGCGGTGCGATTAACTTAACCTCATGACCAAAGCCAATCATTTCTCGAGCCCAGTGATGTGCACTGCCGCAGGCTTCCATCACGATCACAGCAGGTGGCTGATTGGCCATAAATTTAGGAAAATTCTGCCGAGAAAGCTTCTTGCGAAAGATCAGCTCACCCATCATCGATGTGGCGTGCAGTTGGAAAACATTCTTTGCTAAATCCACTCCAATCATAATATCCTTAGACATGGTCGCGGTCCTTACGCTAGGGGATTAGAACACCACCTTCATAGCACATATGGATGCCATCGCGGAGGGCGGCAACCACCCCATCTTGCATAACGCGAATTGCGACGTTCATACTGTCGCCGAGCGGTTTCAGTCCAGGTCATCGTGATCTCCATCGTATGTCAGAAATCCGATTGAATCATAACCTGCTGAAATCGCTCAACCCTCTTTTGGAACAGGCTCCAAGTGTTTGATCCTAGCGTTTGATGGTGCGATATTTTCCACAGCATGGAAGGAAGCACTATGGGCCAAATTCGTCGCGGAAGCGCCACGACCACGCACGCAGTCCGAGCTGCAATACAGCGATCGCAGACTTCGGCCGCGCGGCTGAGCCGGATCTACGGGATCAATGCGAAAACAGTTCTGAAATGGCGCAAGCGGGCGACGGTCGAGGATCTTAAAACCGGGCCGAGAGAACCGCGTTCAACTGTTCTGAATGAAGAAGAGGAGGCGATCATCATCGCGTTCCGGCGACACACCCTGCTGGCGCTGGATGATTGCCTCTATGCTCTTCAACCGACAATTCCGCACCTGACGCGATCGTCATTACATCGTTGCCTGCAACGCCATGGGGTTTCGAGACTGCCGGATGTTGATGGTGACAAGCCGTCGAAGAAGAAATTCAAAGCCTATGCTATCGGCTATTTTCACATCGACCTGGCCGAGGTCTAGACCGCAGAAGGCAAGCTCTACCTGTATGTGGCAACCGACAGGACGTCCAAGTTCGCCTTCATTCAACTGGTTGAGCGTGCCACCACAAAAACAGCATCAGACTTCGTGGAAGCATTGCAGGCCGCTGTTCCTAACGCAATACACACCGTTCTGACCGACAACGGCATCTAGTTCGCTGATATCCCCAAGAACAGAAACGGACCAACCGCCCGGTTCCGCGGCCATCCGTTTGACCGGACTTGCTGGCGGCACGGCATCGAGCATAGGCTGACCAAACCTAAGCATCTCTGGACGAATGATCAAGTTGAGCGGATGAACCGAAACAACAAAGAGGCTACCGTCAAGCGCCTCCATTACGATGGCAACGCCCAATTACGAACACACCTCAACGATTTTGTCATCGCTTACAATTTCGGTCGCCGCCTAAAGACACTCAAAGGCCTCACTCCATACGAATTCATCTGCAAATGCTGGACAAAAGAACCAGAACGTTTCAGGTTAAATCCAATCCATCAAATGCCGGGACTAAATAGGTCGTTGAGCGCACATTTGCATGGTTAGGTCGATGCCGCAGATTAGCCAAAGACTTTGAGAAAACCGTCACGTCTGCTGAAGCATGGATCTACATCGCAAACATTCGCCTGCTCACCCGGCGCATCGCAAGGGAATGATATCCTTACATTCATTATGATTCAGACTCTAAGAGGCATCGCCACCCGTTATGATAAAGACCGCGGAACTATCTCGCCGTCGTCAAATTGGCAGAAGCAAGAATTCTGATAAGACCTAATCGTCGATTTGGCTGTTGACAAGATGGTTGATGAAATATAAGCGGGGATAAATCATTAACAAGGCTAGCGACCTGTTGGTGGAGGGGAGCTTATAAGAGAATATATCTTGTATTACGGAACTGTTTGAACGGTTATAGTAAATCTGTGATGCAGTCTGATAAGACTGCCACAAGCAGTAATTATTTTATAGTTATTATTATATTAACATATAAATGTCACTCAGGAAGTGTAAGTTAGGATGAAGAGAGGCGGTTTCGCTTCTTTGTCTCGGTGGGGTGTCCAGAACGTTCGTGGCGGACTGGAGGTATAGTTCGAAGGCATATGCCAATATGATTGCGTCTCGATCAGGGCGGCATTTTATGTCGCGAATGCGATATCAACTCATCGGTGGACTACTGACCGCCATAGGGTTGCCAATAATATTCCGCATCCTTTATGCTTGGGATACATTGGAGACTGTTAATTATCAAGTAACGGTTATTGCTGCTATAATAGCACACTTGAGTGGTTATGCCATTTACAAAAGACTGGAATCTTTTCCTGGTACAACAGGATTTAGTACGATATTGCCAGCATTCGTATTAGGTTACGGAATAGTTTTTGTCAGTATTCTTTTGTTCCGAATTGAGTATAGCCGATTGCAGGCGGGAGGATCCTTTTTAATCTCTTCTATTTGGTACTTTGGAGTTTACATTTTTAATGCCAAGATGAAACCCTTTCATCTTGCAATTATTCCAGGAGGTCAAACAGATCAACTCAAGACGATCAAGTCAGTTCGTTGGTTGCTAATTGATCAGCCTGAACAGAAATTATCAAGTATACACGGCGTTGTCGCAGATTTGAGAACAGATTTCTCTCCCGATTGGGAGCGATTTATTACTGATACAGTTTTGGCCGGCACGCCAGTTTATCATGTAAAGCAAGTTATAGAATCGTTAACCGGTCGAGTAACGATTGAGCACTTATCCGAAAATACACTGGGTTCTCTTACACCTAGTCAGCTATACCTCCCCATAAAGCGCATAATTGATCGGTTTATTGCACTAATCGTCCTAATTCTCGGGCTACCTTTACTAATAATAGTCGGCTTGGCAATCCGACTTGACACGCCTGGTCCAGCTTTGTTTAGGCAGACACGGATGGGATATCGCGGAGCGGTATTCACGGTCTATAAGTTTAGAACCATGAGAGTTGAGAATGATCTGTCTGGATCCTCACGAGATAAGGCAATAACCTTGGATGACGACCCTCGCATAACCAGGCTCGGGCGGTTTCTTCGTAAATCACGCCTCGATGAACTGCCTCAAATAGTAAATGTGCTTCGTGGTGAGATGAGTTGGATTGGCCCCCGACCAGAAGCCGATGTGTTGTCGCTATGGTATGAATCCGAACTTCCGTTTTATAGTTACCGACATATTGTCCATCCTGGTATTACAGGTTGGGCTCAGGTAAAACAGGGGCACGTTGCGTCAGTAAATGAAGTAAATGAGAAGCTTTACTATGATTTTTATTATATTAAAAATTTCTCGTTGTGGCTTGATATTGTGATAGTTCTTAGAACAATTCGGATTGTTCTCACCGGTTATGGAGCGCGATAGCGTGGAATTTCTAAACGGAGTGAAGTAACAACTATTTGGTCCGATAATTTTCTGTGAACCACAGTGTGCTTGAACAAAAGTATTGATGGATATCATAATGAATCTGAAGAGCAAAAAACTGCGAGTTTTATCGATTTTTGGAACCCGACCGGAAGCAATTAAAATGGCGCCAATCATCAGTGCGCTTAATTCTGCGGAAGATATTGAATCTCGTGTTTGTATTACCGCGCAGCATCGTGAAATGTTAGACCAAGTTCTTTCATTGTTTGACATAGTACCAGACTATGATCTCAATTTGATGCAGCCAGGGCAAGGGTTAACGGAGATCACCATTGGTGTATTAGATGGGGTCAAGTCTGTAATCAATGATTTTAGTCCAGACTTAGTGCTTGTGCATGGTGATACAACTACAGCGTTCAGTGCTTCTTTAGCGGCATATTATAGTCAGATCGCAGTTGGGCATGTAGAAGCTGGTTTGAGGACAGGCAATATTTATTCACCTTGGCCGGAAGAGGTAAATAGAAGACTGACCGCGGTAATTGCGCAGCTCCATTTTGCACCCACCCAAACATCACGTTATAACCTACTAGCCGAGAATGTTTCTGATCAAACGATTTATGTTACCGGTAACACGGTAATTGATGCCCTATTTGATGTAATAAAGCTGCTACGTGCCGACAAAAAAATAAATAGGGTTTATTCAGATAAGTTCAATATTAATGACAACAAGCGGCTCATATTGGTGACGGGACATAGACGAGAGAGTTTTGGTGCAGGATTTGATAGGATTTGCGACGCACTTTCTTTGTTGGCTCAGCGAGACGACATCCAAATTATATACCCAGTTCATCTTAATCCCAACGTGGGTAGGCCGGTTAATGAACGGTTAGGTGCCCATCCCAATATTCAGTTGATAGAACCGCAGGAATATTTACCATTTGTGTGGTTAATGGATCGTGCAGATATAATCTTGACCGACTCCGGGGGTGTGCAAGAGGAAGCTCCCTCGTTAGGCAAGCCGGTACTGGTAATGCGTCAAACAACGGAACGACCAGAGGCGGTAGAGGCGGGTTCAGTTAGACTTGTAGGAACGGATGCTGAGCTCATAGTTAAAGAAGTCTCACGTCTTTTAGATGATCCCACATTATCGAAGACAATGTCGAAAGTTCAAAATCCATATGGCGATGGTAAAGCCGCGGGTAGAATTCTCGCTGCTATTCGTGAATTTGCAACAGCTGGAAAAGATTAGAACAGACATGAGAACTAGGATATTCCACCGGATTTCGGTTATCGGTTTGGGTTACATAGGATTGCCAACGGCTGCATTGTTTGCTTCGCGCGGGATAGAAGTAATCGGGGTAGACGTTAATGCGAGCGTGGCTGACACAATTAATGGTGGAGGGGTTCATATTATTGAACCCGAATTGGACATTGTAGTTCGAGCAACTGTGCAACAGAAGTTGCTGCGGGCAACCTTGATGCCGGAGCCTGCCGAAGCGTTTTTGATAGCTGTACCAACTCCGTTTAACGGAGAGAACCATGACCCAGACTTAAGCTATATTGAGAAGGCTGCCAACGCTATTGCTCCCGTACTAGTAACCGGAAATTTAGTAATCTTGGAGAGCACCTCTCCTGTCGGAGCCACGGAGTTAATGGCTGAATGGCTGGCTAAGGCTCGTCCTGATCTCACATTTCCACAAACGCATGGTGAAGAATCAGACATTCGTATCGCTCATTGTCCCGAACGTGTGCTTCCAGGTAAAGTTATGATGGAATTGATATCCAACGACCGAGTCATTGGAGGGATGACCTCTTACTGTTCAAAGGTGGCAGCAGATCTCTATCAAACATTTGTTACAGGCGAATGCGTTATTGCAAGCAATCCGCGTGTCGCAGAGATGGCAAAGCTGACGGAAAATAGCTTTAGAGATGTAAATATCGCGTTTGCTAATGAATTGTCGTTGATTTGTGATCGCATGCATATCGACGTTTGGGAATTAATTGAACTAGCAAATCGTCATCCTCGGGTCAAAGTTCTACAACCGGGGCCGGGCGTCGGTGGTCATTGCATCGCGGTAGATCCTTGGTTCCTTATTTCTTCTGCACCTGAACAGGCAAAGTTAATACGAGCAGCGCGTGATGTTAATGACTCAAAACCAAAATGGGTAATAGAAAAAGTCCGTGCAGCAGTCGGTGCGCATTTAATGGAGAGAGGGGCGAAAAGTGCTAGTGAAGTGAGCCTCTCCATTTACGGCTTAGCATTCAAACCGAACATTGATGATTTGCGCGAAAGCCCAGCACTAGAAATCGCGCGAGATTTGGCCAAAGAACACGCCGGCCTGTTGCTGATAGTAGAGCCAAATATTGAAAGGCTGCCAGAGGGGTTGGGGAACGCCAGACTCTCTAGTCTTGAAGTGGCTAAAAACAGTGACGTTCATGTCATGTTAGTGGACCACAATTTGTTCGCCGATCAACGCCCAAGCAACGGCCGCATTGTTGATACACGGGGTATATGGGCATGAAGCGCGTTTTAATCACTGGAACGGCTGGTTTCATCGGGTTCCATTTGGCGTGTCTTCTTTTATCGGAAGGTTTCCGTGTCCATGGCTATGATGGTATTACGGATTATTACGACGTAAATTTAAAGCGTCGTCGTCAGGAGATGCTCCTGCAGAATGGTAATTTCTCCACAACTGAAGGCATGCTTGAAGATCAGGCGCTTTTTGATAGCATCGCCGATGATTTTCGTCCGGATGTTATCGTCCATCTCGCAGCTCAGGCAGGGGTACGTTATAGTCTCGAAAATCCACGCGCTTACCTCGACTCAAATGTGATCGGAACTTTCAATGTTATGGAAGCGGCGCGACGATTGACTGTGGAACATTTGCTAATGGCTTCAACGTCGTCGGTTTATGGTGCGAATGACGAGATGCCGTTTATTGAAACAGAGAAGGCCGATACTCAACTGACGATATATGCGGCAACCAAGAAAGCGAATGAAAGCATGGCGCACGCCTATGCACATTTGTGGGATTTGCCTACTACGATGTTTCGGTTCTTTACAGTATATGGCACTTGGGGGCGCCCAGATTTAGCGCTTTACAAATTCGTAGATGCAATCCTCGATGACCGGCCGATTGACGTATATAATAACGGCGATATGCATCGTGACTTTACTTATGTTGATGATTTAGTGCGTGGCATCCGTCTTTTGATCGATACGCCCCCTATACGTCCGCTGACTAAGGAGGAGATTGTCCCTGGTGATAGTCTTTCACCAGTCGCACCCTTTCGTATTGTAAATATAGGTAATTCAGACAAGGTGCGATTGCTCGATTTTATTGATTCAATTGAAGAATGCGTGGGAAAAAAAGCAAGTCGTAATTATTTAGGAATGCAGAAGGGTGATGTACCTGCAACATGGGCCAATGCCGAACTGCTGCAACGGCTGACCGGATACCGCCCGCAAACCGACTTCCGCGATGGTATCGCGAAATTCGTAGCTTGGTTTCGCGAATATTATGGAAAGTGATGCAGGAAACATGAGCGTTTTAAAAGAACCGATCATCGCTGTAATTGGCTTAGGATATGTAGGCCTGCCTTTGGCAGTCGAGTTCGGTAAGAAGTACGCTGTAATCGGTTTTGATATTAATCAGGACAGAATCACGGAACTACGCGCAGGCAAAGATCATACACAGGAAGTTTCGGCGGAGGAATTGGCCGAGGCAGCTCAACTTGATTTGACGTCGGAAATGAAAGAGTTGGCTAAAGCCAATATCTACATCGTCACAGTGCCTACACCAATCGACGCTCATAAGCGACCTGATCTTACTCCGTTGCTCCGAGCTTCTGAAACCGTTGGGCGGGTGCTAAAGAAGGGCGATATCGTTATCTACGAATCCACTGTTTATCCCGGTGCAACGGAAGATGACTGTGTTCCGGTACTTGAGCGGATGTCGGAACTGAAGTTTAATGTTGATTTCTTTGCCGGGTATTCGCCTGAACGCATTAATCCCGGTGATAAGGCGCACCGGTTGACTACAATCTGCAAAGTGACTTCAGGCTCGACGCCACAAATTGCCGATACGGTGAATGAACTTTATGCCTCTATCGTTACCGCCGGAACGTACAAGGCTGAAAGCATCCGTGTGGCGGAGGCTGCAAAGGTGATCGAAAACACGCAGCGCGATCTCAATATCGCTCTCATCAACGAACTGGCCATCATCTTCAACCGCATGGGAATTGATACCGAAGCTGTATTGAGAGCAGCTGGTACAAAATGGAATTTTCTTCCATTCCGTCCAGGGTTGGTAGGAGGGCACTGCATCGGTGTTGATCCCTATTATCTGACACACAAAGCCGAAAGCCTCGGCTACCATCCGCAGGTGATTCTTGCCGGTCGTCGCATCAATGATGGCATGGGTTCATATGTAGCTGGCCAGACCATTAAAGCGATGCTCAAACGACGCATACAAGTCAATGGCGCTCGCGTCTTGGTACTGGGTCTTTCGTTCAAGGAGAACTGTCCTGATCTGCGTAATACTCGGGTAGTCGACGTCATCACGGAACTACACGACTACGGTATACATGTTGATGTCTGTGACCCATGGATTGATGCAGTAGAGGCTGAACGCGAGTATGGCTTGAAGCCTATTGACGAGGTTCAAAGTGGTGCCTACGACGCGATTATTCTGACGGTGGCGCACAAAGAATTCACTAAGCTTGGGATTGAAACTATACGTTCCTACGGCAAGCAGGAGCATGTCGTCTACGATCTTAAAAATGTGCTTCCAGTTGACAGCGTGGATTTGCGGTTATGAAGCGCGCTTTGTGTCTACTTATCACTTTATTAATAGCTGTGATCCCCAACCCTCTCAAGATTGTTTTGCTGAGAGCCGGTGGTGCAAAGATCGGGCGAGGTTGCTACATTGGTTGTTCGCTTGTAAATGTACGTAGGCTTCACCTTGGAGATTATGTAAGGATCGGGCATTTTAATCTTTTGCACCGATTATCAGAACTCGAAATGGCAAGCGGTTCAAAGATTGAATCTCTCAATTGGATCACGGGAGCTGGTAAAGGGTGGCTAAGATTAGGGCGTAACAGTTCCATCCGCAGGTTCCATTTTATCGAGGCTTCAGGCGGTGTGAGAATAGGAAATAACACTATCATTGCCGGGCGATCAACGATTATTTATACTCATAGTGCTGACCCATTGAATATTACTGTGACGCGCTCAGTGGAAATCGGAGACTGGTGTTATATCGGGGCGGCGTGCCGTTTTATCCCAGGTTCGCTGGTGAACAATGGTACATTTGTCGGTATGGGCAGCGTAGTTGCGCGCCAGCATAAAGAGGAATACGTCGTACTTGCAGGTAGCCCGGCTGCCCCAAGACGCGAGCTTGATCGAACAAGTAAATACTTTGCACAACCCTTCAAAGCGCATGGTCATCATCCGACGAACTATGAAGGGTGACCGTAGGTATGTCTGGTTTATTGAAGGGATCTTTATTTCTTACTCTGGCGATGTTGTTCTCACGCGGAGCAGTTGTTTTAGCTTCCGCGTTGGTGGCAAGGGCATTTGGAGCTGAAGCGTTTGCTTTATTCACATTTGTCCATCTGACCGCAACCTCTTTGTCGAATATGGCTATGTTAGGTATGATGAAGGGGTTACCTCGTTTCTGCGCGCGAATGACAGTGGACGCTTCCGTCGATGCGTTGACGCAGGTGATTTTGGCGGCAGGTGTAGTAGTTGTAGGTCTGGCAATGGCGATGATCACCGTACTGGTCGTGCCAGCTGAAATAATAGGGCTGTCTGAACCGGCGAAAAAAGGCGTTTTAGCTGCTTTAATTTTAGGAATTGGATTGAACAACCTGCTGGTAGGGGTGAGCAACGGCTTTGAGCGATTCGGCTGGGTAACCATTTCTAGCTTTGTGTTGGGCATAATTTTAATTGGAGGAACGTTGATCGCGGTTCTTCTCGACGAATCACAGTGGCCATTGCGTATATATCTGCTTGCCACATGCATTTCGTTGTTGATCCTAGTCCCAGGAGGACTAGGCCAGATTGTCCGGCGCTACACTAAACAAGGCGCAGTGCTGAATTCTTCCAATATTAAAGTGGTCTGGGCTTATCTGGGGCCGATGTTTCTGGCTACGACGATGACCAACACTGGGCTGTGGCTGGCTGGGCGTTCTTTGATTGGCGGGGTTGGAGGAGGTACAGCCTTTGCCGAATTCGCCTTGGGGATGCAATGGTTTGGTTTGGCACAGATGGCATCAAATATTATTTCTCGCACAGTTATGCCAAGGTTGGCACGTAATGTCTGGACGCGGGACATTGATGATCAGCATAAAACGATAAAGCAAGCCCAATTATTTTCTGCTTTTGGAGCAATTGCGGTACTTGTTGGAGTTCTCTTGCTGGGGCCTTTTTTAATTGGTTTTTATGGAACAGAGCTCGCAGGCAGCCGGTGGTCTCTTACACTTTTTGTGGCGGCAGCAATCGTAGCAGCGCCAATTACGGTTATATCGAGCGTATTAGTAGCTGAAGCACGTTACCATGCGGTGTTTTGGTCGACATTGGTATGGTGGCTCCTCATCGTATTAATACCGATGATTGTCCATATTACGACCTCTATTCAAATGGTGATTTTAGTAGTGGTGGCATACACTATTTATCTGGCTCTCTTATTAGTTGGTCGCTCACATAGCATGGGAGCGGCTTAACATGATAATACGGCTCGCTAAGTCGCATATCAGACTAACGTGGGGCGGGCTCTTGCTGGTAAGATTTATCTTATGCATATCCATCTCTATGCTTTATGAGATAGGTCAATGGAGTTTTCTGTTGTGGGGATTCGTCGGCCTCTCCTTATACAGTATGAAAGCTCTCAGTGCAGGTACTCCTTTAAAACTAGCAATTTCTCTAGTCATCGTTCTCCATTTTTTATGGATGATTGTTCTGATAGCTTGCGTGATCCTTAATGTAATGCCGGTGATGTATACGCCCGCAAGATGGGCGACGTTCAATGCAGGTCATCTAGACGATGCTTTAATTGGCGCAGCACAGGTTCTCTATTTGATGACATTTTGCTTGGAAAATCAGAAGGTTGAATCCGTTTTCTTTTATCGCAAAGCCAATCTACGGACATGGGCGATTTGGGCAGCAGGTTTGTTAGTTTCCTTTTTTATTAACAGAACAGGCTTTGTTCTATCCGGTCAGTACTCGGGTAATCAGAACTCGTACTGGTCCGGCCTCCCTGCTATATTTGTGTTGCTGATGGCTGCATTTTGTCTTAATTACAGAAAACCGAATATAGCATTCTTTTTTGCAACTAATCTTATTGCATTTTATTGGATAATGGCTGGAAACAGATCAGAGATACTCACTTTTGTTATATTTTCTAATGTTACTTATTTGATTTCAGCGCTTTCTTTGAATAGTGAAAAGCAGAAAAACTTGGTGGCCTTGTTGGTGTTGTTTTTCGGTTTTGTTGTTTTTAGTTTTGTGGGTCTCATTAGAGGTGGGGCGGGTGGGTCTGAGTCGATGTTTGCATCGGTGTTCGGCCAGATGTTTCAGGAAAACCATCTCAGCGTGTCTACAGTTGGCTCGTCAGTCTACAGTGGCGTGGTTGCAATCGACGCATCAAAAAGGTGGGGCGCATATTACGGAATGACGTTTTTCGGTCAGTTCATCAATATCATCCCATCCTTCATTCCGACACCTTGGGAGCGGTATGTCGATCCCTATCGAATGTTCGAAAGTACATACCAAACGATGGGGGGCTTCGGAATCCTCGGTGAAGGATATATGAATTTTGGAGTGTTCGGAGCTGCAGTCATGGGACTATTTTTGTCCGTACTGATGCGAAAGCTGATGGTAGCTGCACCACGGAGTTTTTTCGCCTCTTGGTTCTTGCTGTCGTTTGCTTTGTATTCACAAAGGTTTTTTTATTATGGGTATGTATATCTTCACAATCTCATTATCCTTTTTTTGGTTATTTGGATCACATTCACCATTATGAAGGATTTGTCTCGAATAGGAAGAACAAGACATGTTTAGTGTTGCCCTTGATGCTTCCAACCTTCGCGAGGGCGGAGGCGTCACCCATCTTGTTGAATTGCTATCCGCCGCCCATCCGCAGAACTACGGTATTAAACGGGTCATCGTCTGGGGAAACAGGAACACCGTTGCTCGTATCAATGAACGTGCATGGCTGGAACTGCGCTCTCCGCCTGTGATGGAGGAAGGCCAGTTCGCGCGCGCGCGATGGCAGCGTCATACATTGCCAGAAGAGGCACTGGCGGCAGGTTGTGATCTACTTTTCGCTCCGGGTGGCAATGTGCCGGGTAATTTCCACCCTTTCGTCACGATGAGCCGCAATATGCTTCCTTTTGATCGCATTGAGGTGGCGCGCTATGGATGGGGAATCAAACGTTTCAGGCTCGAACTGTTGCGTATGATGCAAGCACGCAGTTTTCGCCGTGCTGATGGGTTGATCTTCTTAACTCACTTCGCCCGTCAAAGTGTGCTGGAGGCCAGTGGATCGGTCGGGGCGCAGATTGCGACTATATCACATGGGGTAAGCAACAATTTCTCTGTGCCTCAACGACAATTCCGGTCGCGCTCAGAATTCACGGACGATGCGCCGTTGCGCATTGTCTATATTTCGCATGCGAGTCCTTACAAGCATCAATGGCACGTCATTGCTGCTTTGGCTGGATTGCGAAGGCAAACCGGTTTGCCATTACAGTTTGACATGATGGGGCCGCACTCGGTGCCCGCAAGCGTAGGACGTATCAAAGCAGCCATAGCGCTACATGATCCACAAGGCAGCTGGGCTTATCTTCATCCTCCTCAACCACAGGCTACTGTGCAGGATTATTTGGCTAAGGCAGATATCGGTGTTTTTGCATCAAGTTGCGAAAATATGCCCAATATCCTGCTTGAGAAGATGGCAGCCGGCTTACCTTTGGCGTGCTCAGATCGGGGACCAATGCCGGAGTGCCTCCGCGATGGAGGTATTTATTTTAACCCTGAAGACCCGTCCTCAATTGCTGAAGCTTTGCGACAACTAATCGACGATCCCGTGCTGCGCGGCAACCTTTCTAGGCGCACGCGTGACTTGGCATCCGACTTCAACTGGCAACGCTGCGCAAACGAAACTTTTGCTTTTTTGCAGCGTGTAATACTCGACGCCCGCACTCCCAGTTCTATAAGAAAGTCCAGCTCATGAAACAGCTTCTCCAATCGCTTAAGGACGGATCTACCGAAGTGGCAGACGTTCCCGCGCCACTCATTGGGAAAGGACAAGTTTTGATCCGTACTTCGATCAGCCTCGTCTCTGCCGGAACAGAGCGGATGCTTGTGGATTTTGGAAAAGCGAACCTAGTTAATAAAGCCCGCTCACAACCTGACAAAGTGCGAATGGTGTTGGAAAAAATCAAGACGGACGGTCTCGTAACCACCATCGAAGCGGTGCGCTCGAAGCTCGATCAGCCTTTGGCGCTGGGATATTGTAATGTCGGTCAAGTGATAGAAAGCCAAGCCACGGGATTTGCGCCGGGTGATCGAGTTGTTTCTAACGGTAAACATGCCGAAATCGTCGCTGTCCCGCAAAATCTCTGCGCGAAAATTCCCGAAAATGTGAGTGATGATACAGCGAGCTTCACCGTTCTCGCCTCGATAGGACTTCAGGGAATTCGATTAGCAAACCCAACAATTGGCGAATGTGTAGTTGTCACAGGCCTCGGTCTGATCGGACTGCTCACAGTGCAGATGTTGCGTGCACAGGGCTGTCGTGTTCTGGGCATCGATTTTGATCCAGCCCGATTGGAGATCGCGCGCCGCTTAGGCGCGGAGACCGTCAACCCTGGCGCGGGCGAAGATACGCTCGCGCGGGCGCAAGCCTTTTCGCGTGGTCGAGGCGTGGATGCGGTAATCATCACGGCGTCCACGAAAAGCAACGAGCCGGTTTCGCAAGCCGCGCGTATGTGTCGCAAGCGTGGCCGCATCGTTCTAGTGGGTGTAGTCGGGCTAGAGCTGAGTCGAGCCGAGTTCTACGAAAAAGAGCTTAGCTTTCAAGTCTCCTGTTCATACGGTCCGGGACGCTACGATTCAGCTTACGAGGAGCAGGGACAAGATTACCCAATCGGCTTCGTACGTTGGACCGAGCAGCGCAATTTCGAGGCCGTGCTTGACCTGATGGCGGCCGGAGCATTCAATCTTGAGCCACTCATTACTCATCGCTTCGCCATAGAAGACGCAGGAGAGGCGATGGATCTGCTGTCTTCTGGACAGCCCTCGTTGGGGATTTTGCTGGATTACCCCAAAACAACTACCGAGCCTGAACGCTATGTAATGCTCACTGACGTTTCTAACAGCGTAACGAAAGGCAAGGGTGTTGTAGGCTTCCTAGGTGCGGGTAATTATGCCGGGAGGGTATTGATCCCGGCGTTCAAAGCCGCGGGGGCGAGTCTCCACGGTGTAGTCAGTTCTGGTGGGGTCAGCGCTGTTCATTTTGGCCGAAAATTTGGTTTCACGAAAGCCTCGAGTGACGAGACGACACTGTTGTCGGATACGGCGATTGATACTATCGTTATTGCCACACGGCATGACGCTCATGCTCGTCAAACGCTGGCGGCCCTTAGGGCAGGGAAACATGTCTTCTGCGAAAAACCACTTTGCCTGACGCAGGTCGAACTGGACTCGATTAATGAAGAATCTAACGCAAGGCCGAATCAACTATTGATGGTGGGCTTCAACCGCCGTTTTGCGCCGCATGTTGTGAAGATGAAATCACTGCTTGCTCCCTTGTCGGTGCCCAAGAATTTTATTGTAACTGTTAATGCGGGAGACATTCCTGCCGATCACTGGACGCAGGATCCTGCAGTCGGCGGTGGGCGTATTATAGGTGAGGCCTGCCATTTCATCGACCTATTGCGCCATTTAGTCGGCCATCCAATAACTGGATTTACCGCGCAGTCGCTCGGAGCACATCCTGGCTTGGCAATTCGCGAAGATAAGGCCGTCATAACATTAACATTCTCGGACGGATCGATTGGATCAATACTGTATCTTGCGAATGGGCATAAGGGTTTTCCTAAGGAGCGAATAGAAGTATTTGCCGGTGGCCGCGTTCTACAACTTGACAATTTCCGTAAGTTGAAAGGGTGGGGTTGGTCTGGCTTCAGCAAAATGAACCTGTGGCGTCAAGATAAGGGGCAGTTGGCCTGCACCGCTGCGTTTTTGCGTGCAGTGAAGGAAGGGAGCGCGTCACCCATTCCACATGAGGAAATTATTGAAAGTGCTCGCCTATCAATTGAGATTGCTCAAACGCTAGGGAGTACGAATGTATGATTGCCATACCTCGTCTGTGGCGCACCGTTCGTTACCTTAAGCCCATTCAAATCTACGGACGAGTATGGTTTCGGCTCAAGAAGATTAAACCTGACTTGAGTCCAGCTCCTCCAATGCGGAGGCAGTTTGGAAAATGGTCCCAGCCAGCTATGCGAGAGTGCGGTCAGCTTGGGCCACAACGTTTCCGCTTCCTTAATTCTGAACATGATTTAGGAAGCGTGGGGTGGGATAGCCCAACAATGCCTAAACTGTGGCGATATAATCTTCATTATTTTAACGATCTACAAGCAAAAGATTGGCAGAGCCGTCACGCTTGGCATAGTGATTTAATTGAGCGTTGGATTAACGACAATGCTCCTGGATACGGCTCTGGTTGGGAGCCCTACCCGTTGTCGCTACGTATTGTTAACTGGATTAAATGGCACTTATCCAGTGGTAAACTCTCGATTACGGCACGGCACTCTTTGGCGGTGCAAACTCGGGCTTTATCGGAGCGTTTAGAATGGCATCTTCTGGGTAATCATTTGTTTGCAAATGCTAAGGCGTTGCTATTTGCGGGCCACTTTTTCGAAGGGAAAGAAGCTGAACTATGGCTTCACAAAGCCCAGACAATATTACTGCGGCAACTGGATGAGCAATTTTTAGGCGATGGTGGGCAGTTTGAACTTTCAACGATGTATCATGCTTTGGCGCTTGAAGATCTATTGGACATACTCAATTTGGCGCGATCATTTCCTGAACTGCTCTCTTCAGAACTCAGGTCTAAGCTTGATAGTCGTGCAGTGAGCGCTCGAGAATGGCTTGACAGGCTCAGTCATCCAGATGGCGGTATAGCGTTCTTTAATGATGCAGCGTTCGGCGTTGCGCCAGATAATGATTCATTGGGACTCTATTCGGATGCGCTAGACATACGACCACCGTCCATCCCTGGACCGGTTGAACATCTTAGCTCTTCTGGCTATGTACGTTTAACTGCAGGGCCAGCGGTGGTAATTGCCGATTTTGCAGAGATCGGTCCAGATTATTTACCCGGTCATGCGCACGCAGACACTTTAAGCTTTGAATTTTCCTGCTTTGGGCAACGTGTATTCGTCAATAGCGGGACTGGTGAGTATGGAAATAGTACAGAGCGTTTGCGACAGCGTGGCACAGCAGCTCACAATACGGTCGTCCTCAACGGCCAAAATAGTTCGGAGGTTTGGGGAGGTTTTCGAGTTGGCAGGCGTGCGCGTGTATCAGAAATTGATGTACTGCCCTCCAGTAATTCTTTAATCGCATCCGCTAGTCACGACGGCTATTCTTATCTACCCGGGAAACCTGTGCATCGCCGAAGATTTTTGTTGATGAATAAGAAGTTACGAGTTGAGGATCAGGTCGTTTCTTCAACACCGATCACGTCTTCAGTGGCTCGGTTACATCTACATCCGAAGGTCAAATTTACCGTAAGTGATGGTATTCCTGAGTTAAAATTAGAAAATGGTAAGGTCTTGTGGCTGGACTTTGGTGACGCGACATTTAATACGGAGACGACTACATGGCATCCTGAGTTCGGGATAAGCGAAACGACAACATGTTTAGCTATTCCGCTTAATAACGGTCGGTTAGCAATAGAAATCCATTGGGCAAAATAATGCATATACTGTTTCTGACTGATAATTTCCCACCAGAAGTTAACGCACCTGCATCCCGTACATTTGAACACGCTCGAGAATGGGTTCAGGATGGTCACCAGGTCACAGTAATAACGTGCGTTCCCAATTTTCCAAAAGGCCGTGTATTTGCCGGTTATACTAATCGGCTTTGGCAGCGCGAGGAAATTGAGGGCGTCCAGGTAATTCGAGTGTGGAGCTACATCTCAGCAAATGAAGGGTTCATTCGACGCAGCCTCGATTATATAAGCTTTATGATTTCTGCTACTGTAGCTGCCCTTTTCGTCAAAAGGGTGGACCTTATTGTCGCTACGTCGCCACAATTTTTCACCGCCGTCGCTGGATGGCTTACGGGCTTGCTTAAGCGTCGTCCTTGGGTTTTTGAACTTCGTGATCTGTGGCCAGAATCAATTCGTGTAGTGGGCGCTATGAAAAAGTCTTCGCTACTCGACATGTTAGAGAGATTAGAACTATTTTTATATCATCGCGCAGATGCAGTGATTTCGGTCACAAACTCATTTCGTGATAACCTGATTGCGCGGGCTGTTCCGGCTGAAAAGATACACGTTGTTACAAATGGTGCAGATCTTTCACGCTACAAGCCAATGGCAAAAGACGAGAATTTAATCAAACGATACGAATTACAGGACTGTTTTATATTGGGCTATATTGGCACGATGGGCATGGCTCATGGCCTAGACACAGTTCTTGATACAGCTAAAAACATCAGTAAGTTGGGACTTACGGATATCCGCATATTAATGCTCGGGGACGGGGCTCAGAAAAAACACCTGATGAAGCGCGTAGAAACTGAACGCATACATAACGTCCTCTTTTTGGAATCTGTTCCGAAAAGCGAGGTCACTCGTTATTGGTCTCTTTTGGACGTTTCTTTAATTCATCTAAAAAATGACGATCTCTTCAAGTCAGTCATTCCTTCGAAACTGTTTGAGAGCATGGCAATGGGAGTGCCTGTTCTATTTGGTGTAAAGGGGGAAGCTGCTGATATTGTTCGCCATCATGAAGTTGGGTTATTAATTGAACCGGAATCAGCAGGTGAAATGACGCAGGCAGTTATAGAGTTGCATACCAACAGCGACCTTCGCGAAAATCTGGCACAAAATTGCCAAGAAAGTGCGCAACAATTTGATCGACGGGAGTTGGCATACAAAATGCGAGAAGTATTGTTAGACGTCGTATCTTAGCATTGTTTTATCTCCCTATTAACGTTCACCTACTACCGCTGTATGGTTGTATGGAGAGAACGTCTTAGATATAGTAAGGTGCTGTGCCTATGAGTATAAAAAAGACAATTTTATTATTATTGGTATTTTTATGCTTCATTTCATTTGTTCTATATTTATTGGCCGAACAAAGAAAAATCGCTCGTTCAAATATAAATGATACTCAGAGTACCGATCCTATCCATTTGTCCGGTCAGTTAAACATTAATTCACTTTCCGATTTACGTGTGTCTGGGCGAAAAATAGCATTATGTGGTGTATCGTTCACCAAACCCAGACAATTTGAGGATCTCATGCTTGCTGGAGCCCGCAGAAGCCTTCAAGGCAGTGAAGTTAAATGCACACAGGTGGGTGGAGGAACGCCTTGCGATGGAAATTCGGCCACTCGCTTCGGCGAAGTTATTGTCGTGCAGTGCCTTACGAGCGATAAACGAGATGTCGCACGTATATTAAGTGAGGAAGGTATTTTTTGTGATCTCCCTGCACAATCTGGTGGCTATTACCGTCCCTGTTAATTAATCAGGAAAATTATACCATTGCTTGGTTGTATATCATAATATTAGCAATTCATGGATTTGGGAAGTCTTAATAGATCCAGAGCGCCATCGGTCTGAGTGGAAGATTTTCTACATATACAATTGACTATTTATTGCTGCAATTTGGGAAATCGGGACATTGACGGCCAGTAAAGATACTTTCCCTTAGAATGTATCGTTTAATCAGCTTTTAGGCATAATTTCAATTATAAGCGCTTTGTCTTCCATTTTTTCGGCGAAGAAGAGACAAGCGCCTTATTTCTAATGTGCGCATCAGATAGCGTTCGTGTCACCCTCCTGAAGTCGTTCATTGACTCGACTTCATATTAGGCTATAAAGTCTGAGTAATTAGGAATCTTAGAGGGAAATTTCATGTCTGTATTGGCTCGGGCTTTTGCTAAGTGCCTCACTGGGACCACAGTGGTTCTCTTGCTGTCTTCGGCAAGTTCGTTAGCGCAGTCGAATGAATGTACTTGTCTAGTTCCAGAAGGTTCTGTAGGTGTTGTTGAGGCCGTTCGAGGAGCGGTATATGTTTCGCAGTCGAACGGGGCTGTGCCGCTTATTAAAGCGATGCGTGTTTCAGCAGATAGCTCTGTCGTGTCTGGCCCAAAATCGGCGTCAACTATTAATTTTGGTTCCAGTTGCTCTTTGCGTTTGGCCGATAATGCGACCCTCGTCTCGAAATTGCAAAATGGCAATCAGTGCTTAAGCGTGACTTCCAACATCAGTGCTGGTGGTTCAGTGGCAGATATAAGTAGCGCGTCTACAGTTTATGGTGCACCAATTGGCGTGGCTGGTGCATCTGTTGGTCCTGTGTTGGTGACCCCTGTAACCATCGCGGCAACCATCGGTGCCAGTGCGGTAGTTATTAGTGTCGCGAACCGCGATCGATCCGTTAGCCGTTAATTGATTATGAGTTATCCCGCGGCGCTCCGAGTTGGGCGCCGTGATTTTATGAAGATTTACATTCGAGATTAATTAAAAATTCGAACCTTGTATAGCATCGTTCAGTAACAACGCGGCAGAGGTTTTCATGAAATTGATTTCACCTAATGATTGATCTTCATTCACATATATTACACGGCATAGATGATGGTGCTTCAGATATCGAAGTGTCTGTTGAAATGGCGCGAATTGCAGTTGCTGATGGAATTACCCATATGGCTTGTACGCCGCACATATTTCCTGGGAAGTATGAAAATAATTCCGCTATTATTTTACCGGCTATTAAAGCCTTGCAATCTGTACTCAATGAAAAAAAAATCGCTCTTAGGTTGATGTGTGGCGCAGATGCGCACGTGTCTATTGATTTGATTGATCGGATTACGTTGGGTGAAGTCCCAACCTTAAATGGCTCTCGCTACTTTCTCCTGGAGCCACCTCACGAGGTCTTACCACCGCGATTGCCAGATTTGGCAGAGAAAGCCTTATTAGCAGGATATGTTCCTATTATCACTCATCCAGAGAGATTGTTGTGGGGTGATAGGCATTATGAGGTGTTTATCAAACTGTCAGACATGGGATGCTTACTACAATTGACCGCTGGTTCTCTGTTGGGCGATTTCGGGTCGCTTGCAAAAAAAGTAGCTGAGCGCATACTTGCCGAAGGTCGCGCCGGAATTGTTGCTACCGATGCTCATGGAATAAAGTATCGACGTCCCTTGTTGTCATTAGCCTATAATCATATTGCTGCTAAAATCGGAAAATCTGAAGCAGAAGAACTTTTTGTTAAGCGACCTATGGCAATTGTGTCCAATCAAGAAATTAAGTTTTCGTTCAAACGCAAATCCGATGTCGAGAAGAGCCGGTCATCTGGCAATGCAATGGTTAAAGTAATTAGCCGGATCTTTGGAGACAGGTGATTTATGTCAATAAATCAAATAGCAGTTTTGTCTGTATTGGTGGGCTTCGTGTCTGGTTGCACAGGTACTGCTAACACCGGAGCTTCTCCTACAGATGTATTATCATTGCAGTCGAATGCATCGGCTTCAGTCAGTAACGATGGCAGCCTGAGGTTGGTAAAAACACTACCAGCACCTGCTGGTACGAATGACGGAGCAGACCAGCTTATTTCTTCAAACGATATTCTGGATGTTAATTTTTTTGGCGTGCCAACATTAAACAGCACGGTTCAAGTTGACTCTGGCGGACGCATATCTTTGCCACTCGTTGGGGTTGTCAATGTCAATGGTAAAAGCGTGCGAGAGGTCGAGCAAGAGCTTATTCGCTTATACGGTGCATCATATTTACAGTCACCAAATATCACTGTTTTCTTAAAAGAGTCTGCTCGCCAACGGGTAACAGTTGACGGAGAGGTAGCACGAGCGGGCCTATATCCCGTGACAGCTCAGACAACGTTGCTCGATGCAATCGCTTTATCGGGCGGGTTGCGGGATATTGCAGATCAAAAAAAGGTTTTTGTCTTCAGGGATGTTGGTAATAGCAAATTAGTAGCGAATTATAGCGTCGAAGACATTCGTAGTGGTCGACTAGCCAACCCGCGAATTTACGGCGGAGACACCATAATGGTATTTACCTCACGTCAGCGGGTGGCTATCAATAACTTGAAAGAATCTTTGGGGATGGCAGCTACTGCAAGCCGAGCGGTTATCATTCCTTAAATTACAAGCCATTAGAACGTTTGTTCCTGAGCACCATTCTTTTTTATGTGGTGGTAAAAAAGCTGACAAACGTTAGAGTTAAGAACACACGAGTGGTTTTGTGATTATTGTATATCATAAACTCACAAATGGTGCCTACGCCATCAGATATTGAAAGATTGGACTAGAATGTCGAACCATCTCCGTAAAATTGGTTCACCTAACGCGGCAGGACGACCTCAGAATACCTCGGTGGCCTTTGAAGCCCAGCCCTACACCCACCTAGGATACGGTTACGGGGTTGCACCTGACGAAAAGGAAATAGACCTATTTCGTCTTTTTTTATACGTTTTGAAGTATCGTTGGATGCTGCTTACGCTTGCAGTAATAGGCATCTTTTCCGCTCTCGCAATTACAATGATGGTCACTCCCAAATACCGAGCATCGGCACAATTAGAGGTGTTGGTTCCATCTGCGAAGGTTTTCCAAGACATTGAAGTCACCACGGAAAGTGGTGATATCCGAGCCTTTCAAACTGCAAGTGAGAAGCTCCGCAGTCGTGCGATCGCAGAAAGAGTTGTATTCAATCTCGGGTTAAGTGAACGCGCTGACTTTCTTTTTCCAAGGCCAAGTTTTTCGCCCTTGAACATATTTACACGTGCATTCGGAGGCGCTGCGGGCAGCAGCGAATTGTCAGACTTCTCGCCTGAAGAGCGCGTGCGCATGGCCGTGGATCGCGTTCAAAAAAATCTAAACATAAGCTTATTAGCTAACACAAGCCTGCTCTCAATAACTTATACAGATCAAACGCCTAAGTACACTTATGAAATCGCAAATCAAGTGGCTCAGAGTTTTATTGATCAAAGAGTTGACCAGGCTAGTGATACATCTTCGCAGGCACGCAAATTTATACAAGAGCAAGTAGTGCACGCGAAAGGTCGATTGCAGCAATCTGAAGAAGAGCTTGTTGAGTATGCGAAAAAGGTTGGTTTAACGATCACAGGCGATAACAACTCACTTATCACAGAAAGCCTTGTCAAGATCAACGAGGCACTTGGTAGTGCAGTTCAGGAAAACCTAAGCTATGGGCGGCTTGTACAGCAAATTGATAGTGGTCAAGGTGCAAGCTTGGAACAGGTTCTTAAGAGTGAAGGTCTGGATAAATTACGTGTACGCCTGGCTGAACTTAACGGTGAATATCAGCAGAAACTGAGCTTGTTTAAGCCAAGTTTTCCTGAGATGCAGCAGCTTCGTTCTCAAATTGGAGAGCTTGAAAATCAGATTAACCTTGGCGTGCGCGCAATAACCGATTCTATCAGACTTAGATATCAAGAAACGCAAGCTAAAATAACTGACTTACAGTCAAAGTTGAGTCAACTTGAAGCGGATCAGTCAGCTTATCAAGATAAAAATATTCAATACACAATTCTCAAACGTGAAGTTGATTCAAATCGGTCACAGTATGATAGTTTGATCGCAAAACTAAATGAAGTCTCGATTAGTTCAGAGCTCAAAAACGAAAATGCCGCCATTGTTGACCTCGCCGTTGCACCCCAGAGGCCATATTCTCCTCGATTAAGTCTAAATCTTGCTATTGGGCTTATATTGTCAGTTATGATTGGCGTTGCAGCGATTTATGTATTGGAGTTACTCAACAATACATTTGCCACGCCCGACCAAATCGAAAAGGAACTTCAGTTACCTCTATTGGGGATTATTCCGTCTACGAGCGATGCAGACTTTGCTCGGTCAGTTTCAGATCCGCAATCGGGTTTATCCGAGGCTTATCGATCGCTACGTACATCGTTGCAGTTCTCGGGTGAAGAAGGCGCGCCACAAATCCTTGCAGTTACAAGTTCAGAGCCGTCTGAAGGCAAATCGACAACGATACTTAAGCTCGCGGAAGATTTTGCTGCCTTAGGGGCCAAGGTATTAGTTATAGATGCCGATATGCGCCGTCCAATGCTGCACCGTCTTTTCAAGGTAGATAATGCCGTGGGTCTGAGCAATTTGCTGACTCGAACTATACGCCAAAGTGATCAAAAAATGTTGGTGAAGCAAATCAAACCGCATTTAAGCCTCATAACGGCGGGAACAATTCCTCCAAATCCTGCTGATCTGCTGTCATCCAGCAGAATGGGTTTAATATTAGAAAAGCTCAGCCGAAGCCATGATCTGATCTTGATAGATTCCCCGCCTGTGATTGGGCTTTCAGATGCACTTATTCTAGGGCGATTATCAGAAGCAACATTACTAGTTGTTTCCTCGGATCAGGTTACTCGCAAGGCTGCAGCCAATGCTCTTAAGCGGTTACGTATCGCAGGCTCAAGTGTGGTCGGTGCAGTATTTACCAAATTCTCCATTAAAAAGTTCGACTATAATTATGACTATAAGTACCTTAGCTATAATTACTATCAGTCGGAGGATGTGACTTCGAAACCAGAAAATAAATTGGGCATCGACAATGGCAATTCGGCAGGTAACGACAGAAAATGGACGTTGGCCTTTATTAATCGTCGTTTTAACGGTTATTTTGCTCAGCTTATTGAGCGTTTCAAGTCGATATCTTGAGACGAGGCATACCAATCTACTGCTATCAGCACCGGCAATCAATGTCGAGGCAGTGCTGAGTTACAGTAGCAGAGTAATAGCTAGCACTAACTCAGACGCGCAGCTTGAGGAAGTGGAACAGCTTCTACGCTCTGCGATCCCCTTTAATTCTGGCGATGCGAGAATCTATAGCTTATTAGGTGAAATTGCTCGAAGGAAGGGTCAGTCATCTATCGAAGTTCAGATGTTTGGTCATGCCCTGACATTAGCGCCTACTGAAAAGTTCGCGTTGCTGTGGTCGATTCAGCGCGCCGTTATAGAAAGTGACTTCGATACCGCATCAAAAAAGTTAGATTTGCTGTTTCGTCGTTGGCCGGATGAGATCAAACGCTTAGCTTCTGTTATCCCCACTCTCTTTCAAAGCCCAGACGCTTTTGAGATCTTTTCTGAAAAACTAAGTGCTGGTCCGCCGTGGAGAAGAGCTCTCATAAATGTGATGAGTGAGGAGACATCGCCAAATAAGGCATTCACTGCGCAGCTTCTAACGGAGCTAGCATCGGGTCGCAATCCACCAACCACCGAAGATACAAGAACCATCTTAGCCAGTCTATTTAAGGAAAAAGCGTACGATCTTGCATACCAAACATTTCTTTTCACGTTACCGCCAGATGAGCGAAGATTGTCTGGATATATTTTTGATGCCGAGTTCGAAGCTGCTTCCGAGAATCGAATTTTTGGCTGGCAGATAAGGCAGCAGCCCGGAGCTAAAATTACTATACCCGCAAAGCAAAAAGGTGCGTTGATAGAATTTGCCAATACTCCAATCATTCGATTGGGATTGCAGCAGACTTTGAAGCTTCCACCTGGCAGTTTTTCACTTGAGTATAGCGTTTCGGCAACCCGTGCAGATATGCCGAAAGCACTGATCTGGAATTTAATGTGTTCAGATCCAAATAAAAATATTCTAAAATCAGAAGTTCCGCAAGGTGACTACAATGACCGTGTAATCCGCGCAAGTTTTAATATATCCGAAGGATGTCACGTTCAAACTTTATCTTTGAGAACAACTGCAATGGTAGAAAGTTGGAACGACCGTTACAGTGGACAGGTTCGCTTCAATTATATTCGCATTATTAAAGAATAATCAACATGGCTATTGCAGGCAATATATCTAAGAACAAGATCTTGTTACAAAGGAATATGCTAGGCTTCTGTCTATTGTTGTGCATGCTAGTGGGTGGAGGGACCGCCCGATATTTAAGTGTCGATCTCACATTGCAGTTGCTAACAGTGACTATCACAGCCTACGTATTATTTTCCAGAGAAAACTGGAACAATGCAGCGCGTTTAGGCTTAGTTATGATGCTATGCGTTTTGGCACTCTTCATATTACAGGTTGTGCCGCTTCCGATTGGTTTTCTCGAATGGGCACGTCCATTTGATTTGCTACCGTTGGGTATCTCGGTAGAATCTCCAATCTACGTTGCAAGTCTAAGCGTAGGTAGTACGCGTACAGTCCAAGCATTGCTATTCGCATTGACGCCGTTAATGTTCTTTACAGCATTGGTAAGCCTTCCCCAAGGCAAGGTTTTCAGTGTTGTTCCATTTTTCATGATAGGATTATGGGCAAATTTGATCGCGGCTGGATTACAATATTCGTTTAGCGGCAATAATAATCTTGGCGATTTTCTCGGTTACGAGGTTATGGTCGGAATGTTTGCTAACAGAAATCATTTTGCTACGCTGATCTTTTCAAGCATACCTTTAATTATATTCTTTGGTTTTATGAATAATCGGGTATTAGCGCCAAGTTTCTCGATTGTTTTTATATTGTTAATTCTCCTAGCCGCCGGTTCTCGCGCCGGGATCTTGATAGGCCTGACTGTTGTGATTGTATCGGTGATATCACTTCTATGGAGTGGACGCCTGGGTGTCGTTTCTTCACTGGTATTGCTAGCTACAATAGCGATTGTCAGCTATGGAGCTTATGAGCAAATTAGCTCCAGGGCACTGGATCCCAATTTGGGCCGTCTAGAATTTGCTGTAACTACATGGCACGCAATTATTCAAAACTGGATACTAGGTACCGGATTTGGAACCTTTGATATGGTTTATCCACTATATGAGGATCCGTTGATGGTTTTTTCACATTACGTGAATCATGCCCATAATGATTATCTAGAGATATTACTAGAGGGTGGAATTCCAGCATTCACGCTCTTTATAATTTATATTTATTTATTAATTAAAAAGTTTATCGATGTAAGAAAACAGCCCCTCGCAAGACTGGTATTGTTGTCCATCTTTGTCATTTTTATTCACTCGACGGTTGACTATCCATTGCGAACGATGGGTGTTGTGATGATCTTTGCTTTCCTGAATGCACTTTTTTTCTCTTATGGTAATAGACGTGAAGCAGAAGTGCCATCGGGAATTGAACAGTATAGTCGGAATTAGTGATGGATAATTGTAACGGCCTGGTCTGCCCCATCGGGTGATCCGTGTTTATTGTTAGTGCATGCTGGGTCGACTTGCCACTGCTGGTGTTGACGCTGGGCCATTTTGTTTAGGCCAGACGACTGTTTCGGGTGCCGGTGGCTTGTAGCCCAGTGATGAATGGGGCCGCACTGTATTGTAATGCTGTCGCCAGTTTTCGATGATGATCTTGTTTGGTGGGCAATCGATTCACCGGATCGATTGCTTTTCCACCTCACCCTTGAGCGTGTAGAAGATTTCGCCGTTGAGCAGTTCGTCACGGAGTTTCGAGTTGAAGCTCTCGCAATAGCCGTTTTCCCATGGACTGCCCGGCATGATGTAGGCGGTCTTGGAACCGACTGCTGCGATCCACTCCCGTAGCGCCTTGGCGATGAACTCCGGCCCATTGTCGGAACGAATATGGGTGGGGACGCCGCGTAGGATGAAAAGGTCGGAAAGCACGTCGATGACATCGACGGCCTTCAGCTTTCTCTCGACCCTGATAGCGATGCATTCCCGCGTGAACTCATCGATCACGTTGAGCATGCGGATTTTCCTGTCGTTATGCGTGCGATCCTCGACGAAGTCGTAGGACCAGACATGGTTGGGATATTCCGGCCGAAGCCGGATGCACGAACTGTCGTTCAACCACAGTCGGCTGCGTTTCGGTTGCTTGTGAGGCACTTTCAGCCCCTCCCGTCGCCAGATTCGCTCGACCCGTTTGACGTTCACGATCCATCCAGCTTGGTGCAGCATCGTCGTTATACGACGATAGCCATAACGGCCGTACTGGAGGGCAAGCGTCGTGATGTCTGCGGTCAACGCCGCTTCATCATCCGGAGTCTTTGCGATCATGCGCTGTGTGGAAAGAAGTGGCTCGGGAAATCTGCACAGCCAGGATAAGTGGAAATTCTGCCTGAGTTCGGCTTAGATGCCGGGAACAGGAGATACCATGACGAGACGACCACGCCGAAACCATAGCCCAGCTTTCAAGGCAAAAGTTGCGGTCGCTGCGATCAGAGGCGAGCAGACGCTAATGGAATTATCCCAGCAGTTTGACGTGCACGCGAACCAGATAAAGCAATGGAAAGATCAGCTTCTTGAGGGGGCGATCGGTGTTTTCGGCCACGATACCAAGGCGGAACCAGCAGAGCCAACCGTCGACGTTAAAACGCTGCATGCCAAGATCGGTGAGCTAACTCTGGAGAACGATTTTTTAGCCGGAGCGCTCAGCAAGGCGGGATTGCTGGGCGGAAGGAAATGATCGACCGCGCTCACAAGCTTTCGGTCGCCCGACAGGCAAAGCTCCTCGGGTTCAGCCGTAGCAGTGTCTACTATTCACCGCGCCCTGTATCGGATGGCGATTTGGCACTGATGCGCCGGATCGATGAATTGCATCTGGAATATCCATTCGCGGGAAGTCGGATGTTGCAGGGGCTTTTGAAAGGAGAAGGGCTTGAGGTTGGGCGGCTGCATGTCTCAACACTGATGAAGAAGATGAGCCTTGAAGCGATTTACCGTCGCCCAAACACCTCCAAGCCAACGCCAGGGCATAAAATCTATCCCTATCTCCTGCGCAAGCTAGCGGTCACCAGACCCAATCAGGTGTGGGCAATGGATATAACGTATATTCCGATGGCTCGTGGTTTTGTCTATCTGTGCGCTGTCGTCGACTGGTTCAGCCGCCGGGTTCTGTCATGGCGACTGTCGATAACGATGGAGGCGGACTTCTGCATCGAAGCGGTTGAGGAAGCTCTGGACCGCTATGGAAAGCCGGAAATATTCAACACCGATCAAGGATCACAGTTCACGTCCATCGACTTCACTAACGTGTTGAAAAAGGCAGAGATCGCCATCTCGATGGATGGCAAGGGTTCGTGGCGGGACAATGTCTTTGTCGAGCGGCTCTGGCGATCAATCAAATACGAAGAGGTTTATCTTCACGCCTACAAAACCGTGTCCGAGGCCCGCACTGGCATCGGCAGATATCTGAATTTCTACAACAGCCGACGCCCACATTCATCGCTTGACCGACAAACACCGGATCAGGTCTACTTTAACGCGCTGACACCAATGATGGTGGCGGCATAAGCGAGGCGGAAGTCCACTTAACAAAACGCCCGAAACTGTTCAGACAAACCGAACCACTTCTGCAGTTTAAAGATGCTAATCGCTTATTCAAGCTGATGGTCGTCGGAGAGCCTAATTCTTAGGGGGTGCCGGTATCCATTGAGTCAAGTTGTTTAAAATGTTCATTTTTTCGTTTTACGCACATATTGTGATGAACGCTGATCCTGCTTTTGGGATTTGTTATAATTGAGAATACAAAGCGGGGGGTGACATGCCATCAAGCATCATACAGTTGGGACTCGGAAGTGCGGTCGGACTAACTAGTATTGTTATACATGCTTTAGCGACGATTTTTGTCATTAAGCTGGTGATTTTTTTGACTCGGATTAAGTTTAGAGCACCGTATTTGCAGCTCATAATAGCGATGACTTTGACCGCTTCGGTTCTCTTGGCCGCGCAGGTATTAGAGATTGCAGTCTGGTCTCTTTCCTATAGTATAATCGGCGCTATCTCGCAGGATTCGGATGATTTTTATTTTGCGTTTGTAAATTTTACATCACTTGGTTATGGCGACATCATTCCACTCGCGCACTGGCATTTGATGGGACCGATGACTGCTATGAACGGGGTGATGCTTTTTGGATGGTCGACGGCAGTTCTTTTCCAAGTGCTCACGATTTCCTTAGAGGAATCTAGCGTAGTAACCAGAAATTTGAGACGGAGTTCGGCGCAACGTATGAGTTGAAGCATTATGATAGATTGGTTCGTTTAGTAGCAACCCGCTTATAAAGGCAGAATTTCTCAGGCTGTTGATTTCCACCCGGAAGTGATGGAGGGGGGCGGACGAAAACTTGCACTGGTTTTATGTCACAATGCCAAGACTGTTTCGATATTCTATTGGGCTTCGTGCACTAAGTGATATCTTGATCCGCTTCTCGTTGTACCACCGAATGTAGCCATCAACTTCTTTGATAAACTGCTCAAGCGTACTGCTCTTCCAATCGCGCGGATAAAACAGTTCTGTTTTCAGCCTACCGAAGAAGCCTTCGTATGACTGCGTGCGTGCGGGTCGAGCCTAAAGGTGCAAAAAAGGGTAGGGACGATTAGTGATATGATATCAGCGCGCTCCTATACCGCCACCTGCAGCGAATGTCTGTATCGGTAGTTGCGTGCCCCCGCAACCAAAATATCAAAAAAACCCGTCGCATCAGCGGCGGGTTTTGTTGTTTAAGGGCCCTGTACAACCAAAACGCAAGCTCTAAATAGTCAAGATCTGCGCGCAGTTCATCCGGTTTAATTCAGAGATTCAGTCATTTATTCATTGTGCAACGATTTTCGTTTTGACGAACACATCATAGCGCGTGCTTTTGCCTAAGATCTGATGCGATGGTTTGCGTAGGCCCGGCATCGGTTCGGCTCTTAAAGGCCATTTCAGAACGACGCGATTCTCTGCCACTTCCAATGCGATTTGCATCAGCTTTTCTGAATCGGGGTCCGTGCCGACGATCTCCCGGATTTGTCGCATTTCTTTTTTGACCAGTGCCGAATTGCCGCGTGGGGGATGCATCGGGTCGACCAGCACCACTTTCGGCTTCAATTCGGGTAAGAGCAGGCAAGAATCGCCATGCAATAATGTCATCCGCGCGATTGTCTGCGCATATCTGCCGCCCTCGGAATGCGCACGGGCGAGAGCGTCACTCAGCAAATCATACATTTTCTTTGAGCGCTCAATCAGCGTTACAGTCGCGCCAAGGGATGCAAGCAGAAAGGCATCACGGCCAAGGCCAGCTGTCGCGTCCACAATATCGGGCGTGACGCCGCGCGAGAAGCCTACCGCTTTTGCAAGCGCCTGATCGCGTCCTTCGCCGGACCGGAACCTATGGCCGACTGCGCCGCCTACAAAATCAATGATGAGCTCTGATGGTTCCGCCTTTTGCGTCATGCTTGATCTCAGAATGGGCAGGGGATGGAAAATTTTACGTTATGCCCATCCGGATGCCGGAAGGCCAGTTGCTCAGCATGAAGCATTAAACGTGCGGATGCGCTCAATGCGGCGCCCTCAGCATAAAACGCATCGCCAAGGATGACGTGTCCTATCGCCTTCATGTGAACACGCAGCTGGTGCGTTCGACCCGTTAACGGAGACAATTGTAGCCGCGTTGTGTGTTTGCCGCGCTCTAAAACTTGCCAGCGCGTTTGTGCGGGTTTGCCGTTCTCATGGTCTACGCGATGACGCGGCTTGTTCTCATGGTCGATTGCCAGAGGCAAGTCGATCAGGCCGCTATCGCCTTCCACGTGCCCCCATACTTCTGCGATATAAGATTTCTGGGTTGTGCGGGTTTCAAACTGCGCTGCAACAGCTGCATGTGCTTTGCGATTGAGCGACATCAAAACCAGTCCCGACGTATCCTTGTCCAGACGGTTGATCATGAGAGCATTCGGAAATTGCTTTTGCACACGTGTGGCAAGACTGTCCGACAAGGCCGGATGTCGTCCGGCTACGGATAACAGCCCGCTTGGTTTATCAAGCACCAGAATGTCCTCATCACGATGAATGATGGATATATAAGGCTCTAATGGCGGGTTATAAATAGGATCGTCGGACGATGGAACACGCATAAGACCATCTAGAGCATTTCTGGATGGAGTTGAATCATTAAAATCGCAACAGCCGATGTTTGTTCGGTTCGATGTTCAAATAAATGGTACACTATCCGGTTATTCGATATTTAACCAATTGCTAAAATATCTTATGTCTTTGGGCTTGATCTATATTCTTTGGCTCAAAAAATGGGATGACGGATGTCCTCGAAGACCACTCTGAACGCGAAACACCTTCAGGCGCTTGGTGTGGAGCGTCTGGCTGCACTTCTGATAGAGATCAGCACTGGCAATGCCAATCACAAGCGCCGGCTTCGGATGGAACTGGCGGGTCATTCAAGCGGCGTCGAGCTTGCTCGGGAGGTTCGAAAGCGGCTGGGCAGCATTGCGCGCGCAAAGAGCTGGATAGATTGGAAGAAGGTTAAGCCCTTTTGTGCGGACCTTGAAAATCAACGCAGGACTATCGTTGAAAAAATTGCCCCGCATGATCCTGAAGAGGGGTTTGAACTTATATGGCAGTTCCTTTCGCTCGCAGATTCGATTTTCGAACGCTCGGGTGATGGCAGCGGCACGCTCATCGAGCGTTTTCACGCTGCAAGTGATGATGCCGGTCATATAGCGATGCTGGCCGGTATTCCTAAGGATCGTCTGGTTGAGAAAGTTTTCAATGCGCTTCAGGATAACGGCTATGGTCAGTTTGATCGACTGATTGATTCCATGCGTCCTGCGCTTGGTGATATGGGCTTAAGACAGCTGCAGACGGACGTTGAGGCATGGGCTGCTGAGCCGGAGCCTATACGATCTGTGCACTATAAGCAGATCATTGGATGGAGCAGCACTGGTCCGATTTACGAAGACCGGCTTCATGCGGACGACAAGTCGATGACCGCTCAGTTTGTACTCCAGCAAATTGCAGATGCGCTCGGTGATGTGGATCTTTTTATTGCGCAATATCCTGCGCACACGCATATCATTCCGCGCATTTCGACTGAAATCGCTCAAAGACTGCTTGCGGCAGGGCGCGCTGAAGAAGCCCTGAGGGCGCTTGATAAGGCGGAGTTCGACGGTCACAGGGACGTCTTGCCAGAGTGGCAGGCGACGCGTGCCGATGTTCTGGAAGCGCTTGGACACAGCGAAGACGCGCAGCAATTTCGCTGGCAATGCTTTGAACAGACGCTCAACGATGTGCTTTTACGTGAGTTTTTGCGACGTCTGCCTGATTTCGATGATATGGAAGCGGAAGACAAGGCGTTTGCTTTTATTGCAGATTACCCTGATGCCAATCGTGCGCTGCTTTTCTTTCTTCAATATCCCGCTTTGAGCGAAGCAGACAGGCTTGTTGTAAAGCGTGCTTCCGAGCTGGATGGCAATAATTATGAACTCTTGTCGCAAGCGGCAGAAAAGCTGGCGGATAGATATCCGCTTGCTGCGACGCTTGCACTTCGTGCAATGATTGATTTTACACTCACATATGCCCGCTCCAGCCGCTACAAACATGCAGCACGACATGTGATGGAGTGCAGTGCTATGGATCGCAATATTGCGGACTACGGCTCTGTCGTTCAGCATAGTGTTTATCTCGACAATCTCCGCAAGCAACACGGCAAGAAGCAGAGATTCTGGGATTTGATAAGTTGAGCGTTGTTGTTGCTGAAACGGTGGATATTTTAGTGCCAACCAAGGATGAAACCGTGCTGAGCCAGTTGCAAGAAGAGCTGCAGCGCCTGCGGCTTGAATTGGAAATCAAAGATCAGTTCATCAATGCGCAGGCACAGACGCTTGCGCATTTCAAAAAAATTTATGGACAGTCTTCCATTGTCGCTCAGATCGGTATCTGGGAATGCACTTTGCCGGATGAAGAATTGACCTGGTCCGACTATGCCTATGACATTTTCGAGTTGCCTCGCGGTGCAGTGCTTTCACGCGCTGATACGCTGGCGTGTTATACGGAAGCGTCAAGGGCGGAGCTGCAAAAGCGCCGATCAGACGCAATCGCGCAGCGTAGCGGTTTTACATTCGAAGCTGAGATAACCACTTTTCGCGGTAACAAACGCTGGATACGCATCACTGCGTCGATTGAATGCCAGGGAGATGTGCCCGTTCGAATTTTCGGGATGAAACAAGATATCACAGATCAGAAGGCGTTGTTTGATCGGATTATATATCTTGCCGAGTATGATCAAATGTCTGGTCTGGCCAATAAAAGCCAGTTTCATGTAAAGCTGTCTTCGACGCTGGATGCTGCCAGCAATGACAAGATACCCGGTTTTCTTATGTTGATCGACCTTGACGGGTTTAAAAACATAAATGACAGGTTTGGCCATCTTGCAGGCGATGAATGTATAAGAGAAATGGGCAATCGCCTTCGGGATTTGAATGATCCCGGCAGTCGTATTTTCAGGATCGGTGGAGATGAGTTTGCCATCATCACATCGGGTTCTTATGATCAGCAAGCAACAGAGACTTTTGCTCAAGCCATTATTGATCGTCTGTGTGAACCCGTCGATTTCAATGGCCGCTCGTTAGTGCTTGGTGCATCCGTTGGGATTGCGCCGATATCGGGTTATTCTGCATCGGATGTTTTCAGCAATGCAGATGCGGCGCTTTACGCTGCGAAGAATGGCGGAAAGGCGACTTTTCGCAGCTTTCAGTCACGCATGGATAAGCAGGAAAGCTGAGACGAGTTCCGGATCGGTTTGTTGTTACGTATTGCTCTACGCAAAGATGCTTTGCACTTTTTATCAATGCTCAAGTCAGAATTTCAGGTGATGGTGTTAGCAAAAAGGCCGGGAAATCCCGGCCTCTTCTTTTTTACTTCTTGTTCTGGCGGTTTTCGATCAGATCGTTCACCACACCCGGATCGGCAAGGGTCGATGTATCCCCCAGTGCACTGAATTCGTCTTCGGCGATCTTGCGCAGAATGCGGCGCATGATCTTGCCTGAACGGGTCTTTGGCAGGCCGGGAGAGAACTGAATCTTGTCCGGCGTGGCAATCGGACCGATTTCCTTGCGCACATGTAGCGTCAGCTCTTTGCGCAGAGCATCGGCATCTTGTGTTTCTGCACCACTCATCAGTGTGACATAGCAATAAATGCCCTGTCCTTTGATTGGATGCGGGTAGCCGACAACGGCAGCTTCCGAAACCGAGTGATGCGAAACGAGGGCCGATTCGATTTCCGCCGTGCCAAGGCGATGGCCGGAAATGTTGAGTACGTCATCGACGCGGCCTGTGATCCAGTAATAGCCGTCATCGTCGCGGCGGCAGCCATCACCCGTGAAATACTTGCCCTTATAAGTGGAGAAGTAAGCCTCGATGAAGCGCTTGTGGTCACCATAAAGCGTGCGCATCTGGCCCGGCCAGCTATCGATGATGCAGAGATTGCCATCGGTTGCGCCTTCAATCACAGCGCCTTCGTTGTCCACAAGCTGCGGCTTGACGCCAAAGAATGGACGGGTTGCCGAACCGGGCTTGAGATCGGTTGCCCCAGGAAGCGGGGTGATGAGGATGCCGCCCGTTTCCGTCTGCCACCATGTGTCAACGATTGGTGATTGCTGGTCACCCACGACGTTATAATACCATTCCCAGGCTTCGGGATTGATCGGCTCGCCCACTGAGCCGAGAAGGCGCAGTGTTGAACGTGATGAACGGGTGACGAATTCGTCGCCAGCGCCCATCAGCGCACGGATCGCGGTTGGTGCGGTGTAGAAAATGTTGACGTGATGCTTGTCGATGACTTCCCAGAAACGTCCCTGATCGGGGAAGTTTGGCACACCTTCAAACATCAGCGTGGTTGCGCCATTCGCAAGCGGCCCATAAACGATATAGGAATGGCCTGTGACCCAGCCCACATCCGCTGTGCACCAGTAGATATCGCCATCATGATAGTCGAAGACATATTGATGGGTCATCGAAGCGTAGACGAGATAGCCGCCGGTGGTGTGCAAGACACCCTTTGGCTTGCCGGTGGAGCCGGACGTATAGAGGATGAACAGCGGATCTTCCGCATTCATAGGTTCTGGATCGCAGGTCGGTTCGACGCTTGCGACTTCCTGATGATACCACAGATCGCGGCCTGGTCCCCAGCTGACCTTGCCGCCGGTACGACGCACAGTCAGAACCTTGTTGACCATGACATATTGCTTGGCGGCAATGTCGATGGCGGTGTCGGTGTTTTCCTTGAGTGGAACCGGCTTGCCGCCGCGCACGCCTTCATCTGCCGTGATGATGAACGTGGATTCACAATCGACGATACGACCGGCGAGCGCCTCCGGTGAGAAACCGGCAAAGACGACGGAATGCACCGCACCAATACGGGCGCAGGCGAGCATCGCATAGGTGGCTTCCGGGATCATCGGCAGATAGATGGTGACACGGTCACCTTTTTTCACGCCATGCTTTTTGAGCACATTGGCGAGACGGCAGACATTTTCGTAGAGTTCAAGATAGGTGATTTTCTTGTCGATATACGGATTGTCACCTTCCCAGATGATCGCAACCTTATCGCCACGGCTTTTGAGGTGGCGGTCTATACAGTTGTAGGAAACGTTGGTGACGCCATCCTCATACCACTTGATCGATACGTCGCCGTTGAAATCCGTATTCTTGACTTTGGTGAAGGGCTTGAACCAGTCAATCCGTCGGCCGTGCTTGGCCCAGAAACCATCCGGGTCGGTCACGCTCTCATTGTACCATTCGAGATATTTCTCGTTGTCGATGAGCGTATTCTTCTTTGCCCCCGGCAGTACAGGGTAAAGCTTTTCCGACATATCTTCCTCCTTGAGCGCCTCCCGTTGATGACAAACTATGGAAGCGCTATATTTTTGCTTTACGCATTTCCGGACGCAAAAACGGTTCCCACTTTTGCTGGAAATGCTTTAACTGTCCAGCGATCCTCCCGCCGAAATCAATAGCCCGCATGAGGGCGAAGCTATCGCCAAACTCATCTACAATCTGTCTGGCTCAACGTAAATTAGACATTGGGATCGACTATGGTCCACAGTGACGCAGCACAAAAAATTGAAAAACATGGCAGCACTCACCTTGATGTGTTTCTAACATATTGTTTTTACTATTTAAAAACTATATTTTGCTATTCTAAATATTGCCGGAGCCACGGGATATTTATAATCGGCTCCCTAAAAAAGGGGAAATCGCCATGACGACAACCGCTTTTACTTCAAAGTCTGCCTTTGAATTGCAGCTTGCCGGTTACGGTCTGACGACGGCAAAAATCTTTTATCATATGCCGGATCATCCGCATCTTTTGCAGCTCTATGTCTGGCAAGACTATGATCTGGCGCCAGACTTTCCAGTGCTTCACGGCTTTATTGAATTCTGGAAGGAAAAGATCGACGGACCGTTGCATTCGGTCGTTTACGCGCATAACCGTTTGCTTGGTCCGTCGGATTGGCATCCTTTAAAAGGCGAGATGCTGCTTCATTGAAAAAACAATCAGGCGGGCGGGGAATAGCTGCGTCCGCCAAAGATTGCCGACCCCACACGCACTGAAGTCGCACCGAAGCCGATGGCGGTTTCATAATCGCCTGACATGCCCATGGAGAGCTTTTCGACCTGAGCTTCACGCGCAAGTTTTTCCAAAAGCGCAAAATGCGGCCCCGGATTTTCATCTGCAGGCGGGATGCACATCAGGCCTTCGATTGAAAGGCCATGTTCCTTGCGGCAGCGTTCAACAAAAGCGACAGCCTCTTTTGGCGGGATACCAGCCTTCTGCTCTTCAAGGCCGGTATTGACCTGCACGTAAAGCTTTGGACTCTTGCCTTGTTTTTTAATCTCACTGGCAAGGGCTGCCGCAATCTTTTCGCGGTCGACGGTTTCAATCACATCGAACAGCTTGACTGCATCGGCTGCTTTGTTGGATTGCAGTGGTCCGATCAGGTGCAGCTCAATACCGGAATAGGCTTCGCGAAGTGCTGGCCATTTGCCTTGCGCTTCCTGAACGCGGTTTTCACCGAAGACCCGCTGACCGAGATCAAGCGCCGGACGTATTTCATCTGCATCGAATGTTTTCGACACAGCCACGAGCGTCACTGACCCTTTATCACGACGGGCTTCCTCCTCGGCGCGCGCAATGGATGCCTTGACGTTGTTCAGGTTTGCACCAATATCTGACATGAAACTCTCGCTTTCAGGCTTTTCGTCCGCAAAAACTTGACGCTTTCGCCAATACGTGGTGAAGGTCGCCATTAATGACGACTCTCCTTATTGCATCATCTTCGTACGAGTAAATACGCTCATGGCAGCCGAACGTTATAATCCGCGCGTGGCGGAAGCTCATTGGCAGAAAATCTGGGAAGAAAACCAGACTTTCGAAACCGACAATAGCGATCCCCGCGAGAAGTACTACGTGCTCGAAATGTTCCCTTATCCATCGGGGCGCATTCATATGGGCCATGTGCGCAACTATGCGATGGGTGACGTGGTCGCGCGTTATAAGCGCGCCAAGGGGTTCAACGTGCTTCACCCAATGGGCTGGGACGCGTTTGGCATGCCTGCGGAAAATGCGGCGATGCAGAACAAGGTGCATCCGAAGGAATGGACCTATCAGAATATCGCAACCATGAAGCGTCAGCTCAAATCCATGGGACTGTCGCTCGACTGGACCCGTGAATTTGCGACCTGCGATGTCGAATATTACCATCGTCAGCAGATGCTGTTCATCGATCTGTTTGAAAAAGGTCTGGTGACGCGCAAGACGTCCAAGGTCAACTGGGATCCGGTTGACAACACCGTGCTTGCCAATGAGCAGGTTGTGGATGGTCGTGGCTGGCGTTCCGGTGCGCTGGTAGAACAGCGCGAGCTGACGCAGTGGTTCTTCAAGATCACCGATTTCAGCGAAGATCTGCTGGCTGGTCTTGATACGCTTGACCAGTGGCCGGAAAAAGTCCGCGTCATGCAGAAGAACTGGATCGGCAAGTCGGAAGGCCTGCAGGTTCGCTTCGCGCTGGATAGCAAGACTGCGCCGTCCGGTTTCTCGGAAGTGGAAGTTTACACCACCCGCCCGGATACGCTGTTTGGTGCATCCTTTGTGGCGATTGCTGCCGATCATCCGCTGGCCAAAAAGCTCGCGGAAACCAATGCCAATCTGGCTGAGTTTGCAGATGAATGCCGACGCACGGGCACCTCTGTTGCAGCGCTTGAAACCGCTGAAAAGAAGGGCTTCGACACTGGCATCAAGGTTAAGCACCCGTTTGACGAGAATTGGGAACTGCCGGTTTACGTCGCAAACTTCGTGCTGATGGACTATGGAACGGGTGCGATTTTCGGCTGCCCCGGCCATGATCAGCGCGATCTGGATTTCGCCAACAAATATGGTTTGAAGGTGACGCCTGTCGTTCTCCCAAAGGGCGAAGATGCGGCGAGTTTTGTTATCGGCGACACGGCTTATACCGATGATGGCGTGATGGTGAATTCACGCTTCCTCGACGGTATGACGCCGGAAGCAGCGTTTAACGAAGTGGCGGAACGTCTGGAAAAGACCGAGTTCGATGGCCGCCCACAGGCTGAACGCAAAGTTCAGTTCCGTCTGCGCGATTGGGGTATTTCGCGCCAGCGTTACTGGGGTTGCCCGATCCCGATGATCCATTGCGAAAGCTGTGGCGTTAATCCGGTGCCGCGCGCCGATTTGCCGGTCAAGCTGCCGGATGATGTTGAGTTCGATCGTCCGGGCAATCCGCTCGATCGTCATGCAACATGGCGTCATGTGAAGTGCCCGAAATGCGGTGGCGAAGCCCGTCGTGAGACCGACACGATGGATACGTTTGTTGATTCGTCCTGGTATTACACGCGCTTTACAGCCCCTTGGGAAAATGAGCCGACCGACCGCGCAATTGCCGATCACTGGTTGCCGGTTGATCAGTATATTGGCGGTGTTGAGCATGCGATTTTGCATCTGCTTTATTCGCGCTTTTTCACCCGCGCCATGAAAGTGGCGGGTCATGTTGGCATTGAAGAGCCATTCAAGGGTCTGTTCACGCAGGGCATGGTTGTGCATGAAACCTACAAGGCCAATGGTCAGTGGGTTGCACCGGCCGATATTCGTATTGAAGAATCAGACGGTAAACGCACGGCCACCATGCTCGACAGCGGTGCTCCGGTTGAAATCGGTTCGATCGAAAAAATGTCGAAGTCGAAGAAGAATGTGGTCGATCCCGACGACATTATCTCGTCTTATGGTGCCGATACTGCGCGGTGGTTCATGCTGTCCGACAGTCCGCCGGAACGCGACGTTATCTGGACGGAAGCGGGTGCCGAAGGTGCGCATCGTTTTGTGCAGCGCGTCTGGCGTCTGGTTTCGGAAGCCGCTGTCGGCTTGAAGGATGTGGCACCCAAGGCAGGCACGCAGGGTGATGCAATTGCCGTATCCAAGGCTGCTCACAAGGCCGTTCAGGCCGTCGGTGACGACATTGAAAAACTCGCCTTCAACCGCGCTGTTGCCCGTCTTTATGAATTGGTCAATGCGCTTGCAGCACCATTGCAGCAGGTTGCAGCCGGTAAAGCGGACGATGAGCTGAAGGCGGCAGTGCGTGAAGCAACTGAAATGCTGATCATGATGCTCGCCCCAATGATGCCGCATCTGGCCGAACAGTGCGCCATAGAGCTTGGTGGCAAGATTGCTGGTCGGGAAACGCTGGTTGCCCGTGCACCTTGGCCGCAGTTCGATGCCGCTTTGATCGTGGAAAACGAGATCGTTATGCCGGTTCAGATCAACGGTAAGAAGCGTGGGGATTTGACAATCGCGCGCGACGCTGATCAAGCTACAATCCAGCAGGCGGTGCTCGAACTTGATTTTGTCAAGGCCGCGCTCGAAGGGGGCTCGCCGAAGAAGATCATCGTGGTGCCACAAAGGATCGTCAATGTCGTTGCCTGATCGCTTGATTTCCGCTTTTCAGAATCTCCGTGTGGCGATTGTGGCCATCGGAGCCGTAGTTCTTCTTGCTGGCTGTACGGTGCAGCCGCTCTATTCGGGCGGTGGCAGTGCAGGCAGTACGATTGGCGGCAGTGTGACGCCGGATATGCGCGCGAAGCTCGCATCGATTTCGGTCGATCCTGAAAACAGCATTTACGGTGTTCAGGTTCGTAATCGGCTGATCTTCCTGCTTTCCGGCGGTGCTGGTGAGCCTGCCAATCCGAACTACAAGCTGCGTCTGGGCTTAAGCAAATCGGTTACATCTTTCGTGAGTGTCGATGTTGGTGATCGAACGGACCGCACGGGCCGTCCTTCGGCTGGTACGGTCAATGCGACTTCGAATTTCGTTTTGTTCGATAAGGATGGCAAACCGCTGAAATCCGGCACCCGCACGGTCGGCGCCTCGTTTGACCGTCCGCGTCAGGAATTCGCCAATCTGCGTGCTGAACGCGATGCGACCAAGCGTGCGGCGGAAGAACTGGCCGAGCAGATTTATCTGGCGATCGCCATGCAGATGTCGAAGCTCTGAGGTGTTCAGCTTGATCGAGTTTGAAAAGGCGGCGCATTCTGTGCCGCTTTTTTGTTGAGACAAACAAAAACGGCGGATCAATGATCCGCCGTTTTTACATTCTAGTCAGCGTGCTGATTAAGCGATTTTCTGGCCGGTCTTCGCCCAGTCGGCGAGGAAAGCTTCAAGGCCCTTGTCGGTCAGTGGGTGCTTGACGAGTGCCTTGAGCGTTGCCGGAGGCGCGGTAACGACGTCGGCGCCGATAAGGGCTGCTTCCTTGACGTGGTTTACGGTGCGAACCGAAGCAGCGAGAATTTCAGTGCGGAAATCGTAGTTGTCGAAGATGGTACGGATTTCAGCAATCAGTTCCATGCCGTTGATGCCGGTGTCGTCAAGACGACCGATGAATGGCGATACGAAGGTCGCGCCAGCTTTTGCTGCGAGCAGAGCCTGATTGGCTGAGAAGCAGAGCGTTACGTTGGTCTTGTGACCATCGGATGTCAGTGCCTTACAAGCCTTGAGGCCGTCGAGCGTCAATGGCAGCTTGATGCAGATATTGTCTGCAATTTTGGCAATGACGGCAGCTTCCTTCATGATCTGCTCATATTCGGTCGCAGCAACTTCAGCCGAAACCGGACCCTTGACGAAAGAGCAGATTTCCTTGGTGACTTCGATGATGTCGCGGCCGGATTTGAGGATCAGCGAAGGATTGGTGGTCACACCATCAACCAGACCAAGGTCATTGAGTTCGCGGATTTCCTTGACGTCCGCAGTGTCGACGAAAAACTTCATAACAGAATTCCTCCATAATGGGCGCGGGTTAGGGGATTTAAATTGATTTAAATCCAGCAAGGTGGCTTTTCTTTAGCGCAAAGCCGCGCCAAGGTCACGCAATCATGTCGAAAGATTCGCACGATATTTTAAACCTTTTTGCACAGCCCACCCGAAGCGTGGTGCCTGTACTCGTACCTATGCCCGCTGAGCGTCCATATTCTTATATGGTGCCGGAAGGAATGCAGGTCCAGCCCGGCTCCATCGTGCGTGTGCCTTTGGGGCCGCGTGAGGTTGCGGGCATTGTTTGTGATGGCGCGACCGATGCGGTTGATGCCAAAAAGCTGCGTGCAATTTCGGAAGTTTTCGATTGCCCACCCGTGGATGCGCATATGTTGCGCTTCATGCGCTGGGCTGCGGATTATACGCTTTCGCCGCCCGGAATGGTGGCGCGTATGGTGCTTCGTGCGCCCGCAGCCTTTGATCCAGAGCCCAAAGTGCCGGGCGTTCGCTATTGTGGTCATGCGCCGGAACGCATGACGGATGCCCGTGCCCGGGTGATGGAACTGGCACGCGATGGCTTGGCATGGACGCGCTCCGGGCTGGCCCATGCAGCCGGTGTTTCGCTGAGCGTTGTGGACGGTTTGAAAATGCAGGGCGTGTTTGAGGACGTGATGCTTCCGCCGCCTGCGGTCGTTGCGACACCTGATCCTGATTATGCGCGGGCCACTCTGTCAGAGGACCAACAGGCTGCTGCAGAAATGCTGGCGGAATCGGTTGAAGAAAACGCTTTTTCGGTCTCACTGCTCGATGGTGTGACCGGTTCGGGCAAGACGGAAGTCTATTTCGAAGCCGTGGCAAAAGCGTTGGAGATGGGCAGGCAGGTGCTGATTCTGCTGCCGGAAATCGCGCTGACACAGCAGTTTCTCGACCGGTTCCATGATCGGTTTGGTTCAAAGCCTGCCGAATGGCATTCCGATCTGGCACCACGCACACGGGAACGCGTCTGGCGGCAGGTTGCTGAAGGGACGGTGCGTGTTGTTGCGGGTGCGCGCTCGGCTTTGTTTTTGCCGTTCAAAGAGCTTGGGCTGATTGTGGTCGATGAAGAGCACGATCCGGCTTACAAGCAGGAAGATCGCGTTTTCTATAATGCACGCGATATGGCTGTCGTGCGTGGCCATATTGGCGGCTTTCCGGTGATATTGGCATCGGCGACACCTTCTATCGAAAGTCAGGTGAATGCCGATCAGGGGCGCTATAAGCGAATCAAGCTCTATGGCCGCTATGCGGAAGCGGCACTTCCGACACTCAAGACCATTGATATGCGGCGCTCTCCGCCGCCGCCGGGACGGTTTTTGTCGCCAGCCTTGACTGAGGCTGTGGGGAAAACGGTGGAGCGCGGCGAGCAGGCACTGCTGTTTCTCAACAGGCGCGGCTATGCACCGCTGACGCTTTGCCGGGTGTGCGGTCATCGCTTTCAGTGTCCGCAATGTTCAAGCTGGCTGGTCGAGCACCGCTTTCGCGGACAGTTGATGTGCCATCAATGCGGCTATCATGAGCCGGTTCCGGAAGCCTGCCCGGAATGCGGCACGCTGGATCATCTGGTTGCATGTGGACCGGGTGTTGAACGCATTGCCGAGGAAGTGGCTGCAACCTTCCCGGATGCGCGAATCATTGTTCTTTCGTCGGATATGGCGGGTGGTGTGAAGCGTCTTCGGCTAGAACTGGATGCGATTGCCAAGGGCGAGGCGGATATCGTCATCGGCACGCAGCTCGTGGCCAAGGGGCATAATTTCCCCAATATGACGCTGGTGGGCGTGGTGGATGCCGATCTTGGCCTTGCCAATGGCGATCCGCGTGCAGCCGAACGCACTTTCCAGTTGCTCAATCAGGTGACAGGCCGTGCAGGGCGAACAGGTCGCAAAAGTCTTGGTCTGCTTCAGACCTATCAGCCTGATCATCCGGTGATGCGCGCTATCGTCAGCGGTGATTCGGACGCATTTTATGCGCGTGAAATCGAAGAGCGTGAACGCAGTGCCCTGCCGCCCTTTGGGAGGCTTGCGGCGCTGATTATTTCTGCCGATAACCGGCCTGATGCCGAAAATCATGCGCGCGCGCTTCGTCGTGCAGCACCGCATTCTCAAGAGGTTTCGGTGCTTGGACCGGCGGAAGCGCCGCTTGCACTGGTGCGCGGCAGACATCGGTTCCGCATCCTTGTTCACGGGACAAAAAGGGCGGATATTCAAGGGTTTATTCGGGCATTGCTGGCCGCAGCTCCCAAAGAACGCGGGTCTGTCCGCGTGCAGGTGGATATTGATCCGCAAAGCTTTTTGTAAAAACCGGGGCTATGGAAACCCGTTGGGTTTTTCGCTATAGGGCTGGAAACGAAGAGGTTGAAACGCAATGGAATTCTATCTTCCCGCGACAACGGGCGAATGGCTCGCATGGAGTGCTGCGGTCGTCACGGCTTTGGCAGGCATTGTTATGCTGTTTGCGCCCGGCATCACGATGAAGCTGCTCAGGCTTCAGCCGATCAATGCGCGCCCGGAAGCCTATAGCTCCATTCGTGCGGTTCTGGCGGGCCCCTATCTGGGAATAGGGCTTGGTTGTCTTATTTTTGCACAGCCATTTTTATGGGTTGTGCTGGGGGCCGTGTGGGGATTTGCGCTGTTCGGCCGCTTCATTTCGATGATGTCGGATAAAGGCGGCAGTTTCTATAATATCATTGCCGCTGTCATCGAATTTGCGCTGGCTGCTGGGGCCTTGCTCTATGCTTTCGGCCTTGTGAGATGAAGTCGGATTGCTGCGCTAAAGTGCTCTGCGCTGTATGAGCGGGCATGCCTCGTGCTTTTCTGAGCTAAAACTGCGGCAAAACTTACACAAAACTGCGGGATTCGCGTGTTGCGAGTCCGGTTCGTCTATGCTAGACGGCAATCACATTTCGGTGTTGTCGCGCTCGCGCGTCAGGGGTTCCCCGGAAACATTCAATAAAATCATCTGCTTGGGCCAATCGGTCCTGCTGAACTCCCAAAAAGATGGTTTCAACGTAGAGAGCAGGTTGTTCGTGGCAGAAACGTCTTCGCTCATTTCAGGTGTCGCACAGCGCTACGCCGGATCGTTATTTGAGCTCGCGCTCGATGCGAATTCCGTTGCTGCTGTGGAAAAAGATCTTGGCCGTTTCGAGGCGCTTCTGAGCGGAAGCGAAGACCTGAAGCGTCTGATTTCCAGCCCGGTCTTCAATGCTGAAGACCAGCTTCACGCCATCGGCGCGATTGCTGACAAGGCTGGCATCAAGGGTCTGGTCGGCAATTTCCTGCGCGTCGTGGCGTCCAATCGTCGCCTGTTTACGCTGCCGGGCATCATCGCCGCTTTCCGTGAGATTGCAGCCGAACATCGCGGTGAAGTTTCCGCAGATGTTATTTCTGCACATGAGCTGACCACAGCTCAGCAGAACGAATTGAAGGCAACGCTGAAGGGCGTGGCCGGCAAGGACGTGACGATCAATGTCACCGTCGATCCGTCGATCCTCGGCGGTCTTATCGTCAAAATGGGTTCGCGTCAGATCGACACGTCCCTTCGCACTAAACTTTCTTCTCTCAAGCTTGCACTGAAAGAGGTCGGCTGATGGACATCCGCGCCGCGGAAATTTCCGCTATCCTGAAAGAGCAAATCAAGAACTTCGGCAAGGAGGCTGAGGTCTCCGAAGTCGGTCAGGTTCTGTCCGTCGGCGACGGTATCGCCCGCGTTTACGGTCTGGACAATGTTCAGGCTGGCGAAATGGTCGAATTCCCCGGTGGTATTCGCGGCATGGCGCTTAACCTTGAAACCGACAATGTCGGTGTGGTTATTTTCGGTGCCGACCGTGACATCAAGGAAGGCGACGTCGTCAAGCGTACCGGCGCGATCGTTGACGTTCCAGTCGGTCCGGGCCTGCTCGGCCGCGTTGTCGATGCTCTCGGCAATCCAATCGACGGCAAGGGCCCAATTGTTGCTACTGAGCGTCGCCGCGTCGACGTCAAGGCACCGGGCATCATCCCGCGCAAGTCGGTTCATGAGCCAATGTCGACCGGTCTCAAGGCTGTTGATGCTCTGATCCCTGTTGGTCGTGGTCAGCGCGAGCTGGTCATTGGTGACCGTCAGACCGGCAAGACCGCAATCATTCTTGATACCTTCCTGAACCAGAAGCCAATCCACGACAACGGCCCTGACAAAGAAAAGCTTTATTGCGTTTACGTTGCTATCGGCCAGAAGCGTTCGACTGTTGCTCAGTTCGTTAAGGTTCTCGAAGAACGCGGCGCTCTTGAATATTCTGTCGTGATCGCGGCTACCGCTTCCGATCCGGCTCCGATGCAGTACCTTGCACCATTCGCAGGCTGCGCGATCGGTGAATATTTCCGTGACAATGGCCAGCATGCTCTGATCGGCTATGACGATCTGTCCAAGCAGGCCGTTGCTTATCGTCAGATGTCGCTTCTGCTTCGTCGTCCTCCGGGCCGTGAAGCTTACCCAGGCGACGTTTTCTATCTGCATTCGCGTCTTCTTGAACGCGCTGCAAAGCTCAACGACGAAAACGGCGCTGGTTCGCTGACGGCTCTGCCAGTCATCGAAACGCAGGGTAACGACGTTTCCGCGTTTATTCCGACCAACGTGATCTCGATCACCGACGGCCAGATCTTCCTCGAAACCAACCTGTTCTATCAGGGTATCCGTCCGGCTGTTAACGTCGGTCTGTCGGTTTCGCGCGTTGGTTCGTCCGCTCAGATCAAGGCCATGAAGCAGGTTGCCGGTTCGATTAAGGGTGAACTCGCCCAGTATCGTGAAATGGCAGCGTTTGCTCAGTTCGGTTCGGATCTTGATGCTTCGACACAGCGTTTGCTTAACCGCGGTGCACGCCTGACAGAACTTCTCAAGCAGCCACAGTTCTCCCCGCTCAAGACGGAAGAACAGGTTGCCGTGATTTACGCTGGTGTGAATGGCTATCTCGATAAGATTGCCGTTGACCAGGTTGGCAAGTTTGAAGCAGGTCTTCTTTCTTCGCTGCGCACCGAGCACAAAGATGTTCTCGATGCGATCCGCGACGAAAAGGCACTCACCGACAACATCAAAGCAAATCTCAAGGCAGCGGTTGACGCGTTCGCCAAGTCTTTTGCTTGAATTTTGTGACGGGATGAACGGATGCCTTCACTAAAGGATCTGAGAAACCGTATCGCCTCGGTCAAGGCGACGCAGAAAATCACCAAGGCGATGCAGATGGTCGCCGCGGCGAAGCTGCGCCGTGCCCAGGAAGCTGCGGAGGCCGCACGGCCTTACTCGCAGCGCATGGGTGCCGTCCTCGCTAATATCGCGCAGAACGTGAGCGGCGAAGACGCACCGGCACTGATGGCGGGTACGGGTAAGGACGACGTGCATCTGCTCGTCGTCGCGACTGCAGAACGCGGCCTTTGCGGCGGTTTCAACTCGCAGATCGCACGTCTGGCGCGCGATCATGCTCGTAAGCTCCTCGCTGAAGGCAAGACGGTTAAGATCATCACTGTTGGTAAAAAGGGCGCAGATATTCTGCGTCGTGAATTCGCCTCGCTGATCATCGACCATGTCAATTTGCGCGAAGTCAAGCAACTCGCTTTCGTTCACGCCGATCAGATCGGCCAGAAAGTGATCGAGCTGTTTGAAAAGGGCGAGTTTGACGTCTGCACGCTGTTCTATTCCGAGTTCAAGTCGGTGATCGCACAGATTCCGACCGCGCAGCAGATTATTCCGGCTTCGGCTGGAAGTGCTGAGCAGGCGGATACGGCTGGCGGTGCGGTTTATGAGTACGAACCTGATCCTGCGGCGATCCTGAGCACGCTGATCCCACGCAATATTTCGGTCCAGATTTTCCGCGCTCTGCTGGAAAATGTGGCGGGCGAAATGGGCGCGAAGATGAGCGCAATGGATAATGCGACGCGCAATGCCGGTGACATGATCAACAAGTTGTCGATCACGTATAACCGTCAGCGTCAGGCTCAGATCACCAAGGAACTGATCGAAATCATTTCGGGCGCGGAAGCGCTTTAGAGTTAAGGTTCATCGCATGATATTCCCCGAAAAGTCTGCAACTTTTCGGGATCATGCTAACGGAAGGTAAAGGATCGATGGCAAAAGCAGCGACCCCGAAAACTACCGCCGCGGCCGAAGCGAAGCCAGCAGCGGCAAAAGCTCCAGCCAAGAAGGCTCCGGCAAAGACAGCCGCTGCCAAGTCTGAAGCAGCTCCAAAGGCTGCAAAGGCCGGCGCAGTAGGCAAGATCACTCAGGTTATCGGCGCTGTTGTCGACGTACAGTTCGAAGACGGTCAGCTCCCGCTGATTCTTAACGCTCTGGAAACCGACAACCTCGGCAGCCGTCTGGTTCTTGAAGTTGCACAGCATCTGGGCGAAAACACTGTTCGCACCATCGCTATGGACTCGACCGAAGGTCTGGTCCGCGGTCATGAAGTGCGCGACACGGGCAACCCGATCATGGTTCCGGTTGGCGAAGAAACGCTCGGCCGCATCATGAACGTTATCGGTGAGCCAGTTGACGAAGCCGGTCCGATCAAGACCACTGCGCGTCGTGCGATCCACCAGGAAGCGCCAGCATATATCGAACAGTCGACCGAAGCTGAAATCCTCGTAACGGGCATCAAGGTTGTTGACCTTCTCGCGCCTTACGCAAAGGGTGGTAAGATTGGTCTGTTCGGCGGTGCGGGCGTTGGCAAGACCGTTCTCATCATGGAACTGATCAACAACGTTGCTAAGGCGCACGGCGGTTACTCGGTATTCGCAGGCGTTGGTGAACGTACCCGTGAAGGTAACGACCTTTACCACGAAATGATCGAATCGGGCGTGAACAAGCTCGGTGGCGGTGAAGGCTCCAAGGCCGCACTCGTTTACGGTCAGATGAACGAGCCTCCGGGTGCGCGTGCACGCGTTGCTCTGTCGGGTCTGACGGTTGCTGAAAACTTCCGTGACAAGGGCCAGGACGTTCTGTTCTTCGTGGACAACATCTTCCGCTTCACGCAGGCTGGTTCGGAACTTTCGGCACTTCTGGGCCGTATTCCATCCGCTGTGGGTTATCAGCCAACGCTGGCAACCGACATGGGCCAGATGCAGGAACGCATCACCACGACGACCAAGGGTTCGATTACCTCGGTTCAGGCTATTTACGTTCCTGCCGACGACTTGACCGACCCTGCACCAGCAACCTCGTTCGCCCACCTGGATGCGACCACAACGCTGAACCGTTCGATCGCTGAAAAGGGTATTTACCCGGCTGTGGATCCTCTGGAATCAACGTCGCGTATGCTCGATCCAATGATCGTTGGTGAAGAGCATTATGCAGTTGCCCGTCAGGTTCAGGCAATCCTGCAGCGTTACAAGGCTCTTCAGGACATCATCGCCATCCTCGGCATGGACGAACTGTCGGAAGAAGACAAGCTGACCGTTGCGCGCGCTCGTAAGATCGAACGCTTCCTGTCGCAGCCGTTCTTCGTTGCTGAAGTGTTCACCGGTTCGCCAGGTAAGCTCGTTGCGCTCGAAGACACCATCAAGGGCTTTAAGGGTCTTTGCGCCGGTGAATACGATCATCTTCCAGAACCAGCCTTCTACATGGTTGGCTCGATTGAAGAAGCGATCGAAAAGGCAAAGAAGCTGGCTGCTGAAGCCGCTTAATGAATTGAGTTTTCGGCGGGCTTGTTGGTCCGCCGAAAATGCCTGTTCATTTGTTTGAGTGTGATCATTGACCGAAACGGATTTTTTCGGGATCAGGCTCCAGAAATTTAAGTGAGAACCATGGCTCAAGCTTTCCAATTCGAACTCGTGTCGCCAGAACGCCTCCTGCTTTCGGCTGAGGTGACGGAAGTCGTCATTCCGGGCAGCGAAGGCTACCTGACGGCTCTTGCAGGACATTCGCCGCTGATGACGACGATCATGCCGGGTGTCGTTTCGGTGAAGCAGAGCGACGGCAAATCTGATTCTTATGTGGTTTTTGGCGGCTTTGCCGACATTACGCCGCAGGGCTGCACAGTTCTGGCCGAATCGGCAATCCATGTTGATGACATCGATTCTGCTGATATTCAGAAGCGTATTGACCTTGCGCGCAAGCATATCGAAGATGCCGCGACGAACGAACATCGCACGAAGGCAGAAGTTTTTCTGCATCAGCTGATGACGCTTCAGGGGCAGGTGCTTCCGGCCTGAAAAGGTCAGGCTACGGCTTCCCATTAAGACAGAATTTGAAAGAGCGGGTTTTGGCCCGCTTTTTTTTATTTGAAACATACTTTTACCGACCCATACATGGGGCTGGCTGGACCATGTTTTATGTCCATCACGCTTGCGTGAGAATCAAAAGACCGCTTGAAAATATTGAGTTGCCAATTTATCCCATCAATAATTGTTAGCTCGCTAATATAAGGTAGTCGTTATGAACAGAGCGGATCTCAGTGCAGACATGATTGATGCGATGACCAAGGTTAATCGCAGACTTCGTACTGTGTTTGATGCTCGCGTAAAGGAACGCGGCCTTACACTGGCACGCGCACGCACGTTGTTGACGCTGATAGAACAGGAAGGTCTCTATCAGAAGGAACTGGCAGAGGTTCTTGAGATTGAAAACGCAACCATGGTTCGTCTGATTGATGGGCTGGAGCGGCAGGCCTTTGTTGAACGGCGGGCCGTCGATGGTGATCGTCGGGCGAAGCGGATTGTGATGACGGAACAAGGCAAGCGTCTTGCCGAAGAGGTGGTCAAGCTTGCTGGTGACGTGCGCGCCGATTTGCTCGAAGGCGTCAGCGATGAAGAGTTGAGCACTGCGCTCAACGTGATGCGCAAGATGTCGGATTCGATGAACAATGCGCATTAGAGCGCGTGTCGATCTGATTGGACCAGATCAACGCTCTCATGCTTTGCTTTAACCAGCATTTTTGTCCGAAAACCGTTTCACACTTTTCGGGATGCGCGAGTACGATTGCACGACGCTCAAGGCGCGAGTGTGCGCAAATATTCCATCAGTTTGCTGGCCGTATCGCTTGCCCGTTCAGGTTCGCGGGAAATAATCGCTTCGATCAGTTCCGCATGGGCCTTGGCAGAGCCGGTTATCCCGGTTGAAGGCCGCAGTCTGAACCAGAACCTGCGGCTATGGGTTTGCAGCGGCGCTGCAACACGCGCAGCATAATGATTGCCGGCGGCGCTGCCCAGCACGATATCAAATGCCTTGTCAGCATCCAGAAACAGCGACACGTCTTCTGATGGTACGGCCTGACGCATCGCATCGGCGGCAGCTTTCAGCCGCTCATAATCGCGTGCGCTGCCAAAGCGTGCAGCATCACGTGCCAGCACCCGCTCGACGCCTTCGCGCGCATCCAGAACTTTACCGAAATCTTTCGGATCAATCTGTGCAATCGCGATGCCGGAGCGTGGCCGAACTTCAACCAGTCCCTCCCATGCCAGCCGCTGGATGGCTTCACGGATCGGAGTGCGCCCCATATTCGTCATTTCAATCAGCGTGCGCTCGTTAACGATCGAGCCGGGCTCCAGTTCCAGTGTAACGATCAGGCGTTCCAGCACGCGATAAGCCTGTTCAGCAAGGCTTTCGTTACCCCAGCTGTCGATCAGAGCTGTGCTGCTTTTCATGTTTTTCTCGCCGACACTTGCATGTTCCATGCAGATCTAAGCCTTGTACCGATGGGAATTGACACAAATTAATCCTATAGATATATCTCTGATATATCAACAATTGACGCTGTGACATCGCACACTAAGCAGAACGCCACGCTTGCGCGATGATCATCGATAGCGAGCTTTTGACATGGAGTCATTCCAAAAAATGGTTAGACGATCCATGTGAGCGCTATGAAAATGCATCACAGGTGTCAGCTTAGATGAATACTGGTTGGGAGCCGTGCATTTATGAACTCTGATTCGAAGCGGCGGTATGATATTGTCATCATCGGTGGCGGCATTGTTGGCGTGGCAACGGCTGCCCTGCTGGCCGAGGCTGGTCGCGATGTTCTGGTGATTGACCGAAGCGGCATTTGCGAGGAAACGAGTTCCGGCAATGCGGCAGCGCTGGCCTTTTCTGATATTCTGCCGATGGCCTCCAAAGGCGTTATGGGCAAGGTTCCGGGTTGGTTGATGGACCCGCTTGGACCATTCACGATCCGCGCGTCTTATTTTCCAAAAATGATCCCATGGCTTTATCGCTTCTGGCGGGCGAGCAGCGCGCAGGCGCTGGAAAAAACGACCGTTGCGCAGGGCAATATGATGCAACTTGCGCAAAGCGAGATGCTGGGATTGATTGATAGGGCAGGCTTGCGGGACCGTTTGCAGGAAGCTGGCAATCTGGAGCTTTATGAAAGCGAAGGCGAGCTTGCTGCGTCCCAGGCGGGCTGGGATGCAAAGGCAAAGGCCGGGATTGCCTATGAGCATGTGCGCGGCGAGCGCTTGAAAGCGTTGCAGCCGGGGCTTGATCCGCGCTTTGTCGCAGGCACCTTTGTTCCGGGCTGGAAGAATGTCAGTGATCCCAAGCTTTTCGGTCAGGCGATCTGGGCCTATGCCGAAACAAAGGGTGCGCGTTTTCTCAAAGCTTCTGTGGCAAGCGCGCAGGCTGAAAATGGGGGCGCGGTTGTGCGCCTCGACAATGCGATGCAGATTGATGCCACGCATCTCGTTCTGATGGCCGGTGCATGGTCGAAAGACCTCGCAAAAGGTTTTGGCGATCTGGTGCCGCTCGATACGGAGCGCGGCTATAATACGACATTGCCGGTTGGTAGCTTCGATGTGAAGCGGCAACTGACCTTCCCTGGACATGGTTTTGTTATCAGCCCGATGGCAACGGGGCTACGGGTCGGTGGGGCCGTCGAGTTCGGTGGCCTTGATCTGCCGCCCAATTACGCGCGCTCTGCCGCCATGCTCAAAAAAGCTGCGATGTTTTTGCCGGGCTTGAAGACCGAAGGCGGGCGGCAATGGATGGGCTATCGTCCGTCCATGCCCGATTCTATGCCGGTTATCGGCCGCGCATCAGCAGGCGGGAATATTTACTATGGCTTTGGCCACGGACATTTGGGACTTACACAATCGGCGGCGACAGGACGTATCATATGTGATTTGATCACCGGCACTGCGCCAGCAATCGATATAGAACCTTTCAAGCCACAACGTTTTCGGAACTGACCATCATGGCAAGACATTCCTTTTTCTGCGTCGACGGACATACATGCGGCAATCCAGTGCGTCTGGTTGCGGGCGGCGGCCCCAACCTCGTTGGTGCCAACATGATGGAAAAGCGCGCACATTTCTTGCGCGAGTATGATTGGATCCGCACGGGCCTCATGTTTGAGCCGCGCGGCCACGACATGATGTCCGGCTCAATCCTTTACCCGCCAACACGCGCCGATTGCGATGTCGCGGTGCTCTTCATTGAAACATCGGGCTGCCTGCCGATGTGTGGTCATGGCACGATTGGCACGGTTACTATGGCGATTGAGCAGGGGCTGGTGACGCCAAAGACGCCGGGTAAGCTCAATCTTGAAACACCGGCAGGTCTGGTTGCAATCGAATATGAGCAAAACGGACAATATGTCGACCGTGTGCGTCTGACCAATGTTCCGGCCTTCCTTTATGCAGAAGGTCTTGAAGTGGAATGTCCGGACCTTGGGCCGATCAAGGTCGATGTTGCCTATGGTGGAAATTTCTATGCGATTGTCGAGGCGCAAGAAAATTATACCGACATGAAAGATTATTCCGCGTTGCAGCTTATTGCGTGGAGCCCGGTGCTGCGCGAACGCCTGAATGAGAAATATAAGTTCCAGCACCCTGAATTGCCCGACATCAATCGTCTGACCCATATTTTGTGGACAGGCAAGCCGACTCAGCCGGAAGCCCATGCCCGCAATGCCGTTTTCTACGGGGAGAAGGCCATTGACCGTTCCCCTTGCGGTACAGGCACTTCCGCGCGCATGGCACAGCTTGCGGCCAAGGGAAAGCTGAAGCCGGGCGACGATTTCGTGCACGAATCCATTATCGGATCGCTGTTTCATGGGCGAGTTGAGCGTGCTGTGGAGGTGGCTGGAAAGCAGGGAATCATCCCTTCAATCGCCGGTTGGGCACGCATGACAGGCTATAATACGATCTTCATTGATGATCGTGATCCCTTCGCACACGGATTCACGGTTGCGTAAAACCGGTACGGCAGGCAAAAATAGGGAGAAACTCCCTATTTTTTGTCTGAGACGTCTCGGGAAAAATGTGGAATACTGGCCTCTTAATAGGAGAAAAATATATATACAGGGTACTTCATAGGGGACATAACTAGTTTGTGGAGGAAGTAAGTCATTAGTCTTTTGTCTGAGACAAAAGGGGCTTGCAATCCTTAATACAGCCGTTAGGTGTAATTATCCGGGAATAAAACGAAGCCGCACGAAATAATGATGCGGCAATAATACCGGGTAGAGTTAAATGGGTGGCTTCTCGATGGAATATTTCTTCCAGCAAGTGATCAACGGGCTTGCGCTCGGATCGATTTATGGCCTGATCGCCATCGGTTACACGATGGTCTACGGCATTATCGGCATGATCAACTTTGCTCACGGCGATGTGTTTATGCTCGGCGCTTTCATGGCGCTGATTGTTTTTCTGATCATCACAACGTTCATAGGTGCGCTGCCAATAGCGCTCATGTTGCTTTTGATGATGGTCGTTGCAATGGTTCTGACAGGGCTCTGGAGCTGGACGATTGAGCGGGCGGCTTACCGGCCTCTGCGTGGGTCGTTTCGACTGGCGCCGCTGATCACAGCGATCGGTATGTCAATTGCATTGTCCAACTTTGTTCAGGTGACACAAGGGCCGCGCAACAAGCCGGTTCCGCAGTTGCTGAACGGCTCATACAGCCTCTTTGGAACCGATGTGACTGTCTCGCTCAAGCAGATCGTGGTTATCGTGGTGACCGCGGTGTTGTTGACGATTTTCTGGTATATCGTCAATCGGACCTCTCTGGGGCGTGCGCAGCGTGCGTGTGAGCAGGACCGCAAGATGGCAGCGTTGCTTGGCATCAATGTTGACCGGGTGATCTCACTGACCTTTGTCATGGGTGCCATGCTGGCGGCTGTTGCGGGTACGCTTTATCTCTCCTTCTACGGCGTTATTTCCTTTGCTGACGGGTTTATCCCCGGCGTCAAGGCTTTCACCGCGGCGGTTCTGGGCGGGATTGGGTCGTTGCCGGGTGCGGTGGTTGGCGGTCTGCTGATCGGTCTCATTGAAGCGCTTTGGTCCGCATATTTCTCGATCGATTACAAGGATGTTGCCGCGTTTTCGATCCTTGCCATCGTCCTCATCTTCATGCCGTCCGGCATTCTTGGCCGACCTGAAGTCGAAAAGGTGTAATCATGGCCGTACAAACAGGTTCACGCCCGGATTCCCTTTTTGTCCGGGCCATTCGTGAAGGGTTCATTGCCGGTATTCTGGCGTTTGGGCTTTTCGTTCTCATTGTCGGTTTCAAAACCGACCAGAACATCAGCAATGAGCTGGTACTGACGGAGCGCTGGGGCGCACTTGCAACGCTTGTTGCAATCGCGGCTGTGGGACGTTTTGCCTTTATCGCATTCCTGCAGCCCTGGCTTCAGGCACGCAAGTTTGAAAAGGCCAGCCGCGCTTCGGTTGCAGCGGAAGCGCCATCTTTCTTCCGCAGGCACTTTTCGCATTTTGGTGTTGCATTCCTCTTTGCCTATCCGATCCTGATCGTTGCTCTTGTGGGCTGGCAGGGGTCGCTGAAATGGGTCGATAATTTCGGTGTGCAGATCCTCATTTATGTGATGCTTGCATGGGGGCTTAACATCGTTGTTGGTCTCGCAGGTCTGCTTGATCTCGGCTATGTCGCTTTCTATGCAGTTGGCGCTTACTCATACGCCATTTTGTCTGCCTATTTTGGTTGGTCGTTCTGGGTTCTTCTGCCAATCGCGGGACTGTTGGCTGCGACCTGGGGTGTTATCCTGGGCTTCCCGGTTTTGCGCCTGCGCGGCGATTATCTGGCCATTGTGACGCTGGCATTTGGTGAAATCATCCGACTTGTGCTGATAAACTGGACGGACCTTACCAAAGGGACCTTCGGTATTTCGGGCATTGCCAAGGCGACGTTCTTCGGTCTGCAGTTCAATGCGGGCAAGGACGGCTTTGCCGCCTATTATGGCCTGACCTTCTCGGCAGCTCATTACAAATTCTTCCTTTACTATATCATTCTCATTTTGGCGCTCATCACGGCACTGGTGACGATCCGTCTGCGCCGCATGCCGGTTGGTCGTGCATGGGAAGCGCTGCGTGAGGATGAAATCGCCTGCCGCTCGCTCGGCATCAACACCACCACGACCAAGCTTACCGCCTTTGCGACAGGGGCTATGTTTGGTGGTTTTGCCGGTTCGTTCTTTGCGGCGCGTCAGGGGTTTGTAAGTCCTGAATCCTTTGTGTTCCTCGAATCGGCCGTTATTCTGGCTATCGTGGTTCTGGGGGGCATGGGATCGCTCGTCGGGATTGCCATTGCGGCGATTGCGATGATTGGTGGTACAGAAATCCTGCGCGAAATGGGCTTCCTGAAAGCCATTTTCGGTCCAAACTTCACCCCTGAACTCTATCGTATGCTGATCTTCGGTCTTGCCATGGTGGTTGTCATGGTCTGGAAGCCGCGCGGATTTGTTGGAAGCCGCGAACCAAGTGCATTCCTGAACGAGAAGAAGATGGTGTCGGGTGCCTTTACCAAGGAAGGGCACGGCTGATGGCGGAGACAAAAATTATGGCTGGCAATGGTTCGAAAGATACCATTCTTACAGTTGAGCATCTGTCGATGCGCTTTGGTGGTCTCGTCGCGATCAATGATCTGAGCTTTAATGTAAAGCGCGGCGACATCACGGCGATCATCGGCCCCAATGGTGCTGGCAAGACCACGGTCTTTAACTGCATTACCGGGTTTTACAAGCCGACCGGCGGTATGCTCACAATGAACCGGAATACCGGCGAGAAATTCCTTCTAGAGCGCTTGCCTGATTTCAAGATCACGCAGGATGCGCGTGTTGCGCGTACCTTCCAGAATATTCGTCTGTTCTCGGGCTTGACGGTTCTCGAAAACCTGCTTGTTGCACAGCACAACACGCTGATGCGCTCGTCGGGCTATACGATCCTTGGTCTGCTTGGTTTTCCGACCTACAGGAAGGCTGCGAAGGAAGCGATTGAGAAAGCGCGCTACTGGCTTGAGAAGATCAGCCTCATTGATCGTGCGGATGATCCGGCTGGTGATCTGCCTTATGGCGATCAGCGCCGTCTGGAAATTGCGCGTGCCATGTGCACCGAGCCGGAAATTCTTTGCCTTGATGAGCCTGCGGCTGGTCTTAATCCGCGTGAATCGGCAGAGCTGAACAAGCTGCTGCTTGATATTCGCAAGGAAACGGGCACGTCGATCTTGCTGATTGAGCATGACATGTCGGTGGTGATGGAAATTTCCGACCATGTTATTGTGCTTGAATATGGCACCAAGATCTCTGACGGTTCGCCGGAACACGTCAAGAATGATCCGCGCGTTATTGCCGCCTATCTCGGTGTGGACGATGATGAAATTGCTGATCTGATCGAAGTGGCCGACAAGCCGGGCACTGGCGATCCGGCTGATTTCATTGCAACGCAACTTGCCGAAGAGGCAATCGAGGAAGAAAAGATCGAGGAGCCCGTGCGTTTTGCAGGCGGACTGGCTGCTGCTCGCGATGGTCGGCCCGATAATCTCACGTTCATCAAGGGTATTGGTGAAGTCAATGAGAAGAAACTGAACGAGCACGGTATCTATCATTTTGATCAGATTGCCGCGTGGACTGAAAGCCACATCGTTGAAGTTGAAACCTATCTCGAATTTGATGGGCGCATTGCGCGTGAGGACTGGGTTGGACAGGCGGCCCAGCTTGCCGCAGGCAAAGCAACCGAGTTTTCAAAGCGTGTTGAAGCTGGCGATGTTCCCACAAGTCACAAGAGCGCACCCGTAAAAGCTGCCAAAGCGCCTCAAGCTCCGGCGAAGCCTAAGAAGGGAAGCGAATAATGACGGCTGAAACCATGCAGACCAAACAACCGCTTCTCGCTGTTGAGAAGGTTGAGACCTATTACGGCAATATCTGTGCTCTCAAGGGTATTGATCTGACGGTCAATGAGGGGGAGATCGTTGCACTCATCGGTGCGAATGGTGCTGGCAAGTCCACGCTGATGATGACGATTTTCGGCTCCCCACGGGCGCGGACGGGCCGTATTCTCTTTGGGGGCAAGGACATCACGTCTTTGCCGCCGCATGAGATTGCAAAGCTGCGTATTGCACAGTCGCCGGAAGGTCGTCGCATTTTCCCGCGTATGACGGTTCTTGAAAACCTGCAGATGGGGGCAAGTCTCGATAATCAGCAATATTTCGAAGAAGATGTTGCGCTGATGTTTGATTTGTTCCCGCGTCTCAAGGAACGCATCACGCAGCGTGGCGGCACCCTTTCAGGCGGCGAGCAGCAGATGCTGGCAATTGCGCGCGCGCTGATGGCGCGTCCGAAACTTCTGCTTCTCGATGAGCCTTCCCTTGGCCTTGCACCATTGATCGTCAAGCAGATTTTTGAAGCGATCAAGGAACTCAACCGCACGCAGGGGTTGACGGTCTTTCTCGTCGAGCAGAATGCTTTTGGTGCGCTGAAACTTGCTGATCGCGGTTATGTGATGGTCAATGGATCAATCACCATGAGCGGCGCTGGTCGCGAACTCTTGGCTGACCCGGAAGTGCGTGCAGCCTATCTTGAAGGCGGAAGGCATTAAGGAGGAAAACATGCAGGGAATTCTCTACGAAGAACCGTCGTTCTGGCTGTTTTTTCTCATCACGTGCCTTTTGGGCGGTTGGGCTGCCTGGATGACAGGACGGGCCTGTGCGCAGACGTGGCGGACTTATCCGCATCTTCTGCTCTATCTTATCCCATTGGCGGCAGCGGTTCGCTTCATTCACTATGCCTTGTTTGAGGGCACGCTGCTTTCGCTGCATTATTATCTGGTTGACCTGATCGTGCTGATCATCATTGGGACGATCGGATTCCGGTTTACCCGAACCAAGCAGATGGTGCGCCAATATAACTGGCTCTACGAAAAAGCTTCGCCTTTGAGCTGGAAGGCAAAATAATTCGAAGCTTCGCTGCAAATCTATGTCTTCCAAACGTGGGAACCGATTTTGGGAGACGTGTTTAAAACAAGGCGCTTGCAGCGGAGCTTCCCTAAAAGATCACGTTGAACGGATAGAATTCAGCGTAGATATTGCTGGGTGATCAGCAAGACAATAAGGCGATGTAAAAACATCGTTTAGGGGTAACTATAATCGGGAGTTCAAGTAATGAAGAAATCGCTTTTTTCAGGCGTTGCTCTTGCAGCGGTGATGGCTTTTAGTGGCTCGGCTTGGGCAGATGTGCTGTTGGGCATTGGCGCACCGCTGACTGGTCCGAATGCTGTTTATGGCGCGCAGATTCAAAAAGGTGCCGAGGCTGCAATCAAAGAAATCAATGATGCCGGTGGCCTCAATGGCGAAAAGATCACGATCACGCTTGGCGACGACGTGTCGGATCCCAAGCAGGGTATTTCGGTTGCCAACAAGTTTGCTGCTGACGGTGTGAAATATGTCATCGGTCACTTCAACTCGGGCGTTTCGATCCCGGCTTCTGATGTTTATGCTGAAAACGGCATTCTCGAAATTTCGCCAGCTGCAACCAACCCGGTCTATACGGAGCGCGGTCTGTGGAACACGTTCCGTACATGCGGCCGTGATGATCAGCAGGGCATTGTTGCCGGGCAGTACATCTTCGACAACTTCAAGGATGGCAAGATTGCTATCATTCACGACAAGACCCCTTATGGTCAGGGCCTTGCCGATGAAACCAAGAAGAAGCTGAACGAACTGGGCGTCAAAGAAACCGTCTATGAAGGCGTGAATGTGGGTGAGAAAGATTTCTCAGCGCTGATCGCCAAGCTTAAGCAGCAGGGTGTCACCGTTCTTTATTGGGGTGGTCTGCATGCCGAAGCCGGTCTCATCATCCGTCAGCTCGCCGATCAGGGTCTGAAGGTCCAGTTCATTTCAGGCGATGGTATCGTCTCCAACGAGCTCGCTTCGATTGCAGGCGATGCCGTTGCAGGCACGCTGAACACGTTCGGCCCAGATCCGCGCAATGCCCCGGCAAATGCTGAACTCGTTAAGAAGTTCCGCGATGCAGGCTTTGAGCCAGAAGCCTATACCCTCTACTCCTATGCGGCGGTGCAGTCGCTTGCGGGGGCAGCAAAGGCTGCCGGCAGCAATGACCCACAGGAAGTTGCCAAGGCTCTGAAGGAAAAAGGCCCGTTCCCTACAGTGCTTGGTGATCTGTCTTATGACGAGAAGGGTGATCCGAAGCTTCCAGGTTACGTTATGTATAAGTGGGAAAAGGGTGCTGACGGGAAATATACTTACGTTCAGCAGTAATTTTTTACAGTAATATTGCGCAAAGCCAAAGAATGCCCGGCCATGTGTCGGGCATTTTTATTTTATGGAATCTGTAGCTGCATTAAGTCATGCGAAAAAAACATCATATTTAGGTAATATAATGGGTAGACAAGACTGTCTTAAGTCATTTTACCTAACCTGACGATATTGTTTGGCGTAAAACACGGTGGGCAGTTCGAGCCATGGAGGAGGGGCGATGGGTGTCGCCCCGCTTGAATAATCTCTTCTGGTGGAGTTGGCGTTTCCGCAATTTTGTTCGGAGAACGTTTGAAATGGGAGTAGTTGAAATGAAGAAGTCGTTATTCTGCGGCGTATGCCTTTCTGCACTGATGGCAATGGGGGGCGCATCTTTTGCCGATGTGCTGCTGGGGGTTGGAGCACCGTTAACCGGTGGTCAGGCAGCCTATGGCGATCAGATCAAGCGCGGCGTTGAAGCTGCTGTTGCGGAAGCCAATGCCAAGGGTGGCATGAATGGCGAGCAGATCACGATTGTTTACGGCGATGATGCAGCCGATCCGCGTCAAGGGATTTCTGTCGCCAATAAATTCGTTGGTGACGGTGTGCAGTTTGTGATCGGCCATTTCAATTCCGGCGTCAGCATTCCGACATCGGACATTTATGCCGAAAATGGCGTGCTGATGATCGCGCCAGGAACGACGAACCCAACCTTCACCGAGCGCGACTTGTGGAACACATTCCGCACCTGCCGCCGGGATGATCAGCAGGGCATCGTTGCTGGCAAATACATTGCTGACAATTACAAAGACGGCAAAGTCGCCATTCTGCACGACAAGACGCCTTATGGTCAGGGTCTGGCTGATGAAACCAAGAAGTCGCTCAATGCCAATGGCAAGGAAGAAACGCTTTATGAAGGTGTCAATCAGGGCGACAAGGATTTCTCGGCACTGATTTCCAAGATGAAAGCTGCTGGAATCACTGCTGTCTATTGGGGTGGTATGCACCCGGAAGCGGCACTCATCATCCGCCAGATGGCTGATCAGGACTTGAAGGCTCAGTTTATTTCGGGTGACGGCATCGTCTCCAACGAATTGGCGTCCATTGCAGGCGATGCGGTTGCGGGTGTTCTGAACACTTTTGGCCCAGATCCGCGTGATGATGCAGCCAATGCCGATCTCATCAAGGCGTTCCGTGACAAGGGCTTTGAGCCTGAGGCTTACACTTTCTACGCTTACGCAGGTGTTCAGTCGCTGGTTGATGCTGCCAATGCCGCTGGAAACAATGATCCGCAGGAAGTGGCTGCCGCATTGAAGGGTAAAGGTCCTTTCAAGACGGTGCTTGGTGATTTGTCTTATGATGACAAGGGTGATCCGAACTTGTCGCCTTATGTCATGTTCGAATGGCGCAAGGGTGATGATGGCAAGTATAATTACTTCCAGAAGTAAGTCTGCCTCATATATTAGCATAAATTGACTGAAATTTCATCACAATGCCCGGCTTTTAGCCGGGCATTTTGTTTTTCTATTCATGTTGCACAGTTTGTTTGCGCTTGCTTACATTGCAGGCTAATCAAAGCCATATCGATCATTGCAGTGTGGGAGTTCTGCCTTGTCCATCCGTAAAATTCTGGTTGCCAACCGTTCCGAAATCGCTATCCGCGTGTTCCGTGCAGCCAATGAACTTGGCATAAAAACGGTGGCTATATGGGCAGAGGAAGATAAACTCTCACTGCATCGCTTTAAAGCGGATGAGAGCTATCAGGTCGGTCGCGGGCCGCATCTGGCGCGTGATCTTGGACCAATTGAAAGCTATCTGTCGATTGATGAAGTCATTCGTGTGGCTAAGCTTTCGGGTGCCGATGCAATCCATCCGGGCTATGGTCTTTTGTCGGAAAGTCCTGAATTTGCTGAAGCTTGTGCGCAGAACGGTATCATCTTCATTGGTCCGAAGCCGGAAACCATGCGCCGTCTTGGCAACAAGGTTGCTGCGCGTAATCTCGCAATCGAGATTGGCGTTCCGGTTGTGCCTGCAACCGATCCGCTGCCGGATAATATTGAAGAAGTAAAGAGGCTTGCGGCTGAAATCGGTTATCCGCTGATGCTGAAGGCATCATGGGGTGGTGGTGGCCGCGGTATGCGGGCAATCCGTGCTGAGGAAGACCTTGATCGCGAAGTGACGGAAGCCAAGCGCGAAGCCAAGGCTGCGTTCGGCAAGGATGAAGTCTATCTCGAAAAACTTGTTGAGCGTGCGCGCCACGTCGAAGTGCAGATTCTGGGTGATACGCATGGCAATGCGGTCCATCTTTATGAGCGCGATTGCTCGATCCAGCGCCGCAATCAGAAAGTGGTTGAGCGCGCACCTGCACCCTACCTCAATGACGCGCAGCGTCAGGAACTGGCGGGTTATGGTCTCAAAATCGCCCATGCCACCGATTATATCGGTGCAGGCACGGTCGAATTCCTGATGGATGCCGATACCGGCGCGTTTTACTTCATCGAAGTGAACCCGCGTATTCAGGTTGAGCACACGGTCACGGAAGAAGTGACGGGTATCGACATCGTCAAAGCACAGATTCATATTCTGGAAGGTTACGCGATCGGAACGCCTCAATCCGGCGTTCCCGAACAGAAGGATATTCGCCTCAACGGTCATGCGCTTCAGTGCCGCATTACCACCGAAGATCCCGAGCACAACTTCGTTCCCGATTATGGACGCATTCAGGCCTATCGCTCGGCATCGGGTTTCGGCATTCGATTGGATGGCGGCACGGCCTATTCGGGCGCGGTGATCACGCGTTATTATGATCCGCTACTGGTTAAGGTGACGGCATCAGGCGCAACCCCGATTGAAGCGATCCGCCGTATGGACCGTGCGCTTCGCGAATTCCGTATTCGTGGTGTTGCAACGAACCTCACTTTCGTGGAAGCGATTATCAATCATCCGAAATTCCAGTCGAATGATTATACGACGCGCTTTATTGATACGACGCCTGAGTTGTTCACGCACATGAAGCGTCAGGATCGTGCGACCAAGCTTTTGACCTATGTTGCTGACGTGACCGTCAACGGGCACCCGGAAACCAAGGGCCGTGCGGAGCCTCAGCGTGATGCTGCAAAGCCTATAGTGCCATGGTTTGGTGATCGACCGGTCGCGGATGGCACCAAGCAGTTGCTCGACAAGCTTGGGCCTCAGAAGTTTGCTGAATGGATGCGCAATGAAAAGCGCGTTCTGATGACTGACACGACCATGCGTGACGGTCATCAGTCATTGCTGGCAACACGCGTGCGTACCTATGACATTGCGCGGGTGGCCAATGCCTATGCGCAGGCGCTGCCAAACCTGTTCTCACTGGAATGCTGGGGCGGTGCGACTTTTGATGTGTCGATGCGCTTCCTCACGGAAGATCCGTGGGAACGTCTGGCAATGGTGCGCGAAGGTGCGCCGAATATCCTGCTGCAAATGCTGCTGCGCGGTGCCAACGGCGTTGGCTACAAGTCCTATCCGGACAATGTGGTCAAATATTTCGTGCGCGAAGCAGCACGTGGCGGCATGGACCTGTTCCGCGTGTTCGACAGTCTCAACTGGGTTGAGAACATGCGCGTATCGATGGATGCGGTGCTGGAAGAAAACAAGCTCTGCGAAGCGGCCATCTGCTATACGGGCGATATTCTCAATCCGGAACGCGCCAAATACGACCTTAAATATTATGTCGATCTCGCCAAGCAGGTTGAAAAGGCTGGCGCACATATCATTGCTCTCAAGGATATGGCGGGTCTGTTGAAGCCTGCGGCAGCACGCGTGTTGTTCAAGGCGCTGCGTGAGGAAACCGATCTGCCGATCCATTTCCACACACATGATACGTCGGGTATTTCGGCAGCAACGGTACTTGCAGCGGTCGATGCCGGTGTCGATGCGGTGGATGCGGCCATGGATGCCTTCTCCGGCAATACATCGCAGCCATGTCTTGGCTCGATTGTCGAAGCGCTGCATGGTTCGGAACGCGATCCGGGCCTTGATACGGAAACGATCCGCCGCATTTCGTTTTATTGGGAAGCCGTGCGCAATCAGTACGCGGCCTTTGAAAGCGACCTTAAGGGTCCGGCTTCGGAAGTCTATCTTCACGAAATGCCGGGCGGCCAGTTCACCAACCTCAAAGAACAGGCGCGTTCGCTGGGTTTAGAGACCCGCTGGCATGAAGTGGCACAGGCCTATGCCGATGTGAACCGGATGTTTGGTGATATTGTCAAAGTCACGCCATCCTCCAAGGTGGTGGGTGATATGGCGCTGATGATGGTCTCTCAGGACCTGACCGTTGCCGATGTTGAAAACCCGGATAAGGACATTGCCTTCCCGGACTCCGTTGTGTCGATGATGCGCGGCGATCTTGGTCAGCCGCCATCGGGTTGGCCTGAAACGCTCCAGAAGAAAGTTCTGAAAGACGAAAAGCCGTTCACGGTGCGTCCGGGTTCTCTGCTTCCAGCCGCTGACCTTGATGCCGAACGCAAGTCGATTGAGGAAACGATTGGTCGCGAGATCACGGATCAGGAATTTGCTTCCTACCTGATGTATCCAAAGGTCTTCACCGACTATGCGGCGGCGCAGGAAAACTATGGTCCGACAAGTGTTCTGCCAACGCCGGTTTATTTCTACGGCTTGAAGCCGGAAGAAGAAGTCTTCGTTGATCTCGAACGGGGTAAGACCCTTGTAATCGTCAATCAGGCCATGTCTGAGACCGACGAGAAGGGCATGGTCACTGTATTTTTCGAGCTTAACGGTCAGCCGCGCCGCGTCAAGGTGCCAAACCGCGCCAAGGGTGCATCGGGTGGTGTGAAGCGCAAGGCGGAACTCGGCAATGACAAGCATGTTGGCGCGCCGATGCCCGGTGTAGTGTCAACGGTTGCGGTCTCTCAGGGCCAGAATGTGAAGGCAGGTGATGTGCTGCTTTCCATTGAAGCCATGAAGATGGAAACGGCTCTGCGCGCTGAGCGCGACGGTTCGATTGCCGAAGTGCTTGTGCGCCCCGGCGAGCAGATCGATGCGAAGGATTTGCTGATCGTCTTCGCAGAATAATTCTGCTTCATTTCCGTAAATGTTGAGATGCCGCGCTCTGTAAGGGGTGCGGCATTTTCTTTTGCTTGCGCGGTCATAAAAATCTGTTATGCACGTTTTTACCGATTTATGCATGTTTGTGCGCGGTGATAGGAACGAGCGATGACAGAGCTATTACTCGACGAAAGACAGGCGCAAATTCGCGCACTGCTTGATCAGTCCGGGCGCGTATTGGCGAGTGAGCTTGCGGAGTCTTTTGGGGTTTCGGAGGACACGATCCGCCGTGACCTTCGCGAAATGGCGGCAGCGGGGCTTTGCAAGCGTGTTTATGGTGGTGCGCTAAAGGCGGCGCCGTCTTATGCACCGCTTGCGGAGCGCGATACAGAAAGACCGGAAGCCAAGACGGCCCTTGCTGCCACGCTGGCCGCTCTGATCGAGCCGAACATGACGGTGTTTCTGGATTCCTCGTCAACCAATTTGGCACTTGCGCGTCTGCTCGCTGATCGGGGTGAAGTGATTACGGTTGTCACCAACACGCCGTCCATTGCTGCCATCGTCCTCAAGTCAGACAAGATCGACGTGGTGATGATTGGCGGTCCGATTGATCGCCGTGTGAGTGCGGCGGTCGGTGTGCGCGCTTTGCGTGATGCGGAACTGGTGCGGCCTGATCTTTGTGTGCTTGGTGCCTGCGGTATAGCGGCAGAGATCGGTATCACAGCGCTGCATCTGGAAGATGCGGAATTCAAGCGGGTTATTGCCGGACGTAGCCGCAAGGTGGTGCTGGCAATCACCAGCGACAAGCTTGGCACTGTTGCTGCGCACGATGTCATATCCATTGAGGCGGTCAATGTTATGGCTGTCGAACAAGATGCAAATGAAGACGTGCTTGCGCCTTATCGGGCTGCGGGCATGACGGTTATACACGCTGTAGAAGGGCGTGACTGAGGACATCATGGAACAGGCTGCCGGACGAAACGATGCGTTGAATGAGCGTGCGCCAATCGTGACCAGAGAGCGCATCGCAGTGGCGCTGCTCTTTCTGATGAATGGGTATATTTTTGGTGGCTGGGCACCGAAAATTCCCGAATTTGCGGCTCGTCTTGGGCTTGATACCAGTGGCATGGGCCTGATGATCCTTGTCTTTGGCATTGGCTCTCTTTCGATGATGCCGGTGGCTGGCGCATTGTCGGCGCATCGCGGATCGGGCGCTGTGGTGAAGCTGTTTGCGATTGGCGTCATTCCAACACTGCTGATCATCGCGCTTGTGCCCAATGTCGTGACCGCTGTGATTGCCATGCTTTACTTTGGCGGCACAATCGGCGCGATGGATGTTGTGATGAATGCCAATGCGGTCGCGGTTGAGAAGAAAATGCGCCGCGCCATCATGTCGTCCTGCCATGCTTTCTGGAGCCTTGGCGGTTTGATCGGTGCTGCAACCGGCGGCTTTCTCATCGCCCATGTCGGTTCAACGGTCCATGCGCTGATTGCAACCCTTGTGGCGGCGGGATTGCTTGTCTTCGCATGGCCTTCGATTGTTGCGGATAAATTTCATCACCCAAGCGGCGAAAAGCAAAAGCTGGTGCTGCCACGCAATGCGCTGCCATGGCTGGTCGGCATTATCGCTCTGTTCTCGATGATCCCGGAAGGCGCAATTCTGGATTGGGGTGCATATTATCTGCGTGATGAACTGGGGGCGTCAGTCACGGTTGCCGGTTTTGGTTTTGCCGCTTTCTCCATGACCATGGCGATCATGCGCTTTGCAGGCGATATTGTCCGTGACCGTTTCGGTGCGATTAATACGCTGCGTTTCTGCACGTCGATTGCGATTGTCGGCATGGTCATTGTCGGCCTGTCGAGCCACCCTTATGCGGTGATCTTTGGTTTTGCCATTTGCGGTATCGGCATTTCCAACATGGTACCGATTGCCTTCTCCATTGGTGGCAACATACCGGGTGTCAATCCAAGTGTGGGCCTGTCGATTGCCACGACCCTTGGCTATTCCGGTATGCTGGTTGCACCTTCGCTGATCGGCTTTGTCGCCAAGCATAGCGGTTTCAGCGTGGTGTTCCTGTCGCTGCCTGTGCTGTTGCTGGTGGTGCTTGCCTTCTCAGGGCTGGCAAAATATGCGGACAGTTCGCACTGATTTCATTCAGCGGTCCAGCCGCCTTCGACTGGCAGGGCGGCGCCGTTAATCTGTGCTGCGGCGTCCGTTGTAAGGAAGGCCGCAAGCGCGCCGATCTGAGCGGTGGTGACGAACTCCTTCGTCGGCTGTTTATCGAGCATCACTTCGCGGATGACCGTTTCCCGATCCATATTATGGGCTTTCATCTGATCGGGTATCTGCGCTTCGACAAGCGGGGTCAGCACATAGCCGGGGCAGATGGAATTGGCAGTGATCTTGGCAGTCGCAAGTTCAAGTGCCAGCGTTTTTGTGAAGCCGACAATGCCGTGTTTGGCTGCGACATAGGCTGATTTGAATGGCGATGCGACAAGTCCATGCGCCGAAGCGATATTGATGATGCGGCCCCAGCCGAACTTTTTCATATGGGGAATTGCTGCTGCTGATGTGTGGAATGCCGAGGTCAGGTTGATCGCAATGATGCGGTCCCATTGCTCTGTCGGGAACTCTTCGACGGGGGCCACATGCTGGATGCCGGCATTGTTGACGAGGATGTCGGCACTCCCGAAGGCCTCCACGCTCTTTTCAATCAGTGTCCGGCAATCACCCGCCTTTGACATATCGGCGCTCATATAGATCACGTTTACGCCATGTTCTTTGGCGATTGTTGCAGCCAGATCGTGGTCTTCCTGGCGATCTGTGAAGGAATTGATCACAACATTGTGCCCGGCACCTGCCAATGCGTGAGTAATGCCAAGCCCGATGCCGGAATTGGAGCCGGTGATGATAGCGGTTTTGCGGGCATTCTTATTTGGCATGTGTCGTTTCCTCCTGACGCGCAGTGCTATAATTATAAAGGGACAAGGCGTCTGCAAGTGATTATATAACAACAAAGCAAGGTGGTCAGGCGTTGACAATTGCGCCGTGCTACGCCACCTGAAAGCAGGCCCGTACTAAAAAGCAGTCCTTGCAATGGCTGCAGGATAAAAGAACAGAGCACAATGTCTTCCGAGACCGTCAGCTATTTTTCGCATCCATTTCCCCGTCGCCACTCCGTTGGTGTCAGCGTTGGCGGTGTTATCGTTGGCGGCAGCGAACCTGTTGTCGTGCAGTCGATGACCAATACCGATACGGCGGATATTGATGGCACTGTTGCGCAGGTTGCAGCTTTGCATCGCGCAGGGTCGGAGATTGTGCGCATAACGGTTGATCGTGACGAATCGGCTGCTGCTGTTCCAAAAATTCGTGAGCGCCTTGAACGCCTTGGCATGAATGTGCCGCTGGTCGGTGACTTCCATTATATCGGCCATAAGCTGCTTGCCGATCATCCAGCCTGCGCAGAAGCGCTCGCAAAATATCGCATCAATCCGGGCAATGTCGGTTTCAAGGACAAGAAAGATAAGCAGTTCGCCGATATCGTCGAAATGGCGATCCGTTATGACAAGCCTGTGCGTATCGGTGTGAACTGGGGTTCGCTCGATCAGGAATTGCTGACCACGCTGATGGATCGCAATCAGGCGGAAGGTGCACCATTGAGCGCGCAGGAAGTTATGCGCGAAGCCATTGTGCAGTCGGCGCTGATTTCGGCAAATCTTGCAGAAGAGATCGGTTTGAGCCGCGACAAGATCATTCTGTCGGCAAAGGTCAGTCAGGTGCAGGATCTGATCGCCGTTTACACGATGCTTGCGCAGCGCTCCGATCATGCACTGCATTTGGGCCTCACGGAGGCGGGCATGGGAACCAAGGGTGTTGTCGCTTCTTCGGCTGCCATGGGCATCCTGCTTCAACAGGGTATTGGCGATACGATCCGCATTTCGCTGACGCCAGAGCCGGGCGGTGACCGCACGCGTGAAGTGCAGGTGGCACAGGAACTCTTGCAGACGATGGGCTTTCGTCAGTTCATTCCGATTGTTGCGGCATGTCCGGGTTGCGGTCGCACGACGTCAACCGTGTTTCAGGAACTGGCGCAGAACATTCAGGACGATATTCGTCGTTCGATGCCTGTCTGGCGTGAGAAGTATCCGGGTGTGGAAGCGCTTTCGGTCGCGGTCATGGGCTGCATCGTCAATGGCCCGGGCGAATCGAAACATGCCGACATTGGCATTTCGCTTCCCGGTACGGGCGAAACGCCGTCCGCACCGGTCTTTGTCGATGGCAAGAAGGTTACGACGTTGCGCGGACCTGAGATTGCTGCTGATTTCCAGAAGATGGTTGCCGATTATATCGAAAACCGTTTCGGGCTGGCCAATAGAAAAGCGAGCTGATCAGCTCTGCCGTTCTGCGATGAAGCGTGCGGCCTGTTTGAGAATGAGAGCATCGTCACCAAATGGTTCAAGCAGGCTTTCCGCCTGAGCAACCAGACCGGAGAGCTGCTTGCGTGTCCAGTCGATGCCATGGAGCGCAACAAGTGTGGCTTTGCCTGCCGCCGCATCTTTGCCGGTTGCCTTGCCCATGGAGGCTGCGTCTGCGGTCACGTCGAGAAGATCGTCTGCAAGCTGGAAGGCGAGGCCGATGGCTGAGCCAAATTCGGCCATGCGTTCACGGTCTTCGCGCGATGCACCTGCAATAATCGCACCGGCTTCACAGGCAAAACGAATGAGCGCGCCGGTTTTCATGGCCTGTAATGTGATAATGCCTGCCTCATCCGGCTTGCTATTTTCTGCCATCAGATCAAGCGCCTGACCACCCGCCATGCCGCCAATGCCTGACGCGCGCGCTAACGCTGCGACCAGTTCGATGCGTATCCCGGCCGGCAGGTTGGTTTCGTCGGAAGCGACGATATCAAAAGCATAGGTCAGCAGGCTGTCACCTGCGAGAATCGCTGCGGCCTCATCAAAAGCCTTGTGCACGGTCGGCTGGCCGCGCCGCATATCGTCATTGTCCATTGCCGGAAGATCGTCGTGGACGAGCGAATAACAATGAATGCACTCTAGCGCGGATGCCACGCGCAGAACCGCATCGCCATGCTGGCCGAACAGGGACGCACTTTCGATAACCAGGAAGGGGCGCAGGCGTTTGCCGCCATTCAGCACGCCATGGCGCATGGCGGCTAACAGTCGCTCGGGGCGCGCCACTTCGCCACTGCGCAAACGAAGATCCAGAAGCCCGACCAGCATTGTCTCGACTTCGAGCGCGCGCAGATTCAGGGATTGAGCAAAATCGACAGACACGTTTTCCATGCCTAAAGGGGATGGACGAAAGCGCTGATTTGGTCAACTGGGCACAGTGATCAGCACAGGCTTTTTCATCAAGCGGTCATCAAAGGGAGGATTAAGAGCCACAAAACGCTTAATCCGACCTTCGAAATGCTGCGATCGATTATGGAATCAGGTTCATTATTGTTAAGGAATAGTTTATGTCGCTTAAATCGGAATGAACGGGCGGTGGAAGTGGCAAAAATCATTCTCAAGAGCAAAGATGGTCGCAATTACTTGGCTGATCCTGTTTGGGGTGGCAGAATTGCCCTTATGCTCAAGATTTTGATTGCGCTTGCGATCCTGCCGCTTTTTCTGATCCTCGTCTATTCGGTTCCTTTCGTGCGGCCTGTTTCCACCTTGATGGTGAAGGATTACATTCTGTTTGAGGACGTGGATCGGCAATGGGTCAGTATCGAAGATGTGGCACCCGTTTTGATAAATTCCGTGATGATGGCCGAAGACGGGCAATTTTGCAGCCATGGTGGCGTGGACTGGCACCAGCTCAGTCTCGTTCTGGATGACGCCACAGATGGCGGGCCAAGCCGTGGCGCATCGACCATCACCATGCAGACTGTGAAGAATTTGTTCCTGTGGAATGGTCGATCTTATATTCGCAAAGGACTAGAGTTTCCCTTGGCGCTGGTCGCAGATAGCGTGCTGTCAAAACGGCGGATTATGGAGATTTATCTCAATATTGCCGAGTGGGGTCCAGGCATCTATGGAATCGAGGCCGCCGCACAGCGCTATTTCAAGCGCCCGGCATCACGTTTGACGGCGCAACAATCTGCTTTGCTGGCTGTAACGTTGCCCAATCCTGCTTTGCGCAATCCAGCGAAACCCACGCGCAACATGCAGCGTATCGCACGCATTATTGCCGGGCGCGCATCCAGAGCAGGGCCTTACGTCACTTGCGTACAATAAGTGCGCCGCTTGGAAAAAAGATAAGACTCTGGCTGGTCAAATGCCACAAGAGCGTGTATAGGCACGTGACTTTCCGGAATTTTGTCCGATGTGACAGGCTCCTCGGGGCTGTGCCGGACGTTTATTGATCGATCAGTGGAGCTGAATCCATGGCAGTACCTAAACGCAAAACGTCTCCGTCGAAGCGCGGCATGCGCCGCTCGGCAGACGCACTCAAGGCCCCGACTTACGTCGAGGACAAGAACTCGGGCGAACTTCGTCGTCCACATCATATCGATCTGAAGAGCGGTATGTATCGTGGCCGTCAGGTCCTCGAAGCTAAGGAATAGTCTTTAAGCTGCATTGCAGCTGAAGATGGATTTCAAAAACGCCGTTTCCGGTTGCCGGAAGCGGCGTTTTCTTTTGGGGATTTTCGGACAATTGAGCCGAAGATCACTTACTTTGCTTGAGAGCCGATGAAGGATGCGATCTCAAGCAAAAGAACTCAGCCTGCATCCGCCGCAAAACCTGCGCCCGTGATGCCTGCCACGGCAGCAGCTTCATCATTGTCAGATGTGTCGCCTGAAATGCCGACAGCGCCGACAATTTCATTCTGCGCATCTTTGATAAGAACGCCGCCGGGAACGGCTATGATTTTCCCGCCTGACACGCCTGACAGCCCCTCAAGGAAATGTGGGCGGTCTTTCGCCTGATTGTGGAGCCAGCGTGATCCCGCCCCCACCGACAGGGCACCAAAGGCTTTGCCCGAAGCGATTTCGAAGCGGAGAATCGAAGTGCCATCCTGACGCTGAAAGGCCTTGAGATGTCCGCCTGCATCAAGAACGGAGACGACGATGGGCTTTAAATGCAATTCTGCTGCCTTGGCAAAGGCGGCGGCAATGATTGCGTTGGCCTTATCGAGAGTCAGCTGGGACATAGATATCTCCTTTATTTTTTGTGGGTCTAATTTAACGACTGTCGAATGGCGTGTAAGAAAAACTTTCATGTGTTCTGGAGAAACTGCTGATCGTTTTGAGCAAAGATGTGAAACGAACAGAAAGGGTGGAGCTTGCAAAAGAAGCCGTTTTGGTTTTTCTCTGTGGTCAATTTTTAAAGGAGGAAAGAATGACCGCATCGCATAGCCAAAAAGTCGTTATTATTGCCAGTGCCGCCCGTACTGCGGTGGGGGCCTTCAATGGAGCCTTTGCTAACGTGGCCGCACACGAACTGGGTGCGAGCGCGATCAAGGCGGCGCTTGAGCGCGCAGGCGTGGTGGCTGCGGATGTGGATGAGGTCATTCTTGGACAGGTGTTAACGGCAGGCGAGGGGCAGAACCCCGCACGACAGGCGGCGATGGCAGCCGGATGCCCGAAAGAGACAACTGCCTTCTCGATCAACCAGCTTTGTGGTTCGGGTCTGCGTTCGATTGCGCTCGGTATGCAGCAAATTCTGGCGGGCGATGCGAAGATTATCGTGGCTGGCGGGCAGGAATCCATGTCCATGGCACCCCATTGCGCGCATCTGCGTTCTGGCGTGAAAATGGGCGATTTCAAAATGGTGGACACCATGATGAAAGATGGCCTGACGGATGCCTTCCATGGCTATCCCATGGGAATCACCGCTGAAAACATCGCGAAGCAGTGGCAGCTTAGCCGCGACGATCAGGACCAGTTCGCGCTTTCATCCCAGCATAAGGCCGAAGCTGCGCAGACGGCCGGCCGTTTCGATGATGAGATCGTGCCCTTTGCCGTGAAGAGCCGCAAAGGCGAGACCATTGTGTCGGCGGATGAATATATCCGTCCCGGTACAACGATTGAGGCGCTGGGCAAGCTCAAGCCTGCCTTTGACAAGGAAGGCACTGTCACGGCTGGCAATGCATCGGGCATCAATGACGGCGCGGCGGCACTTGTTCTAATGGATGCGGATGAAGCCGAAAAACGGGGTGTCGAGCCGCTTGCGCGCATCGTTTCCTGGGCAACAGCCGGGGTCGATCCGTCGATCATGGGAACCGGCCCTATACCAGCAACCCGCAAAGCGCTTGAAAAGGCAGGCTGGACGGTTGCCGATCTGGAACTGGTTGAAGCCAATGAAGCGTTTGCTGCGCAATCCTGCGCTGTGGTGCGTGATCTGGGGCTGAACCCGGAGATCGTCAACGTCAATGGCGGGGCGATTGCTATCGGTCATCCCATCGGGGCATCGGGTGCACGAGTGCTGACAACGCTGCTTTACGAGATGAAGCGCCGCGATGCGAAACGTGGTCTTGCAACGCTGTGTATTGGTGGCGGTATGGGCGTCGCCATGTGTGTTGAGCGGCCATAAAAGGCGCAAAAATTAACGTTTACACGCGCTCGGCTTAAGATAGAGCGGCAAAACGGTGCCGCTCTATGGGTATTTTTGCCCGAATCCCCCTATATGTGGTGAGAACAAATAGGGAAAGTTTGTGAATCAACGATTCGTCGCCGATTCGTTCCGGCTTTGAGCCGAAGGTTAATGAAAATGGCCTTTTGCGCGGTAAAAATTTAACCAGCTATCAGGAATAATTGATAATTCATGAATCTGCGGCTTTTCAGTCTTTCCTTATGGGACGGCTCGAAGGACAAAGGTTAATAAGATTGGCCGTTTGTTCCCACACCGGCGCAAATCTTAATGCCGGTGATTCATCATCTGGGTTCTTTCGATAGATAGTCCACTAGATGTTGTCGTGAACAAAAGGTGAATGGGCTCCTGTGATCGATTCGTCGCCGATTCGTTCCAGAGTCGTTCTATTTGTTAAAATGAGTATTTATTAACGACTACAGAGCCGAAAACACAGATTGAAACTTAACAGGAGCGCTTTCGGCTCAAGTGATATAGTGCTATCGCATGTCCAACGTATGGCCTTTGTTCCGGGAATTCTATTATTGGCATGAACCAACTCCCTGCCCATGATCTGCCGCTGAGTGTGAGTGGCCGCGATGTCACTGCAGTGCTGGGGCCGACCAATACCGGCAAGACGCATCTGGCGATCGAACGGATGTTGTCGCATGGTCGTGGTATGATTGGTCTTCCGCTGCGATTGCTGGCGCGCGAGGTTTACAATCGTGTGGCTGAGCGCGTGGGTGTTGCCAATGTCACGCTGATCACCGGCGAGGAAAAAATCACGCCGCCCGGCTCGCGCTATTCCGTGTGCACCGTTGAAGCCATGCCGCGCCGCACGGATATGCCCTTTGTGGCGATTGATGAAGTGCAGCTTGCCGGTGATCTTGAGCGCGGGCATATTTTTACGGACCGCATTCTGCATCTGCGTGGGCGGCAGGAAACGCTGCTTTTGGGCGCCGGGACCATGCGCGCCATTCTGGAAAAGCTTCTGCCGGGCATCACTGTTGTGACGCGTCCGCGTTTGTCTCAGCTTTCTTATGCGGGTTCCAAGAAGATTATCCGACTGCCGAACCGCTCAGCAATTGTCGCCTTTTCGGCGGATGAGGTTTACGCCATTGCCGAGCTGATCCGTCGCCAGCGTGGTGGTGCAGCGGTTGTAATGGGCGCGCTGAGCCCTCGCACGCGCAACGCACAGGTCGAGCTTTATCAGTCAGGTGATGTGGATTTTCTGGTGGCAACGGATGCCATCGGCATGGGACTCAATCTTGATGTCGATCATGTGGCTTTCGCACAGAACCGTAAATTTGACGGTTATCAGTTTCGTGATCTGACGCCTGCGGAGGTTGGCCAGATCGCCGGTCGTGCGGGTCGCCATTTGCGCGATGGTACATTTGGCGTCACCGGGCAGGTTCAGCCCCTGGACGATGAACTGGTGGAGCGGGTTGAAGCCCATGCATTCGATCCGGTGAAAGTGTTGCAATGGCGAACAAGCCGCTTTGATTTTTCATCGCTGAACGCTTTACGCCATTCTCTGGAAACGCCAACGCCGATTGAAGGTCTTACCAAGGCATTGCCTGCTGTTGATCAGCAGGCGCTTGAAAATTTGTCGAAAGATGAAGACATTGTGCGGCTTGCAACGATGCCTGCGCGGATCGAACTTTTGTGGGATACCTGTGCGCTTCCCGATTATCGTAAGATTGCGCCGGCACAACATGCCGATATCATAGCAACCATTTATCAGGATCTGGTCCGCCGAGGGAGCGTTGATGAAGATTATATGAGCGAACAGGTGCGCCGCGCCGACAATACAGAGGGGGAAATCGACACTCTGTCTCATCGCGTGGCGCAAATCCGTACCTGGACTTTTGTGTCGCACAGGCCGGGATGGCTTGCCGATCCGACACACTGGCAGGAAAAGACGCGCGAAATTGAGGACAGACTGTCCGATGCGCTGCATGAAAGGTTGACGAAACGCTTTGTAGACCGCAGGACAAGCGTGCTTATGAGGCGCCTGAGAGAGAATGCCATGCTAGAAGCAGAAATCAGCCCGGCCGGTGACGTAATTGTCGAGGGCCACAATGTTGGGCAACTAGAAGGATTCCGGTTCACTGCCGACGTTCAGGCCGAGGGGCCGGACGCGAAGGCTGTGAGAACGGCTGCACAAAAGGCGCTTGCCGCCGAGTTCGAACGCCGTGCCGAGCGGTTTTCCGCAGCGCCAAATGGCGACTTTGCGCTCGGTTCGGATGGCGTGTTGCGCTGGATCGGTGCACCGGTCGCAACGCTGGTTGCAGCCGATCATGTGTTGAAACCGCGCACGATCATTTTTGCCGACGAACAATTGACCGGGCCGGCACGCGACAAGGTTGCGGCCCGTATTGAGCGTTTTGTTGCGCATCACATCGAAACGGTTCTCAAGCCGTTGACCGATCTTAACGCTGCCGATGCCCTGACCGGTATGACACGCGGTCTGGCTTTCCAGATCGTTGAAGGCCTTGGCAGTCTTCAGCGCCGCGATGTTGCTGAGGAAGTCCGCGGACTTGATCAGGATTCGCGTGCAGCACTGCGTCGTCTGGGCGTGCGCTTCGGTGCTTATCATGTTTTCATGCCCATGCTGTTAAAGCCTGCTCCGGCTGGCCTGATCACGCTGCTTTGGGCATTGAAGAATGATGGCCGCGAACGCGCCGGTTATGGCGATGTGGTCAATGTGCTGGCCGCAGGCCGCACATCGGTGGTTGTTGATCCGGCTTTCGATCCAATGTTCTATCGTCTGGGTGGGTATCGCGTGCTCGGTCGTCGTGCCGTGCGCATTGATATTCTGGAACGCCTTGCCGATCTCATTCGTCCGGCACTGGCCTGGCGTCCGGGTTCGGGCACACGTCCCGATGGCGCTTATGATGGCGGACGCTTCATTGTTACCCCTGCCATGATGTCTATTCTGGGCGCCACGGTTGAGGATATGGAAGAGATCCTGAAAAGCCTTGGTTATCGCCATGAGGCTGTTGATGCGGCTGATGTGAGCGCAAAGCTTGCCGAGCTTGATGCCTTTGCTGCTAAGGCACAGGCACAGGCTGAGGCGGTTGTCGAAGATACTGTCTTTAAGCCAGCCGTACCTGCTGCCACCGTAAGCGAAGCCAAGCCTGTTGTTCCGGCAGCCGAGCCGGTTCCTGCCCCGGTTGCCTCTGTTGAGGCCGCAGCGGAGGAAAAGCCCGCAACAGAAGCAACCGACGCGCCAGCAGAAGAGGCCAAGCCTGTTCTGCTCTGGCGTCAGGGGCGCTTTGAAGGACGTAATCGCACGCAGGATCAGAATCGTCAGCGCCAGAATCGCTCGCAGCAGGGTGGTGAAGCTGGTGAAGCCGCGGCTGCGCGTGAAAACCGTGGCGGTGGCAAGCGTTTTGACAAGAACCGTCGTAATAATGATGGTGAAAATCAGGATCGTGGCCAGAACAAACGCGAAAGCTTCAAGGGCAAACCGCGTGATGGTGGCAACCGCGATCAGCGTCAGCCTAAGCGGGATCATGCTAATCATCAGGGCAACAAGCGCGTTGAGCAAGAACGTCCGGTGCGTGTTGATCCTGATTCGCCTTTTGCCAAGCTTCTTGCTCTTAAGGAGCAATTGAAGAAGTAAGATGGCGACTGAGGCGATTGCAAGACAGCGTATTGACAAGTGGCTGTTCTTTGCACGCGTGGTTAAATCAAGATCGCTGGCGGCGAAACTCGCCGTCGGCGGCAAAGTCAGGGTCAATCGTGACAAGATTGATCAGGCAGCCTATCCGGTGAAGATCGGCGATGTTCTGACCATAAACCTTGATCGGCAAATTCTCGTCTATAAGGTGCTTGCACCCGGTCACAGGCGCGGGCCAGCCCCAGAAGCACAACTTCTATATCAGGACATGACGCCCAAACCTGCCCCGCAATCTGACAGCGTTGGAGCGATGCAGCCACATCGTGAGAGCGGTGCCGGGCGTCCAACAAAGAAAGAACGGCGCGAAACGGATCGTCTGCGCGGAAATTAAACCGGACGCGATGCCGCAGGATAGCCATCGGGTGCGACAGAAATTGCGCGTTAAAGCTTTACGTTAAAAGCTCTTTTCGACTTTTGCACCATAATTGGAATGTCATTTCCGATGTTCGTGACATATTGTTATTGCGTCGTTTCGGCCCTTGTCATGGACCGATAAAATCGTTACCTCACGCTTGGCAATCGCAAGCACATGAACTGGCATGCATGCCACACGCCAAAACACCCCGTGGGATAGTCTATGGAGTGAACGGAGCGGAACCATTCAGGTGCCCGATCTGAATGTTCAAACAGCCGGTTCTGAATAGATAAGCTTACTCTTCATCAAGGGAGAGGCAACAGGAGTTGGACAATGACTTATGTCGTGACCGATAATTGCATTCGCTGCAAATATACGGACTGCGTCGAGGTTTGTCCGGTCGACTGTTTCTATGAAGGCGAGAATATGCTCGTCATCAATCCCGATGAGTGTATCGATTGCGGCGTTTGCGAGCCGGAATGTCCGGCGGAAGCCATCAGCCCGGATACCGAACCGGGCCTCGACAAATGGCTTGAGCTGAATGCCGAATATGCAGCGAAATGGCCAAACCTGACTGCGAAAAAAGATGAGCTTCCAGAAGCCAAGGAAATGGATGGCGTTTCGGGCAAGCTCGAACAGTTCTTTTCGCCTGAGCCGGGTTCCGGTGATTAGACCGGCTTTGTGTGCCCAATAGGGTGCATGGCGCTCTAAACAGGTTCGAAAGGCTTGACGCTTTTTTCGGATTGGTTGAGCGCAAGAGCAATCCGTCAGATTGGCACTTTTGCTGTCGTAGTTTCGTGTATTGCTGAGTTGTTGAAGCTGATTTTATGCATGTCGAAAATGGCCGGAATCCTCTTTTTTGGCCATTTGTTGATTCTTGCGTAAAATTGTGTTAACCTGTGCCAATAATTTCGGTGACTGGACGTCAAATCGTGGCGCAAATGCGTTAATCTCTGAAAGGGCTATATTTTTTTACTGGGCTTTATGGCACCGGGACGGATTATTGCGGTTTCAGCACACGTTCCCCACCAGAGCTTCCCGGTAAATCAATTTGTGCCTGGGAAGCGCTTTCAGTTCAAGACCGTAATGGCTTCCGCACCTCTCCCAAGGGGGTGTGGTCGAAATCATGTGTTAACCGGCGTGTAGTGCCGGGCACAACAGGGAGTATTAGAGCGTATGACATCCCAGCAGAAAAAAACTCCGGCCCGCCAGGGATTTAAGACCGGCGAGTCCATTGTTTACCCGGCTCATGGTGTTGGTCAGATCGTAGCGATCGAAGACCAGGAAGTTGCCGGCCATAAGCTTGAGCTTTTTGTTATCGACTTTGAAAAAGACAAGATGCGCCTCAAGGTGCCGGTCGCCAAGGCTGTCAGCATTGGTATGCGCAAGCTGTCCGAGACCGATTATGTCGAACGTGCCCTGAAAGTCGTGCAGGGTCGTGCACGCGTAAAGCGCACCATGTGGTCGCGCCGCGCGCAGGAATATGATGCAAAGATCAATTCCGGCGATCTGATTATGATTTCTGAAGTTGTTCGTGATCTGCATCGTGCTGACAATCAGCCGGAGCAGTCCTATTCCGAGCGTCAGCTTTACGAAGCAGCGCTGGATCGCATGGCGCGCGAAATCGCTGCCGTGAACAAGCTTTCCGATACGGAAGCAGTTCGCCTTATCGAAGCAAATCTTGCCAAGAGCCCGAAACGCACCAAGGCTGATGCCGAAGGTGAAGTGGACGGTGATGAAGTCGAAGCAGCGTAATAAACGCCTGCATTCTTTTCTAAAGAGCCCCGCTGATGTGGGGCTTTTTATTTTTCTGCATAGAGCACCGTGCGCCTCGCGTCTTCCAAAAATAATTCTTATTTTCGGACTGATGAGAGGGGGGTGGATACTTGCCCAAGCGGCTTGTCTCTCTATTTTCATAGAATGTCAGATATTTATAGCACTTCGGATGGAACCGGAGGGTTCTTCTTGCGTTATTATCAAACCAGCTCTGAGCGGGTTTGTTTTGTGGCGTAGCAATCTGGCCTCAGAGCAGGTCTGTAAAAGATGTTTTGAACGAACGAAAAATGTTTGCTTAATCCCTTTTTAGGGCTGGTATCGTTTCCGTTTCGGGTTTCAGACTTCTCTGGAACATCGCAGCCAGAACAGGAGAGCCAGATGAAGCAGTCATCCATGAGCAGTTCCTCCATCGTTCCGCCAACTCGTTTGCCGATTCCGGCGTGCGGTCTTCAAGCGCCTGCTGCGTCCTCGCAGTCGATGATCCGCAATGCGATGTCAGCGCCTTATCTTGAACGAGAAGAAGAACGCGACCTCGCCATCCGCTGGAAAGATAACAAGGATCAGGAAGCACTTCATCGCATCACGGCCTCGCATATGCGACTGGTGATTTCGATGGCCGGACGGTTTCGTAAGTTCAAGCTTCCGATGAGCGATCTGATTCAGGAGGGCTATGTTGGATTGCTTGAAGCGGCTGCGCGCTTTGATCCTGAGCGCGAAGTTCGTTTTTCCACCTATGCATCATGGTGGATAAGGGCGTCCATGCAGGATTATATCCTGCGCAACTGGTCTATCGTGCGCGGTGGGACGAGTTCGGCTCAGAAGTCGCTGTTCTTCAATCTGCGTCGCCTGCGTTCGAAGCTTGCGCAGGAAGATGAGACCATGAGCAAGGCAGAAATTTACCGCCAGATCTCGACGCAGCTTGGCGTATCAGCGAGTGATGTCGAAGTCATGGACAGCAGACTTTCAGGGTCTGATAGTTCGCTTTCGGCGTCAATAGGTAATGATGAATCGGGCACCTCCACCCGTATGGATTTTCTTGTCGATGACCATCCCTTGCAGGATGAGGTCGTTGAAAGCACGATTGATATGGAACGCCGTGTGGGTTGGTTGCGCACCGCGCTTCATGCGCTTAACGAGCGTGAATTGCACATCATCCGACAACGGCGTCTGGGCGATGATGGCGTGACACTTGAAGCACTCGGCGAAAAATTGGGAATCTCAAAAGAGCGTGTTCGGCAGATTGAAAGCCGCGCCATGGAAAAGCTTAAGCTGGCGCTGCTTGATCAGCATGAAATGGCAGCCTATCAGGCATAGACTTTTTACGGATGTCTTTATCCCAAAACCGGGTCCCACTTTGGGGAGACATACGCTAATCGCGGCTGCCTTCAAGGCGCGATGACCAGTCTTCGACCTTGCGGTTTTCCAGACGGCGGATGGCATAGCGCTTCCAGCCATCGGCAAGGTGCGCAAGGTTGGCCATCCGTGCAAGTTCGTCATAATTAAGCATATCGACGTAGAGAAGATGCCAAACCCGGTGCAGCGTCCATTCTGGGGAAAGGCGTTCGACACGCGTTATCGTGTCGTCAGCGCTGACAACACCTTCTTCCAAAACCCGATAATACCAGCCGGTGCGTCCGGTTTTTTGCACGCGGGTTGCCATGTCCGGTACATCGAAGCGCGCATTGAGTTTCCAGCAGGGCTGCCTGCCCTGTGACACCTCAACCAAAGCTGTTCCCAAGCGAAAACGGTCGCCGATAGCAACATTATGCTCGGTCAGTCCGGTGGTTGAGATGTTCTCTCCAAAAGCGCCGGGCGCATCAAAACAGGGATGGTCGCCAATATCCTCGCGCCAGAGGGCATAATGATCGTGCGGATAATGGTGAATGGCCTTTTCGGGACCGCCGTGGACTTTTCTGTCGCCTTGCTCGTCGCATTCGAGGCCTTCGCGCAGCAAGCGAACGGGCCCCGATATAGGCTTCTTATCGATCCCGCTCGGTGCGGCACGCGGTCCTAGTGGGGCGATCTGGCCTGCCAGCAATGATTCAAGCATGACTTCCATTGACTTACTCGCTTATGATTTTGACGCGATCGCCCACAGATACAGTTGCGCCCGCAGGCATGGCGTTGAGCAGGCGGAACAGTTCAAGCTTGCGGGTTGTTCCCTGCATGCGTGCTGAAAGGCTGGCCATTGTATCCCCCGGCTTCACAGTCACCACGCGAATGCGCAAAGGTTTGATGGCTTGTTGCTCGGCTGCCGAAAGCAGGCGGAAGGATTGTGTCACGCTTTGCGATGCAGGCATGAGTGCATTGCTGCCCTTTGGCGCTGCCGTCAGAAAGCGATAGACCTTGTTGTTGGCACCGATCACCACAATGTCGAATTGCCAGCGATCCGCACTCGCGCGCGCGGTTGCCGCAGGCAGGCCGTTGATCGTGATGGGGCGGATTGAGCTTTCATCAAGGCCCGTCACCCAGCCCGATTTGATATAATCGGTAAGGCTGGAGCCTGCAGGCAGCGATGCGCCGTCAAAGCGGATTGCCACTTCGCCCGGTCCACTGGCCATGACGGCATTGGCCGAATTGTCAATGGTGAAGCCGGCCGGCGCGGTAAAGGTTACGCCGAGCTTTGGATGGATGAAGGTCTGTTCGCGCACATAGCCTTCATTGGGCGAATCGCCATAGAGCAGGCCATCAATGCCGTTGAGGAAGGAATCGCGATCCGTTGTGCCAACGCCCGGCGCGCCAATGCGGCGCGCGTGTCCGAGCGCCAGCTGAATGCGTTGTGGCGTTGCAGGGTGGCTTGCGAGAAAGTCGAGGCTCGCATCGGTGGCACCAGAGACAGACCGGAAATCTGTGTAAGCTTCCATCGATTGCAGGAAGCGTGCGGAAGCGAACGGGTCATACCCCGCTTCACCGATCATTTTGATGCCGATGGCGTCGGCTTGCAGTTCCTGATTGCGCGAGAACTGCGCAAGGCGGAGTTTGCCGCGAATGGTTGCTTCACGACTTGCATTTTCATTGTGCAGAACTTCTGTGGCGACCCGCCCGGCAATTGCTGTTTCTGCCTCTTTCTCCTGACGAAGAATACCGTGATTGGCGACCACGTGGCCCATTTCATGGGCGATAACGGCTGCGACTTCAGATGAGTCGTTGGCAAGCGCCAGCAAACCGCGTGTTACGTAAAGAAACCCGCCCGGCAAAGCGAAGGCATTGATGTTGGGGCTGTCGAGGATTGTGATGCGATAGGTCTGATCCGGCTTGTCGGAAACCGTTGTGAGATTGCCGACGATCTTGGCGACCATGCGCTCCAGCTTCGGGTCTTTATACTCGCCGCCATAAGTGGCGAGGATGCGCGGATGCTGCTGCGCGCCGATTTGCGCCAGCCGGTCGTTGCGCGTGACGTTTTCAACGGTGACCGGATTGGACGATGGCTGAAGGCCGAGATCCTTGCTCGAATTGAACGACTGGCAGCCCGAAATCAAGGCAATCGCCAGCAAGCCAAGACCAATGGCTGGTTTCCGCCAATTGCGCTGTGTCTGTTCTGGCAGGGGGACTGGAAGGCACAGGGAGGCCCGGGCACGGGTCTGTTGACGGATCAGTATTTTATCCTCGCAATGAATGGACGTCGATGTCGTGGCATAAATTTAGCCGCTCACTGAATTGCCTACAAGAAGCTGATCAGTGTTCAAAGCGTTCTTTAAGCCGATTGCGAACAAAATATGTCCACTGCCGTAACTCTATTTGAGCTTTGGCGTCTGTGCACCGATATAGTGCTTCAAAGCTTCGGGTCCAGATGGCGAGAGTAATTCATGGGCAGGCCCTTGTGCGGAAATCCGGCCATTGTCGAGAAACAGCAACAAAGCATTGAGATAGAGTGCGTCTTCCGGCGTATGTGTAACCATCAGCACCGTCATTTTGTTTTCTTCATGCAATGCACGCACAAGATCAAGCATCTGATGGCGTAGTGCGGGTCCAAGGGAAGCAAAGGCTTCGTCCAGTAATAATACCGGTCTTGCGCGCACCAGAGCGCGTGCGATAGCCACCCGCTGACGTTCGCCACCCGAAAGCGCTTCGGGTTTGCGGTTCTCTTTGCCTTTAAGTCCCACGCGTTCCAATGCAGTTGCGATTGCGTCCCGATCCTGTTGGTTCAGCTTCAGATTGGGAGAACGGCCAAGCCCGACATTCTGCTCGACGCTTAGATGTGCGAAAAGATTATTCTCCTGAAAGACCATTGAAACGGGCCGGGATGCAGGCGGCAGATCGGTAACATCAAGAGCGCCGATCAAAATCTGCCCGATTTCTGGTTTTTCAAATCCTGCAATCAGATTGAGCAGTGTGGACTTTCCCGAGCCGCTGGGGCCGACAATGGCCGCAATTACGCCGCCCGGTATGGTCGCGTCGAAATGCATTTTGGTTTCGCCATAGCTGAAATATAGATCGCGAAGCCTGATGTCGGCTTTGACATTCATAGAAGCGGCGTTTCCTTTCGCGAGGCAGCACGATCTGCAATCATCATCAGGCCAAGACATAAGATTCCGAGGATCAATGCAAGGCCTGCTGCGTCGAATGTGCGGTAGCTGCCCATACGCTGGAACAGAAGATAAGGCAGCGTTAACAATGCATCGCTGCCGAAAAGTGCGATGGTGCCGAGATCGCCCAGCGAAAGCGCCATGGCAAAGGCAAAGGCCATTCCGAAGGGTTTTTGAATGGATGGCCAGTCGATCAGTTTCAGCCGGTTGAAGCCTGTGATGCCAAGCTGTGCACAGAGCCTGTTGTGGCGCGCAGCCGCTGTGTCCCATGAAGGTCGCAGCAGGCGCACGGCAAACGGCATGGCCATCGCGGCATTGACTGTTATCACCATCAACGGAGCCATCAGGAAGGGATCTGTGAAATGGCGCAGCAAAATGAACCAGCCCGCACCCAGAACGATGGGCGGCATGACCAGAATGAGGCTTGCGCCTGTGTCAAAAAGCCCGGCAAGGCGCACGCTCTTTGTGGCCTCGCGTGCGATGACCAGGGAGAGGGAGAGGATGACAGAGAGGAGGGCTGCTGAAAATCCAAGTGCCAGACTGGTGCTGATTGCTCGCCAGACGGTCTTCTCCCTCAAAAGCCCGACCAGATCGGCGGCAAGACCTGAAATGACGATGCCGATGACGGGAAGCGCGACATAGAGGAAGCCAATCGCAATGGCTGTGATATTGAAAAAGCGTTCTGGCACGGAGGGCTTCGCATAGCGTCTCGCGTTACGTGTAAGCGTAAAGCCTTCTTCCGATGGGCGTCCGGTCATGCGCAGGGCCAGCAAAATGAAAAGTGTCAGCGCAAGCTGTGCGAAGGTGAGAGCAACCGCGCGCGCCGGATCGAAATCGAAATGCAGGCTTTGGTAAATTGCAACTTCCAGCGTTGTGGCGCGTGGTCCTCCGCCAAGGGTGAGAACCGTTGTGAAGCTTGTGACGCAGAGCATGAAGATCAGACCGAACATGCCGGGCAGATTGCGCCGAATGACGGGCCATTCAATCAGGCGAAAGCGCGACGGGCTTCCCATGCCAAGTTGTGCTGAAAGCTTCCAGTAATCGGCGGGTATTGAGTCATAAGTCGCGAGAATGAGTCTGACAGCCAGCGGCATATTGAAAAACACATGCGCGATCAAAATGCCGGTGATGCCGTAAATATCGGGTGAGAGCGGATAGCTGCTTGCTTGCGAAAGCTGCGCAATAAAGCCGTTGCGCCCGTAAATGCTGGTGATGCCCAGCACCGTCACAAGGGCAGGCAAGGCGAGTGGCAGCGCGAAAAGGCGCAGGATCAGGCTTCGACCCGGAAAGTTTGATTCTGCATAAAGCGCCCGCGCTACCGGAATGGCAAACAGCACTGACAGCAGAGCCGATGCCGCAGCTTGCGTGAGTGTGAAACGGGCGACGCGCAGCAGATAATTGTCGAAATAGACATCCGTATCAAAGCCGCTGGCTTCTAATGCCAGCGCAAGAAGCGAACCACCGACCAGCACCGCAAGAAAGCCAAGCGCCAGCATGCCCGCGAGTTGTTTTATCGCAGGCATGGTGTGAGCAGCGCTGGTTCTGGTCGGTGCTTTGATCATTTGCTTGAAGCGTCAAGCCATTCATCGACCCATGCCTTGCGGTTCTTCGCAACCGCGTCGGCTGGGATCAGAAGGGTCTTTTCAGGCTTCGGCAATGTGTCGAAAGCCGGTGCAAGCGGCTGCGAAGTCTTGCCTGCCGGATACATCCAGTTGGTTTCGGGAATCACATCCTGAAAGCCGGGGCCGGTCATGAACGCGAGAAATTTTTGTGCAAGCGGGTTTTTGGCGCCTGTTGTTGTCTGGGCAGCAAGTTCGATCTGAAGGTAATTGCCTTCAGGATATGCCAGTGCCTTATAGCGCTCGGTTTTCTCGGCAATCATGTGATAGGCAGGGGAGGTGGTGTAAGAGAGCACCATTGGTGCTTCACCTTTGGTGAACAGGCCATAGGCTTCCGACCAGCCCGGCGTCACCGTGAGAATGCGCTTCTGCAGCTTTTCCCATGCTTCGGCTGCCTGATCGCCATAGACCGATTTGATCCAGAGCAGAATGCCAAGGCCCGGTGTCGATGTGCGCGGGTCCTGAATGACGATTTTTTGCGACGGATCGCCTTCGACCAGCTCTTTGAGGCTTTTCGGCGGATTGGGCAGCTTCTCGGAATCATAGACAACGGCGAAATAGCCGTAGTCATAAGGCACGAAAATATCGTCCTTGAAATCGCCCGGCACTTTGACATTGGAAAGATCAATGCCGCTCGGCGCGAAATAGCCGGTGGCGCGCGCTTCGGTCGTCAGGTTCGTGTCGAGGCCAAGGACGATGTCTGCTTTGGTATTGCCGCCCTCAAGCTTGAGGCGATTGAGCAGGGCGACGCCATCAGCCGATGCAACCCATTCGAGCGTGCAATCGCATTCTTTCTCGAAGTTTTCCTTGACCTTTGGGCCTGGGCCCCACTCGGAAACAAAGCTGTCATAGGTGTAGATGGTCAGCTTGTCTTTGGCGTGGGCAACAGGCGCAAAGGCAAAAGCTGCGCTCAGCGACAGGGTAAGCAGAGATAAAAGCCGCATAACGGCATTCCTTTCTTTTATTCGAAAAGATTGAGCGCCGCTTGGGAAATCGGTCAGCATCTAATCCCTCCGCCGGTACAAACCGGATCAGGTTCAGCGGGTTAGCCGGTGTGCGGCTTCTCAGCCATTCTAAGAACGAATGGCACCCCGTTAGAGCACGGCAACAATAGATGTTTGCTTCAGGAAGGGCAAGGGTTCGCAATGCGGGCTTTCAGCTAGAATTTCCGCATGTTATGAGCGGTTTATGAGCACATTTGTCATTTTACTTGGCGGCGATCTCGTTGTCACGGATCGTCTGAAAAATCAGATTGCGGGAGCGCGCGTTCTTGCCGCCGACAGTGGCATACGCCATGCAGCGGAGCTGGGTGTTGAACCTGAGCTGTGGCTGGGGGACTTTGATTCCGCTTCTGAGGCGTTGAAAGAGCAGTATGCGCATATTCCGCAGAAGAGTTTTCCACGTGCCAAAGATATGACTGATGGCGAGCTTGCACTTTCGGAAGCTTTTGCGTGCGGCGCTGAGAAGGTCATTTTATGTGGGGCATTTGGTGGCCCGCGCACGGATCACACCTTGCTGCATCTTACGATGGCAACGGCGCAGGCCGCAGAGGGGCGGGATATTCTGCTTTCAAGCGGGGTCGAGGAAGCCTGGCCGGTTGTTAGGGGAGACTATGTTTATGATTTTCCCGATGGCACGTCTTTCAGCGTCGTGAATTTCTGCAAAGTCGAAGGACTTTCAATCACAAATGCAGAGTGGCCGTTAGACAACGTGACCCTTCCTTTTGGTTCTTCATGGACGGTTTCCAATATTGTGCGTGGAACTCTTTGCGTTTCCGTGCGTTCAGGACTTGCGATACTTGTAGCCAACTTGAATGAGGGGGCTGATCTTTACTATGGCTGCTAACCTTACCAATTGAAACCGCTTGACGCTGACGAGCGAAACGTATTGTAAATAGCCTCAGCGGGAATTGTCCGCCTTGCGCCGAAATTGGGGACGCAAAGTCGGTGTTGGTGTAACTCTATTAGGAGATTGTTTCATGAAGTCACGTCTTACCATGATTGCAATCGTCGGTGCGCTTGCGTTCTCAACGGCAGCATGCACGACGAATGAACAGCGTACTGCCGGCTATGGTGTTGGTGGTGCAGCTCTTGGTGCACTTGCTGGCGGTGCTATCGGCGGCAATGGCCGTGGTGCTCTGGCTGGCGCTGCGATCGGTGGCGTTGCCGGTACGCTTCTTGGTGCAGCACAGACCCGTAATGGTGTTCAGTACTGCCGTTACCGCGACAATTACGGTCGCGTTTACGAAGCACCTTGTAACTAAGCTGACCGTTTAGCGGTTTCGAATTCAAAAGCAGGCCGGGTTAACCCGGCCTGTTTGCTTTTTTGGCCTTATCATTTGACAGAATGCGTTTTGTCCCCGACAAGCAGGACAGAAATTTCAACGGCATTTTTCAAAGAGAACCATGGCACCTCCGCTTCTTCGCCTCGATCAGATCAAGCTTACCTTTGGCGGCACGCCGCTTTTGGAAGATGCAGCCCTTTCGGTGAGTGACGGTGACCGCATCGCGCTGGTCGGACGCAATGGTTCCGGCAAATCCACCCTGCTTAAAATTGCCGCTTCTATGGTCGAAGCAACCTCCGGTGAAATTTACAAGCATCCGGGTGCCACCATCCGCTATCTACCGCAGGTGCCTGATCTTGAAGGCTTTGCCAATGTCCGCGCTTATGTGGAAGCAGGTCTTGGACCAACAGACGATCCGCACCGCGTGACCTATCTGCTGGAACATCTGGGCTTGACCGGCGAGGAAAAGCCCGATCATCTTTCTGGCGGGGAAGCGCGTCGCGCAGCCCTTGCCCGCGTGATTGCTCCGCAGCCGGATGTGCTGCTGCTTGACGAGCCGACCAACCATCTCGACCTGACGACCATTGAATGGCTCGAAGATGAGCTGCGCCAGATTCGCTCAGCCATTGTTCTGATTTCGCACGACCGCCGCTTTCTGGAAAATGTCAGCCGCTCGACAGTCTGGCTTGATCGCGGCATCACCCGCCGTATCGATCAGGGCTTTGGGCATTTTGAGGAATGGCGGGACAAGGTTCTTGAAGAAGAGGAGCGTGACCATCACAAGCTTGGGCGTCAGATTGCGCGCGAGGAACATTGGCTGCGCTATGGCGTGACCGCACGCCGCAAGCGCAATATGCGCCGCCTCGGTGAGCTGCATTCCATGCGCGCCGATTTCCGCGATCATCGCAAGGCGCAGGGTACAGCTGTTCTGACGGCCAGTGATTCCAAGGAATCGGGCAAGCTGGTGATTGAAGCGAAGAAGCTTAACAAGGCGTATGGCGAGCGTGTTCTCGTTCATGATTTCTCGATCCGTGTGCAGCGCGGTGATCGTATTGGTCTTGTCGGACCCAATGGGGCTGGCAAGACGACGCTTTTGTCGATGCTGACCGGCAAACTCGCACCCGATTCAGGCACGTTGCGTCTTGGCGTTAATCTGGAAATGGCTGAGCTTGATCAGAAGCGCGAGAGCCTGAACCTTGATGATACGCTCGCGCATTATCTCACTGATGGGCGTGGTGAAAACCTGGTGGTCAACGGCGAACAGCGTCATGTCGTTTCTTATATGAAAGACTTCCTGTTCCAGCCCGAACAGGCGCGGACGCCAATCCGCGAACTGTCCGGCGGTGAGCGGGCACGCCTGATGCTGGCGCGCGTTCTGGCGCGGCCTGCCAATCTTTTGATCCTCGACGAGCCGACCAACGATCTCGACATGGAAACGCTTGATCTGTTGCAGGAACTGGTTTCCGGTTTTCCGGGGACCGTTATCCTTGTCAGCCATGACCGCGATTTCCTTGATCGCACGGTGACGTCGGTAATCGCACCGGAAGGTGATGGCAACTGGCTCGAATATGCCGGTGGCTATGCCGATATGATGGCGCAGCGTAAGGAACAAGCGCTGGCACGACGCAACGTCAAAACGGCGACCGCTGGCACTGATAACAAGGGTAGTGAAGCGCCGCAGGCCAAGCGTGATGAAAAGCGTAAGCTTTCCTATAAGCAGAAATTCGCGCTCGAAACCTTACCCGGCAAAATGGATGCGCTTGCGAAGGAAATCAGTGTGCTGGAAGGCAAGCTTGCCGATCCGCATCTTTATGCCAAAGACCCGACACTGTTTGCGAAAACGGCCGATCTTCTTGAAAAGAAGCGCAACGAAAACGCAGCCATGGAAGAAGAATGGCTGGAGCTGGAGATGTTGCGCGAGGAAATCGAGGGATAATTATTATCCCTCGAAAACTCTCTAAGCGCTCGCTTTGTCGAGCAGGGCAATCGCATCAGCATCCAGCTTGATCTGTGCGGCATCGAGCAGCTCATTAAGCTGGGTGAGGCGCGTGGCGCTGGCAATCGGGGCTGTGACGGAGGGGCGTGCAATCAGCCAGGCAATGGCGATTTGTGCTGGTGTGGCGTCATTGGCACGGGCTACCTGATCAAGTGCTGCAATAATCCGCGACCCGCGATCTGTCAGGTATTTTTCAACCGTTTGACCGCGCGCACTTTGACCAAGATCATCTTTTGAGCGGTATTTGCCCGTCAGAAAGCCGGAAGCCAGCGAATAATAATTGATCACGCCCAGATCATTGTCGCGGCAGATCGCTTCAAGACCATCTTCAAAAACGGCTCGGTCATAGAGATTGTAAAGCGGCTGCAGGGTTTCATAACGCGGCAGGCCATGCTGCTTTGCAACATCAAGCGATTCTGTCAGGCGTTTCGATGTCAGGTTGGACGCACCGATTGCGCGCACTTTACCCGCCTTGATCAGCTCCTGATAGGTGCCAAGAACATCTTCAAACGGCGTTTCGGGGTCATCCCAATGCGATTGATAGAGATCGATATAGTCTGTTTGCAGTCGTTTGAGGGAGGCATCGACGGCTTTGCGAATATAGTTTGGTGAAAGGCCTTTTTCATTCGGCCCCATTTCGGAGCCGACTTTGGTGGCGATCACAACCTTGTGGCGCAGACCGCGGGATTTCAGCCAGTTGCCGATAATGGTTTCGGATTCACCACCGGCATTGCCCGGCGCCCATGCGGAATAGACATCCGCCGTGTCGATAAAATTAAATCCTGCATCGACAAAACGGTCGAGAAGCGAAAAGGATGTTCCTTCATCGACCGTCCAGCCAAATACATTGCCGCCAAAACAAAGCGGCGAAACCTCGAGTTCAGTACGTCCGAGTTTTCTAAACTCCATGGACCCTATCCCCTTCCTGTATGTACGAATTCCGAAGAATTCGCAGGGCTTCGATTTCAGGAAGAAGAGCGGGTCAGGCGCATTGCGCCCTCAGTGTCAGCCCATGCCAAGTGCATCCATATAAAGCTGGAGCATGGCTTCTTCTTCCTGACGTTCATGGTCTTCTTTTTTACGCAGACGAATAATGGTCCTTACGACCTTGCTGTCAAACCCCGAACCCTTCAATTCCGCGTAAACTTCCTTGATATCGTCGGCGATGGTCTTTTTTTCTTCTTCAAGGCGCTCAATGCGCTCGATGAAAGCGCGCAACTGGCCAACGGCAATCGTCTGGGCTTCGCTGGTAATATCGTCGCTCACGGGGGTCTCCAATTCAGCTCGATGATCAATGAGGGGCAACAGTGTTTCGTTACAGCAACAAAACACATGCCGAAAGTCGGACATGGTTTTCCTGCGAGTCGCAGGCGAAATTAAGGGGCTGTGGGGCCATAAAACCCTGTTTTATTGCCTTCCGGCTGTGGATAACGGGCAAAGCCTCAATCAATCTGTCCAGATCGGGAGCCGAAATGCCGGATTTCATGGATTTCCGGGATTGTGTTGATTTTCGCCAGCATTGGCGAAAGCCGATCCGCCCATTCAATGGCTCCAGCTTTATCAGCGATCAAATCCTGCCGCACCTCAATGAGCACATGCGCATAGCCACGCGCCGTCGCATGGCGATACATGGCATCGTTCTTGAGTGCGCCGTCATAGGGTTCGTTGTCGCCGACGATGAGGCCCGGCTCATCACGCAGCATGGAAAGAAGCGGTATCACTGCCCGCGGGTCAGAATCCCATAAAAGTCCTATATGCCATGGGCGATCCTTTCCACGCCAGTTGGGCGTAAAAGAATGGATCGAAACGATGAAGGGCGCTTTGCTGCTCTCAGTCGCGACACGCGCACTCATGGATGCAACGGCATCGTGATAGGGACGATAGAAACGGTCAAGGCGGATTTTGCGTTCTTCGGGCGACATTGGGTAATTGCCGGGAATCACCGCGCCATCCGACAATTGCATGATGAGTGTGGGATCGTCTTCGCCGCGATTGGGATCGATCAGCAGACGCGAAAAGCCTCCCATGACCGCTGGTGCATCAAGCCTTGCAGCCAATTGACGTGTCAGCTCCTCAACGCCGATATCATAGGCAATGTGGCGTTCGAACTCGTTTTTTGCGAGGCCGAGACTACCATATTCAACAGGCAAGTCGCGGCGGGCGTGGTCGGCCGTCAGAAGAAGACCGAGGCTGAGATTGCCGTCAACTTGATGGAAGGGTGAGAAGGACGGATCACATGACATGGGAGAGGCTTCTTGAATGGGATTTCTGTCATACATCGCAAGTCATTTCAGCTCTGTCATGAGAAAGTCGCGATTGCAACGATCATTCTTAATTGAAAAGCGAAGCAGTTTTCAGAATGCGGCAAAGCTACGAATCTAATCGTTTAAATCGTGCTGAAATCGCATGCAGTTTGATTGGAAATGCTGTAACTGGTTGGTTCTCTCCGGGATTGCGTTGACATCAAAGGCGAAACTGCCGAAAAGAGAGCGACCGAAAGAGGATATCCTTGCGTGAGACAAAAGCGATTGCGGGCTGAAGGAGTTCGGCGAATGCGACTTCCATTGTTTTTGGGTTTATTTTCCAGTGTGCTTGTTGGTGCTCTGGGTATGACTTCTCTGGAAGCGCGGGCCGATTTTCGAGTGTGTAACTCAACTCAAAACCTTGTGGGTGTTGCGATTGGCTATCGGGCCAAATCCGGCTGGGTGACTGAGGGTTGGTGGCATATTGACGGTTCAACCTGCAAGACGTTGCTCGAAGGGCCTTTGTCGTCACGCTATTATTATCTTTACGCTGAGGACTCTCAAAGCGGCGGTCGCTGGGAAGGCAAAGTGAATATGTGCGTTGCGGAAAAGGAATTCCGCATTACGGGCGTTCAGGATTGTTTTGCTCGCGGTTTTCAGCGCAACGGCTTCCAGGAATACGATACCGGGGAACAGTCGAGCTGGATGGTACAGCTCACGGATGAAACACCGTTAGAAAACTCTACAGTTACAGGAACGAATAACCCATGAAGCGCAACCGCAAGGTCAAGATTCTCGCCACACTCGGCCCGGCGTCTGGCGAAGAAGCCGTTATCCGTCAGCTTTTTGAAGCTGGTGCAGACGTCTTTCGTATCAATATGAGTCATGCCGATCATGACACGATGCGCACACTCGTAAAGCGTATTCGAAATGTCGAAAAAGAACTTGGCCGTCCTATCGGAATTCTGGCGGATTTGCAGGGGCCAAAGCTGCGCGTTGGCAAGTTCAAGAACACAAAGGTCACGCTTGTCGCAGGTCAGACCTTCACGCTCGATGACAATCAAGAGCCGGGTGATGAAACCCGTGTCTATCTCCCGCATCCGGAAATTCTGGAAGCGGTGGAGCCGGGCCATCGTCTTCTCATCGATGACGGCAAGCTGGAACTGATAGCCGAAGCCTGTGATGGCAAGTCTATTCGTTGTAAAGTGGTTGCCGGAACCAGCATTTCCGACCGTAAGGGCGTCAGCCTTCCAGACACCACGCTGGGTGTCGGCGCGCTGACCGAGAAGGATTACAAGGATTTTGAGGCCGTTCTCAAGGAAGAAATAGACTGGGTTGCCCTGTCGTTTATTCAGCGCCCTGAAGATTTGATCGAAGCCCGCAAATTCTCTGGCGGCAAAGTCAGTCTCATGTCGAAGATCGAAAAGCCGCAGGCTGTGACCCGTCTTGATGAGATTATTGAGCTTTCTGACGCTATCATGGTTGCCCGTGGCGATCTGGGCGTTGAAATGCCGCTGGAAAGCGTGCCGGGCATTCAGAAGCAGATGATCCGCAAAGCCCGCCGCGCCGGTAAGCCGGTTGTGGTTGCAACGCAGATGCTTGAATCGATGATCACCGCACCGGTGCCAACCCGTGCCGAAGTGTCAGACGTTGCAACGGCTGTGTTTGAAGGTGCGGATGCCGTCATGCTTTCGGCAGAATCAGCTTCCGGTCAGTATCCGGTTGAAGCTGTGGCGACGATGAACCGTATCGCGGAAAAGGTTGAGCGTGAGCCGACTTATCCGGGTATTCTGGACGCACAGCGTGCAATTCCAGAGCCAACGGGTGCAGATGCGATTTCGCTTGCTGCACGCCAGATTGCTGAAACGCTGAATCTATCGGCAATCGTCACCTATACGGCCTCCGGCACCACTGGTCTTCGTGCCGCGCGTGAGCGCCCACGTACCCCGATTATCGCGCTTTCGCCGGTGGTTGACACTGCGCGTCGTCTTTCGGTCGTCTGGGGTCTGCATTGCGTTGTGACCGAAGATGCGCATGATTTGGAAGATATGGTTGATCACGCGTGTCAGGTCGCTTTCAAGGAAGAGTTCGGCAAGGCTGGTGATCGTTTGATCATCACCGCAGGCGTGCCATTTGGAACGCCAGGCGCAACCAATCTCCTGCGCATTGCCTATATTGGCGCTGACGGTCAATCGACAGATTAAACCGGCGGCCTTCGGTTTCCGGTGGCCTGCAAATGGCGTGGTTTTTCGTTTCCGGTGCTCACGTACTTTAAGTACGCTGCGCGCCGGGTCTCAAACCTCACCATTTTCGCCGTACCATAATCCCGAATCCCACCCAGTTTTGGGTGAGCCTTATAGATACGAAAAAACGCGCTTCTTTCGGAGCGCGTTTTTGTTTGGTCGATTGTCAGAGAATCAGGTGCGGGTGTCGCTAAGTTCTTCTGTCAGATCGAGGAAATTCTTCTGCGCATCACGCATCATCGGATTAACCTCAAGCGCCTTCTCATAGGCCTTTAGAGCCTGCTCCTTGAGGCCGCGAGCGCGCAGAATATCGGCCATGCCGGTCAAGGCGCCATAATGGCGTGGCTCAAGCTCCAGTGTGCGATTGATGTCATACATCGCATGCGCATAGTCATTGCGCAGGTAATAGACCGTCGCACGCCGGTTCCATGCTTCTGCATAGTCCGGGTTGATCGCGATGGCTTCATTCAGGAAATCAAGGGCTGATGTATAGCGCTTTTCGAGCATGGCGTTGCTCGCCCACTGCAGCAAAAGATCGACCGTTGCGCTGCCGGATTGCTGCCAGATCTGATTGATTTGAACAGTGAGGCGACGGGCTTTGGTCTCATCGGATGTGCGCTTGAGTTCGGCAAACAGCTTGTTGAGGCGCTCTTCCGGCGTTTGGTCGGCTTGATTTTGTTCTTTGGGAGCGGGCTTCTGGTCGCCGTCTGTGCCGATTTGCACCGGCGTTATCGGTGCTGTCGGTGAGGGATTTGTTTCGGCATAAGCCAAAGACGCACTTAACATTGCGGTAAGTGCGATTGCTATCGAGAGCGAAGATGTGTTCAGATATGCAAAAACGTTCCGCATGCGCATAACTTTCATTATACGCGGCGGAACGTCAAATGCAAAATCAGCAATAAGATTAGCCCTGACGTGCCTTAAAGCGCGGAGCAGTCTTATTGATGATGTAAACGCGGCCCTTGCGGCGAACGAGCTGGCAGTCACGATGACGAGCCTTGAGCGCCTTGAGCGAATTCTTGATCTTCATGTCAATCACCGGTCTTGGTTGGCCCATCGACAGGACATGCCGCCGGGCTGCATAAAAACAGGCGCCCAAGGCGCCAATTGGTTACAGGCAGTATTCCTGCCCGAAGGGTTGGCCGAAATACACAATATTTCAGCCAAATGTCAACTGCTGCGCCGCAGATTCACGAAGCTGGACTCGGAAAATCTTGCCGCAGGGGCTGTTCACAGAGGAATCTGCCCGATTCCTCTGTGAAGTTTAGTTTACACGGGGCTTTATGCGGGTGACATGACCCATCTTGCGGCCCGGACGGGCTTCTTTTTTGCCGTAGAGGTGCAGCACGGCATTCGATTCTGTCAGAATCGCCGGAACCTTCTCAATATCATCGCCAATCAGATTCTCCATGACGCAATCCGAATGGCGCACCGTATCGCCAAGCGGCAGGCTTGTCACCGCACGAATGTGCTGCTCGAACTGCGAGATGGCACAAGCGGCTTCCGTCCAGTGGCCGGAATTGTGCACGCGTGGCGCAAATTCATTGGCAAGGAGCGTGCCGTCCGCGAGCACGAAGAATTCGAGACCAAGCACGCCGACATAATCAAGTGCATGCAGAAGCTTTGAAGCCGCCTGGCTTGCAGCATCGGCTGTCTCAGCCGAGATTGAAGCTGGAACGGTCGAGGTTGCGAGAATGCCGTCCTTATGAACGTTCTCGGCGATGTCAAAGATTGAAACATTGCCGGCGCGATCACGGGCTGCGATCACAGAAACCTCACGTTCAAAAGCGATGAAGCCTTCAAGAATTGCCGGCGCGTGTTTGATTGCCTCAAGGGCTGCACGCGCTTCATTCTCATCAAGTGAAGTCAGACGAACCTGACCTTTGCCATCATAGCCAAGGCGGCGGGTTTTCAGAATACCGCGCTCACCCAGTGCACCAAGTGCGGCAATGAGTGATTCTTCATCGTCAACCAGACGCCAAGGCGCAGTTTGGATGCCGCTTTCATTGAGGAACTGCTTTTCGGTGAAGCGATCTTGTGAAATCTCAAGCGCTGCCGGAGGTGGGAAAACAAGAGCCGATTCTGCGAGCTTGTCGGCTGCGGATACAGGCACGTTTTCGAATTCATAGGTAATGACGTCGGAGGCTGCTGCAAGCTCAGCAAGAGCTGCCGGATCATCATAGGCTGCAATGATCTGGCGGTTCGCCACCTGTGCCGCCGGGCAATCTGCCTGTGGCTCCAGAATGATTGTCTCATAGCCAAGGCGGGCTGCTGCCATGGCCAGCATACGGCCCAACTGGCCACCGCCGATAATGCCGATCGTTGATCCGGCTTTTAATGCGGAATGTGCCATATCAAACCTCGTTGGATGGGCGTTCAGCAACGCTTTCGGTTTGCGCCGCACGCCACTCATCAAGACGGGCCGCAAGCGCGTTGTCGTAAAGAGCCAGCACGGCTGCTGCGAGGAGCGCTGCATTGACGGCACCGGCGCGACCAATCGCCAAGGTGCCGACCGGAATACCGGCTGGCATCTGCACAATGGACAGGAGCGAATCCTGGCCGGAAAGCGCTTTTGATTGTACTGGAACGCCAAAAACCGGGAGAGGGGTCATGGCTGCGGCCATGCCAGGAAGATGCGCCGCACCGCCTGCACCAGCGATCACGACCTTGAAGCCTTCAGCCTTTGCACCTTTGGCGAAAGCGACAAGGCGGTCCGGCGTGCGGTGTGCGGAAACGATGCGTGTGTCAAAAGAAATGCCCAGCGCCTCCAATGTGTCTGCTGCATGACGCATGGTTTCCCAATCGGATTGGCTGCCCATGATGATGGCGACGTCTGCATTCACACTCATTGATCTTTCCTGCTTCTATTGAAAAACAAAGCCGGGCAAATCCCGGCTATAAACTTTTTGTGATCAAAGGATCAGGCGATGATGTCAGGAATGACCTGATCTTCCATTTCCTGCAGCTTATCCTTGATGGCGAGTTTTTTCTTTTTCATGCGCTGAATGCGCAGCTGATCGCAACCCACCTGCATCATGGCATTTATGGCTGCATCGAAATCCGCGTGCTCCTGTTTCAGACGTGCGACGGCCAATCTGATTTCGGCCTGTTCCTGATCGGACATGCGGTTTGCCCCATATTGTTCCAGAATGATATTACGGGCCGCACCAGATTGGGGCAGACCCGTTTCAAGCAAAGCCTTTATCACATTTTTTGTGATTGGAAAATGCTACCAAAACAAATTCGACTTTAGACCAAACTCATGCCACAGTGTCACTGTTCTGTCATGAATAACGGTTGCTGTATGAACTGTTGAATGGCAGCCGGGACTGCGTAACTGGCCCGGATAGCAGGAGGTGTGCCGGGCGTTTGCGCAGGTGAGAGCGGATAGAGCCATTTGTTGGCAAAACGCGACATGGCTCTGTCCTTTGAGTAACCAATCAAAGGAGAAATGATGATGGCTATCGAGTCCCATCTTGCCACGCTCGAACAGAAGCACGGCGCTTTGGAAGAGGAAATCTCCGAGGCTTTAGCGTCACCGGCAACTGATGATCTGCATGTTACTTCTCTTAAGCGCAAAAAGCTGGCTCTCAAGGAGCAGATTGAAAAACTAAAAACGCAGGTAACCCGTCATTAATTTGGGTTTGTTTGAACGGCAGTAGGGACCGCAATTGGTGAGGATCAAAAGGGTTTATACTGCCATACTTCTGGTCTAACGATGTTGGCGGCTGCGTGTCAGCCGCCGCGCATCGCCATTTAAGAAGATCTTTTTGACAAGGCAATCCTGTTCAAAAGCATCGTAAAAAGCAGCGAATATTCGCTGCTTTTTTATTGTCAGCCTTCCACTTCGGCACGCGGGTCCAAATTCATGGCTTCAGGGGTGGCGCTTTTGACCGAAGGCATGCTTTTGAACTGTTCTTTTTCGTCCTTGGGTACCGATGCCCGCTTGCGTGAGCGGAACAGCGCATAGGCCGTAATTGAAATATGCGAGAGCGCGGTGATGGCAAAAAGCCCGGACGGCCAGAAGATGTCCATCGCGGCAGCAGCCAGCAGAGGCCCCAGCATGGTGCCAAAGCCGTAAAGCAGCAACAAGCCACTCGATACTTTGACAAAGCTTTCCGAGCTCGCATGGTCATTTGCATGGGCAACCGCAACGGGATAGAGCGCGTAGGCCAGAGCGCCGTAGCAGCCGGTCATGATGATGATCACGGTGCCGTTGGATGGAGCGATGATGAATGCCAGCAGCCCGACAAGGGCAGCGAGGGATGCGACACCTGCCAGAACATAGCGTCGGTCGATGAGGTCTGAAATGCGCCCGACAGGAATTTGCATAAGCGCGCCGGCAGCAATGGTGACGCTGACCATGAGCGCGATTTCGGTTGTGGAAATGCCGGATTTTGCACCGAAAACTGCGCCAAGCGTGCCCCATGCGCCATTGGCAATGCCGATCAGGATACAGCCAACGAAAGCCGCGGGGGAGTTTCGGTAGAGCGCTTTGAGATCAAGCTGAACTTCCGTAAGCGGCTTTGGACTGACCGCCGTTGACATGGCGGTCGGGATCAGCGCGAGACAGAAGAGAATGCCGGTCACCATGAACAGATGATCGGAACGAATGTCGCCATTTGCCACCATCATCTGGCCACTCATCGTGGCACCATAGTTGACCATCATATAGAGGCCGAAAATCTTGCCGCGCGATTCATTGGTGGCACGTTCATTGAGCCAGCTTTCGATGACCATGAATGCGCCTGCCATCGAGAAACCGGTGAAGGTGCGCAGAATGATCCACGAAATTGCATCAATATAGATGCCGGATAAAAGTGCGATAATGGCCGCGGAGGCTGCAAAACATCCGAATGCACGAACATGGCCGACACGGCGCACGAGGCGCGGGGCGAAAAGGCAGCCTGCAACAAAGCCACCCGCCCATGTGGTGCCGAGCATACCAAGAGAGGTAACGGAGAAGCCTTCAAGTCCGCCGCGCAGTGGCAGAAGCAGGCCATGCAGGCCCGAGGCCATTAAAAGAAAGGCTGTGCCGCAGAGCAGCGCCAGAACCTGAATGTAAATACGCAAGATCACGTTCCCGGGATTTTATGAAGCCGCATGAAAGCGGCCTCGTTTGATCGTTATGAGACGACATATCAGCGAAAAAGCGCCTCGGCGGCTGCCCGGCTGTCGCCCTTTTTCAGCCTTTCGACTTTCAGACGCTCAATTTCGGATTGCAGCAAAGCGATGTGCTGATCAATCTCTCTCAGAGATAACACAGACAGTTCCTCATCGCTCAGAACCACACTCTTGCGCGGTTGTCCTGCATCTTCATCGATACCGCTCATGGCCTTCCTCCGGAGTCTATGGCGTGTCTATAAAGACAAAAAAGATTTAACACCTTGAATCTTCGCATATATATTTTCAAAAATCGATGATGAATTATTCTCAAATGCGAAGCGTACTCTATGTGGAGTGCTCTTTGATGAGAAATTCGAACAGGGGTCAGACCATGACAACACAATTGCCTTCCCAGATGACTGCAATCGAAATTGCGCAACCGGGTGGAGCGCATGTGTTGCGCCCTACCGAACGGGCTGTGCCACAGCCACAAGCGGGGGAAATTCTGGTTCGAATTCGTGCGGCTGGTGTCAACCGGCCCGATGTTTTGCAGCGCCAGGGCAGCTACGCTCCGCCACCCGGCGCATCAGATATACCGGGGCTTGAGATCGCCGGTGATGTCGTGGCTCTGGGTGAAGGCGTTGAGCGCTATCGCATTGGTGATCAGGTTGTCGCGCTGCTTGCCGGTGGCGGTTATGCAGAATATGCAACGGTGCATGAAACCAACGCCCTAACGCTGCCTTCCGGCTATGGTTATCGCGAAGCTGCGGCAATCCCAGAAACCTTTTTCACAGTCTGGCATAATGTGTTTGAGCGCGGTGGATTGAAGAAAGGCGAGACCTTGCTCATCCATGGTGGATCATCAGGCATTGGAACGACGGCCATCCAGCTTGCAAAGGCCTTTGGTGCGCAGGTGATCGTTACGGCAGGCTCAAAAGATAAATGCGAAGCCTGCACAAAATTGGGTGCGGACCGGGCCATCAATTATCGTGAAGAGGATTTTGTGACGGTGGTTAAAGAGATAACGGGCGGCAAAGGTGCCGATGTTATTCTCGATATGGTGGGTGGCGATTATGTCGATCGCAACTACAAGGCTGCCGCCGAAGACGGGCGCATTGTGCAGATCGCATTTTTGAATGGTGCCAAGGCGACTGCCAATTTCGCGATTCTGATGACCAAGCGTCTGACCCATACCGGTTCGACATTGCGCTCGCGTTCTGTCGCGTTCAAAGCAGGTATTGCGCGTGAACTGGAAGCGAAAGTCTGGCCGCTGCTGGACGATCGACGCGTTGTGCCTGTCATGGATATGGTTTTTCCGCTTAAAGAAGCGTGGCGGGCACATGAGCGCATGGAAGGCAGTCAGCATGTTGGTAAAATTGTGCTGGATGTCGCCTGATTTCTTTTCACAAGAAGAGAACATGGGATGGCTTAACAGCAGTTTCTTGCTCTATGACCAAAAAAAATATATATAGGCCATGATTTCCCGGAATTTGTGGTTTTTCCCACGTCCCGCGCCACCGGAGCGGACGAACAGAAGGATTATATCTAATGGCCACCCAGCTTCTTATGCCGAAGGCAACGGCCGTCTGGCTCGTCGATAATACGGCTTTGTCTTTTGACCAGATTGCTGCTTTCTGCAAGCTGCATCCGCTTGAGGTGAAGGCAATTGCGGACGGTGAAGCTTCGCAGGGCATCAAGGGGCTTGATCCCGTTATCACCGGCCAGATTTCTCGCGAAGAAATTGCCAAGGGTGAGAAGGACCCATACCATCGTCTGAAGCTTTCCGACCCTAAGGTGCGTGTGCCGGAAGCCAAGCGCAAGGGACCACGCTATACGCCGCTTTCAAAGCGTCAGGATCGTCCCAACGCGATTCTCTGGCTGGTGCGTAACCATCCGGAATTGAAAGATGCGCAGATTTCCCGCCTGATCGGCACAACCAAGTCGACCATCGAACAGATTCGCAACCGCAGTCACTGGAATTCTGCCAATCTGACGGCCATGGACCCTGTGACGCTCGGCCTTTGCTCGCAGATCGATCTCGACCTTGAAGTTGATCGCGCAGCGCGCAACCGTCCGGCTGCTGAAACTGACAGCACATTGCTGCCGGCATCGGCCACGGAAAACTTCGATTACCGTGATGAAGCGCCTGAGGAAGAAGAGCTGGATGCGGACAAGGTTTTCGCAAAGCTGTCTTCGCTGAAGGGCTCGAACACCGACGAAGACGAAGAATAAGATTTCTTCGATTGAACAAAAAACCCGCCTGTCCGGCGGGTTTTTTTAATCCTTAAACGCGTTGTATTCACTCATTTCCATCAGTCGGTAGAAGTCAGCCAGTGTTTTTCCGCGTTCAGAGCGGAATGTGCGCCCGGCATTGCCCGCCGCAATGATGCGGTCTGTTCGAAATGTGCGGAAAGCATTGCGCAATTCGCACCAGCCAATCACCGTCCAGACCTTGCCCCAGAACCAAAGGCCAAGCGGACGAATGTCGCGCTCGCTTTCGCGCGCTTCAAGGTCGCGATAGCGGATATTGAGAACCTTCCCTTCATCGACAGCCCGTTCTACGGCATCAATGATGCGCCGTTCATCCACACTGATCGATGCAGACGGTGCATGGATTTGTGTGCTGGTAATGCGGGCGCGTTCTTCCTTGGGCAGCACGGCTTCAATCTTTACCAGCGCTTCCTCTGCGCCACGTGCCATCGAAACGCCGCCCCATGCACGGATCAGACGTGCGCCTGCAACCAGTGCCACGATTTCGTCGCGCGTAAACATCAGCGGCGGCAGTTCAAAGCCCTGCCTGAGAATATAGCCGACACCGGCCTCACCATCGATGGGAACGCCTGTTGATTGCAGGTCGGCAATGTCGCGGTAGATGGTGCGTTCGGAAACTTCCAGCCGTTCGGCAAGCTGGCGCGCGGTGACAAGTCTGCCACCACGCAAGTGCTGAACAATCTGGAAAAGGCGGTCTGCGCGGCGCATTCCTGGCTTATTCTCCGTTACATTGTTTTGCTTTGCGCTGTTCCAGATAACGGTCTGGCCAACCCATATCCTTGCGCAGGTCGCTTGGGAGATTGTCGAGCGCGCGCTGTGTTCGTATGAAGCGTCGACGTTCGTCCTGCTTGCGCCTGTATTCCTTGAGAATTGCGAGCAGTGGTGCGATTGCGAATGCCATGGTGATCCCTCATCTTTGAGAATGCATTATGGCACAGACCTCCTGACAACTGTCTGTCAGGAGCGATCTTCACTCCTGTCTTTCTGACATGCGCGATCAGCGATTATTTTATCACGCCTTGAAGGGCGGTGCTGCTTTATAGCTCAGCGGTAAGCGGCCTCCATCTGCATAGATTGTCTGGCCGGTCACAAAGCTTGAATCGCTCGACGCGAGAAATGAAGCAATGGCAGCAATTTCAGATGGTTGACCGATTCTTCCCAAAGGCGTGCGTTCCAGTATCGCGTTTCGCGCGCCTGTATCGCTGTTTACGGCAGACAGCATATCGGTTTCGATGGACCCGGGGCCGATTGCATTAACGCGAATGCCCCATTTTGCGAGCGCTATTGCCATCGTGCGTGTCAGCTGGTTCACGCCACCTTTGGATACGGAATAAGCAAGCTGGTCGGGCAGGCCGAATATCGCGTTGATCGACGACATATTGATAATGCTGCCAGCCTCGCCACCCGCTTCCACGCGTGCAACCATACGCTTTGCAACCGCCTGAGAGCAGAGAAACGCCCCTTTGAGATTGACGCGCATAACGCGGTCGAAATCGTCTTCTTTCAGATCGAGAAAATCTGCCTGATGTACGATGCCAGCATTGTTGACGAGAATATCGATCTCCCCAAGATTGGCCGTGGCATAAGTCAGCAGATTATGGATATCAAGTTTATCGGCGACATCGCAGGCAATCGAAAGAATGCGGCCATATTGTTCCAAGTCTTTGACGGCTTTCGTTGCCGCCGCGCCGTCAATATCTGACAAAACGACGCTTGCACCGTCCATAAGGAAACGCTTGGCAATGGCATAGCCAATACCGCGGCCAGCACCGGTGACAATTGCCACTTTGCCTTCTAATTGCATGGATCATTCTCCGATTTTTGCCGGAGAGTGGACCGGCGATTTTCGCCGGTCAAGACCATGCGGTGCGATAACAAACGTCAGGCAAAGGCCAGACCAATATGCCGCTCACGCAAAGTGGCACCGATTTCGTCGAGAATCGCCGGATCATCGATGGTCGCGGGCATTTTCCACTGTTCGCCATCGGCGATTTTCTGAATCGTGGAGCGCAAGATCTTGCCGGAACGGGTTTTGGGCAAACGTTTGACTGTCAGAGCAAGCCGGAAAGCCGCCACCGGACCAATGGCATCGCGAATCATGCTCACGCATTCCTTTTCGACCTCTCGCGGGTCGCGGTCGATATTGGATTTGAGAACGATAAAGCCGCAAGGCACTTGACCTTTTACGGCATCGGAAATGCCAAGCACTGCACATTCGGCAACATCTGGATGACTGGAGAGCACTTCCTCCATAGCACCCGTCGACAGACGGTGGCCGGCGACATTGATAATGTCGTCGGTGCGGCTCATGATGTAGAGATAGCCGTCTTCATCCATGTAACCCGCGTCGGCCGTTTTGTAATAGCCGGGAAACTCATGGAGATAGGCTTTGCGGAAGCGCTCATCGGCATTCCATAAAGTTGGAAGGCAGCCGGGCGGCAATGGCAATTTGATGAGGATATTGCCAAGCTGGCCACGTTCGACCTCATGGCCTGCATCATCAAGCACCTGAATATCATAGCCGGGCAGGCAGACTGCGGGTGAACCATATTTGGTTTCGAGCAACCCAAGCCCGAGCGGATTGGCAACCATCGGCCAGCCGCTTTCCGTCTGCCACCAGTGGTCAATGACCGGACAACCCAGCAGGTTTTCCGCCCAATGGATCGTGTCTGGGTCGGCGCGTTCGCCAGCCAGATAAAGCGCACGTAATTTGGAAAGGTCGTATTGGCGTACAAAGTTGCCGTCTGCATCTTCCTTTTTGATCGCGCGCAAAGCAGTCGGTGCTGTAAACATCACCTCCACGCCATGCTCGGCAATAATGCGCCAATAGGTGCCTGCATCTGGCGTTCCAATGGGCTTGCCTTCAAAGAGAATGCTGGTGGCACCTGCAAGGAGCGGCGCATAGACGATATAGGAATGGCCGACCACCCAGCCGACATCGGAAGCGGCCCAGAATACCTGTCCCGGCTCAATGCCGAATACATTTTTCAGCGACCAGGCAAGGGCGACCATATGGCCGCCATTGTCGCGCACGACGCCTTTGGGCTCACCCGTGGTGCCGGAGGTGTAAAGTATATAAAGAGGATCGGTTGCCGCCACAGGCGTGCAGGGAACATGGCGACCGCGGGCAGCATCAACCGCTGTGCGGTAGTCAATGTCACGGCCTTCCAGCGGCGTGTGCCAATGCTGGTCGCGCTGCAGAATGATGCAGTGGCTGACCTTATGATGTGCTGTTTCCACCGCCTTATCGAGCATGTCCTGATAGGGAACGACGCGATTGGGCTCGATGCCGCATGAGCCCGCAATGATCATCACCGGCTTTGCATCATCAATGCGCGTGGCAAGCTCGTTTGCGGCAAAGCCGCCAAAGACAACGGAATGTATTGCGCCGATACGCGCACAGGCAAGCATTGCCGCCGCAGCTTCCGGGACCATTGGCATATAAATGAGCACGCGGTCGCCTTTGGTTACGCCGTTATCGATCATGACGGCAGAAAGGGCTTCGACTTCCTCAAGCAGTTCCCGGTATGTCAGCTTGCGCGCCGTACCGGTGATCGGGCTTTCATAAATCAGAGCGACCTGATCGCCGCGCCCATTGGCGACATGACGATCAAGCGCATTGTAACAGGTGTTGCACTCCGCACCCTTGAACCAGCGGCCATACACACCTTCATCGCTTGCGAGAACCTGATCCCATGGCTTGAACCAGTCTATAGCTCCGGCTGCTTCAGCCCAGAAGCCCTCAGGGTCATTCTGCCAACCGGCGTAGGTTTCTGCATATTTTGATGTCATGCTGTTCCTCCCAGAAGCACATGCTTTATCGGACCAGATGATCCATCAAAGCATCGCGATACCATGCGGGATGAAAGCGTTAGACAGACCACTCTGGTTCGATGCCATCTGGCTTTGTCTCCTCCAAACGCTTTTCATCTCCTTCGGCTATTAGTTTACGCCGAGGATTAAAGCTTCGTCCATGAAACTTAAGACGAATAAGTGTATCACGAATAGGCATAAATTGACGCGGCTTGCAGGATGCTGATCGCTTGCCACGAAAAGGAATGAAAGGTGTTTTTGTGAGCAAGGTCCTGCCTGTACTGCTTCTTGTCCTGATGGGACTGCACATCATCAAGCCACTTGGCTTGCCGGGTCTGAAAAAGCGCAGCGATTTCTGGAAGATTGCAGCCTTTGCCCTGTTCGTTATGGCACTGGTGGTCGGTTTTCATTTTACTGAAAACTAAAATTTTGATCTGAAACGACTTTTTATTGGCAAAATGCCGCCGCCATGGTGATTTTAGCCATAATTGGGTTTTGACATAGCTCCCTATAATCCCATCTAAAGGATATGAAGTACAAGGAGGAGAGATGCGACGTGCCCTACTAAGCCTGCCATTTATTCTGGCCGCATCGATGATAGGCCTTCCAGTTCACACCGCGTTTGCAGAAAGCATCAATGCGGGAGACAGGGAAGCCACCACTGAGCTGCCGTTTAACGGTGCAGCCGTGGCGGAATTCGACACACCATGGGCGCTTGCATTTCTGCCGGGCGGCAAACTGATCCTTACCGAGAAGGGCGGCAAGATTTTTGTCGTGACCCAAAAGGGTGAGAAGACAGAAGTCTCAGGTGTTCCCGAGGTGCTTTTCAGTGGCCAGAATGGTTTGCTGGATGTGGTTCCTGCGCCTGACTTTACGAAAAGCAACGCGATCTATTTTACCTATGTTATGCCGGAAAATGGTGGCGGAAGCCTTGTGCTTGATCGCGCTGTTTTATCCGAGAGCAAAGGCAAAGCGGAACTCAAAGATCTTAAGACGATCTGGAAGCAATCGACGGTGGCAAAGGGTGGACAGCCCGGCGGTAAAATCGCCTTTTCACCCGATAAAAAGCATCTGTTTCTGTCGGTTGGGGATCGTATGATCCCTGCTACTGCGCAGGATGAGAATGCGCCAATGGGCAAGATTTTGCGGATGAATCTGGATGGTTCAACGCCAAAGGATAATCCCAATGCATCAGATGATGGCATCAAGGCGCTGACCTGGACGACCGGTCATCGCAATCCCTATGGCCTTGCTTTCGCACCCGATGGCAAGCTGTGGGAACACGAGATGGGACCACGCGGCGGTGATGAATTCAACCTGATTAAACCGGGTCGGAACTATGGTTGGCCGATTGTTTCCAATGGCGACAATTACAGCGGCAGGCCGATTCCGCGCCACAGCACGCGCCCGGAATTTGAGGCGCCGATGTTGTACTGGACGCCGGTGATTTCGCCGGGTGGACTGGCGTTTTACAAGGGCAAGATGTTTGGTGACTGGAACGGCTCTGCGCTGATTGCGGGCCTGTCGTCCCAGGCACTTATTCGCGTGACTATCGACAGTGATGGTCAGCCGCATGAAGTCGATCGGTTCGCTATGGAAAATCGAATCCGTGATGTGGCGGTTGGGCCTGACGGCGCGATCTGGGTAATCGAAGATGCTCATCCGGGTCGGTTGTTGAAACTGACGCCCAAACCATAAAAATCAGGCCCCGGATTTCCGGGGCCTGATTTTTACTTCTTGAGAACATCAACGCCGGGAAGCGGCTTGCCTTCCATCCATTCAAGGAAAGCGCCGCCAGCGGTTGAGATATAGGTGAAGTCATCGGCAACGCCTGCTTGATTAAGGGCTGCAACTGTGTCGCCACCGCCGCCGACCGATACCAGCTTGCCAGCTTTGGTACGCTCCGCAACATGCTTGGCGGTCTTGACGGTTGCCGCATCGAACGGATGCAGTTCAAAGGCACCCAGCGGACCGTTCCAGACGAGCGTTGCCGCATCGTCAATGGCTGAGGCAATCAGATCCGTCGAAAGCGCGCCCGCGTCGAGAATCATGCCGTCGCTTGGGATCGCTTCCACACCATAGGTTTGATTTGGCGTGTTGGCAGTAAAGTGCCAGCCCACAACCGCATCAACCGGCAGGATGATGGCGCATTTGGTCTTTTCAGCCTTGGCCATAATTTCGCGCGCAGTGTGGGCAAGATCATGTTCGCAAAGCGATTTGCCGACATCGTGGCCCTGTGCTGCGAGGAAGGTGTTGGCCATGCCGCCGCCGATCACCAAGGCATCGACCTTTTCAATCAGGTTTGAAAGCAGGTCGAGCTTGGTCGAAACCTTGGCACCGCCCACGATTGCCACAACTGGGCGCGCTGGCTGGCCGAGGCCTTTTTCAAGTGCTTCGAGCTCTGCCTGCATGGCGCGTCCAGCATAGGCCGGCAGCACATGTGCAAGACCTTCGGTCGAAGCGTGGGCGCGGTGTGCAGCCGAGAAGGCATCGTTGACATAGATGTCGCCATTGGCTGCGAGTGCGCTCACAAATTCCGGGTCGTTCTTTTCTTCGCCCTTATGGAAGCGGGTATTTTCGAGAAGCAGGACATCGCCGTCTTTCAGCGCGTCAACCGCAGCCTTGGCCTTGTCACCAATGCAGTCTTCAGCAAAATGCACGGCGTGCCCCAGCACTTTTGAGAGTGGCTTGACGACGTGGTTGAGCGAGTTCTCGTCAGAAGCAACGCCTTTGGGGCGGCCGAAATGGGCGAGCAGGATAACCTTCGCACCTTTCTTTGACAGTTCCGTAATGGTTGGAACAATACGTTCAATACGGGTGAGGTCAGTGACCTCGCCGTCCGCCATCGGAACATTAAGATCTACACGGACCAGAACGCGTTTGGATTTGACGTCGGCATCATCGAGGGTGCGAAAGGACATTTTTCTTCTCTCGGTTTTGAAAATGTAAGTGAAAACGCCCCTTCATGATTGAAGGGGCGTTTTCAGTCATTAGATCAGCTTGCCGAAGGCGACTGCGGTGTCGCTCATGCGGCTTGAGAAGCCCCATTCATTGTCATACCATGACAGGATGCGCACCATGGTGCCGTCCATGACCTTGGTCTGGTCGGTGTGGAAAACCGACGAATGCGAATCATGGTTGAAGTCGTGCGAAACAAGCTTCTCATCGGTGTAGCCGAGAATGCCCTTGAGACGGCCATTGGCGGCTTCACGGATCGCATTGTTGACTTCTTCAACGGTTGTTTCGCGCTTGGCGATGAAGGTGAGATCGACAACCGAAACGTTGGGCGTTGGAACGCGGATTGCAACGCCATCGAGCTTGCCTTTAAGTTCCGGCAGAACCAGACCAACAGCCTTCGCAGCACCCGTTGAAGTCGGGATCATGGAAAGGGCCGCTGCGCGAGCGCGGTAGAGATCCTTGTGCATGGTGTCCAGCGTCGGCTGGTCGCCCGTATAGGAGTGGATCGTGGTCATGAAGCCCTTTTCGATGCCGATGACATCGTTGAGAACCTGAGCCACAGGTGCAAGGCAGTTGGTGGTGCACGAAGCGTTGGAAATGACCTGATGGTCCTTCGTCAGCTTGTCATGGTTGACACCGTAAACGACAGTCAGGTCAGCGCCGTCGGCAGGAGCCGAAACGATGACGCGCTTTGCGCCAGCTTCAAGGTGAAGGGCTGCCTTGTCGCGTGCGGTGAAGATACCGGTGCATTCCAGTGCGATATCGACGCCTTCTTCCTTCCACGGAAGTTCAGCTGGGTTGCGGACAGCGTGAACTTTGATCGGGCCGTAGCCGACGTCGATGGTGTCGCCAGCGACTTTCACGTCCTTTGGAAAACGACCATGAACGCTGTCATAGCGCAAAAGATGTGCATTTGTTTCTACTGGGCCGAGGTCATTGATTGCAACGACCTGAATGTCGGTGCGGCCCGACTCGACGATAGCGCGAAGGACATTGCGGCCGATGCGGCCAAAACCGTTGATTGCGACGCGAACTGCCATTTTCTCTATATCTCCCAAAAGGGTTCTGCCTATGCAGTGGCTTGATAAAACAGTTGAAGGTTTTTGCAAATGCTTCAGCTGGAAATGTAAACGCCGGCGTGTCTAACGCCGGCGTTTGATAATTATGCGGCGGCGTTGAGTTTCTTTTCCGCAGCTTCGGCAGCAGCTTCTGCTGTGATGCCGAAATGCTTGTAGAGATCGTTGATTTCGCCCGAAGCGCCGAAGCCCTTCATGCCGATAAACACGCCGTTTTCGCCGATGAAGCGTTCCCAGCCGAGCGCCAGACCTGCTTCGATTGCGACCTTGACCTGCGCATTGCCGAGTGTGGCCTGCTTGTAGGCATCGCTCTGTTCTTCGAACAGTTCAAAGCAAGGAACGGAAACAACGCGGGTTGCAATGCCTTTGCCTTCGAGAAGGTCGCGGGCTTTGAGGGCGATTTCCACTTCCGAACCGGTTGCGAAGATCGAAACCTTTGCATCGCCGTTTGCAGCAGCGAGTTCGTAGGCGCCGAATGCGGAGAGGTTTTCTTCGCGATGTTCAGTGCGCACGACCGGCAGGTTCTGACGGGTCAGAGCCAGTGTTGACGGTGTACCCTTCGAATGCAGTGCAATCTGCCAGCATTCGGCCACTTCCACAGCATCTGCCGGACGGAAGACATTGTGGTTTGGAATGGCGCGCAGAGCTGCGAGATGCTCGACGGGCTGATGCGTCGGGCCGTCTTCGCCAAGACCGATCGAATCATGGGTCATGACGTAAACAACGCGGATGCCCATCAGCGATGACAGACGCATTGCCGGACGGCAATAATCCGAGAAGCACATGAAGGTGCCCGAATAAGGGATCAGACCGCCATGCAGTGTGATGCCGTTCATGGCAGCAGCCATGCCGTGTTCACGAATGCCGTAATGGATGTAGCGGCCACCGTAGTTTTCCGGCGTCACAGCCTTGGTCTGACTGGTCTTGGTGTTGTTGGAACCGGTGAGGTCGGCAGAGCCGCCCAGCGTTTCAGGCACAACGCCGTTGATGACTTCAAGAGCCATTTCCGAAGATTTGCGAGTCGCAACCTTCGGCTTTTCAGCGGAAAGCTTCTTTTTGTATTCGTTGATCGCGTCATCGAAGTTTGCCGGCAGGTCGCCGCGCATACGACGTTCGAATTCTGCGCGGGTTTCAGCATCGACATTTGCCAGACGCTTTTCCCATTCCTGACGCTTCTTGGCAGCGTTCAGACCGGCAACGCGCCATGCGTCGAGAACTTCTGCAGGTACGACGAATGGCTCTGCTGTCCAGCCGAGTGCCTTGCGGGTCGCAGCGATTTCTTCTGCGCCGAGTGGCGAGCCGTGGACCTTGTTGGTGCCAGCCTTGTTTGGCGAGCCAAAACCAATGGTGGTCTTGCAGGCGATGAAGGTTGGCTTTTCCGAAACCTTGGCCATTTCGATGGCTTTGGCAATCGCGTCCTGATCGTGGCCGTCAACAGCGAGCGTGTTCCAGCCGGAAGCGGCGAAGCGTGCAGGCTGGTCAGTGTTGTCAGAAAGCGAGATCGGGCCGTCGATGGAGATGTTGTTGTCATCCCAGAAGACGATGAGCTTGTTGAGCTGCAGATGGCCAGCAAGGGCAATGGCTTCCTGGCTGATGCCTTCCATGAGGCAGCCGTCGCCAGCAATCACATAGGTGTAGTGGTCAACAAGGCTGTCGCCAAACTGTGCATTGAGAATGCGTTCGGAGAGCGCCATGCCAACAGCATTGGCGATGCCCTGACCGAGCGGACCGGTCGTGGTTTCGATACCAGCGGCATGGCCATATTCAGGGTGGCCTGCGGTGCGCGCGCCGAGCTGGCGGAAATTCTTGATTTCATCGATGGTGATGTCTTCGTAGCCCGAAAGATAGAGCAGCGAATAAAGAAGCATCGAGCCGTGACCGGCTGAGAGCACGAAACGGTCGCGATCTGGCCAATGCGGGTTCTGCGGGTCGTGTGACAGGAAACGCGTATAAAGCGTCGTCGCGATGTCGGCTGCACCCATCGGGAGTCCGGGATGGCCGGAATTGGCTTTTTCAACCGCATCAATCGACAGGAAGCGGATTGCGTTGGCCAACTGGTTTTGTTTATCGGAATTCGTCATGGTCTCGGCCGTCTTTCCATAGTGGTTTTAACGGGGTTGCGGCGATGCCTCGGAACTGAAGCACGAACTCCTTATACTAAACGATTTAATCTCTTTAAACCGATTAAATGCTTGAGATGCTCGCGCTGCAGAAGGCTTTGGGACACATAGCAGCTGCATTTGTGGAGTCAACAAAACGATAGCTTTTCGACAATAAACAGTCTGCGATCATCGTGCTATACCAGCTAATTTATGGGGTGTTCATCACTGAAAAGCCTTTTTTGCGCGGATAACGGTGCATGAATGGCCTCTCGGCCCCCTCATTTGTTGCTTATCGGGCGGTCGATTATTACAGTCTTTTCAAAGATGCCCGTCCGGCAGGCGCGATTCGATGTCTGTGATCTGGCATTGGAAAGGAAATGGATGGCACCCGATACGACCCTCAGGCAGGTTCTTGAAAGGCTGGAAAAGGCACTCAACACGCTTGAACAAGCGGTGGACCTGCGGCTGGACAAGGAAGGCGATTTCGCCGAAGCTGAGGAAGAGGTGCAGCGTATGAACGCTGACCGTAGCCGTCTTGCACAGGAACTCGATCAGTCTGAGGCGCGCGCTGAACGGCTTGAAGCTGCGAACCGCGAAGTTTCGCGCCGTCTTGTGACAGCTATGGAAACCATTCGCGCCGTTCTGGATCGATAAAGGATACAAGCATGGCGACTGTAACCGTTACCATCGATGGCAAAGCGTATCGCATGGCCTGCGATGAAGGTCAGGAAGAGCATCTTTCCGGGCTGGCTGATCGTTTTGACCAATATGTCACGCATCTCAAATCATCGTTCGGTGAAATTGGCGATCTTCGCTTGACGGTCATGGCTGGCATTATGGTCATGGATGAGCTTGCAGAAACGCAAAAGCGCATCAAGGGCCTTGAAAGCGAGGTCGAGGCGTTAAGACGGTCGCGCGACGAGGCTCTGACCAATGCTGATCAGAACGATGCTGCCATCACTGGTGTGCTCGCAGATGTTGCCACACGGCTTGAGCAGGTGGCATCACGAATTGCGCCGCGCCCAGGGTCGGTGTGATTTAAAAAAGATTTCTGTATCTGGCGCTTACGCCACTGGCGCTCCCGCCTGACTAAGCCTATATATGGCATTGGCGTACTGCGCTTCCCGACAGGTGTAACAGCATCCCCGGGGCCTTATTGATCTCTAAGGGAGCTGTCCCTGTGAAGGCCCGTGGGCTTTCGCATATGGCGCCCACCTACGTTGTAGGTTCCCGGGATCAAACACTACCATCGGTCGTCGTGGTCGCCACTTTCTTTCGCTTTTGTGCCGTTCGGGGCCAAGCGCTTTGTTATTGAAGACAAATATGTTTTAAAACGCCTTATCCTTCAAAGTTATGTGCGTTTTCTGATGACTTCTTCTTCGCCCGATCTGCCCCCTTTTTCTGAACGTATCAGCATCGCTGTTCCGATTGCTGCGGTGTATGGGCTGTTGCTTTATGTCCTGATCTGGCTGACGCCTGTTTCTGACATGATGCCTTTTATCGCCGGACTCATGCTGTTGCCGATGGGGATTGCCAGCCTTGCATCCAGTATCAGCGATCCACGGGCGCAAAAGACCCTTTGGCGCCATGTAAAAATGAGCTGGATGATTATTGGCGGCCTTGTCGTCATCAGCATGGTCTTCTTCCGGGAAGGTGGCATTTGCGTGATTATGGCGGCCCCATTTTTCGCTGTTTTTTCCGCAATTGGATCATGGTTGACGCTTTCGCTCATCCGCCGCTTTCGCACGCCACGCTCCACAATGCTGGTGATTGCATTGCCGTTGATGTTCTACCCATTTGAACCATTGCTACACTATGAGCCGCATGAGGGAGCGGTCACGACAATTATCGATATTGCAGCTTCGCCTGATGTCGTGTGGGCGCAGACAGCTGAAATCCGCCATGTCCGCCCGGATGAACTGTCATGGACATTCAGTCACGGCATTGTTGGTGTTCCGCAGCCTGTTGATGCGCGTTTGGAGGGGGAGGGTGTTGGTGCTATACGCCAGCTTGAATGGACTCGTGGCGTCCGATTTCAGGAGATTGTGACGCGTTGGGAAGAAAACCGCCTTCTGGCTTGGGATTTCAATTTTGGTCTGGAGTCGATACCGGCGGCTGTTGAAGCCCATATCAATGTGGATAGTTCTTATCTCAAGCTTACCAATGGTGATTATCGCCTTGAAGCGCTGCCCAATGGTCATACACGGCTCACACTCACCACACGCTACCGGATTGCAACGCCGATTAATTTCTACTGCGACCTGTGGGGCCAGGTCTTTCTGAATGATTTCCATGGGGTTGTTCTGAAAGTCATTCGCGATCGCTCGGAGAGATTAGCAACAGCGGCTTGACGGATAAGCGCATTCCGGTTCCACTATCAGCAATTGGTGGAGGCATTGGATGAGTGATCACGGACAGCCGCGATACGGCGATAAACAACAATTGAGGCGAGCGGTGCTTTCGCGTCGCGATGCGCTTGATCCGCGGTTTCGCTTTGAGGCTTCTCTAACGGCAGCAAAAAAAGCAGAAACTGCAATTCCCGCACGCAAGGGCATCATCATTGCCGGCTATTGGCCGATCCGCTCCGAGATCGATCCGCGTCCGCTTTTATCTTTCATGCGTGATAAGGGGGCTCGCCTGTGTCTGCCGGTGGTTCTGGATAAGGAAACAATCGCTTTTCGTGAATTTTTGCCGGATGCAGAGCTGGTTCAAACCGGCTTTGGGACGATGGGACCCGATGAAAATGCGCCGCTGGTTGATCCTGCCATTATGCTTATGCCGCTTGCCGGTTTTGACAGACGCGGCCATAGGCTCGGCTATGGTGCCGGTCACTATGACCGCGCGCTGGCGCGTTTTGCGGAGCGTGGCCTGGAGCCGCTGTTGATCGGCATGGCTTTTGATTGTCAGCAAGTGCCACATGTGCCCAATGAGCCGCATGATATTGCTCTTCACCAGATACTGACAGAGACTGGCTTGCGCTCCTTCGATCAGGGCTGATAAAGACGAATTTATGAGATTACTTTTTCTTGGTGACATGGTGGGCCGGTCAGGGCGCACGGCGGTTTATGAAAAGCTGCCGGGCTTGATTTCTGATCTGAAGCTGGATTTCGTGATCGTCAACGGTGAGAACGCCGCTGGCGGCTTTGGTATTACCGAAGAGATTTTTCACGACACGATCCGCGCGGGCGCGGATGTGGTGACGACCGGCAATCACGTGTGGGATCAGCGTGAGGCGCTGGATTTCTCCAAGCGTGAAGACCGTTTCCTTCGCCCTGCGAATTTTCCGAAAGGAACGGCTGGTAAGGGCGAGGGGCTTTATATCGCCAAAAATGGTGCCCGCGTGCTGGTATCCAATGTGATGGGTCGCGTGTTCATGCACCCGGATCTGGATGATCCGTTTATCGCTGCCGAAAAAATCCTCGAAGCTTGCCCGCTTGGCGAGCAGGCGGATGCTGTGTTTTTTGATTTCCATGCAGAAGCCACCAGCGAAAAGCAGTGCTTTGGCCATTTTGTCGATGGTCGGGCCAGCGCGGTTGTGGGAACGCATACCCATGTGCCGACTGCCGATTGCCAGATTCTGCGCAACGGCACGGCCTATATGTCGGATGCCGGTATGTGTGGCGATTATGATTCGTCTCTTGGCATGGATAAGGAAGAGCCGCTCAACCGCTTCTTGTCGAAGGTGCCCAAGGGTCGTTTTGAAGCTGCCAGCGGCCCTGCCACTGTTTGCGGGGTCGGCATCGAGATTTCTGATCGCACCGGCCTTGCGGAAAAGGCTGCCCCTTTGCGCATTGGCGCAAGGCTCGAAGAAACGATCCCTGCCTTCTGGCGGTAGGTCTTTATAATTTTATCCGAACGCCCGCATAATCGTCGGTGACGGCGATGCGGGTGCAAAGCTCTGACCATTCGCAAGATGTACAGGCTTTGCGAATGCTGCCATCGGCGAAAGCCGCTCGCATCTGGCCAAGCTGTAGGGAATCAGGTGAGAGTTGTGCGCCAGCTAAGATCGTTCGGCCAAACAGCTCCGCTATATCTTTTATAGCCAGCCTGTCCCGAACAGCCACGCTTGCTTGAAAACAGTGGCAATCACTCTCGCAGAGCAGTGGCTGGCAGATGTCGTCGGGGCCATCGATGATCTCAATGTCTTCCCCGTTCGACAAACGCCCGGCAATCGCATCGTAATTTTCCACGAAAGCCGGGCTGTAGCCCTTGCCGATATAGGTCAGCATACAAAGAAGATGATGACCGCGCAGGCGTACTGTCATTGATCGTTTATCGTGCTGCTGCTTTGAGAATTGCAGCGCCGAGTGCCGACTTGATCAGCGCGCCAACGAGGAACGGCGTGACACCAAAGGCAACGGCTTTTTCAATGCCTATCACGCTCGAAAGCCACATGGCACCGAGTGCAAGGCCAAGCAGGTTGGCAGTGCCGAATGATACAAATGCCAGCATGACGTTTTTGCCGTTCCAGCCACGTTCCGCAAGATATCCGGTCAGGGCTGCCATAATCGGGAACGAGACCAGATAGCCAGCTGTCGGGCCTGCGAAATGTGCGATGCCGCCAGCACCACCAGCCAGAACCGGCAGGCCGATCATGGCTTCGCCGAGCCATGCAAGAACCGTGGCAAGGCCAAGACGCCAGCCATAGAGTGCGCCGATCAACGGCACGACCAGTGTCTGTAGTGTGACGGGAACCGGCACCATTGGAACTTCGATCTGCGATGAGATGGCGAGTACAAACGTGCCGAAAACAACGGCTGCAAGACGCAGGGCCGGTGAACGGGATTCAAGGTTAAGCGGGCTGAAGGAAGGGCGGGTTTGGGTGATGCTTGTCATGGCGTCCTCAAATTATAGATAAAATAGAGATTCGATCTATTTAAATTCCAGATAAGTGGCGTGCTTGGCAAGTAAGAAATTCATTGAATAGATAAAATGCTGTTTGCGCACACCAAACAATCCCAAGTTTGGTCGAACTTTGGGATGAAAAGCAGAAAACTGAAAACTGGTTGTGGGGGATTAGCCTACAATTGCAAAGGAATCACGCGTCTTGCCCGAGGCCGTTTTTACCGGGCGATGACCGATCCATTGAACATGACGCGCTAGGATGCCTGCGGCAGTATCGACATCGTTTTGACGCAGCGCGTCGAGTATCGCACGGTGATCATGATCTGTGCGGGTTTCCCATTCCGAACGCCATGTGGCGAACAGAAATCGTGCGCTGGCGGCATGAAGATCGTCGATGGCGGCGAGCAGCCGCGGCATGTTGCAGGGTTCAAGAATCAGGCGGTGAAAGCGTCGATTGGCTGCCTCCCAGCTTTTTACATCGCGCGATTTGTCGCCTTCAACGGTGGCCTGTTCGGCCGCATCCAGTGTGGCGCGTGTAATGTGGGGTGCAGCATGGTGGAGTGCGAGCACTTCAAGGGCTGCGCGCATTTCTGCAACTTCGCGGATTTCGCTGATACTGAAAGATGCAACGCGCACGCCCCGGCGTGGTTCTGAAACCGCAAGCCCCTGCGCCTCAAGCCGCCTGAAAGCCTCGCGCACCGGCACGTGGCTTGTTTCGAACTCCTCGGCGATATGGTCTTGCCGCAATTTGGTGCCGGGTTCGATTTCGCCCGCAATAATCCGGTCCGCAAGAATGCGGCTGATACGGGCGGCGATTGTTTCGCCGGGCGTGTCGCTGGTGTGCTGATTCATGGTTTTATAGATAATATTTTTTGATTATGCGCGTCGACCGATAAGTGAGCGATCAACATAGGATTTTGTAATTTGGCGCTTTTGCTGGACGAATGCGGCTCAATTCCTTATAACGCGGCCATTCAGCACGGAAAGCGCGGTGGCCGATATGCCTACGGCCAGACCCATTCTTATGTGACGCTTTCTCCGTGCGCATCATATGAACAGAACAGGGGTGCCATGGCTGGCCATTCACAGTTTAAGAATATCATGCACCGCAAAGGGCGTCAGGATGCCGTGCGGTCGAAAATGTTTTCCAAGCTCGGACGCGAAATTACCGTTGCGGCCAAGCAGGGTCTGCCTGACCCGTTGATGAACCCGCGCCTGCGTCTGGCAATCCAGAACGCCAAGGCGCAGTCGATGCCGAAAGATAACATCGAGCGTGCCATCAAGAAGGCTGCCGGCAATGACGGCGAAAACTATGATGAAGTGCGCTACGAGGGCCGTGGTCCGGGCGGCGTCATGGTTATCGTTGAAGCGCTGACCGACAACCGCAACCGCACCGCATCCAATGTGCGTGCAGCTTTCACCAAGTCGGGTGGTGCACTGGGCGAAACCGGCTCTGCCGCGTTCATGTTCGATCGCGTTGGAGAAATTATCTATAAGTCGTCAGCTGGTGATGCTGACACGATTATGGAAGCCGCGATCGAGGCGGGTGCCGATGATGTTCAGTCCGGCGAAGAAGAGCACGTGATCCTCTGCGCTTTTGAAGACATTGGTGAAGTGTCAAAGGCGCTGGAAGCAGCACTTGGCGAAGCCGAATCGATCAAAACGATTTGGAAGCCGCAGACCAATACTGAACTGGATGAGGAAAAGGCACGCTCGGTGCTCAAGCTTCTCAATGTGCTCGAAGATGATGATGACGTTCAGAACGTCTACAGCAACTTTGAAGTCAGCGACGAAGTGATGGAAAAGCTGAGCGCCTAAGTTCTGGTATCAGTTCCGAATATGAAAACTCCCGGCTTGTCCGGGAGTTTTTTATCGGGCGTCATTCTTTGAAATGCAGACAACAAAAAACCTCGCCTAAGCGAGGTTTTTCGTCAGTTCATATTCGGCGGTATTAGATACCGAGATTGCCGAAACGATTCTTGAACTTGGTTACGCGGCCACCGCGATCAAGCAGGGTCTGCGAGCCACCGGTCCATGCTGGATGCGTGGATGGATCGATATCGAGGTTCATCGTATCGCCTTCCTTGCCCCATGTAGAACGGGTCATGTATTCGGTGCCATCGGTCATCACGACCTTGATGGTGTGGTAGTCGGGATGGATATCAGCTTTCATCTTCTCAATCCTGAAAGTCTGGGAGCAAAAGCCCAGCTCTAATTTTAAAACTGCGGCACTTTCGCCCAATGACAGATATGAAGACCCGTTACCAACAGCAACGGCTTCCAAAAGGGTTGGCGAGCCTATACATCAGGCGCACGGCAATAACAAGGGCGCAATCTCAAGAATGGCCAGCAGAGACAGTCAAATTCGCATGAATCCAGATTTAGACGCGCGGGGAGAACGTAAACGTCGTTCGCTGAAGCCGTTAAAGCGGATGATTCCCTTTCTTGCACGCTACAAGACTCTTGTGGTCGGCGCGCTTTTTTCGCTGGTCCTTGCAGCTGCCACAACGCTTGCCGTTCCCGTTGCCGTGCGTCGCATGATTGATCATGGCTTCACCGGCGCCAATGCCGTCTTCGTCAATAATTACTTCGGTATGCTGGTCGCGCTGGCGCTGGTTCTGGCGCTGGCATCGGGTCTGCGCTATTTCTTCGTCATATCGCTGGGCGAGCGCGTGGTTGCGGATTTGCGCAATGCCGTCTTCTCTCATGTAACCAGCCTTTCGCCGGAATTCTTTGATCGCTCGCAATCCGGCGAGATCGTCTCGCGCCTCTCTGTCGATACCACACAGATCAAATCTGTTGTGGGGGCTACGGCGTCTGTGGCGCTGCGCAATGTGATTCTGGGTGTCGGTGCGCTGATTATGATGGTTGTCACCAGCCCCAAGCTGTCCGCACTTGTGATCGCCGCGATTCCGCTGATCGTGATTCCACTGATTGCCTTTGGTCGTTCGGTGCGCCGCCGTTCACGCATGACGCAGGATATGCTGGCGCATGCCAATGCCTATGCCAGCGAACAGATCGGTGCCATGCGCACACTGCAAGCTTTTACCAACGAAAATATGGTGGTTCGGCATTTTGCAAATGCGGTCGAGAAGGCCTATCAGGCAGCGCGCTCTTCGATCAAGGCGCGGGCCATTCTCACAGGTTTTGCGATTTTTCTGATTTTCTCCAGTGTGGTTGCTGTGCTCTGGTTCGGTTCGCGTGATGTGCTGTCTGGCACAATGAGCGCGGGCACGCTGGGGCAGTTCGTCCTTTATGCGGTGTTTGCGGCCAGCGCCTTTGGTGCGCTTTCAGAAGTGGGGGGCGAGCTTGCGCAGGCCGCAGGTGCCACAGAACGTCTTGCAGAAATTCTTGATGAAAATCCCGGCATTTCTGCTCCTGCAAATCCCGTTGCTTTGCCTGAACCGCCGCGTGGCGAAATCAGCTTTGACAATGTGTCTTTTTCCTATCCGACACGGCCTCATGCGCCTTCGCTTCATGGCTTAAGCTTCGCTGTAAAGCCGGGAGAGACAGTTGCGATTGTCGGCCCATCCGGGGCTGGTAAAAGCACGATCTTCTCGCTGGTGATGCGTTATTACGATCCGCAGAGCGGCTCGGTGATGATGGATGGTGTTGCTTTGCCTCAAGCTGATCCTGCGAAGGTGCGCGAACGCATTGCGGTGGTGCCACAGGATGTGGCGATCTTTGCCACCAGCATTCGCGAAAATATTGGTTTTGGTAAGCCCGGTGCGAGCGATGCGGACATTGAAGCCGCAGCCAAAGCGGCGCTTGCGCATGACTTCATTATGGCGCTGGACAAGGGTTATGATACGCAAGTCGGTGAACGCGGCGTGACACTTTCAGGCGGCCAGCGTCAGCGCATTGCGATTGCGCGTGCGATTCTGCGTGCCGCGCCTATTCTGTTGCTGGATGAAGCCACTTCGGCGCTGGATGCAGAAAGCGAAATGCTGGTGCAGAAGGCGCTCGACAGTCTCATGGACAACCGCACGACGCTTGTCGTGGCGCATCGTCTGGCAACAGTTCTCAAAGCTGACCGTATTCTGGTGCTTGACAAGGGCCAGATCGTCGAAGAAGGCACGCATCAGACGCTGGTTGAGAAGGGTGGCATTTATGCCCGCCTCGCCAAGCTGCAATTTGAAGCAGGCGCAGGCGTCTTCGGTAAATGAATAAGGGGGCTTCAAGCCCCTTTAACTCATTATCTCTCAGTAAGCTTAAGCTCGATGCGGCGGTTTCTCGCACGGGCATCGGCGGTATCGGAATTGTCGAGTGGCTGATATTCGCCAAAACCTGCTGCAACCAGGCGGTTGGCTGGCACGCCATTGGCGATCAGATATTTGACCACTGCCGTTGCGCGCGCGGAAGACAGTTCCCAATTGTCGCGGAAGCGGCCAGTGCCTGTCAGGGGTACATTATCGGTATGACCGTCCACGCGCAGAACCCAGTTGATGTCATCCGGGATTTCCTGATTGAGTGTGATGACGGCGGCCGCAAGCTTTTTCATCTCTTCTAGACCGGCAGGGTTGAGATCAGCCGAGCCTGTTGGGAAAAGCACCTCTGACTGGAACACGAAACGGTCGCCGACAATGCGGATGTTTTCCTTGTCGGACAGGATCGCACGCAGGCGGCCAAAGAAGTCGGAGCGGTAGCGGTTAAGTTCCTGTACGCGCTGCGCAAGCGCCACATTAAGACGGCGACCGAGATCGGCGATCTTGGCTGTCGATTCACGATCACGCGATTCGGAAGCATTCAACGCATCTTCAAGCGCTGCGATCTGGCGGCGGAGTGCTGAAATCTGCTGGTTGAGCAATTCCACCTGAGAAAGTGCCTGTGCACTGACCTGTTTTTCCGCGTCGAGACTCTGGCTTAATTCACCTGCGCGCTTTTCTGCGGCAGCTCCTGCACCACTGCCTTCATTGAGCAGGGCTTGCAGGCGAGAGCGTTCGCTTTCCGCCCCCGAGAGCGAGGCTTGCAGATTGGCAATCGTGTCTTGCAGGTCCTGCGAATTGCTTTTTTCAAGCGATAGGAGTTGCGTGAGTTCCTGTATCTGGCTGTTCAGGCGCGCCAAAGCGCTGTCTTTGCTATCAACATCGCGGCTGAGCAGAAATTGCCCGAGCACGAAGACCGTCAGCAGGAACATGATGGCCAGCAGCAATGTTGTGAGCGCATCAACAAAACCGGGCCAGTAATCAATATGGCGCTGCGGGCGACGGTTACGGGCAAGAGCCATGGTGCTTACTCCGAACGTTCGCTTGGGGTTTTGGCATTTATCGTCTTGTTAAGACGGTCAAGCGTTTCGCGGATGGCCTTTTGCTCTTCTGCCTGTTTTTCAACCCAGTCGCGCATCATCTGCTGTTCGCTGCGCATGCTCTTGACCAGACCCTGAATACCTTCGGCAAGATTGGCAAGGGCTGCTGATGTGCGCTGGCTGGAAGCCTCGCCACCCTGCAAATTCTGCACGCGTTCGGCAAGATTGCGAATACCGCCGAGATGCTCATCGATGCCAAGATCAGAGCCAAGATCGGTCACGGATGACAGCCAGTTTTCAAGCTCGGTGTAAAAACGATTCTGGGCGCGGCCAGCCTGAAGATCAAGGAAGCCGAGAATCAGTGATCCCGAAAGACCGAACAGCGAGGATGAGAAGGCCGTTCCCATGCCCGAAAGTGGTGCCTGTAATCCGGCTTTGAGCGAATCAAGAACATCTGTGGTGCTGCCTGAGCTTGGATCAAGGGATTGGATAGTCTGGCCGATCGAGCCGACCGTCCCAAGCAGCCCCCAGAATGTACCGAGCAGGCCCAGAAAGACCAGAAGGCCGATGAGATAACGCGAAATATCGCGGCTTTCATCAAGGCGCGTGGCAATCGATTCGAGAATGGAGCGGGTGGAGTTGGTGGTGAGTGCCATTGATTGTCTGCGGCCAATCAATGCGCGCATCGGTGCAAGGAGAACCGGTGGGCGCGTGGCGCCGTCGCGATCCCCGTCGCGGAAGGAATTGACCCAGCGAATTTCAGGCAGCAATCGCAGAACCTGTCCGAAGGCGAGCAGGATGCCAACGAGCAGAACGCCGAAAATCAGGCCGTTAAGGACGGGATTGGTGATGAAGAATGTATGTATCTGTCGTATCAGCACAGCCGCCAGAAAGGCGACGATGATCAGAAAGATCACCATGGACAGAATGACAATTCTCGGACTGCTCAGGCGGTAGGGATCATAATCCCGCGTGTCGTCCAGTCGTTCCCGAGAAAGTCTCAAATCGCTCATGCGTTTCGCTCCGTGGATATCCGCAGGGATAATCTGTCGTGGGGGAGCCTACTGCATAATTTGGTGAAGCGGAATCGTCCGGCGTGAAAAAAATATGCGCAAAACAAAGCACCCCGGCAATCATGCCGGGGCGCTTTGTTGAAAGAAACGTCTGATCAGATTGGTTTGTTGATCGTCTTGAGCAGGGCTTTCTGAATGCTTTCATTGCCTGCAACGATGGTCTTGGTGCCGAAAATGTCCTGACCTCCCTTTTTATCGGATACAAAGCCACCAGCTTCACGGATCATCAGCATGCCAGCGCCGAGATCCCACGGGTGCATACCGTCTTCCCAGAAGCCGTCGAGACGGCCTGCGGCGACATAAGCGAGATCGAGAGCAACCGCACCCATACGGCGGATACCGGCGGTTTCACCCATGACGTTGCGCAGTTCGACCAGATAATGGCCGTGGCCGGGGCGACCCAGATGCGGGATGCCGGTGCCGATCACGCAATCGACCAGCTTTGTGCGCGCTGCAACGCGCAGACGGCGATCATTGAGGAACGCGCCACCGCCGCGTTCAGCGGTATAAAGCTCATCCATCGCTGGGTTGTAAATGACGCCAGCAACAATCTGTCCCTGACGCTCGAGAGCGATAGAGACTGCAAAAACCGGAATACCATGCAGGAAGTTGGTGGTTCCATCCAATGGATCGACCAGCCAGCGATGCTGTCCGTCCTTGGAAGGAACTTCGCCCGATTCTTCCATCAGGAAGCCAAAATCCGGGCGGGCGCGGCTCAGTTCGGTGTAGATGATTTTTTCCGCTTTGCGGTCCGCCTGACTGACATAGTCGCCGGGGCCCTTCAGTGAAACCTGAAGATTTTGCACTTCACCGAAATCGCGCGCAAGGCCGCGACCGGCTTTCATGGCGGTTTGAACCATAACATTGAGGAGGGCTGAACGGGCCATCTGATCATCCTTTGAGAGCGCATAACGAAACCTGTGAGCCGGTTTTCGATACATATGCGCGTTAATAAACCTGTGAGTGTCGATCTGACGCGATCAGACCACTGACACTCAAAACTGAGCAAGCTGAGAAAGAACTGTCACATCCCCTTGAGAAGGGGGGACTGCGGCGCCGGGCATGTGCCGGCGCCGCTCAATTTTGAAAAAAGACGTTATGCGCGGCTGATATAGGTCAGTTCGCTGGTGTCAACGATCACGCGTTCGCCCGATTCAATGAATGGCGGAACGAGGATGCGGATACCGTTTTCAAGCACTGCTGGCTTATAGGAAGAAGCAGCGGTCTGGCCTTTGACGACCGGGTCAGCTTCGACGATTGCCAAAGTTACCTGTTCCGGAAGACGAATGCCGATTGGCTTTTCTTCGTAAAGTTCAACCGTAACCATCATGCCGTCCTGAAGGAAGGCTGCGCGGTCGCCGACGAAATCCTTGAGGAGTTCGAGCTGCTCGTAGGATTCGGTATCCATGAAAATCAGCGCTTCGCCCTGTTCGTAGAGGAACGAGAAGTCCTTCTGTTCCAAACGAACCCGTTCAACGGTTTCTGCTGCACGGAAACGTTCGTTGAGCTTGGTGCCGGTGATGAGGTTTTTCAGTTCGACCTGATTGTATGCGCCGCCTTTGCCTGGCTTGACCGCATTGGTCTTGACCGCAACCCACAGGCCGCCATCATGCTCAATGACGTTGCCGGGGCGGATTTCGTTACCATTGATCTTCATGAGTTTAATCCGGGAATAAATGTGAAAACTGTTGCGGCCCGGCGCATCACGACAGAAAGGCAATCTCCCGCATCTTTTCGGGGATTGCGTCCATCTTTAACTCGAACCACGATAATCGGGCTCTCCAAGACCATAAATTGGCGCTTTGTGCAAGTCTGCGGCGTCAATGAGCGGATCAGACACCCAAAAAACTACCCGGAATTTACCGCACGCGCAGACTGTTTGCTGTTTGAACAGCCTCTTTAAGCTGTTCGTCGGCGAGTCCATCCATCATATCGTTGAGGTCGGGTGAGCGATAACCGGCCCGTTGCGCGACGATGTACCATGCCGCAGCCTTGACCAGATCGCCATCTGTGCCGATACCATCGCGATAGAGCCGGGCAAGCCATGCCTGCGCCATCACTGTGCCACGCTGGGCGGCAATCTGCATCCAGCCAAAGCCTTGTTCGTAATTGCGATCGCCGCCACGCCCTTCAATAAGCCAGCGCGCAAGATCATATTGCGCTGTGTCATAGCCTTTGCGCGCCGAAAGCAACAGATAGTCGCGAGCCTTCTTATCGTCATGAGCGATTTTGTCAGTGCCGTTGGCGTAGATCTGACTGAGCGCATACTCAGCATCCGGCAATTTTGCTGTTGCAGCTTTTTCAAACCACGGGAAAGCTTCATCCAATCCCTTTGGTCCGGGCGTCTTCATGATGACAAGCTGGCCGTAATTAAACTGTGCCATTGCATTGCCGCCTTCAGCTGCCTCATGCATCAGCTTGGTGGCCTTGGCCGTATCTTTGTGAATATATCTGCCCTGTAAAAGCAGGGCTGCATAGCGAAACTGTGCTTCGTTGACGCCTTTTTCGGCGGCTTTCGCATACCATTCAGCCGCCTTTGTCTGATCGGCTGGCACGCCAAGACCACGGGCATAGATTTCGGCAACCAGGGTTTGGGATGCTGGATCGCCTTCCTCAGCTTGTGGCAGGGCAAGATTGAAAGCCGTCAGATAGAGGCCGCGCTGATAGGCACCAAATGCTTCATCAACCGGCTTGTCCCCAAACCGGCGTGGATCGATGGCTGGCAAATGTGCTGTTGTTGACGGTTGCGGCAACATTTTGGGCTTCTCAGCCGGTTTGTCGCTTTTGCTGTCGTGTTTTGCTTGCGCGCCTGCGGGTTTGTCTGCAGCGCTTGCAGCCATGACGGCTGGAGTGGATGCAGCAAAGATCAAAGCCGTGGCGAGAAGAATTCTGCTCTTCATGGGGCGTGCAAACCTTGAACGTTATTTATCGAAACGTGGAGCGTGTTCATCCAGAAGCCGATTGGCATGTGCTACGACCTCTGCCGGGTCTTCCGCCTCAAAGACAGCACGGCCAAGGGCAACAAAATCAGCGCCGGTTTTAGATGCGGGGATGACACTTTCAACCGTGTTGCCTGCCTGGGCGATGCTTGGGATTTCGACCATCTCCGACCACCATTCAGCCAATGACAGATTGCGGGGATGGGCATCGGGCTTGTTATCCGCACCAATTTTGCCAAAGAAAACATAATCGGGCTGCAACTCACCAATTTCCATGGCGCTATGGCGATCACGCAGATTGCCAGTGCCAATAATGAATTTAGGTGTGTGCTTCTCAATGGCTTCGGCAAGTTCCGCCGCCTTGCCTTCAATATGAATGCCGTCCGCACCCACACGGCCTGCGATGCGCGTATCATTGAGAATGATGGCTGCGGCAGCTTTGGCCTGAATCACAGGAACCGCTTTTGCAGCGGATGCCTGAAATGTTGCTTCATCAAGATCGCTGCCATCAAGGATCACACTTGCCACATCGCCGCCTGAAAGCGCTGCGGTCAGGAGTTTCGCCAGTGCATCCCCATTGGCCATGGGTGGTGCAACCAGCAAAAGGCGGCAGCGTTCATTGTTTTGTTTTGCAGTTGGCGCGTTCATAAACCAAACCTAGCGAAAAATGTTGATGGAATTCGGGCATAAAGTAAGAGGCGTTCGTTGAACAGCCCCTTTAGGCGGACTCAGCCTTGTCCGACATGCGCTGTCCGGGTGCTGGCATAATGTTATCCACTGGAACGAAAGTTGATTGGAACCAACCGGGTTCTGCCCGAATTAACAGCTATATAGGCGGCAATGAGTGTTGCGCTATTGCAGACAGAAAACAAACAGCAGGCAGACGAAATGACGAATGAAACGGCGAAAATAGTGCCAAAAGTCCGCGATACACGCATTGATGTGTTTCGTGCTTTGGCTCTGCTTACCATTTTCATCAATCATGTGCCCGGTACGATTTATGAGCACTTCACGCATAAGAATCTTGGCTTTTCTGATTCTGCCGAAGCTTTTGTTCTGATTTCAGGTATGGCCGTTGCATTGGCCTATGGTTCCAAGTTTGCACCGGGCAACCGTCTGGTTCTGACACTGAAAATGTGGCGCCGTGCCTGTGTTCTTTATACAGCGCATATTATGACCACGCTTGCGACGGTGGGTATTTTTGCTTCCGCTGCCATTTTCCTCAAGCATCGTGAGCTTCTCACACAGATCAATATCGGACCGCTGGTCAAACAGCCGGTCGAGGCGCTTCTTGGCCTTGTCACACTCGGCCATCAGCTTGGCTATAACAACATTTTGTCGATGTATGCGGTCGTGCTTCTGCTGACGCCGCTGCTGCTGCTGCTTGCGCGTATCAGCCTGTCGCTGATGCTTGGTGTGTCGGGCATGGTGTGGTTGCTGTCGGGTCTTTATCATGTCGCGCCAGTGAATTATCCAACGCCGGGTGTCTGGTTCCTCAATCCACTATCGTGGCAGTTTCTGTTTGCCATCGGTATTGCCGGCGTCATGTATGTGCGTCGCGGCGATAAAATTCCGGCACATCCTGCATTGATTGCAGCTGCTGTTGGCTATCTGGTGCTGTCGCTTGCATGGGTTCGTCTTCCGCTTTGGGGTATTGATGCCTCAATGGGCATGCCTGCGGTGCTGACCGGTTTCGACAAGACGTTCCTTTCGGCGCCCCGTCTTTTGCATGTGCTGGCGATGGCCTATCTGATCGCGGTTGTGCCGACGCTTAACAGCATTGCGCGTACGTCACCACAAAACCCGCTGGCCATTCTGGGCAAGCATTCGCTGCCTGTGTTTATTGCCGGGACTCTTTTGGCGATGGTTGCACAGGTAATGAAGCTCGTTAATCCGGGCGGCTTTCCATATGACACGTTGCTGATTGCAACCGGTGTCGTGATGCAGTTCGCTTTGGCTTATTATCTTGAATGGCTGCCGACCATTGGCTGGGGCAAGAAGCCTGCACTTAAGCCAGTTTCTGCCGAGGGTGCAAAGGCTCCGGTTGTTTCAAGCCCCAAGCCCGCATTGCAGCAGGCTTAAAAATACGGATTTTAAAAGCCGCCTCCGGGCGGCTTTTATGTCTGTCGGGCCTGAAACACACGATGTTAACCATTCATTAATCTTAATACCGTTAAATAGTTCATATCCAGTTCGGCTGGATTCTTACCGAGTGGTTTAGCCACTCTGTTTGACGCCTCCCTGTTAAACTCCTGAGAGCCGCCTTTGCGGCTCTTTTTTTATGCCTTTTTGCCAGTTTGCAGCCGCAGCCATTTACCATTCCTGAAAATCCTCCCCAAATTTTTAACCTTTCGTTAAACATATTCTTGCGCGACGGTGCATGAAGGTGCAGTTTATCGTGGACTCATGAAAACTGCCTGTTCCGTCTTCGCTCTCCCCATGGTCGAACAGCAGTTCAAATAATTCATTTGCATACCTTGGCGGTATGCGAGCAACAAAATGGACGTGAACGCGTTCATGTAAGGTGGCAGAGCAGTGATTAGCGAACAGGGACAGATGCCGGGTAATATGATCAGCCTCGCCGAGCGCATGGTTTTCTCGGATTCCTTTAAGCCGATTTACAGTGAAGGCATGGATATGGTTGAGGAAGCCGCGAGCTATCTCGACGGGGAGGGCCGTGAAGAAGCGCGCAGTCTTTCGCGCGTTGCTGCAACCCTTTATGCAGCCGAATCGATGCGCCTGACCACACGGCTCATGCAGGTGGCTTCGTGGCTCTTGTTGCAGCGTGCCGCGCGCAATGGCGAAATGTCCCGCAAACAGGTCGAAGCCGAAAAGGCAAAGGTGCGTCTTGATACGCCGTCTGCCGGTGATATTGCGCCGGGCTGGAACGAATTGCCGTTCGCCTTCATTGAACTCATCGAACGCTCAATGCGCCTTCAGGCGCGTGTGCGCCGCATGGACCGCAATGTTTACGGTGAAGTTGTTTCATTGCAAAGCGCACCCCATGGCAATCCCGTATCGGATCAAATCGTTTTGCTGAAGACGGCTTTCGGCGCATCTTAGAGCGTGCCGCGCTTAATCGTGCCCAATAGGCTCGCTCTATCTTCTTGTTCTCACGCATGTCGTTCTTGAAACGTAGCGGGAACCCGCCTTTCCGCGTCGTACTTGAGAGCGCCGAGACCGTGTTGGGCGCACAAAGGTCTCTCTAAATCTGGAAAATGACAGCGGCGCGATTGCGAAGGTTTTGATCGTCGCCGATTGGTTTTTCGTTATGCTCAACCCAGGCATGTGCGACGAACGGGAAACGCTGTATGCCAAGATACAATCGGGTATTTGCTATAGACCGCACCAGTGCATAGCATCGCACTGCGATTGCAAATTCAAGACATTCAAAGCGGAATGGCGAAAGTCGAGACGCCACCATTATGTCGTCGGAAAACGCGTTTATATCCAGAATAGGAAGCCATTTTCGGAACAACCACCTGTGGCGCGTGATAAAATTTACCGCTCCAACAATTCCGCGTCGCTTTATCAGGATCTGGATCAAATAAACCCATAGAATCAAACGAGGTTTGGCGCGTCCCGAGACATAGGCGGTTGGGTTTTCTGGCAGGTAGCGCCATGAATAATCATTCATGCCTCTGGCTATCTGAGAGGCGACAGGCTCTCTTTCACCGGTCACTGACGGCGCAATCAGTGTTTCAAGTTTGGGTGACAATGCATCATTGAATTCAGGATTCAATAGCGCAGCCTGAATGATTGTCGTTTCCTCATCCGAGAGCAGTATATATTGGTCATTCTTACTGTCAAAAATGACACCGCCGTCTCTTGTGAAGCATGGATGGTAATAATCCCTGAATGTGATGCCCATTACATTTCGCTTTTCCAGCATTTGTAATAAAGTTCGAGCGACAAAAGCAGCAGCGTTGACGGCGAAATGAATTCGCCGCCCAATTGGCATCTGCGAATATCGTCAAGCACATTCGCTTTATTGATAAAGCCACATTTGGCTGCTTCGCCATTGAGTATCAACTCAACGATGTGTTCACTTTCCGCACGGATCATACGCTGGACAATACCGCTGATATCTCCTTTTCCCTTACGCATGAAACTCGTGGCGCCGAAACGACGGTGGAAGCTTTCTCTTTGCGGCAATCTATTGAGTTCATAAGAAAAGGTTGAGCTGTCCGACCTGTTTTCCGCCCAACGGATCAGCGTTTCATTAAGGTATGGATAGACAGTCTGGTATCGGATGTCTGTTAGACGGTCTGCCGCGCCATGATGGACCGCTGCCATGAGTGATCGGCGATGCCGTATCCAATCACTCGATACGGATTGATTTTGGAAAATGCTGTTAACGCGTTTTTGCTCATTAAACGCAATTCTATACAGTTCGCTATTGAATATTGCTTTTTTATCTTGAGAGGAACCAATATTGGCCGCGCCGTAGATATGGAAATACAGCCGTGCCTGGCAGTCTGATAAGCTCTCACGAGCAAGCCGCAACCATGATTTTTGGTTCAAAACGGTAAGTTTGCGCGCCGTTTCAAAAGCTTTGGTAATATTGGGGTGTTTCTTCCAAAGATGATCAATGACGGCACTTGCCACAGGATTTGCCAGAAATATGTGGTCGCCACCGTGCCCGTTTAAAATCATGCAGTCAGTCGGCAAAGACTGAGCATAATCGATCAGGTCTCGTTGCGAAGCCGAATGAAGCAGCCATAGAGATGGGCGCTTTGGTTTGTAAGCAGGTCCGGTGAACAGATCGGTGAATATGCCGTCCGAACGGATTGGTATCAGGTGAAGATTAACGCCATGCTTGCCGCAAAGCGCCTGAGCGGCAACCACATCGGAAGAATTCGATATATTGGGGTCGTAATAGGTAACCGGATATAGTTGTTCAGCCGTTCGTGGCTGTGTCAGGGCAGCGTAGAAAACACCTGAAGAATCAAGACCTCCTGACAGTTCCAGAATGAACGGTCTGTTTGGCCCGCCAGCGCTGTTGATGTGCTCAATGAGAGTTTCAGGGATTTCATTGCTATCAAGTTGAGACGTCTCACCGCAGATGAGTTTATACGTTATTTGCCCGTTTGAATGAAGAATGGCTGTGGTTCCGGGCATAACACAGCCTATTCCGGTAAAGGGCGTTTGATCTGTGGCAAACTCAGTTGATGATAGATAGTTCGCGATGAAGCCAGGATTCGATTTGAGCTTGGCCTGCATAGCTGACATCGCGGTCATATCATCCGAGATTAGCCACTGATTTTTATTATAGAAAAAGAATATATCATGCGCGCACCAGAGTGGTCTCTCGACATTAACTTCTCCTCCGGTTGGCTTGATGTGGAATTCTCCGCGGTGCCCATAAAGAACCATTTCATTTAATATGGGGGAGAAAGAATAAAGGAATAGATTTTCTTCACAAGAGGATGAAGAATCTTTATGCTTTAAATATTTAAAAAAACCAGACGATACGAATGCATCGTCGTTTGAAATAGAGAGCACCGCATCACCAGATTTATCTTGAAAATTCGACAGACATGAATTCTCACTCATGTCTGCCTAATCATTCATTCACTGACTCAATCCATCATCCCAAAGCTGAGGTGATTCAGACCTAAATCCACCGCCGCCTTTTGTTGCTTTTTTTGCATCTATATAATCAACAGAGTCTTGATGTTGTTTTGCCGATATAAATCTAAAAAATTTAGAGAAATTCATAATTATTCTCCTAATATTTATTAGCTTCAAAGATAAGTTGCATAAGTAATTTATAATATTAATCTAAATTTGTAATGCCCAATAAATTGGTCAAAATATAGTGTGTCCATTTTTTTTGGATATGAGAGGTGGCCTGTTGGCTTGCGTATGTTTCTCTTTTGTTCACTTTTGTGCTGTCAAGTGAACCTGTCTGAGGATAGGGTTCACTTATGAAAGAAACGATTCGCATCATTGGTATTGATCCGGGGCTTCGCCGTACCGGCTGGGGCGTCGTCGAATCGCTTGGCAATTCCCTGCATTTTATCGGTTCCGGCACCGTGACGTCGAATGCCGAGCTGGATCTCGCTTCACGGCTTTGTCAGCTTCATGAAGGGCTGTCCAAAGTCCTGCATGACTTTGTCCCGCATGAAGCGGCGGTTGAGCATACATTCGTCAATAAGGATGCAACTGCCACGCTTAAGCTCGGGCAGGCACGCGGTATTGCACTTCTGGCCCCTGCGCAGGCGGGACTGCCGGTGGCAGAATATGCGCCCAATGCCGTCAAGAAGGCGGTCATTGGCGTTGGCCATGGCGAAAAGCAGCAAATCCATATGATGGTGAAAGTTCTGATGCCGCGCGCAACGTTCGATACGAGTGACGCTGCCGATGCGCTTGCCATTGCCATTTGCCATGCGCATCATCGTCAGAGCATTGTCAGCGCTCGCAGAATGCAGGCGCTTTTGAGTTAACGCGCATCTTATTGCGAAGACCGTTCTACATTTTTCGCGATGCGCTTATAGCGGGGTAGGTATCCAATGATCGGCAAGCTCAAGGGTGTGATCGATGAAATTGCAGATGATCATGCGGTTATCGACGTGCATGGCGTTGGCTATGTCGCTTTTTGTTCGGCGCGCACGCTTGGTAACCTTGGCGGGGTAGGGGAAGCTGCGGTTCTCTTGATCGAGACTTATGTACGTGAGGACATGATCCGCCTTTATGGTTTCGGGTCGCAGCTTGAGCGCGAATGGTTCCGTCTGTTGCAGAATGTGCAGGGCGTGGGTGCGAAGGTGGCGCTTGCTGTGCTTGGAACACTGACCCCTTCCGAACTTGCCAATGCGATTGCTTTGAGAGACATTGCCATGGTTTCGCGTGCGCCGGGCGTTGGCAAAAAAGTAGCCGAGCGGATTGTCACCGAGCTGAAGAACAAAGCACCGGCCTTTGCAGGGGAAGCCAGCGGAACAATCGGTCTCAAACAGGAACTTGGCTCAGGTGTTGCCTCGGCGCCGGTCAGCGATGCTGTCTCGGCGCTATCCAATCTCGGTTATTCCCGTGATCAGGCGGCCAATGCTGTGGCTGCGGCGCTAAAAGAAGCCGGTCAGGATGCCGATTCGGCCAAACTTATTCGCCTCGGTCTGAAGGAGTTGTCGCGGTGAGCTACTTGTGTGCGCTGAATGTTCATGCGAGAGGGATGGCATGAGCGACCGCAATCCCCTTATCGATGCTGATCTGCGCGGCGAAGATGCCGATACAACTTTGCGCCCGCAAACGCTGGATGATTTTGTGGGGCAGGCGCAAGCGCGCGCCAATCTCAAAGTCTTTATTGAAGCCGCCAAAGTGCGCGGCGAAGCACTCGATCACGTGCTTTTCGTCGGTCCTCCGGGACTGGGAAAAACCACGCTCGCGCAGATTATGGCCAAAGAACTGGGCGTCAATTTCCGCTCGACCTCTGGTCCGGTGATTGCCAAGGCTGGTGATCTTGCAGCGCTTCTGACCAATCTCGAAGATCGTGATGTGCTGTTTATCGACGAAATTCACCGTCTCAGCCCGGCTGTTGAAGAAATTCTCTATCCGGCAATGGAAGATTTTCAGCTTGATCTCATTATTGGTGAAGGTCCGGCAGCGCGTTCGGTGAAGATCGATCTTGCGAAATTCACGCTGGTTGCAGCGACAACGCGTCTGGGGCTTTTGACGACGCCTTTGCGCGATCGCTTTGGTATTCCTGTCAGGCTGAATTTCTATACGGTTGAAGAACTCGAATATATTGTGCGGCGCGGTGCGCGCATCATGCAGATGGGTATTTCGCCCGATGGCGCGCTGGAAGTGGCACGCCGTTCGCGCGGCACACCGCGTATTGCGGGCCGTTTGTTGCGGCGTGTTCGTGATTTCGCGCTGGTTGCCGGTGCCGATGTCATTGATCGCAAGATCGCCGATGAAGCGCTTTCGCGGCTTGAGGTCGATAATCGCGGGTTTGATCAGCTGGATCGGCGCTATCTTGATATGATCGCGCGAAATTTTGGCGGCGGACCAGTCGGGATCGAAACCATTGCGGCCGGACTATCCGAACCGCGCGATGCCATTGAAGATATTATCGAACCCTATATGATTCAGCAGGGCTTTTTGCAGCGCACGCCGCGCGGGCGTGTTCTCACGGCGCTTGCCTGGCAGCATATGGGACTTGCTGCCCCTGCGGAAGTGGCACAGCAGTCGCAGTTTGGCCTTTTCATGGAAGACGAATGACGCACACAATCGATCAGGCAGCAGCACAATCAGTTTCAGGCGCATTAAAGGATGGGGTGCATCATCTCTATGCGCGTATCTATTATGCGGATACGGATTTTTCCGGCTTTGTGTATCATGGCCGCTATCTTGAATTTTATGAGCGCGGCCGCACTGATTTTCTGCGTCTTCAGGATGTGCATCACATCGAACTTGCTGAAGGCGCCTTGGGTGAAGAAATGGTCTGGGTCGTTCGTCGCATGGAGATCGATTACAAATCGCCTGCAAAGATGGATGATCTCATTCTGATTGAAACCCGTGTGCATGAAATCCGCGGCGCGCGTGTGATCATGGCGCAGAAGATTACCTGTGGCGACCGTCTGCTTTCGGAAGCAAAAGTTGAAGCAGTGATGATTACCAAGCAGGGTCATCCGCGTCGCATACCGGATGAATGGCGTGAGGCTTTCACAAAAGCGGGCTGATATTTTCAGCCGATCTGCAATAATTAACGGGCCTATATCGCCTCTTATTAAATGCTAACTGATCTTTAACCATAATGGCCGATTAATCATGATGACGGAATCGGTTGAGAGGTTGGATCGTGTGTAACGCCTTCCTTTCACCAAAATTAACCATGACAAGCGCTGTGAGGATTTTAATTTGAAGTCCGTTTATGGTGGTTGGGGCGTTCGGTAGCGGGCGTTTTAAGAAGAATTTGTGATGCCGCCCGGTTCTGACGCCGGGCGTTTGGATTCGAGGACGGTAGATCGATGGAAAATATTGCGCTTGCGGCCCCAGCCGCCGATATTACCCTCTGGGGCCTGTTTATGCATGCGGGCTGGGTGGTCAAGCTGGTTATGCTTGGTCTCATTCTCGCTTCGGTCTGGACGTGGGCGATCATCGTGGACAAGATCGTGTCCTATGGCCGCGCACGTCGCGCCATCGATCGCTTTGAACAGGCTTTCTGGTCGGGGCAATCGCTTGAGGAGCTTTATCGCACTCTTAATGAGCGCCGCACCACGGGAATGGCGTCGATCTTTATTGCTGCCATGCGCGAATGGAAGAAATCGTTCGAAAAAGGCGCGCGCTCGCCGATAGCGCTTCAAATGCGTATCGACAAGGCAATGGATGTGGCGCTTGCCCGCGAAGGTGAAAAACTTGAATCGCGTCTCGGCTTTCTGGCTACGACCGGTTCAGCCGCGCCGTTTGTGGGGCTGTTTGGTACTGTTGTCGGTATTATGACGTCGTTTCAGGCGATTGCGGCCTCGAAAAATACCAGCCTCGCGGTTGTTGCTCCCGGTATTGCGGAAGCGCTGCTTGCAACGGCCATTGGTTTGCTCGCAGCTATCCCTGCGGTTATTGCCTATAACAAGCTCTCGGGTGATGCAGGCAAAATCAACGGACGCCTTGAAGGTTTTGCAGACGAGTTCTCCGCCATACTGTCGCGCCAAATTGATGAGAAGCTGACGCCACGCAACTAAGCGTGTTCCAGCATCAAAGCTAAATCGAGCCTTCGGGAATATTGAAATGGGCATGTCAGTTGGAAATCAGGGAATGCAATCGGGTGGTCGCCGCAGGCGTGGCCGCAAGAAGGCATTAATGAGCGAGATCAACGTTACGCCATTCGTGGACGTGATGCTGGTGCTGCTTATCATTTTCATGGTTTCCGCACCGCTTCTGACGGTTGGTGTGCCGATTGATCTGCCCGATACGCAGGCCAAGGCCATGAATGCCGATACGCAGCCAATCACTGTTTCGGTCAACAACGAAGGTCGGATCTTTATTCAGGAAACTGAAATTCCGATTGATGAAGTGGTTCCCAAGCTTCAGGCGATTGCCAAAACCGGGTATGAAGAGCGCATTTTTGTGCGCGGTGACAAGGCTGCCGATTATGGCACTGTCATGAAGGTTATGGCTCGTATCTCCGCCGCCGGTTTCAAGAATATCGGCCTTGTGACACTCCAGGAGCAGGATAGCTGACGGCATCATGAAGGCTGGCCTGATATCTTCTGTTGCACTCCATGCCGTTGCGCTTGCGCTGGTTGTGGTTTCGTTTTCCTCGCCGAAGCCTTTCGACGTGCAGGATTCGGAATCATTTCCGGTCGACATCGTGCCGATCGAATCGATCACGCAAATCCAGCAGGGCGATAAAACTGCGCCCATGAAGGAAAAGTCGGCGCCCGTTCCGACCAAAAAGCCGAACACCGTACCGGATGCCCAGAATGTCGGTGACAATGAAGTCGATCTTCAGACGCCGCCGAAACCAGACAACAAGGCCAAGCCAATTGAAGCGGCTGAGGAACCAAAGGCACAGCCGGAGCCGGTGAAAAAGCCGGAGCCGAAGCCTGATCCCAAGCCCGAACCAACGCCGCAGGAAAAGCCGACACCGGTTCCTGCGACGGAAGTGCAAACCAAGCCTGAAGCAAAACAGGACGTGAAGCCTGATCCGGTCGCAGAAGCGATCGAAAAACAGGCGGAAGCTCCTGACCAGACGGCACCGAAATTGCCGGATAATGTGCCGGCGCCACAGGCAAAGCCAAAACCGCCGCAGGCGCAGACGGCAAAAACGCCGGATCGCAAGCCTGTGGAAGAAAAGAAGCCGACGCAGTCGGCCTCGCAGACGTCGCAATCGAAAAATGATGCGATTGCTGATGAAGTGGCAGCGCTTCTCAACAAGCAGAAGACATCAGGCGGCGGTGCAAAGCGTTCGACCGATCAGGCATCGCTTGGCGGCAAGAAGAATACGGGTGGCTCAAAATTGAGCCAGAATGAAATGGATGCGCTTCGTGGTGCCATTTCCAAGTGCTGGAATGTGCCTGCCGGTGTGGCAGACGCGCCAGGACTGATTGTCACGGTGAAGATGCATCTCAATCAGGATGGTTCTATTCAGGGTGTTCCTGAAGTGACATCTGGTGGTGGCACTGACGGTGTTGGTCGTGCAGCAGCGGAAAGTGCGAAACGCGCTGTGGCCCGTTGTGCACCTTATAACCTGCCAGCAGACAAATATGATTCATGGTCGGAAGTGATCGTCAACTTCGACCCGAGTGAAATGTTCTGATCAGCCTTGCTGGTCACTCCTATCGATTGCCTTAACGAGGCCAAAGGACAAAAGAGGTCCCTAAAGACATGAAAATCGGCATCATGAACAAAAAGATCCGGATCGTTTTTTCGGCTTTCGCCTGTATGATTGCTGCGAGCCTGGTGGCCACCATGCCTGCGCGTGCGGTGGTGGAAATCAACATCAACAAGGGTGTGGTTGAGCCATTGCCAATTGCGGTCACCGATTTTCTTTCGGGTGATCAGCTGGGTGCGAATATCACGTCGGTCATTGCAGCCGATCTTGAACGTTCGGGCCTTTTTGCGCCGATCAACAAGGGGGCTTTCATTGAAAAGATATCCAACCCTGATGCATCGCCGCGTTTTGAAGACTGGAAAGTGATCAATGCGCAGGCACTGGTGACAGGTCGTATTACCAAGCAGCCCGATGGACGGCTCAAGGCTGAATTCCGCCTTTGGGATACGTTTGGCGGCCAGCAGCTGATCGGTCAGCAGTTCTTCACAACGCCCGATAACTGGCGTCGTGTTGCGCATATTATTGCAGATGCGATTTATGAGCGCCTGACGGGTGAAAAGGGTTATTTTGATACACGCATTGTTTTTGTGGATGAATCGGGCCCTGCGCAGAAGCGTGTGAAGCGTCTGGCGATTATGGATCAGGACGGCGCGAATGTGCGCTATCTCTCTGACGGTCGTGACATGGCGCTGACGCCACGCTTCTCGCCGAACCGTCAGGAAGTGACATATATGTCGTTTGCCGGTGGTCAGCCGCGCGTTTATCTGTTGCAGCTGGAAACCGGTCAGCGCGAACTGGTTGGCAACTTCCCCGGCATGTCGATTGCACCACGCTTTTCGCCGGACGGACAGAAGGTTGTCATGAGCCTTTTGCAGGACGATGGCAGCGCCAATATTTATACGATGGATCTGCGTAACCGCACGACGACACGTCTGACCAGCAGTCAGGCAATTGATACGAGTGCTTCTTATTCGCCCGATGGTTCGCAGATCGTGTTTTCGTCGGACCGTGGCGGTCGTCCGCAGCTCTATGTCATGGGTGCTGACGGTTCCAATCCACGCCGCATTTCGGCAGGGGATGGCAGCTATTCGACGCCTGTCTGGTCTCCGCGCGGTGATCTGATCGCTTTCACGAAGCAGTCGCAGGGTCAGTTCTCCATTGGTGTCATGAAAACCGACGGTACGGGTGAGCGCCTTCTGACTTCCGGCTTCCATAATGAGGGCCCGACCTGGGCTCCCAATGGCCGCGTGCTGATGTTCTTCCGCAAGGCCGCTGGTGCTGGTGGTCCCAAGCTTTTCACGATTGATCTGACAGGCCGTAATGAGCGTCAGATCCAGACTCCGAACTTCGGTTCAGATCCAGCCTGGTCGCCATTGCTTGAGTAATTACCTTCATGGTGAGCCTAAGGGTGTGAAACGTTGAGCATTTCCAGTTTTGATTGAAACATTGGAAATGCTCTATCTGTTTGTTTCATGCTTTTTTCGGTAAAATGCCATAATTCAGGCCGTTGGGTCGTGTTTCTGCCGCATTTAGCCATCATGGCCTAAAAGGAGAATTGCAACTGAAAAGCCGTTCTGCATTTGGCCATAAGGAATTGTTAACCATACTTCTTGAGCCTGCCTTAACCTAAATATGATTATTGGTTGGTCACGCAGGAACATCAAATCTTAAGGAGCTCCGGCCCATGCGCCGTTTCCAGTCGATCGCACGTAGCCCTATCGCTATTGCCCTTTTCATGTCGCTCGCCGTTGTCGGTTGTGCGTCCAAGAAGAACCTTCCGAACAATGCCGGAGATCTTGGTCTTGCTGGTGGTGCAGCAGCGCCTGGCTCTTCTCAGGATTTCACTGTGAACGTCGGTGACCGCATTCTTTTTGACCTCGACTCGTCGCTGATCCGTGCAGACGCACAGCAGACTCTGTCGAAGCAGGCTCAGTGGTTGCAGCGTTATCCGCAGTATTCGGTCACGATTGAAGGCCATGCGGACGAGCGCGGCACACGCGAATACAATCTTGCACTCGGCCAGCGCCGTGCTGCTGCAACCCGTGATTTCCTTGCGGCTCGTGGCGTTCCAACCAGCCGTATGCGTACCGTTTCCTACGGCAACGAACGTCCAGTGGCTGTTTGCGACAACAACTCTTGCTGGTCGCAGAACCGCCGTGCGGTTACCGTTCTCAACGGTGCCGGTAGCTAAGTTTCAGAAAATCGCCTGAACCTAATCCAGAAAAAGCGGCCTTTGGGCTGCTTTTTTTGTTTCAGGGACCGACTTATTGGCATCTTCGACAAATTTTGGCCGAACTCACCTGTGTGATAGGGAAAGCATCTTTGCTTTTTATGGATTTTCTCTAAAAGCGAAAGAGGGCCGCGCGAAGTTGGGTGTTCAGTTGATATTCAGGCATCAAATATCACGATGAGCATGAACATGATGACCGCGGTCGAAAGGTTTTAGGGTACATGAGCAATAGGGGCGAAAGGGAATGAGGAAACCAATGAGAAAAGTGACACTGGCATTTGCCATGCTGCCGCTTTTGGCGGGTGCTCCGGTTCTGGCTGCATCTGTTTCTTCTGAGCAGGGAACCATCCAGATTGCGCAGGCGGGCGATCTCGGGGGTGGCCAGTTTTCGCAGCAGATATGCAATCTTGCGCATCAGAATGCGCAGTCATACGCCCGCATCCTGCAACTTCGCGATAAGATGCTTCAGGTTCAGCGTGATAATGAAACCCGTTTCCGGGCACTTGAAAAAGGCAAGGGCGGCGCACAGAATCATGTTGTCATTGGTTCGACAGCCATTCTCGATGACGCCATGCGTGATAGCGGTGGCACAGGCGGGCAGGGTGGCTACCAGAGCCCCGGCTTGCAGCAGGAACTCATTCGCAACCTGACCGGCAAGGTTGAGGATGTGGATGCGCAGATTCGTTTTACCGACGAATTGCTGCAAAAAACGCAGGACGACAATCTCTTCCGATTTGAAGAGTTGGAAAAGAAAAACGGTGGCACAGCTTCCACCCAGTCAAGTGCTGGTCAGAGTGCACCATTGGCAGCACCACCTCCGGGTGGGGATCTTTGTTCGCAGGGCATGGGTAATCCGGTTGATATTGCGGATAAGCTTGGTAACCGCGCGGAAGCCATGAATTTTCAGGTTCTGGAATTTCAGGACCAGATGCAGAAAATGCAGGAAGAAAATGAACGCCGGTTCCAGAAGCTCGAAGGTGGGCGCGCTGATGCAGGCAAGGAGGCAGGTGAAACGTCACTTGCCGACGCAACAGCCACCGGAACCCCTGATAACGGGGGTTCGGGAACCACAATGCAGGACGGGAATCTCGGTTCTTCTTCACAGACGGCGGCCAATAATGCATCGGGCGCCGATTCCATGGCTATTGGTTCAGGCGCTGCCTCACAAGGCGGGCCGCAACGTGGGGAGCCGCCAAAAACGCTTGGCTCCATCGAGTTTGATAACAATGGCAATGTAATCGGCGAAACGATCAATGTTCAGCCGCGTCCGGCGGAACAGGGTGCAGCCGTGCCGGGAGGCGATGCGGTGGCGTCTCTGCCGACGGATGATAATCCGAATTCGCTTTATCAGGCTGCCTATCAATATCTTATGTCGGGCGATTACAAAGCGGCTGAAGCAGGTTTTCGCGAACATATTAAACGCTATCCAGCCGATCCGGCCACTGCCGAAGCGCGTTACTGGTTGGGTGAATCGCTTTACGGCCAATCACGTTATCCTGAAGCTGCGACTGTTTTCATCGATACGCAACGCGATTATCCAGAGTCCAAACGTGCCCCGGAAAACATGTTCAAGCTTGGTATGACGCTTGAAAAGATGGACAATAACGATGTCGCCTGCGCGACATTCAAGCAAATTCCCGAGCGTTATCCGAGCGCCGCACCCGCCATTTTGAAGCGGGTTACGGATGAACGTAAACGGATTAAATGCTGATTTTGGAGATCATTCGTGGGGCTTTCCCCGGTCGATATTTTAAAACCTTTCGAATTAGAGCATGCAAAAGGAATTGTCGCTGCTGTTTCAGGTGGCAGTGATTCACTGGCATTGCTGTTTTTGCTGAAAGACTATCTCGCGACGCTCAAGTCCCCGCCGTCGATCACCGTTGTCACCATTGATCATGGTTTGCGGGCCGAATCGGCCAAAGAAGCGGCTGATGTCGGGAAGCTTTGCAAAGCGCATGGGCTTTCTCATCGCACGCTGACATGGGACGACGCCAAGCCGAAGACAGGCATTGCCGCAGCCGCACGTTCTGCCCGATATCGCCTGCTGGTTCAGGCAGCACATGAGGCTGGTGCAGATGTTATTGCCACTGGCCACACAAGCGACGATCAGATCGAAACATTTCTGATGCGCAAAGAGCGCAGCTCGCATTCAGAAGCGCGTGGACTTGCGGCCATGGCATCGCGTTCGAGGCTCGAAAATTCGGTTGAGCTTATCCGGCCATTGCTTCATCTGTCGCGTGCTGTCTTACGCGATATGCTTTGTCAGCGGGGTGTTGTGTGGATTGATGATCCAAGCAATGTCAATACGCGTTATGAACGTCCGCGGGTGCGCGCAACCACAGCAGCATTGGCTGACCCCGCCATGGTTCTCGAAAAAATCGCTGTGGCGCGCGCTGCGCGTCAGCGTGACAACGCAATTCTGATTGCTGCTCTGGCAAATGCGCATTGTCTTCAAATGGACCCGTTTGGCACGATTGGGGTCGATGCGGATGTCTATGCTGCATTGCCAGAAAATATCCGGCGGCTTTTATCGGGGCTGCTTGCTTCGCTTGCCGGAGGGCGCCGCTTTTTGCCCGGTGATGCCGAGCGCTCGCGCATTGAAAAGCTTCTGTCAGGTCATGAGAAAGTGGACCGCTTGACAATTTTTGGCGCGCTTATCGAACTTGGCAAAAACGGCCAGCCGCACTGCTTTCGACGTGAGCGGCGCAATCTTCCCGTTATGCGTCTTGATCCGGGGCAGCAGATCATCTGGGATGGTCGGTTCCGTTTCCACAATGATGGAACAGCTTCCTTGAAGGTGGCGGCACCGGATCGGCAGGAGTTTGGCGATTTCGTTAAAGGTGCGGGACTGGAAGTTGATTCTGCGCTGCGCGAAGCTTTGCTTGTTTTGCCTGCGATTTATGAAGACGGCAAACTTTCGCAGCTTCCAATACTCGACGGGCAGAAATTGCCTGCGGGAATCAGCATCGAAAAGCACTTCGCGCTCTTTGATCACGTTCTTCCTGGCTATGATTTTGCGCTGGCAAAAGCCTTTGAGCAGCGTTTTGGACGACAATGTCCTAATTTTTATAAACCAGTTTGATAAGAATCGAAGACTGTGCGGCTCTCGCGCCTTGGCAAGGCCTTCCTTCGATCCTATGTTAGAACGAAACATCATCCCGTTCTCGCGGGGTGGCCGTGGTATCGATTGGACCCGTTATGAATCCGAACTATCGCAACTTCGCCCTTTGGGCGATCATTGCCCTGCTCTTGATCGCGCTGTTCAACCTGTTCCAGAGTCCTGGCCAGCGCACGAATTCCCGTGAAGTTTCCTATTCCCAGTTTATCGATGACGTTTCCAATGGGCGCGTGAAGTCGGTTACGATCACTGGTGAGCGGATTAGCGGTACGTTTGCTGATAATGGCTCGACCTTTCAGACCTATTCACCCGGCGATACTGGGCTGGTTTCGCGCCTTGAAGATAAAGGCGTGACGATTACTGCTCGCCCTGAAAGCGATGGATCCAGCTCGCTTTTAGGCATTCTGCTTTCCTGGTTGCCGATGATTCTTATTCTTGGCGTGTGGATTTTCTTCATGCGTCAGATGCAGGGTGGTTCGCGCGGTGCGATGGGCTTTGGCAAGTCCAAGGCCAAGCTTTTGACCGAAGCGCATGGTCGCGTGACGTTTCAGGACGTTGCGGGCGTTGAAGAAGCCAAGCAGGATCTGGAAGAAATTGTTGAATTCCTGCGCGATCCGCAGAAATTTCAGCGTCTGGGTGGTAAGATTCCACGTGGTGTTCTGCTCGTTGGTCCTCCCGGAACCGGTAAGACTTTGCTCGCGCGCTCTGTTGCAGGCGAAGCCAATGTGCCGTTCTTCACGATTTCGGGTTCTGACTTCGTTGAAATGTTCGTCGGTGTTGGTGCAAGCCGCGTCCGTGACATGTTCGAACAGGCCAAGAAGAATGCGCCTTGCATTATCTTCATCGACGAAATCGATGCTGTCGGTCGTCATCGTGGCGCCGGTCTTGGTGGCGGTAACGACGAACGCGAACAGACACTTAACCAGCTTCTGGTTGAGATGGATGGTTTTGAAGCCAATGAATCGATCATTTTGATTGCTGCAACCAACCGTCCTGACGTTCTTGATCCTGCATTGTTGCGTCCGGGCCGTTTTGACCGTCAGGTCGTCGTTCCGAACCCTGATATTGTGGGCCGCGAGCAGATTCTCAAAGTGCATGTGCGCAATGTTCCGCTTGCACCCAATGTTGATCTCAAGGTTATCGCACGCGGTACGCCGGGCTTTTCCGGTGCGGATCTTGCCAATCTCGTCAACGAATCTGCCCTGATGGCCGCACGCCGCAACAAGCGCCTTGTGACCATGCAGGAATTCGAAGACGCCAAGGACAAGATCATGATGGGTGCGGAACGCCGCTCCGCCATGACGCAGGAAGAAAAGGCCAATACGGCCTATCATGAAGCAGGGCACGCGATCGTTGCGCTCAATGTTCCGAGTTCGGATCCTGTTCACAAGGCAACCATTATTCCGCGCGGGCGTGCGCTGGGTATGGTGATGCAGCTTCCTGAAGGTGATCGTTATTCAGCGACCTATACATGGATGATCTCGCGTCTGGCGATCATGATGGGTGGCCGTGTGGCGGAAGAGCTGAAATTCGGCAAGGAAAACATTACGTCTGGTGCTTCTTCCGATATTCAGCAGGCGACGAAACTTGCTCGTTCGATGGTCACGCAGTGGGGTTATTCCGACAAGCTTGGCCGTGTGGCTTATGGTGACAATCAGGAAGAGGTTTTCCTCGGGCATTCGGTTTCGCGCACGCAGAATATTTCGGAAGAAACCGCGCAGATCATCGACGCCGAAGTGCGCCGCCTGATTGATGAGGCCTATGCCGATGCCACCCGCATCCTGACGGAAAAGCGTGCGGACTGGATTGCACTGGCGGAAGGTCTTCTGGAATATGAAACGCTCAGCGGCGATGAAATCAGGGAACTGATCGCAGGCAACAAGCCATCGCGTGATCAGGGCAATGATACGCCGTCGCGCGGTTCAGGTGTTCCGAAAGCGGGAAGCAAGCGTAAGCGCAAGGGTGATGAACCGGGCAGTGAGCCTGGCATGGAACCGAACCCGCAGCCGCAATAAGCATCTGTAATGATTATGAATAGCCGGGCAGTCTGCCCGGCTTTTCTGCTTTCACAGCGAGTTTTGTCGGAAAGGCTCGGTTAAGGATTTCGGCGCATCATAGGACAGATTTGGAAATTGATGCTTTAAAGTGGTCTGTTTCCCCGAAAGGTGAAATTGCAATGACGGGTGGTTTTGCGCTAATAACGCAGACAATCGATTGCCGGGCTCAGGAAGTTCGGATGCCATTGCTGCCTTAGGAATTAACAGCGACTGATATTTGTTTGCTTCGAGACAGCTCTATGGCGCAACGCAAGGCTAAGAATATGACACGCAAGTATTTTGGAACCGACGGCATTCGCGGCAAGGCCAACAGCTTTCCGATGACGCCTGATATTGCCATGAAAGTTGGTATGGCTGTCGGTCATATCTTCCGTCGCAAGGGACAGGCCTCACGCGTTGTGATCGGCAAGGATACGCGGCGTTCCGGCTATATGCTGGAAAACGCACTGGTTGCGGGCTTCACCGCTGCCGGCATGGATGTTTTCCTGCTTGGTCCAATTCCAACGCCGGCCGTTGCTATGCTTTGCCGTTCTTTGCGTGCTGATATTGGTGTGATGATTTCGGCTTCGCATAATCCTTTCTATGATAATGGCATCAAGCTTTTCGGTCCTGATGGATTCAAGCTGTCCGATGAAATCGAGCTGAAGATCGAAAGCCTGATCGACAGTGATTTGTCCGCGCATCTTGCGACCCATGGTGAAGTGGGCAAGGCCAAGCGCGTTGATGGTGATATCTATCGCTATATCGAATTTGCGAAACGCACGCTGCCACGCAATATTTCGCTCAATGGTCTGCGGGTTGTGGTCGATTGTGCCAATGGCGCGGGCTATAAGGTTGCACCTGCAGCGCTATGGGAGCTTGGCGCGGAGGTCATTACCATCAATGACGAGCCAAACGGCATCAACATCAATGAGGATTGTGGCTCGACCCATCCGATTGGGTTGATGAAGAAAGTGCATGAAGTGCGCGCCGATGTTGGTATTGCACTGGATGGCGACGCTGATCGTGTTCTGCTTGTCGATGAAAACGGCACGGTGATTGATGGCGATCAGCTTTTGGCTGTGATTGCCGAATCATGGGCTCGGTCTGACCGTTTGCAAGGCGGCGGTATCGTTGCGACAATTATGTCGAATCTCGGCCTCGAACGCTTTTTGCATGATCATAACATGACGCTCGCCCGCACCAAGGTCGGTGATCGTTACGTGGTTGAGCATATGCGTGAGCATGGCTTTAATGTGGGTGGCGAACAGTCAGGGCATATTGTTCTGTCAGATTTTGCGACCACGGGTGATGGCTTGGTTTCTGCATTGCAGATCCTTGCCGTTGCACAGGAAGAGAATAAGCCGCTGAGCGAATTGTGCCGCAAGTTTGAGCCGGTTCCACAGCTTCTCAAGAATGTGCGTACCGCTGGCGGAAAGCCACTTGAGAACAAGAAGGTCAAGAGCGCGATTAATGAGGCGCAGGACCGTCTTGGTACGCAAGGCCGTCTGGTTATTCGCCCTTCGGGAACCGAGCCGCTTATCCGTGTTATGGCGGAAGGCGATGATCGTGTTCTCGTTGAGAAGGTCGTCAATGATATTATCAGCGTCATTTCTTCGGAAAGTGCCGCTGCCTGATCGGCATGCGAGATAAAGCATCAGAAAGCGCGGACATTCCGCGCTTTTTTATTGGCGGAAGCGGGCTGGTGATGCTCGATGTAGAGTTTAACAAACCGGTTTCCGCTTTTGCCGGAGTTGCTCTAAGACATCGCTTCGCTGCCTATTTGAACTGAATTGGCACCGTGATTGGCATCCGCGGCTTTGCAATTGCGGCGGGTGGCGCAGGCACGGGCGATGAGTTGCGCGTGGCCTGAACAGCCAGTTCATCAACAGTTGGATTGCCCGATGAGCGCGCCAGTTTCACAGAGAGAATATTACCAGACGGATCAACGACAAACGCAACCTGTGCCGTCCCTTTCACACCTCTGCCAGCTTGACGCTGCAATGAACGCGTGCGGCGCAACAAGTGCGAATAAAGTTTCGACTGCCACTTATTGGAACTGACACCAGCTGATGCGTTGTTGTCGCCACGGCGATTGGCAACGGGTTTGGCACCCGAATCCACGTCCATGCGCGGCGCACTTGCCTGGCGCGTTTCCTTGGCCTTCTCCGCCTGCTTTGGCTTCGGCTTTTCGATTTTCTTGACCGGCTTTGGCTTTTCGGCCTTTGGCTTCTCTTCCTTCGGCTTTTCAATCTTTGGCTTCGGCTTTTCGACCGGAGCCGGTACAGCCACTTCCGGCTTAGGGGCCTCAACAATATCCGGAATTACCTCTTCCGGTTCATTGATCACTTCAGGCTCCGGCTCTGGTTCCGGCTCCTTGATCTCCTCAACGACGGGCTCCGGTTGAACCTCTTCGACAGGCTCTACAGCCGTTTCCTGTTGAGGTGCTTCGGACACCACTTCTTCCATCGGAGCTTCCGGCTCAGGTGCAAACTCAACCACCATGGCAGCAACCTGCGCGCCATCCGGCTGATCCTCATCCTGATTCATGCTGATCGCATAGGCGCCGGCAGCATGTACACTTAAGACGATAATCCCCGCACCAATCCAACGCCCTGCATCATGCCAAAAGGAATAATGATGGCTATCCGTCGATGCCACATTTTTAAGGGGGGGATGTTCGGGCGGCAATCTGTCCATTTACTGTGCTCCCTGACCAACCGGCGCAGAGGCTGGTGCTGAACCATCAGAGGCAGCCCCCACAGTTTCAAGGCCGACCAGCGCAATCTTGAGATAGCCAGCTTCTCGCAGCAGGTTCATCACACGCATCAATTCACCGTAACCAACCATTTTGTCAGCCCGCAAAAAGACCCGCGCATCCTTGTTTCGCTCAGACACACCGTCAAGCTTTTGCCCCAGTCCTTCGCGAGCAACCGTGTCGTTGCCAACGCTGATGGATAAATCTTCCTTGAGCGTCACATAGATCGGCTTGTCAGGGCGAGGTGCAGGTGTTGCAGTCGACGCAGGCAGATCCACGTTGATGTCCACAGTCGCAAGAGGGGCCGCAACCATGAAGATGATCAGGAGAACCAGCATAACATCGATGAACGGTGTCACGTTGATTTCGTGGTTCAGTTCCAGATCGTCGCCATCGCCTTCTCGAACTTTGCCAGCCATGATACTACTCCGCTGCGTGCAGCGCGCCTTCACGCACGCCAGCTGTTCTGAAGTCAAGATCCCGGCTTACCAGACGCTCAACGCCCGCTGAAGCATCGGCAAGCAGCGCGCGGTAACCAGTGATTGAACGGGCGAAAACGTTATAGATAACAACGGCAGGAATGGCCGCAACAAGGCCGATGGCCGTGGCGAGCAACGCTTCTGCAATGCCCGGAGCAACAACAGCAAGATTGGTCGTCTGTGCCTGACTGATGCCGATAAACGAATTCATGATGCCCCACACAGTTCCAAAAAGACCGACAAAGGGCGCGACCGAACCGATGGTTGCCAGAATGCCCGTACCCTTGGAAAGACGGCGTCCGGCTTTTGCTTCGATGCGCGACAGGCGCGAGGTAACGCGCTCCTTAAGGCCTTCCCCTCCGGCACGCGCCAATGCCGGGCCAGAAAGACGAACTTCATCTTCGGCAGCGCGGACCAGAATGGAAGCCGGTCCCTTCGCGCCTTCAAGTGTACGAACAGCTTCGGAAAGTGTCGCCGAATGACCAATGATCTTCAATGCGTGTTTGGCGCGGCTGCGAGCACCGGCCAGTTCAAGCGATTTCGCGATCAAGATCGTCCAGGTTAAAAGTGATGCAACCGCAAGACCGATCATCACCCCTTTCACAACCCAGTCGGCGGCCATGAACATACCCCATGGCGAAAGGTCATGCGGCAGGACAAAAGCAGGGGGCGCCTCGGTTGCGGTCAGTGGCTCTGCTGCATTGGGTTCACTTGCTGGGGTTGCGGATGGTATAATGGCGGGCTGGGCTGCCGGTGCTTGAACGGGGGCTGGGCTGGTCGCAGCGGGGCTATCGTTGGCAGGCTGCTGTGCCTCCTGTGCAAGTGCAGAACCCGCAAATGCCAGCAGCCCCATGCCCATCGCCGCAGCCATGAAGCTTTTTCGCCAGAAACCAGTCATTTTCATCGCCTTTTGATTGTTCAGGTCCGAGCGTACATGACAGATCAATCATGCAGACTGCCCCGCCGCCTGTCATGCCACTTGAGGCCTTTTCTTAACTCCCATTAATATGATGATGCAAGTCATGTTTTGAAAATGCTGCTATTTTTAGGATTGAACACATAAATTTCTCAAACCTGCTGCCCCCAAGAACGCTGATCCCCTTATCGGGATAGCACTTGCATAAAAGCTTCAAATCAGGCGTGATATGCTGCAATGGACAGTTTGGGGATAGTTTGGGCATTTCCAATCATTGCCTGGGACTGAACGGAATTCGGGAGGAGAGGCTCATGATGCTTAAAGACATTCAGGCACTTGAAAACGCTGCTCGTATGGCGATGGCAGGCAACGATGATCCATTGCCTGTTCGCGCGCGATCATTAAAGCCATCCTATTACGGCGGTCTGGCTTTCATCACTGTCGCTTGCGCAGCCTATCTGTTTTTTGCGTAAGACAGGACGCGTCAGCGCAAACGATTCCAGCGATATTTACCATGACTTGCAGATCGTCATGGTTTGAGTTGCTGACTTATGCCTGAACATGCAACCATTGCGCCGTAACAACGTTATTGTGGTGAATTGATACGGTTGCTTGTCGTCTTCTTGATGCCTAAATTGGCTCGACGTCTGTTACCGTGGGATGCAATTTTAGAAATTAGACCACTCGTCGAACAACATATGTTGCAAACAGTGATTAAACAGGAGGCCTGACATGGCGCGCGGAACAACCAACACGCGTAAGATTGAGGAAAATCTCGAAGAGGCACTGACCGATTCGACAACTGAAGACCTTCAGTCTCAGGTCGAGCAGCTGAAGGAAGATATTGCTGCCATCGCCGCAACCCTGGCGAATCTTGGTTCCCAGACTGTGCGCGATGCGAAACGCACCGCCAAGCAAACGTATAAAAGCGCATATGTGCAGGGTGAAGACGTTGTCGATGACCTGAAAAGCAAAGCGCAGGATGTCGAAGCGCAGTTGACCGAAACAGTGCGGGCCAAACCGATTGCATCGCTGGCGACGGCTGTTGGTATCGGTTATCTGCTCGCCCTTCTCTCGCGCCGCTGATCCGCGCCATGCTGAAGCTTCTGGCACCAGTCGTGGCAACGCTTGCCGGTGATGAGCTAAAGCTTCTCACCGGACGTGCTAAACGTGCTGCAATTTTTGGAGCGGCAATTGCTGTCTTCGGACTGATCGCGGTTGTGTTTCTTTGCGTCGCCGCTTTTCTTGCACTGGCTCAAAATTACGGCGGGCCGATTGCTGCACTCATTCTCGCAGGGCTATCGATTATCATTGCTCTGCTTATCATTGCAGTGCTCAAAGTTCAGGCTGCGGCAGAAGAAAAGAAACGCAAAGAGCGTATCGCCGCAGACAAATCAGCACTCGTGGCAACGGCTGCAATTGCAACCGTGCCGTCAATTCTGAAACGTCCAATTCTCGCTGTCGCACTGCCATTGGCAGGCATAGCGCTGGTGAGCTTGCTTTCAAATAAGACGAAGCGCTGATTTTACGATAAGCAAAACAGATGAGACCGGCTCCCCGCGATGTTTCGTTGGGGGCCGTTTTTATGACGAAGCTTCGTGCTCCTGATCTGGCCGCGCGTGAACAAGGGAGGACAACCGGACGATCACGCGTGTTCCCGTACCATCTTCGGACGTCGAATAAACCGGCTTTTCGCCAAACTGCATGCAAAGTTGCTCGACCACCAGCGTGCCAAGGCCATTCTGTTCGCGCGCATTATCCGTATCGCCACCCTGCCAGCCGATACCGTCATCTTCGACCATCAAAGCAGGCTTTCCACTCTCAACGTCATTTTTGAAGCTAACTGAAATTCGACCGCCTTGCCGCCCCTTGAAAGCATGCTTGATCGCATTGGTGATAAGCTCGCCCAGAATGATACCGATTGTCGTAACATCCCGCGCTTTGAGATCAAGTGGCGCAAAATCCGTTGTGAAAGTGATTTGGCGATCATCCGCAATTCCCTCGCGGATATCTTCGATAACTGTTTCCAGAAACTCATCAATTCGCGTCGATTCCATATCCTCGCCCAGCCGGAGCCTGCGATGCGCGGTCGAAACCGTCTGCACCCGATCGCGCGCCGCAACGAGGGCCGCGCGGGCTTCTTCACTGCGCGTTTGTCGCAATTGCAGGCCAAGCAACGAAGAAACAGTGGCCAGTGAATTGCCGATGCGGTGGTTTGAATCCTGCAAAAGGATTTCAACCCGTTTGCGCTCATGCTCAGCAACAGCACGCTCCCGTTCGAGCTCCGCTGTTCGCTCTTTCACGCGTTCCTCAAGAAGCTCTTTCTCAGACAGCAAAGCCGACTGCCCTTCAAAGAGCAGACGTGCCGCGCGCTGAACACGTGACAAAAGCAAAAAACCCAGCACGGCTGCTGAGGTAAGCGCGACGATCGAAGTCGCCGTCAGCAAGGAGCGCATCCTGTCTATATAGGCATTGCGCTGTGCAAGTTCCTGTCCCTCCGTGGCGACAAATTGCGACACTGTTTGCGCAAGCTGATCGCGCAGATTTTTGCCCTCGTTACTGCGAAGTTGTTGAGTGGCCTCGCCAATCTTGCCTTGCCTGGCAAGAATGATCGTCTCACGAACATCTTTTTGACCCTGCTTAACCAGCGACTTGATCTCTATAACCCGCGCATGCTGCGGCGGATTATTTTCTGTCATGACGGCAAGATCATCCAGCGTCTGGTCAATATTGGCAATCGAACGCTCGTAGCGATCAAGATAATCTTCATCCAGCGTCAGAAGATATCCGCGACGGCTCATCTCAATATTATAGGCAATGCGTGTCACCCTGTTGACCTGCTCGCGCAGTTCAAAGTTCCTTGAAATATCGACAACCTGTTTGTTCACACCATAGGAAAGAAACAGGGTTATCAACGCCGATAACAAAACCAGACTAAGCGACACGATAAAGGCAATCGGGCGCATCGAAGGTTTGAACAGGCGGTTTGAAAAGGCTGATGACAACGGCAAATCCACAAGAATTCAAAGTTACAAACCAGTGCGGAGGACCGCACGGATCTTCCATAATGGTTTGACAAGCAAATATTAGTAAAGCGAACTCTTCAAGTGCCTAGGCCGTGTGGACAATTATTTTTCAGTCGTGGCATGAGAAGGTTTTGTTTCTGAACAGCAGAAAAGGCCGCCGTGGCGTGTATCTCCATACCACGAACCAGAATATAATTGTCCACACGGCCTGGTATGCCGAAACCGAAATTCGTAGCCTATTGCGTGAAAACAAACCGGCAGAGCATTTCCAATAATTCAATCAAAACAGGAAATGCTTTCCCGGTCTGTTTCCGGCATTTGCATGCATCAGCACAGGCGTCAGGCGAAGCTTCTCAGCGTGGCGCGGGATGAATTGGCATCCGGCCCGTAGTCTGCATCGCCTTCAATTTGCAGTATCTCCTGAAGGCGCGTGCGCGCACGGCTGACACGGCTTTTGATCGTGCCAACAGCACAGCCACAGATTTCAGCAGCCTCTTCATAGGCAAAGCCAGACGCTCCAATCAGAATGATGGCCTCACGCTGGTCATCAGGCAGCTGATCGAGCGCTACCTTGAAATCCTGCAAATCAAGCGTGCCATATTGCGATGGATGCACAGCCAGTTGTTCGCTGAAAACACCGTCCGTATCCTGCACCTCACGACCACGCTTACGCATCTGGCTGTAAAACTCGTTGCGCAGGATCGTAAACAGCCATGCCTTGATGTTGGTTCCCAACTCAAAGGATTCTTGCTTGGCCCAGGCTTTCATAATTGTGTCCTGAACCAGATCGTCAGCACGATCATGCTGGCCGATCAATGATACCGCAAACGCACGCAAACTTGGCAGCGAGGCCAGGAGTTCGCGCTTGAATTGCGCCAACTCTTCAGCCGACGGAACCAGTGCTTTGCCCACGCGTACTCTCCTGTTCAGCCTGATCGAGTTTTTCCAAAAGGTCGAGGAAACGATCCGGAATTGTCTCTTCCTGTATTGAGGTATAAAGCGCTTTGAGTTTGAGACCGACTTCGCAGTTAGGTCCTAAAATGTCCTTCCGGACGCGCCCGTTGAGCCGGATCCCGGCCCCGTTCGCTTGAAGGTTTTTCTTTTCTGTCATCACTTATTCATTCCAGGCATCTCGCCCTGTTCCACGATCACAAATGCATTACTCTGGAGGCTAAATGCGCCCACTCTGAAAAAGTTCCCTCACTTTTTTAAAATCTCGAGGAACTTTTCTCAAACTGCAACGTTTGTGTAGCATTATGCCGTGCTCTATAACATTGCCGAAGAGCTTTCGCGTCCTGTCGGTGAGTGTAAAAAGCAAGAAGTGCGGCAATGAGGAGTCCAAAAACCATGACGTTATCGACGCGTATTGCGCCGCATCTTCCCTATCTCCGCCGTTTTTCGCGTGCTCTGACAGGCTCGCAGGCATCAGGCGACGCCTATGTTGCTGCGACATTGGAAGCATTGATCGCAGACATCAGCATCTTCCCGCCTGCATCAGCAGACCGGATCGCGCTTTATCGGTTGTTCTGCAATCTGTATAAAACGGCCTCTGTCGAAATTCCGGAGCCTGCCTCTGAATTTGCATGGGAAAAGCAGGCAGCGCGAAATCTTTCTTATATTTCCCCTTTGCCGAGACAGGCCTTTTTGCTCGTCGCTGTTGAAGGGTTCAATGATCGGGAAGCCGCTGAAATTCTTGAAATCGATGAGCGTGAATTCGGCCGTATTTTGACATCTGCTTCGACAGAAATTTCGAAACAGGTGGCAACGCGAATTATGATTATCGAAGATGAACCGCTTATTGCGATGGACATCGAACAGATGGTCGAGAGTCTTGGCCATGAAGTCGTCGGCATTGCACGCACCAAGGATGAAGCGCTTGCGCTCTATAGCCGCGAAAAGCCGAGAATGGTGCTTGCGGATATTCAATTGGCTGATGGCAGTTCCGGCATTGATGCTGTGAATGAGATTTTGCAGGATGGCACAATCCCCGTGATCTTCATCACCGCGTTCCCTGAGCGGCTCTTGACCGGCGAGCGCCCTGAACCGACCTTCCTTGTGACCAAGCCGTTTAATCCAGACATGGTCAAGGCGCTTATCAGCCAGGCTTTGTTCTTTGAAGAAGCCGCTCAGGTTGCAGCCTGAACTGGAAATGTGACGCAAAGTGACACCCCTGCAAAGAATGACTTCTTGCGGGGGTGTCAGCGTTAAACTGACAACTATGTGCTAAAAAGCGCGATTTATTTGCAGTCTGGACCTTCAAATTGTCTATTTCGAGGAACCAAAAGCAACGATCAGACGTTTCCCTTTCAATCAATGAAAAGGAGACCCACAATGCTTTATTATGCTCTTGTCTTTCTCGTCGTCGCGCTGGTCGCAGGCGCTTTGGGCTTTGGCGGTATTGCCGGCGCATCAGCGGGTATAGCGCAGATTCTTTTCTTCGTATTCCTCGCCCTGCTGGTCATATCTTTGATCGCCTCGGCTATCCGCAAGGCTTAATCCTGTCGGCTCTTGCAAGGCGGCTCACCGCCTTGCAAGGCAGCCAGCAAAAATTGCGCCGTTGCACGACCTTCGTCAACGGCGCGGTTATTCATCACAGTGTTGATCCAAAATTATTGAAATTATTGCCTGTTGCTTCTTGTTTTTATCAACCAAGCTTTTGTTATTCACCCATTCCTTTTCACTCTACAACGCATGGTAATTGAGGCATTCATGGCCGCGTTAACCCCATCCCCCCTCAACGAAACAAAGTCTGATGCGTCACGATTGCGCGCATTGCTGGGCGCTGTGCGAAACAGCAATATCTGCGTGCTCTACCAGACGCCCGATATGCTTTATGCCTGGGGGGAGAACATTCCCAGCTATTGGCAGGAGAAATGGAAAGCGGGTGGACGGGATTGTGATTTTATTTTCTCGACGTCAATGTCGAGGCTCGAACAAGCAAAGCGCACAGCAATCGAAACCGGAACGGCACAAAATATTGAGCTGGCCATTAATGATGGCGACAAGCTTCGCTGGATCGACTTTCACATTGATTGTGATCTTGATGCAAATGGCAACGTTGTTGGCCTTGTTACAACGGCGCTGGAAATCAGTGAACTAAAACGCCGCGAACAAGTTTTAAAAACCCTGTTGCGCGAAGTGAGCCATCGCTCGAAAAATCTGCTCGCCATTGTGCAGAGCATTGCCAGCCAAACGGCGCGCTTCACTGATTCTGTCGATGACTTTCTTCTCAAGTTTCGCGGACGCATTCAGTCTCTGTCCTATTCGCAGGATCTGGTGACCGATTCCAACTGGCACGGTGCCTTATTTGTCGATCTTGTGCAGTCCCAAATCGAAAAATATATCGATATCAATGATGAACGGCTGAGCATTGAAGGCGACAACCCTTATTTGTTTCCGGGTGCAGCGCTGCATATCGGCCTTGCTCTGCACGAGCTGATCGTCAATGCAACATCCTTTGGCGGATTATCGATTCCTTATGGCCGCGTCATCATTTCTGCAAAAATTCTCCAGACCGATGCAGGCGAAGACGAACTGCTCTTTTATTGGAAAGAAACCAATCCGGCCATGCCGGACGTGTTTCAGCACGACCCGCGCTTTGGCAGTGCGGTCCTGCAGCGCATTGTGCCGCAAGCGGTGAACGGACATGCAGAATACCGCGTTGATGGCTCAGGTGCAGTCTATTCCCTGCACGTTCCGGCAGAGCAATTCGACGCCTGAAAGACCTTCCCACATTTCCCCACTCATAAAAGAAAAGCCGTCATGGTTTGAACCACAACGGCTTTCCTTAAAGATGCGGAACGTCGGCGACATAACGGGGGGCGTCTGCGCGACATTCTCACAGCCAACTTCAAACGGGGACATTGTTGTTGGCCAATGAGGACCGCTTGCGGGGCTTATCGTGGTCCTCGAAAACATGAACGGATATCCAAAAGTTTGGTTCCGTCAGGATTCGATTTTTTTACAATAAAGTTCGAGCCGGTGATGCACAATTTCATATCCGAGCGCCCGGGCGATTTCTTCCTGCAATTTTTCTATTTTTTCAGAGCTGAACTCAACCACTTCCCCCGAATCCATATCGATGATGTGGTCATGATGTGCCCCATTCGCCTGCTCAAACCGCGATGGACCGCCAGCGAAGGCATGGCGATGGATAGCCCCAAGTTCCTCCAGCAGCTTCATAGTTCTGTAAACGGTTGATAATGAAATACTATTATCAACCTCAACAGCGCGCCTGAAAATTTCCAGCGCATCCGGATGATCTTCCGTTTCAGTCAATATGTTGAGGATGATGCGGCGTGGCCGCGTAATGCGGATACCAGCCTGCCTCAGCTCCTGCTCATAATCGGGTTTTTTGTGCGATTCACTCATGGCCTGATTATGCACCCGCAAGGCGCCAGTTGCAAATTTTTGCAACTGGAAGAGAGAATATCTCCCCAAGCCATTTTGTAATCCGCATGTTTGATCAATCGACAAACTGTGTTCCCTGCCCATTTTTACAACGTTCCAGACGTTATGGTGCAGATGTGAACCCTGTTTGCCGACGCAGCATTTCACGCGGATCGGAAAGCGCCACGCAGATTGATCTTATCGCGTCTTGAGTATTTTAATCGCGATTATCCAGCCAACGATGGGCGTGATGATGGCACTGATAACCACTGCCCAGATCATAGGATAGGCCGGATTCTGTGAAAGCTCCGGCACTGTCAGGATTACGATAAAGCCGATGCCGATCAAAACGATAAACGCAATCGAACTTATGATCGATGCCAATTGAAGCCGTGTCCCCATAATCCCCTCCAGTATAGTTTCAACAAATAGATACGCACTATCGACTTTTGTCCATCCTCGTAAAAACGTCTCAAGAAAATTGCCTGTCGATGCTGCTATAATCGATTATCTGCTGAAGAAATGCATTGATTAGGGTCAATTCGAACCGGCTGGTTCCAAGCAAATAAACTGGCGTGTTATTGTCTCGCCCAATCGGGATTAATACCGTTTTTACCCATAATTCCGTACTCCCCTCCGGTGTTGATGAACCAGATGGTGAACAGTGCGCACAGAACCAGAAACACGCTCCAGGAGATGATAAGCCGCGTCTTTCGCGCCTTGCGTTTCAACAAAAGATACACACCGGCACTCACCGCAGCAGATCCGATATAGGCTGCAATCATACCAAACTCCGTTATGGGGATTATACAAATAGGCAGGCACATCCACGCCTACCTTGTTTTCACGCATGTCGTTCTCGGATCGTAGCGGGAATAGAAATCAGCCCGGCGGACTGATTTTCCCGCAAAGGCGGTTCTCATTTTTCCGCGACATGCTCTAGGAAAGACAGATGTGGCAAGCAGTCTCTGTCAACTACTTCTTCTGCTTTTCAGCTTCCTTGATCTGGGTTGCGAAGCGCCCGATTGCGGGGCCAGATGCCTTTTCAGCAGAAGCTGATTTGTCTTTCTTCGGTTTGCGCACTTCACGATTGCTGCGTACTTGGCCTTTTGCCATGATGGAAGCTTTCTTGCTTAAGAGCGGAATGTTCCAGACCTGCACAGTTATCCGTTCAGGTCATTGTGCTCTTTTTTAAGCATACCACCAATGAAGCTGGGCGTGTAACAATTCGACGGATCAGGTCAACGCTCTGCATGGCAGCTTGCAACCTAAAGCAAAATTTTCAGGACTGGCAAGCGATTGGAGCGCGTCGCGCATAACCGCACCCAATACGCTCGCTCTATCTTCTTGTTTAGATGCACGGCGTTCTCAAATCCTAGCGGGAATAGAAATCAGTCCGGTGGACTGATTTTCACGCGAAGGTGGTTCCCACTTTTCCGCAACATGCTTTAGCCTCGCAAGACGACGCCCAGAATGCCGAAACTTATTCCTGTTTCGACCGCATAAGCCTGCGCAAAGCTTCCTGCGGTACGTTCGTTTCGCTTTGTGGCGGCGCCGGTCTCGCAACAGGGCGTTCATCCGGTTTATCATCTGGACGCTGCGGCGGTCTGTTATAATTGTCGCCGCGACGATAATGGCGCCCTTTATAGTACCGGTCATCCCGATAATATCTTGAATTGTATCTCGGTCCAGACCGATAAACCACTGTAGACCCACCATAATAACCGCCATAAGACGGCTCGTAATTCCGGTAGCCATCATTGTACGGGCTGCCCATGCAACCCGCCAGCAATGCCGCCATGAAGACAAACGAAACTGCTGAGATAATCCTTTTCGGTCCGTTCATGGCTCTGCTCCAGCTATCCTCATTTTTCGATGATAAAGTTTGATCTCACATCGAACCAAGAGCAAATCACTTTGCATCTGCGCTTGGACATATAATCCCGCTATCCCAACCCCAATATTTTGTTCATGAAAAATTGCCGTTGAAATAATATATTTATAATAAGAAAATGGATGCACAATAATAATAAATGGGAGGAAATTATAATGCGTAAATTTGTTATACTTTCAGCATTAATTGGGTGCATCTGTATTACATCAGCCGAATATGCGGAAGCTGAATCATTATCTCAATTAAAACCTGAAAATAGTGCGCTATGCATAGCGAATGGCCGCGATGCCTTGAATTGTGCCGTATATTGCACTGCAGTTTTCGCCATATGGAATATATGCTTTTAATAAGTTTACTTAGTTTAATATTTATTAAAATAAATAAATTCCATAATATAGTTTATATAAAAATTAATTTATAAATGGGTCTGTCATGGGAAATTATGCTTCATTCTTACTGGCCTTCTCCATTCTAATAATTGCAGGTAACATCAGCTTGGCAGAGACCGGAGTTGACTTACCATCTGATGAACAATGTAAATATTATTATTGGGATGGGCAGCAGATTAAATGCTGCCCAGACCCCACGGGTGGCTGGCATTGCAGCGACCGTTAAAGGGCAGCGAGATTGTATTAGCCCGGTTATCTGGCATTTTCTGCTTTTGGCATATCGTATGCCCGTTGTTGAACGCCTGCGTGCTTATATTCCAAACAGCTTTGGTGTCTGCCAATTACTTGGGATGACTGGTACGCCCAAGGGGAATCGAACCCCTGTTTGCGCCGTGAGAGGGCGCCGTCCTAACCGCTAGACGATGGGCGCGGAGTTTGGATCGTCGTTGCTGATATAGCCTCGACCGCGAAAAAGCGCAATGCCAGTATCTAGACCAGCATCTAGAAATGATATGGGCGGCAAAACCGCCGCCCGGAAATCCCGTTCACTCTACATTACCAAGCTTAACGCGCCCCACAATTCGTGATTCGCGATAGTCATAAATAATGAGTTCAGTACCGCCATCCGGCAGAAGCGTTTCCAGGGAAAGCATCTCGCCGGAAAGGCTTTGCGACAGCAAGCGTGTGCCCGGCGCAAGCTCAATCTGCGATTCAATCAGCTTTGGAGGCTCCGGCTTAAGAGGTTCCGCAACCTGTCCAGGGATGTCAGAACGCGCCTCGGCCGCAGGCGGAGTTTCCGGTGCGCGATTGATCTTGTAGACAACTGCGACAAGCACAGCCATAAGACCAATCAACATAACACCTATGGAAACCGCAAGCAGACGGATCATCTTGCGACGGACCTTCTCCATCGCCGGATCAAGCGGGGGTTCCGGTTGCTGTTGGTCCGGATAATAGCCCTGCTGATAGTCCTGATATCCTGAATCCTGCTGATTCTGATATCTGGGATAGTGTGGATCCTGCATTAAATGACTCCGGTTCATGCACCCGCGTGGCGCGTGATAACGAAGGGAAGAGACAATTGAAAGAACTAATTGCCGACACGGATGCTACGGGCAAGAGATTAGACCAGTGGTTGGCCGCAGCATTGGGGCCGGAACTCTCCCGCAGTCGCGTCCAGTCCCTGATTGCTGAGGGCCATGTGACCCTCGATGGTGTTCCTGCCAGCAGCGCAAAGCAGAAGCTGCGCGAAGGTATGAAGATTACCGTCGTGCTGCCCGAGCCTGAACCGGCCGATCCGCAAGGCGAGAACATCCCACTTGATATTCTCTTTGAGGACGATGATCTTATTGTCATCAATAAGCCCGCGGGGCTTGTCGTGCACCCAGGCAATGGCAACTGGACGGGAACAATGGTCAATGCCTTGATATACCATTGTGGCGATAGCTTGTCCGGCATCGGCGGTGTTCGCCGCCCGGGCATTGTGCATCGTCTGGATAAGGACACCAGCGGCGTGATGGTCGTTGCCAAGAACGATCACGCCCACCGGCATTTAAGTGAGCAATTTGCCGACCATGGCCGCAATGGCGATCTGGAACGCGCGTATCTCGCGCTTGTCTGGGGCATGACCGAGCGCCCCCAGGGCTATATCGACGCCTATCTTGGACGCTCGCATCGCGATCGCACCAAGCAGGCTGTCGTCAATGAAGAGCGTGAAGATGCCCGTCATGCCGTCACCCATTATGCGACAATTGAAAAATTTGCGCCGCAAGAGGATGCAACCTCACTTGCCTCGCTGGTGGAATGCCGTCTTGAAACAGGCCGAACACACCAGATCCGCGTGCACATGGCCCATATTGGTCATCCACTGGTTGGCGATATGGATTATGGCGGCGCCTACAAAACCAAGGCCAACAAGCTGCCAGAGCCGCTTAAAAATGCCGTAAATGGCTTCCAACGCCAGGCATTGCACGCAAGGCTTCTTGCCTTCACCCACCCCACAACAGAAGAACTGATGCGTTTTGAAGCGGACATGCCCGAAGATATGCAGCAGCTTCTGGAAAATTTCCGCCAGCACTCTATATAGGGCCCTGTCAATCATTCCGGCTCGGAAACAGCCGGCCGTCATGCGAATTTCGGCTGGCGTTCACATTCTAGTGACACATTGTTTCATGGGTTTAAAGATCGTGTTTTCGCCAAAATCATACCTATATATGTAAGTTCACGCAGGAAGTGCAGGAGGCAGCCAGCGTGACAGGTTCGCCAGACGGGAACCTGAAATTATAAAGGAGGGTGCTTTATGGCCCAGGTTAGTCTTCCAAGTATTACATCCGGTGACGGCGGGCTTACCCGTTATCTGGAAGAAATTCGCCGCTTTCCCATGCTTCAGCCACAGGAAGAATACATGCTGGCGAAGCGTTATCATGAACATGCTGACCCCAAGGCTGCGCATAAGCTTGTGACAAGCCATCTGCGTCTTGTGGCAAAAATCGCCATGGGCTATCGCGGCTATGGCCTGCCAATCGGCGAAGTTATTTCCGAAGGCAATGTCGGCCTGATGCAGGCAGTCAAGCGTTTTGAACCCGAACGGGGTTTCCGTCTTGCCACGTATGCAATGTGGTGGATCAAGGCTTCGATCCAGGAATATATCCTGCGCTCGTGGAGTCTTGTGAAGATGGGCACGACGGCCAATCAGAAGCGCCTGTTTTTCAATCTGCGCAAGATGAAGAGTAAGATTCAGGCGCTCGATGATGGTGATCTCAACCCGGATCAGGTCAAACAGATCGCAACCAAACTGCAGGTCAGTGAAGACGAAGTGGTCTCGATGAACCGCCGTCTGTCGGGCGATGCTTCGCTCAACGCTCCTTTGCGCGCAGCCGAAGGTGAATCGGGTGAATGGCAGGACTGGCTTGTCGATGATAGCAGCAGCCAGGAGCAGGTTCTGATCGAACAGGACGAGCTGGACAGCCGCCGCTCGCTGCTTGAACAGGCAATGGATACACTGAACGAACGCGAACGGCTTATTTTTAAGGCACGCCGCCTTTCGGAAGATCCAATGACGCTGGAAGATCTTTCCGGCCAGTTCGGAATCAGCCGCGAACGCGTGCGTCAGATCGAAGTGCGCGCTTTTGAAAAAGTCCAGGCTGCAGTCAAGGCTGCAGCTTTCAAACAGCAAAAGGCACTCAATCATGTTGAGGATGCACACGCCTGAACCTGACAAATTCGGATTGTTACTGCCGCAAATGGATCTTTCCATTTTGCGGCAGTTTCGTTTCTGTCATCCAATCAATAAAAATCTGTCAAATAACTGTAATGGAATGTCTTTAGGCAACGGTACATATTTCACCGAAGCCTGAAGGTCTCCCAATGAAAAAGCTCCTGCTTGCTGCAACGTTTGCTCTGAGCGCTGCCACCGCTGTATCTGCTTCTGAATATGTCTCTTATCTTGATTATCCTCAGAAAGAGCAGGACGGAAAAGAATTCTACACTGCCATTGAAATCCCTCAGGGTAGCTTCACCAAATACGAGATCGATGACAAGACCGGCCACATCGTGGTTGATCGCTATCAGTCGATGCCAGTCGTCTACCCAGCCAATTACGGTTCGATCACCAGCACGCTGGCAGGCGACGGCGATCCACTCGACGCCCTTATCTATACCCGTGAGCCGATCGTTCCGGGCGCCATCATCAAGGTTCGCCCAATTGGCGTTCTCAAGATGATTGATGGCGGCGAAAAGGACGACAAGATTGTGGCCGTCCCGACCTCAAAAATCGACCCGACCTATGACACCATCAAAGAAATTTCAGACCTTCCTAAGATTGAGCAGCAGCGCCTTGAAGCCTTCTTCCGCGTTTATAAGCAGCTGCCAGAAGGCCGAAAGCTCGTTGAGTTGAACGGTTTTGACAATGCTGAAACCGCTGCAAACGAAGTCGCTCAGGCGATTAAGGCTTTTTCTGAAAAGAAGTAACCGGACGAAATATCGGGTAAAAGAAAAGGCCGCTTCAAGCGGCCTTTTCTGATTCCGGTTTAAGTCTTAGCCGGCACCCAGAACGTCATTGAAGACCTTCTCGCCCGGAACGCCTTTTTCCAGGCTGATCAAGGCGCGGCGACCATTGCGATAAGAAATCGGAATGTCGATCCATTGCAGACGGCGCATCAGCGAAAGGTTGGTATCCTGCGCGGTCTTTGCATCGTTGAGCCAGATAATGAAGAAGTTATCGGCAATCTTCGACGGTACGGCGATCAGGGGATTGCCGGCGGCCTGCTCGGTATCCTTAAAAGTAATGCGTTGAACATTATCAATCGCTCCGCCAACAAAATTCTCGGGCACTGTGAACACCATCTCAATCAGATGACTGGCTGGAATGGATTGATCGGTGTTCTTGCGAATCGTCATTTTCAGCTCGACGTTGCTTTCAGGCATCGTCACCGTTGCGCGAATGGCAGGCGCTGCCGGTTCGCCTTCGCTTGGGCTTTCTTCAATCTCAGACCAGACCACATTTCCGCGTTCGACCGAGCCGGTTTCTGTTCCGCCGCGCTCTTCGTAAAGAAGCGCCTGCTGGCCAACAGCGACGGCTTGCTGAGACTGCGGCTGATTCTGCGTGTTTGTCTGCTCATTACCAGGCGTTGAAGCGGCGGTGGACTTGCCCTCACCAATGCCAGCATCACCACCCGAAGGGCCATTATCCACTTCACTGCCATCGGGCATCAGACGCTGCGTCATCTTCTGGTTTTCAGACGATGGTTGTTGTGCATTCTGCTGCGGCTCGGTGGCTGCCGGAGATGTGTTCGCATCTGACGGCGCTGTCGTCGTATCGCTGCTTGCAGGCGCATCGCTGCGGCCAAGGCTGGAGGCCATTTCCTGCAACGTGTCCTTGTTGCTCCAGAGCGCATAACCGCCTGCACCAACCACCACAAGGGCGACAAGCCCAATCATTAAACCAGTGTAGGAACGCTTTGTCCCGGAACCATCAGAATCGGCATATTCTCTGCGGCGCGAAGAGGCTGGCTCATCCTCACCATCCCGATCACGTTCCACAATCCATTCATCCGGACGGCGCGCATATACGGGCGCTGCATCACCGTCATCATCGCCATTACTATCGGAGGCACGGCGATCTGCCGAAAACGGAACCTCATCATCATAGGAAGAGGTTGCGGCTGAAAGGGTTGATTCGTGCAGAAACTCTTCGAGTGCATCACTCTGCGGCTCTTCGGGCGCAGGCACCGAAGCAGGCGGCGCGTAGAAAGCTTCGACTTCTTCAATCGCATCTTCAAGAATTTTGCGTTGGCGAACAGCCACGGACTGCGAGGCATTAGCCGTCACAAGCTTCTGTTCAATCGTTGCACGTGCCTTTGCATAGACGCGCTGGCGCAGCTCCGGCGATTTGTCCGCCTGCGCATCGATTGTCTTTTTCAGAACCGCTACAAAATCAGCCATGCCGTCTTACCCAGTTTCCGCGAGTACGAAATGCAATAAATATCTCAATAATCACAATAATCGATAGAAAGCAAAGGTCTACGGCACGATTAAGCAAGGCCTTGCAAAATGATCGCAAAAAAACCTTAAAAAATTCCCCGGTCAGCCATGATGACAAACCGGGGATTTTTTCAGAATAATGTTGCTACGAAAATAAGTTAGTCCTGAAACGGGTCCGTGACAAGAATAGTATCTTCGCGTTCTGGGCTTGTCGAAAGCATTGCAACCGGAGCACCGATCAGTTCTTCAATGTGACGAACATATTTGACTGCCTGCGCCGGAAGATCGTTCCACGAACGTGCGCCTGCCGTCGTTTCCGACCAGCCCGGCAGCGTTTCATAGATCGGCTTGACGCGCGCCTGCGCACCCATCGAGGATGGCAGATAGTCGATGCGCTTGCCATCAAGCTCGTAAGCCACGCAAATCTTGATTTCTTCAAGACCGTCGAGAACGTCGAGCTTGGTCAGTGCAATGCCGGTAATGCCCGAAGTGCGAACCGTCTGACGAACGATCACCGCATCGAACCAGCCGCAACGACGCTTACGACCCGTCACCACGCCGAATTCATGGCCCTTGGTGCCAAGGAATTCGCCGATTTCATCGTTGAGTTCGGTCGGAAACGGGCCTTCACCAACGCGGGTCGTGTAAGCTTTGGTGATGCCAAGTACATAACCGATTGCTGTTGGACCAAGGCCCGAACCAGCAGCGGCCTGACCGGCAACGGTGTTCGAAGAGGTCACGAACGGATAGGTGCCGTGGTCGTTATCAAGCAGCGCGCCCTGCGCACCTTCAAAAAGGATGCGGTCGCCAGCCTTGCGGCGTTCGTCGAGAACACGCCAGACCTGATCAATATAGGGAAGGATCTTGTCCGCAACCGAGGTCAGCTCTTCAAGAATGGTCGCAACAGGAATTTCTTCAAGGCCCATGCCGCGGCGCAGCAGATTGTGATGCGCAAGCAGGCGCTCAACCTTTGGCTCTAACGTGTCCGGCTCGGTCAGATCGATTACGCGGATCGCGCGACGGCCAACCTTGTCTTCATATGCAGGGCCGATGCCACGCTTGGTGGTGCCGATCTTAAGGCCTTCGGTTGCCCCTTCGCGCATCGCGTCGAGTTCGCGGTGAACCGACAGAATCAGCGGTGCATTTTCTGCAATACGCAGAACGTCAGGGGTGATTTCGATCCCCTGCGCACGCAGCTTTTCAACTTCCATGACGAAATGATGCGGGTCAACCACAACACCATTACCGATCACGCTCAGTTTGCCACGCACAAGGCCGGATGGAAGAAGCGAAAGCTTGTAGCTGACGCCATCGATAACAAGTGTATGACCCGCGTTATGACCGCCCTGATAGCGCACGATGACATCGGCGCGTTCGGACAACCAGTCCACGATCTTTCCCTTGCCCTCGTCGCCCCATTGCGACCCGACGACAACTACATTCGCCATTGAGAAAACTCCTCGGTCCGGCATACAGCCGTTTAAAAAAACCCAAGGATCGCAAGCAGCCTCACATATGCAACGCGAGGTGCTGATCCCTCGTCTCTATACAGACTGAATACCGCTTGCGCGACTCTTTCATGCAAGAAACTAAGGAAAAATTGAAAATATTGGTGCGAAAGGCGTCCTCAACCCAGCCGAGCGGGTATATTTGTGATCTCTAACCTGCACGGACCATATACAGCGCTTCATCCGAATAGCCTTTCAGCTTTTCTTCGAGTGCTGGCACGTCGCGGGTAACAAAGCCTTTTTTCTCCCAGAACCCCTGCGAACCATTCACTGCAACTAAGGCCATGGTGACAAAACCATCGCGCTCTGCCTGAGCGGCCATCAGGTCGACCACACGCGATGCCTGCCCACCAGAGCGAACCTCCGGCAAAAGGGCGATGTCGTGAATATAATAGGTGCTGGTTTCCTTGGGCAGTTCGCCCAGAACAGAATTCAGCGCAGGCACCGAATCGAGTTGCCATGGATGGCTGATGCCATAACCGAGGATTTCAGCGCCACGCACCAGCACAAAGCAACCCGCCGGATAGATTTTGAAGCGGTCCCGGAAGACCGCCTCGTCCTCGAAAAAATCGGGATGAACAATGTTGGCGACAGACGTAACACCCGCAATATCCAGCGCCTGCATCCGTCGCCATTCTGCCTGTTCAATCCCGTCTGCCATATCGCTCAAGCTTCCTCGATGTTGAATTCCAAAGGTCTTGCCGCCTTGATTGCCTCTTGAGCGATCAGTTCGTCAAGTGCTGCCTGTGGAATCTTGTCATCGACATAGAGCATCGCAATGGCATCGCCGCCTGGATGATCACGTCCGAGCGCGAAGTTTGCGATGTTGATTTTATGCTTGCCGCAGATCGTTCCAAGCAGACCGATCATGCCTGGAATGTCGACATTGGTGACATAAAGCATGTGCGGACCGACTTCCGCATCAAGGTTGATTCCCTTGATCTGGATGAAACGGGCCTTGCCATCCGAAAAGCAGGTGCCGGCAATCGAGCGTTCACGTTCCGTGGTTTTCACGGTCAGCTTGATATAGCCGTCAAAAATACCGGACTTGTCGCGCTTGATCTCGGAAACGATGATTCCGCGTTCCTTCACCATGATCGGTGCCGAAACCATATTCACATCGGCCACTTGCGGACGGATCAGACCAGCAAGAGCAGCACTGACCAGAGCACGGGTGTTCATGGCGGCTGTCGCGCCATCAAAAAGCACTTCCACTTCCTGAATAGGCTCGTCCGTCACCTGACCGACAAAAGCCCCCAGAACTTCTGCAAGCTTGATGAATGGTCTAAGACGCGGCGCTTCTTCTGCGGTGATCGAAGGCATGTTGATCGCGTTGGAAACTGCCCCTTTAACCAGATAGTCCGACATCTGCTCGGCCACCTGGATCGCCACATTTTCCTGCGCTTCGGACGTGGAAGCACCAAGATGCGGTGTGCAGACCACATTGGGCAGATTGAACAATTCGTTCTCTGTGGCGGGTTCGGTTTCGAAGACATCAATCCCGGCACCGGCAACATGACCGGATTTCAGCGCTGCGACTAAGTCTTTTTCAACGATCAGACCGCCGCGTGCACAATTGACAATGCGCACGCCCGGCTTTGTCTTCGCAAGTGCCTCAGCATTGATGATGCCGCGCGTTTTATCGGTCAGTGGTGTGTGCAGCGTGATGAAATCAGCGCGTGCCAAAAGTTCATCCAGCTCAAGCTTTTCGACGCCAAGCTCCTGCGCCCGTGCTTCCGACAGAAACGGATCGAACGCAACGACATGCATCTTGAGACCAATAGCGCGCGCAGCAACAACCGCGCCAATATTGCCGCAACCCACAACACCAAGCGTTTTGCCGGTAATTTCCACGCCCATGAAGCGGTTCTTTTCCCACTTGCCAGCGCGGGTGGAAACGTCTGCCTCTGGCAACTGCCGCGCAACTGCAAACATCAATGCAATGGCATGTTCGGCGGTGGTGATGGAATTGCCAAAAGGCGTGTTCATCACAATAATACCGCGGCGCGAGGCCGCTGGAATATCAACATTGTCCACGCCAATACCGGCGCGACCAATGACCTTGAGCTTGCTTGCTGCTGCAATCAGCTTTTCGGTTGCCTTGGTGGCAGAGCGAATGGCAAGGCCGTCATACTGACCAATAACTTCAAGCAGCTTTTCTTTGTCTTTGCCAAGCTCTGGCAGGTAATCAACTTCAACGCCGCGATCCTTGAAAATCTGAACGGCAGTCGGCGACAATTTATCGGATACGAGTACGCGAGGTGCCATAAGGGCCTCCTTCGGATTTCGGATGTGCACGATAATAAGATGCGGGCTATGGCCGTCCCAACTCCGGCCACAGCTCTCTGCATCGCTTGCGATTATGCAGCGGCTTTCAATGCAGCTTTCTGCGTGGCAAAAGCCCAATCAAGCCAGGCCGTCAGCGCTTCCAGATCAGAAGCCTCGACCGTCGCACCCGTCCAGATGCGAAGGCCAGAAGGCGCATCGCGATAAGAACCGATATCGAAAGCAACGCCTTCCTTTTCGAGAGACGAGACGATGCCCTTGGCAAAAGCTGCCTGTGCATCCGCCGAAAGTGCGCTTACTTCCGGATCAACAATTGTCAGACATATCGATGTGTTGGAGCGCGTTTCTGGCTTTTTGGCCAGATTGGCAATCCACGGCGTTCTCTCAACGAAGGCATTGAGCACGGCAAAATTTGCATCCGCACGTTCGACAACACCATCAAGGCCACCGATGGACCGCGCCCAGCTCAGTGCATCAAGATAATCTTCAACGCAGAGCATCGAAGGGGTGTTGATGGTTTCGCCAACGAAAATGCCTTCGATCAGCTTACCGCCGGACGTCATGCGGAAGATCTTTGGCAACGGCCATGCTGGCTTATAGCTCTCCAGACGCTCAACAGCGCGTGGGGAAAGAATGAGCATACCATGCGCGCCTTCACCGCCCAGCACTTTCTGCCAGGAGAATGTCACCACATCAAGCTTTGCAAAATCAAGGCGCTGCGCAAAAGCAGCCGAGGTCGCATCGCAAATGCTCAGACCCTTGCGGTTGGCCGGAATGAAATCGGCATTCGGCACACGCACACCCGAAGTGGTGCCATTCCATGTGAAAACCACGTCGCGGTCGAAATCAACTTCAGCAAAATCGACAATCTCACCATAGGGTGCAACAAAGGTGCGGGTGTCTTCAAGCTTGAGCTGCTTGATCACGTCTGTAACCCAGCCGGCGCCGAAGCTTTCCCATGCGACCATATCAACGCCTCGCTCACCAAGCATCGACCACAGCACCATTTCCATCGCACCTGTATCCGATGCAGGAACAATGCCTATGCGGTAATCAGCTGGAACGCCAAGAATTTCACGGGTAAGGTCGATGGCTTCTTTGAGCTTGTTCTTGCCGATTTTCGCGCGGTGCGAGCGGCCAAGCGGCGCATCGGCAAGCGCTTGAAGCGACCAGCCGGGACGTTTTGCACAGGGACCTGAAGAAAAATTAGGGTTAGCCGGGCGAACTGCCGGCTTCGCAATCGTCGTCATTTTGTTTCCTATCCTCTCAGATAGCACGCGCCTCGTTGGGGAGGCGTGGCCCGCTGATGAAAATACCGGAAAGCAAGATTTTCACAATATGCTGTGGCAGATATTTTTACAAAACCCGCCACGGCAGCCGCGGCGGGTTCAACTGTTCAAAAGTTATTTGCTGGATGGCTTATCTTGCATGCGCCTATAAATACTTGCAACGAGCGCACCGGAAACATTGTGCCACACACTGAAAACAGCACTCGGAACGGCCGCCAAAGGCGAGAAATGCGCATTCGCAAGCGCCGCACCCAGACCGCTGTTCTGCATACCAACCTCAATACTGATGGCCTTGCGTTTGGCAAGCGAAAGACCGGCTGCGCGGGCCGCGAAATATCCCAGCAGCAAACCGAAACCATTATGCAGCACGACAACTGCGAAAATCATTGCACCTGACTGGGCGATCGCGGCTTTGTTGACGGCAACCACAGCTGCAACAATCAAAACGATACCGATAACCGACACCAGTGGCAGCATCGGCACCGCAGCCTTCACAAGACCAGGCATCAGCTTTTGCAGAATGAAGCCCAGCGCGAGCGGTACGAGAATAACCTTGAGGATGCTGATAAACATACTCATCGCATCGACCGGAAGATACTGACTGGCAAAGAACCACACGAGAAACGGTGTAACGAGGGGAGCAAGCAAAGTCGTAACACTGGTGCAGGCAACACTGAGCGCAACATCTCCTTTGCTGAGATAGGTCATAACATTGCTGGCTGTGCCACCCGGACAGCAGCCGACAAGAATGACACCGGCAGCAACCTCAGGTCCCATCGGAATAATCCGGGTCAACAAAACCGCAAGGAGCGGCATAATCAGGAATTGAGCCCCAACACCAATGAGCACTTCAAACGGCCGCTTTGCAACTTCCGCAAAATCCTTGGTCGAAATTGTAAGACCCATGCCAAACATGATGATGCCAAGCAACACAACGATCCATGGCGCAAACACGCTGAACGTCGATGGCAGCAGGAAGCCAAGCACGGCAAAGACGAGTATCCAGACAGCAAAGGAGCGTCCGACGAAATCTGACAAAGCGACGAGGGCTTTCATTTCTCTCCCTTCAGACTGCGCACAGTCTAATTTTTATTTTTGAGACAACATGAATTTCATGCGGCCTTTTATGCGCAATTTGAAATTTTAAAAACGAAAAATAGCTAAGTTGCTAACTTATGTATGGTTTGGATGGGAATTTAGGACATAAAAAGAAAAAGACCCGGCTTGCCGAGTCTTTGGTTCAATCAATGCGCTCTGTATGATCAGCCGCCAAACATATAGCGAAGGCCAACGCGTATATCGTGCACATTCATGCCCTTGTCGTAGCCGTTGCCGATAGTCGGGTTGCCCTCAAACATCTTTCCGCCGTTGATATGACGATATCGATATCCGGCATCAAGCTTGAGATTGTGTGTGAGATCAACCGAAGCGCCGGCCATCAGCGCATAGGTGAAACGCCAGTTCGCATCACCAGAATAGACATCATTGTTCTGCGTATCGACCACATCCGCCCATTTCACGCGCGTGCCGCCGATGCCAGCGCCCAGATAAGGGGTCACGCCTGCAAAATTTCCCAGATCAACATAGGCATTTGCCAGAAGCGACAAGCCGGACATGTGGCTTTCGTCACGCTCGCCAGCAAACTTAGAGCGTGCCATATAGTCGAGGGTTAGATCCGTGCGGAAATAATCCGTCACCTGATAGCCAACACCGCCACCAATAAGGAACGAGCCTTTGAGGTCGCCCGAAATGGTGTTGTTCTCAAATACGGAACTGCCACAATTGCTGGTGCAAGGGGACGTGGCGTAATCGGCGTGCTTAAAGCGGTTCCACGAATACCCGATATCGCCGCGCAGATACCAGCCACCAACCGCAGGCGGGGTAACGATTACTTCTGGAACCTCTTCAGTAAAATCTGCCGCAACAGCTGCCGGAGCGAAGGCCATTATGGACAACGACACAGCAAGGCTTGCGCAGAAAATTTTAATAAAGCCGTTCATCTATGCGTCCCATCAAGCTGTTACGCCGCAAACGCGTCGCAACTGAATTTCAAGAGCGAGACTAAAGATGAAAAGTTAAATACAACTTAACCTTATTTCTTAACCATTTTTCTTGCGTATTATCCCGCGCAAAAAGCTCACGCACTTTTGCTGGAAATGTTTTATTCAGATGAAAGCGCAACGGCAGGCAACAATCGTGAAGCTTTGCGGGCGGGCAGAAAGCCAAACACGAGGCCGGTGGCAAAGGCACAGGCAAAAGCCAGCAGAACCGGACCTGCGCTATAGCCGATCGTCAGCCCGGCCAGACCTGCAAGCGTTGCGGCGCCCAGGCCCACAAGGACGCCGATAGCGCCTCCGATAGCCGAGACGGTCAGAGCTTCGGTGATGAATTGCAAAAGAATATCGCGGCGGCGCGCGCCCGTTGCCATGCGCACACCAATTTCGCGCGTTCGTTCGGTCACGCTGACCAGCATGATGTTCATCACGCCAATGCCGCCAACCAGCAGTGAGATTGCTGCAACAGATCCGAGAAATATGGTCAGCGTCGACCCCATCGCCGCTGCATCATCACGAATAGAGGACATATTGGTGATCATGGTATCGCGCTGTTTGTGGCGCTGGTCCAGCAATTCCTGAATCTGGTCCTGTGTGGTGTTGATGAGGTCAGAATCTTTCACCTGAACCGTGATGGTGCGCACATATTTCTGGCCGAAAAGCCGTAGATTGCCCGTTGTCAGCGGTACGACCACGACGTCGTCCTGATCTGATCCCCCAAAGCCTGCGCCTTTTGATTCCAGCGTGCCAATGACCTGAAACGGTATTTTCTGGATCAGAATATACTGGCCAATCGGGTTTGAACCATCTGGGAACAGCGTTTTCTCGACAGTCTTTCCAATCACAGCAACCGGCGCATAACTCTCCATGTCATGTTCAGTGATGAAGTCGCCGCTTTCGATTTTCCATGACTTTGCGGTCGAGAAAGCCGGAACAGTGCCGTTGGCCTGTGACTGATAATCAATATTTCCACGTCTCAATGTCACACTGCCGGTCACTTCCGGTACGGCCGTTTTCACATTGGGCAATTGCAGGATGGCGTCAGCGTCTTCGGGAACAAGCGTTGCGACCGAGCCGGAGCCGCGAAACCCCGGCATGGATGGCCGGATAAGCACCAGATCGGTCCCCATCGCATTGATGCGATCCAGGATAGAATTTTGTGCGCCTGTGCCGATTGCAAGCATTGTGACAACCGAACTCACCCCAATGATGATGCCAAGCAATGTGAGCACCGTGCGGAAGATGTTGGCGCGCAAGGCCCGCATCGCCATTTTGACCGCTTCTGAAATATCGGCCATGCCTGCGGCACTGTTTGCCGCTATTTGCTGCAGGTTCTGCGGTGCATCACTGTCAGGCATTTCACGCATGAGCGTATCGGACAGGATTTGTCCATCACGAATCTCGATCAGCCGGTCTGCGCGCTCCGCCACTTCGCGGGCATGGGTGATCACGATGATCGTATGACCCTGTTCATGCATTGCGCGCAGCAGCGCCATCACATCTTCGCCGCTCTGGCTGTCGAGCGCACCTGTCGGTTCATCGGCAAGAATGATGCGTCCGCCATTCATCAGTGCGCGCGCAATCGAAACACGCTGCTGCTGACCGCCAGAGAGCTGATTGGGGCGATGGTCCAGTCGGTCGCCAAGCTTGAGCGAATTCAAAAGTTCGGCTGCACGCGCATGACGCTCTGCTGCCGGCATACCGGCATAAATGGCCGGAACCTCGACATTTTCCTGAGCCGTTGATGTGGCAATGAGATTATAGCTTTGGAACACGAAGCCGAATGTGCGGCGGCGCAGCGCGGCCAACTCATCCGCATCAAGCGTCGAGACATCCTCACCTTCAAGCCAATATTCACCACCGCTCGGGCTGTCGAGACAGCCCAGAATGTTCATCAGCGTCGACTTGCCTGAACCGGAAGCGCCCTTGATGGCCACGAATTCACCGGCACGAATATCAAGCGTGATGCCATGCAGCACTTCAACGGCAAGGTCGCCATTGTGATAAGTTTTGCGAATATCCTGCAATCTGATGAGGGGCATGTCATTCATCGCTGATTCCATTAGAGCCGCTCCTGTTTTAACGGTCTCGTAGGATCCGCTCTATCTCTTTGTTTTTAAGCATTGTCTCACGCAAAACCGCTTCGCACTTTTGCTGGAAATGCTCTAGAAGAACATACCGCCGGACCTGCGGCCACGTGCATTGGAGCCTGCGGTTGCAGATGCTGAGGTGACGATGACCTTGTCGCCTTCTTCAAGACCGTTCTTAATTTCAGCCTGCACGCGGTTGCGAACGCCGACTTCAACGGTGCGTTCGGCCACCGAACCATTTTGATCGACGACCTGAACACTCGTCTGCGGTTTGCCTGCACCATCAGGCTTGGCGTGAAGCGCTGCGGTGGGAACAATGAGCACGTTGTCTGCGTGATTGAGCACGAAATAGACCTGTGCACTCATATTGATCATGAGTTCGCCGGTTGGATTGGGAACGTCAAACAGCGCATAATAAAGAACGACATTATTGTCAGTCTGAGGCGTTGGTTTGATCTGGCGTAACGTGCCGGTAAAACGCTTGTCCGGCTGGCCGAGAAGTGTGAAATAGACTGGCATTCCGGGCTTCAGCCTGCTGATGTCAGCTTCGGAAACCTGGGCTTCCACGGTCATGACTTTGAGGTCTGCGACCGTTACCACGGTCGGTGCACTCTGCACGGCATTCAGCGTTTCGCCCTCTTTGGTGGTCTGATCAACGACGGTGCCGGTCATAGGGCTGTAAATTTTTGTATAGCCAAGATCGACCTTGTCGCTTGCAAGCTGTGCCTCCTGCTGGCGGATTTGCGCACTCAGGGCTTTGACATCGGCTTCGGCCATGGACAGGTCGGCATCAGCCTGATCAATCGTCGACTGTGATGCGTTGCGGGTGGCGAGCAGCGAGCGCTGGCGGGCAGCATTGGCTTTCTTGAGCGTAAGCTGTGCCTGTTTGCTTAACAGCTGCGCTTTCAGATTATCGAGCTGGGCGCTGGAAATCTCTACTTTTTTCTCAAAAGGGGAGGGGTCGATTTCGGCAATCAAGTCACCTTGTTTGACTTCATCGCCAACTTCAACCTTCACGCTTTTTAACTGCCCCGAAACCTGCGCGCCGACATTGATGCTGCGCAAAGCGTTGAGTTTGCCAACTGCTGTTATCGAATCTTCGATATTTCCACGTTGCACGGTTTCAGCCAGATAAGCGCTTTGCTGGCTGCCGGATTCCCGCCCACTCAGCACATACCAGCCACCACCCAGTACGATCAAAGCAATCGGCAGCAGAAGCCAGAAGCGGCTTCGATTGCGCTTTACGCGCTTTTGCTTTGAACCTGTGGAAAGTGAATCGTTGGATTTGAGCACCCGGTAACCTCTGAAAATCAATATCAAACCAGTCTTTGCTGGTTATCTATGTCTACATATTCAGGAATTCATCTTAATTATTTGTCATGCGCCTAATAGCCCCAAAAATGGGTGGCTTGAATCATCATTTAACCCAAGGGTGAACAATAAAAGAAAAGCCGGGGATCCCCGGCTTATTCTCACTTTATATGCCCGATTTATCAGGCTGTGCCGGTTGAACCGAAACCGCCAGCACCGCGAGCTGTTTCGCTGACCTGTGAGCGCTCTTCAATTTTTGGCTGAACGACCGGCGCGAACACAGCCTGTGCAATGCGCATACCGCGTTCGATGCGGAAGTCTTCGTCACCGAGATTAACAAGAAGCACCTTCACTTCGCCGCGATAGTCGGAATCAATGGTCCCCGGCGTGTTGAGGCAGGTGATGCCATGCTTGAAGGCGAGGCCAGAGCGAGGGCGGATCTGCACTTCATAGCCTTCCGGGATTTCAAAGATGAGGCCGGTTGGTACCAGGGTGCGGCGTCCCGGCAGAAGCACGATCTGGCGATCTTCTGCTACAGCGGCGCGGAGATCCATGCCAGCCGAGCCGGAGGTCTCATAAGCGGGGAGATCAAGGCTTTCCGCATGTTCAAGGCGAATGATGCCGAGCGTTGGTGCTGTCATGAGGGGGCCTTTCCTACGTGAAGTTAAATTGGCGACGCTCATACGTGAAAACACATCAAAGGTGTACCGCCTATTTTTAGTTTTGCAATGATAGTGCGGCACAGGATCATGCTTTTACACCATGAGCTGCCTTTCACGGGAGAATTAATCCCGTTCAAGCGGCACAGCCGTGGTTTCCTTGATCTCTTCCATGACGAAAGAAGCCGACACATCCGACAAAGGAACGCTTGCGATCAGCCGCTGATAGAGCCGGTCATAAGCCTTGACGTCTGAAACGCGCGCTTTGAGCACATAGTCGAGATCGCCGGTCATGCGATAGACGCCAACGATTTCCGGAAAACGGGCCGTGGCGCTGCGAAATTTCCCCAGCCACTCGGGGTCGTGGCTTGATGTGCGAACCAGAATGAAGACGGAAAGGCCGCAACCTGCCATTTCGGCATCGACCAAAGCGACACGCGCCTTGATGACGCCTTCATCTTCCATGCGTTTGACCCGCCGCCAGCAGGCATTGCGGGAAAGATGCACGCGCTCTGAGAGAGAATCAACGGATAGGGTTCCGTCAATTTGCAACTCATTCAAGATTTTTCGATCAATTTCATCCAGTGTGAGCTTCATATTGGGATGATTGTCTCATAAAATGTAAATTATCAAGGATAAATTGAGATTTCATCTCGTTTGCTTTTGCTAAAATGATTTTCCGGAAAGGCGCTTCTGCGCCGCATAAATGGGAACAAATTGCTCGTTGACGGGAGTATTTTCAATGACAACACGTATTACACGGCTTTTTACGGAGCATCCTGAATCCGTAGATGAAACCTATTTTGAGCATATGGCCTTTGCGGGTCGTTTTTCGTTCAAGCTTTTTTGTGCAGCTTTTGCTGCCCTCATTCATGCAATTTTGCCATTTTTGTTCGAGAAGACTGCGAGCACAATTGTTCGCCAGTTGTATGAGCGAACTCATAACCGGGGCCGGTAATCGCCGGATCGAAAATGTGTCGTTGGGCCGCTTATCTTGGACCTGAAACCTATCTGGAAGACATTATATCGTCTCCCTGTCATTCGCTCGTGGCGCAGAGCCACGACGCGCATGAAGCAAAAACACGAACCAATGGCGACGGTTTTGGTGTTGCCTGGTATGGCGAGCGCAGTGAGCCGGGGCTTTATCGGGATATTCTGCCCGCTTGGTCCGATCAGAACTTACACAGTCTTGCGCGGCAGATCCGGTCGCGCCTTTTTCTTGCCCATGTCCGCGCATCAACCGGTGGATTGACAAGCCGCTCCAACTGTCACCCCTTCGTTTCAGATCGCTGGAGCTTTATGCATAATGGACAGATCGGCAATTTCGACCGTTTGCGGCGCAGGCTGGAAGGCCATCTGAGCGACGAGGTCTATGCGCAAAAACACGGCGCGACTGATTCGGAGCTGATCTTTCTTCTGATGCTGGAGTTTGGCCTTGATCGAGATCCTGTTCTGGCCATGAAGCGCATGGTTTCAACAATTGTTGAAGACGCCGTGCGCGCGGGTGTGCCGCCATTCCTGCGGCTGACGGCGGCTTTCTCCGATGGCAATCAGCTTTATGCAATCCGTTATGCCACCGATGCCTTTGCGCCGACGCTTTATACGGCCACGCTGGGCAGCGCGTCTGGTATATGCGTTGTATCGGAGCCACTTGATGGGGATGCTGCAAACTGGATGGCCGTGCCGGCAAACAGTTTTGTTACTGTTTCCCGGCAGGGGCGTATTGCGATTGATGCGTTTTTGGAACCCGCTTCGCGTTCTTGTGAGAAGGCCGAGGTCTAGGCACTGCCAATCAATATGCCGGCAGCCAGCACAAGCGCGCCACCGAACACCACCTGAAGGGCTGCGCGGAAGAATGGCGTTTCCATATAGCGGTTCTGGATGAAAGCGATGGCCCAGAGTTCGAAGAACACAAGAATTGCTGCGATGCTTGTCGCGGTCCAGAAGTCTTTGATGAGATAGGGCAGGGTGTGGCCAAGGCCGCCGAGTGTCGTCATCACGCCGCAGGAAATGCCGCGCTTGATCGGTGACCCACGGCCTGACAGCTTGCCATCATCATGCACGGCTTCCGTAAAGCCCATCGAAATACCCGCACCCACCGAGGCCGAAAGGCCGACGAGAAATGTCTGCCATGTATCCTGCGTGGCGAAAGCTGCCGCAAAAATCGGCGCGAGAGTGGAGACCGAGCCATCCATCAACCCAGCCAGACCCGGCTGCACATAGGTCAGGATGAACTGTTTCCGCTCAAGTGCGCGTTCTTCGTCCTGCACGGTGTGCGGTGTGAGTTCATTCTCAAGCGATTCAGCTTTTGCTTCGTGCTTTTTTTCCTGCAGTGCAAGGTCGCCCAGCAGTTGGCGTGTCTGCGCGTCGGTGACACGTTTGGCAGCTTCAACATAAAAGCGGTAGGCTTGCTCTTCCATTTGCGCTGCGGCGTCACGCACCTTGTCGATCCCCAGGGGGCGGACAAGCCAGTCGGGTTTGCGCTCATAATATCCGCTGACATGTTCACGGCGAATGAGCGGAATATTGTCCCCAAAACGGGCGCGGTGTCGCGCAATGAGCGCATCACGATGCTGATGCTCTTCATCAGCCATTTGTTCAAAGATTTTCGCCGACTGCGGAAATTCATCACGCAGGCCGTCAGCGTAGGCCAGATAGATGCGTGCGTCATCTTCCTCCGATGAAATGGCGAGGGCGAGGATCTCCTGTTCGGAGAGTGATTCAAAAGGGCGGCGGCCATTGCTGAAAAATCGACTAATCATTTCTCAAATCCATAGTTTAGAATAGTTCTAAGTAAGGGATTTTTGGGCTGAAAGTCAAGCCTTGCAGCGAAGGCACAATTGGCGCATTAAACCCCGGCCCAATAAAGAGGGCTTCACATCAGCAAACCCGTCAGAAGAGAACGAATTGATGGCATCGACAAACTCCCATACAAGCCCCAATCCCCGCCCGCTAAACCGGCAGGATTTCCGCACCCTTGGCCTTTCTGCATTGGGCGGTGCGCTGGAGTTTTATGATTTTATCATCTTCGTGTTTTTTGCGAGCGTCATTGGTCATTTGTTTTTCCCGCCCGATATGCCTGACTGGCTGGTGCTGATCCAGACTTTTGGCATCTTCGCTGCTGGTTATCTGGTGCGTCCGATTGGTGGCATCGTGCTGGCGCATTTCGGTGATAAATTTGGCCGCAAGCGCGTGTTTGCATTCTCGGTATTTCTGATGTCGATCTCGACCTTGGCGATGGCCTGCCTGCCAACCTATGCAACGCTTGGCGTTGGCGCGCCCATTCTGCTGATCATCTTCCGCATGTTGCAGGGCGCTGCCATCGGTGGCGAAGTGCCCGGCGCATGGACCTTTGTGGCGGAGCATGTCCCCGCCAATCGTGTTGGCATGGCGTGCGGCTTCCTCTGCTCGGGCCTGACACTCGGTATCATGATCGGCTCGCTGATCGCCACCGCCATCAACTGGATTTTCACGCCGGAAGAACTTGCTGCTTACGCCTGGCGCATACCATTCTTCATCGGTGGTATTTTTGGCCTATTCGCCGTTTATCTGCGCCGCTGGTTGGCTGAAACCCCGATTTTCACCGAGATGAAGAACAGTCATCTCCTCAAGGACAAGCTGCCGCTTGGCACCGTTCTGCGCAACCACATGCATGGGGTTATCATTTCTGTGCTGCTGACCTGGATTCTGTCGGCTGGCATTGTCGTCACCACGCTGATGACGGCAACTTTCTTGCAAAAACTTTATGGCTACACGCCTTTGCAGTCGCTTGCCGCCACGAGCTTCGGCACGTTGTTTCTGATGTTTGGAACAGTGAGTGCCGGCGCGATCGTTGATCGCATTGGCAGCGGCCGATTCTTTGCGGTCGCTGGTATTTTCTTCGGTATTGCGACTTTCGTGTTCTACACCTATGCGGCAGTTTCTCTGCCTGTTCTGTTTGCGCTTTATGCAGTGATGGGCCTTTCGGTGGGCATGGTTGGCGCGGCCCCTTATGTGATGGTGCGGGCATTTCCGGCGCCGGTGCGCTTCTCGGGCCTGTCGTTTTCCTACAATGTTTCCTATGCGGTTTTCGGTGGTCTGACGCCGGTGATCGTAACCTCGCTTCTGGCGGTCAATCCGATGGCGCATGCCTGGTATCTGGTGTTCATCGCCGCTCTGACCTCTGTGCTTGGCCTCTACCTGATTGCCCGCAGCGATCAGGTTGAAGGGGCTATCGGGCTTGATGATCTGCCTGCCGTTCCACAGGTGAACTGATAAAAAGGGCCGCGAAAGCGGCCCTTTTCTTTGTTTAGTGTACCGCCAGTTTCGCGGTGCCAATTTCCTTATCGTGGACGGCGAAGCGGTCGATCATGTCACTACTTGCTTCATTAAAGCCGATCACCGAAACATCCGTACCGCTGGCACGGTATTTCAAAACAACTTTATCAAGAGCGTCGACTGATGTGATATCCCACAGATGGGCATGACTGACATCAATCGTCACTTTCTTTGCAGGCGTGGAAAAATCGAAAGCCGCAATGAAGCTTTGCGCGGAGGCAAAGAAGATTTGGCCCTGAACGGTGTAGGTGCGCTCGTTTTCATCCTCATTGATGGTTTCGCTTACACGGAACATCTTTGCGACCTTGCCTGCGAAAAATACACCGGAAAGCAGCACGCCAACCAGAACGCCCTTGGCAAGATCATGGGTGGAAACCACCGTTATGACGGTTGCAAGCATGACAATGGAGGAGGATGGCGGGTTGCGGCGTAGATCAAGGATCGAACGCCATGAGAAGGTGCCAATTGACACCATGATCATCACCGCCACGAGGGCTGCCATCGGAATGATCCGCACCAGATCGTCGAGAACGAGAATAAGAAACAGCAGGAAAGAACCAGCAACAAAGGTTGAAAGCCTGCCGCGACCGCCGGATGTGACATTGATCACCGACTGTCCGATCATGGCGCAACCACCCATGCCACCAATCATCGCGGATGCGATATTGCTGGTGCCCTGACCAATGCATTCCTGGCTTTTGTTGCTGGTTGTATCCGTCATGTCATCGACAATCTGGGCGGTCAACAGCGATTCGAGCAGGCCAACGGCTGCAAGCGTGATCGAATAAGGCAGGATGATTTGCAGTGTTTCGAGGGTCAGCGGCACTTGTGGAAGCGCGAAGATCGGCAAAGCCGATGGCAATTCGCCAAGATCACCCACGGTGCGCAGATCCATGCCGGTTGTCCACGCAAGCGTGGTCAAAACCGCGATTGCCACCAGTGGCGATGGGATCACTCTGGTTATGCGCGGAAACAGATAGATGATGGCGAGGCCACCTGCGATCATCCAATATGTCTCGACGGGGACATGGATGAGTTCGGGCAATTGTGCCATGAAAATGAGGATTGCCAAGGCATTGACGAAGCCGGTGATGACGGATCGCGAAACGAAACGCATCAGCCGCCCGACTTTGAGAAAGCCTGCGATGATTTGAAAAAAGCCCATCAGGATCGTGGCTGCAAAAAGATATTGCAACCCATGTTCTTTGACGAGTGAGACCATCACCACAGCCGTTGCAGCGGTCGCAGCAGAGATCATGCCGGGGCGTCCGCCGGTGAATGCGGAAACACAGGCAATGGCGAAAGAAGCGAAAAGGCCGACTTTGGGATCGACGCCGGCGATAACAGAAAAGCCGATAGCTTCCGGGATAAGAGCGAGTGCTACGACGATACCGGAAAGAATATCGCCGCGAATATTGGAGAACCACTCGCGGCGGTAGGCAGCAAGACGTGTCATTGAATTTTCCGCAAATAGAAAACGGACAGGGATGCCCGAATCAACATGGCCGATTGTAAAAATGGGGATGTTGTTGCGTTGTCTGGCGGATAGGCGGCCAGAAGAGCCACCCGGGCTTTCACCGGGTCCTTGCGAATACGCTTGTATAAACAAAAAAAGCGCAGCAGGGCAATGGCCCGCTGCGCTTTCTGTTGAGCGGTGCTGATTAGAGTATCTTTTGCATGAAGGTCAGGTCTAGCCAGCGTCCGAATTTCTGGCCCACCTGTTTCAGCGTACCACTATCTTCAAAGCCTTGCGATTTGTGCAGCGCGATTGATGCTGCATTGCCAGATTCGATGCCTGCTACAAGGACATGGACTTTGCGTTCGCGTGCTTCTTCTACAAGCTCTGCCAGAAGTGTGCGTCCAATACCGCCACCGCGTGCATCGCTTGCCACATAAACAGAGAGTTCGGATGAGTGGCGGAAACCTTCAAACGGACGGAATGGGCCATAACTTGCATAGCCAACGACCTGTCCCTCCCGTTCAGCCACCAGAACCGGAAAGCCGTCCCGGTTGCGATTTTCAAGCCATTCGCGGCGGTTTTCCAGATCGACGAGCGTTTCGTTCCAGATGGCAAGCGTGTTCTCGACCGCATCATTATAGATTGCAAGCAGAGCAGGGAGGTCAGCTTCGTTGGCAAAGCGGATGGTGAGGGTCATTTCAGAGGCCTTAATGAATAAGAAAACGGCGGGATTTTTCCCGCCATTTTCGATCACTTTCAAGTGGATAAAAATCAGCCTTGCGCTTTTAACTCCAAACGGCGGCGATGCAGGACTGGCTCGGTGTAGCCATTCGGCTGTTCGCGGCCCTTGAAAACGAGATCACAAGCTGCCTGGAAAGCAATCGACTTATCGAAGTCTACGGCCATCGGACGATAAAGCGGATCGCCTTCATTCTGCTTGTCCACGACAGCTGCCATGCGTTTTAGGGTTTCCATGACTTGCGCTTCTGAAACCACGCCATGATAGAGCCAGTTGGCGATATGCTGTGCCGAAATACGCAGCGTGGCACGGTCTTCCATCAGGCCAACATTGTTAATGTCCGGCACTTTCGAGCAGCCTACGCCCTGATCAACCCAGCGCACGACATAACCGAGAATGCCTTGCGCATTGTTGTCGATCTCGTGCTGGATGTCTTCCGGTGTCCAGTTTGGACGGCTTGCGACCGGCACGGACAGAATGTCGTCGAGCTTGGCACGTGGGCGACTTTTCAGTTTCTCCTGAACTGCTGCCACATCAACCTGATGATAATGGGTTGCGTGCAGGGTTGCTGCGGTCGGCGATGGCACCCATGCGGTGTTCGCTCCAGCCTTCGGATGGGCGATTTTCTGTTCGAGCATGGCGGCCATCAAGTCCGGCATGGCCCACATGCCCTTGCCGATCTGCGCATGGCCGGAAAGGCCGCATTCAAGACCGATATCGACATTCCACTGTTCATAAGCGCCGATCCAGGCGGCCTGCTTCATGTCGCCTTTGCGGATCATCGGGCCAGCTTCCATCGAGGTGTGGATTTCGTCGCCGGTGCGATCAAGGAAGCCGGTATTGATGAAGACGACGCGTTCTTTCGCGGCGCGGATTGCTTCCTTGAGGTTAACCGTGGTGCGGCGCTCTTCATCCATGATGCCGATTTTCAGTGTGTTCGGCTTCATGCCAAGCAGCTCTTCGGTGCGGGTGAAGATTTCATTGGCAAATGCCACTTCCTCCGGTCCGTGCATCTTTGGCTTGACGATATAGACCGAGCCTTCGCGCGAATTCAGGTGGCGACCGTTCGGGCCAATATCATGCAGTGCAATCAGGCTCGTGAAAGCGGCATCCATAATGCCTTCCGGCACTTCATGGCCGTCGGCATCAATGATCGCCGGATTGGTCATCAGGTGGCCGACATTGCGCACCAGCATCAGCGAACGGCCCTTGAGGGTAAGGTCGGAACCATCAGGCGTTTTATAGCTGCGGTCTCCATTGAGGCGGCGCGTCATCTGCTTGCCGTTCTTCTCGAACGTGTCTTCAAGCTTGCCATTCATCAGGCCGAGCCAGTTGCGATAAACCGCAACCTTGTCTTCCGCATCGACGGCCGCAATCGAATCTTCGCAATCCTGAATCGTGCTGATAGCCGACTCCAGAACCATGTCTGCGATATGCGCCGGGTCGGTCTTGCCGATCGGGCTGTCCGCATTGATGACGATATCGACATGCATGTTGTTCTTGGCCAAGAGCACATTGGTGGGTGCGCTTTCATCGCCATTATAGCCTTTGAACTGACTGCCGTCCTTCAAGGCGGTGGCTGAGCCATCGGCAAGCGTTACAGCGAGTTTGCCGTCCTTGACGGAAAGGCCGGTGACGTCGGCCCATTTGCCCGCATTGAGCGGTGCGCTTTCATCGAGAAAATTCTTGGCCCATGCAATGACTTTTTCGCCGCGCTTCGGGTTGTAGCCTTTGCCTTTTTCCGCGCCGTCCTCTTCGGAGATCGCATCGGTGCCGTAAAGCGCGTCATAGAGCGAACCCCAGCGTGCATTGGCGGCGTTGAGCGCATAGCGTGCATTCATGACCGGAACGACAAGCTGCGGCCCTGCAATATGCATGATTTCCGGGTCGACATTGGCAGTCGAAACCTTGAATTCTCCGCCTTCCGGCAGGAGGTAGCCGATATCTTTCAGGAATTGCTGATAATCCGCCTGCGAATAGCCTTTGTCGCGATTGTTCTTGTACCAGGCATCAATCTTGGCCTGCATGTCGTCGCGCTTTTTGAGGAGGGCGCTATTCTTCGGTGCGAGATCGCGGATGATGGCGGCGAAGCCCTTCCAGAAGGCGTCTGGTTCAACGCCCGCGCCGGGTGCGGCTTCGCTTTCCAGAAACTCCACCAGTTCAGGGGCAACGCGCAAGCCTTCTATCTCAACGTAATGACCGGCTTTCTGAGAAACCATGGCTCTGCCTCCTTCAAATAAAAAAACACTGCCAGTATCTTTCAACACCAGCCATTAAGATGTCTTTGAACCGCTTTAGCGCGCTTTCGTCAATCAGCGTGCGGGCACATCATCTGTGACGCTGCGGCGAAAATGAATTACAAGTTCAGGGTGCGTTTAATCTGATCAGGAGTCCAGCCCTGTTCGCGCAGGCTGCTGAGTGCCGTATCCTTGCGGCTTTTGGATAGTTTCAGACCATCATCGCCCAGCACAAGATCGTGATGATGATAAAGCGGTTCCGGCAAGCCCAGAAGCTTCTGCAGAAGCCTGTGCACAGATGTTGCATGAAACAGGTCGCGCCCGCGGACAATATGCGTGATGCCTTGCAACGCATCATCCACCACGACGGAAAGATGATAGCTCGTAGGTGTGTCTTTACGGGCAATCACCACGTCGCCCCATTGTGCAGGATCGGCGATAAGGTGGCCGGTCTCACCGTCCGGGCCTTGGCCGCTTTCATTCCAGAACAGCGCTTCGCCAGCCATGTCGAGCGCTTTCTCCATATTGAGCCGCCACGCATAGGGCGCACCGGAAACGATGCGCTGCATCTGTTCCTTGTCGCTCATCTCCCGTTCGCCTTGCGGATAAAGCGGTGTGCCGTCCGGATCGGACGGCCAGTCCTGGCCCTTGGCATGCGCTTCGCCGATAATCGCGCGCACCTCGGTGCGACTCAGAAAGGCGGGGTAGACGAGGCCCTTATCTGCAAGCTTGGTCAGCGCATTGCGATATTCGCTAAAATGCTCCGACTGGCGGCGTACCGGCTGTTCCCATTCAAGTCCAAGCCAGTGGAGATCATCATAGATGCCCTGTTCGAGCACTGGCGTGCAGCGGGCGGTGTCGATGTCTTCCATGCGAAGCAGAAAGCGTCCTTCGCTTGTCCGTGCCATTTGTGCATTGAGAAGTGCAGAATAGGCGTGGCCAAGGTGCAACTGACCATTGGGGCTGGGAGCGAAGCGAAAAACAGGTTTTGTCATGTTGATGTCAGTTGATTGTCATTTGACGGTATTGGTACTTTGCGCGCGTGTGAAAAGAAAGGCCTGACAATGCGGCGGATCGATACATTGGACGATATTGAAGCCGGGCTTGAAGCGCTGGTGTTAGCCGACGCACGGCTAATCGATATCCGAGGCCGTTCTCATGCCGTGCCGCTGCGCAGGTCTCAGCCGGGCTTTGAAAGCCTCGCCTCGATCATCGTTGCACAACAGGTTTCAACAGCCAGTGCGAGTGCCATATGGGCGCGATTCAAGCAGGTGATCGATCCGATGACACCGGAAGCTTATATCGCAGGCGGGGAAGAGGCATGGCGTTTTGCTGGGCTCTCTAGACCAAAACAGAGAACGCTTTTTGCCTTGAGTGAAGCCTTGGCAGAAGGGGCAATCGACCTGTATGGGCTGTGTGATCTGCCTGCCGAAGAAGCGATCAAGGCGTTGACCGCTATTAAGGGCATCGGCCCCTGGACGGCTGAAGTCTATCTGCTGTTTGCTGCTGGTCATCCTGATGTGTTTCCGGCGGGCGATGTGGCGCTGCAAACGGCTGTCGGTCACGCTTTCGCGCATGAAACGAGGCCTGATGCGGCGGCTCTTCGTGTATTGGCTGAAGACTGGGCGCCATGGCGCGGCGTGGCAGCGCGTTTGTTCTGGGCATATTACGCCGCAATCAAGGGACGCGAAGCTGCCCCTCTTCTGTAAATCTTGCGTGTTTCCGGGGTGATAAACGCGTTTCCGCTTCACAATCCTGTCACGTCGGGATTACATTATTCGCATCAGGTGAATGACGGTATTTCGATTCGCAGAAACTTGATCTCCTGCCTATCGCGCTGCCGCTTTCACAAAGCTGGAGCGTTGTAGGTTGCGCCCATAACGGGTGCGGGGCGCTTCGGTGAAGAGCGCAGTTCCGCATGGAAAGCCATTCGCACTTTTCCTTTCGGAGTTGCTCTGAAGGAGGTGTGCCCTTGAATGTAGCCGTCTCTCCCCGAACCGTTTCGAGCAGTGGTTTGCCTGCTCTGGTTCTCAATGCGGACTATCGGCCGCTCAGCTATTACCCTTTGTCGCTCTGGTCCTGGCAGGATGCGATCAAGGCAGTCTTTCTTGAACGCGTGCATATCGTGGCGGAATATGATCAGGTCGTATCTTCGCCATCGTTTTCCATGCGTTTGCCGAGCGTGATTTGCCTGAAAGAATATGTAAAGCCGCCGCGTCATCCGGCGTTTACGCGCTTCAATCTGTTTCTGCGTGATCGTTTTGAATGTCAGTATTGCGGCTCTCCGCATGATCTGACCTTTGATCACGTTACCCCGCGTTGCCATGGCGGCGAGACGACGTGGGAAAATGTGGTCGCCGCGTGCTCCCCTTGCAATCTGCGCAAAGGCGGGTTGATGCCAGCTCAAGCACATATGTGGCCGCGTCAGAAGCCGGTCATGCCGAGCGTGCAGGATCTGCACAAAAATGGCCGTCTTTTCCCACCCAACCATCTTCATGAAAGCTGGCTCGATTTTCTGTATTGGGATGTCGAACTGGAGCCTTAGTGTCTGCTCCAAAAGTCGCCATGCCGGTCTGCAAATGGCAATTTGTCTACGTTCCGATGCTCATGCACCCAAAATTATATTTCGCTTCGGCATTCGAGAACCACCATTTTCGCCATGGCCTGCCGCTTTTTGATTCGGATCCCAGAAAGAACAACTTCCTCAGAATTCCCTCTTACTTTCCACCTTTTGCAAAAGCGCCGTAGTAGCCAATCGCTGCAAAAAGCAGGCTTGCGACCACGTTCCATCCTGCAAATGACAGGCCGAGAAAGAAGCCCGGTGCGCTGTCACATGCAGGCGGGCGGGTCGCGTTGAGATCGCCGAGCAGATTGCCGGCATCCAGCGTGAGCTTCATGGTGGCTGCGCTGCAATCAGCCGGACCCGGCCAGTATTTGAGTTCGACACCGGTGTGATAGATGGCAAGCGCAAGGCCAAAGGTCATCAGCAGTGCACCAATCAGGATCAGACCGCGCGTGAGAACCGGAGGCCATTTCAATCTATAAGAAACCCAGGCTGCGGCCAGAACCGGAACGCCGATATAATAAGGCGTGCGTTCTTCAAGGCAGAGTTTGCAGGGCATGAAACCAGCCAGATGCTCGAAGCCCAAAGCCGTTCCGACTGTTGCAGCCATTCCGACTGCCATGATGCCTGCGGTCCAAGACTGAATTTTGCCAACCGGTTTGTTAAGTGCAAATGCCATATGAAATTTCCTGCGCCATGCTGGCCTTATTTCTTTAGCCTAAAATACTGCTTTGTCTCCAAGCAATTAAATTTGACCGGCTTGAGGCAAAATCAGGCGTTCAGATATTTAATCCCGACGAAGAGCACGATCAGCAAAACAGCAACGAGACCAGCCAGCAGGCCGAGACGCTTTTCGATAAATTCGCGGATCGGTTCACCATAACGCTTCAACAGCCATGCGAGGAAGAAGAATCGTGCGCCGCGCGCAATGATCGCGGATGCAATGAACAACCAGATATTGATGCCTGCCGCGCCGGAGAGGATGGTGACAACCTTGATCGGCGGCAGATGCGCGAGGCCTGATGTGATGAGCATCAGCAGAATCATGTCGGCGCTGGTCGTTCCGCGCATTTGCTCGAAGGTGTCGAGCTTGCCATACATTTCAAGCACAGGCTTTGCGACCTGCTCATAGGCATGATAGCCCAAATACCAGCCTGCTATGCCGCCAAGAACGGAAAAGATGGTTGCGACGAGCGCGTAACGATAGGCCCGTTCCGGGCGCGCAAGCGCCATCGGAAGAAAGAGCACATCGGCGGGCACCAGAAATACCGAGCTTTCTATAAAGGCGATGAAGGCGAGCCAGTATTCGGCCGACTTTCGGGCAGCAAGCGAGATCGTCCAGTCATAGAGTCGGCGCAGCATGAAAATTTCCGGATTTTTTAAGGGGGCAAACACCCAGGGATTATTTGCACCGTCTATAATAAAAAAAGGCGGCGCGAACAATGCGCGCCACCCTTTTAAAGTCGTGTTTGCTGATTTTTATCGTTTGTAAGCGCTGCAAATATATTTGGTTTCGAGATATTCCTCGATGCCATATTTCGAGCCTTCGCGACCGAGCCCCGACTGTTTTACACCACCAAATGGTGCGACTTCGTTGGAGATAAGGCCGGTGTTGTGTCCAACCATGCCATACTCCAGGCCTTCGCTGACGCGGATCGCGCGGCTGAAGTTCTCCGTATAGAAGTAAGCGGCCAGACCGAAGATCGTATCGTTGGCAGCCGCGATCACTTCTTCTTCCGTGTCGAAGGCAAACAGCGGTGCAAGCGGGCCAAAGGTTTCTTCCTTGGCAACAAGCATATCCGAGGTCACGCCGGTCAGAATGCCCGGTTCAAAGAACAGGCCACCCAGTTCCTTGCCGCCTGCAATAAGCTTTGCACCTTTTGAAACCGCATCTTCAATATGCGCCTTCACTTTGGTGATGGCCTTTTCTTCGATCATCGGGCCGATGACGACGCCCGGCTCGGTGCCATTGCCGACTTTTAATTCTTTCACTTTAAGCGCCAGCTTTTCAGCAAACGTGTCGTAAACGCCGCGCTGCACATAGATGCGGTTGGCGCAAACACAGGTCTGCCCGGCATTGCGGTATTTGGAAAGCATCGCGCCGTCCACAGCCGCATCGATGTCGGCATCGTCGAACACGATGAAAGGTGCGTTGCCGCCAAGCTCAAGTGAGATGCGCTTGATGGTCGGTGCGCATTGCGCCATCAGCAGGCGACCAACTTCGGTCGAGCCGGTGAAGGAAAGCTTGCGGACAATGTCATTGCTGGTGAGTTCGGCGCCGATGTCGCGGGCCTTGCCGGTCACGATCTGCAGAACGCCTGCCGGGATGCCAGCCTTTTCCGCCAGAACACCAAGCGCAAGCGCGGTCAGCGGGGTGAGATCGGCAGGCCGGACGATCATCGTGCAGCCAGCTGCCAGTGCGGGCGCTGCCTTTCGCGTAATCATGGCCGCCGGGAAGTTCCATGGCGTGATTGCCGCCGTCACACCGACCGGCTGACGGATCACGGTCAGGCGCTGGCCGGGCTGTGTGGCCGGAATGGTGTCGCCATAGACGCGCTTGGCTTCTTCTGCGAACCATTCAATGAAAGAGGCCGCATAAAGAACTTCACCACGCGCCTCAGCGAGCGGTTTGCCCTGTTCCGATGTCATGATAAGGGCAATGTCATCTGCATTGGCAATGATCAGGTCAAACCATTTGCGTAAGATTCCAGCGCGCTCTTTGGCGGTCTTTGCAGCCCAACCCGGCAGCGCCTTGTTCGAAGCGTTGATTGTCTCTTTAATAGTGTCGACAGAGAGGGAGGGAACGGTGCCAATGACGGAGCCATCGACCGGATTGGTGACGTCAATAGTTTTGCCGTCTGCTGCGTCTATCCAGTTTCCATCCACAAGACATTGCGATTTAAGCAGTGAGGGGTCTTTTAAAGCGAGCATATCTGATATTCCATCCCAGTCTTGAAGAACTAAGCTGTTCAGTATATTGAACGGCTTACGATATATTGAATTAAACAGACCGTGACGGATAAAGTCAATCGGTCAGTCAGGTTAGCGGCTAAGCATATGGATAAAACGGTGAGCGACGACGAGAGTTCCCTGAAGCTGGTTCCGGCTGTGGTTCGGGCTTCGCAAATTCTGGATCAGATTGCGCAGGCAAATCAATCCGGCAGAGAAGGGCTGAAGCTCTCGGATATTGCGCGCCAGACCGGATTGCCCAAAAGCAGTGTGCATGGCCTGTGCCAGACAATGGTTCATCTTAAATTGCTGAAGCTTAATCGTGATGGCAGTTTTACCACGGGGCCGCATTCCGTTCGCTGGGCGAATAGCTTCCTTGCCGGAAGTGATATTGTGGATGCGTTTCATGAGGCCGTGGCAGAAGCAGAAGGGCTTGATCCTTATACATTGACGCTTTCGCACCTTGAAGGTCCGGAAGTCATTTATCTCTCTTGCCGTGACTCGTCTGCGCCGCTTGGCATTACGTTCCGCATTGGGATGCGTGTGCCAGCTGTGTTTACCGCGACCGGAAAGGCGATGCTGTCTTCGATGTCCCCACAGGAGTTGACGCGTCATCTTCCTTCTGAATGGCCCAAGCCCATTACACCTTCAAGCGTTCAATCCTTGAGGGCGTTCGAAGCAGAAATGGCTGTGGTGAAGAAGAAGGGCTATTCGCTCGATGACGGTCAGTTGCGTGAAGGTATGTTTTGTATCGGTGCCGCGATCTGTGATCGTCCAAATCATCCTGTGGCCGGGATTGCTCTTTCTATGATGGCCGCAGAGGCGCGGCCGGAGATTCTTGAGACGATGGGTGGGCGGGTGCGTGCATTGGCGGACTGCGTTGCTGAGCGTATGGGTTGGCTGCTCGCACCGTCGCGTTAAGTGCAATATTGATTTGGTATAGAGTTGGGATGTTTTAAATTGTTTGTGTTTGGTAAAAATGGGTTGTTTTGCCTGTGGAAAGAAAAGTTATCCTTTTTGCGGATTATGCGTTGACAGTTTTGTTGAGTGGGGTCTATATGGCGCCACAACGAGGGCGGCGACGCTGCTAGCGGCAGACTGGTTCGTCCCTTGAGTTGGCAGATTGAGTTTGACAGCGATGTTTGATTTGGTTATG
>NZ_JAPHAV010000050.1 GCF_026241335.1 Ochrobactrum chromiisoli | reverse complement strand
GGCAATGGATCTGACCTATATCCCCATGGCGCGTGGTTTTGTCTATCTCTGCGCCGTCGTGGACTGGTTCAGCCGCAAGGTTTTATCGTGGCGACTGTCGATCACGATGGAAGCGGCCTTCTGCATCGAAGCGGTTGAGGAAGCGCTGGCCCGCTATGGCAAGCCGGATATCTTCAACACAGATAGTCATATGATGGTAACCAGTTCTCGGGTGGTTTGACTCTAACACAGATTGACCGTTCGTTGGGTTGGTGCCGTTTGGCTTTCCGACGTGGTCTGACCCTCACTCCGATCGACTTGACATGTGTCTTTCCTTGGAACTGTCGACCACCCGAGAACGCCTGGCGGTAAGACTTTGTCTTGAAGGTGCCGCGTGACCCAAGAAGGGCGTGACCATCTGGTCTCATGACTGTCCTGTCCGTGCATTCTTACCGACAAAGTGTGTTTGTCACTGCCGGAAAGGATAGCACCATGAAAAAATCGATACAAACCATGCCAGTCGTGGGTGGGGTGGATACCCACAAAGACCTCCACGTCGCAGCTGTTGTCGACGAGAATGACCAAGTGCTAGGAACACAAAGCTTTGCCACGACGCGGCAAGGCTATAAGTTAATGCTGATATGGATGCGGTCGTTTGGTGAGCTGCAACGGATTGGTATTGAATGTGCCGGAAGCTATGGCGCAGGGCTTTTGCGATATATGCAGGCTGCTGGCGTTGATGTCCTGGAAGTGACTGCACCAGATAAACTGGATCGAAGGCGGCGTGGTAAGAATGACGACTTTGATGCAGAAAGTGCAGCGCATGCAGCCTTCGCAGAGCGGCGTACAGTAACGCCGCGCAGCCGCGACGGCATGGTAGAATCCTTACGTGTATTAAAGGTGTGTCGAAAAACGGCCGTTCAAGCTCGTCGGGTTGCACTACAGATCATCCAGACGACAATCGTTTGCGCGCCTGACCACTTGCGCGACGCTTTACGCAAAATGACCCGCATGCAATTGATACGAACCTTGGCAGCTTGGCGGCCAGATTTGACTGGGTATCGCGATGTTGAAGGATCCTATAAGATCGCACTTAAATCGCTGGCACGCCGATATCTCGAACTGCATGATGAAGTCGCTGATCTTGATGATATGATTCAGGCTATCGTCAAAGAACTGGCACCAGAATTAATCGCATGTCACTCAATCGGACTGAATAGCGCGGCCCAACTTCTACTGACTGCAGGTGACAATCCTGAGCGGTTGCGATCAGAGGCCAGCTTTGCTGCGCTATGTGGCGTTTGCCCCGTTCCTGCATCCTCAGGTAAAACAATACGATACCGATTGAACCGAGGGGGCGACCGTGCTGCGAACAGCGCGCTCCATATCATTGCAATTGGACGATTGCGGCTGGATCCAAAGACCAAAGATTATGTCGCCAGACGAACGGCTGAGGGCCACTCAAAATTGGAAGCCATTCGCTGTCTCAAACGATACATTGCTCGTGAAGTCTTCTGCATCATCATCCGGAGGTACAGAGAGATCAATCAGAACCAAATTGCCGCTTGACTCTTAGAAGGGCATCCAGGGATCGCAGTTCACGTCCATTGACTTCACCACCGTGCTGAAG
>NZ_JAPHAV010000049.1 GCF_026241335.1 Ochrobactrum chromiisoli | reverse complement strand
CGCGATTTCCGGCATGGACCAGATGCGTGTGACAGTCGATCAGTCCCGGCGTGATCAGGCGGTTTTCGCAGTCAATCTTCTCAAAAGATTCATAGTCAGCAGGGAGAGAATCTTCTGCACCGACATAAGCGATTTTGCCGTCCTGGACGGCGAGCGCTGCATTGTCGATGAGCCCCAGACCTTCGGCGTTTTCACCCAAGGTGGCGATGCGTGCCTGCGTTAAAACGAAGTTGGTTTTCTGTGTCATGAGCGTTTTCTCGCTTCCCCTGTTTTTCGATAATGTATATACATAATAGCGAAGTCGCCAAGAGAAAAAATGCATCCGATTGCGATCTGTTGAAAAGTGATGCAGCAAAATGGGCGGAAAGAGGAGCGGAACATAATGTCAGCCACGGTCGAAAAAACGCAATTTATCCATGCCGGACAGGCGCTTCTGCAAACGGGGTGGGCGGATGATGTGCGGCTTGGCATTGTTGATGGAAAAATCGCATCTGTGGAAACTGGCGTCAGCGCGCAGCCGGGCGACGAACACCATGCAGTGATCGTTTTAGGCATGCCAAATCTGCACAGCCATGCGTTCCAGTATGGCATGGCAGGACTGGCTGAGCGGCGTGGACCTTCCGCTGACAGCTTCTGGAGCTGGCGCGAGATCATGTATAAGTTCGCGCTGACCATGACGCCGGAACAGGCGGAAGCAGTCGCGTTGCGGCTTTATGTCGATATGCTGGAAGCCGGTTTCACGCGCGTCGGTGAGTTTCATTATCTGCATCATGATCGCGATGGCACGCCTTACAGCAATATCTCGGAAATGGCGGATCGTATTGTCTCGGCAGCGCGAACTGCTGGTATCGGGCTGACATTGTTGCCGGTGCTTTACGCACATTCGACATTCGGCGGTGCCGATCCGAATGAAGGCCAGCGCCGTTTCATCAATGATGAAGCAAGCTTTGCGCGCCTAATCGAAGGCTGCCAAAAGGCGCTTGCCGGTTTCGATGGTGCCGTGCTTGGCGTAGCCCCGCACAGCCTGCGTGCTGTCACCCCTGATGAATTGACATTTGCGGCAAAGCTTTTGCCGGATGCGCCTGTGCATATTCACATTGCCGAACAGGTCAAGGAAGTGGAGGACTGCATTGCGTGGTCCGGACAGCGACCGGTCGAATGGTTGCTCGATCATCAGGAATTGTCTTCGCGCTGGTGTCTCATTCACGCGACCCATATGACCGATGATGAAACACAGCGCATGGCTGAGGCGGGCGCGATTGCCGGTCTTTGTCCTGTGACGGAGGCCAATCTGGGTGACGGAACCTTCAATGCTACGGTCTTTCACAAGGCAGGCGGCAAGTTCGGCGTTGGCTCGGATTCGAATGTGCTGATCGGTATCAGCGATGAGTTGCGCCAGTATGAATATTCGCAACGTCTCCTGCACCGCGCGCGTAATGTTCTGGCCGAGAACGAAGGCTCGACCGGCCGCACACTTTTCGATGGCGCGGTGACCGGTGGCAATATCGCTATGGGACGCGCAGGCGATGGCTTGAAAGTGGGGGCTTCGGCCGATTTTGTATCGCTTGATGTTGAGCGTCTGCCCCACGCAAAAAGGGATGCGGCTCTCGATGGCTGGATTTTTGCCGGTCGTGCGCGTGCCTCTGATGTGTGGGTGCGTGGCGTGAAACAGGTGGAGGGTGGACATCACCGCTTGCGCGATGAAGCCGAGCGTGCTTTCCAGAAAGTGATCGGCGAATTGTTGGATTAAAAGGGGCGTATGATGCAGGACAATGGTGTTGTCACGTTAACTGGGCTACAGTTGCCTGCCTGACGGTTTGGGCGTAATTTTTGGCGATGCAGACATCAGGGTGTTGTCACGTTAAGTTTCTCTGGCCGGAAAGGCCAGGGGCTCGTAGATATTCAGGCGAAACAGGCCGCAATTTTCCATGCATCGAAAGCTTCGAGGCGATGGTAGCGAATTGTGTGTGCGGCTC
>NZ_JAPHAV010000048.1 GCF_026241335.1 Ochrobactrum chromiisoli | reverse complement strand
GTAAGCGGGGCATATCCGTTGGCGGTGCTATTTCACTGTGCAATTGCGCGCTGACTTGCAATCTACCATAATCCGGTCTGTGACAGAAGATTGCTTCCCATTGCATTTTGAAGAAGGCGCGGATGACTGAGATCGACATTGATAGTCTGGATGAAGCGATGCTGATGGCGCTGAACCGGCGTATCGTTGAGAGATTGCAGTTTCTGCAGCAGCAAAGGAATGAAGTAGCCCTTCAGGACATCAGGATCGGCAGCGGCGTGATGTTTGAAGGGCCGGATGGTGCCGAGGTTCGTGGTTTTGTAATCCGCCGTAATCGCAAGACAGTGACGGTACATACCGATGGCGACAAACAGTGGAACGTTTCGCCGTCATTGCTGAGCCTGACTGGTCGCCATATTTTAGATGAGGCGCCGACAAAAGCAGGCCGGGTCGTTCCATTTACAAAGCCTGGTCGCCGCCGATAAAGATGAACACTATCGGGCTTTTGCGATGATGAGGCCTGCAAGCTCCGGAATGGCTGGCTTCTGAGTGGATACACCAAGCCGATCGCCGAGGTAGTGCCAGAAGGAAAGCCCGAGTTTCTTGCAGGTCTTCATAAGGCCGAGCATGGTATCGCGGGCGATACGTCCATCCCGGCTCATGGTGCCGCCGGAGATTTTTCGTTTGGTGACGCAGCTGCGCAGATCATTCTCGGAGGCATTGGTGTGCAACGGGATCTCGGGTCGTTCGAGAACTTTCAGCAATTCCTGTCTACGGCGCAGTAAGCGCGCCAGAAGCTTATCCAGATCAGCATATCCGGTGCGGATGGAAAAGATCCGATCGAACCTGACTTCAAGGGCCTGGGCTGTACGACGGCTGGGACTTCGGGCAAAGTCTTTCAAAAGCTTGTAAAAGAGCCAGATAAGTTTGCGCAGCGTTTCAACATGTTTCACCTGCTGTGGTTTCGCCGGCATCAGTTTGTGCAACAAACGTTCCGCATGGACCCAGCACAGGGCATGGTCTCCCACCCGGAATTGACCGGCATCGTCAGAGACAATCACCGTATTGCCCATAAGCCCGTGATATCGGATAGCTCCCCATAGACCAGCTTCACCGAACATGCGGAGCGTATTGTTATCGAAGATATCGACGCCATTTCTGAGCAGATGCTCAAGAAATAGCACCTGATTGGGAAAGTGCTGTGGTTTGCGGGGTTGTAAGCGGGCTATGAGTGCAGGATCCGCTTTACGCGCCAGCAAATACTCGAATGCTGCATCGTTAAGAACATAGTCGGTATAATTGCCACGCAGCAGCGACAGAAAGTTCAGCCGTGATTTCGTCTTTGTGGTTCGAAAGACGCTAAAATGCGCGTTGCCGATATGAGTAGTATAGAAGTTATCGCGGGCATGACGGGCACCGGTGTCGTCGACCGTCACATAAGCGGCTGACACCAGACCTGTATGCAGAACCGCTGCATCCTCAGCCACAAAGCCATCCATCTTCTTTGTCAGCAGACGAACAACCTGTCGTTTCGAGATATCCACGCCAATATCGTTCAACAGCGTCGATAGTCGTTCCATCGTCACCTGGCCCTGTGCATGAAGCATGAAACAGAGCCGCCGCAGATTAGGTCCGTAACCTCCGACGATTCCTGTAGGCAGCGGCGCAAGAATTGTTTTACCGTCCGGTGTCACCCAACATTCGCGCCGGTAATGAATAACTTCAGCGCGCAAAACAACATCGCGCACGTAATAGCTTTTGTAACCTTTAAAGCGTGATCCAGCCGGAGCATTGGCATGAAGAACAACGTCACGGTCAACGCGTCCGACATCCAGCTTTGGTCCACGCGGTTTCTTCTTGCTTGCCTGCTTATCCTGAGCCTGCACGTCAGTTGCCTTGTCCATGCCTGACGGTTTGAACGGTGGCCGTGGCGGCAGGTTTTTCAGCCGTGCAATCTCATCGCGAAGCAGTTGGTTTTCAACTTTAAGCTGGGTGTTTTCCAGACGGAGCTCGGCATTCTCTTTACGGAGTGCAGCATTCTCAGCTTCCAGATTCTCAAGGCGAGCCTCTGCATGTTCTGCTTTCTCAACCAGACCTGTGACCAGACTGCGCAACGCATTCAGTGAAAGCGTGTCAGCATGCTTGGGCGAGGGAAGCGTTCTCTTCGGCATACCAAAAGAGAATCATGATTTGCCAAAATCAGGAATCCCATAGGCATGAAATATCGATGCGAAACTCGCGATATGCACAGTGTTTGATATTTCTGACTTCGACTCAAAAACAAAATCAAAAGAACTGCCAACAAATCTGCCCCGGTTAC
>NZ_JAPHAV010000047.1 GCF_026241335.1 Ochrobactrum chromiisoli | reverse complement strand
ACAATGGCTCTGGACGTATAACAACGAACGGCCCAATATGGGCATCGGCGGCATCACACCCGCACAGAAACTAATAATGGCTGCGTAAATTCTACTGCAGAGCCCCGTTAAAAACGGGAGGATTACCCACAGACTTTTACAGGCCTTTGACCGGTTTGGCCCTGGAGGTCTTGTCTCCGGCAAGCGTGGCCGCCCAAGCAATCGGCGTTACAGCGACGATTTCCGGAATGGTGTTCTGGACCTGGTGCGCAGCTGTTACTGGGATTTCGGACCGACACTTGCCTGTGAGAAGCTTGCCGAACGGCATCAGCTTTCGGTCAGCAAGGAGACGCTGCGACAATGGATGACGGCAGCGGGGTTGTGGACGTCACGTCGCGAACGCAAGCGACAGCTTCATCAGCCGCGCGGTCGGCGCGATTGCTTTGGGGAACTGGTGCAGATCGACGGTTCGCATCACTGGTGGTTTGAGGGTCGGGGGCCCAAATGCGCCCTCCTCGTTTATATTGATGATGCCACCGGCAAGCTTCTGCATCTACGTTTCGCGGGATCAGAGAATACGTTCGATTATTTCCATGCGACGAAGGCGTATCTCCGTGAATGGGGCAAACCGCTGGCATTTTATAGCGACAAGCATGGTGTGTTTCGCACGACCCATGGTTCGGAGAAAGATCGCACGAGCGGCATGACACAGTTTGGGCGCGCTCTTTACGAGCTTAACATCGATATCATCTGTGCCAATACCCCGCAGGCCAAAGGTCGTGTCGAACGTGCGAACCGGACTTTGCAGGACCGCCTTGTGAAGGAATTGCGGCTTCGCGGCATTGATACGATCGAAGCTGCGAATGCTTATGTTCCGGAATTCATAGCAGATTTTAATGCCCGGTTTGGCAAAGAGCCGCGCAATCCGAAGGATATGCATCGACCGCTGGACACGCATGAGAACATCGATGGCGCGATGTGCCGGAAGGAAGTGCGAACGCTGTCGCAAACACTGACACTACGCTATGACAAGGTGTTGTTCATCCTGGAGCCGACGGAGCTTGCAAAGCGGCTTGCGCGGCAGAAGGGCATTGTCTGCGACTATCCGGACGGTCGCCTTGAGATCATGCACGGCACGGACACCCTGCCCTACAGAACATTCGACAAGCTTCGTTCAATTCATCGTTCGCCCGTTGTCGAGAACAAACGGCTGGATGACATGCTTTCGCTTGTGGCCGAGATGCAGACGGGCCGAGAGTTGCAACGCAGCAAGAGCGGTCCCCGTCGCACTGGCCAGACGAACCATATGTTCGGCGTGCCTGATGGCAGTGTCGGGAACGGGTATCAGAAGCGTGAACGTAAATCACGCACAGCTTACATGAACGATCCTGACGTTATCGCGCGCCGGGAGAAGGCGCTGATGAAGCGGGCCGCAGCCGAATAATGATCGTCAATGGACGCCGATATCGCTTTGCGTATCCGATTCCAGTTGCAGGCAGGCAGCCCAGAGCGGTGTTTTGTGGAAGGTTCCGTCGTCAAGCAAGGTAAGTCCTTCTCTTGCCTCAAAAAGCAGGCCGAGCCAGCATAAGCGTCGCAAGACGCCATACTGAAGCTCGGATTTTAGTTCCCAGGCTTCGAGGGTCATTTCGGTTTCCGACAGAGGTGCCAGGCTCGGATTGAGTATCTTCGCAACGTCCAGCGGCGTACAGCCTTCTCTCGCCAGGATATTGAGAAGATTGAGGTACATGCGCCACCAGCGTAGGCGCGCTTGCACCTCCTCTTTGCGATCGGTGGCGTGGATATACGAATAAAGGTAATTCGTGGCGATCAGATCGAAGAAGGCTTGCGGGTTGGCCAGAAACTCCCGGCCACGCCTGGTTGGCAACAGTACATTTTTCCTGCGGCGAAGAAGCTTCAGATAGCGGGTCAGGTCGTGCACGACACAAAGCGGTGGCATGTCGTTTTCATTGAGCACCTTGTGCATGCTGTAGAGGTCTTCGGCCGTGAACCTGGGCCAGAGGAAGTTCTCAGCAGCCCAGTGCACGAACTTGCGGTTCATCGCGCCGGTTGCCGTTAGTCCGATGCCACCCTCGCGCTGAGCATAGGCAACTGCAAGCAGCATGCCGCGAAGCAGTGGTGAGAGTGCAGCGATATCGACATCACCTTGCAGGCAGATTTTTGGCAGCATTGTACGACTTTGATCCCTCTCCTGCTCGATGCAGGTGAACCGAGTATCAACTGCTGACAGAACAATTGCTACTGAGAAAGCTAAAGCCGAAGAGGTCGATATTCATCCGCCCCCATTCCTCGTTTGCAACCCCGACCAGCCTCTCGGAATGGGGGCTGAACGTCAGCACCTGTCGCATCTCTATTTTGCTGGAAACGTCGCAACTTTAACTTGCTAAAACAATATGTATAACAGGGGTACATTCGATTTTAAACTGCAACATGCCAATGAATTCATGTGGTTAGCCATGGAGGAAATTGGATGTCGAATTGCTATTCGCAGATCACTTTGTCCGAACGTCGCCGTCTTTTCGAACTTAAACAGCTCAAAGTCCCGCTCGGAGAGGTGGTTCGGTTTGTCTGAACAGTTTCGGGCGTTTCGTTAAGTGGATTTCCGCCGCGATTATGCCGCCACCATCATTGGTGTCAGCGCGTTGAAGTAGACCTGATCCGGCGTCTGCCGGTCAAG
>NZ_JAPHAV010000046.1 GCF_026241335.1 Ochrobactrum chromiisoli | reverse complement strand
CGAATTGCGACGTACATAGTGGCGGCGAGCGGTTACTGTCCAGGCCATTGTGATCTCCATCGAATGTAAGCAATCCGATTGGATCATAACCTACTGTAATCGCTCAACCCTTTTTGGAACAGGCTCTCAACATTTCTGAAAAGATATCCGACGACGACTAATGCGCCAAAAATGGCTTCATAGGCAATAATTTGGATTAATGAAAGCTGCAACATTGATGAACTGTGGATGGTTCTCTTACTCACGTTGATGCAATTCAGTACTGCCTAACGTTCAACCACCGTTCTGCTCGTTTTCAAACACGCTGAGCCCCCTCAGCAAACCCTAAACCATATTTATGAAGAAGAGAATTACCGGCAAAAACAACAAATAAATTATGATGGATGCAACCAATGACTCAGTTGCGAATAAGGAATCACATTTATACTTACCCGCCAGAATAACGGTCGTATTAGGGATCGGTAGAGAACAAATTACTGCGGTGATTTTTACCATCAATGTGTCTATTGATAAGATAGATCCCCATAATAATACAACTGTTGGAGCAATTATAAAGCGGAAAATTAAGACAGCTAAAAGAGCTCTGTTCATCCGGATATTTCTATATCCTGAAACATAAATCATTGTTCCGACAACTAGCATAGCCAATGCGGACGTCATTCCCCCAAGATAGGAAAGAAAATTATTTACGAATCCAGGTATTTTCGTATCAGTAAGCAATATTAAAACGCCAATAAAAAATGCGATTAATGGCATATTAATAATATTGTTAATGATTGACGAAATCGAACTTATGTCATTACTATTTTTTCCTGCGTCTCTTTCTAGTAGATATATACCCAGAGTCCAATAAATTACGGTTTGTGATGCATATGTTATAAGTGCATATGGCAAACCATGACTGCCGTAAACTGCAATCGTTACTGGAATTCCAAAAAATATCGTACTACTCATTGAGCATAGACCAATAAATAGTCCATTGTCCGATTTCTCAATTCTTATGAGCTTCCCAGCGAACCAAGAAAGCAACATTAGCGTTAGAATCGCTACCACAGGTAGCACCATATTCGGTAACAATTTAATGAATTCGACCCTAGTAAAGTCTTCACTTATTGATAAAATAAGAGTGGCTGGTAGCGCAATATTCAGCAGTAATTTGGTGAATATTACATTGCTGGCCAGATCAAGCCATTTTTGCCGTGTAAGTACTATTCCTAATCCAACGACCATAAACAAAACTAAAACATTCAGATAGTCGTTGATCATCTATGAGGTCCATTGCTATTATTATCTAGTATTTAGAAAAAATACGCCGGTTCCGGAGAGAAGCAAGAACTTGCGAAAAACTTTGAAATGGGTAGGTTGTGAAATATCGAAGCGCTCGACTTCAGCTCGTCGAATAAAGAAGCCACTTCTGTTATTCAGCGCACCTGCACGCATTCCAAAACTATGCTGATATTTCTTTACTAGCCCTGCGTGGGTTTCTCGCATTGACAGCCAAGCGTGCAAATAATTAACTCGCGTGCTTGCCCTGCTTGATTTAGAGCGCAACTGCTCTCAACAGATCTAAATTGCGATACATGAACTACATCATTGATTGCTCGTTTTTTGTCTGCCTGTCCTTCTGAAGCTAAGTCGACAAATCTAACCTATCTTGAAAATATTACCCCCTAATTGCCTTTCGATTTCGGCAATTGCCACTTGCGCACGGACGGAATTGCCTGCTTCATCGAGCGGCGGTGAAAATGCAGCGATTGCCATTTTTCCGGGAATGACCGCGACAAGTCCGCCGCCTACACCGCTCTTTGCAGGCAAGCCAACTGAATATGCCCAATCGCCCGAGGAGGTGTATAAACCTTCCATCATCATCTCGGCGAGCAATGGTGCAACATGCTCCTTTTTAATAATACGCTTTTTGGTGATGGGATTTATACCACCGGCTGCAAGTGTTGCGCCCATGGTGGCGAGATCGACGCAATCGACGAGTGTAGAGCATTGTCTTGTATAGACATCGACTGCCCGCATTGGGTCGCTATAGCAGGTTCCTGCACTGTATAGCAGCCAGCCAATCGCCCGATTGTGAAAATTTGTATCCTGTTCGGATTTATTGACCTCGTCACTGAGCTGAATTTCTCGTCCGGCAAACTGGCTTTGCATATCGAGAATATTCGACCAGCATTGCTCTGCATCATCGCCTGGAACAAGACTTGCAGCAGCTATCGCCCCTGCGTTTACAAGTGGCGAAAGCGGCTTTCCCTCATGTAATTCCAGTGCTTGTACAGAATTAAACGGCATACCCGTAGGGCTATCGCCTAGCTTTTCCTTGACCGCCTTTGGACCGATTTTTTCCATGACAAGAGCAAGTGTAAAAACTTTGGAAATGGATTCGAGTGCGAATTTATAATCAGTATCACCCTGTTTGAAGACTTGGCCATCAGCAGTCACGATAGCGACACCAATTAGTTCACTGGGAACTTTGGCCAGAAAAGGAATATAATCAGCGTTGTTTCCACCAGATGTCTGCTTGGCAATTTTGTAAGCAGCAATAACGTTATCTTGAAGATTTAATGACAAATTATATCCCCCCCAATTACATGCTCAGATTTAGGACTTAAAATATGCATAATGAAGCAGTGGTGACAATAGCAAATAGAGGTGGTTCGGTTTGTCTGAACAGTTTCGGGCGTTTCGTTAAGTGGATTTCCGCCGCGATTATGCCGCCACCATCATTGGTGTCAGCGCGTTGAAGTAGACCTGATCCGGCGTCTGCCGGTCAAG
>NZ_JAPHAV010000045.1 GCF_026241335.1 Ochrobactrum chromiisoli | reverse complement strand
TTCCAGATTTCCGCAACCTTTCCGCATCTGAGCGTGCTGGAAAATGTGAAGGTCGCGCTTCAGCGTCCGAGTGGTCTGGCAACACAGTTCTGGCGCTCGCTGTCCGCCCTTGATCAGCTTGATGCAAAAGCGATTGCGCTTCTTGAGCGCGTGGGTCTTGCCGATGCCCGTCATGCGCTGGCCGCTGATTTGTCTTATGGCCGCAAGCGCGCGCTTGAAATCGCCACCACGCTGGCACTTGATCCGAAAGTGCTGCTGCTTGATGAGCCAATGGCAGGCATGGGGCACGAAGACGTGCACATCATTGCCGCCCTCATCACCGATGTGGCGAAGGATCGCGCGGTGCTGATGGTCGAACACAATCTCAAAGTGGTGGCCGACATCGCCCACCACGTCACGGTGCTGCAACGCGGCGAAATCCTCGCATCGGGCACTTATGCCGCCGTTGCACAGGATGAGCGCGTCCGCACCGCTTATATGGGAACCGAACATGAATAGAGGCCAACCCCTGCTTTGTGTGCGCGGGCTCAATGCCTGGTATGGTGAAAGCCATGCGCTGCACGGCGTCGATCTTGATATCTATCCCGGTGAAACCATCACGCTGTTAGGCCGCAATGGTGTTGGCAAAACCACAACGCTGCGCGCCATCATGGGCATCATCCGCAAGCGCACCGGCACCATCACGCTTGATGGCAAAGATATTCTGCGTGTGCCGCTGCATCGCATTGCCCGCACGGGTCTTGGCTTTGTGCCGGAAGAGCGCGGGATCTTTGCAACGCTCAACGTGCATGAAAATCTGCTGCTGCCACCGGTTGTCGCCAAAGGCAGCGGCGCCATGTCACTCGATGAGATTTACGAACTGTTCCCCAATCTCTATGAGCGCCGCAACAGCCCCGGCACCAAGCTTTCGGGCGGCGAGCAGCAGATGCTGGCGATTGCCCGTATTCTGCGCACCGGCGTCAAAATTCTGCTGCTGGATGAGCCAACTGAAGGGCTTGCGCCCGTCATCATCCAGCGCATCGGTGATGTGCTGGTGGAACTCAAAAAGCGCGGCATGACGGTGCTTCTGGTCGAACAGAACTTCCGCTTTGCCGCCAAGGTCGCAGACCGCTTTTATCTGATGGATCATGGTGTGGTGACGGAGAACTTCCCCACCGCTGAGCTGCCCGAACGTATGGCAGCCCTAAACGAAGCTCTGGGGGTCTGAACCAATGACAATGATCTTCGGCATCCCTGTTCAGGCACTTCTTGGGCAGTTGCTCGTGGGCCTTATCAACGGGTCTTTCTATGCAATTCTGAGTCTTGGCCTCGCCATCATCTTCGGGCTTTTGCGCATCATCAACTTTGCCCATGGCGCGCAATATATGCTTGGCGCCTTTGTCGGCTATCTGCTGTTGAGCGGCCTTGGCATCGGCTATTGGCCAGCGCTTATTCTGGCTCCGCTGATCGTGGGTCTGGGCGGCGCCATCATCGAGCGAGTTGCGCTTTCAAGGCTTTATAATCTCGATCCGCTTTATGGGCTGCTGTTTACCTTTGGTCTGGCACTCGTGATCGAAGGCACTTTCCGCTATTATTATGGCGCCGCCGGTCAGCCCTATGCCGTGCCGCCATCCCTTGCAGGCGGCAACAATCTCGGCTTCATGTTCCTGCCCAACTATCGCGCATGGGTGGTTGTGGCATCACTCGTCATCTGTATCGGCACCTGGCTTTTAATCGAAAAAACCAAGCTCGGCGCTTATTTGCGTGCAGCAACCGAAAACCCCACACTGGTTAAAGCCTTTGGCATCAATGTGCCGCTGCTTCTCACCTTCACCTATGCTCTGGGCGCAGCCCTTGCTGGCTTTGCCGGAATTCTGGCAGCACCCATCTATCAGGTCAGCCCGCTGATGGGCTCCAACATCATCATCGTGGTTTTTGCCGTGGTCGTGGTTGGCGGCATGGGGTCGATCTTAGGCGCGATCATTACCGGCTATGTGCTGGGGCTGGCCGAAGGTCTGACCAAGGTGTTCTATCCTGAAGCGTCCAGCATCGTCATCTTCGTTATCATGGCTATCGTCCTTCTGGTGCGACCCGCCGGACTGTTCGGGAAGGAGGCCTGATATGGCTGATACCGCTCTTAAAGCAACGGCTATCCCACATGAAGCCAAAGCGCCTAACCTCAACAGCTTGTCAGCCATCATTTTAGGCGTGGCGCTCATTGGCCTGATTGCAGCGCCCTTCATGGTCTATCCGATCTTCCTGATGAAGATGCTGTGCTTTGCGCTGTTTGCCTCGGCCTTCAATCTGCTGCTTGGCTATACCGGCATTTTGTCGTTCGGCCATGCGGCCTTCTTTGGCGGCGCTGCCTATGTCACAGCCCATGCGGTTAAGGTCTGGGGTGTAACACCTGAAATCGGCATTCTGCTTGGTATGCTGACAGCAGCTGTCCTTGGCCTGATCATCGGCTATCTCGCGATCCGCCGTCAGGGCATCTATTCGACGATGATCACGCTTGCGCTGGCGCAGATGTTCTTCTTCTTCTGTCTGCAAGCGGCCTTTACGCATGGCGAAGACGGATTGCAGGGCGTACCGCGCGGCTATCTGTTTGGCATCATCGATCTCAACCAGCAGATGAATATGTATTATCTGGTGCTGGCACTGTTCGTGATCGGGGTGTTTGCGATCTGGCGTATTATCAATTCGCCGTTCGGGATGATCCTGAAATCCGTGCGCGAGAACGAGAACCGCGCCGTATCACTGGGCTATTCTGTCAATCACTATAAGCTTGCAGCTTTCGTGATGTCGGCAGCGCTGGCGGGTCTTGCGGGCGGCATGAAGGCACTGGTGTTCCAGTTTGCAACGCTGACCGATGTGGGCTGGCAGATGTCGGGCGAAGTGATCCTGATGACATTGCTTGGCGGCATCGGAACG
>NZ_JAPHAV010000044.1 GCF_026241335.1 Ochrobactrum chromiisoli | reverse complement strand
ATGGCGGCAAGCGCCACCTTTGCCTTGAAAGCCGGGCTGTGGTTCCGGCGTGGTCGTCTCGTCATGGTATCTCCTGTTCTCGGCATCTAAGCCGAAGTCAGGCAGAAATTCCACTTATCTCCGCTGTCCAGATTTCCCGAACCACCTCTTTCATCCAATGAGGGAAACGCTCTAACTTACTGAAAATTTTGCGACACAATCACTCGAGCCCGTAGCTTCTTCCAGTTTTTATATAGCCGAGCATTTAAAAATGCGCCTGTCCTTGTGATCATTTTGGACAGGCGCTCTATTTCGATTTTAACGGCTATTTTTTAGAATTGGGTACGCCGTCATCGACTATGATGTGATGTGTAGGTCGTGCGCGCGGATGCATAAAGAAATGCCCATCCGGTGCATTGTGTGATTTGATCGGAACCAAAGTTGCGTTTATCTTCTTGCCTCTTTTGTCATGCAGAGCGTAGACGACGAACGGGATCGCCAGCACAACAAGGAAGCAAACAACGAGTAGCGACACATAGGTCTCATCAGCTGTTTCCCCGCCGATGGATGTCGGTGGGTAAAACGATACAAAGAAGGCCATGATCGAAACAAGGAAGCCGACGACTGCAACACCAATCTTGATGCCGTTACTACCAGGTACGCGGAATGTACGCTTGAGTTCGGGCTGCTTCCGAATGAGATGGATATAGCCAAGGAACAGCAGAAAATATGTGCATAGATAGATAACTACGGTCAGGGCAAGTGCAATCAGGAACGACATATTGCTGCCGCCACCGGTATTTGTCAGAACAATAATCGCAATCGATGTCAAGATTAGCTGTGCTACAACGAGTGCGACCGGAACGCCATTCTTGTTAACTTTAGCAAACGTTGTTGGAAGAATTCCCTTCTGAGCTGTAACCAACATACCCCGCGACGGCCCTACAATCCATGCGGCAATCTCGGCCAGAACACCAAGCAGAAGCAATGCTGCGATAATGCGAACAGTCCACTCAAAACCGGGACCAAAATGCGCCACCAGTGCGCTGAAAGTCTGCACAACGCCCGAAGACAGGTTGATCTCGTTAGACGGAATGGTAGCAGCAACCGAAAGGCCACCGATTGAGCTCAGGATGATCGCTGCCGCCATCAAAAGGAACATGGCCATCGGATAATCACGGCCCGGATTTTTCATTTCATTAACGTGCGTCGCGGAGGCTTCGACACCCATATAGCTCAAAATAAATGCCACAAAGACCACAAGCGTGCCGACCTGTGTAAAGTCAGGGAAGAACGTCTGGGCAGACATTTCTATCTGTAAAGGCGCACCGCTCGACAGATAAGCGATAGCCAGGGCAGCAAGGATTAACGCTGGCAACAAAATACCAGCGAAGAAACCGACTTTGGCGATAATCGCGGTATATTTTGTGCCACCCAACTGGGTAAAAGCCAGCGCCCATAGAATGACCAATGCAGCGATGGTTTTGGTAATCGGATCGGCATTCAATGCGGGCCAACTGAGAATATAAGAGAGTGCACCCAGCACAAAATAAAGCATTGGCAGAAAGCCGATTGCAATTTCAAGATAGCAGAATGAAATCGCGGCAAAGCCCCATCGCTCGCCGAGCGTGTTGGAAACCCACGCAAATACGCCGCCCTCTTCCCAGCCTTCAACAGTTGCCATTTCAGCAGCACAAAGACCGACCGGAATGAACCATAAGATACCGCCGAGTAGCAGGAAGAAAACCAGACTAAAACCTGATGTCGCAAAGGTTGGATATTCATAAACGGCCATTACCATGGAGGCGGTAATGGCAAAAAAGCCGATCATTGATAGTTGTTTAGCCGGAATAACGGCTTTGGTATTCGCCATAGTAAGTCCCCTCTGTAAAGAGATGATCACGAGATTGATTGAGCACCAATCTCGTGAGTAAGTTGCGAATAATCAAATGAATCTAGAGAAAGTTAAGTGTGGCTGAATCCACCAGCCTCGTCTTCGGTTAGTGGTTTGCTGACCGGATGCTTTTCGAAATAATCAAGGCTGCGCTTGAGATCGTCGATCAACAGGCTTCCAAGGTCACGGCTGACACCATGGCGCACCAGAATACGTTGTACCACAAGGTCCTCGCGATCTGCTGGCATTGAATAGGCAGGTACCTGCCAACCACGGCTACGCAAACGATCCGCCACATCATAGAGTGTGTAGCCGCCGATCGTCTGACCTTCTTTCAGCTTCCATGCCAGCGCGGGAATGCCCTTCTGGCTGTCGCCATCGAAGATCATCTCAAATGGTCCAAGCTTTGCGATCTCGGCTGACAGATACTGAGCTGTTTCATAGCAGGCATTGTGAATCTTCGCGTAGCCTTCATGTCCCAGACGCAGGAAGTTATAATATTGCGCTATGATCTGACCGCCAGGACGTGAGAAATTCAATGCAAATGTCGGCATGTTGCCGCCAAGATAATTCACATTGAATATCAGTTCTTCAGGCAAATCAGATGCTTCACGCCAGACGACCCAACCTGCACCCAATGGCGCCAGACCAAATTTATGCCCCGATGTATTGATTGACTTTACGCGCGGCAAACGAAAATCCCATTCAATGTCAGGCGCACAGAAAGGTGCCAAGAAACCGCCACTGGCACCATCCACATGGATAGGAATGTCCAGTCCAGTTTCTTTCTGGAGCTTATCCAATGCATCATGGACAGCCTTCACCGGCTCATACTGGCAGGTAAACGTAACCCCCATCGTCGGAATGACGCCGATTGTATTCTCATCGACGCGCTTGAGCACTTCTTCAGGGCTCATGATCAGGCGGTCGCCCTCAAGCGGAATTTCTCGCAACTCGACATCGAAATAGCGGGCAAATTTATGCCAGCAAATCTGTACAGGGCCACAAATCAGGTTTGGCTTATCCGTCGATAGGCCCGCCGCGGCGCGCTTCTTACGCCATTGCCACTTGAGCGCCAGTCCGCCCAGCATTGCCGCTTCTGATGAACCGGTTGTGGAACAACCGAGCGTATTCTCAGCATCCGGTGAATTCCACAGATCGGCGATCATATGCACGCAACGCGCTTCAATCTCTGCTGTCTGCGGATATTCGTCTTTGTCGATCATATTTTTATCGATCGACAAATCCATCAGCTCGCGAATTTCCTCATCGACCCATGTCTGACAGAACGTTGCGAGATTCTGACGCGAATTACCATCCAGCATCAACTCGTCACGCACAGCAGCAAACACATTGCGTGGATCGCGCTCTTCTTTTGGAAATTTTGTCTTAGGCAAAGAAGCGGATAATTCTATTGATGCATATACATCGTCCAAGCCGTTGTATTTTGGAGAAATAGATTTCTTAGTCATACATAGCCCTCCATTCAATGGTTACCCATATGCATTACATTTTAATTCGTCGCTCATGTACGCTCGTTATGTCAACCTAAGTTAAGTAAAAAATATCAGATTAGTTAATTGAATAGCTAATCATTATATTAGAGGTGGTTCGGGAAATCTGGACAGCGGAGATAAGTGGAATTTCTGCCTGACTTCGGCTTAGATGCCGAGAACAGGAGATACCATGACGAGACGACCACGCCGGAACCACAGCCCGGCTTTCAAGGCAAAGGTGGCGCTTGCCGCCAT
>NZ_JAPHAV010000043.1 GCF_026241335.1 Ochrobactrum chromiisoli | reverse complement strand
TGTTTCCTCATCGCCTGGGGTTATCTGAATTTCGGATGGGTGATTGCCGCTAAAATCATTTCCATCGCGATTTGCTTGTGATCGTGCTGCGAGCGTCCGATATCGACGTATGCCTTGATGCCTGAGGGCAGATGTGTCACTTGCACCCCGCTAGGCATGCCGACATGCTGTCCGCCTTTCTGGTGGATGCCGTGGATTGGGTAGACCTCGAATTTCAACTGATCGGCTGGGATTTCCATCGCCCTCTCCTATGCCGCTTGCTCAATGCCGCGCAGCTTGTTTCGTGCCATGTGCAGGAGCCTTTCCGCTTCCGCCTCCGTCTTTCCCATAATCCTTGCTATCTCCACTGTGTCGTAGCCTTTGCGGAAAAGCCTGTGGGCCTGTGCTGGACATGAATTTCCGTTAAGAACTTTCTTCTGGCTTCCAATGCGCTTGATAAGTGCTGGAGCGTAGCCTTTGTGTTTTCCCATAGGGTGATGAGTTGAAAGCATCATGCGGCCTCCACACTCAGTGGCCCGTAAACCGTCCCGGTTTTTGCGACCCATAGCGAACCGACAGGATATTCATGCTTTGCACGGTGCACCCATGAGCCATGATCGATCCCAACGGCGATAATTTTGCGGCCTTTGGTATTGTCTATTTTGCTGGCCTTGCGATGATGCTCTGCTGCTTCCCTGCGCGCTGCCTCTACCTCACGGACATAAGCCATGCTGTCGAGGATCGGCTTCATGACGCGCTCGCACTCACGGCGGAGTTCTGGCGGCGAAGGCATGAAACCATGCTGTAGCTCTGAATGTCCCTGAATGATGTTCTGGACAGCCATTTCTAAGCTGTGACGAGAAACACCATGAAGCGCCCGGAAATAGACTTCCTTGAACAACTTACGGTCACTTTGAACCCGCGCTGGCAATGCGGAGAGGATGTACATTGCCTTCGAAATATCCTCCTCCGTGACCAACATCGAGTATGCTTGATTGGTGGCTATCTGGTTCATCTCGTAAAATTCCTCTCTCAATCAGTTCGTCTCGCCAAATGTCAGTCGCGCTCTCACCACGTCGGTACGGCGGATCTGATCGATGTGCAGAGAATTTCGGATCGGCTTCATCGAGCCAGCACTGGCCGTTGAGCCACGTCGAAGCGTGTTTCGTGTATTCGGGGTTTTCGCCTTGGCGGCTGGCGGCATAGCGACGAATGCCAGCCATGATCGTTTCCAGATCGCTTTGCTTTCGAGCAGCACGGAAGGCCTTGAGAGCCTGACCCTTGCCGACACGGCGGGGATAGGCTGGCCAAAACTGTTGCTCGAACTCAGTTTCGAGCGAAATTGAGGAAGCGTTAGCTTCCGAAATTGTGGAAGGGGTAGTTTTTTCTTTAGGGGGTGTGGGGGAGGTTTCTTTTTTAGGGGAAACCACATCCGTTACCGTAACGCCCGTAACGTTACTTTCGTTACTAGTAACGCCCTGCTGTGTCTTTCGCTTGGCACGGAAACGGGCCTGCCGTTCAGCGTTTGATGATCGCGAAGACATCGAAGCCTTAACGACCGCAGCAATCTGCTCGGCTGTGCAACCGCTGGCAACCATGGCATCAAGGATTTCAGGCTTGATCATGCGGACTGCGCCTCCTCGGCGCGCTGCAAGATGACGACGCACTCCTCTTTCAAACCGGCATCCCACGTCATTGTGAGGCGTTCACAGAGGTTGTCGTTCTTGATGACCTTGTAATGCTGGAGAACGTCGAGAAGCGCTTTCATGCGATTGTCGAGGTCCATGCGCTTATGCGGACGCCTCAAAGCAACTGAGATGCTGAAAGGCCCGTCAATGAATTCATTCTTGCCGTTGAGGAAATACCCGCAGTCATCGCGCCATTTGTTATAGGCGCTCGTGCGGTGCTTGGTTTTTCCATGGCCTTCGTAAATATCCCAGACAGACGGCGGGAATGGGAGAGCGAGCTTGATCATGCTGCCGCCTCGCCTTCTGCCTTGCGGGCGATGGCGTTGCGATAATCCTGTGCGACTGCTTCAAGCACAGCTACGTCACCACGACGGTTTTCCAGTTCGTGATCTGGCCGCTTGTTCTTGCCAGATGAGAAATCACCAAGCCACCACAGGCGCTCGTTTCTGATCTTCTCGATACCGGCTAGCTTTTGCTGGAGTGTGATGTTCATAGGTATCTCCACGCGAGCAGGAACGCGCCAGCGCCAATCAAGGCGATGGTGAGAGCCGTCGAAAGTGCTGAGACGAGAGCGGCGTGAAAGAGGTTCATGCTGCCTCCCCTAAAGTCGGAGTGCGGCCTTCCCAAAGAATGCGCGGTGAATATGCTCCACCCTTTGGCCCCCAGACATACCAAGCATGATCTTCGGTGCCGGAGGAATCGCCCGGAAACCATTGGATGCGGTCAACAAGTGCAATCTTGGCCCAGAAGCGAGGATTGTCACGGAACAGGTCGGAGCGGGTTTTGCCAAAATCGAATTTGGCCGTAAGCAACAACGCAACGATGCCATCACAGCGTTCCAGCGCAAGGCGCGCAAAACTCACCGCGTCACGGTTTCCTTTGCCGTAAGGCGGGTTTGTAATGATTGCCTCTATGGAAGGCTCATTGTGTGGGCGGTCTTTCAGAAAATCGAATAAGGCGTCGTGCTCACGGTCGTATGTGGCAATGTCAGAGGTACGGACGATTCCGCCGTTGTCGCGCAAAACATCAGCCATCAGGTGATTGCCTGCGGCTGGCTCCCATACGTAGAGTCCACGAACCGGAAAGTGGCGCAGAAAGGCTTCAGTAGCCCAAGGCTCTGTCTGGTACAGATCATTTTCAGCACGAGCATAGTTTGACGCAACAACGGTCATTTATCGCCCTTCTCTATTCTGGTCGGATAGGTTTCCTGATCCTTTTGCCGCTGGACTTTTCGTCGCCAGTACTGGCGCAACTTCTGCCATGCGGTCACTGAGTGGCGCTCCAGCCAAAGTATCAGTGAGGCCAAGCAGTTTCGAATGACGCGCATGAGCCAATTCCCTCTCGGCTTCGTATGTTTTGTCTGATGCGTCGCTTACGGCCTTGTAAGCGCGCACGATTGCCGCATAAGCGGACACAGGCATGTCTTTGATTGAACGGTATCGCAGGCGGTGCATCCAAGATGCTGGCGCTCCATAAAGGCGCTCGGCACGGTGCATTGCGGCGTCAACAGTATCGCCCGGACCCCGGAAGGTCCGTTCAAGGATGAATTCGCTCATACCTTTTGCGTTGCTGACGAAATCGACACTCATTTTGTCAGATCCTTCAAAACCTTTGTCGGACATTGCAAAGCTCTCCAGCTACGTTTCAGGACAGCAAGAGCCTGAAACGAAATCGTAGATGGAGAGACTGTTTGGAACACATCGGACACGCGGCTTGGAGAGTTCTGCAAAACGCTCGTAAAGCCGCGATAGCCCGAAGAAATGACGAAGACGCGGAAAGGCGTAGTGAAGTGTTCAAGGTTCAAAAGAGGCCTGCCACCACGCGCCAGCACCCCGCGCCCACTGTTGCGGGAGAAAGTGCTGGACTTGAAAGAACGCGCAAAAAGCGCCCCGCAAGTTCTGAGAATTGAGATTGAGCGAGGTTTATTCCTCATCGCCGCCCTCGCTCGAAAGGAGAGCCGTGCCACGCTTATTGAAAGGTGGCACGGCTTTTTCGTCTGCCGCTTGGGAGGCAGGGGAAGCAGACGAAGGGGAAACAGTTGCGGGGCTTTCACCCGCTCCGGCATGGCTCACGCTACCGTCATCCGGCCTTTGCCGGGACACCTCACGGGCGTTTTCCGCTGCCGCACTTCCAGCCTCAAAAGAGCTTTCCGTGGCGCGGTCCATTACTGTCGCCCATTTGGACGAAAGGAGATTTGATAAAGCATGATGACGAGTGCGACCGCTCGCGCCTTTGCCGGTGATCTGGCAAGTCGCAATGAAATTACCGTCTTGTGTGGG
>NZ_JAPHAV010000042.1 GCF_026241335.1 Ochrobactrum chromiisoli | reverse complement strand
ACGAAGTGGTCGTCAAATGCGCTGGAGAAAAATTCTGGCTTTGGCGTGCGGTGGATCAACATGGCTCCGTTCTCGAAGAAATCTTGCAGAAGCGGCGTGATAAAAGGGCGGCAAAGCGACTGCTCGTGGCGTTAATGAAGCGCTATGGCTTTGCTCCCAAACGGATCATCACCGATAAGCTCCGCTCCTACGGTGCAGCAAAGGCAGAAGTGGCGCCCGGCCTTGACCATTGGTCGCACAAGGGCCTCAATAATCGGGCCGAAAATAGCCATCTGCCGTTTAGGAAACGGGAGCGAACCATGCAAGGTCATCGGTCGCCTGGAGCGTTGCAACGGTTCGTCTCCATGCACTCAGCGACCCGCAATTGTTTCTCTGTTCCATCTCGTCGCCGAGCCGCACACACAATTCGCTACCATCGCCTCGAAGCTTTCGATGCATGGAAAATTGCGGCCTGTTTCGCCTGAATATCTACGAGCCACGGGCCTTTCCGGTCAGAGAAACTTAACGTGACAACACCTACGGATTTTATCCTCGGCTGAATAATGTTTACGCGTGGCACGACGGATATCTTTGATCGTCCTCTCCGCAGAAGACGTTTGGGGAACGGGTTTCTGTCTCATCTTTGCGTCCTTTGATAAAGCTATGATGAGCCGAAAATCCTCTCTTCTTAATTAAACCAGTTTTGTCTCAAAGGCCCTGATGTCGGACAATTGCGGCCTGTTTCGCCTGAATATCTACGAGCCCCTGGCCTTTCCGGCCAGAGAAACTTAACGTGACAACACCGTCTGGAGACTATAGCATTGTCAGAAGAGCGGGAAAGCGATTTTCCTGCGGGTATTTCTTATCTTTCATTGTCTGAGATGGAGTAGACATGGCCACGGATGATATTTCATCTCTCCCGGTTTCGCAGTCCGTTGTCGGAAAACTGACAAGGGCTGCAGTTTTTCTTATTGTAACGATCAACAAGGGAAGCGAAGCAGAAAAGATTGTGCGTGGTCTGTGCGCTGATCTTTCGAGCTTGGTGCGAGGTGTCGGTTTCCGGCGATTGAATGGGCAACTCTCCTGCGTCACCGGTTTTGGAGCGCGGGCCTGGGATCGTCTCTTCGGTTCACCGAGGCCGAAGGAGTTGCATGTATTCCGTGAGATACGCGGCGTTCATACCGCCGTATCGACACCCGGCGATATTCTGTTTCATGTCCGGGCAGACAGCATGGACCAGTGCTTCGAGTTGGCAAGTCATATCATGTCGCGGCTTGCAGGTTATGTTTCCGTTGCCGATGAGGTGCACGGCTTCAAGTTTTTCGACGACCGCGATCTTCTGGGTTTCGTCGACGGTACCGAGAATCCGGTCAATCAGGCCGCTATTGCCGCAACTCTCATTGGCAACGAGGATCCTGAGTTTTCTGGCTGCAGTTACGTGATCGTCCAGAAATATCTTCATGACCTCGATAGCTGGAACAGGGTCCCGGTCGAGGAACAGGAAAACATAATAGGTCGGCACAAGCTGTCTGATATCGAGCAACGCGATGAGCAGAAGAAACCTTACGCTCACAATGTACTGACGAACATTGAAGAGAACGGAGAGCAGCTTCAGATCGTGCGTGACAACATGCCTTTTGGCGAAGTCGGCAAAGGAGAATTCGGGACCTATTTTATCGGTTTCGCCCGTTCGCCGTCTCGTATCGAGAAAATGCTGGAGAATATGTTTATCGGCAATCCTCCCGGCACTTACGACCATATTCTCGATTTCAGTCGTGCGGTAACAGGCTCACTGTTCTTCGTTCCCACAGTGACTTTCCTTGACGAAGTTACCGTTGAAATGGTCCCGGTTCCCGAGACTGAAAAGCCTTCCGAAACCACAAAATCCGATACGCGAGCCGATGGAGAGGCTATTCTCAGCGATGGTTCGCTATCTATAGGTTCATTAAAGGAGTGAGAAAGTTATGAATAATCTGCATCGAAATCTTGCTCCAATTTCCGCGAGCGCCTGGGAACAGATTGAGCAAGAAGCTGCGCGGACATTGAAGCGTCATCTCTCCGCACGTCGTGTCATTGATGTGAAGGGCCCTCACGGGTTTGATCTGTCGGCTGTTGGTACAGGACATCTTAAGGAAATCGCGAGCCCCGGAGATGGAATCCAGACCCGTCAGCGAGAGGTCAAGCCACTCGTGGAAGTTCGTGTTCCTTTTCAACTTAGTCGCGAGGCCATCGATGATGTCGATCGTGGTGCCCAGGATTCAGACTGGTCCCCGGTAAAGGAGGCTGCCCAGCGTATCGCCTTCGCGGAGGAGAGAGCGGTTTACACCGGGTTTTCAGGCGCGAATATTCAAGGAATGGCACAGGGCAGCAGCAATGCTGCGCTAACTCTTCCATCAGACATCAAGTCCTACCCTGACGTGATTGCAAAGGCAGTCAGCGTGCTACGTCTGGCCGGTTGCAATGGTCCATACGCTGTGGTGTTGGGGGCGGATGCATATACGGCTGCCAGCGGCGGAAATGATGACGGTTATCCAGTCTTCCATCACATCGAACGAATTGTCGATGGAGGCATTTTCTGGGCGCCGGCAGTAGACGGAGCATTTGTTTTGACAACTCGAGGTGGTGATTTCGAGTTGGATATAGGTCAGGATGTTTCGATCGGCTATCTTGGGCATAGCGCCACCACTGTCGATTTATACCTGCAGGAATCCTTTACGTTCCAGATGTTCACATCGGAAGCCGCAGTTTCAATTACAGCCCCACCGAGGTAGGTGCCAAGTACATCAAATTCGTTCCAGCTTCCCTTGAAGAGGTCCACTCAATTCCGTTGGAAAGACATACATGCGTGTTCTTCTCCGCCGCAATAAGACACTTGCTTTCTAGTAAGATGTGAAAGATTAAAACCCCGTTGATGGGAAGGGTTCTTCTTTCTATCGCAGTTGAAATGGCCATTTCTGGGCTATATTTTCTACTGTCTGGATCGTGGTGACGTCCTAGGTGCCCGACTCATACGATCAGAGCCAAATACGATATGAGTATCTACACTGGTGATTTGATTGAAGTCACCACCAGCTTAACCGACAGGAGATTTCGATGACATTTTCGCTTCCGGACCTCCCTTACCCTCATGACGCGTTGGCTCCCTTTATGTCCAGAGAGACGCTCGAGTATCACCACGACAAACATCACGCGGCCTACAAGCTGTGTTGCTGTGCTCGAAGGGGTGGAAAGTCAACAAGCAAGGAGGGCAGAACAATATAGAAGTAATGTGGTGGCACATCGATCACATCATGTATTTGCCCCAGAAGTCGTCTCGCGGTTCGATTTGCTCGACAATATCAATCCATAGGCCCGAAGGGTCTTTAAATCCAAAACGGCGTTGGCCGAACGGCTCATCAGTCAGCGGGTAAGTAACGGGTAATCCCCTTTCTATCAGTTCGTCGTGAGCGGCCTTAGCATCGCCAACCTCCATCTCGAAGCACAGGCCAATTCCGGCGAAGGTTTCGGGGCCGGGCGGTGACGACGGATGATCTGGCGTCATGAAAGCAATCGAAGCAGTACTGTTTTCTGCAGTCAGCAGGCAGAACCATTGACTATCGAAAGTCACATCGAACTGCAGATACTTAAGCCAGAAGTCGCGCGCTTCGTCTTTTTTATCGGTGACGATTATCGGGTAGCGATCGAAAAATCGCATGATAGGACTCCTTGCCAGATTTAAACAAACAGATTATCGGTATGTTTATGATCATATAAACATACAGACTGTCTGTCAATATCTTATAGAAGGGCGATTATGAGCAAAAACGAACTGCGTACCATCCAAACAAGAGGGCGATTGGTTGCAGCTGCGCGGACATTATTTGCCCGCAATGGCTATGCCATGACCAGCACGGATGCGATCATAGACGAGGCGGGAGTAACACGCGGCGCACTCTATCATCATTATCGCGATAAAGCAGACTTGTTTGAAGCTGTATGCCGCGACCTTGCCGCCGGGGCGGCAGAGGCGATCCAAATCGCAACGAGGGATGTGGTCACTTCTATTGAGGCGTTGGAAAAGGGCTCGACGGCTTGGATCGATTTTATGGTTAAACCCGAAAACCGCCGTATACTCGTTGTCGATGCACCAGGTGTACTCGGACGAGAGCAGTGGGAAGCGCTCGATCGCGAGCTTTCTTTTGATCTTCTAAGGATCGGCGTGGAGGAGGCCATCAGCGAAGGTGCCATCCGCTTCTCGTCTGGCCCCACAGCATTGGCTGTGCTGCTCAACGGGGCAATGAACGAGATAGCATTGCGCGCGGAAGACGATGATGTCGCTGGATTGAAAGCTGGGTTGCTGGAGCTGTTCCGCGCTCTCAAGCCATGATTTCAGCCACGTTGATGGGCAGTTCCACCGTTAAAGTTGAAGACCATAAAGGTGACCGAGCCTTCGCTCTTTCCTGGGCGGAGCTTGAAACCATGGTCCGAGTGGAAATCCCCGTGACTGTTATAGTCTTAAACGACGGTAT
>NZ_JAPHAV010000041.1 GCF_026241335.1 Ochrobactrum chromiisoli | reverse complement strand
TCGCGGTTTGGCGAAGCAACCGAGCCTGAATCGAGATGATCGCGACCAATGACGATCGGTGCTTTCAACTCGCCATTGCGGACCATTTCGTTGAAAGCAAGACCGAGGCGATGGCGATCTCCAAGACCGACCCAGCAAATACGCGCTGGCAGTCCCTGAAACTCGATGCGTTCTTTTGCCATGTCGAGCCAGTTGTGCAGGTGCTTGTTGTCCGGCAGCAGTTCCTTCACCTTGGCATCGGTCTTGGCAATATCTTCCGGGTCGCCGGAAAGCGCTGCCCAGCGGAAAGGACCAATGCCGCGGCAGAACAGTGGGCGGATATAGGCAGGCACGAAACCTGGGAAGTCAAAGGCGTTTTCCAGACCTTCTTCGAGTGCCATCTGACGGATATTGTTGCCGTAATCTACTGTCGGAATGCCCTGATTGTGGAAATCGAGCATGGCCTGAACCTGCACTTTCATCGAAGCACGGGCGGCTTTTGCAACAGCTGCCGGATCGCTCTCCTGCTTGGCGCGCCATTCAGCGACGGTCCAGCCGATTGGCAGATAACCATGCACGGGATCATGCGCCGAGGTTTGATCGGTCACGATGTCAGGGCGCACGCCGCGCTTGACGAGTTCAGGATAAATTTCAGCCGCGTTGCCGATCAGTGCGATGGACTTGGCTTCACCGGCCTTGGTCCATTCGTCGATCTTGGCCAGAGCTTCATCGAGGCTGTGGGTCTTTTCATCGACATAACGGGTGCGCAAACGGAAATCGGCGCGGGTTTCATCGCATTCGACTGCAAGGCAGCATGCGCCAGCCATGACAGCTGCGAGTGGCTGTGCGCCACCCATGCCGCCCAGGCCACCGGTCAGAATCCACTTGCCCTTGAGGTTGCCGTCATAATGCTGGCGACCAGCTTCAACAAAGGTTTCATAGGTGCCCTGAACAATGCCCTGTGCGCCGATGTAAATCCATGAACCGGCGGTCATCTGGCCATACATGGCGAGACCTTTTTTATCCAGTTCGTTGAAGTGATCCCAGGTAGCCCAGTGTGGTACGAGGTTGGAATTGGCAATCAGTACGCGCGGTGCATCCTTTTGGGTGCGGAACACGCCGACTGGCTTGCCCGACTGCACCAGCAGGGTTTCATCGTCATTGAGGGTTTTCAGTGTTGCAACGATGCGGTCAAAATCGTCCCATGTGCGGGCTGCGCGACCAATGCCGCCATAGACGACCAACTCATGCGGACGCTCGGCAACATCTGGGTCGAGATTGTTCATCAACATGCGCAGGGGGGCTTCGGTAAGCCAGCTTTTGGCATTGAGTTCAGTGCCGCGCGGGCTGCGTACTTCGCGCTCATTATGACGTGGGTTGGACATGGTTTTCCCTTTTTAGAGAGTGGAAGCCGTCTGTTCGAGACGCTGCAAAAGTGTTTTGAGATGTACGCGAAGCTTTGCTGCTTTCGCCTCGTCATAGGCAAAAGGTACAGCCTCGGTGGTTAAATGAGTTGATTGCGCCAGTTCCATCTGGATGGCGTGGACGCCAGTTTCGGGGCGCCCGTAATGGCGTGTCGTCCAGCCGCCTTTGAAGCGACCATTGAGAATGGACGTATAGCCGGTGGCGTTCTGGGTCACTTCCACGGCTGCGGTTTCTATCTTTGGATCGCAGGTCTTGCCCATGTCTGTACCGATATTGAAATCCGGCAGCTTGCCTTCAAACAGGAACGGGATATGCGAGCGGATCGAGTGGCAATCGTAAAGGATCGCTACGCCGTGAATGGCCTTTACGCGTTCGATTTCGGCTGAAAGCGCATCGTGGTAGGGCTTGTGAAAGCGCGCAATACGATCAGTAATATCGGCTTCATTTGGTTCTTCGCCGTCTTTCCAGATGGCAACGCCGTCGAAATCTGTTTCCGGGATCAGTGTCGTTGTGTTTTGGCCCGGATAGAGGCTCACGCCTGCCGGATCGCGATTGGCATCGATGCAATAGCGATGGAAGGTGGCGCGAACGGTCGTGACATTGTCCAGAAGCCCGTCATAGAGCTGATGGATATGCCAGTCGGTGTCGGCAAGAATACGGCCATTGTCATTGAGCCGCGCCCAGATGTCTTCTGGTACATCGGTTCCGGTGTGCGGCAGGCCGAGAATGACAGGCGATGTGCCTTGGTGGACTTCAAATGCACTCATATTAGTTCCCCAGTTCAGGCAGGATATTGGCGCTGATGCTGGCATTGAGCGAGCCATCGGCGATGATGGCGCTTGCAGCTTCGAGATCGTTTGCCATGTAGCGGTCAATTTCCAGCGTCGGCACTTTTGCACGCAGAACTGCGATGGCAGCTTTTAATTCAGGACTGGTTTCAAGCGGGCCGCGCAGCTCGACGCCGAGCGCGCCGGTCAATGCTTCAATGCCGATGATTGCATTGAGGTTTTCTGTCATTTGCAACAGGCGGCGTGCACCATGGCAGGCCATGGAAACATGGTCTTCCTGATTGGCGGAGGTTGGCGTTGAATCAACCGATGCAGGATGCGCCATTTGTTTGTTTTCGCTCATCAGCGCTGCCGAAGTGACTTCCGCAATCATAAGACCCGAATTGAGGCCCGGCTTTTTCGCAAGGAAGGCTGGCAGGCCAAAGGACAGTGCCGGATCAACCAGAAGCGCAATGCGGCGCTGGGCAATTGCACCAATTTCACAGACAGCAAGCGCGATCTGATCAGCTGCGAAAGCAACTGGTTCTGCGTGGAAGTTGCCGCCTGACACAACACTGTCATCGGAAAGGACGAGTGGGTTATCGGTGACGGCATTGGCTTCGATTTCAAGTGTGCGTGCAGCTTGGCGCAGAATATCGAGGGCTGCACCATCCACCTGTGGCTGACAGCGGATGCAATAAGGGTCCTGCACGCGCTGGTCGCCTTCAAGGTGGCTCTCACGAATGACCGAACCAGACAAAAGATTGCGCAATGCTGCGGCCGTATCGATCTGGCCCTGATGGCCGCGCAAAGTGTGAATGTCTGGATGGAAGGGTGCCGTTGAACCCATCGCCGCATCAGTTGAAAGCGCGCCGGTGACAAGGGCTGCCTGCAATGCGCGATGCGCACGGAACAGACCGGCCAATGCCAATGCGGTCGAGGTCTGTGTGCCGTTGATGAGGGCGAGACCTTCCTTGGCAGCCAGAACGACGGGCTTGAGGCCGGCTTTCTTGAGGGCGTCAGCTGATGGAAGACGTTCGCCCTGATAGAAGGCTTCACCTTCGCCGATCATGGCCGCTGCCATGTGCGCAAGCGGTGCAAGATCGCCGGACGCTCCGACCGAGCCCTTGGCCGGGATCATCGGGATCACGCCTTTTTCAAGCATGGCTTCGATGAGGCTGATGAGCTCTAGCCGTACGCCCGATGCACCACGACCAAGCGAAATGAGCTTGAGCGCCATGATGAGGCGCACGATGTCTTCGCTCAGAGGTTCCCCAACGCCGCAGCAATGCGACAAGATCAGATTGCGCTGAAGTGTTGCGACATCTTCTGGTGCGATACGAATCGAGGCGAGCTTACCAAAGCCGGTGTTGATGCCATAAACTGGTGTTTCACCAGCGGCAATTTCGGCAATGCGGGCTGCTGCTTTTTCAACACCTGCATGAAAAGATGGATCGATACGGACAGCGAGCTTTTCGCGATAAATCTGTGCCAGCGTGCTCAGTGCAACACTGCCGGGATGCAAAACGAGGGGCATGGAAAACTCCATCGACGATTTAAATTAGATTTTGCCTTTGGAAACCCGCTTCCAGAGCGGGTTGAAGCCAATGCGGTAAACAAGCTCTGCCGGACGCTCGACGCTCCAAATAGCGAGATCTGCATCTTTGCCGACTTCCAGTGTACCAGTATGACCCAGAACGCCGAGGGCGCGGGCTGCTTCGCGGGTAACGCCCGCAATGCATTCATCGACTGTCATACGAAACAGTGTTGCGCCCATATTCATCGTGAGCAGCAGCGAGGTCAGCGGTGAAGTGCCAGGATTGTTGTCGGTGGCCAGTGCCATCTTTGTGCCAGCCTCACGGAAAAGCTCGACAGGCGGCTTTTGCGTTTCGCGGATGAAATAGTAAGCGCCAGGAAGCAGAACCGCGACGGTTCCGGCCTTTGCCATGGCTGCCGCACCTTCTGCATCGGTATATTCGAGATGATCGGCGGAAAGCGCATCATAGGAAGCGGCAAGCGCTGCACCATGCAGATTGGAAAGCTGATCAGCGTGAAGTTTCACCGGCAGATTATGTGCTTTAGCAGTATCGAAAACGCGGGCGATTTCATCCGGCAGGAAGGCGATGCCTTCGCAGAAACCATCCACGGCATCGGCCAGATTTTCGCTGGCTATCGCGGGCAGTATTTCGTTGACGAGCTTGTCGATATAGGCTGCTTTATTGCCATTCATTTCCGGCGGCAGAGCATGTGCGCCAAGGAATGTGGTGCGAATAGCCACATCGCGTTCATGCCCAAGACGGCGCGCCGCACGCAATGACTTTGCTTCGCTGTCTGTATCGAGACCATAACCGGATTTGACTTCAACCGTCGTCACACCCTCTGCAATCAATGCATCAAGGCGCGGCAGAGTTTCACGCACCAGATCGTCTTCGCTGGCCGCGCGCAGGTTTTTAACCGATGAAACAATGCCGCCGCCAGCACGGGCAACTTCCTCATAGGTGGCGCCATTGAGGCGCAGTTCGAATTCATGTGCGCGATTTCCGGCATGGACCAGATGCGTGTGACAGTCGATCAGTCCCGGCGTGATCAGGCGGTTTTCGCAGTCAATCTTCTCAAAAGATTCATAGTCAGCAGGGAGAGAATCTTCTGCACCGACATA
>NZ_JAPHAV010000003.1 GCF_026241335.1 Ochrobactrum chromiisoli | reverse complement strand
GCCGAGAGAACAGTCAATGGGCTCTGGGACCGCATCGGTAAGATGGTTGAACTCATCGAACCGCAAGAGGCTCAGAATTACTTCAACTCGTGCGGATATGATCCAACTTGAAAGGGAAACGCTCTAAAATAGCCCAGAGCTTCTCTTCCAGCCATTTGACGTGGGCACGCGTCAGATTGTCGTCCTTGCTGGTGAAGATCAGGAAGGTATCAAACGCGATTGGAAACTTGCTGTTCGTATAGCGTTGCGAGAAGTCGTCACTTTCACCAACATAAATTGCGGGCAAATCATCCTCAGCGCCAGATCTGATGAGAAGATAAACGCACGAACGGCTAAGGACTTCATCCTGAAGCGCTCGCTTGAAGAACTCGGGTTGCCCCGTGATAGCAACGCCTGTCCAGTTGTCGAGCTCGACAGTGCGAAGACTGCGCGGATCTTGCCCTGTGATGAAAATCTTTACGACACGACCGAACGCTTCATTGGAACTCATATTATTCTGACACAGCCCCCCAGATTTCGAGATGTATTCTTTAACATAACGCACTGGCGTAATGTCAAATTCGATTCGGAATAGCAGGTGGAAATTGAAGCATGTTCACAGGTGAAATTCGCTCAATAGTTGATCAGGTCTGGAATGCTTTCTGGGCAGGTGGGATCACCTATGCCATGCTACGGTGGTCGCGTTTCAAGAATGACGGTCCTGCGCGCATGTTTTTCATTGTGTCGGAAAATGTTTTTCAGTCGCGGTACGGCCTGGTACACTTCTGACGCTTACCAACTTCGAGGAAGTGCAAACTAAGTTTCTCTCCGCTGGTATTGGTGCTGCCATGCATTTGGAGAAAGCGGCGGAGATAGCGCAATGCTCTGGCGCGTTCGTCCGCTTGCTCGTCAGCCTTGACAGCGCGGCCGGGTAGTTTTTTCAGTGGTCTTGATTGGATGCGATCGCGAGATATGGCTGTCTTCAGATGTATTTTTACTGCCTCGCTTTGGGTGGTTCTGATCTAACCAGTCAGCCGGTACAATGACTATGAATGTTCTCAACGCAGGCGCTCAGTTCGAGCGCGATCGGCTAATTGAACGCACGCAGTATGGCCTCAAGCAAGTCAAGTCTGAACGGAAAAATTTAGGGTGTCCATCGACACTTGGGATAAACAGAAACAGGACGTGCACGCTGATTTTGTAGCAGGCATACATATTTCAGCTATAACTCGAAAATTTGTGACCACTCGACAAACGGTCATACGCGACAAGGGGGCTGTTAAAAATGTTGGGAAAATTGATGACAAATGAATGCTGGCAATCGTTCAAAAAGCTTACTGAGCGCTTGGAGTTGCGTCTGGTCACGGTATCAGATAGCGCGGCACTGCAAAAATTAATGACGCCTGCGATTAGCCGGTGGGTGGCCGCTTGGCCATATCCTCTTACACAAAAAGCTGCTGAAAAGATAATTGATAAAGCCCTCACTGGTCATGCAGAACAGCGTACGCTTCCACTCGTAATCGTGAACCAAGCTGACAATCAGGTCATTGGATGGATCAAAGTAGATTTTGAAGAGTTTGATGGAAAGCGAGTTGGCGAAATCGGCTACTGGCTCTCTGAAGAAGTTCATGGCATGGGATTGGGCTATGAAGCCGCCCAAGGACTAATTGCAGCTTGCTTTGAAGGATTGAGAGTACATTCAATGCGAGCAGGCGCGCAAACCGAGAATACCATTTCTCATAATCTCCTAATGAAATTGGGAATGCACAGAATTGGGGAGCAGCTTGTCTTTGCACCGGCTAGAAATAGAGATGAATTGTGCACTTATTTCGAAATGATGAGAACCTGATTATGGCTTTCTGATTTAACCGCATAACGACTACGAGTGCGGCATCTGATGGCGCGCTCCTGTATGGTCTTCATCCGTTTGAGCTTGTTGTATGATTTATAACTGCTCTTGTTTCGGTCCCGTTAAGGCAAACAGATCACGTATTTTCAGCGTTTCAATCAGAACAGGAGATGCTCTAAGATTTCAAAACGCTCCGAGTTAAGCGGCCTATGGGCTGCTTTTTTTTGCATAAGCAATAACTGCATCGGTGAGATAAAGAAATTTAGTTCCAAACATTCCTCTGCTAAGAGAGGAATGGCGCGAGTGACGGGGCTCGAACCCGCGACCTCCGGCGTGACAGGCCGGCACTCTAACCAACTGAGCTACACCCGCGCATTGTTCTGATGTCTTTCGATCAGGAACGCTGCTCATGTATTCGGGAACTTGGTCAGCGTCAATCGTTTCCGCACGTAAGATGATAAAAAAGTTGGGATAATTCTAATTTAGGCTCATAACTGTGGAAAATGCAGTCATTTTGCTGCCATTTTAAATTTACCGCTTCTGTGCAGGCGTGAATTTGGCAGAAAAAGCGGCGCCCTAACATAAACGCCGCTCGTTTTAGATTCGAGCTGCGGACAGATTCGCCAGTCTTAGGATCAATCTTAATTTCGACCGTCGCGTCATTTTATGAAACTGTCTATTGCCACGCGCCAAAATGCGTCTGCAAATAGCAGCCAAACACAAGAAAAGCAGCAATAGCCAAAACAAATAAGAATATCTTCATATTATGAATATCTACATTATCAACATCACAAACAAGAAAACTCTATGTGAACTGTCCCCGGCTATGCGCAGGGCTTTTCACGCCCATTGCAGGGCTGTGACGTTTAACCATTAAAAGCGTTAAAAAGAATTCATAAGCCTTCCCATTGATATCCGAAAATCCATCGCCATTTGCGCTGTTCAATACCTCAATTTAAAAATTCCAACGGAAACCTATGGCCACATCCTCCAAGCGCCGTGCATTGCTGATTGTCAATCCAAAAGCCCGCAATGGCAAAGGGTTCAATGCGGTTATGCGCGCGATACTCGAACGTGGAAACCTTGCTCTCATCGAGAAGACAGTCCGGGGCGATGAAACCATTTCGGATGTTATTCGTGCGAACGCCGATGTGGACATGGTTATTATTGGCGGTGGCGATGGTACGCTAAACGCAGCAGCGCGAGGGCTCGTCGAAACGAAACTGCCGCTTGCCATATTGCCGTTTGGTACGGCCAACGATTTCGCCCGCACGATTGGCATTCCTGCCAATCCCATTGAGGCAACACGGCAATTGCTCACCTATCATCCACATCCAATTGATCTTGGTGAGGTCAATGGCCACCTTTATTTCAATGTCGCCAGTATTGGCTTTAGTGCAGAGCTTGCACAACAACTCAGTTCTGATGCCAAGAAAAAATGGGGCAAATTCGGCTATGCGATTGCGGCAGGCCGTATTCTCATGCGTTCGGAATTGTTCACAGCCTATCTTGAGCATGATGGGATGACCGAAACGATCAAGACGCTTCAGGTATCGGTTGGGAATGGCAAATTTTATGGCGGCGGTATGGCTGTCCAAAAAGACGCAGCCATTGATGACGGCAAACTCGATTTTTACAGTTTGGAAGTTGATGGTTGGTGGGAGTTGCTGCGTCTGCTTCCCAGCCTGCGTCAGGGAACCCAGTCGAAATGGGATGATGTGCGCGCTTTTCCAACACAGGAAGTCATTATTCGCACAAAAAAACCGCGTCCGGTCAACACAGATGGTGAACTTACGACCTGGACGCCCGCGCATTTTCGCCTGCACCGCGAGGTGATCCGCGCCTATCGGCCTGCATCATTTTAAATTCACAAAAAATGGCCCGCTCTTGAAAGAACGGGCCCAATTCATGACGTTAGGTGATTGGCTCGGAGGTCAGAAGAGCCGTCAATATAACGCTCAATGCCCCCCAGTGTTCCATCATCAGAAGAAAAAATACCAGATAAACAGAACTGCGATGAATGGTACGCCAAGAAGCCAGAGGATAAGAGCTCGGAACATTTTGTTTCTCCTTCATGTTGAAAAATCAACGCGCAGGCAAACCGAAAGTTCCCTGTTGGATGTGTCAGAAATATGCGGATAGCTGACGACTCATTATAGGGATTTGCAAAAGCTTTAATGATCCGTCAATAATTCAGTGACATCACTATTTTCTAAAAGATAAGTTCGATCTCTCGATCAACGAAAAATTGCGGGCGTATGGCGTATGAGTTCTAACGGGTGGCGAAACCGTGCTGAAAGTGCGGAACTGTCGATAAGGCGCGATAAGCGTGCACCGGCTGCGATGTTGACCTTTGTTGCGCTGGCTCTTGCTCTTGCAGGCTGTGCAAGTGCTCCACAGCCAAAATCGAAGAAAAAGCACCCAAAAGAATATTTTGCTGAATCCAAATATGGCGTCAAAGCCAGTCCCCGTGTCACCAGTGTTCAGGGCAAACCGCTGCCGCGTGGCGGTGGGCGTGATCAGATTGGCAAACCCTATCAGGTTAAAGGCCGCTGGTATTATCCGAAAGAGAACAAGAATTATGCCTCAACGGGTCGCGCTTCCTGGTATGGCAGCGCTTTTCATGGCCGGTTGACCGCCAATGGCGAAATCTATGACATGACGCATTTGACAGCAGCGCATCCAACGATGCCGCTGCCAAGCTATGCGCGCGTTACCAATATGTATAATGGTAGCTCGATCATCGTTCGTGTGAATGATCGCGGACCATTCGAGCGTGATCGCGTTATTGATCTGTCGCAAAAGGCGGCTGAGATGCTGGATTACCAGCATCATGGTACTGCTGACGTGAAGGTGGAATATGTTGGACGCGCTCCGCTTGACGGGCAGGATGATGCCTATCTGATGGCATCCTATCGACCAGGCAATGCTGATCCGATCGGACAGCCAGCCACAGGCGTCATGATGGCAATGAATGCACCGACACCAACACCGGCAGGCATTGCGGCTATGCCTATTCCGCAATCATCACCGTTTGAAGTCAATCAGGCTTATGGCGATGGTGATATGCCTTTGTTACCCGCGAGTGTTCCCGTTCCGTCACAGCGTCCGGCTCATAGCTTTGGTGTTGCTACAGCCGCAAATATTGGTGGATTGGGGTATGCTTCTGATCGTTTGGCGGCATCTGCCTATGCAGAAGAACGCACTTACGGCAGTATTTTGACTGAAAGTGCGATTTCGAACGCATGGAAGCGCAAAGACGCGGAAGAGCCGCGTGAATATGTTGAACTGGGCACGTTTAATACGCTGGAAGATGCGTTGAAGCTTCAGAAATCCCTGCCTCGGTCTGCGCGCGTCACGCGCACGAAAACACCGACAGAGCAGGGCGATGTTTACGAACTGACGGCATTTGCCCAAAATGGCAACAACGACGATCTGCTTCGTGCAGCATGGAAGGCTGGAGCGAGCGACGCTTTTGTCGTTCGTGCCGATTGATTCCAGCTGCAAATACCGCGTGGCTTCATTCGAAAATGACGAGGGTAGGATGCAACGGCCTAAAAGCGTGAAGTTTGTAACGGCGGTTGCCGTTTCGTTTCTTTTCGCTTTGCCAAGCTATGCGCAGACTGTACCGGCAGAGTTCGCCACCAAAGCGCCGCAGGTCCTTTTGTTGGACGATAAAAGTGGCACGGTTCTTCTTTCCAAAAATCCGGATTTGAAAATTCCACCAGCGTCACTTGCCAAGCTGATGACGGCGGAGGTTGTTTTTGAGGCGCTTAAAAAAGGCGAAACAACGCTCGAAACCGCCTATCCAGTCACGGAATATGCGTGGCGTACTGGTGGTGCACCGTCGCGGACGTCCACCATGTTTGCGGCGCTCAAATCGACACCAACTGTCGCCGATCTTCTTCAGGGCATGATTGTTCAGGCAGCCAATGATGGTGCGATCATTCTTGCCGAAGGCTTGTCCGGTGATGAGGCCGCCTTTTCAAAGAAAATGAATGAACGAGCGCAAGAATTGGGGCTTACCGGCTCGCATTTCGTCAACGCCACCGGATTGCCGGCGGACGGACAGACCGTAACGCTCTCTGATCTCATAAAGCTTGCGCGACATATCTACAGTGCGCATCCAGAGGCTTACACTTATTATGCACAGGAAGCATTTACCTGGAACAAGATCATGCAACGCAATCGAAACCCGCTCTTGCGGCTCGATATTGGTGCCGATGGCATGGCGACGGGTTATACGGAGGCATCGGGGTACGCGCTTGTAGGGTCAGCAAAACAGAATGGGCGACGGCTTTTTTTGGCCATGAGTGGCTTAACCAGCACCAAAGAGCGTGAAGAAGAGGCCAAAAAGCTCATTCAGTGGGGTATGACCTCCTTTGATGCCATCAATATTTATATGGCGAACGATGAGATCGGTGCAGCACAGGTTTTCGGCGGTTCGGCGTCCAGTGTCCCGCTGAAAGTGAAAGATAGCGTTGAATTGTTGCTCCCAAAGGAGGGGCGCGACAAGCTCAAAGCACGCATCACTTACGAAGGTCCGTTAAACGCGCCGGTCGATGCAGACACACAAGTCGGAACCATGCAATTTGAGTTAAACGGCAATGTGGTTCAGGAAATACCGCTATATACGGCGCAGGACGTCGCAATTGGTACGCTCTCGCAGCGCGCCAGAGGCGCTGTGATGGAGCTTGCGACCGGCTGGTTGAGGAAATATCTCTAAACCCTCGACGTTCCAGTTAAACGCCGATAAACAGAGCAGAGATTGTTTTGATCGGAACTCAATTTTGCGGAAGTCAGTTTGACCGGATTGTTCATTACATTCGAGGGTGGGGAAGGCGCGGGTAAATCAACCCAGATCGCCTTGCTGGCAGAGCATTTGCGTTCCCTTGGCTTCGATCCACTGATCACGCGTGAACCCGGCGGTTCTGCGGGAGCGGAAGCCGTCCGCCATGTGATTCTGAGCGGCAATGCCGAAAGCTATGGCCCGGCCATGGAGGCATTACTGTTCGCCGCCGCCCGTGCTGATCATGTCGATCAGCTGATCCGCCCGGCACTCGCTGAAAATCGTATCGTGCTTTGCGACCGTTTTATCGATTCGAGTAGAGCCTATCAGGGGGGCACGGGTAATCTTGATGCCACTTACATGGCGGCGATTGAACGTATCGCCATCGATGGTACCATGCCTGATCTCACAATCATTCTCGATATTCCTGCAGAAAAAGGCCTTTCACGAGCCAATAAGCGCCGTGGTGCTGACGTGGCGGATCGTTTCGAGAAAGAAGCGATTGCCGTGCATGAAGCACGCCGTCAGGCTTTTCTTGCTATTGCGAAAGCGGAGCCCGAGCGGTGTAAAGTGGTGAATGCCGACCGCACTCAGGATGCGATTTCCGTTGATATTATCCGAATTACCGATGAAATTCTGAAGAAAAGGGGACTTCTGTGATCGAAGAACTCGACGTCCCCAAAGCGCATGTTTCAATCGAGGGCGTTGCAGAGCCATCTGCCAGCGATTATCTCACTGGTCACAGCGAGATTGCGGCTTTCCTTGCGCTGGCCTATCGTGAAGGCAGGATGCATCATGCCCTGCTTTTTGAAGGTGAGCAGGGGATCGGTAAGGCAACGCTGGCCTTTCATCTGGCGGGCCATATGCTTGAACATAGCGATCAGGCTTCGGCACCTGAAACCATTGGCGCACCTGATTTTAACAAGCCACTATGGCGACAGATTGCAGGCGGCATGCATCCTGCTGTGCTGCATATCAATCGGCCTTTTGATCAGAAGACGGGCAAGTTCAAAACTGGCATCCCGGTTGAGGAAATTCGCCGTGTTACCCATTTTCTCACCCGCACCGCATCAGACGGCGCATGGCGCATTGTCATTGTCGATCCGGCAGATGACATGAACCGCAACGCGGCCAATGCGCTTCTCAAAACACTGGAAGAGCCGCCCGCCCGCGCAATCTTCATTCTGATCTCGCATTCATCGGGAAGATTGTTGCCGACAATCCGTTCGCGCTGCCAGAGCATCCAGTTCAAGCCGCTTGGCGATGATGCGCTCACCGACGCACTCGTTCACATCGGGCCAAGCGTCGGCCTTGATGCGGATAACATTACACCATCGCTTCTCGGTCGTTCGGAAGGCAGCGTGCGCAAGGCGCTGCTTCTCGTGGCGCATGGTGGAATGGAAATATCCGATACAGTGGATGCAATCTTGCAGGGACAGAATTTCGACCTACCGAAAGCGCAGGCTCTTTCAGGTGTTCTGAACGGTCGCGAAGCAGAAGTTCAGTATGAATTGTTCCGTGATTATCTGATGAGCCGGATTGCCGATGAGGCGCGTCGCTATGCAGATTCGGGTCAGTTGCGCGAAGCCGATCAATGGTCACGCTATTGGAGTGAGTTGACCCGCGAAATTTCCAATGCCGAGACCTATAATCTCGACCGAAAGCAGGCCGTTATGATTCTTTTGGAAAAAACGCATCGTGCTTTTCGGGCAGGCCTGCCTCCGCTTACGTGACATGCAGTCCTACATGCGTTATGTCACCGCTAACGTTTTTTGAATATCACACTTGAAGAAGCCGGATTTCCGATGAGCCGCGAAAAATTCTACATCACCACTGCGATTGCTTACCCGAATGGCAAGCCGCATATCGGCCATGCTTATGAGTTGATTGCGACCGACGCCATGGCGCGTTTTCAGCGTCTGGATGGCAAGGATGTTCACTTCCTGACCGGCTCGGATGAACACGGTATCAAGATGTTGCAGAGTGCGCGCAAGGAAGGCATAAGCCCGCGCGAACTCGCAGATCGCAACACCGCTGCTTTCCAGCGCATGGGCGAGTTTCTGAACAGCTCGCATGATGACTATATCCGCACCTCGGAAGAGCGTCACTACAAGGCCAGCCAGGCAATCTGGCAGGCCATGTCGGCCAGTGGTGACATTTATAAGGGCGGTTATGCGGGCTGGTATTCAGTACGCGACGAAGCCTATTACGGCGAAGAAGAAACTGAAGTCCGCGCCGATAATGTTCGTTACGGCCCGCAGGGTACGCCTGTCGAATGGGTTGAAGAAGAAAGCTATTTCTTCCGTCTGTCGAACTATCAGGACAAGCTCCTTGAGCTTTATGAAAACAATCCCGGCTTCATCATGCCTGCGGAGCGTCGCAACGAAATCGTTAGCTTCGTAAAATCGGGCCTCAAAGATCTGTCGATTTCGCGCACGACATTCGACTGGGGTATTCCTGTTCCGGGTGATGAAAAGCACGTCATGTATGTCTGGGTTGATGCGCTGACCAACTACATCACAGCACTCGGCTATCCAGATACGACCAGTGACAAGTGGGCTTACTGGCCTGCTGATGCGCATATCATCGGCAAAGATATTTCGCGTTTCCACGCGGTTTACTGGCCAGCATTTTTGATGTCGGCAGGCATTCCGCTGCCAAAGCGTGTGTTTGCGCATGGCTTCCTGTTCAACCGCGGTGAAAAAATGTCGAAGTCTCTCGGCAACGTTATCGATCCGTTTGAGCTGGTTGAACGCTATGGTCTTGATCAACTGCGTTATTTCCTGATGCGCGAAGTGCCATTCGGTCAGGATGGTAGCTACAGCCACGATGCAATCGTCAACCGTACCAATGCCGATCTCGCCAATGATCTTGGCAATCTCGCACAGCGCTCGCTGTCGATGATTGCAAAGAACTGCGACGGTAAGGTTCCAGTTCCGGGCGCTTTCTCGGATGCCGATAAGGCTATTCTTGATCAGGCCGATGCAGCATTGGAAACCGCACGCAAGGCTGTCGGCGATCAGGCATTGCACATCGCACTCGGTTCCATCTTTGCCGTTGTTGCGGAAGCAAACCGCTATTTTGCGGGGCAGGAGCCTTGGGCGCTGCGCAAGACCGATCTGGAGCGGATGGGTACGGTGCTCTATGTGACGGCAGAAGTGATCCGCCGCGTTGGTATCATGGTTCAGCCTTTCATTCCACAATCGGCGGAAAAGCTGCTCGATACTCTGGCAATCCCGGCAGACAAGCGCCAGTTCTCAGACGTAGCGGCAAGCCCGCTTGTTGGCGGCGCGGAACTGCCCGCACCGCAGCCGGTTTTCCCGCGCTATGTGGAAGCGGAAGAACAGAACTGAGCTGAATATGCTGGTTGATAGTCACTGCCATCTCGACTTTGCGGATTTCGAACCGGAGCGCGACGCTGTCGTTCAGCGTGCCCTCGACGCCGGTATCAAACGCATGGTCACGATTTCAACACGGGTGCGTAAGTTCGATACGATCTTAGCACTCGCTGAAAAATATGAGTCCGTCTATTGTTCGGTTGGCACCCATCCGAACAATGCCCATGAAGAACTGGATGTGACTGCCGACGATCTTGTGCGGCTGGCCGCGCATCCGAAGGTTGTCGCCATAGGCGAAGCGGGGCTTGATTATCATTATGATTATGCGCCGCCAGAAGCCCAGCGTCAGGGCTTCCTCGTGCATATTGAAGCGGCGCGCCGCACGCAGTTGCCGCTTGTGATCCATGCCCGAAGCGCTGATCAGGACATGGCCGATATTCTGGAAACTGAGACGGCGAAAGGCGCATTTCCCTTCATTCTGCATTGTTTCTCGTCAGGTCGTGCATTGGCAGAAAAAGGCGTAGAACTAGGCGGATACGTCTCATTCTCCGGCATTTTGACATTTAAGAATTCGGCCGATATTCGAGAAATAGCACAGATTGTTCCGCGTGATCGTTTGCTGGTTGAAACGGATGCGCCTTATCTCGCGCCTATGCCGCATCGCGGCCAGCGTAATGAGCCGTCATTCGTGCAGCACACAGCCGCCGTGCTGGCTGAAACAATCGGCGTAAGCAAAGAAGAAATCGCGGACATGACCAGTGAAAATGTCTTCCGGCTTTTCTCCAAAATGCCAAAGCCTGCCGGGGAATAATTATCGTGATATCGCCTCGCAATTGTCTGCGTTTCACAATTCTCGGGTGCGGTTCGTCGCCCGGTGTACCGCGTATCAATGGCGATTGGGGCAATTGCGATCCGAAAAACCCGAAGAACAAGCGTCGCCGTGCCGCTTTGCTGGTTGAGCGCTTCAATGCTGAGGGAAGTAGCACGGTTGTTGTTATCGACACTGGCCCGGATTTCCGGGACCAGATGATCGATGCCAATGTCACGTCGCTTGATGCAGCCATCTATACGCATCCACATGCCGACCATATTCATGGCATCGATGATTTACGCACCTATGTGGTTGAAAACCGCCGACTAATGGATGTCTATGCCAACCGGCTGACACGCAATCGTCTGTTTGAGGCCTTCGGCTATTGTTTTGAAACGCCCGTTGGGTCGAGCTACCCGCCGATCCTGTCAATGCATGACATCATGGCTGAAACGGCTTTCTCGATCACGGGTGCGGGAGGGCCGATCCGCTTTGAGCCATTTACACAGGTTCATGGCGATATTGAATCGCTCGGTTTCCGTATTGGCGATGTTGCTTATTGCACGGATGTCAGCGCATTCCCGGATGAGAGCCTCAAATATATCCGTCATGTTGATGTGCTGATTATCGGCGCGCTGCAATATCGCCCGCATCCAAGCCATTTTTCGCTGGAACAGGCGTTGGAATGGGTCGAGTTTTTCGGGCCTAAACGCGCAATCCTGACGCATATGCATGTGCCACTCGATTACGACACGGTCATGCGCGAGACGCCCGATCATGTAGAGCCCGGTTATGACGGTCTAAGCTTTGAAGTTCCAATTGCATAGAAAAAGGCCCAGAACGGGCCTTTTTCTATGAGTTTAAGCCTATCAGGCAACCGATCCCTTGACCGGGAAAGGCATTACATTGCTTTCTTCAACGTCTTCTTTCTTGGCCTTTTCCGACTTGTCTTCAAGCTGCAAACCACCGGCGCGAAGCAAATCGGAGAAGCGGCCACCGCGAGCAGCGAGTTCATCAAAGCTGCCGCGCTCAACCAGATGGCCCTTGTCCATGAACAAGACGATATCAGCAGAACGAACAGTCGACAGACGGTGCGCAATGATGAAGGTCGTGCGGTTTTCACTCAGATCATCAACGGCCTGCTTGACCTTTTCCTCGGTTTCAACGTCAAGCGCACTGGTCGCCTCGTCGAGTACGAGAATTGGCGAATCTTTCAGGATAGCGCGTGCAATTGCCAGACGCTGACGTTCACCGCCTGAAAGCTGCGAACCACGTTCACCGACAACCGTATCATAGCCATTGCCCTTTGCGAGAATGAAGTCATGGGCCGCGGCAGCCTTGGCAGCAGCCTGAACCATTTCACTCGTCGCATTTTCATTACCAACACGGATGTTTTCTTCAATCGAACGATTGAACAGACCTGCATCTTGGAAAACAGTGGCAATGGCATGACGCAACGAGCGACGGCTGACGGTGCGTGTATCAATGCCATCAATCAGAATGCGGCCGGCGGCAGGATCGAATACCCGCTGAAGGATATTGATCAGCGTCGTCTTGCCTGCACCCGTTGGGCCAACGATAGCCACGGTCTGCCCCGGCTTCACTTCAAACGAAACGTCATAGACGCCCTGACCCGAATTCGGGAATTCAAAGGTCACATTGTCGAAAACAATATCGCCCTTGACGTTTTCAAGATCGGTCGCGTCCTGTGGCTCCTGACGGTCAGCGGTCGCGTCTTCCATCTCGAAGAATTCTTCAAGCTTGGCGCGCGCCGTCACAGTCTGGTTGATAAAGGCGCTGATCTGGTCAAGACGGCCGATCATCAGCTGGGCAAAACCGATAAAGGCAATCACGTCACCAACACGCATCTGGCCCTTGGTTACGAAATACGCACCAAGCAGAAGCACGATAACCATCGAGAAGGTCGAAGCCATGCGGTTAAGGCCGCTGGCAAGCGCCCACCAGTTGAGAACCGGGAACTGAACGTTTTCGAGGTTCTTTGCATATTCGCGTAGTGCCTGCGTTTCCGAAGCAATGCGATTATAGCTCTGCACGACCGAAACGTTGCTGATTGTATCGCTCACATGCTCAAACAGCTTGTGGTGGTGCTTTTCAACAGCAGACTGGCCGTCCTTGGTTTTGCGCATGACGAGCTGGCCAATCATCACATAGATGACACCAAGCACGATCAGCACCATAGACATGCGAAGATCCATGCTCATAGCGACCGGAATAAGCGCCACCAGTGCCACCACGGTGGTCAGGTGCTGACGCATGAATTCGAGCCAGAGAGTGAACAGCGAGTCCGTTGCGCGGATCAGCGTATGCAGCGCATTCGACGTGCCGCGCTTCTGATGCCAAGCAAGTGGCATGGTGATAATGCGCTCATAAGAGTCGATCATCACACCCAAACGGCGACGATGGGCGAGGCGGTCAGCCCCACGCGCAACAAAAACCGCTGCGATGATGTTAAACGCACCGAGTGCTGCCCACATGGCGAGCTGCGTAACGATATCGCCTTTGTCGGAAATCGCCTGAATGACCCGACCAAAAAGGATCGGCTCGGCCAGCATGACAAGGGCAACCAGTACGCTTGCAACGCACATGGTTATGGTTGCAGCTTTCTCTGCTGCAAGATATTCCATGGCACGCCAGTAGATTTTGAACAAAGACACCGTGGGACTCCCGCCGTTCTATTTCAAGGGACTAAATGGTGCAGTCCCGTTATTCTATCAACATGCAATGAAGGCAAGACGTGGCAATTGGGTGTCATAGTTGACCATAAATTAAAAATGCATGTAACCGAGCGTGAAGATTCATAGCGTATTGGCATATTCTTGGCGGGGTGTTTAACAGCGTGAGAATTCCATTTTTGCCAAATATGCCTAGCAATCCGCCCTTGGCGCGTCTATTGACAGACATAAATGAGCGGCACACTGGCTTGTGCTGAAAAAATATTGATCGGGTTTTTCCATGGCAGGCGTTGAACAAAAGAGTGTGGACACAGACGAAGCGGGCATGCGGCTCGATCGCTGGTTCAAGGTCCATTTCCCCGGATTGGGCTTTGGGCACCTGCAAAAACTGTTGCGCTCCGGTCAGATCCGCATTGATGGCAGCCGCGCCAAGTCAGATACACGCTTGCAGGCAGGCCAAATGGTGCGCATTCCGCCGCTGGAAGTCGACGAAAAGGCCGCAGGGCCGATGACGGCGAAAACCATTCGCAGCCAGCAGGATGGCGATGTTCTCAAACAGATGCTGATTTATGAAGATCCGAAGGTTTTTGTGTTCAACAAACCGGCGGGTCTGGCAGTGCAGGGCGGTTCTGGCCTTGTGCGCCACGTGGATGGTATGCTGGAAGCGTGGCGCAATAAGAAAGGTGAAAAGCCTCGCCTCGTGCATCGTATCGACCGTGACACTTCTGGTGTGCTGGTGGTTGCGCGCACGCGTGGTGCCGCACAGGCATTGACAGCATCATTCCGCGAACGCGACACTAAGAAGACCTATTGGGCACTGGTAAAAGGTGTTCCACGCAAGCGCGAAGACAAGATTTCAACCTGGCTGGTCAAAGATCAGACGCCGGATGGCGATAAGATGCGTGTTTGCCAGCATGGTGAGCCGGATTCTGATCATGCAGTCTCTTACTACCGGATTGTAGAGAAGGTCGGCAACAATCTGACATGGCTGGAAATGGAGCCATATACCGGCCGCACCCATCAGCTGCGTGTTCATGCGGCGCATATCGGCCATCCGATCATCGGTGATCCGAAATATTTTGAAGCTGACCAGAACTGGGAATTCCCTGGCGGCATTCAAAAGAAGCTGCATCTTCATGCGCGCCGCATTCGCATTCCAAACCCGTCAGGTGGCATCATTGATGTGACAGCACCGCTGCCGCCGCACATGGTACAATCGTGGAACCTGCTTGGCTTTGATGAGGCAAACGCGGAAGAGTAACAATGTCGGGTGCGGCAGGGGGAAGTGTTCAGGGCAGGGTGTCATTCGACGGACTGGCAATTGCCCTCGTGATGTTTATCATGTTCACTTGGGGGCTTAATCAGGTTGCCATTAAGATCGGCAATCGTGGTTTTAATCCCATGCTCATGGCTTCAGGTCGTGCAGCTTTGGGTGGTGCCTGCGTTTTTCTTTGGTGTTACTGGAAGCGTATTCCGCTGTTCGGTCGTGACGGAACGCTGAAGCCCGGCATTCTGGCCGGCCTTCTTTTTGGCGTCGAATTCGTCATGATCTTCCTTGCGATGGAGCTGACCAGCGTCGGGCGCGTCACGCTGATGATGAATGTCATGCCGTTCTGGGTGGCAATCGGCAGCCATTTTCTTTTGGGCGAGCGTATGTCTATGCGTGCTTTCATCGGCATGTGTGTGGCGTTTATCGGTGTTTTCGTGGTGTTCTCAGACCATATCAGCCGTCCGGGTCCGAATGCACTCTACGGTGATCTGCTGGCGCTGATTTCCGGTATGCTTTGGGGAATGACCACGCTCGTCATTAAACGGTCGAAGCTTGCAAGTGCTGCGCCTGAAAAGACATTGCTCTATCAACTGGTCGTGGCTGCATTCGTGCCGTTGCCATTGCTGTTTTTCAGCGGCCCATTGATCCGCGACCCGGATATGCTCTCGGTGCTGTCATTTCTGTTTCAGTCAATGTTCGTGGTGGCTGTGACCTATCCGCTGTGGTTCTGGATGATAAGCCGCTATCCGGCTTCCAAATTATCAAACTTTGCTTTTCTGACGCCTGCTTTTGGCGTGTTGCTGAGTGGATTGCTGCTTCATGAACCACTGGGTTGGAAAATCCTTGCAGCGCTTGCCCTGATTGGTCTGGGCCTCATTATTATTAACCGCCCAGCAAAAGCCGGAGCCGCATGATGAAACTTGTTCTCTTTGATTGTGACGGCACACTTGTCGATAGCGGAGATACGATCCATCATTGCATGGCAGCAAGCTTTGTTGATGCCGGACTGACGCCGCCTGAAATCGAGCAGACACATTCGATCATCGGTCTTTCGCTGCCGATAGCGATTGCCCAGCTGCTTGGTCGCGAAGTTGATGAGCAGGCGCACTGGCTCACGCAGCGCTACAAGGAAAACTTCGTAAAACTTCGCCAGACGCCCGGTTTTGCAGAACCACTTTATGATGGCATCCTGCCGCTTCTGACAGAGCTTGGCCGCCGCGATGATCTTCTTTTGGGAATTGTCACTGGCAAGTCGCAGCGTGGCGTTCGCTCGATTTTTGAACGCCATGGCATCGGACATCATTTCATGATCGTTCGTACCGCTGATGATTGCCCGTCCAAGCCTCATCCGGCCATGGTGCTTGAATCCTGTTCCGAAATGGGGATAGAACCAGAGCGAACAATCGTGATCGGCGATGCGATCTACGATATGCAAATGGCTCGCTCGGCAGGCGCGCGCGCCGCAGGTGTTTCATGGGGCTATCATCGCCCGGATTCACTTGTGGAAGCAGGCGCTCATCACGTTTTGAGCAAGCCAGAAGAACTTCATGCAATCCTGCATGAAATGGATACCTCTATTCTCTAATGAACCGGACAATATTATGCGCGACACTCTGAGCGACCCGCAAGCTGAAATGCCAATCTCCCAGAAAGACCCGGTGGCGCGCTCGCAGGAACTGATGCGAACGCCACTGCCAAAACGTTTTTATGAAAAGGCTGAGGTTGCCGAAGTTGAAGGCGGTTTCACCGTGCACCTTGATGGTCGTCCGGTCAAAACCCCGGCACGGGCTGTGCTGCTTTTGCCAACATCAGATGCAGCTGAAATCATCGCTGAAGAGTTTCGCGCGCAGATAGACGTGATCGACCCGTCCAAAATGCCTGCGACCCGTCTGGTGAATACGGCTGTTGATGGCATTGCACAGGACCCGCAAGCGGTATTTGAAGACATTCTGCGCTTTGCCGGAACGGACATGATCTGCTATCGCGCGGCAAGCCCGAAGGAACTTGTTGCACGTCAGACAGAGCAATGGGACCCGCTGATCGACTGGGCGGAAAGCCTTGGCGCCCGTTTTGCACTTGCAGAAGGTGTGATGCATGTCGAACAATCACGTGAAGCGATTGCAGCTTTCGGCATTCATCTTGCAGAATTCAAGAATCCGATTGCGCTGGCATCGCTGCATACCATGACAACGCTGACCGGCTCCGCACTGATCGCTCTGGCAATCGCCAAAGGCGAAGTGTCTGTTGAGGATGGCTGGAAACGCGCGCATCTTGATGAAGACTGGACCATTGAGCATTGGGGTGAGGATGCTGAAGCGCGCGCACGCCGTACAACGCGTGAGAGCGAAATATTGGTTGCTGCCCGCGTCTTGCAAGCGCTCTAGTTATTATTTAACTGATAACTATAATATACTGATTGTAAAAGAAAACCCGGCTTTCGCCGGGTTTTCTTTCGCGCACCTTCTGGCACGTCGTTCCCCTCGGTAATGGCCTTAACCGGAGTGAGTGGCAATTGTTCATTGCCACCCGCAATCCTGATTAAACCGAGTAGTACATGTCGAACTCGATTGGATGCGGCGTTGTTTCATAACGCATCACTTCCGCCATCTTGAGTTCGATGAAGCTGTCGATCTGATCGTCTTCGAATACACCGCCAGCCTTCAGGAACTCACGATCCTTGTCGAGGGACTGAAGCGCTTCACGAAGCGAACCACAAACGGTTGGGATCTTCTTGAGCTCCTTTGCAGGAAGATCATAAAGATCCTTGTCCATCGCCTGACCTGGATGGATCTTGTTCTTGATACCGTCAAGACCAGCCATCAGCAGCGCTGCAAAGCAGAGATATGGGTTTGCTGCCGGATCAGGGAAGCGAACTTCAAGGCGCTTCGACTTCGGCGACGAGCCGAAAGGAATACGGCAGGAAGCCGAACGGTTGCGAGCCGAGTAAGCCAGCAGAACTGGTGCTTCATAACCCGGGACCAGACGCTTGTAGGAGTTGGTCGATGGGTTGGTGAATGCGTTCACGGCCTTTGCGTGCTTGATAACGCCACCGATAAAGAACAGGCAGTTTTCCGAAAGGCCGGCATATTCATTGCCCGCGAAGGTTGGCTTGCCATCTTTCCAAATCGAGAAGTGGACGTGCATACCCGAGCCGTTGTCACCGAAGACTGGCTTTGGCATAAACGTTGCGGTCTTGCCGTAGGCATTAGCAACCTGATGCACAACATACTTGTAGATCTGCATCTTGTCGGCGTTGCGAACGAGCGTGTCGAACTTGACACCCAGTTCGTGCTGAGCGGACGCCACTTCGTGGTGATGCTTTTCAACGGTTACGCCCATTTCCGTCAGAACGGTGAGCATTTCCGAACGCATGTCCTGCGCGCTGTCGATTGGCGGAACAGGGAAGTAACCACCCTTGACGCGTGGACGGTGGCCGAGATTGCCGGTTTCGTAATCGGTGTCATCGTTCGATGGCAGCTCGGTTGAGTCGAGCTTGAAGCCTGTGTTGAATGGATCAACCTTGTACTTCACATCATCGAATACGAAGAATTCAGCTTCTGGGCCAACATAAACAGTGTCACCGATGCCGAGCGACTTCATGTAGGCTTCGGCCTTCTTTGCAGTCGTGCGTGGATCGCGGCCATAAGCTTCACCCGAAACCGGATCAAGAATGTCGCAGAGAATGACCAGCGTGGACTGAGCGAAGAATGGATCAATGTGAGCGGTTTCCGGATCTGGCATGAGAACCATGTCGGATTCGTTGATGGCCTTCCAGCCAGCAATCGATGAGCCGTCGAACATAACGCCATCAACGAACATGTCTTCGTCGACGAGGCCGATATCCATCGTAACGTGCTGCAGTTTGCCCTTAGGGTCTGTGAAGCGGAGGTCGACAAACTTAATGTCGTTATCTTTGATCTGTTTCAGAATGTCATTGGCAGTCGTCATTTTAATATCCTGTTTGCACGACGATGTTCGGTAGGCTGGTTTTATTAGATGGCATCCACGCCGGATTCACCGGTACGAATGCGGATAACTTCTTCGATATTGGAGACGAAAATCTTACCGTCACCAATGCGCCCTGTCTGGGCTGCCTTGCGAATAGCTTCAATGGCGCCATCGACGGTTTCATCGGCGACGATGACTTCAACTTTCACCTTGGGAAGAAAATCGACGACATATTCCGCGCCGCGGTAAAGCTCGGTATGGCCCTTCTGTCGGCCAAAACCCTTGGCTTCAATTACAGTAATTCCCTGCAAACCAACTTCCTGAAGGGCTTCCTTCACTTCATCCAGCTTGAAAGGCTTAATGATGGCTTCGATCTTTTTCATCAGAGAATGGTCTCCGCTCTTGTTCGGAAATGGGCGTCGTGCCCGTTTCGCTGATATAGAAGCATGAACTGTGCCAACTCGTTAGGTGACAGCCATTTTTTTTAAGTTCTGCGTTGTTTTCAGCAAATTTTGCCGAAATTTTCGCATCTATTCAGCTGAAAAGGGCGCTGATATTGAGGCTAGCGCATTTTCAATAATTTCAGAAGTCTAACCTTCCTCGCAGCAGAGTGGCATTTTTTTTGTCATCCCGGCAAGGCAATCCGTGTGAAAGATTTTCAACGGCAGTTTTATGCTCTGCACGGTGATTAAAAAATAGACAATCTGCCATGAACTTAATCAGACTTGCATCAAAGCGAATGGCGCGCGATTAATCAACCAACAACCAGGGGAAATATGAGTCATGCTGGAACTGTTGACGCCGGAACAAATGTCGCGTGCAGACAAAATGACAATTGAAAGCGGCACGCGTGATGGTTTTTCACTGATGCTCGCAGCAGGGCGTGCCGTTGCAGATGTAGCCCAGCGCATGTTCCTTGCCAAAGGCCGGGTCGCCGTTCTCTGTGGCCCCGGAAACAATGGTGGCGATGGCTATGTTGCGGCCCAATTCCTCGCTAAGGCCGGATATGCCGTTACCTGCTTCGGAACAGCGCAGCCCCGCCCGGACACCGATGCGATGAGGGCACTCCACTATTATAAAGGAGATGTGCGGCGTATCAGTGCGTTCGAACCCAAAGACTTTGTCGGCGTCATCGACGCAATTTATGGCGCAGGTCTGGCGCGCGCGGTGGAAGGCGCCGAAGCCAGCGCAATAGAAGCAGTCAATGCTTCGAACATTCCCGTTCTGGCTGTGGATTTGCCAAGCGGCATATCCGGCAAAGACGGGCAGGTTTTGGGAACCGCTGTTTGGGCACGCGCAACCGTGACATTCTTCCGTAAGAAACCCGGTCATCTCTTGCAGCCGGGCCGGGCGCATTGTGGCGTGCTTCATGTGGCAGACATTGGGATTCCCGATACGGTGCTGAAAAGCATCACTCCAGATACTTTTGAAAACGCACCGGAGCTTTGGCAGGACCAACTGCCCATACTTGCAATCAATGCCCACAAATATAGTCGCGGCCATGCGGCAGTTTTTTCCGGGCCTGTGCATTCAACAGGTGCGGCACGTTTATCGGCAAGGGCGGCAGCGCGCAGTGGTGCAGGGGCTGTCACATTGCTTTCGCCACCTGATGCAGTTTTAACCAATGCAGCCCATCTGACGAGCATCATGCTGCGCGAGACACGCAATATAAAGGATGTTGAAACCTTTTTGGTGGAGCGCAAGGTTGCAGCCTGCGTGCTTGGCCCGGGCTACGGCAATCCGTCATTTGCCCGCGATCATGCCTTGATGCTGTTGACAGCTGTCAACGGGCGCTCTGAATATCTAAAAGGCGTGGTTTTGGATGCCGACGGCATCACGGCCTTTGAAAATCAGCCGGAACAGCTTTTCAAAGCTCAAAGAAATACCGACACGGCGCTTGTTCTCACGCCACATGAGGGCGAGTTTCGGCGTCTTTTTCCGGATATTGCAGCCGGGAACGAAATGTCAAAGCCAGATAGGGCATGCAAAGCAGCAAAACGGGCAAATGCCATTGTGATCTATAAAGGGCCGGATACGGTAATTGCAGCACCTGACGGGCGCGCCATTATCAATGCGAATGGCACACCATTTCTCGCAACGGCGGGATCGGGCGATGTGCTGGCTGGCATTGTATGCGGATTGCTTTCACAGGGAATGCCAGCCTTTGAAGCAGCAGGCGCTGCCGTCTGGATCCATGCAGATGCAGGCCGACGCTTCGGACATGGGCTAATTGCAGAGGATTTGCCAGAGCAATTACCCGCCGTCTGGGCTTCGCTCTAGAGGATTTTCAGCAAAAGTGCGAAGCGGTTTTGCGTGGGATAATGCGTAACAAATTGATAGAGCCTTTCCAGGGATTCAATCAAAATACGAAATGCTCTATCGCCCGGATGTTCGGCTATTGCCACTCCCCACGTCAACGGTAACGCTGCCGGAAATCGAAACATCAGTATTGCCAACGCGGAAATTTTTCCAACTCCCCGCCGGCTGACTATCGGGCTCAGGTGCAGGTGGTGGTGCCGATACGATCGGCTTTTGCATCTTCACGCCCGGTAGTCCCGTCTGTGACGGCTCATTTGCAAAAGCACTTGCTGATAACGCTATTGAAGAAACAGCGGTAAATATAAGAATTTGCTTCATAATAGCGTTACCTTGTTTCAGACTTTATCTGCAACGGCTTCCAAAAGCTGCTCAGCCATTTCAAGTGTGAATTCATCATAATGCGAGATGACGCGGCTTGGCTCGTAATGCTGAACCGGCAAATCAGTATAACCGAAATCTACCGCAACAACAGGGATACCGGCTGCTTTCGCCGTATCAATATCTGTACGGCTGTCTCCAACCATCACGGCGCGATCACGGTTTCCGCCCGCCTTGGCAATTGTTTCGATCAAATGGCGCGGATCTGGCTTGCGGAATGCAAATGTGTCTGCACCGCAAATTGCCGCAAAGCGATGAGCTTCACCCATTGCAGTCAAAAGCTTGACCGACAATGTTTCAAACTTGTTGGTGCAAACCGCCAATGTGTAACCATTCGCAGAAAAACGATCCATGGCTTCGAGGACGCCTGGATAAAATGCCGAGTCGCCCGGCATGTGTGCTGCATAATGCTCGCGGAATTCTTCAACAAGGTGATCAAGCTTCGCATCATCAAGCTGTTTTTGCTGCGCTGCAAAAGCGCGCTCGATCATAACGCGGCCACCTTGTCCCACAAAGCGGCGCAGCTGACCATGGTCAGCCGTTTGCAAGCCCGAGATTGCAAGGCAGTGATTCAAGCTGCCCAGAAGGTCTGGCGCTGTTTCAACCAATGTGCCATCGAGGTCGAAAACGATAATGGGCTTGGAGTTGGCAGCGGACATGATGCTTCTTTCGGGAAAAAATCTGTGTTGATGCAGTGCTAGCTGATCTTTGAGATAGGCTCAAGTTCGTACCTTCTCAAGACAGAGATGAAATAAGAGTTCATCGCAAAAATAACGATAATTCATATTGAGAGCTTTGTTGCGATGCTCCCGCATGCTAGAGGCGTTGCCGGAGACGGATAAGAATCCGATGGGAAGATAGAAATTCAGGCATGGATATTTCAGGCATGGATGAAGCACGAAAGCTCAAAATCGCCGCTGCCACAGAGGCATTGACACATGTCAAAGATGGAATGCGTCTGGGAATTGGAACTGGCTCGACGGCAGAAGAATTTGTGCGTCTGCTCGCAGAAAAGGTAAATTCCGGCTTTAAGATCATTGGCGTGCCGACTTCGGAACGCACAGCTGATCTTTGCAGAGAATTGGGGGTTCCACTCACGACTCTGGAAGAAACGCCGCATCTTGACCTGACCGTCGATGGCGCTGATGAAGTCGATCCTAATCTTTCAGTCATCAAGGGCGGAGGTGGTGCATTGCTGCGTGAAAAGATCGTCGCTGCCGCTTCCGACTCAATGATTGTTATTGCAGACGGGTCGAAAGTTGTTGAGACGCTTGGCCATTTTCCTCTGCCGATTGAAGTCAATCGTTTTGGACTTGGCGCAACTTTACGCGCTATTGAACTGGCTGCTTCGCAATGCGGCCTTGCAGGTCCGTTGGTCCTGCGTTTAAAAGACGGCTCACCATTTGTAACGGATGGTGGGCATTATATCGTGGATGCATCTTTTGGCCGCATTCCCGATCCAAAGATTCTATCTGACGCTCTCTTCGCCATACCGGGCGTTGTCGAGCACGGACTTTTTATCGGACTGGCACGGGCCGCAATCATTGCAGGCGCTGACGGCATCCGAACCATGACCCGGCCTTAAACCGCCTATAAGAATTGTTTGAACGGAGTACTGACCATATGATCCCGGCAACTGGCTTCCGCCGTCTGATTGCACCGTTTTCCGCACTCGTCCTGCTGTCAGGCGTTCATGCGGCCTCAGCACAGGAAATTTCCGCTTCGCATCTGGACGCTGCCCGCGCGGCAATTGCTTCCATTCAGGCGACTGAACAGTTTGATGAGATCCTGCCGAGTGCCGCACGGGCGCTGAAGGGGGAACTTATTCAGAAAGACCCAAATCTTGAAGCGCTCATCACCAAGACTGTTGATGACAAAGCGCTCGCGCTTGCTGCTCGCCGCGCTGATCTCGAAACTGAATCGGCTCGCGCTTATGCAAATGCGTTCAGCGAAGATGAACTCAAAGCAATCGCCGCATTCTACAATTCCGAAGCAGGCAAGAAGCTGCTTGCTGAAGGCCCGATTGTAACGCGCGAAGTCGTTAAGGCTGCCAATATCTGGCAGAACGGAATTGCCCGCGATCTCGCGACTTCGGTTGCAGAAGTTCTCGCAGCTCAGGCAGGTGCTACGGCTACGCCTGAACAGCCTGCTCAGCAGTAATTTCTTATTGTAACGCAGATTTTAAAAGCCCGGCGACTTGGCCGGGCTTTTTCTTTTGCTTACATAAGTGTCACGCATCAGATTTAAATGGAGAGTCCCATGGCCGGTTATGATTATGATCTTTTTGTTATCGGTGGTGGGTCCGGTGGTGTGCGGGCAGGGCGCCTGGCCGGTGCAATGGGCAAAAAGGTCGGTCTGGCCGAAGAGTACCGTATGGGCGGCACCTGCGTTATTCGTGGGTGTGTCCCAAAAAAACTCTTCGTTTACGCCTCGCAATTTCCCGAGCACTTTGAAGATGCGGCCGGATATGGATGGAATGTTGGCAAAAGCAGCTTTGAGTGGAAAAAGCTTCTCGCGGCGAAAGACAAGGAAATTGATCGGCTTGAAGGTCTTTATCGCAAAGGTCTGGAAAACTCGAACGTCGATATTTTTGCAAGTCGCGCAGAACTGATCGATGCACACACAATCGAACTCAAAGCTGACGGGCGCCGTGTCACTGCGGATCAAATTCTGATTGCAACGGGCGGTCATCCAAGCGCGCATGACGCGCTGCCCGGCCATGAATATTGCATTACGTCTAATGAAGCCTTTCATCTGGAAGAGTTACCGAAATCCATCGCCATCGCTGGCGGCGGTTATATCGCAGTCGAATTTGCCAATATTTTCCACGGTCTTGGTGTTGAAACGACAATCGTCTACCGCGGCAAAGAAATCCTCTCGCGCTTTGACCACGATCTGCGTCAACTGCTTCATGAAACCATGGTTTCTAAAGGCATTCGCATCATCTGCGGCGCAGTTTTTGAGAAGGTCGAAAAGCAATCTGATGGCGCATTGAAAGTTTCGCTGACCAATGGCGAAACACTCGATGTCGGTCAAGCCATGTTGGCAATTGGCCGCAAACCCAATACCGCGGGCCTTGGTCTTGAAAAAGCAGGCGTAAAAACCGACGCGCTGGGTGCCATCGAAGTCGATGATTATTCCCGCACAAGCGTTTCCAATATCTGGGCTGTTGGCGATGTTATCAATCGCGTTCAGTTGACGCCGGTCGCGATCCACGAAGCAATGTGCTTCCTTGAAACAGCTTTCAAAGATAATCCAACGAAACCCGATCATGAGCTTATTGCCACGGCAGTTTTCTCGCAGCCTGAAATCGGCACTGTTGGCTTGCCGGAAGATGAAGCTGCAAAGAAATATGCTGAACTGGAAGTTTATCGCGCTTTGTTCCGGCCAATGAAGAACACGCTTTCAGGCCGCAACGAAAAAACGCTGATGAAACTCATCGTTGATGCCAAGAGCCGGAAGGTTGTCGGGGCCCATATTATGGGGCCGGATGCCGGCGAAATGGCACAGCTGCTTGGGATTTCGCTCAAAGCTGGTGCAACCAAGGACGACTTCGACCGCACCATGGCGGTTCACCCGACAGCGGCGGAAGAACTGGTTACAATGTATAAGCCGACCTACCGCGTGGTGAACGGGCAAAAGCTCGAAAGTTGAACTTTCGTATCACTCCCATCCTGTTAACGATTCTCGCTGGTATAAAGTGAGCGTCTGCATTATATCAACGCGATCACGCGTGCTGTTATGCGTGCACAGACATTGAATTGTCTTGCACAAACGCATTTCAGCTTTCGTGCAAGGAGGAACTAATCCGAGAGAAATCGCGCGGATAATTAAAACAGGTGTGAAATGACGAAGAACTGGACCCCAAATTCCTGGAGAGACAAACCGATCAAGCAAGTGCCGTCTTATCCAGACGCACAGGCTCTGACCGATGTTGAGGCTCGCCTTCGTACCTATCCACCGCTCGTATTTGCAGGCGAGGCCCGCAAGCTGAAAAGCCAGCTGGCAGACGTTGCCGAAGGCAAGGCATTTCTGCTTCAGGGCGGCGATTGTGCGGAAAGTTTCGCAGAACATGGCGCGGATAATATTCGCGACTTTTTCCGCGTCTTTTTGCAGATGGCCGTCGTGCTGACATTCGGAGCATCCAAGCCTGTTGTTAAGGTGGGCCGTATTGCCGGTCAGTTCGCCAAGCCGCGTTCTTCCGATATGGAAACACTCAATGGCGTCGAGCTGCCATCATACCGTGGCGACATCATCAACGGCATCGATTTCGACGAAGCATCGCGTATTCCTGATCCGCAGCGTCAGGACATGGCTTATCGCCAGTCCGCTGCGACACTGAACCTGCTGCGTGCCTTCGCGCAGGGTGGTTATGCGAACCTTGAAAACGTACATCAGTGGATGCTCGGCTTTGTTGGCAAAAGCCCGCAGGCAGAGCGTTACGCTGCACTGGCGCAGCGCATTTCGGAAACGATGAATTTCATGCGGGCGATCGGCATCACCTCTGACAGCAATCATTCGCTGCGTGAAACCGATTTCTACACCAGCCATGAAGCGCTGCTGCTTGGCTATGAAGAAGCGCTCACACGCGTCGATTCGACCTCTGGCGACTGGTACGGCACTTCGGGTCACATGATCTGGATTGGCGATCGCACACGTCAGGCTGATCATGCGCATATCGAATATTGCCGTGGCATCAAGAACCCGCTCGGTTTGAAATGCGGTCCATCGCTACAGCCCGATGATCTCATCCGCCTGATCGATCTTCTCAACCCTGAAAACGAAGCTGGACGCCTGACGCTCATCGCGCGTTTTGGTTACGACAAGGTCGGCGATCATCTGCCACAGCTCATCCGCGCCGTTGAACGTGAAGGCCGTAAGGTTGTCTGGTCTTGCGACCCGATGCACGGCAACACGATCACCGCAGGCGGTTACAAGACGCGTCCATTCGACCGTATCCTCAAGGAAGTTGAGTCCTTCTTCGCGATCCATCGCGCCGAAGGTTCACATCCGGGCGGTATCCATGTCGAAATGACCGGCAAAAACGTCACCGAATGTACGGGCGGTGCGCGTGCGATTTCAGCAGAAGATCTGCATGACCGCTACCACACGCATTGCGACCCACGTCTGAACGCCGATCAGGCGCTTGAACTGGCTTTCCTTCTGGCAGAACTGCTCAAGAAGGAACGGGATCTGGGCTCGGAGAAGCAGGCCGTTAACGCCTGATTGAATAAAGTCACTTTGAAACAAGCGCAGGGCGGAGAATTCACTCTCCGCCCTGTTGTGTTTCAAATGAATTCGCTTATTGGTTTTGGCGAAAACTCATTTGGTGGCATCAATGAAGCGAATTTTTCTGGCGTTTCTCAATTCAATGCGTGCTCTTCGCTACTTGGCCGCTCATGAAAAGGCAGTCCAGCAAGAACTGGTGCTTTTCCTGTTATCAGTGCCAATCGCATTCTTTCTTGCTCCGAGCGGGCTGGCATTTCTGCTGATGACAGGATCGATCCTGTTTCTCATTCTTGTTGAAGTGCTCAACACCGGTATTGAAGCCACTTGCGATGCTGTTTCGCGTGATTTTCATAAGGAAATTCAGATTGCCAAGGATTGCGGCTCGCTCGCTGTTCTGATCGCGATTGTTTTTGTCGCCGCCACATGGGGCTATATTCTGATCACAACCTATATGATCCGATAAAGAACGACTGTTCTTGAACGCCATCCGTTGCAATTAATTGCACAAGCGCGCTAAAGCTGACGCATGATCAGCGTAAACGAGAATCTCGACATGCTTCGTATTGCCGTTGCACAGCTCAATCCTGTTATGGGCGACATCGCCGGAAATCTTGCCAAGGCGCGTGCAGCCCGCGCAGAAGCAGCCAAAATGAACGCCGACCTTGTGATGTTCACGGAGCTGTTTATTGCGGGTTATCCGCCGGAAGATCTGGTTCTCAAAACGGCCTTTGTCGCAGCCTGTGAAAAGGCTGTGGCTGCGCTTGCCAAAGACACAGCAGATGGTGGACCAGGTGTCATCATCGGGACACCGATGCAGCGTGACAGTGGCCTGCATAACGCTGTCGCTGTTCTGGATGGCGGTGAAATCATTGCCGAGCGTTTCAAGGTCGATCTTCCCAACTATGGCGAATTTGACGAAAAACGCGTCTTCCAGTCGGGCCCAATGCCCGGACCAGTCAATTTCCGCGGTGTGCGCATCGGCATTCCGATCTGCGAAGATATATGGGGTGATCTCGGCGTTGCGGAAACACTGGCCGAAAGTGGTGCTGAACTCCTGCTGGTGCCCAATGGTTCGCCTTATCACCGCGCCAAGATCGAGCGCCGCTATCAGGTGGTTCTGAAACAGGTCATCGAAACCGAGCTTCCCATGCTCTACGCCAATCAGGTGGGCGGGCAGGACGAACTGGTCTTCGATGGTGGCTCATTCGTATTTAACGCCGACAAGACGCTTCGCCTGCAAATGCCGCAATTTGCAGAAGCCATTACACTGAGCATATGGAAGCGGGACGGCGAGGGCTGGCATTGCGAGGAGGCCGAAAAGGCTACGCTGCCGGAAGGTCTGGAAGCTGATTATTCGGCCTGTATGCTGGGCCTGCGTGATTATGTGAACAAGAACGGCTTCAAGGATGTTGTGCTTGGTCTTTCAGGCGGTATCGACTCGGCGATCTGCACAGCGTTAGGCGTCGATGCGTTGGGCAAGGATCGCGTGCGCTGCGTGATGCTGCCCTATCGTTACACGTCCGAAGAGTCGCTCAAAGACGCTGCCGATTGCGCCAAAGCGCTCGGCGTGCGTTATGATATTGTGCCGATTGCCGAACCTGTCGAAGGCTTTCTGTCTGCACTCAAGCCTTTGTTTGAAGGCACAGAAGCCGGTGTGACGGAGGAAAACCTCCAGAGCCGTGCCCGTGGCACCATTTTGATGGCAATCTCCAACAAGTTTGGCTCGATGGTTGTAACCACCGGCAACAAGTCCGAAATGTCGGTCGGCTATGCAACGCTTTATGGCGATATGAATGGCGGCTTTAACCCCATCAAAGATGTCTATAAAATGCAGGTCTATGCGTTGTCGGAATGGCGCAACAACAATGTTCCGGCGGGCAGCCTTGGGCCTGCAGGCGAGGTGATTCCACAAAACATCATCTCAAAGGCTCCATCCGCAGAATTGCGCGAAAACCAGACCGATCAGGACAGTCTGCCACCTTATCCGGTGCTGGATGACATTCTTGAGTGCCTCGTTGAAAACGAAATGAGCAATGCTGAGATTGTCGCGCGCGGCCATCAGCTTGAAACGGTACAACGGATCGAGCATCTGCTTAATCTGGCCGAATACAAGCGCCGCCAGTCTGCGCCCGGTGTCAAAATTACCAAGAAGAATTTTGGACGTGATCGTCGTTATCCAATAACGAACCGCTTCCGCGACCGCTGAAAGATTGAGTCATGACTGTTACAGTTCGTTTTGCACCGTCGCCGACGGGTTATATTCATATTGGCAATACACGTACCGCGCTCTCAAACTGGCTCTACGCCAAAAAGAATGGCGGCAAATTCATTCTGCGTTACGACGATACCGATGTAGAGCGTTCTAAGCAGGAATATGCTGATGCGATTGCTGTCGATCTTGCATGGCTGGGTGTTACGCCTGACCGGATCGAATACCAGTCGAAGCGCTTTGATGTTTATGCCAAGGCTGTCGAAAAGTTGAAACAAGCAGGTCTTCTCTATGCCTGCTATGAAACAGCCGATGAACTCGAACGCCGCCGCAAACTGCGTCTCGCGCGTCGCCTTCCGCCCGTTTATGGCCGTGAAGCCCTGAAGCTGACGGATCAGGAGAAGGTAGCTTTTGAAGCCGAAGGCCGCAAGCCACATTGGCGCTTCCTTTTGCCGAATTTCGAAAGCGACCCTTTTACGACCACCCGCACCGAAGTCCATTGGGACGATCTGGTGCGCGGACCACAGACTGTCGATCTGGCTTCCATGTCCGATCCGGTTCTGGTTCGTGAAGACGGTACCTATCTCTACACACTGCCATCAGTTGTCGATGACATTGATCTTGGTATCACCCATATCATCCGTGGCGATGATCACGTCACCAATTCAGGCGTTCAGATTGCCATCTTCAAGGCGCTTGGTGCAGAACCGCCCGTCTTCGGCCATCATAATTTGCTGACCACCGTTTCAGGCGAAGGCCTTTCAAAACGATCCGGCGCGCTGTCAGTCGGCTCGCTGCGCGAAAGCGGGTATGAACCGATGTCCGTTGCCTCACTGGCAATCCTCATTGGAACCTCGGAATCTGTTTCGGCAGCCAGTGACATGAATGCGCTCGCAGAACGCTTTGATCTGGCTGCCATTTCGAAATCATCGGCAAAATTCGACCCAGCCGAACTGGATACGCTTAACCGCGCTTTGCTGCATGAAATGCCTTTCGAGAAAGCGAAGGGTCGGCTTGAAAAACTTGGTATTGCAGGCGATCAGGCAGAAGCCTTTTGGCTGACTGTTCGCGGTAATCTTGAGCGTTTCAACGATGCGACGCATTGGTGGCAGATTATCAATGGCGAACTGCCGGAAAAACTGGAATTGTCTGAGGAAGAGCAGGCTTTTGTGCAGGAAGCATTTAAATTGCTACCCGCTGAGCCTTGGGATAAGCAGACTTGGAAAATCTGGACCGATGCTGTGAAAGCAGCAACAGGACGCAAGGGCAAGATGCTGTTCATGCCCCTGCGCATCGCGCTTACGGGGCAGGCGCATGGACCGGAGCTTGCGGATTTGCTGGTTTTGATTGGTCCGGAAAGAACGAAGAGCCGATCACTCTGACCTTGGCACTATCCGAATATGCCCGTTCAACAGGCGGTGTCGCTTCTACAGGTGCGATGTGCGCTGGCGCTTGCAACACCGGTGCGGATGCTGTGTAAGCGACCGGCTCTGTTGCGCTTGAGCTATAGGACGAATAGGCCGGCACGACATAATCCTCAACCGGAAGCCCATCAGTTTGTACTGGCTTTTTCGCCTGCGCACTGGCAACCTTAACCGATGCTCTTGCCAATTTTCTGCTTGGCGCGGCTTTCTGAACGCTGCGCTTCGGCAACCAGCTGGCCGAGCAGGATTTTACATGCTTGCCAGGATGAGACATTCCGGCAATGGCAGCATTAATTTCTGACAGTCTTTCAGAAAGTGTCTGGTTTTCAGACACAAGCTTTGCTTCCTGCGTTTTCAAGCGCTCACACTTCGGTGACTTATTTGCAGGTGCAAACAAATTTCCCGTACAACGTTCTTTTGCCTGCTCGGCACGAATACGTGAAATTTGTATTTTATTTCTATCCAGTCGTGCATTCGTTGGCGTGATTTGTGCATGCAACCTTGCCGCTTCCTGACTGGTGCAGGGCTGTGAAGGTTGCGTTGTTGTACAGCCACTCAATAAGCCAACTATCGTAACAGCGAATACTGCTGAAGGTAAGTTTGTAAATTTCTTATAAACACTCATCATAGAACAAGCCCGTCCCGTTGTTCGTATGTGTCAATGTTTATTTATTACAGTTAAAAAAACATAAACGCCAAGTATTATTTGAATACTTGGCGTTTATTACGTTTTAATTATAAAGATCTATCTAAATTATTTATTCTGATTGCCTTCACCGGATCTTTGTAATGCTTCAACAACTGCAAGCGCTGTCATGTTGACGACACCGCGCGAAGTAACCGAAGGCGTAAGAATATGAGCAGGGCGTGCTGCGCCCAGCAGGATAGGACCAACATGCAATGCATCAGTGACAGTCTTGACCACGTTAAGTGTGATATTCGCCGCATCAAGATTAGGGAAGACAAGCAGATTTGCTTCGCCCTTGAGACGTGAACTTGGAAATACACGGTCACGAAGCGCCTGCGACAATGCAGAGTCACCATGCATTTCGCCGTCAGATTCAAGATCAGGCGCTTTCTCCGCAAGCAGTGCTGCAGCCCGGCGCATCTTCTCTGCACTGGCAGATTCCTTGGAGCCAAAGTTTGAATGCGAGACCAGAGCAACCTTTGGCTCAATACCAAAGCGGCTGATTTCTTTTGCAGCCAAAATGGCCATCTCGGCAATATGGTCGGCATCAGGTTCCACATTGACATATGTGTCTGTTAGGAACAGGGCACCGCGCTGCGAGATAAGCAAACTCAATGCGGAATAATCGCTGATGCCCGGCAGCTTGCCAATGATCTGCTTTACAACGCGCATATGGCGCTCAAAGCGGCCTTCCAGACCACAGATCATTGCATCTGCTTCATCGCGCATAACGGCGAGGGCAGCGATTGCAGTCGAGTTTGTACGGACGATCGTGCGTGCTGCTTCAGGGGTTACGCCCTGACGCCCCGTGAAGGACAAATAAAGATCGACATAATCACGGTAGCGCGGATCGTCTTCCGGGTTGATCAGTTCAAAATCCTTACCCGCCCGAATTTTCAAACCATAACGGTTCAAACGTGTTTCAATAACATTCGGACGACCAACGAGGATTGGCGATGCAATGCCTTCTTCAATCACCACCTGCGCAGCGCGCAATACGCGCTCATCTTCACCATCAGCATAGATCACGCGCATTGGATTTTTCTGTGCACGCGCGGCAGCAAAGACCGGCTTCATGATAAGGCCTGAGCGGAACACGAAGCGGGTCAGCCTGTCCATATAGGCTTCCCAGTCCTCAATCGGACGCGTGGCAACTCCGCTCTCCATCGCAGCCTTGGCAACAGCAGGCGCGATACGCAGAATCAGCCGCTGATCGAACGGCGAAGGAATGATGTGGTTTGGTCCGAAAGTTGGCGTATCGCCCGAATAGGCGCGTGCGGCGACATCAGAAGGTTCTTCACGGGCAAGTGAAGCAATGGCACGGACGGCCGCAAGCTTCATTTCCTCGTTGATTGCAGTGGCGCCAACATCAAGTGCACCGCGGAAAATGTAAGGGAAGCAGAGAACATTGTTCACTTGGTTCGGATAGTCTGAACGTCCGGTGCAAATCATGGCATCAGCGCGCGCTTCGCGTGCAGCCTCAGGCATGATTTCCGGGTTCGGGTTGGCCAGCGCCATGATAAGCGGCTTTTCAGACATCTGCTTAAGCAGTTCTGGCTTCAAAACACCCGCAGCCGAAAGTCCAAGGAACACATCGGCATCGCCAATGACATCGGCGAGCACGCGCGCATCCGTCTTCTGCGCGTAAACATCTTTCCAGCGGTCCATAAGCGTATTGCGGCCTTCATAGACCACGCCTTCAATGTCACAGACCCAGATATTTTCGCGTTTTGCACCAAGTTTAACCAGCAGATTGAGGCAGGCAAGGGCTGCTGCACCAGCACCAGACGTTACAATCTTCGCTTCACTGATCTTCTTGCCGGCCAGTTCCAGACCGTTCATAACGGCAGCGGCAACGATAATCGCCGTTCCGTGCTGGTCGTCATGGAAAACCGGAATATTCATCTGCGCGCGAAGCTGTTCTTCAACTTCAAAACACTCAGGTGCCTTGATGTCTTCGAGATTGATACCGCCAAAAGTTGGCTCAAGCGCCGAAATCACGTCGACCATACGGTTGATTTCAAGCGCTTCAATTTCAATGTCGAACACATCAATATCTGCGAATTTCTTAAAGAGAACGGCCTTGCCTTCCATCACCGGCTTGGATGCAAGCGCGCCGATATTCCCAAGTCCCAGCACAGCCGTACCATTGGATATGACAGCCACCAGATTGCCGCGCGCCGTATATTCGGCAGCAGTGGATGGATCTTCTTGGATCGCAAGGCAAGGCGCTGCAACACCGGGCGAATAGGCCAGTGCCAGATCGCGCTGATTGCCAAGCGGCTTTGTCGCCTGAATTTCGAGCTTTCCCGGTTTCGGGTAGCGGTGAAAGAACAGGGCCGCTTCGTCAAAATCTGAACGCGTGGAAGTGGAGGGGGTCTTTTTGTCGGTCATTTTAGCATCGCTTTCCAGTTCATACGCGCAGCCGGAGGGAAACCGCGTGAGGACGCCTATTCGCGTCATGTGAGCCAATATCGTTTTTATCTCAAACTATCAAATCACTATAGGCCCGATTTCGAGAAGCAGTTGTTCCGCAATCCAACGGTATTTTGAACGAAACTGCTTTTTATGGCCGTAGACATGCCACTAAGCCGATGTGGCAATCAACCGGATTCTGGTTGACGCGCGGAAATGTCCAACAAATCCTCACTCAAAAATGCCGTCATATGTTTGTGACATGAATCGGGTTTTCTTCATTCAAATTCGGGTTGCCAGTCGGAAGGACAACCAAATGAGCGAAGAACAGATCGATCCAAAAAAATATCGCACCCTGTTCATTTCAGATGTGCATCTTGGTTCCAAAGCAGCTCAAGCTGAGCTTTTGCTTGATTTTCTGCGCTATCACGAGGCGGAAACGATCTATCTGGTTGGCGACATTGTCGATGGATGGCGCCTGCGTCGCAACTGGCACTGGCCGCAGGAGCATAATGATGTTGTGCAGAAACTGCTACGCAAAAGCCGCAAAGGCGCGACAATCATTTATATCGCCGGCAATCACGACGAATTTCTGCGAAATTTTCAGGGTACACATTTTGGCGGCATCGAGGTGATGAACCGCGCCATTCACGAAGCTGCGGATGGCCGCAAGTTTCTGGTCATCCACGGCGACCAGTTCGACGTGGTTGTGCGCAATGCGCGCTTTATCGCCTATCTGGGTGACTGGGCCTATGACACAGCGATCTGGATCAACACGGTTATGAGCCGTATACGCGCGACGTTCGGATTGCGTTATTGGTCATTTTCCGCGTGGGCCAAATTTCGCGTGAAGAAGGCTGTCAATTTCATTGGAAAATTTGAAGACGTGGTTTCCGATGAAGCAAAACGCATCGGCGTGGATGGTGTGATCTGCGGTCATATTCATCACGCAACCATCGGAAATATGAATGGTGTTGAATATATCAATACCGGGGACTGGGTCGAAAGCTGCACAGCGGTTGTCGAGCATTTCGATGGTCGCATGGAATTGCTTGAATGGACGCAATGTCTCGCTCAACGCCAAACGATCCCGGCTGATCGGGAAAGCAGCAAGATAATCAGGCTTCCAAAACAAACTCGAAAAGCGGTGAATAGCAACAGATGAAGAAACTCGTCATCGTGACAGACGCGTGGCACCCGCAAGTGAATGGCGTGGTGAGAACGCTGACAAAATGCTGTGAACTGATGACAGCACGTGGCTACGAGGTGATTGTTGTTTCGCCGCTGGATTATCGCTCTGTTCCGTGTCCGACTTATCCAGAAATTCGTCTGGCCATGACAACACCGGCTGCCGTCCGGCGGCGATTGCAAAAGATACAGCCCGATTATGTGCATATCGCAACCGAAGGTCCACTTGGTTTTATGGCGCGCAGGGCATGTCTTAAGATGGGCTGGAGCTTCACGACAAGTTTCCATACGCGCTTTCCGGAATATCTTCAGGACCGCTTTCCCATACCACCAAAATGGACTTATGCATTTTTACGCCGCTTCCATAATCTTGCATCGCATACACTTGTTCCGACCCAATCCATTCTGGATGACTTGCGGGAGCGCGGCTTTACGGGATTGGAATTATGGACGCGCGGTGTTGACCGCACGCTGTTTCATCCGCGTGATGATGTGGCAAGAGACCTTCCAAAGCCAGTTTTCATCTGTGTTGGACGCGTTGCGACAGAAAAAAACCTGCCAGCATTTCTCGAGCTTGATCTGCCCGGCACAAAACTGATTGTCGGCGACGGCCCTGCGCTCAATGACTTCAGGTCGCGTTTCCCGGATACGGTATTTATCGGAAAAAAAGAGGGCAAAGAGCTGGCGCAAGTCTATGCATCAGCGGATGTTTTCGTTTTTCCAAGCAGAACCGATACATTCGGCCTTGTTCTGCTGGAAGCTATTTCATCAGGCCTTCCTGTAGCGGCCTATCCTGTTCCCGGATCATCCGATGTTGTGGGTGCCACAGGCGCAGGCGTTCTTTCGGAAGATTTGCAGACTGCTTGTCTTGCTGCCCTTGAAATGCCTGCCTTTAACCCTGCTGAAGTCCTCAAACCCTTCACATGGGAGGCCTGCGCGGATATTTTCGAGAACGTGCTCTCATCAGCAACGCGCCTCACGCAGGCAGCACAGGATGCCCATAATCAACCCCAGACGTCCGCTTCCGGCGGATAAACAAGAGCACCATCATAATGAAGGCCGGGAATGCGATCCTGCGCCAAGAGCAGTGGACCATCGAGATCAACGACATTGGCTTTCTGTGCGAGCAACACGGCCGGAGCCATGCCCAGCGATGTGCCGACCATACAGCCAACCATGATCTGCAATCCAAGCGCAGTTGCCTTTTCGCGCATGATCAGCCCTTCGGTCAGACCGCCGGCTTTGTCGAGCTTGATATTGACTGCATCATAACGCTTTGCGAGGTCTTCAAGACCAATCGACGTATGCACGCTTTCATCGGCACAAATGATGACCGGACGTTCAATTTGGCTGAGAATTTCGTCCTTGCCAGCGGGCAGGGGCTGTTCGATCAGAACCACACCGGCCTTTGCGGCAGCGGCCATGTTTTCTATAATGTTGTCATCAGTCCAGCCTTCATTGGCATCGATGATAATGCGGCTGTTGGGAGCAGCCTTTGCAACAGCCAAAATACGCTCAATGTCATTATCGCCCCCCATCTTGACCTTGATCAGCGGATAATGGGCAACCTTAGCCGTCGATTCAGCCATTTCAGCAGGCGTACCGAGCGACACCGTAATCGCAGTTTCAAGCGGGCGGGTTGGTGTTCCAAGCAAGTCTGCAACACGTTTGCCAGATATTTTTGCTTCCAGATCCCAGAGCGCGCAATCAACCGCATTGCGCGCGGCACCGGCAGCCATAATTGTCTGTATTTCCTGACGCGTTGCACCCTTTTCAAGGGCCTTACGCACGACCTCAATCTGTTCGCTCACACTCTCAATCGATTCGCCATAGCGTGCATAGGGCACACATTCGCCACGCCCACGCTTTCCTTCATGGCTTATCTCGCACACGATGACCGAAGCCTCCGTCTTGGAGCCGCGGGAGATTGTGAATTTCCCGGCAATAGGATAGCGTTCATGAATGATTTTCAAGTTTTTGTGCATGGCTATGGCTTCCAGTACGCAGTATTTCGGTCGCGCAACGACTCGTATAAGGGTTAGGCCATGTTGACCGACACCGACGACAAAGCAAGTGCTGCCGCCAATGTCGCGCCAAAGATTGATTTGGCCGAGCAGGATAACTTACGTCTCATAAACCTGAGCGGACATTGGATTTCTCAGAACGTTGGCGTTGTCGACAAAAAAATGCGCGAGCTCGAAAAAATTGGCGGCTCGCAGGCAGCGATCATCAACGTTGCGGGTGTGGAAAGTCTTGATACGGCTGGTGCCTGGCTGATCGAACGCCTGCGCCACCGTCTGTTGTCTCAAAAGATTGATGTTGAACTCCAAGGCGTTAAGCCAGCATGGCTGCCGCTTGTGGAAGAGGTCGGCAAATCCGTCGAACGCACGCTGGATGTGCCACAGACCAAGAAGCCTTTCTTCTTTATCAAAATGCTGGATTCTATCGGGCGTGGCGTCACCTCGATGTTTCAGGATTTCCTGATGGCAATGCACATTCTTGGTGCAACAATTCGCGGTGCGCAGCTGAAAGCCGGGCGCGGCAGTGGTATTCCGTTTCCGGCAATCGTCAAGCAGATTGACCGGATGGGCGTGGGCGCGATCCCGATTATTGTGCTTATGTCAACAATTGTTGGTGCCATCATTGCACAGCAGGGTGCCTTCCAGCTTCGCTATTTTGGCGCTGAAATTTTCGTGGTTGATCTGGTCGGCATTCTGGTTCTGCGTGAACTCGGCGTGCTTCTGACTGCCATTATGATCGCCGGACGATCCGGCAGTGCGATCACGGCTGAAATCGGCTCGATGAAAATGCGGGAAGAAACAGATGCGCTCACCGTTATCGGGCTTAATCCGGTCGGTGTTCTTGTCTTTCCGCGACTCGTCGCGCTTGTGGTGATTCTGCCGCTTCTGACAATCATTGCAGATCTTTCAGCTTTGGTAGGCGCTGCAGCGGTTACTTATTTCTACTCCAACATCTCGCCGGAAGCATTTATCAGCCGCTTGCATGATGCCGTTGCACTCAACACCTATTTTGCAGGTCTTATTAAAGCGCCGTTTATGGCGATGATTATCGGCATACTCGCTTCTGTTGAAGGCATGAAAGTCGGCGGCAGCGCAGAATCACTGGGCAGTCGCGTAACTGCCTCTGTGGTTAAATCAATTTTCGTAGTCATCGTTGTCGATGGTTTGTTTGCGATATTCTACGCTGCAATCGACTTCTAAGTCTTCAATATCCCTCTATATAAGGAATTGTGGGGCCTTTCGGACACAGTTCCAGACAGAACTTATATAGCTTTGTTTCATACTGTTCTGTCGAAGCGCACGCTCAGGTAAAGAGTAAATATGGAGACTATCATCGATAACCAGCAGCCAATGCAGGATACACAAAGCAGCGAAGCGCCTGTGCCGATCATTTCGGTGCGGGATGTTACCGTTGGCTTCGGTGGCCGCGCTCCTGTACTCGATAGTTTATCGCTCAATATTTATAAGGGCGAAGTCCTTGGCTTCATCGGGCCGTCAGGTTCTGGTAAATCTGTGCTGATGCGGACCATTCTTGGACTGAACAAAAAGCAGTCGGGTGAGATCGAGATATTGGGACGCAATATCGACAAGATCACAGAAGCCGAGAAAATGGCAATTGATATGCGCATGGGCGTGTTGTTTCAGCATGGCGCCTTGTTTTCAGCACTCAGTGTGCTTGAGAACATTCAGGTTCCGATGCGCGAATATCTTGATCTTCCGCCCAAGCTTATGGATGAACTGGCGCGTCTCAAAATCGATCTGGTTGGCTTAAGTCCTGATGCGGCTGATAAATTTCCATCTGAACTTTCCGGCGGCATGATCAAGCGTGCGGCATTGGCACGTGCTCTGGCGCTTGACCCGGACATTGTATTCCTTGACGAGCCGACATCTGGTCTTGATCCGATTGGAGCGGCAGACTTTGACGAACTGATCGCCAATCTGCGCGATACAATGGGGCTTACCGTTTATATGGTGACGCACGATCTTGACAGTCTGTTTGCGATTTGTGATCGCATTGCCGTTCTGGGTAACAAAAAAGTTTCGGTTAGCGGTTCCATTGAAGACATGCTGGCTGTAGACGATCCATGGGTTAAATCCTATTTTCGAGGAAAGCGCGCACGTCAGATCGACACCTCTGCGCCAAGCAGAAGACGGCCCGGCAGCGGCAGCCGCTTGCAGACTGGATAAGATATGGAAACGAAGGCCAATTATGTACTGGTAGGAGTTTTCACGCTGATCGTCAGCCTGCTGGCTTTCGGTTTCGTGTACTGGATCGCGCGCTATGGCGAAGCCAGAGACTCCGTAGAGCTTGATGTACGCATACCTGGATCGGTAACGGGTCTGGGGATCGGTAGTCAGGTTCTGTTTAACGGTATCAAAGTCGGTGACGTCCGCTATCTTCACCTCGACGAAACAAATCCGGGTATGGTGATCGTTAAAACGCGTGTGAATGCAACAACACCGATTACCCGTTCAACTGAAGCGACACTAGGCTTTCAGGGTCTGACAGGTCAGGCCTATATTGAGCTTAAGGGTGGGCGGCTTGACGAGCCAAACCTTCTTACCGAAGCTGCAAAAGAAGATACGGTTGCACGCATTGATGCCGATCCATCTGCCGTGAACAATCTTCTGGCGACCGCGCAGGATATTTTTGCGCGCGCAAACAGCGTGCTGGGCGAGCTTGAAGGCTTTGTCACAGAAGCGCGCGGGCCGCTGACTGACACGATCAAAAACACCAAGACCTTCACAGATGCACTGGCAAAGAATGCCGATGTGATTGATGAGCTGGGCTCCAACGCGGACAACATCAACCAGATCGTTTCCGATGCCAAAGAAATGATGGGACGCTTGAATGCTGCTTCATCGCGCATCGAAGATGTGATTGCGAAGGCGGACCATTTGCTCTCCAGTGACGATAAGGACGGTGTTGTGGCGCAAGCCAAGGCAACGCTTGAATCCATTCGCCAGCTTTCCAGCAATCTGGACAAGCGCATTTCACCCATTGCCAGCAATCTTGAACGCTTCTCCGGTCAAGGCTTGACCGATATTCAGGCGCTGATTGGTGATAGCCGTCGCGCTGTACAACGTGTAGAACAGGCTGTATCCGATATTGAGCGCAATCCGCAGCGATTGTTCTTTGGTGGCCCCGGCAGCGTACCGCAGTATAACGGAAGGACGCGTCATTAATGTCCAATACAGGTTCTGTCGTGGTAAATTCCCATCGTCGTTTCATTATGCCTCTTCTGCTTGCAACCTTGCTGGCAGGTTGCGGGACGACAACACCGCTCGACACATTCAGCCTTTCCGCACCGCAGCAATCGCAGTCCGCATCGGCGAACCGCAAGAACCTTCAAATTCTGGTGCCCCCACCAAGCGCTTTGAAGGCGCTTGATAGCCAGAACATCGTCGTCAACACTGCGCCCGGCGCCATTGAATATCTCAAAGGCGCGCAATGGGGCGACAGGCTGCCAAACATCGTTCAGTCGCGTCTTGTGCAGGCCTATGAAAATACCGGCGTATTTGGCGGTGTTGGGCGCCCCGGTGACGGTTTGGCCATCAACTATCAGATCCTGAGCGATCTTCGCGTATTCAGTATTCAGGCCTATGGTGCTCAGAGAGCCGCAGTGGTGGAAATCGCCGTCAAGCTTATGAATGACAAGAATGGTGAAGTCCGTGCCACACGCGTTTTCCGTGCCACAACACCAGTCTATGGCACGTCCAACAACGAATATGTCAAAGCGCTGGATAGTGCTTTTGAACGTGTCGCCAGCGAAATTGTTGGCTGGACAATTTCTTCACTCTAAGTGTTAAAACATAAAAGGCAGCTTGTTTTCACAAGCTGCCTTTTTTCTCGCCCGTCATTTCTGAAGTTCATACAGAACCGTCAGTTTAAACCAGCACCGGGCAACACCCGAACCCCAAGCTTTTCTAAAAAAACTGGAAATAAAAAAACGCGGCCCATGAGCCGCGTTTTCATTACTTTATTGGCTTTTCTTACCGCAGGCGACCGCTTGCATGGGCCAGCATCGTGTAAACTTTACCGGTATCTGACGTCAGGTAAGTCTGCGTCACCATGTTATCGCGGTCATTGCGCGCAACGTCTTCAAGCAGACGCTGGAAGTCGTCCATGTAACGATCTACAGCGCGACGGAACTCACCATCCGTCTGATATTTACGCTTGATGTCGTCAAAGGTCTGCTGTCCCTTGAGCGTATAGAGACGACGGGTAAAGACATTCCGTTCACCGCGGCGATAGCGGTCCCATAGCTCAACGGATGCTTCATGATCGATTGCGCGGGCAATATCGACCGAAAGCGAGTTGAGCGATTCAACCACATGGCTTGGCGAGCGATGAGCCTGCGTAGGCTGTGCCTGCGATGGAGCGGCCACCTCATCCTCGCGCGATGCGCGGGCAAGAAGGTCAGAAACCCAACCGCGTGGCTTATCAGAGGATACAGCTGGCTGTGCGGGTTTAGGAGCTTCTACCGGACGGGTGCGAACAGCGACGTCAGCCTGTGGCTGCGCTGCCATGACAGGAGCCTGAACCGGAGCTGGCCTCTGGGTCTGAACCGGACGCGAAACAGGGCGATCTGCGCGGCTTTCACCAACATCAACCAAACGTCCCGACTTGTTGACGATTTCAGCAAGTTCCTTAAGAGCATTGATCTGCTCGCCAACGGCTTTGCGCATTGCGCTCGTCGTTTCCTTGGCTTCCGCAGGCATATCCAGAACGCCGCGCTTGAGTTCACCACGGGTTGTGTCGAGCTCTGTGCGAATTTCTGTTGCCGTGCGGCGGATATCGTCGGTCGCAGCGGAGAACTTCTGCGATGCCTGTTCGACGATCTCAGCAATGCTTTCACGCATCTTCTCAGCCGAAGAACGGGTCTGGCCCTCTGCGCGCTGGAAAGCCGATGCCACGATCGTTTCAAACGACTGCATCAGATTCTCAATGCCTTCCGACTTCTCAACAAGGCCCGAAGCAAGCTTGTCAAGCGCGAGATGGCGATCTTCAAGCGTACCGGCAAGACCATTCTGTGCCGAGCTGATCATATCCGAAGCAGTTGAGAGAACCTTGCCATGCTCTTCAAAGCGCTCGGCAATATCAGCAATCTGCGACAGTGTACCATCGGAAAGCGCGCGCAGCGTGCCAATATTGTTGTCGATGAGACCCGTTGAGGCCTGGAACATCTGTGCTGCGCGGTTTGCATTTTCAATGAAGCTGCTTGTCGTTTCAACAAGGCGGCCGTCAATGCTTGTCAGGTTGCGCGCAGCAGATTCGATCAGCTTGCCAAGTTCGCTATTTGAAGCGGCGAGGCGATCAATCAGCTCGCTTACATTGTCTGACAGTCCCGTCTTTGCCTGCTGCACGGCTGCAATGGTTTCTGCCGTACGGCTGGCCAGTGCATTGACGAGCGCTGCGTTCTCAGCACGCAGACGATCAGTGGCTGCATGGGTCGCTTGTTCAAGCTGTTCTGCCAATCCGCGACCGCTATCCGCCAGACGCTGCACAAGAGGCTCGGCAGTGTCGCTGAGAATCTGTGTGATTTCCTGCGAGCGCGCTGCCAGAACTGCATTGAGTTCACGTGTGCGTTCTTCAAGCGTAACAGCCGTTGTGTCTGTTACCTGAGCGATACGTGCTTCAACGGAACCCAGTTCCATTGTGATCCGCGAGCCAATATCACCAAGGCGTGTGGCAATGGCATCAGCACGTTCGGTGAGGCGCGCTTCTGTGCCGGACAGGTTTTCGGTAACGCTTGATGAGAATGCTTCGCTGTGACCGGCCAATGTTTCACTGGTCCGGGTCGCCGTGTCAGCAATACGCGCTTCAATCGCCGAAAGTTCGCCAGTGAGGCGGCTTTCAATGGCTTCAAGTCCACCGGCAATAGCGCTTGCACGCTCACTTAGACGGGCTTCTGTGCCTGCAAGATTATCGGCAACACTTGCTGCAAATGCTTCGCTATGACCGGCAAGTGTTTCGCTTGTCTTGCTCGCCGTATCAGCAATGCTGCTTTCAATCTGGGCCAGACGCGATGCAATTGCATTGGCTCGCTCACCGAGGCGTTCCTCAGTCGCAGCAAGATTGGTCGTCAGATCAGCGCTGAAATTCTGACCAAAACCGTCGAGCGATTCACCAGCCTTCGCCGCTTCTGCGGACAGAATGCTGGCAGCTTCCGTGATCTTCTCGCGCAGCGAACCAGCAACGACGCCTGCACTGTGTTCAAGTGCACGGCGAACATTGTCAACGCCCATCGTGAGCGCCTTTTCCATGGTCTGCGTGCGCTCTTCGATAATGCCAGTCTGACCTTCGAATGCACGGCCGATCGCATGGCTGCTGTTTTCAATCGCATGATGCAAATTGGTCGTGCGTTGCGAGAGAATTTCGCCATGGTCCTGAAGCGTCTGGCTCAGAGATGCAGTGGTTTCAGTGAGCGTTTCGCGGATGGCAGCAGCACGACCTTCAATGGTCTGTTCATGTCCATCAAGAATATGGGCAAGGGTGCTGTTGTGATCGTTGAGAACCGAGCGAAGACCGCTTGTACGTTCTTCTACACGCTGAACATGATCGGTAAATGTCGCCTCGAAAGCATCACGGCTTGCGCCGATGGTTTCGCTGATGGCTTGCGAACGCTCATCAAAGACACGCGCCAGCTGCTGCTGATTGTCTGCAATAAGCGCCTGCAAAGCGGTGACGCGCTCATCGAATGTGCGTGCCAGAACTTCGCGATTTTCATTGAAGTTATCGCGCAACACGCTTGTGCGTTCATCCAACAACTGAGCAAGCATGGCCTGATTGCCGGCGATCACACTGTTGAGCGAGGCTGCACGCTCATCAAGCGAACGGGCATGATCAGAAAATGCTGCATCAAGACGCGAAGCATTGTTTGCCATTTCTTCCTGAAGAACATTTGTTCTGTCAGCAAGGATCGCAGCATGGTGCTCTGCGGCTGAATTGAGCGCAGATGCGCTGCTGTTGATGGCGTTTTCAATGTCGCTCGTGCGAGCAGCCAACGTATCGGCATGACCACGAATGACAGCGGAAACACGCTCAGTTTCGCCTTCAAGCGAAGAAGCCAGTACGTCGCGGCTTTCCGCAAGCTTGCCTGCAAAGGCTGAAGCCTTTTCGTTGAGAACATTGCCAACGCTCTCGCTGATCGAATTCAGTTCATCGCTGATCTTCGTCTTGGTTTCATCGATCATACCAATCATTGCATTGCGCCCACCTGAGAAGGTTTCGGCAATTTCACGGGTACGGGCAATGAGATTTTCATTGATCTGGCGTGAACGGGTTTCAAGGGCCGCGTTGAGCTTTTCCGTGCTGCTGTCAAGCGCATGCGCACGCGTTTCAAACTCGGTCAGAAGCGAGCGACCACGTTCATTGAGTGTCGTATCAAGCTGCGCGAGACGTGTATCGAACTCGCTGACCATTGACTGGGTTGCACCACCGAGCAGTGTCGCAATGCCCGCCGTGCGTTCGTCCAATGCCGAGCTTACACGTTCCGAAATCTCGCGCGACTGCTGGTCAAGCGTTGTGATGCGGGTATCAAGCTCTTTCGAGAAAGATTCGCCAGAACTGGTGATGCGGCTCGCAATGTCGCCGGTACGCTTTTCAATAGCATCAGCAATGGCACCGCCACTTTCATTGATGCTGCCGATCAGACGCTCGCCGGAATCGCCCAACAGCGCACTGAGCTGTTCAGATGCGGAGGCAACATTATCACGTATGATATTGGCTGCGCTCGACAATTCTTCCTTCAGCTGCTCATGCGCACCCGTAATGGAAGAGCGAACGCGTTCAGCATGGCTGACCACGGCTTCGCGTTCATTGCCAAGATCGCTGACAAGCGAACGAATACGGACTTCGTTGTCGCTGTACGCACGTTCAAGCTGATTGACCTCTGATTGAACAAGGGTCTCAAGTTCGACAGCACGCGCCAGCGTACGTTCGATACCTTCGTTCATCGCAGCAACTTCGCGGCGAACGGCCTGGCTCAGCGTGGAAACGCGATCACCCGCTGCTGCTTCAGGCTGCAACAGTTTCAGCGCTGCTTCCGACATGCTGCGTGCTGCAACATGCATTTCCTGTGCACGACGAACAATATGGGCAAAGCCCCAGAACATAGCGATAGGCAGCGCCACGCCTGCGGCGACACCAATGCCGGATGGGGATGTAAAGAAATTCGTCGTTGCCTGGAGGCTTGAGAAAACGTCCGGGCTGATTGCTTTGCTGATTGCAACACCGCCAGCGGCCCAAAGGACACTCATGGCTGTTGTGGTCCAGTAAAGCCTGGATGAGCGTTCGGTTGCGCGGCGCGGCGCTGTCGCGATGGCACGGCCATTGCGTGAATCGTCGTTGGCTGGCGTCAGGGCTGCGGCAGGCGTGGCGGCGACAACAGATGGCGCAGGAGAGGCCGAAGAGGTTGCAGGCTTCGCTGCGGCGTCCTGAGCGATAGGCTTGGATTTATTGGCAGGCTTTGGCGCAACGTTGGCTGCTTCTGGTAAGGCGGAAGAAGCTGTTGTGTTGGCGACCGAAGCGATCGGAACAACCGGCGGCATTGGGGGGGCAGCCGGGCTTGCAATCACAGAAACGGTTGCGATCGTCTCTGCCTTCGCTGTTCCCTCTGTCGTAATATCAACGGAAGAGACCTGCGCGGCTTGAACCACTTTCGTGTTCTGCTCTGCGACCAGTTCTTCGGTCGCGCGCGAAATCTGCTCTTCGAGGTCATCGACTGAGAAATCTTCGTCAAACGCACTCATATCCATGTCGATGTCGAAATCGTCACCGAAATCAATGTCGAGTGCCTGTTCAAGTGCCTGTTCAACCTCATGGTCGAGCTTTTGCGCCTTGGATTTTGAAGCCATAGCCTTGCCTACCTCGTACTCAATTACTGCGACGGCCGGAACAACTCAGAGCCGTTACAAAACTTACTCCGCCATTTTTTATCGTACTGACTCAGGCTTGTTAAGGAAATAGGCACCCGGGCCAGATGTCTAAAACTTTAAATACAAGGTTAACAAAAATGAGTGAGCCTGTAAAAAATCCCGGAGTTCCGGCGTTTTTAGATGGGTGATCATTCTGTGGAAATCAAAACAATGTGCGAAATGACTATAACGCATCCTGTGTAAAAGGTTAACAAAATTACGCGCGGAAGGTGAACTGGTAGTTTTCCGCCACCCACAGTTTGATTCATGCTCCTACGCTTTGTCTTGTGATCATCAATCCTGCCGACCAGCTAGAACGGCATATTGGCGCAGTTCTCTGCCAAGCTGGTTCCCGTGGTTGAAACTCCTGACATAAGACCGTATTTGCCTCTGCAACATATCAAAGGAGCTTGTTGCAGCTCACAGGGGTTGTTAAACAGCTTTCAATCGCGCCCTCATGGCGTGTTCAGGACCTTAAAATGACAAAGATAATCTTCGTATCCGCTGATGGCGCATCCCGCATAGAAGTTGACGCTGACAATGGATCAAGCGTGATGGAAGCTGCAATCCGCAACGGTGTTCCGGGTATTGATGCGGAATGTGGTGGTGCCTGCGCCTGTGCAACCTGCCATGTTTATATTGATGAAGACTGGACTGACACGGTTGGCGGCCCGGATGCGATGGAAGAGGATATGCTGGATTTCGCTTACGAACCCCAGCCGAACTCGCGGCTTTCCTGCCAGATCCGCGTGCGCGACGAGATAGACGGCCTCGTCGTCACCGTGCCTGAACGCCAGAACTAAAGCGCATCCCGAAAAGGGTGAAGCGGTTTTCAGAACAAGATGCGTGTTAAAACAAACAGATAGAGCCGTTTTGGCTTACTGGCTCATTTTTTCAAGTTTGTAAGTCAGGAGCCGCTCAAAACGGCGCTCGAAATTGATCGTTTCAACGCGATCAAATTGCTCTTGCGCCTTATCATGGGCTGTCATCAACTGCTCGGTCACTTTGTCGATGTCAGCGCGCAATGTCGAACAATCTTTACGGCTGCGAAGCGCACGTATCTCACGTTCCATCTCGCTCGCATGACTGCGGGCGATCACGATATGGCTTTCTTCGTGGCGGCGAATATCCTGATAAAGGGTATCCCAGATCAGTGCGAGTTCGGGCGATGCTTTCCGGCGCTGTTTCCAGCGCGGCAGCATGACCTTCGCATGAACATTGACATAAACGTCCTGAACCTTGCAGGCGCGATCACCGGTCGCGCGACCATAACGCACTTTGGCGTCAAAGCGAATCTCGGCTGCGCCGGGATGATGCTGTCCGGTCTTTTTCAGAAACGGGCCGCTGCGCGACAATGCCTTGTCGAGATCTTCCGCAGTCTTTCCGTTGACATTATAATAACTGAACGTTCGGAAAATGGAGGCGGCTTGCGCCTGTGGTGCAACGACAGCCAGCGCCACTGTAATCGCCAGAACCCGTTTTTTAAAAGACATGTTCCGGCACCTCTTCATATAACCAGAAAGAAATTTGCAAATTCAACGATGAGCAACATGGCATGCAATCGTCAAGAGAACTATAACAACCACCATAAAACATTGTACTTGTTTTCTGGCTGCATTGTTTCCGACAAAAAAGACAATTGGAATATTCGTAAATGATGAAAGAATGGCAACTTGCCAATGGTCGTAACCTCCAATTGGGGACAAAATCTGTCATCATGGGCATTTTAAATGTCACGCCGGATTCATTCTCAGATGGCGGCCAATATAACGATGTCGACAAGGCTTTGGCGGTTGCTGAAAAGATGCTCGATGATGGCGCGACCATTATTGACGTGGGTGGCGAGTCGACCCGTCCGGGCGCTGAAGCGGTGGATGCTGAGACCGAAGCGGCACGCGTTGTTCCGGTTATTCGTGCGCTGACCGAGCGCTTCGGCTGCATCATTTCTATTGATACCTATCGCGCCTCAACCGCCCAACGTGCGATCGAAGCAGGCGCGCACATCGTCAATGACGTATGGGGGTTGCAAAAAGAGCCTCAATTAGCCGAAGTGGCACGGGAAACCAACGCCGGGCTGGTCATCATGCATAGCAGCCGCGACAGGGACACCAATCCCGATGTGATAGCCGACCAATTTGAATTTCTTGGCAGATCATTGGAAATCGCGGGCAGGGCAGGTATTGAAACCTCGCGCATTGTGCTCGATCCTGGTTTTGGCTTTGGCAAGGATAAGGACGACGACATTGCACTGATGGCACACATGGAAGCCTTGCAGCGTTTTGGCTATCCTCTGCTTGTCGGCACATCGCGCAAACGCTTTATTGGTGCAATCACCGAGCAGGCCGACCCTTTGAAGCGTGATGTGGGAACCGCGGCAACATCCGTGGCGACGCGTCTCGCCGGAGCCAGTATTTTCCGCGTCCATAATGTCGCTTTTAATAGGGATGCTCTTGCAGTCGCTGATGCTATCTTGCAAAGCAAAGCAAGTTCAAAATAGGAAATCAGGCCGTGTACACAATCCGTATCATGAATTGCGCATTCTTCGCGCACCACGGCGTCTTTGACGAGGAACATAAGCTCGGCCAGCGATTTTATGTCGATGCGATCCTTGATGTCGATCCCGGTGATTCCCTGGAAAATGACGATATTGAAGGCACGGTTCACTATGGGATCGCCTTTGCCGTCATTAAGGATATTATCACCGGGCGTCAGCGTTATTTGATCGAAACACTTGCGCTTGATGTCGGAAAGACACTCAAAGAGCGTTTTCCGCAGATTAAACGTGCGGAAATTACCATTCGCAAGCCCAATGCACCGGTTCCGGGCATACTCGATCATGTCGAAGTCACGGTGGTATATCCGCGTTGATCGACGAAGACATGCCTTATCGCGCCTGGCTGGGCCTTGGCGGCAATATTGACGACCCTGTTGCGTCTATGGCCAAAGCATTGAAATTGCTTGATGGCCGTAAAGACACAAAGGTCGTCGCCGTGTCGAATGTCTATCGCACACCGCCATGGGGCAAAACTGATCAGGCGTGGTTTCACAATGCCTGCGCGGAAATAGTGACCGCGCTTGAGCCCCTCAAGCTTATCCAAATATGTCTTGATGTCGAACGTTCACTCAAGCGTGTGCGACTGGAGCGCTGGGGGCCGCGCATCATCGACATTGATATTCTCGCAATGCAAAACAAAGCGGGCGAGGCGATCATCATGAATGAGACCGACCTTGAACTGCCGCATCCGCGCATTCAGGAGCGCGCTTTTGTGCTCGTGCCGCTTAATGATATTGCGCCGGAACTGGAAATCGCCGGTAAAAGCGTTTGCCAATGGGAAGCGGCCTGTAAGAGCGCTGAAATAGAAAAAGCCCGCACGGATGCGGGCTGGTGGCTTGAGCAATACCAGTCTTAATTCTTGGCGATGCTGCCGACAGCCATGTTGTCAACGCGCTTGAGGCTCATGCCGATCACCGGAACCAGTTCCTTTTCGACGCGAACAGACACCGTGACATTCATGGTGTTTTTATCGGCAACGCGTGCGAGCATGGCACCATTAAGTTCCTTGCGGTTAAGACCAAGCACAACCTTGTTGCCGCTGACCGAACCGGAGGTCACATTGAGACCTTTGCCTTCTGCTCCGTCATTGAACTTACCGGAATAGCTGGAGCCAGTGCGTGTAACCGTTGCCTTCATCGGCTGCGAGAAAACACCAACCCGGCAGGAACCATCCAGCGTCATGCCAACCGTATCATCGGGCGTGGTGCCTGCCAGCGTACAGACGAACTTCGTGCCTTTGTATTTTCCGGCAACGATCTCACCCGGACCCGACCATTGGCCTTCGATTGTCTGGAAAAACTGTTCATCCTTGTCTGCAGCCGATGCAGGCGCAGCAAAGAACGATGCGGGCAGTAGCGTGAGGCATGCAACGATGTAATTTTTCATATTCAGCTCTGTCCCGGAATTTCTACCATTAAGGGTGCATTCCAATAGATTATTTCAATACACGCCAACACAAATACGCAGCGTGTTTCGAAGGGGCGGGAATCGCAGATTCGAGCCCCCAATATTCTGACCTTATAATCGTCGCGAATGGTTAATGCTTCGTTGTTGCCGTTCGCAAAGTCAACGGATTTGCATCATTATATGTTGTGCCTAGCCACGATTTTTTGGCTTTGGATCCTTATCACTATTTATGCGCGCAATATCGCCGATAAAGTCGCCAATACCGGGTCTTTTCTCAGCATTGAATGGAAAGGGGCGCACAACGTCCATGGCCGCAATCCCGATGCGGGCGGTCATCAAGCCATTGACCACGCCTTCACCGAGCTTTGCCGAAAGCCGTGACGCCACCCCATGGCCGATAAGCTGCTGAATGACACTATCCCCCATAGCGATTGTTCCGGTCACAGCCAGATGCGCCACAACGCGCCGCGCAAGCTTCAAAAAGCCCAGTGTTCCGGGACGTCCACCATAAAGCTGTGACAGTCTGCGGATGAGACGTGCCGATTCAAAAATCACATAACCAATATCAACCAGCGCCCGCGGGCTAATGGCTGTCACGATAGAAACGCGCTTAGACGCATTGAGGATCAAGGCACGCGCTTCGCGATCAAGGGGGCGCAGAATTTCTGTTTCGGCAAGCTGGATGAGATTGCGGCCATCAATTATTTCGTCGCTCAGCCCATCCAGCATCTGCCGTCCGCGCGCGGTTTCAGGCAAACCGGCTGCAATTGCACGCAATTCATCCACAGCTTTGCGCGCTGCGGCCATATCATCACGTTCGGCAGCATCGGCTGCGTCCTTGCGCAGATGCTGAACCGATGCGAGCCTGCGCAAAGCCAGCAACTCCCGCACGATAATGGCGAGGAAGGCCACAAGTGCAACCACGGCAACAGCCAGAGCCGTCCAGCCAAGCCAGTCGGATCGCGCAAACAGCGCCTGAATGAGATCCTCGATCCAAATACCGATGGCAAACGAAACCAGAATACCCAAGGCACCAAACAATATCCTGCTCAACGACCAACGACGCGGCGGCGGCGCTTCAAAGGACGGATCAAGAATTTCAAGTTCTGCCGCTTCATCCTCACTGAGCGCAAAGATATCCACCTCAGGGACAACCTTTTCCAGATCCGTGACGGCGCGTGGGCGGCGCGGCGCATCTTGTTCCATGTCCAGAGCCGAAACCGTCTCAACGGGTTTTTTGACGGTAAACGATGTCGGTTTGCGCGGAGGCTGCTCACTCATGCCAAACGATCTCCGATAAGAAACTGGAGTGCGCGATCAAGCCGGATATGCGGCAAGGAAAGCGTGATGCCTTCCGCAGTGCGTTCAAGACGCGGAGGGCGGAAGCGGACAAAGCGGATGGCTGACTCTGCGCTCGAATGCAACGGCTCGAATATTACATTAGGATTTTTTGGCAAATCACCGGGAAATATAGCAGTTTCTGTTTTTCCATCGAATGTTTCACCATCAATACGCTCGCCTTTAAGCGGCGTTCCAATGATCACAGGCAGCGTATCCTTGCCTTCTTTTACAGTGGCTTCGCGGGTGGCACGGACGGCGGCCATAGCCAGCACTTCGATATCGGCACCGGAAAAATCGGCACGCTCAATGGCGCGCTCCACAAGCCTGCGAACAATCGCCTGCAACCGGTCATGACTTTCATGATGCAGATGATCGGCTTTTGTTGCTGCGACCAGAATACGCCCGATACGACGTTGAATAAGCCCTGTCAGCAGGCTGGCGCGTCCCGGACGAAAGCACGAAAGAATATCAGTGAGCGCGCGTTCGAGGTCGGCTACCACAGCACCACCGGCATTCATGGCCTGCATGGCGTCGATGAGGATAATCTGTCGATCAAGCCGCGCGATATGTTCGCGAAAAAAGGGTTTGACCACATGTGTTTTGTAAGCCTCGTAACGGCGCTCCATCATAGCACCCAGACTGCCCGTCTTGAAATCATCTGCTTTTAAATCGGGCAAGGGAGCGAAAGTAAGCGCAGGCGACCCCTCAAGGTCGCCCGGCATAAGAAAACGCCCCGGCGGCAATGTAGACAAGGCGCGTTCATCGGCCTTACCGGCCCTTAAATAAGCCGTGAAACTCTTTGCCAGCCTCTGTGCGGTCAGTTCGTCTGCACTGTCTGATGCGATGACCATCTGAGCCTCTCTCAGCCAGTCCTGCGCCAGATCTTTATGAGTTGGCTCATTGGCGAGTGCAAAAGAATCTGCGCTGAACTCACGATAGTTTTTACCCAGCAAAGGCAGATCAAGCAGCCATTCACCGGGATAATCAACAATATCGACGGACAGCCGTCCCGGTGAAAGCCAGCGGCCCCATGCCGATGCGCTCTCATATTCAATGGTCAGCCGAAGCTGCGATATGGCGCGCGTCGAATCCGGCCAGATGCCTTCATCAATCAGCGCCGAAAGATGCTCTTCATATTGAAAGCGCGGCACCGCATCATCGGGCTGCGGTTCCAGCATGGAACGGGAGATCCGCCCGGATTTATAAGCTTCAAACATCGGCAGGCGACCGCCATGCACCATATTGTGCACAAGGGCCGTTATGAAGACCGTTTTGCCCGCGCGTGAAAGACCGGTAACGCCAAGTCTCAGCGAAGGAGACATCAGCCCGGTTGCGCGATCCGTCAATGTATCAAGTGCGATCCGTGCCTCATCGCTGAAACTGGTCAGTTTTGCCAATTGTTGCCTCGCAAGAAAACCGTTCTGTCACACTCATACATAGGAACCCGTGCGGCATATCAACAAGGCCGCCGTTAAATGCTTCAACTCCGCTTATGCACCGGGCAGCGGAAAGCTTTCGAGAAAACCTTTGCCCCGCGCAATTTCTGACAGCGGCCCATCAAACCGCATGATGGCAAGGGCAGACGTTGGAAATCCGGCACCAAGTCGGGACATGCTCGCAGCTTCACCATCGCCGCAGAGCGCAAGTGCCAAATCTTCAATGCTTGGATTGTGTCCTACCAGCATCAACTGCCCTGAACCGGCATTGGCGCGAATGGCCTGCATATAGTCGTTTGGCCCCCCGCTATACATAGTTTCGTCAATGACTGTTTCGACGTTAATGCCAAGCCGCTTGATAAGACCGAACGCGGTTTCACGTGTGCGGCATGAAGCCGAAAGCAGAATTTTTTCAGGAAGAACCCCGGATGACAGCATGGCTTCAGCCAGTCTATCCAGAGAGGAATTCCCCTCATTATCCAGCGGCCTGTCAAAATCACTCATTGATGGCTTAGCCCATATAGCCTTCGCATGGCGGAGAAGAAAAAGACGACTCATGAGGGGCTCCCGGCTGCAATTTGAAAGGCGCTAAAGGGAATTAATGCCACAATTTCTGCAATCTTTCTCGCAATCGCTCTCGTTTTTGATGATTTTTTTAAAGCTTCGGGAAATATTCACAGGTAGTTTTGCTCTTTTATTGGGCATAAACTGGATGATTGGTTGTTCTTCATTCGTAATTATGTTTCGTGAGTACCAGCCTAGACAATATTTTGAAGGCATTTATAAAAACAAAAACTAACAAACTATACACTTAATATAAATTGCGTATTTTTTCATCAAAATCATACAATTTTGATGGATTAAAAAGTCGTGAAGCGCGCGTGTTTAATGTTGTGTCGTCGTTGCGATGGACTTATATAACCGCTCGCGTCTCCTAGATGTGGGGTGATTCAGAATGAGTGAATTAATCGACCTTGACTATAGGCCCACTGAAGACGAACCGTTCATGAATGAACGGCAGAAGTCTTACTTTCGTGCAAAGCTTGTTGCATGGAGGAATGATATTCTTCGCGAAGCGCGCGAAACTCTCGATGCGCTACAGCAGGAAAATGCAAACCACCCGGACCTGGCGGATAGGGCATCCTCCGAAACGGATCGGGCAATTGAGCTTCGCGCTCGTGACAGGCAGCGCAAACTGATTTCCAAAATTGATGCAGCCATTGGCCGTATTGAAGAGGGGACTTATGGTTTTTGTGAAGAAACCGGCGATCCGATCAGTTTGAAACGACTTGATGCACGACCAATCGCAACGCTTTCTATTGAAGCGCAAGAGCGCCACGAGCGCCGCGAAAAGGTCTATCGCGACGATTGATCTTCATCCAGTCGGCTATAAAAATTCAAAGGCTGCGGGTTCGCAGCCTTTTTTCTTTGTGTTTTTATGATGCACAAAAAAGGGTATCAGCCCATCGGAATGATACCCTGATATTGCCAAAGGCAGTCTGATCAGAAATTGCGTGTTTCGTTTCTGGTAAGCTCACCGAGAAGCTTTTCCATTTCATCCTCAATCGCATCATCCCGGCGTGCATTTGCCTCGTTCTCGTTCGGAGAAATATCAAGCGAACCGAGCAGCTCTTCTTCAAAAAAATCAACTTCGAGCATTGACGGTTCATCATCAGCAGAACGTGCCTGAGTTTCCGTTTCAAGGTCAGCCATGATGGCATCATGCAACGCGCCGCCAATATCGCCCAGATCATCGTCAGTAAGATCCGGCTCGGAATGTGCCGAAACCATAGCCGGCTCTGTTTTGGTCGCAGATGGCGTATTGGCAGCCGGGCTCTGCTGGATATTGCTGATTTCAGGAACAGGCGATTTTACGCCCGTTGGCTCACGCTCCGGCGTTACGCCGCCAAGGTCGGAAGAAGCCGCGACAGTTGCAGCTGCTGCCGCACCGGCACCAAGACCAGATGTCGAGCTGAGAACCCCACGCGATACCTGGCTAAGCGGATAGGCAGGATGCAGACGCGGAGACTGTAGCTGTTCTGCCGGGCGCGCTTCGGGCAGAACCGTGCGCGGCTGTGGCGGGTAATTCGGGGCAGGTCGCGGCGGCTGAGGGCGCGCCTGAACCGCTGGTGCTTCGCCTACCTTGGGTGCCTGAGGCGCAACCGGCATAACAGGTGGCACAGGCGGCGCCCTAAACTGCTGCGCTTCAAATGTTGCCTGCTGCACAACCGTCTCGCACACGATTTCTGGCTTGCGCGGTAACGGTGTTTCAATCGGAGAATTAAGCTGAATGGCTTCGTTTTTCTCCACAGGCTGCGGCACCTGCTGCGAAATACCCGGACGCTCTCCCGCCTCTGAAGTGAGACTTGCCTCATGCTGTCGGAAACGTTCGATATGTTCCGCTTCAATACGGGTTGCTTGCGAGCGCGAATTGGCACGTGATTCCATGACGATATTTTGCTCAACAACAACGTCGGTGGGGCCACCGATAAGCAGAAGATGCTCAACATCGTCACGACGGATCAGAACCAGCTTACGACGGCTATCCACCGCTGCAGCATCCATCACCGACAATCTTGGCTGGCGCCCGGTTCGTGCATTAGAGGCAAATCCTCCGCCGCTAAAGCGACGGATAATACTCAGAACAACGAAAATTCCGCCTAGAATGATCGCAAAAATAAGGATGAAGCCGACAATATTTGCCGTGCTTTCGCCAACAAGACCGCTGAGCCATTCCTTCATGCGGGTAACCCTCTCATACTAAAACCAATAATGTCCGGTTGACGGAAACCACAAATTCCCCGCGCTTCAAATCACCGCGACAACACATGTCCTGTAGAACACTAATTCAATTTGCCTTGCATGGGAATGTTCTATGAATTCATGAGAAACATATGATCCCCAGCCAAAACAGTGCAAAACGCTGCTCTTCGTGCTGTTTTATACGAGCCATGCTTGTGCTGTCAGGCAATTAACGCATTCTGCGAATCGTATATACCCTGCAATATGCGTCAAAATCTGGCACAAGATATAAAGCTGGAAAACGATGCAGGGAACGTGATTGGTTTTGCTTGATGAATAAGATAGCGCTTGAGCTGGAAGAAACAGCGAATGGACGATACGTCGTCCATGCAGTTCAGCCAAACAGCATGAAAGGGCAGTGGGCCTGATGTCGCGACATACGGACAATAATTATCCGAAACCGCTCGTCATGCCGAAGCGTGGCTCCAGTTCAGCCTTGAGGCTGCTGATCATCGGCGTCGTGCTGACCATGGCAGCCCTTGTCTATTTCCTGTTTCGCGATCAGCTTGGCGATGGTTTCGCAATCGTTTTAATGGGCATATTGTCCATGATTGGCGTTTTCTATCTTTTTGGTGCGGCCACGGGGCTGATCCAGTTCAGCCAGCGGCATGGTGGGCAGGATCTGGCGCATGTTTTCATGGATACACAGCCGGAAGGCACCGTCATTTCAGATGCACGCGGGCAGATTGTCTATGCAAACAATGCCTATGCCAGAATGACCGGCGTTGCATCCGCTGATGGTGTTCGCTCGCTCGATAATATTCTGACCACCGAACCTGCTGCTTCAGATGCTATTTACCGGCTGACAAATGCCGTGCGTGACGGGCTTTCGGGGCAGGAGGAAGTGCGTATTTCCGGTGGCCTTTCACGGGACGCTCAAGGAGCGGATGCTCCTGTCTGGTATCGTATCAAGGCACGTCCCGTTGACGGCGGACAGGATTTCAAGGGAACGCTTGTCGCCTGGCAGATTGCGGATATTTCGGACGAGCGCGCCGAACAGGAGCGATTCTTTCAGGAGTTGCAGGAAGCAATCAACCACCTTGATCATGCGCCTGCCGGATTTTTTTCGGCTGATCCTTCGGGCCGTATCATCTATCTCAATGCAACCCTTGCCGAATGGCTTGGCGTAGACCTCACGCAATTCACCCCCGGTTCTCTCACGCTCAATGATATTGTCGCAGGCAGCGGTATGGCGCTTATCAAAGCCGTCAAAGCAGAACCCGGCACCAGCCGTAACACTGTGATCGATCTCGATCTGATCAAGCGCAATGGTCAGAGCCTCGCTGTGCGCTTTTATCATCGCGTTCAGGCTGCACGCGATGGCACACGCGGCACCAGCCGCACGATCGTGTTGGATCGTGCAGAGGGTGATGATTCCTCCGCAGCACTGCGCTCGGCAGAAGTCCGCTTCACGCGCTTCTTCAATTCCGCCCCAATGGCCATTGCAGCCGTGGATGCGCAAGGCCATACGCTGCGTACCAATGCGCGCTTCCTTGATATTTTCGCGCCGGTCGTGGATCGCGATGCGGTGGATAACCGCATCAAGCTCGAAAATGTCGTCCATGAACGTGATCGCGATACGTTCAACAAGGCGCTGGCAGCGGCCTTTGCAGGCCAAGCCAGTATTTCGCCAGTCGACACCGTTCTTCCGGGCAATGAAGACCGTCACATTCGCTTTTATCTGAGCGCGGTCACTGATCTTGGCGAAACAAGCGAAGAAGCAGCGATCGTGTCGGCGGTAGAAACCACCGAGCAGAAGGCGCTCGAAAATCAGATGGCGCAAAGCCAGAAGATGCAGGCTGTCGGCCAGCTTGCCGGTGGTATCGCGCACGACTTCAACAACGTCCTGACCGCGATCATCATGTCATCGGACCTGCTGCTGAGCAATTATCGCGCTTCCGACCCGTCCTTCCCTGACATTATGAACATCAAGCAGAACGCCAATCGGGCCGCCTCGCTCGTGCGTCAGTTGCTTGCATTCTCGCGCCGTCAGACGCTTCGTCCAGAGGTTCTTGATCTTACCGATGTTCTGGCCGATCTGCGTATGCTGTTGGCGCGTCTGGTGGGTAAGGATATCAGCCTCAAGATCGAACATGGACGCGATGTCTGGCCTGTTAAGGCCGATCTTGGCCAGTTTGAACAGGTCGCCGTCAATCTCGCTGTGAATGCCCGTGACGCGATGCCGGAGGGCGGTGAGATCACGCTACGCACGCGCAACGTCAAAGCACATGAGGCAGCCAAGCTTCACTATCGTGATCTGCCCGAAGCCGACTATGTTGTCTTTGAAGTGGAAGATACCGGTACGGGAATTCCGGCCGATGTGCTCGAAAAAATCTTCGAGCCATTCTTCACCACCAAGGAAGTGGGCAAAGGCACCGGCCTCGGTCTCTCCATGGTCTATGGCATTATCAAGCAAACCGGCGGCTTCATCTATTGCGATTCCGAAGTCGGCAAGGGTACGACCTTCAAAATTTTCCTGCCACGCCATATTGAAGAAAAAAGTGCAGACAATGCACCTGTCACAATCAAGGAAAAGAAGGTCGAAAAGGCCGCTGACCTTTCCGGCTCGGCAACTGTTCTGCTTGTCGAGGACGAAGACGCCGTGCGCATGGGCGGCGTGCGTGCGCTGCAATCGCGCGGCTACACCGTTCATGAAGCAGCCTCAGGCGTCGAAGCGCTGGAGGTTCTGGAAGAACTCAACGGGCAGGTGGATATTGTTGTCTCTGACGTTGTCATGCCTGAAATGGATGGACCGACGCTGCTGCGCGAATTGCGTAAGACCCATCCCGACATCAAATTCATCTTCGTATCGGGTTATGCGGAAGACGCATTCGCGCGTAATTTGCCAGCTGACGCCAAGTTCGGCTTCCTGCCAAAACCTTTCTCTCTCAAACAGTTAGCAACTGCTGTTAAAGAAATGCTGGAGAAAGAAGATTGATGCCCAAACGCGGTTCGCAAAGCAATGCGTAAGCGTATGATCGCAATTTTCGGCGGTGGACCGGCAGGGCTGTTTGCCGCCGAAAACTTGTCGGCGCTTGGACATTCGGTCACTGTTTACGAGCAGATGCCGACGGTCGGGCGCAAATTTCTGCTGGCGGGAAAATCGGGTCTTAACATTACCCATTCAGAAGATTTTGCCCGTTTTACACAGCGCTATGGTGCAAGCAGTGAACGGCTTCAGCCAGCTTTGCAGCAATTCACGCCGCAGAATTTACGCGCATGGGCGGATGCGCTCGGCGCTGAAACCTTTGTCGGCTCATCGGGCCGCGTGTTCCCAAAAGCGATGAAGGCTTCCCCGCTTTTACGCGCATGGTTGCGTCGTCTGGAAGCGCAGGATGTGACCATACTGACCCGCCATAAATGGGTCGGGTTCCGCACCGGCAAGCCGGTAATTGAGACATCGACTGGCACTCAAACCATATCCTGTGATGCAGCACTGTTTGCGTTTGGCGGCGCAAGCTGGCCCAAGCTTGGCTCGACTGGCGCATGGACAGAATTATTCGCAGCGCAAGGCGTCGACATTGCACCTTTTCGATCCGCCAATTGCGGCTTCGATGTCCACTGGAGCGATTTCTTTGCAGAACGATTTGCCGGAGAGCCGGTCAAGTCGGTAACGATCAAAAGCGCAGCAGGTGTTTCACAAGGCGAATTTGTGATCACACGCGGCGGTGTCGAAGGAAGCCTCGTCTATGCGCATTCAGCGGTTTTGCGCGATGATCTTGAACGCGATGGCCACGCCAGTCTGGAGCTTGATCTTGTGCCGGGGCGCACGCTTGAACGCCTGACACTTGATCTTTCGCGACAGGATAAGAAGCTAAGTATCAGCAATCTCTTGCGAAAAGGCGCAGGCCTAACGGGTGTCAAAGCAGCACTCGTGCTTGAGTTTTTGCGAGATAAAGACCCAATCACACTCGCCCAGACCATCAAGTCACTCAAAATTCCACTCCTTCGCCCGCGACCAATTGAGGAAGCGATATCCTCTGCTGGCGGCATAAAATGGAGCGAGATCAATGAACACTCTATGCTTGAAAAACTGCCGGGCACGTTTGTCACTGGCGAAATGATCGACTGGGAAGCCCCCACCGGCGGTTATCTTCTAACCGCGTGTTTTGCAATGGCGAAGGCTTCTGCAAACGGTATTCATAACTGGCTTGCGAAATCCGGTTAGAGCCTGAGAAATGATATAGGTGGCAATCATCAGGGCTTTGCAACAGGCGCTGTAAGGTCCGCAAGCTTGAGCTTGCGGAAGTCTCCACCACTGGGATTCTGGAATGGATAAAGGCCAAATTCCGGCATCACCGCATAAAGGTGGTCGAAAATATCAGACTGGATTTGCTCATACGATGCCCAGACAGTGGTGTTAGTGAAGCAATAGATTTCGAGCGGCAATCCATCTGGCGTGGGGTCCATCTGGCGCACGAGCAGGGTCATGCCCTTGTGAACAGCGGGATGGTTTCGCAGATAGGTCTCGACATAGGCGCGGAACGTCCCAATATTGGTAAAGCGGCGCGTATTAACCGGGTTCTTCGCCTTATCGCCAAGCTTCGCATTCCATTCGGCGATTTCCTTTTCTTTTTTCGAAAGATAGCCTGTGAGCTGATCAATCGAGGCAAGGCTTTGAAGCTCATCTTCACTGAGAAAACGGATGGTTGCCTGATCGATAAACAAGGCGCGCTTGATGCGTCTGCCACCGGATTGCTGCATCCCGCGATAGTTTTTCATCGGTTCGGTGATGAGTTTGCGAATAGGGATAGTCGTAATCGTCTTGTCGAAATTCTGCACTTTGACCGTATAAAGCGCAATCTCAACAACATCGCCATTGGCATCAAGATTCTTCATTTCAATCCAGTCGCCAACCCGCACCATGTTGGAAGAGGCTATTTGCATACTGGCGACGAGTGAAAGCAGTGTATCCTGAAACACCAGAATAAGCACGGCCGCCATCGCACCCACACCAGACAACAGGATTACCGGTGAGCGATCCAGAAGTGTCGCGATAATCAGCACCACCGCGACGATATAAATTGCAAGCTTGCTGACCTGAACATAGCCTTTGATCGGCCGATCTTTCGACTCTTCACGGCGGCTATAGAGCGTTTCCACGACGCTCAAGACAGCGCTTAAAGTGAAGGCCAGAGTCAGAATGATAAAGGCAATTGCCACATTATTGATCACCGTCAATGCGATGTGTGGCATTCCGGGAATTGCGACAATCCCAGTCGAAATAATGAGCGCCGGAACAATATTGGCCAAATGGCCGACGACGCCATGCTGCTTTATTTCCTCATCCTGCCCGAAAGGCGTTTTCTGTACAATACGATCAAGAACCTTGAGCAAAACAGCTTTAACAAGGAAATTGGCGACAAAAGCCGCAAGAAAAAGGCCCAACAGCAATGCAACTGTCTGCGCCCATGGGTGAGCAATAAAAAATTCCGACAATAGAGTTTCCCGGATGCTTTGGCCAAATTGATTGGGCCTGAATGATTTGGTGATTTAGAAAAGTCCTACGTGTACGCGGTGCTGAAATCAACCTTTCGACTTTATTTCAAAAAAATCCCGGCCAAAAGGCCGGGATTTTTCTCGATATACCGAAACAAATTACTGCGCCGGAGCAGGGGTTGCGGGCGTGGCAGGTGCCGTCGCATCTGGCGCTGCCGGTGCAGGCGTTGTTGCTGGTGCGTTCATTTCAGCGGCTGCATTTGGATCTGCAACACCGTCCTTGAAGAGCACGCCACGATCAAAGGTCGGCGCCTCCGTCAACTGTTCCTTGCTTGCCTTGATGACCAGCCATTTTTTACCATCGCTTCGGGTTGCCAGCTGCAACTGATCCGGGCTGACCGCAACGTCCTTTTCACCCACGCCGAGAAAACCGCCAACACCAATCACAGCAGCCTGAATTTCGCCCTCAGGGCTTACAATCAGATCGTTGAGATTGCCAACAGACGCCGCATCGGCTGCGTCACTTTCATAAACTGTCTGTCCGATAAAGCTCGAAACAAGAAGCTGTCCATCCTTGGCTTCGACAAAGCCAATCTTTTCAGATTCCGCAGCAGGCGGACTACCGAACATGTTCTGAGAAGAAACCGGAAGCTCCGAGGCCGCAGGGGCTGCTCCCATCGGTGCTGGGTCTGCTGTCTGGGCGAAGGCTGCCCCTCCGATAAACAGCGCACACGTCGTTGTCAGAAGTGTTGTTCTAAGCATAACCATCTCCTTTATACGTTCGGTTTCACTAAACAAACGTAGAGAATGGCGAGGGGTTCCAATTTTTTTCAAAATTTTCATACAAAAAGGGTGAGTAAGAATAGAAAAAATGAAAGATAAAAAATAAAACAGGCCGGTATTAACCGGCCTGCCATTAATACTTTATATTACTCTATCTTAACTGCAGCCACTTGTAGAGCCGCATGTATCACACTTCAAACAAGTTCCATTACGGACCATGGTGAAGTTCTGGCATTCTGTGCAACTATCGCCGGTGTAACCCTGCATCATCGACTTGATACGACGATCCGCTTCAAGCTTTTTGGCAGCATTTGTTGTTTCTGCGCGAGCTGACGCTGCATCGGCAGCCGCCTTATCAGAGAACAATTCCGTTGCAGCCATATTTTCCTGTTCAGCGGCGGGTGTCGGCTGTTCTTCAAACTCACGCTTGAAGGCCGTGGCACCATCCGTCACAAGACCAACCGTCGCCGAGCGAGCCGAAGAAGACTTGAGCGTCGTTACATTCGACACCTGTTGTGGTGTTGAAGCAGCCGAGCCCTTCGATTCTGTACCGGGCAGGGTGGTCGAGACAAGCGTTGGCTTGTAGCCGCGCGTCCAGCCGGTCGACACAAGATTGGTCTTGCCTTCCTGAATACCCTTACCAAGTGCGGTATTGGAGAAGTCGCTCGTATCAACATGGGCGAGATCGTTGCGTCCGAGATAGGAAACTGCCAGCTCGCGGAACACATAATCAATGATCGACGTTGCGGTTTTAATCGCATCGTTACCAATCACCATGCCAGCAGGTTCGAACTTGGTGAAGGTGAATGCCTCAACATATTCTTCAAGCGGCACACCATATTGCAGGCCCAGCGACACAGCGATTGCGAAATTGTTCATCATCGCACGGAAAGCAGCGCCTTCCTTATGCATATCGATAAAGATTTCGCCAAGACGACCATTACCAAATTCACCTGTGCGCAGATAAACTTTGTGACCGCCAACAACAGCCTTCTGTGTGTACCCCTGACGACGGTTCGGCAGCTTTTCCCGCTCATGAACAATCTTTTCGATGACCTTTTCGACAACACGCTCGGTGACGTGAACGGCACGCGCAGCAGCTGGCGCTTCGATCAGTGCATCAACCGCATCATCTTCATCTTCATCATCTGCAATCAGCGACGCATTAAGCGGCTGCGAAAGCTTGGAGCCATCGCGATAAAGTGCATTCGCCTTGAGTGCCAGCTTCCATGAAAGCATGTAAGCGCTCTTGCAGTCTTCAACCGTTGCTTCATTCGGCATGTTGATCGTCTTGGAAATCGCGCCCGAAATGAACGGCTGCGCCGCAGCCATCATCCAGATATGGCTTTCAACCGAGAGATAACGCTTGCCGATCTTGCCACAGGCATTGGCGCAATCGAAAACCGGATAGTGCTCTTCTTTGAGGAACGGTGCACCTTCCAGCGTCATCGCACCGCAAACATGAACATTTGCTGCTTCAATATCCTTGCGGGCAAAGCCAAGCGCTGGCAGCATTTCAAACGAGAAGTCGTTGAGCTGCTCATCGGTCAGCTTCAGGATGTCCTTGCAGAAATCTTCGCCCAGCGTCCACTTGTTGAAAGCGAATTTGATGTCAAACGCACTCTTGAGAGCGGCATTCAGTGCTTCAATCTTCTCGTCCGTAAAGCCCTTGGCCCTCAGTGTTGAAGGATTGACACCCGGTGCCTGATTAAGATTGCCGTGACCGACAGCATAAGCCTCGATTTCAGCAATCTGGCTTTCCGAATAACCAAGCGTGCGCAGTGCTTCAGGAACAGCGCGGTTGATGATCTTGAAATAACCACCGCCGGCAAGCTTCTTGAACTTCACCAGCGCGAAGTCAGGCTCGATACCGGTCGTGTCACAATCCATGACAAGGCCAATCGTGCCGGTCGGCGCGATAACCGTTGCCTGCGCATTGCGATAACCGTGCTTTTCGCCCAGTTCCAGCGCCTTGTCCCAGGCAGCACGTGCATGCGCGATCATGTCTTGATCAGGGCAATTTTCGGCAATCAGACCAACCGGGTTAACGGCCAAACCTTCATAACCGTCATTTTCACCATAAGCAGCACGCCGATGATTGCGAATAACGCGCAGCATGCTTTCAGCATTCGGCTCATAGCTTGGGAAAGCACCCAGCTCCTTCGCCATTTCAGCAGATGTGGCATAGGCAACGCCGGTCATGATTGCGGTCAGTGCACCGCAGATCGCACGACCTTCGTCTGAGTCATAAGGAATGCCGGATGTCATCAGCAGGCCGCCAATGTTGGCATAGCCAAGGCCGAGTGTACGGTATTCATAAGACAGACGGGCGATTTCCTTGGAAGGGAACTGCGCCATCATCACCGAGATTTCGAGAACCATCGTCCAAAGGCGCGCAGTGTGCTCATAAGCACTAATATCGAACGAGCCATCCTTATTGCGATAGGTCAGCAGATTGATCGACGCCAGATTACAAGCCGTGTCATCAAGGAACATATATTCCGAGCACGGATTGGACGCACGGATTGGGCCAGCCGCAGGGCAGGTGTGCCAATCATTCATTGTGGTGTTGAAATGCAGACCCGGATCAGCTGAGGCCCAGGCTGCATAACCGATCTTTTCCCAAAGATCGCGCGCCTTGAGCGTCTTCATAACGCGACCATCGCGGCGCGCAGTCAGGTTCCAATCGCTGTCGTTTTCAACAGCGCGCAGGAATTCATCCTTGAGCGAAACCGAATTGTTTGAATTCTGTCCCGAAACAGTCAGATAGGCTTCAGAATCCCAGTCCGTGTCATAGGTCTTGAACTCAATGTCCGTGTAGCCCTGACGTGCAAACTGAATAACACGCTTCACGTAGTTTTCAGGAACCTGATTCTTTTTTGCAGCCTTGATTTCGCGCTTGAGAACCGGATTGTTGGATGGATCGAAGCAATCGTCATTGTCTGCTTCGCAATTAACGCAAGCCTTCATAATGGCAGTCAGATGCTGCTTGACGATCTTGGAGCCCGTGACAAGAGCCGCAACTTTCTGCTCTTCTTTCACCTTCCAGTCGATATATTCTTCAATATCCGGGTGATCAATATCGACAACCACCATCTTGGCGGCGCGACGTGTTGTACCACCTGATTTGATTGCGCCCGCTGCACGATCGCCAATTTTCAGGAAGCTCATCAAACCAGACGATTTGCCACCGCCCGAAAGCTTTTCACCCGCGCCACGCAGGTGCGAGAAGTTCGAGCCAGTGCCGGACCCATATTTGAACAAACGTGCTTCACGGACCCAGAGATCCATGATGCCGCCTTCATTGACGAGATCATCGCCAACCGACTGAATGAAGCAGGCATGCGGCTGCGGATGTTCATAAGCGGACTTGGATTTTGTCAGCTTACCGGTCTGCCAGTCAACATAGAAGTGACCCTGCCCAGGGCCGTCGATGCCATAGGCCCAATGCAGGCCTGTGTTGAACCATTGCGGGCTGTTTGGTGCCACGCGCTGCGTCGCAAGCATATAAGCAAGCTCATCGCGGAAGGCGCGCGCGTCTTCTTCCGAATCGAAGTAGCCACCCTTCCAGCCCCAATAGGTCCATGTGCCGGACAAACGGTCGAAAACCTGACAAGCATCCATTTCAGAACCGAAACGCTCATCTTCCGAAAGTTTCGCGAGAGCCTCTTCATCAGGCACAGAACGCCAGAGCCATGATGGCACGTCGTTTTCTTCAACCTTTTTCAGACGGGCAGGGACACCGGCCTTACGGAAATATTTCTGCGCAAGAATGTCTGCTGCAACCTGACTGAATTGCGCAGGGACATTGATGTCCTCAAGGCGAAACACCACCGAGCCATCGGGATTCTTGATCTCACTCGTCACCGTACGGAATTCGATCTCCGCATAAGCCGACTGGTTTTCTTTCGTGAAACGGCGTTCGATCTTCATCTGTCCCATCCAAACGTTCTATATATGGTAGCCTCGCTGAAAAATTTCAGCCCCGGCATTCCAGCCACGATACGTGCCTGCATATTCACTTCGAATGTCCTCATATATCAAAAGACAATCATGATTGAGGAGCTGGCTCCTCGAGAATTCTTTCAATCGATTTCGATCATGCGAAACCCAAACAACGCCACGGCCAAAAGACCGCTTTCATCCAAGCTTGCGGACAAGGCTTCCCTCATCTGGTATATTACCATGACCCAAAATACTAAATCTAGTATTAATACGTCATTGGCATCAATAAAATTCATCCGCCACGCAGCGCTGACATAGCAAATTTCAGACGCAAAAAACCTCGTGCGATCCACGCCTTTTCGACGCAACGCCCGTTGTCCACTACACTGATTTGAAAAAAAGACCGATAAATTCTTTACGCTCGGCCACGCCACTAACGCAACGATGTCGTTATAAAAAACGACTCGGACATGAGCGTCAAGCTTTGGTTTACCATTAAGCCCCCGGCGCTAGATATTGTGATTAAGCCGCGAGGCGAAATGTGGATAACGGGGAGAATGACAGATATATGAAGCTCGGCGTATTTAATTCCAAGACACATGCCAATCAGCAACACAAAGCATGTCTTTAATCCCGATCCCGGAACTGGGTTCAAATTTTGGACGACAAATCGCGGGTAACCTATTGCACAATAAGAAGGGGCAGGGTTCCTTTCCCACCAAAAGCTATTATTCGGCAGCCGCCGCCGTCAGCGAACCGTCAAAATCAAGAAGAATCCGTTTCAGATCAATTTCATCGACGCGTTCTGCAGCCTCGAGCGGCGAAACCCACTCACACACACGCATCTCCCGCTCTGGCCAGTCTTTGGCGCGCTCCACATAGTGTAGTGTATAGACGGCCACTGAAAACTGATTGATGCTTTCAGGCGGAAGATCGTTTTTGCAATATTCGAAGCTGCCGATAGGGCGTGACGAAATCTCACCGCGAACACCAGCTTCCTCGAAAGCCTCGCGTGCGGCAGTTTCTGCAAGCGTGCGCCCAACCTGTGGCCACCCTTTGGGGATAATCCAGCGGCCCGTACCGCGGCTGGTGATAAGCAGAGTTTGCAGATCGTCCGCATGAAAACGATACACAAGTGCCGCAACTTGCTGCAAACGACCAGAAGGCGTCAGAATACGCTTCTCCGTTGCAACAAATTTTTTAGCCTGTGTTTTCACCGCGAAAGTCCCACCATTTTCCAAACAGAATGGATTGATTCTCCGAAATGACAATGGATTTGTTTGCAGCCCCTTGAAACAAAACTATAAAAAATATTTATTTTCAATGACTTAATAAAAACAACGATCACTTCGCTTTCAATAAAAGATCAGTGATACGCCTCCACCGCTTTCCGGCTGACTTTCAATATAGTGTGATTGCGGTCGCTTTACCACCGCAATCACCTTTCATTTTTTTTCGTTTAGCCGCGTTTTCCGCCAGCAATAGGTTCTTGATAGGTGAAACCCATATCCCATGGAAAATAAATCCACGTATCCTGCGAAACTTCGGTTACGAATGTATCGACCAATGGACGGCCTTTTGGCTTCGCATAAACGGTGGCAAAATGCGCCTTTGGCATCATCTCACGAACAATAGCTGCTGTTTTGCCGGTGTCGGTCAGGTCATCGACCACGATCACGCCTTCACCGCCATTTTCGAGAAGCGGCGCGCTGATTCCCTTGAGAATTTCCATTTCGCCTTGCGATGTATAATCATGGTAAGATGCAACGCAGACAGTTTCGATCAAACGAATCCCGAGTTCACGGCAAACGATTGCAGCAGGAACCAGCCCACCGCGCGTGATCGCAACGATCGCACGCCATTCGCGATCCATATCTGCAATACGCCAGGCCAACGCACGGGCGTCACGGTGGAACTGATCCCAGGAAACGGGAAAGGCTTTATCGGGCAACGACATCAAAACGCTCCATGGAAAATCCGAAAACATCGTTCCGGACTTAATCAAACCAAAAATGCGCGATGACGCTTGCCATTCGCGCTGAACTGTCTGGATCTGCAGCTTTCCTCTATGCGCGCACAGCATTTCATGTGCATGCTGCACAACAAGGAAAGGCTTTCCGCCCGGCACAGTCAGCGCCGGGTGATGCTGATAACCGCAAAAATACCTGTAGCGCAAGAGCGGCGTGAGACGACATGTTCATTCCACGCCAAAAATATTGCACCAGACCGCGCGAAGCAGCCCGGTCAGACGTGTTATTTGTTTAACGCGAAAACAGCGTCAGAATTGGCAGTTCATTGAGCATGGAGCGTGTAACACCGCCAAAAACCAGTTCGCGCAATCGTGAGTGGCTGTAAGCCCCCATAACGAGAAGGTCTGCACGCTGTGCAATGATGTGCTCACGCAGCACATCCTGTGCATTGCGGCTATTGGATGCGAGCGGTGTAACACTGGCCTCGATTCCATGGCGTGACAAGGCCTGCGCCAGTTCACTTCCGGCAAGGGCTTCGTCTTCACTTTCACGCTCCGGCGGATCAATCCATATGACTTCCGTGCGGCTCGCATTTTTCATAAGTGGCTTGGCGTCGAAAGCAGCGCGTGCGGCCTCCCGCTTGCCATTGTATGCCACAACAATGCGATCAATCGCTTCCATTGGCAAAATCGGCGCGTGCGGCACCAGCAGAACCGGGCAACTCAAATTGAAAACAAGTGTGTCGGCGGTTTCATCATTGGTTGCCGGATCGTCAGGATCTGGCTGGCCAGCCACCAGCAGTTCAGCGCCAAGGCAGGATGTCAGCACACCATCCGCAGCCGTACCGGTTTCTGAGCGTGTGACGCGGAATTCGTGATGCACAGCCTGACGGCGCATCTCTTCTTCGAAAAGCAGCTTCAGGCGTTCGGAGATTTCCTTATGCTGCTTGTCATGCAACTCAAACATGCCCGGATCAATGAAACCATTGGGATCAGCGTACACGATAGGAGAGGGAACCGAATAAAGGCCGATGACGTGAATGTCAGGCGTTTTGCGCGTCAACAATGCGACCGCCGACAAAACCCGCTTTAACTCGGCATCACTACGGGCATAAGCCACCACCGTCTTATAGGACATATCCGATCTCCTTCCGGCTATTTTCCGTTTTAGTATATAACAATTCATTCCGACAAACAGGCAAAAATCCTGGGCTCAAGCTGCGCCTTGCGTCTGCAAGGTGATAATCATCGCCTCAATTGCACACACTGCCAAATCGATTTTGGTCTCATCGCTGCCGCGAACAACAAGCTCTGTGCTGAATTTTCCATTTTCGAATTTCGGATAAGAACCGATAATCGTTTCAGGATTTTCCTTCTGGATTGCCGAAAGAGGGGCGCCAATGACGCCTTCGCCAAACGGGCAGGGAACAGTTTTGGACAAAAGCTTACGGCCAGTTTTAAGCGTTGGAAGAACATTGTCGAGCATCGCCTGAAAGACCAAAGGCACCCCCGCCATGACATAGACATTGCCAATATGAAAACCGGGCGCCGTGGATACGGGATTGTCGATGTGCTCTGCCCCGTCAGGCATGCGCGCCATGCGCTTGCGAGAGTCGGTAAACTCCAAATCACGTCTGGCATAAGTTTCTGCCAGAAGGGTCATCGCCTTTTCATCATAAATACAAGGCACATTAAAAGCGCGCGATACGGCATCCGCAGTGATGTCGTCATGGGTCGGACCAATGCCGCCGGAAGTGAAGACATAGTCATATCCCGGACGCAACGCATTGAGGGCTGCAACAATGGCATCTTCATCATCCGCAACGATACGAACCTCTTTAAGATCAATTCCTGCGGCCGTCAGAACCTCGGCCAGATGGCCTATATTCTTGTCTTTCGTGCGCCCTGAGAGAAGCTCATCGCCAATGGCAAGCATTGCAGCGGTAACGGCTTTTTGCGGGATAGTCGTCATGCCCAGACTCCATTCTGTTTCATCACAGTTAATCCGTGGCTGACACAAGCTGCAACTGATTTTCTATAATTCTCAAACTAACGCGCCCGCATATGATCATTCACTTTTACACGAGCTTACATTCTAAAAAATCGTTGCGAACAATTTATTGAATAATATCCACTGTCAGCAAAACCAGTTGTTGTAAGCGTTCAAAACAGCTTGAATTTGTTTTACAAATCATGACATAGAATTCCTCAGCTGCGGTCGTGGCGAAATTGGTATACGCAACGGACTTAAAATCCGTCGCCTTTTAGGCTTGCGGGTTCAAGTCCCGCCGACCGCACCACCTATCTTCCCTGATAAAACATTGCGTTTTTACTCATGTTTACTGTTTCAAGCTTGTTTGAAACAGTAAAGCAATGTAGCGATGCGCAAATCTTCAAGAGAATGCAGAAAGCTGATTGATGAACGCCTTCGTAAAAGCCGTAGCTCAAGCTGAAACTGCCATGCGTGCGCTCTTTCCAGAGACGCCATTGCAGCGCAATGACTATCTTTCACGGAAATACGGCGCGGAAATTTGGCTCAAGCGCGAAGATCTGACGCCGGTTCGCTCCTATAAGATACGTGGTGCCTTCAACTTCATTTCACGCGCGGTGAAAACTGCCGACGAAAATGCGATATTTGTCTGCGCCTCAGCAGGCAATCACGCTCAGGGTTTTGCCTTTGCTTGCCGACACTTCGGTCGTAAAGGCGTGGTATTCATGCCGGTGACAACACCGCAGCAGAAAATCGACAAGACCCGCGCTTTCGGTGCAGAATTTATCGAAATCAAGCTCATCGGCGATATTTTCGATGTCTGCTATGCCGCGTCGCAAGACTATGCGGAGGCAAACAAGGGCGTAATGGTACCGCCTTTTGACCATGCTGGCATTATCGAAGGGCAGGCGACTGTTGCGCTCGAAATCGAGCGCCAGCTGCCGGATGGCAAAAAGCCGGATTTTGTGTTTTTGCCAGTTGGCGGCGGTGGTTTGTCGGCAGGTGTGACCCAATATTTCGATGGCCTTGGCTGGAAAATTGCCTACCGCTTTGTCGAGCCTAAAGGTGCTGCGAGCCTCAAAGGCAGCCTTGAAGCAGGCAAACGGATCAAGCTCAGTCAGGTTGATAATTTTGTCGATGGCGCAGCTGTGGCAGAGATCGGCAAAGAAAACTTCAAGCTTCTCAAAGGCTTCGACAAAGATATTGTCATCACGGTTCCAGAAAACCGCCTATGTTCGACAATGGTTGAAATGCTAAATATCGAAGGCGTGGTCCTTGAACCCGCAGGCGCGCTTGGCATTGATGCGCTCAAAGATTTCAAGAAAAGCGAACTTAAAGGCAAGCGCATTGTTATCGTCGTGTCAGGCGGCAATTTTGACTTTGAACGCCTGCCGGACGTCAAGGAACGCGCGCTTCGCTATGAAGGTCTGAAGAAATATTTCATCTTCCGCTTCCCACAGCGTCCCGGCGCACTGCGCTCATTCCTTGATCTGCTCGGTCCGGAAGACGACGTGGCCCGCTTTGAATATTTGAAGAAATCCGCACGCAATTTCGGTTCCGTCCTGATCGGCATTGAAACCAAGAATGCGGCGAACTTCAAAATTCTCGAAAAGAAATTTGCCGAAGCCGGATGGGCCTATCAGGATATAACGGACAATCAGGTGCTTGCAGATTTCATCATCTGACAAAGCATTAAATAAAAATCATTTGCTTTTTGGGGTAAAACGCCCCATATGCCTGCTCAGGCGCATGGGCTGAACTGTTTCAGCCTTCCCGGAATCGGACTTGTTGCGTCTCGCCTCTTGCAGTCAGAATGGTCTGAGAGCAGGGGAGACCCGACTGGTTTCGGGCACGGCAGCGCAAGTCGACCGGATGTTTCCGGCGTCCCGTCGTATCATCACAAAGCTATTTTTCGGCAAGTTGCGCTTGTCCGAAGTTTTAAAGCGGACTGCAATTTTGCGGTGCCGCCGAAAGAGTTTAAATTGACTACTGAAAACATTGGCGGCTTTGCCGCTCTTGGCGTTACTGGCGTACTCCTTAAAGGCGTTGAAGCTGCTGGTATGACCGAGCCAAAGCCGATCCAGACACAGGCCATTCCGCATCAGCTGGAAGGTCGCGATATTTTAGGCATCGCACAGACAGGTTCCGGCAAGACCGCTGCCTTCAGCCTGCCGATCCTGCAGAAAATCATTGGGCTTGGCGACAAGCGCAAGGGTAAGACGGCACGCGCGCTGATCCTTGCACCAACCCGCGAACTGGCCGTGCAGATCGAAGAAACGATCCGTACCGTTGCCAAGCAGGCGCATATTTCGACTGCGCTCGTTCTCGGCGGCGTATCGCGCCTGAGCCAGATCAAGCGCATGCAGGGCGGCGTTGATGTTCTCATCGCAACACCTGGCCGTCTGACTGACCTGGTGCGTGAGAACTGCATTGATCTTTCGGAAACCCGTTGGTTGGTTCTCGATGAAGCTGACCGTATGCTTGATATGGGCTTCATCAATGATGTGAAGCGCATTGCCAAGGGCACGCACAAAAACCGTCAGACCGCACTTTTCTCGGCAACCATGCCAAAGGAAATCGCAGCACTCGCACAGAGCCTGCTGCGTGATCCGGTTCGCGTTGAAGTGGCTCCACAGGGCACAACAGCGGCTGAAATAACTCAGGTTGGGCACCCTGTTCCAACCAAGGAAAAGCGTCGTCTGCTCTCCGGTCTTCTGGGCGACAAGACCATGAAATCCGTTATCGTGTTCACCCGTACAAAGCACGGTGCCGATGCGGTTGTGCGTCATCTCGAACGTGACGGTTTCGATGTTGCAGCGATCCACGGCAACAAATCACAGAACGCCCGCCAGCGCGCGCTGAACGGCTTCCGCGATGGCACATTGCGCATTCTGGTTGCAACCGACATCGCCGCACGCGGCATTGACGTTCCGGGCATTAGCCATGTGGTCAATTATGACCTGCCGGACGAGCCGGAAACCTATGTGCACCGCATTGGCCGTACGGGCCGTAACGGCGCAAGCGGCGCATCGATCACGCTTTATGATGCTGCAACGGAAGATACAAAGCTTCGTGCCGTTGAACGCGTCACGCGCAGCAAGCTCACCATCAAGGAAGCGCCCGTCAAGCTCGCACCAGCACCGGCGCCAAAGTTTGATGATGCTGAAGACAAACCACGTTCGGATCGTAAACCCGGATCGCACAGCGTGCCACAGAAGCATCGTCGTCCGGCCAACAAGATGGCCAAGTCTGGCGAAAATCGTTCAACGCCAGCACCAAAGCCAGCAAACGGCGAAGCGGCTGCAAAGCCAAAGCGTCCATTCCATCGCAAGCGTCGTCCAGGTGGCGGCGGTGGCGGCCAGCGCGCTGCTTAATCGCAGCACACGTTTTTCTAAAAGCCGCCCTTAACGGGGCGGTTTTTTCGTTTTAGCTGGATTGTTGAGTTCGTCATTGCAATTTCACCTGGAAAATTATTCCCCGGTTGCTTGAAGAACGTCATGCTTCCCCGTAGTTTCCTCTCAACCAGAAGGAACGGAAGCCATGCTCAATTCAGCACTCGATGCTATCGGCAATACACCACTCATCCGCTTGAAAAAGGCTTCTGAAATCACTGGTTGCGAAATCTATGGCAAGGCTGAATTTCTCAATCCCGGTCAGTCGGTCAAGGATCGCGCAGCGCTCTATATTATCCGTGATGCCGAAAAACGCGGACTTCTCAAGCCCGGTGGCGTTATTGTTGAAGGCACGGCAGGAAACACCGGCATCGGCCTCACCTTTGTTGCCAAGGCGCTTGGCTATCGCACTGTAATCGTTATTCCTGAAACGCAAAGCCAGGAAAAGAAGGATGCCTTGCGTCTGCTGGGTGCGGAACTGATTGAAGTTCCAGCAGCACCCTATCGCAATCCGAACAATTATGTGCGTTTGTCGGGCCGCCTGGCTGAACAACTCGCCAAAACCGAACCCAATGGTGCTATCTGGGCCAATCAATTCGATAATGTGGCCAATCGCAACGCACATATTGAAACCACAGCACAGGAAATCTGGCGTGATACCAATGGCAAGGTCGATGGTTTTGTCTCGGCTGTCGGTTCGGGTGGCACACTCGCAGGCACGGCCTTTGGCCTCAAGGACAAGAATGCGAATATCAAGATCGCTCTCGCTGATCCCTATGGCGCAGCCCTTTATTCCTTTTACACGACGGGCGAACTGAAATCGGAAGGCGATTCCATCACCGAAGGCATCGGGCAGGGGCGTATTACGGCCAATCTCGAAGGTTTTACGCCTGATTTTTCCTATCGCATTGGCGATGCCGACGCACTCGATATTCTGTTTGATCTGGTGCAAGAGGAAGGGCTTTGCCTCGGTGGCTCATCGGGTATTAATATTGCCGGTGCAATCCGCCTTGCAAAAGACCTCGGTCCGGGCCACACAATCGTGACGGTGCTTTGCGACTATGGTAATCGTTACCAGTCCAAGCTGTTCAATCCGGCTTTCCTGCGGGGAAAAGACTTGCCCGTGCCGGGCTGGCTTGAAACAAAAACCGAGATTGAAATACCATACGAGGGATAATCATGGCATACGAGACTGAAGCACTGTTCCGCGAAGATGCATATCTTAAAAGCGCGGAGGGTTCGGTCCTTGCCCTGACAGAGTCCGGCGGCATCATTCTTGATCAGACAAATTTTTATGCCACGTCCGGCGGACAGCCGGGAGATACGGGCTATTTTGAACGTGCCGATGGCTCGCGCATTGAAATTGCTGCAACTGTGACCGGCGAAAGCAAAAATGAAATCATCCATGTGCCAGTCGAAGGGCAGGCGGTGCCCGAAATTGGCGAGAAGCTGGTTCTGCAACTCAATTGGGAGCGCCGCTACAAGCTGATGCGTATGCATACGGCCTGCCATCTTCTTTCTGTCGCATGTCCGTTTCCAATTACCGGTGCCGCAGTTGGTGAAGAGGAAAGCCGTGTCGATTTCGATTTGCCAGATGCGAGCTATACCAAGGAACTGGTGACAGAAAAACTCATGGAAATGGTCAAAGCCAATGATCCCGTTACGCTGCGCTGGATTACCGACGAGGAATTTCTGGCCAATCCTGATATTGTGAAATCAAAGAATGTACGTCCGCCTGTTGGCACGGGACATTTGCGTCTGGTGGTTATCGGCGAAAATGGTTCGGTGGATTCGCAACCTTGCGGCGGCACACACGTTTCTCAAACACAGGAAGTGGGTGAAATCCACATCGGCAAGATCGAAAAGAAGGGCAAGGAAAACCGCCGCTTCCGCATTCGATTTGGCAATGCACCGCAAGCTTGAGAATTTCAGGAGCAATCATGTCCGACAAAAGCGCATTTGTTATTTCCCGCGATGATCTGAAAGCCCGACTGGGCGAGCCGGGCCTCGCAATCGTGGATGCATCGTGGTATTTGCCCGCAGCCGGTCGTAACGGACGCGATGAATATGATGCAGCGCACATTCCGGGTGCCGTCTTCTTCGATCAGGACGTGATTGCCGACAAGGATTCAGGCCTTCCCCATACCTTGCCCTCACCAGAGCTTTTTGCGCGCCATGTCGGTGCAATGGGCATCACGGCAGATGAAACCATTGTTGTTTATGACGGTCCCGGCATGTTCTCCGCACCGCGCGTCTGGTGGATGTTCCGCGTGATGGGCGTGAAGAACGTTCTGGTTCTCGATGGCGGTTTTGATGGCTGGAAAGCAGCAAACTTCCCCGTCACCGATGAAGTGACAAAAATCGCTGCAACAGTTTTCACGCCTTCATTCGATGCGGCCAAGGTCGTTGATTTTGCAGAAATGAGCAAAATCGTCGATGAACGCAGCTCTCAGATCGCCGATGCGCGGGCGGCTGGCCGTTTCACGGGCCGCGATGCAGAGCCGCGGGAAGGGATGCGCTCCGGTCATATGCCGGGCGCACGCAACGTTCCCGTTGGATCGTTGTCTGAAAACGGTCAACTCAAGAGCCTCGACAGCCTTCGCGAAATTTTTCGCAGTGCCGGTGTCGACCTCAACAAACCTGTTATTACAAGCTGCGGCTCCGGCGTGACGGCTGCGGTCATCACCCTCGCGCTGACCTCGCTTGGCCATGAAGACAATCGGCTTTATGATGGATCCTGGAGCGAGTGGGGCAGCAGGCAGGATACGCCTGTCGTGACCGGCGAAGCAGAATAAAATGCCACAAAAAAAGCTTACCGCCAGAGTAACCCATCTGGAAATGACGGCACGGTCGTCACTGTCTGTTCCGGTGCCATCTGGTGTGCGCCTTGCCATCATGCGATCGACCGAAATGCCCGTGCATTTCTATCGCTACCTTTATGAACAAATCGGGCGTCAGCATCATTGGATGATGCGACGCGTGCAAAATGATGCAGAAGTGGCCGAAGCAATTCACGCCGAAACCACCGAAATTCACGTTCTCTATGTCGATGGCAATCCGGCCGGTCTTTTGGAGATCAATCTCGCTGCCTTACCCGAAACGGCTGAAATTCTCTACTTTGGCCTCATGCCGGATTATCAGGGGCGGGGACTGGGAAAATTCTTTCTCAATGAAGCGATTTCCACGGCGTGGTCACATGAGCCGCAAAAAATTTCAATTCACACCAACACGCTCGACAGTCCACGCGCGTTGCAGCTTTACCAGAGAATGGGATTTGTGCCTGTCGGCTGGTCGGAAGAAGAAGTGATAGCGTGGGAATAAGGTTAGCCCCGCGCGACTTCGCGTCCGTTGGTGATTGAAACGACAGACGCGCTTGTAATACGTCCGCTTTCTTCATCAAACACCACGCAATTTCGACCGCGCTGCTTGGCCATATAAAGGCAACGGTCAGCCCGGCTCAACACCTGAGAATTGGATTCATTCTTTGGCGCAGATGCCACACCGATACTGATTGTCAGCGGGTATATCTGATATTCGGTGGCATGGAACGGTGTGTTTTCCACCTCTGAACGTATTCTCTGCGCAACGCGCATACCTGTTTCTCCCGTAGCCCCGGGAAGAAAAACGCAAAACTCCTCGCCACCAATACGCCCGACAAGATCACCCTTGCGCGTCACATTTTGAAGCGCAAATGCAATCAGCTTGAGTGCACGATCACCCACACTATGCCCGAATGTATCATTGATTGCTTTAAAATGATCGGCATCGATGACAAGCAAAGTTCCATTTTCAATGCGCGAGCGGCTGATTTTCATAGCGTCGAACAGTGCTTCGCGGTTGAGCAATCCAGTCATATGATCAACGCGCGAGCGCGCCTGCAATTCGGTATGCGCTTTTTCAAGCTGCGCATAGGCATCCTGAAGTTTGCTATAATGATAGAAAATATAAACAAGCGAAGGGAAGGCGGTAACTATCGGAATGCCTGCACTCAGGCTGATAGCTGCCCGTCCCGGCAGTGAACCGAAAAAGAATCCGACAACAAAGCTGGTTGCTAAGGAAAACAGAACGACACACAACGTTATGAACGCTGCCTTCCATAAAACCGTCTTCATATCTATGAAATCCCCCAACCCTATGAAGATATTTTAGGTGTCTGTTGCTGAACCCTGTATGAACAGACTAGATCGTTAGTGCACAGCCCCGAAACGCCAACCGCCGATGCTGAGAAACCAGTCCATAGGACTAATTTCTGATCCCATTGCGACCAGACAAGTTGCGCGCTGAAATAAAATCCGAACACGCCCCCGATACAATCAGCCCGAAACGCGCCCTCAGAGGCCTTATAGGAGGTGCAACATTTTGATAAAAGCTACATTCCTGCACGAATACAATTATTTATATATGTGTGCCATTAAAAACACAATCTAAAGTAGTGCATCATCAATATCTTACTCATAGATTCGTCTTGAGACAACAATCTTTAAAAGAAATAACATTTGCTGTAATTTTTCACATCGGCGCACAACCCGACTGAAGCGAAACAAAAGCCAATAAAATTATGCTTAAAATAGAATGATTTAGAGCAAATATCGGATTCAAGAAAATCGAAACGCGCTCTGGCGCGGTTCGATCTGACTGAATCAACGGGCGTGCTCTTTCTGTTTGGGTTCACCCATTATCCCACGCAAACCCACTTCGCCCTTTGGCTTGGAATGCTCTAAAAGACTGCCAGATATTTCAAGAGCGATACGATACCGATAATAATGACAATCACCTGGGCGATCTGTTTCACTTTCCCATCAAGCGGTAGCATATTGATGAGGTAAAGGACGAGAAAGATAACCAGAATTGTTATCAGAAGGCTAATGAGGATAGACATAAGCAGTCGGACCCTTCCCGGAACGGATGTTTCTTAACTCTTTCGGCGACCGTTCCATCTGGAGGCCGAACAGAGCGGTATGATAATGGGAAGCGCGGCCCGTTTCCGAGCCAATAACTGTCCCCAATCTCCATCATCCTGTTGCAAAGATGATATGCCGGTTAACGTTCCTATCAGAATAAGGTTCCAGTCATTTACGAAAGGAAATCGGCGACTTATGCCGCCGATGAGAGCAGATTTCGACCGGAATGAAAGGAAAGCCGATCTGATTCAATCAAATCGGCACTCCAAATACACAGCCGTTATTTTTGCATCGAACCCGTCTGCTTACGCCGGTCATGCCAGCTAAATGCTTCTTCAAGCAGGTGAGGGGTGTGACCGCCTCTGTTGCAAGCACGTTCAAAATAATCATTGAGCTGGTCGCGATAATCCGGGTGCGCGCAATTATTGATAATAAGCCGTGCCCGTTCACGTGGTGCAAGCCCGCGTAGATCGGCCAGCCCTTGTTCTGTCACAAGAATATCGACATCATGCTCGGTGTGATCGACATGGGTGACCATCGGCACGATAGACGATATGGCGCCATTCTTCGCTTCGGACTTGCTGACAAATATTGAAATGTAGGCATTACGCGCAAAATCACCGGAACCGCCGATCCCGTTCATCATATGTGTGCCATCGACATGGGTGGAATTCACATTGCCGTAGATGTCAAACTCAAGCGCGGTATTGATGCCGATGATGCCAAGACGACGAATAACTTCCGGGTGATTGCTGATTTCCTGAGGGCGTAAAATCAGCTTGTCGCGATAGCGGTCAATATTACTAAACACGCGCTCGCCACAGGCAGGACTTAACGTGATGGATGAGCCGGAGGCGTAATCGAGTTTGCCAGCATCGAAAAGATCGAAAGTGCTGTCTTGCAGCACTTCACTATACATCCGCAGATTATGAAACGGACTATCCACAAAGCCATTGAGAACAGCATTGGCAATTGTACCAATACCTGCCTGCAAAGGATTGAGTGTCAGATCAAGGCGACCTGCATCGACTTCTTTGAGAAGAAACTCGATGAGATGCGAAGCAATGGCAATGGTTTCGCCATCGGCAGGTTCCACCGTCGAGGCGCTGTCGTTCTCATGGGTGATAACAATGCCGGCGATCTTCTCAGGCGGAATCGGAATATAGGGCAGGCCAACACGGCTGTCGCAGGCCGTCACCGGAATTGGATCGCGGGAAGGGCGCTTCGTTGGAATATAGATGTCGTGCAATCCCTCAAGCGCCAGTGGCTGATTGAGATTAACCTCGACAATGACCTTATCGGCCAGAATTGCGAAGCTCGCAGAGTTACCAATGGATGTCGTTGGAATAATGCCGCCATTTTCAGTGATCGCCAGGGCTTCGACCACGGCGTAGTCAATGGGGCCGATCTGGTTCGAACGCAATTGTTCGACCGTCTCCGAGAGATGCTGATCAATGAACATGACTTCACCGCGATTGATTGCGGCACGCAAAGTACGATCCACCTGAAAAGGCATGCGACGCGCAAGCACATGGGCTTCGGTCAGCACCTTATCGACATCATGGCCAAGGGACGCGCCGGTAATCAAGGTGATCTGGAATGGATCATTTGCAGCACGCGCCGCCATCGCTAAAGGAACTGCCTTGGCATCACCTGAACGCGTAAACCCGCTCATGCCTATAATCATGCCATCTTTGATCAGGCTGGCAGCTTGTTCTGCCGTAATGATCTTATCACGCAGGGATGCGTTCCTGATACGTGCTTCCAACATGTAATCTACCTTCCTTGGAGACCGGCTTTAGGCCGGAAACAACACTCTCCGGTGCGCGAAGCATTTAAGCTGACGATCGGATTCGGCGCATGGGGGTAATAGCGCAAGTCAACAACGATTACACGCATGCTTTGGTCTTAGATCGACAATCAGCAGCCCTGTTGAAATCCGTAATAAGAGAAATGATTGCGATCAAACAGAACCTGCTAAAGGCCTTGCAGGATAAGGGCTTTGACCTGCGAACATTCGTATTGAAGACCCCAACCGGCAATCGCATTGATGTCGGTCATAAAATATACCGTTCGTAAAATATGCAAATTAAAGGGTATTGTTTTTTATAAAATCCATGTACAGGGCAGGGCCATTAAAGCCCTGCCTTGCTATTATTTTAACGGCAGCGTGCAGTGTAAATCTGGCCACGGCTGTTTCTGTATTCGCATTTACCGTTGCGCAGATTGCGAACAAGTAAACCACCAATCGCACCCGCTCCGGCACCAATCAGTGCGCCACGGCCACCTCCAGCGATTCCGCCGATCGCGGCACCAGCAACAGTTCCGATACTGACGTCTTTCTCTGAAGTTGTGCATCCCGCCATGATTAGCATTGCGATCAGCAAGACTGAAATTTTACCCATGAAACTCATCCTCTCCATAAAATAATCTGCAAGCTCAATACCATGAGCTATGTATGAGTATATTCTTATAAACTCAAGCGGCCTAGAAAGGTCGCATCTCTAATTTGCCCATGTGTCGCATCTGTATATTGCCGTCATAAGATTGAATTGCATAATATGGATTATGGAACAACCGGACGTATCATCATGCCGTTTTAGCGGCGTTTAGCGATATAAAGATGCCCTGGTACTGGCGAGCCTTGCTCACTGCGCACAGTGATATCTTCGCAGCGAATGCAGTCCATTCCATGCTCAGACAACTGCGAGCGGACATAAGACTGTGCATGTGCAAAACGCTGGAAATCACCAACCATGAAGTGACGATCCGCAAATCGCGCATCGCTTTGCGTTTCGCTGGAGAAGCAGAAATATCCGTCTGCCTTAAGATGCCTGGCAACGCCCGCAAAAAACGCTTCGAGTTCCCCCATATAAGGCAGCACATCGGTCGCGACGATCAAATCCCAGGCGTCTTCCTGCGTGTTTTCAAGAAACTTGACGGCTTCGCCCACAAAAAGCGCATCATAATCGCCTTTGTCATAAGCAACTTCGATCATGTTTTCAGAGATATCAACGCCAGTCTTGTGTTCGGCCATATCATCAAGCGCATCGGCTGAAAGCCCGGTGCCGCAGCCAAGATCCAGCATGCGTTCCGCCTGAAACTCTTCATCCATTTCGAGAAGCATTTCACGCAACTGCAATGGCACATCATAGCCAAGCTGATCGACAAGAATTGTGTCGAACATCTCTGCATGCTGATCAAACAACGTCGACACATAGGCATCCGGCGCTTTTGGCGGAACGGATCCGCGCCCCATGCTTGCGAGGCGGACCGCAGCACCACCATGATCATCGGGATCAATGCGCAACACGTCCTCATAAGCTTTGGCCGCAGCATCCAGATCGCCGGATTTTTCGAGCGAAAGCGCGAGATTATAGGCTTCTGCAAGCGCTTCCTGATCGAAAGTCTCTTTGTTCTTGTCCGCCATAAAACTTGCCTTTCCCGACACGACCGATTGGAATTTCTCTGTAGATTTTCTTTCCCGGTATGACAAGCAAACCGCAAAAAGATAATGCGCGAAGGCCCCTACTCCGCAGCAGCTGCTTTTATCGTGGCGCTGGGTTTATGCTCTGCAAGCCTGCGCGCAATAACAGCGCAGGCCATAAGCTGAATTTGGTGAAACAGCATCAGCGGCAGCACGACACTGCCAACATTCGCACCTGCAAAGATGGCGCTTGCCATGGGTGCACCACTGGCAAGGCTCTTTTTGGAGCCGCAGAACATGATGGTGATACGATCGGCACGATGAAAGCCCAGCCACTTGCTGCCATACCACGTCGCCAGCATCACGATGACCAGAAGCATTATATTCACACCAAACATCACGCCGAGATCATTCCACGAAACCGTGCGCCAAAGGCCTTCAACAATGGCCTCGCTGAAAGCCAGATAGACGACCATAAGGATGGAACCGCGATCGACAAAACCAAGCGCTTTGCTATGGCGACGCATGAAATGACCGATCCATGGCTGCAAAATCTGCCCCAGCACAAAGGGCGCAAGCAATTGCAGCAAAATCGACTGGAGCGCATCGATCGAAATTCCACCGCTGCCTTTAACAGCAAAAAGCAATCCCACCAGCAATGGTGTCAGAAACATACCGAAAATATTGGATGCGGACGCCGAAACAATCGCTGCCGACACATTACCGCCAGCCATTGACGTAAAAGCGATGGATGATTGCACAGTGGACGGCAACACACAGAGATAAAGAATACCAAGGTAAAACGGAGACTGCGCGAGCCCCGGAATTGTCCAGCCAGCAACAAGTCCCAGAATTGGGAAAAGAACGAATGTTGCGCAGCCTACCACCAGATGCAGCCTCCAGTGAATGACACCGGCAATGACGGCTTCACGCGATAGCCGCGCACCATGAAGGAAGAACAAAAGCCCCACCGCGACCTTGGTCGCAATGGCAAACCAAACAGCAAAATCACCCTGCACAGGAAGGACTGATGCAAGCACAATCGTTGCGATCAACATGCAGGTGAACTTATCGGGTAGAAAACGCATTATCTCGTCAGTCCTTCAGCGCATCAATCTGAAAGCCCTCGTTTCGAATGGGTTGGGGCGCTTTCATCATGAGCAATTATTTCCCGCTTGTAATAGCCCCATCAAAAGCAGGCACAACACGAAAGGACAGGCTGGAGGGCTGATCCGTTCACTTTTCAGGGAGTTTGCAACATAATTCCACCAAAGCGAGCGGCTTTGAAAAATCAATCTACATTGTATCCGTCAGGATTCTTCGATTGCCAGTTCCACATGTCTTTGCACATTTCGCGCAAATCCTTCTGAGCAGTCCAGCCAAGAAAATCACGCGCAAAAGCCGGGTCAGCATAGCATTCTGCCACATCACCGGGACGGCGCGGTGAAAGCTCATATTTGATCTCACGGTTTGAGACGTGCTCAAAAGCCTTAACCACATCAAGAACACTGTAGCCGTGCCCTGTCCCGAGATTGACAGAGAAACACGTCGGTTCATCCAGCTTTTTCAGTGCTTTCAGGTGTCCGGCCGCAAGATCAACCACATGAATATAATCACGCACGCCGGTGCCATCGGGCGTATCGTAATCATTGCCCCAGATATGGAGCTTTTCGCGGCGACCGGTTGCCACCTGCGCAATGATCGGCATCAGATTGTTTGGAATCCCTTTGGGATCTTCACCGATCAGACCGCTTTCATGCGCACCTACCGGATTGAAATAGCGCAAAATGGCAATTTTCCAGCTCTTATCACTGTTATAAAGATCGCGCAGCATCTCTTCGATGATCAGCTTTGTCCGCCCATAAGGATTAGTCGCAGAAAGTGGCTGGTCTTCGGTAATCGGCAGCTTTTCCGGTTCGCCATAAACCGTTGCCGACGAGCTGAAAACAAGTGTCTTAACACCCGTCGCTTCCATTGCCTGCAACAAACGCAGCGTGCCAACCACATTGCAATCGTAATAATGCAGCGGCTTTTCGTTCGATTCACCAACGGCCTTGAGGCCAGCAAAATGAATAACGGCCGTGCATTTATGGCGCTTAATAATCTGTTCAAGAAGCGCACGATCCCGAATGTCGCCCGGCTCACGGATCGGTGCCCGGCCGGTAATTCTCTCTACACGGTGGAGTGATTCCGGGCTGCTGTTATCAAAATTATCGACCACAACAACATCATGGCCAGCTTCAATCAACTGCACGCATGTATGCGAACCGATATATCCGGCACCACCCGTTACAAGAATCGTCATTCTCTCAATACCTGCTTGTTGAACATATCGCCTTGATATGCGATCCCGGTCTTTGTGCTGACTATGCCAAAACCGAAGCGGACTGCAACCCGGTCCATACAATTCTCGCAAATTACCCGAACAGTGCCTCATCACTTTTTATGGAGCGAAGATGGAACCTTCCCGCAATATTGACCGTCTTCTCGAAATCATGATCGCCCTGCGCAATCCAGAAACTGGCTGCCCATGGGACGTTGAACAGACATCGCAATCGATTGCACCCTATACGCTTGAAGAGGTCTATGAGGTTCTCGACGCCATCGAACGCGATGATGTGGATGATTTGCGCGAAGAGCTTGGTGATCTGTTGTTGCAGGTGGTGTTTCATTCGCGCATGGCGGAAGAACAGGGCCAGTTCGCCTTTGGTGATGTGGTCGAAGCCATCACGCGCAAAATGATCCGTCGCCACCCGCATGTATTTGGCGATGAAGAAGCCAGAAGCGCAGGCCTGGCCAAGGGATCATGGAACCGCATCAAGGCTGAGGAAAAAGCAGAGCGCGCAGAACGCCGCGCAAAGCTTGGTTTGGAAACGGTCGAGAAAACCCGCTATCTAGATGATATTCCGAAGGCCTTCCCTGCCCTGTTGCGCGCATTAAAGCTCCAGCAAAAAGCTGCCAAGGTTGGCTTCGACTGGTCTGAAGCAGCCCCCATCCTTGACAAGATTGCCGAGGAAACCGCAGAACTCAAAGAGGCAATGGCATCTCACGACAAGGCCCATATTCAGGAGGAATATGGCGATCTTCTTTTCGCGATGGTCAACCTCGGCAGGCATCTGGAAATCGACCCCGAAACCGCATTGATCGCCACCAATGACAAGTTCAAGCGCCGCTTCGATTATATCGAAAAATCGCTCAAAGAATCCGGTGGCAATCTCGAATCAGCCCAGCTTGATGATATGGAAGCCATTTGGGTCGAGGCGAAGAAAAAGGGGCTTTAATCAGCCCCTTTCCTCACGACTTATCTACCCATTTTGGGCGGGTCATCTGATAGACCTCTTGCGTGGTCGCATAATCCATATAGCCAAGGCGTGTTACCGGCTTGGCTTTTCGGATGTCGAACAGGCCGTCTGTCAGCACGGATTCATCAATGTGAACACCAACAACTTCGCCGATCACCATGTAATTATCGGTTCGCCTGCCCTCTTTGTCCTGCAAATTTTGAACTTCAACGGCCACACATTCAAGGGCCGCATAGGCCTCTTGTACAAAGGGCGCTGCGATGAGCTTGCTTGGGGCGGCAGTCAGTCCGGCATATGAAAACTCGCTGATACCGCGCGGGGCATTTACCGATGTTGCATTCATATGCTCTTTAAGATGATCACTGACCAGACTGGCTGTAAATTCACCCGTTTCCTCAATAAATGTCACGCTGTCTTTCACCCCGCTGGATGAAAACATGATCATCGGCGGCGTGTCACATACTGCATTGAAAAAGGAATAGGGTGCGAGGTTTACGGCCCCCGTCTTTGAACGTGTTCCGATCCAGCCGATGGGGCGTGGTGCAACGATCGCCTTGAATGGATTATGAGGCAGATTATGACCTGATTGTGGTTCATAAAACATCGGGTTTTCCAGCGTTTAAGCAAGTTTGCTAATATTCAACATCAAGATGACCACGGGCCATTATAATCGGACACAATCTTATCCATATCTGCACGCGGGCGTTCCGGCATTTTGTTTTTCGCTGTTCCAACATGAACAAAACCCGCAACCCGCTCGTCTGGCGAAAGGCCGAGATAGGCGCGAGCCGGTGCATCATCCGAATACCAGTTGGTAATCCAGTTCGTTGCATAGCCGAGCGCATTGGCTGCCGTGCAAAGGTTCATGGCTACCGCACCAGCTGAAAGAAACTGCTCCCATTCCGGGATACGCTCATGCGCCACCGGTGAGGAGATAACACCAACAACCAATGGCGCACGTGCAAAACGCGCGCGCTCCTGATCCCTGCGGCTATCGGGCAACGGCCCTTCCCGCTCCTCAGCGCGCTTGGCAAGATATGCACCAACCTGATGGCGCACATCACCGCGATACAGGATGAAGCGCCATGGCGTCAGACGGCCATGATCAGGCACGCGGGCTGCAACTTTCAGCAATTCGTCAAGCTCAGCACCTTGCGGCGCTGGCTCGGAAATCGCGGAAATCGGCGTGGAACTGCGCTGCGCCAGAAACTCAAAGACCGGATGTGTCACGGGGGGAAACCTCATCGCTCAAATCTGCATAAATCGCTCCACTTCAATGGAGGCGACTTCTTCTCGCGCGACATCATGAAGGTGTAAAGCCTAAAATCAATGACGATGCGTCAGGCGCAATGATAAATTTGAAACACAACGGTCAGTTTAGCCTTGAATTTGCCATGCGCTTGAGTGCAAAACATCACCATGTCAGATCGCTCAGACCTGTTTCAGAAAAAGCATACGAAATTATCACGCAGCAAGGCACTTGTAGCGGCTGTTTCGCTTGCCCTGATTGCATCGTCACCGGCACTTGCGCAGGACATTAACGGCACAATCGGCCTGCCTGACCTCCCGCAGCCAAAGCTCGACCTGCCAAAACTCAGTCCCTATGCAAATCCGTCCAGCCCTGAAAACAACCCTCTCGTTAAAACCAGTGAGCTTGATCTGAAAGCCCGTCTTAATCAAGATGGGCCGGATATACCCTCTGGGCTTGTCTGGCGTGTTTTTGCGCCAGAGGTTGGCCCGGACGGGCAATTGGCGCTGATTGCATCGTCAAAGGGTGGCAGCGCGGTTTTCAACCTGCCAGAAGGCAGTTATCTGGTTCATGCCGCATATGGCCGTGCAGGCGCAACCAAGCGCATTACGCTCACCAATGGCATTCGTCATGAAGTCATGACGCTTGATGCTGGCGGAATGAAGCTAAGCGCCGTCCTGCCGGATGCCGGCAAAATCAAAAGCGACCTTGTTCGCTTCTCTATCTATGCCGATGAGGACAATAGTGAACGCTCGCTGATCGTTCCCGATGTAAAACCGGATACTATCATCCGGCTAAACAGCGGCACTTATCACGTTGTCTCCAATTATGGCACGGCCAATGCGATAATCCGCGCCGATATTCGGGTCGAGGCAGGCAAACTGACAGAAGCCACAGTTCAACATCGCGCTGCGGAAGTCATTCTAAAACTGGTGCGTGAAAAAGGCGGTGAAGCGCTCGCTGACACGTCATGGTCGATACTCAATGCTTCGGGTGATGTGGTTCGTGAAAGCGCAGGCGCTTATTCATCGATGGTTCTCATCGAGGGTGACTATGTCGCCATCGCGAAAAACAAAGACCGAATTTATCAGCGCGACTTCAAAGTGACCTCGGGCCACAATGAAGAAGTGGAAGTCATCGCCAACCGCGAGTCGGAAGCACTGACAGACAACGACGCCGCTCAGGACTAAAGCATTTCCAGTAAAATTGCGAAAAGGCCCACTTGAAGTGGGCCTTTTTGTTTATGCGTTGCGCAGACGCAGGAGATCTGGCGGTGTTGCCTCTTCGCTCAGACGAGCAATCGCTTCATCCAGCGTCATGGATTCCTGATCGCGCGAGCCAAGACGACGCATATTAACCGTCTTTTCTTCCGCTTCACGCATACCGCAAACGAGAATCACCGGAACCTTCTGAACCGAATGTTCGCGAACCTTATAGTTGATCTTCTCGTTGCGTGTGTCAGTCACGACCTGCAAGCCTGCCGCCTTGAGTTTGGCTGCAACTTCCGCAGCATAGCCATCGGCTTCTGAGGTAATCGTCGCAACAACAACCTGAACCGGAGCAAACCACAGCGGCATGTGACCGGCGAAGTTTTCGATCAGAATGCCGAGAAAACGCTCCATTGAACCGCAGATCGCGCGATGGATCATCACCGGCTGCGTCTTTTCCGAATTGCTGTCGATGTAGAAAGCGCCAAAACGTTCCGGCAGGTTGAAATCAACCTGTGTCGTTCCGCACTGCCATTCACGGCCAATCGCATCTTTCAGCGTATATTCGAATTTCGGACCGTAGAACGCACCCTCACCTGGCAGAATGCCAGTCTTGATGTCGTCCGACTGTTCCTTGATCTGCTCAAGAACCGTCATCATCACGCTTTCAGCGCGATCCCACAATTCATCCGAACCAACGCGCTTTTCAGGACGCGTCGAAAGCTTGATCGTGATCTCCTTGAAGCCGAAATCTTTATAGACCGACAAAATGAGATCGTTGATGCGCAGGCATTCAGCAGCCATCTGCTCTTCGGTACAGAACACATGCGCATCGTCCTGCGTGAAGCCACGCACACGCATCAGGCCATGCAATGCCCCCGATGGTTCGTAGCGATGCACATTACCAAATTCTGCAAGCTTTATAGGCAGATCGCGGTAAGACTTAAGACCATGCTTAAATATCTGAACGTGACCTGGGCAGTTCATAGGCTTCAATGCAAACACGCGATCATCGTCGGTATCATCACCGGCAACAGTCACCTTGAACATGTTGTCGCGATACCAACCCCAGTGACCGGATGTCTCCCAAAGCGACTTGTCCAGCACCTGCGGTGCATTGACTTCCTGATAGCCATGACTGTCGAGACGACGGCGCATATAAGCGACGAGCGTCTGGAACATGCGCCAGCCTTTGGCGTGCCAGAAAACAACGCCCGGACCCTCTTCCTGGAAATGGAACAGGTCCATTTCACGACCCAGACGGCGGTGATCGCGCTTCTCCGCTTCTTCAAGCATATGAAGATAAGCGTTGAGATCGGCATCATTGGCGAATGCCGTACCGTAAATGCGGGTCAGCATTGGATTGTTGGCATCACCGCGCCAGTAGGCACCAGCAACCTTCATCAGCTTGAATGAATTGCCGATCTGGCCCGTGGACGCCATATGCGGACCGCGGCAAAGATCGAACCATTCGCCCTGATTGTAGATTTTCAGATCCTGACCTTCAGGGATCGCGTCAACGAGTTCGACCTTGTAGCTTTCGCCCTTATCGGCAAAAACCTGCTTGGCCTTCTCGCGCGACCACACCTGCTTGGTGAATGGCTTGTTGCGCTGAATAATTTCGCGCATCTTCTTTTCAATCACCGGCAGATCATCGGGCGTGAAAGGTTCATTCCGCGCAAAGTCGTAATAAAAGCCGTTCTCAATGACTGGACCGATTGTAACCTGCGTTCCCGGAAAAAGCTCCTGCACAGCTTCGGCCAGAACGTGCGCCGTATCGTGACGGATCAGTTCAAGCGCACGTGGATCTTCACGGGTCAAAATTTCGATTGCACCGGAAGCGCCAAGCGGATCTGAAAGATCACGCACGGTACCGTCTACGGCGTAAGCCACGGCTTTCTTGGCAAGTGATTTGGAAATCGATTCGGCGAGTTCGGCACCGGTTGTTGCGGCATCATATTCGCGCACCGAGCCATCAGGAAACTGCATGGAAACGTTCGACATCATATTCTCCTTATCCAGTCCCGCCAACGATTGCGGGTGGTTTACTCACGAAAGGCGCTCTCTGTAACAGAGCCGCGCCTATGTAATCTTGAATGAAGACTGGCTATTAATCTCTTTTGATCAGCACGTAAAGGAAAAGCGCCGTGGCAAACTGCATCACAGCGCGATCAGAATTCCGACGACTAAAGAAAATCAGTTGCGAATGGCAAGGCAGGGAACACCCTGCTGCTGAAGCTGTACGCAGGTCTTTTGCGCTGCATCTGAATCTTTGAAGCCCGTGAAGCGCACACGATAGACCTTGCGACCGCGCGTCGATGGCGAAATCTCGCCTTTTGTACCCGGAACCAGACGGCTCACCACCGGCAGATATTTTGCCTGCAACGCATCAGCACCTGAACGCGATGGGGTCGCTCCAACCTGAACACGCCATGCAGACATCGCAGCTTTCACCAAAAAGCCGCCATCACCCTGCTCGATCCTATTGTCGTCAATCGTATCGGCAATCACATCGGCTTTTGGCTTTTCAGGCATAAGCGGCGAGATAATGGGCAAAGGTGTCTGAACCGAAGCAGTCACGATTTCGTCGACGCCGGTTCCGGCGTCCTCCTTGCCAAAACGTGTCAGCAGCTTTGCCATGCGATCATCACGCTCGCGCGAGGAGCCAGCACCAAGCACAACGCCAACGAGATGCTTGTCATTGATGATCGCGGAGGAAACGAGATTATAGCCCGAAACATCCGTATATCCGGTCTTGATGCCATCAACGCCCTGATAGCGATACATCAGATTGTTGTGACCGTTGAACGGACGTCCTTTGTAAGCGAAGGAACGCTGGGAAAACAACGCATACTCATTTGGAAAATCACGGCGCAGCGACATGCCAAGCACAGCCATATCGCGTGCAGTCGTCAATTGCGTCATCTTTCCGGTCAAACCCGATGGATTGACGAAATAGGTACTCTTCATGCCGAGATTTCGGGCTCTCTGCGTCATCAGGCGACCAAAAGAGGCTTCTGAACCACCCAGATATTCGCCCATGACAGTGGCTGCATCATTGGCAGATACGACAATCATACCGCTGATCGCATCGCGAACCGAAATGGTTTCACCTGCCTTGAGCCAGAGTTTCATTCTGACTTTTGCCGCCGCATTTTTAGAAATCGGCATCTGATCGTCCCAATGAATCCGACCGGTCTTCAAGGCCTCAAAAGCCAGATAAAGGGTCATCATCTTGGCAAGCGATGCAGGCGCATGTTGTACGGTTGAGCCATCCTGCCCAAGAATCACGCCACTATCGGCATCAAACACAACCCATGAAACATTGGCCATAGCGTTGGTTGCACAGAAGATGCTGGCACCAAGCGCAACACCTGCAATCAGCCGGGAGATGCGTGACGATAATTTATGCATGATGGCTCACAAGAAGAGAAAACTCATTGCAAATGAAGTCGAATTGCGGCGTGAAAAAGACGCTTGCTCAACTTGATTTGCATTTCCTGATAAAACCGATTTATCATTAACGAATTCTGAGCAACACACAATAAATCAACAATTTTTAACAGTTTTTCAGCGCCTGGGTGATGAAACTCGCCAGAATCGCCAGGGCAAATACCACCGAAATTCGTCTGAAAGTTCTCTTGGCACAGGGTCAAAACCGTGAGTCCCCATGGGACCACAGCGCATGATACGAAAAAGCCCCATCCAGCTGCCGTTCCACAATCCGTAACGAGCAACAGATTCGTAGGTATATTCTGAACAGGTCGGCATATGGCGGCAGGAATTGCCGATAAAGGATGAAAGCGTGAGCTGGTAAAGTCTGATCAAACCCGTCCCCAGCACCCTGCCCGGTGTTTTGCGCCAAGGATCGGTAAAATTGCGGGTTTGTCGCTTCTTATTGATCGCAGCCTTGGCCGGATGATCTTTCCCGCAATTGCACATCAGGCGGCCTGCACCTTTTCCTCGATTTGACGGATGCAGTCGACAACTGCATCAAATGTCAAAAGCGTTGAAGCATGACGGGCTTTGTAGTCTCGCACCGGTTCAAAATATTTCAGATCTTCAAAACGACCGTCAGGTGCAGGACCATTTTCCTTGAGCATCTTGTACATAGAATCGCGCGCAACGCGCAATTCCTGCGCCGTGCAACCGACCACATTGCGCGCCATAACTGAGGATGACGCCTGCCCCAAAGCGCAAGCCTTCACCTCATGTGCAAAGTCCGTAACCACCCCATCCGCCATCTTGAGATAAACAGTCACTGTCGAACCGCACAATTTTGAATGAACAGTCGCCACGGCATCAGGCTCCGCAATGCGTCCCAGTCGTTCAATGTTCCCTGCAAATTCAAGGATACGTTTGTTATATACATCGTCTATCATTGAGATGAACCTTCCGCCTTACCGGATAAAAATGCAAAATTGTCGTCCGGTAACGGTTTGAAGTTGCATTTTCCTGTCTATATAATAGGCAGTGCGCAGCTGCGCCATGGTCAGATTATCGCATGGTTATGAAGTCGCACAAATATCCGTCCGGCAGCTTGGTGTTGCCGGATCAATACATCGCACGTTCGCAAGACGCATCGCTGTATTGTCCGTTTAACTCGTCTCCTCCGTGAAGGAGACTACTGGAGAATACGAATGGACGCTCGCATCCTTCCGATCGATAACGAACCCATTGTTTCCAAAGAATCGCCAAAGCCAACACAGGCCGAAGCAGAAGCTGCTGTGCGAACCCTTCTTCGCTGGGCCGGCGACAATCCCGACCGTGAAGGGCTTCTCGATACGCCCATGCGTGTTGCAAAATCCTATAGCGAACTTTTTGGTGGCTATGATGAGAGCCCGGAAGATGTGCTGGGCACGACTTTTGAGGAAGTCTCGGGTTATAACGATATGGTGTTGGTGAAGGACATTTCCTTCTTCTCGCATTGCGAACACCATATGGTGCCAATTATCGGCAAGGCGCATGTCGCCTATCTGCCTGATGGCAAGGTGCTTGGCCTGTCCAAGATTGCACGCGTTGTTGATATTTTTGCCCGTCGCCTGCAAACGCAGGAAAGCATTACCGCGCAGATCGCTGATAGCATTCAGCGTATTCTCAAGCCACGCGGCGTTGCAGTCATGATCGACGCGGAACATATGTGCATGGCGATGCGCGGCATCCGTAAGCAGGGTTCAAGCACGATCACCACCACCTTTACCGGCACTTTTAAGGAAGAAGTGAACGAACAGGTCCGCTTCATGAGCCTTATCCGCAAGTAAAACCAATTTATCAGGCGCAACAATGAGCTTTTTCCCTGCCCAACCTTCCGACAAGAAGGCGATTGAAGAAGGTGCGGTTTTCATGCCGCGCTTCGACGCTTCCGGCCTCATCACAGCCGTCGTGACGGATGCGCATGATGGTGAATTGCTCATGGTCGCACATATGAATGAAGAAGCGCTGCGCCTGACGCTTGAAACCGGGATTGCGCATTATTGGTCGCGCTCCCGCAACACGCTTTGGAAAAAGGGCGAGACATCCGGCAACCTGCAAAGCGTGATCGAACTGCGCACCGATTGCGATCAGGATGCTCTGTGGCTCAAGGTTCGCGTCGCAGGCGATGGCCCAACCTGCCACACCGGTCGGCGCTCCTGCTTTTATCGTCAGGTGCAGTCCGAAAATGGTCAGGTCAGCCTGTCACTGAATGGCTCCTGCGACCACCAGCACTAACGGGCTGCTGTTGAGCATACAAAGGTCGCTCTAAGTTTTTTCTTGGCCTTCAAATCGCAGCATTTATTGTTTCGATACCGTGTTTTGGTAATATCATCAAAACAAGAGGTGCTTAATCGATATGCGTGCATGGGGTCAAAGGCGCAGGGCTGCCAATCCACAAGCCCTGACGCCTGAAGAAGAAATCATCAATCAGCCACAGGTGCGACATCAGCCGCGCCGCATTGCCCTTGCTCTGGGCGGCGGTGCCGCGCGTGGATGGGCGCATATTGGCGTGCTGCGCGCACTTGATGAGGCTGGGATCGAGATTGAAATGATTGCCGGCACCTCAATCGGCGCATTGGTCGGCGGATGCTATCTCGCCGGAAAGCTCGATCAACTGGAAGAATTTGCGCGCAGTCTCACGCGGCGGCGGATGTTCAATCTTCTCGACATCACATTTCGCGGTAGTGGTCTGTTCGGTGGCATGAAGCTTGACAATCGTATGCGTGAGCATCTCGATGGCTTGCGCCTTGAGGAGCTTGACCGCCCCTTCGTGGCTGTTTGCACCGAATTGCACACCGGCCATGAAATCTGGCTTTCAAATGGCCCTTTAGTCGAAGCCATGCGCGCTTCCTTTGCACTGCCCGGCGTGTTCGAGCCTGTCCGCTGGCAGGAGCGTGTGCTGGTCGATGGCGCGCTGGTCAACCCGGTTCCAGTCTCCGTATGCCGCGCCTATGAACAACGCTTGGTTCTCGCTGTGAACCTTCATTACGATCAGTTCGGACGTGCAGCCGTCATCAAACATGCACAGTCGCAGCGCGAAAATCTCACCGAAGCCATACAAGGCGGCAAAGAAAACCGCCTCGGTATAACGGGTGTGATGATGGAAGCTTTCAACATCATTCAGGACCGCATTTCACGCGCGCGTATGGCTGGCGATCCACCGGATGTGTCGCTGATGCCGACCGTTGCACAAATCGGCCTCGCAGATTTCCACCGCGCATCTGAGGCAATCGACATCGGCTATGCAGAAACCGTCAAAAGACTGGAAGACATTAAGCGCCTTCAGGGGATCAGCGGCTGATAACTCATTATTTTTCTATTATTTTCAAAAAGATTGGGCGAAGTTCAAGAATAGGCTTGTGCCTGTCGGATCGATTTGCTAGATGCCTCCTCGCTGACAAGTTCAGCTTCTACCACGTGCGGTCGTGGCGGAATTGGTAGACGCGCAGCGTTGAGGTCGCTGTGGGGCAACCCGTGGAAGTTCGAGTCTTCTCGACCGCACCATTCTCTTTCAGAATTATCATTTACATTGAAAATGTCGCTCCGCGATCTGGTTAACCACCAGATTAAGCTGAGTTCTTTGCATTTTAAAATCAAGCGTTTAAGCGCATCACAAAATAAATTCAATCAATTGTGCTCAACTGAAAGAATAGCCTTGTGCAGTCGAAACTGATTTGCTAAATGCCCTCTCGCTGACAGTGTTCAGCTTCTACCACACAGTGCGGTCGTGGCGGAATTGGTAGACGCGCAGCGTTGAGGTCGCTGTGGGGCAACCCGTGGAAGTTCGAGTCTTCTCGACCGCACCACTCTCTTCCTGAGAAAATTTGATTTGCGCCTGATTGGCAGCAACGATTTATCTTCAAAGACAAAATGAAAAGCCCGCTTGAAGCGGGCTTTTCTTATAAATTATCGCTATGTTCGCCCAGTTTCGGCGAACGTCTGTCGAGTTTTAACTCAGCATCCGAGAATCGGATCGGCGTGCGCAGCCCCGGGATACCATCTGGATCGATTCTCATCTGACGCGCGATAAATTGCGGGTCGGAAAACACATCCTCAACCGTGTTGATCGGCCCGGCGGGCACACCTGTTTTGGCAAGCGCTGACAGAAGATCATCCCGTAGCCATTGCTTCGTACGCTCTTCCAACAAAGCCGTCAGAGCATCGCGATTGGCAACGCGCAGCGAATTGGTGACAAATCGGGAATCACTCGCCAGTTCGCCAACTCCAAGCAGAGCCGTCAGCTTTGCAAACTGACCATCATTGCCGCAGGCGATAATGAAATAGCCATCCGATACAGGCAGCGTTTGATAAGGCGCGATATTGGGATGCGCATTACCCATACGCTTGGGCGAAATGCCGGATGCCAGATAGTTCATGCCCTGATTGGCAAGAACCGCTGTCATACAATCAAACAGCGCCATATCGATATGCTGGCCCCTGCCCGTGCGCTCACGCATGATGAGCGCCGACTGGATAGCGATGACACTATAAAGCCCCGTAAAGATGTCTGCGAAAGCCACACCAATCTTCTGCGGTTGCCCGTCCGGCTCACCGGTCAGGTCCATGATACCGCCCATGCCCTGGATCATGAAATCATAACCCGCACGCTCTGCATAAGGCCCGGTGTGGCCAAACCCCGTGATTGAGCAATAGATCAGGCGTGGATTGATCGCTTTCAGGCTTTCATAATCGAGACCGTATTTATCAAGACCGCCGAGCTTGAAATTCTCAATCACCACATCAGCATCGGCAACGAGCTTACGCACAAGTGCCCTGCCCTCTTCGGTGCGAAAATCAGCGATGATCGACTGTTTGCCACGATTGCAGGCGTGGAAATAGGCGGCCGACTTTTCGCCTTCAACCTCGATAAAGGGCGGCCCCCATGTGCGGGTATCGTCACCTTCAGGGCTTTCGACCTTAATAACATCCGCACCGAGGTCGGACAGTGTCTGTCCGACCCATGGACCGGCCAGAATGCGGGCCAGCTCAATGACTTTCAGACCCGCAAGCGGTGTATTCTGCATTTCTCAAAACCTTTCCGGTGATCAGAAAAAGGCCTGAATGCCGGTCTGCGCACGCCCGAGAATCAGCGCATGAACATCATGCGTGCCTTCATAGGTGTTGACGGTTTCAAGATTTTGCGCGTGGCGCATGACGTGATACTCGATCTGAATACCGTTGCCGCCATGCATGTCACGCGCCTGCCGTGCAATATCGAGCGCCTTGCCGCAATTGTTGCGCTTGACGATAGAAATCATTTCAGGCGCCATTTTGCCTTCGTCAAACAGACGACCAACGCGTAAAGAGGCCTGCAAGCCAAGCGTGATTTCAGTCTGCATATCGGCGAGCTTCTTCTGATAAAGCTGCGTGCCAGCCAGCGGCTTGTCGAACTGTTTGCGATCAAGACCATACTGACGGGCGCGGAACCAGCAATCCTCTGCCGCACCCAGCACACCCCATGAAATGCCATAGCGCGCACGGTTGAGACAGCCGAACGGACCCTTGAGGCCTGACACATTCGGCAGCAATGCATCTTCCGATACTTCCACGCCATCCATGACGATTTCGCCAGTGATCGAAGCGCGCAGCGAAAGCTTGCCGCCAATCTTCGGCGCAGAAAGACCCTTCATGCCCTTTTCAAGCACAAAGCCACGGATCGCACCGTCGTGCGCTGTTGACTTGGCCCAGACTACGAACACGTCAGCAATCGGCGAATTGGAAATCCACATTTTGGAACCGCTGATGCGATAGCCGCCATCGATCTTGTCGGCGCGAGTTTTCATGCCCGCAGGATCGGAACCCGCATCAGGCTCAGTGAGACCAAAGCAGCCGATCAATTCGCCGGAAACCAGACCCGGCAGATATTTCTTACGCTGCTCATCTGAGCCATAAGCATAGATCGGATACATGACGAGCGACGACTGAACACTCATCATCGAACGATAGCCGGAATCGATGCGCTCGACTTCACGCGCCACCAGACCATAGGAAACATAACCGGCATTGGCTGCGCCGTATTCTTCGGGAAGCGTTACGCCAAGAAGACCAGCCTGCCCCATAAGGCGGAACAGGTCCGGATCGGTCGTTTCATCCAGATAGGCTTTTTCAATGCGTGGCAGTAGAACATCGCTTGCAAAAGCCTGCGCCGAGTCGCGGATCATCCGCTCGTCTTCGGTCAGCTGCTCATCAAGCAGAAACGGATCTTCCCAGTTAAATGCGGCACGCGACATGAATGGTCTCCTCAGATTTGGTTGGAGAGACTATGGCGCAGCCTATTTCGACATGCAATTTACGTTTACTCATCGATCTATTCCATTTAGTAATAGATCATGATTTCGCTATCGAGACGCCTGCTTCCTTCAACAAGCGCGCTTGCTGCCTTTGATGCAGTGGCGCGGCATGAAAGCTTTTCGAGTGCTGCGGAAGAGCTGTCTCTGACGCAAGGCGCAGTCAGTCGTCAGATCGCTCTGCTGGAAGAACAGCTTGGCGCCGCTCTGTTTGAGCGCACCAGCCGCCACGTTATGCTGACCGATGCCGGGCGCGCTTATCTTCATGCGATCAGCCCTGCCCTTGCCGCCATTCGTGCGGCGTCATTGCAGGTCATGTCGCAAATGCGTGGAACGACGCTTAATCTCGCATTCCTGCCGACATTTGGCACCCGCTGGCTGATCCCACGGATTCCCCGTTTTGTGGCGCAATATCCGGATATTATTCTGAATTTTGCCACCCGTATTGGCCAGTTCGACTTTGAACGTGAGGGCCTTGATGCGGCAATCCATATTGGCCAACCAGACTGGCCCAATGCCGATTGCACATTTTTAATGGAAGAAACGGTTGCGCCTGTGTGCAGCCCGGCTTTTCTGAAACAGCATCCCGTCAATTCGCCTGCGGACCTGTTACGCCTGCCGCTTTTCAACATGGCATCACGCCCCGGCGCATGGAACCACTGGTTTAAAAGCCTCGACATTGCTGCACCTGTAGCAAGCGGAATGCGCTTTGAGCAGTTCTCGAATGTCTCTCAGGCTTGTGTCGCGGGTCTTGGGATTGCGCTTATGCCGCTGTTTCTGATCAGTGCCGAAATTGAAAACGGGCAGCTTGTCGTGGCCTATCAGCACACCGTCAAAAGCCCGAGCAGCTATTACTTTGTAACACCGCAGGCGCGCGCAAACACGCCTGCCGTTAAAGCCTTTCGCGACTGGCTTCTCACCGAGATCAATCGCGAGTTTGATCCTCACGCCATCGAATTGCTGACAATCTCATAAGAACGAAGACGCTTCTGATGGTCATAGATCATGCCTGTGACCATCAGTTCGTCATGGCCGGTGCGTTTAGCAAATTCGCGAATCCCCTTGTCGACGGTTTCAGGGCCACCCACAACACGACATGACAGCATCTGGCGCACCAGTGCTTGTGCTGAGGGATCAAGTTGCTCCAGATACCCCGCGACAGGTGCTGGCAGCTTGCCCGGACGACCGCTGCGCAAATTCACAAATGCCTGTAATTGCGATGTGAACAGATAATGTGCTTCTTCATCCGTATCCGCCGCAATGACATTCAGCCCAAGCATGACATAAGGCTTTTGCAGATATTCAGATGGCTCAAACCGTTCGCGATAAAGCTCGACGGCGCGCTCCATGTCAGCCGGTGCAAAATGGGAGGCGAAGCTATAAGGCAGCCCCAGCATAGCAGCCAATTGCGCACCAAACAGGCTGGAGCCGAGAATCCAGACAGGAACATTCAGCCCCGCGCCCGGCACTGCCTGTACGCGCTGCCCCGGATCGGCTGGCTTGAAATAATTGAGAAGCTCCACGACATCGCGTGGAAAATCATTGGCGCTGCTTTCCAGATTGCGGCGAAGTGCATGCGCAGTCATCTGATCGGTGCCCGGCGCACGACCAAGCCCCAGATCGATACGCCCCGGAAACAGCGAGGCCAGCGTACCAAATTGTTCTGCGATCACCAGTGGCGAATGGTTCGGCAGCATGATTCCACCCGCACCAACGCGGATGGTGGATGTGCCCGCTGCCACGTGGCCAATCACAACGGAGGTTGCAGCACTGGCAATGCCCGGCATGTTGTGATGCTCGGCCAGCCAATAGCGCGTAAAGCCCAATTTCTCGGCCTGCTGGGCCAGTTCGAGCGTGTTGCGCAGAGACTGCCCTGCATTACTGCCTTCAGGGACGGGTGAAAGATCAAGGACGGATAAAGGTATCATGCTTGCTCATATGGTGTGTAACAGCCGGGATGCAACTTCATCCCAAGAAAAAGGGCGGCCCACATGTGACCGCCCTCAATCCGATTATTCAATACAAGTTTCAGTGATGGGCTGCCGCCGCAGCCTCCTTGCTATCTTCCGACGACGGCACGAATTCGCCTTCAACGTCCTTCTTGGCAATAAATGTATAGAACATTGGCACCACGAACAGCGTGAAGACCGTACCGATTGTGATACCGGTGAAGATCACCAGCCCCATCGAGTAACGCGCGGCCGCACCCGCACCACTTGCCATAATCAGCGGCACAACGCCGAGCGCCATGGCAGCCGTGGTCATCAGAATCGGCCGAAGACGCGTTTCAGCAGAGAGGATGATGGCCTCACGACGCGAATGACCATGCAAGCGACGTTGCTGATTGGCGAACTCCACCATCAGAATGCCGTGCTTGGTTATCAGCCCGACAAGTGTGATGAGACCGACCTGTGTGTAGATGTTGAGCGTTCCAAGGCCAAGGTTCAATGGCACAATCGCACCGAAGATCGAAAGCGGTACTGACATCATGATGATGAACGGATCGCGGAAGCTTTCGAACTGCGCCGCAAGCACCAGATAGATCACGATAACGGCAAGGCCAAAAGCGATGAGGATCGTATTGCCCTGCTCGACTTCCAGTCGCGACTGACCGGAATAGTCGAGGAAAAATCCTTCCGGCATCTTCGAGCGAGCCAGATCAACAAGCGTCTGCAGGCCCTGACCTGTCGTGACACTAGGCATTGGCAGAGCGGAAATGGTAGCGGAATTGAGCTGATTAAACTGCTCAATAGCGGCAGGCGATGCATTTTGCTTGATTTCAATAACCGACGACAACGGAATCATTGCGCCGGAAACACTGCGAACAAAGAATTCGCCGAGCTTTTCCGGGGTCGAGCGATAGGCATCCGGCACCTGCGTGATGATGTCATAGCTATTGGAATCGCGGTCGAACTTGGCAATCGATGCACCGCCGGTCAGAAGACCAAGCGTCGAACCAATATCGCTAACCTGAACGCCAAGCGTTGCAGCGCGATCACGATCAATGGTGATCGTGGTCTGCGGCGCATTATAGGACATCGAGTTCTGGACGATGATGAACTGGCCTGTTGCCTGAGCTTCGTTCTTGATTTCTTCAGCCAGTTCAAAGACCTGACTGGATGGGCCAGTTGATTGAAGCGCAATCGAAATCGGCAAGCCACCGCCAGCACCGGGCAGAGACGGAGGCGCAAAAATAAATGCGTCAACGCCCGCAACCTTGGTCAATCTTGCGGTCAGATCTTCCTGAATTTGCTTTTGCGAACGCGTGCGTTGGGACCAGTCTTTAAGAACCCAGAGCGCAATACCCGATGTTGTTCCGCCATCCATACCAACGATCTGGAAGCGTGTATCCAGTTCCGGCAGATCTTTGGTCAGGCTGTCAATCTGTTCTGCATAGAGGTTGGTATAGGCAGAGGTCGCATATTGCGGAGCCTGGAACATCGAGAACAAAGCGCCGGAATCTTCTTCAGGAGCAAGTTCCGTCGAGGTGTTCACGAAAAGGAAGCCTGTGAGCCCCACCAGAGCAATAACGATCATCAATGTAATCGGACGATAATTAAGCGACCCGGATACCATCCCATGATACCACTTTTCGAGCTTCTTAAAATTCTCGTCGATGATTTTCTGGAACCGGGACGGTTCACCGTGTTTGAGCATACGGGCGCACATCATCGGTGAAATCGTCAGAGCAGCAATACCGGAAATGATAACCGCGCCGGCCAGCGTGAAAGCAAACTCTCTGAACAGCGAACCAGTCAGACCACCGGTAAATCCAAGCGGTGCAAACACCGCGGCCAGCGTAATCGTCATCGCGATAATCGAACCGGTAATTTCCTTCATGCCCTTGAAGGCGGCATCCATCGGACGCAATCCCTCTTCGATATGGCGGTGAATGTTTTCAAGCACCACGATCGCGTCATCGACCACAAGACCAATCGCCAGAACCATCGCAAGCAGCGACAGAAGATTGATCGAGAACCCGAGAACATAGAGAAAGAAGCATACGCCAATCAGCGAAATAGGGATCGTGACAATGGGAATAAGAACCGAGCGGAACGACCCAAGGAAAATGATAATGACCAGAATAACGATCGCGACAGCTTCACCAATGGTGGTGAAAACTTCATTGATGGAAGAGCTGATCTGCTCGGTCGCGTCATAGACGAGATCAAGTGTCATGCCCTCCGGCAGAGATGCTTGAATGGCCGGCAGTTCTTTCTTGAAAGCCGTTGCAACATCAATCGGGTTCGCAGACGGTGTCGGGTAAATTGCTAGGAACGTACCGGCCGAACCGTTGAACGAAACAATCGTATCTGTACTTTTCGCAGCAAGCTCAACTTTCGCCACATCGCGCAGACGCACAATCTGATCGCCGGTTGATTTAATCGGCATTGCGCCAAAAGCTTCCGGTGTCTGCAAGGTCGATTCAAGCGTAATCGATGATGCAACATACTCGTTTTTTGTCTGTCCAGGCGCAGACAGGAAGTTCGACGCTTTAATCGCCGCCAGTACTTCAGCCGCCGTAACCTGACGCGCGGCAAGCTGGATCGGATCAATCCAGACGCGCATCGAATAGACCTGACCACCCAGAATATCAGCCTTCGCCACACCCTGAACGGTGGAGATACGCGGCTGCATGACGCGCTGCAAATATTCAGTGATCTGTTCGCTGGTCATATTGGGGTTCTGCGCAGCCAAATACATGGTTGCGAAGCTCTGCCCCGTTCCCTTGACGATCACGGGATCATCAGATTCAGTCGGCAGATTGCCGCGAACCTGATTAACCTTGGCAATCACTTCCGTGAGTGCCGCATCGGGATTAGCGCCCAGTTTCATCTGAACCGTCACCGTGCTCGACGATGGACGGCTGGATGATGTGACGTAATCAATGTTTTCAGTCGTCGCCACCGACTCTGCAATTGGAGAGGTGATGAAACCCTGAATAAGCTCAGCGCTTGCCCCCGCATAAGCGGTCGATATGGTAATAACTGTCTCATCGACTTTCGGATATTCGCGCACAGAAAGCTGCGCGATACCCTGAAGGCCGAGAAGAATGATCATAAGAGCGACCACGGTAGCAAGTACGGGTCGCCGGATGAAAATATCGGAAAAACTCATCTTGCTCGCCTATTACTTGTCAGCCGCTGGGATCGGATTGACCGTGTTGTCAATCGTTACGGGCGTTCCCGCTGAAAGCCGGTTCTGGCCTGCTGTAATCACGATGTCGCCAGCCTTGAGGCCATCCGTGATCTCAACCACACCACCATAACTCCGGCCGATTTTTACGAAAACCTGCTGGGCAACCAGCTTTTTAGCATCACCTTCAGGCGCTTTTTCGCCCTCTTTTGGCTGTGCCGGACGAACAGCATAGACATAGTCGCCATACAGGCTGCGAATGACAGCAGTCTGTGGCAGCGCCAGCACATTGTCTTCCTTTGGCAGTTCAACACGAACCTGAACAAACTGACCTGGTGTCAGACGAGGTTCGTCATTCTGAACTTCCGCACGCACAGAAACCAGGCGGCTCGCAGGATCGATCTTGGGATCGATACCAACGATCTTGCCATTATAATTGAGCTGTTCCATGCTTGGACCAACCTGCACGGGTTGGCCGAGCCTAAGCTCAGGCAACGACTGTTCCGGCACCGTGAAATCGATGCGCATCTTGTCGGTTTCCTGCAAGGTCCCGATTACGGTGCCCGGTGTCAGATACTGACCGATATCAACCTTCGCAATACCAATAACACCCGTAAACGGTGCTGTTACCGTCTTCTGATCAAGTACAGCCTGCATCTTTGCAACAGCGGCCTTTTTGGCACTCGCCGCAGCTGCCGTCGTATCAACGTCGGAAACCGCACCTACACCGCGCGTGCGCAAGGTTTCAGCACGCTTCAGATTCTGGTCTGCAAGCCCGGCCTCGGCCTTCGCAGCAACAAGGTCCGCAGTCTCGATGCTGTTTTCGAGTTGGAGAAGGACCGTCCCCTTTTTTACTTCCTGGTTGGCTTTAAAGTCGATTTTATCGACAATGCCACTAACCTGAACCGTCAGGTCAACACCATTGATTGCATTGGCCGACCCAATCGCTTCGATGCCCGGCGTCCATGTCGTCGGCTCCAGCGTGATCGTGGAAACCGTCTTGGCCGGCTGCTGCATATTGGCGAAGAAGTCCTTAATCGCCTGTGTCCTGAACAGGTTAAAACCGACGAGCCCTCCCACGACGATCACGAGGAAAATAATTGCCAGAATAAGGCGTTTGATCATTGCGGAAGCACTCCAGGGTGTCATTGGCGCGCGTCCTATTTGTTGCTCACAATTTGGTCGCACGTATTTTACTTGAATAACTGTCGAAAATAACTGTACCGTCTGGACGGTATTGTCAACTATTGAACTGTCAGGAGACCACTGGAATTGCATACCAAGAATAAGGTCTCTTCGCGAGAGCGCATTTTGCGCGCAGCAGTGGAACTCGCCCAAGAGGTCGGCCCAGCCCATCTCTCTCTCGACGCGGTTGCCGCTCGCGCGGGCCTCTCAAAGGGCGGATTGCTCTATTCGTTTCCAACAAAAGCAAAATTGCTTGAGGGTGTGGTCGAAGAATATATGAGAGAACACGAACGGGCGATGGAGGTTCAGGAAACCCTTCAACGCGGCGATAAAAATCGGGTTGTACGCGCCTTTTTTGATGTTTTTCGTCTTCAGGCAGATGATGAGCCGCCAGCCAGCGGCATCCTTGCTGCCCTCGTCGAAAATCCGGATTTCATGATCCCGGTCAGGCGTTACCACCGAGCCTTGTTGGATCGAATGTTGAAAGATGCAACCGATAATGATCTTGTTTTAATTACTTATCTGGCGCTGACAGGCTTAGAATGCGGGCGCTTGCTCGACTGCGACATTGTGAACGACGAAGAACGCCATTCCGTCATCTGCCGCTTGGAAAAGCTGCTCGAAGCCGGGTAACTTATTGATTTAACATACATACAAAAAACGCGCCTATGAGGCGCGTTTTTTGTTAAATTAAAGAGCGGGTATATCGCCCCTCTCCCATCCGGCTGTCGTTTCAGCTGCAAAATCTTCAAAACGACCTTCCGCAATCGCTGCACGAATACCCTGCATAAGATACTGGTAATAGGCCAGATTGTTCCATGTGAGAAGCATTCCACCCAGTGCTTCACCCGATTTGACCAAATGATGCAGATAGGCGCGGCTGTAATCGCGTGTTGCCGGGCAGTTTGATTCAGGATCAAGCGGACGATGATCATCGGCATGACGCGCATTGCGCAGGTTCACCTTGCCAAAGCGCGTGAACGCCAGACCGTGACGCCCGGCGCGTGTCGGCATCACGCAATCAAACATGTCGATCCCGCGGGCAACGGATTTCAGAATATCATCCGGCGTGCCGACGCCCATCAGATAGCGTGGCTTTTCTGTTGGCAGGATCGGGCAAACTACTTCGAGCATGTCGAGCATGACGTTCTGAGGCTCACCAACGGCCAGACCACCAACGGAATAGCCCTTGAGGTCCATCGCTTTCAGTGCTTCCGCCGAGCGCTCACGCAGGCGCGCATTGTCACCGCCCTGCACGATGCCGAACATCGCTTTCCCTGGCTGCGTGCCAAATGCCACCTTGCAACGCTCAGCCCACCGCAGCGACAGTTCCATCGCGCGTTCTGTGTTGCTTTCCGGTGATGGCAGCGCCACGCACTCATCGAGCTGCATCTGAATATCGCTGTCGAGCAGCCCCTGAATTTCGATGGAGCGCTCCGGCGTCATTTCATATGGCTTGCCGTCGATATGCGAGCGGAAGGTCACGCCATTTTCATTAAGCTTACGCAACTGTGCGAGCGACATGACCTGAAACCCGCCGGAATCGGTCAGAATTGGGCCTTTCCAGCCGCCAAATTCATGCAGGCCGCCAAGACGGGCCACGCGTTCGGCACCCGGACGCAGCATCAGATGATAGGTATTGCCGAGGATAATATCCGCGCCCAAATCCTTCACCTGATCCATATACATGGCCTTGACGGTTCCGGCTGTGCCAACCGGCATGAAGGCAGGCGTACGTACCACGCCGCGCGGCATGGAGATTTCGCCCTGACGGGCTGCGCCATCACGCGCAAGCACTTTGAATTCAAAATTTTCGCTGGTCATGGCGTGTCTCTAATGAATTATGCCGGAAAAGGAAACAGGTTCATGCACGTTCTAAAAGGGAAGAGTCCCCGTAGGAATAGAAACGATAGCCTGTGTCGATGGCGCGCTTATAAGCTTCATGCATGGTTTCAAAACCGCTGAAGGCCGAAACAAGCATGAAGAGCGTCGAGCGCGGCAGATGAAAATTGGTCATCAGCAGATCGACTGCCCGGAACTTGTAGCCCGGTGTGATGAAAATATCCGTCGGCCCGGCCCATGGGCGAATGATGCCATCTTCACCGGCAGCACTCTCAATAAGACGCAGCGATGTTGTACCAACACAGATCACCCGGCCACCGCGGGCATGAACGGCATTGAGCGCATCGGCAGTCTCCTGCGAAACATAACCGATCTCGGAATGCATCTTGTGGTCCGTCGTATCGTCGGCTTTGACCGGCAGAAATGTGCCCGCCCCGACATGCAGCGTCACGAAATGCTCTTCGATGCCACGCTCGCGGATTTTTTTGAGCAGCTCTGGTGTGAAATGCAGCCCGGCAGTCGGTGCAGCGACAGCGCCTTCTTCGCGCGCGTAAACAGTCTGATAATCGCTGCGGTCGCGCTCGTCTTCAGAGCGCTTGGATGCGATATAGGGCGGCAAAGGAATATGGCCAACGGAAGCAATGGCTTCATCGAGCATGGCACCCGAAAGGTCAAACACCAGCAGCACCTCCCCCGCATCTCCCTTTTCGGCAACGGTCGCGTCGAGAGTTCCAAGGGAACAGCTTGAACCGGAATGACCGAAACGGATGCGATCGCCTTCTTTCACGCGCTTGGCCGGGCGCAGAAATGCTTTCCAGCGATCCGGGCCGGTACGCATGTGAAGCGTCGCACTCACCTGCGAAATATTGCCATCGCGCTCACGCATCCCTTCAAGCTGTGCGGGAATGACTTTTGTATCGTTGAAAACCAGTGCATCACCCGGCTGCAACAGATCAGGCAATTCAAATACCTGTCGATCTTCGAATGGCTGGCCGGGACGCACACGCAACAGCTTGGCGTGATCGCGCGGCTCGGCTGGACGCAGAGCAATACTCTCTTCCGGTAAATCGAAATCGAAAAGATCAACACGCATCATAAACCTCGGCAAAGCAAGAGCGGCCCCGGCAAAACCGGAGCCGCTATATTTCTATAGAAATGACAGAATTAGATGTCGGAAGCGATGCGTGCTGTGACGATCACGTCTGGATCAGTAACAGGTTCGCCACGCTTGATCTTGTCAACATTGTCCATGCCTTCGATAACCTGACCCCATACGGAGTACTGACGGTCAAGCCATGGAGCATCGGTAAAGCAGATAAAGAACTGCGAGTTAGCCGAATTCGGGTTCTGCGAACGAGCCATCGAAGCTGTACCGCGCTTGTGCTGGGTGTTCGAAAATTCAGCCTTGAGGTCAGGCTTATCCGAACCGCCCATGCCAGCGCGTGCGCCGTTGAAATGCGCACCACCCGTCTTGCCGAACTTCACGTCGCCGGTCTGCGCCATAAAGCCGTCGATTACACGGTGGAATACAACGCCGTCATATGCGCCTTCGCGTGCCAGTTCCTTGATGCGTTCGACATGGCCGGGAGCCAGATCAGGGAAGAGTTCGAGAACGACATTGCCCTTGGTGGTTTCAAGAACGAGCGTGTTTTCCGGGTCTTTATAAGCCATCGGGCCTCTCCTATTGAGCGTATCCCCCCAAATTTGATTGGTTTTTGGGACAGGGATACGCGTTGAATTTAAAACTTATTTCTTTTCGATTGTGGCTTTGATGATTTTGTCAGGGTTTTCAACCGAGCCATTGTCGGATTCACTTCCCTTTTTGATCTTATCAACCACATCCATGCCACTGACAACCTTGCCAACCACAGTGTACTGGCCGTTCAGGAAGGCGCCGTCATTGAACATAATGAAGAATTGCGAGTTGGCCGAATTTGGATCCTGGCTGCGTGCCATGCCAACCGTGCCACGCACAAAAGGCTCCTTGGAGAATTCGGCTGGAATGTTTGGCAATTCAGAGCCACCAGTACCCACACGCGATGCATTGAAACCCTTGTCGACATTACCAAACTTCACATCGCCGGTCTGAGCCATGAAGCCCGGAATCACGCGGTGGAAAGCAACGCCATCATAAGCGCCTTCCTTTACCAGCTTCTCAATCTGAGCAACGTGTTTTGGTGCAAGCTTTGGTTCAAGCTCAATTGCAACATTACCATCTTTAAGCTGCAAATTAAGCGTGTCCGCTGCCAAGGCAGCCCCGTGAGATAACGCAACAATGCTGGCTGCGGCGAACGCCGAACGAATAAATGACATAACCGAGAAACTCCCTGAATCAGGATTTGAATTTTGCTTCCAGTGCTTTAGCGACAGCAACCGGAACGAAGGGCTTTATGTCGCCTCCCATTGAGGCAATCTGGCGAACCAATGTGGCAGTAATTGTGCGCACAGCAGGATCGGCTGGCAGAAAGACAGTCTGCAATTCCGGTGCCATTGTCCCATTCATGCCTGCCATCTGCATTTCATAATCAAGATCGGTGCCATCGCGCAGGCCGCGCACCATGAGCTTTGCGCCATGCTTGCGCGCCGCATCAATCACCAGTGCATCGAATGAAATTACCGACACACGCTTTGCATCAGCGCCAAGCAATTCGCTGGAGCTTGCGTTAATAAGCGCAACACGCTCCTCAAAGCTGAAAAGCGGTTTTTTACCCGGATGTACGCCGATAGCAACAATAACCTGATCGGCAAGACGGAGCGCGCCTTTCAGGACATCCATATGGCCATTGGTGATCGGGTCGAATGAACCCGCATAAATCGCGATCGTCATTTCTACCAGCTAGCCTTTTCTCATCAGATTTTCAACAACAACCACAATTGGAAAGAAATCAGAAACCAAGAAAACAAATTGAATGAGCAATGAAGCACGATTTCACGACAAGTTCACAACCGATTTACCATCATGAGCGCACCTTTGCTGCAACCTTTTTGCTTCTCAAGCGTATCTATAATGAAAGGATACCGCGATGATGATATTTCTTCTGGCATTATCCATGATGGTAGCAATGGCTGCATCGGCGATTGTTTTGCTTCTGGAAGAGAATGAAGCAAAGCGCCAACGCATACGTCCCGCCGCTTTTAATCTAAACGCCGTGCGTAAATTGAGTTCGCGTTAAATAAAGTTTCAAAGATCGTCAGTGCCCTCCAGTCCTGACATCTCAAAAAGGCCGATGGCTTCCGCCACCGGCCTTTTCATTTGGATCACAGAGCGCGCTGACACTTGCGTATCAGCGCATTTTTTTACTCTTCGCCACCGGCTGCAGGTGCATCACCTTCAACCGCGATTTCATCAATCTCGGCAGCGCCATTCTCTTCATCGCTTTCCGTTTCCGAAATGCGCTCAACCGAGACGACCTTTTCGCCGTCAGCCGTATTGAAGATCGTGACACCCTTGGTCGAACGTCCAGCGATACGAATGCCGCCGACCGGCACACGGATCAGCTGACCGCCGTCTGAAACCAGCAAGATCTGATCGCTGGCCTCGACCGGGAACAGAGCAACCAGCTTGCCGATTTCATCGGTTTTCGACGTATCGGTTGCGCGAATACCCTTACCACCACGGCCGGAAACGCGGAACTCATAAGACGAAGACCGCTTACCATAACCATACTCACTAACGGTAAGAACGGTCTGCTCACGCGCCTTCAGTTCCTGATAGCGTTCGTCGTTAAGCTCGGTTTCATTTTCGACGTCTTCACCGACAACAACAATATCATCGGCATCGTCCGCACCCTGCGCACGGCGTTCCGCAATCGAACGCTTGAGGTAAGCTGCACGTTCGGCAGCATCCGCATCAACGTGATGCAGAATAGCCATCGAGATGACCTTATCGCCTTCTGCCAGATTGATACCGCGCACGCCAATCGAGTTACGACCAGCAAAGACGCGCACATCAGTGACAGGGAAGCGAATGCACTGGCCACCAGCACAGGTCAGAAGAACGTCATCGAATTCCGTACAGGTATCAACCGAGAGGATTTCATCGCCCTCTTCTTCGAGCTTCATCGCGATCTTACCGTTGCGGTTGACCTGAACGAAGTCGCTGAGCTTGTTACGGCGAACCGTACCACGCGTGGTCGAGAACATGACGTCGAGGTTTGCCCAGGATTCCTCATCCTCCGGCAGCGGCATGATCGTGGTGATGCGCTCGCCCTGCTGCAACGGCAACATGTTGATGAGCGCCTTGCCACGCGACTGCGGATTGCCGACCGGCAGACGCCAGACTTTTTCCTTGTAGACGATACCGCGCGAGGAGAAGAACAGAACCGGCGTATGCGTATTGGCGACGAACAGACGGGTTACGAAATCCTCGTCCTTGGTGGCCATACCGGAGCGGCCCTTGCCGCCACGGCGCTGTGCACGATAAGTGGCCAGCGGCACACGCTTGATATAACCGGCATGGCTGACAGTCACGACCATATCTTCGCGAGCGATCAGGTCTTCATCGTCCATTTCGGCGCCACCAAGACCAAACTCGGTACGGCGCGGCGTGGCAAACTCGTCGCGAACAGCAATCATCTCTTCCTTGACGATTGTCATAACGCGAATGCGCGAGCTGAGAATATCCAGATAATCGCGAATTTCTTCGCCAATCTTGTTCAGCTCATCCGCCACTTCTTCGCGACCGAGCGCTGTCAGGCGCTGCAGGCGAAGATCAAGAATAGCACGCGCCTGCTCTTCCGAGAGGTTATAGGTGTTATCCTCATTGATCCTGTGACGCGGATCATCGATCAAACGAATCAGCGGCGCCACATCAGCAGCAGGCCAGCGACGCTCCATCAACTGCTCACGCGCGGTTGCCGGATCCGGCGCACGACGAATGAGAGCAATGATTTCGTCAATATTGGCAACTGCGATTGCCAGACCAACCAACACATGCGCGCGATCACGCGCTTTGTTGAGCAGGAACTTGGTGCGGCGCGTTACCACTTCTTCGCGGAACGCCACGAAAGCGCGCAGCATATCGAGAAGATTAAGCTGTTCAGGCTTGCCGCCATTCAGCGCCACCATGTTGCAGCCGAAAGAGGTTTGCAGCGGTGTGTAGCGGTAAAGCTGGTTGAGCACGACATCCGCAACAGCATCACGCTTGAGCTCGACCACAACGCGATAACCATCGCGGTCCGATTCATCGCGCAGATCAGAAATGCCCTCGATACGCTTGTCGCGTACCAGTTCGGCCATTTTCTCGATCATCGATGCTTTGTTCACCTGATAGGGAACTTCAGTGATGATGATCGCTTCACGATCACCACGCATCGGTTCAATCGCCACGCGACCACGCATGATGACCGAGCCACGACCCGTCGTATAGGCAGAATTGATGCCAGCACGTCCAAGGATAATACCACCGGTCGGAAAATCCGGGCCGGGAATAATTTCCATGATTTCTTCCAGCTCAATGGCTGGATTTTCAATCAGCGCAACGCAACCATCAATGACTTCGCCCAGATTATGCGGCGGAATGTTGGTTGCCATACCAACCGCAATGCCGCCCGAACCATTGACAAGCAGGTTCGGAAAGCGGGCTGGCAGAACCATTGGTTCCCGCTCACGGCCATCATAGTTGTCCTGAAAATCAACCGTATCCTTGTCGATATCCGACAGAAGGGATTCAGTGACCTTCTCCAGACGGCATTCGGTATAACGCATCGCCGCTGGCGGATCGCCATCGATGGAACCGAAGTTGCCCTGGCCGTCCACGAGTGGATCGCGCAAGGAGAAGTCCTGCGCCATACGCACCAAGGCGTCATAAATAGAAGCGTCACCATGCGGATGGTACTTACCCATCACTTCACCGATCACACCTGCCGACTTTCGGTAGGGGCGATTGTAAGCGAGGTTCATCTCGTTCATGGCATGGAGAATACGACGATGCACTGGTTTCAAGCCATCGCGCACGTCAGGCAGGGCGCGGCTCACGATAACGCTCATTGCGTAATCGAGATAGGAGCGCTGCATCTCCTCAATAATGGAAATCGGTTCGATACCTGTAGGGCCGCTCGGGCCGCCATTCATATCTTCGGAACCGGGTGGAGGCGTTAGATCTGACACTATTCAGATATCTTTCTCAACAGAATCGATAAAGTCACTTTATAGAGCAAAATGGTGCAAAACGCCAATTTCGAGGCCAATTCGAGCAGCTAATTTCGCCCATCTTATCAAGCACTTGAAAGATATTCACATAAACATCGCGTAATGATGTTGCCTGAGCGTGTGCTTTACATCGACCGCGCGGCTTTGATCAGCTACACTCTGCTTCACAAATCAGGCAAAAAATATCAAAAAAAGAGGCGCGTTTAGCATGGGGTTCTACGATACGGTTTTCAGCGCCTTCGTCACCCTGCTTGTCACAATCGATCCGCCCGGTCTGGCTCCTTTGTTTCTTGCATTGACACCCGGCATGGATCGCAACCATCGCGGACAGGTTGCGCTGCGCGCATCCATCATCGGCTTTGGGGTAATGGCGCTGTTTGCAATTGCTGGCGCGCAGATACTCGGCATGTTCGGCATCAGTATCGGCGCTTTTCGCGTCGCAGGCGGTCTGCTTCTGTTCTGGATCGCCTTCGAAATGATTTTCGAAAAGCGAACCGAGCGCAAGGAAAAGAGCGCCGAAGTTGCCATCACCAAGGATCATATCCGCAATATCGCAGCCTTCCCGCTTGCCATACCACTGATAGCCGGTCCGGGTGCAATTTCCGCCATTGTTCTGACGTCCGATTCGTTCACTGGACCGGCAGAACACGCCGTTCTGCTACTGGTCATATTTACCTGCCTGCTCATTACATATCTGGTGCTGTTGCTTGCAGAACGCGTTGACCGCTTCCTCGGAGAAACGGGCCGCTCAATCCTGACGCGCCTGCTAGGCGTCATATTGGCAGCCCTTGCCGTGCAATTCGTTGCAGATGGCGTCAGGTCGCTGATCACAGGATAAGCACATATCCCTCGCCGACACTTCGTTTTCCCTTTAGGCTGCCGATCTGAATTCAATCAGAACCGGAACCGCTCTAAGTGTGCGAGGAAGGCTTCGATGGATGTCGCCACTGCTCCAGAATTATCGATCATCACAACGTCGTCAGCCTGATGATCGAAGCGCACTTCACGCGCCAAACGCTTTTCGATCTGTGCCCGTGTTTCTCGCCCACGTGCTGCCAGTCGCTCAGCCAATACGGACGATTGTGCAGTTATCAGCACGATGGAACGTGATTGATACTGTCTGCGAATATCCGTCAGAACCCGACGCGAAACATTGGCGATAACAACCGCGCCTTCCGCAAGTTTGGTATCCAGCGAACGCGGCAGACCATAGCTCAAACCATGCGCCTGCCATTGAAGCGCATAAGCACCCTCGTCTGCCGCTTTGCGAAAAGCTTCCTCGTCCAGACTGTCGTGATCTTCAGTGCCCGGCATTTGTGGTCGGGTGATAACGCGCCGCACAAAATGAAACCGCGGATCATCTTTCAGTATCTCACGCGCCGCGTCCATAATCGTATCTTTACCGGCACCACTGGGACCGACAACAGCAACAAAACACCCGTTAAGAGTATGATCCGCCCGCATCACAACACACGCGCCCAACAGAAAATCACATCGGAAAAAATAATGCCCAGCGAATGGGGATGCAGCAGATCAGCTCTTCCGCCAAAAGCCATTTCACTTCGTTCATCCAGTCCGATCGCAAAAGTCATCTGTCTACGGCGCATTTTATGGAAATAATCAACGAGACGATAACAGATAATAATAAGCTAAAACAGCAGCTTATATTATTCTTTTTATCAATCAATCCAACTAAAAAAGCGGGCGCTTGTGACGCCCGCTTTTTTATCAGAATGGAATTTCATCATCAAGGTCGCGCGCGAAACCGCCGCCGCTGCCACCACCCTGATTGGATGGGCCGGACGATCCAAAATCGCTTCCGCCGCCGGAATAATCCGACATCTGGTTGCGATTACCACCGCCGCCGAACGACCGCCCCTCGCCACCACCTTCGCCGCGGCTATCAAGCATCTGAAGTTCGCCCCGGAATTTCTGCAACACGATTTCAGTCGAGTAACGATCATTACCGTTCTGATCCTGCCACTTACGCGTCTGCAGCGCGCCCTCGATATAAACCTTGGACCCCTTCTTCAAATACTGCTCTGCCACCTTGGCAAGATTTTCATTGAAGATGACAACACTATGCCACTCGGTACGTTCCTTGCGCTCACCGGACTGACGGTCGCGCCAGCTTTCCGACGTCGCAATACGCAGATTGGCGATCTGATCGCCTGAATTAAGGCGGCGGATTTCTGGATCAGCACCAAGATTGCCGATCAGAATGACTTTGTTGACGCTACCAGCCATTGAAAACTTACTCCGGATCTCTCGCATCCACCCATCCAGCGCGCTTCTCAGCCCTGCCAAACGGCGTCTACTTTTAAAGAATGGTCAAATACCAAAAGGTATTGGCCTAAAATTCAACTATCACCTTACAGCAGCCACTTCCACCGCGCTCATGCTCGCGCGGCGAATTCCGGCAATGTCCACAGAAGTTTATGTTCTTGTTTTGTTCAATTTACAAGCTTGAAATGGATTTTAATGCAGATTTTATACATGGAGAGATAAAGCATGTTGCGGAAAAGTGAGGTCCAACGTCGGGGGAAATTCGTTCACCGGCCTGATTTCCATTCCCCCTACGATCCGAGAACGGCATGTGTAAAACAAGAAGAAAAAGCAAGCGTATTGGATTCGATTAAACGCGACACGCTATAGAAACCGGAAAATCTTCGCAGAGTTAAGCCCTGCCGCTCACTGTTTCTTAGGCGCGCAGGGCTTGGGGTTGAGCTAAGCTCTTATATCGACAGTAATTCGCCGATAAATTTATTCGGAAATCTGAGCGACGATGCCAGATTGCCGCGCATTTTTTAAATTTTCTGCAACTACCTGTCTCAATCAAAAATGCATCATTCCTTGCAAATGAAGCAGTTAAGACTGCAAGTAATTGTGCTCTCATCATGATGAAAGCTATGCAACGTCGTCAGGTGGACTCATGCTCCTATCTCCCTATTACGTTTACTCAGCCAGTCAGACCTCTTGTCGACATCGTTTCAATTCTGCGATGTCCCTCCATCCGGCGAGCAAATATAGTTTGCTCCTGTCAGGAGTAACAGTCAACGCTCTTGCGTTCACATTTCGTATCGCCTATCAGATGACTGGTTGTTCGATCTTTGTTCCGGCGTTAGAACCCGGAAAGCGACTGAACAGCCCCTTTCCTTTGAAAGGGTTCATCCCCATATTGTGGAGCGGCGCACCATAAATTTTTCGGCGCCAGCCACTCTACGACATGACGAAACAGGCAGGACGCGGAATGAGCGATCAGAAATTCATTTCCATACGTGGCGCGCGTGAACACAATCTGAAAAATGTCGATCTTGATCTGCCACGCGACAAGCTGATCGTGATGACCGGCCTTTCAGGCTCCGGCAAATCATCGCTGGCTTTCGATACGATCTACGCGGAAGGCCAGCGTCGCTATGTCGAAAGCCTTTCAGCCTATGCGCGCCAGTTCCTTGAAATGATGCAGAAGCCGGATGTTGATCAGATCGATGGTCTATCCCCGGCCATTTCCATCGAACAGAAGACAACGAGCCGCAATCCGCGTTCAACTGTCGGCACCGTCACCGAAATCTACGATTACATGCGCCTGCTCTTCGCGCGCGTGGGCGTGCCTTATTCGCCTGCGACCGGCCTGCCGATTGAAAGCCAGACTGTCAGCCAGATGGTTGATCGGGTTCTGGCGTTGGAAGAAGGCACCCGTCTTTATATCCTGGCGCCTATCGTTCGTGGGCGTAAAGGCGAATACAAAAAGGAATTGGCCGAGCTTCAGAAGAAGGGTTTTCAGCGCGTGAAGGTCGATGGCACCTTTTACGAAATTGCTGACGTTCCAGCCCTCGACAAGAAATACAAGCACGATATTGATGTGGTTGTGGACCGCGTTGTGGTGCGCCCTGATCTCGGAACCCGCCTCGCCGACAGCCTTGAAACCTGCCTCAAACTGGCAGAAGGTTTGGCAATCGCAGAATTCGCCGACAAACCATTGCTGGCCGAGGATACATCTGCCGGTGGTAGCGCCAACAAATCGGCAAATGAAACGCATGAACGCGTTATGTTTTCGGAAAAATTTGCCTGTCCGGTGTCCGGTTTCACCATTCCCGAAATCGAACCGCGCCTGTTCTCATTCAACAATCCCTTTGGTGCATGCCCGACCTGTGACGGTCTTGGCACGCAACAGGCGATTGACCCGAACCTGATCATTCCCGATCATTCCGCCTCTCTGAAAGATGGAGCCGTTGCGCCATGGGCCCGTTCGTCTTCACCTTATTACAATCAGACGCTGGAAGCGCTCGGCAAAGCCTATGGCTTCAAGCTGAGTGCCAAATGGTCCGATCTTTCCGATGAAGCGCAGACTGCCATTCTCTATGGCACCAAGGGCAAGGAAATCACCTTCCAGTATGATGATGGCCTGCGCGCCTATCAGACCACCAAGGCTTTTGAGGGTGTGATCCCCAATCTCGAACGCCGCTGGAAAGAAACCGATTCGGCATGGTCGCGTGAGGAAATCGAGCGCTTCATGTCTTCAACGCCCTGCCCGGCTTGTAAAGGCTTTCGCCTGAAGCCGGAAGCGCTGGCCGTCAAAGTTGGCATGAAACACATTGGTGAAATCACCGGCATGTCGATCCGCAATGCCGATGCATGGTTTCGTGATATTGATGGCAGCTTCAATGACAAGCAGCGCGAAATTGCAGCCCGTATCTTGAAGGAAATCCGCGAGCGTCTGGAATTCCTCAATGATGTCGGCCTCGACTATCTGACGCTTGCGCGCAACTCCGGCACACTTTCGGGCGGTGAAAGTCAACGTATTCGCCTCGCTTCTCAGATCGGCTCCGGTCTGACCGGCGTGCTTTACGTGCTTGATGAACCATCCATCGGCCTTCATCAGCGCGACAATGCCCGTCTTCTCGACACGCTTCGTCACTTACGCGATCTCGGCAATACCGTGATCGTCGTCGAGCATGATGAAGATGCGATCCTGACAGCCGATTATGTGGTCGATATTGGCCCGGCGGCTGGTGTTCATGGTGGCAAGATCATCGCGCAGGGCACGCCGAAAGACGTCATGTCCAACCCGAACTCGCTAACCGGCAAATATTTGTCGGGTGCGATGGAGGTGGCAGTTCCGGCTGAGCGCCGCAAACTGACCAAGAACAAGCGCATCCGGGTTGTCGGCGCACGCGGCAACAATCTGAAAAATGTTTCGGCGGATATTCCACTTGGCACATTCACCGCTGTAACCGGGGTGTCTGGCGGCGGTAAATCCACCTTCCTGATCGAAACGCTGTTCAAGGCTGCCTCGCGTCGCATCATGGGCTCACGCGAACATCCGGCGGAACATGACCGTATAGAAGGCCTCGAATTCCTCGATAAAGTCATCGACATTGATCAGTCACCGATTGGCCGCACACCACGTTCCAATCCGGCAACCTATACCGGCGCTTTCACACCGATCCGTGACTGGTTCGCAGGTCTGCCGGAGGCCAAAGCCCGTGGTTATCAGCCCGGACGCTTCTCCTTCAACGTGAAAGGTGGTCGTTGTGAAGCCTGTCAGGGCGATGGCGTCATTAAGATCGAGATGCACTTCCTGCCGGATGTTTACGTCACCTGTGACGTCTGCCACGGCAAACGCTACAATCGTGAAACTCTGGAAGTACAGTTCAAAGGCAAGTCGATTGCCGATGTTCTCGATATGACAGTTGAAGAAGGCGCTGAATTCTTCACAGCCGTTCCAGCTGTGCGCGACAAGCTTGAGACGCTCGTTAAAGTGGGACTTGGTTATGTAAAAGTAGGCCAGCAGGCCACAACCCTTTCTGGCGGTGAAGCGCAGCGCGTGAAACTCGCCAAGGAACTTTCACGCAAAGCCACCGGGCGAACGCTCTATATTCTGGATGAACCGACAACCGGCCTGCACTTTCATGATGTGGCAAAACTTCTCGAAGTGCTGCATGAACTGGTTGAACAGGGCAATACAGTTGTGGTCATTGAGCACAATCTCGAAGTCATCAAGACTGCCGACTGGGTTATCGATCTTGGTCCGGAAGGCGGCGATGGCGGCGGTGAGATTGTCGCTGTTGGGCGCCCCGAAGACATCGTGAAGGAAAAGCGCTCTTACACAGGCCAATTCCTCAAGGAACTGCTGGAGCGCCGTCCGGGGCGCAAAGCAGAAGCTGCTGAATGAATGAAAAAGGCGGGTTTTTAAACCCGCCTTTTTCATGCACTCTATTCAACAAATCCCACAATCGGCCCATATCCGCCATGCCATGAGATGTCATTTCTTCCCATGGCAGGATTATAAATTCCAGCACCGCCGCCGCCGTCGAGGAACAGCGCATTCGGACATTTCAGCCCGTCACGAAACAGCGATGCGAAATCATAGAAATTCACCGCATCTTCGCTAATTGCGAAGCGAATGCTCTCATCATCACAAACACCAACACCGCTTCTGCGGGTCCGGTCCGTCGAGTCTTTGATCAAAATCGGGTTGAGCTTGTTCTCAATGACCAGCATCGGTCCGGACTGCGTCGCAAAGCGCGCCTGCGGTCGGCGCTTTAGAAATCGCTCGGTTGAAACAATACCGGCGCTGTCTTTATCAAAATAGAAAATGCCATTGGGCTTTTTATAGAAGTTTGGAACCGGGCCAGACGCACGCTGAGGCGCTTTTGTATCGGCAGCAACCAGTTCCTGCCCGTCCTCGACATAAAGCCCCATCGGCGAGAAATCGGTCTGATACATTCCTGCATTAAACGCGAATGACAGCGTCTTGCCTTGCGCAGCCACCGCATCTGCAATTTTCGAGAAATTGCGATACGGCTCACCCTCTGCGCCCTTCCAAAACAGACGCAGGTTTTCTTTGGCCTTCACCGTACAGATAATGAATTTTGTATCCTGAAAGACCTGCTCATCACAGGTGTCCGCCTGTGCCGGTTGCATACCGAAAAGCAGCCCCGCGAAACCGAGGGTCGGAAGTGCCACACTCATTTTATAAAATCGCATCGCAAAACCTCCCCTTATAAAGCAAAAAAGCCCGGTTAAACCGGGCCTTCTCGTATAACTGAGCGCGATCATGCCGCGTCAGTTTACTGGATTAGCCGTTAACGGCATCCTTCAGGCCCTTACCAGCCGAGAACTTCGGCACGTTGCGGGCAGGAATAGCAACTTCCATACCAGTCGAAGGGTTGCGGCCAGTCGACGCTGCGCGATGCGATACGGAGAAAACGCCGAAGCCAGGCAGACGTACTTCTTCGCCAGCCTTGAGTGCACCGGTTACAGCTGCGAGAACTGCGTCAACGGCAGTTCCTGCGTCGGCTTTAGTCAAACCGCCCTTTTCCGCTACTGCGGCGACCAATTCGTTCTTGTTCATAGGCATTTCCTTTCTTTATCTACCGGAACGAATAACGCGACCGGATTGCGTGCAGTTTATTCAAATCGGTTGACAAACCAAGCCTGTCAACACGAAAAAACCCCGGAAACCCGGGGTTAAACACAGAAATGCCGGGCTTTTAGCCCGGCATTGTTAGCTTATTAGGCACAGACAATGATTAATGTGCTGTCGAAACACCTGCTTCGTCGTCCACCGGAGCGGATGCGACAGGCGTTTCTGGCTCTGTCCATTCGATCGGCTGCGGCTCCCGAACCAGTGCATGTTTCAGCACTTCGCCGACTCGCGACACTGGAACGATCTCAAGATTATTCTTCACATTGTCCGGAATATCCGCCAGATCCTTGGCGTTTTCTTCCGGGATCAGAACCTTCTTGATGCCGCCACGCAATGCAGCAAGCAGCTTTTCCTTCAACCCACCAATAGGCAGCACACGGCCACGCAGCGTCACTTCGCCAGTCATTGCAATGTCCTTGCGAACCGGAATACCGGTCAGAACAGAGACGATTGCCGTAACCATAGCGATACCAGCCGATGGACCATCCTTAGGCGTTGCGCCTTCCGGCACGTGCACGTGGATGTCACGCTTGTCGAACAGCGGAGGCTCAATGCCGAAATCAACTGCGCGCGAGCGAACATACGATGCCGCCGCAGAAATCGATTCCTTCATCACATCACGGAGGTTACCCGTAACGGTCATGCGGCCCTTACCGGGCATCATGACGCCTTCGATGGTCAGCAATTCGCCGCCCACTTCAGTCCATGCAAGACCTGTGACAACGCCAACCTGATCTTCGCCTTCGGCCTGACCATATCGGAAACGCTCGACACCGAGATAATCGGAGAGATTCTTGTCGGTGATCTTCACCGACTTCTTCTTCGATTTGAGAATCTCAGTCACGGCCTTACGCGCCAAGGTCATCATTTCACGTTCAAGGCTACGAACACCGGCTTCACGCGTGTAAAGACGGATAACGTTGCGCAGCGCATCGTCTGTGACCGAAAACTCCTTCGGCTGCAGCGCATGATCCTTGATGGCCTTTGGCAGCAGGTGCCGCTTGGCAATCTCGAGCTTTTCATCTTCGGTGTAACCGGCAATACGGATGACTTCCATACGGTCCAGAAGCGGACCCGGAATGTTCAGCGTATTGGCAGTCGTCACGAACATGACGTTCGACAGATCATATTCAACCTCAAGGTAGTGATCCATGAAGGTTGAGTTCTGTTCCGGGTCCAGCACCTCAAGCATTGCCGAAGATGGATCACCACGGAAATCCTGGCCCATCTTGTCGATTTCATCGAGCAGGAAGAGCGGGTTGGACTTCTTCGCCTTCTTCATCGACTGGATGACCTTGCCGGGCATCGAACCGATGTAAGTGCGGCGGTGACCACGGATTTCAGCCTCGTCACGCACGCCACCAAGCGACATACGGACATATTCACGACCGGTTGCCTTGGCAATCGAACGGGCAAGCGAAGTCTTACCAACGCCGGGAGGTCCAACGAGGCAGAGGATCGGGCCTTTGATTTTGGTCGAGCGAGCCTGCACGGCCAGATATTCGACAATGCGCTCCTTGACCTTGTCGAGACCGAAATGCTCGTCATCAAGCACTTCCTCGGCAAAGTTCAGGTCCTGCTTGACTTTGGACTTCTTGCCCCAAGGAATAGACAGCAGCCAGTCGAGATAGTTGCGAACAACAGTCGCTTCCGCTGACATCGGACTCATGCTGCGCAGCTTCTTCAGCTCAGCCTGTGCCTTTTCGCGCGCTTCCTTGGAAAGCTTGGTCTTGTTGATACGTTCTTCGAGTTCAGCCGCTTCATCGCGGCCGTCCTCGCCATCACCAAGCTCCTTCTGGATCGCCTTCATCTGCTCGTTGAGGTAATATTCGCGCTGGGTCTTTTCCATCTGGCGCTTGACGCGGCCACGGATGCGCTTTTCAACCTGAAGAACAGAAATTTCAGATTCCATGAAGGCAAGCGCCTTCTCAAGACGCTCACGCACCGAGAGAATCGACAGCATTTCCTGCTTTTCAGGAATCTTGATTGCGAGATGCGAAGCAACCGTATCAGCGAGCTTGGAATAGTCGTCGATCTGGCTTGCAGCGCCAACCACTTCCGGCGAAATCTTCTTGTTCAGCTTCACGTAGTTTTCGAAATCGGAAACCACTGAACGGGCCAGAGCCTCAACCTCAACAGCGTCTTCTTCCGGCTCAGGCAGAGCAGTTGCGTAAGCTTCGTGATAATCCTCACGATCGGTAAACTTGGAAACCTTGGCGCGCGCGGTGCCTTCGACGAGAACCTTAACGGTACCGTCTGGCAGCTTGAGAAGCTGCAGCACATTGGCGATCGTGCCGATCTCATAAATTGCATCCGGTGCCGGATCGTCGTCCGCCGCATTCTTCTGCGTTGCAAGCAAAATCTGCTTATCAACGCCCATCACCTCTTCAAGTGCCTTGATCGACTTTTCGCGTCCAACAAACAGCGGAACGATCATATGCGGGAAAACTACGATATCGCGCAACGGCAGGACGGCATACAGCCCGTCTTCACCATTCGCTCCAGAACCACCCAAAGGAGTCTTCTGTTCAATACCCGTCATTGTAAGTCCTTTCTCAGGTCATTCGACCCGATTGCCACTGGTTATGGCCCCTTTCATAATGAGGCAGTCCATGACCAGTGCTTCGGTCCATAATTGGAGTGTCGAACTCCCAAATTCAAGCTGATTCCAGGGCAGCTTTCATAGAATCGTCATTTATCCTGCGCTGTCACGGAGATTTGTACAATAACAAGCTTTTCCAGTATTCAGCATTTGCCAGGAGATAAACAAAAAAAGGCCGCTTGCGCGGCCTTTTTTCCAAAAGTCCGGCAAATCGTCAAGCCGACGCATTGCCCTTTTCTTCCTGACGCTCAGCGTAGATATAAAGCGGACGAGCGCTTCCATCCACAACATCACCGGAAATGACCACTTCCTGCACGCCTTCCAGCGTTGGAAGCTCAAACATGGTGTCGAGCAGGATCTTTTCCATGATCGAGCGCAGACCACGTGCACCGGTCTTGCGTTCAACAGCCTTATTGGCAATTGCGCGCAAAGCATCGTCGTGGAAGCTCAGTTCAACATTTTCCATGTCGAACAGCCGCTGATACTGCTTCACGAGCGCATTCTTCGGCTCGGTCAGGATCTGTACCAGTGCATCAACATCCAGATCTTCCAGTGTCGCGATTACCGGCAAACGACCAACGAACTCCGGAATAAGACCGAACTTCAGCAGATCTTCCGGTTCCAGCTCTTTAAACACATCACCAATGCGGCGGTCGTCAACCGACTTCACAGTTGCGCTAAAGCCAATCGAAGTCTTCTCACCGCGCGCCGAGATGATTTTGTCGAGACCGGCAAAAGCACCGCCACAGATGAACAAAATATTTGTCGTGTCCACCTGCAGGAATTCCTGCTGTGGATGCTTGCGACCACCCTGCGGTGGAACAGAAGCAACAGTGCCTTCCATGATCTTCAAAAGCGCTTGCTGAACACCTTCGCCCGATACATCACGGGTGATCGAAGGATTATCAGACTTGCGGCTGATTTTGTCGACTTCATCGATATAAACAATGCCGCGCTGCGCGCGTTCAACATTATAATCGGCCGACTGAAGCAGCTTCAGGATAATGTTTTCAACATCCTCACCGACATAACCGGCTTCTGTCAGCGTCGTTGCATCCGCCATGGTAAACGGTACATCAATGATGCGTGCGAGTGTCTGGGCAAGGTAGGTCTTGCCGCAACCCGTTGGGCCGACCAACAGAATGTTCGACTTCGCAAGCTCGATGTCGTTGCTCTTGCTCTGATGTGCAAGACGCTTGTAGTGATTGTGTACCGCAACCGAGAGAACACGCTTGGCGTCTTTCTGGCCGATGACGTAATCGTCAAGAACGTCCTTGATTTCCTGTGGCGTAGGCACGCCTTCACGCGACTTCACCATTGAGGTTTTATTTTCCTCGCGGATGATGTCCATGCAAAGTTCGACGCACTCGTCACAAATAAATACGGTCGGGCCTGCAATCAGCTTACGAACTTCATGCTGGCTTTTGCCACAGAAAGAGCAATAAAGCGTATTCTTTGAATCGCCGCCGCTGTTGCTGACTTTGCTCATTGCAGTTTCCTTTCAATAAACCGAAACGAACAACAACCTCATCGCGTGTTCATTTCGATCGTTTTTTCCGGTTCGGATCCATGAGGGTAAGCAAAACGCCGCTCCCTTCAGGCTCCATCAGCAGCTTTTACGCACTGCTTGTCATTTTGGATCCCAGTCACCGCAGGCTTTCCGACCGAGTAAGCCTTTGATGGAGACTTTTGCAGAACCTCAGGCGGGGAACAAATGAAAAATCATGTTCCCCATAGAGATTCGGCACAATCTGATCAATTTTAGCGCCCTGAACCCCAACAGATGCTTAACACCATGCGTTATCCTTCACGTAGGACCACGAAATAAGCCCCTTTTGTGGCAAAGCGCGCTAAAATACGAAGAGGCAGACTATCTGCCTCCCCAAATTACTTGGTTTCTTCGGCGCTCACTTCGCGCGATTCGATCACTTTATCGATCAAACCAAATTCCAGAGCTTCCTGCGCTGTCATAAAGTGATCACGGTCAAGCGTGCGTTCGATCGTCTCATAATCACGACCAGTATGCTTGACGTAAGTTTCGTTGAGGCGACGCTTCATCTTGATGATGTCCTGCGCATGGCGCTCAATATCAGACGCCTGCCCCTGGAAACCACCCGATGGCTGGTGAACCATGATACGGGCATTTGGAAGCGCATAACGCTGGCCGGTGGCACCAGCTGTCAGCAACAGCGAGCCCATAGAGGCTGCCTGCCCCATACAAAGCGTGGACACTGGCGGCTTGATGAACTGCATCGTGTCATAAATCGCCATGCCGGAGGTCACAACACCGCCGGGCGAATTGATGTACATGTTGATTTCTTTCTTCGGATTTTCCGATTCAAGAAACAGCAACTGCGCACAGATCAGCATCGACATTCCATCTTCGACGGGACCGTTGACGAAGATGATGCGTTCTTTCAACAAGCGCGAAAAGATATCATAGGCCCGCTCGCCACGGTTGGTCTGCTCGACAACCATCGGCACGAGGTTCATGACGGTTTCAATAGGATCTCTCATTATGGGCCTCTGGATAGTGTATGACGAATATGAATCGTATGGATGTTCCATACATAGGGCTTTGCAACCCTGTTCCGCAAGATGCCGATCAATCCCAGTCCGAATCCTGAGGGACAGGCTTAATGCCGCGTTTCTCATCCAGCATTTTTCGTGCTGTTTCTGTAAGGCGGGCCTGAATACGAACAGAGCCATCTTCCAGATCTTCGCGCTTTACATCGCTGCCATGCTGGTAAATCCAGTCAAGAATGCGAAGCTCGGATGGAGAAAGCACAACATCGACAGTTCCAAGCGCCCCTGCAATGCGGGTCTCAATCAAGGAAAGCAACCTGTCAACGCCTTCCCCCGTCCACGCTGAAAGCGGGATCGGACGCCCCTCCTCGCTGCCGGCGGCAGCCAAGCGAAGTGCTGCCTCACGACCCGCTTCATCCAGATTATCGATCTTGTTCCAGATCTGGATCACGCGCTTATGATCATGCGGCTCGACATCGAGCCCGGCGAGAATACTTTCAACGTCCTCAGCCTGTGCTGCATTGTCGGGATCGGAAATGTCACGCACATGCAGGATCAGATCAGCCTCGACAACCTCTTCAAGCGTTGCCCGGAATGCGGCAACGAGATGGTGCGGAAGATTTGAAATAAAACCGACTGTATCGGACAGGATAACCGTCTCACCGTGCGGCAAACGAATGCGACGCAATGTCGGGTCGAGCGTAGCAAACAGCATATCTTCGGCCAGCACGTCAGCGCCGGTCATACGGTTGAACAGCGTTGATTTGCCCGCATTGGTATAGCCAACGAGCGCCACCACCGGATGCGGAACCTTGCGACGCTTCTGCCGATGCAGCGTCCGTGTACGCACAACCGTCTCAAGCTCGCGCTTGATCTTCAGAATCTTATCCTGAAGCATACGCCTGTCGGCTTCGATCTGCGTTTCACCCGGACCGCCAAGGAAGCCGCCACCACCGCGCTGACGCTCAAGGTGGGTCCAGCTTCTGACCAGACGGCCCTTCTGATAGTTCAGATGCGCAAGTTCGACTTGCAACGCACCTTCCTTGGTGCGTGCTCTCTCACCGAAGATTTCAAGGATAAGGCCGGTCCGGTCGATAACCTTGACGTTCCACTCTTTTTCAAGATTGCGCTGCTGCACCGGCGTCAAAGCATGATCGACAATGACAAGTCCGATCGACTTCTCTTCAATGATTTCGGCGATTGCCTCAACCTTACCCGTCCCCAGAAGGGTCGCAGGACGCGGTTGATTGACGATCACACTCTCGGCATGGGCTATTTCGAGATTAATCGCACGTGCAAGACCGACGGCTTCCTCCAGCCGTGCTTCATTGGAGCGCTGAAACTGTGGTCGCTCACCTTCGTCACTTGCCGTGCTTGTTGTGTGTCGTTCGGGTAATATGGGAACGATAACCGCTGCTCTGGTCGGCTCTGGTTCAGACAAACCAAATCCCTTATTTTCATCGGCAGGCGAAACGTTCTTATCCTTGAATTTCGACAAATATACTTACTCCGGGATACGGAAAATAACTATCCATACAGATAGGTATCCGTATTAGCGGTTTCAAATAGAAGACGCCCCGGCATAATATTGGTCAGCATAAAACTGACCAATATTGAACTGATATGCGTCAGGCTTCTTCGCCTTCGAACATCTGCACAGGCTGGCTTGGCATGATGGTCGAGATTGCATGCTTATAGACAAGCTGCGAGTGTCCATCGCGGCGCAGCAATACGCAGAAATTGTCAAAAGACGTCACGATACCCGTGAGTTTCACGCCATTGATAAGGAAGATGGTCAGTGAAATTTTCTGCTTGCGTACAGAATTGAGAAAAAGGTCTTGAAGATTTTGCGATCGTTCAGCCATTGTTTTTATTCCTTTAATCGATCAGCAGTCAGTTCGCTAAATGCCAGACGAACATGCGCGCAAATATAAATCAAGCTCCCGGATCGCGCTAAACCAGTCACTAATCGCAATTGCTGTGGAAAGACAACTGCTTCGCTCTTAAGCTTCGGTTAACAGGATGGGAATCTTTGCGCAACCGCCAAATTTAAAACCTGATATGCAAATCCTTGCAGGTACGAATAAGCAGCCCCTATTTCGGATGATCTGAAAGCGGACCACCCAGCAATGGCTTCACGCGATCAATCGCCCACATATAGAAGCTTCCCGGTTGCATTGAGACAACTTCTTTATGCTTCTTGTGAATGTGAAATCCAATGAAATCAGGGTGTTTCGTGGGTTCCAGCCCATAAGCCGGATCGTAAATCCGCGTCGCTTCCTTGCCCACCCAATAATAGAAATTCTCCTGAGGAGCGGCGTTTCTGAAGATACCGTATTTGCGTGCTAGCCGTGATATGCCGTCATTTCCGAAAATCGTAATCCCGATGGCGGCAGGCGTTACGTCCTTACCAATGAGACGATAGTATAATGGCCGCAACTTCCCACGCCGCAATCCAAGCCAGCGCGGTAATGGATAGCTTGCCGCCACATAGGCTTCGAATTCACGGATAATCGGATGATCATGCGGCAGGTAAAGCGCAGAAACTCCAACGCGGAAACGATTCTCGCGAGCGAGATAGGGTTTCGATGGATCAGGATGAAACTGCTTGAGCAGATACACATCCGTATCGAGCCACACACCCTGCTTATGCTTCATCAGCATGATGCGAAAAATATCGCTGAACTGAACGATAGTCGTTCGGCTTCGTAAACTCGGATAGCCCGGATCAAGTCGCTTAAACACCACCTCAGGTAGAATTTTGCTGGCATCATGCAGCTCGACGCCTACGGGTACATTCTCAATCGGCGCATATGAAAACAGTTTCACACGCTGGCCAGTCATCACCATTGATGCGAGACAGATGCGATCGACATCGCGCAGACGCGGCCCATACCAGAACGTACAAATATCCATTAAAGCCACCGGCCAATAAATTTAGGCATCTATTGGAGCCTAAATCAGAAGAATTCAAGACTAACACGGAACATTTGCTCAACATGCTTGATAGCATCAGCAGAGGCAAAAATCACAACGCGGTCTTTAGGCTTTATGCGGACGTCACCATTCGGTTGAATAACCAGCCCATCGCGATAGATCGCCCCGATACGCAGCCCCTCAGGTAAATCAAGATCACGAAGAGGGCTACCTACCAGCGAAGACGTCTCAAGTGCTTCTGCTTCGATAATTTCGGCCATATCACGATAGACACTATAAACCGCACGGATGCGCCCGCGTCGCACATGCTGCAATATCTTTGATACCGTCACCGCCTTGGGATTGATATAGGCATCTATCCCCACCATGTGGGTGAAGTCCTGATAGGCAACCGTGTTGATCAGCGCCATATTCGCCTTGCAACCGAGGCGCTTCGCCATAATGCTGGAAAGAATATTGACCTGATCCTGATTGGTCAGTGCCACGAACAGATCGGCATCCTCAATATCAGCTTCCTGCAAAAGCGCCTGATCGAGCGCGCTGCCGTGCAAAACCATTGTACGGCTAAGCTGATCAGCAATCGTAAAGGCACGCTCATGCTCACTTTCGATCATCTTGATGCGTGTCTGCCATTTACGCTCTTCAATGGCCTTGGCAACATAAAGACCGATATTGCCACCCCCGGCAATGACAATCCGATGTGCTTCCGGCTTTTCATGCCCAAACAAAGAGAGCGTTCTGCGCACCTGCTCGCGCGTTGTGACAACATAGGCCAGATCACCGGCGTGAAGCTGATCGGTCGAACGGGGAATGAACAGACTGCCATTGCGCACAACACCAACCACAGTCGCAGCCAGATCAGGAAACAGGTCTGATAACTGTTTGAGCGGCGTATTGATAACTGGACATTCTTCTAGGCATTCTATTGCAAGACCGATGATCTTATCATCCGCGAATCGCAGCACGTCAGTCGCGCCCTGCAAGGCAATACGCCGCAGAACCACTTCACCAACTTCAAGCTCCGGCGAGATAATCACATCGATCGGCAGGTTTTCGCGCAAAAACAGATCCTGATACTCAGCCTTGAGATAGGATTGCGCACGAATACGAGCGATCTTGGTTGGCACGTTGAAAACCGAATGCGCCACCTGACAAGCCACCATGTTGACTTCGTCAGATAATGTTACCGCAATGATCATATCGGCTTCATTGGCACCGGCTGCGGCAAGAACATCCGGCTGTGAGCCATGACCAACAAAGCCACGCACATCCAGCGTATCGCGCACAATCTCAATGTGGCGCGCAGACGTATCGATAACCGAGACGTCATTTTCTTCAGCAGCAAGACGTTCAGCAATACCATAGCCGACCTGCCCCGCTCCGCACACGATTACCCGCATGATAGCCCCGCCTGTTTACCGTTATACGCCAAGCGACTTGAGCTTGCGATGCAATGCCGAGCGCTCCATGCCAACAAATTCCGCCGTGCGTGAAATATTGCCGCCAAAGCGATTGATCTGCGCAATAAGATATTCCTTCTCGAAACGCTCGCGCGCTTCCCGCAAGGGCAAAGCCATAATGTGCTGATCGGATTCTGTTGGCGCGCGTGGCAGCGTATCACCAATTTCCGCAGGCAGAAGATCGGCTGTAATAGGCGCTTCCGGATCATCGCCACGCGCCAAAATCATCAGACGTTCAACATTGTTGCGTAACTGACGAATATTACCCGGCCAGCTATGCGCCTGCAAAACAGCCATCGCATCAGAGCCGATCTTGCGCGGTTTGATGCCTGCCTGTTCCGCAATCTGCGTCATGAAATATTCGACCAGAGAAGGAATATCCTCTCGACGCGACGCGAGGGGCGGAACATGTACGGGCACCACAGAGAGACGATGAAACAGGTCTTCGCGGAATGTACCTTCAGCAATCATGCCTTCAAGGTTCTGTGCTGTGGAGGAAATGATACGAACATCAACCTTCACGCGCTTGGTTCCGCCAACACGCTCAAACTGCTGATCGACAAGAACACGCAAAATCTTATTTTGCGTTTCACGCGGCATATCCGCGATTTCATCGAGATAGAGAATACCGCCATGCGCTTCTTCCAGCGCACCGACCTTACGCTCACCACCGTCCATTTCGGTGCCGAAAAGCTCAATTTCCATACGTTCCGGCGTAATGGTTGCAGCATTAACGGTCACGAACGGGCCATTGGCGCGACTCGATTGCGCATGAATAGCGCGCGCAGCAAGTTCTTTCCCTGCGCCCGAAGGGCCGGTAATCATGATGCGGCTATTGGTTGGCGCAACGCGCTCAATGGTCTGACGCAACTGGTTGATCGCAAGCGACGCGCCAATGAGCTCCATGCTGTTGCCGCTACGCTTACGCAGGCTGGAAACTTCGCGCTTCAGCTTCGATGTTTCGAGTGCACGTTCGGCAACCAGAATAAGACGGTCGGCCTTGAACGGCTTTTCGATAAAGTCATAAGCGCCGCGACGGATCGCCGACACAGCCGTTTCAATATTGCCGTGACCGGAAATCATCACAACAGGCAGATCAGGGTGTTGCTTCTTGATTTCATCAAGCAGCGCAAGCCCGTCGAGACGGCTTCCCTGCAACCAGATATCCAGAAACACCAGTCGCGGCACACGATCATCAATTGCCGCAAGCGCACTATCAGCATCAAAGGCCGTGCGGGTTTCATGACCTTCATCGCTCAGAATACCGGCAACGAGTTCCCGAATATCCGCTTCGTCATCAACTACAAGAATATCGGCTGCCATATTAGATCACCTGTCCAATTATCTCGTTTCCATGACTTCCCTCTTCCGAACCGGACGAACCAGTGGAAACTTCAGGGAAAATCATCCGTATCATTGCGCCACGACCTTCGTAAAAATCTGCTGGCGCATCATGCAATTCCAGATGTCCGCCGTGGTCTTCCACGATCTTGCGAACAATAGCGAGACCGAGGCCGGTGCCTTTCTCTCGCGTTGTCATATAAGGCTCCAAAAGCTTCTGACGATCATCACGCGGCAAACCTTTGCCATTGTCGATGACATCAACGATGAGCTGTCCATCCGCCTTTTTCGAGCGAACGAGGATATGCCCCTCACCGCGCTCTTCCTTTGGCACGGCGTCAATTGCCTCGCTGGCATTCTTGATAACATTGCCGAATGCTTGGCCAATCAATCGGCTATCAAAAGAACCAATCAGCTTTTCAGAACCATAGTCATTGGTGAATTTTATGTCCTGACGGCTTACCTCGATAAGGAATGATGCCTCGCGCAAAGCCTCGCGCATGTCCATGGCCTTCATTTCAGGCTTCGGCATCCGCGCAAAAGACGAGAACTCATCCACCATGCGACCAATATCACCGACCTGCCGAATGATCGTATCCGTACACTGATCAAAGACTTCACGATCTTCGACAATCACCTTACCATAGCGACGGCGAATACGTTCTGCCGAAAGCTGGATCGGGGTGAGCGGATTTTTGATCTCATGGGCAATTCGACGTGCGACGTCTGCCCATGCAGAAGACCGCTGCGCCTGAACAAGATCCGTAATGTCATCGACGGTCACGACATAGGAATGATCGTCGGAATCTGCATCTTCAACCGTCACCTGCACATTATAGGTGCGTGCAACACCGTTACGGGTCATACTGACCTGCTCACGATGAACCGTACGCCCCGTTGTGCGCGCAACTTCAAAGGCCTGCCCGATTTCGGGCGCGATGCTACTCAGGCTCTTGCCGATGGCATCCTCTGAGCTGACACCAAACATATGCTCGGCAGAGCGGTTGAGGATAGAAATCGAGCCATCCGACTCAATGCCGATAACGCCCGCTGTCACACCAGAAAGCACAGCTTCCGAGAAGCGACGGCGCTCATCAATCTGATCTTTGGCAGACAAGAGTTCATTGCGCTGGCTTTTGAGTTCAGCAACCATGTTGTTGAACGTGCCAGACAGCGCGCCAACGTCACCGTCTGAAGAACGCACGGGCACAGAGCTATCAAGATTGCCGGCAGCCACATCGTCAGCAGCACCGATCAACAACCGGATCGGGCGAACAAGACGGTCGGCAACAGCAATACCAGTCCATATCGCTGACAACAGAACAATGAGCGTCAGACCGAAATAAAGCAGCGCAAAAGCGATCTGCGTTGGAATGCGGTTGGCATCCATCTCCTGATAGCGCGCAGTGTTCGCTTCCATCAGGCGCATGGCTTCAAGAATCTGCTGATCAACCGAGCGCACCGTATAAAGGTAAAGATCTGGAATCTCGCGCATTTTGATAACTGCGCCAACAAAATTACTGTTGCCCGGAGGGATGATCACCGGCTTGCCGTCTACAGCCGTCTTCAAAGCATCTTCGGTTGGTGCTGGAAGGCGTGCTTCAACACCAGTCTCGCTTTTAACAACGACATCCCCATCTTCACGCACCAAAAACGCACCCAGCAGCCCCCGGCCACCCGCTTGCAGGGTCATATATCGAATGAAACCACCTCTATCGAGACTATAGAGTGTGCGTTGCGCATCCAGTTCCTGCAACATTGAAAATGATGTGCTTTGCAGGTTGAGCGCCGTTTCACGAATATAGGCCGTCGTCAGACTCTGCGACGAACTGACAATGTCACGCGTATTGGTATCAAACCAGCGGTCGAGACCGAGATTGAGTGTGACCGATGCAACAATTGCCACCACAATTGCGGGAATTGCCGCAATCAACGAGAACAGCGCCACAATACGGACGTGAAGTCTTGAAGCGGCTTTTCCCAACCTGCGTGCCGAGATGATCCGGTAGATTTCTCGGCAAATCAGCAGGATGAGAAATACAATCAGCGCAACATTAACAATCACCAGCGCAAGCGTCACTGCACGATCCGGCGTGATTGGCGTAATGCCGATCAGGATGGCAAAAGAAATAGACGCTGTGATCAGCGCCAGGACAACGGTGATGATACCAGGCAGCGCAAGAAGTCTGCGCCCCTCACCGCTACGCGATGATTGCTCCGCTTTGTCCATTTCCGTGGTCAGATTCGCTGTGTTCATGTTAACCATGTTACCCAATAGCGTTGCATCTATGCAACGCATTGTGGCGAAAATGCAACGATTGTTTACAGGTTAATAGCATTTCCAGCAAAACTGCGACGCGGCCTTATGCTGGATAATGCACAAACACCAAACAAGAGCGCCGATCTGATAAATCAGATCAAAAGGCGCACTGATCAAATTTCGCGAAATTATCGTGCGTTCACCAACGGCGGCTTATTGCTTGGCGCCGCGATAGATGTTGACGCCAAGTTCTCTGATTTTCTTGCGCAACGTATTGCGATTAAGCCCGAGAATCTCAGCCGCTTTGATCTGGTTGCCGCGCGTTGCCGTAAGACATGCAAGAATCAGCGGGTATTCCAGTTCGGCAAGCACACGATGATAAAGCCCTGGCGGCGGCAGATCCGCACCAAATGATGCGAAGTAGCGTTGCATATTCTGCTCCACCACCTGCGAGATGGTTATGTTTTCCAGATCACCCGAAACAACTGCCGGGGCATCCGGCTTGGCAAGCTCAGACTTAAGCTCGGCTTCAATGATTTCGGGAGATATTTCATCCTGCGGATAAAGCGCGGCGAGCCTGCGCACCAGGTTTTCGAGCTCACGCACATTACCCGGCCAAGGATAACGGCGCATCATATCAAAGCCTGCCGCGGTGATACGCTTTTCTGGCAACCCTTCTTCCGCTGCCCGCTTAAAGAAATGGCGCACGAGATCGGGCACATCTTCGCTGCGCTCACGAAGTGGTGGCAGGCGCAAAGGCACAACATTCAGACGATAATAGAGATCTTCACGGAAAAGCCCCTGCGCGATGAGCTGGCGCAAATCCTTGTTGGTTGCAGCCACGATCCGCACATCGGTCTTGATCGGTGTGCGGCCACCAACCGTCATATATTCGCCCTGCTGTAGCACGCGTAGCAGACGCGTCTGCGCTTCCATCGGCATGTCGCCAATTTCGTCAAGAAACAGTGTGCCGCCATTGGCCTGCTCAAAACGACCGCTGGAGCGGTTTTGCGCCCCGGTAAAGGCACCTTTTTCATGGCCAAACAGTTCAGATTCGATCAGATCGCGCGGAATTGCAGCCATATTAATAGCCACAAATGGCCCTTTGCGACGGCGACCATATTCATGAAGCGCGCGCGCTACCAGTTCCTTGCCCGTACCCGACTCACCTGTCACCATCATGGTGAGATCTGTCTGCATCATGCGCGCCAAGACGCGATAGATTTCCTGCATTGCAGGCGAGCGACCGACCAGTGGCATATGTTCCGACTGCTCATCAGGAACAACCGCAACAGGCTTATGCTTTGGCTCGGAAAGCGCGCGCCCAACAATATTGATCAGTTCCGTCAGATCGAAAGGCTTTGGCAGATATTCATACGCCCCCGCTTCCGAAGCGCGGATCGCAGTCATAAATGTATTCTGCGCGCTCATCACCACAATCGGCAGATCAGGGCGCATTTTCTTGATGCGCGGCAACAGATCAAAGGCATTTTCATCCGGCATATTGACGTCTGTAATCACCAGATCGCCATCGCCAGCCGCGACCCAGCGCCAGAGCGAGGCCGCATTGGACGTAACCCGAACATCAAAACCTGCGCGCGACAATGCCTGATTTAGCACTGTACGAATTGCAGCATCGTCGTCTGCGACGAGTATCGTTCCTGTCGGACGTCCGGCTATCATGCTTTGTCTCCTGTCTTTGCAGACATATTATCGGCAGAACTTTTCCACTGCGGCATAAGAATACGGAATGTGGTGCGCGATGGATGGCTGTCGCATTCAATCACCCCGCCATGATCGCCAATGATTTTGGCAACCAGCGCCAATCCAAGCCCCGATCCATTGGTCTTGGTCGTCACAAACGGATCAAACAGATGCGGCAGCATATCCTCTGGCACGCCCGGACCATTATCCTGCACGCAGAACTCCAGGGGCAAAGCCACCCGATCACTCGCACCCGGCACTTGCAGGCGAATCCCCGGACGATACGCTGTCGAGAGCGTAATTTCCGCACCTTCGCTATCACCCAGTGCCTCCGCAGCATTTTTCACCAAATTGAGAAATACCTGCACCAGCTGGTCGCGATTGGCGTAAACTGGCGGCAATGACGGGTCATATTCCTCAATAAAACGGATATGCCGCGCAAAACCGTTGCGCGCCAATGTCTTCACATGGTCCAGCACCGAATAAATATTGACCGCCGTGCGTTCGATTGGACGTTCGTCGGAAAACACTTCCATGCGATCGACAAGCTTCACAATACGATCCGTTTCGTCGGTAATCAGTCGAGCCAGCGGGCGATCTTCATCGCCAACAACCTGTTCAAGCAATTGCGCTGCGCCACGAATGCCAGAAAGTGGATTCTTGATCTCGTGCGCCAGCATGGAAGCAAGGCCTGTCACCGACCGTGCAGCGCCCCGATGGGTCATCTGGCGGTCGATTTTCTCCGCCATGGTCTTTTCTTTAAACAGAATAACCACTGCCCCCGGCGTTTCGATAACCGGCGCAACATAAAGATCGACAATACGTTCGGCACCCAGTTTGGGCGATGAAATATCGACGCGATATTCATTGACCGGCACTTGCGCTGTGCGCACCTGATCCACCAGAGCCAGCAAAGGGCTCCCGAAAGGCAAAAAGGATTCGAGACGATTGCGCGCCAAAATGGAAGAGCCTGAGCGGAAAAACTGTTCCGCATCCATATTCGCATAGACAATATGATTGTCGGCACCGACCATAATCACAGGCTGATTGATCGCATCCAGAATGATTGCTGGAATACCGTTCATGTCTCCTCGACCACCCATCATGCGACCTTTCTGTCTGCTTCATGCAGAAAAACGCGGGAAAGCGCCGCGATAACCGCTTGAGGATCAGTGAGCGTCATGATTTCAGCCTTATCTGCGTGAGAGAATGCTTCACCCGCATGAGGTTCCAGATACCAACCAAGATGTTTTCTTGAATGGCGAATGCCGGTCTTGCTGCCATAATGGTCGAGCATATCTTCGTAATGTCTTATAATATAAGAAAGAATCTCTTGATCTGATCGCGGTGCAAAGTCGCTGCCCGCAATCAATCCCGCAAGCCATGGCTGGCCATAAGACGCACGCCCGATCATCACCGCATCAGCACCCGAACGGCGCTGCAATTCTTCCGCATCTTCCAATGATGACACATCGCCATTGGCAACCAGTGGGATCTTCACGACATCGCGCACCGCATGAATGGCATCCCAGTCGGCTTTGCCTTCATAGAACTGGCAGCGCGTACGCCCATGCACTGTCACCATCATAACGCCCGCATCCTCGGCGCGCTTTGCAAGTTCCGGCGCATTGATGCTGTTTTCGTCCCAGCCAAGACGCATTTTGAGCGTAACCGGCACTTTCACAGCATTCACGGTTGCCTCAACCAAGGTCATCGCATGGTCCAGATCGCGCATCAGCGCAGAACCGGAATAGCCACCCGTTACCTTTTTGGCAGGGCACCCCATATTGATGTCGATAATATCAGCGCCCTCGCCTTCAGCGATCTTGGCTGCCTCGCCCATCCAATGCGCTTCACGACCAGCAAGCTGCACCACATGCGTGCCAAGCCCCTCACCGGAGAGACGCAACAGGCTTTCCTTATGACGATTGCAGAGTTCAGCGCTTGCAACCATTTCCGAAACAACCATTCCCGCACCGGCTTCGGCGGCACGTTTTCGAAATGGAAGATCAGAAACGCCGGACATAGGCGCCAGAAATATGCGGTTTGGAACAACCACATTGCCTATGCTTAAAGGCTGACCGAGAGGAGTGATCAAGATATGCTCATTTGGTGTGCATGATGCAATTAGCACACACTTTAATCATTTGACGTGTTGAACGCAAGGAAAAGCGCATGCTCATGCGGATAAATCCATTGCGGTGTGGCAATTATTTGCGCAAGGCATTATTCGGCATTGAACGAGATGAATCTTTTGGCAGAGGCGAGCGAGATTTCACGGGCAGCAGCAGTGATCGTAGCCGCAGGACGCGGCGAACGGGCAGGACAAAGCATCGAAGGGCCGAAACAATATCGGCGCATCGGCGGCGAAGCCGTGCTTTCGCGCACACTGCGGGTTTTTGCGCAATGCTCTGCGATTGAGGAGATCATCGTGGTCATTCATGCCGATGATCGCAATCTCTATGAAAATGCCATCACCGGGCACTATTCAAACGTGCGTGTCGTCATTGGCGGCCCAACGCGACAGGAATCAACACGGCTTGGATTGCTGGCACTGAAAAACGATGCACCGCACTATGTGCTTATTCACGATGGTGTGCGCCCCTTCATCAACCAGAGTTTTCTTGAAGGCATATTCGGCACGCTGACACCAACAGAAGGCGTATTGCCAGCACTTGCTGTATCCGACACGCTGAAACAATCGGCCAGTGATGGAACCGTAAAAACAACAGTTCCACGAGCTGGTCTTTTTTCCGCGCAAACCCCGCAGGCTTTTCCTTTTGCGCCAATCCTTGATGCGCATGAAAAGGCATATCTTAGCGGCCGCTCAGACTTTACCGATGATGCATCCATTGCAGAGGCTTTTGGCCTGCCCGTGCGCATCATTGAAGGTTCCCCCGACAATACAAAACTGACATGGGCCAAAGATATTGAAATGGCCGATAAACGTTTGAGGCAAGGTATGACTTCATTTCCAGATATTCGCACCGGCAATGGCTATGATGTTCACAGCTTTGAACCCGGCGATCATGTCACGCTTTGCGGCGTGGCCATTCCGCATAACAGGAAACTGAATGGTCATTCGGACGCCGATGTGGCTCTGCATGCCCTGACTGATGCGCTTCTTGCCACACGCGGCGCAGGCGACATCGGCACGCACTTCCCGCCATCCGATCCGCAATGGAAAGGTGCCGCATCGCACATCTTCGTTGAATATGCGGTCAAGATCGTGCGTGAAGCGGGTGGCCGCATTGCCAATGCCGATGTGACGATCATCGCAGAAGAACCAAAGATCGGCCCCCACCGCCCCGCAATGATGGAATCCATGGCCAACATGCTTGGAATTTCGCAGGATCGTGTATCTGTCAAAGCAACCACCAACGAGAAGATGGGCTTTGTTGGCCGTGGCGAAGGCATTGCCGCTATTGTAACAGCAACTGTGATTTATCCCGGCGAGGTGCCAGAATGACGCTTATTGCGGAAGCTCAAGCCACCGACGTACTCAATGCTTGTCGCAAACACGGCATTATGATTGCGACAGCTGAATCCTGCACCGGCGGGCTGATCGCGGCAGCACTCACCGATATTGCCGGTTCGTCCGATGTGGTGGATCGCGGCTTTGTCACCTATTCCAATGAAGCCAAGAATGAAATGATCGGCGTTCCGATGGAATTGATCAATCGTTTGGGCGCGGTTTCAAAAGAAGTGGCAATCGCCATGGCGGAAGGAGCGCTTCACAACTCCCGCGCAGGCATCAGCATTGCTGTGACAGGCATTGCCGGTCCGGGCGGCGGATCAACTGAAAAGCCAGTCGGCCTCGTGCATATTGCCAGCGCACGCAAAGGCTTTGCCACGTTGCATAAAGAATGCCGCTTTGGTGAAAAATCGCGCGAAGATATTCGTCACGAAACAGTGCTGTCCGCGCTGGGACTGGTTTTAGAAGCGCTTAATTCTTAAGCGTAAATCGCATCGGCGCGCTTCTCAAAGGCTTCCGAAAACTTGCGGAACGCCAGATCGAACATTGACCCCATCAAAAGCCCAAGCGTGCGGCTTTTGAACTCATAATCGATGAAGAACTCGACATCGCATTCCGAACCGTTCCCAACCGGTTTAAAAGTCCAGCGATTGTCGAGATAGCGGAACGGACCATCGACATATTTCACGTCGATGACGTTTTCTTCAGGCTTCAAAAGCACCTGGCTGGTGAACGTCTCGCGGATCAGCTTATAGCCCACCGTCATATCGGCAATCAGAAGCGTCTTGCCGTCTTTCTCTTTACGAGAACGAACGGACAAAGCCTCACACATCGGCAAAAATTGCGGATATTTTTCCACGTCCGAAACCAGGGCAAACATTTCGTCTGCCCTGTGATGAACGCGTCTGACGTTGGTGAATTGCGGCATGCGAATTTAAGCCTGTACTGCAACCTGCGCTTCGCGCGCAGCCTTGAGCTTCGCGAAATCATCACCGGCATGGTGTGATGAACGCGTCAGCGGGCTGGACGCTACCAGCAGGAAGCCCTTGGTACGGCCAATCGTTTCAAAAGACTTGAATTCGTCTGGCGTGACGAAGCGGATCACCGGATGGTGCTTGCGGGTTGGCTGCAGATACTGACCGATGGTCATAAAATCCACGTCAGCCGAACGAAGATCATCCATAAGCTGCAAGATTTCGTTCCGCTCTTCGCCAAGACCGACCATGATCCCGGATTTTGTGAAGATTGTCGGATCGAGTTCCTTCACGCGCTGCAACAGACGGATCGAATGGAAATAACGAGCGCCCGGACGAACCTTGAGATATTTCGACGGAACCGTTTCCAGATTGTGATTGAACACATCGGGGCGGGCCTTGACCACGATTTCAAGCGCGCCTTCCTTGCGAAGAAAGTCAGGTGTGAGAATTTCAATCGTGGTCTTCGGTGTTGCCTCGCGGATCGCGCGAATGACATCGGCAAAATGCTGCGCGCCACCATCGGCCAGATCATCACGATCAACAGAAGTGATCACAACGTGGGTAAGGCCCATCTGCTTGATGGCTCGTGCTACACTTTCCGGCTCATTCGGATCGAGAGCCTTCGGAATGCCGGTTGAAACATTACAGAACGCACAGGCGCGCGTGCAGATTTCACCCATAATCATAAAGGTTGCGTGCTTCTTTTCCCAGCACTCGCCAATATTCGGGCAACCGGCTTCTTCGCAAACGGTCACAAGCTTGTTCGAACGAACAATCTCACGCGTTTCATTATAACCGCGTGAAACAGGAGCCTTAACGCGGATCCATTCCGGCTTTTTCAGGATTTCATTGTCCGGACGATGTGCCTTCTCCGGATGACGAAGACGTCTCTGGTTCACCGTGTCGAGAACTGTAACCATGCTGTTTCCTGCCTATCCGAAGCTATCACAAATCTGAAACGCTTCTAAATTGGGTCCGGTTCGTAATCTCTGGCTTCTACCCTGTCAACTTGGCACGCCCGGAGACATCGTCAATATACTGCGGCTTACCGTCTCGCCGCCATTCCTAATGCTCTGAACACCAGTGCCCAGATCAGGCCAAACAGAAGTCCGCCAAATCCGAGTGCAAAGGCCAGTGTCCAGACGCCGTACCAGCCAGCAATCGCCATTCCATTGACCGATATGGTGTTTCCTCCGATCAGGCTCAAGCTCCCGACAGCAAAGCCAAGCGCAAGACCACCAACGGTACACCATTTAATCATGGGCCATGCGGCGCGCCGCCATGGCCCTCCATTATCAATCAGCGGAATGTGACCACCTCTTCGTTATGCGTTCAGCACACGCCCATAGGCATCCAGAACGCTTTCTTTCATCATTTCAGAAAGGGTTGGATGCGGGAAGACCGAATGCATCAGCTCTTCTTCCGTGGTTTCAAGGTTCATCGCAACGACAAAGCCCTGAATAAGTTCGGTCACTTCCGCGCCAACCATGTGCGCGCCAAGCAGCTGCCCGGTTTTCTTATCAAAAATCGTCTTGACCAGCCCCTGATCTTCACCCAGCGCAATGGCCTTACCATTTGCCGAGAAGGAATAACGACCGACACGAATGTCAAAGCCCTGTTCCTTGGCCTTGGCTTCCGTCAGACCAACCGATGCAACCTGCGGATTGCAATAGGTGCAGCCCGGGATCATCAGCTTATCAAGCGAATGAACATTCGGCAGGCCGGCAATCTTTTCAATGCAAATCACACCTTCATGCTCAGCCTTGTGAGCGAGCATCGGAGGACCGGCAACGTCACCAATCGCGTAAATGCCTTCGACATTGGTCTTGCCATAGCCATCAATGACGACGCAACCACGATCTGTCTTCACGCCAAGCGCTTCAAGACCGAGATTTTCAATGTTGCCCTGAACGCCCACAGCTGAAATCAGACGATCAACGGTGAGCTTTTCAACCTTGCCGTCCTTGGTTTCAATGTGAGCGGTCACGGAATCCGTGCCCTTCTCGACCTTGGTCACTTTGGCTTCGGTGATGATCTTGAGACCAAGCTTTTCCAGACGCTTGCGCGCGAAGGTGGAAATTTCCACATCTTCAACTGGCATAATGTTTGGCATCAATTCAACAACCGTCACATCAACGCCCATGGCATTGTAGAAAGATGCAAATTCAATGCCGATAGCACCGGACCCCATCACCACCATCGACTTTGGCAGCGCCTGCGGCACCATCGCTTCAAAATAGGTCCAGATCAGCTTGCCATCCGGCTCAATGCCCGGCAGCGAACGAGGACGTGCGCCGGTTGCAACAATCACGTGCTTGGCCTTGTAGCTGCCCTCGCCCAGCACGCCCTTTGGCACCGGATTTTGCGGCTGCATCCGCTGCTTCGATGATTTACCGACCGAAATCTCTGCTGGCGTGTTGCCGGAAGCACCCTTAACGAGCTTGGCTTCGCCCCAGATCACGTCGATCTTGTTCTTCTTCATCAGATAGGCAACGCCACCATTCAGACGCGCCGACACGCCACGCGAACGCGCAACAACTGCATTCACATCAGCGCTGATCGAGCCTTCAAGCTTGAGGCCGTAATCCTTGGCATGTTCACCCAGATGCAGCACTTCCGCCGAACGCAACAGCGCCTTGGTTGGAATACAACCCCAGTTGAGGCAAATTCCACCCAGATGTTCGCGCTCGACAATCGCGGTCTTAAGACCAAGCTGCGCTGCGCGGATAGCCGTGACATAACCGCCCGGTCCCGATCCAATGATAATAACGTCGTAGATGTCGGCCATTTTATCCTGCCTTTGATCTATCAGAAAACGGGAAGCGGCATCATACGCATATTCTTAGCGGTGCGCATTCCCGGATCGCCGACCTCTGTCGGCTTACAAATAAGCAAACGCCGCATGTCAGACAACACGCGGCGTTCAATCATATCAGACCAGCATACCCATCGGGTTTTCGATGTGACGCTTGAAGGCCTGTGCAAGTTCAGCAGCCAGAGCGCCATCAACCGCACGGTGATCGGTGGAAAGGGTGACGGACATAACCGTCGCAACCTTGATTTCACCGTTCTTGACCACTGCGCGCTGTTCACCGGCACCAATTGCGAAGATCGTCGCATGTGGTGGGTTGATGATCGCGGCAAAGTCCTTCACGCCGAACATGCCGAGGTTGGACACAGAGGTCGAACCACCCTGATATTCATCAGGCTTGAGCTTGCGATCACGCGCACGCTTGGCAAGGTCTTTCATCTCATTGGAGATGGCAGACAGCGTCTTCGATTCTGACTGACGCACGATTGGCGTAATCAGACCGCCTGGAATGGACACAGCAACACCGACATCCGCACGCTTGTGCTTGATCATGCCGCCTTCGGTCCATGAGACGTTGGCTTCAGGAATATCACGCAGTGCAAGAGCAACAGCCTTGATCACCAGATCATTGACAGAAAGCTTGTAGGCCGGAACCTCGCCCTTTTCTGTCTTGATAAGCGGCGCAGCCGAATTGATCTGCGAACGCAGAGCCAGAAGCGCATCGAGTTCGCAATCGATGGTCAGATAGAAATGCGGAACAGTCTGCTTCGATTCGACCAGACGGCGGGCAATAGTCTTGCGCATACCGTCATGAGGAACAATTTCGTATGTGCCTTCTTCAAAGAGCTTGAGGATGGCATCATCCGACTGAGGCTTTGGAGCCGATGCCGCTCCCTGTGGTGCGGCCGATGCAGCTTTCGTGCCGCCGGACTTGATTGCAGCTTCAACGTCACGCTGAACAACACGGCCATGAGGACCAGTGCCTTTTACAGCCGCAACATCAACGCCTGCATCCTTGGCGATGCGACGAGCAAGCGGGGACGCGAAAACGCGCTCACCCTTGTTTTCTACCGGTGCAGCCGCTGGCGCGTCAGCTTTTGCAGGAGCCGAAGCTGCCGCAGGCGCAGCTTCCTTCTTCGGCTCTTCCTTAGGCGTTTCGGCCTTTGGTGCAGGAGCAGAATCGCCGCCTTTCGCAGCTTCAGCAACATCCTCGCCGTCTTCGGCGAGAATTGCGATCAGCGCGTTGACCTTCACGCCCTGCGTACCCGCAGGAACGACCAGCTTGGCAACAGTGCCTTCATCGACAGCTTCGACTTCCATCGTCGCCTTGTCGGTTTCGATCTCGGCGATCACATCGCCGGACGTTACCTTGTCGCCTTCCTTGACCAGCCACTTGGAAAGATTGCCTTCTTCCATGGTTGGCGAAAGCGCTGGCATGGTGATCTTAATCGGCATGTCCAGTACCTCCTCAGGCGGTGTAGGTCACGGTTTTCACCGCTTCCACCACTTCTGCTACAGTTGGCAGAGCCAGCTTTTCGAGATTTGCCGCATATGGCATCGGAACGTCCTTGCCAGCAATCGTCAGGATTGGCGCATCGAGATAATCGAAAGCTTCCTGCATGACGCGGGTGGCAATTTCCGTACCAACGGAAGACTGCGGGAAGCCCTCTTCAACGGTGACGAGACGACCGGTCTTCTTGACCGATTCAACAACCGTTGGAATATCCATTGGACGGATGGTGCGCAGATCAATGACTTCAACGTCAATACCCTGTGCAGCCAGTTCGTCAGCAGCCTTGACCGCATAGGTCATGCCGATGCCGAACGAAACGATGGTCGCGTCCTTGCCCTGCTTATGAATGCGGGCCTTGCCGATTGGCAGCACGAAATCATCCAGCTTCGGTACATCGAAATGATGACCGTAGAGAATTTCGTTTTCAAGGAAGATGACCGGATTTGGATCACGGATTGCAGCCTTGAGAAGACCCTTCGCATCAGCCGCCGAATAAGGCATGACGACCTTGAGGCCCGGAATCTGGCTGTACCATGCGGCATAGCACTGGGAGTGCTGTGCACCAACGCGCGCAGCAGCGCCCGAAGGGCCACGGAACACCATTGGTGCGCCCATCTGACCACCCGACATATAGAGCGTCTTGGCAGCCGAATTGATGATCTGGTCAATCGCCTGCATGGCGAAGTTGAAGGTCATAAATTCGACGATTGGCTTCAAGCCAGCCATAGCAGCACCGACACCGATACCAGCAAAGCCATGCTCAGTGATCGGGGTATCGACAACGCGGCGTGGGCCGAATTCGTCAAGAAGACCCTGCGTAATCTTGTAGGCGCCCTGATATTCAGCGACTTCTTCACCCATGATGAAGACATCGTCGTCACGACGCATTTCTTCGGCCATGGCATCGCGCAGTGCTTCACGCACCGTCATCGAAACCATTTCTGTACCGGCTGGAATATCTGGATCAGATGCAACTTCAACCTTTGGAGCAGCAGGCACGCTATCGGCTTTCTTTTCTTCAGCCTTTGGCGCTTCTTTTGCTTCTTCCTTCGGTGCCTCTGCTTTTGCAGCAGGTGCGGAACCGATGTCGGAGGCGCTTTCACCCTCACCGAGCAGAATAGCAATCGGCGTATTAACCTTCACGCCTTCCGTGCCTTCTTCGATGAGAATCTTGCCGATTGTGCCTTCATCAACAGCTTCGACTTCCATCGTTGCCTTGTCGGTTTCGATTTCGGCAATCACATCACCGGATGTAACTTTGTCGCCTTCCTTTTTCACCCATTTGGAAAGCTTGCCTTCTTCCATGGTTGGAGAAAGGGCGGGCATGAGAATTTCTACGGGCATGTCAACACCTTTCCCGAATTAGAGCAGAATATCCGTGTAGAGCTCGGAAACATCCGGCTCTGGATCGTTTTGAGCGAATTCGGCAGAATCAGCCACGATGTCGCGGACTTCTTTGTCGATTTCTTTCAGCTCTTCTTCAGTGGCCCAGTTCTTTTCGATCAGGCGCTGTTTAACCTGTTCAATCGGATCGTGCTCGGAACGCATCTTCTGCACTTCATCCTTCGAGCGATACTTCGCAGGATCGGACATTGAGTGACCGCGATAACGATAGGTTTCCATTTCAAGGATCAGCGGACCCTTGCCAGCACGTGCCCATTCAGCAGCCGCTTCCGCAGCAGCAGCAACGGCGCGAACATCCATACCGTCAACCTTGATGCCCGGAACGTTGAACGAAACACCGCGCTTTGAGAAATCCGTTTCAGCGGATGAACGCGAAACTGACGTACCCATTGCATAGCGGTTGTTTTCGATCACGTAGATCACCGGAAGCTTCCACAGCGATGCCATGTTGAACGCTTCATAGACCTGGCCCTGATTGGCAGCGCCATCACCGAAATAGGTAACCGAGATATTGTCATTGCCGCGATACTTATTCGCAAAGGCAAGACCTGTTCCAAGAGGAACCTGAGCACCAACGATACCGTGGCCGCCGTAAAAGCCCTTTTCCTTGGAGAACATGTGCATGGAGCCGCCCTTGCCCTTGGAGTAACCCCCACGGCGGCCGGTGAGCTCTGCCATAACGCCACGCGCTTCCATGCCAGTTGCCAGCATATGACCATGGTCACGATAGGAGGTGATAATCTGATCACCTTCCTTAAGTGCTGTCTGCATACCGACGACGACAGCTTCCTGACCAATATAAAGGTGACAGAAGCCACCAATGAAACCCATACCGTAAAGCTGACCGGCCTTTTCTTCGAAACGGCGAATCAACAGCATTTCGCGGTAGGCGTTCAGTTCCTGCTCTTTATTGAAATCAGCCGGTGCTGGTGTCTTGGGAACATTCCCAAAAGACGCCTGCGATTTTCCAGCCGACGCTTTATTAGCCTTCGGTGCCATATCTCGCTCCCTATAGCATGCACCCAAAACCAGCATCGATTTTGAAAGCAACATGCGTCGATTCAAATTATCAGAGCCCTTTCACGCACACAAAGGACGCGCGGCGCTCTACGATTGTCGTTCTATTGTGACGTTATACGGGCAATTTACAAGATACAATATGCACGTAGAGCATAGCTGCTATGCCGCCAAGCCCTTAAAAACATATCACAAAAAGACAATTAACTGGATTTCAGTTAATTTGATCGATCTTCCCGAGAAATGATAATTGTCATTTCATCAGCGTGGGAGAGATTAAGCGCTCTGCGTGCCTGCTCGTCAAGCATGTCCTTTTCAATCGTCCCATCACGAAGAAGCGTGACTCGCTTTTCAAGCGCAGTTCTATCGGCAGTCACCTTTTCAAGCTGCTGCGTCAGAAGGCTTTTCTGTTGTTCGAGCTGAATACGAGAATAGAGACCAAATTCGCCATGATAGGCGTGAAAACCGAAATAGCTCAGAAACGCAGCCGTCAAAACGGGCAGCACAAATCGGCCGCGAATAGATTTACGTTTCTGCTTGGTCCACATTTCGGCTTCCTTCCCGGACGCTCACGACGGTTTTGATTCTGAATTAAAGCCGTCTATCCGATTTCCACTATGAAGCATTATTTTGCTTAACAGAGCTTTACCATCCAAAGGATGACGAGCCATCCAGGTGCATTTTTTCAAAGGGGCGGCTTCAGCGTGCAAGCACGGCCACCACAATTCGACATCAATCCAATTCAGTTTAACGCTGACATTAAATCATCACCTTAAGTAAGAAACAACTTAAATATTAATCATAAATTGCCAATATATTTTATCAGAATTTAAGAAATCGAAAATCGACATAGGGAATTAAATAAGGCAAATATCTTTAACTTAAATGATAAGAGTGATATTTTAACAATTAAAAACAAATATAGAATAATTGTTATTTTATACTCAGATATAGGAAGAAAAAATGGCAACCGAAAAATTGGTAAAGCGCCTTGCATGCATCATCATGGCTCTGTTCCCCGCCTTATGGGGTTTATTCAGCTTTCTGAACAACACCGCCGATTTTTCGGGCACTGCTCAGAATGCCGTTGCGCCGCTCTTATCCATGGCCGACACTTATGGAAATCCGGCTCTGACCTGGCGCTCGATTACCGCCGGTTGGGCACCCTATGTTGGCCTTGCCGGTATTACCGCAATGGAAACACTTGCAGGAATTCTGGCAATGATCGGCGTTCTCAAGATGGGAACAAACCTTGGTAAAGACTATGCAGCTTTCGCCAGAGGCAAAGCATGGGCGATGCTGGGAGCTTTGTGCGCAATCGCAGTTTGGGGCCTTGGCTTTATGGTCGTTGCGGGTGATTGGTTTATGGCATGGCAAGCCAAGGAAAACCCGCTCAACACGCAATTGGGTGCCCTGCTCTATTGTCTTCCCTGCATGATGGCTGTGGTGGTGATGATGCTCCACAAAGAAGAGGCCTAAGGACAGGACAAACAAAAACGGCGGCACATAAGCCGCCGTTTTTTTATTAAAGAGAGATCCTTAGAGGAACTTCAGTGCGCTACGGCCTGCATAACGCGCCTGCTTGCCAAGTTCTTCTTCGATGCGGATAAGCTGATTGTACTTTGCAGTACGATCAGAACGCGCCAGCGAACCAGTCTTGATCTGACCGCAGTTGGTTGCGACGGCAAGATCAGCGATGGTCGAATCTTCTGTTTCACCCGAACGGTGCGACATAACCGAGGTGTAACCGGCCTTGTGCGCGGTTTCGACAGCATCCAGCGTTTCGCTCAGCGAACCGATCTGGTTCACCTTCACGAGGATCGAGTTGGCAACGCCCATCTTGATACCATCACGCAGACGAGCGGAGTTGGTTACGAAAAGATCGTCACCAACGAGCTGGCACTTCTTGCCGATCAGGTCGGTGAGGTATTTCCAGCCTTCCCAGTCGTCTTCTGCCATACCGTCTTCAATCGATACGATTGGATAATCGGCAGCAAGCTTGGCAAGATATTCTGCCTGAGCCTTTGGATCGCGGGTCTTGTTTTCACCTTCATAGACGTAGTTGCCGTCCTTGAAGAATTCGGTCGCAGCACAATCGAGACCGATAGCAATATCTTCACCCGGCTTGAAGCCAGCCTTTTCAATCGACTCAACCACGAAATCGAGAGCAGCTTCTGCACTCAACAGATTTGGAGCAAAACCACCTTCATCACCAACATTGGTGTTGTGACCGGCATCTTTCAGACGCTTCTTGAGCGTGTGGAAAACTTCCGCACCATAACGAACAGCTTCGCGAAGCGATGGAGCGCCAACCGGCAGGATCATGAATTCCTGAAAGTCGATCGGATTGTCAGCATGTGCACCGCCATTGATGATGTTCATCATCGGAACAGGCAGGACATGGGCGTTGGCACCACCAACATAACGATAAAGCGGCAGGCCTGTTGACTGTGCAGCAGCCTTGGCAACGGCAAGCGAAACGCCGAGAATTGCGTTTGCACCCAGATTGCCCTTGTTTGGCGAACCATCAAGATCAATCAGCGTCTGATCAACCAGCAGCTGGTTTTCAGCGTCAATACCAGCAACAGCGTCAAAAATCTTACCATTGACGGCTTCAACAGCCTTTTCGACACCCTTGCCAAGATAACGGCTGCCACCGTCACGCAGTTCAACGGCTTCGTGTGCGCCTGTCGATGCGCCTGATGGCACCGCTGCGCGGCCAAAAGCACCATCTTCGAGTACGACGTCTACTTCGACGGTCGGGTTACCACGGCTGTCGAGGATTTCGCGACCAACGATGTCGATGATTGCAGTCATAGGGGCAAGTCCTTCCCTGTAGATAGCCTCGTTTCGTTCGAGACACATTGAAGAAATTCGATGTGAGACTTCATTACAGAATTAAAAGGCGGAGGAAAATCCCCCGCCTGTGAATTCCTGATGAATTTTTAAATCGATTTAGCAATTCTGTCGAAAGCCATGAGCTTTTCGAGAAGTGCGGACATTTTATCGATCGGCACCATATTTGGACCGTCTGAAGGCGCATGATCCGGGTCCTCGTGTGTCTCAATGAAGACACCCGCGACACCCACTGCAACCGCAGCACTTGCAAGTGTTTGAACAAACTCGCGCTGACCGCCGGAAGAGCCGCCCTGCCCACCCGGCTGCTGTACCGAATGAGTCGCGTCAAAAATCACTGGTGAACCAAAGCCAGCCATGATCGGCAGCGCGCGCATGTCGGAAACAAGCGTATTATAGCCAAAAGATACGCCGCGTTCGGTCGCCATAACATTCGGATTGCCATTCTCGGTGATCTTGGCGAGCACGTTCTTCATGTCCCAGGGCGCCAGAAACTGGCCCTTTTTCACATTGATCACGCGGCCCGTCTTGGCAGCCGCAACCAGAAGATCAGTCTGGCGGCAAAGGAATGCTGGAATCTGTAGGACATCGACAACTTCAGCAACAGTCGCGCATTGCTCTTCGGTGTGGATGTCAGTCAAAACGGGAAAACCGAACTCTTTCTTGAGATCGGCAAAAACTTCGAGCGCCTTTTCCAGACCAATGCCGCGCTGCGCGCTGAGCGATGTGCGGTTCGCTTTATCGAAGCTCGACTTATAAACGAGCCCCATGCCAAGCTTTTGGGTAATCTCCACCAAACGTCCGGCCATATCGAAGGCATGTTCACGACTTTCCATCTGGCAAGGCCCGGCTATCAAAGCGAGTGGCGCAGTGTTGGAGAACGTAACATTGCCGATTTTGACAGTAGGATTAGCGGTCGTCATGATTGGGAACCTTCAATTACAGATGCCTGAAAGGCACTTATCTGGCGTGCAAATCTTACAAAAACAAGACGCACAAATGAAATGCGCCCCCGAAGGGGCGCAAAAGCTTTAAACCAGTCTTCCCTGTTCCATCGCGGCTGCGATGAAAGAGGAAAAGAGTGGATGCGGCTCAAACGGACGTGACTTCAGTTCCGGATGGTACTGAACGCCGATGAACCAAGGATGATCCGCATATTCAACCGTTTCCGGGAGAACACCATCTGGCGACATGCCTGAGAAGACCAGACCGCTTGCTTCCAGACGGTCCTTATAGTCAACGTTCACTTCATAGCGGTGACGATGACGTTCGGAAATTTCGGTCGTACCGTAGATTTCGGCAATACGCGTTCCAGCCTTGAGTATGGAATCATATGCGCCAAGACGCATCGTGCCGCCAAGATCACCAGACTTCGTGCGCTTTTCAAGCATATTGCCCTTGAGCCACTCAGTCATCAGACCAACAACAGGTTCCTTGGTCGGGCCAAACTCAGTCGAAGACGCATCTTCGATTCCTGCAAGGTTACGCGCAGCTTCGAGACATGCCATCTGCATACCAAAGCAAATGCCGAAATAAGGGACCTTGTGCTCGCGTGCAAATTTGGCAGCAAGGATCTTGCCTTCCGCACCACGCTCACCAAAGCCACCCGGCACCAGAATGCCGTGGACTTTTTCAAGGTACGGCGATGGGTCTTCGCTTTCAAAGACTTCCGCTTCGATCCAGTCGAGATTGACCTTCACCTTATTGGCAATGCCGCCATGCTGAAGCGCTTCGATCAGCGACTTATAAGCATCCTTGAGTTCGGTATATTTGCCGACCACGGCAATAGTCACTTCGCCTTCAGGATTGTGCAGAAGATGGGAAATTTCTTCCCAGCGTTCCATACGTGGCTTCGGAGCCGGTTCGATGCCGAATGCCGCCAGCACTTCATTGTCGAGACCTTCCTTATGATAAGCAATCGGCACATCATAAATCGTCGAGACGTCGAGCGCCTGAATAACCGCGCTTTCACGCACATTACAGAACAGCGAAAGCTTGCGGCGTTCAGAAGCCGGAATCTCACGATCCGCACGCACCAGAAGAATATCCGGCGCAATACCAATCGAACGCAGTTCCTTGACCGAATGCTGCGTCGGCTTGGTCTTGAGTTCACCTGCCGCTGGAATGTACGGCATCAAGGTCAGGTGGATATAGACCGCGCTGCCACGCGGCAGTTCGTTGCCAAGCTGACGAATGGCTTCAAGGAACGGCATGGCTTCAATATCGCCAACCGTGCCGCCGATTTCGCACAGCACGAAATCATAATCGTCATTGCCTTCGAGAATGAAGTTTTTGATTTCATCCGTGACGTGAGGAATGACCTGAACCGTCGCACCGAGATAATCGCCGCGGCGTTCCTTTTCGATGATATTGCGGTAAATGCGACCGGTGGTAATGTTATCCCGCTGATTGGCGGGACGACCGGTAAACCGCTCGTAATGACCCAGATCAAGATCTGTTTCCGCACCATCGTCAGTCACAAACACCTCACCATGCTGGTAAGGCGACATCGTGCCGGGATCGACGTTCAGATAAGGGTCGAGTTTACGGATACGCACGCGGTAACCACGTGCCTGAAGGAGTGCAGCCAATGCTGCTGCGGCAATGCCTTTTCCGAGGGAAGAAACCACGCCGCCTGTGATGAATACATATCGCGCCATGGGCTTATGTCGTTAGACCCTTCTTGCTGATTCCGCCACTAAAAAAAGTGCGACCAGCGCTTTTTCCATCAAAATCACATCCGATCGGCCTCCCATATGGGAAAACCGGATGCTTTCACCAAGCTCAATTCTTCTCACACGATGTAGCATTCAATGTTACACGCGCACGAAAAAAGGCCGGGAAATTCCCGGCCTTTCGGGTATTTTAAACCAATATCAGAGAACGACGACTTTTGCGCCCATCCCGACTCGATCATAAAGATCCATGACATCTTCATTGGTCATGCGGAAGCAACCGTTTGAAGCCGGGCTACCGATGGTCCATGGCTGCGTTGTGCCGTGGATACGGATATAGGTATCCTTGTTACCCTGAAACAGGTACATCGCGCGCGAACCAAGCGGATTGCCCGGACCACCATCCATGCCATTCTTGTAACGGCCATATTGCGAAGGATTACGCTCGATCATTTCCTTGGTGGGAATCCAGCGTGGCCATTCGCGCTTGGCGTTAACAGTTGCGGTTCCCTTAAACTCAAGACCGACTTTACCCACAGCAATGCCATAGCGGCGCGCAGTGCCTGAGCTCTCGACGAGATAAAGAAAATACTTCGAAGGGTCGATAACGATCGTACCCGGCTCATAACCGGAGAATGATACGGTCTGCGCCTTATAACGCGGATCAACATTATAGCGATTCAGCCCTACCTTCTTGGCAGCACCAGCATTCGAAGCGCTTTTCTTTTTATTCTTTGCAGGCTTTGCTTTGGTATCGCTGGCCATTGCGACCTGCTGAACATTGCCTGCCGCAGCAGCATCAAGCTCGGCTTCAGCGCCGGCAGCACCAGCTGCAAAGCCCGGAGTGGCAAATCCAATGCAAAGGCTTGCAATGCCCGCCATTAAAATAAAACGTGAAGACATGATCTGTTCCCGAAAACCCAAGCAATGCGGAAAGTGCCTGCCGCACTATCGCGCCCAGGCTTTAGCCCTGCATACTGTAAAGAGCGTCACTACTCAATTAACAGCATCGTGAGTTCATCACGATTCAGAGCACTCTATTGCCTGCTTGCAACACTTTCGGAATGTGCACTCTAACTGCGCGTATCTTATCCAATAAAAAAAGCCGGCCCTGACGGACCGGCTTTCAAATTTTTATATTTCAAACCGCTTACTGCGAATTTGGAACCTGTGGAGCCTGTGGCTGTGTGGTTTCAGGCTGCGCAGGCGCAGGCGTTTGTGTCTCATTGGTCTGCGAAGATTCGCCGCCAAGCTGATTCAGAATGCCGCCGCCTGTATTCGTTCCGCCTGCGGGCTGAGTCTGCGTTCCCGTCGCAGGAATACGATCAAGAATATCAGTCGGACGCTCACCGTAACGAGCCATAATGCCCAGAGCGAGGGAAGTCGCAAAAAAGCCAATCGCCAGAATAGCGGTTGTGCGGGTCAGGGCATTGGCCGCGCCCCGCGCTGTCATAAAGCCCGAACCACCGCCGATGCCAAGGCCACCGCCTTCGGAACGCTGGATGAGCACAACGCCAACAAGCGCCAGAACGATCAACAGATGAATGACAATGACAATGGTCTGCATAGGTTAGGTCTTTATATCTCTGAACTAATGCAGCCACGGGAAACAACCCCGCAGCGCTGTGATACAAATAGATAGAGCGGCTCTTTACACGCTATTGCGTGATAATCCAAGCCCTACATCCTCAATAGATTGTGTTGCACGCCTTACAAATTACGATAGGCTTCGCATATGGCTAGGAAGTCCGAAGCTTTCAAGCTCGCACCACCGACAAGCGCGCCATCCACATCAGCGACGCCCAGCAATTCCGGCGCATTGCCCGGCTTGACCGAACCACCATAAAGCAAACGCAAATGTGCGCCATTCGCACCAAAACGTTCAATGAGCTTTTCGCGCATAAATGCGTGTGCTGTGCGGACATCCTGCACGGTTGGCGTGAGTCCTGTACCAATCGCCCATACTGGCTCATAAGCAATGATCGTGTTTTCAGCATGAACACCATCGGGGAGTGAAACTGCCAACTGGCTGCCAATCACTTCAAGGGTTTGATCTGCTTTACGCTGATCTGCCGTTTCACCGACACAGACGATAGCGACGAGTCCCGCACTCCATGCGGCTTCTGCTTTGCTGCGAACCAGTTCATTCGCTTCACGGTGATCAGTCCGACGCTCGGAGTGACCAAGGATAACATGACTTGCGCCCGCTTCTTTCAACATCAGCGCCGAAACATCCCCTGTATGCGCGCCGGAGGTTTTCTGATGGCAATCCTGTCCGCCCAGTGCAACCGTTTCGCCTTCCAACGTGTCAGCAGCGCGCGACAACAATGTCGCAGGAACACAAATGACAGCATCAAGCTTACGGCCAAGATCTGAACTCAAACCGGCCGCAATTGCGCGGAGTTCTGTCAGAGATTCTCCCGTACCGTTCATTTTCCAATTGCCAGCAACCAGCGGGCGGATTCCCGGAGTCATGTCATTCTCCTCGCCTTTAATGACGTTGAACTGCTCAATAGCCTTACAGCAGCGCAAATTTTTGCCACTGACTAAGCGTATTCGTCGTTCATTGCAATGTTCTTAGTGCTCAAAACCTAATCAGAACTTGCATCTGGGGCTGGCTTGAGGTTATCCCCTGTGACGGCTTTTTATCTTTCGCCAGGCTTTATTTTGTTCTTAAAGGGTTTCCAATGCTCGACAGTATGCGTGATGCCGCCAGATCATGGGTTGCTAAGCTTCTTCTCGGTTTGCTCGTTTTAAGCTTTGCAGTCTGGGGTATTGCAGATGCGTTCAATGGCGAGCTTCAGGTTGATGAAGCGATCAGCGCAGGCGACTCTTCTGTAAGCACGTCCGACTATCGCTTTGCTTACGAGCAGCAACTCATGCGGCTCTCGCAACAGTTCCGTCAGCGTCTGACCCGGGAACAAGCTCAGCAGCTTGGCGTGGACCAGCAGGTTCTGGCGCAGCTTGCAGCCGGCGTCGTGCTCGACGAGCAGGCCCGTAACATGCAGCTTGGCCTCTCCAAGGACGGTATCGCACGCCTCACCGCTGAAGATCCTTCCTTTAAAGATGCAAGCGGCAATTTCAGCCGTGCGCAGTTTGATGCTGTGCTCCGCCAGTCCAATATCCGCCCGCAGGATTATCTTGATAACCGCGCAAAGGTTGCGCGCCGCCAGCAGATCGTTGAAGCATCAACAGATGGCCTGAAAATGCCAAACACCATGCTGAAGGCACTGGCGCTGTATCAGGGCGAAAGCCGCAGTGCTGATTATATTACTGTTCCGGCTGAGAAAGCTGACGCCATTCCTGCACCGTCAGACGAAGCCGTCAAAGCATATTTTGATGAGCACAAGGCTGAATATAAGGCACCGGAATACCGCAAGATCACCTATGTGAAGCTTGAACCTTCCGATATTGCTGATGCATCCGCCGTCACGCAGGATGAAATCAAAGAATATTATGAGAAGAACAAAAGCCGCTTCAGCACCAATGAGACCCGCACCATCGAACAGCTGAATTTTGCCGATGAAGCTGCGGCGAAAGCAGCGCATGAAAAAATCGCTGCCGGTACCAGCTTTGTCGATATCGGCAAGGAACAGGGAAAGAGCGAAGCTGATCTGGTTTTGGGAACTTTCGAGAAAACGGCACTTCCTGATGCGGTTATCGCAGATGCGGCTTTTGCGTTGCCGGAAGGTGGCGTAACTGATGTGGTCAAGGGCGCATTTGGTCCTGTTATTCTGCGCGTTACGAAGGTTAATCCGGCAAATGTAAAGGCGCTGTCAGACGTCGAAAAAGAAATTCGCGATACAGTTGCGACCAATATCGCAATCAGCAGCATCAACGGCATTCATGATGCTTATGAGCAGCAGCGTTCGGAAGGCGGCAGCATGGCTGACGTTGCCAAAGCACTCAATCTCAAATCTGTAACGGTTGATGCGGTTGATGCAGAAGGCAACGATCCGACCGGCAAAAACGTTGATCTGCCAAATTCGCAAGCCCTTATTTCGGCGGCGTTTCAGGCGGATCAGGGCTTTGATAATGATGCGCTGACATTGGGAAACACGGGTTACCTCTGGTATCAGGTCGATGGCATCACCCCTGCCCGTGATCGCACCCTTGATGAAGTCAAAGACAAGGTTATCGCTGAATGGAAAGGCGAAGAAGCTGTAAAGCGCCTTAACGACCGCATGGCAGAGCTGAAGAAGCGCCTTGATGGTGGAGAAACTCTCGATGCGATTGCAGCAGAGCTTGGGCTTGAAAAGCAGACCAAGCGCGGCATTACCCGCAATACGAACGATGCGGATTTTGGTTCGGCTGCAACCGCTCAGGTTTTCCGTGGGCCACTTAACCACACGGGCACCGCTGGCGCGGTTTCAAACGACGGACAAATCCTTTTCAAGGTTACCGAAGTCACCGAACCAACCGCAGCAGGCCCGGAAGCAATTCCTGCGCAACAACAGCAATATCTGGCAAACGCACTGACCGACGATGTTCTTGAGCAACTGGTTGGTGAATTGCAGAAGCAATACCCAGTGAAGATCAATCAAGCAGCGATCAACCGCGCGCTGGCATTCTGATCTTCTGGCACTCTGATAGGCAACGGACATAAATCATGGCTGACTTAAAACCCTATATCGCCAAGGCTGCCTTAGGCACCCCACTGTCGTTTGAGGATTCCAAGGCAGCTTTTGACATCATGATGTCCGGTCAGGCGACACCGTCGCAGATTGGTGGTTTCCTGATGGCGTTGCGTGTGCGTGGCGAAACCGTACCTGAAATTGCAGGTGCTGTTTCATCCATGCGCTCACGTATGCTGCCGGTAAGCGCTTCTGCTGACGCGGTTGACATCGTTGGCACCGGCGGTGACCAGTCTGGTTCTTATAATGTCTCCAGCTGCTCCGCTTTTGTTGTAGCGGGCGCAGGTGTTCCGGTTGCAAAACATGGCAACCGCGCCCTCTCATCCCGCTCTGGTGCAGCCGATGCTTTGGCTGCTTTGGGCGTGAATATCGAAGCTGATGCCAATACCATTGCGCGCAGCATTGATGAAGCTGGTCTCGGCTTCATGTTTGCACCGATGCATCATTCAGCAATGCGTCATGTCGGACCGTCACGTGTCGAACTCGGCACGAGAACAATTTTCAATCTGCTTGGACCACTTTCAAACCCGGCAAGCGTTAAGCGGCAACTGGTTGGCGTCTTTTCCGCTGAATGGGTCGAACCGCTGGCAGAAGTGCTTAAAGAGCTTGGCTCTGAAACGGCATGGGTTGTCTATGGCGATGGCCTTGATGAAATGAGCACGGCTGGCACAACAAAGATCGCGGCACTCGAAAACGGAAACATTCGCACTTTTGAGATCACTCCTGAAGAAGTCGGCCTGCGTCGCGTGGACATGTCCGAGCTTAAAGGGGGCGATGCCGAAGTGAATGCCAAAGCCTTGCTTGACGTACTTGAGGGCGCGAAAAATGCTTATCGTGACATCGTGCTGTTGAATTCTGCCGCAGCACTGGTGATTGCAGGCAAAGCAAACGACCTCATGGAAGGCATCACCCTCGCCGCGCAATCAATCGACAGCGGTTCAGCGCTTGAAGTGCTGCAAAAAGTTATCGCTGTGTCTCATGACAAGCCGCTTTGACGGAGAAGAAAAAACATGTCCACTGACATTCTGCGGAAAATCGAAGCCTATAAGCGCGAAGAAATCGCTGCTGCCAAGGCTCGCCTTCCGCTCCAAGAAGTAACGGCACAGGCCAAAGATCAGCCCGCAACGCGCGGCTTTCTAAGAGCACTGGAATCCAAGCGCGCTGCAGACCAATTCGCACTCATTGCCGAAATCAAGAAGGCAAGCCCGTCAAAAGGCCTTATCCGCCCGGATTTTGACCCACCGGCATTGGCAAAAGCCTATGAAGATGGTGGTGCTGCCTGCCTTTCTGTTCTCACAGATACGCCCTCTTTTCAGGGCGCGCCTGAATTTCTGATTGCAGCGCGCAATGCATGCTCGCTGCCCGCCCTGCGCAAAGATTTCCTCTTCGATACCTATCAGGTCTATGAGGCGCGCAGCTGGGGCGCAGATTGCATTCTTATCATTATGGCAAGCGTCGATGATGACCTTGCAAAAGCGCTGGAAGAAACTGCTTTTGATCTCGGCATGGATGCACTGATTGAAGTGCATGACGAGGAAGAAATGGAACGTGCGCTGAAACTTTCATCGCGCCTCGTTGGCGTAAACAATCGCAATCTGCGCACATTTGAAGTCGATCTCGCAGTCTCCGAACGCCTCGCAAAGATGGTGCCTTCGGACCGCCTTCTGGTGGGCGAAAGCGGCATCTTCACCCATGACGACTGCCTGCGTCTCGAAAAATCGAATATCGGCACATTCCTCATCGGCGAAAGCCTGATGCGTAAAGAAGATGTGGCATCAGCCACCCGTGAACTTCTGACCGGTAGGGTGTGAACCATGTCTGCCAAGCTCACCCATATCGACCAGACAGGCGCCGCCCATATGGTCGATGTCGGCGACAAGGCTGAAACTGAACGCGTGGCCACCGCCGAAGGTGCGGTGAGAATGAAGCCGGAAACTCTGGCGCTTATTCTGGAAGGCAATGCCGCAAAAGGCGACGTTATCGGCACTGCCCGTCTTGCAGGCATTATGGCCGCGAAGAAGACCGCTGATCTCATTCCACTTTGCCACCCATTGATGCTGACAAAGGTGTCAGTAGACATTGAACCGGATCTGTCACTTCCCGGCCTTCGCATCTCTGCGACTGCGAAACTAAAAGGCCGAACCGGCGTTGAGATGGAAGCGCTGACTGCCGTATCAGTCACTTGCCTGACCATCTATGATATGGCGAAGGCCGTTGATCGCCACATGGAAATTACCAACATTCGCGTTTCGGCAAAGAGCGGTGGCAAGTCAGGTGACTGGAAAGCCTGATTTTTCTGACGAGAGGAAAACGCATGTCCCTGCTTCCAATCGATGAGGCCCTTGCACGTATTCTCAATAATGCAGAGCCGCATGGCACAGAGACGCTCTCTCTTTCTGAAGCAGGCGGACGTGTTGTTGCAGAACCTGTTCAAGCCAAGCTGAAACAGCCGCCCTTCGATTGCTCGGCCATGGATGGCTATGCATTGATGGCCCCACAAAACATCAACTATCCTCTTGAATTCAGTATCATCGGCGAATCAGCCGCCGGAAAACGCTTCGAAGGCCAACTGAAACAAGGCGAAGCGGTCCGCATCTTCACCGGCGCGCCGATGCCAGTAGGCGCTGATAGTATCGTTATTCAGGAAGACACGGAACGATCCGGCGACAAGCTCACAATCCGTCAGGGATTGGACAAAGGCCGTCACATCCGTCATGCGGGCCTCGATTTTGCCCCTGGTGACACTATTCTGCCAAGTGGGCGGGAACTTGATGCCCCGGCCCTTTCGCTTGCCGCTGCCAGCGGCAATGCCATGATTTCTGTTTTCAAGCAGCCGCGCATTGCCATTCTGGCCACAGGGGATGAACTCGTTCCTCCGGGCACGATTCCAGGTGCCGACCAGATCGTCGCCTCCAACAGCATTGGCGTTGCTGAAATCGTGCGTCGTACAGGTGGAAAACCTGAAGATATGGGCATTATCAGCGACGACCCCGCAAAGATCGAATCCGCAATCAGTCAGGTTCTCGATGATGGTGTCGACATTCTCGTGACCATCGGTGGCGCATCGGTTGGTGATCGCGATTTTGTGCACAGCGCGTTGAAAAATTGTGGTGTCGATCTCGACTTCTGGAAAATCGCCATGCGTCCCGGCAAACCACTGATGTATGGACACAAAACTGTATCCGGCAAAACCGTTCATGTCATCGGCCTGCCGGGCAACCCGGTTTCAAGCCTCGTTTGCAGCTTGGTATTTCTGCGTCCGCTGATCGCGAAATTATCAGGGCGTCATTTGACCGCGGATTTCCGCCCGGCACGTCTTGGCAAGCCAATGAATGCGAACGATCATCGTCGTGATTATGTCCGCGCAACGGTTGAACGGGCGGCGGATGGCACACTCACCGCGACGCCGTATCCACTTCAGGATTCCTCAATGCTGTCAGCGCTGGTGGCTTCCGATGCCCTTTTGATCAGAGAAGAAAATGCACCCGCGGCCGCAGCGGGTGATGCTTGCACGATAATGATGCTATAGTAAAATCCAATAGGGTCGGCCCATATTAATAATTTTAAAACCATTGCGGAACAAGACTGGAACATATAGTGTTTGTTCTGGTTATGTTTTTATTTGATTCTGGTCCGGAGGGTATGCGCATGTTGACCCGTAAACAGCACGAGCTCCTGCTGTTCATTCATGAACGTATGAAAGAAACAGGCATTCCCCCCTCTTTCGATGAGATGAAAGAGGCGCTCGATCTGGCATCCAAATCGGGCATTCATCGGCTGATTACCGCCCTTGAAGAACGTGGCTTCATCCGCAGGCTGCCAAACCGTGCCCGCGCGCTTGAAGTGTTGCGCCTGCCCGATTCGATAGCCCCCGGTCTGAACGCGCAGAAGAAATTCGCGCCCAGCGTTATTGAGGGTAGCCTCGGCAAAACCCCCTCTGCGCCTTCAGCAGCGCGCACCGCCCCGGTTTCAGCCAATAGTGATGCATCGGCAATGGTCTCCATTCCCATGATGGGTCGCATCGCAGCCGGTGTACCAATTTCGGCCATTCAAAATCAGACACATTCCATCAGCCTTCCACCCGAAATGCTTGGTGCGGGTGAGCATTACGCGCTCGAGGTCAAAGGCGATTCGATGATTGAAGCCGGTATTTTTGATGGTGATACGGTCATCATCAAGCGTGGCGATACCGCCAGCCCGGGCGAAATCATCGTGGCTCTCGTCGATGATGAAGAAGCGACACTGAAGCGGTTCCGCCGTAAGGGCGCATCGATTGCGCTGGAAGCCGCCAACCCAGCTTATGAAACACGCATTTTCGGACCTGACCGGGTCCGCGTACAGGGCAAGCTGATCGGTCTGATACGACGGTACTAAAAATCGTTCGAGAAAGGAGAGGCCGACAGCCTCTTTTCTATCGATTATTGCTGGCAAAATGCGTAAAAACAAACAGATAGAGCATTTCCCATAATTCAATCAAAACGGGAAATGCTCTGCATAGACGGAAGGCATAAGTCTTGTCGGATCAAAACAAGGATCGATAGGAGCATGCTTTTAATAGAGTCCTTTAGAGCGTTTCTTCTGTTTCCACCCCGATAGTAAATACTTTCGCTCTCTTCTTATATTCGCGCTCAGGCTGACCGCGTGCGGCGCGCGAATAGAGACGATGAAGCTGCCAGGGGCGCGTTGGCGCACCGACTGAAAAATTTAAATAATCGGCATAGGCTGCATCCTTGCGCTGCTCCGCAACGCTAAAGCGATAAATCTGATGATTGTCGCGGACCGCTGGATCAGGAGAAACCGCCTGATGGCGCTGCATTTCCTCTCCCAGCCTTATTTCGAGCGTTCCTTTCAAGGCCAGTTCCTGTCGGCCAATCACCAGCGTAGACGAACGCGTGCAGCTTAAGTCTTTGCCTGCAATCGCCAGAACCACAACGTCCCCGACATTACAGGCAATCTCGTGCATCTCTTCCTGAGCGGTATAGGCAAATATGCGCCCGTCCCGAAGTGACAGGGTGCAAAGCCCATCCTCACAGATAAAGCCATCCTCGCGCGCGCCAGCACTTCGTTTCATCGCACTCTGCGGTGGGATAAAATCATCAATCAGATAGGCCGTCTGCCAGTTCTGCGCCGTAAATTGCGGAGGTCTGCTGCGGTTGACTGCGAAACTTCCATCGCGCAATCGTACCGTCACGAATTTCGCGTTCTCGCTAATGAGGATATCGGGCATGGGCGAGCGCATAAACACCACAAGACCTGCCATAACGAAAGGCAATGCCAACAATCGCAATCTTGTGGTGAATGTGACGGATATGACAAGCGCGACAGTCCACAGGATCAGCGTCATCACCGGCATGACACCCGGATTACCATCGGGTGAAAAGCTGGCCACAAAGCTCGCAATATATCTCACCAGCAAGATGCCAAATCCCATGACCTGCAATGGCAGCCAATCAAGTTGCAACGGCATCAATATCAAGCTTAACACTGCAAACGGCATCACAAGTATTGAAATGACTGGCAGCGCCAGCACGTTTCCAACAAGTCCAAAGGGCGCCGTGTTGTTAAAATGATAGGCCGCAAATATACCGCTCGCTACACCGGCAACAATGGATGTCGCCCCCGTCGCAAATGTCGGAAAAAGTATTTTTTTCATCGTTCCACGGGGTGATGAGCGCAGATCATTACCTGCCGATTGCTTGCGCATTTTTCGGTCGCTCCACCAGGCAAATGCAGCAATCAGCCCCGCAGTCGCCGAAAACGACATCTGAAAGCTCGGCCCCAGAATTTCATGCGGAGAAATGGCAATCATCGCCACGGCCGCAATAGCCAGATTTCGCATACTGATCGCCGCACGATCAGCCAACAGCGCACAAAGCATGACGACAATCATCAAGTAGCTGCGCTGTGCCGCAACATCTGCGCCCGACATAGCGAGATAAAAAGTGCAACTCAAAAGCGAGAGAAATGCAGCATATTTCTTGACAGCATAACGTGCGCTGAATGCGGGAAAAAGCGCGAATAATGCACGAAGAGACATCATGACCACACCGGCTGCCAGCACCATATGCAGGCCAGAAATTGACAGAATATGCGCAAGCCCCGCCTTGCGCAGATCATTGTTGGTTTCATCACTGATCCCTGCCCGCTCGCCTGCGATCAGTGCGGCAGCAACACTGCCATCTTCCCCTGAAAGCACCTCCACAATCCTCTCGGAAACATGGACACGCAATCTGGCAATTTCAGTTGCAATCGTCGCCTTAAGCCCCTTCGGCTCCAAAACATCTGCAATTTTTGGAGTTCCAAGAAAAAAGCCATTCGCTCCAATGCCGGCAAAATAAGCATGGAATGCAAAATCATAATTGCCCGGTCTCACTGGCCCAGAAGGCACGCGCAGACTGTGGCGCGGCGGCAGCTTCTGGACAGTTGGGCGTTAGCTTCTGGACAAAAAGATGAATTCGCTAACGCCGGATGTGGGCGAAATCTTAAAAAAGCATCAAAGCAGGTGATAGGGTTGCGGGCTTGTTAAGAATGGTACCCAAGTATTGAGATTCGATTGTTGTTCGCTTTTCGGCTGTCCATCCGTCTACGTGTGACGGCAAAACAAAAAAATTCTCCGCACGATCAACAAGCAGATGCGACAAGGCTAGAAGACGTTCATCGCCCTGTTTCGTAAAAACTGGTGAGACATACTTACGTGCTGCGCCTGACTGCTCTTTGGGATAACTCACCACGACTGCGGTCTGGGATACTGATATTGGGATAACGTTTAGAGTTACGGCTGAAAAGCGCTTTCCCCATGGTTTATTATCGACCGAAAAGAACGCAGAAGATGCTAAAACTGGCTTACGCTCTTCAATCATAAAACTTGAATGAAGAATTTTGTTAAGTTGATTCTTAAAAAGCAGCTGATCGTAGAATTCGTATCGATGTTTCCACACACCCCAAGCCTTTAGCATATGTTGAGTTGCGAGTGTCATAATCGGGGACGGTGCATCTTTGGGGACAGCACCGGCTTTAATCTTCTTATCAAGTGCGGTTTGCAAACGCATTGCACTTTCCATAGCGGTGTGTAGCTCGCGTGTTACTGATCGATAGGCTATGAGGAAAAGCTGCTCTTGGTCTAAGAGTGACAGAGGCTTCGTATCGATTGGCTTGAAGAGTTTTGTATCGTGGTGCGAACAAAAACCGGCAAAAGTTGACGCTTTGTTGCGCCCGACTTTTGAAAATACACAGTTAGGCTCACCGCCGTTTACCCTCATCCCAAGTGCGGCAACATGATTGTTTTCAGCTATCAATCCGAGAGATGAAGCATTTTGTACCGAATGCGCGTTTATTGCTTTCTCTTTGCATGCGAGTGTCGGCCAAAGACATTTGTTAAATCCAACCTTCAATGTCGCGAAAAACTCGGCGATGTTAGCTTTTGAATTTTCCATATTCCCCCCCCGGTTAAGACCTTTGTTAAATGTCCGATTGGACAATGCTTACACTATAGAATGTCGGAGCCGAATACATATAGAAGGGGCTTTAAGCCCCTCCCGAAATTATCAACTCACGCACCGGCTTTCCCTTTCCGCCTGCCACACTGTACGTCAGCGAAACATCCTCAATGTCGAATGACGAGAAGATCGAGCGGATTTCAGGAACATCGTTGATCGAAAATATGAAGCGACCTTTGATACGACCGAGACGCTCGGCCAGCACTTCAAACTGATCCCGACTGAACATCTCTTTGCCATAGCTGTCTTCCGTTCCCCAATATGGTGGATCGAGATAGAATAAGGTTTCCGGACGGTCGTAGCGATCAATGAAGTCGGGCCAATTCAAGTTCTCTATGACGACTGATGCAAGCCGCTCATGAACGTCCTGCAGCACGGCTGCAAGTGTATTCAGGTTGAAACGCGAAGAGCCGCTATAGTTGATGCCGAATGAACGGCCAGCGACCTTGCCGCCAAACGTTAGGCGCTGGAGATAAAGGAATCGGGCTGCACGCTCCAGATCGGTTAGTGTGTCAGGATCAGTTGACGTTAGTCGATCAAAGTCGGTCCGGCTGGTGATTTGGAAGCGTAATGTGTCCATAAGCTGCGGGTAGTGGCGCTGGAGTATGCGAAACAGGTTGGTGACGTCTCTTGAGCGATCATTGATGAATTCAGCGCGTGGCGATGATGTTCGCCTGAAGAACACACCGCCCATACCGACGAATGGTTCAGCATAAAGCGCATGTGGCGTCTTTTCGATCTTAGCGCAAAGGCGCTTGGCGAGCTGGCGCTTGCCGCCGATGTAAGCGGCAGGCGGCGAAACAGGATGAACAGGTGTAAAATCAGTTTGAAAGGTCATGGTGACTCAATCTCAAGAATCTGCCACATGGCCTCTGCCCTTCGGGGCATAGGATGCGACGGTTATTCTTATCTACTGTCGGGCGGGTTGCTCTTGCCGGAATGGCCCGCCGCCACGAATTAACGTGGCCGTCCCTACTTGCTTGAGGCGCGGACGCCTCGCGCACTTAATCACTCAACTTTTCAAATCGACCGTCGAGAAACTCATCAGCGTAACTCGCCCAGAGACGGTTATCGGTCTGATCCTGATATACGACGATGACGCCGAAACGCTCGGTATGGTTTTCCATCACGACCGTTAGAGGAATACGCATGTAGCTCGAATCGTCGTTGCTCTTTCTCGGCTCGTATGGCGCAATCAGATTGTACGCATCACGTGCATCGGCCCAGCCCCAAAGATAGGCTCTATCGCCATTCTTACAGCGTGAAGCCAAGTTCTCGGTGACGTTGCGGACAACGAGGCATTCACGCCCTGTCCGCTTATGCCGCCACACGCTTCCTAATTCTGGTTCCATTCAACTTTCCTCATTTGAATAGTTGAGCCAAATTGCAAAACTCTGTCTATTTCGTGAAGTTGAGCACCGCTAGCGCCCCCTTGGCCTGAATGCGCGAACCGGTATCGTTCCAGTGAGTGCCATCGTTTGTGAAGCTGGAACCGGCCTTTCCGCTTCCTTCAGTTGGCGTTCGCATTTCGCCAAAGATTGCAAAACCAGCATCAGTCCAGCGTTGCGCCAAGTTGACGATCACGGCCGTGGGATGATTTTCAACAACGTGCTGATAGGCCTGTGTCATCTTATCCAGTGGCGACATAGCCGTGCCGTCATTCTGAATGGAGAAGCTCAACTGCCCATCGTCTGCAACGCCGCCACCATTCCAGCCATAAGATGTGGTGAAGAAAGCGAATTCCGGTGCAAGACCGAAGTGCGTCGCTCTGGCCGTGAGAGATAGCTCGTAACTGGATTTGAAGATAAAATTCTCGGTTAGGCCAGACCAGAAGTTTCCAGCATATTGCCCGCTGCCACCTGCACCATCGTTTGTGATCGGCAATTCTGAGAAGAACAAATCTGGTTTAAACGACCAGACCTCGTTATCCTGAAAGCGCGGCAAACCTCGCTCCGAGTTCGCCTGCGTGTTATGGCTCCCACGAGCAGCATTGATGTATGTGATCATATATTGGCGTGGCGACCACTCAACGCCCCAATACATCAATCGCTCCCCGCCGCCCGTGCGCGCAATCGTGACGATCTTGGCCTCTGCCAGACTATCGACAACTCCACCACGGCAACGCATTTTGAGGCGCTTTTGATACGTTGTATTGCCCTTGCTCGCAACGTTGATGACACTGATCGTGCCGGTCGAAGGATGCGGATAATTAACGTTGCGGGTTACGGGTGCAGGTTCATTCATTGAGAACGAATAACCGTTGGCCTCAATCCAGCTTTGTGTTGCCTGATCAAACACCTGCATTTTGCCATTGCCAGCATCAATTGTGACCGATGCGGTGCAGCCCTTGCTGTCAGTTCGATAGATGAAGTTATACTGCCAAGCGCCCACCGGCACACCGAACGACACTGAAGCGGATACTGCGGATGAATAGCGGGTAAGACCATGGCGATAAGCACCATCATCCCATTCAGCGAGATTGAATGAAGTCGCCCAAGTGCCTGTTTCGGTAAAAACACCAGACGCATCATAACGCCGGTATTGCTGTCCCTGCCAGCACAAGCGATCCCAGATGTGCGAGGCAAAATTACGCGAATGCATCAAAGGTGGACGAAGCGGCGCTTTTGGATGATCAGTGCAATGTTCCGTGCTACGCGCTGTCAGGCTTGTGCCGGTATTGACCACACACAAATCAGCTTTCTTTTCCAGCCATGCCTTGCGGAATTTCGGCAGCTTCTCGATGTGCGAGCTGCCTTCATCGGCTTCCACAAACTGATACCATGCCGATACATTAAAGCTGCCGCCTCCCGGTGTTGGGGTCGGGTTGCCATCAATAAGCGCGGGCTTGATACGCTGGAACAGGCTATAAGGTCGCCAGTCGGTAGCAATCTCGCCGCGTTCCATCTGAACGTTACCTTCCAGCGTAGTGGAACTGCTGACGCGGCCTTCCTTCCACAAATTGAGCACAACGTGGGTGATACCTAGTCCTGTGGGCACCTGAAAGAACTGTCCTGAACCAGATGGCGGTGAACCAAACACAATGTTAGCAATTGCCTGCGTTCCGCTTCCGACAAAGTAGCCGCCCTGCATGCCGTTCGCATTGCTGTAAAACGACCCGGAAACTGCATAAAGCTTGCCTTCCTCAACCGCGATGTGCGCTGTTGAGGCAATCCCTGACGTGTCGTTCACCATCACCAGACCTGATGCCGAATATCGCTGAACAAAGCTGACTTTCGCCAAATCAATCATATTGAACGATATCAGTTCAATCACTTCATCGGGGCGAAGCAGTAAGGGCAACCGGCTGTCTCGCACGATCAAATTGTAAGGCTCATAGGCCGTAGGAGCATTCCCGATCTCGACCTGTAATGTCGCGTCATATGCAAGATTGTCCTGTCCCGCATTTGTTACGTTTACAACCAAAAAATGCCGGTCTGCCGGGATGACGAAAACACCTTGTCCGAAAGATGTGTTGCCAAGATGAGTGAAAGCGGCGCCTGTATCTTGTGCTGACTGAAAAGCTACGACTGCCGTGGTATTCATCGCACCGCTAACAGCAATAGTCTGTCCGGGCTTAACAGGTATAAAACCCGTGCAGCGATAGGAAGAACTACCAGAAATTCCCCCGGCTGCGTTTGAGAAATACCGCCCACGCCTGATTTTGGTCGAATCAACAAGATTTTTGGCAGGCACGAAAGTATTTTCAACATAGTCGGGTGGAACGCTGTTTTCTGCCAGCCTTAAAGAGCGCTGCACTTCGACTGCCCCACCACCATTATTGCGGTAGCGCACGATGAATTTCCCTTCCTGAACCTGAAACTGCTGACCGTTTGCCGTTGCAGCCAGACCAGCAACAACTGTTTCGTAAACAGCCGCATTTACATAGGCGACGCTTTCCAGCGCCTCGATTTCCGACTTTGTGGCTTTTTCGCTAAGGAGGCTGGCGACCATGCCTTCAGAAGCGAGCTGCTGAGAAAAGTTGGCAACGGGCAGTCGGCCGGTGCGCTTGCCTCGGTTGACGATAATCTCGTCGGCCAAGGTCATTGGGTCGATATTTTCTGTCGTCACACCTGCATGATTAGCCATGATCTGAGCCTCAAACGATTTCGATTGTGAAGGGACCTGAAATCGGGCCGGGAACGCCGTCTGCGTTCTGTGGCTCAATCCAGACGTAATGAATGCCTTGCGAAAGGCAGGCAGCGGTTTCGAGATAGCCGACGATGTCATCAAGACTGCCGTCGAACGCAGTGCTGGCTTCAAACTGAATGGCGTTGTTGCCGGTGACAGCCTGAATGCGATCAAGCTTGCGGCCGTTCGTTGAAACAGACGTTCCAGCACGCGGCGAGCCACCGTTGAAACGTGGCATGATTGAGCCTGCCGACCGGCTTTCAACCGAATATCCAAAGCGATACCATTTGCCGGACGTCAGAGACAAAGCCTGACCGATGCTGCCAGATGTGCCAGCCGCATGCGTTGCCTTACCGCCTGCAATCGTCCAGTCAGGATCGAGCGTCCAAGAAGCAGCACTATCCATCGCGCCACCCACGATCAGCGTTGATCGCGTCGTATCGCCTAACGCAAAACTGAAGCTTTGTAGCGCGCTGACACTATAAGGCTGACCTACAGCGTCGGTTTCACGATCCAACACGGAAGCGGTCGAGCGATAGACCTGAACGCGCTTGGTGTTAGCATCTGATCCCGTGGCAAGCTGAATGAGTGCGCCACCTAAAAGCGGCGTGATTGAGATCGCATTGGCATCAAGTGCCTGTGGGATCGGCGCGTCATCCGATCCGATAACGATTGTGACTGTGGATGTATATGGACCAGCTGCACCTGTGAACGAAAGAGCGCGAGCGCGTATCTGAATCGTATTGCCCTGACTGTAGGCTGAGATCGTGCCGCCGCCGTTGGCCGCTGGGATTGTGGTGACTGTCCAGTTGCCGGACGTTCCCAAACGATGCTCGATACGAAACTGTGTGGCTGTAATGCCGCCGCTGCCCGGTTCAATCAGATAGGTAATGGTGCCGGAACGATCCGTACCTTTGACGCCCGATGTGATCGACGTAAAGCGCGGCGCTGACGGCTGGAGCATGTTTTCATTGATCTCAGCACCAACGCGCGATGACCATGCTGGAATGACGGCCGCATCGGTCAGCGTATCGATGATTGGCGAGGCATCAATCGCCCGAATGATTGAACATTGATCTTCGGTCTGTTCGACCTGGCTAACGACGACCTGATAGCTATCGGTCCCCATTTCACCAAAGTGAACGATGTCCCGCGCCATTGGCTGCGCGCCTGTTCCTTTCATGGAAAGGAGCGTGGTTTCGCCCGGATAAGTCTCAACAGCGCGCACGACAGACGTGCCAACCGTGTCGCTTTCCGAGGCAAAGTGACGGAAGCGGACGCCGTAGCTTTTGCCAGCTTCCATGGTCACGACTTCATCCAGTTCTACCATATTGCCATTCTGGGAACGAACGCGGCCAGCCCATTGCGAGCGGCTCAGCACGTCATGGCTCAGCATGACGGAATCACCGCGTGTTGCTACCCGAACGGCTCCCTCTTGTATGGCCTCATAAACGTCTGGTCGGTATTCAGCCTCGAAGAAGCGGCGCAGACCTTCGCGATAAACAACGGTTGGGTTTGTCAGACCGGGCAGTTCAAGCGTTTCGGTCAGCTTGATGTCGCCCTCAAAACCGGGCCTGCGGATAACGCGCTGCGCCTCTTTAAAATCATTGCCTTCATCCTGAAACTTGCAAATCCAAGCGTCCGGCTTTTCGACATAAGCGCGACGGGATGAGAAGTTCCAGCTGTTACGTGGATTGACATGATCGACAATAAGCTGCGCTGGCCGGTCGATGACAACGCCCCACTGCATGCCGTCATGACGTGGCGATGCACGACCAGCTGCAGCAACTTCCGTTAGAACATCACGCATGGTCTGGCCTGCCTGATCCAGCACCCGATTATAATGCAGGCTTTTAAGGCGGCAGAAATCGTGCCAATCAGCCAGCATATCGAGATCGATGCCGCTGTCTGCAACTGGCTTGGGATTGGCCGGGCATTGCAGCACATAACGATAAAGCGAAGCTGGATTAGAGGTCGCGCGTTTCACCCACGTTTTTGACTGGTAATCCCAATCTAGGCAGACACGACGCACCATCGCAGTGAAATTATCGAGTGCGCCGGATAGCTGATGTGTCGCCTTGATGCGCACTGCCACAAGAGCAAGCGGATAAGGATAGTTGAGCGGATATTCCGGACGCAGTGTCTGAAGGCCAGCCCACATGGTACGTTGCTGAATTTTACTGTCGTCGCTCTCATCCGTCATCATGGTGGCGCGAATTTGCCAGCGACCGCGCGATGGAAACTGCCACGTATATTGACGATAGAACGTCTCGACCTTTTTTGCTGATACATCCAGATTGGTCACAAGTTGCCACTCATCGGCCTGTGCCAGTCTCTGCTCGATGCGCACTCGCACACTATGCTGGCGTTTTTCGCCTTCATCATTGAAGCGTACCAGACCACCGGGGAAAGCCAGAATAATCGATGCACCTTGAGCATCAGGCCCGCTTGTGCGCACGATTGGCGTCTCAACCGCCTTTTTCGTTTCAAAAAAGCCGCCCCATTCGGTTCGCTCGAGAGGCCGGGCCAATTCAACGCCGATATTCTCTTCAACAATCTGGCGCGGATATAGGCTGACCGGCAAATCGGTCGGCAGACCTTCTCTCACTTCAATTTCGATGTCTTTATAATCCGCAATCGATGTATCGCCGATGCGGAAGTCGGAAAGTTCAACCGGACCGCTGCCGAAGTTGAACAGCGAGCGGATATATTGCCAGTCGCCTTCGATTTCGGTCCAAGGACGCGCTGCAAATGGCGGCGCATAGCGGATTTGTCCCAAAACTTCTGGCACGGCACCGTCAGGATTGAGCGCATTGCGCCAGCCGGAAATGCTGTAGGTCGAACGGCGTTCGTCATCCGGCTTAACTGGCGGGATCAGCGCGTTGATCAGGAGACTGCCGAGGAGATTGACCCCTACGGTAATCAATGCTCCTCCGATTGTAGCAGCAGCTGTCGCCGACAATCCCGGAATAAGTGCACCAAGTGCCGGTCCGAACATCACGCCAAGCGCGACAGCTGCAATTGCCACGACGATTGAGAGGACCGCTTTAAGAGCACTTTTGCCGGGAATGATGCGAATAACCACGCGAACGCCCGGTCGCGGACGAACAGCATGCCAACGTTCGGCTGGAATGATTACCGATCCACGCTCAGTGACCAACGACACGCGGCAACGGCTCAGATCAGCTGTGGTGCCACCCGGTAAAGCTGCCTTGACGATTTCAGCCACCGTCAAGCCTTCCGGCAATGTCATTTCAATGCGCGCGCTACCGGGATCAATTGCGGGTGCTGCGAGAACCGGGATCATGTTCATCGGCCAGCTCCAACAGAATCGCTTTGAACGTCCTTTGAAGGAGCTTTAACGTGCCTGTAATGACCGATGAAACGGTTCTTCCAGCGACCTGTTCGATAGTCGACTACCTTCGCGCAGTCTTCGCCTTCCATGTGAATCATGAGTCCGGGCTGGATGACGACACCAACATGCGTCGATAGCGTACCGCGCCGAAAAACTGCCATGTCAAAGGCTTGCACCTTGTGATCGACTTTTGACCACATCGGCGAAATCGCAGCACCTTCGATCAGCGCTGCAATCTCGCTATGCTCATCAACCGAGCCATAGCCGAGATAGTCCGGCAGATCGATCGCAAGGGCTTCGCGATAAATGGTGCAAGCAAGACCCCAACAATCACAACCGTTCCGGTCACGGCCAAACTCGACATAGGGAATACCGATAAAGCGATCTGACCAGCTCATGGGTGCACTCCGGGAAAGTTAAGCCGTGTCATGCGCCCGGCCGGAAATGGTTCCAGCTCAATATCTTCGCGGCTAAGAGAAAGAACGATTTCGCTGGCGGTTATGTCAGCCGCTGTAAGTTGCAGATCGTGAAACTCAGCTTCGATCACATCAGGTGACGAGGCCATCACAACGGCAATGCTGACGGTCGCGGGATCACTGAATGAACGAACCAGCTCAACCATTTCGCTGTCGAGATTTTCTAACGCGATCTGCGCTGATGCGGGAGCATCTTCGGCATCACCCGGAAGAATGGCCGAGGCAATCACCCACAAAAACGGTTCTGTGACTGGATTGGAACCACGCCATTTTGAACGGGTGCCATAATAAAGCGGATCGCTGGAAAGGCGCTCCGTGTTATCGGTCGACAGGCGGATAGGCTTTTCCAGCTGCGGATGCTCAATGTAAATGAGTGCCGCTTCGATTTCGGCAGAGCCTTCGGCATCGAGTGCCATACGGGCATTAAGCGACAAACGTCTCATGGCAAAACCACCACATTAAATGATTTACGAAACTCGATACCAAGAATGGTCTCGGTCGGAATTTGATCACCCCATGAACAAAGCCAGCTTCCAGAAAGAAGCATGGGTGCGCCGTCTGCGGTTAGAAGCGGCGCGCCATCGGAGGTCAGCAGAGACCAGCCTTCGGTTGTCGGATCAGGCATCCAAAACAAACGAGCGCCTTCAGCACATTCGTGGTGGAAAAAATTATCAAAGATCGCCCGTTCGTTTCGCGTGAGGATCAAGGACAAACTGACGAGCTTCGATGCTGACGAAAACCGGCGACGATAGGCAGGCGGACCGGCGTCGGACTGACGCTTGCGACGCGCATCTTGCGAGGTCAATTGCCAGCTTTCTCGCTCTGGACGCGGTAAAGCTTGCGGCCATTCTAAAATCATGTGCGCCTCCGGGGAGCGCGGCGAGCACCATACATCTGTTCAAAGGTTTTTCGGCCGCGTCCGGGTGCTGCCAAACCTTCACCCACCATGTCGGACATGACGAGCTTGTACTGGCGCTGCCCACGCTCGTTGGAGGTTTCCTCAACCTCGGCATTCACATGAGCTGATGATTGATTGATGACCTGAATGACTGGACGGCTATCAACGAGCGCGTTTCCGCCTGACGACCCACGACTGAAACTTGTAAACGGTGACGGCCCGGCCTCAACAATGCCGCCATTCGAATAACCGCGACGGCCTAAACGCATGGCATCAACAACGGCTGGACCACCGGCGCGCGCTACATCGCGCTGAGACCAAACAACTTCACCGGCATGAACAACGCCGCGTGGTTCATCCACTGCGCCCGGTCCGGTATAACCACCGTTAGAGAACCCGAACGCGCCAAGTATACTCTTAAAGAATCCCGCCAATCCGCTGCCGGTGCCGCCGCCGACAGCACCAAGAAGACTTTGCGCTAAATTTCCAAGTCCGCCACCAAACTGATCAAGGCCCTGCGTGGCTGTATTTAACCCAGCACCAAGATTGCCAAGCGAGCCTGTAGCGTTGCCTGCGACACCTGCCATTTTCTGGACTTCGGTCTCAAACTTGCTGACATACTGACTGATAGTGGTGCCATAAAGATCACTAGAGTTGGTATCGCGACCAATTGAGCCGGGACCAGCAAACCAAGCTTGTGCCGCACCGCTCGCACCATACTTTCCGACATAGCCGCCGAAAATCTTATTAAAAACTGCGTCCTGTGCTTCTTGTGAGCTGAGGAATTGCTGTGGCGATAAAGACGTGCCGAGTGCGGATTTCGTCCAGCCCGGAATATTTGCGCCCATGACCTGATAGGCACCATAGGCGCGGTCGCCATTGACCGTGATTGGTCCCATGGCATTATAACCGCCACTGCCACGGCTTTCGATGTTGCGGATAGCGGCCGCATATTGCGCCATTGTCCCAACTGGCGCGTTAGAGTTTGCGGCATTAAACATGCGCGAAACATCAAGTCCACCGATGCCAGCGCCGCCGATATTGACCACCGCCGCCTGGACATTCATCGAGCCAGTCGTGTTGGCAGCGCCAAGTGCAGACTGAATAATGCCGTTGCCATCAACCTGACCGCCGCCGAACAGCTTGGAAATTATGCCGCCAAACCCGCCGACATCATTAATGGTGCCGTAATTCGTCCCAAAAGCCGCATTTTTCATGGGGTTAGTGACGCTAAGCGTTAGAAGCGATTTTGTCAGGTCTTTGCTGATATCCTCCAGCGCTCCGGACAAATCGCCCGAACTCAGGCTATCGACAAGGGAGTCGATAGTGCTCTCGCCAGCTTCACGAACCTGTTTCCAAGCGTCAGCCTGTTTTTCAAGCTGCTGAATGCGCTTTTCGCCTTCCAAAGCATTGGCACGGATAATCGAAGCTTCGGTCGAAGCGACATCAAGACCACGCCTGCGAATTTCCTGCTCGGCCTCCAGCTGCGCCATAATGCGATTGCGCACTGTTTCTGTTTCGCCGACGACCGCCAATTCGACCTGAAGACTGGCGAGACGTTCCTGCTGTGAGCGAATAAAGTCTGCCGCGCCAGAACGCTGGCTAATCTGACGGTTTAGGTTCTCTTGCTGTGCGTAAACCGCACGGATTTCGTCAGCTTCGCGGGACTTTGTAGCAAGTCCGCGATGGCGAATTTCTTCCTCAGCTTGCAACTGCGCACGAATGCGGCCGCGCACGGCTTCGGTCTCACCTGCTACCGATAGCTCAACCTGAAGGCCAGCAATACGCTCGCGTTGAGTTCGGATGAAATCCTGCGCACCTGATAGCTTTTCCTGTGCTGCAAGCTGCGCGTAACCGTCTCGCAATTCTCCGATAACTTTGTTGAGTGCGGCCTTATCCTTGGTTTCGGCTATCGCAGCGGCGGCGATGAGCGGACGAAGCGTTAGCTCCTCCTGTAGAACACGATTAGCATCTCGCGCCGTGATCGCACCGGATTGCACCATTGCGGCAACCTGAGAACGCACCTGAAGCTCTGTCTGCATATCAGCGCTTTGTGCGGATGCGGCCGCTATTGTTTCTTCAATTACGCGTGTGCGGGCGCGTCCAGCGGCGGCTTCGACCGAGGCGGCGGATACTTCTTGCCCTGACAATTCTAGTCTCGCGCGACGGGCTTCTAGTTCTGCCCGCAACAACGGATTGCGCTCGTTGGCAATCTGGATATCGAGACGATCCAATTCCGACGCTCGCGCCTGTTTATTAATCAAGGCATCGAGAGCACGGGTTTTCGCCTCAATCGCGGTGTTGATAAAATCGCGCTGGGTATCATCAAGCCCCGTCACGCGGGTCGCCGATTGCAGCGCGGCAATCTGATTTTTCAGTTCCTGTTCGCGCCGTGCATCAACATTAGCGTTAGAGCCTTCCGCAATTCCTAACGCAGCCGCAGAAATTCGATTATCTTCGGCCTGCTTTTTGCGCTCGGCAGCGGCCGCATCCCGTAGCCGCTTTTGTTCGGTTAATGCATCCAGCTCGGCTTTTGCTTGAGTGGCATTATCGGTCGCACCATTCAATGTTCCCATTATAAAAGGCGAGCGTTGTGATTGATTGCTAAATCTATCGTAACGCGACTGCGCGTCAGCAATCTGCGCCTCTAACGATGGCCCTGACGCTGCCCGGTCAATCGTTCTACCAATCCAATCATAAGCATCTGATGATGCATTTTTAACATTTTCCCATGCTCGACCGAAAGCCGTGGTTGCCTCGGTGGCAACCGCCAAACCGTTCGGCAAGGCGGCAAGCAAAACAGCCTGCGCTTCAGAAACTCGATTCGATTGAGCAAGATTGGTCGCATGACGCGCGGTCGCAGCATCTATGAGGCCATATTGGCGATAAAGCTGTTGAGCCGCTTTTTCGGGATCAGCGAACATATCAGACAAGGCTTTGCCTGCGGCTTCAGCATCCATGCCGAACGTGACAGCGAAATCCTTCGAAATTCCGATAAGCTGCTCAAAGTTCTCAGAGCCGATTTTGCCGGTGCGCAGAAACTGCGCTTCCATTGACCGGGCAGACTTAACAGATATCCCGGCAGCGGCCGCACCCGCTTGCGCTGCCGCTTCCATATCCTCAAAACTGCCAGCCGTAGCACGGCCAAGACCGTTAGCGGCTGTCGAAACTTCCTTGGTGGACTGAAGATAAGAATTCCAAGCAGATGCGCCTGTTACAGCAACCGCAGCTATGCCTCCAATAGCAACACGCGCTAATGTCGCGTGTGAAGCCATGGCCTTTAACGTATTGCCAACGCCGCCATAAATCTGCGCGATCTGTGGCCCTTGCTGAAGAAAGACTTGTTGAACCGGCATGCCAAGCATCAGCGACTGAACAACATCGTTCACCTGATAAGACATATTCCGGGCTTCATGTGCGGTCAGCTTGTAATTGTCATTGAGGCCGCGCATCGCCACATCGGTGCGGCGGATTTTCTCAACCTGCTGATCGTAACCGGCTTTTAGGCGCAACTGTGCTGCTGCCGCTTCATCCGTGGTCAAAATCCCGTCACGCTCGGCTTTCTGAACTTTTTCAAGCTCGCGGCCATATTCGCGCTGGGCATTATAAAGCGGTACGTATCGCGCTTTTACATCATCTGCCCATTTGGGGTTCCCGGCGGGATTGGACGGAAGCTGCGGCGATGACGTTGGAGATGAAGGTGATGTCGGTTTGGAGGCAGGGTGGCTCGGTTTCAATCCCAACCTTGCTTCAGCAGCGGCGCGGGTTTCAAACTCAAAATTGCTTGTGCTGGCGCGTACGGCCGCTGCTTTTGCTTCAGCTTCAGCCAGTCGGCTGGTCTGCTCGGCGGCTTTTCTTGCCGCTTCAGCTTCACGATTAAGAGCAGCCGTTTGTTTATCAAGGGCTGCGGACGTATCGCCTGATTTTGACGACAGGTCCGCAACATCATTACGCAGATCAGCCGTGGCGGCTTTTGCCTGCTTGGTATCGGCCGTGAACAGCAATTCAAATTTTGACTGACTCATGCCGATACCTCGTTAAACGCTTCAAGCGCTGCAAGCTCCATGATCTGCAACAACTCAAAAATGTGGTCTGGAAAATTCAACCGCCTCAAAACCACGTCCACATCGATGTAACTCAGCCCTGTACGGATTGGGCCGACCGGCGTGAATTCGACATTCCATTGCGTCTCGACAGCGAGAAATGCCCGCAACGCATCTTCATTTTCATTCCAGACCTCAAAAGCATCGCTTCTGGCAGTGACTGCGGCCGGATCAACCGCAAAACCCAACTCGGCAAATTCTGCCGCAATGCCGTCATCAACGGTAATGGGCTCTCTATCGTCAGCCCGACCGACGCGGGAGAGCGCCCAAGCCCGCGCCAGTGCCTTTAGTTTCCCAGCTGGGCTTCCAGACCGGAAAGCGATTCCGCGTATGCGCGATAGAGTGCATCACGGAACCATCGCTGTTGAATGGCCTGCGCCAGAATTTCCTCTGAGAACGGGACAGGTGTTTTATCTTCACCGAGAACGTCATCCCAATTTTTAACAACCAGCAGCAGCTGCTTCTTTTCATGGTCGGCACGTTCGCGTTCGGTCTTAAGCTCGCCGTAGGCTTCCTGCGATGCAATCGCCTCATCACGGCCCTGCGGCTCAAAAAGAACCTTCAGCTGCTGTTCTGCAATTTTACCGGCTTCTTCACCGGGAATACGAACCGTGACCGGCCACCAGTAACGCGGATTGCTAACGAGTACGAATTTCATGGACTTCACTTTCTGACGTTAGAAAATTATCGGGATCAGCGGAAAACGAGCTTCAGCTCGTCCATGCCGGTGACTGGGCAGAAGGAGAGCGGCAAACTGTAATTGATGATGCCATCAGTCTGGCCTTGCGTCGGCTTGCCCACCTCGACAGCAGGAGCGGTAATTTCGACAATGTTACCGGCTGTCTTGCCGTGGGTGAGCGTGAGTTCGCCGCGTGTGCGCTTCAAAGCACGATCAAACCAATCGACTTCCGACAATGCGCGCCCCTCAACAACCGTTGTGCCGGTCGAGCTGCGATCAGAAATCAGGATACGTTCATCACCAATGAGGAAACGTGGCGTGAGAACATTGCCAAGATCAATCGAAAGGCTTTCAGCGACCGATGGCCAACCATGAAGCGACATGGTGGTATTTGCCTTAGAAACGGTATCAGGCGTAATCCATTCGGCTGTCGTCACAGCTGGCATGACCGCAACGTCAGTAATTGTTCCCAAAAGCCCAAGATAAGTGACACGGAAACGTGGGATAGCGGACGGCGTAAAGCTTGGCGCGATATTCGCCTGACCGCCGAGCAATACATGGCGGACCTTGTCAGAGATAAAATAAAGGGAGCCGCTTTCAACAGCCTCCTCAACAATCTCGTAGGTCACATCCTGACCGGCCGTGATCGTTTCGGACATACCAGCCACGCGCAGAATAGAGCCAATCTTTGGCGGCGTTCCGGCCGCGCCGGAGCCAGCAACCTCAATGTCAAATTCGACGCGGCCATAAATGCCAGCAAGCACAATGCCCTGATTGCCCATGTAGGGCAGCAACAGGTCACGAGAGACTTCCTGCCCTTCGATAGGAGTAATTGTGACATTGGCTGCAACAAGTGCGTCAACGACAGCAGGCGTCGAATCTTCCCCATAGGTCGCCTCGACCTTGTGAAGCATTGCCAGTTTACGATGTTTACGAACCGCCACGGCTATTTTCCTTTCCTGACAGGTTGGCTGGCAGGAGCTGGCGCTTCTGCGGATTTGGGTTCAGACGATTGCGGAAGTTCTTCTGCTTTCGTCAATTTCCGGGTTTCGGCGTCGCGGATGTATCGCCCACCTTTCAATGGCCGGTTCATGATCAATCCTCCTGCGTTAGAAGACGGTTTGTTTCCCACGTCTGGATATAGACGGTGACACCATTACCAATCGGCGTACCTTCACCGCCGACAAGTTCCAGCGGGTCAGTGTTGTCGTCCGGTTCCCATCCGGCCAAAGCACGCTCAATGCCTCGTTTGACCGGCGAGAATAGTTTCGCCTTCATCGTTCCCAGCTCATCGCCGTGATGCCGTAAAAGGACGGCAACAAGAAACTGCTCATTGATAAGCTGGCGATAGCTGGTGGCGAGGCTGTTAGCCTTGGCGCGTTCGCGAAACGGAATGACAAAAATTGTGCCGCTATCTCGCTGCAAAGACTGGATGATCGCATCCAAATCCTCAGCCATGATAACGTCTGGTGCGTCGGTGACCGTTAATTTCAGGCGCTCTACAACGGCGGAAAGCATCACCAGCCCCTCAGACCATGATTGGAAAACACCTCGGCGGGATGTGATGCGATGACACCACCTGCTGAAGCCTGTGGGATTTCTCCATCAGCAACGGGAAGAGCCAGAGCACCGCGCGCAACATCTTTGAGCGCTGCAAGTGCATCCTTGTAATCATTGACCACGTATTCCGGTGGCCCTTGGAAATGAAGTTTGTGACGAGCGATTGAAATCGCCCACGTCCGGACCAGATCAGGCACGGCTGCAAATGGCAGCTTGTACTTTGCAGCGACATAGCCGTTGACGATATTGTCTGCATGGGTCAGCGCCTCGGCAATAACTTCCGGGTCAATCTCTCCATCGCGGTTGCGGTCGGCAATCTGGCGAATTTCGCCTAACGATGCCCGCGCAATCAAATCGTCTAACGTTGCATAGGTCATTGCAGTATCCTTGAAGAATAGAAACGGGGTGGAAGGTTGAGGCCAACCACCCCGAAAGGCTCCGGCTTGGGAGGTTTAGGGACGGAGCCTATTTCGAGAGTGCAAGTGCTGTGACAGCAGTCCTGTATTCCGGCTCTGTGATCTCGCGACCGAGAGCTTCGGAAACTGCCTTTGCAGCCTTGGTATCGTTGAGCTTGGAAACAGCCTTCGCGTTTTCCTCGACCACAAGCCACTCAGCAATTGAGCCTATATTTGCGACAGACGCCTTGCGGGCTTCCTCTCGGATTTCCGCAACTTGATCTTCCGTCAGTTTCATTTCCGAAAGTGACTTTTCTGCTGTTTCAGCACGCAAAGTGAGTGCAGAAACGTTAGAGATTTCAGCCTCTAGCTTCATTTTCAGATCGTCACGCTCGTTGGTGATTGGAAGCAAAGCGTCCGTAATGGCTTGATCCACGATCTTTTCCGCCATTGCTTTCGCCGCTTCCTCCAGCTCGAGATCAAGTTCATCGCTGTCTTCAAGCGAAAATGAATTATCCCTTACGCTCTCGCTGTTAATGGCATTTGCCTGCATAAGATCGATGAGTTCAGTATCGGTGACCTGAACCTGCTCCCCGGCTTTCCGGAATTTTCCGCCGATCTTTGCAGGTGCGGATAGTGTGACGTTGCAAGTTTTCTTTTCCATGATGATCCTCACTTCGCGCCAGCGTTCTGGATCAGGAAGCCAGCCTCGGCACCTGTGATGGTGGCGCGACGTTCAATGGTCGTTGGATAAATCCACGAACCGTTGCGATCTTCAAAATACGGCTGATTGACCTGCGGATAGCCCAAGAGCTCATAGGTGTAAGCGTAGCTCGGCACCTGAAAGTTGTTTCCAAGCTCAGGGACATAAGCGAGGATCGCATCATCACCCCAAACATCGTTGGCGAGTGCGCTATCGTCAGATGTTTCCGGAAGATAGACAGCCGCACCCACAACGACCTTTTTTAAATCGAAATAAGCAGCAAGCATTTCAATGGTAATGCTTTCCTTGGAAGTGTACTTGAACTGCTCCTTGATCTTCGGATGGTTTTTGGCAGCGTTCGCGGCGTTCGGGCCAAGAGCGAGCGTATTAGGATAACGACCAACCGAACGTCTGATCGCTTCCTTGGCCTCATCGATATCAGCCTTTGGATCAGATGACGGGTCTGACCAACGATCACCACCTGTCAGCGCAACCTTGTGATTGGCGTCATACTTAGAAGCATCACGCGCCAACTTGGCAGTGTCTACTTCCAAGGTCAGATCGAGCACGTCTAGCACCATGTTGACAGCACCCGCAGCAAGATCGATGCCGGGAACCGATTGGGCCTCTTCCTGATGCTCGGTCGGAACAACGGCTTCAAGCGAATCCTGTGCCAACGAGACTGGATCATCGGCATAGCCATACTGGATACGTTTGCGGTCAGCACCCGGAGCGCGACGTGTATTCAGAAGGCGGAAGCTTTCCTTGCCAAAGCGGATCGTACGCATGGAACGGTTCGGGATCGAGACACGCGGAAACAGTTCCGACGAGATGAAAGTTGAATTGCGATAGCCACGCGCATGCGTCGATAGGATCGGATCGACAACTGCGGCGGTGCGCTGATTAAGTGCGGGCATCGGAGTTCCTTTAAAATTCAAGCCTAAATCAGAAAGACAGGCCTTAACGGATGAGAACGGTGACGAATTCACCATCGGCTGCGGTGGTTAGCGCCGTTGCGAAATCATTGACGGAGTCGGGTTCGGCAGCTTTCACGCCACCAGCAGCGGCAGAGATAACCCGCTGCCCTTTGGTGATTGGTCCATTCGCGCGGACGCGGTCATAACCAATGGCCGTTACAGCGATATCAAGGCCGATCTCCGTTGCTGGATGTTGCGCGATACCCTGAACCGGCGCATCGTCTGCGGTTATTTTTTTATCGTCCCAGCCAATAAGGTCAGCTTGGTCGAACATGCCTGCGGCAATCACCGACAGGGCAAGAACACTATGGTAGTAACGCAAGGCTGATATCCTTCCTTGAATTGGCCGTTAGGAAACGGCACGAACAGCAATGAGATAGTCGGTGCCGGGATGTTGGCGCTGATAGGCCAGCGCCTTGTCGTGGATTTCCAGCTGATTGGCATCGACGCTCTTACCGTCAGCGGCAAATGAAGCATCGCCACGGCTAGCGCCGTCACCCGGTCCAGAGCCGAGAGTGGTGGCCCCAAACGTAACGGCCTTTGGCTGCTCCTGAAGAAGTGCGCGGATGCCGTCCGCAATTGATACACCCGTCTCACCAGCAGCAAAGGAAACAGTCACGTTTTCAGGAAGCGCATCGAGCAAGGCGACAAGCTTGTCCGTGTTCGCTGGCAAAAGCTTGCCTTCCTTGGCGAGGTTTTCCGCAAAAGACACGTTGTCTTCATGCGCTAGTTCGCGTTCACGATCTGCAAGGCGCTTTTCACGCGCTGTTAGATTGGCATCGCGTGCGGCAAAAGCCGCCTCATCTGGTTTTGACACAATAGTCTCCTGTGGTTTCGGGGGTGGTTGTGGCGCAGCAAAGCTTGTTCGCGGCGGATCAATGGTCATTTCGCCAAGCCATTCGATGCGATAAGCAGGCAAAGCCTTGTCAGCTTCTTCCAGACCGAATTTTTCAATGAAGAAATCGCGCATCATGCGCAGGAGACTGGCGGTTTCCTCGAAACCACGCTCACCAAAGTCAGCTGCAAATACCGCATCATCGCCTTCAGCGCCGAACTGGACATTCTTGAGGCCAGTGACTGCCGGTGCCGCACCACCAAGAAAACCAACATGCTTTGGATACCAAACGTCCGGAACCGGATTGGCTGCATTGTCAGGACGGAAAAACGACAGCGACACTTTCTTGTAGCTGCCCTTTTTTACCTCGGCCGCAAATTCAGGATTAATGTCGATGAGATTTGCAAAAAGCCGATCAGCCGATGCGTCATAATCAAAGCTCTTCACCCAACCGTAAGCGGGCGCGTCAATGTTTGGATGGCCGACAACAATAGGCGCTGGCGCGGTATCGTAATCATAATTATCCGCCACCGCCTTCAGGTCAGCAGCTGAATAATTGAGTGCGGCTCCCTGCATCGACGTAAAGGTGCCGGAGCGGAAAACTTCAATACGGGCAGTCTGGGATTTGGCTGGCATGGTTCGATCCGGTTAAAACTCTGGATCGAATGTGCCCGATGTGATCTCGAAAGAGGCCCGGACGATAGGTCCGTACAATTATCAGATGGGGCCGATGCCGGGCAGAATGCGCCAGCCAGTTTCCTGTTTCAAGTGTTTGACGAAGAATGTAGCCATGAAATCGAATGAAAGGGCTGTTTAAAGGGTTTCTAACGGGGGGCTAACGCGCCGTGGATCAAAAACATGCACATCGCGCTATCTTAGAATGGAAATCGCGTCAGCGGCGCTCTTTTTAGATATCGCATTTCATTCGCGCAACCAGTCATCTGCGATCCCGAAAATTATCTTTTCATCCTCTTTCGATATCCCGGCATAAGGTCTCGCTGGAATCGTGATCGTATGCCCCCCCACCGTCACCTCGCGGGCAAAGTTAGATCTACTCTTCTTCCTGAAGCGCTGATCCAGCGTGTCTGTCTTCTGATCGTAATTCTGATAGATTGTGTGCTGGCGAGCCTTCTTCTCGATCTTGCCACCCAAGAAATGGATTGCGGCATATTCGAGCGGTGAGCCAAGCGTTGCCCCTTCAACGGTTGCTTGAAGGTTGAATGAACCTCTGAGCCGTCCGCGAGCGCGCAGTATCGTGATCGGGGTCAGGCGCTTTTTCTCACGCGCCTTGACCGTCGCTGACTTCAATGGCTTCCAAGGTGTGCCATCAGGCGCGGCCTGCCTGTCGAAATTATCACCGAGCGAATTGAGCATATGCTCACCGACATTGCGATAAAACCCAACCGGGTTATCCATACGGTCAACCATCTGCTTCAGCTTAGTGAGCATGTCTGCATCGTTGATGGTGATGCTATGTTTGATGCTGACGCCAGACATGAATTACCTCACGACGATTTTGACGAATGAAGCGGCAGGCCGCGATTATCATTTGCGCTTGAAAGCCAGCTTCCCATTACGCCAGACATCGAGCAAACCGCCTCTGATCCCGCCACGCTCGACAACAACATTCCAAGCGCGCTGGCCCATTTGCATGACAATGGTTAGTCCTCGCGTTTCATCAACACGCAGGTATCGGCGTTCCACTAAACTCTCACCGGCTTTGTCCTGGCTAACTTTCTCCGAAACGCCCAGCCAGATTTCGTCAGGATCGATTAATGTTTCCGCCATCAATGGCGTTAGGGTTTTCTGATCGCTGGGAATCTTGAGAGCACCGCCCTCGGATTGAAACAGCTGCTCGCTGATTGCCATCCGATTTCCCGCCTTGTCTTCAAACAAGCTGGCATTTTCCGATGAAGCGCCAAAGGGTTCAAGAAACGCATCAACGGCCTGCTGGATGGAAGTATCAACATCAAGGACTTCCGCCTGAAACGGCTTTGCTTTCTCAAGCAAATTGCTAATCGGCTCCCCACCGACCGATCCAGCAAAGCGCGATGCGTTCGGAATTAAAGCTCCGCCATTATCAATCAAGGCTGGTGTTAGGCCCTGTTCCCACAGATGGCCGGGCATGTAATCCCAGCCATAGTCTATGCCTTGCGGCTTTTCCGTCAGCTGGCCGGTTACGGGATCAAGTGTCGGGCTGAAAAGCTCACCCGGAGTCTGATCAGGTCCAGTCTTGCCAAGCCTTGTCAGATCGGATTCCGACAATGTACGAACGCCACATGAGCAAACCCAGCCGTTTGGTGGAAAATGCTTTTCCCACCAAGGATCATCATAACGCAAAATAGTGCCATGCCACGCCAAGTGCTGCTTGCGGGGATGCAATGGAACACGCGTCTCCCCATGTCGATACTGCCAAAATGGGCGCAGCCGAACCACGTCCGGATCACGCATCTGTTTGAGGCGACCGGCCATATAGCTTGTTCGAACATTGGTTTCAAAGATGACGCGGGTGCGCCAGCCGCGTTCACCTTTATAGCTCCAGCCATATTGCGAGACGATCCGATCAAAGTCCTTTCGGAAATCCTCTAACGTTGTGCCGTCTGCAATGGCTTTAACAATGACATTCTGAAAATCTGACAGCATGTCGAGATCGGTTGCGCCTGCGATAACAAATGCGCGGTCATGCATACCGCGCATTGCATCGGTCCATGCCTTCGTTGGAGTCGTCCGCTTTTGTTTAAGAAAGTCGATCTGTTCCTTAAACTGCTGCTTAAAAACGCCAACATCGGCAAAGCTTTCAGCATCCTCAACGTCCTGAAACACGGCTTCACGACCAAGCATTGCGGAAAGGTCCAAGCAATCGCGAATAGTCGCTGCAAGACGATCTGGAGACCAAAGTGCGGCAAGTCCAAGAAGCGACGCGGATGCTTGGCTCCAGTCTCCTGCCTGATCGAAAACTCTCCGAACAGCATCAATGCGGCGCTGGAAGAATGGCAGCGCCGCGTCTTCAAGCCGTTCCGCTAATGAGACTTGAACATCGGTTTCTGCAAAGCAGGCTAGATTATGGACTTTTTTTTTAGGGGCAGCGTCAAACAATGAAGCAAATGCAGATGATGAGTTTGCGATATTGCGCAGATCGCGGTCACGCTTGCCGCCTTCCATGAACGCAAATCTTGCTTCAATCAGCCGGTCTATCGTTTCGTCGGATAGATTGCTCGTAAGATCAAATGACGTGATGTAGTCACGAGCAGCTGCATCATCATCAAATTGCGCGGCAGTGATAACCAGCTGGATTAGGGCCTCATCGACGGACTTCGCAGCATCGGCTTTCGCTTTACGCGTATCAGCTGCCTGACGTTCGTTCTTTTGACGAATGCGCCAAACTGATGGAACGCCAGCGCCGGGATAGTTGTAAGCCACCAACCACGTTAGAAAATCGCTGCGCAATGTGCCTGACAAAAGATCGCTGTCGCTATCGCCGCCCATGTCAAGTTGATCGGCGTGGGTTTCAGAAGCCGCACGCGATCCAGAGCTACCGATATCGGTTGTGAGCGTCTCGCCGTTAACGCAGATCGATATTTGCTTGTCCCAATAGGAAAGAAAATCCTGATAGGTAACCGAGCCGCTCCGAGCCGCTTCCAAAAATTTAATGTCGGTTCCGACTGGCGCAGTGATGGCAGAACGCCCACGCAAGTTGCTCAATTGATTGAGCAGATTGTTCTGCTCTTCTGAAAGCGTTCCATAGGGCGTGAAACCTATAACGGTCGGACTGGCGAACTTCTCAAGAAAGTGCAGCCAGAATGTTATGCCTTCGCGCTTGAACAGCACCGGCCAGAAAAGCTTTGATCCTAGGCCGAGGCCATATGGATTGTTACCCTTCACACCAAACCGATGCACCATGAACTTGCGTTGTGGCAGTTCCTCGCCGTTGTGCATGTTTGTCCATGTGAGCAAACGCGGGTTCCAACCCTCGTCAAAAGCAAATCGGCGCTGATCATGTGCAACGATCTGGTCGGGCATAATATTCGCGCCATCACGCTTCCACACGATTTCTGAAACGGAAAAACCCTTTAGCGTCGCGTCGAGCATATCCTCGCAAATTTGATCGAATGGCAGATTGCCGATAACGTCGCGGCAGAAATCCGCAGCTTTGACATCAAGCGCGCTCGATGATTTCGGCTTCAATTCCCATTCGCGAGATAAGACGACACGCTTGCGCTTCTGAAGCATAGCGCTGGCATGTGTATCACGCTCAATCTCATCATAGATTTTAAGGCCCTTGCCACCGCCACGCTGGATGAGCGTATCATCGGCATGTTGCAAAACACCTGAATAGTACGGAATTGTGATATCGTTGCGTGCAGTCGCGACGAGCATCTTTGCCCCGGCAGGCAGGTTCTTCCGGTTTTCATCCGTGACGGGTGCCGCGTCAGCTTTCATAGTCGATAGTCTCCGTAATGATTAGCGCCGCCGCCAGTGGCACTCATAATCCCGCCAAGTGCACCGCCCTGATTTCCACCCGAATAATGCAAAGCGTTCTGCCACAGCATGTCGAGGCAATCAGGACCGTCATCATGATCGGCGTCAGGCCATTGCTGGAGCTGATCAATCAGCGTCTGTTGCGTCTGGTTAAGACGGATCAAACCGGCAGCTGTTGGCGGTTGTAGACGCTCAATGCGTAAATCCTTATCCGCGTTAGGAATAATCGGAATTGCAGATATGCCGACACCCTGCTTTGCGGCCGTGGTCATCAGCGTGGTTCGTAGAAACTCCTGAAACTGAACCGCTTCCACGAACCAGAGCAAGCAGCGATACTGCTTCTGAAACGTGATGATGTCGGAGATAATAATATCCGGCAGGCGGCGGCGGATTGAAGCCTCCAGTATGTCCATCGTGCCATGGAGACGGTTAAAGCCACCAATCAATATCGCGCTCGGATCGCGACCATGCCCCTTTTTGCCAAGTGACGGATCAACAGCACCAAAATGAATGAGGTCGGGCTGACGAAGTGTCCAGAACTTTAAAGCGCTGAACGGACTACCGGCATTGATCGGCTTATTCTGATACTCGGTCTGAAAGCTGTCATGGTCAGATGCACGTTCCAGCATGAGCCAGATGAGTGGCTGGAGCGCAGGCCAGTTAACAATAGCACCTGCATCCATCTGGTCTTTGTGAACAGCATAGAAGTCCAGAGCGGTTTTCTCACCGTCATTATTATAGACTTCCTCAAAGCTGTCCCAGAGGTCCATGCGATCCGGAAAGCGAATGATTGCCTGAAACTCAGCAACCCGCCAGACTGGCGACTTCGACGCACGAACAAGCACCGCATCATAATGCAGAACCGTGCCGACCCAGATTACATCCATTGAACCATCGGGCGGACCAACTTTCAAAGCAGCGCGCTTGATCCATGTTTCCAGCTTCTTACGCTGATCAGGCGAACGTACCTGCTCGTCATTTTCCAGATCATCAAAGAACATAAGATCAGGACGATAAGGGCCGTGGCGGCGACCGCGCAGCTTTTGCAACGCGCCAAGTCCTTCAATGCGGACATTGCTTTTCGTGACAATCTCACCCTCACGCCAAACACGACCCGCGCCGGTCACGTCCGGAAAATCATAAGAAAGGCGTGGGTTTTCGGTGAGTTCTGCCTTGATTGCCTCAATCAAAAGTGCGGCCTGCGCATACACGTCGCAGACCTCCAGAATATAGCGCTTCAGACCGAGACAGATGCAATAAAGCGCAAAGCCGAGCGATAGATGCGTAGACTTGGATGAACCACGCGGCGCAACAAACAAATCCCTAACGCCTTTTTCAGTGGCAAGGATTTCGGGAACACGCGCAAAAATTGCCTTGTGAAAGAGGCTATGCTCACCTTTCACATAATGCGGCAAATAGGTTTCTAGAAAGAACTGAAAGCCAGTTTCGGGATGTTTTGCCTGAGCCAGACGTGCGGCTTTCGCCTTCGGATCGGCTGGGAAAGCTGATACCGAAAGATCGACCCAGCGGGCTAATTCGTCAGCCTTGCCGGATATCCATTCACGGAAATCCTTCTCGCTGACTTTGGCTTTCAGGTTCGGACGCTTCATGGCGCAAATGCACTCGCAATACGGTCACCAAACGGGACAAGAATTTCCTGCACAACGGAAATGTGCTGTGGGAATTGCTCCTGAACGAAGCTTACAAGGTGCTGAACGACCGACTGCGCAACGCCAAGCTCTGAAATCTTTGGCGCAAGTTTACCTGCCGAGGCGGTGACCTTGACCATGGCATCACCGAGCGCGACCATGTGCTTGATCTTCTGATCGAGCGTCAGCTCCTTGTTGTTCTTCACCTCATCAAGAAGCGCCTGCGCCATGATGACGAAATCTTCCGTCACCGACGAAACGACGATGTCTAGCCCTTCACCGGCAATAGTCGCAGCCGAACGAGCCATATCCCAGTCGTCGCCATTATCCTTGGCTGACTTCTTCCAGCGCCCGATTGTTGCCTGACTAACGTTCAACGTCATCGCAATTGTCGCAATCGCCATGCGGCGATAAACATAGTCAGACCGGGCCTTGCGGCGGGTATCCTGATCACTCGCCATTACTTGTCACCGCCTTTGCCAAGGCCAAAGAACTCTTTGACGAGTAACAGTGGATTAACCGATGACTGCTTGAGCCAAAGGATAAGGTTGCGGCCAGTAATGCCGTAAGCAGCTGCAACAGCGTAACCCCAAGAGCCGGGGTTTTCTGCGACACCAAGAACGTCAAGCGTTAATTCGGTTGCAACAGCCGCAACAAAGACACCGGCAAAGATCGAGCCGATAGCCGTGAAGGGGCTATGGGAGCGCCATTCCAATGCGACAGACAAAAGCGAAGCAACGCATGAAGAAAGAAGCGTTGCGGTTTTTAGGCCAAAGATGGTTTCAGGGCCGGTCATTTACGTCCTCTTATGGCGGCAGCAATAGCATTCAGGCCCCCGCCGACCGCCTGAATTCCAAAGAACGAAAGAAGGATTGCTCCCTGCCACTCATCAAAAGGTGCAGGGAATTTCGCGATCTTCCAGCCAAGAGCAAAGCAAGTGTCGAGCGTCACCAGTAAAAGGTGCAACGCAAAGCAACCGGCGATGATGGATGTGATCAGCCGCATTTCCCAGAAACCAGCTGAAGCCAGCCGGATTTCTCGCGCATTACTGGCTGCATCAATCTGACGAGTAATGTCGGCGATGGCCGTATCAGCGATAAGCCGCTGTTCGTCGTTTTCGGCCTTCAGCTTCATTTCATAGGCGCGGGTCAACGCGCCCGTGAAATCCGCCGTTAGCCAACGTAAGAAAGATGCAAACATTATTTGCCTTTAATAACGTTGACCGACCACCGGCCGGAAGCGAACATAAACAGCGCGCCGAAACCCAAAGTCAGAAGTAAAGCCGCTACTCCGAAACCCCAAGGATTGTCGACACCGAGGATAGCCGAAAGGCCAGCTGTGCCGAACACACCACCGAGCAAGCTCTTGACCGAGCCACTGGCGGATGGCTTCACGTCATCGGCTGTGGCGAGTGCCGGGCTAATGTCTGCTGGTTGATCAAACTCATTGGCTGCAACAATGGAATCGAGAAAATTTTTGTGATAACCGGCGATTAGTTTCGCCTTGTCCGTGCCATTGACGATTGCGCGCGCGCCAATTGGATCATCGATACCATCGTTAAAATAATCAGAGAGTTTCTTGCCGGTAAACATGCCTTTAATCATGCCGTCAAACATGACGCGAACCGATGTAAGCAAACTCATACCCGGCTTAACGCCGAACTTTTCAAAGTTATCTTTTCCGGTAAGCTGTGGCAGGCCATCGCCGCGATAAATCCACCCGTCATTTGGCGCGGTATTGCCAAGCCGACCGCCATATACATAGTTGGCAAGCTTCTGCGCTTTCCGGACAAAAGGCTCTGCGCTGGCGTTGGTCTTAAAGCGCGTAGGCCAAGTCTTTCTAATTTTTTCGGCGGTTGTGTAATTCAGGTTTTCACGAATTGGCTGCATCTTGCCGCCAGTTTCGTGAAATGCCGTTGCGAGCATGTAAGCGGTATCTTCGTCAGATACGCGGCGTTTTTCGGACTCTGCAAGAATGGCATGGATACCGTCAATCTGACCTTGCGTCAGGCGACCGCCGAAAGGCGCACGGCGAATATATGAAAAGAACGTAGTGGGATTTCGGATCGTGGACATCGCGCCTCGCAAGCGTGGAAACTTTAGCGAGACATTGGGTTAATGGGCTTTCAGCCCTTACAGGACGATAGGTCCGTACAGATCAATCTTGGTCGTCATCAACTATGAAAAGATCAAACTGGTTTACTGGCGCGGGTCTGTTGGCAACCCGGCGGACATGACGTTGAGAGATACCCAACGTGCGAGCGATTTCCGGTCCCCGGCAACCCTTCTCGCGTAAAGCTATTACATCACGACGAGCAGATTTGCGGGCTTGCATATGTGGCACATAGATAGGATCGCCCGACAGGAACTTACATAGCGCCGTACCATCCTCTTTGCCAAGAGCCTTAATAACAGGATGTTCATCGTTAGGAAATTTTGGAAACCGGACCTCTGTTCCACCAAAATGCGCAATCAGCTTCAATGTCACTGAAACGCCGAGCGTATCAGTGACATCCTGAAGCGATGCGGGAATTTTTGGCAGGGACGGTGATTGCGTCATGCAGCCGCTGCCCCGCGCTTTTCCATAGCCTTCAGGACTTTGATAATCGGATCGGCCTGCTCAAACGTTAGAAAATCCGGGTCATCTATTTTCGTGTGGCCCTTTACAAAGGTCCGCAAGGCCGAGCGAGAACCGTCCCTGATAACACCCTTTTGATGGCAAGAGCGCCAAAGAGCGTGGATCAGGCGGATATACGGTTTGGTTGCAACGGGCAGCTTTTTGCCGCCGGTTTTCATCTTAAAGCCTAGACGCTTCAACTCATCTATTACAATAAGCCGCTGGCGTTCTGACATGACACGAAGCGAATTAATGCCCGTCATGCGAACATAAAGAGCGCGTTTCGTTTCATCATCTAGCCCGAGTTGCTGGCAAGCGATATTGATGACTGCAATAGTATTCATGCTAGAAGCCCGCGCTGTGCTTGCACTAATTTTCTGCAAAGACTAACGTCAGCCCAATTCTTTTGAGGAAATTGAGTATGATCAGGTTGATTGCAAACGGCGTCTTTGGGGCATTGAGCTTCGCACTCGCCTTCATGGGCTATGCTGCTTGGGAGATTGTTATCAATCAAACAAGCGAACTTACGGCGACCTTTTTCGTATACATGATGATGATTATGATCGGTTTCGTGATCTCGGCCACATGCGCCTTGTTGTTCGGTAAAAAAGTAAGATAATTTCTCGGATAGCATCATCTTGCACCACCGATTAATTTCTGCGGCTCTCTTCCATTCACACCACGCGAAATATTTACATTCTCTCCCGCCATCGCACCTGCATATCGGGCATGATCGAAGCGGGTTTTCTTCGCAGGCGTTTTGATGGTTCGCGTGTCTGGATAACGACGCTCGCGTTCGAATTCCGCTTCACGCAACGCAATTGCAGAAATGTTCGGCTTGAAGAGATTGTAGAGTTGCCCCTTTAAACTCGCGACTAGGCCAACGGTAAAATCTGTCACAGCCTGTTTGCGCGTGGCGGTTGAGCGGCGACGACTATAAAACTCGCCCTTCTTAAAGCGCTTGATTTCATGATTAATTGCGGTCTCGCACACATCATGAAGATAAACGGCAATTTCCGGTCCCGGCTCTTTGCCGACATAGATCATGACACGACCATCAAGCGAACTGGACATAAGCGCCGCTGTATTCGTGCAATGTGCTATAACTGGCCAAAGTGATGCACGGGCAGATCGCAATGATCCAGTCAAACCGGCAGCGTCTTGCGTCATCTCTAGATCATTGTCATGAAGGCCATGCTCAAGCATCATTTCGGCAACCTTGGCAGCGGCCTCCATAGCCTCTGCCTCAGTGAAGCCCCGCGCCGTTGTGCGCTGACGCAGGGCATTAATACGCTTGCGGATTGCTTCAGAAATCATATCTGCCTCACGCATTCGCCAGATCAAGCGGAATACGGGCTGTGTTTCCCGTATCCTTATCGACGGAATAAAACCGGGCATGTTCCTTCGAGGCCATGACGCGAACTGAATCAGAAATCACCGTCATGGCCTTTTCCCATTCGCCTGTGTCGTCGGTGATTTTCAGACGTTTTAGGCCGAGGATGCGATCAGTGTTGAGCTTGCCCTGTTTATCGACCTGAAACGCCTGATCAATCAGAGCGCGGATATTGTCGTTAGAGCCTTCCGACCACCGACGAATGCAGCCGTCAATAATCTCCTTGGCAACCTCCAGTTCAGGGCCAAAGGTCAAGGTTTCAGAAACCTGAATGGTCAAGCGCAGGCTGGTATCAACCGTGGTCAGCGTTATGTTGCCCTTGGTACCACGGCGCTTGACGTTGTATTTTTCCGCCAGCAGTTCGCGATACGCCACCACATCGTCAAAGACCTCGGTACGAAGTGTGGCCAAAATCCGGTTCACTTCTGCCGCTTTGATCGTGAGACGGCGAACGAGCTCATCTTCCTCAATGTGCTCTGGTTTAATAGCTGACAGGGCAATCATTTCGCCCTTGCCCTTATTAACATACGACACGCCGCCGTGTTCTTCGGTCGGGATGGTTGGTGAAATTCTAACGTTCATTGTGATGGTTCCTTCTGGAAAGTGGTTCACGCTACATCGCCGCCATCGCCATGGATGACGGTGAGTTGTGGGCGGGGTCGATTGGATGGGCGAAGCGGAACTACGACGCTGCCGCAGGCATTGGTCAAAACCGGCCTAACGCCGAGTTTTTCTTCCATGTTCAACGCTTCATCTTCAAACATGACGAGGGCGATCGCGAAGCTCTGGAGGTTCTCGCCAGAAATCACGATGTCGCCGCCGTTGTGTTCAAGCAGAGCATTCTGAAATTCGCGGCGCATTTCACGGATGTTGTCAGAGAGCATTTGTAGTCTCCTTTTGAAGTTCTTCAGGTGATGAGGGGAATGAAAGCAGCTGATCATTCAGCGGTGCGTGTGGACGGCCTGTCAGATACTCAATCGTCATTTCCATGTGCCGCGCCTCAAGTTCCATCAGGCGAAGCGTTAGAAGCAATTCAGGAGCATCTACCTCTCGGACGAGAGGCATAAGAAAAGCGCGCCACTGCACCACTGTGTCAGACAGCATTTTTCACCTCGGAATTGGTTGAAACGGGATTGTGAGGGCAATTCCGGCAAGCCGCCCAATGGCGCAGCTTGTCGGGATCGCTTGTCGGCATGGGGGCGCTTGCATGATGGCGGCAGGCTTCCGGCGTCAGATCGCTATGCAGATACGGACACCACATTTTGCAGGCGTACATAGCCATGACTTTCGGTGCGAGCTTGGCCGACACCTTGTCCATCTTGGCCGAGTACTTCCCGTCGCAGATCAGCGAGATTGCAGTGCGGGAAACACCAAGCTCATCGGCAATCGCCTTTTTCGTGCGCTTAGGCTTTCCAGCTTCTGCGCGCAAAACATCAACCCATTTTGGGTCTGCCAAAGTCATGAGGTTCATCTGTCGCATAGCGAACCTCGGTCATCTGCGGTGAAGCGCTCGAGATTGTGGTCCCACAATGCGCGCAATGCTGATCGCCACTCTGGAGCAACTGGCCCCGTATCTTTGATAAGTCTGAAACGCCTGCAACTTTTGCTGTTCTGCCGAGAACCGCTCTTGCTCGGCGGCATAGCTACGACGTATCTGGAGCGGCTGAGATGACGCAAATAGCCAAGCAGATTTTCTTCCGGGTTTTTGTCATCCTTGGCGGCAGCAATAACCACATCTGCCACCATAAACGTTCCGCTCATGCGCATCGCGTTCCAAGCACGTTGACGAAAGGTGCTGCGCCAAGGGCGACGGCTCTTGCATGTCAGCGGACCACCAATAGGACCGCTCGTTATCTGTTCGCCACGCTGTGCTGCTTTCACGCCCTTCGGCGTCAGGCAATAGCAACCAATCTCAACGCGATCCAAGTATCCACGATTGATAAGGCTGGCTGCTCCGCCAGAAATCTGCTTGCGGTTTAACGGTAGCACCGCTTCTAACTGGTCAATCGTCTGACAGGTCCCGTCAGTCAGGTGCTGCAATATGATGGTCGAAGCTTCTCCCGGTGCGCATTTCATTAGAACGTCTCCGGGATCATGACTGGCTTATTTGAATGACGATTATTCATGATGACCTGACCGGCCATGTCGGACAGGGTCACGCCTTCATCACCTGCATCAAAGCGCAGGCCAAAGCGTTCAATATTGGCGATGGCTTCCAGAACCTCGCGGTTCAAGCCCTGACTGACCTTCAGAACGAAATCTATCAGGTCATCGGCCACTTTGACTTCGCAACGCGCCGTTATCAGCGCCTTCACATCATCCTTGGATGCTGGCTGGAAGCTAACCCGCTGCGACACACGCGAAGCGACCTGCGGGAACCGTGCCAGATGATCAGCGACCTTTCCCATGCCGACAAGAACAGTCGGCAACTCAATCATGTCCGAAATATCGCGGATAGTTTCGAGAATGCTCGACTTGGAGGAAATATGATCCGCCTCATCAATGACCAGCCCGAAAGCCCGGCGATCCAACATGGCCGAGTTCTGGCGCATCGCCAGTTCCTCTAACGCCTTGGCATATTTTTTCGGGAACGAATGCGGCGGCGTAACCCGCAGATTTTCCAAAAGTTCGTTCATGAACCAGCTTGGCGACCATTCCTTTTTAGCGCGCAGATACACACACCCATTCTGCGCTACCCAGTGTTTCAATGTCGTGGTCTTGCCAAGTCCAGGCTGACCATCAATGACGACGAGACAAGCTTCCTGCGCGCCACGCTGTTCGAGTGCGGATAGCGCACCCAAAAAGCGTTTTACGTTGGCTGTCTCGACAAACTGGTTTTTCATGCGTATTTTCCTTCGTGTGTTGAGGTTGTCAGGCAGCGGCGCGGATGATGTTTCGAAGCGTTTCCACATCGATGCCTGACAATCGGAATAGTTCAATTGCAGACGGCTGCTGTAAGCACCCGCGCAAGACGCGAACCTGATTACTAGTTAGACTTTCGGGATTCTGGATCGCCCAAGCTGCAAGCTCTTCATCAGATGCAAAGGTCCGACGCTTTGGCTGTTGTTCGGATTGCGCCGGTTTCTGATAATCAGACAGCTTTTCCACGTTAGAGACTGGAACCAGATCAGGTGTGATGTCGATGATCGGCATCGCGTCATTGGCTGGCTGGTCGATGAGGAACGGCGTGATGAATTCCTGCTCGGCATCGCGCAGCTTGGCACCGGCCCGTTTGATACGACCTTGACGGCGCTTTTCTTCCGCTGCCTGTTGGAATGTCTTCGGCACATAATCCTGTTTGTTGCCGGTGAAGTCGGCAACGCAGATCAGCGCACCCGGCTGGCCTTCTTCACGGTCGATCTCGCGCACCCAGACAAAGCGAGCTTCATCAAAGTCATAGCCGACCATGACCTGTTCACCGTGATAGGCTTCCAGTGCCGGATGGAAATACTGGTTGTTGTTCCACTCAATGAGACTGCGCCGAGCGATACGGATTTCATATGGACGGAACAGATCGTCAATTTCATCCGAGGCAACGGAAACAGGCTCAAAGCCGTCCCTTACATGCTGCGCCCAAAATTCGTCGGGCGAATAATGCCGATACTTTCCGCTCGCCTCATCCATGAAACGCGGAAGTCCGCGATGTGGCGCTGCATTGTATTCGGCAATTGCCTCAACGCACATGGTGCGAAACTCATCCCATGACGGCAGTAGCCGGGATGCGCCAAACAGCTTGAGTTCCTGACGCGAAGTCTTGTGAGCAGCTTTCGACGCTTCCTTATCCATCGGCGCGCCGAGATAAGAAGGAAGCTTCTGTGCCAGCGGGTTCCAGACCGAGCCATTGAAACGTTCGATAATACCTTTGGCCTGCGAATTATATGGCAGCGCATGCATCTTCGTGATTGAAAGACGGCCCATTAGGCCATTCACATCGGCGTCAAAGGTCTTGTTCTTATAGCCGGGACCACGGTCGGTATAGAAGATGGCTGGAATACCATGGCTGACGCAGGATTTGCGCAAGGCTTCCGTAACGGAAATCACGTTTTCCTTGAGTGCTATGGAAAAACCGACGCACTTGCGCGTTGCCACATCCAGAATAGAAGTGATTTCCGGCTTAAATGCTTTCCCGGTGACTGGATGCGCAACTTCAGCGTCGAATGTCTTGCCGTCTGCCGTATAGATCGTGGTCGGAAACAGGTTCTCGGTGGAACGCTGAATATAGGCCATACGCGAGCGCAGTGTCAGAAGCCCTTCGCGTCCGACATTCTTTTCAATATCGTTGAGCTTGGTCCGCAAGGTGTAGCGAACTTTTTCAATGGTGAGAGCCGTTGCCGGATTGACCTTGCGATAATCCTTTAACGCTTCACTGGCGGCAGGCTTCCCCGGCTTGGCATAAAAGGTAAGAAAAGCTTTGAACTCTTCGGTGACAGGTTCTTCAATCTTGGTCAAAGCCGGGGCCAATGCGACGATACCGCTTGCATCCCGTTGACTGAACCACGCGTAGATCGTGGCGCGGCTTATGCGGAAGTCGCCGCCAGCACGGTCATTGGCAAGGCGCAAAGTATCTTCCAGCAAGCCAAAGCCATTCGCATCGACCAGCAGTGACACACGTTCAAGCAATGTGCGTTCGCGACCCGTCAAAGCCTCACCGGCTTCAACTTTTTCTAACGCTATCTTGCGCTCGGCATGTTCTTCTTGCGACTGTATGAAATCCAAAATTGCTTTGCGGCGACCCCAGCCACCCATCATGACATTATAACGGTCGATAGCAGTGAGGATTTCGCCACGTGCTTCCATCGCCTGACGCTGGCGAAAACGAAGCGACGTGACAGAAAGTTGAGCGACTTTGCGCTGCTCAATTTCGGCGCGGCGTCCTTGTGCAGCAATCAGGACCGTCTTGATTTCCAGACCATCTATGACATTTTGCAAGACTTCTGGAAGGAGCGAACGGTGGTATTGATAACCACCTCCGACAGCAGCACGTTTCCGGCACAGATTTTCCGGCAGGAGGCTCCATCCATTTTCCTGTGCTAACCGGCGTACATGGCGTTCGGAGTTAGGGAACACCGATGCTTTCAAACCACGGTCCTTAGCAATTTTTGCCAGTTCTCCAGCTGTGAACCACTCGTTCATCGTCTTGCCTTTCTGCTGGCTGCAAGCGCACGAATACGGGCCTCAACCTCATCGCGGTGATCTTCCAAAAGGCGCTCTTCAATCAGGTCGGCATATTCATCTTCAATCACGGTCAGACCAAACTCACCCGGAACAAAGCCGAGGAGTTCTTTCGCCCCAGTCGCATGGACGAGCGCGATAAACGCATCGAGTGGAATGCGGTGATTGTCAGAACTTTCCGAAGTCCATTTGTAGAGCGTGGCGGATGTCACTTCGCGATCAAGAAATTCACTCATCTTCTGCGCTATGATTTCACGGCTCAGTCCCCGTTCTTCGCGTACATCACGAAGGGCATGGGAAACCAAACGCGCTATTTTGCTGTCCAACCGTCCGCGACCGATCACGTCCGCGCTGTATCCGACAGCCACTTTCGGCGGCTCCCAGCTAAACAGGTCTTTGGTGAGGGGATCACGACGGCGGGCCATATTCAGATGACACCCCGGCGCTGGAGCGACGCGATAATGCGCGTTTCGTTTTGCTCAACAACTTTGTCCAGCTCCGTATCTTCCAGCTTGGCGAAGAAGCTGCTCAACACATCAATGCTTTTCCTCATCTCAGCGAGACGCTCATCGACGACCGAAGCTGCTACCGTATCAGGCAGGCCTTTCAGGCTGTTTCTGACGGTATCGAGCTTCTTTTCTGTAGCGGTTTGCGCAACGCCGTTAGCGAGAATAGAAATCGCTTCTGGTACAGTCTTCGCCTTTGGCGGGTTACTGAAAAGCAGGTCGAGTAATTTCGCTTGATCGATATGCGACCGCTCGGAAAGCAGCTTCAATCCGGCCTGATGATCAGCAAGCCATGTTCCTGCGCAACGCTGACGTGAGTCAACGGCGAGGTCTTTCCAGATTTTAACGGCAATTTCTATCGAACGGCGCGAAAGACCAATCTTCTCGGCTGTTACCGCTGCAAAGCCAAAGATTTCATCGCTCTCACAATCAGAACGAAATTTTTGCGTTCTGATTTCAGACTTACGATCACCACCATTTTTCGTTTCTGGATGCAGGCGTTCATGCACCTGTTTCAACTCATAAAGATGATGGCAACGGTCGAGTGCATTCAACTCGTTACGACCAAGATTTTCCATCACCTCTTCAAGGCGAGCTTCATCATCCGATGCAGCGTTAGAAATCCGAGCCGGAATGGTGCTCCATTCAAGCAAGCCAAATGCAGTATAGCGGTGCAAACCAGCCACAAGGCGCGGGAGGCCATCAACCATCCGAACCGTGATCGGATTGATCAATCCTTGTGCGGCAATCATGAAAGCGAGCGCCTGCGCCCAGTCCATATCCAAGTCGCGAGCGCGATCTTCAGGAACTTCGATGTCAGAGAGCTTGATATATTGGGAAATAGGTTTGACGACTTCCGGCAAGCCAGTAACAACATGCTTGGTCATGCTGCCCTCACAACGAAAGCTGCAATTAACGCCACCTGTGCCGAGAACATAACGGCAAGGATAATGGCTATCGCGATCCAGAAGAAAACCGCATCAGCGGCAGTCGCGTTGTCAGAAACGCGGAGGAGTTTTGACAATGGACCGGTCATTACGCAGCCTTCCTGTCAAAAGCAGCGTTAGATTTTTGACTTTCTAACGGGGGCCATTTCGTAGTATCGAGAATGCCGGAGCTTTTCTTTGGGTAACGATCCGGCCAGAGGTTTTCCGGCTTCTGGTCGATGAATGTCGCAAGCGCTTCCTGACCCGCATAATGGGTCATGGTTTTGACCTTCCGCAAAATGGAAGGATGTAGGCCAGAACGAACGGCAAGTTCGGTTAGCGTCATGCGGCGGCGGTGGACTTCGGCCTTGATAGCCTCCCAGTCCATGATCGGCTTTTTCTTACTCATAGCGAAACTCCGCTTTGGAAGCGGGCGTAGCAGCGCCCGCTTTTTAAGGGTCATTTGGTCACAAACGCGAAACGCCGTAGCGGTTCGCACAAATAGGGATAGACCACAATTGCGTATTTATCAATACGCAATTGTGGTTCTTTTGGTGTTGATTTGGCTAAACCTGAAAATCCGTCAAAAACAGAGTTAGGCGCGAGAATTAGGCTTATCCGTAAAGAGCTTGGAGATGTTGAGCGTGAAGTTTTCGCGACTGATCTGGGCATCAGTAAAAACACACTTGCGTATTATGAACGCGGTGAGAGGACGCCTGACGCTACAACATTGGCTGCTTATAGAGACCGATTCGGAATCAACATTAATTGGTTGGTCGCGGGTGAAGGACCGATGCGTAGCGAAAGCACCAACGCCTTTGAAAGTAATGGGAAAGATACTGAAACAAAATTGACCCAAGTGTCGCCCGACATGATTTCACTTCAGCGATACGACATTCAAGCGGCAGCGGGTGATGGGATTATTCCTGTCGGCGAGAATGGCGAAGATAGCGGCATCTCAATTGCTCGTTCATTCTTGCGCAGGATAGGTGCTCACCCAAATTCATGTGTTCTCCTAGAATCAAAAGGAGACAGTATGCTGCCGTCTATTCCGGGCGGCTCTTTGCTGGTCGTGGATAGAAGTAAAACGGAAATTGAAGACGATATGGTTTTCGTCTTTCGCGTTGGTCCCGGCATCAAGGTCAAACGGGCCGTGTGGCGGATCGATGGGAATCTTGACCTAGTGTCGGACAACGACAAATACCCGCCCGAAACCTATGGGCCAGATCGCGCAGATGAAATTGCACCCATTGGTCGGGTGATGCTCATTCTGCGGGAGCCTTGAAGGCGTTAGATTGGTTTAACTCAAGTCTCATTTCTAACGCTTACTGGCAGATTTTTCTTTGTCCGACTTTATTTTGTGCGTATTTTGACTAAGTCTAGAGAAATAATCTTTTATTTCAAGGTGATAGGCAAAGTCGGACTGCACTCGCCAAACTCGGACAAAATGTCCGACTTCAACACTATTCCCGCTTGTTTATGTCCCCACATTCGCGCGCACAGCGCCGCCGAATCGCTATCGCTAATTGAAAGTTTAAGACTGGACATGCCTCATCCTGCGGTCTTTCTGCGCAAATGAGCGCCCATGCGAATGGAAGCATCCAGTTCGACGCCGGAATGTTCGATAACTGATAAAGAATGCGCGTTTTGCTCCCACTTTCACCGCGCTTTTTGCATGCCTGTCCACGGCGCGCACGGGCCGCTTAAGCCAATTTCTCTATATCAAACAATCGCTTGTCATAATTTCGATGACTATCGTCCGTGTCCAGAAGGTATTACCCCCCTACACAGACGCGCAAAGCCAGTTAATCCGCTGCCAATTGTCGTGCGTGCCGGAATATCGCGCGCTGTAATGCGGATGCGTTGCGGTGCATAGCGAAGCTTCGGTCTTTGGGTTTCGATCAAATCAAGCGTCACACGCCAACTGCCGTTATCCTTATATTCGAGCGCTGCCACCCTTCCTGTAATGCGCGTCGCGACCTCCGAGCCTAACAATTGCGTGGCTCGCCACTCTGTTTCAAATTTTCCCGCAATCACTCCCAACTGAAGCGCAAGGGCCAGCGTTAGCAACCGCGATGACAGAAAATGCCTGCGTGATAAAACTCGAACACCACCAAGAGCGGTTAGAATTGCCAGAATGGGCAACCAATGAGGTTCAAATGAGAGTGTGAAATAGACAATCGCCCCGATGCCCATGAAGACCGGAAACAGCAGGAAAAACATGCCCCTGCCGATTTCCCTTAGCATTGCAGCACTTAAGTTGAGCCACGCAAGCGAAGTCAGCGCCGACAGTCGCTGTGATGGGGTTCGATGCTGTTGTGGTAAGATGGGAGATAAATCTTCGCTTGCTTTATAAGGTATCCAAGGTTCGGGCAATAAGGCGCGTTCAAGCCCCGCGGACATGTCTTTGACAAATACCCGTTCGCTTATTTCCTGTGTGTCCCTTATGCTCGTCATGCCCCGCCTGACTGCAAAAGTGTTCCCCGATCGCGCGAAGCCCTTGCGCACTGTGCTGCCTATGCTACATGAACCCCAGTCAAAATCGATAGGGTTCTCACTCAAGAATCCTTGACGCCTGTAGATTATGAACAAACGGGCGCTACATATTCAAAATTCTGCCTCGTCCAGCACATCTGCTGTACCCTGACGCGGCCTTTATAGTGGAGCTGTCATGTCGAAACCGGTCGTAACCCGTTTTGCCCCCTCGCCCACGGGTTTCCTTCATATTGGCGGAGCCCGGACCGCCCTGTTCAATTGGCTTTATGCCAAGCACAGCGGCGGCAAAATGCTGTTGCGCATCGAGGATACCGACCGCGAACGCTCCACGGATGCAGCAACGGCTGCAATTCTCGACGGTCTGACATGGCTTGGCCTTGACTGGGATGGTGACGTCATTTCGCAGTTCGAACGCGCACCGCGTCATCGCGAAGTGGCTGAAGAACTGGTTGCCAAAGGCAAAGCCTACTATTGCTATGCAACGCCGCAAGAGCTGGAAGACATGCGCGAGAAGGCCCGGGCCGAAGGCCGTCCGCCGCGTTATGATGGCCGCTGGCGCGACCGTGATCCATCCGAAGCACCGGCAGGTGTAAAGCCAGTCATCCGAATCAAGGCACCTCGCGAAGGCGAAACACTGGTACGCGATGCCGTACAGGGCGATGTGCGTTTCCCGAACAAGGATCTTGATGATTTCATCATTCTGCGTTCGGACGGCAATCCAACCTATATGCATGCCGTTGTCGTCGACGATCATGATATGGGGGTCACCGATATTATCCGTGGCGATGATCACCTGACCAATGCGGCACGCCAGACCGTGATTTATGATGCGATGGGCTGGGACGTTCCGCAAATGTCACACATCCCGCTGATCCACGGCGCAGACGGTGCAAAACTATCCAAGCGTCACGGCGCACTGGGCGTTGATGCCTATCGCGCCATGGGTTATCTGCCGGAAGCGCTGCGCAACTATCTAGTTCGCCTTGGCTGGAGCCATGGCGACGATGAAATCATGTCAACCGAACAGATGATCGAATGGTTCGACGTGAAAGACATCAATAAAGGCGCGGCACGTTTTGACTTTCAGAAACTGGAAGCCATCAATGGCGTTTATATGCGTAACAGTGATGATAAAGCACTGTTTGATGCTCTCATCGCTGTGCTGCCGGAAATTGAGGGCGGCGAAGAGCTTGCAAAAGCCCTTGATGACAAGGGACGTGCGCAACTTCTCACCGCAATGCCGGGCCTTAAGGATCGCGCAAAAACGCTTGTCGAGCTGGCCGACGGCGCGAAATTCATTTTCGCACAGCGTCCGCTGAAATTCGATGAAAAAGCAGCCTCCCTGCTCAATGATGAAGGCCGTGCAGTTCTCAAAGCTGTGCTCCCGCATCTTGAAGCAGCCACAGACTGGACCGTTGAATCGCTGGATGCAGCCGTTCGCGCGCATGCGGAGGCCGTTGGCCTGAAACTTGGTAAGGTGGCACAACCTCTGCGCGCCGCACTGACAGGCCGAGCAACATCTCCGGGTGTATTCGACGTTCTGTTCGTTCTGGGCCGAGACGAGTCGCTTGCACGTATAAAAGATCAAATCGTTTGAAATCCCAGCTTTCACGCTGACGTGACAAAACGGGCTTAATTAGTACAAATTACGCATTGCATCGCAAAATCATTGGGATAGTTTGGCGAGCGAAATCGTTAGGGTAATGCGTTGAAAAACCGGGTTCCCGCGAAAGCGGGAAACATCCAGAGATTACGAGAGACAAGTTATAACGACGATTAAAATTCAGCCGCCATACGGGCGGCAAAGTGGACACGAAAGGAAACACGATGTCAGATAAGACAGCAAGCTTTACCCTCGACGGCAAAACATTCGATCTGCCTGTACGACAAGGCACTGTCGGGCCAGAGGTCGTCGACATCGGGCCACTTTACAAGAACGCCAACGCTTTCACTTATGATCCAGGTTTCACATCGACGGCTTCGTGTGAATCCAAAATCACTTATATTGATGGCGATAAAGGTGTTCTTCTTTATCGTGGTTATCCGATTGATCAGCTTGCTGAACATGGTGACTTTCTCGAAACCTGCTACCTGCTGCTTTACGGTGAACTGCCAACAGCAACCCAGAAAGCTGATTTCGATTACCGCGTAACACGTCACACGATGATCCATGAGCAGATGACGAAGTTCTTTACGGGCTTCCGTCGTGATGCGCACCCGATGGCAGTGATTGTGGGCTGCGTTGGTGCAATGTCGGCTTTCTACCATGACTCGACCGATATCACCGATCCACATCAGCGCATGGTTGCTTCAATCCGCCTGATCGCCAAGGTGCCAACGCTTGCCGCAATGGCCTATAAGTATCACATTGGCCAGCCGTTCATGTATCCAAAGAACGACCTCGATTTTGCGTCGAACTTCCTGCACATGTGCTTTGGCGTTCCATGTGAAGAATATAAGGTCAATCCGGTTCTGGCGCGCGCTATGGACCGTATTTTCATCCTGCACGCTGATCACGAGCAGAACGCATCGACCTCGACCGTTCGTCTTGCTGGATCGTCGGGTGCCAATCCGTTTGCGTGTATCGCCGCAGGCGTTGCCTGTCTCTGGGGCCCGGCACATGGTGGCGCCAATGAAGCAGCCCTCAACATGCTGGCTGAAATTGGCACGGTAGACCGCATTCCAGAATTCATCGCACGCGCCAAGGACAAGAACGATCCGTTCCGTCTGATGGGCTTTGGCCATCGCGTTTACAAAAACTACGATCCACGCGCGAAGATCATGCAGAAGACCTGCCATGAGGTTCTGGGCGAACTCGGCATCAAGGACGATCCGCTTCTCGACGTTGCTCTGGAACTCGAAAAGATCGCTCTGACCGATGAATATTTTATCGAAAAGAAGCTCTATCCAAACATCGACTTCTATTCCGGCATCACCTTGAAGGCTCTCGGTTTCCCAACCGAAATGTTCACGGTTCTGTTCGCACTCGCCCGCACCGTCGGCTGGGTCGCGCAGTGGAAGGAAATGATCGAAGATCCACAGCAGAAGATCGGCCGTCCGCGCCAGCTCTACACAGGATCTGCGGAACGCGATTACGTACCAGTCGCAAAGCGCAAGTAATCGTCGTTCGATATGCAAAAACCCCGGCAAATCGCCGGGGTTTTTATTTGTCTTGTTTTTCCAGCGTTCAGCGTTTTCTACCGTTCTCTGCAAGATCAAGCAAAACCTGTGCGCCAATCTCGCCCGATGGGCGTTCTGTCGCCATGATCGAGGTAACTTTATCAAAGCCGTCAAGCTGCGCCTGCCGCGAAGCTGTCTTCTGCATCAATTGCTCAATATAGCGCGCAAGATTACCGGGCCTCACCGACTCATTGAAGAATTCCGGCACAACTGGCTGGTCTGCAATAATATTGGGAAGAGCCGCACTCCAGATCGTAATACGGGAGATCAGAAACTGCCGCGCGAACCAGTCAGCTTTATAGGAAAGAACTGTCGGAATATGCGACAGCGCCAGCTCCAGCGAAACAGTACCCGACGCGGCCAATGCCGCATCCGCACGCGAAAAAGCATCCCATTTGGCCTCATCACCAGTCACAATGAGAGGCTTAACGGCCCAGTCCTTTGACATCTCACGCACCGTTTCTTCAATGCGCGGCAAGGTTGGCAGAATAACTTCGAGTTTTTCAACACGTTTCGAAAGTTCCGCAACCGCCTTGCCGAATGGCTCCATAAGCATCTGAAGCTCGCCACGGCGGGAACCGGGAAGCAAAAGCAGGCAACGTGACCCGTCGGGCCAACGTGTCATCTCGGCTTTACGTTGCGCCGCCTGCACTTTCAGAATCGACGCATAACTGCTCAAACGATGCCCTACATAGGTCGATTGCGGTCCGTTGAGCCGCTTCATCACCTCGACCTCAAACGGCAAGACTGTCAAAACATGATCGACATAGGCCCGCATGGCTTTGGCTCGCTGCGGCCGCCATGCCCAGACACTTGGGGCAATATATTTGACGATAGCAATAGACGGGTCAGCCGCACGTATTTTCTTTGCAACGCGATGGGTAAAATCGGGACTGTCAATCAGCAAAACGCAATCCGGCTTTTCAGCAACGATCCGCTTCGCCGTCTGCCCAATACGCAGAATAAGGCCGGGCAAGTTTTTGAGAATTGCACCAAGCCCCATGAGTGCAATTTCATGAGGATCAAAAAAACTCTTCAAGCCGCGCTCGGTCAGATGCGTGCCGCCGACACCAACAATATCCACAAGTCTGTCGGTCTGGCCACGAAGAGCATCTATCAGATCGGCGCCAAGAAGATCGCCGGATTCTTCTCCGGCCACGATTGCTATTTTCAATGGCCGGCTGGTTTTACTCACCCTTATATGTCCTTTGTGCTTCGACTGATCGTCTCGATAAAAAGGCCTTTTTCATTTGCCGCAGCCAGGGTTTCACCAAGGCCGAGAATGAAGGTGCGCCCCGCTTCAATCGCGATTCCGGAAAGGCCAGCCCGCGCTGCATTTTCCACCGTGGACACACCGATCGCTGGCAAATCAGCGCGCTCATCCTGCCGTGGCTTGGCCATTTTGACAAGCACGCCGCCGCGTTTTGAAATTCTGCCCTCCTGACGCAGCGCAAAAACGCGCTCAATCATCAAGTCGGTGCCTTCAGCCCCCTCAAGCGCAACAACACGCCCCCCAGCCGCAATAGCGCCCTGCCCGACATCAAGTTCACCCAGGCGAAGCGCTGCGTCCATTGCAAGCGCGATATTCCGGCGCTCACGCGAATCTGCTCCCAAACGGGTCAAACAACGCGCAGGTTCGGGGGACAACAAGTCTGGCACAACTTCGTGCGCTCCAACCATTTTAAAGCCGTAGCGCTCCAGCAAGCGCATAAAGGCGCGCAACAGCGCATCATCGCCCTGACTTAGCGCAACCAAAACATACCGCGCAGCCCGGATTGTCGGTAAATTAAGCTTCAAATCGCTCAGATGCGGTCGATTGCGAAGGCCACCGGCCAGAACCACTTGCGAAACGCCAGCAGACCGCATGGCGCGCATCAGCATGCCAAAATCAACAGCCGAAATTTCCTGATGATCATAATCATAAAGTGAAGCATCAGCTTCACCGCGCAACGGAAGCACAAAAGGCGGATTTCCATCCGCCTTCAGAGCCTCGGCAACTTTAATCGGCAAAAGACCATTGCCAGCAATAATGGCCGTGCGCGGGCGCATTATCGCGCTTTTCCCGCTATCAATCACCGTCACCATCATCCATCGCTCCGCCTATGGATGAACCAAGCGGCGGCGTACAATAGGCGCGTTTATTTTCAACAAGAATGAAGGAAATCAGGTCCTTCACACCATCGGAGTCAGGAATTGCCTTGAGAACGTCCTGCGCGCGTTCACGCACAGGCTTGGAGCGATCAAACAGCATATGCACCGCGTGGCGCAGATTATGGATATCCTTGCGCTGCATACCGGAACGCTTCATTCCGATGATATTCAGACCACCAAGATACGCATGGTTGCCGATCGCACTGCCGTAAGGGATGAGATCATGTGCAAGTGCGGCCATCCCGCCAACAAAGGCATGATGTCCAACGCGCGTGAACTGGTGAACAGCCGAACCACCGCCAAGAATCGCATAGTCACCGATCTCGACATGACCGCCGATCATGACGTTATTGGCGAATGTAACGTGATTGCCAACATCGCAATCATGCGCCACATGCGCATAGGCGAGAAACTGGCAATTGTCGCCAACACTTGTGAAGCCGCGACTGCTGTCTGAACCGCGGTGCATGGTGACACCTTCGCGGATAAGGCAATTCGTACCCACTGTCAGTCGGGTCGGTCCGCCTTTATGCTTTCCATTCTGCGGATCGCAACCCAGAACAGCATGCGGATATACCTTTGCGCCAGCGCCGAGCGTTACCGCGTCGCTGACCACAACATGGCTCATCAGTTCCGAGCCATCACCGATGATAGCACCAGACAGCACATGGCAAAAAGGGCCGACAGATACGCCCTGCCCAAGTTCCACACCCGCCTCAACGAGAGCAGTAGGGTGGATAAAAGTTTCCTTCATTGAGGTACTCACGCCTTCTCTTCGGCTACGCCAACCATCGCGGCGACTTCAGCTTCGGCCACCTTTACGCCATCGACCTCTGCTACGCACTCAAATTTAGAGATATTTCCGCGCTGTTTGATCTTTTTCACGTGAAGGTGAAGCTGATCGCCAGGAACAACAGGGCGACGGAACTTGGCTTTGTCGATTGTCATGAAATAGACGAGGCTCGGCTTATCAGCACCATTATGAAGAACTGTGATTGCGCCAGCTGTCTGTGCCATGGCTTCAATGATCAGAACGCCCGGCATAATCGGCTTGTCTGGAAAATGGCCGGTAAAATGCGGCTCATTCATCGAAACATTCTTGATGCCAGTCGCAGACTGATCGCCATCAATATTAATGATACGGTCAATGAGCAAAAACGGATAACGATGCGGAAGCGCACGCAAAATATCCTGAATGTCTGCGGTTTCCAGCTTCAGATTAGCATCACTCATCAGAGGATTGCTCCTTTCTTGGTTTCCCGATGCTTCGGATATTCGCAATATCTCGGAACCATTGCTTGATTGGTCGAGCAGGGACGCCCCCCCAACGCTCACCATCGGGTATGTCATTCATAACGCCGCTTCCCGCAGCAATCTGCACACGCGAACCGATAACGACATGATCGGCAAGGCCGACACTGCCACCGATCATGGTCTGATCACCGATAACAACACTGCCGGAAATGCCACAAAGTGCAGCCACAACGCAAAACCGGCCAAAGCGCACATTATGTGCAATCTGCACAAGATTATCGATCTTGGTGCCTTCACCGATAATCGTGTCGTTCAATGCTCCACGGTCTATCGTGGTATTTGCACCGATTTCCACATCATCCTGAAGAATAACGCGGCCAAGCTGAGGTACCTTTTCAAGCCCGCGCGGACCCGGCACATAGCCAAACCCATCCTGCCCGATGCGAACACCCGGATGCAAAGACACACGATTGCCGACCATCGCAAACTGAATGGCAACACCCGGCGCAATATAGCTATCGCGCCCGATCTGACAGCCCTCACCCACAACAGCCGTGGCTGCAATCAGCGTGCCGGAACCGATGCTGACATTTCTGCCAATCATCGCGCCGGCTTCAATCGTTGCACCCTCTTCAATCTTCGCAGATGGATGAATGAATGCAGAAGGTGAAATGCCGGTCTCGCCCAGCCAGCTTTCAGGCCGCACGGCAACAGGAAACAGCATCCGTCCAACGGACGAAAAATCACGGTGTGGATTGCGGGTAACAAGTGCGGCAATGCCGGGAGGAACGCTGTCTGCGACATCTTCGGAGCATAAAACGCCTGCGGCTTTCATACCGGCAAGCGCTAACGCATTTCTCTTGCCATCAACAAAAACAAGCGCATCGTCACTTGCGTCGCTTAAAGACGCCAAACGCGCAACAGCACGCGGCGCAAGCTTCGGGTTACGAAGGCTTGCACCGGTGAAATCTGCAATATCGCCGATCGTGAGTTCACGGGAAGGCTTGAAAAAAATGGGATCTGCCATCAAAGCACTTTCTTGCCCGGGGCATGTCTGCCCCGGGAAAAGGCAAATCTATTAGAACTTGGTCGAAACACCGAAGTTGAAATTCTGAACCTTATCGGTATCAGCCTTAGCAACTGGGAATGCGTAGTCAAAGCGCAACGGACCAAACGGCGAAGCCCACATCAAGCTGACACCGACCGAAGCGCGGAGCTTCTTGTCATCGCCGAGAACAGGTTGACCACCAAGCGAGGAACTGTTTCCGTAAAGTGTCGCTGCATCAGCAAACAATGCACCGCGAATACCAAGGCTTTCCGGAACAACAGGCATCGGGAACTGAACTTCAGCCGTAGCATTTGCGTAGGTGGTTCCACCAAGCCAGTAGCGGTTGCCGTTTCCAGCGTCCTGATAAGGACCGATACCGTTAAACTTGAAACCGCGGATCATATCCGAATTGTTCTTGAACATATCGAAGATACGAACGCCATCATTGCCGAACTCGTGGATGTAACCACCGCCAACACCCAGCATACCGACAATGTCAGCTTCCTGTGCGAGTGTCTGATAGTAGTTAGCCTTGAACGTGGTCTTGATGTATTTCGCGTCGCCGCCCAGACCTGCAAACTCCTGATTGAAGCGCGCATAAATACCATCATGCGGATTCTTCATATCATCAATGGAGTTATAGGTCAGCGAGTAGCTGATCGAAGAACGAAGCCATGGGCTATGCTGGCCAGCTTCGATGAGCGCTGGGGCATAATAGTTCGGGTCTGGGTTGCCCTGGGCGTCAAGAACGTCAAGCTTATACTTTTCCTGAACGAGATTGTAAGCAAGACCAGCCGAGAAGTTATCCGTAATCGGAAGACCGAAACGAATCGTGCCACCCGTCTGCTCAACGTCGTAACGACCACCGCTGCTCACGCGATATGAGCGGCGGAATACGTCAAACCCGGCCGACATGCGATAGCCAAGGAAATATGGCTCGGTGAACGACAAGGCGTAGTTACGCATCTTGTCCTGACCGGCACCGGCACTGATACGGACGAACTGGCCACGTCCGAGGAAGTTACGCTCGGTAATCGCAGCTTCAACCTGCGCGCCCGGCGAATCACCACCCGTCGTATAACCACCGCCGATCGAGAATTCACCGGTCGACTTTTCGACAACATCGACAATCAGGATCACCTGATCAGGCTCTGCACCCGGCGCGGTCGACACATTAACTGTCTGGAAGAAATCGAGCGCTTCAAGACGACGCTTCGCGCGCTGAACCATAACCTGATTGAAGGCATCGCCTTCATTCATGTCGAACTCACGACGAATAACATAATCACGGGTCTTGTCGTTGCCACGGATCTCAATGCGCTCAACATAAGCGCGCGGACCCTGATCAACACTGTAAACAAGCGAAATCGTGTTGTTTTCGAAATCACGGTCACCACGAGGCTCAACCTTGGCAAACGCATAACCGCTACCGGCGACGTTTTCGGTGATAGCCGTAACCGAATCTTCAACTTCCTTGGCGCTGTAAGGCTTACCCGTACGCGTCTTCACAAGACGATCGAGAGCCTGCGTATCAACACCTTCTACGGTGCTTTCTACGGTTACATTACCGAAATTATAACGCTGACCTTCGTCAACATTGATGGTGATCGTGTATTCGTTGGTCGCCGGATCAAGCACAGCATTCGACGACAACACACGGAAATCCGCATAGCCGCGATTGTAGTAGAAACGACGCAGCGCTTCTTCGTCAGCCTGCAAGCGACCTTCATCGTAAACGTCGTTACGGGTCAACCACGACAGCGGGTTCGAACGCTTTGTGGAGATCACATCGCGCAGACGACGCGCGCTATAGACGTTGTTACCGACAAAATTAATGTCAGCGATCTTTGTGCGACCACCTTCTGTGATCTCATAGACCACATTGACGCGGCCCTGACCAAGATCAACCGTCCGTGCATTCACGATCGCATCGCTGCGGCCGATATGTGCATAGGCACCCTTAATGGCTTCCTTGTCAGCTTCCATCACCGCAGCATCATAAGGCGAGCGCGGCTTAAGCTGGATAGCGCGAGCAAGGTCAGGATCCTTGATCTTCTTGTTGCCCTGGAACAGGACGTTATTGACGACCTTACGTTCATCAACATGGATGACAAGCGTGCTACCGGACTGATTGATGCGAACATCAGAAAACAGCCCCATGGCATAAAGACGCTTTACGGCGTCATCAATATCAGTGCTGTTGAAAGCTTTGCCTGGGCGAATATCGATATTGTCACGGATTGTCTGCGCATCAACGCGCGAATTTCCGCGCACTTCGATGCGATTGACAACAGCAGCCTGAGCAGCATTGACCGACACCAGAGAAAGCGCAGCCGAACCCGAAGCTACAAGAGCAACTGACATGGCGAGCGCTGAAGCGGCACCAAAGAATTTAGAACTTGCCGTCATGGGCTTTCCGAACCTTCGTTTCTTTCTGTCCCCGGGGCGATTTTCCCAGAAATGCACGTATAGATACAACCGTAATAACCGGTTTTTCTATACAAGCAAGCGCCACAGTTAAAATCTGTTTACTTAAGCAATTAGCGTGGCATCCATGCCACGCGATTTAATGTTTATGGTAAACAGATCACTACGCTTTTCCAGTCCTCGCTCCCAATGTTCATTTCTGATTAACACCTCTGCACAGTTTTTAATGTGCGTGGTGCTTCTTGAAAAATGGCAGGCCCCGCCAAAATAACAACGCGACCCGGTTCCTCGTCGACCAATTTGCCCAGTGATCTAGCAGGCAAACAAGTCGTTGAAAAGTACGAACCCCATGAATCCCGTAACAACGAGGAATCCAACGCGGTAAAAAATCTCCTGCGCGCCGACAGACACAGGGCTGCCCTTGATCGCTTCCACGGCATAAAAAACCAGATGCCCACCGTCCAAAGGCGGCAACGGAAACAGGTTCAGAAGCCCGATACCGATGGAAAGCATGGCTGTGAGCTGAATCAACCAGTCAAATCCCTGGCTTGCGGCCTTGCCCGCCATATTAGCAATCTTAACAGGACCACCGAGTTGGCACTTATCTTCGCGTCCAACGGCAAAGCGCTGAAAAAATTCTCCGGTCCGGCTGATGATATGGCCGGTTTCCAGAATCGCCTGCCCCACTGATTCGAGTGGACCATATTCAATCCTGCGAAAATTTCCGACTTCCTGCGTGATTTCCACGCCGATTGCACCCATCTTGACTTTATTGCCAAGGGGATCGGTGCGTTCAACGAGCGCTGGCGTGGCTTGCAGATCAACCAGTTTGCCGTCGCGCTCCACTGTGAAGTCTAAAACATCACCCGAGCGACCGGAAACAATCCGCTGCACATCAGCAAACGTCGTAATCTTCTGCCCGTCGACACTCATAAAGCGATCACCCGGCTTAAAGCCAGCCTCAGCAGCCGGTGTGTTCGGCTGAACACCGGCAACAAGCGGATCGGCAATCTGTCGACCATACAGGCCAAAAAATACGCTGAAGATAACAACCGTGAGAATGATGTTGAATGCAGGACCGGCAAACACCGTTGCAGCACGCTTCCAGACCGGTTGGGTATGAAAAGCCCTGCTCTGTTCTTCTGCACTGAGAGTGGAATTATCCACACCGACAGGCGAACTGGTGGCACTCTCATCGCCCAGAAACTTCACATAGCCGCCAAGCGGGATAGCCGAAAGCTTCCAGCGCGTGCCGTGTCGGTCGTTAAAGCCGATCAGTTCTGGTCCAAAACCGATAGAAAAGGCGCTCGCACCAATGCCGCACCATCTGCCAACCAGATAATGTCCCATTTCATGCACAAAAACGACAACAGTCAGCACAAACAGAAATGGAATAATCGTCCCTACGAACAGACTTTCACCACCAATGAAAAAGGCAAGAGCCTCCTGCAAATTACCACTCCTACAAATTCATACGCTGTCAGAAACTAAAAAATATGGCTGATGGCACATCAGGCTCTGCAATAATAGCACCAAATAGGTACAAAATAGCGGCAGCAGCCACAAGTCCATCAACGCGATCAAGAACACCACCATGCCCCGGCAGAAGACGACCAGAATCTTTAGCGCCGAACTGACGCTTCACCCATGATTCTGCGAGATCGCCGATCTGCGAGACAATTGACAACAAAAGCGCCAGCAGCGGGACAATAAAACTTCCCGGAGCAGCAACAAGCGATGCGACCAGAATGCCACCCGCGACAGCGGCGGCAGCACCGCCCAAAGCGCCCGACCATGTTTTGTTGGGCGAAAAGCGCGGCGCAAGTTTCGGCCCACCGAGCGCGCGCCCATTGAAATAGGCAGCGATATCGGTCGACCATACAACTGCAAACAGGAAGCAGATAGCTGTGAACCCGAACGGCTCGTCGCCACGCAACAACGAAAGGGAAATTGCAGAAAAACCCGCATAAAAAAGACCGGCAGCAGGCCAGCCGCGCCCGGTCTTCCACTGCGTTGCCAAAAGAACAATCGAACCTGCCAACAGGAAACCAATCGTCAGCAAGGCCCCACGATCAAGAATCAAAAGCACAAAGGTTACCAGCAACCAACCCCAGCCAAAGAAACGTGAAAATAACGTCTGCTTTGTCGCGCTCAGTTCCGCCCACTCATAAAACATCGCCAGCCCAATCGCGATGGAGAACAGAGTGAACCCCAGCCCGCCTATCCAGGTCAGCCAAAGAGCTGCGGCTCCGAGAACAATGGCGGTCAGAATACGCGTTTGCAGATTTGACATTGATACCTTTCGGCTAACTTAAACTGTGAGAGCGACTATTGTGCGCCCCAACAGGTGCACGGCGCTCTATGCGGTCAGGCCACATCAAACCGCGGCACCTTTTGCTGGCGTGCATTCGATTGCGGGTGAGCACTCTTCGAGCTTGTTGGGCACCTCTACGCCACCAAAACGACGTTCACGCTGACGGAAAGCCTCATAAGCAGCATCAAGATCAGCGGCCTTGAAATCAGGCCAGTGTCCCGGCACGAACAGAAATTCGGAATAGGCAGCCTGCCAGAGTAGAAAATTAGAAAGCCGCATTTCGCCGCTCGTACGGATAATCAGATCCGGATCAGGAATTCCGGCAGTATCAAGATTAGCCGAGATCAGCTCCGGCGAAATAGAAGACGGATCAAGGCGCCCTGCCGCCACATCGGCTGCAAGGCTCTTCACCGCACGCGCGATTTCGTCACGCGACCCATAATTGAACGCGATAATCAGATTAAGGCCGGTATTTTTGCGCGTCAGCGATTCAGCTTCCGTGAGCAAGGCGCAAATATCAGACGCCAACCCGTCCCGCTCGCCAATGATGCGCACACGAACATTGTTGCGATGCAGTTCGGCAAGGTCACGCCGGATGAAAAGCTTGAGCAACCCCATAAGATCGCCGACTTCACCGCTTGGGCGCGACCAGTTTTCAGATGAAAATGCAAAAAGGGTGAGATAGCCAAGCTTGCGATCACCAGCATAGCGCACCGTCTCGCGCAATGCTTCAACGCCGGCCCTGTGGCCAGCGCTTCGCGGAAGCCCTCGCGCCTTCGCCCAACGTCCATTACCGTCCATGATAATAGCTATATGGCGCGGATCGGACATATCGCTGCTCTCCCTCACTGAAAAATCATGCGCGGCCTAAACCTGCATGATCTCCCCTTCTTTGACGGTAACAATCTTGTCCATTTCAGCAATGGTATCGTCAGTCAGCTTCTGGACTTTTTCGGAAAGTCCGCGGCTGTCATCCTGACTGATGTCGCCGTCCTTCTCCAGCTTTTTCAGCGTGTCCATACCATCGCGACGAACATGGCGTGCAGCAATACGGCCCTGTTCGGCATATTGATGCGCAATCTTGACCAGCTCTTTACGACGCTGTTCGTTCAGTTCGGGCAAAGGAATACGCAGCGTCATGCCGTCGGTGATCGGATTGAGACCAAGACCAGAATCACGAATCGCGCGCTCAACCGCACCAACCATGGTCTTGTCCCACACGGAAACCGAAAGCATACGCGATTCTGGCACAGTAATATTGGCGACCTGATTGATCGGCATTGTGGAGCCGTAAGCTTCAATCGTGATCGGTTCGAGCAAGCTTGCTGATGCGCGGCCTGTACGCAGGCCACCAAGGTCATGCTTCAGCGCGTTAACGGCGCCTTCCATGCGGCGCTTCAGGTCGTTGATGTCAAAAACATCGCTCATGCAATTTCTCCTTCAGTGCTTGGGGGCAAGGTCAATGATCAGTTATCGGAAACGATCGTGCAGCGTCCCCTGCCTTGCAGAATTTCGGCCAAGCCGCCGTTTTCATGAATGGAATAGACTATTATCGGAATGTTGTTCTCACGTGCAAGTGCAACTGCTGTGGTATCCATGACAGCCAGTCCGCGATCAAGAACTTCCTTATGGGTGAGATGATCGAAACGGGTGGCTTCCGGGTCTTTTTTAGGATCGGCGGTATAGATACCGTCGACTTGTGTTCCCTTCAAAAGTGCATCCGCACCGATTTCAGCAGCACGCAGGGCCGCCGCAGAATCTGTCGTGAAGAATGGATTGCCGGTGCCGCCCGCAAAAATAACAACCTTGCCCTCATCCATATAAGCAGTTGCCTGCCGCTGGGAGAAGCTCTCGCAGATTTCGGGCATGGCGATTGCCGACAGAACGACAGCATCCACACCGATCTTGTGCAGCGAGGTGCGCAAAGCCAGCGAATTGATGATGGTTGCGAGCATACCCATGTGATCACCGATCACGCGGTCGCCCCCCTTTGAGGCAACAGCCACGCCGCGGAAAATATTACCGCCGCCAATGACAACGCCAACCTCGACGCCAAGAGCACGCGCCTGCTTGATGTCGTTTGCAATGCGATCAGCGACCGAAACATCGATGCCAAACCCCTGACTGCCCATCAGTGCCTCACCAGAGGCTTTCAAAAGAACGCGTTTATAGGCGGGCTTAACGGACATGGAGGTTTCTCCGCAGATGATGAACGACTGTTACTATTGAGGTTGCGATACACGAAGGGCACCGCGTTGTCACGCGATGCCCTTCATAATCAAAAACCTTTTCAGACGAAAAGACTGATTAGCCTTTAACTGCCGCAGCAACTTCAGCAGCAAAATCGCTTTCTTCCTTCTCGATACCTTCGCCAAGCGCAATACGCGCAAATCCGGTGATCTTGGCAGGAGCGCCGATCGACTTTTCAGCTTCCTTGAGTGCTGCTTCAACAGTAAGGTCAGGATTGATAACGAAAGCCTGCGAAAGAAGAACAACTTCTTCGTAGAACTTGCGCATACGGCCTTCGATCATCTTTTCGATGATATTGTCTGGCTTGCCCGATTCACGAGCCTGCTCGATGAAGATCGCCTTTTCGCGCTCAGCAGCAGCCGGATCAACATCAGCAGCAGTCAGAGCAAGCGGGTTGATCGCAGCAACGTGCATGGCAACCTGACGACCGAATGCGCTTGCAGCTTCTGCATTGCCTTCCGTTTCGATTGCAACGAGAACGCCGAGCTTGCCGAGGCCATCTGCAACGCCATTGTGAATATAGGTAGCAACTGCACCCTTGGAGACTTCAAGAGCTGCCGAACGGCGGAAGCTGATGTTTTCACCGATGGTTGCAACAGCATCCTTAGCAGCCTGCGTTACCGACTTGCCTTCGATGTTTGCTTCAGCAACAGCTTCAGACGAACCGTCAGTCGACAGAGCGGTCTGGGCAATCTTGCGAACGAGATCCTGGAAAGCATCGTTGCGGGCAACGAAGTCGGTTTCGGAGTTGACTTCAACAACAACAGCCTTGTTGCCGGAAGCTGCAACGCCAACCAGACCTTCAGCAGCCGTACGGCCAGCCTTCTTGTCAGCCTTAGCGATACCCTTGGCGCGCAGATAATCAACAGCGGCTTCGATGTCGCCATTGGTTTCAGCAAGCGCTGCCTTGCAGTCCATCATGCCAGCGCCGGTCAGTTCGCGGAGTTCTTTAACCTGTGATGCGGAAATGCTCATTGTGTCGCCTTTCACGAAAGCGAAGGCACACCGAATGGGTGTGCCAACTTTTAACCGACGCTGATTGCATCGGAACGAATGAAGTTATCCACCCGTCATATGACGAGTGGATGAAAATCATAAACGCTGATTATGCGCCTGCAGCCGGAGCTTCGAGAGCTGGCTCAACAGGAACTTCAGCCTGTGCACCAATGTCGATGCCCATAGCGCCCTGCTGACGTGCAATACCGTCGAGAGCAGCGCGTGCAATCAGGTCGCAATAAAGCGAAATAGCACGTGCAGCATCGTCGTTGCCCGGGATTGGATAGTCGATCTGATCTGGATTACAGTTCGAATCGATGATCGCAACAACTGGAATACCAAGACGCTTGGCTTCCTGGATAGCAATTGCTTCCTTGTTGGTGTCAACGATGAACATCAGGTCAGGAACCGAACCCATGTCCTTGATGCCACCGAGTGCGCGGTCAAGTTTTTCACGTTCGCGCTCAAGGTTCAGGCGTTCCTTCTTGGTGAAGCCCTGTGCTTCGCCGGAAAGGATTTCGTCAAGCTTGCGCAGACGCTGGATCGAATTCGAGATTGTCTTCCAGTTGGTCATCATGCCGCCGAGCCAGCGCGCGTTGACATAGTACTGAGCCGAACGGGCTGCTGCGTCAGCAATAATGTCCGAAGCCTGACGCTTCGTGCCAACGAACAGAACACGACCGCCGCGAGCAACGGTGTCAGAAACGACCTTCAACGCGTTGTGCAGCAGAGGAACGGTCTGAGACAGATCGAGAATGTGGATATTGTTGCGGTCGCCATAGATGTAAGGAGCCATCTTTGGGTTCCAGCGGTGAGTCTGGTGACCGAAGTGAACACCAGCTTCCAGAAGCTGGCGCATGCTGAATTCAGGCAATGCCATCTGTATTTTCCTTTTCCGGTTTAACCTCCACGGGCTGAGGCGATCACTCGCCACCGGAGGCTGAGGCCGGATTTCTCCCGGCAAAAGCCCAATCCCGTGTGTGGAATAGGCGCGCTGTTAAACCAACGCGCCGATAAATGCAAGCCCTGCCCCTCAAATACGGGAGAGCGTTTGATTTCACCAATCAGATGAAACCAAGCTGTGTGGCTATATAAGCTAGCGGCTCAAGCTATTCAAATTCTCAGCTTAGCAGCTCTCTCACTTTTCAGGCATCAGTGAAGAATGATGGGAGGAAATCAACCATCGCTTATGATCCCAAACATAAGTAAACGTATAGCGGGCCTGCACTTTCTTCCCGTCAGCAAAAGTAAAAGTGTAAACACCTGTGTCAATCGCGTCATTACAACCAACTCGGATTGTGCGGCTATCTATATGCCCGACCGGATGCTCTTTTAAAAAATGTTCAAAGTAATCGATCCGCTCCCCGTCAGTCTTACGCACACGATTGGACATCGTAGGCAGAAGCACCGAGTCACGTGCGTAGTTTGCGGCTACTTTACGCGCATCTCCTGTCCGCAGTGAATTGTTCCAACGATCAAAGAGAGTGGCAATCTGAGCCTTGTCTGTTCGCACACATTGAGGATTGGCTTTTGTCACCGGGTGGTGATGCTTGGCAGCCGCCATAGACGGAGAAGCTGCCAAGAAAACAACAGAAGCCAGAAACAATAATTTCTTCATAAAACAATCCACATAAATAATTTTACTATATCACGTCTTTATAACTATAAAAAAACAATAAAATGAAACTTAATCGGCATGCAACCGCAATTAATAGTTATAAAATATACCTCTTACTAAGGGCAGGCTTGTTTAACGGTGCTTTTATCCTCGCCATAAACATCGAGCTTAACCAACTTTCCGTGCATGGAAAAATCTCCATAGTCCATGGTCAGGTCACGGGTGATGCCGTTTCGGTAGAGCTTGAAATTGATACGATAGATTGGAAGACCGTCCTGCTTTTCCTTGTCGTCAAAATAGGAGATCGTCACCGGCCAGACATTGTCCCTCATGAACTTGCCCATGGCTTTGGCTTCATCGCCCTTGGCTTGCTGTTCCTTACCGACAACAACGGTCGTCGAAACAACACGGTCCGCGTCTTCTGATGCATCATAAAGAGACGTCTGGTAAAATTTCTCTCCGGCTACAGCCTTGGCAACAAGTTCTTCCATATGCATGGTTGGAAACTGCGTCGCCTTCAGATCAAGCTTGTTTTCCTTCGGCTTGGTGAGTGCAACCACGGTCTTTCCATCTTCAACCTTGGCATCACCGCGTACTTCCTTGACCAGCTCCTTGTCGACAAAGGTTTTGTTGACGAAACGGAAATCCTTGCCGTTACCACTTTCAAAGGTTGTCGTCTGCTGATCAGTCACGCGTTGCGGCTGCTCGTCCATGTCAATGCGTGTTACAAAACGAAAATTCGTTGTGTAACCTTCGCAAGCAGAACCATTAAACTCGTAAACCATGCGGCCCGTCAGACCAGTGATCCCGGATTTTTCATCGGCACGATCCAATGTAAGATCATACACTGCGCGATGCGGAACCAACGTCACCGTCGAAGCCGCATTGGCAACGCCGCCCCAGATACAAACCGCAGCTCCGGACGCCGCAAATGCCATACTCAAAAAACGCATATATGAATCTCCCGATCTGTTGAGGAGCATGATAAAAAAACTCGTGGCGGAAGCGAGGCAAAAATCGCACCCTCCCCAAAAGCTTCACCGATTCTATGTATAAAGTCGGAAGTAGAAGGCATTAAGTTAGCAAGGATTAATGGAATGACCGACACAATCGACAGCCGTCTTAAAAATCTGGGTATATCTTTGCCGGAGGCAGCAGCGCCAGCCGCAAACTATGTGCCTTTCGCACAGACGGGCTCTTTGCTGCTCACATCCGGTCAGCTTCCACTGGAAAACGGCAAGCTTGTGCACACAGGCCAGATTGGCGATACCTTAACGGTTGCTCACGGTCAGACGGCTGCACGCGCCTGCGCCATCAACATTCTGGCACAGGCAAAGGCAGCGCTTGGCGATCTTAACCGCATTAAGCGAATTGTGAAAATCACCGTATTCGTATCTTCGAGCACAACGTTCGTTGAGCAACACCTGGTTGCCAATGGCGCATCCGATCTGCTCGTCGCAGTCCTTGGTGATGCGGGTAAACACGCGCGCTCCGCTGTCGGTGTGGCAAGCCTGCCGCTGAATGCACCTGTTGAAGTTGAAGCCATCATTGAGGTTGCATAATGTCTTCTCCTGAATGGCTCAAAAAGCAGCCGATTGCGCATCGTGGTCTCCACGACCTCAACAATGCGCGCTGGGAAAACACGCTCTCAGCCTTTGATGCAGCCGCAAAAGCCGGCTTTGCGATTGAATGCGACGTACACCTGACCAAAGATGGCGGCGTCATCGTGTTTCATGATGATGATCTTGAACGCCTTACTGGACGCAAAGGCCGTATCAGCGATCTGACACTTGCCGAAGCCACTGAGTTGCGCATTGGCGACACAGATGATCATGCGCCAACGCTCAAGCAGATGCTTGACCTTGTGGCTGGCCGCGTGCCTATCGTAATCGAGCTGAAGGGCATTGAAGGCCGTGATGACGGCCTTGTGGCCGCCGTCGCCAAGGAATTGGCGGATTATAAGGGCGAAGTTGCAATCATGTCTTTCGACCATCATCTGGTGCGACTGTTTGCAAGCGATGCTCCGGGCATTCCCGGCGGCCTGACGGCTGAAGGCACCAGAATGAAGCATTTCGAGGCACATTTCTCGATGCTCGCGCATCCGATTTCATTCGTATCCTACAATGTGCATCATCTACCCAACCCGTTCGTCAGCTTCGTGCGCGACAAGCTCAACCTTCCGGTCATCAGCTGGACAGTGCGCGATATGGAAATGAAGAAGCACAGCGATCTCAACGTGGACCAGATTACCTTTGAAGGTTTCGATCCCCGATCATTGGTAGCCTAGAGAGAAAATCCATGAGTGACGACGAGAGGCAGACTGAGCAAAGCTTCGCCCTTCGCGTCGTCGAAAGCGTCGGCGATTTTTCGGAAGCCGAATGGAACCGCCTTGCCGGAGCCTCCCGGCAGGGTGACAATTATAACCCCTTTGTTTCACGCGCATTTCTTCTGGCGCTGGAACAATCCGGCTCCGTGTCTCAACAAGCTGGCTGGTTACCCCATTATCTACGCCTCGAAGACAATCAGGGGTTTCTAATTGGAGCCGTCCCCAATTACCTGAAAGGGCATAGCCAGGGCGAATATGTCTTCGACCACGGCTGGGCAGATGCTTTTGAGCGCGCAGGCGGCCGATACTACCCAAAGTTTCAGGCTTCCATTCCTTTCACCCCCGCCACTGGCCCACGATTGCTGCATCATCGGGAGTTTGAACCGGAAGCCATTCAGGTCGCTCTCGCAACCGGACTTCGGCAACTCACTGATCAGACAGGCGCTTCTTCTGCACATGTAACATTTGCGCCTTTAAGCGAAATTTCGGCACTCGAAGCAGCCGGCTTTCTTCATAGAACGGATCAACAGTTTCATTTCATAAACAATGGCTTTTCTAAATATGATGGTTTTCTAAATGAACTTGTTTCCAGAAAACGCAAAGCCCTCAAAAAAGAGCGCCGCGATGCGCTTTCCGAAGGCGTAGAAATCGACTGGCTGACTGGCAAGGATCTGACGGAATCTGTATGGGACGACTTTTTTGAGTTCTACGTAGATACGGGTAACCGCAAATGGGGGCGCCCTTACCTCAACCGTCAGTTTTTCTCGCTGATTGGTGAAGCGATGGCCGAAGACATATTGCTGGTAATGGCAAAACGCAGCGGACGTTATATTGCCGGTGCCATCAATTTTATCGGCAGCGATACGCTCTATGGCCGACACTGGGGCTGCATCGAAGATCACCCCTATCTCCATTTCGAAGTCTGTTACCATCAGGCAATCGACTTTGCGATTGAGCGAAAACTGCGCGTTGTCGAAGCGGGTGCGCAAGGTGAACACAAGCTTGCCCGTGGCTATGTGCCGGTCACAACCCATTCCGCGCATTACATTGCACATGAAGGCTTCCGCCGTGCGGTCAGTGACTATCTGGAACATGAACGGCACGAAATCGAACAGATCCACACGGCACTGGAAAAGCACACGCCTTTCAGGCACACATAACCAGCTTGATAATTGAGTGAACTGGAGAAACAAGCATGTCTGCCACCTATGACGGCAACAACATTTTCGCGAAAATCCTGCGCGGCGAAATTCCGTCAACACGCGTTTATGAAACGGATGATGTCGTCGCTTTTATGGATGTCATGCCGCAGGGAACCGGCCACACGCTGGTTGTTCCCAGAGCACCATCGCGCAATCTGCTTGATGCAGAGCCGGAAGCGCTCGCTCAAGCCATCAAGGCCGTTCAAAAGATCGCCAATGCCGTGAAGAAAGCTTTTGATGCCGATGGCGTCACTGTCAGCCAGTTCAATGAACCGGCAGCAGGCCAGACAGTTTATCATCTGCACTTCCACGTCATCCCGCGTTTTGAGGGTGTAGAATTAAAGCCTCATACCGGAAAAATGGAAGATCCAGCCGTTCTTACAGCAAATGCTGAGAAAATCCGCGCAGCACTTTGATAAGAATCATCTTTATAAGCTTAACAAACCCGTTATCAGAAACGCCTCTGTCACCAATATTCCGACAAGCAACCGCTTTCCGGCAATGAGATAAGCAACAAAACCGGCAGCGGCTGATCCAACGCGCAACCACATCGGGGAGTTCGCAAGCTCCCCGTTCGGATAAAGAATAAGCTGGGCGATCACACCCGCGACAAGTGCCGTCGCGACACAGCGCACGAACACCAGAACCTCGGAATCTTCGCGTATCCGACCGCCAACAATGACGCCCATAACACGGAAAAGATAGGTCGGAAGTGCGCCTGCAAGCAGGATGAACATAAGCGGCCACCACCAGTCGGAATAACTGTCCCAGTTCATTGCACAGCCTCCTTCTTTGCCTTGCGCAAACGATGAAAGACAAATGCAATCAATCCGCCAACGACTCCCGTCACCAACAGATCATAGCCCGGTGCGAATTGATGAAAGATCGGAAACAGCACGATGCCGGAAACCATGGCAATCTGCCCTGCCCGTTCCCGCGCTGATCGCCAGAGCGACGTCAGAAAATACATTGGCGTAAGCATGAAAAGCGCTGCAAACACCACCGGCGGAAACGACGCCGATAATGTATAAACCAAGGCCACCACAAGCGCATTCGTTCCGACCAGAACGCTTCCAATGCCTGCAAAATAGCTTGTGCGCATATCGCGCGGCACATTGCGCAGCTCTTCCATCGCCATGACCCAGGCGGTCACTGCCACAAAATGACAAAGCGCTGCCAGCGTCAGCTTGCGCGTCTTTGGGCCTTTCAGCTCCGGTAAAAGTGCCACCACCATCGGCATAAGCCGAACCGACGACAATCCGACCGCCAAAGCTGCGGCAGGGATTGAAGCTCCGGCGCTGATCGCACCAATGAGCACCACCTTAGCAGGCAGTGCCCAGATGGTGAGTGTCATAAACACCGCCTGCCCGACAGTTATGCCGCTTTCAATCGCCAGTCCTGAAAAGCCAATAAACGAACTCATCAGCAAGATAGCAGGCACACTCACAATGCGTCGTGTGCCACGAAAAAACCAGCCAAGATGGCCAGATTGCTCTGCTGAGTGATGGTCGGAACTAGGGAATGGACTCGAAGACATACGGTAATTAGATCATGAGAGAGAGAAAATGCACCCGATATAAAAAGGCCCTTCACGTGAAGGGCCTTTTTACGTTTTTATTTCTTACGCGGCACTTTAGGGACCGATGATTTTGCCGTTGATGCCTTGGCAGAAGGTTTTGACTCGGCATCATCCTTGCCAGCGAGTACCTTTTCCTTCTCAGGCTTCTTTGCCGCAGCCTTCTTGCGAACGGGCTGCTTCTTTTCCGCCGGAATATCCTTTTTAGGCTTCACTGGCTTGTCCGAAGAAAGGGTTTCAAGCACGAGATCGGTTTTACCATCCTCTTTCTTCTTCACATCAACCCGAACCGTACCGCCATTTTTCAAGTTGCCAAAAAGCACTTCATTGGCCAATGGTTTCTTGATGTGCTCCTGAATAACGCGCGCCAGTGGACGCGCGCCCATGCGCTCATCGTAGCCCTTGTCAGCAAGCCATGCGATAGCGGGCTCGGTCAGTTCGAATGTCACACCACGTTCTGCAAGCTGCGCTTCAAGCTGAAGCACGAACTTCTGCACAACTTGATGAATGACGGGAACCGGCAGCGGACCAAACGGAACAATTGCGTCGAGACGGTTGCGGAATTCCGGCGTAAACAACCGGTTGATCGCTTCCATGTCGTCACCTTCACGCCGCGTCGAACCGAAACCAATCGCAGCCTTTGCCATATCGGCGGCACCGGCATTGGTGGTCATGATCAGGATAACATTGCGGAAATCGATCTTCTTGCCGTTGTGATCGGTAAGCGAGCCATGATCCATAACCTGCAACAGAATGTTGTAAAGGTCCGGATGTGCCTTTTCGATTTCATCGAGCAACAGCACGCAATGCGGATGCTGATCCACGCCATCGGTCAAAAGACCGCCCTGATCGAAGCCGACATATCCGGGAGGCGCACCGATCAAACGCGATACAGTGTGACGCTCCATATATTCCGACATGTCGAAACGAAGCAGTTCGACGCCAAGCGACGATGCAAGCTGCTTGGCAACTTCTGTCTTACCAACACCTGTCGGGCCGGAGAACAGATAAGAACCAATGGGCTTATCCGGCTCGCGCAAGCCTGCACGGGCAAGCTTGATTGCAGCCGAAAGCGCCTCAATCGCGAGATCCTGACCATAAACAACGCGCTTGAGCTCTGCATCAAGATGCGAGAGCACAACCTCATCATCCTTGGAAACCGACTTGGGCGGTATCCGCGCCATGGTGGCAATGGTTGCTTCGATTTCCTTGACACCAATGGTCTTCTTGCGCTTGTTTTCCGGCAGAAGCATCTGGCTTGCACCGGTTTCATCGATCACGTCGATGGCTTTATCCGGCAATTTGCGATCCGAGATATAGCGCGCGGAAAGCTCCACAGCCGACTTGATCGCATCAACCGTATATTTAACCTTATGGAAGTCTTCAAAATACGGCTTCAGACCCTTCATGATCTCAATGGCATCAGGGATCGAAGGCTCATTGACGTCGATCTTCTGGAAACGGCGCACAAGTGCACGGTCTTTTTCAAAGAACTGACGATATTCCTTATAGGTCGTCGATCCGATGCAACGGATTGCACCGGAAGACAGAGCAGGCTTCAACAGGTTTGATGCATCCATCGCACCGCCCGAAGTGGCACCCGCACCGATAACGGTGTGAATTTCGTCAATAAAGAGAACCGCACCCGGATAATCTTCAAGCTCTTTCACAACCTGTTTCAAGCGCTCTTCGAAATCACCGCGATAACGTGTACCGGCAAGCAGCGTGCCCATGTCGAGCGAGAAGATTGTTGCATTCGCAAGCGCTTCAGGCACGTCACCTTCAACGATACGCTTCGCAAGACCTTCAGCAATTGCCGTCTTGCCGACACCCGGATCGCCCACATAAAGCGGGTTATTCTTGGAGCGACGGCACAGCACCTGAATGGTGCGGCTGATCTCGCTGTCACGACCGATCAAAGGATCGATGCGACCGGATTTCGCTTTCTCGTTCAGATTGACGCAATAGGCGGTAAGAGCATCCTGCTTTTTCTTCGGACTTTCTTCCGGTTCCACGCTGGTGCGTTCTTCGCTCGGACTTTCCGCGCCACGCGGCGTGCGCGTTTCGCTGCTCTGCGTGCGTTTGGAAATGCCATGCGAGATATAATTGACGGCATCGTAGCGCGTCATCTGCTGCTCCTGAAGGAAATAGGCAGCATGGCTTTCCCGCTCGGCAAAAATGGCAACAAGCACGTTAGCGCCGGTCACTTCTTCGCGATTGGAGGACTGGACGTGAATAACCGCGCGCTGAATAACACGTTGAAAAGCGGCAGTTGGCTTGGAATCTTCATCATAGCCCGTGACGAGATTATCCAGCTCACGATCGATGTAATCGGTCACGATTCTTTTTAGATGCTCCAGATCGACGTTACAGGCGCGCATCACTGCGCCCGCATCCTGATCGTCGATCAGAGCAAGCAGAAGATGTTCGAGCGTTGCATACTCGTGATGCCGCTCGTTTGCGATTGTGAGGGCCTGATGCAGCGCCCTTTCAAGGCTAGATGAAAACGATGGCATATGACCTCACTTTTTCTCCATTACACATTGTAATGGATGCTGGTTTTGGCGGGCAAAATCCATGACCTGACTAACCTTGGTTTCAGCAACTTCGTATGTGAATACGCCGCACTCACCGACACCGTGGTTATGAACATGCAACATGATACGCGTCGCATCGTCCATGTCTTTCTGAAAAAAACGTTGCAGGACATGAATGACAAACTCCATAGGAGTATAGTCATCATTGAGAAGCAGAACGCGATAGAGGCTGGGCTTCTTGGTTTTGGGCTGCGTACGCGTAACCACAACGGTCCCGTTATCCGGTCCGTTCCCGCCGTTCGCCTTGCTTTGCATGACTGGATTTAAATACCGCATGTAACCTATCACCCAATGCCCAACTCTATGCCTGCTTGCCCTTCCTTATGTAGGGCGTCATAAGCTGATTTTAAGCCCTTCGCTGACACTTGCAACCGAGACTTATGACAAGGCTGCGCATTGGCACAGGTCTCTCCCAAAAATATTGCCAAATCTTATGATTTAAGCATCCGCGCAGAGCGTCCGCCAGCATCGATCGGGCTGAGTTCCATGGGCTTCCCCAAAAACGGCACCACAACTTTTTTTTAAAATGTGTGAATAATCCAGTTACCATAAACGGATTGGTAACGCTGATGACAGTAAGGTTCCTGAATTAGATTGCTGTGTGCCCTTTGTGCCGCAGTCCAAAAAAACCGGAATACAGGCAGGTCATCATCGTGCGTACCGCATTCAGTAAAGTCGCATATGTCATGAAAAGAACAGCGCAAGCTGCGCTTCTTCTTGCTGTTGTAACAGGCTGCTCTACGGCCACAACCACGGTTCCTGCTGCGGCCAATGATCGGTACGCTGCGATCGTGGTCGACGCCAACACAGGTAAAACACTGTTTGCATCCAGCGCCGATGCGAAACGTTACCCGGCGTCGCTGACCAAGATGATGACAATTTATATGCTTCTTGAGGCAATGCAGTCAGGTCGCATCAACAAAGACACGCGAATTCCGGTTTCCGCATATGCCGCAGCACGTCCACCGACAAAAATCGGCTTCAAAAAAGGCCAGTCCATTCGCGTCGAGGATGCAATCCTTGCAATGGTAACAAAGTCAGCGAACGACGTCGCAGCTGCATCCGGTGAATTCCTTGGCGGTTCGGAAGAGCGATTTGCACAGATGATGACGGCAAAAGCGCGTCGTCTTGGCATGAGCAACACCACATTCCGCAATGCTTCCGGCCTGCCAAACATGTCGCAGGTTACAACTGCGCGCGACATGGCAATCCTCAGCATTGCACTTCGCCAGCATTTCCCGCGTGAATTTGCTTATTTTTCGCGCAGTAGTTTCCAATATCGCGGTCAAACCATTCGCGGTCACAACCGTCTGCTTGGCCGTATCGAAGGTGTTGACGGCATCAAGACCGGCTACACCAATGCTTCCGGCTACAACCTTGCCTCATCGGTTAATCTTGATGGACGCCGCATCGTCGCCGTCGTGATGGGTGGCAACACCGGCGCAAGCCGCGATGCCCATATGGCGCAGCTCATCAAAAAATACCTGCCAATGGCAACACGTGGTCGCGCTTCCGAACCTCTCATTGCCATGCGTGGTGACGTTCCTCAGGTTGTCGCATCAGCTCAACTGCCAAAGGCACGCAACGCCCCAGTCCCTGTAGCCCGTCAAGCCGGCATTGAAGACGTCATCAACAATGAATCAGGTGAAGGCGACGTCGATCAGCCGCAGGTTCTGGCTCTTGCTGCACCAACGCCGCGTCCGGCAGCACTCGCCGCAGCGCAGGCAGCTGTCCGTCCAATGCCAAAGGCTGCAATCCCTGCGGCTCCTGCTCAGCATGATATTGATCCCGTAACAACCGCTTCTGCAGCTGCATCAGGCGGATGGGCTATTCAGGTTGGCTCGCTGCCAAGCGAAGGTCAGGCACGCGATATGCTTGCAAAGGTGTCCTCATCTGTTGGCGGACCACTTCGGTCAGCCTCCCCCCATACCGAGACATTCGTAAAAGGCGGTTCGACATTCTACCGCGCCCGCTTTGTCGGATTTTCGTCAAAGAAGGCAGCCTGGGATGCATGTGCATCGCTGAAAAAGAAGAGTTTTGGCTGCTACGCAGTCGCAAATTAATCCCAGCGAGGGGGTAGCCCCTCTCGTAACCGCTTTAGACCCGAAAATAGTATTGCGTAGAGGGTTTCGAGATGTCGAATATGAATGAAACGATCGGACAACATGCTTTGGCACCCAGCCTATGGGCTCTAGAAGCGCCACGGCCTTCAGCCCTCGGGTCCCTGTTTTCGGTGCAGGCACTTAAGCAGGCGGCGATTCGCATTGCAGATGTCCGTCATGGCAAAGGACTCCATACACGTGATCTGGTCGGCCTGCTGGTCAGCCACGCAGCGCGCAATCGCAGAATGGTACAACCGCGCACAATGATGCGCATGACCCTGCCCGTCACATCGGACAAGGTTTCAGTACGCCTCACCATCGAAAGCTGACATACGAAATGAAAAAAGCCTGCCAGAAACGGCAGGCTTTTTTCTTTGTAACCGTCCAACAAGACCTGCGTAACGCCTTTAGCGATCCCGCTTTAACGCAAACGAATCTAAAGCAATCCGAGATCCGCCAGCTCACGTCGCAATTCCGGTGGCAGAGCGGCTCTGCCAGATTTCCCCGCTGCTTCATCGGCAGGAACCTCATTTTCATTCAGATACCGCCACCCCTGAAAAGCGCGGCGCGGCTGCCACTCCGTCGGATGAATCTTGGGTTCGAGCACCAGATGACAGCGGTTGATTCCCTGCTCATCCGTAAACGGGCGTATGTCCAGAAGACGCTGGCGACATTGCACATTGCCCTTGATCACCCAATAGAGCGAACCACCTGCAAGCAATTCATCCACCCGTTTGGGAACCATGCGGGTTGTATGAAACTGCTCGGGCACAACACCGGCAGCACGCTGCTCCGCAAGCCTGAAATCAATCCAGGCTGCGAGGTCTTCAATACTGTCGCAACCGACGCAAAGTTTGACGAGATTAATTGCCATGGGCCTGATTTAGCCAAGCCGTGTGCAGTCTTCAAGTGATAAGAATCTGTCTCAGCAGGCAACCACATTAACAGCCAGTCCACCCTGACTGGTTTCTTTGTAGCGCTCGCTCATATCATGCCCCGTCTGACGCATGGTTTCGATACAGGCATCGAGCGGCACAAAATGCTGACCATCACCCTTCACCGCCAGAGATGCAGCCGTAACGGCTTTCACAGCACCGAGCGCATTGCGCTCAATACATGGCACCTGAACAAGCCCGGCGACTGGGTCGCATGTCATGCCCAGATGATGCTCAAGCGCGATTTCAGCAGCATTCTCAATCTGTTCGGGTGTTCCGCCCATAACGGCAGCAAGACCAGCGGCAGCCATCGCAGAGGCCGAACCAACCTCGCCCTGACAACCAACTTCTGCACCGGAAATAGAGGCATTATGCTTGATCACACCGCCAATGGCGGCCGATGTCAGGAGAAAATCACGAATGCCCTTCGCATCGGCATCATCATGAAAATGCAGATAGTAGCGCAACACTGCCGGAACCACACCCGCAGCGCCATTGGTCGGAGCCGTTACAACGCGCCCGCCGGAAGCATTTTCCTCATTGACCGCCATTGCGTAAACAGACAACCAGTCATTGGCGAGCAGCGGATTAAGCTTGTTATTGCGCCAATCCTCTTCCAGCCGCTCAAAAAGCTGCCGCGCACGACGGCGCACATTCAATCCACCCGGCATAATTCCATCGCGACTTAATCCACGCTCAATGCAGCCACGCATTGCACCCCAAATTCGATCGAGACCTTCGTCGAGATCAAGGCAAGACATATGGCATTCTTCATTGGCACGTTTCATATCGGCAATCGAAAGACCGCTCGTGTTGGCCATTTCAAGCATTTCGGCGGCGTTTTTGAACGGATAAGGCACATCAGCCTTTTCCTCACGCTTGCCGCCACTGGTCTGCACGCGGCTTAACTCTTCCGCAGTGACGACAAAGCCACCGCCAATCGAAAAATATACGCGGCGAAGCAGAAGCCGATCACTCTTGTCATAAGCTTCAAAAGCCATGCCGTTTGCATGCCCCGGCAAGGGCGTTTTGCGATCCAGCACCAGATCGGTTTTTGGATCGAATTGATAGGCAGGATGGCCAGCGGGATGGACGGTTTTCGCGCGCGAAACCTTTTCGACTTCGCTATCCATAATATCAGGATCGATCTTATCAGGTGTATAGCCGCAAAGCCCCAAGACCACAGCGCGATCAGTCGCATGACCAACGCCGGTATAAGCAAGCGAGCCATGCAGAACGGCCTTGAGACGAAAGACTTTGGCATTGGCTGGTTTTGGCCACTCGCCGGCGATCAGCTCGTCGAGAAACATATGGGCGGCGGTCATCGGGCCCATCGTATGTGAACTCGAAGGTCCAATGCCAATCTTGTAAAGATCAAATACCGAAAGAAACATTCTACACCTATCCAGCCCAAATTCAGGCTGTGCAATTCCATGTGCCAAGCCGCATAAAACGGCAGACCAAGATGATATTACACCATTAACAGATAGTGTAGGAGAGCAACAACGCCAACAGAATGCCGGATTGCGGCATCATTTTTCCGCTTTCCGCAGCGCGTTTGGCATTACACCGAGAAAAGATAAGCCATGAGAATGATAGCGGCGAGGCCAACGACTGCCCAGAGCGTTACGCCCCAGCAGGATTTTTGAACGGTTTCGTCCATGGATATTTTTAAAACCTTGTTGTGCAACTCTTGTTAGCAGCGTCCTTCACAACGCTGTTACCGGAGATATAGCCCTGACGCAGATGAAACGCAACGCTGAAAAGTGGCTGAAATGCGGCGCGTTTATTATTCTCACAAAGGTACGTTTCAAAAACCCTCTTTGTTTCAGCATCTTAACAACAAAGGTGCTTAACAAAAGCTTAAAAGTCACGGCGAAATTGCGGCATCAGGGTTGTGGAAGCAGCATATCTGTCTTTCCGGTCAGCCAATAGGCTGTCAAACCCACCCATTCCCGCACCGCAACGCTAAAGCGCGACAACGCCTCATTGGGTGATTCAAAATAAAGCGAAAAGCGCTGTTTTGCGGGTGTCTTATAATCAACAGGCCATGCAACGACATCAAAACCTGCCTTACGAAAACACCCGATGGAACGTGGCATATGATAAGCCGAAGTTACCAAAAGCCACGTCTCTCCAGCCTTCGGCTCTGCCAGAGCCTTGGAAAACACGGCATTTTCAACTGTATTGCGTGACTTATTCTCAAAAATGAAACGATCGCCGGAAAAGCCAAGATCGGCCAGCATGGTGCGCGTGCTGTCGGCCTCCGGCTTTGCTTCCTCAAAAAACGCTCCGTCACCGCCCGACACAATCACCTTTGCATCCGGATAAAGCCGCGCAAGCCGCATCGTCTCAAATATCCGGTCAGCCGCGCTGTTCAATTCGAATCCGGGACGCCCCGCATTGATGTCGCCATTCATATAACCGCCCAAAACCACAATTCCGTCCACATGCTGCGGAAGTTCAGTTATTTTGGCAAAGCGATCTTCCAGAGGCACAAGCATAATGCTGCCAAGCGTTGTATATGCACTGACAAACAAGATCACTGCACCGCTTATCAGCGCGGCGAGCCCCAGTTTCCTTAACCCGGTCCAGATCAACACGAGTGCGAGCAACAGCAGGACGAAGATGATGGTCAGCGGCTGGAAAAACAGCCAGAAAAGCTTGGAAACGCTGAAAAACAAATCGAACTCCGACAAGAACTGCTGATTTCACAACGGCGTAACGAATCCGTTATTCGACATACTATAGCCATGTCAGCGCATGTGATAGAAATCTGCCAGATTCGAATTCGATAGCTCAGGATGCACGATGCAGAGCAATGCTGAAACGACTGTAACGCCCTCAAGCCGTCTGCGCCTGACGCGCATTGATATTGCGCGTGGCGTCGCGCTAATTGCGATGGCGATTTATCATTTCGGCTGGGATCTTGAATTCTTCGGTTATATGGCAGCGGGCACCACCGGGCATGGCGGCTGGAAACTCTTTGCACGCTGCATCGCGTCGAGCTTTCTGTTTCTCGTTGGTTTCAGTCTTGTTCTGGCCCATGGCCGCGCCATTCGCTGGAATGCGGTTGGAAAGCGCCTGCTGCAAATCGTAGCAGCGGCTGCGGCTATTTCTGCAGTGACATATTACATGTCGCCCGACAATTTCATCTTCTTTGGCATCCTGCATCAAATCGCGCTGGCAAGCGTTCTGGGCCTGCTATTTCTGCATCTGCCGCCCGTTTTGACATTGGCCGTAGCCGCCTTTGTCATCAGCGCACCATTTTACGCGCAAGCCGACATTTTCAATCAGATGTGGCTGGCATGGGTTGGGCTGTCGACAATCCCACCGCGCTCGAATGATTATGTTCCGCTGTTTCCGTGGTTTGGTGCCGTGCTGATCGGCATTGCAACGGCGCGCATTTTCGAACGGTTCAACTGGCTGCCGCTGCTCTCGGGCGAGATAAAGCCCCAGTTTCTGCAGAAGCCGCTGACCTTTATCGGTCGTCACAGCCTTGCATTCTATCTGATCCACCAGCCCGTACTGATTGCACTCGTCTATTGCTTCTCGCAAGTCTCGCCGCCCGACCAGCGCGCTGCTTTTACGCAGTCCTGTGTCGCATCATGCCTGCCAAATGGCAGCGAAGCTTTATGCAACCAGTTCTGCGGCTGTGTCGTCAGCGAACTCGACAAAGCCAAACTGTTCGATGAGGTTTTTAGCGGCAAGGCTGACCAGAACAACAATAGCACGGTTCAGCAAATCGTTCAGATGTGCTCACCAGTGCCCGATAATCAGCCATAACAGTTACGTGGAAACGCCAAGCTCGGCCAGACGTTCGATACACGCTTCTTCAACCTGATCAAGTTCGGAAAGCGTTTCGTCAATATCACGGCGCTTCTGACGAAGATCAGCGCGCTTTTCTTCAACGCGCTTCATCAAAAGCTTGAGCTGCCCCGTTTCACCGGGCGGCTCGCGATACATCTGCACGATTTCATGGATTTCCGCGATTGAAAAGCCAAGCCGCTTCCCACGCATGATCTGCTTGAGAAGATGCCGGTCTGAAGGCCTGAACAAGCGCGTGCGACCACGCCGTACAGGCGCGATCAATCCCTCATCCTCGTAGAAACGCAAAGTACGGGTCGATATCCCGAATTCCCGCGTCAGTTCTGTAATCGTATAATATTCACGCACTTTTATATCCCTGCCTTGCAACATGCAGGCAATTGTTGTGCTACCGCATTTACGTAAAAGTCAATATTAAACCGTCACAAATGGTCATAATGATTAAAAATTAGGCTCCATATTTTTAGCTTGACCTTGCCATGATACTGCCGCTCATGCGTTATGAAATCATAACGGGATCAATAACTGACAGCGATTCATGCGACGCTCACTCAAATATACCCTTGTTGGACTGGTCATTGTTGCGCTTTTGGGCGCGGCACCTTTTGCGCTTGAGCCGGTTGTTCAAAAAATCGGCGAAAACTCAATCAGGCAACTCGCCAGAGACGGTAACTTCTGCACAACCGATAAATGCGATGAGGGTATAAATTACGCCATCGGATTTCTTGAAACCAATTACGGCCTGTCACCGGAAAATGTTAAATGGTGCATGGGCGTCGATGTTATTGCGCATTATGAATTGCCGTTTGGTAATGGTCTGAAAAAGTTGGTCACGGACCAGATGTATCAGCGTTGCGGTGATCCAAATCAGGATGAACCTATGGCCAACGGCACCGCAGAATAGAAGGCTTTTCGCTCAATGACGCGACTTTTTCGCATCGCCGCCTGGCTGGTTCTGGTCTCGATCCTGATTGTCACGATCAGCCCGATTCAGTTCAGACCAATCGCCAGCCAATCTGCAGATTTGGAGCGCTTTACAGCTTTCTTCCTCGTCGGGTTCCTGTTTGCTCTCGCCTACCCCCGTCATTGGGTTCAAGTTCTGATATTAACAGTGGGATGCGCGGGCATGTTCGAACTCATGCAACGCCTCGCCCCCGGTCGACATGGTGAATTTATTGATTTTGTCTTCAAAGCAATTGGCGCGATGGCGGGCGTTTGCATTGGGCGCGGACTGAGCCTTCTGCCGGTATTCAGCCCAAAAAATGAATAATAAAAAGAGTGTCTTATTTTCCAACTAAAATGGAACCAAATGTGTTTTAATGCATTGAACAGACATCAATTGTATGGAGACATGAAATGGCTGACAACAAAACCGCTAATGATATTCAGCACGCTCTCGAACAGCAGATTGCAGATCTACGCGGTGAATTAAAGCGTCTTTCCAAGTCACTGGCTTCGCAATCAAGTGAATTCAGAGATCGTGCAGAAGATGCCCTTGATGACGCATCTGGTCGTTTCCGCCACGCAGCACAGGTTGTGCGTGAACGTGGTCACGCTGTCGCAGAGACCGTGAAGGAAAACCCCGGCACCGCGACCACATTGTTTGGCACCGCGGGCCTAATCGGTATCGCGATCGGCGTTGCAATTGGCTGCATCCTTTCTGATCGCCGTTAAGAACGAAATCCTCCCAATGAAAAGCCGCGCTTCTCTGGCGCGGTTTTTTTGCGCTTTACCGGAAACAATATCACTGTTAGTCGAAGCCATTGGCAATTTGCCACCGGTCGCAGCCTACCCGGTAAAAACAAGGACAAGTGTCTGGATATTCCAGCACAGGACTGCGCCGTGGCTTTTTAAAAAGGCACGTAAATGTCTGAAAAAACGATATATTCTGACCTCAAGCAGCTCGGATCAAACACTACTGTTCCCCAATCCCCTGAAGAAGCGGTACTGGAACGGGTTCCAAACCCGCAAGCAGGAACGCCCTATTGCATTCGCTTTACCGCACCTGAATTCACCTCGCTTTGCCCCATGACCGGACAACCGGACTTTGCGCATCTGATGATCGATTACGTGCCCGGAAACTGGCTGGTCGAAAGCAAATCGCTCAAGCTGTTCCTGTTTTCATTCCGCAATCATGGCGCTTTTCACGAAGACTGCACAGTCACGATCGGCAAACGTCTGGTGGAGCTTCTGGAGCCTGAATGGCTGCGTATCGGCGGCTATTGGTATCCACGTGGCGGTATTCCGATTGATGTGTTCTATCAGACTGGAGAAGCCCCGAAAAATGTCTGGATTCCAGAACAGTCTGTACCCAATTATCGTGGTCGCGGCTGATCGCAATTTTCTGTATCTATGTGCGCAGATTTAGCGAACGTTGCCATGTAAACCGGAAGGGCTTCAGATGAAATATTTTGTTCTGTTGATCGTGCTAACAACTCTATCCGGTTGTGGTGCCGGAAAAGCGGCAATGGATGCAGGCAAGGGCTTTGACCGATTCGCCTGCATGTCCCGCAATATAAAGGGCGAGACACCCTGCCCGCAGCCCGATAACCAAAGTCAGACCCCGTAAAGCTGGAAAGAGGCAGCAATGGCCATTCAACCCGAAGACGTCCTCGATTTCTGGTTTTCAGCAAAGATGCGCGAAAACTGGTTCAGCAAAAGCGATGCAATCGATGCGGAAATTCGTGAAAAATTTCTCGCAGGCTACGAAGACGCGCGTGCCGACAAGTTTGAAAACTGGAAACAGCAGCCGGAAAGCGCACTTGCACTGACGATTTTGTTCGATCAGTTTCCGCGCAACATGTTTCGCGGCTCTGCACGCTCGTTTGAAAGCGATGGCCTCGCCCGTGATGTAGCGGCGCAGGCACTCGATCATGATTTTGACCGCAAGCTATCGGCAGAACAACGTCAGTTCTTTTATCTGCCCTTCATGCACAGCGAACATCTCAGCGATCAGAAGCGGTGCATTGATCTATACGAAAAGCTCGGTGATGAATTCTCCTTAGGCTTCGCACGCCAGCACCACGATATTATCGAACGCTTTGGCCGCTTTCCGCATCGAAACAAAGTTCTGGGCCGCGAGACGACACCCGAAGAAGCCGAATTCCTTAAAGAGCATTCCGGTTTCTGATTTCTACAATAGTCTGTAAGGTAAGATTCCACGGCGGTCGTGATCGACCGCCAATTTGCTTTTCAATGGCGGGACAGCACGCTGCACGCATTCGGCCCGCTCACAAATACGGCAGGAAACCCCAATCGGGTCAAATGCGGAGCGCGTGGTAATATCCAAACCATCCGCATAGACAAAATCCTGCGCATGTGTGATTTCACAGCCCAAAGAAATAGCATAACGACGTTGCGGGGCGTGAAATCCGCCCTCGCTCTTGGTCAGTTCGGTCGCGATGCAAAGATAGCGCGCACCGTCTGGTGTCTCAGCTAACTGACGAATGATCCGGCCCGGCGTTTCAAACGCCTGATGCACATTCCACAGCGGACACGCCGCACCATAACGGGCAAATTGCAGCTTGGCTGCACTGTGCCGTTTGGTGATATTTCCCGCCCGGTCAATCCGTGCAAAGAACACAGGAACGCCACGCTGGCCAGATCGCTGCAATGTGCTCAGACGATGCGCGACCTGTTCCAGACTGGCACCAAAGCGCGATGCCAGCAATTCAAGATCGTGCCGCAGTTCTTTGGCGGCTGAAAGAAAAGTCTGATAGGGCAAGACCAGCGCACCGGCGAAATAATTCCGCAGACCGATTTTGCAAATCTCAATCGCTTCCAATGAGCGAAAATCCGCCCGTTTTGCGATAGCGGTGACAAGCTCTTCCATCTCCAGTTCGGCAATCTGGAACGCAATCTGGAAATTGCGAGTCGAAGCTGGCGAATAAGGGTTGAGATACAGAACGCGCGCCACCGGATCAAAGCGGCGTAAAATAGCTTCATCGGGATCCGCACGCGCGACACGAACGCGATAGCGCTCCTCCATATATTGCGGCAAAGCCACACCTATATCACGATACGGAATCCTCAGCTCATCGGCAAGCTTTTCTGCAGCAATATCAAGCTCATGAACATAGTTATCGATAAAATGGAAAAAGTCGCGCACGTCTTCATAAGGCGCGGGCTCGGCAACAGATGGCGCGCGCCCAAGCTGGTTGTCGAGACTTGCAAGCTGCTCGCTATTGCGCCGATAAGCCTGATGACAGGCAATCAGCGCATGCGCTAAACCGGGCGCATTTTGCGTGATCAGCTTCAATTCCTGCAAATTCGGCTTGTAATTGTCAAACACCGGATCGGCCAACGCCTCGGATACAGCCGATAAAAGCCGATCATCATCGCCAAGCGAAATCGCACCAATATCGATCTGATAATTCTCAGCCAGCGCCAAAAGAACCGCGGCTGAAACCGGCCGCTGATTATTCTCGATCTGGTTGAGATAACTCGTTGAAATACCTAAGCGTTCAGCAAAGCCTGACTGTGTTGCCCGGTGCTGTTCACGTATTTCTCTGATCTTTCTGCCGACATAGAGTTTTCTGGGTGCCATGTTTGCAACTTTGCAATTCGCTATTTGCAAATTTATAAATTACACATCAGCACCTTTTCAAGCTTTCAGAATGCGGCATACTGGCGCTAAGCAGTCAATCAAACTCATAGCTTTCCAAGGTCATAGCGAATGCAGGAACTTCTCGAACAGCTTGAATCTCGTCGCGCAGAGGCTCGCCTTGGCGGCGGACAAAGGCGCATTGATGCGCAACACAGCAAAGGTAAGCTGACTGCCCGTGAAAGAATTGAAGTGCTTCTCGACGAAGGTTCGTTCGAAGAGTTCGACATGTATGTCACGCATCGCTGCACCGACTTCGGCATGGAAAAGCAGAAGATCGCAGGCGATGGCGTGGTGACCGGCTGGGGCACGATCAATGGCCGTCAGGTCTATGTGTTCAGTCAGGATTTTACCGTTCTTGGCGGTTCGCTCTCTGAGACCCATGCGCAGAAAATCTGCAAGATCATGGACATGGCCATGCAGAACGGTGCCCCGGTGATTGGATTGAACGATTCTGGCGGGGCGCGAATTCAGGAGGGCGTGGCCTCGCTTGCTGGTTATGCCGATGTTTTCAAGCGCAATGCCGATGCTTCGGGCGTCATTCCGCAGATTTCTGTCATCATGGGGCCGTGCGCGGGTGGTGCGGTTTACTCCCCGGCGATGACCGATTTTATCTTCATGGTCCGCGATAGTTCCTACATGTTTGTGACAGGCCCCGATGTGGTCAAGACAGTCACCAACGAAATCGTCACGGCGGAAGAACTCGGCGGCGCGTCAACGCACACCAGAAAGTCGTCGGTTGCCGATGGCGCATACGAAAACGACATTGAAACGCTGGAACAGGTCCGCATCCTGTTTGACTTCCTGCCGCTCAACAATCGTGAAAAGCCACCTGTTCGTCCTGTCTTCGATGATCCTGCCCGCCTCGAAATGCGGCTGGACACACTCATCCCTGATAACGCCAACAAGCCTTACGACATGAAGGAGCTGATTCTCGCTCTTGCGGACGAAGGCGATTTCTTTGAAATTCAGGAAGCTTTCGCCAAAAATATCATCACCGGCTTTATTCGCATGGACGGCCAGACTATTGGCGTAGTCGCAAATCAGCCCATGGTGCTGGCTGGCTGCCTTGATATTGATTCCTCACGCAAGGCTGCACGCTTCGTGCGCTTCTGCGATGCTTTTAGCATTCCAATCCTGACACTGGTCGATGTTCCGGGGTTCCTTCCCGGCACAGCGCAGGAATATGGTGGCGTGATCAAGCATGGCGCGAAACTGCTGTTTGCTTATAGCCAGGCAACCGTGCCGATGGTCACACTGATCACCCGCAAAGCCTATGGCGGCGCTTATGACGTGATGGCATCTAAGCACATCGGTGCCGACATTAATTATGCTTGGCCAACCGCCGAGATCGCCGTTATGGGCGCCAAGGGGGCTACCGAAATTCTCTACCGCTCAGAACTGGGCGACCCTGAAAAGATCGCCGCCCGCACGAAAGAGTATGAAGAACGCTTCGCCAATCCTTTCGTTGCTGCCGAACGCGGTTTCATTGATGAAGTGATCATGCCGCATTCATCCCGCCGCCGTATCGCCCGTGCGTTCTCTGCGCTTCGCAACAAGAGCCAGAACACGCCATGGAAGAAACACGACACCATTCCGCTGTAAGATTGCTACGGGTACGATACAGATGATCAAGAAAATCCTCATTGCCAATCGCGGCGAAATTGCCTGCCGGGTTATCAAAACCGCAAAGAAAATGGGCATTGCCACGGTTGCCGTCTATTCCGACGCTGACCGCAATGCGCTGCATGTCAAAATGGCCGACGAGGCCGTGCATATCGGACCAGCGCCCTCAAACCAGTCCTATATCGTGATCGATAAGATTCTGGCAGCAATCAAAGAAACGGGGGCCGACGCCGTCCATCCCGGCTATGGCTTCCTGTCGGAAAACCCGCGCTTTGCAGAGGCACTTAAAGCCGCCAATGTCACCTTCATCGGCCCTCCGGTAAACGCCATTGAGGCCATGGGCGACAAGATCACCTCAAAAAAGCTCGCATCCGAGGCTGGGGTCTCCACCGTTCCCGGCCATATGGGGCTCATCGAAGACGCAGAAGAAGCGGTTCGTATTTCAACATCCATCGGCTATCCGGTGATGATCAAGGCGTCCGCCGGTGGCGGCGGCAAGGGAATGCGCATCGCATGGAATGATGATGAAGCGCGCGAAGGTTTCCAGCTCTCACGCAACGAAGCAAAATCTTCTTTCGGTGATGATCGCATCTTCATTGAGAAATTCGTGACCCAGCCGCGCCATATCGAAATTCAGGTTCTTGGCGATCAACACGGCAATGTCATCTATCTGGGCGAACGCGAATGCTCCATTCAGCGCCGCAATCAGAAAGTGATCGAAGAAGCGCCCTCACCGTTTTTGGATGAAGCCACCCGCAAAGCTATGGGTGAACAGGCCGTAGCCCTCGCCAAGGCTGTTGGCTATTATTCCGCAGGCACGGTTGAATTCATCGTCGATGGCGAGCGCAATTTCTATTTCCTTGAGATGAACACCCGCTTGCAGGTCGAGCACCCGGTGACAGAACTCATCACCGGCATTGATCTGGTTGAGGAAATGATCCGCGTTGCATCCGGCGAGAAGCTTCGCATCACGCAGGCCGATGTCAAGCTCAACGGCTGGGCCATCGAAAGCCGCCTTTATGCAGAAGACCCCTATCGCAACTTCCTGCCTTCGATTGGCAGGCTGACGCGCTATCGTCCACCTGTCGAAGGCAAAACCGCAAGTGGCGCAATCATCCGCAACGATACGGGCGTCTTTGAGGGTGGCGAAATTTCGATGTATTATGACCCCATGATTGCAAAACTTTGCAGCTGGGGCGCTGATCGCACCAGTGCAATTGATGCCATGAGCAATGCGCTGGATGCTTTTGAAGTGGAAGGCATTGGCCACAACCTGCCCTTCTTGTCAGCGGTTATGGAGCATCCGCGGTTTCGCGCTGGCGCGCTGACCACGGCCTTTATTGCTGAGGAATATCCAGACGGCTTTGCTGGCGTTTCCGTATCGGAAGAAGATGCGCATGTACTGGCCGCTGTTGCTGCACAGATCAATATGGCGGTCGAACAACGCAACAGCCAGATTTCAGGCCGTTTATCGTCACAGGCACAATCTGTGGCAACCGAATGGGTCGTAACGCTTGGTGACTTCAGCTTGACCTTGAGGATCGCTGAGGGCGAAGGTGGGACAACAATCTACTTTGCTGACGCTCGCAGCTTACCGGTTGCCAGCGACTGGCATCCGGGCAATCAGCTTGGCTCTTTCACGGTTGACGGCAGATCCGTCGCCGTCAAGGTTCTGCGCTCCGGCACAGGCTGGCGTCTGCGCTGGCGGGGCATTGATGTGATCGCCCATGTGCGCAAGCCGCGGGTTGCAGAATTGGCAAAGCTGATGCCAGTCAAACTGCCGCCGGATACGTCCAAGATGCTGCTCTGCCCGATGCCCGGCGTTATCACCTCGGTTCTTGTCAAAGACGGTGATACCGTCGAGGCAGGCCAGCCATTGGCAACGGTTGAAGCCATGAAGATGGAAAACGTGCTGCGTGCTGAACGTCGCGCCACCGTCAAACGGATTGCGGCAGAAGAAGGCGCAAGCCTTGCCGTTGATGAACTCATTATGGAATTCGAGTGAGCACCAATATGAGCGAGCGCCCCACAAAACAGGATTGGTCGAAGCTGGCCGAAAAGGAACTGAAGCGGCCAGCCGATAGCCTCGTCTGGCATACGCCGGAAGGCATTGATGTGAAGCCGCTTTATACGGCTGACGATCTTAATGGAATCGGCCACCTTGATTCGTTTCCCGGTTTTGAGCCATTCCTGCGCGGTCCGCGTGCGACCATGTATGCGGGGCGTCCCTGGACCATCCGCCAATATGCCGGCTTCTCCACAGCCGAAGAGTCCAACAACTTCTACCGCAAGGCACTGGCCGCTGGCCAGCAAGGCGTATCGGTCGCCTTCGACCTTGCCACCCATCGCGGTTATGATAGCGATCACCCACGCGTAGAAGGCGATGTCGGCAAGGCGGGCGTGGCAATTGACTCCGTCGAGGACATGAAAATCCTTTTCGACGGCATACCACTCGAAAAAGTCTCCGTTTCCATGACCATGAATGGCGCTGTGATCCCGATCCTCGCCAATTTCATTGTGGCTGGCGAGGAGCAAGGCGTGTCGCGCGATCTGCTATCCGGCACCATTCAGAATGATATTCTGAAAGAATTTATGGTCCGCAATACCTATATCTATCCGCCAGAACCATCCATGCGGATTATTGCAGATATTATTGCTTATACCGCAGCGGAAATGCCGAAATTCAATTCGATTTCCATTTCCGGCTACCACATGCAGGAAGCGGGCGCCACGCTGGTGCAGGAACTGGCTTTCACATTGGCCGATGGGCGCGAATATGTCCGTGCGGCACTCAATAAAGGCCTGAATGTCGATGAATTTGCGGGGCGACTGTCATTCTTCTTCGCCATCGGCATGAACTTCTTCATGGAGATTGCCAAGCTCAGAGCAGCCCGGCTGCTCTGGACACGCATCATGAAGGAATTCGATCCGAAAAAGCCCGGCTCGCTGATGCTGCGCACCCATTGCCAGACATCGGGCGTCTCATTGCAGGAGCAAGACCCGTATAACAATATCGTCCGCACAGCTTTTGAAGCCATGTCGGCAGCCCTTGGCGGCACACAATCGCTGCACACCAATTCTTTTGACGAAGCCATCGCTTTGCCAACTGAATTCTCCGCCCGCATCGCGCGAAACACGCAGCTTATTCTGCAAAATGAAACAGGTGTTACTAAAGTCGTCGATCCGCTGGCAGGCTCTTATTACATCGAAAGCCTGACCAATGAACTTGCAGAAAAAGCATGGGCGCTGATCGAAGAAGTCGAAAGCCTTGGCGGCATGACCAAAGCCGTCGAAAGCGGTCTGCCAAAACGTCTGATCGAAGAAGCAGCCACCCGCAGACAGGCAGCGGTCGATAAGGGCGAAGAGGTAATCGTTGGTGTCAACAAGTTCCGTCTGGAGCAGGAAGACAGCATCGACATTCTCGAAATCGATAATACTGCGGTCAGAAAATCGCAGATCGACCGTTTGAACCGCATCAAACAAACGCGCGATAAAGCCAAAGTTGAGGCAGCGCTTGCCGAGTTGGAAAAGGTCGCAACAACCGGTGAAGGCAACATTCTGGCCGCCGCCGTTGAAGCATCGCGCGCGCGCGCAACGGTCGGCGAAATATCCGATGCAATGCGCCATGCCTTTGGCGACCACGCGGCAGTGCCGAAGGTCGTAAAACACGTCTACGGCAAGGCTTATGAGAACGAGCCTGAGTTCCAGACGCTTGTTGAACGCCTTGAAGAGTTCTCAAAGCATACCGGCGAAAAACCTCGCATCATGGTGGCAAAGCTCGGTCAGGATGGACATGACCGCGGCGCAAAAATCATCGCGTCTGCCTTTGGCGATATTGGCTTTGAAGTGCTTGCCGGACCGCTATTCCAGACGCCGGACGAAGCCGCCGATATGGCGATCAAGGCTAAAGTGCATGTGCTCGGCGTATCTTCCCTTGCGGCCGGACACAAAACCCTGCTGCCGCAGCTTGTCGATACACTTCGTAAAAAAGGTGCAGAAAACATTATCGTTGTCTGTGGCGGAGTCGTGCCGCGCCAGGACTACCAATATTTGTTTGACCATGGTGTCTCGGCGGTCTTCGGCCCCGGAACGAATGTTCTTGATTGCGCGCGCGCAGTGCTCGACCTGATGGAAGGAAAACGCAGAAACCTATAAAGATTTCATGCGCTTGAGATAATCATCGGACTCATTTTATGAGACACTTAAAGCACCGGGGCAATGTGCCCCGGACTTATACTATTGCGGCAACGTGCCCCGAGCTTATGATTTGGGGTCCGCCGATGCTGGTATCGCAGAGCTTGTGACTGAAACCGGATCGCTTGCCGGGAAGCTGTCTTCCAAGCCTTCATCCAACTGACGCTCCAGCTCTGCGCGATCACCGGATCTGCGCGCGCTGGGGCGCGTGAGCAGATTTTGCGGCTCAATTCCACATTCAACACATGCAATGTTAAAAGCCTCACCCAGTTTAAGCGCTGCGAGGCGCGTCACCTCATCGCGGCTGAGTTCCGCATCGGTCTCATTTTCAACTTTGACAGAAACGCGCTCCTCACCTTGTGTGACGAACTCAACCAAATAGACCTTGAAACCACCAAGCGAACTAATTCGTGTTTCAACGATATCCATCGCGTGAACCTCTTTACCATCTCCAAAGATAATAAACGACAGCGCAACGCGTTGGTTCCAACGCCATAGGCCGCACCCTTTTCTCATGCGATCACCGACCTATATGCAAACAGGATAAGCACACGGAAGGAGATTTTCATGGCTATCACACGCAAGGAAGAAGCCCGTGCGTTGAACGCGGAAGAACGAGAGCTGGTTGAAAAATCGCATCATCCACTTCTTCAGGATGTCCCCGACTCTGAGCTTACTCAACTGGCAAAACTGTTGCGTGATCGTCGCAGCAAGGCGCGCGATCAGGCACACCAGCGCCGCCGCGAAATGCGCGGAAAAGCAGCAGCACGTGGCGCTTCGACGTCGAAGGCAGATGAAGGCTCGCATCTGAAGGTTTCCGTTCTGGCTATGGCCATGCGCCGCATCAATGCGGAAATTGATCGCCGCCGCAGCATGTCAGCCAGCAACAATCTGGTTGAAAACGCTCAAAAAGCACTGGCAACCAAGAAAGCAAATGAGAAAAACGAGCCAGCCTTCAACACCCGCCACGCACGTCATGGCATGCGCAACATCCCCAATGAGAAAGCCGACAGTCTCGTCCGCCCTATGGAACGTGGGCGCCTGAAAAAGGCCGCCAGTGTGGCGCAAGCAAAGCGCGATTCCAAACAAAAAGCGGCTGGATAAGCCCAACATTATCTGCAATACCCGGAAAAATTTTTCCGGGTATTTTAATAAAATCAATAGGTTGAATTACATTCCTGGATCTTCGAATGAGAACATTCTTGTTGCTCAGGAAAACGGCAACCCGAAGCCCTGCATCAATCGGCGAATGGCATAATCAGGTTTCTGCGATGTAAAGACCGCCAGATCGTCGTGATGATGCAGTTCGTCATCAATATGTCTTGGCGGCAACAGCGATAAAGTACGACGCGCAATGGCTTCGGCAGGATCAAGCCAGTCGACTGGCCATGGCGCCAGCCTGCGAAACACATTGGCGAGAAATGGGTAATGCGTGCAGGCCAGCACAACAATATCCGTGCGGTTTCCATCCTTCTCGACAAAACACGGCGTGATCTGCTCAACCACCAGCGCTTCATCAATCTGCTCACCGCGAATATGCGCCTCGGCAATGCTTGCAAGGCGATCCGCACCAACTAGGCGCACATGGCATTGCGTTGCAAATGACTGGATCAGATCGCGCGTATAGGCACGCTTGACTGTACCCGGCGTTGCAAGAACTGACACAAGCCCCGACGAGGTGCGCTCAGCAGCAGGCTTGATAGCGGGAACGGTGCCAACAAACGGCACCGAAGGATAAGCGCGACGCAGATCGTCAAGCACCAGCGTCGAAGCCGTGTTACAGGCGATCACCGCGATTTCAGGGTCATGCTCAGTGATAAACTGACCGAAGAGTTCGACAATGCGCAAGCGCAACGCTTCTTCTTCCCAATCGCCGTAAGGAAAACCGGCATCGTCTGCGATATAAATAAATCGCCGATCCGGCATCATCACTCGCGCCTCGCGCAAAACTGTCAGCCCGCCGATACCACTGTCAAAGACCAAAATTGGTCTTTCTGTCGCGGTTGAAGACTTGCCGGAAAGCTCTGCTGCAGGCGGGTGTTTCATTCAGCCTTGTCCTCTTTTGCGGGTTTGCGTGCACGACCTTCCGGGGCACCAGAGCCGCGTGGCTTCTTGGGTGTGAAAGCATCAAGCGATGTGATGACGCCGCGCAAAAGCTTAAGTTCTGCCGATGCAAAACCTGCGCGAGTCAAAACAGAACGCAGATTATTGACCATTATTTCTTTCTTCGCCTCGGGACGGAAATAACCCCGAATATCAAGCGCCTCTTCCAGATGGTTGAAAAGACTCTGCAATTCCAGCTTCGGCGCAGCTTCCATTTCTGGCCCACGGAAAACCGTGTCCGTTTCGGTTGCAAGGCCAGATTTCATCCACTCGTAAGACATGAGCAGCACAGCCTGCGCAATATTAAGCGATGCAAAAGCCGGATTAACCGGAAATGTCACCAGCTCATCAGCAAGACCAACTTCCTCATTGCTGAGACCAAAGCGCTCACGCCCGAAAAGAATGCCGATCTTCTCACCACGCACAAAACGACGACGCAACTCATTGTTTGCTTCCACAGGGCTACGCACCTGCTTGAAACCATCACGTTCACGCGCGGTGGTCGCATAGACAAAGTTGAGATCGGCAATCGCCGAAGGCAGATCATCATAAACAACCGCATTGTCGATGATATGATCGGCCTTGCTTGCCGCAGCACGCGCTTTTTCACTTGGAAATTCCTCGCGCGGCTGCACCAATCGCAGTTCCGCGAGGCCAAAATTTGCCATGGCACGCGCCACCATGCCGATATTTTCCGGCAATTGCGGATTAACCAGAATGATGGCTGGTCCTTCCGTGATCATTGGGCGCTGCTTGTCTGTTCCTGCCATGATATTTTCCGCTTATTCCTTAAAATCGTGGCGCTTCCCTGACATAAATGACAGAAAATCGCAAAGATTCCCCTTACATTCGATATCGAAAAACACGTGTAGTAGCGGAATAACACCAGCTCTGCGCCCATCCATGTCAGACTGCCCTGACCGACATCGACGTTACAGGGAGGAAAATCATGTCCGGCAAAAAAATTCTCATGATCTGCGGCGACTTCTGTGAAGACTACGAAACAATGGTTCCGTTTCAGACGCTGCTCGCGGTTGGTCACAAGGTTCATGCCGTATGTCCCGGAAAGAAAGCGGGAGACGCCATAGCGACCGCTATTCACGATTTTGAAGGCCATCAGACATACACCGAAAAACCCGGCCACAATTTCAAGCTCAATGCAACATTTGCCGATGTTAAGGCTGAAAACTATGATGCGCTTGTTATTCCCGGCGGTCGCGGGCCGGAATATCTGCGCCTTGATGACAAGGTCATCGCAATCGTCAGAAAATTCTTTGAAGCAGACAAACCAGTCGCCGCCGTTTGCCATGGCGCGCAGCTTCTCGCCGCAGCGCGCGTTCTTGATGGGCGCACCTGCTCGGCCTATCCGGCCTGCCGCCCGGAAGTTGAGCTGGCCGGCGGCACTTATGCCGATATTCCTGTCGATGAGGCGGTCACGGACGGCAATCTGGTGACAGCACCTGCATGGCCTGCCCATCCGGCGTGGCTTTCGCAATTCCTTGCTGTGCTCGGCACCAAAATCACGCATGGTTAGACGCAAGCATTTGCTTTCATCCTGCACCGCATTTCGATAAAAATGCCAAATCAGAGCCTTTCCGCAAATTCTGTCGGAAAGGCTTTCTTGCAATGACATGGAAGACCAGATGAAAACTGCCAGATCCCTTGCTCTCTCGTTAGCCATCAGCATGAGCGCCATTTTTGCAGGCGCATCAAATATCGCCCATGCGCAGGATGCGGCTGAAGCAGAGGTGGCCGTTACATCAGAGCAATATCCGGCTCCCTCGCCGGAAACATTCGGCCAAACACAATTTGTCTTGTCGGGCAATCCGATTGTTCCTCCGCGCGATTACAGTAAAGGAACCATGCTTCCATCGAAAAACGACTATTCGTCCAATGAAAGCGGACGCATCTATGATATTGTTTTTGTTGGTTTAGAAGCCGATAAAATGCAGTTTGATATCAGAGCCTACTCGATTGACAGTCTGGAATTTCCAGCATCAGGCCAGACGGTAGAATTTCCCGCTGATCAGCAAAAAGTGGAAATCCGCGATCTCACATTGAACATTAATGAGGCAACCGCCGGAAGCATCACTTATAGCGTTCAACCCCTGAACTAAGTTGCAGGCGAAGGCAAACTGCGCGACACTATCCCGGGACATATTTTGGGAGGAAATCATGTGCAGATTGTTCATCGGGGCTGACGCGTTACTCTGGCAAAGTGTAACCCGCTCACTGCGTATTGACGGGGTGGTCACAAGTGTCAGACTGGAGAACTTCTTCTGGTCAGCGCTGGAAGAGATTGCCGGACGTGACGAGATGTCAGTCAGCCGTCTCCTGGGCAAACTCTATGGAGAATCGCGCCCGGAAGGTCACGATCTCGATAATTTCGCATCGTTTCTTCGGGTTTGCTGCGGACGCTATCTGGCACTTCAGGTCAATGGCCTTGTGCCGATAGACAAATCAGCTGCAATCTCGACATTGGACGCAGACGCTATTTTGTTGCGCGAACAGCAAACTTATCGCGATCAGCGCTCAGAATGGCGAAAGTCTGCCCATCACGCCGCCTGAAAATGTGCCTATAGGCCAAAGAATGAGTCTCTGACGCTTTGCCTTCGCGTTTACCGATGTTATACGAGCGCGACGCATTCAATGAGAGGCATTATCAATGGCAAAAATCAAGGTTGCAAACCCGGTCGTTGAACTCGACGGCGATGAGATGACACGCATCATCTGGCAGTTCATCAAGGACAAGCTGATCCATCCATACCTCGACATCGATCTGAAATATTACGATCTGTCGGTAGAGCACCGCGATGCGACCAACGATCAGGTTACCATTGATGCTGCAAACGCCATCAAGGAACACGGCGTTGGCGTAAAATGCGCAACCATCACGCCGGATGAAGCCCGCGTTGAAGAATTCAAGCTCAAGAAGATGTGGAAGTCGCCAAACGGCACCATCCGTAACATCCTCGGCGGCGTTATCTTCCGCGAACCAATCATCTGCAAAAACGTCCCTCGCCTGGTTCCAGGCTGGACACAGCCAATCATCGTTGGCCGTCACGCTTTTGGTGACCAGTACCGCGCGACCGACTTCAAGTTCCCGGGCAAGGGCACGCTGTCGATCAAGTTCGTCGGTGAAGATGGCGAAACCATCGAACACGAAGTCTATCAGGCACCGAGCGCTGGCGTGGCAATGGCCATGTACAACCTCGACCAATCGATTCGTGAATTTGCACGCGCTTCGCTGAACTATGGCCTGCAGCGCAATTATCCGGTCTATCTCTCGACCAAGAACACCATTCTCAAGGCCTATGACGGTCGCTTCAAGGACATCTTCGAAGAAGTCTATCAGACTGAATTCGCTGAAAAGTTCAAGGAAGCAAAGATCTGGTACGAACATCGCCTGATCGACGACATGGTTGCCTCGGCTCTCAAGTGGTCCGGCGGTTATGTCTGGGCTTGCAAGAACTATGACGGCGACGTGCAGTCCGACATCGTGGCACAGGGCTTTGGCTCGCTCGGCCTGATGACCTCGGTTCTGATGACGCCGGATGGCAAGACTGTTGAAGCAGAAGCTGCACACGGCACCGTGACCCGTCACTATCGTCAGCACCAGAAGGGCGAAGAAACTTCGACCAACTCGATCGCTTCGATCTTTGCATGGACCCGCGGCCTCGCACATCGTGCAAAGCTCGACAACAATGCAGAACTGAAGCGCTTTGCTGATACCCTGGAAAAGGTCTGCGTGGACACCGTTGAAAGCGGCTACATGACCAAGGATCTGGCGCTGCTCATCGGCCCAGATCAGCCTTGGCTCTCGACCACCGGCTTCCTCGACAAGATCGACGAAAATCTTCAGAAGGCAATGGCTGCTTAAGCCTAAGCCAATTCAAATTGAGACGGCGGGATTTTCCCGCCGTTTTTTGTTTACCGCTCACTATTCGGCATCGTCCATGGGATCGTTCACCGCTCTACGGCCTTCACAACACAACAAATTGAGTGATGAGAAAAATCAGAGCTGAAAAGCTTTGGTAAACGCTTGCGCGCCAGCGGGGGAAAAGGCAATCACACGCCCCGCTTCGCGGCGTGCCCAGCCTTTATCGATGAAGGTTTTCAGAAGTGCAGCACCCAGTGCGCCACCCAAATGATTGCGTCTTTCACTCCAGTCGAGACAATGACGACAAAGCGGTCGTTTGCCTTTTTGCAGCGCATCGACATCAATCCCCATGCATGAAAAGAATGATTTTCCCTCATCGGTCAGCAGAGGCTCACTGGCATGATCAATCAAACCGAGTTTATAAGACGCATCAAGCATTTCCACGCCGCGCTCACCCGCCAGATGATCATAGCAAATACGCGCTTTTCGCAGTGCGTGGTCTTTAGGACCAGTGCGAACACGCACGGCACCAGTGCGTTGGGCAAGCCCCATCAAACCTTCGAGCACCTGTGCTACGTCCGGGCCTGATAGCCTGAAATAACGGTGCCTGCCCTGCTTCTCAGCCACAAGCAAATTCGCGGCATCAAGCTTGGATAGATGCCCGCTGGCTGTCTGAAGCGTCACGCCCGCCGCAGCAGCAAGTTCGCTTACCGTCAAAGCACGGCCGTCCATCAGCGCGGTGAGCATGTTTGCGCGTGCCGGATCGCCCAACAGGGCTGCAACAGAAGCTATGATAGGCCCGTCTTTCATACTTCGATGCTAACCGAAGCATGGATGAAGTTCAATGCGCTAAAACGTCTCCAGCAAATCAGCCAATTTCAGGAGATAAGAATGATTACCTGCTTTATACGCTATCAAATTGATCCGTTCAAAGCCGAGGCTTTTGCGGAATATGCACGCAATTGGGGACAGGCAAGCCCACGTTGCGGTGCCAATCTGATTGGCTATTTCGGCCCGCATGAAGGCTCCACCACAACAGCTTATGGTGTTTATTCAATCGAAGACCTTGCTGCCTATGAAAAGTTTCGCGCACGTCTGGCTGCTGATCCAATCGGCCGAGCGAATTATGAATTTGCAAAACGCGAACAATTTATCCGGTGTGAAGAGCGCATATTTCTCAAACTGCAATCCGCTCCGCATGCGGAGTTCATCAAGCCATGATCGCTGTTATTTTTGAAGTCTGGCCAGCAAATGATGAGAGGCGTGAGCAGTATCTCGATATTGCCGCAAGCCTGCGCGCTGATCTTGCGCAAATCGACGGTTTTATATCGATTGAACGTTTTCAAAGTCTGGTTGAGCCAGAAAAGCTGCTGTCCCTCTCCTTCTGGCGGGATGAAGAGGCAGTCAAACAATGGCGCAATCTACCCACCCATCGCATCGCACAGGCAAAAGGGCGCGGCGGTGTTTTTGAAAACTATCGCCTGCGCGTTGCGGATGTGGCGCGGGATTATAGCCTTAGTGAGCGCGATGAAGCGCCCGTCGATAGTCGTAGAGCGCATGCAGCATAAAGAAAGGCCGGGAAATCCCGGCCTTTTCATTCTTATACGCAATTTATCAAATAATCAGCGCTTTCACTGCAACGATGGCATCGTTTGCCTTGGCGCCATCGGGGCCACCAGCCTGTGCCATATCCGGGCGACCGCCGCCGCCTGCGCCACCAAGAGCAGCCGATGCAGCACGAACAAGATCAACCGCGCTAAAACGACCAACTAAATCTTCAGTGACAGCAGCAACAGCGCTTGCCTTGCCATCTTCACCAACACCAATAAAAAGAACGACGCCGGAGCCAACCTGTTTCTTGCCTTCATCAGCCAGCGGCTTGAGATCGCGTGGCGAAACGCCGGTCACAACCTTACCAAGGAAGTTGACGCCATTGACGGTTTCAACAGCACTGCCACCATCCGAAGAGCCGCCGCTCAACGCAAGCTGTCGGCGCGCATCTGCAAGTTCACGTTCCAGCTTCTTGCGTTCGTCAACCAGTGCGTTGACACGCTCGAGTGCTTCAGACGGTGTCGTTTTCAGTGCACCAGCAATGGCTTTGACGCGCTCATCCTGTTCTTCAAGGTAAAGGCGAGCCGCCTCACCCGTCAGCGCTTCCATGCGGCGAACACCGGCAGCAACGCCGCTGTCAGAGAGAATGCGCACAAGGCCGATATCGCCGGTTTGGCGCACATGCGTGCCACCGCAAAGCTCAACAGAGTAAGCCTTGCCAGCCTTTTCGCCATGCTTGGCCGTGCCCATCGAAACAACACGCACTTCATCGCCATATTTTTCGCCAAACAGCGCCATCGCACCTTCTGCAATCGCATCGTCTACGGCCATCAAGCGCGTTGAAACCGGCGCATTTTGCAGGATGATCTCATTGGCGAGATTTTCAACAGCGGTCAGTTCTTCTGCCGAAATCGGCTTTGGATGCGAGAAGTCGAAACGCAGGCGATCAGGCGCAACAAGCGACCCCTTTTGCGCAACGTGGGTTCCAAGGGTTTCGCGCAGCGCTTCATGCAACAGATGTGTTGCCGAATGGTTGGAACGGATACGCGTGCGACGCTCGGAATCCACCTTCAGCTCAACGGCTTCACCGACCTTTGCCGAACCGCTGGTCACTTCGCCTGTATGTACGAAGACACCTTCGCCCTTTTTCTGCGTATCCTTGATGGTGATGACAAAGCCTTCACCCGAGATTGTTCCGGTATCACCCTGCTGGCCACCGGATTCGCCGTAGAAAGGCGTCTGGTTGACCACGACGGACACGGTTTCACCCTCAGATGCCGATGCCACTTCTCCACCATCGCGCACAAGTGCCGTGATGACACCTTCCGCACTTTCGGTTTCATAGCCGAGGAATTCGGTCGCGCCGACCTTATCCTTAATGCCGAACCAGATGGTTTCGGTTGCAGCTTCGCCCGAACCCGTCCAATTGGCGCGTGCTTCGGCCTTCTGGCGTTCCATGGCAACATTAAAGCCATCAGTGTCAACCGTCACACCGCGCTGCCGCAAAGCATCCTGCGTCAGATCAAGCGGGAAACCATAGGTGTCGTAAAGCTTGAATGCAGTTTCGCCATCAAGACGATCGCCCTCAACCAGATTTTCCGAAGCATCGGAAAGCAGGCCAAGCCCGCGCTCCAGGGTCTTGCGGAAACGGGTTTCTTCCAGCTTGAGCGTTTCTGAAATCAGCGCTTCTGCACGGATGAGTTCCGGATAAGCCTGCCCCATTTCGCGGATCAGGGCTGGCAGCAAACGCCACATCAATGGCTGGCTCGCCCCAAGAAGCTGCGCATGACGCATCGCGCGACGCATGATGCGACGCAGCACATAACCGCGACCTTCATTCGATGGCAGCACGCCATCGGCAATCAGGAAGCTCGATGCACGCAGATGATCGGCAATGACGCGGTGGCTGGCGCGGAAATCGCCTTCAGCCTTGACGCCTGTTGCTTCTTCCGAAGCGCGGATCAGCGCTTTAAAGAGATCAATATCGTAATTGTCATGCACACCCTGAAGGACAGCAGCAACACGTTCAAGCCCCATGCCAGTATCAATCGATGGGCGAGGCAGATCAATGCGTTGATCAGGCGTAACCTGTTCAAACTGCATGAAAACGAGATTCCAGATTTCGATGAAGCGGTCACCGTCTTCGTCAGCCGATCCGGGAGGTCCGCCCCAGATATGATCGCCGTGGTCGTAGAAAATTTCCGAACACGGACCGCATGGGCCAGTATCCCCCATCGCCCAGAAATTATCACTTGTGGCAATGCGAATAATACGATCGTCGGAAAGGCCTGCGATCTTCTTCCAGAAATTCGCAGCATCATCATCCGTGTGATAAACGGTGACGAGCAGCTTGTCCTTATTGAGGCCGAATTCCTTGGTGATCAGGTTCCAGGCATGGCTGATCGCTTCTTCCTTGAAGTAATCGCCAAAGGAAAAATTGCCGAGCATTTCAAAGAAAGTGTGGTGGCGAGCGGTGTAGCCTACATTATCAAGGTCATTGTGCTTTCCACCTGCGCGCACGCATTTCTGCGACGTTGTCGCGCGGCTGTAAGGACGGTGCTCAAGACCGGTGAAAACATTCTTGAACTGCACCATGCCCGCATTGGTAAACATGAGCGTTGGATCATTGCGCGGCACCAATGGACTTGATGAAACAACCTCGTGTCCGTTCTTACGGAAGTAATCGAGAAACGTAGATCTTATCTCGTTGACGCCAGCCATAATTCACCCTTGGGCTTCTTCCACCCTGCACGGACGCACCCCTCAAAGAAGCACATCGATTATCTTTTCTCCACCCGCAATGCGGCGACAGACTTCGGCACTTAAGCCGCTGCGTTCCGTACTGCCCGACAAGGAACATGGAGTTTCGGTTGACTGCTTTTAACGGCGCACTGCTTTTCTGTCCAGATAAGCAGTGTGCGCTATAAAAGCAATTTCGCGTGGAAGCGAAGAAAACGGCAACTATGCAACAGTATCGAATATAAAAAGCAAACGCCCCACACTCTCGTGCGGGGCGTTTTCTGTTTCATCTCTATAAGACGCCTAAGCTTCGGCTACATCCGGGCCATCGTCAGCTTCCGGACCGCCGTCTTCAAGGAACTTCTCGGCAATCAGACCGGCGTTCTGGCGGAGTGTCGTTTCAATCTCGCGTGCGGTATCGGGATTGTCTTTGAGATACTGCTTGGCGTTTTCACGGCCCTGCCCCAAACGCTGGGAATTATAAGAGAACCAAGCACCAGACTTCTCGACAACACCGGCTTTAACACCAAGATCAACCAATTCGCCCATCTTGGAAACGCCGGCACCATACATAATATCAAACTCAACCTGTTTGAACGGAGGTGCAAGCTTGTTCTTAACCACCTTCACGCGTGTCTGGTTACCAACAACCTCATCGCGTTCCTTGATCGAACCGATACGGCGAATATCAAGGCGAACAGAGGCGTAGAACTTGAGCGCATTACCGCCGGTCGTCGTTTCAGGCGAGCCAAACATAACGCCAATCTTCATGCGAATCTGGTTGATGAAGATGACCATGCAGTTCGACCGCGAGATTGATGCCGTCAGCTTGCGCAGCGCCTGGCTCATCAGACGAGCCTGAAGACCCGGCAGAGAATCACCCATTTCGCCTTCGATTTCAGCGCGCGGTGTCAAAGCTGCAACCGAGTCGACCACCAGAACATCAATCGCACCCGAACGCACCAACGTATCGGTAATTTCAAGCGCCTGTTCGCCGGTGTCGGGCTGTGAGATCAGAAGATTTTCAAGGTCAACGCCAAGCTTGCGGGCATAGACCGGATCAAGTGCATGTTCCGCATCCACGAATGCGCAAATGCCACCCTTCTTCTGCGCTTCCGCAATCGTATGCAGTGCAAGTGTCGTCTTACCAGAACTTTCTGGACCATAAATTTCAACAATACGCCCTTTGGGCAGACCGCCGACGCCCAGGGCTATATCGAGAGAAAGCGAACCGGTTGGCACCGTCTCAATATCGACGACATCGTTCTGACCAAGCCGCATAATGGAGCCCTTGCCGAACGCGCGTTCAATTTGCGACAGTGCCGCATCGAGTGCTTTTGTCTTGTCCACTGATTTTTCCTCAACGAGTCGCAATGATTTCTGAGACATCTTACACTATCCTCTTGCCTCGCTAGAAGCCCATCGGGCTCATCGCCAATATCTATTTGTATCTGTTTTGTTCTCATTATGCAATACCACCAACCTATTGTTTTAATATGATTTTAATTTTTTGTTCTATTCATGTTCTAATTTATTAGAAAACAATAATTTACGTTAGCATCCACGGCTTAATTCCAAAAAATGCGCCTTTCGTGCCGCCGATTCGCGCATCATCTGCAAAAAAGCGCAACTCTCCTCGCGGAGAGCTGCGCCAAAACGGATGAATATCCGATTTTTCGTTTTTACTGACTGACGCCACGCAGTGGCGAAATCTGAATTTCCACACGACGATTCTGTGCTCGTCCTTGCGGCGTTGCATTGGAAGCAACCGGCTGGCTTGCACCATATCCGATAACAGCAAAACGGCGCGGATCAATGCCTTGGGAACCAAGATAACTCGCAACCGAAGCCGCACGACGTTGCGACAGACCCTGATTATAGCTCGCGCTGCCGGTCGAGTCGGTAAAGCCGTAAACATCCACAAGAGTCTGATTGAACTTGCGCAACACGATCGCGACAGAGTTCAGTGTTGGGTAGAACTGGCTCTTCACCTGATCCTGATCGGTATCGAAAGTGATAGCGGACGGCATATTCAGAATGATCTGATCACCATTACGCGTCACGGAAACGCCGGTACCCTGCAACTGATTGCGCAATTCCGATTCCTGGCGATCCATGTAATTGCCGATAGCGCCGCCACCGAGCGCGCCAATACCCGCGCCGATGAGAACCGCATTACGCTGAGCACGGCTTGAGCCACCAACCATAAGACCACCGAGCGCTCCAACCGCCGCACCAATTGCAGCGCCGCCCGCGGTGTTCGACATCTTTTCCTGACCTGTATAGGGGTCGGTCGTGCAGCCTGCTAAAAATGTGGCGCAGATTAGGGCAATCCCAAGTTTCTTCAGCATAAAAAGGTCATCCTCAATGTTCGATTCGCCGCAAATGATAACTTCGATTACGGCTGGACGGTGACTTTAAAGAGTATTTCCAAGGATTCAAACAAAACAAGGAAGGCTCTGCAAAGGCGAGCCCGAAACTCGTATCAATTTGAAACGACGCTCGGAACGAATTTCAGGCACGAAGCCGAACTAACCCATGCGCCCGCAGGAGCGCAATTGCATCGTATAACGATTGGCCATGGTCTGCGCACGCTTTGCCCCATTCAACGCTGTTGAATTATTGCGCCACACACCGCGCGCATAGCCGCTATGACCCGAATGATAGGCCAGATAGAGGCTATAAGCATCATTCCGGCTTATACCGTTTCTTCGGCTGCTTTCATTATGATACCAGCCGACAAAATGAATGGCATCGCCAAAATTGCTGCGTGAAGCCGTCCAGCGGCCCGTTTCGCGCTTATATCGATCCCAGGTTCCATTCAGAGCCTGCGAATAGCCATAGGCACTTGATGCACGCTTCCATGGGATAAAACCAAGCAGCTTGGTGCGTGGTGGGCGCGCATAAGGGCGGAAACCCGATTCAGCATAGATCGTCGCCATGAGAACAGGAACGGGAACGCCATATTCACGCGAAGCACGCGTCGCATCCTTCTGCCAATTGTTTATCCAGCCGTCGCGTTGATCAAAGACTGCGCATACATTGCCGGTCTGCCGGGGAGCGGTCGCGCAGCCACCGAGAATAACGAGCGCAACGAGCAAAAAAACGCGCGTCATAATGAAGCCCCTTGGAAATTAGAAATTTTGATAAATTTTAAACAATAAAGAGCGGCGGAGCTAAGCCATTGATTTAATTATAGTTACCACATCGTTTAGGGCCACATCTCAAAGTTGCTCAGCCATTGAATTTATTATGGAATCAATGGCTCAACCCGCATGTGAATTAAAACTTCAGGTTGTATGTATGCCGGCTTTAGCGGCACCGATGAAGGCCGAATTGTGACACTGAAATTTTCGGGCAAATTCTTTGGCAAAGCCGATCAGTTTCGCCCCCGGCGCTCGCCCCTCAACCGTGACCAATAATCAAGACGCTTGCGAATTTCCCGCTCAAAACCGCGTTCCGGCGGATCATAGAACACCTGACGGCCCATAGCTTCCGGGAAATAATCCTGCCCGGAAAAAGCGTCTGGCTGATCATGGTCATAGGCATAGCCCTCGCCATAACCCTCATTCTTCATCAACTTGGTCGGCGCATTGAGAATATGTTTGGGCGGCAGTAAAGAGCCGTTTTCCTTGGCTGCACGCATCGACGCCTTATAGGCCATATAGACAGCATTGGATTTAGGCGCCGTGGCCAAATAAACGCACGCCTGCGCCAAAGCCAGTTCGCCTTCCGGTGAGCCAAGATAATCATAGGCATCTTTTGCGGCGTTGCAGATAGCCAGTGCTTGCGGGTCGGCAAGCCCAATATCCTCGACCGCCATGCGAACCAGCCGACGCCCCAGGTAAAGCGGGTCTTCGCCTGCATCAAACATGCGGCAAAGATAATAGAGTGCTGCGTCAGGATCAGATCCGCGTACCGACTTATGCAAAGCAGAAATCAGATTGTAATGCCCATCCTGCCCTTTATCATAGACAGGCGCGCGGCGCTGAACCACATCCTGCAGCTTCTCGGCATCAAAAACCTCTTCAGGTCGGGCCGCACGCCACACCTCCTCGGCCAGTGTCAACGCAGCACGACCATCACCATCCGCCATGCGGATAAGACTTGCGCGTGCCTCTTCATCAAGCGGCAGCGGACGCTCTTCCTGTTCTTCAGCGCGCGCCAGAAGTGTTGCAATGCTCAATGCATCATGGGGATGAAACGTCAGCACCCTCGCCCGCGACAGCAAAGCGGCATTCAGTTCAAAAGAAGGATTTTCCGTCGTCGCCCCTATGAGAATGACGGTGCCATCCTCCATCACGGGTAGAAAACTATCCTGCTGCGCACGATTGAACCGATGAATCTCGTCTACAAACAACAAGGTTTGTCGGCCTGACATACGTCGGGCACGCGCTGATTCAAAAACTTTTTTAAGATCAGAAACCCCGGAAAAAATCGCAGAAATCTGCTCAAAAGCCAGTTCCGTTTCCCCGGCAAGCAACCGCGCAACCGTCGTCTTCCCTGTCCCCGGAGGCCCCCAGAAAATCATGGAGCCAAGCGTACCGGACGCAATCATGCGCGTAAGAACGCCTTCAGGCCCGGTAAGATGCTCCTGCCCGGTGACCTCTGCGAGATGGCGCGGCCGCAAACGATCGGCAAGCGGCCTGTTACGGTCAGCATTCGGATCAACCGCAGTGGAAAAAAGGTCGCTCATTTCGCTTTGCTCAATACCAGAAAAACAAATGTCGTTTCAGGCATAGTCCCGCCCGAAACGACATGCAACTTTAAATACTATATCTATCGTTCAGCGAACGAACTGGCGGATAAGCGCGCCATTACGCTCAACTTCAAGCCGCCATGCCAGACCGCGTCCATTGTTGAGGGCTGTGACAAGATCATTGATCGTACGGATCGGATTGCCGTTGATGCCGCGAATAATATCACGTTGGCGCAAACCAAGACGCGCTGCTTGAGAATTGGCAATGACATTCGTCACAATGACGCCGCGCGATCCTTCACGCAGACGCATCTTGGACGCCATCGCTGGCGTCAGTTCTTCAACAACCGCACCTGCGAAGGGATTATCCCCTTTGATGGTCTGTTTCTGCTGCGGCTTTGCTTCCGGCTCTTTGGTGAGCTTCACCGGTATTTTGCGGTCCTGGCCATTGCGCGCAATGTCGAGTGTCACCGTATTTCCAATGCCAGCCGTCGAAAGACGATAACCGAGCACGTCAATATTGTCCGCGCGCACGCCCTGAACCGAGAGCACGACGTCACCCACGGCTAATCCCGCCTGCTCCGCCGGCCCGCCCTTATTAACCGCTGTCACCAACACACCGAACGACTTGTCCATGCCAAGACTTTCAGCAACATCCGGTGTGATATTTTGAAAGGTCGCGCCGATATATGGTCGTTCGAAGCTGGAGCTGCCACTGCGGGCTGCATCCACAACCGCACGCACCATATTCGAAGGGATTGCAAAGCCGATACCGACAGAACCGCCAGAGCGTGAATAAATCGCCGTGTTGATGCCAATCAAACGGCCGCGCATGTCAATCAATCCACCACCCGAATTGCCGGGGTTAATTGCGGCATCGGTCTGAATAAAGAAATCAAAATCCGAAACACCGACCTGCGTGCGGGACTGCGCCGAAACAATACCACTTGTCACCGTCTGTCCAACGCCAAACGGATTGCCGATCGCCAGAACCAGATCACCGACTTCGACGTCATCGGAATTTCCAAGAGCCACCACAGGGAATTTTTCGTTGGCCTCGATTTTCAATACAGCAAGGTCAGTTGTTTCGTCGCGAAGCAAGACTTTGCTTTCAAACTGACGGCCATCTGACAATGCAACCTTGATCTCGTCGGCATCCTTGATGACGTGGTTATTTGTAACGACCAGACCCGAGCCATCAACGATCACCCCGGATCCGAGAGACTGCTCTGTCCTTGATCGACTGCCACCGCCAAACTGCTTCCCAAAAAACTGCTCGAAAAACGGATCCCCTGCGAAGGGAGACTGCTGCTGTTGCACCTGACGGGCGGCATATACATTGACCACTGCGGGTGCTGTCTGTTTAACAAGCGGCGCAAAAGAAAGCTGCATATCGGCGCGGCTGAGTGGAATTTGCTTGCCCACAACCGCAGCGGAATTGTCCTGAGCAAATGACGGTAATGCCAACATGCTCATTGAAACAAGAACAACGCCCGTAATTCCATACCGCCGCAAACTCATTTGCACACTCCGTTTTCTTTTCCGACACCCGATTCCCAGGCTCGCAAGCAATATGGAGGCCACCAAGCCAAGTATAAAGGGCTGTATTGTGGCAACAGCATTACAGCTTTGTAATGCTCTGCCCAAAATATCTTTAAAAAACAAAAGGGCCGCTCGAGGCGGCCCTTTTTAAATGCTTCATCGCGTAGATTACGCTGCTTCTGCTTCTGCAGCAGCTTCGGCTTCAACGCGTGCGCGATCAGCCTTGCCCTTTGCATCGACATCGCGTTCAACGAATTCGACAACTGCCATCGGTGCATTGTCACCGGTGCGGAAGCCTGCCTTCATGATGCGGATGTAGCCGCCGTTACGGGTTGCGTAACGTGTAGCAAGTGTGTCGAACAGCTTAGCAACAAGCTGTACATCGCGAATGGCGGAAATCGCCTGACGACGTGCATGCAGGTCACCGCGCTTGCCGAGTGTGACAAGCTTTTCTACGATTGGACGAATTTCCTTAGCTTTAGGAAGCGTGGTCACAATCTGTTCATGCTCGATGAGCGAAGCCGCCATGTTGGCGAACATTGCCTTGCGATGCGAGGCAGTGCGGTTCAGCTTACGCTGTCCATTACCGTGGCGCATGGCCTTCTCCTTTAATTCGTAACGTACCGGGATATGCCGGTCTTAATATTGGTCTTCGTAGCGCTTGGCGAGATCTTCGATGTTTTCTGGTGGCCAGGCTGGGATTTCCATACCAAGATGGAGACCCATCGACGCCAGAACTTCCTTGATCTCGTTGAGCGACTTGCGGCCGAAATTCGGAGTCCGCAACATCTCGGCTTCCGTCTTCTGGATCAGATCGCCGATATAGACGATGTTGTCGTTCTTCAGGCAATTTGCCGAACGTACTGACAATTCGAGCTCGTCGACCTTCTTGAGCAGAGCCGGATTGAAAGCGAGTTCCGCAACCTGTTCCTGCGGGGCTTCCTTCTGAGGCTCTTCGAAGTTAACGAAGACTGCGAGCTGGTCCTGAAGAATGCGTGCTGCGTAAGCAACAGCATCTTCACCGCTCACCGAACCATTGGTTTCGATATTGAGCGTCAGCTTGTCATAATCGAGAACCTGACCTTCACGGGTGTTCTCAATCTTGTACGATACCTTGCGGATCGGCGAATAAAGGCTATCAACCGGAATAAGACCGATTGGAGCATCTTCCGCACGATTACGGTCGGCAGGCACATAGCCCTTACCGGTGTTGACAGTGAATTCCATGCGGATTTCAGCGCCTTCATCCAGCGTGCAGATGACGTGTTCCGGGTTAAGGATCTCGACATCGCCAACAGTCTGAATGTCACCAGCCGTAACAACGCCCGGGCCTTCCTTGCGGACAACCATGCGCTTCGGGCCTTCGCCTTCCATACGGATGGCGATTTCCTTGACGTTCAGAACGATATCCGTGGTGTCTTCGCGGACGCCAGGGATAGAAGAGAATTCATGCAGCACGCCGTCAATCTGAACGGCGGTGACAGCAGCGCCGCGCAGCGACGACAGAAGCACGCGACGCAGTGCGTTACCGAGCGTCAAACCGAAACCGCGTTCCAGCGGCTCAGCAACAACGGTTGCATGAGTGCGTGAGCCGTTGGTGATAAAATCCACCTTGTTCGGCTTAATCAGTTCCTGCCAGTTTTTCTGGATCATGTGGTTTTCCTCTATCAACCGTCGCTACCATCCAATCGTAGCGATCTTGTGAAGAACCGCAGAGGAACCCCGAACAATAAAGCCCGGGGTTCTTACAGCATATAAACGAAAATCAGACCCGGCGCTTCTTGCGCGGACGGCAACCATTGTGCGGGATCGGCGTAACATCGCGAATCGACGTAATAACGAAACCGGCAGCCTGAAGGGCGCGCAGTGCAGATTCACGGCCAGAACCCGGTCCGCAAACCTCGACTTCGAGGGAGCGCATGCCATGTTCCTGCGCCTTCTTGGCGCAATCTTCAGCAGCGATCTGTGCGGCAAACGGGGTCGACTTACGCGAACCCTTGAAACCCTGAGCACCTGCAGATGACCAGGCAATCGCATTACCCTGTGCATCCGTGATGGTGATCATGGTGTTGTTAAACGTCGAATTTACGTGGGCAACGCCCGACGAAATGTTTTTGCGTTCGCGACGGCGAATACGCTGGGCTTCCTTAGCCATGATAGTCCTCTCAAAACTCGATCTCGACACCGCCGTAGTTCCAGCGGCTACACCGGCCCTTTGAAAAGGACCAGCACCGAACCCACCCTTTTACAGGCAAGCCCGGCAGAACGATTGGTTCTGCCGAAAATTACTTCTTCTTACCTGCGATAGCCTTTGCAGGACCCTTACGGGTGCGTGCATTGGTATGCGTGCGCTGGCCACGAACTGGCAGCGAACGACGATGGCGCAGACCGCGATAGCAGCCAAGGTCCATCAGGCGCTTGATGTTCATCGAAACTTCACGACGCAGGTCACCTTCGACCCGGTAGTCAGCATCGATTGCTTCACGGATCTGAAGGACTTCAGCATCCGAAAGCTGATTTACGCGACGATCATCGGAAATGCCGACTTTCGTTACGATCTGACGAGCAAATTTTGGTCCAATCCCGTGAATGTACTGAAGCGCAATGATTACGCGCTTGTTCGTCGGGATGTTGACGCCAGCGATACGTGCCACGTCTGTTCTCCTTGAGTTACATAAAAATCCATCTGGATGATGCGATCAACCAGACAGCATTGTTTGACCGGTCCCGGCCTCTTACTATTTCCGCCAGAACCGACCATTCAAAACAAATTGAAGTGGCGCAGTCTTTGACGGAATCACCCGAAAAAGTCAACTCTTAACTGTCCGTAAAGCGGCCATAGCAGCATTACAGACATTAAAAGCAACTTTCAGAAGCAATAAACGGACAGAAAAACATCAAATGATCTTCTGTCCGCAATTCCTATTCGTTCAAACGAGCCTTAGCCCGCATGCTTCACGCCGGAACGAGAATTCTCTCGATTTCGGCAGTAACGTCCTCTACCGGCGCCATGCCATTGAGCACGCGCAACTCACCAGTACCGGCATAATAGGCCGAAAGCGGTGACGTTTTTTCACGGTATTCAACGAGACGCTTGCGAAATGCTTCCGGGTTGTCATCAGAACGAACCTGACCACCCTTTGCAATCGTATCGGCAACACGGCTCTCCATCCGGCTGACCAATGCGTTCTCGTCCACTTTCAGCTCAATAACAGCATCAAGCTTGAGACCTTTATCGGTCAGCATTTCGCCAAGAGCCTGCGCCTGTGGAACAGTCCGCGGATAACCGTCAAGAATGAAACCATTTGCGCAATCCGGCGCATCAATACGCTCTGACACGATCTGGTTTACAATCTCATCGGAGACCAGCTGACCGGCATCCATGACAGCCTTGGCGCGTTTCCCGATTTCGCTTTGCTGAGCGACTGCTGCACGCAGCATATCGCCAGTCGAAAGCTGAGGTATTCCATGCTTCTTGGTAAGAAGTCCAGCCTGCGTCCCCTTACCTGCTCCGGGCGGCCCAAGAAGTATTAGTCTCATTTACTGCGTTTCCCACCTCTGAGTTTGGACTTCTTGATCAGCCCTTCATACTGATGGGCGACAAGATGTCCCTGAATTTGCGCAACCGTATCGAGCGTTACGCTGACCACGATCAGCAGCGAAGTACCACCAAGATAGAACGGTACACCGGTCGCGGAAATCAGAAATTCCGGCAGAAGACAGACAAGCACGATATAGATGGCGCCGACAACCGTAATTCGTGTCAACACATAGTCTATATACTCAGCCGTCCGTTCACCCGGACGAATGCCCGGAATAAAGCCGGAGTGCTTCTTCAGCTGGTCCGCAGTGTCCTTGGGATTGAACACAATGGCCGTATAAAAGAAGCAGAAGAATGCCATCAAACCGGCATAGAACAGCATGTAGAGCGGCTGACCATGACCGAGAGCATTGAGAATGGTTGTACCCCATGCCGGCATTTCAGCTGTGTTCGCAAAGCCGGCAACCGTTGCAGGCAGCAGCAGAAGCGAAGACGCGAAAATCGGAGGAATAACACCCGCAGTATTGAGCTTGAGTGGCAGATGCGATGTATCGCCCTGGAACATGCGATTGCCAACCTGACGCTTCGGATACTGGATCAGAAGACGGCGCTGGGCGCGTTCAACAAAAACGATGATTGCAATCAGCGCAACAGCCAGAACGATAACACCGAGGATCAACCCCGTGGACAGCGCGCCGGTGCGGCCCAGTTCCAGCGTACCGGAAATAGCATGCGGCAGGTTTGCGACAATACCCGCGAAGATGATGAGCGAAATGCCGTTACCGATGCCGCGCGCGGTGATCTGTTCACCAAGCCACATCAGGAACATCGTACCGCCAACAAGCGTGATGACCGACGAAACCAGGAACATTGGGCCGGGATTCGTAACGATGCCATTACCGGACTGCAAGCCAACCGAAATCGCATAAGCCTGCACGATTGCCAGAAGCACCGTACCGTAACGCGTATATTGATTGATAATCTTGCGGCCTGACTCGCCTTCCTTCTTGAGCGCTTCAAGCGTCGGGACAACCGACGTCATAAGCTGCACGATAATGGAGGCAGAAATATAAGGCATGATGCCGAGTGCGAAGATCGCCATACGGCCAACCGCACCACCCGCAAACATATTGAAAAGTCCAAGCACACCCTGGCTATGCTGCTGGAATGCCTGCGCAAGCGCATCAGGATTGATGCCGGGTAGCGGAATATAAGTACCAAAACGGTACACCAACAAAGCGCCCAGTGTAAACCAGATGCGCTTCTTGAGTTCTTCAGCTTTCGAAAATGCCGAAAAATTAAGATTGGAAACTAGCTGTTCAGCAGCCGATGCCATAAAAATTTCTCCGGTGAAAAGTCTCCGGTCCCCTACTCCCATAGACACAAGTTTTACAACTCACGACCGCTCGGACAAGAAGACCCTACCCAGATATGCGCATTGGCATAAATGTGCAAGCGGCGGCACCAAGGCCGCCGCTTTTTATTTTTATGTCGATGCTTTATTCAGCAGCAGCTTCAGGAAGCTTTACGCTACCGCCAGCCTTTTCGATCTTTTCGATCGCTGCCTTGGAAGCACCAGCAACCTCGAAAGCTACCTTTGCCTTCAATTCGCCGTCCGCAAGAACGCGAACACCGTCGAGAGCGCGACGAATCACGCCAGCAGCCTTAAGCGAATCGATGTTCACAACTGCCTTTGCGTCCAGCTTGCCCGCATCGATCGCAGCCTGAACTCGGCCAAGCGATACAATGTTGAAGCTCTTCGCAAAGATGTTGGTGAAGCCACGCTTCGGCAGGCGACGGTAGATTGGCATCTGACCGCCTTCAAAGCCGTTGATCGCTACGCCTGAACGGGACTTCTGTCCCTTGACGCCGCGGCCAGCGGTCTTGCCGGTGCCCGAGCCGATACCACGGCCGACGCGCTTGCGCGCCTTAACTGAACCTGGCTTGTCACGCAGATCGTTGAGTTTCATGTCTCTATCCTCTGCGTTATCAGGCCTCGTCCACAACGCGGACGAGATGCTGAACCTTGGCAATCATGCCACGAACTGAAGGAGTATCCTCCAGTGTGCGGCGGCGGTGCATTTTGTTAAGTCCGAGTCCGATCAGCGTAGCACGCTGTTCGGCTGGACGACGGATAGGGCTTCCGATCTGTTCGACCGTAACCGTCTTACCCTTCTTCTCAGCCATCACTCAAATCCCTTGTCTATGGCGTATCCGGTGCGATGGCACCGGACTGGCACAAACTATCGGCTATTCTTCCGAACCGACCACATCATGGCGACGAGCCTGAAGGGTCGAGTACTTGATGCCGCGCTGTGCAGCAATGTCCTTTGGATGCATCTGATGCTTCAGAGCGTCAAAGGTTGCACGAACCATGTTGTAAGGGTTCGATGAGCCGAGCGACTTAGCAACAACGTCCTGAACGCCAAGCGTTTCGAACACAGCACGCATAGGACCACCAGCAATGATACCCTTACCAGCAGGGGCTGCGCGGAGCAGAACCTTGCCAGCGCCGTGACGACCCTGCACATCGTGATGCAGTGTACGACCCGAACGCAGTGGTACGAAAATCATATCGCGCTTGGCAGCTTCTGTTGCCTTACGGATAGCTTCAGGCACTTCACGAGCCTTGCCATGTCCGAAGCCGACGCGACCTTTCTGGTCACCAACGACGACGAGTGCAGCAAAACCGAAGCGACGGCCACCCTTAACAACCTTGGCTACGCGATTGATGTGAACGAGCTTGTCAACGAATTCGCTGTCACGCTCCTCACGACCGCGGTCCTCGCGGTTACGTTCTCTCTGTGCCATATCCTATTCCTTTATTTTTTTCCGGAAGCACAAAATTATTAGAAGCTAAGACCGCCTTCGCGGGCTGCTTCGGCGAGAGCCTTCACACGGCCGTGGTAAATAAATGCACCACGGTCGAACACTACTTCGTTGACGCCTGCTTTTACGGCACGCTCAGCAACCAGCTTGCCAACTGCAGCAGCTGCTGCGGAATCGGCGCCAGTCTTGAGCTTGCCCTTCAGATCGCCATCCAGGGTCGAAGCGGCAGCGATGGTTACACCGCGAACGTCGTCGATAACCTGAACGTAGATGTTCTTGGAAGAGCGGTGCACGCTGAGACGTGGACGGCCGTTTGCAACAGCCTTGACCTGACGGCGTACACGAGCAGCGCGACGCTGCAAAGTTTCTTTTGGCGATGCCATGACGCGCTTCCCTTACTTCTTCTTGCCTTCTTTGCGGACGATTTTTTCGCCAGCATACTTGACGCCCTTGCCCTTATAAGGCTCGGGGCCGCGATATTCACGGATCTCAGCCGCAACCTGACCGACCTGCTGCTTATCGATACCAGTGACGACGATTTCCGTCGGCTTAGGAACAGCAACAGTGATGCCAGCAGGCACGTCATAGATAACTTCGTGAGAAAAGCCGAGAGACAGCTGGACATTCTTGCCCTGCATAGCAGCACGATAACCAACGCCACTGATCTCAAGCTTCTTTTCAAAGCCCTTGTTGACGCCTTCGAAGATGTTTTCGATCATCGAACGCGACATGCCCCACTTGGAGCGGGCTTCTTTAGACTGGTCACGAGGATCAACGCTTACAGCGCCGTCTTCGAGCTTAACCAGAACTTCATCGTGCACCACGAAAGACAATTCGCCCTTCGCGCCCTTAGCCTTGACGATCTGCCCATCAACACTGGCGGTCACGCCTGCCGGGACCGGCACGGGTTTTTTACCGATACGAGACATTTTTATACCTGTCTTCTATCTGTTCACTGTCAGCCGCATCAGAAGATGCGGCAGAGCAGCTCACCACCAACGTTTTGTTCACGGGCTTCATGATCCGCCATTACACCCTTAGGTGTGGACAAGATCGAGATGCCAAGACCATTCGCAACCTGCGGGATCGACTTGACCGACACGTAAACGCGACGGCCTGGCTTCGAAACGCGGGTCAGTTCACGAATGACTGGAACGCCTTCATAGTACTTGAGTTCGATTTCGATCTCGGCCTTGCCGTTCACGAATTCACTCTGCGTGTATCCGCGGATGTAACCCTCAGACTGAAGAACATCCAGAACGCGAGCACGAAGCTTCGAAGCCGGGGTCGAAACCTTGGTCTTCTTGCGGCCTACTGCGTTACGAATACGGGTCAGCATATCGCCGATAGGATCTGACACAGACATATGCTACTCCTTACCAGCTCGACTTAACTATGCCCGGAACCTGTCCGAGCGAACCCAACTGGCGAAGCGCAATACGCGACATCTTCAGTTTACGGTAATAACCACGCGGACGACCCGAAACTTCGCAACGATTGCGAATACGAACCTTAGCGGAATTGCGCGGTAGTTCGGCGAGCTGAATAGTAGCGCGGAAACGCTCATCCAGCGGAAGGCTCTGATCCATAACGATCGCCTTCAGACGTGCACGCTTTTCAGCATGACGCTTAACCAACTTTTCGCGGCGCTTATTGTTTTCGACTGCGCTAGTCTTGGCCATATTATTATACCTCGCTACGCTTGCCGTTACTGCCGGAACGGGAAGTTGAAGGCGCGCAGAAGAGCGCGGGCTTCATCATCCGTTTTTGCGGTCGTGCAAACGATGATGTCCAGGCCCCAGATCTGATCAACTTTATCGTAGTTGATTTCTGGAAACACGATGTGTTCCTTAACACCCATGGCAAAGTTGCCACGACCGTCAAAGCTTTTCGGATTCAGACCGCGGAAGTCGCGAACGCGCGGAAGCGCAATCGTAACCAGACGATCAAGAAATTCGTACATGCGATCCGCACGAAGAGTGACCTTCGTACCGATTGGCATGTCTTCGCGCAACTTAAAAGTTGCAATCGAATTACGGGCGCGCGTAACGACAGCCTTCTGACCAGCAATCAGGCTGAGATCAGCAGCTGCAACCGTTGGCTTTTTCGAGTCAGCAGTTGCTTCGCCTACACCCATATTCAGGACAACTTTGGTGATGCGCGGAATCTGCATCTCGTTGTCATATTTGAATTCTTCAAGAAGAGCTTTACGGATCGTGTCCTGATAAATCTTCTTGAAGCGTGGAAGTGCCTTAGCTTCAGACATCAGATCACCGCTCCCGAACGCTTTGCAACGCGAACCTTCTTGCCGTCTTCAATACGGAAACCAACGCGGGTTGGCTTGCCATCTTTTGGATCAGCAACTGCCAGGTTAGACAAATGGATCGGCGCTTCTTTCGAAATGATGCCGGCTTCCTGAGTCTGTGTCTGACGCTGGTGACGCTTTACAACATTAATGCCGCGGACGACAGCTTTGTCATCCTTTGGCATAACCTGAAGAACTTCGCCCTTACGGCCCTTGTCCTTACCGGACAGCACGACAACGCTGTCGCCTTTGCGAATCTTTTGCATCGTCTTGCTTCCTTACAGAACTTCCGGAGCCAGCGAGATGATCTTCATGTGGCTCTTAGCGCGAAGTTCGCGTGGAACCGGTCCGAAGATACGTGTGCCGATAGGCTCTTTCTTGTTATCGATGAGAACGGCTGCGTTGTTATCAAAACGAATAACGCTGCCATCTGCGCGACGGATGTCCTTGGCAGTCCGTACGACTACCGCCTTCATCACATCACCTTTTTTGACGCGGCCGCGCGGAATAGCTTCCTTGATCGACACCACAATGATGTCGCCCACGGAAGCATAACGCCGCTTCGAGCCGCCCAGCACCTTGATGCACATGACACGACGTGCGCCGGAGTTATCCGCCACGTCGAGGTTTGTTTGCATCTGAATCATGACTGGCCGCCTTCTTTTCCTTCAGCTGGTTAAGGGCTCCTGCCCTACCTAAGCTGCGTGTTTGTAATTTAGCCCGCTGTTACGTTCGAAAGAACGACCCAGCGTTTGTCCTTCGAAATTGGCTTGGATTCTTCAATAGAAACCTGATCACCAATCTTGAACTGGTTGTTTTCGTCATGCGCCTTATACTTCTTAGACTGGCGAATGGTCTTCTGGAGGAGCGGGTGCGAATAGCGACGCTCTACCTTAACCACAACAGTCTTATCGTTTTTGTCGCTGACGACAACGCCCTGCAGAACGCGTTTAGGCATTATACTTGTTCCTTATGCCTTGCTTTCGGCCGCCTTCTGGCGGGCGATGGTCTTAATACGCGCAATGTCACGGCGAACCTGTTTCACGCGCGCGGTTTTTTCGAGCTGGCCGGTTGCCTTCTGGAAGCGCAGATTAAACTGCTCTTTCTTCAGGGCGCCCAACTCATCGTTGATCTGATCGAGGCTTTTCGCCCGAACGTCTGCGGCTTTCATGACTGCCTCTCTTACTCTGCGATGCGCTGAATGAAGCGCGTCTTGACCGACAACTTTGCAGCGCCGAGTCTTAAGGCTTCGCGTGCCACATCTTCGGGTACGCCGTCAAGCTCAAACATTACGCGGCCTGGTGCCACGCGGCATGCCCAGTAGTCAACTGAACCCTTACCTTTACCCATACGGACTTCGGTAGGCTTCGATGTAACTGGCAGATCCGGGAAGATTCGGATCCATACACGGCCCGCACGTTTCATGTGACGGGTGATCGCGCGGCGAGCCGCTTCGATCTGTCGTGCTGTGACGCGGTCAGGCTCAACGGCCTTCAAACCGAATGCACCGAAATTAAGATCCGTACCGCCCTTCGAGTTGCCGTGAATACGGCCCTTGAACTGCTTACGGAACTTGGTGCGCTTTGGCTGCATCATTGTTCTCTACTCCAATTTTCTCGCCCGCGGCCCGCTTTTTAAGCGTTTTCGCGGCGGCGGTTCTGCTGGGAACCCTGATTGTCACCCTCAACCGCACGACGTTCGGAAGCCATTGGGTCATGCTCAAGGATCTCGCCCTTGAATACCCAAACCTTCACGCCGCAGATGCCGTAAGCGGTCTGCGCTTCTGCTGTACCGTAGTCGATATCAGCACGCAGCGTGTGAAGCGGAACGCGACCTTCGCGATACCATTCCATACGTGCGATTTCAGCGCCGCCCAGACGACCGGAGCAGTTGATACGGATACCTTCAGCACCGAGACGCATTGCCGACTGAACGGCACGCTTCATGGCGCGACGGAATGCCACACGGCGTTCGAGCTGCTGAGCGATCGACTGAGCAATGAGCGTCGCGTCGACTTCCGGCTTACGCACTTCAACAATGTTGAGCGACGTATCGGAATTCGTCATCTCGGAAAGCTTCTTGCGAAGCTTTTCGATGTCTGCACCCTTCTTGCCGATGATGATACCCGGACGAGCCGAGTGAATCGTCACGCGGCACTTCTTGTGCGGACGCTCGATTACGATCTTGGAAATCGCAGCCTGCTTGAGTTCGCTCTTAAGATACTCACGGATCTTGACGTCTTCATGCAACAGCTTGCCGTATTCACCGGTATTTGCGTACCAACGCGAATCCCAGGTGCGGTTAATGCCGAGACGAAAACCGATCGGATTAATCTTCTGGCCCATTATGCGGCCTCCCCTTTTTCCGCAACTTCGCGGACAACAATGGTGAGATGCGAAAACGGCTTTTCGATGCGGCTTGCCTTACCACGTCCACGAACGTGGAAACGCTTCATGACAATTGATTTGCCAACATAAGCTTCAGCAACGATCAGCGCGTCAACATCGAGATCATGATTGTTCTCTGCGTTGGCGATAGCCGATTCGAGCGTCTTTTTCACTGTTTCCGCGATCCGCTTGCGCGAGAACGTCAGATCAGCAAGTGCCGCGTTAACTTTCTTGCCGCGAATAAGTGCCGCGACAAGATTAAGCTTCTGCGGGCTGACGCGAAGCGTACGGGCGACGGCTTTCGCCTCGTTATCCTTAAGCTGGCGGGGAGCCTTGGCCTTGCCCATCTGTTACTTCCTCTTTGACTTCTTGTCCGCGCCGTGACCGTAATAGGTACGCGTCGGCGCGAATTCACCGAACTTATGTCCAACCATTTCTTCGGAGATCGATACCGGCACATGCTTGTTGCCGTTATAAACACCGAAGGTCAGGCCAACGAACTGCGGCAAGATCGTGGAGCGACGGCTCCACATCTTGATAACTTCATTACGACCGCCCTCACGTACCTTCTCAGCTTTCTTGAGAAGATAGCCATCGACGAACGGACCTTTCCAAACTGAACGAGCCACTTCAGACTACCTCTCTTACTTCTTGCGCTGATGACGCGAACGCATGATGAACTTATCGGTCGCCTTGTTCGAACGGGTCTTTTTACCCTTCGTAGGCTTGCCCCAAGGCGTGACCGGATGACGACCACCAGAAGTGCGGCCTTCACCACCACCATGCGGGTGGTCAACTGGGTTCATGGCAACGCCGCGAACGTGTGGACGCTTACCGCGCCAAACCGAACGACCGGCCTTACCGTCATTGATGTTGCTGTGCTCTGGATTGGATACTGCACCAACCGTTGCAAAGCATGCACCCGAAACCAGACGCTGTTCGCCCGAGTTCAGACGCAGGATAGCCATGCCCTGATCGCGACCGACGAGCTGTGCATAAGCACCAGCCGAACGTGCAATCTGACCGCCCTTGCCCGGCTTCATTTCCACATTGTGGATAATGGTACCAACTGGCATCGACGACAGCGGCATTGCATTGCCTGGCTTGACGTCGACGGACTGGCCGGAAATGACCTTGTCACCAACTGCCAGACGCTGCGGAGCCAGAATGTAGCTCAGCTCGCCGTCTTCGTAGCGGATCAACGCGATAAACGCGGTGCGGTTTGGATCGTATTCCAGACGTTCTACAGTCGCTACGACATCATGCTTACGACGCTTGAAGTCGATGAAACGATAAGAACGCTTGTGACCGCCGCCCTGAAAGCGGACAGTGATACGACCGGTGTTGTTACGGCCACCCTTCTTGGACAAACCTTCGGTCAATGACTTGACCGGCTTGCCCTTGTAGAGTTCCGAACGGTCCACGATGACCAGCTGACGCTGGCCTGGTGTGATCGGATTAAAGTGCTTGAGTGCCATTGTCTTTACTCCATGGCCTCTCAGAGACCTGTCGAAACGTCGATGCTCTGGCCTTCAGCCAAAGTTACGATCGCTTTCTTGACATCGCTCTGGCGCCCGACAATGCCGCGGAACCGCTTCACTTTGCCTTTGCGCACAGTGGTGTTTACAGCCTTAACCTTGACGCCGAAGAGCGCTTCGATTGCAGCCTTGATTTCCGGCTTCGTCGCCTTGCGGGCTACGTTGAAGACGACCTGATTATGTTCGGAAACAAGGGTCGACTTCTCGGTGATGACTGGGCTGACGATCACGTCATAATGGCGAAGATCGGTCATTTAAAACGCTCCTCGAGTGCTTCGACAGCTGCCTTGGAAAGCACGAGCTTGCCACGACGCAGGATGTCGTAAACATTGATGCCCTGTACTGGCAGAACGTCGATGTTCGGGATGTTCGAAGCAGCGCGCTGGAAGTTCACGTCGAGCTCTGCACCACCGATAAGAAGTGCATTTTCGAGACCGAGCTTTGCGAACTGCGACACAAGCTGCTTTGTCTTGGCTTCAGACGCTGCCAGATCATCGATGATGATCAGGTCAGATGCCTTTGCCTTAGCCGACAGAGCGTGACGCAAGCCGAGAGCGCGAACCTTCTTTGGCAGATCATGATCATGCGTACGGACAACCGGTCCGTGAGCCTGACCACCGCCGCGGAACTGCGGTGCACGAGCCGAATGGTGACGAGCGCGACCCGTACCCTTCTGCTTATACATCTTCGAACCGGTGCGGCTGATGTCGCTGCGGCCCTTGGCATCGTGAGAGCCCTGCTGGCGGCGAGCCAGCTGCCAGCGCACGACGCGCTGGAGAATGTCGTCGCGTGGATCAAGACCGAAGATAGCTTCGTTCAACTTGACCTGGCCGGCATCCTTGCCTTCAAGGGTTGTAATTGTGAGATCCATTATTCGGCTCCCTCAGTCGCTGCAGTTTCAGAAACTACAGCAGCTTCTACCTTGGCCTGTGCTGCTTGGCGCAAACCAGCTGGCTTGGGAGCATTATCAGGCAGCGAAACCTTTACGGCGTCGCGAACGTAGATCCATGCACCCTTTGAGCCAGGAACTGCACCGCGGACAAGGATAAGGCCGCGATCGAGATCAGTCGAAACGACTTCGATATTCTGCGTGGTTACACGGGTCTGACCCATGTGACCGGCCATCTTCTTGCCTTTAAATACTTTACCTGGATCCTGACGCTGACCGGTCGAGCCGTGAGCGCGGTGGGTCACTGAGTTACCGTGCGATGCACGATGACCAGCAAAGTTATGACGCTTCATAACACCGGCAAAGCCTTTACCGATCGAAGTACCCGTCACGTCGACCTTCTGGCCGGCGACGAAATGTTCGGCAGTGATTTCCACGCCGACTTCGAGCAGGTTTTCAGGAGAAACGCGGAATTCCGCAACTTTCGCCTTAGGCTCAACTTCAGCCTTCGCGAAATGACCGCGCAGAGCCTTGGTTGTGTTCTTTACCTTGGCAAGTCCAACGCCAAGCTGAACAGCCGTGTAACCATTCTTTTCAACTGTACGCTGAGCGACCACGTGGCAGTCTTCCATGCGGAGAACTGTCACTGGTACATGTTCGCCGGCGTCGTTATAGACGCGGGTCATGCCCAGCTTTTGTGCGATAACACCTGAACGCATCGGGTTCGTTCCTTCCGTCCTCAAGCCGCTTAGAGCTTGATCTCGACATCAACACCGGCAGACAGATCGAGCTTCATGAGCGCGTCAACAGTCTGTGGGGTTGGGTCAACGATATCGAGAAGACGCTTGTGCGTGCGCATCTCGAACTGTTCGCGGCTCTTCTTATCGATGTGCGGCGACCGGTTTACTGTGAACTTTTCGATCCGTGTTGGCAGTGGGATCGGTCCGCGCACATTGGCACCGGTACGCTTGGCAGTCGACACGATTTCCCGCGTCGAAGCGTCAAGGATCCGATGATCAAACGCCTTGAGGCGAATGCGGATGTTTTGACCGTTCATTTGATCTGTTCCTTGTTACGCGGAGCGCCTCCGGAGAGACGCTCCTGCACAAATCTAATTACTCGATGATCGAAGCGACGATGCCTGCACCAACGGTACGGCCACCTTCACGGATAGCGAAGCGGAGCTTCTCTTCCATTGCGATCGGCACGATCAGCGTAACGTCAACGGTAACGTTGTCGCCAGGCATAACCATTTCCGTGCCTTCTGGCAGGGTAACAACACCGGTCACGTCCGTCGTACGGAAGTAGAACTGTGGACGGTAGTTGGTGAAGAATGGTGTGTGACGGCCACCTTCGTCCTTGGTCAGAATGTAAGCTTCTGCCTTGAACTTGGTGTGTGGCTTAACCGAACCTGGCTTGCAGAGAACCTGACCACGTTCAACGTCTTCACGGCCAATACCGCGAACCAGTGCACCGATGTTATCGCCAGCCTGGCCCTGATCGAGCAGCTTGCGGAACATTTCAACGCCGGTAACAGTCGTCTTGCCGGTGGCCTTGATGCCAACGATTTCAACTTCTTCACCAACCTTGATGATGCCGCGTTCAACACGACCGGTCACAACAGTACCACGACCCGAAATCGAGAACACGTCTTCGATTGGCATCAGGAATGGCTGATCAACTGGACGTTCTGGTGTTGGGATATAATCGTCAACAGCAGCCATCAGGTTGCGGATTGCGTCTTCGCCGAGTTCCTTCGAAGAATCTTCCAGAGCAGCAAGAGCCGAGCCCTTGATGATTGGCGTTTCATCGCCTGGGAAGTCGTACTTCGAGAGAAGTTCACGAACTTCGAGCTCTACGAGTTCGAGAAGTTCAGCATCGTCAACCTGATCGCACTTGTTCAGGAACACAACGATCGCAGGAACACCAACCTGACGAGCGAGCAGGATGTGCTCACGGGTCTGTGGCATCGGACCGTCAGCGGCCGAAACAACCAGGATCGCGCCGTCCATCTGTGCAGCACCGGTGATCATGTTCTTAACATAGTCAGCGTGGCCTGGGCAGTCGACGTGTGCGTAGTGACGAGCAGCAGTTTCATATTCAACATGCGATGTCGAAATGGTGATACCACGTGCCTTTTCTTCTGGCGCAGCGTCGATCTGGTCATACGCTTTGAAATCGCCGAAGTACTTGGTGATTGCTGCGGTCAGCGACGTTTTACCATGGTCAACGTGACCAATCGTGCCGATGTTTACGTGTGGCTTATTGCGTTCAAACTTGCTTTTTGCCATCTGAGCTCTCCTAATATCTAGCCTGCTCAGGCTCTTTTAATATTTGGCGTAATCAAAGATTACGCGAACTTTTTCTGAATTTCCTGTGCGACCGCAGTCGGAACCGGCTCGTAATGGTCGAACTGCATGGTGTACTGTGCACGACCCTGAGACATCGAACGCAGGTTGTTCACGTAACCAAACATGTTGGCCAGTGGAACATTTGCATTGACGACCGTCGCAATACCACGTGCTTCCGTACCCGAGATCTGACCACGACGTGAATTCAGATCGCCAATTACGTCACCGACGTAATCTTCAGGCGTTACCACTTCAACCTTCATGATTGGCTCAAGAAGCTGTGCGCCAGCCTTCTGTGCACCTTCACGGAACGCTGCACGGGCAGCGATTTCGAAGGCGAGAACCGAAGAGTCAACATCGTGGTATGCACCGTCGATCAGGGTTGCCTTCACGCCGAGCATTGGGAAGCCAGCAAGTGGACCCGCACCCATGACGCTTTCGATACCCTTCTGAACACCAGGGATGTATTCCTTAGGAACAGCACCGCCAACGATCTTGGATTCGAAGATGAAGTCATCGCCTTCATGTGGTTCGAAGATGATCTTGACGCGCGCAAACTGACCCGAACCACCCGACTGCTTTTTGTGGGTGTAATCGATTTCAGCCTGACGTGTGATCGATTCACGATAAGCAACCTGCGGCGCGCCGACATTTGCTTCTACCTTGAACTCACGCTTCATGCGGTCGACGAGAATGTCGAGATGAAGTTCGCCCATGCCAGCGATGATCGTCTGGCCGGATTCTTCATCAGACTTAACGCGGAACGAAGGATCTTCAGCAGCCAGACGGTTGAGCGCAATGCCCATCTTTTCCTGGTCGGCCTTGGTCTTAGGTTCAATCGCGATTTCGATAACCGGATCAGGGAATTCCATGCGTTCAAGAATAACCGGCTTCAGTGGATCGCAGAGCGTATCACCTGTTGTGGTTTCCTTGAGGCCAGCCAGAGCAACAATGTCGCCTGCGAAAGCTTCTTCGATGTCTTCACGTGAGTTGGAGTGCATCTGCAGCATACGGCCGATACGCTCACGCTTGCCCTTAACGGTGTTTTCGAGCGAAATGCCCTTGGTCAGCTTGCCCGAATAGATACGAGCGAATGTCAGCGAACCAACGAACGGATCGTTCATGATCTTGAATGCGAGCATCGAAAGTGGTGCTTCATCCGAAGATTCACGGGTCGTTTCGGTTTCCGTCTTAACGTCGATGCCCTTAATCGCAGGAACATCGGTCGGCGCAGGAAGGAACGAAACAACAGCGTCGAGAAGCGGCTGAATGCCACGGTTCTTAAACGCTGTACCGCAAAGAACAGGATGGAACTTAACGTCGATGGTGCCCTTGCGGATCAGTGCACGCAGCTCATCATTCGTAGGCATGTTGCCTTCGAGGTAAGCTTCCATTGCAGCTTCATCGATTTCCACTGCCAGCTCAATGAGCTTTTCGCGGTATTCTTCAGCCTTATCCTTAAGGTCTGCAGGAATTTCACCAACGGTCGCAGATGCGCCGATTGTGCCATCCCAAGTCAGGGCCTTCATTTCGATAAGGTCGATAACGCCTTCAAACTCGTTTTCAGCACCGATTGGCAGCTGAACTGGAAGAGCGACTGCACCAAGACGCGAGCCAACCATTTCTACGCAACGGTAGAAGTCAGCACCGATCTTGTCCATCTTGTTGACGAAAACCATACGTGGAACGTGGTACTTCTCAGCCTGACGCCATACAGTTTCAGTCTGCGGCTCAACACCAGCATTCGCATCGAGAAGAGCGATTGCGCCATCGAGAACGCGGAGCGAACGCTCAACTTCAATCGTGAAGTCAACGTGGCCCGGGGTGTCGATGATGTTGAAGCGGCGCTTCTTGCCATCCTGACCCTGCCAGAACGTGGTCGTAGCAGCGGACGTGATGGTGATACCGCGTTCCTGCTCCTGCTCCATCCAGTCCATGGTGGACGCGCCATCATGGGTTTCACCAATCTTGTGGTTCTTACCGGTATAGAACAGGATACGCTCGGTCATCGTCGTCTTACCGGCGTCGATGTGAGCCATAATACCGAAATTGCGGTAGTCTTCGATTTTATATTCGCGGGCCATGTTTTTGCTCTTTGAATAGGGTTCGACGATTACCAGCGGTAATGCGAGAACGCGCGGTTGGCTTCTGCCATGCGATGCGTGTCTTCACGCTTCTTGACAGCGGAACCACGGTTGTTTGCCGCATCCAGCAATTCGCCGGACAGACGGTCAACCATCGTTGTTTCGTTGCGACCACGAGCTGCATTGATCAGCCAGCGGATGGCAAGTGCCTGGCGGCGTTCTGAACGCACATCGACCGGAACCTGGTAGGTTGCACCACCAACGCGGCGCGACCGGACTTCAACATGCGGAGCAACATTGTCGAGCGCCTGATGGAACAGCGCGACCGGCTCTGACTTCGCCTTGGCTTCGATTGCTTCAAGCGCACCATATACGATGCTTTCAGCAACCGACTTCTTGCCATGAAGCATAACTGCATTCATGAACTTCGTGATAACGAGATCACCGAACTTTGGATCCGGATTAATCTCACGCTTTTCTGCTTTATGGCGTCTGGACATTTCGTCTCATTCTTTCAATTACATCGGGCTCAACTCGCCATTCTGGCGGCCGGTATCCCCGGAAAATTCTTACTTAGGACGCTTTGCACCGTACTTGGAACGACGCTGCTTGCGGTTCTTAACACCCTGGGTATCAAGTACGCCGCGGATGATGTGATAACGCACACCCGGCAAATCCTTGACGCGGCCGCCGCGGATCATAACCACGGAGTGCTCCTGAAGGTTGTGACCTTCACCCGGAATGTAACCGATGACTTCAAAGCCATTGGTCAGACGGATCTTGGCAACCTTACGAAGAGCCGAGTTCGGCTTCTTAGGGGTTGTCGTATAAACACGGGTGCAAACGCCGCGCTTCTGTGGGTTTGCCTGCAGAGCAGGAACCTTATTACGCTTTACCGGTGCAGTACGCGGCTTGCGGATCAACTGGTTTACGGTAGGCATTGAACCTTCCTCTATAAAAAATCTCGTATCGGCGCCCAATAAGGGCCGTTTCACCGGAGTGCTCATGCACAAATTCGGGACCAGCCACCCCATCAGCGGCCACCCCGAACAAAAGCAGAGGAAGCAAAAGCTTCATGCGAACGGCAAGTTGCATTTCGATCGTAAAACGAACCCTGTTTGAGGCGAACTCCAGAGCGCGTCGCTCCGAAAATGCCAGCCTCACATCGGCTCAGATGGGCTGCTGATACGTGTTTGTGGGCGTTTCGTCAAGGGCAGGACATTAAGTTTCTTTACCAAAAGGCCGCAAAGCCGCGTTTTGGTGCCTGCCGGACAGGTTATTGCGCCGCATTCAGCCGCCTATCGCGATTATTTCGCGGCAAAACTGTCATTTTCATGTGCCAGCATAGCATAAGGCCCCAACAGCCGCTATTGAAGCACATCCGAGTCGAAAAACAACACAATATTAAGGAATTCTCAATGTCATCCACCCCCACATCCACAGAGAACGATTCGCCGGTTGTCCATCTGGTGATCGCCGACGTCTGGAACGAAGGTGAAGAGGAATCGATCGAAGTCCATATTCTTCTGAAATCCGGCGACGATGAAGATCTCGTTCAGACGGTTCTCGCAATCCTCGCCGAAGAAGGCTATCACGAAGCCGAGCTGGTTGAGATGGGCACAATCACCGAAGAACCGGAAGAAGAGCCACACAAGAGTGCCTGGCAGACAGCACTGACCGGTGAAGTCGCGCTCATCGAATTCGATGGCGACGACGAAGAGGAATAAGTAGCGGATAGCCGAACTGCAAAGCGGTTAACGGCTTTCCCAATGACAAAGGGCGGTTTCAAACCGCCCTTTTCTTTTGATCCAAACGTAAAAAGGCCGCCCCGAAAGGCGGCCTTTTTTATTTGTTCAAACACTCAGCCTATTCGGCTGCGTTGTTGGTCATGTCGGTCAACATCGCGTTCGCTTCTGTTGAACCGGTCGACTTGCGGCGCTCGTCGATGATGAGATCGTCGCGAGCCGTTGCAATGCGGCGGATCTGGTTGGTCATGCCGCCAGTACCAGCCGGGATGAGACGGCCGACAATGACGTTTTCCTTGAGCCCCTGCAACGTGTCCATCTTGCCCGCAACCGCAGCTTCGGTAAGCACGCGGGTGGTTTCCTGGAACGACGCAGCAGAGATGAACGAAGGAGTCTGCAGCGAAGCCTTGGTAATACCAAGCAGAACCGGATTACCCGAACCTGGCTTCTTGCCTTCTTCGATCAGACGATCATTCACTTCGTCAAGCTCAATACGGTCAACGTGATCACCCGTGAGGTAACCAGTATCGCCCGGCTCCGTAATTTCGATCTTCTGAAGCATCTGACGAACAATCACTTCAATGTGCTTGTCGTTGATCAGAACGCCCTGAAGACGATAGACTTCCTGGATTTCGTTCACGAGGTAAGAAGCAAGTGCTTCCACGCCCTTGATGGCCAGAATGTCATGCGGTGCAGGATTACCGTCGAGGATGTATTCACCCTTTTCGATAACGTCACCATCCTGAAGATGGAACGGCTTACCCTTAGGGATCAGATACTCAACGGGCTCAACCGTATCGTCGTTTGGCTCGATGATGATGCGACGCTTGTTCTTGTAATCGCGACCGAAGCGGACAGTACCATCAATCTCTGCGATGACGGCATGGTCCTTCGGACGACGAGCTTCGAACAGTTCCGCAACGCGTGGCAGACCACCGGTAATATCCTTGGTCTTTGCGCTTTCCATCGGCAGACGCGCAATAACGTCACCGGCGTTAACATGAGCACCCGGCTCGAACGAAAGGATCGTTTCCACCGAGAGCAGGAAGCGCGCTTCGCCACCCTTCGACAGCTTTGCGATCTTGCCGCTCTTGTCCTTGATGACCATAGCCGGCTTGAGGTCCGCGCCACGTGGTGTCGAACGCCAGTCAATGACGACGCGCTTTGTGATACCCGTGGATTCGTCCGCCGTTTCCGAAACCGAAAGACCATCAACGAGATCTTCAAACTCGATATAGCCTTCGACTTCCGTCAGGATAGGACGGGTGTACGGATCCCACTCAGCAATACGCTGACCGCGCTTGACTGCATCACCTTCGTCAACGAACAGACGTGAACCATAGGTTACACGGTGAACCGCACGTTCCTTGCCCGAAGCATCAACAATCAGAACCGCCATGTTACGGCCCATGACAACGAGGTTGCCATCGGAGTTGCGAACCACATTGCGGTTACGCAGCTTAACGGTGCCTTCATACGAAGCTTCAAGATACGAACTATCGACAACCTGAGCCGTACCACCCAAGTGGAAGGTACGCATGGTAAGCTGCGTGCCCGGCTCACCGATCGACTGTGCAGCGATAACGCCAACAGCTTCACCCTGGTTAACCGGTGTGCCGCGTGCAAGGTCACGACCATAGCACTTGGCGCAAACGCCGTTACGCGTCTGACAGGTCAAAGCCGAGCGAATACGGATCGACTGAATGCCAGCCTTTTCGATGACTTCGACGTCCTTTTCCTCAATCATGCGGCCAGCTTCAACGATAACATCGCCGGTTGCAGGATGCAGGATCGGATCAAGGGCCGTACGACCCAGAACGCGCTGTCCGATTGGAGCAACGATCTGACCCGCATCGACGATTGGCTGCATGGTGAGACCGATTTCGGCACCGCAATCGACTTCCGAAATAATCGCATCCTGTGCAACGTCAACGAGACGACGTGTCAGGTAACCCGAGTTAGCCGTTTTCAAGGCCGTATCAGCAAGACCCTTACGGGCACCGTGTGTCGAGTTGAAGTACTCGTTCACGGTCAGACCTTCCTTGAAGTTCGAGATGATCGGGGTTTCGATGATTTCACCCGACGGCTTGGCCATAAGACCGCGCATACCGCCAAGCTGACGCATCTGGTTGACCGAACCACGGGCACCCGAATGCGACATCATGTAAACCGAGTTCATCTGCTTCTGACGACCGGTCACCGGATCAAATTCAACAGCCTTAATGCGGGCCATCATTTCTTCGGTGATCTTGTCAGTCGCTTTACCCCAGGCATCAACGACCTTGTTGTACTTTTCGCCCTGAGTGATCAGGCCGTCATTGTACTGCTGTTCGTATTCGGTCGTCAGAGCTTCGGTCTCTGCAACGATCTTGGCTTTCGAGTCAGGAATGACCATGTCATCCTTACCGAACGAAATACCGGCACGACATGCATGGGCAAAGCCAAGCTGCATGATGCGATCGCAGAAAATCACCGTCTCTTTCTGACCGCAATGGCGGTAAACGTGGTCGATCATCTTGGAGATGTTTTTCTTGGTCATCTCCTGATTACAGATGTCAAACGACACGTTCGGATGCTTCGGCAGAAGCTCACCAGTAATCAGACGGCCCGGCGTCGTATCATAAACCTTGGAAACGACATTGCCTTCTGCATCAACAGTCTTGAAACGACCTTTGATCTTGGTGTGCAGCGTGACAACCTTGTTTTCAAGAGCATGCTGAAGTTCGCCCATATCGGCAAACATCATGCCCTCGCCCGGCTCCTTGTCTGCCACGATTGACAGATAATAGAGACCAAGAACCATGTCCTGCGAAGGAACGATGATCGGCGCGCCGTTTGCCGGGTGCAGAATGTTGTTGGTGGACATCATCAGCACGCGGGCTTCAAGCTGCGCTTCCAGCGACAGCGGAACGTGGACAGCCATCTGGTCACCGTCAAAGTCAGCATTAAATGCTGTACAGACGAGCGGATGCAGCTGAATGGCCTTGCCTTCGATCAGCGTGGGTTCGAATGCCTGAATACCAAGACGGTGCAGCGTCGGCGCACGGTTCAGAAGAACCGGATGCTCACGGATGACTTCGTCAAGGATATCCCAAACTTCCGGACGTTCCTTTTCAACCAGCTTCTTCGCCTGCTTGACAGTCGAGGAATACCCCTTGGCATCAAGACGTGCGTAGATGAATGGCTTGAACAGCTCAAGCGCCATCTTCTTCGGCAGACCGCACTGGTGCAGCTTCAGTTCAGGACCGGTCACGATAACCGAACGACCCGAATAGTCGACGCGCTTACCAAGAAGGTTCTGACGGAAGCGACCCTGCTTGCCCTTGAGCATATCGGAGAGCGACTTCAGCGGACGCTTGTTAGCACCCGTGATCGTGCGTCCACGGCGACCGTTATCGAACAGCGCGTCAACAGCTTCCTGCAACATGCGCTTTTCGTTACGGATAATGATGCCTGGAGCGCGCAGCTCGATCAGACGCTTCAGACGGTTGTTACGGTTGATCACGCGACGGTAAAGGTCGTTGAGATCGGACGTCGCAAAACGACCGCCGTCCAGTGGAACCAGAGGACGCAGATCCGGTGGAATAACCGGAACGATCTTCATGATCATCCATTCAGGACGGTTGCCAGATTCCATGAAGTTCTCAACGATCTTGAGACGCTTCATCAGCTTCTTGGTCTTCAGTTCCGATGTAGTTTCTGCCAGATCAACGCGCAGATCTGCAGCGATGTTTGGAAGATCCATCGAAGCCAGAAGTTCAAAGATAGCTTCCGCACCAATCAGGGCTGTGAACTGATCTTCGCCGAATTCATCGACGGCAATCATATATTCTTCTTCCGAAAGAAGCTGATGCTCCTTCAGCGAAGTCAGGCCCGGTTCGGTAACAATGTAGTTTTCAAAATACAGAACGCGCTCAATATCCTTGAGCGTCATATCCAAAAGCGTACCGATGCGCGATGGCAGCGACTTCAAAAACCAGATATGCGCAACTGGCGCCGCCAGTTCGATATGGCCCATGCGCTCACGGCGAACGCGCGACAGCGTAACTTCCACGCCGCACTTTTCGCAGATAATGCCTTTGTATTTCATACGCTTGTACTTGCCGCACAAGCATTCATAATCCTTGATCGGGCCAAAGATACGCGCGCAGAAGAGACCATCGCGTTCTGGCTTGAACGTACGATAGTTGATCGTCTCCGGCTTCTTGATCTCGCCGTATGACCAGGACAGAATCTTCTCAGGGCTGGCAATCGAGATTCTGATGGAATCGAACGTCTGTGCCGGAGCCTGAGGATTGAAAAGATTCATGACCTCTTGGTTCATGCCGTTCTCCTTGAGGGCGATCCGCCGCCCTGTGTGTCGTCAATGACAGGCTGAAAATCCCTGCCATCTTGAAAAGAAATCGCGGTATTACGCAGTTTTCACTGCACATTCCGTTCGGCATTTCGTGAGCGCAAAACATTTTACACGTTTGCTGGAAACACCTTACGGGCGCGCCACGGCAGAACCATGGCGCGCCTTGATGTTTTTATTCCGCCGCGTCCGGAAGTGCCGGCTGCTCGTCGCGTGTATCGTCCAGCTCGACATTGAGACCGAGCGAACGCATTTCCTTGACAAGAACGTTGAAGCTTTCTGGAATACCGGCTTCAAACGTATCATCGCCACGAACAATCGCTTCGTAGACCTTGGTACGGCCTGCAACGTCATCGGACTTGACTGTAAGCATTTCCTGCAGCGTGTAAGCCGCACCGTATGCTTCCAGAGCCCAGACCTCCATTTCACCGAAGCGCTGACCACCGAACTGCGCCTTACCACCAAGCGGCTGCTGGGTGACGAGCGAGTAAGGTCCAATGGAACGTGCGTGGATCTTGTCGTCGACCAGGTGGTGGAGCTTCAACATATAGATGTAGCCCATAGTCACCTGACGATCGAACGGTTCACCCGTACGTCCATCATACAGCGTCGACTGACCAGAAGTCGCAAGACCTGCATCGGTCAACATCGCATTGATGTCGGCTTCCACCGCACCATCAAACACCGGCGTTGCAATCGACACGCCGCGCTTCACCTGATTGGCCAGCATGAGGACAGCATCGTCATCATAAGACCGGACCGGTTCATTGCGGTCGTTGTCTGGATAGATGTGCTCCAGTGTATCGCGCAGCGGCTGAATATCTGCCGTCTTGCGATAAACATCAAGAAGCTCACCGATCTTCTTGCCCATGCCAGCACAAGCCCAGCCCAGATGCGTTTCCAGAATCTGGCCCACATTCATGCGGCTTGGAACGCCAAGCGGGTTCAACACGATATCGGCATGCGTACCGTCTTCGAGGAACGGCATGTCTTCGACAGGCAGAATGCGGGATACCACACCCTTGTTGCCGTGACGGCCAGCCATCTTGTCGCCTGGCTGGATCTTGCGCTTCACAGCAACAAAGACCTTGACCATCTTCATGACGCCTGGAGGCATCTCGTCGCCGCGCTGTACCTTTTCGACCTTGTCCATGAAGCGTGCTTCGAGCAGCTTCTTGGATTCGTCGTACTGGCCACGCAGAGCTTCAAGTTCGCCCTGTTGCTTTTCGTCTTCGACAGCAAACTGCCACCACTGCGAACGCGGATACTCGGTGATGAGATCACGTGTAATGGTTGTGCCCTTCTTGAAGCCCTTAGGGCCAGCGGCTGCAACCTTACCGTCGATCATGTCAACGAGACGGCCGTAAACGTTACGGTCGAGAATCGCCTGTTCGTCGTCGCGGTCCTTGGCAAGACGTTCGATCTCTTCGCGTTCAATCGCCATTGCACGTTCGTCTTTTTCAACGCCGTGGCGATTGAATACACGAACTTCAACAATAGTACCGTATGTTCCCGGAGGCATACGCATCGAGGTGTCACGGACGTCCGAAGCCTTTTCACCAAAGATAGCGCGCAGAAGCTTTTCTTCCGGCGTCATCGGGCTTTCACCCTTCGGCGTGATCTTGCCGACAAGAATGTCGCCAGGATGCACTTCAGCGCCGATGTATACGATACCAGCTTCGTCGAGGTTCTTCAGCGCTTCTTCCGAAACATTCGGAATATCGCGGGTGATTTCCTCAGGTCCAAGCTTGGTGTCACGTGCCGCAACTTCGAATTCCTCAATGTGAATCGAGGTGAAGACGTCTTCCGAAACGATCTTCTCCGACAGGAGGATCGAGTCTTCATAGTTGTAGCCGTTCCAAGGCATGAACGCGACGAGCACGTTACGGCCAAGAGCCAGATCGCCGAGATCAGTTGACGGACCATCAGCAATGATGTCGCCCTTACCGATCGGATCACCAACGCGCACAAGCGGACGCTGGTTGATACAGGTCGACTGGTTCGAACGCTGGAACTTCTGCAGACGATAGATATCAACGCCCGACTTCGACGGATCGAGGTCTTCGGTAGCGCGGATAACGATACGCGTTGCGTCAACCTGATCGACCACACCACCGCGACGAGCGGCAATAGCGGCACCAGAGTCACGCGCAACAACCGCTTCCATGCCGGTTCCGACGAATGGTGCTTCCGCACGCACAAGCGGAACAGCCTGACGCTGCATGTTCGAACCCATAAGAGCGCGGTTCGCATCGTCGTTTTCGAGGAACGGAATAAGCGCTGCAGCAACCGAAACGAGCTGCTTTGGCGAAACGTCCATCAGATCCACGTTTTCACGTGGCGTCATCATCACTTCGCCGGCATGACGGCAGATGACGAATTCGTCTACGAAACTGCCATTCTCATCAAGCTCAACATTTGCCTGAGCAACCGAGTGCTTTGCTTCTTCCATGGCCGAAAGATAGACAACGTCGAACGTGACCTTACCATCGACAACCTTGCGGTACGGGCTTTCGATAAAGCCGTACTTGTTGACGCGGGCAAAAGTTGCGAGCGAGTTGATCAGACCGATATTCGGGCCTTCCGGCGTTTCAATCGGGCAGATACGGCCATAGTGGGTCGGATGCACGTCGCGGACTTCAAAGCCAGCACGCTCACGGGTCAAACCACCAGGTCCAAGAGCCGAAAGACGGCGCTTATGGGTGATCTCCGAAAGCGGATTGGTCTGATCCATGAACTGCGACAGCTGCGAGGAGCCGAAGAATTCACGAACAGCTGCAGCAGCAGGCTTCGCGTTGATCAGATCCTGCGGCATGACCGTGTCGATTTCGATCGAGGACATACGTTCCTTGATCGCACGTTCCATGCGCAGAAGACCGACACGATACTGATTTTCCATCAGTTCGCCGACCGAACGCACACGACGGTTGCCGAGGTTGTCGATGTCATCGATTTCACCGCGGCCATCGCGCAGTTCAACGAGCATCTTGACGACAGCAATAATGTCTTCCTTGCGCAGAACGCGCACGGTGTCTTCTGCATCCAGATCAAGACGCATGTTCATCTTCACGCGACCAACAGCGGAAAGGTCGTAGCGTTCAGCATCAAAGAACAGCGAATTGAACATGGCTTCAGCCGAGTCCATTGTCGGCGGTTCACCAGGACGCATAACGCGGTAGATGTCGAACAGTGCTTCCTGACGGCTTTCGTTCTTGTCGACGGCCAGCGTGTTACGGATATACGCACCGATATTGATGTGATCAATATCGAGAACCTTGATCTCTTCCACACCTGTGTCGAGAAGCGTCTTGAGAACCTTTTCGTCGATTTCGTCACCAGCTTCGAGATAAATCTCACCGGTTGCGTAATTGACGGTATCTTCAGCAAGGTACGAACCGAAAAGATCGTCTTCGGTTGCCTTGATGAATTTCAGGCCCTTTTCAGCAAGCTGCTTTGCGGAGCGCGCGGTCAGCTTCTTGCCAGCTTCGAGAACGACTTCACCTGTGTCCGCATCGACGAGATCGGAGATGATCTTCATACCCTTGAAGCGGTCAACCGAATAAGGGATACGCCAGTTTTCACCGTCACGCGAATAGGTGACAGTGTTATAGAACGTCGAAAGGATTTCCTCGCCGTCCATGCCGAGCGCCATTAGCAGTGTCGTAGCCGGAAGCTTGCGTCGACGATCGATACGCGCATAGACCACGTCCTTGGCATCGAATTCGATGTCAAGCCACGAGCCACGGTAAGGAATAACGCGCGCAGCAAACAGAAGCTTGCCCGAGGAGTGCGTCTTACCCTTGTCGTGATCGAAGAACACACCCGGTGAACGGTGCATCTGCGAAACGATAACACGTTCCGTACCATTGACGATGAAGGTGCCGTTGTCTGTCATGAGCGGCATATCGCCCATGTAAACGTCCTGCTCCTTGATGTCCTTGATGGACTTCGCGCCGGTATCTTCATCAATATCGAACACGATGAGACGCAGCGTCACCTTGAGAGGTGCCGAATACGTCAAATCGCGCTGACGGCATTCGTCAACGTCGAATTTTGGTGCATCGAATTCGTAACGAACGAATTCCAGCATTGAAGCGCCGGAGAAATCCTGGATTGGGAAAACAGACTTGAAAACCGCCTGCAAACCCTCGTCAGAACGCCCGCCAGCAGGTTCCTCAACCATGAGGAACTGGTCGTAAGATGCCTTTTGAACCTCAATGAGGTTAGGCATTTCCGCGACCTCGGGAATCTTGCCGAAAAATTTGCGTACGCGCTTGCGACCATTGAAAGAATGGGTCTGAGCCATCGTCGCTCCTCGTTCTATAGCCTTACGGCTTGCTCACGCCTTGCGGCCTTTATCGTGCGCCGCCTCTCGGCGGTCCTTCTAACGGGCTAAACCCGTTTTCTGAAAGCCTGATCAAGGCCATCAGAAAAAGGGTTTAAAAGGATCAGAACGTCGTAGATAAAATCGCCCTGACTATGATTTGCATAAAGAGAACCTATTTCCGCACTTTTCGTTTCTTTTCATGCATTTACTCCAGATGCAAGCCCAGAGTTGAACTGGCGGATGGAAACCATCCGCCAGAAAAGCGAACTTACTTAAGTTCAACCTTAGCGCCAGCTGCTTCGAGCTGTGCCTTGATCTTTTCAGCTTCGTCCTTGGAAGCGCCTTCCTTGACAGCCTTAGGAGCTGCTTCAACGAGGTCCTTAGCTTCCTTGAGGCCGAGACCAGTGATCGCGCGAACTTCCTTGATCACGTTGATCTTGTTTGCGCCACCGTCAGCGAGAACGACGTCAAACTCGGTCTTTTCTTCAGCAGCAGCAGCAGGAGCAGCGCCAGCAGCAGCAACTGCTACAGGAGCAGCAGCCGAAACGCCCCACTTTTCTTCCAGAAGCTTCGAAAGTTCTGCAGCTTCGAGAACGGTCAGAGCCGACAGGTCGTCAACGATCTTTGCGAGATCAGCCATTTTGATATTTCCTTAGTTTCAAGGTTTGAACAATTGACAGCGAAAAACGGCCTTACGCCGCCTCGTTCTTCCGGGCGTGCGCGCCAATAACGCGAGCGATCTGGCCCGCTGGTGCGCTGGTAAGTACTGCGAGACGCTGAGCCGGGGTTTGGATCATTCCAACCAGCTTTGCGCGCAGTTCGTCGAGCGATGGGAGCGAAGCAAGCGACTTGACGCCATCGGCGTTCAGTGTCGTTGCACCCATTGCACCACCGAGGATAACGAGCTTGTCGTTAACCTTGGCGAATTCGACGGCTACTTTCGGAGCAGCAATTGGGTCGTTTGCATAAGCAACAACCGTCTGACCTGTGAACAGATCAGCAATGCCTTCCGATTCCGTGCCCTGAAGAGCGATCTTGGCAAGGCGGTTTTTCGCGACTTTAACGGTACCACCAGCGTCACGCATCTTTGAACGAAGATCGCTCATCTGCGCAACAGTGAGACCGGTATAGTGGGCCACGACGACCGAACCGGACTCTTTAAAAGCACCGTTCAGCCACGAGACAAATTCGCGTTTTTCCGCTCTATCCACTGTCTCTCTCCAGTAGACAGGATCACATGATCCTGCCGGGTTGCCTTTGTCGGACGAGCTTCACAGCTGGCCCGACGCTCGAGGATCCTGTCCCCTTCAGCTATCCCGGAAACCGGGCTTCACTCAAAGGCAACTACGGTTCAAACCTTGCATGCACATTCGTGCGAAACAGGGTTATTCCACGTCTCATGCAGGCCATAGGTTTAAGGATCTGACCCGGAGGTTTCGATCCGCCTGCAATCTCGGACAGGATAACCGGACTTTCGTCCGGCTATCCGGATCTTGCGATCCGGAATTTCTGCACTTTCGACTGCTTATGCAGCACCGGCGTGCGACCACTGCCCTCCCCGAAAGGTCAGGCAAAGGCTCCGGCGAACCGGAGCCCTGAAATTAAGCGACGACCTTAACGGTTGCCGGATCGACCTTGACGCCAACGCCCATGGTCGAAGAAATCGATACGCGCTTAACGTATTCACCCTTAGCAGCCGAAGGCTTCGCCTTGATAACTGCATCAGCAAAGGCTTTGATGTTTTCTTCGAGCTTCTGATTGTCGAAGGAAACCTTGCCGATACCGGCGTGGATGATACCAGCCTTTTCAACGCGGAACTCAACAGCGCCGCCCTTAGAAGCGGTAACAGCTGCTGCAACATCGACAGTCACAGTACCAACCTTCGGGTTTGGCATCAGACCGCGTGGGCCGAGTACCTTACCAAGACGACCAACGAGTGGCATCATGTCAGGGGTGGCAATGCAGCGATCAAATTCGATCTTGCCGCTATTGACGGTTTCAAACAGCTCTTCTGCACCAACGATGTCAGCGCCAGCCTTCTTTGCTTCTTCAGCCTTGTCGCCACGTGCAAAAACAGCAACGCGAACAGTACGACCAGTGCCGTTAGGAAGGTTGACAACGCCACGAACCATCTGATCGGCATGACGAGGGTCAACGCCGAGGTTCATTGCGATTTCGATGGTTTCGTCGAACTTTGCAACAGCGCGTTCTTTAACCAGACCGATTGCATCGGACAGGTCATAAAGCTTGTTGACATCAACGCCTTCACGGATCTTGGCAATGCGCTTGGAAATTTTCGCCATCGTATTAGCCCACCACTTCCAGGCCCATCGAACGGGCAGAACCTTCGACCATGCGCATAGCTGCTTCGATGTCAGCTGCGTTCAGATCTTTCATCTTCGCTTCAGCGATTTCGCGGACCTTGTCACGCGCAATCGTGCCGGCCTTTTCCTTGCCTGGAGCCTTCGAACCGGACTTGAGGTTCGCAGCCTTCTTCAGGAAGTAGGTTACCGGAGGCGTCTTCATCACAAAAGTGAAAGACTTATCCTGATAGTACGTGATCACGACTGGAATAGGCGAACCCTTTTCCATTTCCTGCGTGGCAGCGTTAAATGCCTTACAGAATTCCATGATGTTGATGCCGCGCTGACCCAGAGCTGGACCAATCGGAGGCGATGGATTGGCCGCACCTGCTGCTACCTGGAGCTTCAGCTGGCCTGCAATTTTCTTAGCCATTGCATTCTGCCTTCATAAAAATACCGGAAACCGGCGTTCTCGATTAATGCCGGAAACCCGGCTCTCGACTGACATCAGATAAACTGACTGGCAGTTTGGTGGTGCGAAATCAGCGACCGGCTAAGCCGCCTATCCTTCCACCCTTATTCACCGCTGACGGTGAACGCCCCGAGGGGCAAAGCGATCAGAGCTTATCGACCTGACCGTATTCAAGATCAACAGGCGTAGCACGCCCGAAGATGGAAACTTCAACCTTGAGGCGCGCACGCTCCTCATCAACTTCCTGCACAATGCCGTTGAACGAAGCAAACGGACCATCGGAAACGCGGACATTTTCACCGATTTCAAAGGTCACAGACGTCTTCGGACGCTCAGCACCATCCTGAACCTGATTCAGAATCTGATCCACTTCCTTCTGCGAAACAGGAACCGGCTTTGAATCGCCAAGGAACCCGGTCACACGCGGCGTATTCTTGATCAGCGAGAATACAGCATCGGTGAGCGTCGCCTGAACAAGAACATAACCCGGAAAGAACTTGCGCTCAGCATCGACCTTGCGGCCGCGGCGAACTTCAACAACCTTCTCGGTCGGCACAACAATCTGCTCAATAAGGTTCGAAAGGCCTTTTTGAGCTGCCTTGCTTTGAATATCCTCGGCCACCTTCTTTTCGAAGTTGGAATAGGCGTGAACGATGTACCAGCGCGCTGTCATCCCGTAACTCCCCAATCCTGCTTAGCGGCCAAGGCCAAGTATAAATTCTACGCCATAGGCCATAAGCTGATCGGCAAGAAAAAAGAACGTAGCAGCCAAAAAGGCCATGATCACGACCATGATCGTCGAGATGATCGTTTCACGCCGTGTCGGCCAGGTCACTTTCGCCGTTTCGGCGCGAACCTGCTGAAAAAAGGTGATCGGATTCGTCTTGGATGCCATCTGCCACTCTATTTGCTTGGTGAACCACTATTTCCGACCCAAAACGAATCAAAAACAGGAACCCACGCGTATACGGTACGCAAAGCTGAAGATTCAGCCCCACGCACCGCGTGTCTGTTGACGTTACATAGAATCGATTCTCAAAAAAAACAAGCCCATTGGTTAAAAGAATACCATACAGGCCTATCGGAGATCACCGATCCTTACGAAATTCGCTCAATACACCGTTCAATCATGTATCAGCGACCCTGCTCACCCGGCCAACATGCCGGGAAATGTATCCAACCCTGAAAGCATTTTGATCTGATTGAAGGAGACCAACACACTAGGACCGACTACATAAAGCATAATCTTACCGCCCCTCGTTTTAATCCGATCAGGCTTATGCTCCAGAATATAGAAAACGGGCGCTCACAGTCAAGCCGTAAGCACCCGTTTTAAAAATGGCAGGGGCAGCAGGGTTCGAACCCGCGACCTACGGTTTTGGAGACCGTCGCTCTACCAACTGAGCTATACCCCTATTTGGCATTTAAAATGCCAGACTGGCGGCGTAACCGCCAGTCAAATCTCATTACTCGATGATCGAAGCGACGATGCCTGCACCAACGGTACGGCCACCTTCACGGATAGCGAAGCGGAGCTTCTCTTCCATTGCGATCGGCACGATCAGCGTAACGTCAACGGTAACGTTGTCGCCAGGCATAACCATTTCCGTGCCTTCTGGCAGGGTAACAACACCGGTCACGTCCGTCGTACGGAAGTAGAACTGTGGACGGTAGTTGGTGAAGAATGGTGTGTGACGGCCACCTTCGTCCTTGGTCAGAATGTAAGCTTCTGCCTTGAACTTGGTGTGTGGCTTAACCGAACCTGGCTTGCAGAGAACCTGACCACGTTCAACGTCTTCACGGCCAATACCGCGAACCAGTGCACCGATGTTATCGCCAGCCTGGCCCTGATCGAGCAGCTTGCGGAACATTTCAACGCCGGTAACAGTCGTCTTGCCGGTGGCCTTGATGCCAACGATTTCAACTTCTTCACCAACCTTGATGATGCCGCGTTCAACACGACCGGTCACAACAGTACCACGACCCGAAATCGAGAACACGTCTTCGATTGGCATCAGGAATGGCTGATCAACTGGACGTTCTGGTGTTGGGATATAATCGTCAACAGCAGCCATCAGGTTGCGGATTGCGTCTTCGCCGAGTTCCTTCGAAGAATCTTCCAGAGCAGCAAGAGCCGAGCCCTTGATGATTGGCGTTTCATCGCCTGGGAAGTCGTACTTCGAGAGAAGTTCACGAACTTCGAGCTCTACGAGTTCGAGAAGTTCAGCATCGTCAACCTGATCGCACTTGTTCAGGAACACAACGATCGCAGGAACACCAACCTGACGAGCGAGCAGGATGTGCTCACGGGTCTGTGGCATCGGACCGTCAGCGGCCGAAACAACCAGGATCGCGCCGTCCATCTGTGCAGCACCGGTGATCATGTTCTTAACATAGTCAGCGTGGCCTGGGCAGTCGACGTGTGCGTAGTGACGAGCAGCAGTTTCATATTCAACATGCGATGTCGAAATGGTGATACCACGTGCCTTTTCTTCTGGCGCAGCGTCGATCTGGTCATACGCTTTGAAATCGCCGAAGTACTTGGTGATTGCTGCGGTCAGCGACGTTTTACCATGGTCAACGTGACCAATCGTGCCGATGTTTACGTGTGG
>NZ_JAPHAV010000040.1 GCF_026241335.1 Ochrobactrum chromiisoli | reverse complement strand
GAGCCGCACACACAATTCGCTACCATCGCCTCGAAGCTTTCGATGCATGGAAAATTGCGGCCTGTTTCGCCTGAATATCTACGAGCCCCTGGCCTTTCCGGCCAGAGAAACTTAACGTGACAACACCTCATAGATTGAGTCACGTCCGGGCCCAGGTTAAAGTTACGCTGCCGCGGCGACTATGCCGTCGCGGCGGGCAGGCAGTTCAAATAGCCGGGCGCCGTTGTCGGTTCCCTTCTCCTCATAGCCGATGATCTTGAACCATTTCACGATGTCGGAACGGTCGAGCCAGCTTCGCGAATGGACAGGCAGATCGCCTGCCAAAGCTTGAATCTGCCGGATATGCTGCTTGCAGAAGCGCACCGTGTTTCGGTTGAAGAATTCTTCCTTCGCTGCAAAGAGCGTATCCGTCGCGCCATCGACCTCGTGCCAGGCAATGATTGCGACCACTTTGCCGCCTTGCAGCAAAGCATGCGCGCGACCTTCCCGAAGGTTCATCATCAGGTTGTCATAGGCTGCCTTGGTATCCTTGCCAGCGGCGATATATTCAATCGCCATACGCCTCGAAAGGTCGTGAAAAACGCTTTCAAGATCACCGACAGTCGCTGTGCGTGCCTTCATTTTTCTGACCTCCCTTCGTTTCGCTCCCGTCGCGTGAAAACCGCGACAGCATCATAATGGCCACTTCCGGCCATCGCTTTCAACGTGAAAAGCTGCTGCAGGTTCCGATCTGGTGAGCCATATTCTGCCGTGATGTCAGTGCCGGGCCGCCAGGAAGGGCAATATCCGGCAAGCTTGTTTTGTATTCACGTGATTGTGAAAGAAGCGCATGGAGTGGCATCACCGGCCCGGATTTTCGTCGTTCTTCAGGCCTTTCCGGATTGCGCTAAGGCTCTAGTTTTATAGAGAACTCCGGTTGGTTATGCACAACTAGGGTACAAGTTATTTGAACTATTCTGGAGGTATGTGTATCCAGCGTGTATGTTTCTCGTCTGCGTATCGTGGAATTTTCTCGGAAACACCTCAAAAAGTCTTACCCACCAAATCGGCAGGAAACGACAATGACCGACCTTCCCGGATATCCGAGTCGTCGCAGTTTTTTGAAAGCCTCCGCGGCAAGCGTGATGCTTTCAGGGCTCGCTGTCTCAGCCAAAGCGGAACCACAAACTCCCCCGGTTCCACTTGAAGAATATGAACGCCAATATTTCAATGAAGTCGAATGGGCTTTCATTCTCGCCGCGACGGCGCGACTGATCCCGTCCGAAGGGGATGGCCCCGGCGCCATCGAAGCCCGTGTTCCCGTATTCATCGATCTCCAGCTTGCCGGCGATTTCGGCCGCGCGGATGACTGGTACATGGTCGGTCCCCACGATCCGTCCGCCGATCCGACGCGCGGCTGGCAAACGCCGCTCAATCCGGCGCAGATTTACCGGCAGGGCATTCCCGCCTTCAATGCGTGGTGCGAGCAGAAACATGGCGCAGCTTTTGCAGCCCTCACGGCCGAACAGCAGGACGCGGCTTTGACCTCGCTACAGAAAGGGGAGGTCGGCTTGCAGCCTGAACTGCGCGACTTCTTCACGGTTCTGCTGCAGAACACCAAGGAAGGCTATTTCGCCGATCCGATGTATGGCGGCAATCATGGCATGCAGGCGTGGAGCTATATCGGTTTCCCCGGTGCGCGCGGCAGCTACAAGGAATGGGTCGAACGCTACAATGTTCGCTATCCGCTAGGCCCGGTTTCGATCAAGGGCGAGAGGGCTTAACAATGGCACGTCAGGAAAAGAAAAAAGACGTGGTCGTCGTCGGCCTCGGGTGGACCGGCGCCATTCTGTCCATGGAACTGGCTCAGGAAGGGCTTGAAATCGTCGCGCTTGAGCGCGGCCACGACCAGAATACGGTCCCCGATTTCAAATATCCCAACATGATCGACGAGCTGAAATATGGCGTGCGCCTCAAGCTGATGCAGCGCGCCAGCCAGCAGACGGTCACGGTTCGGCGCAACGAGAACGAAATTGCGTTGCCTTATCGCAGCTTCGGTTCGTTCCTGCCGGGCAACGGCGTTGGCGGAGCGGGTACGCACTGGAACGGCCTGAACTGGCGTCCGCAGCCGGAAGAGTTGCGCCTGCGCTCCTATGTAAGGGAACGCTGGGGCGAACAGATCATTCCGGAAGACATGCTTCTGGGCGATTATCCAATCCACTACGATGAGCTGGAACCTTTCTTCGACCGGTTCGAGCGTATTGCCGGCATTTCCGGCAAGGCTGGCAATCTCAAGGGCAGGACCGTTGAAGGCGGCAATCCGTTCGAGGGATGGCGTTCAAACGACTATCCCATGCCGCCGATGCACACGACCTGGGATGGGCGCAAATTCGCCGATGCAGCACAGTCTGCGGGTTACCACCCGTTCCCGTCGCCGGGCGGCATCGCGTCGACAGCCTATGTCAACGAATATGGCATGCAGATGGGGCCGTGCAATCATTGCGGCTTCTGCGAGCGCTTCGGCTGCTACCAGTATTCCAAGTCTTCCCCGCAGACGGCAATTCTCGATGCGCTGAAACGCATGCCGAACTTCTCCTATCGCACGGAGTCGGAAGTGCTGCGCGTCGAAATGGCGCCGGATGGCAAGACGGCTACGGGCGTGACCTATTTCGATGAGGCGACACAGGAAGAAGTGTTCCAGCCCGCCGATATCGTTATTCTTGCGTCCTTCTCGCTCAACAACGTGCATCTGGCGCTGCTTTCCGGCATCGGCCAGCCATACGATCCGGCAACGGGCGAAGGTGTGACCGGGCGTAATTATGCCTATCAGATGAATGGCGGCGTGACGCTCTTCTTCAAGGACGAAGAGTTCAATCCGTTCATCGGCACCGGCGCGAACGGCATGTGCATCGACGATTTCGGTGTCAACCAGATCGATTTCGGACGGGAAGGCTTCATCGGCGGTTCGTACTGGCGCGCGGGCCAGACCAACGGCCAGCCCATCCGCAGCATGCCGCTGCCGTCGGGCACACCAGCCTGGGGTGGGGCATGGAAAAAAGCCATCGCCGAATGGTACGGCCATGCCATGTCCATCGGCAGCCATGGTTCGCATATGTCCTACCGGACCAACCACCTCGATCTGGACCCGACCTACAAGGACCGTCACGGTCGCCCGCTCATGCGCATGACCTTCAACTGGAATCCGAATGATATTCGGATGACCCAGTATATGAAGACCAAGATGGAAGAGCTGGCCAAGACGATGAATCCGGACCTGTTGCAGTCGTCGTTCAAGAAGGAAGGCGCGCAATACGACGTGCGCCCTTATCAGACGACGCACAATACGGGTGGCCATATCATGTCGGAAAATCCGCGTGAGGGTGTGGTCAACCGTTATTCGCAGGCCTGGGACAAGCACAATGTGTTCATGACCGGCGCAGGCAATTTCGTGCAGAACACGCAGTACAATCCGACGGGACTGCTCGGCGGGCTTGCCTATTCGACTGCGCATGCGATCCGCACGCAATATCTGTCCAATCCGCGTCCGCTGATCTGAGGAGAATGGTGATGAAAACTTTTCTTCGCATAATCGGCGCTCTGGTCGTCATCGGGATTGTCGCGCTGCTGGCCTTCATCTTCGTGCCGGTACAACTGACTAAACCGACCAAGGAACTGGCCGCAGACTGGAAGCCCGCCGAAGGGCAGGGGCAATACGTCATGTATGCCTCTGACTGTATGGCCTGCCATACGGCGGAAGGCGGCAAGCCCTTTGCCGGTGGCCGCCCGATTGCAAGCCCGATGGGCACGATCTGGACAACCAACATCACGCCTGACAAGGAAACCGGCATTGGAAACTGGACGCTGGATCAGTTTCGCGCCGCTCTTTATGACGGCATTCGTGCTGACGGCTCGCATCTCTATCCGGCAATGCCATATGAGAACTATCGCAAGCTGACGGAAGAAGACGTCCGTGCGCTGTATGATTATTTCATGCATCAGGTAGATCCGGTGAACAATGTCGTTCAGGAAACCAAGCTTGGCTTCCCGTTCAACATGCGTTTCGGCATTCGCGCCTGGAACTGGCTGGCTCTCGGCCAGGAAGCGGGCTTCAAGGCTGCTGGCAAATCCGAAGCAGAGGATCGCGGACAATATCTGGTCGAGGGACCGGCACACTGCGCCGCCTGCCACAGCCCGCGTAATTCGCTGATGGCGCAAAGCGGCACGCAGGTCGGTGACAAGGGCTTCCTCACCGGTGGCGTTGTCGATGGCTGGAATGCACCGTCTCTGCGCGGCGCTAATTCCGCTCCGCAGAAATGGTCCATCGAGGAACTGGCGACCTACCTTGCGACGGGCCGCAACTCCTATTCCACAGCCAATGGCGAAATGGGCCTCGCGGTCGAACATTCGCTGCAGCATCTGACCGATGCCGATAATCTGGCGATTGCAGCGTTCCTGAAGGGGATCGACGGCGCAGCCGTCGAAGTGCCGCAGAGCTTTGCTTCAAAGGCGTCGATGGCATTGCCAGCAGCGCCGGCGGATGCCGACGGTGAAGCAACGACAAAGATGCTGACGGAAGCTTCTCCGGACATGCCTCTTGGCGCGCGTCTCTACATTGATAGCTGTGCAGCCTGTCATTTCGTGACCGGCAAGGGCGCGCCGGGAATCTTCCCTGAGCTTGCCGGTAATGATCTTGTGACGGGTTCGGAAACGAAGCCGTTGATCTCGATCATCCTGCATGGCGCCGAGGTTCCGTCCACGGCGAAGCGTCCGATGCGTCTTGTGATGCAGGGTTATGCCGACCGCCTGTCGGATGATGAAGTTGCCGAACTGGCCACATTCGTCCGCTCGGCATGGGGTAACAGTGCAGGCCCGGTAAAGGCGGCAGATGTCGCGGCAGTCCGCAACGGCCAGGCTCACTGACAATAAAAAACGGCGGAACGAGAGTTCCGCCGTTTTTCTTTATGCGATCTAGAGCGGTTCCAGTTCATACGGAGTCATTGGAACAGCTCTATCTCTTTGTTTTACGTATTATCCTACGCAAAACCGCTCCGCACTTTTGCTGGAAAGGTGTTGTCACGTTAAGTTTCTCTGGCCGGAAAGGCCAGGGGCTCGTAGATATTCAGGCGAAACAGGCCGCAATTTTCCATGCATCGAAAGCTTCGAGGCGATGGTAGCGAATTGTGTGTGCGGCTC
>NZ_JAPHAV010000039.1 GCF_026241335.1 Ochrobactrum chromiisoli | reverse complement strand
GCGCGTTTGCGCATCAGTCCCGCTGCCCATAGCTCAGGATAAATGATCGCGCGCAACGCTGTCATTATTGGCCAGTTGTGGTCACGATAAACACCTTCCAGCGCTGCATCCAGAGCATCCGCAACCGCACTTGAGCAATTGCGGTTTGTGAGATTATAGGTGTTGTCTGCGCTGTAATGTTGCCAGAATGCATTCAATCGCGATGCGTCGATATTCTTGATCACCACCTGCACCGTCGATTGGCACCATTCGGCGGATTCTTGCTGATAGCTTGGCAGGAAACGTCCGGGAACGTTGTTGTCTGCGGTTGCGCGCAATGTCCGGGTGAATTCATCCGGCGATCGGTCGATCTCTACCGCTGGATAATGGCTGATATAGACGTTTGGGGTCATTTCCAGCGCTGCATGGCCCGTAGAAATCACGCCGTTTGTATCGACAGCTGCGATATATCGATTGATAGCCCTTTGATGAAGCGGGGTCATGGCCAGACCCGTAGGAGTCCAGACATGAACGATCAACTCGCTGCGATAGTTGAGTGGACTAGAAACAGGCTTGTTCCAAAATTGATTTCTATTGAAGATGCTGCTGATCGCGGCGCCTTCTTCCAGTCGGCGTAGCCGCGTTGCAATATTCAATATGCCAAGGCTGGTCAAAATCATGACAGCGCCAACATTGAAGGCAACTGTTCCAGCATACCACGTTGGCCATGGCTGAAGCGTCGCGATGGCGATGCAGACTTCAGCGATGCCGCCAATCAGCCCCAGCCGCCAGCGAGGATAACGTACAACCCATGCACTGCCAATCCGCACGCTGCCATCCACGAGGAAGCAGAACCCCAGTACCATGGCGAGCGTAAAGTGGCTGGCAGGGGTGGCGCTGATAATCAGTAAGGCGACCGAGAACAATGCGACGCCCTGCACGACACGCATTCGTCTCGCCGTTCCCTGACTACCCGCGGCAGCCAGAAGGCCGACGATAGCTTCAGGGAGCAGGAAATAGCCAAAAAAGCGTGATGGAATGACGGTCTTTCCATCCAGTGCATCTATAGCAATGAATGTGCCGAGGAGAAGCCAAACGCCGCCGGTGATGAGCAATATTTTCCAGTGGCGTTGAATAATTTCGCGGCCGAGCAGAATAAGAATGATGCGTATCATGTCTGAGGGTCTCCGCTGGGTTTCAGCGAACGCTTTACGATCAGGGCGAACATCATGAAGACGGCGCAGGCCATTCCCACAAAGATAGGTAGGCCGTGCTGCATCAAGTCCAGAAAACCGCCGGCCAGCATCGGTCCCAGCAAGGCACCGCCGCCCCAGAATAGTCCCATCGCCGCATAGACGCTGATAAGGTCCGACCCACGGAACTGCGAACCGATAATGGCGAGCATTGTTGTGTAAATACCAACGAAAATTCCACCCCAGATGAACAAAGCTGGGTAGGCCAGCCAGCCGGCCGACAGAAGCAGGGGCCAGAGAAATGCCGTTATTGCGGAGACCGCCGTTAGGGCAATCATCAGTGTAGCCCGGTTCATCTTGTCTGATAGCCAGCCTATGGGAAGCTGTAACGCGATGGCGCCCACCATGAGAACCGTGATCAGTTGTGCGCCTTCGGTTTCGTTCCAGCCAAGCCGCGTGGCATAAATGGCGAGGAAGGACAGCCCGGCTGTTTCAACGGCCGAATTGATGGCCGTTGTTCCCATTGCAATGGGAGACAGTCGTATCATTCGTAAGAAATGCGAACTTTTATGCTGAGCCATTTCAAGCTGGCGTAGTCCCGGCAGGCTCATGATGACAAAAGCAAGGAGGGCGACGACCGCGCCAATCGCAAATGGTACCAGCCCTTCAAATCCCGTAAACGACAGGATCAGCGGGCCACCGGCAAAGCCCAGCGAGAGCGAGGCCGTATAGGTCGCCATGATGCGACCGCGATTTTTATCGTTGCTCAACTCACTGGTCCAGGTTTCAGTCAACACAAACAGAATTTCGGCAGAAACTCCCAGCAGGAAACGCAGTGGAAACCAAAGCCAGATATTTGGCACCAGTGGAAACAGAATCAGAAGCAACGCCGATGACAGCAGCGCGGTCATAATGAGATGTTCTGGCTTGTAGCGGATAGCCAGCCCCGAAAGAAAGGGGGCTATGCACAGGACGCCAAGCGCATGCATGGCAGCATTAGCACCGACAAGTGTTTCCGTCAGACCACTTTTCATGAGGATCTGCGCCACCAGTGGAGCCGTTAGGCTGTAGGTGAGGCCGAAAATTGACGCCGTAACAATTACAATGGCAATAGAAAGGAACGAACTTTTCTCACTTGACCGTTGTGTTTTAACACGGTTGACTTCTGCTCCTAGTCTCAATTATTTGCCCCAGCCCAAAATGATAGAATCGAAGAAACCCCATCGTTTAATATACCGATCTTCGTAATCAATTCGTAAAACGAGAATTATAAAGCTCAGTATGGTGTCCCCGCGAAAATTGTGCAACGTTTTGAGAGAAGATGCGCTTTAACCCTGTGTAATCGCGAAGCAACGGTGCGATAAACCGGGGGAGTGGTGTCAAATTTTATTTATTGGAATACGGTTTATTTACTCACGCTTTATAGTGAGTTTTAACAACATATTTTTGGGGGGCGTTCATGGCCACATTACTGGGTCTGTCGATTTACGTATCATTTTTGGCATTTTGCATTTTGGGGGCATTTTTATATGCTTGTGGGTGGCTCCTTTTGGGATTGCGAGCTGCGCGTGCGTCGAAAGACCCTACTTCGGTACCCATTGGTGCTTTTATCGGGACCATTTCCACCGCATGGGCTTTATCTCTTGGCTTCGTCGCTGCAGACGCATGGACGCTCAATTCCCGAGCCGATCTCGCGACCAGCAACGAACGATCTGCAATTTTTCGAATGCTGGGCACTGCTCATCCCACGGTGCTGAACAATGCGAGGCTTAAGAGTGCAGTAGAAACCTATCGGGCCCTGGTGGTTTCCGATGAATGGGGAACCGACGATAATATAGAACCTTCGCCGAAAGTGGAGAGGTCGCTTCTTGCCATTCGTTCCGTTGTCCAAACAGTGGCCAGTGATGGCACGCCCACTCCGATCGTATCTCAGCTCATTCATGATTTTAACGAGCTTCAGAATGCTCGCAATGATCGCATCGCTATCGCTAACACGTCCATCGACCAGTATAAATGGTATCTTGTACTGGCGCTGACATTCCTGACTATCGCCACTATTGCCTCGACCCATGCGGATCGGGTGCGGGCTGGGAGGCATGCCTTGTTACTTTATTCGGCAACGGCTTCGATCAGCCTGTGGATTCTTGCGATCCTTGCCAATCCATATATCGGCACCGAAGAACTAAACCCCACACTATTGTTTTCAAGCCAACGTAGCTGATCGGGCACGTTCTCGAGCGGTCATCACGATGAACGACCGCTGTTAACAAGCTGCATGTGGCAGTTTATAAGTAAACGCGGTCCAGTTCATGCTTAGTGCGATCAAAGAGTTGGAAGTCCCTTCGTGAATAGTATCATAGCAGCCGCGATGCCCGTCCGCTGCGCCGTTTGGCGTCGTTGTAATAATCGGACGCCTGCTGCACGGAGCGATGGCGCGATTGTTCCATCGCTTCGGGGAGTGGAATGCCACGATTGGCCGCTTCCGTGAGATAGCCGGAGCGCAGACCGTGCGCGGAGAATTCTGTGGCATCAAGGCCAGCCATTTGCGCCCGCTGTTTGACAATCCGGTTGACGGCGCTCGGTTCCAGCGCCCGTGCCGAAACATTGCCCCAGCGATCGACTTTTCGAAACACGCTGCCCTTGTCGATTTTTGCCGCTTCCAGCCAGCGGATGAGGGCTTCGACGGGTCGGCCGGTCAGATAGACGGTTTCATCGTGATCGGCGCCACTTGTTTTGGTGCGACCGAGATGGATGCCGAGTGAGGGGAGGGGAGAGCCGTCTTCATCGGTGACGGGGGCCTGCTTGACGAGTTGTTCCGTGCGCAAGCTGGCGATTTCGCTGCGGCGGCGCCCGCCGGAGGCAAAAGCCACCATCAGGATGGCCCGATCGCGCAAGGCGGTGAGATCCTCACCCGAACAGGTCGCAAGCAGCTTGCCCAGAATAGCGCCGGTGATGGCATTAGCACTCTTGCGGGTCTTGGGCCGGTTGAGGGCGCGGACCGCAAGCCGGATGGCCGATTTGACGGACGGCGATGAAAACGATCCTTCCAGACCGCGCCAACGGGTCAGCGTCGACCAGTTGGCCAGACGCCGGCGCACCGTTGCTGGTGCATGCGGCCCCGACACGCGCCGAAAGCCTTGTCGACGCAAATCGTCTTCCACGCTGGCTGGCATGCCGTGATCGGGTTCGATCTCGCGTTGCTGTGGCCGCCACAAATGATGGGCAATGAATTTCAGGAGCAAGGCTTCCGGCGCCGGAAAGGGGAGGGGGCTGCCGGTCGCAGCCAGCGACCAGGCTTCGAGATAGGCCAGATCCGAGGTCAGCGCGCGCAGCGTGTTTTCGCCCATGCCTTCATTGACCAGATGGCGCAGTGTCTCGACATCCTGATCCGTCAGAACCTCGGCCAGCCTGTCACGGCGGTTCATCGGCAGAACGGCGGCGATTGTATCGAGCTGTTCCGCCCGGCTCTGGACAATAGAAGGCAGGCGGTCTGGTCTGGTCATTGCACGATGCTTCTCGATTTAAAAACTTGCGGAAAATACGGACAATCCGTATATTACGGAAAACGGAGGTTGATCATGACATCCACAGTAACAGCTGCAGCCATTTCCAAGAATTTTGGCGCTTACCAGGACGCTGCCGTGCGCGATCCGGTTATTATTACCAAGAACGGTCGCCCGCGCACCGTTCTGCTCGCTTACGAGGATTATCTGCGTTTGATGCGACGCGAGCGTCGCGTCGAATTGACCGCTACGCTGACCGAAGACGATCTCGCGGCTGTTGAAGCCGCCTCGATGGAAGCAGGCCTTGAGCATCTCGATCGTGAACTGAACGAAAAATAGCATGATTCCGAGTGAGCCCAAGGTCGGTTGGATTTTCAGATACGGTGTTGTCACGTTAACTGGGCTACAGTTGCCTGCCTGACGGTTTGGGCGTAATTTTTGGCGATGCAGACATCAGTTATCATCTTCAAGCGTCACCGTTTTCCGCCACAGATTATTGCTCATGCGGTGTGGCTTTATCTGCGGTTCAACCTTAGTCTGCGTGAAGTTGAGGAAATGCTGCTTGAGCGTGGAATCGACGTATCATACGAGACAGTTCGTCGTTGGATCGCCAAGTTCGGCCCCCAGATCACACGC
>NZ_JAPHAV010000038.1 GCF_026241335.1 Ochrobactrum chromiisoli | reverse complement strand
CGGACATTGCGCAGGTAAAGAAAACAAAGACCAAAGCCCCAGTTCTTCTTCGCCCTCGTTAGCCCGATCAGCAGATCGGCGATCTGCTCGTTCTCTTCGTTCAGCTTGGCGCTGTAACGATAGCAGGTCTCGCTTACACCAAAGGTGCGGCAGGCCAGTGCAATGCTGACCCCGCGTAGCGCCACGGCTTTCCTGGCCATCTCTCGGCGTTGAGATGACCGCGTCATTTTTTTCCAAGAGCCTCTTTTAAAAGATCTGTCTGCATGCTCATCTCGGCATACATCTTCTTGAGCCGACGGTTCTCATCCTCCAGAGCCTTCATCTGGCTGATCATCGACGCATCCATGCCGCCATACTTGGCACGCCACTTATAGAATGAAGCGTTGCTCATTCCATGTTCGCGGCATAGCTCCGGTACTGGAACACCACCTTCTGCCTGACAGAAGTGGCTCGGGAAATTTGA
>NZ_JAPHAV010000037.1 GCF_026241335.1 Ochrobactrum chromiisoli | reverse complement strand
TCTGGCTGATCATCGACGCATCCATGCCGCCATACTTGGCACGCCACTTATAGAATGAAGCGTTGCTCATTCCATGTTCGCGGCATAGCTCCGGTACTGGAACACCACCTTCTGCCTGACGCAGGATCCCAAGAATCTGCGGTTCGCTAAATCTGCTTATCTTCATCAACAATCTCCTCGATCATAATGCCGAGAAAATTCTACTTTTAAAGCCTATTAATTGCCGGGGGGATTACCAGACGACCCTCAAAAGTAGGCTGATCCTATTGGTTTTGCTTGAAGATTCAGGCTAATATGATAGGGTCGGTCATGCTGCTTCGACCCGATCCCTTGCCCCAGGATGCTGCGCAATTGACCCGGATCATTCTCTTACTCGACGAAGAGAATGCCGATCTCAAAGCGCGTATTGCCTTCCTTGAGCGCCAGCTCTTCGGGACGAAATCGGAGAAGATGACGATCATCGATCCAGCCCAGGCAACGCTCGACCTGGGCGATCTAAGCGATATTCCCGTTGCAGCCAATGACGATGCCGCACCGGCCGGTGAAGACAAAACACAGGCACGGCGATCGTCTGCCCGCAATATCGGCCGCTTGCCCAAGCATCTTCCGCGCTATGAAGAGATCATTGAGCCGGAGAGCAAGATTTGCCCCTGCTGTTCGTTCGAACTGCATTGCATCGGCACGGACGTCAGCGAGGCGCTCGACATCGTACCTGCTGTTGTCCGGGTCAAACGGACGATCCGGCCGCGCTATGCATGCCGGGCCTGTGAGAGTGCCATCGTGCAAGCACCTGCACCGGCGCGCGTGATGGACGGTGGCATGGTGACCACGGCGTTTGCCGCGCATGTCGCTGTTTCGAAGTTTGCCTGGCATCTCCCGCTCAATCGACAGGCGCAAATGCTGGCCTCCTGCGGTGTCATCATCGATCGCGGTACGCTTGGCGCCTGGGTGATGCGGGTCGCCTGGTGGCTGGAGCTTCTCTATGACGCGCTTACCGCCTTTATCCGCTCGCAGCCGAGAGTGTTCTGTGACGAGACGCCGTTGCCGCGGCTCGAGCCGGGGCGCAAACGAACCAAGGTCTGCCAGTTATGGGCGCAGGCGGTTGACGACCGTCCCTGGAATGGTCCGGCACCGCCGGCCGTGGCCTATATCTTTGCCGAAAGCCGCAGCGCCCGCGAGATCGAGGGACAATTGTCGTCGTTTACCGGCGTGCTTCAAGTCGATGGATACCAAGCCTATAAAACCATGGTCAAACGTCGGGGCAAGAGCAATGTCGCACCCATGCGGCTGGCCTTCTGCCTTGCTCATGCGCGGCGCAAGTTCGTCGATGTGGTCAAGCTGACGGGTTCTTCGGAGGCTTTGTCGATCCTTGCCAGGATTGCGGAAGTCTATCGGATCGAAGCAAAACTGCGCGGCGAAAGCGCCGATACCCGGCTCGTCGTGAGACGTCGCGAGGCTGCTCCAGTCATGAGAGAGCTGAAAGTCCACCTCACCGAACTGCGCGACGAGGTGTCGGCGAAATCGGCGCTTGGCAAGGCCGTCAGCTACACGCTCAACCATTGGAGCGGGTTGACAGCCTGCCTTGATGATGGCCGGGTCGAGATCGATTCCAATGTGGTCGAGCGTTCAATGAAATCCGTGGCCCTGACGAGGAAGAATTCGCTGTTCGTGGGCAACGAGCGGGGTGGAAAGACTTTCGCTGTCCTCGCATCGCTCGTCAACACCTGTAAACTGAATGGTGTGGACCCCGAGGTCTGGCTTGCCGATGTGCTGGAGCGCATCATCTCCGGCAAAGTGAAAGCCAACGAAATGGAAAGTCTCCTGCCGTGGGCCTGGAAGGCTGAGCGTGAAGCGATGACGCAGCAGGAGCGACGGGCGGCATGATGCACAACAGCCAGGGGACGACGGATCGACCGAAGCTTGATGACGCGGCGTTCGAAGCCTTTATCAGGGGACGCCGTCCGGCATCGCCAATCTGGTCAATGAGCGGTCTCGATGGTTATCTTACGGCTCTGATCATTGGCCCAAAGTTCATCGACCCACGCAAATGGATCCCGGAACTGACTGGCCCGGACGCCCTGAACCTGCCGATGGAAACAACCGAACATCGGGCCGTGCAGACGATCGTTGCGGAATATAACCGTATCTCGGGGAGCCTCTCTGAAACCCCGAAAGACTACCGGCCCAGGTTCACCAGGATCGATGATCAAACCTTTGATCCGTTCGATTGGGACCTCTGCTTTTTGCTGGCAACAGGATACGCGCCGAGACTTTGGCAGCCGGTTCTTCGCGGTCATGCCGTCACCGGCGATATCATTGCGCCAATTCGCAAGCTCGGCGAGACAAAACGCAAAGCCACCCGCCAGGATGCCGCTGACGTCGCTGAAGCACTCGTCAATATCCGAACCTATTTTATGCCGAAGCGGGCAAAGCAAAAGTTTTGACTGCCAGCCGGAAACCCATTCCGTCAATCACGAAAGACGTGGGCTATTCGTTGCGCTCACCCTCAATCTCCGGCCGCCGTGTCGCACGGGAGCTGACGACACTGATCGAACGACGCGGCAAGCCAGGAATGATTGTCTCCGATAACGGCACGGAACTCACCTCGAATGCCATTCTGGCCTGGTCGAAGGATCACAAGGTTGAGTGGCACTATATCGCGCCAGGAAAGCCTATGCAGAACGGCTATGTTGAATCCTTCAACGGTCGGATGCGCGACGAATTGCTCAACGAAAGCCTGTTTTTTGGCCTCGATCACGCCCGCAGCGCCATCGCCCAATGGGCCGACGATTACAACAATTTCCGGCCACACTCGTCGCTGGGATACCAAACCCCGGCGGTCTATGCTGGATCCATCGCCGCAACCGGCTCCAACGCTGCGCAATATGAAAGCTTGGCGTTTCCGCCGGTTGCTACCAACACGCCAATTGGCGTAGTCAAAACCGCCGAGGCTCTAATCGCCGTTGGATGAAAGTTCAGTGGCAGGTCAAGACGTGCCCTAGCTGTGAATATTCCCAAAGTAGGCAGATAATACCTCATCTGTAGGGCCGTCCATTTTTAAACGACCGTGCTCCAGCCAGATGATGCGGTTGCAGTTTTTCATCAATAGCTCTTTCGAGTGGCTTGCTAATACCAAGATTTTAGTGGAACCGACGAGATCATGCATACGCTTATTCGCGCGTTCTTTGAAGTCCTCGTCACCAGTCGATAACCACTCATCCATAATCAAGATTTCCGGACGCACTGATGTAGAGGTCGCAAAAGCCAACCTCAGTTGCATACCGGAGGAATAGGTCCTGAACGGCATATCCAAAAAATCGCCTAAACCCGAAAATTCAGCAATTCCATCAAATTTTCCGTCAATCTCCTTTGGAGACATACCCATCATAGCTGAGCGAAGGCGAATATTTTCCCGTCCGGTTGCATCCGGGTCAATACCAAGTTGAATATTAATCAAAGAAACACATGTTCCATCAATATAAGCGCTTCCCTGTGTCGGCGTGTAAATGCCTGATAACACACGTAACAGCGTAGTTTTTCCAGAACCATTATGACCGATCAACCCGATCCGCTCACCATCACCGAGAGTCATTGATACTCCCTCAAGGCCACGGATCACGACCAATTGGTCACTTTTTCGCTCAATCTTACCACCGGTAGCGATACTGAGAACACGATTCTTTAATGACCGGCTTGATGAATTGTAAATTGGGAATTCAACGCCTACATTGTCTAATCTAATCAAACTCATATCATCACAACCAGTACACTACACGCCAACGGTATCTGCCAAAAAATAGCAACGCAACCACCCATCCCACAACTACTAACACAATCGCTACAACCCAACTAATGCTCTCAGGAGCATACCCGAGCAAAGGAGCCCTAACGAGTTCGACAAAGTGATAGAATGGATTGAATTCTATGAACGCCTTTGAAACATGTTCCGGCAGAACTTTCAACATCCACATAATTGGCGTTGCGTAAAACAATATTTGTAGAATATTTGTTACAACCTGCGTCATATCGCGAAATCTAGCACATATTACCGCAAGAATCAGCATAATCCATGCAAGATTCAAACAAACAAGGATAAAACCCGCAACCGACAGGAGAGCATAAAAATTAATGGAATTCCCCAATATCAAATATATAAATGGAAATATTATAATATTATGAAGAAATATTATAATATTTCTCCAAAGCGTACGCAAAATATGGGTAAATAATGGCATTCTTACTTGTAGAATAATACCTTCAGATCCACTAAAAGTAGTACATCCTTCTGATAAACAGCTAGTAATAAAACTCCACATTATTACGCCAGCGCATACATGCGGTAGGTATTCGTGCATTTCGGATTGAAAAATCGTTCCAAAAATCGCACCAAGAGCACCAATAAAAACCGCCATATTCAACGTGAGCCAAAAAGCCCCGATTCGGGAACGGCGGTACCGCTGCGCCACATCTTGCCAGCCAAAAATCAAAGCCAGACGATACTTAAAAAAAGCTTCGATGATGTCGTTCAATGCGACTTTAAAACCCGTCTTGGGTTTCAATGCGAACGCGATTAGCTCTGCGCTCTTATCCAAAGTTTTAACGCCCATAAAAGAATCCTAATTGAACAGCATGTAGCTATTTGGCGGCATCGCACATGGTCCGTCACTCCGATTGCGCTTAGTAAAGGAAACGTTCGAAATGAGTCAACCGTTTCAGTCACCCAAATGAACTCGTATTATGGCCAAACTCGTACAGTGACACTGAAATCGAATGAGACAGCTCTGTTCGTTTGATCAGTTTCAGGCGTTTTTCTAAATGGATTTCCGCCTTGATTACACGCCTCCACGGTAATCCTCCCGTTTTTAACGGGGCTCTGCAGTAGAATTTACGCAGCCATTATTAGTTTCTGTGCGGGTGTGATGCCGCCGATGCCCATATTGGGCCGTTCGTTGTTATACGTCCAAGCTATTTGGCGGCATCGCACATGGTCCGTCACTCCGATTGCGCTTAGTAAAGGAAACGTTCGAAATGAGTCAACCGTTTCAGTCACCCAAATGAACTCGTATTATGGCCAAACTCGTACAGTGACACTGAAATCGAATGAGACAGCTCTGTTCGTTTGATCAGTTTCAGGCGTTTTTCTAAATGGATTTCCGCCTTGATTACACGCCTCCACGGTAATCCTCCCGTTTTTAACGGGGCTCTGCAGTAGAATTTACGCAGCCATTATTAGTTTCTGTGCGGGTGTGATGCCGCCGATGCCCATATTGGGCCGTTCGTTGTTATACGTCCAGAGCCATTGT
>NZ_JAPHAV010000036.1:0-2500 GCF_026241335.1 Ochrobactrum chromiisoli | reverse complement strand
GGGGTGAAAGGCCAATCAAACTTGGAGATAGCTGGTTCTCCGCGAAATCTATTTAGGTAGAGCGTCCAGCGAATACCCCCGGGGGTAGAGCACTGAATGGGCTATGGGGACTCACCGTCTTACTGATCCTAATCAAACTCCGAATACCGGGGAGTACTACTGGGCAGACACACGGCGGGTGCTAACGTCCGTCGTGAAGAGGGCAACAACCCTGACCACCATCTAAGGTCCCTAAGTTATGGCTAAGTGGGAAAGGATGTGAGGATCCCAAAACAACCAGGATGTTGGCTTAGAAGCAGCCATCATTTAAAGAAAGCGTAACAGCTCACTGGTCTAAATAAGGGTCTTTGCGCCGAAAATGTACCGGGGCTAAAGCCATACACCGAAGCTGTGGATGCACGTATGTGCGTGGTAGCGGAGCGTTCCGTAAGCCTGTGAAGGGACAGTCGTGAGACATCCTGGAGGTATCGGAAGTGAGAATGCTGACATGAGTAACGATAAAGGGAGTGAGAGACTCCCTCGCCGAAAGTCCAAGGGTTCCTGCTTAAAGTTAATCTGAGCAGGGTTAGCCGGCCCCTAAGGCGAGGCCGAAAGGCGTAGTCGATGGGAACCACGTTAATATTCGTGGGCCTGCAGGTAGTGACGGATTGCGTGTGTTGTCAGGTCTTATTGGATTGATCTGGCAGCGAAGCGGTTCCAGGAAATAGCTCCTGCATATAGACCGTACCCTAAACCGACACTGGTGGACTGGTAGAGAATACCAAGGCGCTTGAGAGAACTGCGTTGAAGGAACTCGGCAAAATGCACGCGTAACTTCGGAAGAAGCGTGACCCTTCTTTAGGCAACTATTGGAGGGTGGCACAGACCAGGGGGTAGCGACTGTTTACCAAAAACACAGGGCTCTGCGAAGTCGCAAGACGACGTATAGGGTCTGACGCCTGCCCGGTGCTGGAAGGTTAAGAGGAGATGTGCAAGCATTGAATTGAAGCCCCAGTAAACGGCGGCCGTAACTATAACGGTCCTAAGGTAGCGAAATTCCTTGTCGGGTAAGTTCCGACCTGCACGAATGGCGTAACGACTTCCCCGCTGTCTCCAACGCAGACTCAGTGAAATTGAATTCCCCGTGAAGATGCGGGGTTCCTGCGGTTAGACGGAAAGACCCCGTGCACCTTTACTATAGCTTTACACTGGCATTCGTGTCGACATGTGTAGGATAGGTGGTAGACTTTGAAGCCGTGGCGCCAGCCATGGTGGAGTCATCCTTGAAATACCACCCTTATCTATATGGATGTCTAACTGCGGCCCGTTATCCGGGTCCAGGACCGTGTATGGTGGGTAGTTTGACTGGGGCGGTCGCCTCCTAAAGAGTAACGGAGGCGCGCGATGGTAGGCTCAGAACGGTCGGAAATCGTTCGTCGAGTGCAATGGCATAAGCCTGCCTGACTGCAAGACTGACAAGTCGAGCAGAGACGAAAGTCGGTCATAGTGATCCGGTGGTCCCGCGTGGAAGGGCCATCGCTCAACGGATAAAAGGTACGCCGGGGATAACAGGCTGATGACCCCCAAGAGTCCATATCGACGGGGTTGTTTGGCACCTCGATGTCGACTCATCGCATCCTGGGGCTGGAGCAGGTCCCAAGGGTATGGCTGTTCGCCATTTAAAGCGGTACGTGAGTTGGGTTCAGAACGTCGTGAGACAGTTCGGTCCCTATCTGCCGTGGGTGTAGGAATATTGATAGGATCTGTCCCTAGTACGAGAGGACCGGGATGGACGTATCTCTGGTGGACCTGTTGTCGTGCCAACGGCATAGCAGGGTAGCTATATACGGACGGGATAACCGCTGAAGGCATCTAAGCGGGAAACCCACCTAAAAACGAGTATTCCCTATCAGAGCCGTGGAAGACTACCACGTTGATAGGCCGGGTGTGGAAGTGCGGCAACGCATGTAGCTTACCGGTACTAATAGCTCGATCGACTTGATCACTCTCATTTACAATATCCATCGAATTTAGATTGAACAGGGTTCAATCTAAACATTCTTTTGTCCTCACGCTGTCGCAGCTAACGCTGCTTCGCTCCGGACAGGGCGCCGAAACATCGGCGGCACACAGTCGTGTGCCTATTGTTTATCAGCGTTGCATGGCAACGTTGAGGTATCTGCACGAAAGACAATCAGCTTCTCATATTTGTGTTCTTCGCCGACCTGGTGGTTATGGCGGAGCGGCTGCACCCGATCCCATTCCGAACTCGGCCGTGAAACGCTCCAGCGCCAATGGTACTTTGTCTTAAGACACGGGAGAGTAGGTCGCTGCCAGGTCTGCTAAGCACACAAATCAAACCATCTTCTCAAATCATACAAAACAGTCACTTCACCGCCTCTTCGGCGGAAATAATATCATGACCCGAATAGTTCAAAAAATAGCGCGGGGTGGAGCAGCCCGGTAGCTCGTCAGGCTCATAACCTGAAGGCCGCAGGTTCAAATCCTGCCCCCGCAACCA
>NZ_JAPHAV010000035.1 GCF_026241335.1 Ochrobactrum chromiisoli | reverse complement strand
GGTCGCACAAGGGCCTCAATAATCGGGCCGAAAATAGCCATCTGCCGTTTAGGAAACGGGAGCGAACCATGCAAGGTCATCGGTCACCTGGAGCGTTGCAACGGTTCGTCTCCATGCACTCAGCGACCCGCAATTGTTTCTCTGTTCCATCTCGTCGCCGAGCCGCACACACAATTCGCTACCATCGCCTCGAAGCTTTCGATGCATGGAAAATTGCGGCCTGTTTCGCCTGAATATCTACGAGCCCCTGGCCTTTCCGGCCAGAGAAACTTAACGTGACAACACCGGATAACAGCCATCGGTTATTGGTTCGAAGGGCGCCCCAGAGAGTAGGGAACCATGCCCACCAATGGCTGTCTGCGGTCAATCCACGTTTTGGATTGCGCCACCGATATCGCCTTCACCCAAGTGCTGCGCCGGATCAACGCCCGTCCGCCCATCAGAACCGCTTTGCCGACGCAACCATCTGTTTAGCTCAGCAGCCTCTGCAAGCTCCCTGTCGCGAGCAATTCATCAGCCAGAGCCATCATTGGCGGCAGAGGATAGTGATCACCATTGTCGCGCAAGACACGGATATGGCTTACGGCCTTCTCGAAATCGGGAAAAGCGCTCGGGTCTTTCAAATGCAGGTAGAGGGCGAGCACCGCAACCGAACGGGAACGACCGCCACGGCAATTGACCAGCACATTGCCCGCACGGTGCGCCGGATAATAAGGTTTGCCCGGACTCGCCTGTGTTACCAGCCCATCAAGAGCGAGCACTGCTGCGGCCATATGCGCTACATTGTTACCTTCGCCGTCGATAAGTCCGACTTTCGCCCGTCGCACATGAATACCATCGGGCAGCTGCACTTCCGGCACGTGAATATTGAGTGAAACATTCAAAGAGGAGGTTACATTTTCAGCGAGCATAGCTTGCGGATCAGAAGCGCCAGTCAGATTGCCGACATAAAGCGTGCATGTTCTGCCATTCTCAAGTGTCAGCGTGTGAACCGGCACCAGAATGGCATCGTCATTTTCGGCGCGTTCTTTTGGCGTTTCTTCAATGTTCATCATTACTCTTTTTATCCCGCGTATCACTAACATCAATGATACGGTTTACATTCCAGTAAGCGTCGAGGCTGTTGGTTAATTGGGGGGCATCCGCCAAATTGCCAAAGGCCGGAACCATGATGTCGGCTTTTGTGATTGCACGCAGCCAGCCATGATCGCTGACGCGCGGATGCACATTCCAGCTGGTGCGAGAACCTTTGCCTGAGGCAATCAGCTTACTGGCGCGGCTGTTCGGAGCAATATGGCCGGTGAAGACAAATTTCCACGGTCTGCTGTTATCATTACTGAAATCCTGCAACAGATTATTTGATTTTTCGCTGTCGGCCAAAATAATTACCGCATCATCATCCGTACTTTCCGGTGCTTGAACAATGGTCAGTTGAGGCAACACGGCCTTGATCTGCGCTTTTGTCGAAGGCAGGACTGCGTCGGTTTCATCGGTAGATAAGACCAGCATTTCCTGTCGGATCTGCATACAGATCGAAACCTTCACACCGGCTTCATGCAGGCGTAATACCATTTCAGTGCCGCGTGCCATAATCGGAACCGGGAAAATTGTGCCGGGTTTTGCAAGGTCTGTGAGAATTTCAAACTGTTCGCATAGTGGCTGATCGCGATTGAGATAGGAAATATCCGTCTGCACGATTTTTGCCGGTGGCGGATTGTCAAAGGCGAGAACAGTGGATTCCCTGCTCCAGTCGGCCATATAAATCACACCGCCATCGTTCTCAAAATGTATCCATTGCCCACCGATGGCATGGCCGGAGCGCCCGAGCGTGATGTCCAGGCCAAGAATGCTGGTGCGACCTGTCAGCGGCAGAAGATGACGGGCATGTTCCGGCAGCGGTAACCCCATGACAGACAAAGCGGAGAAAGTTTCGGCACTGGCGTAGACTGGCGGTTTGCCGAAATTTTCCCAAAGATCAATTGCACCCACATGGTCAATATGCCCATGCGACAGGAAAACGGCATCAACATAGTCGATACCTGAAAAATCTGGACGCACGCCAGGTTCCGGGCCTTCACCGATATCGAGTAAAATCCGTTTACCCTTAATATCGAGCAGAAATGCTGCCGGTAATTTGCCGTTGAGGCCGCTGACGCACGTTAAAATTGCCATGGCAGAACTCCTTTGGGCAACCAACGTGAGAATACGACCGATAGCAACATCAAAATCAGAATGCCGAAGATCATCAGACAGCCGACAGCTGCAGCAAGGGTCGAAGCACCACCTTCTTCAAGGAAGATAATCATCGGGCCGATTGTCCGTGTGCTGGACGAGATGAGCAGGATCGATGTCTGTATTTCATTTATCGCGCTCATAAATACGATGATCGCACTAGCAATGGAAACTGGTGCAATGATCGGCCAGATAATATCCTTCATTCGGCGTAAGAAACCTGCACCGGATATTTGAGCGGCTTCTTCCAGCGAGCGGTCAATCTGCTGGTAGCCCGACAAGACAGGTCGCAAGGCCACAGCAAAGAAGCCGGAAATATAAGCGGCCAGAATAATCCATGGGGTTCCGTAGATCGAGATATCGATAACCGGTACAGGTCTAAGAAACAACAAGATCATCGCCACACCCAATGTAACGCCGGGCAATGTATAGGTCAGTTCAGCACCGATATGCAGGAAGCGCACTAGTTTGCCGCGCTTCCATGTCAGAAAATAACCCATGAACAAGGCGCAGATGGTCAGGAATATCACCGCAGTTGTGGTCAGCCACAGTGAGGTCAGGAATGCATCGCGCAAAGAGGCATGACTGAACAGTGCGGAAGTGAAATTTTTGAGTGTGAGTGTTTCAGTCGTCAACGCCAGACCATAGGCTGGCACCAGCGAGGTTTGTAAAAGCGCACTGAAAGGCAGAACCATGCTGATAATGAGATAAAGCCAGACAATCGCCGAAATTGGACGCTCATATCTACCCAGCGGCATATTGAAACCACGACCGCCCATGTCAACGCGGCTGTCACCACGGTTCATACCGAAATTTGCCAGCACAATGGCGGCAATGGTCAGTGCTGCCAGCACGAGTGACAGAGCTGCCATGTTCGGCAGTGCGTTGGGTCCAATATTGTTGATCTGCTGATAGATCTGGGTGATCAGCGTAGGAACTCGTGCCGGTATTCCGAGCATTGCCTGAATGCCGAAATTGCTGATCGCAGATACGAAGGACAAACAGGCCGCAGCAATCAGCCCACCTCGGGCAAGTGGCAGGATAATGGTAAGCAAAACACGTATCCGGCTGGCGCCGGCAGCACGGGCTGCCTCAGTCAGGTTAACCGGAATGCGTTTGAGACTACCCTGCAAAGCCAGATAAACCAGTGGCGCATTGTAGATGCCAAGTACCAGAACGATTCCACCGATTGAATAAAGCGGATGTTTGCCGCCCGGTGCCACAGAAATTCCGAGCAGATTAAAAATCGGGCTAGATGGAGAAAAGGCTTGTAACCAAGCCATCGCAATCACCTGTGGCGGGATCATCAGTGGCAGCACAAAGGCGAAAACGGCAGCGGACTTGGCGCGTAAATCGGTCTGGATCACCAGCACAGCGAATATCGTGCCGACGACCAGAGAGAAAGCTGTTGCGGCAACGGCGATAATCAGCGTGTTGATGATCGCAGCACTGGTCTGGCTGCGCAGGAATAGCTTGTTGAGACGGTCAAAAGCAAAGCTGCCATCATCTAAAAGCGCAGACACGACCAGTCGCATTAATGGTGCTATAGAAACCAGAACCACCAGTAAGGTCAGGAAGATCAGAACAGTTGTTTGCGACGGCAGGCGTAAAGATGGAAAATGCGCCAACCATGATTGGCGCATTTCCTGTGTTTTAGTGTGAGCATTCATTGAATTCAGCCACCAAAAATATTGATGAATTTCTCACGGGCTTCAGCATCTTCTTTGACGGCTTTGTCTACATCAAGCGACATAAGCTTTACGTCATCAACGGAAGGCATGCCTTCAGGGGAAGGGACGCTTGACAGTACGGGAATGTAGCCCTGCTGTGCTGCCAGTTTCTGACCATCTTCGGAAAGAACGAACGCAACAAATTTCTTGGCGGCTTCCGGAACGGAAGTTGATGCCATGATGGCTACCGGCTCTGAGAAGAAGCTTGAACCCTCTTTCGGATAGATAAACTCAACCGGAGAGCCAGCTTTTTTTGCGCGCAGAACATCCGCATCGATATTGATGCCATAGTTGACCTGGCCGCCAGCAACAGCCTTCAGAACGGGGCCATTGCCGCCTTCAGGAACAATGTTAAGCTCATTGAGACGGTTATAATATTTCCAGCCCCATGCCGGATCTTGCAACTGGCTGTGCATGTGGACGAGTGCCGCGCCAGAATAAAGCGGGCTGGGAGCTGCGATCTGTCCGGCATTTTCATCCACGAATAGTTCAGCCCAGCCCTTCACAGGCTTGGAAGTCTTCGTATTATATACAATGCCGGTCGTTGAAAGCTTGGTTCCGAAAAAGGTTTTATCCTGGTCGTAGAGTTTAGAATCAATATTTTCTACCGGAGCTTCTGGCCATGCGAGCAACTGGCCATCTTTTTTCAGAATGCCCAGATTAATAGCATCGGCAACCAGCAATACGTCGGCCTTCACTGCACCGGCCTGCCGCTCGGCTGTGAGAATATTCATCAGCTGTGATGTGCCGTTGCGCATCCATTCGACTTTAATGTCGGGATTTTTTTCCATGAAGGCATCAACAGTCTGCTGTGCAATTTCTGGCGACTGGGACGTGTACAACATAAGGGTCGACTGCGCATAAAGTGCAGAAGAACTCATGAGAAGTGCAGCGGTTGCGAGAACTAGACGCATTGTAATTGCTCCTGGGAGGTAAGGCTTAATTTCTGTTGGCTCTGGGAGAAGTTTTGTTCATTTTGTGCATCGGGAATGCACCAGAGATCGGAAAAGGAAATCGAGGCCAGATGACCGATTTCCGGAATGAAATCAGCATTATCATTCACCTCGGCATGTATGCTCAGTTCAGGCGCATCATGCGGGGATACGGTGATTGACCAGAAGCCGCCGCGATAAACACGATTGGTCACACGTACCGGTGCGCCGTCCGCATTATAATCCTTGATGCGGATATCCTGCGGATGTACGCACGCCTGCGCTTCGGCACGTGGCTGCTCATTAGCGCTACAGCGCATCGTGACCTGATGGCCGAGAAATTCACCACTCGCCTGACCGTTGCCGTTGCGGTGGATATTTTCAACGGGCAGCACCATGCCGTTACCGATGAAGGTCGCAACGGTTGCATTTGCGGGTTCACGATACAGCGTGATCGGTGAGGCATATTGCAGAATATGGCCTTTATCCATCACCGCAATCCGGTCAGCCAGCGCCATCGCTTCCGACTGATCATGGGTGATATAAAGTAGTGTTGCGCCGCTTTCCTTATGGAAACGCCGGAATTCGTCTTCCATGGTTGAGCGCAGATGTACGTCGAGATTGGCAAGCGGTTCATCGAGCAAAACGATACTGGAACCGGCGGCGAGACAACGGGCAAGGGCAACGCGCTGACGTTGTCCGCCGGATAAATCAGCCGGGCGGCGTTCGGCAAACGGCCCCAAATTGACCTTGTCCAATGCCTGCGCGATACGGGCCTGACGCTCGGTCTTTGCAATGCCTGCAACTTTCAAAGCATAGCCGACATTCTCAGCGACCGACATATGTGGCCACAGCGCGTAGTTCTGGAAAACAATACCGATATTGCGATGTTCAGGTTGAACCAGTGTACCTGCATCGTTGGCCACGATCTGATTTCTGATCTCGATCTGACCGCTATTGTTGCTTTCAAAACCGGCGATCAGGCGTAACAACGTGGTCTTGCCACAGCCGGAAGGGCCAAGAACAGCGACAAACTCGCCTTCATTAATTTCAAAATGAATATTTTCTAAAACAGTTGTTTCAGCATATTTTTTACTGACATTCGTCAGACGTAATCCAGACACCAAAGCAACCCTTACTGGTTATGTTGGGCGCTGAATATGCAGCTTATGTGAACGTGGCATGACGCCGCGATGAAGAATTTTTGAAACTCAAATGCTTGGGATGGAGTTGCGTAATCTTTGTTGAGTTCGCAAACGGCACAATAGATTTTCGGCATCATGACAAGAAAACGGGGCCACAGGGCCCCGCTGTATGTTCAGGCATTGAAGATGCTTATCGCAGTTGTATTACCGGCCTGCGGCCTGCTGCGCAAAGACATAGCTGTCATAGGTATATTCAGCAACACGGAACCACTCGAAGCCTTCGTCACGGAATTTCTTCCAGCTTGGATAGATTTTGGCGGTGTTGTCACGTTAAGTTTCTCTGGCCGGAAAGGTCAGCGGCTCGTAGATATTCAGGCGACACCGGCCGCAATTTTCCATGCATCGAAAGCTTCGAGGCGATGGTATCGAATTGCTTGTGCGGCTCGGCGGCGGGACGGAACTGAAAAGCAATTGCGGGTCGCTGAGTGCATGGAGACGAACCGTTGCAACGCTCCAGGTGACCGATGACCTTGCATGGTTCGCTCCCGTTTCCTAAACGGCAGATGGCTATTTTCGGCCCGATTATTGAGGCCCTTGTGCGACC
>NZ_JAPHAV010000034.1 GCF_026241335.1 Ochrobactrum chromiisoli | reverse complement strand
GCGTGTGATCTGGGGGCCGAACTTGGCGATCCAACGACGAACTGTCTCGTATGATACGTCGATTCCACGCTCAAGCAGCATTTCCTCAACTTCACGCAGACTAAGGTTGAACCGCAGATAAAGCCACACCGCATGAGCAATAATCTGTGGCGGAAAACGGTGACGCTTGAAGATGATATCTGATGTCTGCATCGCCAAAATTTACGCCCAAACCGTCAGGCAGGCAACTGTAGCCCAGTTAACGTGACAACACCCCGCGACGTCGTATTTACACAGATCGACAAAGCTTTACGTGCCCGCAATTTGCCGCTGCCGCTGACACGACTGCGTCTTGTGCGAAACGGGAACACAGGATTGCAGTAGAAGTTTCACATAGTTCGGCCCTTTAAATCAGAGATTGCGCTGGCACTTGGTCGAACTAATTGTCTTTGGGCTGCAATCGAATTCAATACAGGCAGTTTCGTTTCCAAACAGTCGTTCTCACCTAATGCCGAGATCGAATGGCTGCAAAACTCCAGAGTGGCAAAAAAATCGAGGCTTGGTCTTTGTTGGCGTCTCAATCCTACCGCAATGCACGTAGGGCATTCAGGATCACTGCGATGTCGATCACTTCCTGGGTGAACGCGCCTGCTACGGGTGGCAGAAGTCCAAAAGCTGCGATGATCATGGCAAGTATCGATAGTCCGAGACCGATCAGCACGCTTTGCAGCGCAATTCGCCTGGTACGGTGTGCAGATTGGATGGCCTTAATCAGATTGTCGAGCTTGTCGACGAGTAGCACCACATTGGCACTTTCTGAAGATGCAGCGGCGCCTCGTGCGCCCATCGCCACACCTACTGTCGCCGTCGCCAGTGCTGGCGCGTCATTGACACCGTCGCCAACCATCATGGTTGGGGCTTTCGAAGCTTCCTTGCGTACAATGTCGACTTTTTGTTCCGGGTTTAAATCACCATGCGCCTCATCAATTCCAAGCTTTTGTGCGACGGCATCAACAACATCAGATCGATCACCAGAGGCAAGCACGATGCGGTCAATGCCGACGGCATGGAAGGTTTCCAGCATGAGTGCTGCATCCGGCCTGATCTGGTCGGCAAGCACGATTATTCCTGCCAGTTCGTTGTTAACAGCGACAGCCACCACCGCCGATTCAGCGGGTACACCCTGGCGTAAATCGTAGGGATCGCCATGCTTGATATTGCTCCGAACGTATCGGCTTCCGCCAATTGTTACATGTTGCCCGTCGACCAGACCAGACACGCCCGTTCCGGCGGTCTCGCTCACATTGCTGGGGACGGACAGTACAAGACCACGCCCAAGAGCGTCGTCGACGAGAGCTTTGGCAATGACGTGACCCGACGCCTGATCGAGCGACGCTGCGAGGCGAAGCATGTCTTGTCCTTCCCAGCCATTCGTCACTCTCAGATCGATCACATGCGCTTGGCCAAACGTCAGGGTGCCGGTCTTATCCAGAACGGCTGTCTTGATCTTGGCCAGCGCTTCCAATGCGCCACCACTTTTGATCAATACGCCGAGTTTTGCAGAGCGGGACATGCCAGAAATAATGGCAACCGGTAGTGCCAGTATGAGCGGGCAGGGTGTCGCAACAACGAGGACTGCAAGTGCTCTGATGCGATCGCCAGACAGCCACCATGCGAGCCCCGCGATCAACAGGGTGAGGAGCAGGAACCAAACCGCAAAGCGGTCTGCGATGCGTACGCTTGGCGCTTTGCTTTCCTGCGCCTGACTGACTAACCGCACGATATTGGCATAGGTACTCTCAGCAGCCGGTCTGGTTGCGACGAGATCAAAGGCGTCGCCAAGATTGGTTGAGCCGCTCAGGATTTCGTCCTGCTCGGCCTTTTCTACAGACCTGCTTTCGCCGGTCAGGCTTGATTGGTCGAGAATGGCCGCTCGTGAGGCGAGCATACCGTCTACCGGAACCACCTCTCCGTGGCGAATGAGAACCCGTTCATCCGGCTGGATATCATCGACTGGAACCTCTTCCAGTTTTTCACCAGCATAGCGCATCGCCGTGTGGGCGACACGGCCCAACAGCGCTGTCATCTCCCGACGCGCGCGCCCCTCTGCGTAGCTCTCCAGAAGCTGCCCCCCGGAATACATCAACGCTACAACATTGCCAGCCAGCGGCTCGCCAAAGGCCAGTGCCGCGGCCATCGACAGAGCTGCTACCAGATCGAGTCCAACTTCGCCTTTTTGCAAGCTCGCTACGATGTCAATGGCAAGCGCTACCAGTACCGGAACGGTCGCCGCGAACCAAATACGATCACCCCAGATGCCAAATGCGGAAAACCAAGCGAGCGTTCCCGTTAACAGGCCGACTATCGCAATCGTTACAAGCATGGATCGAAGGGTAAAAATGGCTTGTGGACGAAGAAACTGCAAAGGACGTCCTTTCACGGAGGCGAGTCGAAAGCTTCAATGAACAATAAAGCATCCGCGGAGCATAAGAGGAAGAGAACCTGATGTTGGTCGCCAATATGTTTACTATGCACATTCCCGGTGTCAATCGGCTTTTGCCGGCTGGATATTTACCAAGCGTACGCGAAATCCGGATATGCTACTGGACTGGAAAAGATTGAAGTTGTTGCGAAACTATCCTCTTTCTCATCACTACAGTTATCCGGGTCGTACCGGGTTCAAGAATTGCATCGAAGGACGTTATGGTCGACGTTAGACGCACGAAAGGACGCTGACGACCATTCCGGCTTCGCCATGCGCCTTTTGACGTGGAGATTGAGAATGATGTCCTTTGAACGCCCAATTAGAACATTAATTGTTGCACAAAGAACACAGTCGTCCAGTTTTGACGTTTAGCTCGCTTTAATGGAAATTACTTATCGTGCATTCGACGATCGTCGGATAAAAATACAATACTGCATGAGGAGGTGACTGTGAAACCAATTCCGCTTCGCTACCTGGCTGGAGTTATTGTACTGCCGTTGTTTAAAAGTTCAGCCATTTCAGCTTGTGATTATGCAAATAATACTTATAATTGTGCTGGGAAACGGTCTGCAAAGCTAGGTAGCGGAAATGGTGATAACAATCAGACAGTCATCATGCCATCGGGCCAAGGACTAACAGATGGTACTGCTATGCCAAAGACCTCATGAGACAGCATACGGATGGCGATCTGCAAATGTATCGCGTAGACCGCCAAATCAATTCAAACCGCTGGCCTGGTGACGAGACGGCGATTGAACCGATCTAACACGTGACAACTAAGCGGCGAAAACGACCTGATTGCGCCCTTTATTCTTAGCAGCGTATAGAGCTTTATCAGCCCTGCTGAGGGTTTCGGAAAAGGTAGCATTTGCACGACACACAACCACGCCAATAGAAACCGTTACCGGAATTGTAGTAGTGCCAATCTGAAAAGTCTTACTGGCAACGGCTTGACGAACTCTTTCGGCAGAGATTTCCGGTGACATGCTACCTTTTTCACCGAATATCACGACAAATTCCTCGCCCCCGGATCGAGCGATAAAGTCTTCTGGGTGCAGAACGTCGACAATACGTTCTGCAATTTCCTGTAGCACCTCATCACCAGACTGATGGCCGTAACCGTCGTTGATGCACTTGAATTCGTCAATATCCAGCATTGCGAGCGCTCGGTTATAACTGCCAGAGGGAGCAATTTCCAAATTTGCCTCCCCATAAGAAATAAGCGAACGACGATTTGGCAGCTCTGTCAGATGATCTCGTGATGCCGCGTCTTCCCACCGCTTCTTCACCTGGTCGGAACACATCAGCAGAAACGATGTGGTGCCGATGACAGGCATAATGCAAAGAAACATTGGAGTAATTGCATTCATCCAATGTTCGTTATCTGCAACGGTGTTCAGACCACGATTGCCACCGAGCAGGTATATGAGCGTGCGCGCCAGGTTCGCGATTGTGACCGTTACATAGATAACTGTCAGCGAAAGGCTTCCACGGGAACGATATTCCGGATTTCTGATATTCTGCATTAATATGATGGCAGATGCACAAGTAATGAATCCCCAGAGTAAGGCAACAATGAAAATTCTTGCACCAATATCGGGTACAAAAAAGAGGTAATAGGCATAGGGGATCGTACCAATCGCAGGAACAATAAATGCATTCGTATAGACACGAAGGCCATGAAATTTGCGAATACTTGCGTGATACGAACACAGGGCGGTTAATAGTACAGCATTGGCTACTGATGTTGCTAAATTATATGAGATATGGTCTTCGATAGCGAATATAACGCAACCAATCGCTACCAACAGAGTAGCTGCTTGCCATATACGTGCAGCAGGCCGAAGAGACGAAGGGAGATCGGCAAGAACTGCGGTCAGGACACCGCCATTCGCCAGAATAACGAGCGTTACTGTTATATAAACTGACCGCGTGTCCATTATTGCCCCTCGTAGGATTGGCAATCATATGAGGAAACAGATGAAATAACAACGCGAGCATTGTTGCCGAAGAAGCGTATATTGAAATCCATTTATGAAAATTGACTATTCTGCGCGGGTTTCAGCCCCCTTGCATCCGGAGAATTTATACACATTTTCTGGAAGGATCATTTCATCGGTGGCTGGTTCATATCCGTTAAGGAAATTTACCTCGATCCCGCCATAAGCTTTACGGTTGTAGGTTGCGCCCCGTTCTTTCAAATAAAGAACTTGTCGCAGTTGGGCGAAAACTGCCCAAGGTCGAGAATTGACGATTAGCGGCTGGAAGGTTCTGTTGCAAACGTTTCGTCAATGAGCACTGATATAGGTTTCCAGCTTTCTACAAGCTGGGTTAATCGTTGTTCAAAGGCCGCCATTTCGATAAGTCTGTCATCCTTCTGTGTGTTCGATGGTATCTGGCTTATAATCTCAGTCTCCGTAATCTGAAGGAAATGATGGCCGAGCGCGGCATTTAAATAGATCACTCGACCGTGCACCGCTGGGTACTGCATTTCAGTCCAAAACTACTTGAGCGGTTCAATCGCGGGAAGCGCCAAGTTACCCTCAAATGGAATTTGGATGGAACCTACGTCAAGGTCAAAGGCAAATGGATGTATCTGTGCCGTGCGATCGACAGTAATAGTGATACGGTTGAGTTCTATTTCAGCAAGGGTCGTGATCTGAGTGCTGCCAAACGCTTCATTCGCAAGGCTCTAGCTTGCCATGGCAGACCAGAGCGGATCACCATTGATGGCAGTCAAACCAACCGCATTGCTATCCTGCAATGCGATGCAGAAAATAGACTGAAATTGACCGGTAATCCCATCCTGATGCGATCCAGCAAGTATATGAACAACACCATTGAGCAGGATCTGTCCGTCGTCGAATGATTTGAGACTATTTGTGCTTTTGAAGATTGGAGTTTCCGGCTCGGTTTAGGGGTTGATTTAAGCCGCTTTGGCCTGGTGGTTCAAGCGGCGTTTTTTGATCGTGTCTCGTTTGATCCTTTCGCGTTCGAGCAGGATGGTCTGTCCGCGTCCAAAGTAGACGTCGGCGGGAGTGAGATTGTCGTGGCCTACAAGGCCCGGGACGATCGCGAGCGGGAAGCCATTCTGGATCAACTCGTCGGTGAGGCCCAGGAACAGGACATGGACTATTAACGTCCATGAGCAACTATACTGCGCTCCTGGACGCCAATGTGCTGTATGCGATGGCTTGCCCTCCCGAAGACATCGAGTATGATGATCCGTCGTTGAAGGAAGAGGCGTCGATCCGTTGATCAACGGCCGGAAGAACCTCTGCCGGCAACTCGCATTCAGATAATTCCCGGCGCTCGCGCCCAGGTCCATAGAGGTATCACCCATGTATCGCAGCAACGGTAATTTCGAGGCGTATGCCCGCCCGCCTAAGCCGGAAGGCGTCGATGGAAAAAAGGCTTACTTTGTCGGAGCGGGGCTCGCGTCGCTGGCCGGCGCGGCGTTTCTGATACGCGATGCGCAATTATCCGGCGAGAATATCATCATCTTCGAGGAGCTTGCTCTGCCGGGCGGCAGCATGGACGGCATACTCGACGAACATAAGGGTTTCATCGTCCGCGGCGGTCGCGAGATGGAAGCACATTTCGAAACGCTCTGGGATCTGTTCCGCTCCATTCCTTCGCTCGACACGCCGGACGCCTCCGTCCTCGATGAAATGTACTGGCTTCACAAGAAGGATCCGAGCCGAAATCCCTGCCGCGCGACCGAGGGCCGAGGAGATCCAATTCCGCACATGGCCGACCTGACGCTGACGCCGAAGGCCGTCGAGGAGATGCTCAAGCTCGCCCTGACGCCCGAGAGCGCGCTCGACGACAAGCGCATCGACGAATGCTTCGGCGAGGAGTTCTTCGCCTCCAACTTCTGGCTCTACTGGGCCACGATGTTCGCGTTCGAGCCATGGGCGAGCGCCATGGAGATGCGCCGCTACATGCTGCGCTTCGTCCACCACATCGCGACGCTCGCCGATCTCTCCTCGCTGCGCTTCACCCGATACAACCAGTATGAGTCGCTCATCATGCCGCTCGTCGCGTGGCTGGAAGGCAAAGGTGTCCGCTTCCAGTACGACACCCAGGTCGAGAACATCGAGGTCGAAACGGCGGGAGGCAACAAGCTGGCCCGGCGGCTCGTCATGACGGTGGGAGGCGAGCCGAAGACGATCGAGCTCACGGAGAACGACGTGGTGTTCGTCACCAACGGTTCGATCACCGAGTCGTCCACTTTCGGCGACAACGACCATCCTGCGCCGATCGAAACCGGCCACGGCGGCGCTTGGACGCTCTGGAAGAATCTCGCGGCGCAGCATCCCGCCTTCGGCCGGCCGGAGAAGTTCTGCGAGGACATCCCGGACGCGAACTGGACGATCTCGGCGACCGTCACCCTGCTGGACGATAAGATCGTTCCCTGGATTGAGAAGATGACCGGCCGCGATCCCCGCGATGGTCGCATCGTCACCGGCGGCCCCTGCAACTTCAAGGACTCGAACTGGCTGTACGGCTATACGATGAGCCGTCAGCCTCACTTCAAGGCGCAGGACGAAAGCCAGAAGCTCGTGGTCTGGCTCTATGGCCTGTTCTCCGACAAGCCCGGTAACTACGTGAAGAAGAAGATCCGCGAGTGTGCGGGCGCCGAGTTGTGCGAGGAGTGGCTTTTTCACATGGGCGTTCCGGTCGAGGACATTCCCGCGCTGGCACGCCGGTCGGCGAGCACGATCCCCTGCAACATGCCCTACATCACGTCCTATTTCATGCCGCGAGCGATGGGCGACCGTCCGCTTGTTGTGCCGGACGGTTCGAAGAATCTGGCCTTCATCGGTAATTTCGCTGAAACCGAGAAGGATACCGTGTTCACCACCGAATATTCGGTGCGCACGGCCATGGAAGCCGTCTACACGCTGTTCAATGTGGATCGCGGCGTGCCGGAGGTCTTCGCCTCGTCGTTTGACGTGCGCGTATTGATGAGCGCGCTGTATTACCTCAACGATCGGAAAAAGCTCGACGAGATCCAGCTACCGTTTGTGGCTCGCCTGCTCGGCAAGGTGGCCATGAAGAAGATTGAGGGCACCTATCTCGAAGAGCTACTGAAGGACGCCAAGCTGGTCTAGGCTCAGGACTCATTGCTTTCCGAGCCAGAATATAACGGCTGCTGCGAGATCTATTGCTGCACGGAACACGACCGGGCAGCGATCATAACGGGTAGCAATTCTTCGCCAGTCTTTCAGTCTGCCAAACATGATTTCGATACGATTACGCCGCTTGTATCGACGTTTGTCATACTTGATAGGCTTCTTACGGTTTTTGCGACCCGGGATGCACGGCTTTATCTCTTTGTCTTTTAACCGTTTTCTGAACCAGTCAGCATCATAGCCTCTATCGGCAAGAAGCCAGTCGACCTTCGGTAACGCCTCGATTAAGGCTGCAGCTCCGGTGTAGTCGCTGATTTGTCCCGCCGTGACGTGTAACCTGATGGGGCGCCCTTGCGCGTCAGTGACGGCATGCAACTTGGTATTCATGCCACCTTTTGTCCGGCCGATCAGTCGTCCATCGCCCCCTTTTTTAACCGTAGGCTTGAAGCCGTGCGGTGAGCTTTCAAATAGGTCGCATCCATCATGACAGTCTTTCCAACCGACGATTTGGAAGACAGACCTTCTAATATCTGAGCAAATATCCCCTTGTGACACCAACGGTTCCAACGATTATAGAGCGTTTTACAAGGCCCGTATTCCCGAGGGGCATCACACCACCGTAACCCATTGCGAAGAATGAAGATAATTCCACTCAAGACACGTCTGTCATCAACGCGTGGTCGTCCATGGCTCTTGGGAAAAAAGGGGCGAAGGCGTGACATCTGTCCTTCGCTCAGCCAGTAAAGATTGCTCATCGTTCAGTCTCCTCAAGCGAAACTGAATCAGCTCTTCATTCTCAAATCAATGGGTCCTGAGCCTAGGATACCGTCGTTTAAGACTATAACAGTCACGGGGATTTCCACTCGGACCATGGTTTCAAGCTCCGCCCAGGAAAGAGCGAAGCCTCGGTCACCTTTATGGTCTTCAACTTTAACGGTGGAACTGCCCATCAACGTGGCTGAAATCATGGCTTGAGAGCGCGGAACAGCTCCAGCAACCCAGCTTTCAATCCAGCGACATCATCGTCTTCC
>NZ_JAPHAV010000033.1 GCF_026241335.1 Ochrobactrum chromiisoli | reverse complement strand
GGAAGACGATGATGTCGCTGGATTGAAAGCTGGGTTGCTGGAGCTGTTCCGCGCTCTCAAGCCATGATTTCAGCCACGTTGATGGGCAGTTCCACCGTTAAAGTTGAAGACCATAAAGGTGACCGAGCCTTCGCTCTTTCCTGGGCGGAGCTTGAAACCATGGTCCGAGTGGAAATCCCCGTGACTGTTATAGTCTTAAACGACGGTATTCTAGGTTTCCAGAAAGACGCTGAGACGGTCAAGTTCAACCGATACACCACACTTGCCATTTTTCAGTAGTCGATCACGCCGCTATTGCCCGTGCGTGTGGATGTGAAGGTTTAAGGGTGGATGATCAGGCGGATCTTCCTCTAGCACTACGAAATGCCGAGTCCGGCTCTCGTTCTACATTGATTGAAGTAATCACGGATCCTGAAGTACACCCGCCGCTTTCGCTTTTTGCCAGCACGCTCGATGACTAATGGCGAAAGCGCACAACAGCGATGTTCGCGGTTGTGCGCTTGATGCGTTCTTGACTGGCAATCAATCCTCGACCTGTGCGCGATTATTGCGGCGCAAATCACAAGCGTGAGTAGTTGAGAAAATGAAGTAAAATTGTGCTGCCTTGACGAACCGCAATGGTTCATAAATAATCTGAATGAACCAAGGAGAACCTAATCATGACTACTGCGTTTACGGTCCGCGTGCATGACGACGTCGCCAAAAAACTGGATAAAATTGCCGCGCTGTCTGATAGATCAAGTGCTTATCTTGCCGCACAAGCTATCGAAGACTATGTGGTCCGGGAAGAATGGCAATTGGCGGAGATTCAAGCAGGAATCGCAGAAGCCGATCGCCATGAATTCGCTACTTCGGAAGAGCTAGGCAGAGTCATAGGGAAATATGTTGGGGCTGGTCGTCGCGCATGACTGCTCCTACTTTACGCTGGACGCGCCGCGCCGTTCGTCGGCTCGACCAGATAGGTGCCTATATAGCAAAAGACAATCCCGACGCTGCTGCTCAAATTGTGACGCGAATTGTCTCGGCAGTGGAGAATTTAGCAAGTTATCCCTCGATGGGCCGGCCGGGTCGTATAAAAGGCACCCGCGAATATGTATTCGCAGATATTCCTTATGTTATCGCATACAGATTACAGTCTGGGGTAGTAGAAATTATTACTGTTATTCATGGCGCTCAGAAATGGCCATTGGAGCTGGACTAATACATAAAAAACAGGAGTGCACTGAAGCGTTCTGCAGCTCGCTATTGAGACTGCCAAAGGTGCTAGTCCGAACTAATTCTAGGTGCATATCTTGTCGCGGGCGATTCTTGACTCTGACTCTACGGCAAAATCTTCAGGAAAGCACATATAACGGATCAGTTCGTGCCACCAAATCTGCCCCGGTTACACAGCCATCGGCCGCTGCGAGTTGGTGCTTCCACGTCGCCTAAACCCTGCATAGCTCGCGGATAGACAATTCGTAGCAATCGGTTCAACAACGCGAACCAGTTATGAAGCGTTTCAAGTTACTGCGGCATATATAAAATCGACTTCTATCCAAGAGCCAATTTACAATCTATTTTACACCAAGCGCTGCGTTTGTTCCACAATACAAGATTGGATTTCTGCAAATTACAAATAAGCAGTATCAACAATGATACTATCACGTCCTCTCTATATTCTGCCGAGTTCGTGAATTCTAGCTTTTATAAGGGATGGTTGAGAAACTCGTTGCCGCTATGCAACATTGTTTATGAATCGATAGCGACAACTTATATCTTTTATATCAAGAGTGAGGCGCTCATTTCCATATATCCTATGGAATGATATGAATATTACTCACCAGTTTTGTCTAGCGTCCGATTGCAGATTAGAATCGATCTAAGTCATTGCACTTGCGTTGGAATTTCAATTGCGAATAAAAAGCCAAATTGTAGCAATTGCTGCATGAGGATGATTGATGTCGCTTAAGTTAACCGAACGATTTTTTGGAGAAATGATGAAGTCCGCTCTAGCGGCTTTAGCATTTTGCCATTCGTTTGCTGGCTTTACACGAGATTCCCTGGCCGCATGGACGCAAAGGGCAGGCTTAAATTGAGCTGGGATGTTCAGGATCTGTTTCGCCGACACGCCAAAGGAATGGTGCGATTTTTAAATCGCCGTGGCATTAATCAGGAAACGGCCGTTGATCTCACGCAGGATACATTCCTACGCGTGATTGCAACACCTCCTCGCGACGGGATGCAAAACCATAATCCCAAAGCACGAATAAAAGCCAGGCATGCAGCTAATGGATCGGTTGGAAAGCGTGTTCAGCTCATCCTTCTCGGATCGATTTCCGCAAAATATGGTCATCAGGAGTTATATCCTCTCATTCTATCACGGGATCATTTATGCCAGACTGAAGGCCGCTTATAGGGACGATCTGGTTTTGTGGCGAGTAATATCATTGGGCCTTTTGGTGTCCTCCTAAGATTGTCATCGCGGCGTCGAAGCCAATCGAACGATTCTTCATGCAACGCGTGCTGGAATCGCGCTGGCATTTGCACTCGGCGTTGTCTCGCCTCCGGCGCATCGTGCAGCGTAATCATGGGCCTACCAGATAAAAAAAGCTCTCCTTTGCTGACCTTTGTAGTTGAACGTTCTTCAAAGTATCGGCTCAAGCCAACTTTCAACTCCCCTTTTTAATTTACGCGATAATGACGATGGCGTTGTAAAATGTAGTTGAGGATATCTGTTTACTTGTAAGAATTCGTTCGTAATGGATGAAGGCCTCCCGCTTATTTAGAAGGCCTAATAATCTCACCGTTATCGAGCGTTAGGAGATCCATCATTTACTTTTGAGCAATAAGATCAGTGGGATTGCTGCCAAACTTGCATACATCATTAAGAGGAAGCAATCTGCATATGCGATGACCTCGGCCTGCACACTTACGAGCTGATTTATCGCGGCTCGCCCTTGGAGTGTAGAGAGATCGACAGCGTCACCGAGTTGCTGCACTGCACGTGAGTAAGGTGACACATGCTGTACCAATGTTGAATGTATAATCTGCTCATTGCGGACAAGTAGGAAACTCATCACTGATATTCCCACGCTGGAGCCAATATTGCGCACCAGATTAAAGAATGCGGTGCCTTGGGTGCGCAATGCATCGGGTAATGTTGCGAAGGCAACAGTAGACATTGGAACAAAGACGAATCCGATACCAAACCCTTGGATGATACCCGTTCGTATAAGTGTTGATTCAGAGACATTTTGATTGAATCCGCTCATTTCCCAGAGCGAATAAGCTGTCATAAGAAAGCCAGCTATCAACAATAGTCGAATGTCGATCCGACCAATTAGCTGCCCGACGAGGATCATTGCAATCATGGTACCAATGCCGCGCGGAGCAAGCACAATACCCGCGGTTAAGACAGGGTAGTCGAGAAGCTCCTGAAGATATGGGCTCAACATCGCAAGGGTGGCCAGCAAAACGGCACCAACGATGAATATGAGAAATTGTGAAACAACAAAGTTTTTGTCCGCAAATAATCGTCGATCAACGAAGCTTTCAGAGCCTGTTGTCGCGGTGTGCACGACGAAGAGGTACAAGCCAAGAATGAATAATCCAAACTCAAACTTAATTTCCACAGACTGGAACCAGTTAAGCTCCTGACCGCGATCCAGAAAGAGTTGCAGTGAGGCGATGGCAAGGCTCAGCGTTGCAAAGCCAAAAGCGTCTAGTCGTACATTTGGGTTTGGGGGGCGCTTCGGGAAGTATCCGACAGCGAGAAAAAGAGCCAATGCTCCTATCGGTACGTTGACGTAGAACACCCAACGCCAATCATAATATTGTGTGAGCCAGCCGCCGAGTGTGGGACCGAGTATAGGTCCAAGCATAACACCAAGGCCAAACATCGCCATGGCCTGGCCTTGGACACGGCGAGGATAGGTGTCAAGAAGTGTGGCCTGCGCAAGGGGAACGAGTGGCGCACCAAAGACCCCCTGTACAAGCCGGAACATGACTATTTCTGTCAGACTGGTCGCCGTACCACATAGCATCGACGCGCCAACAAAGCCAACGATGCTGATAATAAACAGCCGGCGGCGGCCAAACTTTTGCTCTAACCAGCCCGTCGCTGGCGTAGTTATAGCGGCTGCGACGATGTAAGACGTCAGCACCCAATTCACCTGCGTGCTCGTCGCTGAAAGTGCGCCCTGCATATAAGGCAGCGCAACGTTGGCGATAGTCGAGTCTAGCGCCTGCATAAGGGTCGCCACCATCACGCAAATCGTAATGGCTATACGGCGTGCGCCCGTAACCTCTTGCTTATCCTCTGCGGGCACTGTCATTATAAGTTCACAATACTGGCAAGGTCGTCAACCAGTGTTTGCAACGTACGCCGGTAATTCGTTTGGATCGTAACGTTTGCGCTCGAGCCGACACGCAGAATAATGTCTTCCGGACGATTATGAATGGTAATGCGCACTGGAATGCGTTGAACAACTTTGACCCAGTTTCCGCTGGCATTTTGGGGCGGCAGCAATGAAAAGACCGAACCTGAAGCTGGTGAGATGCTGGCGACACGTCCTTTTAATTGAAGATCGGGATAATTATCGACGACGATATCAACAGCATCGCCTATCTTAACATGGGCGAGGTCTGTTTCTTTGATGTTGGCGTCAATCCAAGAGTCGGCGGAAACGAGAGTGAAAGCAGCCTGACCTGGCTGAAGGAAAGTGCCCACCTGGATATTATCGACCTGCGTGGCAATGCCTGAAAATGGCGCAACGACCGTTGTCTGCCGTAAATCCCATTCAGCTTTTTCCTGAATTGCCATAGCTTGCAAATAGTCAGATTGCTGTTCGATCGGAATTTCTGCAGAACCGCCAAGAAGGGCCAGAGTTGAACTTGCTGCATCTTGGGCAGCTATCCGTTGGTCCTGTGCGACTTGCAACTGACGGCGTGCAGCATCACTTGCCTGCGTCGTTCCGACACCATCTTTAAGAAGTTGCTGGGATCGATCGTATTCGCCTTGTGCATAGACCACATCCGCTTCGGCCTGCTTAACGGCTGCTAGGTTTTGTTGGTAAGTCAACGAGAGACCGGCCAATTTTTCTTTTGCCGCCTGCACCTGTGCTTTGGCTTGATCTAAGGCAAATCGATAAAGATCGGGATCGATTTGAAAAAGAGTTGAGTTGGCAAGCACAGGTTCGTTCTCACCTACCTCCACTTTCGTCACACGCCCAGAAACCTGCGGGACGATCGTGACATTCGGCGCTCCGACATAGCTGTCGTTTTCCGAAACCGTGCGTCCGCCGGTGAAATAGATTACAAGGGCAACAATGATAGCTACGATAGGACCCAGTATCAAAAGAGCAGATTTAAGCGCGCTACTTTTGGGCTGTTTCGTGGAACTTACCTTATCGACGTCATTCCCCAAGGGTTGAGTTTCGTTCACGTTATCCTCGTCTTTGCTAGTTGTGCACCGTTAGAGCACTTCAAATATAGTACAGCCAACTTCAATCGGGTTTGGATCTAAAGCGATCTGATAGGCGTTCTAAACTCTTTTACTGAAGACAGTATCGGATCAATGTTTGTTTTAAGGCAGGAAACCTTATGCTCTAATTGTAAGTGAACTTTACTAAGAAAATGCACGCAATCAATGGTGAAAATGGTGAATGAGAACAATCGACAGAAAAGATCAGTGCCTGGTTAACGGATCGCGCGAACCGTAAATCGGGCCAGACTTCATGGTGCACGTTTCTTTTTAGAGCAATTATAGTGCGAGCGATTGATTGTCTTATTACACAGCTATGTGTGCACTCTGTCTCGACACATCTCAATGAACCCGAATGCAGAGGTTGGGATGCGCAGTTTCCTTAGCCAGCCCCCAAAATCGAGCACGGCGGCCGGTTTACGAAAGTGTAGCAAACTAATGTACAAAATAGAAATTGCTTAAACGGTTTGGAGTGAGTTTTAATGGAATGGACGTTCATTCATACACTGACATTTACCTTTATGTCGGTGTTCTCAATGGTCAATCCAATCGGTATGGCTCCTGTATTTTTGGCGCAAACCAGTCGCCAGCCTAAAGACGAAAGACATAAGCTCGCCTATAGAGTTGCGACTTACGGCGCACTGATGCTTATTATAACGCTATTTGTTGGGCCCAAACTTTTGCAATTTTTTGGCGTGACCCTTCCAGATATACAAGTTGCGGGTGGCATCTTCGTTTTCTTTACAGCTTGGCAAATGTTGGTCGCGGACCCCGCGCCACCCTCCGGTGTCTCAGAAACTCCCACTGGCAGAGATAAGTCGGCAGACATTGCATTCTTTCCGCTCACGATGCCTATTACAGCGGGAGCCGGTACGATCGCTATAATTTTGACCTTATCGAGTAAAATGGCTGGAAGCTTCCATGACGAAATCGCTTCTTACGCTGGCGCGGTCTGCGGCATCATGCTGGTCTTTATCTGTGTTGCGATTTGTTATCGATATTCGGACGTGATCTTTAAGAAAATTGGCGTTGCTGGAACCGCGGTTTTAACGCGGCTCACAGCCTTTTTGCTTTTGGCAATTGGGGTATCTGTTACATGGGGCGGCCTAAGTAGCTTAATTTTATCACTAAAATAAAATTTCAGGAATGCATCCCTGGCATCGCAAGACAGGTGCGCTATAAAAGAACTTAGCGCTCTTTAAAACTAGTACATCGGCGCGTGAATGCACGCACTGTCCGTCGTCGAATGATTTGAGACTATTTGTGCTTTTGAAGATTGGAGTTTCCGGCGCGGTTTAGGGGTTGAGTTAAGCCGCTTTGGCCTGGTGGTTCAAGCGGCGTTTTTTGATCGTGTCTTGTTTGATCCTTTCGCGTTCGAGCAGGATGGTCTGTCCGCGTCCGAAGTAGACGTCGGCGGGAGTGAGATTGTCGAGGCTCTCATGGTAACGGCGATTGACAATTAAACCAGTTTTGTCTCAAAGGCGCTGATGTCGGACAGGGGCACTGTTACGTTAACCTGAGCAAGTCCGCAATTTTGTCTATGACGCTGAAATTATGCAGCTTTCAGGCATGCGATTTCACGCCACATGTTTGTGGCGGTCTGACGTAGCTCGCGATGGTCTGCTGAGGAGAGAAGGTTGCGGGGAAAGTAGTGGAGATTGTAGACCGGGTCGTGAATGGATGTGAAGCGTTGCACGTGTCGCGCTGCTTTAAAGCGCTTCATGACACGCTCTCGTCGTCGGATGGGCTGGTGCGAATTCTCAGCGCGGTTGTTCAAGCCTTTGTGCTGACGATGCTCGCAAACGCTCATCCCCAGTTCTCGTTTGGCAGCACCATAAGATCTCAGCTTATCGCTGACCATGACACGGGCTGAACAGCCCTGGCCGCGTAGAAGTTTACGCATGAAACGCTTGGCAGCCTTGGTGTTACGGCGCTTCTGAACAAGAACATCGAGTGCAAAGCCATCCTGATCAACGGCGCGCCACAGAAAATGCTTCTCACCCTTGATCGTGATGACCATTTCATCAAGGTGCCATTTATCACCAAGACGTGGGGTACGGCGACGGATCGTATTGGCATATTCACGTCCAAACTTCTCCGCCCATTCATGCACCGCCTTGTGGGTGACGAGGATCCCACGGTAAGCCAGCATATCTTCGACCATGCGAAAGCTAAGAGGAAAGCGATAATACAGCCATACCGCCTCCGCGATAATCTCAGCAGGGAAACGATGGCGGTGATAAAGTGAGGAACGAGATTCGATCATGGCCTATTTTCGCAGCTTATGCTTGCGCCAGAGTTAAGGTAACTGTGCCACCCGCACAGTTTGGAATATTTGATTGCCAGTCAGAAAATGAAATTGCCTCGTTGAGGCGGGGCCGCTCTCGTGGAAAAGCTTTATCGACGGTCCCTGTTTAAATGAACTGTGCGGCCACTACAGTGTTGTCCCATGATACTTTAACTAGCCTCGTTTTCTTTTGAGACCAATACGACCGTAAATCCATTCGGGTCTCTCGACAGACTTCGAACTTAGAAGATCCGCCAATACACAATCTCTTATCTCTTGCGGCATTTGTGCAGCCCGTGGATGTTGTCCCTTTCGGCTTATGTGTATAAGGAGCTGTTCACAAAGCGCTATTGTCTCTCCATCTGCATTGAGCAATCTCATGAACACATGCATACATTTGTGATCAGCATCCAGAACAGTTAGTTCCACCCTCAGCGCTTCACTGACATGGCACTCTTTCAAGTACCCGATGCGGCAATCGAGTGTGTAGAGCGTGGCATTATTCTCCTCGCGATAAGTGGCGGTAATCCCAATCCGTCCCATATATGCTGTTGCAGCGTCCGAGAAGACAATTCCATAGGCATAATCCCCCATGTGACCATTATAGTCGATCCAGCTTGGTGAGACAGTTGTGTGATAGATAGACAAAGCCCCGCCCATACTCATTTCCTCCGCTCTAGCCATGCATAGAACTCACCGACGATGCCTTTTCGGAAGAGGAGCACGCAGGCCATGAAGATGACACCTGTGACGATTGTCACGGGGAAGTCTGAGGTTGCGAGATAGTTCTGCAAAGCCACCACGAAAGCTGCACCAACGATGGGGCCGATCAACGTTCCGATGCCGCCAAGCAATGTCATCAGGATCACTTCGCCCGACATCTGCCAGCCCACATCGGTCAGCGTTGCAAACTGGAACACCAGTGCCTTCATGCCGCCCGCAAGACCCGCCAGCGCTGCC
>NZ_JAPHAV010000032.1 GCF_026241335.1 Ochrobactrum chromiisoli | reverse complement strand
ACAATGGCTCTGGACGTATAACAACGAACGGCCCAATATGGGCATCGGCGGCATCACACCCGCACAGAAACTAATAATGGCTGCGTAAATTCTACTGCAGAGCCCCGTTAAAAACGGGAGGATTACCCTTCCTAGCAGGCAAGAGAACATTTGAACCCTCAGCCGTCACCGCCTACAAATTCGGATTGGTGACGATGAAACAAGCATACGCTGATACAATCTAGAGTCAAACGCTTGCATAACCCACGGGTAAGAGATCGATTCAGCCCGAACTTGAAGTCACTGTCTCAAACTCCATTTCTTGACTGTGCGCAATACGGTTGCGTTCTTTCGCCATGCTTTTCGAACGGACGAATATTGGAAATCCCACATTAAAGCGCAGGAGCTTTACAGTCGGAAATGCACCTCTAAGAAATTAAAGTCTAGCCTTAATCTATTCGCCAGACCACATCCCTCTCAATTTCCGATGGAACCTTAACCTTGAAAGAGGGTTGGTATTTGTAGGCAACACAATTGGAGGAAATGTTATGAAAATCTCTGCTCTTCTGCTTGCCAGCGCAATGGCGATTGTACCAGTAATTGCCGGTGCACAGGCAACGCAAACACCGAATACAGATGTGCCGGGTGCAACAAACACTCCGACGCATGATGACAAGACCCCTGATGCCGGCCAGAACAGCATCACCGAGGCACAGGCAACCGAACTGTTCGGTAAAGCGGGTTACACTGACCTCACTGGATTGAAGCTCAACGATCAAGGAGTGTGGGAGGCTTCCGCTATGAAGGACGGTAAGAATGTAATGCTCTCACTCGATGCAGAGGGCAAGGTTTCTGAGCATATGATGTAATTTTGTAAGCGAGTCTGTGAAAGCCGCGTACGCGGCTTTCCGAACTCAATATTCCTGTTGGTCCAACAAGGATTGAATAAATGAAACCTGAATCAACTGATCCACTGACGCATGACAAGGACATTAAGTTTTTAACCGAGAATAGCGATCTATCGCCGCTCCAGGCGAAAGAATTGATTGATTTACTTGGGCGTGATCACCCTGAATTGCTAAAAGAAGCAAAGAAGTTCAAAGCTGAGAGCTGACGCGTGTGAGAAACAGGTAATTTCATTATTATCTAGTTTGAGGGCAAAAATTAATCGGAATTGGATAATGCGCTGCGTCTAGGAAATGCCTTTTTATTTGATTGATGCAGGCGTTTAGAAATCTTGGTTACAAGTCCGGTATGCGGCTATGGCAACAGATAAACTTTCGATTTACAGAAGTAAGCGCGATTTCAGCTTAACGACTGAACCTAAAAATTCAACTTTAAAAAACCTTTCAAAACGAAGACGCTTCGTCATTCAAAAGCACGATGCTACGCGGCTTCATTATGACTTTCGACTCGAACTTGATGGTGTTTTCAAATCCTGGGCAGTAACCAAAGGGCCGTCACTTGATCCTCATGTCAAGCGCCTCGCAGTCGAAGTCGAGGATCATCCGCTCGATTATGGCGACTTCGAAGGAACGATCCCAAAAAAACAATATGGCGGTGGTACTGTTATGCTTTGGGACCGAGGTTACTGGGAACCCGAAGGCGATAGAACACCACAAGAAGCCCTTGAGAAGGGTGAACTTAAATTCACCCTTGAGGGCGACCGCTTGCACGGAAGGTTCGTGCTAGTGCGCATGCGCCATGATCGAAATGGTGGCAAACGCATTAACTGGTTGCTCATCAAACACGAAGATGAGTTCTCCTTGGCAGAAAATGGCGTAGGGATTCTGGATAAGTACTTTAAGTCGGTTGCTTCCGGACGAACAATGGAGGCTATCGCGTCTGGCACGGGCAGAAAGCCAAAGCCATTTATGATGAAGCGTGCTGGCGTCGAGGCAGATGCCGTGTGGGATAGCAGTCGTGGTCTGGCCGCTGAGGAGCGAAAGACCGGTGGAAGAGTTAAGCCCCCTTCTGAAAAGCAGGACGAAAAATTGGCTCCTGTTCCTCGCGAGATTGCCGGTAATGCATCAGTTATGCCTGCATTTATACCACCGCAATTGTGCCGGACCTTGGCGCGACCGCCATCTGACGCTGGCTGGCTTCATGAAATTAAGTTTGATGGCTATCGACTGCAGATGCGCATCGAAAGCGGCACGGTTACTCTGAAGACGAGAAAAGGCGTCGATTGGACGATAAAGTTCCGTGCCATCGAAAATGCAGCATGCATGCTCCCCGATGCAATTATCGATGGAGAAATTTGCGCGCTCGATGACCAAGGGGCCCCTGACTTCGCCGCCTTGCAGGCAGCTCTTTCACAGGAGCAAACAGATCCCTTAGTATTTTTCGCCTTTGACATGCTTTTTGAAGGCGATGAGGACACACGCGAACTGGCACTTTTTAAGCGCAAGCATAGACTTGAGGCGCTTTTATCAGATGCAGGCGAGAATGCGCGTATTCGATATGTTGAGCATTTTCAAACCGGGGGAGATGCTGTTCTTAAATCCGCCTGTCGCTTGTCCCTTGAGGGGATCATTTCCAAAAAGGCCGATGCACCCTATCGCTCGGGTAGGAGTCAGACTTGGGCGAAATCCAAATGCCGTGCCGGTCATGAGGTGGTGATCGGTGCTTACGCTAAAACCAATGGCAAGTTTCGGTCTTTGTTGGTAGGCGTCAATCGCGGCGGCCAATTTGCCTATGTTGGTCGTGTCGGAACGGGGTATAGTGCCAAAGTGGTGCAGGCCATTTTGCCGAAGTTGCAAGCGCTGGAAACATCTACGTCGCCGTTTACGGGCGCCGGTGCTCCAAAAAGCCACGACGACATCGTCTGGCTCAAGCCAGAATTAGTGGCTGAGATCGAATTCGCCGGATGGACAGGAGATGGTCAGGTCCGTCAGGCGGCATTCAAGGGCTTGCGCGAAGACAAATCTGCGCGGGAGGTTGAGGCAGAGACATCAGCAGATCCTGAAGATACTGATGTATTTGAACAGGAGAAGCGAAGACCCCATCCTGCACGATCCGCCAGACGCGGCAAGGTCGAGGTAATAGGGGTGATGATTTCCCATCTCGACAAGCATCTATGGCCCAATACTGAGGATTGCGAGGCGATTAGCAAGGTTGAGCTTGCTCGATATTACGAGACCATAGGCCCCTGGATGATAGAACATCTAAAGGGTAGGCCATGCTCACTCCTGCGAACTCCTGATGGAATTGAGGGCGAACAATTCTTTCAGCGTCATGCTATGAAAGGCATGTCAAATCTCTTGGAACTTGTCACCATAAGTGGTGACCGCAAGCCCTATCTGCAGGTCGACCGGATTGAGGGGCTCGCTGCCATCGCTCAGATCGGTGGTACAGAGCTTCATCCGTGGAGTTGCCAACCGGGCAAACCCGATAGTCCCGGGCGTCTGGTCTTCGATCTGGATCCCGGTCCTGGTGTCGCGTTTGCAACTATCGTTGCAGCGGCGCGAGAGATCCGTGATCGGCTGGAGGAAGTTGGTCTTCTGAGCTTTTGTAAGACCACTGGCGGTGAAGGCTTGCATGTGGTCACACCGCTTGCCTTGTCCAAAGGGAAGGTCGAGGGCTGGGATGCGGCAAAGATGTTTGCTCACGATGTTTGCAAGCAGATGGCAGGAGACAATCCAGACCTTTACCTGATCAAGATGGCGAAGAACCAACGAGAGGGCCGTATTTTCCTTGATTATCTGCGGAATGACCGCATGGCGACAGCTGTTGCACCGCTTTCACCACGCGCCCGCCCGGGTGCTCCTGTATCGATGCCACTTAATTGGTCGCAGGTGAAATCCGACCTCGACCCGAAGCGTTTCACTATTCGCACGGTGCCAGAGCTTTTATCAAACACAACTGCCTGGCAGGATTATAATCAGAGCCAAAGGCCGCTTGCAGAGGCGATAAAGCGGCTAGCCAATGTAAACGACACCTGAATTACTAACGGCAAAATTCATTTCCTCGGCCGCTTTTGTTCAGCGAGCGATTTGCGCAACGCATCCATGATATTGATCACATTGCCAGCTGGTTCTGGTGACTGTATTTTTGCTCTGGTTTTCGTCGGCTTTTTGAGCATCTTTTTCCGAGTTTCAATAATATCGAGCAGCCGATCCTGCACGGGATCTATGACCATACTGGCATCCCAATCCCTTGTCTGGTTTTTAATTAGTTTCTGTACCAACTGCATCATATCGGCATCTGGTTTCTCTTTACTGACGCCTTTGAAATAACTTTCCTCATCACGAACCTCGTCACCGTAGCGCAAGGTCCAGAGCACTATCCCTTGCCCCGTGGCTCCAGCATCACAGCGCGTTCGCGGCGTGCGATGACCAGTCGGGAGATGCCTACCATTTTCTGCGCTTCCATCGCATCACGAATGACGGAGAATGCCTCCTGGCCGACCGGTTCATTGGGAGACAGATAATAGGGCGTATCGAGCCAGATCCATTCAATGCTGTCGCGCCGTGTGAAGTTTGAAATATCAATGGTTTTGGTACTGTCGAGGGTTACATTCTCCAACTCGTCATCTTCCAGGATCACGTAATCGTCTTCACCGCGTGGATAACCTTTAACCTCGTCTTCCTCATTGACGGTTTTACCTGTCACTGAATCCACATATTGGCTAACGACCCGGTTGCCGGTTGGCCGATTGAGCGTGTGGAAACGAACCCGCTCGCTATCGGATGTTGCGGGTACCATTTGAACTCCGCAGGTCACGAGTGACAGCTTCAGATACCCTTTCCAGTAAGAACGAATGGCCATGGTGAGTTCCTATCAGCTTGCCTTGCGGCCTTTCGGAGCGTTATGCTTTGGTTTTGCGGCAGCCTGTTGCCCTTGTTCGCCACTGTTGGCATTGGCCGCTGGACGCTTGGACTTTGCCTTGTTCACATCCATGGCAGCACTTTCACGCAACGCCTTGAGAAGATCGGCTGGCTTTGAGGCAGCGGGAGTTTTTATTCTTGGAATCGACCGGCCTTCCATCTTGGCTTTTACAAGTTCATGCAGCGCCTCGTCGTAGCGGTCTTCAAACTTGGTGATATCAAATGAGCTGGTCTTCGTTCCAATGATATGCTTTGCCAGTTCGAGCATCTCGCCTTTGATCTTGAGATAGGGAAGTTCCTCGAAAGCTTCTTCGGATGCGCGTACTTCATAATCGAAATTCAGCGTTGTGGCGATCAACCCTTCACTGTGCGGACGGATTAAGACCGTTCGCAGCCGACGAAACAACACGGTTCTCGCAACCGCTGCAACCTTTCGCCTTTTCATGCCGTCGCGTAAAAGTACAAAGGCTTCTACGCCTCTTTTATCGGGTGCGAGGTAATAGGGTTTGTCAAAATAAACATTGTCGACCTGCGAGCAGGGAATGAATGCATCAATCATCAGAGTCTTGTCGCTGTTTGGGACTGCTGCCGATATTTCATCCGGCTCTAACACGACATAGCGACCATCGTCGATCTCATAACCCTTGACCTGTTCGTCGCGATCCACAACATCACCGGTTTCGCTATCGACGAACTCCCGTCTTACACGGTTTCCGGTTTTGCGATTTAGAATGTTAAAACTTATCCTGTCTGAAGTAGATGTGGCAGTGTATAGGGCCACAGGGCAGGACACTTCACCGAGTTTGATGAAACCTTTCCAGTTTGCTCGCGGAGCCACCATGGTGGTATTCCTTCTGTTCATCCCAGCAATAAAAGCGAGAGATTGACTGCCACTAATTCTCAGAGATCATGGGTGAGGGCTCAACTTTTCCGACGCTGAACGCAATTTGCTCACTGATTGATCAATCATCTGAATATCATCCAATGTGACGACCGGTATAGGATCGGACGCCATCGCCTCCAGAACATCTGTCGAAAGACAGTTGTTTCGCAAGACCCACTCCATCGCCTCGCGCGTTTCCCGCTCAGCGCGCAGCTGGGCATAAAGGGCAAGGATGAGCCGATCGCGGGCATCGAATGAATTTCCTTGCGATTTTATCGGATTTTTTGACATGGCCACTGTCCTTTAGTCACCCTATTCCGCGGCCGCCCGTTGCGCCATAAACCTCTCCATTAATGAAACTTGCCTCTTGCGAAGCGAGCAAGACATAAATGGGGGCTATCTCAACAGGTTGACCGGGGCGTCCAAAATCACTGTTTTCTCCAAAATGGCGAACCTTTTTATCGGGTTGTCCGCCGCTAGGTTGTAGCACTGTCCAGAAGGGACCAGGTGCCACAGAATTGACACGCACACCTTTCTGAATGAGCTGTTTAGAAAGAGCTTTGGTGTAAGCAACAATGCCTGCTTTGGTCGTAGCGTAATCCAACAGGATGGGTGAAGGCTCATATGCCTGGATTGATGCGGTAGTAATAACCGAAGCGCCTGCATCAAGGTGAGGCGTTGCCGCCTGGGCAATCCAATGAAGCGCATAGAGATTCGTTTTCATCGTTTTATCGAAATCAGCACTCGATAATTCGCGGATATCCTCGCGGTACTGTTGCCTGGCAGCATTGACGACGAGAATGTCCAGGCCACCAAGATCACTGACGGCCATCTCCACCATATTGCGGCACCATACCTCTTCTGATACGTCGCCTGGAAGCGCTACACCAATCCGGCCTTCTGCATTTATAAGATCGATCACGGTTTCCGCATCGGACTCCTCTTCCTCAAGGTACGAAATCGCTACATCGGCACCTTCGCGAGCAAAGGCAATTGCCACTGCGCGACCAATCCCTGAATCACCGCCGGTGATTAGAGCCTTTCTTCCTGCCAGCCTTCCCGAGCCTTTATAGCTTTTCTCTCCATGATCTGGGGCTGGCGTCATATTTTCCACCAGTCCCGGCATCGGTTGTGGTTGCGCATCAAAGGGTGGAGCCGGATATTGAATGCGTGGATCCTGCTTTGTAAGGCGGTCCCTCATCATAATTCTCCTCCAAAATAAGAATTAAATGCTCGCTCAAATTGCACGTTCGATGCGAGTAGTTAAATGCTTATAAAGGTAACGTTCGCCTTCTCACGTCGTTCCACAATTTGAGGAGTTTTAGGCATAAGCTGTCATTTTAGCGCGAATAACTCCGCGTCGGGGTCTTGAGCTCCATTAATTGCGGTAGAGACGATTTCCGCAGCAATCTGGCTGAAAGTAATACCGTTGCCGCCAAATCCCATCACACAGTAGACATTTTGCATATCAGGTACCGGACCAATCAACGGCAGTCCTGTGGTTGTTGAGCCGAAAGCGGCAGCCCATCGGTATTCTATGGGTCCGATATCAACACCAAGCAGTTTGCTGACTTTTCGCTGGATGGCCTTCTCTTTTTTATGCAGCTTTGCGTCAGAGTGATAAGCGCTGGCATTGTTCTCATCTTCACCGCCAGCGATCAAACGTCCCCGATTATCTGTGCGGAGATAAAGATAGGGGTCGGATGCTTCCCAAAGGATATGGTTTTTCAACCAGTCGGGCAGCGTGACGCCTGCTTTACTCGCTATAGCCCATGTTGAAATGATCTCGTGTTTTTTGTTCGCAAGGCTCTGAAGAAACTCATAACCGGTACAGAATACGACGTGTTCAGCGGATATAAGTTTGCCTGCTGCAGTTCCCAGAACAACATTCTCTTTGAAGGCCTTTATGTCAGTGATTTCTACACCGCTCACGATTTCAGCGCCAAGCCTGGCCGCGTGACGTAGCAATCCAGCGGTCAACTGACCGGGGTTGGCGGATGCGGATATGTCACTCAAAATGGCACCACTACGCTCAATATTGTAGAGCTTCTTCATGCCGGCCTTGTCAATGAACTGCGCGCCGATCCCAGCTTTTAGGCGCGCTTCCATTTCAGTTTTGAGGCCGCGTGTTCCCATTTCATCACCTGCAACATAGAGTGCCTGTTTGCGTTGCATGGAGCAGGAAATTTCTAGCGACCGAACAATGTCTTCCAGTTGCAGCACAGCTTTTGCAGAGCGTAACCAGGCCCTGTTTGCCTTTTCTTCTCCGATCATCGTTTGAAGCTTATGTAAAGGCACATCAATTTCATGCTGGATCATTGCCGTATTGGCAATACTACTGCCATGGACAGGAGTGCGTTTATCAATGATGAGCACGGACTTGCCGGGTTTGACGAGAGCTTGCGCAACGAGCGCACCGCTAATACCCGCGCCGACGATCACAATATCGTAGTGATCCATGGAAACATGGCTTGTGCTCTGCACAGTGATACGAGGACTATCGAGCCATAGGGGGCGAGAATCTCGCAGATCACGGGCCTTCGTAAGTTTTTGTTCTGTCATGACGTTCTTTCATATGCAGCTATTATGGCTCTGTGTAGCCGACCACATGAATAGTGAGTGTGCCGGACGATGGGTTGGTTTTAAAAAACAAGATCCCCGTTTCATGGGATTCAGATGCGACGTAATCGAACGTTATGTCAGAGCTTTCAGTGCTGCTGGATGAGGAAATGTCTCCGCGAACATGCACTTGGGCGGCTGTTGAAAGAGAAGTGTTACGGAGATCAAAGGTTACGCGGTAAACTTTGTTCATAGAGTTTATCGACATGATCGATATGTCGAACTGAGGCTCTTGAACTTCATATCGATAAATGTCCCGGCCAATCCATACGAAAAGGGCAGTGACCAACAAAGTGCAAATTCCGCCTGCCACCCATTCTAACCAATGAGGTCGAGCGGTTTCGGTATGTTTATTGCCTATGGATTTTGTCATCGGTCAATCACAATATGAGACGTGCGGCGGCAGCGCCAATGGAGGCGGGGAATCCGAGGATGACGGCGGCAGTAAGTACTTGGGAGAGGGATGTGTGATCGAGACGTTCAAAAGTCCACAAGGCATAAATGCTGACCACAATGGCGATGACATATCCTGGCATTGTGAAGCGGATGAAGGGTTCCCACCATGGCATTCCCTCTGAGATGCTATGTGAGCCCTTAAAATGAAGCGCGTAAACAAAACCGTGCATCAGGGTAACGGAGATAAGGGCGATACAGGCGGTATTAAACGGGCTGATCTTATACGCAATTAGGATCATCTCATCAGTGGGGGCGACATTGAGACTGAGAAACAGCGACCCAACCAACATCATGAAAAGCTCATGCAGATATCCGGTTTCGCCTTCATATTCACCGTCTTGCTTTTCCCGCTCTTCCGAGCGCAATCCAAGCTGACTGCGTCCGAGCAGTGCGCCAATACTGGCTGGCACAGACTGCAAAGCAATTTTGGCCACCATTATGCTGATGGTCAACTGGTCATCAATAACGCCCAGAATAAGCAAAATGGTGGCACTTACGGCGATACCCAGCCCGTAAGCTATGACAGCATCACGCAATGCATCGCGCCAAGTGGCGGTCTTTTCAAATCCTATCCGTTTGGCGAGCACCCAAAGCAAAGGCAAATTGAGAATGCAAAGTAGCAGCAGACGCGTGCGATTTACGTATAGGCCGAGGAACCACATTTCCATAGTCATCAACATCGGCAGGGCGAAAAGAAGTGCTCCTGCAACTCCTCGCGCGATACCGATAATGAATTGACTGGCTTTATGATCCCCAGGTCTACCTGCTGCAATTGCCACCATGAAAAGCCTCCAGCTCCATGTCAGCATTAACGCGTGTTTCAGATACTGGTTCCCGGCTCAGGTAGACGGATCGATAAGTGCGATGCCAAACTCTGGACAATAGCGACGCCGCAACTCTTGAGGTGTCTCCCTAATGATTACTTCGAGGGTCGGCTTTACATAACCTTTGACAAAATGGCCGCCCCGCGTGTGCCCATTTGCTAGGCCCAAGACAGCATGCAAATGCGGATTTGGCTTTCCCTTCTCATCGAGCGTGATATCGCCTATCAGGCTCAAAACCTCGCTTTGAGCGTCGACGGTAATATTTACATAAGATTTTGATGTCAGATCGAAAAAGGCTAGCACGGCAGTCTCAAACGCGCCGATGGCTTTAACTGAAGCTGCAGTAATATCTTGTATGATTGCGAAGTCTCTAATGGTTTCGAAAGCTTCTTCACCGGGGTCAACGATAAGCATAAAAACACGTTCACCGTCATTCAATAACAGCTTGCTTTGCATAATCTTAATCCCTTTCTCTCCAGTAGAGGGACACCAACCAAGTAAGTTACCAGAGAAAATATGCGATTTGTCAACTAACGCGGCGCAGATGACGCCCTTCTTCGATTTCTTCGACGATCTTGTTCACAAATGCATCAAGATCTTCCGGCGAACGGGATGTGATAATACCTTGATCGACTACAACCTCTTCGTCCGACCACACGCCACCGGCATTTCGCACATCTGTCTTAATTGAGCCGTAGGAGGTTACATTTCGTCCTCTGATCGCATCTGCTTCTATCAATAACCAGGGCGCATGGCATATCGCGGCAACGATTTTGCCAGATTGGGTAAATTCGCGCACAACACGCATGGCGTTTTCCTCAGTTCGCAGTTTATCAGGATTAATCTGACCACCCGGAAGCACAAGCGCATCGAAGTCTTCAACATTGACGTCCTCTGCCAAAAAATCGACGTTGACTGAATCACCCCAATTTGCGTTGTCCCAACTCTTGATCGCACCGCTTTGAATGGACGCGATTTTTACGTTTGCACCACGGCGCTGCAGTTCTTCATAGGGAACACGGAGCTCTGAACGTTCATAACCGTCAGTTGCCAGAATAACGATTTTTGCATTTTTTATAGCTGTCATATTTTGGTCCTTTCCAATTTCTCGGTATTTAGTCGATGTCGTTTGATGGCAGAAAATTAGACATCTTAGCATTGGGATCTATTGAGAATTTCTAGCAGGCGGAGCGCGCACTGGACGGGTAAGAAGCTCGTCTGCCGTTTCGTTGGCCATCAAGGGAAAACGGAAAAATCCTGATGTTCTTCAGCACCGTCGAGTCCGTTTGACACAGCGCGGCTCCTGTTAAACCAACGTAAGCAAAGAGGGATTGTTCCGTAGATTGTGCCAGTCCGTCGTATTAAACTTTTTTAGTTAGGGGCGGCGGAGCTGAGTTTGATTTATTAAGCAAGTAGTTCGAAAGCGCAGAGATTTTAAACAAGCACCAATTCGGGGTGAAGTTATCTCGCCGTTTGCTAAGCCATCGCTGGCTGAACACTTTTTAGGCTGGTATTTCAATGCCTCTAAAGCACTATGAAATGGCAGAATATTGCGTGTTGTAAAAATATATGTCTACTAGTGCACTGACGTATTTATAGCTTTAAGCTATTGATTTGACCTTATTAATGAGCGGGATACGAATCATGCTGTTGTGTTGCGCTCAAGCGCCTCAGTCTGCAATAAGTTTTTCAAGGCTTTCAAAGGTGTTGTCACGTTAACTGGGCTACAGTTGCCTGCCTGACGGTTTGGGCGTAATTTTTGGCGATGCAGACATCAGTTATCATCTTCAAGCGTCACCGTTTTCCGCCACAGATTATTGCTCATGCGGTGTGGCTTTATCTGCGGTTCAACCTTAGTCTGCGTGAAGTTGAGGAAATGCTGCTTGAGCGTGGAATCGACGTATCATACGAGACAGTTCGTCGTTGGATCGCCAAGTTCGGCCCCCAGATCACACGC
>NZ_JAPHAV010000031.1 GCF_026241335.1 Ochrobactrum chromiisoli | reverse complement strand
TTGCATCAAGCTGATCAAGGGCGGACAGCGAGCGCCAGAACTGTGTTGCCAGACCACTCGGACGCTGAAGCGCGACCTTCACATTTTCCAGCACGCTCAGATGCGGAAAGGTTGCGGAAATCTGGAAAGAACGCACCAGCCCCATCCGCGCCACTTTGGCGGGATTGGTTTTGGTGATGTTTTCGCCAAGCAGCGTAATCTCGCCGCTTGTTGGCTGGAGAAACTTGGTGAGCAGGTTGAAAACGGTTGTCTTGCCTGCACCATTCGGCCCGATCAGTGCATGAACACGCGCGTGCTCCACATCAAGATCGACATTCTTCACCGCATGAAAGCCGCCAAACGACTTGCCCAACCCGCGCGCTGAAAGAACCGTCCCTGACGGCTCTGCTTCTCGCAGAGCCGTGGCATTCTCAATTGCTGTGTTCATCCAATCACACCCTTATTGCGTGACCAAGGGGCAGCCGCCTTTATCAAGCGGACGGAACGCTTCTTCACCTGGAATGGTTTTGAGGACCTTGTAGTAGTCCCATGGACCAGTGGATTCTTCTGGTGTCTTGACCTGCACCAGATACATGTCATGTACCATGCGACCGTCTGCACGCAGTTTTGCATTGCGGGCGAAAAAATCATTGATGTCCATGCCGCGCATCTGGTCGAGAACGGCTTTGCCCCCCGTTGACTTCGCGGCTTCTGCGGCTTTGAGGAAGTTCATAACAGAGGAATAGACCCCGGCATGAACCATGGTTGGCATCTTACCGCCCATCCGCTCGCCAAAGCGCTTTGACCATTCGCGCGTCTGGTCGTCATAGTCCCAATAGAAGCCGGTGGTCAGCGTCAGCCCCTGCGCTGTTTCCAGACCAACACTGTGAATATCAGAAAGGAACAACAGCATGCCCGCAATACGCTGGCCGCTTTGCGTAATGCCATATTCACTGGCCTGCTTGAGCGCCGTCATTGTGTCCCCCGATGAATTTGCGAGCGCAATGACGTCGGCACCAGATGCCTGTGCCTGCAACAGGAATGAGGAGAAGTCTGTCGTTTCGCGCGGATGGCGTACGGAGCCTACGACTTCACCGCCGCTGGCTTTGACGGCCTCAGTTGTATCACGCTCAAGCGCATGGCCGAAGGTGTAATCAACGGTAATAAAGTACCATTTTTTTCCGCCTTCCTGCGTGACAGCGCGACCCGTGCCGTTCGCGAGTGCATAGGTGTCCCATGTCCACTGCGCGGTGGTTGGCGAGCAGGCCTTACCCGTCAGGTCAGATGAACCTGCGGTCGAAGCAAGAAAGGCTATGTCCTTATCGCGGGTGATTTCCTGCACGGCCATCGCAACAGAAGATGTCGGCACATCGATAATGGCCTTGACGTTCTGCTCATCAATCCAGCGCCGAGCAAGCGTAGAACCGATGTCAGGCTTATTCTGATGATCACCGACGATCACTTCAATCGTCTCACCATTCAGCTTGCCGCCAAAATCTTCGACTGCCATTTTCGCGGCGACGACTGAGCCCTCACCTGCGAGATCAAAATTCATCCCCGACATGTCTGTCAGAACACCGAGCCGCACCGGCTCAGAAAGAGCCGGACTTGCACTGATCATTGCCGCCAGAGCAGCTGTCGCTATGAATGCTTTCATTTGAGTGTCTCCTCCACACTTTTATCGGTCAGCTTGCCTCGCTGACCGTCTCCCCGATTATCTTTGCCAGCAAAAACTGATCAGCTTCGTAGCCATTTGCCCAGTTGGTGCGGTATCTGGAATCGATTGCCTGTTTAGACATGCGCAGCGCCAATGGCGGGCATTCAAGGATGGTCGCAGCCAGAGTTTTCGCGGCAGACAACGCAGCCCCATCCGCCGCAATCTCATCGCACAGACCAAGGGTCAGCGCGCTTTCACCTGAAACACGCTCACCGGTAAACAGCAGTCGCTTGGTTTTTGAAGGTCCGATAAGTCCGCTCAATAGCGGCAGGCCACCCCAGCCCAGCGTCATGCCAAGGCGCACTTCCGGGAACTGAAAAAAGGCACTTTCCGCCATGATGCGAAAATCGGCAGAGAGCGCGAGAATACCACCACCGCCAACTGCCGGACCTTCAACGGCTGCAATCGTCACCTGTGGCAGACTGCGCCATCGCTCACACATGCGCCCACCCTGCGCCATCGCATTATGACGGGTGACGGCATCTGCATCGGGACGCCAGAGCAGATCATCCTTCAGATCCACGCCACCGGAAAAACGCGACTGCGTTCCGCTGAGGATAACAACCTGAATCCCGACATCCGCTGAAAGCTCATCTGCCGCCGCAATCAGCGCATTGATGGCTTCATCATTCAGCGCATTGGCCTTCGCTCCGCGATCATAAGTAACGATAGCGAGGGGGCCTTCGCGCCGGATGTCCACAATGGCCATTTCAATCCTCCCAATCGAATTCAGCTTTGACATACTACTGAGTATGTTGCATATTCTTTTTGAGTTTGCAACTGCCCTCTTTTGAAGGTTTAGTCGCAAATCGGGCAGGAGGATTTCTAAATATGACGGCAGACCAGCGCGCATTAAACCGTGAGCATTCGGTGTTACGATACATTCTTGATCGTTTTGCTGCAGAGCAACCGACAGCACCCTTCGTTCATTTCTGGCCATCGATCGAGTGGGACTATCAGACAACGCGCGATCATGTTCGCCGGCGCGCAGCAACATTGCAATTGCATGGCGTGAGACGCGGCGATCATGTCCTTTGCTTTATGGGCAACGGCCCTGACCTGCTCACAACCTGGTTTGCTATCAACTATATTGGTGCAGTTTATGTGCCAATTAATACCGCTGCACTCGGACGCCCGCTGGAACATATTCTGGACGACGCGGACGCGCCGCTCATGGTCGCACATGTTGACCTCGTGGAACGTTTGCGAGACATCGCTCGGGGCAAGCTGCGTAAGGTTCTGGTGGTTGAGGGCACAGTTGACTGCGCAGTCGCTGGCGTGGAAACCCTGCCTCTGATTGATGTTGAAACCGTCAGTGAGACCGAACTTGTTCTCGACACGCCGATTGAGCCGTGGGACACACTCGCGATCATGTACACTTCTGGTACGACTGGCAATGCCAAGGGCGTCGTGACGTCTTATGTGCAGCTCTATACGATGGGTCCAGACGCATTTGATTGCGTCGACGAAACGGATCGTTGCATGATCTGTGGGCCGATCTTCCATTGCGGTTCCACGCTCTATGTCTATGCGATGTTGGCACGCGGACTGTCGATTGGCATGATGCGCGAATTCAAAACGCAGCATTTCTGGCAAGCGGTGCAGGAAACGAAATCGACCTACTGCCTGTTGCTCGGCGTGATGGCGAGCTTCCTTCTGAAACAACCCGTTTCACCGGATGACCGCAACCACCCGCTGCGCCGCGCCTTCATTACCCCGTTCGGTGAGGATGGTCCGTTGTTCGCCGAAAGATTTGGTGTGGAGGCCTGGACCATCTACAACATGACCGAAATCGCCAGCCCACTTGTTGCCGGCCCAGGCATCACGCAAAAAGGCATCGCTGGAAAACCACGCCCTTGGTATCAACTCCGTATCGTTGATGAAAACGATATTGAGTTGGCAGATGGACAAGCAGGCGAGTTGGTGATCCGCTCCGACCGTCCATGGGCTTTGATGAAAGGCTATTACAACAACCCGAAAGCTACCGTGGAAGCGATGCGCAATGGCTGGTTTCACACAGGCGACAGTTTTCGCAAGGATGAAAACGGGGTTTATTTCTTCGTTGATCGTCTGAAAGACGTCATTCGGCGGCGCGGCGAAAATATCTCGTCTTTCGCCTTGGAAGCCGAAGTGCTTTTCCACGAAAACGTTAAAGAATGCGCAGCTATCGCAGTACCCAGTGAATTGAGCGAGGATGAAGTCCTGATCGCCGTGACGCCCGTGGAAGGACAGGAAATTGTTGCTGAGGAACTACTGGATTTTCTCGCAGGTCGTCTGCCCCGCTTTATGGTGCCGCGCTATGTGCGGATTTTGGGATTTCTTCCAAAGACGTCCAGCGGTAAAATTCAGAAACATATTTTGCGCAGTGAAGGGGTTACTGGAGACACGATCGATCGCGAGTTGAAAGTGAAACGCGCAAGTTGATTTGTAGAAGCTCGAAACCGATAAATCGAAAGAACCGAACACATGGAAAATTTCGTTATCAACACAACGCCATCCATCGTGCTACAGAACGGTGGTCTGGCGAAGATCGCCGATATTGCCGGGCACCTGTTGGGCAAGCGCGTTGTGATCGTGACCGACAAGGGATTGCGCAAGCTCGGACTTCTGGACCCTGCAACAAATGCGCTGGAACAAGCAGACATTGCCGTTTCGATCTTTGACGACGTGCAGGCTGATCCGCCAGAAAGCAATGTTCTCGCGCTGAAAGATCACATTCTGGCACATGAAGCGACAGGTGTCCTCGCCATTGGCGGCGGCTCCTCGATGGATGTTGCAAAGGTTGCAGCCCTGATCGCAAAGAGTGGCCAAGTGCCCAACGACATTTACGGCGTCAACATTGCACGTGGCCCGCGCCTGCCGCTCGTTGTGGTGCCGACGACAGCGGGAACAGGGTCGGAAGTCACACCGATATCGATTATCACCACGGGAGCATCGGAAAAGAAGGGCGTCGTTTCTCCGCTTCTGCTGCCGGACATGGCAGTGCTTGATGCAGATTTGACCGTAGGTCTGCCAGCAGCGGTAACCGCCGCTATCGGCATCGATGCGATGGTGCATGCCATTGAGGCATATGCGTCAGCGTCTGCCAACAACAATCCCCTGTCGCGCTCATTGGCGTGCAACGCCCTGCAACTGCTCGGATCCAATATCCGCACTGCAGTCTTTGAAGGCCAGAACCGTGATGCACGGGCTGCCATGCTGCTTGGCTCATTGCTTGCCGGTCAGGCTTTTGCCAATTCACCGGTGGCTGCGGTTCATGCGCTCGCCTATCCGATTGGCGGGCATTTCCATGTGCCGCACGGCTTGTCCAATGCACTCGTGCTCACGCATGTGCTGCGCTTCAACCTTACGGAAGCAAGCCATATTTACGCGGAAATCGCAGCGGATGCTTTCCCCGAACTTGCCAGCATATCCGTGGAAAAACGCGCAGAAGCCTTTGTCGAAAAACTGGCAGATCTCAGCCGCGAGCTTGGCGTGCCACAAACATTACGCGAGGTGAATATTGCGGAAGGCGATCTGCCTCTGCTTGCTCGCGACGCCATGAAACAGACCCGTCTTCTGGTCAACAATCCTCGCAAGGTAACCGAGTCGGATGCTCTGGCGATTTATAAGGCTGCATATTGATATAGTCGCACCTGGCATCAAAAAAAGGCCGGTTAAACCGGCCTTTTTTCGTCTCGATCAACAAATCTCGAACAAGCCTGCCGCGCCCATGCCGCCGCCAACGCACATAGTCACCACTACATAACGTCCATTGCGCCGCTTACCTTCGATGAGAGCGTGCCCGGTCATTCGTGCACCCGACATTCCATAAGGATGGCCAATGGAAATAGCGCCGCCATTCACATTGAGCTTGTCATTATCGATGCCGAGCTTGTCGCGGCAATAAAGTACCTGCACTGCGAAGGCCTCATTCAACTCCCACAGATCGATATCATCGACCGTCAAGCCATGCTGTTTTAGCAGTTTTGGCACGGCATAAACCGGACCAACGCCCATCTCGTCAGGTTCACAACCTGCAACCGCCATCCCGCGATAAATACCGAGCGGAGAAAGGCCCCGCTTTTCCGCTTCCTTCGCTTCCATCAGCACGGAAGCGGAAGCCCCGTCCGACAACTGTGAGGCGTTACCAGCGGTAACAAAGCCACCCTGACCTACAGTCTGGGCACCAGCAAAAACAGGCTTCAATCCACGCAAGCCATCCAGTGTGGTTTCAGGACGATTGCCTTCATCCATGGCCAGCTCGACGCTTTTCGAAAATATCTCGCCTGTGACCTTGTCCTTGATCAGCATATTGGATTGAAGCGGTACAATCTCGGCGTTCAACCGGCCCGCAGCCTGAGCGGCTGCTGTGCGCTGCTGCGATTGAAGCCCATATTCGTCCTGCGCCTCACGCGAGACGCCATAACGCGCCGAAACGATCTCGGCCGTCTCAATCATGCTCATATAGGTGGCGGGCAGATGCTTGTTTAGCCCGGGATCGCGCCAGCGATAGACATTCATATGATCGTTCTGCACCAGCGATATCTGCTCCACGCCACCGCCAATGGCAATCGTCATACCATCGCCGGTTATCTGTTTGGCGGCTGTTGCGATAGCCATCAGCCCCGATGCGCATTGACGATCCATCGACTGGCCCGGAACTGAAACTGGAAGGCCAGCCCGCAACAAGGACGTGCGGGCGATATTCATGTGGGTCGTGCCTTGCTGAAGCGCAGCACCGAGGACGACGTCCTCTACTTCCGCGCCATCGATGCCCGCCCGCTTGACCGCAGCGGCAATCGCGTGGCCCGCCAGCGCTGGCGCAGTCGTGTCGTTGAAGGCTCCGCGATAGGCTTTGCCAATCGGCGTGCGCGCGGTTGATACGATTACAGCTTCTCTCATCAGAGCTCCTCCACTGGCGCTGGAACGTGAAGCCTTTCGGCTAGGTTTCTCAGTTCCGGAGTAAGCGGAACGGGCCGTCGCGTGTCTCGGTCTACATAGACATGCACATATTCACTTATCGCAGCGGTCAGCTCTTCGCCATCCTTGAAGATACCGAACCCCCACAGCAGACTGGTATTGCCGACATGCTCAACACGAACCCCAACGACGACATTGTCAGGGTAGGAAATCTCGGAAAAATAATTCGTTGAATTGCGTGCAACGATACCAATGGGGGTGGAACCATTCAGCTCCAGAGCGCCAGACGCAATAAGCGACCGGTTCAATGCTGCATCGCAATATTGCATGTAGACGACATTGTTGACGTGGCCATAAATGTCCATGTCGCTCCAGCGCGTCTGCATCACATAGAACTCCCGATAGGCCGACCGTAGTTCAGCCTTCGGACGGGCTTTGGAGGCCGTCATTCAATGACCTCATTGGCGCGCGACGTCGCAATGATGCGATCCACATGTACCAAACCGGCTTCGGTCTCTAAGAAATTGGTCATGTTGTTTATCTTTGTGAAAGCAGCGGCAACGGCTTCCGGTGTTCGCTCGCCTTTTGGTAGATAAACCCCCTCACTTTCTATAATCGCCAAACGGGCCACAGTGCCCGCACCAGCCAGAAGCACCGTGCGGCTTGGCGCTCGTTCACCAACGAGGAAGAGAGCAGCAGGAACGACGTTCTCAGGTGCGAGACGCACCAGCATTTCTTCGTCCAGTACATCGCCGGTCATGCGCGTTGCAGCAGTCGGGGCAATAGCATTAACATGAATGTCGTATTTGTCGCCTTCAAGCTGCAACACATTCATCAAGCCCACGAGCCCGGCTTTGGCCGCACCATAATTGGACTGCCCGAAATTCCCATAAACACCCGACGTAGACGTCGTCATCAGGATGCGACCATAGTTCTGGCCTTTCATGATGTCCCAGACAGCGCGACTGGCATTCGCCGAGCCAATAAGGTGCACGTCAACTACGGCGCGAAAATCGGACATTTCCATCTTCGCGAAGCTCTTGTCGCGCAAGATCCCGGCATTATTGATGAGAATATCAACGCGACCGAATTCTTCGACCGTGCGCTTCGCCAGCGCCTGCATGTCTTCGAACTTTGCCACATTGCCAGCATCGGCGATGGCAACGCCGCCATTAGATCTAATTTCTGCAACGACTTTTTCAGCTGCTTCGGACGCGCCGCCTCTTCCATCCCGGCTACCGCCAAAATCGTTGATGACAACTTTTGCGCCACGGACTGCGAGTTCAAGGGCGTAAGCACGTCCAAGCCCACCGCCAGCGCCTGTAACGATTGCAACGCGATTTTCAAAAGAAATAGTCATACGATCCTCACCCTACCGTCAGAATAAGCCAATCAGCGGCCAGCGCCGGCTTTGCTTCACCTTTAATTTCAACAGTCGCACAAAGAGTCTGAAGCTGGCCATTCCCCTTTGGCAGAACCGATTTGGAAGTGAAAACACCCCGAATAGACGAACCGACCTTCACCGGAGCGAGAAAGCGAATCTTGTCGAAACCATAATTGATTTCGACTGCGCCTGTGGCAACTTCCGGCAAGACTTCGCGGCTGAGTTTGGACAGCAAGCTAAGGACAAGAAAGCCATGTGCTATTGTACCGCCAAAGATACTTTCGCTTGCAGCTCGCGCCGGGTCCGTGTGAATGAATTGATGATCATCGATTACATCCGCAAACTGATTCACCAGCTGTTGATCGATACTAATCCAATCTGAATACAGAACCAGACTTTCCGCGTCTGCATTGGGCGCAGACGCAGCAGAATTGGGGTTGACTTCCAAAATTATATCCTCCAAGCGCCGAAAAATGGACAGCAGTCGCATTCATCAACAACATACTCAGTAGTATGCACTTGAACATAGCTTTGTCTAGTGGCATTTTACCATCGAAATTTGTTAGGATTGGTTGCCGCCTACCTATAAATAAATCGGAGTAGCAGATGGCTGAGCGCCGCCGAAATAACCGAACGGACAATACTGGCAATGTCGTAATCCTGGAAACAGCCGCTCAGTGCTTCATGGAGCAAGGCTTCTCGTCAACAAGCATTGATGATGTGGCGCGCAGGATGGGTTCTACGAAAGGGCGCATTTATCACTACTACTCATCGAAGACGGATTTGTTTTTCGACGTGCACCGAGAAGGTATGGATCGCCTTTTCAAGGCTGTCGAATCGGTTATGACCATGAATGGTTCGGGCCTGCACCGACTTGAAGAAATGCTCATGGCGCATGCGCTCACCATGATGACCAACGTCGCTTTCGAAGCCGTGGTGGTACAGGGCGTCCATATGCACAAGCTGGCGGCAACCACCCCAGATCAGCGCCGCACACTCAACGACCTTATTTCCATCCGACGTCGGTTCGAAGATTTGTTTAAGCAGATTATTCGTGAAGGGATCGATGACGGCAGCATTCGGGAGGTTGATGTGTCGATAGCTGCCAAAGCCGTACTCGGCGCAATCAACTGGTTGTCCATCTGGTATCAACCGAGAAGCGCTCAAACTGAGAGCGACAAAATTGCTTTAGCCAAAGAGATTGTGAATATCCAAATAAATGGGCTTCGTCGATCCAACTAAGTATTGCGACAACGAAACAAGCAGTCCCACCAGGCTTTATAAGCCAGAGTAAGCGCAGCGCTTTCAGTTCCGCAGATGAGCACATGGGTAATCTTGAGCATAACAAGTGAGGATCGATCCATCTGAGTGCCAGTCAAGAACGTGAGCACGGCGGCAAACGCCCAGAGCCGCACTCAAAGCTCTTGACGGCAGCTGCCTATAAGTAACAGCTGACACCTGGACTTGTCCCGCTTTATTTCCGCCTCATGATCTTGTTTCGGCGGTTATTTGTTCGAATTGAGCGGGCGATATTCCTCCGAGGGTCGAATGCCTTCTGCGTATGTTGTAAAATCCGTTTATGTATTTGAATAGCGCATCCGTCAGATGCTGCCGTGTTTGCCAAGTATGTCGCCAAATCAGCTCCGCCTTCAGTGTCTTGAAGAATGTTTCTGACACAGCATTATCCCAGCAGTTTCCTTTTCCACTCATCGAGACCTGGAATTCGAGCTGTTTCAGCCGCTTTTGATAGTCATGAGCACAGTATTGACTGCCACGGTCTGTATGATGAATGCAGCCTGGCTCTGGATTGCGCAAAGCAATTGCTCTGTTCAATGCCTGTAATGCAAGATCTTGTTTCAAACGATCGCTGACAGCCCACCCCACCACGCGCCGTGAATGGAGATCGATGATAACAGCCAGATATAACCATCCTTCGCGTGTCCATAAGTAACTGATATCGCCCGCCCATTTCTGATTGGGCTTGTCAGCTGTGAAATCCTGATCCAGCAAGTTCGGGGCTATATTGAAAGTATGGTTGCTGTCAGTTGTCACCTTATGCTTGCGGGTTCTAACCGCATAGATGTTGTTCTGGCGCATCAAACGGCCAACGCGTCGTTGCCCAACAGATAATCCTATATCCTGGAGTTCTTGCGTCATGCGAGGCCGACCATAAGATTGAAGGCTAAGATGATATTGCTCTCGAATATGAGCGAGGATCACCATGTCCTGTCTTTGCCGCTTGCTTAATGGTCGTCTGCGCCACGCACGATAACCACGTGATGTAACATCCATAATCTGGCAAAGCCGATGAACTGAAATTTGATGGCGGTGTTCTTCCACGAAAGCAAACCTTACTTGTTTTGGTTCGCGAAGAACACGGTGGCGTTCCGCCGGGTAATCGATTCACTGGATCGATTACATTTCCGGCTTCAATTTAAAACTTCCCTCTCCTCCAGAAGTAGGCGGTTCTCTTTGCGCAAGCGTTCATTTTCTTTCGCCAGATCAATATCGCTAGCTGGAGGCATATCCGCAGGACGAGAGAGCTGTATCCATTTTGATAAAGTGGAAAGGCCAACGCCCAAATCAGACGCTACCTCGCGCCGAGTAAGGCCACTTGTAAGTGCAATCCGAACGGCTTCGCGTCGGAAAGCATCAGTATGTAACACTGCCATAAATCTTCTCCTTAATGACAAATAGTCTATTCAAGGAGGCGGAATCAAACCGTGACAAGTCCACTTAATGTCGTATGATCAGGGACTGGCAGATCAAGGCCCATCAATTGCAACAAAGACATCATCAAGCCTTCAGTCTGGCGCAAGGGTTGATTGAAGACCTGCCCGCACATCAAAGATGTTTCAATCGCCAGTTCTGAATAGCGCGCCTGCCCACCGGGTGTTGTGCGGCGCGGGGCTGACCAACCCGCAATGGCATCTTCACTGATCCAGAAAGTGATGCTGCCACGCTGGCGCAAACCAGCATCATACTCAGGCCAGTTGATAACCTTGAACTTCTGCGGCGGTATCTTATGGCGTTGAGCAGCGTTATGTTTGAAAGGCATGAACGAGACCCCGAAGACGAAACGAAAACGTCAACGGCTAAAGCCTAATTCTCTAAGTTCAGTAAATCTGAACGCCTTCATGCACCAACGCCCCTGAACACCAATCTCCAGTGCAGCTTCAAATTGCTTGATAAAAGCTCGTCGATTCAGAGTTCCTGTTAATGGATCCGTACTCGCTGTTCTTGCTAGTTCATTAGAATGTTTTACTAACGCCCGGTAGGTTCGCTCAAGCTTCTCTAGCCTAGAAAACCAGATTAATCCAATTGGAATAGCGATAAGAAATGGTAATATTAGGCGGACAAGGATTGTGATTGTATCAGCTTGGGCACCAACGATGACGCGAATACCGGTTGACAGCGAAATAGAAATAAAGGCGGCGACCAGAGTTACTTTTGCGGTTTTTATTACCACATAATTCGATGGCAGTTTCACGAAAGTCCCCAATCGTAAACATTTTACATGTTATAATTTCTTTAAAATTCCGACGCATGGCGCCTAGACGGAATATTAGCTTTCCGACGAAGTGCTTCCTGACTCCCACCTCAGAGCCTGAATCATAATGAATGTAATGATATCAGGCTCTTGCGATACGCCGTGTGAGGAAGCGGATATTTGCGATGTATATCCACGCTTCGGAAGAAGCGATAGTTTTCTCGAAGTCTTTGGCC
>NZ_JAPHAV010000030.1 GCF_026241335.1 Ochrobactrum chromiisoli | reverse complement strand
GCGTGTGATCTGGGGGCCGAACTTGGCGATCCAACGACGAACTGTCTCGTATGATACGTCGATTCCACGCTCAAGCAGCATTTCCTCAACTTCACGCAGACTAAGGTTGAACCGCAGATAAAGCCACACCGCATGAGCAATAATCTGTGGCGGAAAACGGTGACGCTTGAAGATGATATCTGATGTCTGCATCGCCAAAATTTACGCCCAAACCGTCAGGCAGGCAACTGTAGCCCAGTTAACGTGACAACACCATCGGCGCAGTTCGCATGGTTTATGGGAGCACGAGATTTATCGACAGTCCCCGTCGAACCGGGATATACCTAAAATACCACCCGGCCGCATCAAGCGCATGGCGCAGGCACTTTGCTTCGCTGCATAATGTACAAAGTCGAGCTTAGATTAGACCACAATGTCAATTCCGGACGCATGTGCCAGCGCGCTGTTCCAGAATTTCCACAGCCTGATCAAGCCGGCCGATACCCGCCAGCCCACCCTGATCCGCAAAGTTTGCCGCAGCCGTCATCTTCGGTCCCATAGATCCGGCAGGAAGATCGAGTACGCGTGCCTCGTCGGGGGCCAGCGAGGCGATCGCTGCTTCGGTCGGGGTGCCGAAATCGCGATAGACCGCGTCCACATCGGTCAAAAGCAGAAGGGCATCGGCATCCAGTTGCTGCGCGAGTAGCGCACTGGCGGCGTCCTTGTCGATCACCGCCTCGATGCCGCTCATGCATCCATCACGCTGCCGAAGCACCGGAATGCCACCACCTCCGGTGCAGATCACGATCACTTCCCGGTCCAGCAAGAGCTGTAGCACACGAATGTCGGGGATCTCTTTCGGCATAGGCGAGGGCACGACACGGCGCCACTTGTCGCCATCCGGCGCGATGGTCCAGCCGAAGGCCTTGGCGCGAGCCTCGGCTTCGGCGCGCTCATAGACCGGGCCGATGAACTTAGTGGGCTTATGAAAGGCTGGGTCGTCCGCGTCCACGATCACTTGGGTCAGGAGCGTGGCGACAGGCCGCCTGTGGCCCAGTGCGTTCTCCAACTCCTGTTCGATCATGTAGCCGATCATGCCGCCAGTCTCGGCCCCGAGTACATCCAGTGGATAGGCTTCGTCGGGCTTGTAGGCCGCACCCTGAAGCGCCAGTAGTCCGACCTGCGGACCGTTCCCGTGCGTGATGACCAGCCGGTGCCCCGCCTCGACGAGGCGGGCCAGCGCACGCGCGGCCTGGCGGACATTGGCCCGCTGGTTGTCCGCAGTAAGAGGCTCCCCGCGCCTGAGAAGCGCATTCCCGCCAAGTGCAGCCACGACTAACATACTCAGCCCCCTAGAGTGGCGACCAGAACCGCCTTGATCGTGTGCAGCCGGTTCTCGGCCTGATCGAAGACGATTGAGGCCGGGCTTTCAAAGACCTCCTCGGTTACTTCCATACAGTCGAGGCCGAACTCGTCCTTGATCTGTTGGCCGACCGTCGTTTCGGTGTTGTGGAACGCGGGCAAGCAATGCATGAACCTGGTGCGCGGGTTGCCGGTCTTCTTCATCACATCGGCGTTGACCTGATAGGGCATGAGCAGTGCGATGCGGTCGGCCCACTTCTCCTTGGCTTCGCCCATCGAAAGCCAGACATCTGTATAGACGAAATCCGCGCCCTTTACGCCTTCGTCGATGGAATCGGTCAAAGTGATCCGCGCGCCAGTGTCATTGGCGACCGCCTTTGCATAGTCCTGGATCTCTGTCGTGGGCCAGAGCGTGCGGGGTGCGCAAAGTCGCACATCCATGCCCATCTTGGCACCGCCGATCAGCAGGCTGTCACCCATGTTGTTGCGCGCATCGCCGAGGAAGCAATAAGCCACCTCGCGCAATGGCTTTTCGGCATGTTCCTGCATAGTCAGGAAATCCGCAAGAATCTGGGTTGGATGGAACTCGTCAGTCAATCCGTTGTACACCGGCACGCCGGACCATTGCGCCAGAGTCTGCACGACCTCCTGTCCGAAACCACGGTACTCAATCGCATCATAGACACGACCCAGAACGCGGGCTGTGTCCTTGACTGTCTCCTTATGGCCCATGTGGTTTCCGGACGGGCCCAGATAGGTCACGGTCGCACCCTGATCATGCGCCGCCACCTCGAAGCCGACGCGGGTGCGGGTACTGTCCTTCTCAAAGATCAGTGCGATCTCCTTGCCTCTGAGCGTCGGAACCTCGGTCCCCGTGTACTTCGCAGTCTTGAGGTCGGCGGAGAGCTTGAGAAGGTAGCCGATCTCCTGTGGCGTAAAATCCCGCAGGGTTAGAAAATGACGGTTCTTCAGATTAAAAGCCATTCTATATCTCCTCAAACTGCATCGCGTATGGTCGGGCAGGACATGCAATGGCTACCGCCGCGGCCACGGCCCAATTCGGCGCCAGGGATGGCACGGACATCGATGCCTGCTGCCTTTAGCGCCGCGTTGGTGTCGTCGTTGCGATCGTATCCAATGACCACGCCAGGACGCAGGCACAGAACGTTGTTGCCGTCATTCCACTGCTCGCGCTTGCGTTCCTCTTCGGTGTTGCCGCCGGTGGGCACCAGTTCCAGCGACTTGTAGCCCAGAACCTCTGCCACGATCTCGAAAATCGCACGCGGATCGTGGCGGAATTCCACCGGCGCCCCGCCCTTGCCGGGGCGTATGTCGTAACAGACCAGCTCATCGGCCACTTCCTTGAAGGTCGTCACCACGTTGCCGCCGCAAAGGGTGAAGATCGTGTCAAGATGCATCGCGGAGCGCGACTTCGGGATGGCGAAAGCCAGAACCCGCTGGGCAGCTCCTTTTTTGAACAGCGAAACCGCCAATTGCCCGATGCCTTGCGGCGAGGACCGTTCGCCCATGCCCACCAGCACGGTACCATTGCCGACCGGCATGATGTCGCCGCCTTCGACGGTCGACAGCCCGTGATCGATTGCTGGATCTCCGAAATAGATCTCCGCCTTGCCGACGAACTTCGGATGATACTTGTAGATCGCGGTATTCAGCAACGTTTCGGGCCGGCGCGCTGGCCAGTGCATCGGGTTGACGGACACGCCGCCATAAATCCAGGCCGAGTTGTCGCGGGTAAAAAGCGCGTTGGGCAACGGTGGCAGAATCAGGCCCTGATGACCCAGATAAGCGCCGAACAGGCCATGCGGCTTGAACGGCAGGTCGCCGGTCGCCAATCCGCCCAGCAGGTATTCGGCCAGCTTGATGCCGGGCAGTTCCTCCATCCAGGCACGGAGATCCGACAGCATACCGACGCCGACCTGATCACGGTTGATGCGGTGATCCAGGACATATTTGCGGCCTTCTGCCACATCAAGTGTTTCGGCCAAAAGGTCGTTCACGTCCAGCACCTCTACACCCTCGTCGCGCATGACGGATGCGAAGGCGTCGTGATCCTTTTGTGCCTGCTTGACCCAGAAGACATCGTCGAACAGCAGTTCCTGGCAATTGTCGGGGGTCAGGCGGCGATGGGCAAGGCCGGGGCGGCACACGATGACCTGATGCAGCTTGCCGGTTTCAGAGTGGACGCCGAGAGAACGATCAGACATGGCATTTCCTTTCACTTACAGAATTGCACCGAGGGTGAGTACGACCGAGATGAACGCCAACAGGATAAGCATCAGTGGCCAGATGAAGACGATCCAACGGTCGTAAGACACCCGGCCGATGGCGAGACCGCCGATCACCACTGCGAAGGTGGGGTTGATCAGATTCACCAGGCCGTTAGCTGACTGAAAGGCCGTCACCACAAGATCGCGGCCGACACCTGCAAAGTCGGCAAGCGGTGCCAGAATCGGCATCGACAGCACGGCCAGCCCCGACGAGGATGGCACGAAAAAACTCATTCCGATCTCGATCCAGAGCATCAGGTTGATGAAGGCCAGTTCGCCCAGCCCTCCCAGCGTTTGCTCGGCGCTATGCAGAATAGTGTCGGCAATCCGCCCATGGTCCATGATGACGACGATGCCGCGGGCGAGACCGATCACAAGCGCCACGCCGAGGAGGTCACGCGCACCGTCCACGAAATTGCCGGTAAGCTTTTTCTCGCCCATCCGCGCCACCAGCCCGATAACGACGGCCGATCCGAGAAACAATGCTCCCATTTGCGCCATCCACCAGCCCTGGCCGGCAACGCCCCAGATCATCACCGCGAAGGTCATGGCGAAGATGACAAGGACGAGCTTCTGCGTGCCGGTCAAGGCGGTATCGACATCCTTGCCGGCCTTGCCCTGCAAGAACACTTTGCGATGCGATTCGGCCTGCCCGGCCACGACCGAGCGTGAGGGGTCGGCCTTGATTCGATGCGCATAGCGCATGACATAGGCCGCGCAGATCACCAGTCCACCCAGCAGGATCACCAGGCGAAGGGTCATTCCTTCGGTGAATGCGACACCGGCCGCATTGGAGGCGATGACCGTGGCGAAAGGGTTGATGGTCGAGCCCAGCACGCCGATCCCTGCGCCGATCAGGATGATGGCCACGCCTGTCACCGCGTCATAGCCTGCCGCAATCACTACCGGGATGAGGATTGCATAAAAGGCCAGCGTTTCCTCGGCCATGCCGTAGGTCGTGCCGCCCAGCGCGAAGAGGGACATCATGATCGGGATCATCCAGATCTCGCGTCCCTTCATTGCCGACATCGCCGTCCTGATCCCGGTGTCGATCGCTCCGGTGGCGTTCACCACGCCCAGAAACCCGCCGAGAAACAGCACGAAAAGCGCGACGTCGATAGCGTTCGCCGCATTGCTGCCGGGATCGTAGAAACCCGCAACAGGCGCAAGCATCACATCGATGAAGCCCTGCGGGTTCCGCTCGACCTCGCGGTAGGTCCCCACGACGGCTACTTCGCGACCGACTTCCTCGTTCATCACGCGGTCATACTGGCCGGCTGGAATGATCCAGGTCAGAGCAGCGACGAAGACGATAAGAAGAAAAAGGATCGTATATGCTGTCGGAAATCGAGACGATAGCTCTTGCGTCGGATCGTTATTTTGCGTCGGTTCTTCGATCATAGGCAGTTCCTTCCGGTATGTCTTCCAGCACTATTTGCCTAGAACGAAGTTTTTCGTCTACGCTGTCCTCGTCACTGTCAACGCCGCACTCAATGCGCGCATTGATCTCGATCAATTCGGGTCTGACTTTGATGTGGTAGTCCCACAGGCGCACATCGTGCCACTGTCCCATCGCACAGAAGTTTGTCGGGCACCGTAACCTTAACCTACGGCCGGATGCGTGTTGATCTATGATGTAGGGGCCGGAACAAGATTTGCTTAAAATCGTACGCGGCCCTTATCAACCAAAGACAGCTACGGATGATTTGATGATGATGCCACCATCCGGGCTTCTACGCATCTGACGACCGGTGACAGCGCCGAATACTTGCAGCAATTGCAGTGCCGGCGGCACTCGCGACCAGAGGGTTTTCATGCTTTCCTTACCATTTCGGCTTTTCCGCACAGCTTGGCCAACAACAATGCGCTGGGACCAACGGAAGCCGATCTCATGGAAATATAGATCGGCAAGTTCCGGGCTGATGTGATGAAAAACACCTGCGATGGTTCGGCGGACCCGAGCGTTTGTCCGACATCAGCGCCTTTGAGACAAAACTGGTTTAATTAAGAAGAGAGGATTTTCGGCTCATCATAGCTTTATCAAAGGACGCAAAGATGAGACAGAAACCCGTTCCCCAATCGTCACGCTCACGGGTCACGCGATGTAAAGCGATGGCAACCTGCAACGCGATGACATCTACATCAGCCACACGACTGTCAGCAGGAGCGTGAAACTCTTCCTCGGCTTCCCAGCCTTCACTGAACGCCTCAGCCGGATAAACGGTTACGATGGCCTCATTGCCCTCGGATAGCGATTGGGCGAGCGTGGCTAGGAGGTGTGAAGCGATAGCGTGATGACCGTATCTTGTCGCTAGATCAAAGGCATTACAGCCGTCAGTATCGCAAATTGAAACATCTGCGCCTTCGTGCAGGAGAAGTTTACAGATACTCAGCCGGCCATTCAAAGCGGCTATCATCAACGGAGTACGCCCGGAAGTATCCTTGCCATTAACCGGAGCTTTTCGACGAAGATGGAGCAATATTGATGCTTCTTCGCCCTTTACTAACGCCAGACGAAACAAGGGAGAAATGCCAACGGAGGACGATTCTGGACCGATCAAACCGATCACGGCAGATGCCCAATCCAACTAGTTGATACCGCCTGATGCACCTAATTTTCCCCAATATGTCCCCTAAATAATCTCTACATTTGATTAAATAAAAAGCAACCCTTGCGCGAGAAACAAACAAGATGATTGTCCTTGCAAGGTTCGGACAAATGTTCCGCCAATGCAGATACTTTGTATCAACCCCAGAAAATTTCTTCATCACTTTATAAAACGCTCTGCTTGAGCAGCACCACAACTATGTGGGGATACCCCTTCCTATTCTGGTATATAGAAGCCGTCATCGGACCAGCTTCAGAAATTCCCCGATGTTCATCAGCCATTCCTGCTGATCGGTATGATAGGTGGTGTGAATGCTTTCTGGCAGGACCAGACGCAAGGACTGTGCCTGCATCTCACTGGTCTGGGTTCTGGAGATTGATGGCTCAAGGGTCAGCAGATGTTTCTCTGAAATCCTGTTTGCTTCAGCGAGCACCTGTCGCCAGCGGTCTTTACAGGTCGTCTTGACTGCCAGCATGCGAAGGTTTCCTGCGGGGAAGGCGGGATTGGCATAGGACGCTTCATCGGGAAACAGAAAATCTGCTGCGTTGCGTTTCTCGGTGGTTGCTTCACGCTTGTAAGCAACCTTGTGTGCTTTCAACACGGCTTCCACATGATGAGCGAAAGCATAGCCAGCGCGTGACTTGCGCCGGTTCTGAACACTCAATGAAAACGACAGAAAGCCATCGACATCTGCATCACCCTCGTGCAGGAAACCTGCTTTCAGCCGCTCGGCCACGACAACGCGCTCCATGTGGCGGAAGAGCGCTTCCTCATGCTCCATCCATGCGGTCAGCGCACTGTCAGGATCTGCAAGCGGATCGACACCTTTGAGTGTTTTACGGGCGAATTCTGAAAACTTAGCTGTTCCGGGAAATATGTTGCCAAAGCGGGTAATCAGCAGACTGAGCGCATCCGGTTCGGGTTCTTCGGTTTCAATGCCAAGCTCATCAAGAATAAACTTTGCGGCCAGATCGATGTCACGGCCGCCATCGTTGCTAATATCCTGCTGTGAGAGTTTGAAATCCGTGGTGAGCTGCAATCCGAACAGCCACAGAAGCTTCTGCTCGATCGAGCTTCCTGACGGACACAGGATTGCCAGAACTTTGCGCTTCGCTGTCATACAGAGGAAGAGTGTGTCGCCAGCTGTCGCGCGGTAGACAACACTTTCTGCGGCTGCCGGGTAAAAGAGACGATATTCCGGTGAGCGATGCTTTTGTCTCTTACGGCTGTTGTACCACGTGCCGGTCAGTTCCAGTCGCAGTGGTTCGTCCTGCTCGTCATCCATCCAGATATAGGTGAGGGGGATTTTTTCTTTCTCATCCGGCGTGCCAACAAAGGCCCGGAAAATATCGACCCCCTGAAACTCATGCCCGTTAGAGACAGTCGGATCAACTTCGGTACCGCGAAGAACCTTTGCGCCAGCGCCTATAAAATACCCCGATAAGTAACCCCGTCCAGCCACGTTCAGTCCGCCCCAATTATCCGTTTAAATCTGCACGCCGCGAATCTGTAATTCCCTGTCGTCAGTCAAAAGCCACCGGCCAAGAGTGTCAATCACTTCCCCGGAGGATCTGCGGGTCTTTCCCTTCAGCGCACATTCCCAGATGAGCGCAATACGCCAACCAGCATTTCTCAGTTCTGTATGATTGCGCTCATCACGGGCGATATTGCCACCAATCTTTTCACGCCAGAACTCTTTGCGTGTGGCAGGCCAGTGAAACAGATGGCAATCATGCCCATGCCAGAAACATCCGTTGATGAATATGACTGCGTGATATTTTGCCAGCACCAGATCGGGCTTTCCGGGAAGTTCTTTTGCATGCAGGCGGTAGCGGAACCCGCTGGCATGCAATCCTTTGCGGATGATCAGTTCCGGCTTTGTATTGGTAGCGCGTATCGCAGCCATATTGCGGCTGCGCGTCGCTTTGTCATGAACATCAGCCAACCTTACGTGCCGGTATTCTGCCTTGCGCAATAAGATCGAGAATATATGGCTGCATAATCCGTGCAACCTCGGCAAAGACCGGAACAGCGACCGAGTTGCCGAACTGCTTATAGGCCTGTGTGTCAGACACAGGTATGCGGAAATCATCATCATATCCCATAAGCCGCGCACATTCACGCGGTGTCAGGCGGCGCGGGCTTTTGCCTTTACCACGGTTGATGAGAATTTCTGATCCATCCTTATAGTAGCGGGCTGAAAGCGTGCGTGCGATGTTTTCTGGGCCAACAAGACCAAATCCAAAGCCATTGCCCTTCGCTTTGTGCTTGGCAGCGTAGTTCTGCAGATATTGCCAGAGTTTGTCTGTGAGGATGTACTTTTTATTGACCTCGGCAGAGGCGCCTACTGTGAACTCCCCTTCCGGCTTTTCGCTGCCATCTTCCGGATGCAGGATTGAATTAAGCCGCTTTGCACCATAGGCAGGCAGTTCAAGCGCATCAAAGCTGAAATTGACCGGTGTACGAAAGCCAACGATGACTATGCGCTCCCTGTGCTGTGGCACAAAATGCCCTGCATCGATCACGCAGGTATGGATTGAATAGCCAAGCTCTTCTTCAAGCTTACGCCGGATCACGCTGAATGTCCGGCCTTTATCGTGGCTTTTCAGGTTCTTCACATTCTCCAGAAGAAATGCTGACGGACGATGATGCTTGAGAATACGCAGAACATCAAAAAACAACGTGCCCTGTGTTTCATCGTCAAACCCGTGCGCGCGGCCCAGAGCATTTTTCTTGGAAACGCCCGCAATCGAAAAAGGCTGACAGGGAAAGCCTGCGACAAGCACATCATGGTCGGGCACCTCATCAGCTGACACTTCCCGTATATCACCAGCAATGGGCCGGTTATCACGGTAATTGGCGTGGTAGGTCTTCTGGGCATACTTGTCCCATTCGGATGTGAATACACAGCGCCCGCCAGCACTTTCCATAGCGCGCCGTAATCCACCAATACCTGCAAAGAGATCGATGAAGGTGAACGAACTATCGCCCGATGGCTGACTACGTTTTTCCGCTTCACTGCGTAAAACATTCACAACCGCTTTTCGTGGGGTTTCCTCGCCGCGCCTCCAGCGGTAAATGTGGCCTTCAGAATAGCCCAGAATCTCTGCAGCGTCTGCAACTGACAGCCCGGATTGCTGAAGAAGACTGTCGAATTCGGTCTGCATGTTCGTGCTCCGCTGAGGCTATTACCTGGGAATATTTCTGACATGAAGTCAGCAAATCACCCTGATTATGCGAACATAAAGAAAACTTTCTCTTAATGCCATCATCTGTATTGAGAAACTATGTGGATATCGGTGTGCATCTGTCGTTTGCAGCGTGACGAAAAATCAAAGCTGGTAAATCGCGTTATCGCACCCGTAATCCGACGCCGCCTCAGTGAGACCGGACATCGCTTCAATAAGTTAAATGTGATCTTTGTCGATTAAATATTTAATATTTACAATCGTTTCGATATAAACAATCCTGTGACGAGCACATAAATGTCTGACGGTGTTTAATCAATGTGCAAAAAGAAATGTTGAATGAAAGTTGAAATGATGAAAACAAGCAAAATTTGTAAAATTATATCTTTGAATGTATTGATATTATCTTCTTTGTACTCGAATGCTTTTGCTAGTTATGGTTTTTATGTTGGAAAAAATCTGACTGAAGACGGATCTGTATTGATTGGTGGTACAGGTGAGGAAGTTTCCGGACATTGGTTGACTGTTGTGCCAGCTAAAAAGCATCCCAAAGGTGCGACAATGTCTGTAGGAGCAACTGATAAGGCCTATATGCCAGGCAAACTCATTGAAATTCCTCAGGTTCCTGAAACTTTCAAATACATAAACATGAATTATAGCGATTTTGAAGGCTTTCCAGCACCGCTGACCAATGGTGGTTTGAACGAGTACGGCGTTGCAGTGCGGGATATCTGGTCGAACTCGCGCGACGAACTGGTTGAAATGACACCAAATCCGCAAACGGGTCCACAATACAGCGATCTGGCCCGCATTGCTTTGGAGCGTGCTAAAACGGCGCGTGAAGCCGTCGAGATTATCGGCGATCTTATCAATAAGCATGGTTATACCACCTACGGCGGTAACTCGCATCTGATTGCCGATAAGAATGAAGGTTGGGTAGTACTGCAATTCGCAGGCAGCAAAGGCTTATGGGTCGCTGAACGCTTAGGTCCAGATGATGTGCGCGTTTCATATCCTGGCTATATTGGCGATATTCCAGCCGACATAACTGACAACGAAGACTATATGGCATCACCAAATTTCTATGATTTCGCCATCGAGCAGGGTTGGTGGAAACGTGATGGCGATAAACCGTTTAATGTGCATGCCGTCTATAGCGAACAAGACCGCCCGATGCGAACCGGTCAAAAGCACTGGACAATTGAAACCGTGGAAAAAGAACTCCACGATATGGCGCCGGTCACACTGAAAAAAATGATGAAACTGGTCCGTGATCCGCGTGTATCAACTGAGCGTTCCGGTTACGGTGAAGTCGCTCAGCTGCGTGATACATCGCATTCAGGTTTGAATCTGCTATGGGTTGCACCAACAGGTTCTGTCACCGCGCCGTTTGTACCCTATCATATCGGGATCGATAAGGTCATCCCTGAGTATGGCATTCACCGATACCTGTTCCGAGATGCTGGTTCCACATTCCTGAACGCTGAATACCAGTCGCAGGAAGCCACACAGTTTGCTGGACGGCTGTTTAAGCGGCTTATGTATCATGCGTGCGCAAATCCAGAAACATTTATGCCTGAAATAACTCAAGCCCTTGAGGCCTTCGAAGCTAAGCAAATTGATGACATTCCTGAAGTTCAGGCGACAGCTGACATCCTTTACACAGCGGAAAAGCCCGAGCTGGCTTCTAAATATTTGACGGATTTCAGCGTCCGTCAGTCAGAACGAGCATTAGATCTTGGTGAAGCATTGCTTGCGTCAATCGAAGCGCGTTCGAAACTCCTCTACGGCATTGAAACCGCTGAAGGCACAGCTATCAATGCCGAAGGTACTGACATGCCATGCCGTAAAAAGTAAACTCCACCAACCGAAAAATGCTGATGCACGGGCCTTTTTGACGGTTCGTGCATTCTTAGCTTCACTCTCAAAGATCAACACGTACTATTAAACGTAGACGCATAATTTGGATTCCAGAACGATCGTAAAGCCGGCCTAAATAAAGGTTCCAAATGACCAGGATTTCCTTAGTTCAGTATAGAGATACTTTCATGGCGTTTTTTGCGGTATCTTAAAAGGATTTTCAGGAAGCCATAACCAGTTCTGTGCGGGCGTTGAGCTGCGGATGCCAGTATTCGGAGGGGTGTTGTCACGTTAAGTTTCTCTGGCCGGAAAGACCAGGGGCTCGTAGATATTCAGGCGAAACAGGCCGCAATTTTCCATGCATCGAAAGCTTCGAGGCGATGGTAGCGAATTGTGTGTGCGGCTCGGCGACGAGATGGAACAGAGAAACAATTGCGCGTC
>NZ_JAPHAV010000002.1 GCF_026241335.1 Ochrobactrum chromiisoli | reverse complement strand
CGAATTGCGACGTACATAGTGGCGGCGAGCGGTTACTGTCCAGGCCATTGTGATCTCCATCGAATGTAAGCAATCCGATTGGATCATAACCTACTGTAATCGCTCAACCCTTTTTGGAACAGGCTCTTAAGGTGAGCCGATATTTACTTACGGAATCGGGTACCCTACCATCATTATAGGCAAATCGTTCCTCAAGAAGATACCAGCGTGACGGCTCGCGAAGTCGATAATCCGGAGTGTTAATTATTTCAGTCAAGCTTTCAGCACGAACACCCAAACCTGTTCTTGGAGCCCAAACGTCAGCTTCGACAAACGCGCCAATTGCCAAATCCGTTTGACTGCTATCAATATGAATTTGAGAATCGTTAAGTGCTTTTTGATCTGTTAAAATGAGGTTTAATGTTGCAAGCATTGATGCGTCTGCAATGCGCAAACGCCATCGCCCATCGGCTTGTAATTCCGAATTCTTGTATATCGGTATTAATTGGTCGAAGGTAATACTCGGCATTTTATTCTTGTTCGCGTTCGAGTTCTTCGATTAAGTCTGCAGGCAAATCTCTAATCAGTATAGTCTTTTTTTCGCCGTTATAGACGATCTTCTTCTGGGCGAGTGCACTTCGATCGAATTCTATTCGCCAGTGTTGCGTCTTCGCCCGGAATTTGACGAGTGTTTTAAGAACCCGATCGTTCGGAATGAATCCATCTGAGAGCCCCTGTTCCTGAACCAGAGCTAATGCTAAATCATTTGGATTTTCTGGGAACAATTCATTCGAAAATACCTCGAAATCGATGGGAGACCCTGACCGAATGTGTCTTTCGCAGATCTCAAAGGCCTTTTTCAGAAATTTCTCTTTATCTTTAACGATGCCATTGGTCGGATCTGAAAAGTCTCGCAAAATGCGAATTAAAGTCTTGGTATCCTCTTGGTCTTGAACGGCAGTATCACATCCCAGAAATTCCTTGAAATATTCCGCTACGTTGCCTTTTCCTTTCAAGAAACCGATGTAACGGTCGGCTCCTGCAAGCCAGGCGGTAATGTTCACACGACCCGCAAATCGGAAACCGCTTAAATCCAGATGCTTGATATCGGCAATGTCCAAATCATTTGTAAGTGCCGCACCTAGTTTCTCAGTGATAATTGCGACCAACAGGTAGACCTGTTTATCTTTCTCAATATGAGCAAAGAGCACGTGTCCGCCCGTGGAACCCGACTTTAGCTTTGCTTGATAAGCCAATGTGTCCATTAGCTTCTTAGTAATTTCAGAGAAGTTATTATAGTTATTGTCTTTCAAATTTTTTATGAACGTTTGTGCTGGATAGTTCTCTATCGGCTCAGAAAACTTCCCATGAGCTTTTGCTGATTTACTCGCATAGAGCCCGTGGATCTCGGTCACAACGCGAACTACTGTTTTGGACAGCTTTAGCTTTTTCTTGCCGATTTTAATTTCGAAGTTGCCTAAATCATTCCGCCGCAAACCATGTAATGCGACTTGAATTATTTTATCTGCCATAGAATCTACCCCCACAAATGCCAGCTTCTTGCGTTTCTGAATTCATTCTTGCAAAAATTCAAGGCGTAATGGTTCTAGATATCTGTTCCTGTGATCAAGGGGCTGGAAGTTGACCGAACGTGTCAGTGGACGCGTAATTGAATAAACTTCCCTATTTTGCCATCCGCCCAAAAACCGTGTCCCTTGCAACAAAGCAAGCGATCATTGCCTGAGTTTAACTCAGGGAGGACACTATGGAACTGGAATGGGATATTTTTGGAGAAGATGCACAGATAATTCTTGATGCCGAAATACCGGTTGTGCAGGGAGAGGCTTATTTCTCTAGCCTGAAATATCGGGACAGCATGTATCGCGTTTCTAGGTTGCGGATTTTGGACTTAGATACTGAATTTGCTTATTCCGTTTTTGGGTATTTTGAATTGACGGATGCCATCGACTTGGCGATGAAATTGCCTCCTGCCAGAGCCGAGTTGGACGGTTTACGTTTATCTTGTACTGAGACGAGCACGGTCGAACTGGGCGAACTAGGCAGACATTATGGAAGATACTGTGTCGGAAATCACCTGTACCGTGTGGAGCATTCCGGACAAACTGACATTCCTGTCGGGACACTTTTTGAGCATTTGGGTCTTGGGATAAGGCCGTGTGATCCCGCACAGGCAACTAGAGCTGAATTCGATGAACATGCTGCCTTGAGAGCCAGAGATGCACCGGTAGAGCCAGAGAGCCGTAGTCTCGGGTTGCCAGATGGTCCGCGCTGTTTATAGCCTTGGCTACCGGGAAATTCCAAGCAAACGCCATATACCGATATTTTGAGGCTACGGAGAAACGGTTAACATCGTTTCACGTTCGCCATTTATCACTTTCAATGCACTTAGCCTTCCAGACACGTATGCGCCGCTGTCGAGGTTGATACGGTTGGGATGGCGCTCAGGTTGGAAATTGTCGGTTATGGTGTGACCGTGAACCACTGTGTATCCGTGGTCGCCTTCAAAATCGAGAAACCCTTCTCTGATCCAGCGAAGATCTTTTTCTTTCTGCTCCGCTATCGTGACCCCAGGTCGAATGCCTGCGTGAACGAAAAGGTATTGACCTTCGATCACATAGCTGACGGATTCTTTTAGGGCTCTTAAATGGCGTGGATAGAGCTCTTCGAATTCATCCAAGATTAAACTGGAATTCTCATAACCGAGGAACGAGTACGAGCAAAATGTAGTGTCGCCGCCCTGCTTCTTCCAATGTTCCAGCACGCGGTCACTGTTTTCATCGCACGCCAAAACTCTGAGCAGTAATTCTTCATGGTTTCCCTGGATCAAAAAACTGCCGGGGAGAGTGTCAAGTGTATGGCAGACCAATTCCATGGCGGCGCGACTATTGGAGCCGCGATCAATTATATCGCCCAGGAAGATGACCCGATACGGCTCTCCGTCAGCATCTGCCTCGATCGTTGATAGCATTTTCTGCAGTAGATCGGCGCAACCGTGTACATCGCCGATGGCGTACGTAAGTTTCAAGATGGCCCCCAATATGCTAGGCATCCTGTGCCTACTCAGTAATCGCAATTGAGAGCATTGAGAGAGATAGACCAAGACGTCAAGGCTTCGACGCAATTGAAGCATGCGTATCGCTCCTGAGTTGCCAGCGATTCTTGACGGTATGAGCTCAATGGGGGATAGCTTGACCACCGGGATATCCGAAGTAGTTGATCTATAACTGTTTTGAGGAATTGCGGAGAAAGACGTGAAACAGGGTGCGAATTTTTCTGTGAGCATTAGGCTCGCTCGCATCATGGGTGAAATTTATCGCACCAGAGAGGGACTTGCCGGAAAAACAAAAGACATAGCTGGAAAATGACCAAGAACGCGCTCAGTGAGATGGCAATTATAACAAATGTCCATGCAACAGGCCCCGAAACGACATCACTTTGTACCAAAGATGCTTCAAAAGCACTTCCTTACTGACGACGGCGGGTTATGGGCATATGACCATCGACGTACGGAACAAAAAGTATGGTATGGGAAACCCGATAATCTGTTTTTGCGAGGGCACCTATACAGTCATTTAAACGGGGACGGCAGCAAGGATGCGGAGTTGGAAACTCAATTTAGCCGATTGGAATCCGCCACCGCGCCAATTATCGATAAAATATTAGCTGCGGCAAGGATGTGGAGGACGCCACAGCTAACCGTATCTGAACGAGCGAACTGGGATCTGTTTCTCTACCAGCAATTTCGACGCGTACCTGATTTTTATGCATCGCTTCTCACCGAGGAGCAGCATAAAGGGACGGTCGAAGCCCATATCGATACGTTCCACAGGAAAGTCCGACCGGTAACCAATAAAGAGCGCAGCGATACGCTAGATCCATCAAATCTTGAAAAATTATATCGCAATCTTAGAGTTTCATCACTTAAATCAATCAGCAGGAATGTTTTAGAGACTATAGCAGGCCGAGGGCTCGCGGTCTGTCGCGTACCCAACCCGAAGAAATCGTTCATCTTGGGCAGTCGTCCGGTGATAAAACTGACGCCGCCTGAAACAAACGACCTCTGTAACCCGCGTGTGGAATTATGGCTTGCAGTCGCGCCAGATGTCATGATTGGGGTCGGACCGTTGGATGAACGTGAGATCATTGTCGACATCAACGATAGAAATCTCCGACTGTTGAACGAAGCCGTCGCTGCACAGAGTTCGCAGATTGTTGGTCGCTCAATGCTTTTGGTTGCATCGCTTGCGCCGCATGTTGGTCGCAAGATTGGAAAATGATGACAACAACGAATTATCCTACTATGGTCCAATAAAAAGCAGTCACAAATGTGCGACGCACATGATGCCGTCAGTTCCCTCGGGAAGGAATTCAACTGCCAGAATGCGCTAGTTGTTAGTTTGTGATAATCGCTAGCTGCCTTTAAGGCCAAAGAGACTCTAGGGACATCGCGCGTCAGTCGGCGTTGGTTGGATCTTCACGCTCCACTCATGGCTCTGGCCACCTCAAGCTGACCTTTGGCATATTTTTCCACGATTCGGACCGCTTCATCACACGCATCACGCAGTTCGTCCGGACTAGGAGTCTCATCGTAATAAGTACCATGAGACAGATTATTGATGAGGACGCTCTTGATCTCGAAGCCTTCTTCTCCCGCGAGATAACTTATGTAGTTTGACAGACTGTCACATTTATCAGGGTGGCAGAAGCGACCTACGGCTTCCAAAACGCAACGTATAGCGTGCCCTGTCGTATGAGAAGGTTCTGCTCCGTGATGTACGTTGACTATCTCCCGCAGATGCTCTTCGAAGGGGGCGACGTACTTCTTCAGCTTTGACAACTGGTGAGAAGCCCCGGTCTTATACAGGAAAAAGGCGGCTTCATCTTTGATGACTCGGTTCGTGACGCAGATATTGTAGAAATAGCTACTATGGGTAAAGACCAAAAGATCAGGTCTCAGGTGGCCTTTTTTTATATCCGCTGGATTGATCGAGACTTCGCCTATCGAAGAAATGCTCAAGTGCTTAAGCGTCTGTGCAATAGCAAAGACATAGTCATAAGACATGGATGTAATCGGATCATCGAACACCAGAAAAATTTTTGCGTAGTCGGAGGTCGCTTTTACTTTCTTATGAACACACGCGATAAAATAGCAGAAGGCGATCACAGTCTTTTCGCCGTCACTCAGGGTTCTGCTTGGCCCTCGCGCCATCTCGCGATTTTCTCGCCGAAGAGTGAATGATGCTTTGTCGAAAGTATATTTATGACCGAAGAAGCTAGTCACGAGGGCTTCGAATGTCGCAGCGACCCGGTCGCGAGCGCTATCCGAAAGTTGAGATTTCTTAAGCGAAGCGAGGTCTTCCGAGGCTAGTCGCACATCACCCTCTCGTGCTCGAATAGCTTCGAATGAAGTCCAGTTTGATCGCACAAAGTCGATAACGAAAACAGAGCAAGCTTCCCGATGAAGATTTCGCCGTTCAGTGTCAGAAGCTTTGATCGCCATCGCCAGTGCGGAGAACGTTTTATTGATCTCATCGATCATTGTATGCAGTGTCTGGAATAAGGAAAGCGGATCACCTGTTGGAAGGACGACTTCCTTGCTTGGGTTTCTTCCCTTCTGCTCAATGGTATCAGCCAATTCACCCAGATATTTGTCTATAGCCTCGATTTGGGTTGAAAGATTGGGTACTGAAACGCTCGCTTGTGACGGTACCAACTTCCTTAACCGGTCGTATTTGATTAGGTTTCTGGCTACAGACCTTTCACATTGAGAAAGGGCATCTCTAAGGCCTTTAATCCACGTCCAATCTTTGCGAAGTGCTGCTTTATGCCCACCTTCTGCATCTGCATAGAAAGCTATGTACGAGGCGATTAGGTCTTTGGCGGGCGGGTGCACGATGGATTGTTCACAGAAAGGGCAGCAATCGTGCGCATCCTTCTGAATGATGTCGACTCCAGTTTCGATAAACTCAGGGTTCGCGGCGATCTTGGATTTGATTTCGTCGGCAACTGTCGAGGGAGAGGTGATCTTAGCGATATTTTCGGAGGTGGCATTTAAAAACGCGGGGTCGAAAAGCGGTTTGCTTATATCATCCGGATAGTCAGGTTCGGCGGGGACGCTTTTGAGTCTATCAAGATCGTTTAGAACATCCCCGAAAGATCGCGCAGCCTGCTCTGGTAAAGTTGTGTGCGTCGTTAAAAGGGTGGCCAAGTCTATGTCGCCGTATTCTCTGAGGCGCTTATTTACGCTAGCCTTCGAAGCGAGTTGCTGGTCTTTGAGCTGTAGCGTTCGCTGTTCTAGCCGTTCTCTTATTTCTTTCAAATGAGATTCCGCCCGCGCCAGAGTCTCCTCTGCATCCTTGGTGCTGATTATCGACTGGTCTAGGCTTATTTTGCTCTCGATATTGCCGTTGACGACAAAATTTGATTGTCGAAGTTCGGCGTGAACGAAATCATCGGAGAAGACATGGAAAATGCGGTCGCTGACGTCGGGAGTGACCCGCGATGTAGTTGAGCTCAATGTGAGTTTGCAGATATTGATGCCGCCCCGCGAAAGCTCGAAAAAACCATCTCCGTTCGTGGATTCTTCGGCAAGGAGATTAATCAGCGCGTCTTGGATATCTTCGCCATCCCCGTGAAGGTCAAGGTACCTGAGTGCACGAGTAAGAAATGATTTCCCCGTACCGTTTCGGGCATAAACTAGGTTTTGAGCATGCTTACTTAGGTCAGCATCTAAACTACCGACAGGGCCGAGCCAATTAGCTCGCATGTGAAGACATGCCTTTGGCGCAGACGACATTAGAATCACCCCCATTATTTATAGGCTAACAAGGGTGCGGCTAACCGTCTATTAATGAAAACGATGCCGAGTTTATGGTAGCCGATATAATTTGGCCATGAGTTTTCGAGTGCAATCGCAATATCGAACTTCACCGACACGCCCGTAGATCGCGAAGTAGAACTGTTGAATGCAAACGGTCTGCTTCCCGTTAATTCGATGATTTTCCCGAACTGGACAAATCAAATGCAACGAAATGCCCATACCAAGGCGCAGGGGGACAAACCACGGCGGCGTTTACATAAGGGCAGGTCCATGCTCCCTCACAAATTAGTTTAATTTTGACGTTTACGGAAACGTCAAAGTGCGCTAGTTTTGCCAAGAAGTTGGACTCTCGTCATCGGTTTTTGAGTTGCGGGAGCTTCAGAAGTGGCAAAATGGCTGGTTTTTTGAGTTTTTGGCCCCATTTTTGACATGGAGATTACTCTGTCACGCATTTGAGCACTTCGTATGACAGACGTACCAAACACGCAGTTGGAAGCCTGTTTCGCTTCATGCGGGACTGAGCGGGTTATTGATTTGGAGGATTTCGATGCCGAGCTATCGCGCGCCAGTTGAGGATACAAATTTCGTTCTCAATGACGTTTTGAATTATCAGCGTTATAATAATTTGCCGGGCTTTGCTGACGCATCGCCTGATGTGGTCGAGGCGATCCTGTCCGAAGGCGCGAAGCTTGCCGAGGGCACGCTGTTTCCTGTCAATCATTCAGGCGACAGGCAAGGCTGCGTTCGCGCATCCGATGGCTCGGTGAAAACCCCTGAGGGCTTCAAAGCCGCTTATGACCAGTATCGCGAAGGTGGCTGGCTCGGTTTGGCCGTGCCTGAACAATATGGCGGGCAGGGGCTTCCTTATCTGCTGCATACAGCGGTTGGTGAATATATGTCGTCAGCCAATATGGCGCTGACCATGTATCCGGGCCTGACGCAGGGTGCGATTGCCGCGATCCTGACCCACGGTACGGATGCGCAAAAAGACACCTATCTGCCAAAGATGGTGGAAGGCACATGGACCGGCACCATGAACCTGACCGAGCCGCATTGCGGAACGGATCTGGGTCTTCTGCGCACCAGTGCAACGCCGCAGGATGATGGTTCATACAAGATTTCCGGCCAGAAGATTTTCATCTCGGCTGGCGAACATGACATGTCGGAGAACATTATCCATCTGGTGTTGGCGCGTATCGATGGTGCACCGGAAGGTGTGAAAGGCATTTCGCTGTTCATCGTGCCGAAGTTCATTCTGGATGCTGATGGCAATCCGGGTGCGCGCAATGGTGTGTCGTGTGGTTCCATCGAAGAGAAGATGGGCATCCACGGCAATGCTACCTGTGTTATGAACTATGACGATGCGACAGGCTTCCTGATTGGTGAAGCGCATAAGGGCCTGCGCGCCATGTTCACCATGATGAATGAAGCGCGGCTTGGTGTTGCGCTTCAGGGGCTTTCGATTGCCGAAACTGCCTATCAGAACGCCGCGATTTATGCACGTGAGCGCATTCAGGGCCGCGCGCTTTCAGGTGTGAGCGCACCCGATAAGAAGGCTGATCCGATCATCGTGCATCCGGATATTCGTCGCAACCTGATGAATATCCGCGCTTATAACGAATCCGGGCGTGCACTCATTCTCTGGACGGCGTTGAACTCCGATATTGCCCATCGTTCCGGCGATGAAGCAGAGCGCCAGGCTGCGGATGATCTCGTGGGGCTTTTGACGCCTGTGCTGAAAGGTGTTCTGACCGACAAAGGGTTTGAACACGCTGTCATGGCGCAGCAGGTGTTCGGTGGTCACGGCTATATCGAAGAGCATGGCATGAGCCAATATGTGCGCGATGCGCGCATTGCCATGATTTATGAAGGTGCCAACGGTATTCAGGCGCTCGATCTGGTTGGCCGCAAGCTTGCGCTGAATGGTGGCCGTGCGATCACTGCTTTCTTTAAGGAAGTGGGCGAGTTCTGCGAAGCCAATCGTGAGAATGAAAAGCTCACATTCTTCACCAAGCATCTGAAGAAGGGCGTCAATGATCTTCAAGCCGCCACAATGTGGCTGATGCAGAACGCGATGGCAAAGCCTGACAATGCCGGTGCAGCATCCAATGATTATATGCACCTGTTTGGTCTGGTGGCACTTGGTTACATGTGGGCGCGCATGGCGAAGGTTGCAGAAGAAAAGCTGGCAGCGGGTGAAGGCAATAAGGCCTATCTTGAAGCCAAACTTATCACGGCACGCTACTATTTCGAGCGGATCATGCCGGAAAGTGTGGCGCATCTTGCACGTATCCAGTCAGGTGCGGATAGCATGATGGCGCTCAACGCAGACACATTTTGAGTGAGAGATCAGGCTGGACTTTCGGGTTCAGCGGGAAGGAGATAAAATGGCTGAGGCTTATATTTACGATCACGTTCGCACACCGCGCGGACGTGGCAAGAAAGACGGCAGTCTGCATGAAGTGCCTGCCGTTCGTCTGGGCGCGAAGGTTCTGGAATCCTTGCGCGACCGCAACGGCATCGATACGGCAAAGGTCGATGACATTATTTTCGGCTGTGTTGATCCTGTTGGCGAAGCGGGTGCCGTTATTCCGCGTTCATCGGCTTTTGAAGCCGGTTATGATTTCAAGGCGCCGGGTATTCAGATTTCGCGTTTCTGTGCGTCAGGTCTTGATGCGATCAACCTTGCAGCGGCTAAGATTGCGTTCGGTGCCGACGATCTGGTGATCGCGGGTGGCGTTGAAAGCATGTCCCGTGTTGGCATGGGTATGTCGGGCGGTGCCTGGTACATGGATCCATCCGTCGGTTTCCCGGGCTATTTTATGCCGCAGGGCGTCTCCGCTGATCTAATCGCCACGAAATACGGCTTCTCGCGTGATGACGTCGACGCTTATGCTGTCGAAAGCCAGAAGCGAGCAGCAAAATCGTGGGAAAAGGGTTATTTCAAGCATTCAGTTATTCCGATCAAGGATCAGAATGGCCTTACCATTCTTGATCATGATGAGCATATGCGCCCTGGCACTGATATGCAGGCGCTCGGTCAGCTCAACCCATCCTTCGTGATGCCCGGTGAAATGGGCGGCTTCAATGCCGTTGGCATTCAAGCGCATCCAGAAGTCGAAACCATCAATCACGTGCACCATGCAGGTAACTCGTCTGGCATTGTTGATGGTGCAGCAGGCGTTCTCGTTGGCTCGAAGAAGGCTGGCAAAGCCTTCGATATCAAGCCGCGCGCCCGTATTCGTGCTTTTGCCAATATCGGCTCCGAACCAGCACTGATGCTGACTGGTCCGGTTGATGTCACGGAAAAGCTCCTCAAACAGGCCAAGATGAAAATCTCGGACATTGATCTGTTCGAGTTGAACGAAGCCTTCGCTGCTGTGGTTCTGCGTTACATGCAGGCCTTCGACATTTCGCACGACAAGATCAACGTCAATGGCGGCGCGATTGCGCTGGGCCATCCGCTTGGCGCAACCGGCGCGATGATCCTCGGCACTGTGCTGGATGAACTGGAGCGCCGCGACCTCAATGTGGCACTGGTCACTTTGTGCATCGGTGCAGGCATGGGTACGGCCACGATCATTGAGCGCGTGTAAGGAGAGGAGGCGAATATGGCTTATGTAAATTTCAAAGTTGAAACCGATGCTGATGGCATTGCCCTCGTCACATGGGACATGCCTGAAAAGTCGATGAATGTTTTCACCGTCGAGGTGATGCAGGAACTGAATGCTATCATCGATGCGACGACCGCTGACGAAAAGGTCAAGGGCGTCGTCATCACGTCCGGCAAGGAAACTTTTTCAGGCGGCGCTGATCTGACCATGCTCGAAGGCATGTTCAAGGAATTTCAGAAGCAAAAAGCCAAGGACAGCCAAGCTACCGTTCAGTCGTTGTTCGACAATGTCGGTCGGATGGGCGGATTGTTCCGCAAGCTTGAAACCTCTGGCAAGCCATGGGTCTCAGCCATTAACGGCACATGCATGGGCGGCGCGTTTGAAATGTCGCTTGCCTGCCATGCTCGTGTTGCATCGGATGCACCGGGCGTGAAGATGGGCCTGCCGGAAGTGAAAGTCGGCCTGTTTCCCGGGGCTGGCGGCACGCAGCGTGTTCCGCGCCTTGCCAACCAGCAGGACGCTTTGCAGATGATGACAACTGGCTCAAGCCTGAGCGCGCAGCGCGCCAAGGCGATGGGGCTTGTTACTGAAGTCGCTCCGGCCAAGAAGCTGGTCGAAACCGCCAAGAAGCTGATCAAGGGCGGTCTTAAGCCTGTTCAGCCATGGGATGAAAAGGGATTCAAACTGCCAGGCGGCGCGATCTATTCGGCTGCCGGTGCAAATCTCTGGCCTGCTGCAACCGCCATTCTGCGTCGCGAAACCTCCGGCAATTATCCGGCGGCACTCGCTATTCTGAAATCGGTTTATGAAGGCCTTCTTGTGCCGTTCGACACCGGCCTTAAGATCGAGCAGCGCTATTTCACTGAAATTCTTCAGACGACCGAAGCGGGTATGATGATCCGTTCGCTCTTCGTGTCGTTGCAGGAATTGAACAAGGGCGCACGCCGTCCTGTGGATGAAAAGCCAACCAAGTTCAAGAAGATCGGCGTCATTGGCGCTGGCTTCATGGGTGCAGGCATTGCCTATGTGACAGCCAAGGCTGGCATTCCGGTGGTGCTGATCGATCGTGATCAGGAATCCGCTGATAAGGGCAAGGCGCATACGGCTGACCTTATCACCAAGGAAATGCAGAAGGGCCGCGCGACCGAAGCAGACAAGGAAAAGCTCCTGTCGCTTATCACGGCAACGCCTGACTATGCGCAGCTCGAAGGTGCCGATCTGGTGATCGAAGCCGTGTTCGAGGACCGCGAAGTCAAGCGTGTGGCGACCGAAAAGGCGGAGGAAGTTCTCAAGGCAACGGCGATTTTTGCATCCAATACTTCAACTTTGCCAATCACTGGCCTTGCGAAAGTCTCCAAGCGTCCGAAGAACTTCATTGGCATTCACTTCTTCTCGCCCGTCGACAAGATGATGCTGGTGGAAGTCATCCTCGGCAAGAAGACGTCCGACAAGGCGTTGGCTGTTGCCCTTGATTATGTTCGTGCAATCAAGAAGACGCCGATTGTTGTCAACGATACACGCGGTTTCTACGTCAATCGCTGCGTGCTGCGCTATATGTCGGAAGCCTACAACATGATCGTTGAAGGTGTCCCTGCTGCGATGATCGAAAATGCCGCCCGTATGGCCGGTATGCCGGTTGGTCCGCTTGCGCTCAACGATGAAACGGCAATTGACCTCTCGCAGAAAATCCTCAAGGCAACATTGGCTGATCTTGGCGAGAAGGCTGTCGATCCGCGTCATGTGGAACTGGTGGATAAGCTCGTCAACGAGTTCGACCGCAAGGGCCGCAAGAACGGCAAGGGCTTTTACGAATATCCAGCCAAGCCTGCCAAGAAGCATCTTTGGCCGGGACTGAAAGACCTTTATCCGCAACAGAACCCCGATAAAATCGACGTGAAGGAGCTGAAAGAGCGCTTCCTTGTGACGATTGCTCTGGAGGCCGCGCGTGTGATGGAAGAAGGCATTGTCACTGATCCGCGTGAAGCCGATGTCGGTTCCATTCTGGCCTTTGGTTTTGCCCCTTATACCGGAGGCACGCTTTCCTATATCGATGGTATGGGCGCGAAGAAATTCGTCAAACTTGCCAAGGAGTTGCAGCGCAAATACGGCCAGCAATTCAAAGCGCCGAAACTGCTTGTCGATATGGCAGAAAATGGCGAAAGCTTCTATCAGCGCTTCAACCCTTATAAGGGCGAAGCAAAAAAAGCAGCCTGATCTGCTGCCTGACGATCTGTTTAAAAACGCGCGGCATTGTGATGCCGCGCGTTTTCATTTGTAAATAAGAAAATTTTCCCTGTAAAATCGCGCACCTTGTGTAAAATCAGATTTTCAGTTAAATTTGGCACAAGTTAAGATAAATTATTAGGTTTAAAATCCTCTTTGGCGGGTTGTAACAATGTTTTCTCATGAGAGCGTATGGGCTGCGATTGATGCCTTGGCGGAGCGCAATTCATTAAGTGCGTCTGGCCTTGCGCGCCGTGCTGGGCTTGATCCGACCACGTTCAATAAATCCAAGCGTTATGCTGCCGATGGTCGCGCCCGCTGGCCTTCAACTGAGTCGCTCGCTAAAGTCATGGAAGCCACAGGCGCAACATTCGATGAGTTTACTCGGCTTATCCGTGGTGAAATATCGACGCCAAATTACGGGGAATATCTGCAGGAGCCGAGTGCTATCCCGCTGCTTGGCTTGGCAGAAGCGGGCGGAGGCGGTTATTTTGACGATGCCGGATTTCCTGCTGGCCAAGGTTGGGATGTTGTGCAGTTTCCTGCTGCTCCAACCGATAATGTGTATGCGTTGGAAGTTTCCGGCGACTCGATGTTGCCGCTTTACCGGGATGGCGATACGTTGGTCGTAGCGCCCAACGCAGCGGTTCGCCGGGGTGATCGTGTGGTTGTTCGAACCAAAGACGGAGAGGTTATGGCTAAAATCCTGCATCGCCAGACACCGCGAACGATTGAACTTCATTCGTTCAATCCCGAGTTTCCCAATCGTTCCTTTGAGACCAAGGATATTGAGTGGATCGCCCGTATTTTATGGGCGAGTCAGTAATGACGAATATGCAACGTAAGAACCATGGTCGTATTGTTTTTGGTAGTTTTGCCGGTCTGACCGGTGCCATTCTCGTGGCAGCTTTTGTCGCGCCATTTTATGGCGCACTCGATCGTCCGGTCACTGTGGTCGAAAGCGGCGATGGTCAAAGCAAGCCGGATACCGGTTCGGGTAATGGAATTGTCGTTGAGCAGTTTGATTATAACGAACCCGCAAAGGATACAGGCGGCGATAATCCTGCCTCGCAAGAGATGCCTGCTGCTGAAAATGCGCCAAACACTGACGCGCAGTCCCCTGTCAATCAGGATGGCCAAGGCGGGCTTGAGCGTGAACCTGCGCGCCCACCTCTGAGTGATATGGGATTGGCGTCAACGCCAAAACCGCCGGAGCCAGCAGCCCCAGCCGCGCCGGTTGATGCGGGCGAGCCGATGCAGCTTCTGCAGCGTCCCGTAGCAATTGCAGCCGGGCGTCTTGAAAGTCAGGGACGCATTGTCGACTTGCAGGGCATTGATGTCACGCCGGTTGAGCAAAGCTGCCAGTCGGCAGCGGGTGAAAACTGGCCATGCGGTATGCAGGCCCGTACTGCATTCCGCCAGTGGCTTCGTGCGCGGGCGATTATGTGTCGTCTGCCGCAAAATGACAGCGGTGCGGCGATAGCGACCCAATGCAGCGTTGGCAGTGACGATCCTGCCTTATGGCTTGTCGCCAATGGTTGGGCCAAGGCCAGCGCAGGTGGTGCTTATGGGGAAGCGGGCAAGAAAGCCGAAGATGCAAAACTCGGCCTCTATGGGGATAAGCCGGAAACTTCTTTGCCGGAGCTGAATAACGCTCCGAGCCTGCCGATGATGATACCGCCGGATACGCCGCAACAACCGGTAACGCCGCAGCAGCTAGATGGTGCCTTTCCACCTGCACCACAGAATTAGAGCAAAAAAAAGCCTCGCCCGAAAATTCGGAACGAGGCTTTTTTACTTTACGAGCATTTACTTATGACAAGGTGCCTGCGAGGGCTTTTTTGATCAGGGCGCGGGTTTCGTCGATGCCGTAAAGGGCAACGAACGAACCAAAGCGCGGGCCACGTTCCTGGCCGATCAGGACCTCATAAAGCATCTGGAAGAACGAAACCGATACGCCTGGGCCCCCTTCAGGGCTCTTTTTGGTGTGATCCTGATAGCGTTCGATTGCACGGGCGACGTCCAGAATGGCGTTCTGAATGCCGGTGCCATCGGTATTGCTTGGCAAGGTCGCAAGTTTCGCATCAAGGCCTTCAAGTGCAGCGCGTTCCACATCATCAGGGGCGCGGAACTGTTTGGTTGGCTTGACGAAATCGTTGAAGTAGCGGATTGCATAGCCAACCAGCGCATCAAGTTCCGGGTTATTTTCTGGCGTAACACCCGGCACATGGCGCGAGATGAAGCCCCACAGAACGCTCGGGCTTTCCGCATTGGATGCACTCACCAGATTGAGCATCAGTGCGAATGTCACCGGCAGCTCAACCTTTGGTGGATTACCGTAATGGATATGCCAGACCGGATTGTTCAGACGGTCTTTCCATTCCTGACGGTTATAAGCTGACAGATAGGTGAAATATTCGTCCACCGCCTTCGGAATCACGTCAAAGTAGAGCTTCTTCGCGGTCTTCGGCTTCTGGAAGTTGTAGAGTGCAAGGCTTTCGGTTGGTGCATAGGCCAGCCATTCGTCAATCGCGATGCCGTTGCCCTTTGATTTTGAAATCTTCTGGCCGATCTGATCGAGGAAGAGCTCGTAAACAAAATGCTCTGGCGCACGACCGCCAAGAATTTCGCAGATGCGATCGTAAATACCGGCATTGGTCTGATGATCTTTGCCGAACATTTCAAAATCAACACCGAGCGCTGCCCAGCGCATACCGAAATCCGGCTTCCACTGTAGCTTCACGTTGCCGCCGGTAACGGGGAGTGTGGTTTCAACACCGTCTTCATCGTCAAAGGTGATGGTGCCGGCTTTAGCATCCACGCGCTTCATCGGCACGTAGAGCACGCGACCGGACTTTGGCGAAATTGGCAGAAACGGGCTATAGGTCGCCTGACGTTCTTCACCGAGCGTCGGCAGCATCACCTTCATGATGTCGTCATAGCGTTCGACTGCCTTGAGCAGTACGGCGTCGAACTTACCGGACTTATAATAGTCCGTTGCGCTGGCGAATTCATAGTCGAAGCCAAAAGTATCAAGGAAGCGGCAGAGCATGGCGTTATTATGCTCGGCAAAGCTCTTGTATTCGCCGCCAAACGGATTTGGCACGGCAGAAAGCGGTAATTGCAGATATGGCTCAAGGGCTGCTTTGTCCGGTACATTGTCCGGGATCTTACGCATACCGTCGAGATCGTCCGAGAAACAGATGAGGCGAGTCTTGACTTTATCACCAGTCAGAACGCGAAACGCGTGACGTACCATCGAGGTGCGTGCAACTTCGCCGAACGTGCCGATATGCGGCAGGCCCGATGGCCCATAGCCGGTCTCAAAAATCACGGTTTCAGGAAGCCCCGTCTTTTCGTAGCGCTTGAGGATTTTTCTTGCCTCTTCAAAAGGCCACGATTTCGCTTCCGCAGCCGCCGCGGTCAGTTCCGGGGTCAGCGTAATTTCGGGAAGGCGGTGCGAAGTCATGATTTTTTCCTGATGTCCTGTGAAGGGCTTTGTTTGATGAAGTTTTTCTGCACTCAGATGTGCTATTGCTCTATGGCGCGGCTAACCCCAGACGTCAATCTTTGCAGCGATAATTCCGAGTGAATTTCCTTGCGCAAGTCTCTCAGGCTTCCTAATTTTCGGCCAATGTGACCGAAATTGTGATTCCGGTTCACCTGTTGAGGAGCATTCGATGAATAAGATTTCCGCACACGACGCCCTAGTGTACATCATGGTGACAACGTCTGCCGCAGACACGTCGATGACCGATGCGGAAATGGCATCGATCAGCAATGTGGTTTCGCGCCTGCCGGTTTTTCAGGGTTTTGACTCTGCGCGGCTACCTAAAATTGCCAGCGATTGTTATGAGCTTCTGGCTTTCGAGGACGGGTTGGAGCGCATTCTCGACTTGGCGCATGAGGCATTGCCGGAAAAGCTCTATGATACTGCCTATGCACTGGCCGTTGAAGTGGCGGCGGCTGATCTGCATGTCGAGCAGGAAGAACTCGAGTTTCTTCAGATGCTGCGTGATCGCTGGACACTGGATGAATTGACCGTTGCAGCAATTGAGCGCAGCGCGCGCGTTCGATTCCGCAAGCTCTGAGTTGTTCTGAATGTAAACTGATAACGGGCGGGATTAACCCGCCCGTCGTATATGACGATCCGGTTTTAGCAGATGACTGGCACGCGTCGCGCTTTCCGCCATTCCAATGCGGTCCGCATCAGATGGGCAGCTTCTGCGAATGTGGCACTCTCTTTCCAGCGCTCCGTATGAATAAGGCTTGATGGAACGATGTCCCTCAATGCTTCAAGCGTATGGCGAGGGATTGTATCAGTGCAGCGCCAAAGACGTCGGAAAACAACGCTAATACGGGTAATCTTACCATTGATTGCTACGACCGGCTCTTCCATTTCGAGATTCCAGTCCTCATAAGCATCTACCGCATCCTGAAAGGCGTGATGCAGATAGATCGGTGCATGACCGTCATGAAGTGGGGGCAGCAAACTGGACATTCCTGTTTCCTCTCTTCCAATGGTGCTTCAGCTAAAGGCATTTACAGAAACTTCGATACAGAACTCCGCAAATGCAGTTGAAAAGAGCAGATTTCGGCTCTTTGGCTGTGTGCCGTATCAGTTTTCCTTCACGAAATACGACAACACATAATTAACCATGATCTATGCAAGGGAGGGTGTTTGGCAAGGAGAAAATTTCTTTTATAAAGCTCGAAAGGGAAAAACAGTTCTGGTTCTATGGTTGAATTTTTTCTGACACTATCCCTCATTATCGTGGGAGGAAGGACTGATCATCGGTGGTGGACAAAGACACATTGTTGGGTGGTCTGGTCTCGGTTGGATTGCATGGTGCAGTCCTTGCGCTGCTATTGTTCACATTTCCAATGTCAACGCATTCCGTCCAGCCTGAGGACGTGAAAGTCGAGCTGGTTCCGCCGCCATCAGACAGCCCATCACCTGCTCAAGAGAAAAATTCTGCCACTAAGGATAAGGCTGCCGCGCCCTATAAAGCGTTTGAAGCGGCTTCAGATGATAAGAAAGAAAACACCAAAACCGAGCCGAACAGGGCGTCTGAACAGCAAGGGGTTGATAGGCCTCAACCAGTTGATGGGGTATCGGAACGGTTTCAGGAGAAGACGTTTGGTGGCGAGCCAGTTCTGAGCACTGAAAAATCATCTTCCAGCCGAGCTGACTTGAAAAAGCAGGACGCGCCTATGATCAAGGCTAAGAAAATCTACTCAAAAGATGCTCTTGCAAATCCGCGTGTGAAACAGGCTTTAGGAAAGCTTTCTCCGACAGATCGTGTCATACAGATTTGTGGCATTGAGGCCTTGGAGCAAATCCGGCATCATCGACCGGACATCGTGCCTGATATGATGGCCCGAACAGGTGGAGCGCTGACAGAGACGAGTTTGAAGATGTCTGGAGGTGCCTTTCGAAGTCGTGCAAAATGGTACAATCTGGATTTCGATTGCACCATTAATCCAAAAGATATGGCGGTCTCGTCGTTCCAGTATGCGATTGGTGGCACGGTTCCTAAAAAAGACTGGTCTCGCAGAGAGTTGCCTGTTGATTAGCTTTCGGGATGCAGATCTTTTCCAAAACAGAAACAGTTTTCGTTATTTATTGCCACTGCGACAGGATTTGCCCTGCAATTTGTTTAGGTCCGGTGTAGACAAATACATAGGGAATTGAATTTCAGAGGCAGTGATATGGCTCGGTTTGTTGCATCGCGCAGAGCATTTCTTATTGGTTCGACTTCGCTTGCGGCATTGCCGCTTTTGCCCCATTGGGCAAGTGCCGAAGATACACCGCAAAATGGCGGACGACTGGTCGTCGCCGCAGATTCCGAGTCGCGTAATCTCAATCCGGCCATTGTTGCCTCCAACGGTGTTTTCTTCGTGGCGAGCAAAGTGATTGAGCCTTTGGCGGAAGCATCGTTTGACGGTCAAAATGGCCTTGAACCACGCCTTGCAACCAGTTGGGCAGGCTCTGCTGATGGTCTGACTGCGACTTTCCATCTGCGAGAGGGCGTCAAATGGCATGATGGTCAGCCGTTTACCGCGGCAGATGTGGCGTTTTCTGCCATGCAGGTCTGGAAACCACTGCAAAATCTCGGCCGCGTCGTGTTCAAGGCGCTTGAGAAGGTTGAGACGCCGGATGAATATACGGCGATCTTCCATTTCAGCGAGCCAACCCCGTTTCAGCTCATTCGCAATGCGTTGCCGGCATTGACTGCCGTTTTGCCCAAACATGTGTTTGATGGTACCGACATTGCCGCCAACCCTGCCAATGAGAAGCTGATTGGCACAGGCCCGTTCAAATATGCCGAGCACAAGACGGGCGAATATTATCGCCTGACGAAGAATGATGACTATTGGGGCGATGGCGAGCCTTATCTTGACGAAATCATCTATCGTGTGCTGCCGGACCGTGCCGCCGCCGCAGGCGCGCTGGAAGCGGAGGAAATTGACCTTGCAGCATTCTCCGCGGTCCCTCTGGCTGATCTCGACCGCATCTCAAAAGTGCCGGGGCTGCGTGTCATTTCCAAGGGCTATGAGGCGCTGACCTATCAGTTGGTCGTCGAAATCAATCATCGCCGCAAGGAACTCTCAGACCTTAAAGTCCGTCAGGCAATCGCGCATGCGATTGATCGCGATTTGGTGGTGAAAACGATTTTCATGGGCTATGCCAAGCCTTCGACCGGGCCGGTTCCCCAATATGACAGCCAGTTTTATACGCGTGATGTGACCGCTTATCCTTTCGATATAGCGAAGGCTAATGCACTTCTGGATGAGGCCGGTTATAAGCGCGGCAAGGATGGAAACCGTTTTGTACTCAAGTTATTGCCCGCACCTTATTTCAATGAAACCAGACAGTTCGGGGATTATCTTAGACAAGCACTTGCAGAGATTGGCATTGATGCGCGTATTGTCAACAATGACTCAGCAGCGCATCAAAAGGCGGTTTATACGGACCACGATTTTGATCTTGCGATTGCGCCGACTGTCTATCGTGGAGACCCCGCCATTTCGACGACCATTCTGGTTGAAAGCGGCATTGCTTCGGGTGTTCCGTTCTCCAATCAGGGTGGTTACGCCAATGCTGAGTTGGATGCGGTGATTGCCAAAGCAGCACATGAGATTGATGAGAAGGAGCGCACGGCACTTTATCACCAGTTTCAGCAATTGGTGGAAGCCGATCTGCCGCTCATCAATGTGGCTGAATGGGGCTTCATTACTGTTGCCAATGATCGCGTGCAGAATGTTGCCAACAATCCGCGCTGGGCTGTCTCCAATTGGGCCGATAGCTGGATTAAGCAGTGACGCAGCTTCTGTTGCTTCTCAGAAAACGACTGATCGGCAGCCTGATGGTGCTGCTGATTGTTATTATAGGCTGTTTTCTGATGCTGGAAACAGCACCGGGAGATGCGGTCGATGCCTATGCTGTGAGCTTTGGTGGTGATGCGGTTGCTATTGCGGACATGCGTGCGCGTTGGGGGCTTGATCTGTCTATATGGCATAGGCTCACGGCCTATCTTACAGCGCTTTTACAGGGAAATCTTGGTTGGTCGGTCAGTTTTAACCGTCCTATTCTGGATGTCATTCTTGAACGTTTGCCCAATACGCTTTTGTTGATGGGCGCAGCCACCGCGCTGTCCTTTGTTGTGGGTTCTGCTCTGGGTATAGTGGCCGGTACAAAGCCCGCAAGTTTTCGCGACCGTTTTTTGTCCGTTGCTTCGCTTGTGCTTTATGCCATTCCCGGTTTCTGGCTGGCGCTTGTGCTGGTCATCCTGTTTTCGATCCGGCTGCGCTGGCTGCCTTCAAGCGGCATAGAGACAATTGCTTCCGGCAAGGAAGGTCTTGCGCGTGGACTTGATATAGCGCGTCATCTTGTGCTGCCGGTTGTCTCGCTGGCCCTGATTTATCTGGCTCTTTATCTGCGTGTCATGCGTGCTTCGATGGCTGAGATTTGGCGTATGGATTTCGTCCGCGCACTGAAAGCGCGAGGCATATCTCACCCGCGTATCGTGTTGTGCCATGTCGTGCGCAATGCACTCCTTCCACTGGTCACTATGCTTGGGCTGCAAGCTGCGTCCATGCTGGGCGGCAGTGTGGTGATTGAAAGCGTTTTTGCGGTTCCTGGCCTCGGTCGGCTCGCGCAGGAGGCGGTGGCAAGCCGTGATACGCCTCTGCTGCTGGGCGTCATTTTGACCAGCGCCATTATGGTGATCTTGGTCAATTTCGTCGTTGATCTTCTCTATCTCTGGCTTGATCCGCGCATATCTGCCGGAAAGGCCCGACAATGAATGGGGGCAGGCGTTATTTCAGTTCAGGAGAAGGCATTGCAGGCGCGATTATTCTGCTCGTGCTGATCGCCGCAGCACTCTTTGCGCCATTGCTCTTTCCCGGTGATCCTTTGCGCATTGTGGCAACGCCGATGCTTGCGCCTTTCGACAATGCATCCTTTCCATTTGGAACGGATCGGCTGGGTCGTGATGTACTGGCCGAGCTATTCCACGCAAGTCGCACATCGCTGATCGTGGGGCTGGCCGCAGCGGCGGTATCCATCCTGATTGGCAGTGTTGTCGGCACATTGGCAGGTTTTGTGGGAGGGCTGGTTGATGAAGTGTTGATGCGCATAACAGAAGCTTTCCAGACCATTCCGGGTTTTTTACTGGCGCTTGCCTTGGTCAGCATTGCCGGGCCTTCGTTGCCTGTGCTGGTTGCAGCGATTGCGCTTTCAAGCTGGACGCAGGCCGCACGCCTGACGCGCGGACAAGTGCTGTCAATCCGCGAGAGCGATTACGTAGCCTCAAGCCGTGTGATCGGTATGCACCCGCTGGAAATCGCATTCCGGCAAATCCTGCCCAATGCTTTGCCGCCGGTGCTGGCGCTTGTGCCGGTCATTGTCGCCTCTGCCATTTTGATTGAAGCAGCACTTTCATTTCTGGGGCTTGGCGATCCCAATCGCGTGACGTGGGGCGGTATGATTGCCGAGGGCCGCACGGTTTTGCGCTCGGCGCCATGGCTGTCTATTCTGCCGGGGATGGCACTGGCGTTCACGGTCGTGGGGGTCTATCTCGCAGGCGAAGGCATCACCAATGCTGCATCGCGGCGGGAGGTACAGACATGAGTGTGCTTGCCCATATAACCAATTTCGGTGTGCGTTATGGTCGGGATCATGCGCTGCACAATATCAGTCTGGATATCAATAAGGGCGAAACGCTTGCCATTATCGGCGAAAGCGGTTCTGGAAAAAGTACGTTTGCTTTGGCGCTGGCCCGTCTGTTGCCTCTTAATGCTTGCACTTCAGGCGCGATCCAATGGCCGGGTGGAACCCCAAAGCAGGGGCGTGATGTGGGCTTCGTGTTTCAGGACCCCGCTTCAAGCTTTGACCCCTTGATGCGTGTTGGGGCCCAATTGATTGAAACGATTCGGGCTCATGAAAGCATAGATCGGAATGCTGCAAAAGATAAAGCAATCAATCTGTTAGAGCAAGTTCATATACCTGTTCCCGAACTCAGTTTTTTACGCTATCCGCATCAGTTTTCCGGTGGGCAAAAGCAGCGCATCGCCATAGCGCTCGCCATGGCTGCAAACCCTTATATTCTGATTGCGGATGAACCGACCAGTGCGCTCGATACCATTGTGCAACGGGAAATCGTGGCACTGCTGCGTGCCTTGGTTAAGGCCAATGGCATGACGCTGATTTTTATCACGCATGATATTGCACTGGCTTCCAATCTGGCGGACCGCATCGCCGTTTTCCGTCATGGTGAACTGGTGGAATGCGGTTCAGCGCGCACAATTGTTACCACGCCGCAGAGCGATTACACGAAAGCGCTGATTGCAGCCGTCCCCGTGCTGGAACCTCAGCATGGATAGAGCGTTGTTACAGGCGAGCGACGTGACCGCGAGCTATGGCGATAAGCTGGCGCTCGATCATATAAATCTCGTGATTAAGGCCGGTGAAACGCTGGCGCTGGTGGGGCCTTCGGGCAGCGGTAAATCGACATTGGCGCGTGCGCTGTTAAGGCTGCATCCCCTTGAAACGGGTTCGGTTCAGTTTGAAGATGAAGACTGGCTTGCCCTCAAAGGGGGGGAACTCAGAAAGCGCCGCGCGCGATTGCAGATGGTGTTTCAGGACCCGCTCTCTGCTTTTAATCCACGCGCAACGGTCTATGATCTGCTGCGCGAGCCGCTGCGTATTCATGGGATAACACGGGATATTTCAGAGCTTTTGAAAAAGGTTGGGCTTGATCCTGAACTGAGCAAACGCGGCGTGCATGAGATTTCCGGTGGGCAGCGTCAGCGTGTGGCGATTGCACGCGCGCTTGCAACAAGGCCATCGCTCATTGTCCTGGATGAAGCGGTGTCTGCGCTTGATGTAACGGTGCGAGGCACAATTCTGAAATTGTTGCTGGAGATACAGAAGACCGAGGGCACAGCCTATCTTTTTATCACGCATGATCTGGCCGTTGCGGCACAAATGGCTGATCAGATTGCTGTGATGGAGCAAGGGCGGATTGTTGAGTGCCGCCCGACGCAGGAATTGATTGCGGCACCGCACATGCCTGTTACGAAAGCATTGATAGAAGCGGTGCCGAAAATATTGGTTTAAGCCTTTCCCAGCTCAATAGAACGGTTGCGCGCAGCTTCAACCGCTTCTGTTACAAGGTTCTTGAGGCGGTTTTCACCCATCAAAACATCTAGCGCTGCGGCTGTTGTGCCATTGGGGCTTGTGACCTGCTCGCGCAATTTCGTTGGGCTATCGCTGCTGGAGGCAGCCAGCGCTCCCGCACCCATCACGGTTTGCATGGCAAGAAGCGCTGCCGTTTCGCGCGGAAGACCCGCGGTCACACCAGCATCGGTCAAGGCTTCAATGAAGTGGAATACATAAGCAGGGCCAGAGCCGGAAACGGCAGTCACGGCATCCATCTGTGCTTCATCGTCAATACTTGCAACCTTACCGGATGTTTTGAGCAGGCTTTTTACGAATGCTGCATCATCGTCACTAACATTTGTGTTTTTGAAGGTGACAAGCATGCCTTTACCAATTGCGGCAGGCGTATTCGGCATACAGCGCATGATTTTTGCATCGCTACCCAGATGCTGTTCGAAAAATGAAACTGGAATGCCAGCAGCCACGCTGACAAAAGTGGCATTGGGTGCAAAGCGCTTATAAGCGGGCAGTACATCGCCCATAACCTGTGGCTTGACGGCAACCAGCACCATACGTGGGTTAAGGTTATCAGGGAGCGAGCCGGCGCTTGAGCAGGCATTCACACCGGCAAGCGCTGCCCGCGTCTGAAGGGTTTCTGAAGGCTCAACCACATGCACATTCTCAGCTTGTAGAATCCCGCTGTCGAGCCAGCCTTTGAGCATGGCAAAGCCCATATTGCCGCAACCAACGAGAATGACTGTGTCCTGCATGAGAAAGTTCCGCCCTGATTAAATTGATATGTTTTCGGGTATAGCCTCCACCGACAGCAATTCGCAAGGCTTGTAGCAAAAACGGCGTGTTTGAAATGAACTGTATATTTATAATTTTATCGTGATTTATTGAGCGCTCTTATTTTATAGAAATAAAGCATGTCTCCTAAAAGCGGGGACCGATTTTGGATTAAAGACATGCGTCAAACCAAGAGTTAAAACGTGTTATATGACGAGAATAACACACAACACGCTTTCATTCGGTAAAAGCTGGATTTGAGGGAATAATGGATCCATCGCTTACAACAGGTGTGCCGCCTGCAGAGGCCTTCACGCATGTCCGCATCATTATTGGCATTATCCTTGGCCTGTGTGTGTCGCGTCTTCTGACAGGATTTGCCCGTTTTATTCAGCATCCGGGCAAACAGAAAATCTATCCTGTGCATCTGGCATGGGTGGGCTTTATTCTGCTCTCGGTTATCCATTTCTGGTGGTTCGAGTTCAATTTGCGTGCCGTTCATGTGTGGACGTTCGAGAAATATTTCTTCGTCATTTTTTATGCAGGGCTTTATTTTCTGCTCTGCACGCTGCTTTTTCCTGACGATATGGGGGAATATACCGGCTATCGTGATTATTTCATTTCGCGGCGCAAATGGTTCTTTGGCATTCTGGCGCTGGTATATGTTGCCGATGTTGTTGATACCTTTCTCAAGGGCGTGGAGCATTATCAGCTATACGGGGTTGAATATCCTATTCGTGTCGGTGCGTTGGTTGTCGCAAGTCTTATTGCGATGTTTACGGATAACCGGCGCTATCATGCGATTTTTGTGAGCGTCGCGCTGCTATACGAAATAGCCTTCACGCTCCGGCATTTTGCGACTTTATCCTGAAACTCGGCCAATCTGAGATTGTCATCTTGGCCGATGACGCTTATTGGCATGGTTTCAGGATCAAGGCGATGTATCCCAAGGCATCGCCTGTTTAAAGCGGAGCATTGATATGGCCCAATTGATCGACGGCAAGAAGCTCGCCGAGGACGTGGTGTCCACGGTGAAGCGTGAGACCGAAAAACTCGTGGCTGCAACTGGCGTGGTTCCCGGTATTGCGGTGGTGATTGTCGGTGAAGACCCGGCAAGTCAGGTCTATGTTGCTTCCAAGGGCAAAAAAGCCAAGGAATGCGGCTTTGTTTCCGTGCAGCACGATCTCCCGGAAGACGCTTCTGAGCAGGAGCTTCTGGATCTGATCGACAGCCTCAACAACGATCCTGCCATTCATGGCATTCTGGTACAGTTGCCACTGCCAAAGCACATTGATTCCGGCCGTGTGATCCAGACAATCGCGCCGGAAAAAGACGTCGACGGCTTCCATTTCATCAATGTCGGTAAGCTTGGCACCGGCGAAGTCGATACGGCTTTCGTACCTTGCACACCAGCTGGAGCAATGATCATGATTGAGCGCGTTCATGGACGCGATCTTTCGGGCCTCAATGCGGTTGTTATTGGTCGCTCTAATATCGTTGGCAAGCCGATGTTCAACCTTCTGCTTGCTGCCAATGCAACGGTAACGGTTGCACATAGCCGTACCAAAGACCTGCCAGCGATTGCCCGCACCGCCGATATTCTGGTTGCAGCAGTCGGTCGTCCGCAGATGGTCAAGGGCGACTGGATCAAGCCGGGTGCGACTGTGATCGATGTGGGTATCAATCGCATTCCTGCACCTGAAAGGGGCGAAGGGAAGACGCGTCTGGTTGGCGATGTCGATTTTGTGGATGCGGAAAAGGTGGCAGGTGCCATTACGCCAGTTCCGGGTGGGGTTGGTCCGATGACCATCGCCATGCTGATGGCAAACACTTTAACCGCCGCATGCCGCAGCGTTGGATTTGAGAAGCCAGTATTCTGAAAATAAAAGAAAGGCCGCATGGATGATGCGGCCTTTCGATTTTCAGAACACCGATGCACCTTCATCGGCGCGTCCGGCGATGCTTCGAAAGGCGCGGAAAAGTTCACGGCCCATACCATGATCATTGGCTGAAAGGTCGGGACGCTGTTCGATGCGTTCATGAAGAAGTGCATCACTGATCAGCACGTCCAGAGTTCCGTTCACGGCATCAAGTCGAACAATATCGCCATTGCAAATTTTTCCGATCGCGCCACCATCGAGTGCTTCCGGTGTCACATGGATGGCCGATGGCACCTTCCCGGATGCGCCGGAAAGACGGCCATCGGTGACGAGCGCTACGCGCTGTCCGCGATCCTGCAAAATACCAAGCACAGTCATCAGTTTGTGCAACTCAGGCATGCCATTGGCTTTTGGTCCTTGATAGCGCACAACGGCGATAAAGTCTCCGGTGAGGTCGCCAGCCTTGAATGCGGCTTGCAATTCGGCCTGATCGTTGAAGACTTTTGCCGATGCTTCAATGACATGGCGTTCAGGCTTTACCGCAGAAACCTTGATGATCGCATTGCCGATGTTGCCGGTCAGAACCTTAATGCCGCCTGAGGGCTGGAAGGGCGCCCCGATCTTGGCCAGAACCTTGTCGTCGCCGCTCTTTTCGGGAACCGGTTCGCGAACAACCGTGCCATTTTGCCCAAGTTTTGGTTCGATTGCGTAAGGTCGCAAACCTTCTCCCCAGACAGTGCGGACATCTTCATGCAGAATGCCGCCGTCGAGTAATTCGCGGATCAAAAAGCCCATGCCGCCAGCTGCATGGAAATGGTTCACATCTGCTAGACCATTCGGATAAACGCGCGCCAGTAAAGGCACGACGTCAGAAATCTCCGAAATATCCTGCCATTTCAGTTTGATGCCTGCGGCCGCAGCCATGGCGATCAGATGGATCGTATGGTTTGTCGAACCGCCGGTCGCGTTCAACCCAATGATACCATTGACGAAAGACCGCTCGTCCAGCATCTCGCCAACGGGCGTATATTCATTGCCGCAAGCAGTAATCGCCAAGGCGCGCTTGGTGGCTTCGCGGGTCAGCGCATCGCGTAACGGTGTGCCAGGATTGATGAAAGACGAGCCGGGCAGGTGCAGCCCCATGATCTCCATCAGCATCTGATTGGAGTTGGCGGTGCCATAGAAGGTACATGTGCCGGGGCCGTGATAGGATTTTGATTCAGATTCGAGCAATTCCGCGCGGCCAACCTTACCTTCCGCATAAAGCTGGCGGGTCTTGGCTTTTTCGTCATTCGGCAGACCGCTTGTCATAGGCCCTGCCGGAATGAAGACCGCTGGCAGATGACCAAAGGTGAGGGCACCGACGATTAGCCCCGGTACAATCTTGTCGCAGACACCCAGATAGACGGCAGCGTCGAACATGTCATGTGAGAGGCCGACAGCCGTTGCCATGGCAATGACTTCGCGCGAAAACAGTGACAGTTCCATGCCCGCAAAACCCTGCGTGACACCATCACACATGGCAGGCACGCCGCCTGCAACCTGCGCCACGCCACCTGCGTCACGCGCAGCCTTGCGGATCAGATCGGGATAGGTCTCAAACGGCTGATGCGCTGAGAGCATGTCATTAAAAGCGGTTATGATGCCGAGATTTGGGACAACATCGGCTGTCAGGGCCGCCTTGTCATTGGGGCCGCAGGCTGCAAAACCGTGGGCGAGATTGGCGCATCCAAGGATCGAGCGATGTGGCTTGCGGGAGGCCGCATCACGAACACGTCCAAGATAGGCTTCTCGAGTGGGCTTTGAGCGCTCAACGATACGCTCTGTGATGGCCTTGATGCGGGTATGCGCAGTCTGCGTTGTCATGGGTATCACCTGTTGGAAAATGCCAGGCTTGCCTGTGGTTAATTATAACACAGTCCCAAACGCAAACTGCTGCGTTCAATGAGACCGTTAGCTTGTCCAATAAAGTTGTATCGGCTTGCGGGCGTGATGGAACACGGCGCGAACCGGCATTTCATTTTCGTCGTCGCTGGCAAGTGCCTTTTCAAGTGTTGCCTGCTTCGCAGCACCCTCAATATGCAGAACCAGCATGTCTGCTTCCACCAGCAATGGCAAGGTCAGTGTCAGGCGCTTTTCACCTGCACCTTCTGCATGAATTGGCAGAACAACAGCCTTGGTCTTTGGATCAATCGCCTGATCAAGACGGTCGGCATTCGGGAAAAACGAAGCTGTGTGCCCATCATTGCCCATGCCAAGCACGACGACGTCAAACGGGCGACGCAATGCATCAATACGGCTGGCAGCCGCCAGTGCTGCTGTTTCTGCGGTCGCAGCCGGATTATAAAGGCCGACAAATTTCGCGACACCTGCATGATCACGCAACAGATGATCACGCACCAGCTTTTCGTTGGAACGTTCGTTGGTTGGTGCGACAAAGCGCTCATCGACGAGCGTAATAGTCACAAGCGTCCAGTCAATCATTTTGCGGGACAAGATGTCGAACAGCTTGAGCGGCGTTGTGCCGCCGGAAACAGCAAGTGTCGCTTGCCCCCGCTCAGCAATAGCGGCAGCCAACTTGTTCGCAATTGCTTCAGAAAGCGCCTGCGCAAGTTCTGTTCCACTGGTAAAATCGTGCCGTTCGATGCTCATGCCGTACCTTTCAAGTCCAAACGTCCGGAACGAGCGCAATCTCTGCGGATATTCGCGCTCGCTCTTTATTTTGTGGCACAAAGACTGATCCGGGAATGTCTGTCAACGTCCCCGGACTTTGCTTTGTCAGCTTTCGTGCCAGGTCCGACCATCACGCTCGATAAGAGCGATCGAAGACGATGGTCCCCAGGTGCCTGACGTATAGCCCTGAACCTGTTGGTTGTTCACCTCCCAACCCTTGAGGATCGGATCAACCCAGCGCCATGCCGCTTCCACTTCATCGCGGCGCATGAAGAGTGTCTGGTTGCCACGTACAACGTCCATGATCAGACGCTCATAGGCATCAGGATTGCGTTCATTGAAGGATTCAGCAAAGCTCATATCAAGTGGAACGTGGCGAAGGCGCATCCCGCCCGGACCTGGATCCTTGATCATCAGCCACTGCTTGACACCTTCATCCGGCTGCAAACGGATAACGAGCTGGTTGGCGACAACTTTGCCGGCATGTTCTCCGAAGATCGAATACGGGATCGGCTTAAAGGTGACGACGATTTCCGAAACACGGGACGCAAGGCGTTTGCCTGTACGCATGTAAAACGGAACGCCAGCCCAACGCCAGTTGTTGATTTCGGCCTTCAGCGCCACAAAAGTTTCGGTGTTGCTGTCGTCGCTGCCAAGGTCTTCGAGGTAGCCCTTAACAGGACCACCTGCGGATGCGCCAGCGCGATACTGGCCGCGTACCGTCACGTCTTCGACATTAGCCGAGGTAATTGGTTTGAGCGAACGCAGTACCTTGACCTTTTCGTCATGGACGGCATCGGCTTCGAGCGACGAAGGTGGCTCCATGGCGACGAGGCAAAGAAGCTGCAGAATATGGTTCTGTACCATATCGCGCAATGCGCCAGCAGTGTTGTAATAGCCCGCGCGACCTTCAAGGCCGACAGATTCGGCAACCGTAATCTGAACGTGGTCAACGTGCGCAGAATTCCACAATGGCTCATAAAGTGCATTCGCAAAGCGCAGAGCCATCAGGTTCTGGACGGTTTCCTTGCCCAGATAATGGTCGATACGGAAAATCTGGTCTTCGCGGAAAACGCTGCCGATGGTGTCATTAAGCGCATTGGCGGATTCGAGATCGCGGCCAATTGGCTTTTCAACGATGATGCGCGTATCGCGCGTGATCAAGCCATGCGACTTGAGACGGTTGGCGATGTCACCAAACAAAGTTGGGCTGACTGCGAGATAAAACGCGCGGATCTTTTCAGGCTTTTTGCCAATAGCCTCTTTCAGAGCAGCCCAGCCATCTTCCGATTTTGCATCGACTGCGACATAGGTCAGCCGAGCCATAAATGCCTCGACTTCCTTGGCGTCAATTTCGGAATCTTTCACATGCTCGTTGATCGCATCACGGGCAAATTTGCGATATTCCTCATCGGTCATGGCGCTACGCGATGCACCGATGATACGTGTTGGCTCACTGAGCTGACCTGCACGTTGGCGCTGGTACAGAGCAGGAATCAGTTTGCGTTCGGCAAGATCGCCGGAACCGCCGAAAACGATACAATCGAAGGGCTCTACCGGTATTATCTGGCTGGTCATATATTGCTCTCTTCCACTTCTGACGCAAATCACTTCGCTAATAGCAGATTGCGATTTTCGCGCAGCCTTTGTCTACGATCTAATCGATTTAAATTCAACCGTCCAATATAACATTCTCGCGAATGTTGCCAATTACAGGTGTCTTATGACTCTGGTTAACGGCATATGCATATATAGCGTGTTCAAGATAATGCGATAGAAGTGATTTGACGGGCGGATTCTAATAAATATCCGCGAAAGGAGCATGACATGAAAAGGCTGCAGGATAAGGTTGCGATCATCACAGGTGCGGGATCGGGTTTCGGTTCTGCGATAGCGCGCCGATTTGCAGCTGAAGGCGCTAAAGTCGTGCTGGCGGATGTGAATGTGAAGCGCCTTGAAGACGAGTTAGCCGATATTGGCGAGAATGCTTTATCCGTACAGGCTGATGTTTCGCGCAAGGATGATATGGAACGTCTGGCGCGCGCGGCATTCGACAAGTTTGGTCGTATCGACATCATGGTCAACAATGCCGGTTTCACCCACCGTAACATGCCTTTGACGGATGTGGATGAGCATAATTTCGATCTCATCAATGCCGTTAATATGAAGGCGATCTATTATTCGACGCTGCTCGTTGCCCCGATCATGGAGCATCAGGGGAGCGGCGCGATTATCAACACGGCATCGGCGATGGCCAATCACCCACGCAAAGGGCTTACATGGTTTGCGGCGTCCAAAGGCTGGGTTGTGAGCGCAACCAAGGCGATGGCGCTTGAGCTGGCCGAGAAAAATATTCGCGTCAACTGTATCTGCCCCGCTGAAAGCGACGGCGAAGCTTTGGCGCTTTTTCTCACGGAAGATACGCCGCAGGCGCGTAAAGATCTGAAAGAAACCATTCCGCTTGGCCGCTTCTCCAAGCCTGAAGATGTGGCCGAGGCTGCGCTGTTCCTTGCTTCCGATGCATCATCAATGGTGACAGGAACAGCGCTTAGCGTTGATGGTGGTTACTCTATCTAACGCCGTTCCTGAGAGCGCCCCAGTTATAAGCCGCACCGAGGCCCATGAGCACTGACGTGGCAATAAATACGGCGGGCATGCTAAACTGTCCGCCGACAAAGCCACCGGCCACTGGACCCGCCACCTGCCCGACATATTGGGCGGAAACAGAAAGTCCAAGCACGCTGCCTGCTACGCGGTCAGGGACATTGTGCCGGATGACGCTGCTGATGCAGGGTAAAAGGCCGCCCAAAGCCAACCCCATCAGGAAGCGGAGACCGATCAGCTGCCAGGCTTCGGTCACAAAGGCTTGGGGAATAAGCAACAGTGCTGCCATGGCCAATGCGCCGGTAATGACGCGAGTATGGCCGATGCGATCTGCAAGGCGGCCAAGGCGTGAGGCGGACAGGATGCTGCCGAGCGCTGTCGCAGCCATGACGACACCGGAAATCAGAGTGACCTTCGCCTGATCATCCATCAGTTGCATCACATAGACGGTGATGATCGGCTCAATCGACATATTGGCAAACATCAGCAACATGCCGGTCGCAAGCATGGCGATGACGGGTTTGCGGTCGGGAACTAAAGCCCATATCGATTGCTTCTTTTGTTCGTTGTTTCGCTTGGGTGGTTTGCGATCTTCGCGGATCAGAAATGTTGTTGCAAGAAAGGTCAGGAAGATCACGCTGCCTGCCAGCCAGAAGGTCGCGCGGATACCGATCAGCGGTGGAAGCGCACCACCCAGCAAAGGGCCAGCCAGATTGCCAGCCATGATGCCGGCAGAAAGTGCACCCAGTGCCCAGCCGGTCTTGTCCTTTGGTGTCTGGGTTGCGACGAGAATCATAGAGCCGGAGGAATAGCCGCCTGCAATGCCGACAAACAGGCGCAGCGCCACTAGCTGCCAGATATCTGTGACCATGCCCATCAGCGACATGGCAATCGCCATGCCAAGGCTTGCGCGGATCAGCATCAGTTTGCGGCCATAAAGGTCACCGAGCTTGCCCCAGAAGGGGGCCACGATAGCGGCTGCGAGAAAGGTCGCGCCATAGGCGATGCCCGACCATTGCACGATTGCAGCTTCGTCGGCCACGCCCAATTGTGCCACATAAAGCGGGAGGAACGGCAGAAGCAGCGACATGGCAATGAGCGTGGTGAATGAACCAATGAGGCAGATGAAAAGATTCTGCTTCCAATAGCGTTCGTGGTTTTCATCACCAATTGCCGCCTTATCGCCTGTTTCGGCATGCCGGGTATTCATGGTTTATTCCGTTGTAATAATGTGCGGTTGTTTTGTATTCCATTTTGGGATACCAATTTGGAATACACACATGCGCCTGACACAATAAGTTGTCAATCAGGCAACCGGAAAAATTGGGATGCAGATGTCACAGATGCGGCACGTCGAAGAACAGCTTCGCGATATGATCCTCGGGCTTGAACTGGGACCAGGCGAGCGGCTGACTGAACGCTGGATCGAGACGCAGTTCAATGCTTCGCGCACGCCGATCCGAGCCGCACTTTTACGGCTTGAAGCCGAGGGACTTGTCGGAAGGGAAGGGCGCGGCTGGACTGTTTCACCGATCAATCTCGCCGAGATTGAACAGATCGGCGTCTATCGCGAGGCACTGGAGATTGCCGCCCTCAAGGTCACTTGCGCGATGGAAGATCGCAGTGGGGTCGATGCGATTGCTGAAATGCTCAACAGTTGTGATGCGACACGTTCGCGTGAAGAGTGGCATCGCGTGGGGATGGATTTTCACATCGAGCTTGCCCGACTTTCGGGTAATGAATTTCTCAGCCGTGGCGTTCGCGATGCCATGCAGCGGCTTTCGCGCGCACGCTGGCTTGAAGTGCGCGATGCGGATGCGCTGGCGCGCGCCTGGCAACAGCATCATGCCATTCTGGATGCGGTGCGAGAAGGAAACTTGTCTCAAGCCACCACTCTGATGACATCGCATTTGGGTGGAAGCCGATCGCGTCTGATCGACAATCTGCGCGAAGATCGGCGTGGCCTGAAAGCGCGTGGCTTTGCAGTGGTTAGTGGCTAAAGCATTTCCAACAAAAGTGCGAAGCGGTTTTGCGCGGAATAATGCGTTAAAACAAAAAAATATCACCATTCAGGCAGCTTATGTCCGTCACGGGCAAAATGGGTTGGTCTGCCCTCTTTGATACCCACATCGCGCAGCAAATATTCCGGCGAGTGTTCGTTGATGAGGTAATACTTACGTTTCCGCTTGAACAAGCGCGCAATCCACTTGCGCAAGCTCAATGGCGTAGTTTTTTCAGGGCAAGCAGCGGCAATCGTTGATGAGCTGATGTCAACATCACGCATAGTAGGTCTCATTTTTTAGGGGTATGTGTTAAATTGTGCCTATAGTTATGATGGAAAAATGCTTTGTTTTCCAATTGAATGTCGATTATCCTACATAAGGAGAACTTATGTATTATGACGTCACCCCTGCCACCGCTTTCAGCCATTCGTGTTTTTGAATCCGCTTCCCGCCACGCAAGCTTTACGCGTGCGGCGAAAGAGTTGGGAATGACGCAGGCTGCCGTCAGCTATCAGATCAAATTGCTGGAAGAGCGTGTCGGCGCTCCACTGTTTCTGCGTAAACCGCGACAGGTGGAATTGACCGAACTGGGCAAGCGCTTGGCTCCTGCGATTAACGATGCCTTTGAAACAATGCGGGCGGCCTTTGCTTCGGCACGGGATGACACGCAGGGCGTTTTGACAATCAGCGCTGTGGTGACGTTCGCATCAAACTGGCTGGTACAGCGGTTGGGGTCGTTCCAGATGCAACATCCGGCGCTGGCCGTGCGACTGGATACCTCGAACGATATAATCGATTTCTCGACGTCAAATGTCGATATGGCCATTCGCAGCGGGCGAGGTGAGTGGCCCGGTATGATTGCCCACGAACTGATCAAAGCGCAGTTTTCACCGATGCTCAGTCCCAAACTTATGGAGTCGGTCGGAGGGATTAAAGATCCTGTTGATTTGTTGCGCCTTCGTGCCGTCGACCCCACCGATCCATGGTGGAAAATCTGGTACAAAGCTGCCGGAATTGAAAATCCGGCCATAAAGGGCAATTCTTTCAGCCGTTATGGCGCGCAGCATCTCGAAGGGCGAGCAGCCGCTGCCGGGCAGGGCGTTGGTATCCTGACACCTGCGTTTCATGCCGCAGAACTGGCATCAGGGCAACTAATCCAGCCCTTTGATCTTCTTTGTGATGACGGACAGGCCTATTGGCTGGTTTATCCCAAAGCACGCAAGAACATGCCCAAAATCCGTGCTTTTCGCGAATGGATTATGGGCGAGCTTGCGCCGTAACCCTAGCCCATCAGATAGCGGAAAAAACCAGCCGAGCAGATGCCGATGATGACGGTCGGCAGCATAGAAAAGCGTGTTGCCGCTAGAATGGTGATCGCAAGCGCTGCAAGATCAGCCGGTTTGTCGGAAACGAAATCGGGCGCAATAACGGAAATCAGCACGCAGCCGGGAGCGGCTTCCATGACGGCTGTGGCGCGCTTGCTGAGCGTACGATTGCGCAACAGAATATAGCCGCCAATACGCGTGAGATAGGTGACGCTTGCCATTAAAACGATGGCTACAACTGCTATTGGATCAATCATTGTCTTTACCTGCCAGAACATAAGCAGCAATCAGACCGGAAATCGCACCGGCTGCGACATACCACGCACCGGGGATAGTGAGATAGGTTGTTGCTGCAACAACAAGGCTGACCAGCCATGGACGGGCGGCGGCAACGCCTTTCCACATGCCTGCAAGCAGCACGAGGAAGACAGCCGGAAAAGCCATGTCAAAGCCATATGGACGCATATCGCCCATCATCGGGCCGAAAGCTGCGCCAAGGGTCGTAAAGAACACCCATGCAATGTAAAACGGGATCGCAACACCGGCATAGAATTTAAGGCTGAGAGCAGGGTTGATGCCTTTGGCCTTTCGGCGTTTCGCATCGGCAATGCCGATTGCCCAGCTTTCATCGCACATGAGAAACAGCGTCGCAAAAACCTTGCGCTTGGGCAGATGACGGATAAATGGAGCGAGCGCTGCCCCCATCAGTAGATGACGGCTGTTAACGAGAAAAGTAATTGCGGCAATCAGCAAAATATGCGGCGGGGAGGTCCACAGCTGAATAGCTGCAAATTCCGATCCCCCAGCAAAGTTGAGACCGGTCATCAATGGAACTTCGACGAGACTCAACCCTTTTTGTGCAGCAAGCGCACCCAGAACCACCGCATAGGGAATAATGCCAAGCAGAACCGGAAACCCGGCAACTGCACCCCGGCGAAATTCCGAATAACGCGCAGTTCTGCTTTTTTGCGGCGCATAGGCCTGTGAAATATCCATAAAACGTCCGTTGGCCTGCCGTCAGGCTGCCCCTTATGCATTGCATGATTTGTCTGAATTTTGGATAATGTAGCCAATGTCTGACGCAATTTGGTTGCAAAGATTGGTCTTATGCATCAATGTTTGGCACAAAATGCCAATAATATTTTAAAAAATGGAATTGATAGCCAATGAAGCTGGATGATATCGATAGACGGATCCTTCGCGTACTTCAGCGCAATGGTCGTATCGCCAACAATGATCTGGCGCGTGAGGTGGGCCTGTCGGCGTCACCATGTCTGCGTCGCGTCCGGCTTCTTGAAGATGCGGGCGTAATTGATCGCTATGTTGCGGTGCTTAATCCGGCAAAAATTGGCAAAGGGCTGACTTTTTTCGTGCGCATTCGTCTCGATCAACAAGATGAGGAGACACTGCAAACCTTTGCAAAGGCCATCCTGAAGCTACCGCAGGTGGTTGAGTGCTATTTCATGTTGGGGGATTTTGATGCAATGATCCGCGTTGTAGCGGCTGACATTGAAGACTATCGCCGTTTTCAGTCGGAGCATTTGAGCCGCATCAAAGGCGTGCAAAGCCTCAAGACAGACGTTCCGAGCCAGACGGTTAAGCAGGTTTCCGAAATCCCGGTTTAAATCAAGAAAAAGGCCCGGAATGACCGGGCCGTTTTTCATTTCGTTATGCTGGGAGGGTCGCGCTGTCGATGACAAAGCGGTATTTCACATCACTTTTCAGCATGCGTTCATATGCATCTTCGATGTTCTGGATTGCAATCATTTCAATATCGGCAACAATGCCTTTTTCAGCGCAGAAGTCGAGCATTTCCTGCGTTTCAGCAATGCCTCCGATCAGCGAACCGGCAATCGAGCGACGTTTGAAGATCAGCGTAGCGACATTTGGCGATGGATGCGCATGTTCAGGCACGCCAACCAGTGTCAGGGTGCCATCACGCTTTAAGAGCTGGGTGAAGGCATCGAGATTGTGGCTGGCTGCAACGGTGTTGAGGATAAAGTCAAAGCTGTTGGCGTGTGCCTTCATCTCTTCTTCGTTGCGCGAGACAATTACTTCATCTGCACCGAGCGCCTTGGCGTCTGCGCGCTTGCTTTCGGATGTGGTGAACGCGACTGTATGAGCGCCAAGCGCATGAGCAAGTTTGATGCCCATATGTCCAAGGCCACCAATGCCGACAATGCCGACTTTCATGCCGGGACCAACGCGCCAGTGACGCAGCGGCGACCATGTGGTGATGCCTGCGCAAAGCAGTGGTGCAACGGCAGCAAGCTGTTCCTTAGGATGGTTGATCTTGAGAACGAACTTGTCTTTAACAACGATCTGCTGCGAGTAGCCGCCAAGTGTGTGGCCCGGCGCGTCAGGCGTAGGCGAATTATAGGTGCCCGTGAAGCCGTGTTCGCAATATTGTTCCAGCCCGTCATCGCAGGCATAGCAATGCTGGCAACTATCGACCATGCAGCCAACGCCGACCGTATCGCCGACCTTGAATTTGCTGACATTTGCGCCGACAGCGGTAACGTGGCCGACAATTTCGTGGCCGGGAACGCAAGGATAGACCGTTCCGGCCCATTCCGAACGAACCTGATGCAGATCGGAATGGCAGACACCGCAATAAGCGATTGCGATCTGCACATCGTCTGCACCCGGCGCGCGGCGTGTGATGTCGATCGGTTCAAGTGGCTTGTCACCGGCATAAGCACCATAGGCTTTTACGACCATGTGGTTGCTCCTTGTTGTGGTTGAGACCGGACGCATGCTCACACATGAGGCCAGTCGGAAATCTGTTCTGTTGCCGTTCGTTCTTTCGATGCCAGCATATCCACAAACCTGAACACAGGTTTATGACAATCGGCTGACTTGGCAGGCATTTTAAGATGGGGTGAAGAAGCGAAAAAGGAAGAGCAATATGCCGAATTGGCCATCACGAATGCGTGCGCCGTGTTGCTCAGCTTAAAGCGCCAATCTGGTTTGACGTGCTTTAGGGATGTGGTTGTGCAAAGCCATGGCGTTCGGAAAGGGCCTTGAGGATTGCATCCTTGTCGGAGATGAAGGCGCGTCCTTCATATTCGCCTGTTTGATGGATTGAGCTGTCACCTTGCGCCAATATCAGCAGTGGTAAACACTGGTTTTCCTCACCCACAAGTGCGATTACATCTGGTCTCGGACGCGGCCAGGCGATGCGCATGATCTCGATTTTCTCTCCCAATGCGGGAAATGATGCGAGCACGCCTTCCATCAGCGCACAATGTTCGCAGTAAAAAGTCTGGCCCGGATAGGCCGGATCTTCAAAACCGGGCATTAGAAGAAAAAGCGTGTCTTTGCTCAATGGAAACTCCTGCGCTGCTTTGTTCGTGAAATGATAGGATGATTCTCAGAGCAATTGCGCGTTTCTATTGTGTTTTACTTAATCTCGGTTAGCGCTGCGCGCCCTTGAGAGCACCCACAATCTCATAAAATCTACGCCCTTTGCCCTATGCTCTACCTCTAATTGCGGACGTGGTAGATCGGATTGCTGTAACATTTTCAATGGCATGGTGGAGTAATATCAGAGCGGTAATTGGGGTGAAGTAATCGAGGCATTCTACCTCCGTGCAACACGGAATGATGCTTCATGTTCTTGAACAGACGCATCGTGCTTTGCAAAAACATGCTGTTTTTGGCCCGATGCCATAACTCTTAGAGCGGAGGGACTTATGTCAGCAGATAAAGACCGGCATTCACCGAGCAGTCGCGCGCGACGCCATTTTCTGGGTGCTGCGGCGGGCATGATTGCAAAGGGGTCCGCCCTGGGCGCACTGGTGGCGACTGTATCGTCTTTTCCAGCTCGAGCTCTTGGTACGAAATGGTGGGAGCACGGCGGCGGTTCAGGTTCTAACTGTCTTTTGAAAGGTACACTCATAGAGACCGCGAAGGGGCCGGTTGCGGTAGAAAATCTCGTGATCGGAGATTTCGTCAGGACAGTTGATGGTTCTTTTATGCCCGTTAAGTGGGTCGGCTGGCAAAGCCACCGCAAAGGCGGAGCGGGTTGGAACGAGAACATCATGCCGATCCGTATTGCACGTCATGCGATTGACGGCAAAGCGCCTCGCCGTGATCTCTGTTTGTCTCCAAACCATGCTCTTTTTATTGATGGCGTTTTGATCAGAGCGAAAGATCTCGTCAATGGCCAGTCTATCACGCGCGCTTTAGCACAAAATACCATCGACTATTATAATATTGTGCTCGATAGCCATGCGGTTGTGCTGGCCGAAGGCGCCGCGGTCGAAACCTATTTGATGCGCGGCGAAAGCTACAAAAGCTTTACAAATTTTGCGGAGTATGAGGCTCTTTACAGAGGCGAAGCACGTATCGTTATGCAGTCTTTTGTGCCGATCATTGGCTATGAAGGTGTGCGTGAAAACATAAAGGCATTGCTATGTTTGAGCGGAATTCTGCCGATGTGTGATGTGGTGGAAGAGACATATCAACGCCTTGCAGCAAAAGCCGGGGAGGGTGTGGTTTAAATCCGATCCATCAGCGCATACCATGACAAGGCAACAAATAGCAGTGGGGCACGCAACGTGCGGCCGCCGGGGAAGGCGGGAATGCGCAATTCTTCAAAGAGTTTGAGCTTCTCGCGCTTACCGCTGATCGCGTCCGCATAAAGTCTGCCCATGTAATTGGCGAGCATGACTCCATGGCCGGAGTAACCACCTGCTGAAATAACGCCAGGCATCACTTCACGCACAAATGGCTGGCGCGGCATGGTTATACCAACGGATCCGCCCCATGCGTGTGTAATGTCGACCTTGTCGAGTGCGGGATAGATTTCAGCAATCTGGCGGCGGATATGTTCGCTGATGTCACGCGGATTGTCGGCGGTATAGGCTTCACGGCCTCCGAACAGAAGACGGCCATCCTTTGATTTACGGAAATAACGAACGACGAAGCGCGAGTCATCAACCGACTCACCACCGGGAATGACCGGGCTGTTGTCGCCCAGAGGGGCAGTTGCGCCAATAAAAGAACGGATTGGCATCACGTGAGTTGCACTTGTCGGCTCCAAATCACCGCCGTGCGCATTGACTGCGAGAAACGCTCTCTTTGCTGAAATCGTGCCGCGTGGCGTTTCAACTTCAACGCGACCGCTTGCTGTGGTTATCTTTGTGGCTTTGGTGTTTTCAAAGAGATGCGCACCGGTGGACTGTGCCGCTTTTGCCAGCCCAATCAGCAATTTCAACGGATGGATATGACCGGTGCCCGCATCATAAATCCCGCCATGATAGCGGTTAGAGCCGAGAAGTGTGGCCATTTCGTCGCGTTCAACAAAACGAATATGAGGGTAATTGAAGCGCGTGGCCATCAGTTCCGCATGGGCCTGATAGTGCTTCAGATAACGCGGCTTGTGCGCGGCTGAAATCTGGCCGGGCATATATTCCATATCGATAGAGTGTTCGCGCGCAAAGCCAAGAAGGTAAGCCTTGGCTTCTTCCGCAACATCGAACAGAGCCTTCGCCCGTTCAAAGCCATATTGCTTTTCGAGGTCTTCCGGCCATGTGCGCTGACCGGTGCCGAACTGACCACCATTGCGTCCCGATGCGCCATCGCCAAAGCGTGCCGCTTCGATCAGCACAACGTCGGCTCCCTGTGTGGCCAGATGATAGGCTGCCGAAAGTCCCGTATAACCACCACCAATAACAACGACATCTGCCTGACGGGCACCATCAAGTTCTTCGTATTGCGGTCGCTCTGGAGCGCTCGCTTCGTACCATGAAAAGCCGGGCGAGATTGGGCTTTGATAGGTCATGTGGAACCGGTCAGACGTTGAGCAGAAGGAACTCACGTTCCCACGGGCTGATGACTTCCATGAAAGTCTCGAACTCCGCGCGCTTGATTGCTGCATAAGTGGTGACGAACGAGTTTCCGAAAAGGTTGCGCAATTCCTGATCATTTTCAAAGAGTTGCACAGCTTCTATCAGACCGCGCGGCAGATCGATTTCCTTGGTGTTAACGCTTGTCGATGCAGGTTGATCAGCTTCGATTTTGTTCACCAAACCAATCAACCCGCACGCGAGCGATGCAGCGAGTGCCAGATAAGGGTTGGCATCAGATGAAGGAATGCGATTTTCGACGCGGCGGCTACCGGACTCGGAACGCGGTACACGGAAGGCCGTTGTGCGGTTGTCGTAACCCCATTTCACATTAACCGGCGCCGATGCATCAGGCGTAAGGCGGCGATAAGAGTTAACATAGGGCGCGAACATCACGAGCGCGTTTGGTACATGACGTTGCATGCCGCCGATGAAGTGGCGGAAGGCTTCGCTTTCACTGCCATCTTCGTTGGAGAAGATGTTGCGTCCTGTTTTCTTGTCGACGATCGATTGATGGATATGCATCGCCGAACCCGGCTGGCCTTGAATAGGCTTGGCCATGAAGGTTGCATACATATCATGCTTAAGGGCGGCTTCGCGGATTGTGCGCTTGAACAAAAATACCTGATCGGCCAGCTCAACCGGATCGCCATGGCGCAGATTGATTTCAAGCTGTGCTGCACCTTCTTCGTGGATCAGTGTATCGATCTCAAGGCCCTGACCTTCGGAGAAATGATAGATGTCGTCGATCAGTTCATCAAACTCGTTGACGCCTGCAATTGAATAGCCCTGACCGCCACCAATGGCGCGGCCGGAGCGCCCCACCGGTGGCGTGAGCGGATAATCGGGGTCCGGGTTCTTACGTACCAGATAAAACTCGATTTCCGGTGCAACAACCGGCTTGAGGCCGCGCTTGTTATAGGCAGCAACGACAGAGCGCAGCACATTGCGCGGCGTGAATTCAACCGCGCGTCCATCCTGATAGACCAGGTCGCAGATGACCTGCGCTGTTGCATCCGTTTCCCATGGCACCGAGGAGAGTGTCGAGAGATCAGGCAAAAGCCTGAGATCACCATCATCTTCGGGATATTGAAAACCATGACCGTCTTCAGGATAATCCCCTGAAATGGTCGTCATGAACACAGCAGAAGGCAGAGCAAGCGACGTATTGGAAGTGAACTTCTTTGATGGCATCATCTTGCCACGCGCCACACCCGCCTGATCAGGGGTAATGCATTCGATGTCTTCAATGTCGCGCCATGCCAGCCACTCTGTGGCTTGCTTCCAGTTCTTCACGCCGCGAAGCGATTTGACATAAGCAGGCGTACGGCGACGCGGCGCACGCGCAACCTTCTTTTCCGTCGTATCAGCAGACATCCAACACCAAAAAATGATTTCGTATAGCATCATGATAGCTGGAGCATGATGCGTTGACAAATGAAGCTTTGAACAACAACAACATTAAATATGGGGAGTGATAAATGAGGGGGTATGCACAAACGTGTGGATTGCCATGTTTGCGTAATGTTGGCGCCATGTTTGAGAAAAGAATTCGCGAAAACATGTCTTGAGAGGTTTGCTGGATGCAAAGAACGATCAAAGCGGCTTTGGGAATGGCAGGAAGCGCTTTGTGTATGATGCTCGCCCTGCAAGGACAGGCATCGGCCAAAAGCGAAAAACTCACCTGCATGATCATCCTTAATGCGAATAATGGCGACATCATCTCTAAAGAAGGCGACGTTTGCGATACGCGCAACAGCCCGGCATCAACCTTCAAAGTGCCATTGGCGTTGATGGGGTTTGAAAGCGGCATTCTCGAGGATGCACACACCCCCTCCTGGCCTTACAAGGAAGGTTATCCCGCGTGGCGTGAATCATGGAGGCAATCTGTCGATCCGACCTATTGGGAGGATCAGTCGGTTGTGTGGTTCTCACAAGAGCTGACGCGGAAGCTAGGAAAAGATAAATTTCAAAAATACACAGATCAACTCAATTACGGTAACCGTGACCTAAGTGGCGATCGGGGCAAGAATAACGGCCTTTTACGTTCTTGGATTTCCTCATCATTGCAAATATCACCCAATGAGCAGGCTGATTTTCTCATGAAGATGGTGAATTACAAGTTGCCGTTTTCTGAGGTTGCGATCACCAAAACCATGGAAATTTTGCCAAGTCATCAGCTTTCAAACGGCTGGATGGTCCATGGTAAAACCGGCTCGGCCTTTGAAACAGGCCCTAAAGGCAAGCCAGATCGACGCCGTCAGTTCGGCTGGTATGTCGGATGGGCGGAGAAAGGCGATCAAAAGGTTGTATTCGTGCGTCTCAATCGAAATGTGCTGGCCAGAAAGGGCGGAATGGGTCCGGTGACGCGTGAAGAGCAATGGGCGATATTGGAAAAGGCACTTCAATAATGCGAAATCTGCGCCATCGCTGAGCATATGTAGTTTATTGTGCCCAATTTGGTCTTGTGAACGGCGAAAGAAAAAATCCGAATGAGCTGTGAAGCAGATTGCGTCTTTTGGGCTGCATAGCAGCATCGAAGCATTTAGGCTTCACGCCAGCGCGATCCATTCGCGCGAAGCGGTGTGGGAATAGATTTCCCAAAACCGCCTAGCCAAAAATGTCTGTTGACGCAAAAAAGAACCCGACTGGCAGAGCCAGCCGGGGAGGTCAGTTAAGCTAATCCAACATGAATGGACTGGTATATCAAGTTATAATCCGTTGTTTTTTGCTGATCACGGGTTTCGGGTAACGATAACCGGGATCAAGAGGTCGCCCCAGTTGCCATCTCCCGCATGATGTCGGGCAGAACGAACCAGCTCTACAGAAACACCGGCCTCGACTGCTTTCATAACCGACTGATTGAGACGGTGCAGGTCATTGGCAAGCATACGGATCGCGCTTTGCTGATCGGTGCTCATCGAGGTTGATTGCTCTTCTGCTCTTTCCTTAACGCGTGCAATCGAAGCCATTTTATGTTCCCTTCGTTGTTATTCCGCAGCCGGACGGAACTGCGCTGTTTCGGTGGATTCCTTCATGGCGGTGGTCGAAGACTGGCCGCCGGTGATTGCGAGCGATACGGCATCGAAATAGCCGGTGCCGACTTCGCGTTGGTGTTTGGTCGCGGTGTAGCCGTTGGCTTCTGCTGCAAATTCCGCCTGTTGCAGTTCGGAATAAGCCGCCATCTGACGATCTTTGTAACCACGCGCCAGTTCGAACATGCCGTAGTTGAGCTGATGGAAACCGGCCAGCGTAATGAACTGGAACTTGTATCCCATCGCACCCAGCTCGCGCTGGAACTTGGCAATTGTTGCGTCGTCGAGGTTCTTCTTCCAGTTGAACGATGGCGAGCAGTTATAAGCCAGTTTCTTGCCCGGATGAGCCTTCTGCACAGCCTCTGCAAAGCGCTTAGCCTGTTCGAGATCGGGCTTGGATGTTTCCATCCAGATCAGATCGCAATAGGGTGCGTAGGCAATGGCACGGGCGATGCATGGCTCAATGCCGCTTTTCACCTGATAGAAGCCTTCCGCCGTGCGTCCAGCATCGTAATCGACGAATGGCTTATCGCGCTCGTCAATATCCGAGGTCAGAAGCTTGGCGGCTTCTGCATCCGTGCGAGCGATGACCAACGTTGCCGTTCCCATGACATCGGCTGCAAGACGTGCCGCATTGAGGTTGCGGATATGGGCTGCAGTCGGGATCAGAACCTTGCCACCAAGGTGGCCGCACTTCTTTTCAGAGGCCAGCTGGTCTTCATAATGCACGCCAGCAGCACCGGCTTCGATGAAGGCCTTCATGATCTCAAATGCATTCAGCGGTCCGCCGAAGCCTGCTTCCGCATCCGCAACAATTGGTGCAAACCAAGTATCAACCGACAGGCCTTTGCCTTCCGCAGTCTCAATCTGGTCGGCACGCTGCAATGTCTTGTTGATGCGCTTTGCCAGTTCAGGGGCAGCATTGGCCGGATAAAGCGACTGGTCGGGATACATGGCCGATGCCGTGTTTGCATCCGCTGCAACCTGCCAGCCGGACAGATAGATCGCCTTCAAACCAGCACGTACCATCTGCATGGCCTGATTGCCGGAGAGCGCGCCCAGCGCGTTGACGAAATCTTCCTCGTGGATCAGTTTCCACAGACGGTTTGCACCCATCTCGGCCAGCGAATACTTGATCTCCACCGAACCGCGCAGCCTTTTCACATCTTCGGCTGTGTGTGCACGCTCAATGCCGTCAAAGCGGCCTTTGGGTGCCGAAGGGATGAGGCTGTAAAAATCTGTCATTTCGGTGTCTCCTCACACTAAGATTAGGTTCTGGAAGAGCTGATTGTTGTCGCTCTTTCTGTGACCAGATTTACAACCCTATTGCTCGAACAGCTAGAAAAAGCAGTGAAACGGCTGAGAAATTGAGGTAATGCTGTCTGAAAATTGACTGAGGTCATTTGTAAATTTGTAAATCTTGTCAAAATCAAACTTTGCAGCTATTTTGTCATGAATTGTAAATTTCATCATTGCTGACTTGGGAGGCCTCATGAGCGAACGCAAGATCTTTGCTGGTCCACGCATCAGGCGCATCCGCAACGAACGCGGTCTGACGCAGACATCCATGGCCGAGGCGCTTGGTATTTCGCCGTCCTATCTCAATCTGATTGAGCGTAATCAGCGTCCGCTGACGGTGCAGCTCTTGTTGAAGCTTGCCAGTGTTTACAAGCTTGATCTCGACAGCCTTCAGGCTGAAAGCGGAACAACGGTTGCGGGCCTAAAGGAAGTATTTTCCGATCCACTGCTGACGGGAGAATTGCCGGGCGATCAGGAACTGGTGGAGATTGGCGAGGCGGCACCCAATGCCGCCACCGGCATCGTTAAACTCTACCGTGCATACCGCGAGCAACAGCAGCGCCTTTCTGATCTCTCGCAATTGCTTTCGCATGAAGGCAGTGATGCGCAGCTTTCTGCCACGCGATTGCCGCTGGATGAAGTGCGTGATGTTATGGCGCGGCGGCCCAATCATTACCCGCGGATCGAGGAAGAGGCGGAAAGCTTTTATGGTTTGCTGAAACCTGATGGCGACTTGTCAGGTGCGTTGAAAGAATGGCTGCGGCGCGAGCATGGCATTACGGTGCGCACATTGCCCGTTGCAACCATGCCGAACTGGCGCAGACGTTATGACAGGCATTCGCAGCGGCTTTTCATATCGGAGCGATTGTCGCCTTTTGATCAGTTGCAGGAAATTGCCATGGAAGCAGCGCTGATCCGTATGCAAGTAATGATCGGCGCTGAAACAGAAGGGTTAAAGCTCTCGTCCAGTGAAGCAAAGCGCATCGCGCGTTTTGAACTGGCGCGTTATGCGGCACAGGCTTTGATGATGCCTTACCGGCAGTTTCGTGATGCTGCTGTGCGGGCGCGCTATGATATAGACGTGTTGCGTTCACGCTTTGGCGTGTCCTTTCAACAGGCGGCAAACCGACTGACAACGCTTCAGCGGCGGGATAATTCTGCTTTACCGTTTTTTCTGATGGAAATCGATCATGCTGGCAATCGCTTACGCATGGCGGGTGCCGAAGGCTTTCCGGTGCGATTTGGCGGTCAGTGTCCGAAGCTTCCGGTCTATGCAGCATTCACACAGGCGGGGCAGGTGCTGGTGGAGCCAGCCGAATTGCCCGATGGTTCCAGTTTTCTGACGGTTGCGCGAACGCTTGAAGGACCGCAAGGTGCATTTAACGAGCGTCCGCGGCGCACGGCAATTCTCATCGGCTGCTCGCTCGATGCTGCTATAGAGACAGTTTACGGTACAAACAGTGCGTCTCGCACAGAAATAGGCCCCGCTTGCAGGCTTTGTGAACGGCAAGGCTGCATCACCCGTGCCGAGCCGCCGTTGACGCGTCCATTGGGGCTTGATGAAATGGTGGCGGGGCTATCTGCTTTCGATTTCCAGTAGAGCCGCGATATTTTGACTCCGACGGTCTGCAAATGGCGTGGTTCTGCGCTCCCGGTGCTCGTGTACCCAAAGTACACTCCGCTCCGGTTCTCGAACCTCACTATTTTCGCCGCGCCATAGTCAAAATCTCGTTGGCTCTCAGGCGTGGCATCGCAATTTTTATGTTTGTGTTGTCATCAGCCGGTTGACGAATGCTGCACAATCTAAAAAGGTAGAAAATGAAACAGTTTACCCACCCTTAAGCTGTACCGGAAATTACGGTGCAGAATGGAGCACGCGATGAGGATGAAATCCTTTCTTCTGGCGACAACGATGGTCACGACCCTTGTGAGCGCCACCGTATTTCCCGCAAGCGCGCAGGAGCGGGTTGTCAATATTTATAACTGGTCGGATTATATAGACGATTCGATCCTCAAGGATTTTACCAAGGAAACGGGCATTAAGGTCGTTTACGACGTTTATGATTCCAATGAAATTCTTGAAACCAAGCTTCTTGCCGGTGGTAGCGGCTATGATCTTGTTGTGCCATCGGGTGAATTCCTTGGCCGTCAGATCCCGGCTGGTGTGTTCTTGAAGCTCGACAAGGACAAGCTGCCAAACCTCAAGAATATGTGGGATGAAATTTCGACCCGTGCCGCGACCTACGATCCGGGCAACGAATATTCCATAAACTACATGTGGGGCACGACCGGCATTGGCTATAACAAGGCCAAAATCAAGGAAATCCTTGGTACCGATACGATTGACTCTTGGGATGTGCTCTACAACCCGGAGATTTCGGCGAAGCTGAAAGACTGCGGTATTTATCTGCTGGATACATCAAGCGAAATGCTGCGCCCGGCTTTGAATTACCTTGGTCTTGATCCCAATTCCCCTTCACCGGAAGATATGGAAAAGGCGCAGGAGCTTTATCTCAAGATTCGTCCGAATATCCGCAAGTTCCATTCGTCGGAATATATCAACGCGCTGGCGAATGGCGACATTTGCATGGCGGTTGGTTATTCAGGTGACATCTTCCAGGCACGTGATCGTGCCGAGAAGGCAAATCAGGGCGTAGAGATCGGTTATTCGATCCCGAAGGAAGGCGCGCTGATGTGGTTTGACCAGATGGCAATCCCTGCTGACGCAAAACATGTACCTGAAGCGCTTGAATTCATGAATTATATCATGCGCCCGGAAGTTGCAGCGAAAGCATCCAATTTCGTATTCTATGCGAATGGTAACAAGGCTTCGCAGGCGTTCATCGATAAAGATATTCTCGATGATCCAGAAATCTATCCGAGCGAAGAGGTGTTGAAAAAATTGTTTGTGCCAACGCCTTATGACCAGAAAACTCAGCGTTATGTTACGCGGGCCTGGACCAAGATCGTCACAGGTCAGTAACAGTTGGATAATAAGACGGTTTTGAACGTCTGATCGGGTTTGGTCCCGTCAAATTGTTAAGAGCGGCTCACTGTTCATACAGGAGGGCCGCTCTACGTCTTAATATAGTCGTTTAGTGGCAGGCTGTGCCTGTGAATGCAGGTTCCTGATAAGTCGATAGGGGAACGGAATGGAATCTTTTGGCAGCTTTCGCCGCAAATTTGCACCCTGGAATGATCCGGCGGCGAAGCCTTTCATCTCTTTTGAGAATGTGACCAAGATTTTCGGCGATTTTACCGCGGTTGATGATCTGTCGCTCAATGTTTTCAATCGCGAGTTTTTCTCGCTCTTAGGTGCTTCCGGCTGCGGCAAGACCACATTGATGCGCATGTTGGCGGGTTTTGAGGAGCCGACATCGGGGCGCATTACGCTCGATGGTCAGGATTTGCGCGGCATTCCTCCCTATAAGCGACCGGTCAATATGATGTTTCAGTCCTATGCACTGTTCCCGCATATAACGGTAGAAAACAACATTGCTTTTGGGCTCAAGCAGGACGGCATGGCGAAATCGGAAATCGATGCGCGTGTCGCTGAAATGCTCAAACTTGTGAAGCTGGAAAAGTTTGGCAAGCGCAAGCCGCATCAGCTTTCTGGTGGGCAGCGCCAGCGCGTGGCGTTGGCGCGTGCTGTTGCCAAGCGTCCGAAAGTGCTGCTGCTGGATGAGCCGCTGGGTGCGCTCGACAAGAAGCTGCGCGAAGAAACCCAGTTCGAATTGATGGATTTACAGGTCAAGCTCGGTCTTACCTTCATGGTCGTCACCCATGATCAGGAAGAAGCCATGACCATGTCTGATCGTATCGCTGTCATGGATAAGGGTCGCATTATGCAGGTGGCAACACCGGCAGAAGTTTATGAGGCGCCGCGTTCAAAGTTCGTGGCCGACTTCATTGGTAATGTGAACATCATCGAAGGTGAAGTGGTCAAGGCCGCCAATGGTGAGGCTGAAATCGCCACGGAAAAATTTGGCTTTCATATCCACACTGAAACGCGCGAGCAGCTCAATGCCGGTCAGAAGGTTTGGTATGCGGTGCGTCCTGAAAAGACACGCATTACCCGCGAAAAGCCGGAAGAGACCGCTGTCAACGCGGTTGAGGGTGAGCTTTGGGATATTGCCTATTTTGGCGATATGACGGTTTTCCACGTCCGCCTCGACAATGGTCGCACCATCAAGGCTGCAAGCCTGAATGCTGTGCGCAAGACGGAAAATCCGCTGACCTATGATGAGCGCGTATGGGTTTCGTTTGATACCGATGCCGGTCTGGTGCTGACGGCCTGAGGAGGGGAAGCACATGCAAAAGCTGATCGCTTCCATAACCAGTCGCCTCGTGATCGCAGTCCCTTATCTGTGGCTGCTGATCTTCTTTCTGGTTCCGTTTTTTATTGTCTTCAAGATTTCGCTTTCCGAAGTCACGATGGCAATACCGCCTTATCAGCCAGTTATTGATTTGACGCAGGGCTTTGGTCTTGCATGGGAGCGCGTGAAGCAGCTTTCTATCGATAACTATCTCTGGCTGATGGATGATCCGCTTTATTATATGGCGTATCTTTCCAGCGTGCGGATTGCGGCAATCTCGACATTTCTGACATTGCTCGTCGCTTATCCGATGGCTTATGGCATGGCGCGGGCACCGCAAAGTCTGCGACCGACATTGCTTATGCTGGTCATCCTGCCGTTCTGGACATCGTTCCTGATCCGCGTTTATGCGTGGATTGGTATCCTCAAGCCGGAAGGTCTGCTCAACCAGTTTTTGATGTGGCTGAATATCATCGATACGCCACTCAACATTCTGAACACGGAAACGGCAATCTTCATTGGTATCGTTTATTCTTATCTGCCGTTCATGATTCTGCCGATTTATTCGTCACTCGAAAAAATGGATTATTCGCTGATCGAAGCGGCGCAGGATCTCGGCTGTACTGCATTTTCAGCTTTCTGGAAGATCACCTTTCCACTATCGCTTGCAGGCATCGTGGCGGGGTGTTTCCTTGTATTCATTCCGGCTGTTGGTGAATTCGTGATCCCCGATCTTCTTGGCGGATCGCAGACGCTGATGATTGGTAAGACAATCTGGAGTGAGTTCTTCTCCAATCGCGACTGGCCGGTATCTTCGGCTGTGGCCGTGGTTCTGCTGCTCCTGCTTATCGTGCCGATCGTGATTTTCCAGCAGGTGCAGGCGCGCCAGCAGGAGAAGGGGAAATAACATGCAAAACAATTGGTCACGTTTTAATATTGTCTCGGTGTCGCTTGGCTTTGCTTTTCTTTATCTGCCGATTGTTCTGCTGGTCATCTATTCGTTCAACGAATCCCGCCTCGTCACTGTCTGGGCGGGCTTCTCGACCAAATGGTATGTGGAGCTGTTCCGCAATCAGGCGCTGATGGATGCGGCATGGGTGACGATCCGCGTCGGGCTTTTGTCTGCGACGATTGCAACCGTGCTTGGAACGCTGGCCGCACTTGCACTCACGCGCTACACGCGGTTTCGCGGGCGAATTCTGTTCTCGGGCATGGTCTACGCGCCGCTGGTCATGCCGGATGTCATCACCGGCCTTTCGCTGTTACTTTTGTTCGTGGCGATGAATTTTGACCGTGGTTTCTGGACGGTTACGCTTGCGCATATCACCTTCTCGATGTGCTTTGTGGCCGTTGTCGTGCAGTCGCGTCTGGTGAGTTTTGATCGGTCGCTGGAAGAAGCGGCAATGGATCTTGGCGCGCCACCCGTGACAACATTCATGAAAATCACATTGCCAGTTATTCTGCCTGCCGTTGTTTCCGGCTGGATGCTGGCTTTCACCCTTTCACTCGATGATCTGGTGATTGCAAGCTTCACCTCTGGTCCGGGTGCAACCACACTGCCGATGAAGATTTACTCTCAGGTGCGGCTTGGTGTGACACCGGAAATCAACGCGGTCTGCACTATCCTGATTGCACTGGTGGCGACGGGCGTGATCATTGCTTCGGTTGTCAACAAGCGTCGCGAAGTGCAGCGCCGCCGTGATGAGCAAGCCGCATTCCGCATGGGATGATGATCATAAGGAGAGGGGCTTACTGCCCCGTTCCGCTTCCTGTCGATGATGGGGAGATAAAGGGCCGATCCCAGGAGCCGCCAACAAAGAAATGCAGCGGTGGCTTCGCGGGCGTGGTCTCGGCAAGTTGTCCATCCGTATTCTGCGGCTGCGGCTGGTTATCGGGGAAGATGACTTCGCCGCTTAATGCCAGACTGCGGTCAACAAATGGAACAATACCAGCCAGATTGAGCGTGCCATCATTCGTGGCAAGACGCGCATTCTCCAGCGTTGCCACGCCATCGGAAAGATTTGCCTTGAGGTCGAGGCGATTGAAGGCAAGAGAGACGTTTTCCTGCCGTTCAAGCGCAAAGAAACCTTGGCTCTGCGCTTTTGTCAAAAAATCCTGAACCGAAAAGCCTTGCATTTGCCCGTTGTTAAGCTGAACGGAGACATTGCCCTGCGCGCTGTTCAGAAGCGCTGACCAACGGTTGGCTGGCGCTTTCATAAACAGTGAAACATTACCCTTGCCATTGACGAATGGCTTGTCAAAGCCGAGCGCTGCAAAAAGCTGCGAGCTGTCAATGTCGGATGCGTTGAACCGCAATTCACCACTGGCGGTCTTCAGGTCGCGAACAATCTGCAGATTGGCCTGAATAATGCCGTTAAAGGCTTTGGCATCACCAATATCGAACATCGCGCGACCGCCTCTGATCTGTACGGCCGCTGCAACGCTGGTTAATGATACCGGACCTGCGGTGGCGGCTTGCGCCGAAAGACGCAGGTCAAGCTCAGCCCGGTCGATGAAGCTCGTATTGATATTGTCCTGCTCGCTTTGATTCCGTTCGCTCGGAGAGCGAGGCTGATTGACGGGCAGCGGCACGAAGATGGAGAACAACCGTCGCAGATCAAGCTTATCGAAGGCGAGGGTGCCGGTAACCGCAGGCGTGTCCTGCTCAAAGCCAATTTCAATCACACCCTTGGCCGGGCTTTCATCCGTTGTCATTTCGACATTATCGAATTTCAGCCGCTTCGGCGTTGATGTAATGGTTGAATCAAGGGAAAAAGCCCCGATTTCGGTGCTGCCGGCGACGGGTGGCAGGCCGAGCCAGCGAACACTGTTGCTGAGCGAGGGCGTTTTTGCACTCAACGCGCCCTCAAAGAAGCGATCATTGGAAATATTGGCCTTGCCCTCAAAGGTAATATTGAGGGGTGTGGATGTGAAGCTTGCGTTCACGTCAGAGGTGCCACCGGCAAGAAGCGACAATGCTTGACCGGCGGTGACATTGAATTGGGTGGCCTCGCCCCGCCATTGCGCACTTCCGCGCAAGGTTGCCGCACTTGATGTTCGCGGCCATTCAAGCGTGGCGTTCAACTTTGTAATCTGCTGCTCTTCCTTCGAAGCCTCCTGCTCGTCGGGATGATTAAATGAGACCGTACCATCACGGATCACAACGCGGCCAAAAGGTTGCGATGCCTGTTGTGCGGCAAGCGCTTTGTCATTGGCGCCGTTTTGCTGCAAAGCGCGTTGCGCGCGGATGGCCGTGCCGAGGCGCCCGCTGGAGTTGGCAATCGCATCAAGCAGACCGGAAAAATTATCGACCGGTCCACCAATATTGAAATGCGGCCTTACAATCTGCGTTTCAGAGAAAGACAAACGCCCCATAAGTGCATCGAGTGGGGAAAGTTCAACTTCAATCCGGTTGGCACTCATGAAGGGCTTGGAACCCTGATCTGAAACCTTACTCAGTGTGACACCATCAAGTGAAGCGCGTAACACCGGAAATACCCGCAAACGCGGTGCTTCACGCAGCTCGACGCTATAGCCGGTCCAGGCACTGATTTCCTGGGCAACGCGAATACGGATCGCATCTGTGGAAACGATAAAAGGAACGATTGCGAGCAACGTTGCTGCTGCTGCCGCACCAAGAATGATGAGCGCAATAATAAGGCGCGTAAATCTGGGCCAGCGCATCAACCATCCTATCAGTGACATATAATCCGTAATCTATCTCAGCATTATAGCACAGCATAGCCACCTATGCTGATTCCAACATATGGTTAGTTCATCAATGCAAAAACCGGTAATGATTTTTGAAAGCTGGAATCATAGATTTAGGGATTTAATCTGCCAGAACGCGTGTTGGCGGAAAGATGATTTCGACAACTGTGCCCTGACCCGGTGTCGAATCGATTGCAAATTGTGCGCGATTGGCCTCAACCATCGCCTTTGTCAGCGGCAGTCCGAGGCCTGTGCCTTCGTTGCGCCAGTCCTTCGCATTTTCTGCCTGCCTGCGTTGCATGGCATTGACCTGACGGAAAGGTTTGAGCGCCTGCTGAACTTCCGCTTTTGTCATGCCAACGCCTGTATCGCGCACGCGCATAACGACATCGCCGTTCAATTCGTAATTTGTTGAGACGATGACCTGTCCGCCGGTCGATGTGAAGCGAACAGCGTTGGAAAGCAGGTTGAGCGCGACCTGTTTGATCGAGCGTGCGTCTGCGACAATATCCGGCAGGTTCGACTGGAAGCTCGAGCGGATAATCACGCGCTCACGATTGGCCTGCGGCTGCATCAATGCAATGGCCTCGCCAATCGCGTCATTGAGCGAAACCGCTTCAAACTGCATATCCAGACCACCCGCTTCGATCTTGGATATATCGAGCAGATCATTGACCAGCGCCAGCACATGGTTGCCGGAACGATTGATATCCCGCAGATAATCGCGATAGCGGTCATTGCCGACAGGTCCGAATTTCTCATCCGCCATCAGCTCCGAAAAACCGATGATCGCATTGAGCGGCGTGCGGATTTCGTGGCTGATACGGGCCAGAAACTCGGTCTTCTGGCTGGATGCACGCTCGGCTTCCTTGCGTGCTTTGGTCAGTTCTTCTTCAGTGCGCTTCCATTGTGTGATGTCACGAAGAACGGCGCAGTAACCGCTTGTGTGCGGTAGTTTGCCGATGGTCATATACAGCGGAATAAAGCCGCCTTGCGCTTCCCTGCCGATCACTTCGCGGCCGTCATTGAGCACACTGAGAACACCGTTGTCAGAAAGCCCGTGCAGATAATCCATCGCAGCACGCTGGCTTTCAATGGCAAAAAGCATTGAGAAGAATTTGCCTTCTGTATCTTTATGATCATAACCAAAAAGCGCAGCCGCTGAATGGTTCATCGAACGAATGCGGCCTTCCGGCTCAATGAGCACAACGCCGTCAGTGGCTGTGTCGAGGATGATCTTGAGTTCTTCCACATTGGCTTGAAGCGCTTGCTTCTCAGCGAGATCGGCGCTTGGCGTTTCTGCTGGCCCGGTCACCTCTGCAAGTGTAGGAGCCACAGGCATCAGGCTCAACATGAGCGCACGACCATCACGCCAGCCAATGGCGTTGAGATGAGCCTCTACGGGCTGTTCGCTGCCATCCGCACGTCGCAGAACCATGCCCTGGGAATTTCCGCCATCTTCGTTGTCGCTGTTGAACAAAGCTTCCACACCACCGGCATGATGAATGTCTTGCAGCGTTGCATAGCCTGTCAGGTCAAGAAGTGCCTGATTAACATAATGAATTTCGTCGCCGGAATGAATGATGACCGGGATAGGCAGATTGGCGAGAAGCGTTGTTTCGTCGGAAGCATGCTTCTGTTCGGTCTTGGCGGCATGCTGCGTCTCGTCCGCTGGTTTGGGATTTTCAGACACAAGCGCTACAACCGCTGAATGCTCCGCCGCAGGCTGCTCGCCGTCTTGCCTGGAATTGGCCAGTCCCTGCTTGCGCAAACGATCTGCAATCTCGCGAAATGCGCTGCGTTCCGTAGCAGTCAGCCCGCCCTCTGGGCGCTGTTCCTTGTTTTTGCTGTGCTTTGCCTGATCCGCTTCCACTTTTCCGCGTGCGGCAGCATTGAGCAGCTCAATGATCTTATCTGACTCGCGGCGCCCCGCGTTCGGTGTCAGCTCAAATGGCAACGTTGGCGAGGCAGGGGTCGGATGCCCGGCTCCGATTCGATCATCATTGGCAACTTCCTCTGAAAGCGCCAATATATCATCTTCATCATCCGCGTTCAGCATATCCTGTATCGTCGGCGCGGCGTCCCGTTTCTGCGGAACGCCACCAGCAAGCACCAGACCGATTGCCTCTGGATCCTCTTCCGCATCTTCCGGGCGCACAAGGCCAAACCCACGGAAGCCAATGAATTCGCGGTCGCGCGAATATACGGGCAGGGCTGCAAGCTCTACCGGTACACGCAGCTGCGTTCCTTCAACAGGCCAGAGCAGTTTCTTGCCAGACCACGTGTCTCGCTTTTGCAGCAGTGACGCGATGCTGCAATCCGTATCAAAGCCGAAAACCTTTGCTACCTCCGAAAAGCGTCTGCCAATGACGTCTGCCGCATTCGGCCCAATGATGACGCCAAGCTCCGGCGAAACCTCGGTAAATGAACCTGCTGCATCTGTTTTCCAGATGAACCGGGCAGGCGCGCCTTTTTCATCGAATGCAAAGCTTTTGGGCTCTACTTTCTTTTCCACAGCGGCATCGGCTGTTGGAGCTCTCTGTTTATCGCTTGTTTTGGCAACCGCTTCCCCGACGATGCATACCAGATGCAGGGCAGGATGATCGGAAAGCCGGGCAATCGCACCGGGTACCGAGTGTTTGCCCGCACGAATGCGGCGTTTCACGACACGGTCGCTGGCGTCGCCTGCTTCAATGATAAGGTCTTCAAGGGTTGAGACAGAAATATCCAGCGTAGAAAAACCTGGGCTTGCGGCGATGATTTTTGCGTCTCCCTCAATGAGGGCGACATGGGTTTCTTCATCACTGATGCCAGAAATAATCGTTTCGGGCGAAGCATTGTGGTTTTCGACTGTGAGCAGCGTGGCTTTTACACCATCTGGCATTGTCAGTTGTGAAACCTGAAGACGGGTGAGTTCGGAGCGCATGCCTGAGCTAAGGCGTACTGCAACAATATGCGGTTCGCCGTCTTTAGGGCTGCTGGAGCCTGCGATCTGGCGACGGGTTGCGACGGGTAGTTCGAGCTTGCCGCCGATAATGTCTTCGATATGCTCAAAACCGAATAGCTTGGCGCCGGGGCCATTGATCCACAGAACAGTCGACAGGTCGTGCGTCAGCACGAGCTGCGCATCGCCTTTTATAAAGCCTTCGCGGATTTGATCCAGCGCAGCAATATTGATGAAGGGGTATGATCCTGACATACCGGTCCTTTACCTGTTCTTCCGACCACCCAAAGTGCTCTTTAATTATATGTTAATAAGCTGCTTGCGGGTTCGGGTCTACATTCCCGTTCGATATGGACCTGACTTTCTGTTCCATTAGTTAATAGAGGCGTGGTAATTTTAAGTGTCAGCTCATTTACGAGCTTTGTGCACAAGCATGCATAAAACATGGTAACCAGAATGCATCCAATTTTAACGATTGGGGTGTTTGCGTTAACAAACGGGGATTTCTTCAACAAAGATCATTTTAATGACTTGCAATATGGATCGATTCTCCGTATGTGACCCCCTGTCAGCGGACGCCGTAAGTGAGTTCGTTGAGATTTAGGTACGCGGTCGTAGCTCAGTTGGTTAGAGCGCAGGATTGTGGCTCCTGAGGTCGGTGGTTCGAATCCACCCGTCCGTACCATCTAATCTAAAATCACATCAATTCCGGGTCTTTGCGCTCTATTTTGAGTGTAACGTTTCTGTTTGGAACCAAATCCTCCATTGATCATTTGCCTATTGTATAGGTTTCGAGGCAGGAGGAGGTTTGATCCGTGAAACAGCTAAACCCGGATGAAGCAAGGCAGGGCCGGGAGGGGAAGCCGGTTCTTATCATTTTGCTGATCAGTCTTGTTGCGGCTGCGGTAGTCTGGGTGCTCGTTGAAATATTTGGCAGCGTCATTGCGCCTGAAGTGCCTTCCAACAGTGAGCGTTCCGTTTCTCCTGCTGCAACGCAAACTAAGCCGCCAGCATCAGCAGAATGATCCGAGCAGATATCTGCCGTCTTTTAAGGGCGGCTTAGTGATTGCTCGATGAGCCATGAAAAAGTGTTGCCGAATAAACCGTGTTTTGAGCTTGAAAGTTATCTTGATAATTTTCCAATGCAATTTTCAGAGAGCACAAAAATTGCATTGAAAGTATGTGAGCTCGTAGTGGAAACGCCAAGTTTATATTTTTTGAAACGTGCTCAACTGTTCTCTAAGGCGCGCAAGATTGCGTCCTTTAAGTTGAGGCGATGTTTGCGTAAATTTGTTTCCTCTTCTTCGCTGACCGGCGAAATTCTGGTTTCGGCGCGATGAATACGGTCGTTGACTGAGTCATATTCTTCAAGAATGCGCGCAAATTTTGGGTCTGCACTTTTTAAAGCATGGATGGCGCTGAGCTTGTCAGGAAATTCTTCACCCAGCGTATGTGGAGTGTTGGACATGATTTTCTCCTTTTATGAAGGCACTTTGGCAACAGGGAAATGAAGTATCATTGATTCCGATCAATATGGATGTTTATCCGTGCTGCCAGTAGAGCCGCCCTATCTGCGTATGACATCACAGATTTTCATCCATACCACGAACCAAGATATAATTGTCCACGCAGCCTGGAGTGACTTGCGCTTAATCGTACCCAGAACGCTCGCTCTATCTTCTCGTTTTTATGAATGCCGTTCTCGAAAAGGCGGTTCTCACTTTTCCCGGACATGCTTTAACTATAAAGCCAGCCAGCTCGCTTGACGCGGCTGGTATCGGGACGTAATAGAGTTACGACGGTTCCCCGACCGAGAGCGAAGGGGATTAATAGGGAACACGGTGAGGACGACCCAAAAGGGACCGAGACCGTGGCTGCCCCCGCAACTGTAAGCGGATGCCGTTCATCCTCGTGACGCTGTCAAGGCGTTATGCCACTAAGCCCACAATGGCTCGGGAAGGCAGATGAACGGCCTATATTCGCGAGCCAGGAGACCTGCCGTCTAACGTAGTCCATTGTCACGGGCGGGGATGCCCGGAGCAGGAGTTGGTTATGACAGCTTTTCGCGTCGCAAGACGTTGTTTCCTATTGTCATTCATATCCTCGGATATGTCCGTTCACTTCAGGCGCCGGACCGGTTCCGCCGTTTGACGCGGCCATTTCTCACATTTCTTTCGGGGATAAAAATGAAACTTTCAGATCAGGCGCCTTTGGGCGCACTCTTGGCTGCTGCCGCCCTTTTCGTAACGAGCTTTGCGAGCAATGCTTTCGCTGCCGATACCACTTACCCGCTAACGCTCAAGAATTGTGGCCGCGATGTAACCTTTAAACACGCACCTGAGCGTGCGGTTGCCGTGGGGCAAAGCAGCGCCGAAATCATGTATCTGCTCGGCCTTGGCGACAAGATGGTCGGCACCGCCGTTTGGATCGGGCCGGTTCTCAAAGGCTATGAAGAAGCCAATGCCAAGGTGAAACGTCTTGCGGATAACGATCCGAGCTTTGAAAGCGTGCTTGCTGAAAAGCCGGATATGGTGGCTGCGCAGTTTCAGTGGCATGTGGGTCCTGAGGGCATTGTTGCAAAGCCTGAACAGTTTGAAGAACTGGGAATTCCGGTTTACACCGCGCCAGCCGATTGTGTAGGCAAGGATAATTCCGGCGGCGGTGATGGCGTACGTCACACCGTTTTCACGATGGATCTTATCTATCAGGAAGTTGAAGAACTCGCGCAGATTTTCAACGTGCAGGATCGTGGTGCACAGGTTGTCGCTGATCTGAAAGCGCGCGAAGAAGCGGCCCGCAAGAAGGTTAGCTCTGTCGAAGGCAAGCTTTCTGCTGTGGTGTGGTTCTCCAGTGCCGAACTTGATATTGATCCCTATGTCGCGGGCAAAAATGGTGCTCCGGCCTACATTCTGAAAACGCTCGGCATCGATAATATCATTGATAGCGAAGAGGAATGGCCGACAGTCGGCTGGGAAACAATCGCCAAAGCCAATCCGACGATGATTGTTGCTGGAACGATGGATCGTCGTCGTTTTCCTGCCGATGATGTTGCAGTCAAGCGGGAGTTTTTGAAGACTGATCCGGTTGCAAGCCTCATGCCCGCCGTTAAGGAAGGCCATGTTTTTGATATGGATGCGCAGGCCATGAACCCGACCATTCGCACCATCGAAGGCATTGAAACACTGGCTGATGCAATTGCCGCCTCGGGTCTGAATAAATGACAATGCGCGCAGCCACGGGGCAATTATTAAAGTCAAAAGGGACGAGCGGCAGGGTGCTGTTTGCAACCTTGGCACTTGTTTTGTTACTTTTTGCCTTGTGGCTGGGCGCAGCCATTGGCGAAACACCGATACCTCTCGATGTGGTGGCGAAAACCATTGCTAATCGCGTCTGGAATGCCGGTTATCCGCTTGAGCCGATTGATGAAGGCATCGTGTGGAGTTATCGGCTGAGCCGCGCAGTTGTGGCGGCCTGTTGTGGTGCAGCGCTGGCGATGTCTGGCGTGGTCTTGCAGTCGCTCCTGCGCAATTCATTGGCAGATCCCTATATTCTGGGCATTTCAGCTGGTGCTTCGACCGGCGCGGTTGCTGTGGCAATTCTTGGCATTGGTGCAGGTATGCTTTCGCTGTCGTTGGGGGCATTTATCGGTGCAATCATTGCGTTTGTGCTGGTGTCCCTACTGGCGTTGCGGGCGGGCCATGGCAACAGCGCCATCATCCTGGCAGGCATTGCAGGTTCACAGCTTTTCAACGCGTTAACATCTTTTATTGTGACCAAGGCTGCAAATGCCGAGCAGGCGCGTGGCATCATGTTCTGGCTTTTGGGCAATTTGTCCGGGGTGCGCTGGCCTGACGTGGCCCTTGCGCTGCCTGCCTGTATGATCGGGCTTGCGATTTGTCTTTGGCATGCACGTGCGCTCGACGCCTTCACTTTTGGAACGGAATCAGCGGCATCGCTTGGAATTCCTGTGCGCCGCGTCTACGCCGTTTTGATTGGTGTCAGCGCCATGATGACGGCGGTGATGGTTTCCATCGTCGGCTCCATTGGCTTTATAGGTCTGGTCATTCCACATGCAGCACGCATGGTGGTCGGTGTTCGACATGGACGTCTGTTGCCCGCAGCGGCTCTGATTGGAGCGATTTTCATGATTATCGCAGATGTTCTGTCTCGCATCATCATCCCCGGTCAGGTTTTGCCGATTGGGGTCATAACAGCTTTGTTCGGCGCACCGGCATTTGCATTCCTGCTTGGGCAGAGGAGGGCACAGTCATGATGCTTTCGACACATAATGTCTGCTGGTCGGTGGGGCATGTTGAAATCCTTCGCGCGGTTTCGCTCACAGTAAACGAAGGTGAATTTCTTGGAATAATTGGGCCGAACGGTTCGGGAAAAACAAGCCTTTTATCGCTTCTTTCAGGTGTTCGTCGCAGTCGTTCAGGTGAAGTCAAGCTTAACGACACGCCGATTCAACAGCTTAAACGTCGTGAAATTGCTCGTATACTGGCTTTGGTTGAGCAACAGGCGGGTACAACGGATCGTATTACGGCCCGGCAGGCGGTGGAATTGGGACGAACGCCTTATCTTGGAGCGCTTTCGCCATGGTCGGCGCAGGATGATGCGATTGTTAATCGTGCATTGGCCAATGTTGATATGGTGCATTTGGCCGACCGTTGCTGGCATACGCTTTCAGGCGGAGAACGTCAGCGCATTCACATCGCACGCGCGCTTGCACAGGAACCGCAGATTCTGCTTTTGGACGAGCCGACCAATCATCTTGATATTGGTCATCAGATCGGACTTCTCGACCTTGTTCGCCGCCAGAACCTGACAGTGGTGGCTGCACTCCATGACCTTAATCATGCGGCGATGTTTTGTGATCGCATCGCCGTGATGGATAAAGGTCGGTTGGTGGCGCTTGGCACACCGCGTGATGTGCTGCGCGCTGAATGTATCCGTAAAGTTTTCGGCGTTGACGTTGATGTTGAATATCATGGTGTCGATGGCTGTCATATTCGCTACCGCGTACCGCACCATCCGGCTCTAGAACTCAAGCACTCCGCATGAATGGGATTGGTATGACAATGAAAAAACGATTCTTCTTCGCCGCAGCTTTGATGGCTTTTTCCGTATCTCCGGCACTGGCTGAAACTTTTGAGGTCAAAATGCTGAACAGAGGAGAGAAGGGATCAATGGTCTTTGAGCCGGACTTCCTGAAGCTTGCTCCCGGCGACAAGGTGAAATTTATCGCGACCCAAAAGAGCCATAATGCAGCGACCATCGACGGTATGGTGCCGGAAGGCAATCCCGGTTTTAAAGGCAAGATTAATGAAGAAATCGAAGTGACATTCGATCAGGCCGGGTTCTACGGTATCAAGTGCTCACCGCATTACGGCATGGGAATGGTCATGCTGATCAAGGTTGGTGAAGCAGAGCTTCCGAAGGCCTATCGCGAGGTTAAATTCCCGGCGCGCGCCAAACCGCGTTTTGAAGAGATATTTGCAGTGGTTGATGCTGATAAATAAGGGGTTAATATAAGTAATAGCTAATTCAAATATGAGATATATCAGTAAGTCTATGTAAACATGTGACTTTTGTGTAAGTTTATCACAGCAAAGTGAGCCGGATGGTTGACAATCTGTTTCCATTTCGTTGACAGTTTGTTTATATGGTCACTCATAACATTCAGTTAAGCTCTCTTGGTTCCGAGTGAGCGAGCCCCGAAAGGCTGGCATGATCATATTTTGAGTATGGCACTCTTTCGGCAACTGGATGCAAGAACTGTCGTAGAATTCATCGCTCGATGATGGTTCACTTTGAATGAAGTATATATAACCGACATTCTTGTCTCTGCGGGGGCAGCACTTTGAACAAGCATGTTACCAAGGATTTTTTAAAATAAATTATTTTAGGTATAATGCGCGGCGGCCTTAAATTTTTGAAGGTCGCCGCTTTTTATATGGGGCGCTGTAAAAGTGTTTAACGGACAGCGGCTTTCAAACGTTGCTGGTCCAGATGAAGGTTGAGTTCCTTCGCGCGTGCAATAACTGGTACAAAGCGGCGCTGCTTCTTTTCCGCATGGTTGGATGCAATGTCTGCGATGCGGTGTTTGAGGAACGGGTTCAGAAAACGCTCGCGAACGCTGATAACATAGGCTTCCGCCTGTTCGCCCAAGCCATCAGCCGCAAAAACCGGCAGAACTTCTTCGCGCCAAAGGGCTTCAAGCTCATGTCGGATTGTTTCATCCTGCATGGCTTCCAATACGATCTCATCTTTAGGGCGATTACCATTCAGCCATTGTTCGGCAATGAAAGTGTGGCCGAGATTGAGCAGATAAAGCTTGAGACGTTCATAAAGCGCAAGATTGTCCGTCACGACGATATCGGGATGCGTGCAGGGAAGCGTGAGTCCGTCTGTCTGTTCAATGGCCCAGATCGCATAGGGCTCGGCAATAGCACCGACCGGATCGATTGGCTCAGAAACAATGCGGTCAACGAGGCTGTTGGCAAAAACGCAGTTGCTCTCGACCCATTGCGTGAATGCTTTCGGCAGGCTCCAGTTTTCTGCAAGATCAAGTACAATCGAGCGCAGCTTGTCGCCATTGCGTGAGATCAGCTCGCACGGGAAAATAGACAGTGGCGCATCTGGATTAACCTGCCAGCGGTGATGCAGCAGCACAAGCAGCTTGGCGGGGAAGCTTTTTGGTAGGCGACCGACTTCGCTTAGCAGGGAAACATCATCAGACTCATCAAGCTCAAAACCCTTGTCACCCGTATTGGACAGGATCACCTGAGCCTGCGTGGCGAGGGCGCGTATTGCCTGCCAGTCGGTGTGAGCGGAATAGGCGGCGCTCACGCTATTTGCCTGATGTTTTTCATCAACTGGCTTGCCGTCTCGTAAGCCTCGAATGATGACCGGATAGCCTTCGCCACTGTTGAGTGCGCTAATACGGCGTGTGCTTTCAGGGTTGGAGGTTGTCTGAACAATGGCGATTGTGCCGATGGCATTGCCCTTTGCCAGAGCTTCCGAGATGAAAAAATCCGCATGCCCGAGCAGAAAGCGGCTGGTGCCAAATTGTAGAATCGTTGGCTGGTCGGTCATGAGTTCCTCCTCAAAAAATGTTTTGAAATAGCTATGCCAATGGCCAAAATTGGTCAAGCCACTCTTTAAAAGCCGTCTAAAGCCCGGTGCGACAAAACTGACAAACCGGTCAATATTCAATGATTACAGCATAATAGGGTATCTTGCACTTTTCAGAACTTCAAAATATGGTAAGGCCAATTTGGGAGAGAGCATGAGCGAGCATATCGGCTTCGTGGAACCGCGGAGGCTTTACCAACAGATTGCCGACCGGGTCAGGCTGCTGATCCGCGAAGGACATTTTCCAAGCGGAAGCAGACTTCCCGCTGAGCGCGAACTTGCGCAGCAGTTGGGTGTTTCGCGCCCCTCTTTGCGTGAGGCACTGATCGCGCTTGAAATTGCTGGCAATGTCGAAATCCGTATGGGCTCGGGCATTTATGTTGCGTCTGAAGAGACGCGACATCCGGCGCAGGGCGGTTCGATTGGTGAAAGCCCGCTTGAAATCATGCAGGCGCGTTCGCTGATTGAAGGCAGTGCTGTCGTTATGGCTTGCAGCCAGATCAACATGGAAGCGCTCGAACGCTTGCGCGGTAATCTTGATGCGATGCGTTTGCAGATTGAGGCTGAACGTAAGCCGATTGAACTCGATCGCCAGTTTCATCTCATTATTGCAGAGCAATCGGGCAATTCGATTGTGACCCGCATCGTGCGCGATCTGTTTGACGAGCGGCATAGTCCGCTGACCGCGCACATGCGCACCCGATATGAAAACGCCGAAACATGGGCCTATGCTTTGGTGGAGCATGAGAAGATTTATGCTGCACTGGAGGCGAGGGATCCGCTTTTGGCGCAGGCAGCGATGCGCACGCATCTGGATACATCAAAGCAGAGATGGATGGAAAACGAGCCCCGATAATGAGGTTCATATTCATCGCTGTGGCGGTTTTGGGAGTGAGGTCAGAACAATGAATGATAAGGTTATCCCGGCTGTGACGCCGGTAATCCTTTTACATCCGTCCGATGATGTGGCGGTGGCGCGTATTCCGGTGCGCGCAGGCGACCCGATCGGGCTTGCGGGTATCATCGCACGCGATCTGATCGGGCGCGGTCACAAGGTGGCTTTGCGCGACATCACGGCCGGCAAGGAAGTGCATAAATATGGCCAGGTGATTGGCGTTGCCACCAAGGACATTGCGGTGGGCGAGCATGTGCATCTGCACAATCTTGCAATGCTTCCTTCCGAGCACGAGCACCAGTTTTCGGTCGATATTGAAGAACGCGGCATGTTGCCGGAAGCAGAGCGTCGCCACTTCATGGGCTATGATCGCGGCTTTGGTGGTGTCGGTACACGCAACTATATCGGCGTCATTTCTTCGGTAAATTGCTCTGCGACCGTGTCTCGCTACATTGCAGATTATTTCAACCGCATGGGCGGGTTGGATGGGTTCGACAACGTTGATGGTGTGGTGGCGCTCACGCATGGCAGCGGGTGTGCACTCAACACCAAGTCGGAAGGCTATCGTCTGCTGACCCGGACCATTCAGGGCTATGCCAAACATCCCAATTTCGGCGGTATTCTGCTGATTGGCCTTGGTTGCGAAACCAACCAGATCGCGCCAATCATGGAACATTATCGCATGGAAGAAGGCACGCGCCTTCGTACCATGACGATTCAGCAACACGGCGGTACGCGCAAGACGATCGATCATGCAATTGCCGAGATCAAGGAAATGCTGCCGCTGGTGAACTCTGCCAAGCGCACGCCGCAGCCTTTGTCGAAGTTGAAAGTGGCGCTCGAATGCGGTGGTTCTGACGGCTATTCCGGCATTTCTGCAAATCCGGCGCTGGGCTATGCATCCGATCTGATTGTGCGCAATGGCGGCACGACCGTTCTTTCGGAAACGCCGGAAATCTATGGTGCCGAACATCTTTTAACGCGCCGCGCAGTCACGCCTGCGGTTGCGGAAAAACTGCTCCAGCGCATCGATTGGTGGCGCGATTATACAGCACGCAACGGCGACGAACTGAACAACAATCCGTCGCATGGAAATAAGCTCGGTGGTTTGACCACCATTCTTGAAAAATCGCTCGGTGCTGTCGCCAAGGGCGGCTCCATGCCTCTCAAGGCCGTCTACGAGTTTGCTGAAACAGTCACGGAGCAGGGTTTCACCTTTATGGATACGCCGGGCTATGACCCGGTTGCCGTGACCGGACAGGTTGCGGGTGGCTGCAATGTCATCTGCTTTACCACAGGACGCGGATCTGTTTCGGGATTCAAACCAGCGCCTTGCATCAAAATCGCGACCAATTCCGAAATGTATGAGCACATGAAGGAAGATATGGACATCAATTGCGGTGGCATCGTCACAGGTGATGAAACCATTGAAGAGTCCGGCACGCGCATTTTCGAACACATTATCGCGGTGGCTTCCGGTGAGCAGACGCTGAGTGAAATCTACGACTATGGCGATAATGAATTTGTACCTTGGCAGGTTGGCGCCGTAACTTGATCTGCCTCATGCAATAAAATGACAGGAATATTCTGATGGTCAAAGCTCTGCGTATCGAGAGCGAGAACATAACGCGTTTTGCCGAAATTCCCGAAGCGCCACTCTTGCCCGGTCATGTCCGGGTGAGCGTGAAGCATGTGGGGCTTTGCGGCAGCGATTTGAATACGTTTAAGGGGCTTAACCCACTGGTGGAATTGCCGCGCATTCCAGGCCATGAAATCGGCGGCGAGATCATTGAGGCGGGTGAGGGCGTGAGTGCGGCCTATGCCAAGGGCAGACGCGTTATTGTGTTGCCTTACACCAATTGCGGAACCTGTTCGTCCTGCCGCAAAGGCCGCTTGAATGCCTGCCGCTATAACAAGACGCTTGGCGTGCAGCAGAATGGTGGACTGGCAGAACAGATTGTGTTGCCAGCCGAAAAGCTGATCCTGAATGAGAGCCTCGCACCTCGCCATCTTGCACTGGTCGAGCCGCTTTCCGTTGGTTTCCATGCAGTCGAACGCGGACGTGTTCAGGCTGGCGATACCGTTGCCGTGCTTGGCTGTGGTATGATCGGCATGGGCGTGCTGATTGGTGCGGTTGCGCGTGGTGCCAAGGTTATCGCCATTGATCCGAGTGCTGAAAAGCGTGAACTGGCATTGAAGTTTGGCGCAACGCACGCGCTGCCGGGTGGTGAAGGCGTGGTGGCTTCCGTGCAGGAACTCACCAATGACGATGGTGTGGATATCGCTTTTGAAGCGGTCGGACTGCCGATCACTTTCACGCAGGCGGTTGACCTTGCAGGCTTTGCGGGTCGTGTTGTTTATGTCGGTTATTCCAAGTCACCCGTGACCTATCAGACCCAGTTCTTCAATCTCAAAGAACTCGACATCATGGGCTCGCGCAATGCGACGCTCACCGATTTTGAAGCTGTCATCGCGCATCTCGAAAAGCTCGGAAATGATGCAGACCAGCTTATCTCGAAGGTATTTCCTTTTGAAGAAGCGGAACAGGCGCTGCCTTATTGGGATAGCGACCGCAACGTTTTGAAGATCATCATCGAACGCTGCTGAAATCGAAGCGCATCTCCGTGCCAGGGAAGGAACGGCATGGAGATGGTGCGGAGGAACCCGGCCTATTGGCCATAAGTTAAGGACCCTAACGGGAGGATACCCATGAAGAAGTTTGTTACTGGCGCAATCGCGGCTGGCATGTTGCTGGCCGGAAGCATGGTGGCATATGCTGCCAATGTTTCGATCAAAGTTGCCTATGAAAACAATCCCGGCGAGCCTTTTGATGAGGTGATGCATTACTGGAAAGACGACCTTGCCAAGCGCAGCAATGGCGAAATCACGCTGGAACTTTACCCAAGCTCGCAGCTCGGCTCCAAGAAGGATGTAACCGAGCAGGCCATGATGGGCCTCAATGTTGTGACGATCTCCGATGTTGGCTTTCTGGCAGAATATGACCCGGATCTCGGCGTGCTTTATGGCCCGTTCCTGAGCGATGATCCGGCAGAGCTTTTCAAAGTTTATGACGGCGAATGGTTCAAGGGAAAGAGCGAAGAACTGAAGAAAAAAGGCATTCACATTGTGATGCCGAATTATCTTTATGGCATTCGTCAGATCATTTCCAAGAAGCCGATCCGTACACCTGAGGACCTCAAGGGTATGAAGATTCGTGTGCCGAACAACGTCATGCAGATCAAGACGTTTGAAGCCATGGGTGCAACACCGACCCCGATGCCACTGGGGGAAACCTTCCCGGCGCTCGCGCAGGGTGTGATTGATGGCGTCGAAAATCCGATTTCGGTTCTCTATGGCCAGAAGTTCCAGGAAGAAGCCAAGTATCTCAGCAAAGTCGGTTATCTGACCAACGTGGCTCTGATTGTCGGTGGTGAAGCCTTCTTCTCAACGCTGCCTGAAGAGCAGCTCAAGATGATCCATGAGTCCGCATATGATGCCGGTCTCTACAGCCAAAAGCTGACGATCGAAAAAGACAACGAAATGATCGAAAAGATGAAGGAGGCAGGCGTCGAGGTTATCGAAGTCGATCGCGCTCCTTTCAAGGCGCTTGCTGAAACGGTCTATACGCAGTTTCCTGAATGGTCGCCGGGTCTTTATGAAAAGATCAAAGAAGAGCTGAAGAACTGATCCATCTCAATTCGGATATTGCCGTGCCGCAGTTTTGCTCCGGCACGGCATCTGCATGGAATTTAATCCGATGAAATACTTTGAAAAACTGATCGACTGGCTTGCAGCAGCCCCGCTGTTCATATTGCTTGCATTATTTAATGTGGCGGTGGTGATGCGCTATTGGCTGCATCAGCCGCTGCAATGGACAGAAGAAATTTCTGGCTTGCTGATGATCTGGATCATCATGCTGGGCAGCGTTGCCGCAGAACGGGACAACCAGCATCTTGCCATTCCGATGCTTGTCGATATTTTGCCTGAAAAGTTCCGGGTTGTGATGAATTCAATCATCTCAATCTTTTCTGGCCTGTTTTTGCTTTATGTGTCCTACGCCGGATACAAGCTGTCGGTTGCCGCTCAGTTCAAGGTGACTGACGTGCTGCGTATTTCCTATTACTGGATTGATATCGCGGTGCCTGTCGGCTTTGTCCTCATCGCTCTTTATATGTTTACTGGCGCTTTCAAATCCTTGCGCGCCGCGTTTGCGGGAGGCAAGGCATGAACCTGACCACCATCGTTCTCATCATGCTGGCGCTGATCGCGCTGAATATGCGTCTTTACGTGGCTATTCTGATTGCGGTCTTTACCTATTTTCTGTTCTTCAATCAGATGCCGATTGCCATCGCAGTTCAGCGTTTCATCAGCCCGGCACAGAACACGTCGCTGCTGGCGATCCCGTTCTTTATTATGCTTGGCACCGTTATGTCGCACACGGGTATCGCCGAGCGTTTGATCAAAGTTGCAGATATTCTGGTCGGCCGTATGCGTGGCGGCATGGCGCTGACAAACATCATGGTTTCAACCCTGATGGGCGGTGTCAGCGCGTCCAATCTTGCAGACAGCGCCATGCTAACCCGCATGATGGTGCCGGAAATGGTCAAGCGTGGCTATGACAAGGCGTTTTCATGCGGTGTGACGGCTGCCGGTTCGTTGATCACCCCGATTATTCCTCCGGGTATTGCTTTGATCATCTATGGTCTGATTGCTGACGTATCCATCGGCAAGATGTTCATGGCTGGTATTATTCCGGGCATTCTGGGAGCGATCATTCTGATGATTGCGGCTTATGTGACCTCTGTGAAGCGTGGCTATAAGCCAAGCCGCGACAGGCGTATGAGCGGCGCTGAGGTCGCTTCAACGCTTGCATCAGCATGGCCTGCGGTTCTGCTTCTCTTTGCTATCATCGGTGGTATTCGCATGAATATCTTCACGCCGACGGAAGCGGGGGCGGTTGCTGTTACGTTGGTTCTGATCATCGGCTTTGTGATCTACCGCGAAATGCGCGTGTCACACGTGGTGGATTCTCTGATCGAAACCGCCAAATCCACGGCCTCGGTCATGCTGGTTATCATGGCGTCATCCGCGCTTGCATGGGTGTTTTCGCTGGAGCAGGCAGGTCAGTCGCTGATGCAGCTGATCTCAACATTCACCAGCAATCCCTATGCATTTCTGCTGGCTGTTAACGTGATCCTGTTGATCCTTGGCGCGCTCATTGAAGGCACGGCGCTGATGATCGTTCTGGTGCCGCTCTTGATGCCGACAGTAAAGGCGCTTGGCATTGATCCGGTTCATTTTGGCATTATCGTCATTGTGAACCTGTCAATCGGCACACTGACACCGCCGGTTGGAACGGTTATGCTGATGGTATGTAATATCGCCAAGGTCAGAGTAGGGGATTTTGTCCGCCAATCTTTCAGCATGTATATGGCGTTGTTCATCCTGTTGGCTCTGATCACATATGTGCCGTTTATCTCGACATTTCTGGCGCATTGATTGATAGGGAAATGGAAAAAGGGCGCGGAGATTTCCGCGCCCTTTGTTATTTCACTGCACCCAAAGCCAATCCTTTGATGAGATAACGCTGCAACCAGACAAACAGCACGGCAACGGGCAGGGTGGCAACCAAAGTGGCAGCCATCACATAATGCCACTCGACGGTGTAGCGACCAGCCACCAGCGAGAAGACCTGAATAGGCAAGGTATAGGTTGCCTGACTGCGCAGCATTGTCAGTGCCACAACAAACTCATTCCAAGCATTGATGAAAGTGAAGATTGTCGTTACCGCAATTGCCGGCAAGCAAAGCGGCAGGAACACTTTAACCAATGTTTTAAAGCGCCCCGCACCTTCCATCCAGGAAGCTTCTTCAAGGTCCTTGGGAAGGGTATCGAAATAACTTTGCAGCATCCACACCGTAAATGCGACGTTGAAGGCCATATAAACCGCACCGACCGCCGTAACACTTTCAATCAGCCCATAGGCCGCCAGCAAGCGAAACAGACCAAGCACCAGAACGATGGGCGAAATCATCTGTGAAATCAGCAGGAATTGCCGGAACGCGCCGTCACCTGCAAAACGAAAACGCGACATGGCATAAGCGGCGGGGATTGAGAAAACAATGGCGCCAACCGAGGCAATCACAGAGACGTAGAGCGAATTGAGAAGCGCTGTGCCGAAACCCGTGCGCACCCACATTTCCGAAAAATTCTGCCAATGAAATTCACTCGGCCACCATGTCGGAGAGAGAACTTCCTGCGGTGGTTTGACGGCGGTCAAAAACATGACAGCAAAAGGAAACAGCGTCAGAACAACGAGCGGTGAAAGAGCCAGCCATGCGAGGAGTGTACGTTTCAGCTTGGGTTTGTTCATGCTGTTTCCTTCCGCATGGCAAGGCGAATGTATATGGCAGTGAACACCAGCAGGATTGCCAGCATGATGAGCGATACAGCCGAGGCTTCACCGAGTTTTCCAAGGCGGAAGGCCAGCTTATAGAGATGCGTTACCAGAATATCGGTCGAATTTGCTGGACCACCTTGCGTCATGACCCAGATGATCGGAAAAGAGTTGAAAACATAGATTGTGTTGAGCACAATCGCGATATTGATAAAGGGTTTGAGCAGCGGAAAAGTGATCTCGCGAAACTGCTGCCATGGGCTGGCACCTTCAAGAGATGAGGCTTCGTAAAGATCATCAGGAATGGATGAAAGACCACCGAGAAAGATGGTCGTGGTGAAAGGCACAGTCACCAGAATGCCGACCAGTATTTGCATGGGAAAGGCGGTTACGGCGCTTGCCAGCCATTGAATATTGCTGTCAATCAGCCCCAGATTGCGCAGTGCAGAATTGAGCATTCCACTTTCGCCATTCAGCGCCCAGCGCCAAACGATAGCCGTCATGGTGAGCGAAACGGCCCATGGCAGCATGACGATAACACGCGCCACGGAGCGCCCGTAAAAATCCATATTGAGAATGATCGCAACCGGAATGGAAACCAATAAAGCCCCACCGACAACGGCTATGGTCCAGAAACCTGTGCGCCAAAGGGCATTGATGAAGTCGGGGGACGTGAAGAGTGCTGAGAAATTGGCCCCGCCGTTAAAATCGCGCAATTGCCCAAAGCGGTTCACATCGTGGGTCGCAATTTCAATGAGATTAACGACCGGCCAGAAAATCACCACCGCAGCCAGAAGCAGGCTTGGCAAGATCAGGAAATAGGGCAGTGTGCGATTTTGCATCAGCCATAAACCCCATGTGTCGGTTGAAAAAAAATGCCCCGGCAGCACGTCCTTGCACTGCCGGGATGACTGGAGCTTATTTCTTCAGGATTGCATCGGCCTTAGCGGCAGCATCTTTCAGGACGGCCTCCGGCTCGCCCTTGCCGAGATAGATGCTCTGCATGGCATTGGACGTGATATCCGCAATTTCTTCCCAACCCGGAATGACCGGTGCAAAACGTGCATCGGGGAGCAGTGCTGTGAAGGCCGCAAGATCGGCATTATTGACATAATAATCCATCTTCGCTTCTTCCTTGTTCACCGGAAGAAAACCTTCGCCCTGTGTAAACTTGGCACGCCAGTCTTTCTGGAACAGGAAGTCGAGCACCTTCCATGCTTCTTCCTTGTTTTTGGAATTCTGGAACATAATCACGGAATCGGTCACACCATATGTTCCGCGCGCACCAGTCGGGCCAGCAGGGATCGCCGCGACACCATATTTCAGGTCCGGTGCTTCTTCCTTGATTTGATTGGACAGGAACGGCGCAGTGATCATCATGCCGACTTTGCCCTGCTTGAAGAGGTTCTGAACATCTTCACGCGCATAAGACGTGACGCCGGGCTGTGTCTGTCCGTTATCGATCATGGATTTGTAAAGCTTGGCGGCGGCAAGTGCGCCCGGCGAACTCAGGCCAGATGTGCCGTCCTTATTGAGGATTTCAGCCCCTTGTGACCACATGGCATAGTAATAATAGACGTCGGTCTCGATTTCCTTGCCCTGAAGGCCAAAACCATAGTTCTCACCGCCAAGCGCCTTGATTTTCTCGGCAGCGGCTTGGACTTCATCCCAGTTTGCCGGAGGATTGGCAACGCCTGCTTTTTCAAGCAAGTCCTTGTTGTAATACATGGCGCGTGCCGATGCTGCGATCGGCAGGCCGTATGTCTTGCCTTCCAGAACCGAAGGCGAGAGGAATGTTTCGATGAAGCGATCTTTGAACGCATCATCCATATAACCATCAAGTGGCTCTGCAATGCCCTGTTGAACGAAATCGATCAACCAGCGTGTGCCAATAATGGACAAATCGGCATTGGTGCCCGCAGAAATATCGGTGGTGAGCTTTTGCAGCAAAACATCCCATGGCACCACTTCAAAATTGAGTGTGATGCCGGGGTTCTCGGCTTCAAAGGCCTTTTTGACTTCTTCGAAATATGGCCCGGTTTTGGAGCTGTATTCTGCGACCGTCATACGCACTTCGCCAGCCTGCGCAAACGCGCTCATTGCCAGAATGCTTAAACCAGCCAGAAAGCCGGACTTCCATTTTGCTATCATCATGTTTTCGTTCCCCTTTTGCGACTGCCCAAGGCAATTTTTGCTAAATTTTTGTTATTTTCTTACATTATCGGCAAATGAGCGGCTTTCAAGTAAAAAGTTTTGTTGCAAACTTACATTTTGAATTTTAGTCTTGTCCCAATCAAAGGCGCAAAAAGCGCTATATAAAAGGGGAATGAAGTGGAAAATTCAGGCGATTTTGCCGGAAAATCCGTTTTGATAACCGGTGCTGGCGGTGGTGTCGGTACAGCACTCGTGCAGTTATTTGCGGCGCGTGGTGCGCGCATTGTCGGCTGCGATTTGACGCTTGACGCAATGCAAGGCGACTTATTTTCTGCGCGCCATGCGTTTGATCTGGGTGCGCCTGAAACTTTGGAAACGGCTGCCCAACACATTATCGCGACAAGCGGTGCGCCCGACATTGTTATCAACAATGCAGGATGGACGCGCGCCGATACATTTGAAGCCCTCGACGAGGGGCGGATCTCCACGGAAATTGACGTCAATCTGACCAGTGTGGCAGTGTTTTCGACTGCGTTGGCGCGATCAATGGCCAAGCGCGGAAGCGGCAGCTTCGTCTTCATCTCATCGATCAATTCACTCATGCATTTTGGCAATCCGGCCTATGCCGCAGCCAAGGCGGGTATCAATGCTTTTGTGCGGGCGCTTGCGGTTGAATATGGTGCCTATGGCTTGCGCGCCAATACGGTTTGCCCCGGATCAATCCGCACGGCTGCATGGGATCATCGCATTGCAAAAGACCCGGCAGTTCTTGACAAATTGCGGCGGCTTTATCCTTTGGGGCGTATCGTCGACGTGGCCGAGGTGGCCGAGGCGGTGGCATTTTTAGCATCAAGTCGCGCCTCTGGGATAACCGGCACGGTATTGCCGGTCGATGCCGGGCTGATGGCCGGGTGCAGGCCTTTTATTGACGATATTTTAGGTGGGAGCTGAGTGATGAAAAACGTTTCCTTGCGCGGGGTTACGAAGACTTTTGGCCAGCTTGATGTGCTCCACCGCATTGATCTGGATATAGAGGACGGTGAATTTCTTGTTCTCGTCGGACCGTCAGGATGCGGAAAGTCCACACTTTTGCGAATGGTTGCGGGATTGGAGCCGATCACCGGGGGAGATCTTATCATTGGTGGTGAACGCGCCAATGATTATCCGCCGCAAAAGCGCAACATCGCAATGGTGTTTCAATCCTATGCGCTGTTTCCGCATATGACCGCGCGGGAGAATATTGGCTTTGGTCCGCGCATTCGTGGCGAGGATAGGGCGACAACGGCGGCCAAGGTCGATAAGGCCGCAGGCATACTCAATCTCCATTCCTATCTCGACCGCTATCCACGCCAGCTTTCCGGCGGCCAGCGCCAGCGCGTGGCCATGGGGCGCGCTATTGTGCGCGAGCCATCGGTATTTTTGTTCGATGAGCCATTATCCAATCTGGATGCGCAGTTGCGCGTGCAGATGCGCACAGAAATTAAAGCCTTGCATCAAAGGCTTAAATCAACAGTGATTTATGTAACCCATGACCAGATCGAAGCCATGACAATGGCCGACCGGATTGTCGTGATGAATCAGGGAAAGATTCAACAGATTGGTGCACCGCTCGACCTTTATGACCGACCCGCAAATAAGTTCGTTGCAGGTTTTATGGGGTCCCCATCCATGAGCTTTATTCCGGGTGCGTTAATCGAGGGTGAGAAATTCCGAACCACGGCGGGCGAAGAGATCAATGTCGCCGTTAAGTCTGTGTCGGGACGAAGTGCTGAATTGGGCGTGCGGCCGGAAAATTTTATTATTGCAAAAGAGGGTGAGGGGCTGACGCTCACCATTGAAGTGGTGGAACCAACCGGACCCGAAACTCACGTTTACGGGAAAATTGCCGGCGAAGCTGTGCGCGCTGTTTTTCGCGAGCGTATTCACCTTGCACCCGGAGAGCGAGTCCCTGTAACGGCAAGTCCGCAACATATTCATCTGTTTGATAAGGAAAGCGGCTTGCCGCTTTAAGCCAGTATGAGCAAGATCGCTGACATCCTCTCACAGCTTCACGCGGTGGCGCAGGATGGGTCAAAGTCTGAGCGGAGAATGGCAGCCCTGGTGCTTGCCGAGCCGGATTATATCTCCAAGGCTGCGATTTCCGAAATTGCCCAGCGCGCCGGCGTCAGCGAGCCAACGGTTACACGGTTTTGCAGAGCATTGGGTTGCGACGGGGTTCGCGATTTTAAATTTTTTCTCGCACAAGCATTGGCGATTGGCGGACAATATTTGTCGGCAGAAGCGCCTTCGCGGGATGTGCGTGAGGCGCGCATTGCGCTTGCAATTACAGATGGCGCAATTTCTGCCATTCAGCGCGCCAGTGACAATCTCGACATGTCGGTGATTATGAATATTGCCGGGCGGATTGCCGTTTCTGGTTCTGTTTTGTGTATCGGTTCAGGTGGAATTTCCTCAATGATGGCAACGGAAATGCAGAACCGGCTTTTTCGGCTTGGCATTCCGGTGGTGGCGCAGATTGATGGGCAGTTGCAACGCATGTATGCGGCAATTGCTGAATCCAAAACAATGGTGATTGCCTTTTCCGTTTCTGGCTATGCGCGTTCGGTGATTGAGGCGGCAGAGGTGGCAAAGCAATATGGTGCTGAAACTGTGGCAATCACGGCACCGGGTTCCGATCTTGCAGGAACCGTTAACACGGTTATTCCGTTCCTCGTGAATGAAGATGGTAATCTTTATAAGCCGACGTCTTCGCGCTTTGCTTTGTTGGCAATTGTGGACATGATTGCGACAGCCACTGCGGAGATGCGCGGTACTGAAGTGCTTGAACGTCTCAGACGCATCAAGCAGAGCCTGAATATGCTCAAAGTGGATGATCCGAGTTTACCACTGGGAGACTGACTGCCGGGAGACAGAATGAATGACAAGGCCTAAAACAATTGGTGAGATTGATACACCTGCCATCCTGATTGATGTAAATCGTGTGCAGGCAAATATAATCAAGGCACAGGCTCATGCCGATAAAATCGGGGTAAAGCTGCGCCCGCATATCAAAACGCATAAATTGCCTTTTTTCGCACGCCGCCAGATTGAGGCTGGTGCAGTGGGCGTTACCTGCCAGAAGCTCGGCGAAGCAGAAGTGATGGCTGATGCAGGCATTGTCGATATTTTTCTGCCCTATAATATTTTAGGCAAGGACAAGCTTGATCGGCTTTATGCCCTTCATCAGCGTATCACGATTTCCGTGACGGTTGATAATTTCACCAGCCTCGAAGGCTTGGCTGAACGTTTTACCAATGCAGGGCGTCCGCTAAAAGTCCTGATTGAATGCGATACAGGCATGGGGCGCTGTGGCGTGCAAACGGCTCAGGAGGCATTGAAACTGGCGCGACGGATCCATGAGAGCAAGGGGCTTAAGTTCGGCGGTCTCATGACCTATCCGGCAACAGGCAAAGCCGCTGAGGCTGAGCAGTGGCTTTTTGAAGCGCGCAATCTCCTGGCTGCAAATGGTCTTGAATGCGAGACGATTTCGAGCGGTGGCACGCCGGATATGTGGTATTCACCCAGAGAAAACGTGATCACCGAATATCGTCCGGGCACGTATATTTACTTTGACCGCTTTCAGGTCGCAAAAGGTGCTGCAACGCCGGATGATTGTGCATTGAGCGTACTTTCAACGATTGTCAGCCATCCAACGGCGGATCGTGCGATCATTGATGCAGGTTCTAAGGCGCTGTCCAGCGATACTTTGGGCCTTGCCGATTTTGGCGAACTGGCAGGGCGACCCGATGCGCGCGTGACGGGCCTGAGCGAAGAGCATGGAACGGTGAAGGGTGATATTGCCGGTTTGAAAGTTGGTGACAAGGTGCGCGTCATCCCTGATCATGTCTGTGTTGTTTCCAATCTCTTCGACGAAGTGCATCTGATTTCAGGTGATGATGTCATTGATATTCTGCCGGTGGCAGCACGCGGTAAGCTGAAATGACGAACAGGACCAATCCATTTACTGGTGACAATGACCGCGCGCAGATCTGGGAGATGCTGGTCGGTCGCGATATTGAGGCCTTTGTCTCCCAGAATTGGGAGCTGGTGGCCGATGATTTCGATGAAACGCGCTTTCTTGGTATTCACGCGCACGGTGAAGAAAATCCTGACAAATGGGATGCCGCTTTTCCGACACTCGCGGCCTATCGTGATGAATGGCTGCGTCAGGCGGCTCACAGTGCAGCGACCGAATATGCCGAATCTCTTGCGGAAGGTATATTTCGCGCAACGCGACTCAGCGTGATTGACATCACCGGCGATGTCGCAATTGCACGAAAAAAATTCGATGGAGCCATCGCAAAACAGGACGGAAGCCATGATGTGCTCGACTGGCAGACACTTTATTTCTGCCGGCGAGATAGAGGTCGATGGCGCATAACGGGCTTCGTTGGATATATGGTTAATCGATAAATTAACCTTCGCACAGCAAGGCAATTTTTGGGGCGCATATCGACTGATTTGCGCCCTTTTTTCTGCCAGATGATGTTGCGTAAGATAAAAGTATAATCATACAAATTTACTGTAATTTTGTGGAATTATAGTCTGCGAATACTAAATTACACGATGTCGCAGCCAATAGCATATTTGTCGCAGTTCGCTCCTGCGCAACCCTTTCACGGCATTACTATGATTGTCAGGCTGGCAGATTAACTCCGGTCACCGGATAGGTCTGCTAGCCCTCATATTTCGTAGCGTACCCCATCAAAAACGAACAAGGGGACGGGGTGCGCAAAGATGAATCCGTGACTGTGGGTGGACATGTCTGGAAATGACCTATATAAATAGAACACACCAAACGCTAATCATTCATTGTGGGCTGCTCACTGCCTGCAAGTTGCGCATGTCAAATTCGCGCATGAATGAGCAAATAATGATGTTAATAAGGAGATTAAACCCGCCAGCACAGCGGGGTTAAACATAATGCATGGTATTTTATACAAGGAAGATAGTATGAAGTCGCCTGCTAAGACAAAGATAAGCTTGAATGGCGTGTTTAAAGTCTTCGGCGACGATCCGAAGCGCGCAATGCAGGAATTGCGCGCAGGTAAATCAAAAGCCCAGATACACAGTGATCATGGTGCTACAATCGGCGTAGACAACGCGAGTTTCGATATTAAAGAAGGCGAAGTATTCGTCATCATGGGCCTTTCAGGTTCAGGTAAATCGACGCTGTTACGCCTGCTAAACCGGCTTATCGAGCCCACAGACGGTTCCATTGAAGTTGATGGCCGTGACATTGTCAAAATGTCGAAGCGCGAGCTGATTGATCTTCGTCGACGCGACATGAGCATGGTTTTTCAGTCTTTTGCCCTGCTTCCCAATCGAACCGTATTAAACAACGCTTCATTCGGACTTGAAGTTGCGGGAATGGGCGAGGCCGAACGGCATGAAAATGCATTGAAAGCGCTGGCAGCGGTCGGTCTTGAGCCTTATGCGCATTCGATGCCGGATCAGCTTTCAGGTGGCATGAAGCAGCGTGTTGGTTTGGCCCGTGCTTTGGCGAGTGAGCCGACAATTCTATTGATGGACGAAGCTTTCTCCGCGCTAGATCCGCTTATTCGTACGGAAATGCAGGATGAATTGAAGCGTCTTCAGGCTGAAAACAGCCGCACGATCATTTTCGTCAGCCATGATATTGATGAAGCCATGCGTATTGGCGACCGTATTTGCATCATGCAACATGGTAAGGTCGTCCAGGTCGGAACGCCAAACGAAATCGTTTCGGCGCCTGCCAATGATTATGTGCGTTCATTTTTCCGCAACGTTGATGTTTCGCGGGTGTTCAAAGCTGCCGATGTGGCGCGTGAAGACGAATTGATTATCTTCGATCCGGCACAATTGTCTTCGGCATTGGAAAAGCTGGATGCAAGCGGCAAGTCATATGGCGTGCTTCTTGATGCGGATCGCATTTATCGCGGTGTGGTCACACGCGATGCGCTTCTCAATGGCGGTGTCAAGGCTGATGGTGAACATCCGGACGCTGCTGTAGCGATACCAGCGGACGCGCCGCTTTCAGGGCTTTTGATGCGCGTGGCTGAAAGCTCGTGGCCGGTGCCTGTCACCGATCGGCACAATCGCTATCTCGGCGCTATCAGTAAATCGGCATTGCTTGAGACGCTGGGCCGCACGGGTTGAATTGCGCCCCACACGATCTCAGGTTTTCGGGCATTTGCCCGGCCATAGGTAACTCGATCTGAAATGGACGGTAAACCATGGATTTGAATTTCAGTATCGGCGGATGGGCGGATACAATCGTCAATTATATCCTCGATCATTTTACGCCTGCGCTCAATATGATCGCGGCCACCATCGGCTTTGTAACCGACGGTATTCAAAACGCACTTCTGGCAATTCCACCCTATGCCGGTATTGCTATTCTCGCTCTGCTCGCGTTGTGGCGCGTTGGCTGGAAATTTGCAGTTTTCACGGTGTTGGCACTTGCACTCATCATTCATATGGGGCTGTGGATTGGCACCATGGAAAGCCTGTCGCTCGTGCTGGCCTCAACGATTATCGCGGTGGTCATTGGTATTCCGCTTGGCATTGCCATGGCGCGCAACGACACGGTCGCATCCGTTATTCGTCCGGTACTTGATCTGATGCAGACCATGCCTGCATTTGTCTATCTTATTCCGGCCGCAATGTTTTTTGGCCTTGGCGCTGTTCCAGGTACAATTGCGACGGTCATCTTTGCAATGCCGCCGGTGGTGCGTTTGACCAATCTCGGTATCCGCCAGGTTGATGCCGAATTTGTCGAAGCGGGTCTCGCATTTGGTTGCACATCACGGCAGCTGCTCTTCAAGGTTCAACTCCCCAACGCCATGCCGTCCATCATGGCCGGTATGAACCAGACAATCATGTTGTCGCTTTCGATGGTGGTTATCGCATCGATGATCGGGGCTGGCGGTCTTGGTAATACGGTTCTGACGGGCATCCAGCGTCTTGATGTCGGCAAGGGCTTTGAAGGCGGCCTTGCAGTGGTCATTCTTGCCGTCATTCTTGACCGCATAACGCAAAGCTTTGGCAAAGGAAATTCCGGCGGCGTGCTGGGGTTCTTCAAAAAGCTGTCCTTTATGAAAAAGACCAGCGAAGAGCCATCCTCGTCATCGTTCCGCAAGCAGGAAGCATGAATAAAAATCGGGAACAGATTCAATTCAAAGGAGAAACTATGTTCGGTAAACTGACCAAAATTGGCCTCGCAGCCGTTGTTGCAGGCAGCATGACTGCCGGAGCAGCTTTCGCGCAGGATAGCAAAACCGTAAAAATTGGTTGGGCCCCATGGTCTGATGCAGAATTTGTAACGAAGCTTGCTGCAAAGATTATTCAGGACAATCTTGGCCAGAAGGTTGAACTGGTCCAGACCGATGTTGCACCGCTTTATCAGGGCGTAAGCCGCGGTGATATTGACGCCATGATGATGGCCTGGCTGCCGGAAACGCATGCCGATTATTACAAGCGTGTGGAAGACAAGGTTGAAAATCTCGGACCGCTTTACGAAGGTGCGAAGCTTGGCTGGATCGTTCCGGATTACATTCCTGAAAGCGAAATCAGCTCAATCGAAGACCTTAAAAAGCCAGAAGTTCGCGAGAAGCTGAAGGGCGAGATTCAAGGCATCGATCCGGGTGCTGGCCTTACCCGTCTGTCTGAAGAGGCAATCAAGAAATATGGCCTTGATTACAAGCTCAATATTTCCAGTGAAGCCGCGATGCTGACGACGGTTGATCGTGCGACACGTTCGGATGGCTGGTTTGTCGCCACGTCATGGAGCCCACATTGGATGTTCGGCAAATATAAGCTGCGTTATATTGCTGATCCTGAAGGTGCATTGGGTGGTGCGGAGCATGTCGATGCGATTGCCCGCAAAGGCTTCAAGGAAGATAACCCCAAGGCGGCCGCTTTCCTTACCAAGATGAGCATTCCGATCAGTGAGCTTGAAACGGCAATGTTTGAAGCGCAGGAAACATCTTATGAAAAGGCTGTCGACAAATATATTGCCGAGCATCCTGATCGGATCAAGGAATGGCTTGCTGAATAAGCAGCCCAGATAATCGATAAGCCCGGTTTATACCGGGCTTTTCTTTGTTTATGGCTTTGCAAAGGAACTTCAAATTAGACAAATTTATAACAAGAATGAGGTTGCATATCAGCGCAAACGTGCGTTAAAGTTGTCCAGTATTATATATATCTTCTTCTGGCTTTGAGAGGCTTTGCCTTGGAAGATATACTTTTTAGCATCGACCACCTTTGGCGGGGGGCGATGCATTCGGGAGCAGGTTCTTGGGGAGGAGCCTGCTCCTTTTCATTTGGAGCCGAGTTTATTCCAGCCCGCAGGCGCGCAAAAACAGCGTCGAGACTTCCTTTTCGATGCGATCGAGGTCCAGAGGCTCGTCTTTACTCAACGACATCATACTGCGGACCTGTGCTTCAAAATCTGCATAATGTTGGGTAACCGCCCAGATATGCATCTGAAACAATAGCGGATCCACCGGCTTGATGCGTCCATCATCAACCCACGACTGAATGAGCTTAACCGCATTGTGGGTTGCAGAGACGTGTTTTTTCCAATGACGGCTCAGGAACGGTGCGCCATTGGCGATTTCGGTCGTGAAGAGGCGGGAGGCCTTTGGATTTTTTTGGCTGTATTTAAGTTTTGCGCGAATATATTGCCGGATGACCTCTGCCGGATCTTCTTCACTGCTGACGCCTAAGAAAATATCCTCCCACTCATCAAGGATGAAGATAAGAATATCTTCGTAAAGCTCTTCCTTGCTTGAAATGTAATAATGAAGCTGCGGCTTGGTCAGGCCAGCACGCTGGGCGATGCCCTGCGTTGATGCGCCGACCAGCCCTTTTTCAGCAAATTCATCGATAGCGGCTGTGCGAATAGCACCCTGAATGCGACGCCTGCGGTCGAGAACCTTGTCTCGTCCGGTCAGTTCGTTCTCATCGTTCTGGTCATCTATTGTCATACGTGCCAGCCGCTATCTTAATTACAGGCACTTATTGGCCCAGTTGCTTCTTGATGTCGAGACCTGCACCTTTGTTAACAAAGGCATCGGTTGCAACCTTGGTCATATCCAGCTCATCGCCGCTGACGATGCCAGACTTGCGCGCCAGCTCGTAAAACGCCTTGACGCGGTTCATATCGATGGCGCCGATACCTTTTTCCAGCGTGTCACCGCTGTCGATAAGCTGCAATTCTTTAAGGCGTGCAAGCTCCGCATCCAGCGTTTCCCTGCTCATATCCGCGTTGTCTTTGAGGATCAGCTCATAGGCCTTGCTGTTGTCGCCATAGAGAAAGTTGTTCCAGCCTTCGATTGAGGCTGTCACAAAGCGCTGCACCAGTTCCGGGTTTTCTTCGATCAGCTGCTGACGCGTTTCAATGGTGTTTGCGTATGTGTTAAAGCCCTGATCAGCGAGCAGGAAGGTTGTGACTTTCGCGCCTTCTTTTTCGGCATAGATCGGTTCGGCTGTAGCATAGGCCTGCTGTACGGTTTTCTTGTCGCCAAGGAACTGCGCAAGGCTATAGCCATAAGGACGGAGTTGCTCGTCCTTGAAGCCGAATTCCTTGACCAGCCATGGCCAGAACGAGAACTGACCGTCTTTGGAGATCAGGATCGTTTCCGCATTGGCGAGGTCTTTAAAATCTTTGTATTCGCCTTCATGTGCCATCAGTGCCTGCGGGTCTTTCTGATAGAAAGCAGCCACAACAGTGGTAGGCACGCCATTGGCAACATTGTTGAACGACAAAAGCAGATTGCCCGTCAGCAGAAAGTCGAGACGCCCAGCGGCCAGCATTGGGCGATTGTTGACCTGTGGTCCGCCCATTTCGATCTGTACATCGAGGCCATATTTTTCATAGGTTCCATCGGCAACGGCCTGATAGAAGCCGCCATGACCGGCCTGTGCCAGCCAGTTGGTGCCGAGTGTCACCTTGTCGAGTGCATAGGCCATCTGTGCGGAAAGGCCCATGGTGAATGCAGCAAGTCCTGCAACGAGTGTCTTTTTCATTTTGGTTCCCCTTGATTAATTCTTCAATGCCATGTCGGCGGTCCAGCCACGGGTTTTGCCGGGATTAAGCAGTCCATAAGGATCCGCCTGTTTTTTGAATTCGATCTGCACGCTGTCGATTTCCTTCATGCCACCATCTTCGATGGTATAGGCGTGAGGATCGTAAATATCGCAGCCGTCAACCTGTTCGAGTTCATCGATCAGGCGGTACATTTCATCACGGCCTTCAAAGCGCACAAGCGGCAGGGCGAAAATCTGCACTTCGCCTTCCAGGCGCGCCATTTCGTGATGCATATATTGAGTGTCGCCGTAGCGTTCGATCTGGCGTGTCACCACATCGACGTCGAACGGCCGTGGATAGGCCACCTGCAAATAGGTCCAGCCCGGCTCAGCCTTCAGCGCCTGAAGAGTGGTGTGGTTCCAGCCGCATTCGTAAGCAGGCTGTAAACCCGCCTTGTGCAACTCATCCAGTGTCATCGAGAAGGAAACCTTACCGCCAAACTCTGTGGCCAGTCGTTCGAAACGCGCCACTTCTTCCGGCGCGATCATTGCAAAAACTGCATCCTTGTCGGACGGGAAAAGATCACCAAACTTGGTGTAGAAACGTGCAAATCGACGATCGACCGTTGTCAGCAGATAACAGTCGAGATCGTCTTCGAGCGCTTTAAGGCAGAAATTCAGCGTTGCCTCATAAGTATCGAATAATGCAGCAGTATGCACCCATTCTGTCGCTTTGGTGAGACCGATTTCAAGTTCAAGAATGATACCGTTGGTGCCATAGGCGTGCTGCACCTTATGGATATCGCGGCCTTTGAGTTCGATGATTTTTGGCTCTGGTTCAACGGTGAGAACCTTCACAGAAAATACGTTGCCGTCATCGCGCAACATGCCGTGACGCAAGGAGCCGATACCGCCCGATCCGCCTGAGAAAAAGCCGCCAATGGTGGCAATGCGCCGGGTCGAGGGATACATCAACAGTTCCTGTCCCGTTTCACGCACGGCATCATCGAGGCGTGAAATACGCGCGCCACCTTCAATGCGAACCTTGCCGGGTTCGATTGCGATGATGCGGTCGATCTTGGTCATATCGAGAATGACGCCGCCTTCAAGCGGAACGCACTGGCCGTAATTGCCGGTGCCGCCGCCGCGAACGGTGATTGGAATGCGAAGTTTGGCTGCTGCGGCCGCCACGCGGCGCACTTCATCCTGATCTTTCGGGATGACGACGAGGTCGCCCAAATAATGGCCGATATCTTCCGTCAGGATCGGGCTATACCAGAAATAATCGCGGGACCGCAGTTCGACCTGCTTGGGGTCGTCATAAATGCGGATGCCTTCGATTTCGGCGCGAAACGCGGCCCAGTCATAGATGCGCTGTGGTGCGGCAGAATTCATGGGGTTCTCCGATTAAATTTTTATACCATCGCGCCAGACGACGCGACGCGCCTGCGGACGGCTGATGAGATCATTAATGTCTGTGGCTTCATACCAGATGAAATTTGTGCGCCCACCCTCAAACAGCTCTTGAACGCGGTCGCTTCCGATGAAGCGGGCGGGCAGGGTGGTGATGCTGTCGAGCCATTCATCCGGCTCAAGGTGGCAGACCGGTGCTGCCAGACGCAGAACCGAAAGCGGATCGTAATCGCCATAGGGATAGAAAGCGTCACGCACATTGTCGGAGCCAAGCATGGCGTCTATGCCCGCGCGACGCGCTTCTTTCAGCGGTGCTACACCGCGAAGACGTGGCGACTTTCCGCCAAGCCTGTCTTGCAGATAGAGATTGGATGTCGGTAGCGACACGAGTGCAGTTCCCGCATCCGCGGCAGCATTAAGAATGCGGCTTAGTTCTTCCGGCGAACGCAGCGAAAGCGAACAGGCATGACCGCAAAGAACGCGGCCCGCCATCTTGTAACGCTTGGTTGCAGCAACAATCAGCGAGAAGCCATCCGCTTCCAATTCAAGCCCTTCATCGACGTGAAAGTCGAGCTTGAGATCATGCCGGATGGCCAAACGAAACATTTCTTCGATTTTGGCATCAAGATCAGCATTGCGATAGAAGAAAGCACCAAGCACGCCGCCATCATTTGCCACGCGCTCAGCAATTGCTGAACCTGCATCAAGCACAAGATCGCCATGGATAAGGGCTGCAAGCTCCAGATCGATGCGGTCTTTCCATTCCTCGCGCAGCTCGTTCAGCACTGGCCACGCGGTCGGCACATCTGGCGTTGTCCAGTCAACATGGGTTCGGATGGCGCCAACGCCTTGCGCATAGGCTGCCTCAAGACCGCGTGTGGCGCGTGCGCGAATGTCTTCGGCATTCCAGCTCTCGCGATCAATATTCATCAGATCAATGGCATCGAACAGACATTCGACTTTGGCGCGGCCACGCTCGGCAATACGGCCAATGGTGAATGTCTTGTCGAGATGCACATGCACATCAGCGAGAAGCGGTGTGACAAAGCCGCCGCCTGTTGTTTGCGCTGGCGTCAGCGATGCAATGCGCCCATCATCGATACTGATGTCGTAATGACCGCTGCGGCCAGCAATGGCGATGCCTTTCAACATATCAGCGCTCACGACGAATCTCGCTTTCATGCCAGCGTCCCAGCACAAGGCGCGACAGCCAGCTTGTGATGAGGAAAATCACAATGCCCAGCAGCGAAACGAGGAAAAGGGCCGCAAACATGCGCGGAATTTCATTGCGGAAGCTCGATTCCAGAATACGCGAGGCGAGGCCAGTGCTCTGGCCGGCGCTGCCTGCAACAAATTCAGCCACCACAGCACCGATCAGCGAGAGCCCACCAGCGATCTTGAGTGCTGCCATAAAATAAGGCAGGGCGCTTGGCGCAAGCAGATAGCGCAGTCGCTGCCATGGTGAGGCACGATAAAGCTTGAATAGATCACGCAGATTATGATCCGCGCTACGCAGGCCGATGACTGTGTTTGACAGGATCGGGAAGAAAGCCACAATCCACGCGCAGATCAGCAGGGCTGAAAACGTATCGCGGACATAGATCAGGATCAGCGGTGCAATGGCAATCACCGGCGTTACCTGAAGAATGACGGCAAACGGAAAGAAAGCCATTTCGATTGGTCGCGACAGTGCGAAGATCATGCCGAGCAGAACGCCGCCGACAATCGCGCAGAGCAGCGAAATCAGCGTGAGCTTAACTGTAAACCACATGGAGTTCATCAGCGATGGCCCGTCTTTGATCAGCGTCTCGCCGATGAGCGACGGAGCAGGGATCAGGTAATGCGGCACATTGTAATAGCGCACCAGACCTTCCCAGATGCCAAGTGCGATGATGATCGCAAGCGTTGGCATGATGATGCGCAGATTGCGTTCACGACGGGCGAGGCGGTGTTGTTCGGAATTCAGAACAGGCGTTTGGTTTTGCATTTCCCTGTCCTCAGTGGTCAATGTCTTGCGACGAAAGCGTTGCGGTGAGTGCATCGGAAACGCGGGCGCAATCTGTTGCGTAAGCTTCTGTGGTGCGGAAATTTTCAGCGCGAGGATAGCTGCCTTCAATCGCAATATCCGCAACCACGCGTCCGGGGCGTGCAGCCATGACGATGACGCGGTTTGAGAGATAGACAGACTCATAAACGCTGTGCGTGACAAAGATCACGGTCAGGCCGTGTTCTTGCCAGAGCCGCAACACATCATTGTTGAGCTTGAAGCGCGTCATTTCATCAAGTGCCGCAAAAGGCTCATCCATCAACAGAAGGCGCGGACGTGTGACCAGTGCACGGGCAATGGAAACGCGCATTTTCATGCCGCCCGAAAGCTCACGCGGATAGGCATCGGCAAAGCGCGACAGACCTACCTGTGTGAGCACTTCTTCGACGCGCGGCGTGGCATCTTTGCGCGACATGCCGGAAAGACGCAGCGGCAAATAAACATTGTCGAAAACGCTGGCCCACGGCATGAGCGTCGGTTCCTGAAACACAAAGCCGATGTCCTGCGCACCAATGGGGCCTTTGCCCGGTGCATGGCCATTGACACGAATGTCGCCTGCCGAAATGGATTCAAGGCCCGCGATCATGCGCAGCGCTGTGCTCTTGCCGCAGCCCGATGGGCCGAGGAAGCTTACGAATTGACCTTGTTCAATCTTGAGCGACATATCGCTGACCGCAATGACGCCCGTGCCATATTGCTTATAAACGCTGTTTATATCAATCAGGGAAGATGGAGTTTGCGAGTTGGGGGCCACGCTCATCGTCCTTACCAGGCAGGTTGGTTATCAAGCCACGAGAGCGGCGCTCGTTCAATCTCGGCCAGAACTTCGACCAGCCGCTCGGCAGCAAAGTCGATGGTCTTACGACCTTTTTCGGCAGATGCGAGCGTAGCATCGCCAGCGGCGCCGTAAGGATTGATGTCCTGTATCTGCCAAGCGGGCTTCGCTCCACCGCCGAGTGACAGATGCTTGTAATCAGAAGCGAGTGTTTCGGTCAGTGTGCGGAAATTCTGTGCCTTCGACATGTCCACCAGATCGGGGTGGAATTCGAGCATGACCGAGGTTTCCATGTCACCGGCATGAATGCCGTGCTTGAGATCGTGCTCGCTGTAAACGCCTTCCGGCATTCCGAGGCCAAACCAGTTGACGCTGAACACCATCATCTTGTGTTTGATACGCAATTCGCGCGCCACAATGTCCATGACGGTGATTTGGCCGCCGTGGCTGTTGAGCAGTGCCATTTTGCGAACGCCGCTTGCGGCAACGCAGGCGCCAATTTCACACCACATGCGAATGAGAGTCTCTGCCGAGAATGTCAGCGTGCCGGGGTAAAGGCTGTGCTCATTGCTTTTGCCGATGGCCTGCGTTGGCAGAAAAAGCGCGTGGCTCTCATTGGGCAGGCGGGCAATGGTTTCTCTGACCATGCCATCCACAATCGCCGCATCCACCGCCAGTGGCAGATGAGGCCCGTGCTGTTCAATTGCGCCGACGGGCAGAACCGCCACGACCTTCTCACGCTCGAGGCGGGAAAACGCTTCGCTCGTGTACTCAGACCAATATCTTTTCAAGGTGGTGGCTCCTGCATTCTTGGGAGGCGGTAAAGCTTTTTACTAAACAATCTGACCGATCGGTCAAACTAAATGTTTAAAAAAATAGCGATGCATGCAATTAAGGTGTGAATCCGTGACGATTTCGCCACGCGACAGCCCGCCACATGATTATGATACGCGGAAAATCCCCGGAGGTCCGATGGACAACAGATGCATTATTATTGGTGCGGGCCATGCAGGTTCGCAGGCTGCAATCAGTCTGAGACAGGAAGGCTATGCGGGCGAAATTGTCCTGATCAATGATGAGCAGGATATCCCCTATCACAAGCCGCCGCTTTCCAAGTCTTATCTGAAAGCACCTGAAAGCGGGATTTTGGTGCTGCGCCCGGAGAGCGCTTATCGCGATAATAATATTGAAATGCTTTTTGGGCGCAGCGTTGAGCATGTGTCTTTGACGGATAAGACTGTCACGCTTGATGACGGCGAGGTGCTCAATTGGTCGGAGCTGGTTTTTGCGACCGGTGCGCGCGCCCGCATTCCTGATATGCCGGGCGTTGATCTGAGTGGTGTTGTCACGCTACGCCGTTTGGAGGATGCGCGCCGCATTGCCCAGATGATGCCACGTGTTGAAAATGTGGTGATTATCGGTGGTGGCTTTATCGGCCTTGAAATGGCGCATAGCGCAGTCGGTCTTGGCAAGAAGACGGTCTTGATTGAAGCCGCTCCTCGCGTACTGGGGCGTTCGGTTGCCACACATATTTCATCGCATGTTGAAACACGCAGCCGTGCTGCGGATATTACGCTTCTGACAGGTGTGGGTGTTGAGGCCATTGAAGGCAAAGACGGCCGCGTGACAGATGTAAAAGCAGCCAATGGCACGCTTTTCCCAGCTGATATGGTGGTGCTGGGTACGGGTGCTGTTCCAAATGTCGAGCTTGCACGCGACACCGGACTTGTTGTCGATAATGGTATCGTGGTGGATGAGCATATGCGTGCGTCGAGTGAGCATGTTTATGCGATTGGCGATTGCGTGAGCTATGTGCATTTCCATGCAGGTCGTCGCGTTCGACTGGAATCAGTGCAGAATGCGACCGATCAAGCCAAGCATGTTGCACGCTCGATTGTTGGTCGCGGCACCCCTTTTCGTGATGTGGCATGGTTCTGGTCGGATCAGGGTGACATGAAGTTACAGACCGCTGGCCTGTCATTCGATGCCGACCGTCATATTGTGTTGGGCAACCTCGAAGATAATGCGTTCTCGGTATTTCATTTCGCGGGCGACAAGCTGATTGCGGTCGATTCCATCAACCGTCCGGCGGATCACATGATCGCCCGGCGGCTTCTTGCAGCGGGTATCAACCCCACTGAAGACGATATTGCAGCGGGCGCTGCACGGCTCAAAGAATTGCTCGCAGCAGCGCCAAAGACTTAAGGATATAGAATGACTGTTTTGAAACATCTGCTGCCAGCCGATATGGCCGCACCTTTTGCTGCTTATAGCCATGGTGTGAAAGTAAATGCAGGGGCAGAGCTGGTATTCTGCTCTGGCCAGCTTGGCATTGCGCCGGATGGTTCCGTGCCGGAAGATGCAGGTGCGCAGGCAGAACTTTGCTTTGAAAATATCCGCCGTATCCTGCGCGATGGCGGTATGGAATTTTCCAATGTCGTGCGCATCAATGCTTATGTGACGGATCGCGCTTATATGCGTGCCTATATGGATGTGCGGGACCGTCTGTTTCCGCAACCTGCACCAGCCTCGACACTGATGATTGTTTCCGGCTTTACGCGCGAAGAATTCAAGGTTGAAATCGAGGTCGTGGCTGCCAAATAATCTGCTTGTTTGCGGCTCATTTGAACAAAAAATAACACCCGCCGCGGGAGGAGCGGCAGGTGTCATTTAGGGTAAGACCGGAATGGGAGGAGGAGGTCCGGTCTTGAGATCACCGAGGAAAATGGGAGGAGGGAACACCCCGGTGAAAACTCTGAAAACTTTAGAACCGCGTGGTTTTAAGTGTCGCGGTTCTTATTAGGCTTAAGCCTTTTGATGGCGCGCTCTTAGCGAGCAGCAGCCTTACGTGCAACGAATGGAATTTCCGAAGGCATAATGCCGAGGTCGTTCAGTTCGCGTGGGCTCAGGCGGCTCAGTTCGTTTACAGTGTTACGGTAACGGCGCCAGTTGTTGTACGAGCGGATCAGGTTCATTTCTCTCACCTAGTCAAAAATCAAATCTCTTTGTTGCCCACAGCATATAGGCTGCTCGCTTCGAAAGTTGCAGAGCCAGATTTGCATAGCTGCTGTGCAATTTAGCCTGTCGATTGCATGGATTTTGCGCGACTTGGTCATTTTATAATCACAATCATCTCACCACATGACCAAATCACTGATTTTAAGGCGCTCCACCGACATAATCCTTTCTAAGGTGTTAATGGATAGGTCGGCCCATGCTCGTCTCGCTCCTACTTAGAGAGTTCTTTTGCATAACGGGCGCGCGCAGATTCTTGTCGCAAAAATCCGGGAATTTGTCGGTTGAAGGCAACAATTCTGCATGACTCCCAAAGCGGATTGAGATAAGTCAATCATGTCGTGTGATGGAGCGTTGTGTTTTACGAGATCGTTCTGTCACTGTTTGTCTGCGGGAGAGAGCTGATGCAAGTTGGCCACCGAAGGGGAAATCGCCCGAAATCTCTCAGGTACAAGGAACCGCAGGCGGGTAAGGCAACTCTGGAAAGTCGGGGGAAACCCTGCGCCGAAGGTGTAAGTGTAGCTTTATAGCTATGCGAGTCTCTCAGGCTTGAGACAGAGGGGCACGAAGCAACCGCATTTCGCGGAGGCATACGTGCGACTCTGGAGTTGTTATGGGCGATACCGCACACTTGAATACCCTGCCTTTGCAGGATCTGCATGAGGAAGCTGGCGCACGCTTTGGCGGTTTTGCTGGCTGGAATATGCCGATCACTTATCCGCTTGGCGTTATGAAGGAACATCTTCACACGCGTGAGCATGTCGGCCTTTTCGATATTTCTCATATGAAGCTGATTGAGGTTTCGGGCGCAGACGCAATTGCGCTTATTGCGCAAACCTGTCCGCTTGATCCGTCGGTTCTGAAAACCGGCCAATCGAAATATACGCTCTTCCTCAATGAAAAGGGCGGCGTTCTTGACGATCTTATTGTCACGCGTCTGGGTGAGGACCGGTTCATGGTTGTTGCCAATGCCGGCAATGCGAGCGCTGATATTGAACACCTCAATGAAGCGGCATCTGGCAAGGATGTAACGGTCAATCCGCTGGATCGCGTTTTTCTGGCCATTCAGGGGCCGGAAGCCGAAAGCGTGATTAATGATGCCGGTCTTAAAGGCGCAGAACTCGGTTTTATGAGCGGCTTTGAACCCAATCCTAACTGGTTCATGACCCGTTCGGGCTATACCGGCGAAGACGGTTTTGAAATTGGCTTGCCTGCCGATGAGGCGCGTGCGCTTGCAACCAAGCTTCTGGCTGACGAACGCGTCGAATGGATTGGCCTTGCCGCTCGCGACAGCCTGCGCCTTGAAGCGGGTCTTTGCCTGCACGGTCAGGACATCACGCCGGAAACCGATCCGGTCTCTGCCGGTCTCACATGGGCAATCACCAAGCCTGTGCGTGAAAAGGCTGCCTTTAATGGCGCCAAAGCCGTGCTTGACGCGATTGCTAAGGGTGCAACCGCCAAGCGCGTTGGCCTTAAGCCGGAAGGCCGTCAGCCTGTTCGTGCTGGTGCAGAACTTTTTGACGAATCCGGTTTTCAGATTGGCACTGTTACATCGGGTGGCTTCGGCCCATCCGTAGGTTTTCCGGTTGCCATGGGTTATGTCGAGGCAAGCCTCGCAGTGCCTGGTACCCGCATTTTTGCTGATGTCCGCGGTAACAAGGTTCCCGTTGATGTTCATGCACTTCCCTTCACACCGCATCGCTATCGCAAAGGATGATTTCCATGGCCAATATCCTGTTCACCGAAGATCATGAGTGGATCAGCGTCGAGGGTGGCGTTGCCACTGTCGGCATCACGATCCACGCACAGGAGCAGCTGGGCGACCTCGTATTCGTCGATCTGCCGGAAATCGGTCGCACTGTTTCCAAGGGCGAGAGCATCGTCGTTGTTGAATCGGTCAAGGCCGCTTCCGACGTCTATGCGCCGGTCGATGGTGAAGTCGTTGAAGTGAACGAAGCCGTTTCAAGTGACCCGGCTCTCGTTAATCAAGCTGCAGAAGGCGATGGCTGGCTGTTCAAGCTCAAGCTTTCCGATGAAGGCCAGCTTTCGGGGCTTCTCGACAAGGCCGGTTATGACAAACTCGTAGGATAAAAAAATGACGGTAACTGTTCTACCCTTTGTTGCCCGTCATATCGGGCCACGTGTGGAAGACGAGCGTGCAATGCTTGCAGCGCTCGGCCTTCCTTCCATGGAAACACTGATTACGCAGGCTGTTCCGGCATCCATCCGCTTGAACCGTGCGCTTGATCTGCCGGCAGCTTTGAGCGAACACGCAGCCCTTGCGGAGCTTAATGAAATCATGGGCCGCAATGTGGTGAAGAAGAGCTTCATCGGTGCGGGCTATCATGGTGTGCAGACACCACCTGTCATTCAGCGCAACCTGTTTGAAAATCCAGCCTGGTACACGGCTTACACGCCTTATCAGTCGGAAATCAGCCAGGGCCGTCTGGAGCTTCTGTTTCACTTTCAGACGCTTGTTGCCGAGTTAACCGGTCTTCCGGTTGCCTGCGCTTCGCTCTTGGATGAAGCGACAGCCATTGCTGAAGCTGTGGGCGTTGCCATTCGTCATCATCGCGACAAGCGTGAGCGGGTTCTGCTTGCAGGCGATCTGCATCCGCAGAGCGTTGATGTGATCAACACCCGCGCGGAGCCACTTGGCTGGCAGGTTGAAGCCGGAAGTGTTGTCGACGATAACACCGCTGCGGTCGTCATCCCATGGCCGGATACGCGCGGTGTTTATGGCGACTTCACTGCTGTCATTGCCGATGCCAAGGCCAAGGGCGCTCTTGTCATCGCTGTTGCTGATCCGCTGGCGCTGACTATTCTGGAAGCCCCTGCCAAGTGGGGCGCTGACATGGCTGTCGGCTCCATGCAGCGCTTTGGCGTTCCAATGGGCTTTGGTGGTCCACATGCTGCATATCTCGCAGTATCCGAGCCGCTGACGCGTATCATTCCGGGCCGTATTGTCGGCCAGTCGGTCGATGCGCATGGCCGTGCCGCTTATCGTCTGGCACTCCAGACCCGCGAGCAGCATATCCGCCGCGACAAGGCGACTTCGAACATCTGCACCGCGCAGGCGCTGCTCGCCAATATGGCAGCAGCCTTTGCTATCTGGCACGGCCCGACAGGTCTTCAAGCCATTGCAACGCGCGTTGCTACTCTTGCATCGCGTTTTGCAACTGGCCTCAAGGCTGCGGGTGTCGAAATTGCAGGCGACAGCCTGTTCGACACGGTTACGATCAAAGTTCCGGGCAAAGCCGCAAACATTTCCGCAGAAGCCGATAAAGGTGGTCGTCTGATCCGCATCATCGATGCGGATACGGTTGGTGTGACCTTTGATGAAACCTCGACCGAAGACGATCTTGCAGCACTCGCCATTTTGTTTGGTGCAAAGCCAGTTGGCAACGACGATCTGCTGGTTCCGGGTAAAGGACGCGGTGACGGCTTCCTGACACAGGACGTGTTCCATTCGCACCGCTCCGAAACCGAGATGATGCGCTTCCTGCGTCGTCTGGCCGATAAGGATCTGGCGCTTGATCGTGCGATGATCCCGCTTGGCTCCTGCACGATGAAGCTCAATGCGGCAGCAGAAATGATGCCGGTGAGCTGGAACACGGTTGCCAATCTGCATCCGTTCGCACCTGCCGCGCAGACGACCGGCTATGCCAAGATGACCTCGGATGTCGAAGCATGGCTTTGCGAAGTCACCGGCTTTGCAGGCGTATCGCTACAACCAAATGCTGGCAGTCAGGGCGAATATGCGGGTCTTCTCGCAATCCGCCACTATCACCAGGCACGCGGCGAAGGTCATCGCAACATTTGCCTGATCCCATCTTCTGCGCATGGCACCAATCCTGCCAGCGCATCGATGGCTGGCATGAGCGTTGTGGTCGTCAATTGCCGTCCGGATGGCGATATCGACATTGATGATCTGAAAGCCAAGGCTGAGAAGCATCGCGATAATCTCGCGGCCTTCATGATCACCTATCCGTCGACCTATGGCGTGTTCGAAGAAGGTATCAAGGCTTTCTGCGAGATTGTCCATGACAATGGCGGTCAGGTCTATTTCGACGGTGCAAACCTCAATGCACTCGTTGGCCTTGCGCGTCCTTGCGACATTGGCGCAGACGTCTGCCACATGAACCTGCACAAGACCTTCTGCATTCCACATGGCGGCGGCGGTCCGGGTGTCGGTCCCATTGGCGTGGCCAAGCATCTGGTGCCTTATCTGCCAGGGCATGTTGATCTGGGTTCCAAGCACGCTGTTTCCGCAGCACCGTTTGGCAGTGCATCCATTCTGGTCATTACGTGGATGTATATCCGCATGATGGGCGGTAACGGTCTCAAGAAGGCAACCGAGGCTGCAATCCTCAACGCCAACTACATCGCGCATCGCCTGAAGGACGCTTATCCGATCCTTTATACTGGCGCGCATGATCGTGTGGCGCATGAGTGCATCGTGGATACGCGCGTGCTCAAAGACAGCGCAGGCGTCACCGTGGAAGATGTTGCCAAGCGCCTCATCGACTATGGTTTCCACGCACCGACCATGTCATGGCCGGTTGCCGGAACGCTGATGATTGAACCGACCGAGTCTGAGCCAAAGTCGGAAATCGACCGTCTTTGCGATGCGATGATTGCCATTGCAGGTGAGGCGAAAAAGGTTGCCGATGGTGTCTGGCCGAAGGATGATAATCCACTAGCCAACGCACCGCACACGGCAGGCGATACACTGGCGTCCGATTGGACACATCCCTACACGCGTGAGGAAGCCGTGTTCCCGGCAAGTGCGCTGGGTGGCGACTTTGACACGACAGCAAAATATTGGCCGCCGGTCAGTCGCGTTGACAATGTGGGGGGTGACAGAAATCTTATCTGTTCTTGCCCACCCGTTGCGTCTTACGGCTAGTAACACTTTGTTAAGCGAGGGAACGGAGCGGTACTCTATCGCTCCGTTTGAGATAAAATTTCCGGTTCTTCCTGTTGGAATTGTTTATCAGCAAAAGAACAGGAAATGGCTTTTGAGTGCCGGAATGATGATGAGAACTCTGTTCCCATTCAATCATTTTTCAAGAACATTATGCATGATCATAAAAAGCGCTGCGGGAACGTGGCGCTTTTTTATTTTTGTTCTAACTTACTGAAATTTAGGCAAAAAAAGAGCCGGACTAAAAAGTCCGGCTAAGTTATGAAGGTGCCATAAAGGCAAACCTCCAGAGGGGAACACTTACCGCGCGCAATGGGAGGAGGCGCAAGCGGTAAGCACCTGTCATATGGACCCGTTGACACTATTCTTCAAGCCCTAAATGACGAAATTTTTGACCATTTCGGAAAATTCTGAAACTTTTTGATTGTTCAACAATTTTTAGACGATGATTGGTCAATATTAGTGGCCATTTCTGCCACGAGAGTGCTCCAAATCGAAACAATCACCTGTTCCATCGCCGGTACGGTTGCGACTCATAAATTGCGCCCAAAAGTTCTGGCAAGGATTTTCAGCACTTCATGTCTGCAAGATATATCGTAAGCACATTGGCATCAATGCGAATGAAGAATCCGGATCACACTCAAGTCATGAACAGAGGCCGTGTAGAGATCATCTGGCGCGCTGGCTGCGTTTTTATCGATCATTTCGCATCTGTAAAAGCCATAGTTTTTAGTCTTTTCAAGAGCTTATTCAGGCTCCCTCAAACTAGGCAGAATGTGATCATTCTCTTATTGTTGACTCTATAAGCTTTTGAAATGGTTAGAATAATTCTAAAACATTCCTATGTGGGTCAAGTTCATTTTGCTTGCAGTACTGATGGCATGGATATAAAAAGATGACAAATAAAGGAAGGCTTCTGCCGGTTTTAAGAGAGTTAATTGAGGGGCAGGTTGACAACTCTGTCTTTTGGATAAATTTGAATGCTCGTACCATTTCTCATTATGTTCCGCGAAGGCGTGGAAGCAGCGCTGATCGTTGGTATCATCGCAAGCTACCTGCATCAGACAGGGCGCAGCGCATGGATGCCCGTTGTCTGGATCGGTGTCCTGCTGGCAATCGCTTTATCGCTGGCTGTCGGCGCAATTCTCCAGCTTATCAGCGCAGAATTCCCGCAAAAGGCACAGGAGCTTTTTGAGGCTATCATTGGGCTTATTGCTGTTTTCGTGCTGACTTCCATGGTTTTCTGGATGCGCAAGGCTGCCCGTTCCATCAAGGCTGAGCTGCATCATTCAATCGATGCAGCTTTTGAAACGCCGACACATAAGGGCTTCGGTCTTATTCTGATGGTGTTTTTTGCTGTGGCGCGCGAAGGGCTTGAATCTGTCTTCTTTCTGCTTGCTGCATTCCAGCAGAGCGAAGGCGGCGAAGCGCCGCTTGGTGCGCTGTTGGGTGTGGTTCTGGCAGCGTTTGTTGGCTACGGCATTTACCGTGGTGGCCTCAAACTCAATTTGCGGCGCTTTTTCCGCTGGACCGGTGTTTTCATCCTGGTCATTGCAGCGGGCATTCTGGCTAACTCCGTCATGGCGCTTCATGAAGCCGGCATCTGGAACCACTTCCAGACGGTCGTATTCGATATGAGCGAAATCCTGCCACTTGATAGCACCCTTGGCTCGGTTCTGGCCGGTATCTTTGGCTATATCGCGACACCGACGATCAGCGAAGTGGTTGCCTATGTCGGGTTCCTTGTGCCTGCGCTCATAATTTTCCTGATGCCGCCTTCCGCACCTGCGCAAAGTGCTGCCGCCAAGAACGCAGCTTAATCGAAGAGATTTTTTATGACCCAGCCGAAAAGCCCGAAATCCACTGCACCATTCTCGCGCAACCTTGCGCGCTTGGTGCTGGTGCTGGCCATTGTTCTGGTGTTGGCGGCGGGTGCTGCTTTCTATTACGCCTCGCGCGTTTCAGATAAATCGCGCCATGCAGATGGCGATGGCAAAGTGCAGATCGTGGTCAATGCGAAAAGCTGCGATCCAAATGAGTTGACAGTTCCTGCAGGGCGCACGGTTTTTGAAATCGTCAACAAGTCGGACCGCTCGGTTGAGTGGGAAATTCTTGATGGTGTCATGGTGCTCGAAGAGCGGGAGAATATCGCGCCGGGCTTCAAACAAACACTGTCAGCGAAGCTTTCGCCGGGCGAATATCAGATTACTTGTGGCCTTCTTTCCAACCCGCGCGGCAAGCTGATCGTAACGCCATCGGCAAGCAGCGAAGCTGAAAAAGGCAAGTTGCCGTTGACGGCATTCCTCGGTGCACTGGCTGAGTATCAGATTTATCTTGCAACCGAAGTTGTCGAATTCCAGAAGGCCGTTGCAACGCTTTCCGATGCCATTTCTAACGGCAATATCGAAGCTGCACAGGCCGCTTATGCACCAGCACGCGAGGCTTACGCACGTATCGCTCCAGTTTCAGAAGCTTTCTCTGATCTTGATACGGCAATCAATGCGCGCGCTGATTTCTTTGAAAAGCGTGAGCAGGACCCAGCCTTTGGTGGCCTGCATCGTATCGAATATGGACTGTTTGAACAAAAATCGCTGGAAGGTTTGCAGCCCGTTGCCAATAAATTGGTAGAAGACGCGGCTGGCCTGAAGGATCGCATTCGTGCGCTGCGTATTTCGCCTGACCGAATGCTGGCGGGCACGTCATCGGCGCTCAATCGCTTTGCGTCCACCGCTGGGGATGCAGGCGATGATCGTTACGCACATACAGATTTGCAGGTATTTGCAGGCCTTGTTGAAGGCGCCGCCAAGACAGCGGACGTGTTGCGTCCGATCGTCGTCAAAGTCGATCCCAAGGCATTTGAAGGGATTGATGCTCAGGTGTCTGTCGTGAAGGCGCTGCTTAGCGCTCAGAATGGCAAGGCATATAACACGCTTTCCAGTGATGAGAAGGCGAAAATCAAGGACGGCGCGATGGCTCTCGCCGACCAGTTTTCAAAACTCCGCGATCAACTTGGAGTGGATTAATGTCCAAGAAATTTTTCAAGAACGAGAATGTTAAAAAAGACAGCGTAGCATCGCCAGAACGCCGTGCAATTTTACTCGGTGCCGGTGCTACGGGGGTTGCAAGCGTGCTTGCATCGCAAGTGGCTCATGCACGCTCTTCCAACAATTCACTTTCTTCAGAGAGCGTAACCAACGCGCCTGAAAGCGACAAGTTGCAGGAGAGCCAGCCGTTTTATGGTATGCATCAGCCCGGCATTGTGACGCCGCGTCCAGCAACTGGTCTTGTCGCCTCGTTCGATGTTCTGGCGCGTGACCGCGCAGACCTTGAACGCATGTTCAAGCTTTTAACAGAGCGCGCAGCCTTTCTCATGAAGGGGGGCAAGCCACCAGTGCTTGATCCGAAATTCCCGCCTGCTGATTCCGGCATTCTCGGGCCAACGGTTACACCAGATAACCTCACGATCACCGTGGGCTTGGGGAATTCGCTCTTTGATGATCGTTTTGGGCTGAAGCCGTTCAAGCCAAAGCACTTGCAGCGCATGACGGGCTTTCCCAATGACGCCTTGCAAAAAGATCTCTGCCATGGCGATCTGGTAATCCAGTTCTGCTCGAACACCGCAGACACCAACATCCATGCGCTGCGCGATATCATGAAGAACATGCCTGATCTTCTGATGGTCCGCTGGAAACAGGAAGGCTCTGTTCCTGTGCAGCCGCCGCATTCTCCAAAAGCCAAGGAAAGCGCGCGCAATTTCCTCGGTTTCCGCGATGGTTCTGCCAATCCCGATGCCGCTGACAAAACGCTTATGGATCGCATTGTCTGGATACAACCCGATAAAGGTGAGCCGGAATGGGCGGCAAATGGCAGCTATATGGCGGTGCGTATCATTCGCAACTTTGTCGAGCGCTGGGATCGCACCCCGTTGCAGGAGCAACAGACTATTTTCGGGCGCGAAAAAGATAGCGGTGCACCGTTTGATGGTAAAACCGAAGCTGATGTGCCTGATTATTCAAAAGACCCAGAGGGTAAGGTTACGCCGATGGATGCGCATATTCGGCTGGCCAATCCACGCGATGCCAATGCCGAACAACATCTTATTTTGCGCCGTCCGTTCAACTATTCCAATGGTGTTACGAAGTCTGGCCAGCTTGATATGGGGCTGCTGTTCATTGCTTATCAGGCTGATTTGGAAATGGGCTTTATCACTGTTCAGAAGCGCCTCGATGGTGAACCTCTGGAAGAGTATATCAAGCCGATCGGCGGCGGTTATTTCTTCACGCTACCCGGCGTGAAAAATCAGGATGACTTTTACGCACGCGCACTCCTGCAGGCGAGTGGGCCGCAGAATGCGCGTGGGTGAAGGTCTTATCACCACGGAGAGGTAAATATGAAATATCGTCTGCCATTGCTCGCGTCGGCTTGTGTCGTCGCTCTGTCTCTCAGCTTTGGTGCTGCAAAGGCCGAAGTTTCCCCACTCGATCTCGTTCAGCCAATCGCTGACTATAAGATTTACGTTCAGGATAATCTTGATGTGCTCGTGAAGGACACAAAGGCTTTCACCGACGCAATCAAGGCTGGCGATCTGGCTAAGGCGAAAGAGCTTTATCCATCCTCGCGCGTTTCCTATGAAAAGATCGAACCGATTGCAGAGCTTTTTGCCGATCTTGATGCGTCAATTGACAGCCGCGCTGATGATCATGAAGATGCGGAAAAGTCGGACGATTTTACCGGTTTCCATCGTCTGGAATATGGCTTGTTCGCGCAAAACTCAACCGAAGGCTTGGCGCCAATCGCGGATAAGCTCTACGCAGATGTTGTTGAGCTTCAGAAGCGCATCAAGGACATGACCTTCCCTCCTGAAAAGGTTGTCGGTGGCGCCGCAGCCTTGATGGAAGAAGTCGCTGCAACCAAGATTTCAGGTGAAGAAGACCGTTATAGCCATACGGACATCTGGGATTTCCAGGCCAATGTTGATGGTTCCCAGAAAATCGTTGAACTGTTCCGTCCGTTGATCGAAAAAGAAAATCCTGAGCTTTTGAAAAAGTCGGATGCAAACTTCAAAACTGTCAACGACATTCTTGCGAAATACAAGAAGGGCGATGGCTACGAATTATACGACAAGCTGACTGAGGAAGATCGCAAAGTTATGGCTGGCGCCATTACCACGCTTGCAGAAGACCTTTCGACCTTGCGCGGGACGCTTGGCCTGAACTAAGGCTTTCGTGCTGCACGGAAAATGGCGGGCATTGCCCGCCATTTTTATTTATATGTCATGCGGACAAGCGCAGCTTGATTTCCGCATTGAGTAGAATGCGGCTTTCGGCCGGAATGCTCAACTGGCTTTCCGTGGTTTCCCCGAGTGTGCGAAACAAAAGCTCCATCGCCAGTCGTCCGATTTCGTTATAGTCCTGCGCAACTGTGGTTAGTGGCGGACAAGTGTATTCAGACAGCGGATTGTTGTCGTGGCCGGCAACACGAATATTACAGTCATTCAACCTGCCGACCTTTATGCCGGCTTGCCAGAGGGCAGAGATAACTCCAAAGGCAATACGGTCATTTGCACAGAGGATCGTGCTGGTTGGAAACTTGCCTTTTTCCCGCAGAAAACGTGACGCTTGTTCAAAGGCATATTGCTCGAAATCCCAGCTGCGGCTTTGTTCCAGCTCGATCGTCCTTGGTGTAAATCCAAGTTTTTCCATCGCCGTGCAATAGGCTTCCTGTCGTTTGATGGCATTGTTGTTGACGAGCGGCATAGAAAAATAACATGGCTCGCTTCCTGAACGGCACAGATAGTCGACAATCAGATGAAATGATTTCGAATTGTCCGTGCCAACGAAAGGTGAGGTGCTATCGAGCGGAGAGTCTACATAAACAATCGGCACATCCTCGGAGAGACGTGTGAGGGTGGAATGATGCGATTGCTCGCCGAGAGGGGCAATGATGGCTCCAGCTACATTGAGGGATCGCAACGTCTCAATGGCTTCTTTTTCCAACTCAGGTTTGCCGTCCGAAGATAGCACGATTGCCAGATATCCGTGCCGCTCCGCAAGTGTTTGTAGCCTTCGGGTCATTGCCATGTAGAAGTGATCAAGCTGGTTAGGAATGATAATTCCTAAAATTGTCGTGCGTCGTCTATTAAGGTTCACTGCGAAAAGATTTGGCCTGAACCCGGATACCTTTATCGCAGTTTCAATCCGTATACGGGTTTGCGGGCGCACTGAATCCGGGTCGTTAAAATACTTGGAAACTGTCGGACGGGACAGTCCTACGAACTCGGAGAAGTCTTCCATGGTGCGGATATTTTTGCGCACGTTCATTGTCCTGTCCGCCATTCTCTGTTCCACATTTGTTGAGTTTACTGGAACATTACGTTTGCTTGCTTAGGGATGATGCGTTCTTTTTAAGCGGTGTTCTGAACGCGCCTAACACCCAATTATCCGCATAAAGAATATAGTAATCAATATTTTAGTGCGTATGGTCTTATATCGCTCTTCCTGCCAGCAAGATGAAATCAAAGTGTCAAAGGTCAATCGAAACGTCAAGCGGACAATTGACTTTACGCCGATTGATGCAGTGAACTGAGAGATGTGCTAGACTTTATTTTAGAGGAGATCACTATTGAGTGTGATAAAAAAATCCATAGCAATAATTTTCAAAAGCCGGAGTCCGTTTGACTTAAAATGCAAATGAAAACCATGCTTGACAAAGAATGGATCGACGAGCGATAAATTTTACACATGTAAGAAATTTGCTATGCTTTCGTAAAGGAGGAGACGAGATGCGAAACAAATTTTATATAGCGGGGCTTATTGCCTCGGTGGCAGGTGGCGTGATTATGGCGAGTACGGCGAGTGCCGAAGAGTTGACCATAGCGACAGTCAACAATGCTGACATGATAATAATGCAGAAGCTTTCGTCGGAGTGGGAAAAGGAAACCGGCAACAAGCTTAACTGGGTGGTTTTAGAAGAAAATGTTTTGCGCCAGCGCGTCACCACTGACATTGCAACCAAGAGCGGTCAATTCGACATTATGACGATTGGCGGCTATGAGGCTCCAATCTGGGGGAAGGCTGGATGGTTGCTCGAAGTTGATGATCTGGGCGACGATTACGATTATGACGATCTGATCAAGCCTGTGCGAGCAGGTCTCACGGTCGATGACAAGCTTTATGCGGTCCCATTTTATGCGGAAAGCTCGTTCACCCTTTATCGTAAAGATCTGTTTGATGCTGCCGGCCTTACCATGCCGGGCGAGCCGACTTACGAGCAAATCAAAGAATTCGCCACCAAGCTGACTGACAAGTCGAAAGAGCAATATGGTCTTTGCCTGCGCGGTAAGCCGGGCTGGGGCGAAAATATGGCCTATCTCGGTACGCTCGTGAATACCTATGGTGGTCGTTGGTTTGATGAGCAGTGGAAACCACAGATCAATTCCGATGAATGGAAGAAGGCGATCAACTTCTACGTCGATCTGATGAAGGAAGCGGGACCTCCCGGAATTACCTCGAACGGCTTTAATGAAAATCAGGCTTTGTTCTCGACTGGTCATTGCGCTATGTGGATTGATGCTACCTCAGCAGCCGGTCGTATCTATGACAAAACGCAGAGCCAAGTTGCGGATAAGGTCGCTTTCACAAAGGCACCTGTCGAAGTAACGCCGAATGGTTCTGCGTGGGCCTGGTCGTGGAACCTCGCAATTCCTGCTTCGACAAGCAAAGCGGAAGCCGCAAAGTCATTCTTGAAATGGGCAACGTCGAAAGACTATGTTGATCTGGTTGGCGAGAAAGAGGGTTGGGTTGCCGTTCCTCCGGGCACGCGCCAGTCGACTTACGCCAATGAGAACTATAAAAAGGCAGCACCTTTTGCTGAAACAGTTCTCAAGGCGATCGAGTCTGCTGATCCGACCAAGCCAACCAAGGACCCGGTTCCTTATACTGGAATCCAGTTCGTAGCGATCCCTGAATTCCAGGCGATCGGCACGATTGTCGGCCAGGCGATTTCGTCAGCTGTTGCCGGCCAGCAGAGCGTGGATGCAGCTCTTGATGGCGCGCAGCGTCAGGCAGAGCAGATCATGACACAGGCCGGTTACATCAAATAAACTGGTACATGCCAAAGACCTGCTGCCCAATTATTAAAACAGGGCAGCAGGCAGAATTTTTCGCAAGCGTCTTATTGGAGTGAGAGCCGTGCGGAAAGGGAGGGTCGTTTATGCCATCTAGCAACGTTGCCGTTGTTGGCACCAAGTCTCGTTTTGCATCCAGATCACGCCGTAGCATTCGTACGGGGCCTTTGCTTGCACCAGCTGTTATCGTGCTGCTACTCTGGATGATCGTGCCATTGGCGATGACGCTATGGTTTTCGTTTCAATATTACAATCTGATTAATCCATTCGTGACCGGCTTTGCTGGGGTCTCGAATTATTCGTTTCTTCTTTCCGACCCCGGTTTATGGTCTGCAATTGCCAAAACACTGATCCTACTTGGATCTGTGCTGGCAATATCCATCATATTTGGTGTCCTGTTTGCCGTTATTTTCGATCAGGATTTCTTCGGCAAGAACATCGCGCGCCTTCTGGTTATAGCGCCGTTTTTCGTCATGCCGACCGTGTCTGCATTGATTTGGAAAAACTTGCTGATGCATCCGGTTAACGGCTTTTTTGCTTTCATCTCGCGTAGCTTCGGCTTGCCCGTTATCGACTGGTTCTCACAGTTTCCAATGACGTCAGTCATTATGATTGTTTCCTGGCAATGGGTACCCTTTGCCACGCTGATTTTGATGACAGCCATGCAGTCGCTGGATCGCGAGCAGATGGAAGCCGCACGCCTTGATGGCGCAAAGGGGTTGGCGATGTTTTATTACATCATCCTGCCGCATCTTCTGCGTCCGATCTCGGTTGTCATCATGATTGAGACGATTTTCCTTCTGTCGATTTTCGCAGAAATTCTTGTCACCACCTCGGGCGGCCCGGGCATTGCCACCACAACGCTCACCTACTTCATCTATCTTAAAGCGCTTCTGCAATGGGACATTGGCGGTGCATCGGCGGCAGGTGTTATCGCTATCGTCCTTGCCAATATCGTCGCATTTTTCCTCATTCGCACCGTAGCGCGCAACCTGGATAATTAGGAGACGGAGATGGCGACGAAACGTAAACTCAACAAAGCCACGGTCTCCGCCGGTGTTATTGGCTGGGCTGTCGCGCTCTTGATGTTCTTTCCGATATTTTGGATGTTGCTGGCAGCCTTCAAAACGGAAATTGATGCGGTAGCACCACCAAAGTTGTTCTTTTCGCCTACCCTTGAAAATTTTGAAGCGGTCAATCAACGTGCGAACTATTTCCGTTATGCGATGAATAGCGTGATTGAAAGCCTGGGAGCGACCCTTCTTTCACTTATCATTGCCGTACCAGCGGCCTACGCGGCGGCGTTCTTTCCTGGAAAGCGTACCAAGGATCTTCTTCTTTGGATGCTTTCAACCAAGATGCTTCCAGCCGTAGGCGTGCTTGTTCCGATTTATCTTCTCGCACGCGATAGTGGGCTTTTGGATACACGCACAGGCCTGATTATCATCTTCACACTTTCCAATCTGCCGATTGTCGTCTGGATGCTCTATTCCTTCTTCAAAGAAGTGCCTCATGAAATTCTTGAGGCGAGCCGAATGGATGGTGCGAAGGTCGGACAGCAAATTCGTTATCTGTTGCTGCCGCTCAGCCTACCCGGCATCGCATCAACAGCACTTCTTTCAATCATTCTTTGCTGGAACGAAGCATTTTGGAGCCTCAATCTGACGGCTTCACAAGCAGCGCCGCTGACTGCTTTCATCGCATCTTTCTCATCGCCTGAAGGTCTTTTCTGGGCAAAACTCTCGGCGGCTTCCACGCTCGCTATCGCGCCAATTCTTGTCTTTGGTTGGATGACGCAGCGCCAGCTGGTGCGCGGTCTTACTTTCGGTGCCGTGAAATAAAGGGAACGCAATGGCTACGCTGTCTTTTCATAATGCAACCAAATCCTACGGCAATGTCGATGTCATCAAAGGCGTTGATTTGAATATCGAAGACCGTGAGTTTGTTGTTTTTGTTGGTCCGTCCGGTTCGGGAAAATCAACGCTTCTGCGTATGATTGCAGGACTGGAAGAGATCACTGGCGGGGATCTGACGATTGATGGCCAACAATGCAATGATGTGCCCCCCGACGAGCGCGGTCTGGCAATGGTTTTCCAGACATATGCTCTTTATCCGCATATGAACGTGCGAGACAATATGGGTTTCGCACTCAAGCTTGCAGGGGTAACCAAGACAGAACGTGACCGCAAAGTCGAAGAAATAGCCAATACACTCCAGCTTGATAAGCTTCTTGACCGCAAGCCGCGCCAACTTTCCGGTGGTCAGCGACAGCGTGTTGCCATTGGCCGCGCTATGGTGCGAGAGCCGAAGATCTTTCTCTTCGATGAACCTCTCTCTAATCTTGATGCAGCCCTGCGCGTGCAGATGCGCATCGAACTCGCGCGCCTGCATGACCGCCTGAAGGCAACCATGATTTATGTGACGCATGATCAGGTTGAGGCGATGACACTCGCTGATAAAATCGTCGTGCTGCGCGATGGTAGGATTGAGCAGGTTGGTTCACCGCTTGAGCTTTATCACCATCCCGTCAATCGCTTTGTAGCGGGCTTTATCGGCTCTCCAACCATGAATTTCGTCAATGTTAAGGTCAAGTCCGTATCTGATCATGGTGTTACTGTCGAGCTCAGCACCGGTAAAAGCATAACAGTTCCAGTTATGGCAGAAGGCGCCGATGTTGGCGAAGTGCTGGTTCTCGGAGTTCGCCCTGAACACCTTCACCCGATAAGCGATGGCATTCTCGATGGAGAAATCATGGTGGTGGAGCGTCTGGGTGGCGAAACTTATCTTTATGTCCAAAATTCAGCAGCAAAAGATTTGATCGTTGCCGAAGCAGGTGGCGGTAGTACTGCTCGTACGCATGAAGCCGCCAATCTTGGCTTTAATCCTGCCGATGCGCATCTCTTCAAATCTGATGGTCTGGCACTTGAACGCCGCGAACGTCACCCGCTTTTACTGTCTGAAAAGAAGACGCATCGTTGATTTTATTGAAATAGCTCCTCGGAGAACTCCTTATGAGACTAGAAAACAAGGTTGCCCTTATAACTGGTGCCGCGCGCGGTATTGGTCTTGGCTTTGCTGAAGCCTATGCGCGGGAAGGTGCAAAGGTCGTCATCGCCGACATCAATATCGAACGCGCAGACGAAGCGGCGCGTAGCCTCGGCAGCGCGGTAAAAGCGGTCAAACTGGATGTGACCAACCTTGCAGACATTGAAAAGGTCGTGTCCGAGATCGACAAGGAATATGGCGGTATTGATATTCTGGTAAACAATGCAGCAATTTTCGATATGGCACCGATCAACGCCATTACCGAAGAAAGCTATGACCGTGTTCTCGGGATCAATCTGAAAGGCCCCCTTTTCATGATGAAAGCGGTATCGAATGTCATGATCGCGCGTGGTCGCGGAGGCAAGATCATCAATATGGCCAGTCAGGCAGGACGCCGAGGCGAAGGGCTCGTTACGCTCTATTGCCTCTCAAAGGCGGCAATTATTTCTGCCACACAGTCCGCAGCACTGGCACTTGTCAAACACAATATTCAGGTCAACGCTATCGCGCCTGGCGTTGTGGATGGTGAGCATTGGGATGTGGTCGATGCAAATTTTGCAAAGTGGGAAGGTCTAAAGCCGGGCGAAAAGAAAGCTTCTGTAGCGAAGTCCGTACCAATTGGCCGCTTTGCAACCCCAGAGGACATTACGGGGATGGCGGTTTTCCTGGCGTCTTCCGAAAGTGATTACATCCTCGCCCAGACATTTGGTGTCGATGGCGGAAACTGGATGGCTTGAGCCATTTTTAGGTGCATACATGAAGGCCATTTATTTTACGGGGCATGGTGCCGCGGAGCTTGCCGAGCTCGATGACCCGCAACTCAAACCTGGCCATGCGTTGATTGACGTCAGGGCCTCTGGCTTATGTCACACGGATATCGACGTGCTGCATGGTCGCTACGGCACAAGTGCGTTTCCGCTTGTGCCGGGTCATGAATATGCCGGTGTCGTGTTAGCGGTCGCAGAAGACGTAAAGAATGTGAAGCCTGGCGACCGCGTGGCGGTTGACCCGAATATTCCCTGTGGCCACTGTCACGCCTGCCGCAAGGGACTAACCAACTTGTGCGCTGGCCTCAAAGCTTATGGTGTCACGCATAATGGTGGTTTTGCAGACAAAAGTCTCGTAGATGTGCGGCATCTTCATCCAATTGGCAATTTGCCTTTCGATGTGGCGGCACTTGCCGAGCCGCTGGCTTGCGTTCTGAATGGCCTTGGCGCGGCTAAGCTGAAAGCAGGTCCGCAAGGATCTGAAACGGCTTTGGTGTTCGGCGCAGGGCCGATCGGTCTGTTGCTTGCGCTGTCTCTTAAAGCGCAAGGTGTTGAGAAAGTCGCAGTTGCGGACATCAACGAGCATCGTCTGGCCTTTACCGAAAGCCTTGGTCTTGAGCCTATTATTTCCGGCTCAACAGAGCTTGACGCGCGTAAGAAGAGCTTTGATTTTGTGGCTGACGCTACGGGCATTGCGAAAGTCGCAGAAGGCATGGTCAGCTTTACGGCAGATGGTGGTACGGTGCTGATTTTCGGTGTTTGCGCACCCGATACGCGCATATCGGTGGCGCCATTCGAAATATTCCGCCGCCAGATCCGCATTGCCGGTTCGCATTCGCTTAATCGCAATATTCCGCAAGCGCTCGAAATTCTTCAAAAAGACAATTGCGAAATGGCACGTCTTGTTTCGCATCGCTTACCGATTGAGGAAATGCTGCCTTTCTTCACAAAGCAAGGTGGTGATCCTGCTACGATGAAAGTTCAGTTCGTTCCGGCTTGATTTCAGGAGGAAGTTTTCATGACCAAACTTACGCGCGTCGCTTTGCCAGGTTTCACCAAGGTTCAAAAACCGGGTTACGATCTTACAGCGTTAAAGCCCGGAATCGTGCATTTTGGCGTCGGTAATTTTCATCGCGCGCATCAGGCTGTTTATCTTGATGACTTGTTTGGTCTGGGGCTTGATCATGACTGGGCTTTGGTCGGTGCCGGCGTTCGTGTCAGCGATGATGCCATGCGCGACACGCTGAAAGCGCAAGACTGGCTAACGACCGTTGTTGAACAGGAAGCTGATTATTCCGGCGCGCGCATTACAGCGTCGATGATCGATTACGTGACCATATCGACTGACGAGGGCCGAGACGCGCTGATAGCCTATCTTACCTCACCGGATATTCGCATCGTTTCGATGACGATCACCGAAGGCGGCTATTATATCGATCCGGCAAGCCAGCATTTTGATCCAACACATCCGGATATTGTTTATGACAGCATTCACACGGACAAGCCGAATACGGTCTTCGGCCTCATCGTACAGGCGCTGAAGCTGCGCAAGGCAGCCGAAATTGAGCCGTTCACCGTCATGTCCTGTGATAATATTCCGGGCAATGGCCACGTTGCTGAAGATGCCGTCGTGGGGCTTGCCAAGCTCAGCGATCCAGACTTTGCTGACTGGATTGCAACCAATGTGGCTTTCCCCAATTCAATGGTTGATCGCATCACGCCTGCGACGAGCGCACGCGAACGCGATATCGTGCTAAAAGCATTTGACGTCGAGGATGGTTGGCCAGTCTTCTGCGAGGGCTTCAAGCAATGGGTGGTGGAAGACAAATTCCCTACTGGGCGCCCGCAGTTGCATAAAGTTGGCGTCACTTTTTCCGATCAGGTTGACGCTTATGAGCTGATGAAAATCCGTATTCTCAATGGCGGACATGCAGCGATTGCCTATCCGGGCGGGCTTCTCGACATCCATTTTGTTCATGAAGCGATGGAAAATCCACTGATCCGGCAATATCTGGAAAAGCTCACCAAGGAAGAAATCATTCCCGAAGTGCCCCCGGTTCCAAATACTGTTCTCGAAGACTACCGCCTGCTTATCGACAAGCGCTTTGCCAATCCGAAGATAGGCGACACAATCCGCCGCCTGTGTCTTGATGGCTCTAACCGTCAGCCGAAATTTATTTTACCGACAGTTTCAGACCGTCTGACCAAAGGTCATTCGGTTACCGGCCTTGCACTGGTGTCTGCTCTTTGGTGCCGCTACTGTTATGGAACAACGGATAGCGGTGCGATCATCGAACCCAATGATCCGTCATGGGATCGTCTGTTAAAGCAGGCTGCGCTTGCCAAGGATGAACCTAAACGCTTCCTTGAAATGACCGATATTTTCGGCGCGTTAGCAAGCGATCCGGCCTATATCAGCGCCTTCTCGGCAGCGCTCAAGCGTATCTGGCAGGATGGTGCAGCCAAAACACTCGAACGCTATCTGGCAAACCAAGCTTTCTAATTTTTATTACAATGCGCCCGGATAGACTCTAACCGGGCGATTGTCTTTGACCGACTCCATAACCACAAAAGTGGACGTGCTTGCCACATTCGGCAGGCTGGAAATCTTTTCGCCCAGCACCTCGCGGTAACGCCGGATGTTGGGCGTTCGCACTTTCAACAGATAGTCGAATGAACTTGCAATCATGTGGCATTCTTCAACTTCACGTATTTTGCGCACGGCAACATTGAAGGCGGTAAGTGCGCTCTCGCGTGTGTCCGATAGTTTGACCGTCGTGAAAGCAATATGATCAAGGCCAAGTTTTTCGGGATCAATGGCTGCGCGAAACCCGATAATATAGCCTTCATCGACCAGCCGTTTGACACGTGCCTGACATGGTGTCTTTGACAGGCCGACTTTTTTTGACAACTCGGTCATGGCAATGCGACCGTCGTCGCTCAAGACCTCAAGAATGCGTCGATCGAACTGATCCAGATCGTCTACAGAATCTATTTTTCGCATTCATTTTGCCTCTTTTCGTTATAATAATAAGACTGAATTTCCTTCATATGGATCAAATGAAGACAGAATGCAATTTGCGCCGATGATAGTGTGCGATCACATAAAAGCATAGTTAAACTGGGCGAGAGCCTGTTGTTGCGAGCATTGCACCATGACTGATAAACTATCCGCTCATACCACTCCTGTTTTCCAGAGCTTCGCGCCGCCAATCCGCGAGCAGACACCTTTGCGCAGGGCCATCACCGATGCCTATCGCCGGCCTGAGGCTGAATGCGTGTCTGCGCTGGTTCAGCAAGCAACGCTACCTGAAGAAACGACCAAGCAGATCAAAGCGACCGCGCGCAAGCTGATCGAAGCGCTGCGCGCCAAGCACAAGGGCACAGGCGTTGAAGGTCTGGTGCATGAATATTCACTGTCGAGCCAGGAAGGCGTGGCACTGATGTGCCTTGCCGAAGCGCTGCTGCGTATTCCGGATATGGCAACGCGTGACGCCCTGATCCGCGACAAGATTTCAAACGGCGATTGGAAGTCGCATGTTGGCGGTGGTCGTTCGCTGTTCGTCAATGCTGCGACATGGGGCCTTGTTGTCACCGGAAAGCTTACCAACACCGTCAATGATAGCGGTCTTTCGGCAGCTCTCACACGCCTGATCGCCCGTTGTGGCGAGCCAGTCATCCGTCGCGGCGTGGATATGGCCATGCGCATGATGGGCGAACAGTTTGTGACTGGTGAAACTATTGATGAAGCACTGAAGCGCGCAAAAACGCTGGAAGAACGCGGATTCCGTTATTCCTATGACATGCTCGGTGAAGCTGCCACGACTGCGGCCGACGCAGAACGTTATTACAAGGATTACGAGACTGCGATCCACGCGATCGGTCGCGCTTCCGCAGGTCGCGGCATTTATGATGGTCCCGGCATTTCGATCAAGCTTTCAGCACTGCACCCGCGTTATGCGCGCGCGCAGAGCGAACGCGTCATGGGCGAGTTACTCCCAAAGGTGAAGGCGCTCGCAGCCCTTTCCAAGAAGTACAATATCGGCCTCAACATCGATGCTGAAGAAGCAGACCGTCTTGAGCTTTCGCTCGATCTTCTACAGAGCCTGATTGAAGACCCTGATCTGGCTGATTGGGAAGGCATCGGCTTCGTGGTGCAGGCCTATGGCAAGCGCTGCCCGTTTGTGCTTGATTTCATTATCGATCTTGCTCGCCGCAACAATCGTCGCGTCATGGTTCGTCTCGTCAAGGGCGCGTACTGGGATGCCGAAATCAAGCGCGCGCAGGTTGATGGCCTGGAAGATTTCCCAGTTTACACCCGCAAGGTTCATACTGACGTTTCATACATTGCCTGCGCACGCAAATTGCTTGGCGCCCGTGATGTGATCTTCCCACAGTTTGCAACACATAATGCGCAGACGCTTGCCACGATCTATCATCTGGCAGGCCCGGATTTCCAAACCGGCTCTTATGAATTCCAGTGCCTGCATGGCATGGGCGAGCCGCTTTATGACGAAGTTGTCGGTGCATCGAAGCTGGGGCGTCCAGCTCGCATTTATGCGCCGGTTGGTACGCATGAAACGCTGCTGGCCTATCTGGTCCGTCGTCTGCTCGAAAATGGTGCGAACTCGTCTTTCGTTAATCGCATTGGCGACAAGAGTGTGTCGGTTGATGAACTGATTGCCGATCCTGCGGAAGTCGTTCGTTCGATGGCCGTGATCGGAGCGCATCATGACCAAATCAGCTTGCCACAAGACCTTTATGGCATTCGCAAAAACTCGGCAGGTTTCGACCTTTCCAATGAAGAGCAGCTGGCGGAACTGAGCGAAACGCTCAAAGCCAATGCTACGCGCGTCTGGACTGCGGAACCGCAGGTTGCTGGTGCAAAAATTAAGGGTGAAAGCCGCCCGGTTTTGAACCCCGGCGATCATGCGGATGTCGTGGGTACGGTTACGGAAATCGCCGCCGACGATGTTGCGCAAGCAATGAAAGCGGCTGAGAAGGCAGTTGCAAGCTGGTCCAAAGTTTCGCCCGCTGATCGTGCGGCCTGTCTTGATCGCGCGAGCGACATCATGCAGCGTGAAATGCCGGAACTGCTTGGTTTGATTATGCGTGAAGCTGGCAAGTCCATGCCAAACGCGATTGCAGAAGTACGCGAAGCCATCGACTTCCTGCGTTACTATGCCGAACAGACCCGCCGCACGCTAGGCGTTGCGCACAAGCCGCTTGGTCCAATTGTTTGTATCAGCCCGTGGAACTTCCCGCTGGCAATCTTCACCGGACAGATTGCGGCAGCCCTTGTTGCCGGCAATCCGGTTCTGGCAAAGCCTGCTGAAGAAACCCCGCTCATCGCAGCGCAGGGCGTTCGCATTCTGCACGAAGCTGGCATTCCAGTTGATGCTTTGCAACTTTTGCCGGGTGATGGTCGCATTGGTGCAGCCCTTGTTGCAGCACAGGAAACCTGTGGCGTGATGTTCACCGGCTCGACAGAAGTTGCTCGTCTCATTCAGGCGCAACTTGCCTTGCGCCTGCTGCCAAATGGCAAGCCGATCCCGCTGATTGCGGAAACAGGCGGCCAGAATGCCATGATCGTGGATTCGTCCGCTCTTGCCGAACAGGTTGTGTTCGACGTGATCGCTTCAGCTTTCGACAGCGCCGGTCAGCGTTGTTCGGCTCTGCGCGTTCTCTGCCTGCAGGAAGATGTTGCGGACCGCATTCTGACCATGCTCAAGGGTGCGCTCAAGGAATTATCGATTGGGCGCACCGACAAGCTGAAAGTGGATATTGGCGCTGTCATCACGGCGGAAGCCAAGGACATCATCGAAAAGCACGTTCAGACAATGCGCGATATGGGCCGCAAGGTGGAGCAGCTTCCGCTTGGGCCGGAAACGGACAAGGGCACCTTCGTTGCCCCGACCATCGTTGAAATCGACAGTCTGCGCGATCTGAAGCGTGAAGTGTTTGGCCCGGTTCTGCATGTGGTGCGCTACAAGCGTGATGACATGGATCGTTTGATCGATGACATCAACGCAACCGGCTATGGCCTGACATTTGGTCTGCATACACGTCTTGATGAAACTATCGCTCACGTTTCTGATCGCATCCGCGTTGGCAACGTCTATATCAACCGCAACGTTATCGGTGCGATTGTGGGCGTCCAGCCTTTCGGTGGCCGTGGTCTGTCCGGCACGGGCCCGAAGGCTGGCGGTCCTCTCTATCTCGGTCGCCTTGTTGAAACAGCGCCAATCCCGCCGCGCATGGCTTCGGTTCATACCGATGCCGCGCTCAACGATTTCGCAAAGTGGCTTGGCAATCGCGGCATGAACGAACTGGCGCAGGCCGCTCGTGAAACCGGCAGTGCTTCTGCACTCGGTTTGAATATCGAGCTTCCGGGCCCGGTTGGTGAACGCAACCTCTATGCGCTTCATGCGCGTGGCCGCATTCTTCTGGCTCCGCGGACCGAATCCGGCCTTTATCGTCAGCTGACCGCAGCACTGGCTACAGGCAATGAGGCTGTCATCGATGAGACTTCGGGCTTGCGCAATGTTCTGAAAGACTTGCCTGCAAGCGTCGCTGCGCGTGTTGTCTGGACCAAAGACTGGCAGTCGGATGCGCCTTTTGCAGGAGCACTTGTTGAAGGAGAGGGCGAACGCCTGATCGACATTAACAAGAAGCTGGCAGCATTGCCCGGACCATTGGTTTTGACACAGGCAGCAAACACTGTACAGCTTGCGCAAAATGCAGATTGCTACTGCCTGAGCTGGCTGCTTGAAGAGGTTTCGAGCTCCATCAACACAACAGCCGCAGGCGGCAATGCGAGCCTGATGGCGATTGGTTGACAGCATATTTTGATCACGCGCAAGAGGCGGCCTTCGGGCCGCCTTTTTGTTTAAAATAACAGTAGATGGCTTGTTAGAATGGAATTATTGGATTGTTTTTATAATTTTCAGAATAAAATTTACAAACGACATTGACACAGTGGTTTAAAAGGCAAAGACTGTACACAGGCTTGCAAAAAGCTACAGCGTGGAGGCGCTGCATAACAAGTGGAGTTAGAGCGCAGATCTGATGCAATCATATCGAACGCGCTCTAAAGGGAGGAATATGATGCGTTCGGCACTTATGGTTGCGGCGTTTGCCGCTGGCGTTTCTTCATTTGCATTTCCGGCTCTTGCTTCGGGCAATCTTAACCTCATCTGTTCGGCAGATGTGGTTATCTGTGAGCTGATGAAGAACACATTTGAAAAAGACACCGGTATCAAGGTGAATATGGTTCGCCTGTCTTCCGGGGAAACCTATGCCAAGGTGCGTGCTGAGGCGCGCAATCCGAAGACCGATATCTGGTGGGCCGGCACCGGTGATCCGCATTTACAGGCTGCTTCTGAAGGTCTGACGCTTGAATATAAATCGCCAAAGCTCGACGAATTACAGGATTGGGCAAAGAAACAGGCGGAAAGCTCTGGTTTTCGTACCGTTGGCGTTTATGCCGGTGCGCTCGGCTGGGGCTATAATACCGAACTTCTGAGCAAGAAGGGCCTGAAAGAGCCACTTTGCTGGGCCGACCTGCTTGATCCGTCCTATAAGGGCGAAATCCAGATGGCCAATCCGAACTCTTCCGGCACGGCCTATACTGCGCTGGCCACGCTTGTTCAGTTGATGGGCGAGGATAAAGCTTTTGATTATATGGCAAAGCTCAATGCCAATGTTTCGCAATACACCAAGTCGGGTTCAGCGCCCGTAAAGTCGGCTGCGCGTGGTGAAAATGGGATCGGCATTGTGTTCATGCATGATGCGGTTGCGATGACTGCCGAAGGTTTCCCGATCAAATCCATCGCGCCGTGTGAAGGCACGGGCTATGAAATCGGCTCCATGTCGATCATAAAGGGTGCCAGAAATCTCGACAATGCCAAGAAATGGTATGACTGGGCGCTGAGCGCCGAAGTGCAGTCGAAGATGAAGGATGCAAAATCCTTCCAGCTTCCATCGAACAAGAACGCCGAAGTTCCAAAAGAGTCGCCGCGCTTCGAGGATATCAAGCTCATCGACTATGATTTCAAAACCTATGGTGAGCCAGCCAAGCGTAAGGAAATTCTGGACCGCTGGGACAAGGAAATTGGTGCAAAGGCCAATTAAGGCATAGCTGCACTCTCCGTTATAGCGCTCTCGCCATTATGCTGGCGGGAGGCGGATAATTGCATCCACTTTGCGGCAATGCCCGAAGCAGGAAAGCGGATAAATCATGAAACAGCATAATCGCAGGCTTGATGTGGTTCTGGCGCTGGCTTTGGTCGCGTTCCTCATTCTGCCATGGTATCGCGTCGAACAAGGCTTCTTTTCCTTTAGCTGGGTAGAAGGATTATTCAGCGAAGCTGATCTCGCTCCAGCTATTCTCCAGATTTTTGCATATAATCGGTTGTGGCTCGCTGTTCTTGCTGTGCTGATGCTGGTGTGTGCTTTTGCGCGTTTTGCAGTGCCTGCTGAAAGGCGCACAATGGTTTTGATCGTTGCCAGTCTGCTTGGTGTCGGTTTTCTGGCCATTCAGGGATTGGCAATCGGCTTTACTGGCTGGAACTGGGCCATAAGTGAAAACCTGTTGGGCCCGCTTGCTGAAGGACAACCAGCTTTTGGCGCGGGTGCCGTGCTGACTGGCCTATGCTTTCTTCTGATTTTTTCGTTCAGTCTTGCTGAACGTGGGGTGATGAAAGGCGACGCATTTGTTGTCTCCTCCATCACCTTGCTGGTCGCACTTGTCAGCGTCTTCGTGTTTTATCCGATTTTCAGCATGTTCAGCGCGTCCGTGCAGGATTTTGACGGATCATTCAATCCGGATGGCTTCATTGCCAATATTCAGGATTCTTCAATTTGGAGCCTTGCCTGTGTGATTGGTGAAGGCCGTTGTGGTGTTGCATGGCGCACGCTCTGGCTGGCATTGATGACCGCGTCCGGGGCAACTCTTCTGGGGCTGGCTTTCGCGCTTGTTGCAACGCGCACGGGCTTTCCGTTCAAGAAAGGGCTGCGTATTCTCACGGTACTGCCGATCATTACGCCACCCTTTGTTATTGGTCTGGCGTTGATCCTGCTTTTCGGTCGCGCTGGCGTGGTGACGGAACAGATTTCCAACCTGTTTGGTGTTGAGCCTGGCCGCTGGCTTTATGGTCTTACAGGGATATGGATCGCGCAGGTGCTATCCTTCACGCCGATCACTTTTCTGGTTCTGATTGGTGTGGTCGAAGGCGTGTCACCTTCCATGGAAGAGGCATCGCAAACCTTGCGTGCTGATCGCTGGCGCACCTTTAACAGAGTGTCGTTGCCATTGATGGCGCCGGGCCTTGCCAATGCGTTTCTGATTTCCTTCATCGAAAGCATGGCCGATTTCGGCAATCCGATGGTTCTGGGTGGCAGCCACGGCGTGCTTTCGACCGAGATATTCTTTGCCGTAGTGGGTGCGCAAAACGATCCATCGCGTGCTGCTGTTCTGGCGATTGTGCTGCTCTGCTTCACGCTGTCTGCCTTCCTCATTCAGCGTCTGTGGCTGTCCGGCAAAAACTTTGCAACCGTTACCGGCAAGGGCGATTCCGGCATGCATGCGGGCTTGCCACGTGGGTTGAAGATCGGCGTCTATGCCCTTGTTATTCCATGGATGGTCTTCACGGTCGTTGTGTACCTGATGATCCTGATTGGCGGATTCGTGCGCACGTGGGGTCTCGATAATTCGTTGACATTCGATCATTATCGTCGTGCTTTTTCGGTTGCATGGACGGATAGCGGATTTGCATGGACGGGTGTTGCGTGGAACTCGTTCTGGACGACGATGGAAATATCGCTGATCTCGGCACCGCTTACCGCCGCAGTCGGTCTGCTCACTGCCTATCTGATCGTGCGACAACGCTTCTTTGGGCGCAACGTGTTTGAGTTTGCACTGATGCTGAGTTTTGCCATTCCGGGTACGGTCATTGGTGTCAGCTACATCATGGCCTTCAACCTGCCGCCGCTTGAAATGACCGGCACGGCGCTGATCCTGATTGCCTGCTTCGTGTTCCGCAATATGCCGGTTGGCGTGCGCGGTGGTATCGCGGCCATGAGCCAGCTCGACAAAAGCCTTGATGAAGCATCGCTCACGCTGCGTGCAGGCAGTTTCCGCACCATCCGTAAGGTGATCCTGCCGCTTCTACGTCCGGCGATTACTGCGGCTCTGGTCTATTCCTTCGTGCGTGCGATCACATCAATCAGTGCCGTGATCTTCCTTGTTTCGGCGGAATACAACATGGCGACCTCTTATATCGTCGGTCTCGTCGAAAATGGCGAATTCGGTGTGGCGATCGCTTATTCATCAGCCTTGATCGTCGTGATGGTTGTGGTCATCGCAACCTTCCAGCTTCTTGTCGGCGAGCGCCGGTTGCGGCGTGAAAACCGTGTTGCCACGCTTAAGCCGATCAAAACCGTTCAACAGGAGAAAGCCGTATGACCACGATCCGTCCCGGCTCCGTGACCTTTCAAAACATAACCAAGAAGTTCGGCAACTTTACCGCTTTGCCCGATCTGTCGCTGACGGTTGAACCCGGTACGCTTGTCACGCTGCTTGGCCCTTCGGGTTGCGGTAAAACCACGACCCTGCGCCTTCTGGCAGGGCTGGAGCATCCGACATCGGGCCGCATTCTGATCGGTGGCAAGGATGTAACCATGCTACCCGCCAATGAGCGGGATGTGTCCATGGTGTTTCAGTCCTATGCGCTGTTTCCACACATGAGTTCGCTCGATAACGTCGCTTACGGACTTGAATCTTCCGGATTAAAGAAGAAGGAGGCGCGTGAGCGGGCCGAGGAAGGGCTGAAGCTCGTTGGCCTTGCCGGTATGGGGCATCGCCTTCCGGCCGAGCTTTCAGGCGGGCAGCAACAGCGTGTGGCCGTGGCCCGCGCGCTGGTGCTGGAGCCGCAGGTGCTGCTGCTTGATGAGCCGCTTTCCAATCTTGATGCGCGTCTGCGCCGCCGCGTGAGAACTGAAATCAGGGAACTCCAGCAACGGCTTGGTTTTACAGCAGTTTATGTCACCCATGATCAGGACGAAGCTTTGGCTGTGTCCGATACAATTATTGTCATGAAAGACGGCGATATAGCGCAGCAAGGCAGTCCGCGGGATCTTTATGAGTCTCCCGCATCTGCCTTCATCGCAGACTTCATGGGCGAGGCCAACGTCGTGCCCTGTGAAGTCGTCAGCGCAGAAAATGGAGAAGCTGTCATTCGTATTGGGAAACTCAGTCATCGCCTTGCATCGTCACATGCAAGGCTGGGACCAGCACAGCTGGCGGTTCGCCCAAATGCGGTGAGCCTGCAAGCTCAGAGCGGCGGAGATTTCCCGGGACGCGTCGCGCATTCCGCCTATCTCGGTGATCATATCGAATATGAAATCGAGACCGAACACGGCAAGCTTTTCATCGTCGATCCGGCTGTGGAAGAAGCGCTTCCGCCACAAACGGAGGTGGCGATCCATTTCAAGCCGCGCGGCCTTGCCATCATCAATCAGTAGGCGCATGAACCATGCGCCTTTATTCCCTCGGACTGGAAACCAAGCATGACATCAGACATTTCAAAAGAGCTTGAAGCACGGTTTAAGCTTGCGCAGGACGTTGCGCGCGAGGCAGGTGCACTGGCACTTGATTACTTCAATCGTCGCGAGACGCTGGTGATTGAAACCAAGCGTGATCCGCAGGATGTGGTGTCCATCGCTGACCGCAATGTCGAGCAGTTGATCAATGAACGTGTATCGGCAGCTTTCAGCGACGATGGCTTTTTGGGCGAGGAGTATGGGCTGCATGTGGGCAGCTCAGGCTATACATGGGTGGTTGATCCCATTGATGGCACCAGCCCTTTTGTGAACGGAATGCCGAACTGGTGCGTTTCCATTGCCGTGCTGAAAGATGGCGAGCCGGTGATCGGTGTTATTCAGGCACCTTGCTTTGACGAGCTTTATGCATCCGCCAAGGGGCAGGGTGCAACGCTTAATGGCAAAAAGCTTGTGCTTGATGAAACGCGCACAATTCGCAACGCGGTGACGGGCATTGGCGCCAATAATTACGTAACGCCGCAGGTTGTTGCGAAAATTGTGGAAGATCTGCTTGAAGCAGGCGGTACATTCATTCGCAATGGTTCTGGTGCGCTGATGATTGCCTATGTGGCAGCAGGTCGCTTGGTGGGTTATTACGAGCCATATATGCACGCTTGGGATTGTATGGCGGGTTTTTGCCTCGTCCGCGAAGCAGGCGGCTATGCGCATCCATTCCCAACGGAAGGGGAGCAACTGACCAAGGGTAGCAAGGTTTTTGTTGCAGCACCGGGTGCTGTGAATGATCTTAAAAAGGTTGCACAGCTTTAAAAAAACAAGCCCCGGAAATCCGGGGCTTATCTTTATGTTGATGGGTTATCGCGCTTATAAATCCAGTCGTGATCAGGGTGGTTTTTAAATCGCCATTTGCGGATGGGACCGGCCATGACGTTGAGATAATACATCTCATAACCATAGGGCGCGCCGCATGGGTGATGCCCCTTTGGCACCAGAACAACATCGCCGTCAGAAACGGCCATGGTTTCATCGAGACTGCCATCTTCGGTGAAGACACGCTGAATACCATAACCCTGCGATGGGTTGAGGCGATGATAATAGGTTTCTTCCAGATAGGTCATATCCGGGAAGTTATCTTCATCATGCCGGTGCGGCGGGTAGGATGACCAGTTGCCCTGTGGTGTGAAGACTTCCGTTACCAGAAGGCTGTCGGCGACATCCCGGCCTTCCATGGCAATGTTGAAGATGTTGCGGGTATTCGCACCGTGTCCACGCGTATCAAATGTCAGGCCCTCCGGCCCGAGTTTTTGTGCCTTGCGGCCCGGTTTGCCGGGTGCGGTGCAAACAGCAAGCACGCAATCGGTTGTTGCTAACGCATCCCAGTCGCTTTCAGCGGGCACATAAAGACAATGCGGAGCGAGTTTTTCAAACACGCTCATCCGCTCGCCCATTTCGCCGAAATCTTCTCCAGATGCTTTGAGCCTTGCCTTGCCTTCGACCAGTACCAGAATGACTTCCCGGTCGCCGGTTTTCTCAGAAGCGCTTTCACCAGCTTTCAGGTGATAAAGGCCAAAACCGACATAGCCCCAATGGGCGTTTTCCGGCGTGATGTCGTGCACCTTACCATGCTTGCCATTGGGTTTGCGTAACAGATTGGCCATAGCTCAGTCTCCTTTGTCTAACCCTGCTTCGCGCGCAAATGCTTTGAGCGATTTCAGCCCTAGCGACTGATATTCAAATGGAGTGCGCACATCTGGGTCCTGCTCGGCTTCGATCACAAGCCAGCCCTGATAGCCATGCTGGGCTGCGACCGTAAGCACCGGTACAAAATCGACACCGCCTTCATCATCGCCCGGAACCGTAAATACGCCGCGGCGCACACCTTCCAGAAAAGACAGGCTCTGGTCGCGTACCTGTGCCGCTATCGCCGGGCGGACATTCTTGGCATGAATATGCCGGACACGTTGCATATGGTTCTTTGCAACGCGTTCAGGATCACCGCCGCCAAACAGGCAGTGGCCGGTATCGAGCAGCAATTTGGCATGTGGGCCGGTATGTTTCATCAGAAGGTCAATCTCGTCTTCGCTCTGAACAATCGTGCCCATATGATGGTGATAGACGAGTGCAATACCCTGTGCGCTCGCATATTCGGCCAGTGCTTCTACACCTGCACCAAACTCTGCCCAGCGTGCTTCTTCCAGCACCGGACGTTCTAAGAGCGACTTGCTCTCGTCGCCATGAATGGCATTCGACGTTTCGCAAACGATGATGACCTTGCAGCCCATGCCGTTCAGAAGATCAAGCGTCGGCTGCATGGCAGCCTTCTCATCCTCAACGGAATTGGTCAGAAGATTGAGTGAATGCCAGCCAGAAACGTAACGCAGATTGCGTGGTTCGAGTACTGCTTTAAGTTCCGCTGCAACCTGCGGAAATTTATGACCTTTTTCGATTCCGTCGAAGCCGATTTTTGAAGCCTCATCAAGGCATTGATCAAGGCTTATATGCGCGCCAAGGCTGCGATCATCATCGTTTGACCAGGCAATCGGGTTGGTGCCATAGAGGATCATCGGTCAGTTTCTTTCTTTGATCTGAGCTTCATAATTTTCACGCGCGGCGCGTACTTGTTCGCGGTCCGAGACTTCCGGCACAGCCACGTCCCACCACCAGCCGCCGGTTTCAGGCGTCGGGTAAGGATCGGTATCGATGACGATAACTGTGGTGCGCGGGCTGTTGCGCGCTTCCGCCAGCGCATCTTCCAGTTCACGGATAGAGCCGACTTTTTGACTCACGGCACCCATCGCAGCCGCATGGGCTGCGAAGTCGATGTTGAATGCATTCACATGGGTTGTGTGGTCGAGCAGATTGTTGAACTCGGCACCGCCGGTCGCCATTTGCAAACGGTTGATGCAGCCATAACCGCGATTATCGGTCAGCACGACTGTGATCTTGATGCCCATCATGACCGCGGTAGCCAGCTCCGAATTGGCCATCATATAGGAACCGTCGCCGACCATCACGATGATGTCGCGATCTGGTTCAGCCATCTTGATGCCAAGTCCGCCAGCAATCTCATAGCCCATGCAGGAGAAGCCATATTCCATGTGATAGGACATCGGGCGACCGGCTTTCCAGAGCTGGTGTAATTCACCCGGCATGGTGCCAGCCGCGCACATGACGACGGTATTTTCTTTTGACTGACGCTGCACTGCGCCGATCACCTGCATGTCTGTGGGAAGCTGGTTGGCATCACCGGGGGTCGCCGTGAAACGGTCCGCTGCTTCAAACCATTTATCTTTTAGACTGCGGTCGAGGGAGGGGCGTTTATAGCCCTTCAAAGAGTGCGACAGTGCCTCCAGCCCGATCTTCGCATCTGCTACAAGCGAGATCGAACCTTGTTTGTGACTGTCATAAGGTTGAACATTGAGCGAGAGCAGCTTTCGGCCCGGATGTTTGAACAATGCCCACGAGCCAGTGGTGAAATCCTGAAAGCGTGTTCCCACCCCAATGACCAGATCGGCGCTTGCTGCAACTGCGTTGGCACTGTCTGCACCAGTAACGCCGACCGGACCGAAATTGAGCAGATGATCCCAAGGCAAAGCCGATTTGCCGGCCTGTGTTTCGATAACCGGAATATTGTGGGTTTCTGCAAAGCTTATCAGTGCTTCATGGGCACCCGAATAATGCACGCCGCCGCCCGCAACGATAACCGGGGTCTTGGAAGCTTTGATTGCGGCAATTGCCGTTGCCAGTTCATTTTCATCGGCTGGCGGTCGCCGCCAATGCCAAACCTTTGGCGCGAAGAACTCTTCCGGCCAGTCATAGGCTTCGGCCTGCACATCCTGACAGAGAGACAGCGTGACAGGTCCGCAATCCGCAGGATCGGTCATTGTACGGAAAGCGCGCGGCAAGGCAGTCAGAAGCTGCTCGGGGCGGGTTATGCGATCAAAATAGCGGCTTACGGGGCGGAAACAGTCGTTGACGCTAACCGTTCCATCGTTGAAATCCTCGATCTGCTGCAAGACGGGATCGGGACCGCGATTGGCGAAGACATCGCCGGGAATGAACAAAACCGGCAGACGATTGACATGGGCGAGTGCCGCGGCTGTGACCATATTGGTTGCGCCGGGACCGATGGAGGAGGTGACAGCGCAAGCGCGTTTGCGACCCAGTTGTTTGGTATAGGCGATGGCCGCGTGCGCCATGGTCTGCTCATTTTGACCGCGCCACGTCACGAGCCTGTCGCGGATGCCATGCAGTGCCTCGCCAAGCGCCGCCACATTTCCATGGCCAAAAATCGCCCAGACACCAGCAATAAAAGGCTCGCCTTCGGGTGTCATCTGATTGGCAATATAGCGCACGAGAGCCTGTGCCGCTGTCAGTCGAACGGTGTTCATCTTTCCTCCCAGCGGAAATCCGCTTTCTCGCTATTTCAGATTCAGGCCTCCACCTGTTTCCGAGATGCGTTTATTTCTGTCGCAGCCTATCCCAAAGATCACAGAAACCGCGATAACGTTTTGCCATTTCGCCAACGGCATCCGTATCGCTTATCTTATCCGCAAGCCATTGCCGCGCGACATCTCCCAGAATGGTTCGACCAATGGCAAAGCCCTTCACCAGATCAAAATTGGCAGCAACTTTCAGGCTTGCTTCGAGTTCTTCCGCAGGCGCATCAAGCCCTAGAACGACAATGCCGCGCGTATAAGGATCATTGCGGGTTATGGCATCGCAGGTGTTTTGCCATGCCTGTTTGGTCGTAAGCGGTTCAAGTTTCCACCAGTCCGGATAGACGCCAATTTCATAAAAGCGTTCTATGACTTTGGCGGTGCTCATGTCATCGACAGGGGCAACCTTGGATGGAATGACTTCCAGCAGGAACTCCAAGCGATTACGCCGAGCGGCAGTGAAAAGCCGCTGCACGGTTTCTTCCTGCTGCATTTTCACAGTGTCACTGTCATCCGGGTGATAAAAGCAAAGCACTTTCACGACATGCTCAATAGGCCATTCAACAAGACCGCCGCAATCGGGACCGAGTTCGGGTTCTAGTTCCAGTGGTCGCGAGCCGGGCCATTCAGTTGGGCGTCCGATCCAAAGGCCAGTTCCAGCAGCACGATAAAGCGCGTCGCGCCCAAGCCTGCTGTCACAAAGGATGCCGTAGCCGTTTTGCCCGTCTGAAACCTCTAATGCAGCATTCAGGCACAATTCTTTGAATTGTCCGACTTTTTCATCGCTCGCACCGGCTTCCAGCGCCATCTCTTCAAGCTGAATACGATGATCAAAAGCGAAGACACGTATATGCGGCCAGTCGCCATTGCGGTTGGTTGACCAGTGCACCTGTTCGAGCGCCTGATCCTTGCGCAAGGCCTTGTCTCGAATGCCGCTTCGCAAGAAATATTGTAGCTCTTCCCAGCTAGGATAAGCCGGTGTGCAGCCATGACGCGATACGGCAAAGGCACCACAGGCATTGGCGAACTTCAGGCTGGTCGGCCAGTCTTCCCCCTTTAGCCAGCCGCGCAAAAGGCCAGACATGAAGCCATCACCCGCACCAAGCACGTTGAAAACTTCAATCGGAAAGCCTTCACCCGATTGTCCCTCGTCGAGATCGTCGGGAATGTTGCCTTCAAAAACCACAGCGCCCATCGGCCCGCGCTTACAAACCAGAGCGGCCTTGGTAACTTCGCGAACCGCTTTGAGCGCCTCAAGCGTATCGGTCGAACCGCCCGCGATATGGAACTCTTCCTCTGTGCCGACGATGAGATCAAACAGATGCAATGTCGATTGCAGCTTCTTGGTGACGGCAACGGATTCTATGAAGCGGTTCTCACCATCGCCATGGCCGGACAGCCCCCAGAGATTGGGACGGTAATCAATATCGAGCACCGTGCGGCTTTGATTTTCTCGCGCCAGCTTCAAAGCTTTGAGTACTGCTGCTTCCGTGCGCGGATGCGACAGATGCGTGCCGGTTGCCAGCACGCATCCGGCCTCGGCAATGAAGTCTGGATCAATATCATCCTCGCAAAGCGCCATGTCGGCACAGTTCTCGCGATAAAAGATCAATGGGAAATGTTCCTGATCGCGGATGCCGAGGATGACAAGTGCTGTCAGACGCTGCGGATCGGTAACAATGCCGCGTGTATCCACGCCTTCACGCGCAAGTTCGTTGAGCAGAAAGCGCCCCATATGCTCGTCACCCACGCGGGTTATGAGGGCAGATTTGAGACCCAGCCTTGCAGTGCCTGTTGCGATGTTGGTGGGGGAGCCGCCAACATATTTGTTGAAGGATGACATGTCTTCCAGAAGACCGCCAACCTGTGCGCCATAAAGATCTACCGAAGATCGGCCAATCGTAATCAAATCCAGCCGCTTCATGAAAGCCCTCCCTGGCGCATGTTTGTTTTATAGCTTGGAATGGCTGCTCGTGACTCAGAAGGTGCAGCAACCGTTCTATTTTTTATTAAAATAGATTTATTATTCTATTTCAACTGAAAAATAGAATGGTGATCTGCTTTTACGCGAGATTACGTTTAAGACTGGCGTGACGTGCCGACAGCCACTGAAAGCGTGATGGCGAGACAAAGCGTTGCCGAAAGCGAGCGGAACGCACCAAAATCAACTTCCGAAACCAGCAAAGACTGTGTGGCAAATCTGCTCATGGGGCTGACAATCGTGTCGGTGATCGCAATAACATCAATGCCACGCGCATGTGCACTTTCTGCCATGGCGATTGTTTCAGGGGAATATGGCGAAAACGAAATGGCAATCAGTACATCTCCTTTGCGGATTGCGTGCTGGTTTTCGAGCTTGCCGACAGTGCTGTGCAGCATGGCCGGAACCTGCATTTTTTCAAGCGCATAGGCGAGATAGCTTGCAACCGGAAATGCCCGGCGAACGCCAATAATATGGATAGTCTCAGCACGCGCGAGACGTTTGACTGCATCTTCCAGCGCTTGCGGCTCAATGGTTTTTAGAAGACTTTCAAGCGATGTGCGTCCCGCTTCAGCAAACTCCGCCAAAAGGGCGGGGGGGCTGCCTGCCGCGGTTTCGCGCAGATGTTCAAGACGCGTGGAATAATCGGGCCAGCCACCAGCATAGGATTCGCGAAACAGCTTCTGCATTTCCGAAAAGCCGGAAAAACCCAATATCTGGCAAAAGCGCATGAATGCCGAACTCTGAACGCCTGCGCCTTCTGCCATTTCAGCGACCGTCGAAACAGCAATGCGATCCTGATTGGCTGCCACAAAGTCCGCGCATTGTTTCAGGCGCTTGGGCAGGCGGTCTGCGACTTCGAGCAGTCTTGCCTCGAAGTCCTTGACACTGGAAGGTGCATTTGGTTGCGCAGCAGGGGCTTGTTCGGTGTGCATCGCCATCCTTTCAGACACGGTCTCTTGACATCCTGTATATCACAATCTAGCAAAATAGAATAAATATTCCATTGCACTTCCTTTCCTGCAATAGTCGGGAAATATGCAAAACGGAATAGGGAAACTGTTTATCGGTCAATCGAGGATGACCGTTTTGGGAGGTTGAAAGCAATGGTAACACGTCTTGCTCTGCTCGGTGCCGGTCGTATCGGCAAAGTACATGCGGCTGCAATTGCATCGGACAGGCGGGCGCAACTTGTCGCTGTTGCAGACGCCAACCCTGATGCAGCCAAAGCAATCGCTGATGCAGCAGGCGCGGAAGTGCGCACCATCGACGAGATTGAAAAATCAGCCGATGTGGATGCAGTGCTGATCTGCACACCCACCAACACTCATGCCGATCTGATTGAGTGTTTCTCCCGTGCTGGTAAAGCCGTGTTTTGCGAAAAGCCGATCGATCTCAACATTGAGCGCGTGCAGGCTTGTCTTGGCGTTATCAAAGAAACCGGCGGTAAGGTTATGCTCGGCTTCAACCGCCGTTTCGATCCGCATTTTGCGGCAGTGCGCAAGGCGATTGACGATGGGCGGATTGGCAAGGTGGAAATGGTCACGATCACCAGCCGCGATCCGGGTGCGCCGCCTGCGGAATATATCAAGGTTTCTGGCGGTATTTTCCGCGATATGACAATTCATGATTTTGACATGGCGCGTTTTCTGCTGGGCGAAGAGATTGAAACTGTATCAGCCTCTGCTTCAGTTCTGGTCGATCCAAAAATCGGTGAGCTTGGTGATTTCGATAGTGCCAGCGTAATCCTGACCACAGCGTCCGGTCGTCAGTGTGTGATTTCCAATTCGCGCCGAGCTTCCTATGGTTATGATCAGCGCATCGAAGTGCATGGGTCGGAAGGTGCGGTTTCTGCAGAAAACCAGCGTCCGGTTTCCATCGAAGTGGCTTCAAAGGATGGTTATACACGCCCGCCGCTGCACGATTTCTTCATGACGCGCTACACGGATGCTTATGCTGCTGAAATCACCTCGTTCATTGATGCAATTGATGGCGGCAAGGCACCCAAACCGTCAGCGGATGACGGTTTGAAAGCCCTGGCGCTTGCAGAAGCAGCCCTTCTTTCGGTGAAAGAAGGGCGCGCTGTGAAAGTTGCGGAAGTTCTGGTCTAAGCACGCATTTTCATTTGCCTTTTTTCGAAATCGGTTGCGATATGCGAACATGGCTTATGAAATAGACACGCTGCCGCTCGACGCGCTTTTTGTGCCTGTGGCCAATGCCACAGCCGCACTTACAAGGCTTGACGAGCGGCTTTCCCGTTCTCCGATCCGCGATGGTATGCTGGAGCGTATGCATTTCCAGGACGCGGTTGCTTCCATGTGGCTTGAAGGTGAATTGGTCCATCTGGAAGACCTTGTTCTCCATGATGCACTTATGGATAGCCGCACGCCAAGTCATGCGCTGACAATCGCTCATTCCGTGTTGCGTTTGCGCAGGCAGATTGCAAGCCGCTCGGCGAGCTGGGCTTTAAGTGCTGCCGGTATCCAGCAATTGCTGGGCCGCAGTATCGACGTGCGCACGGAAATGACCAAAGACTATGACGAACCGATGCCGGGCGATAGCGACCCTCTGTTTGACGATATTGATGCTCTGCTGGCTCGCACGGATGCTCTGCTCAAAGGGGTTGTTCAGGAAAAGCCAACACGGCAATCGCCAGAGATCGATCCACTTCTTTATGATGATGACTGGAATGAAGAAGCGCGCTTGCAGGAATGGCGCGATGTCTTTGATAAAACTGCCGGTTTGCCACCGCTTTTGCGTGCAGCATTGGTGCATGATGCGTGGTTTTCTCTGGAGGTGGTACAGCGTTCATCATGGGTTGGCCGCTTGCTCACAGCGGCTTTTCTGCGCCAGTCAGCTATTGCCACAGGGCATTTGCCAGCGCTGAGTATCGGCTTGCGTCTTAAAAGACCAGACGAGCGTCGTGCGCAAAGCCGGCTTGTCAGGTTGAAAACTTTCTTGGCGTCCATAGAGGAAGGCGCAGAGGTGAGTATGAAAGAGCATGACCGGCTAATGCTTGCTCGTGAGCAGATGCAGCGCAAGCTCAAGGGCCGTCGTTCCAACTCGCGGCTCCCCCAGCTCGTTGATATGATAATACGAAGTCCGCTTGTCTCAACGCAGATGGTTGAGAAAGAGCTTGAAGTGACTTCACAGGGGGCGCTCAAGCTGATCGTCGATCTTAATTTGCGGGAAATTACAGGCCGCGGACGTTTTCGTGCCTGGGGTCTTTTGTAGCCTATCTTTTCATGCATTTGCTGCGCAGATGGGCCGCGAAAAGCTGAAACTCATTGCGCCGTGCGGCATTTGCCCGCCATACCAAAGCAAGTGAACGGAAATTATGTTGTCCTTCAAAAGGCACGATGCTGATTTCGCTGCCACGCGTCACACCAGCTTTGATGGCCACCTCTGGCAAAAGCGTGACGCCCATCCCGAATTCAACAAGCTGTACCAGCGTCATGATACTTGTTGCATGAACATCACTGCCAGCCTGTGTGGGTTGTGAGCCAATGGCTGCCATCACGTGCTCGCGTAAGCAGTGGCCTGTTTCAAGCAGGAGAAAAGGCTGATCCTGAAGATCATTTGCGTCGATGCGATCACGGTTAGCAAGCGCATGATCTCTTCGCACTGCAAGAAAAAACGGATCTTTGCCGATTTCCGCAACTTCGAAGTCGTCAAGATCATAGGGATGAGCAACCAGTGCCACATCAAGCGTGCCAGACCGCAGGCTGTCGAGCAAAGTGCGTGTCAGTCCTTCGCGAACGCTTAATTGCAGTTCAGGAAATGCCTGAGCGGTCGCAGGAAGAACTTTTGGTAGCAAAAATGGCGCGATAGACGGAATCACTCCCAATCGAAGACGCGTCGTCAACGGGCGTTCAGCCTGCTTTGCGTATTCGGGCAGCTCTTCAATCGACGCCACAATTTCCTGCGCGCGGTTCAGAAAATCTTCCCCCGCAGGCAGCAATTGCATGCGTCGACCTGTGCGGTCGATGAGAGTGACCCCGATTTCAGCCTCCAAAGCCTGAATGGCAGCACTGAGCGTGGATTGGGTAACGCCAACCGCCTCGGCAGCGCGTGAAAACGATCCTGCTTTCACAAGCGCAATGAAATAATGGAGTTGGCGCACACTGATGTTGAGCATTTTCTGACACTTGCTTTCATCGTTTTAAACGATGGATTTGATCGTTTTAATCGCTTTGACCGAATGGGTTGGAATGCCTATATATAGGGAGCAAGCAGATAGTTCTGAAATTTCTGAATTTTCTGCATAACAACGAATTTACAGGCAGGTATGAGATGCTCGGTATCGGTGACAAGCTTCCTTCTTTCAAAGTAACTGGCGTAAAGCCTGGCTTCAACTTCCACGAAGAAAATGGCGTTTCGGCTTTTGAAGACATCACCGAAACAAGCTTTGAAGGCAAGTGGAAGGTTATCTTCTTCTATCCTAAGGACTTCACTTTCGTCTGCCCAACGGAAATCGCAGAATTTGCTCGTCTGGCTTCGGATTTTGAAGATCGTGATGCGGTTGTTCTCGGCGGTTCGACCGACAACGAATTTGTGAAGCTCGCATGGCGCCGCGATCACAAGGATCTCGACAAGCTGCCAATCTGGTCGTTCGCGGACACCAACGGTTCACTGGTCGATGGCCTCGGCGTTCGTTCACCCGATGGCGTTGCTTACCGCTACACCTTCGTTGTTGATCCCGACAACACGATCCAGCACGTTTACGCAACCAACCTCAATGTTGGTCGCGCTCCGAAGGACACGCTGCGCGTTCTCGACGCTCTGCAGACCGATGAGCTTTGCCCATGCAACCGCGAAGTCGGTGGCGAAACGCTTAAGGCTGCTTAATCTGCCTTCAATTGCATGAGACAAGGCGGGTTAAGGCCCGCCTTTTGTTTATCAAGAGCTGACAAATTAAAGAGGGTTCCATGTCCATTGATGATCTGAAGTCAAAAATCCCGGATTTTGCCAAGGATGTTCGTCTCAATCTTTCCTCTATGGCAAGCGATGAAACGCTGACGCCACAGCAGAAATATGGCCTGTTCATCGCCTGTGGTATTGCTTCGCGCAACGCTGATGTACGCAAGGCGTTGGTTGCTGAAGCCACTGGGAAAATTGATGCCACAGTTGTTCAGGCTGCAAAATCGGCCGCGACGATCATGGGCATGAACAATGTCTATTATCGTTTCGTGCACCTTGCCACCAATAAAGATTATCGCACCATGCCAGCCAAGCTGCGCATGAATGTGATTGGTAATCCGGGTGTGGATAAGGTTGATTTCGAACTGTGGTCGCTGGCTGTTTCGGCAATCAATGGTTGTGGCATGTGCATTGATGCGCATGAAGACGTTTTGCGCAAAGCAAACGTGACGGCCGAGGTCATTCACACTGCAGCACGTTTCGCGTCGATCATTCAGTCGGTTGCCATTGCTCTGGAAGCCGCCGACACCGAATAGGTTTGAGTTCTCCAAAAAAAGCCCGCGCGGAGCGATCCACGCGGGCTTTTTTGTTGCGGTTCAATACAGCTTAGTTGTCGCGCTTGAACGAGATAAATGCGAAGCCAATCAGCGAGACGACGGCAGCAGCAGTCATGTAGTAGCCGACATAGGCAAAGCTATAATGGGTCGCGAGCCACGTTGCGATATAGGGGGCAACCGATGCGCCAAGAATGCCTGCCAGGTTGAAGGTCAGCGAAGCGCCGGTATAGCGAACCGAAGTCGGGAATGGTTCAGCAAGAGCCGCACCAATCGGACCATAGGTCAGCCCCATCAGCCCAAAACCGATTACGAGGAAGAGAAGAACGCCAGCTGTTCCGCTTAAGAACAATGGAGCCATGAGGAAGCCGTACAGACCAATGAGGAGTGTGACGATGATCATCACAGGTCGCATGCCGTATTTATCGGAAAGCAACGCTGCAACCGGAATGGTGAGGCCGAAGAAGATCACACCGACCATTTGCAAGATCAAAAACTCTTCACGGCTATAACCGAGTGCACGCGTGCCCCAACCAAGCGAAAACACGGTCATGAGGTAGAACAGAACGAAAGTTGCAACAGCGCCGATCGTTCCGAGGAACAGGCTTGCCTTATGCTTTTTGAAAAGTGTTGCGACGGGAACTTCAACGCGTTCAGCCTTGTCGATCGCCTTCTGGAATTCCGGCGTTTCCGCAATCTTCAGACGGATGAAGAGGCCAACACCAACCAGCAAAGCGCTCGCGATGAAGGGAATACGCCAGCCGAACGACATGAACTGTTCTTCAGTCAGGAACTCGGCAAGGATCAGGAAGATGCCTGTTGCGAGAATGAAGCCGACAGGCGCACCGAGCTGTGGGAACATACCGTACCATGTACGCTTGCCTTCCGGCGCATTTTCGGTTGCGAGCAGGACTGCGCCGCCCCATTCGCCACCAAGGCCAAGGCCCTGACCCAGACGGCAGAGAGCAAGCAGGAGAGCCGCCCATACGCCGATGGATTCATAAGTAGGCAGGAAACCGATGGCGACTGTAGAAATACCCATTGTCATCAGGGCTGCGACGAGCGTTGCCTTGCGGCCCACTTTGTCACCAAAGTGACCGAAAAGAGCGCCACCAATAGGTCGTGCGAAAAAGGCAATCGCAAAGGTTGCGAGCGACTGCAGCAGCGCGGAGTTGCCGTCACTGGCCGGGAAGAAAAGGTGCGGGAAAACGATAACCGCAGCCGTTGCATAAATATAAAAATCAAAGAATTCGATTGTTGTGCCGATCATGCTCGCGGCCAGAACGCGGCGCGCAGAATTTTTCTTCGGAACAACTGCCTGAGCTACAGTCATTGTTTCTATCCATATTTGTGGGCCGATAAATGTGTGGGGGGAGGCCCGAGATGTGCCTTCTTAGTGCCACAAAATACGAAACCGCAAGCTTAAAAGGGCTATCACGTAATTTTCTGATTTCGAATGTGGTGTTTTCGAAACAAAATGAACGCATGAGGTAATTTCAGGGAAAATGTCTGCGGCCTTTCAATTGCCTTAAGCCAGCCTTAAGCTGAAACTCAGAACATGGAATCACTATGACTCTGCAAGCCTTCAGACGCAGCAATATTGGTATGCGTTTTCGCAAACATTCTGTTTTGCGCATGCCTTCCCGTATGCTGATTGCTCTGTTCTCGTTGTTGTTTCTGGTTTCAACCCAGCTTTGTTATGCCATGGCGCATGATCGACCGCAGACGATAACTTTCACTGACTGTCACACGACTGTGCCGGTTGCAAAGCATGATGGTGGGCATTCAATGCCGATGGATCATGGCAAGAAGGCATCTGCCACCTGCGTAATGATGAGCTGTGGCGGCATCATACAGTTTAACTCCAGTGTCGCTTTGTTCACGCCCGATCACGAATTCGGCCTGCCGCCACGCGTCGCAGCATTGAACAGCAGCGATCCCTTCGGCGTTCTTCGACCTCCAATATCCAGCCAGATCTGATCTTTTGAAATGCTGTCGGTTTTTCGGCAGCAATGAGCGCATCGTGAAGTTTTCGATGCGCATTGATAGAGATTTATCTGGAGAATGATTATGAATAATATGACTCGCCGTCGTCTTTTGACGCTTGGAGTAAGTGCTGCTGCCTTATCCATCGTCCGGCCTTTTGAGACGTTTGCGCAAGGCACCCATCAGCATCACATGCAGCACGGTGCAGCCAGCACACAGGCAACAGTGCAGACTTTGCCTATTCCGACTTTAATTGAACCCGATGCAGCCGGTGTGGTGAAGCTGACTGTCCAGAAGGGCCGCCATGCTTTCACGCAAGGCAGCGATGCAGCATCTGCCGGAATAAATGGCACCTATCTTGGGCCGGTCGTTCGCCTTAAAAACGGGGAAGCTGTCACGCTTTCAGTCGAGAACGGTATGGATGAAGGCACAACGCTTCATTGGCATGGTCTTTTCGTTCCATCAGCTCTTGATGGTGGGCCGCATAACGTCATTGCCGCAGGCACTCGCTGGGAGCCGAAAATTACGGTCAACCAGCCCGCTTCGTTCAATTGGTTTCATCCGCATCTGCATGGTGACACTGCGCGACAGGCACATATGGGCATTGCCGGGTTGATGATCGTCAGCGATGGCAAGGATGGTGAGCGTGGTTTGCCTGAAACCTATGGCGTTGATGACATACCGCTCGTTTTGCAGGACCGCAGGGTTATCGATGGCGATAAGGTTTACCAGCCCGACATTATGGACCTGATGCATGGTTTTCGCGGCGACAAGCTCATTGTCAATGGCGTTATTGCGCCGCAAGCGCGCGTTCCCGCCTCAGTCGTTCGATTGCGTATTCTGAACGGTGCCAATGCGCGCAATTTTCACATTCGTCTTAGCGATGACCAACCGTTACAAGTCATCGCGTCGGACGGAGGCTATATAACGGCGCCCGATCCGGTCAAGCGCCTGACAATCAGTCCGGGCGAGCGTTATGAGGTGCTGGTCGATTTTTCCAAATCGAAAGATATAATCGATCTGCTGACAGCCAGTGATGACAGTGATGGCGATGACCAGCCTTTGATGCAGTTCATCATCGATGACAAAATCGAAGGTGCAATCAAAACCTTACCGGCAAAGCTTGATGGGCCGGAACAGCCGGATGAACAGCTTTCTGTTCGCAGACGGGCATATTTCTTCGATGAGCGTATGGCCGAGAACATGAAGCTTATGATGGGCGGCATGTCGAGCGATCCCCATTCTGGTCACAACATGGCACCCCCCAATATGGCAACCATGAGTGATCATGATATGCATAGCGGGCGAAGCAATGCTGATGCCGGGCCTGCGTTGCACGCTTTAACATCTGGCGTTCAGATGGCGATTGCGAAGAAGCCTTTCGACATGAACCGTATCGATGCGGAGGTTAAGCTTGGATCGTGGGAGATATGGGAGTTAACGACGAAAGAAATGGCGCATCCATTTCATATTCATGGAGCATCGTTCCGCATCCTTACATTGAATGATGAGGCGCCGCCACAGCATCAATCCGGGTGGAAAGACACGGCGCTGATTAACGGCAAGGCAGAAGTTCTTGTGCATTTTGATCGTGAAGCGACGCGCGATCACCCGTTTATGTTCCATTGCCATGTGCTGGAGCATGAAGACGTCGGCATGATGGCCCAGTTTGTTACGGTTTAAGTAACGAACTCACTAAATCCAGTGCGCGATACGGATCTTTGATCCGTCCGAGGAACGCGCGATATGGAACGGCGGCGGATCGACAACTGGTCTTTCGCCGCCGACCATATCAGCAACCAACCGCTTCTCGCGCTCACCTCGCGAAGCCGCTTGGGCTGCATAAGTTTCGAACGGGACTGACTCTTTTGTTGAAATGCCGTTCTGTAGCAGCTTTATTCGCTGTTTAGCCGCGATATCACCCTCACCGTAAGACGAGACGCTTCGCATTTTGAACGTGTTTAAAGAGAGAGTTTGATTCTCAGCGATTATCCGTGGCTTTTCGCACATAGGTGGGGAAACTGCGCATCGATCAACATAGACACCGTTGAGCTCGTATAGATGCGGAGTATCAGGAGAAACTTTTTCAATTGTTGCTTCTAATTTACAACAAGTGGAACTTCGAATCGAAGATTATCTAATAGAATCAATAATTTAAATAAGAAACCTACAAAAAAACTGGAGCGGGCGAAGGGATTCGAACCCTCGACCCCAACCTTGGCAAGGTTGTGCTCTACCCCTGAGCTACACCCGCTCGCGCCAGTCTTCTCTGAGAGAAGTCGTTTCCGTTAGGCAGGCGCTATATGGACTAATGATTTGCGGATTGCAACAGGGAATTTTACGTTTCGACGAAGTTATTCACAAAGCTTCAAAAGCGATTGTCCTAAGTGGGTGGCAGTTCCCAGCAGACCGTTGGCTGCGGCACTTCTGGCATGTGGGGCTGGCTATGCGCGTTGATTTCACCAGTTCTAGCCTTGCAAGCGATCAAAGTGTCGATTTGGAGGACTGGCCGACAGCCTGCTGTTAATCCGCGTGGCACATCGTTCTTATCGAATCGTGTCTGCGCGTGCTGGCTTGCCGCATGTTGATCTGTTGGAAATTGTGATCCAGCATATGGAAAACGGTTCTGAGGAAATCAGGCGGTTGGCCATAAAATTCAGAGACATCACTGGAGCCGTTGTAGCAAAAATCCCCAGCTGTTTTGCTTGGTATAATGCGTGAAAACAAACAGATAGAGCATTTTCAATTGCTCAGTCAAAATAGGAAGCGCTTTAGCCAGTAATTGCCAATTCTCATTTTCTAATCCGCTGAAAGCCTGTCAGGGGACGCGCCGTTTTTGCATTGACTGATTTTGTATCCAGGATATTGTGTCCAAAAGTTGGGAGGCTTTTCTTTGGCAGTTTTTGAGTGGCGCAGTCAGACCCGTTTGCTGGACGAAGTGGCTGAAGCACTTCGCGAGCGAATCTATGCGGGCGTTTATGCACCGGGTGCGATTCTTCGTCAGGAGCATATGGCTGCTGAATTTGGCATCAGCCGTACACCGCTGCGCGAAGCTTTGCGTGTTCTTGAGCGCGACGGCCTGGTCATTCATTTGCCGGGACGGGGTGTACGTGTGGCTTCGGCTGATCTCACACGCCTCATTGATGCTTATGCCGTGCGTGAAGTGCTTGATGGTGTTACTGCCCGTTTTGCGGCTGAACGGGCGACGGATGCGGATATTGCGGCCCTGCGCGCGCTTGTTGCGGGGCAGGGCGCTGTCGTCGATCCATGGGACCCGAAAGCTTACACGCAGTCCAACGTTGATTTCCATATGGCGATTATGAATGCAGCGGGCAATGACTCACTCATTCCCTTTGTTCCACTTCTTCGAATGACATCCCAGGTGTTTGCGCCGTCTTTTTCACTCTCGGCTGACAGGGCACGTGAGGCGATCCGCGAACATGGCGCAATTGTTGAAGCCATTGCCGCACGTAATGGCGAAGAAGCCGAAAAGCTGGCGCGGGCACATATTCGCGCAACCACGGCGAGACTGGAGGCTGAAAGACCTCTGCGGGAGAATGAAAATGAAACATGAAAACACAACCGGCGGAGCAGGTCTTCTGCGCTATGGCAATTTCATTGCAGGTCAATGGCAGGACGCTGTCGGTGGCGAGCTTATTACCCTTAAAAACCCCTCTGACGGCAGCGATCTGGCGCTGATTGCACGTGGTACAAAAGCTGATATTGATCTGGCTGTCGCTTCTGCGCGTTCAGCACTTTCGGGTGATTGGGGTAAGCTTACGGCAACGGAACGCGGCCGGGTTCTGCATCGCATTTCCGAGGAAGTACTAAAAAACATCGATCTCCTGACTGATCTGGAATCAAAAGACGTTGGCAAGCCGGTGACGCAGGCACGCGCCGACGTGGTGGCACTGGCGCGCTATCTGGAATTTTACGGCGCTTCCGCCGACAAGGTTCATGGTGACACACTGCCTTACCAAAATGGCTTTACGGTTCTGAGCATCTATGAGCCACATGGTGTGACTGGTCACATCATTCCTTGGAATTATCCGATGCAGATTCTTGGCCGCAGCCTTGGTGCAGCGCTGGCCATGGGCAATGCGGCAGTGGTGAAGCCAGCCGAAGAGGCTTGTCTGACCATTCTTGAGTTTGCGAAAATTGCTGAAAAAGCCGGTCTGCCAACAGGCGCATTGAATATTGTAACCGGGCTTGGTGCGGAAGCGGGCGCGGCCCTGTCCGAACATCCCGACATCAACCACATCTCCTTTACCGGATCTGTCCGAACTGGTGAGGCTGTACAGGCGGCTGCTGCGAAAAACACGGTGCCCGTAACGTTGGAACTTGGCGGCAAGTCGCCACAGATCGTCTTTGCCGATGCGGACCTTGATCGCGCCGTTCCGTTTCTCGTCAATGCCGGCATTCAGAATGCGGGTCAGACCTGTTCTGCTTCATCACGTATTTTGGTCGAACGCAGCATTTACGAAGACGTCATTGCCCGAATGAGTGAACGCTATCGTGCTTTGACAGTTGGACCGGCCAGCACTGATCCCTCTGTTGGCCCAGTTGTGTCGCAGCGTCAGAAGGCAATTGTCGAGAGCTATCTTGCGCTTGCAAAGCAGGATGGTCTGTCCATTGCTGCTCAGGGTGAGATGGTCGCAGATGCGCCGGAAGGTGGAGCCTATGTGCTTCCGACATTGATCCGGGATGTGCCCGCTGATCACCGTTTGGCACAGGAAGAAATTTTCGGTCCGGTGCAGGTTATTCTACCTTTTGATACCGAAGAAGAAGCCATCGCGATTGCCAATGGCACGCACTATGGGCTTGTTTGCGGTATTTGGAGCAATGATGGCAGTCGTCAGTTCCGCCTTGCACACGCTATTCATTCCGGTCAGGTGTTCATCAACAATTACGGAGCCGGCGGTGGCATTGAACTGCCATTTGGTGGTGTGAAAAAGTCCGGTCATGGCCGCGAAAAGGGCTTTGAGGCACTTTACGGCTTTGCCTCGCTGAAAACGATCTCCGTGTATCACGGATAAATATCGCAGTTTCAGGAACAATGGGAACCGGTTTCCCGTCTGAAAATGCGCAGGAAATTGCATTTTGGAGAATGACAGTGTCGCTTGAAGGTAAGGTCGCGCTCATTACAGGAGCAGGTTCGGGATTTGGCGAAGGCATGGCAAAGCGCTTTGTTGCAGGCGGCGCGAAGGTCGTTATCGTCGACCGAGATAAAGTGGGAGCCGAACGTGTAGCGGGAGAAATCGGTGATGCAGCACTCGCTGTCGCCGCCGATATTTCGAGCGAAGCGGATGTGGATGCAGCTGTCGAGGCTGCAATTTCGAAATTCGGCAAAGTTGATATTCTGATCAACAATGCCGGTATCGGACATAAGCCGCAAAGTGCTGAACTGGTTGAGCCCGATGAGTTTGATCGCATTCTGGGCGTCAATGTGCGTGGCGTTTACCTTATGACGCGCAGGCTGATTCCGCATTTCAAGGCCAATGGGGAGGGGGTCATCCTCAATGTTGCCTCGACAGGCGCGGGGCGTCCGCGGCCGAATCTCGCCTGGTATAATGCCACCAAAGGCTGGGTTGTTTCTGTAACCAAAGCGCTTGCAATCGAACTTGCACCGGCAAAAATTCGTGTTGTCGCGCTCAATCCGGTTGCGGGTGAAACACCGCTTCTGACCACATTTATGGGCGAAGACAGCGAAGAAATCCGCAAAAAATTTCGCGATTCCATTCCGATGGGCCGGCTTTTGAAACCTGATGATTTGGCTGAAGCTGCGGCTTTCCTTTGCTCGCCTCAAGCCTCTATGATTACAGGGGTTGCGCTCGACGTGGATGGCGGGCGTTCGATTTAAATAATTATAGGAAAAGGGGAGTCATGGGTAAGCTGCTGAAAGCCGGGCTGATAACAGCCACGATGCTGGCATCGATCAACGGTGCTTTTGCAAAAGACACACTGGTGGTTGGCGAAGTGCTGGAGCCGCCGGGCCTTGATCCGACGGCAAATGCTGCAGCTGGTATCAGACAGGTTACCTATGCCAATCTTTATGAAGGTTTGGTGCGTATTGTTGAAGATGGCACCGTCAAACCGCTTCTCGCGGAAAGCTGGACGGTGTCCGACGACAAGAAAACCTATACATTCAAGCTGCGCGAAGGCGTGAAGTTTCACGATGGCACGCCGTTTGATTGCGCGGTGGTAAAGTTCTCCTATGAGCGTGCAGTCGCCCCAGATTCCACCAATGCGCAGAAGGGCCTTTTTGAGCCGATCGCAAGCACACAATGTCCTGATCCTGCGACGGCTGTTGTCACCCTCAAACGCCCAAGTTCGAACTTTTTGTTCAATATGGGGTGGGGCGATGCAGTAATGATTGCGCCTAATTCTGCACCTGACAACAAGACCAAGCCGGTTGGCACGGGTCCGTTCAAGTTCAAGCGCTGGGTACAGGGCGATCGCGTAGAGCTTGAACGCAATCCCGATTATTGGGGCGAGCCTGCAAAGCTCTCAGCCGTCACTTTCCGTTTCATCAGTGATCCATCGGCTGCCGCAGCTGCCATTCTTGCTGGTGACATTGATCTGTTCCCGATGTTTCAGGCACCGGAGCTGATCAGCCGTTTTGAGAGTGATGACAAGCTGCATGTTGAAGTTGGTGATACGGCAGGCAAGGTTCTGCTGTCGCTTAACAATGCAAAAGCACCTTTCGACAATGTAAAAGTTCGTCAGGCACTGGCCCACGCTATCGACAGCAAGGGCCTGATTGAAGGCACTTACGCCGGGTTTGGTACGCCAATCGGATCACATTACGCGCCGGTCGATCCGGGCTATGTCGATTTGTCGGAAACCTATCCTTATGATCCGGCGAAAGCAAAACAGTTGCTGGAAGAGGCCGGTATTCCGGCTGGCACGTCAATCACCATCACGCTCCCACCACCGGCCTATGCGCGTCGTGGCGGCGAGATCATTGCCGCGATGCTGGCAGAAGTCGGTATTCAGGCCAATCTGGTGCCAATGGAATTTGCGCAGTGGCTTGATCAGGTGTTCAAGCGTTCGGATTTTGATGCGACGATCATCGCGCATACCGAACCGCGCGATCTCGATATCTATGCGCGTGATAAGTACTACTTCAACTATAACAGCCCGGAATATAAGGCGCTCTACAAAGCCTATGCCGAAGCTGGCAGTGATGAAGAACAACTCGAAATCGTCAAGAAGCTACAGGAAAAGCTTGCCGCCGATGAGCCGAATATCTTCCTTTATGCGCTGCCAAAAATTGGTGTGTGGAACAAGAACGTGAAGGGTGTGTGGAAGAATATGCCGATCCCAGCGAACGATCTCACACAGGCATACTGGGAAAACTAAAATGGTTTCGCCCCGATGCGTAATGCAAAGGGGCGAATACTGACACGAAGAATGGCTATGCGCTCCATAAAAACAAGGGGAAGGCGCTTGGCAGATTGGAATGTGGAAAGTGGGAAATCCTGCTTTCCAAGGAGGTCGCATTGCTGGCTTATATATCCGGGCGGTTCGTATCGCTCTTACTTACGACGCTTGCGGCTTCCGTCATCGTCTTTTTGCTAATGCAGGTTTTGCCGGGAGATCCCGCAGCCGTGATCCTCGGGATCAATGCGCAGCCGGAAACACTGGCTGCATTGCATCAGCAGCTGGGTCTCGATCAGCCGCTCTGGTGGCGCTATCTTTCGTGGATCGGTGGCTTTCTGAAAGGTGATTTCGGCACAAGTTACACCTATTCAGTGCCGATCAGTGAATTGCTCGGCCCGCGCATTATGGTCACGCTGCCGCTGGCTTTGCTTTCCATGTTGCTTTCGGTGGCAGTTGCCATTCCGGTGGGCGTTTATGCAGCATCAAAACGCGGCAAGACTGGCGACGTCCTTTCCATGGGCGTGGCACAGGTTGGCGTTGCTATTCCAAATTTTTGGCTCGGACTGCTTCTCATCCTTTTGTTTGCTTTGCAGCTTGGATGGTTCCCGGCTTCGGGTTTCGCTGGCTGGGAAGATGGGGTCTTGAACGGCCTTCGGTCGTTGTTTTTGCCCGCTTTGGCTCTTGCTTTGCCGCTTGCCGCCATCCTTGCCCGTGTCACACGCTCGGCGGTGATTGAAACATTGGGCGAAGATTTTGTACGCACCGCGCGCGCCAAAGGGCTGACACGCAAGGCGGCACTCTGGCGGCATGCGGTACCCAATGCACTGATCCCCGTTGTCACCATCATCGGCCTGCAATTTTCATTCCTGCTGGCGGGAACCATCATCATCGAGAATGTTTTTAATCTCCCTGGCCTGGGGCGTCTGGTGTTTCAGGCGATTGCACAACGCGATCTTGTGACCGTGCAATCACTGGTAACGCTGCTCGCCGCATCTGTGATTGCCGTCAATTTCATTGTTGATCTGGTCTATGGCTTCATTGATCCCCGCCTTTCGACAGGAGGCAACCGATGAGTGATGTTCAGGTGTCCGCCAAACCAAACCGCTTTCGGGCATTGTTTTTAAGCCGTAGCCTTATGATTGGCGCGTTGATTACAGTTATTCTGGTGGCAATGGCTGTCGCGTCCTATTTTTGGACGCCCTATTCGCCAACCGCCATGAATTTCCGCGAAAAATTGCAAGGGCCAAGCCTTACGCATCTGTTTGGCACAGATAATTTTGGCCGTGATGTCTTTTCGATGATCATAGTTGGTGCGCGCAATTCCATCGCTGTGTCACTTATTGCTGTATTGGTTGGCGCGGGTCTTGGCATTCCACTTGGAGCGTTTGCTGCGGCGCGCGGCGGAATGATCGATGGTTTTGTGATGCGCATGACCGATCTGGCCTTTGCATTTCCGGCATTGCTGACCGCCGTCATCATCACGGCCATTTTTGGCCCCGGTGCGGTTAATGCAATGATTGCCATTGGTATTTTTAACATTCCGGTCTTTGCCCGTGTCACACGTGGTGCATCGCTCGGCCTATGGAAACGCGAATATGTGCAGGCAGCGCGCTGCGCAGGGCGCGGCGATATATCGATCACGCTTTTGCATGTACTGCCCAATATCAACCATGTGTTGATTGTGCAGGCGACAATCCAGTTCGCACTCGCAATCGTTGCCGAAGCCGGCCTGTCTTATGTTGGACTTGGAACGCAGCCTCCAATGCCAAGCTGGGGCAAGATGCTCAATGATGCGCAGACATTTATCTATGACGCGCCGTGGCTCGCAATTTTCCCCGGCCTTGCGATCACCTTCGCAGTTCTGGGTCTGAATATGCTGGGTGATGGTTTGCGTGACGTGCTTGACCCACGCGTGAGGAGGCAGAGATGACCACACCTTTGCTTGAAATGGACAACATGTCCGTCGAATTGCCATTTGGCGTGCGCACGGCTGACATCGTGTCGGACATCACGCTTACGCTTAATCGCGGCGAACGGCTTGGAATTGTCGGAGAATCCGGCAGCGGCAAGTCCATCACAGCCCTTGCCGCCATGGGCCTGCTGCCTGACCGAATGCGTGTGCGTGGCACATTGCGTTTCAATGGTCAGGATCTGGCGAATATGCCGGAAGCGCAGCTTTGTAAAATGCGCGGACGGCGCATGGCGATGATCTTTCAGGAGCCGATGACCGCGCTCAATCCGGTTAAATCCATCGGCGCACAAATTGCAGAAGGACGTCGACTGCATTTGGGTGAAAGCCGAGCTGACGCGGAGCGCAAAGCGCGCCAGCTTCTCGACCGCGTTGGTTTGCCTGCACCGCGCTTTAATCTTGATCTTTATCCGCATCAGCTTTCAGGTGGCCAGCGCCAACGCGTGATGATTGCCATGGCGATTGCCTGCGAGCCTGATCTGCTGATCGCCGACGAACCAACAACAGCGCTCGATGTGACTGTTCAGGCGCAAATCCTTGATCTGATGGATGATCTGATCAATGAAACTGGAACGGCCCTGATGCTGATCACCCATGATCTTGGTGTGGTTTCAGAAATGACCGACCGCATTGCCGTCATGTATGCAGGACGCATTGTCGAAACCGGCCAAACGGACGCTGTATTTCATCGCATGGCGCATCCTTATGCGCGGGGCCTTTTCGCAGCTTCTCCTCATGGGGCTAATCTTGTGAGAGATCATTCACAGCCGCGACAGCGCCTTGCCGCAATTCCGGGCGTTGTGCCAGACCCGCTGGCACGGCCGCCTTATTGCAGCTTCGCGGATCGATGTGCTTTTGTCGAAGGTGACTGCCGTCAAATCATTCCACCGCTTGATCTTATTGGTGAAAGCGAAGGAACAAGCCATCGTGCCGCCTGTCTTCATCCATGCGAAGGCGAGGTGATCGCATGAAAAAAATGATTTTGCAGGTTCGCGATGTCGTGCGCGAATATCAGCTGCCGCGCCCATCCTTTCTTTCGAAACCCGGATCACTGCGTGTTCTGCATGGTGTGAATGTCGAGATTGAAGCCGGACAAAGCCTTGGTATCGTTGGTGAAAGTGGATCGGGAAAGTCCACGCTCGCACGTGCCGTCATGGGATTGGAACGTCCCCAGTCGGGCCAGATTCTGATCAATGGTCAGGATATTTACGCCCTTGATCGTTCCAGCCTGCGCGAAGCGAGAAAAGGGTTTCAGGCAATTTTTCAAGACCCTTATGGCTCTCTTGACCCGCGCCATACGGTCAGGCGCATTATTTCAGAGCCGATTGTGTCTCTGGAGCGCGGCACAAGTAGCAAAGAGCGTGATGAGCGCGTGGCGGAAGTGCTGGAAGCCGTTGGCCTGCCGAAAGCTTCCGCCGAAAAATATCCGCATGAGTTTTCTGGCGGACAACGCCAGCGTATCGCAATCGCTCGCGCATTGATTACCAAACCCGCGCTCATCGTTGCTGACGAACCCGTTTCGGCGCTTGATGTTTCTATTCAGGCGCAGGTTCTTAATCTGATGATGGATTTGCAGGAAAAATTTGGCCTCAGCTATCTGTTTATCAGCCATGATCTTGGCGTTGTGCGCGCAATCACCGACCGCGTGGCCGTTATTTATCACGGCAATATTGTCGAACAGGGACCGACGAACGAAGTCTTCGACAACCCGCAGCATGATTATACGCGCGCGCTTGTCGATGCTGTGCCCAAGCCGTTTGCAGGACGCCGCAAACGCGCACGGCGCGTTGATTCTACACTCAGATTGCCGGAATGAAATAAGGGAACACCATGTCTGAACTTGCCGATTTGTCAGCCGTCGAACTCGTCTCCGCTTATAAAGCCAAATCCCTTTCACCCATTGAGGTTACGCAAGCCGTTATTGAGCGTATCGAAGCTTATGAGCCAAAGCTGAATGCGCTTTGGGCTTATGATCCTGATGCAGCACTTGCATCGGCAAAAGCTTCAGAAGAGCGTTGGGCGAAGGCGACACCTGCCGGTCCGATTGACGGTGTGCCGCTGACGATCAAGGAAAACATTGCCACGCAAGGCACAGCCGTGCCGCTTGGTTGTGCGGCATTGCCGCTTAAGCCTGCTGCGGTTGATGCCCCGCCCGCAGCACGCACCCGCGAGTCCGGTGGTGTGCTTTTGGCAAAAACAACCATGCCTGATCTTGGCATGCTCTCGTCGGGTCTTTCGAGCTTTCATAAACTTGCACGCAATCCATGGGATCTGACTACCAATCCGGGTGGTTCAAGTGCCGGTGCAGGCAGTGCAGGGGCGGCAGGTTACGGCCCATTGCACATCGGGACCGACATTGGCGGCTCCATTCGTTTGCCAGCAGGCTGGTGTGGACTGGTTGGCCTAAAACCGTCTTTTGGACGTATTCCGATTGATCCGGCATTTCTTGGCCGCGTTGCAGGGCCAATGACGCGAACTGTTGCTGATAATGCGCTTTACATGTCGGTGCTTTCGAGACCCGATCGCCGCGATGCCATGAGCCTTCCTTATCAGGATATTGACTGGATGGACCTCAATATCGATGTGAAGGGCCTAAAGATTGGACTTTGGCTTGATGCCGGTTTTGGCGAAACAACCGGTGAGGAAACCCGTTTGGCCGTTGAGGCCGCAGCCAAAGCTTTTGCGGATGCAGGAGCGATTATCGAGCCGGTTGAGCCTTTCCTCAATCGCACCATGATTGACGGTCTTGATCGCTTCTGGCGTGCCCGCTCATGGGCAGATGTCTCGAAAATGACACCGGAAAATCGCGCTAAAATCCTGCCTTATATTTATCAATGGACGGAAACTGCGAAATCGCTGACCGGCGAAGAAGTCTATACGGGCTTTGCGCAGATTGATGCTATGCGCTACGCAGCATTGGCCGCATCGAAAAACTTCGATTTTATTCTTTCGCCAACCTCACCGATGCCGACCTATCCGGCGGAATGGGCTTCTCCTGTCAATGATCCGCAGCGTCCGTTCGAGCATATCGCATTTACCGTTGCGATGAATATGTCGGAGCAGCCAGCAATTTCAATCAATTGCGGCTATACGTCGAAGGGATTGCCGATCGGATTGCAGATTTTCGGGCAGCGCTTTGATGATCTGGGCGTGCTTCGGCTTGCAAAAGCTTATGAGGATATGCGACCAGCGCAAAAGCCATGGCCCATCATTGCAGGATAGAAAATGGCCGCGTCATGCGGCCTTTTTCTTATTTTGGTCTGAGTGGCGAACGTTCTTTATAACGATCCACTGCGGTGAGCTTCTGGATCAGCGGATCGGCATCGCGCCACGCGTAAATCTCCGTGCGCAAATATTCGAGTTCGGCCTCGAGTTCATCTTCCCCGATTTCCGTCCACCAGGATTTCGGACGTCCATCGCTGCCATCTGACCAGCGATAGCGGCGCTCTTTCAGTTTGTCTTTCATTTCAAAAGGGCTGTTTTCGGCATAAATTCGCAGCCGCGATTTCTGGCTTGATTTGAGCAATTCGGCAAAAGGAGTGGTCTTTCCCGATTTTTCCTTCAAAACGGCAAGCAGCGCCTGACAATCATCTTCGGCCCGGTGACCATTATGGAAATATCCGCTCTGGCCGATCAGATAGCCGAGCTTGGTTCCTTCAAACCCGCGCGCCGTCCAATCGATTTCCTTGACCGAACAGGCCCAGGGCTTGTTCTCGAAAACCGGCGAAAAACGCTCCAGAAAAGGCCGGTCAAAGCCCGCATTGTGCGCGATGATAATGTCAGCTTGAGAGATCAGCGCTTCCAGCTTTGCGCGCGGAATAATCTGTCCTGCAACCATTTCATCCGTAATGCCGGTGATGCGGGTTATTTCTGCCGGAATGGGCTTCGATGGCTCCTGCAAGGCGCTAAAAGTTGCGCAGACATCACCAATTGATCCATCATCCGCATAGCGGAAGGCCACTGCACCAATTTCGATAATTTCTTCCTGCGCGGCACTCAGCCCTGTTGTTTCCGTATCGACCACAACGCCAAGCCTTGGAAAAGCGAGCTTATCAGCATCTGGCACGGTCGGCGGTGGATCAAGGCGCTGTAATATGCGGTAACGCCCGCTGTCTTTAAGAAGTTTGACCATTTCCGCTTCATCAGGACCCGTCATTTTTCCGGTTCTGGCGCGGGCAGGGCGCCGTGCTGTCCGTTTTTCCTCATCCACAACGGGAGGAGTAAAGAGGTCGAACTGATGGCGCATTTCATTTCTCCGCAATAAGGCAGCATCCTTATGCCCTTTGGGATGGACAAGGCGTGAAGCAATAAAATGGCATTTTGTTAACTCTGTACCAAGCCCGCAATATAATTAGTAACAGGTAATACCGGTGACTTGGCTCCACTGGGCACCTGTTGGCGAGAGGGCCGCACAAATGTCGGACGAGATTCAAAGCGTCAATTTCAATCCCGATGAATAGATGCTGAGAAATCGCTACGCCGCAGACATGATCACTTACTGTATCTGTGGATAAAAAATTCCATAAAAGACACCCCGATGATCATGTGCCCGTTCGATATGATTGTTTATCATCAATTATTAGTTTTCACTTATAAAATATACTCTGAAACTTAAATTCAGATCTACTTATAATCAACAAAACTTACCTTGACTTTCTAAATTGTATGTCGTTCGAAGTAACATTGAATTTGAATTTTTAACTGTTTTTTAACCTGCAGGATTACACGTGAAGTTCGTCCCACCTTTGCTGATCATGCTATTTGCAACGACGATATGCGGCGTATGGATGCTGGATATGAAGCGCAGGCATATGCTGTTTTTCGGATTGAGCTTTGCAACTTTCACATGTGGGTTGCTGGTCCAGATATTGCAGGTTTTTCCGCGCCTTGAGGTTGCGGCCCTTGTGGCAACGGCGTTTTATCTTGCTGCGTGTCTTATGTTTTGCGAAGCGGTCATGCTGCGGCTTGGGAAGCAGTTTTCACCATTTGCAGGTAGCTTCATCTGCGCAATAACGCTGATTAGTATCGGTTATATGACGCATGCGGGCATGCCCTACGGGGACATGACAACAGCTGCCAACTTTGGCTTGGGCTCTTTGCTGACCATTCTTTGTTTCAAGTCTCGGGAATGGCGCAAAGGCGATTGGGTTGAGCGTATTTTTCACGATGCGCTGATTGTTTTCGCAGCCCATTTCTTTTTGCGCAGTGTTTTCACAATTGGAATGCTCAATGACGTCTTAAGCCCTGAGCAGCTTGTCGAGTCGCGGTATTGGGGGATCGCCACGATCGGACTTTCCTTCGCAGGGGTATTGTTAGGTCTTCTGATTTTGGTGGTCGCAACCTCTGATGTCATCAACGAATTGCAGCATGAGCGGGATGCAGATCCCATGACCGGTATCCTCAACCGCCGCGGACTCGAACGATATGCAAACAAGTGGCTAGCCACGGAGGATTACCAAAATCATGCCATTATCATGGCTGACATTGATCATTTCAAGGCAATTAACGATGACTTCGGTCATGCCGCCGGTGATCAATTGCTGATAGAGTTTTCAAACCTGCTACGCAGCATCGCAGATGGCAGCAGTATCGTTGCTCGCATTGGCGGGGAGGAGTTTCTATTGCTTGTAAAAGGTACACCGGAGCAATGTGAAATGTTCGGCAATAGGCTTTGTAACAAAATTGCGCGCTATCCTTTTTCGGTTTTGCCTCCTGGGCGCCGGGCGACCAGCAGTTTCGGCATTGCAATGCTGCGCCAACGTGAGACGTTATGGGCAGCCGCCGAGCGCGCCGACATAGCTTTGATGCGCGTAAAAAAGCGAGGCCGTAATCGAGTGGGTGTTGAAGGGCACGAGTTCCCGAGCGCCGTCCATGCTGATTATCTTCTCACGGCTTGATATAATTGTTGAGCAAATTTTCATTATATCTCCTGCTAAAATTCGGAGCGTAAATAATTTAGTTACCATAATTCTTCATGCTGGGCATGGCTTTCCAGTCAGCGCTTCGAAACAAACCTATTCGCTTTTTCGCCGAATTCTTGTTGCAAAGGGCTGGCTCGAAATTTTATTTTATTCGGGTTTAGTACAATGGCGCTGGTTACAGATACATTTGATTCAAGATTTCAGTTTAATATAAATATCTGGAAACCCTTTACTGCACAGCAGCGCAGCAAACTGGCGCGTTTTGTTACATTTACCTGTGCCGGGCTGATTGCAGGCAGCTGCATGATAGGGGCATTCGGCGTTATGGAAGCGGTTTTGCCTGCTTTTGTACCTTTCGCCCCGGTTATGCGACGTTTACCCGAAGCCATGCCACGACAGCTTGGAGTGGTTAATCACAAAATCGGTATAGATCATGTGATCCGTCAACGTTTTATCGAAGCCTATACTGCCAATATGCCTTATTCCAATCTCGATTGGCATCGTAACAAGCTGGATCACGATGCCAATATTATTGCTGATATCGGCGCCGAAGGTATCGTTGAAGAAAAGCCGGCAGCAGTAGCGCCCATAATCGAACCTCGCGCTGAGCGCGTGCCGTTTACTCCGGCAGCCGAAGCAAGCCCGGCGGTGACAGTTGTCCCTCAAACTGCTCCTGATCGGGTTCCATTGCAGGCTTCTGCTAAAGCAGCGCCTGAATTGTTTGTGCCTGAAGATGTACCGCTGCCGTCGCGTAAGCCAGTTGTTGCACAGCCGCGCAAGCAAGAGGCTGCAAAACTGGCCTACGCACCGGCGACTGAAAAGACCGAAGAGCCAAAGCACGAGGGCCTTCTCAGACGATTGTTTCGATCACCGACAGCTAAGCATGCAGCGATTTATGATATTTCTGCCGCAACCGTCTATTTGCCGAACGGTGAAAAACTGGAGGCGCATTCAGGCATTGGCCCGATGCGCGATAATCCGCGTTCTGTCACACAGAAAAACCGTGGTGCAACACCACCGCATACTTACAATTTGCGGATGCGCGAAAGCTTGTTTCATGGTGTGGCAGCAATTCGCCTGACGCCGGTTGATGGCCGCAATCCACATAATCGCGATGGTCTTCTTGCGCATACCTATATGCTGGGACGAAATGGCGATTCCAACGGCTGCGTTGTGTTCAAGAACTACGAGCGTTTTCTGCGCGCCTTTAAGCGCGGCGAGTTTGATCAATTGATCGTTGTTGAACATATGAATCCGACGCCGTCGCGCGTGGCTTCAGTTTTATGACGGCAGGGATCCGATCCCAAGCACAGGGCCGGGCGGATGCCTGACCCTGTGCTTGGGTTTCATTACCGTTGGGCGACAGGACGTATCAGCGGCGTAACCCGGCGGATCGTAACACGTCGATTTTCCTGTTCCGCAGATTGCGTGCGGATTTTCAGAAAGCGTTCGCCATAGCCTTGCGTTACCAGGTTTTCAGCCGGGATGTCATAGACTTCGGTTAACAGGCTCGCAACCGATTCTGATCGCTTGTCAGAGAGAATAAGGTTGGACAAATCCGAACCGACTGCGTCTGTGTGACCTTCAATGAAGAAGGTTTCTCCGGGATCTTTCTGAAGCACTTTATGCATTGCATCCGCAACTTTGCGCAGGGTTTTGGCCTGAGACAGCGATATCTCCGCACTGCCTGTTGCAAAGTGAATTGTATCAAGATCGATACGACGCACCTTATCGCGTAGACGCGCTGAGTGTCTGACTTCGTCAATTGTATAGACGCGTTCGATGCGCTCCACAGGCGGCCTTGCGAGGAAATTATAGAAGTCCCGATCGGGATCGTCGGCAACATCGATGATATAATCACGAACCGGCACAGTCAGACGCATCGGCGGCAGATCATAGCCCACATCGACAATTGCCGCGCGCGGCCCATCATCATAGTCAGGCGCATACATCATCAGATATTCATTGCCATCATCATCTATACGGGATCGCTGAATAATATCGCCATAGCGATTATAAACAGTCACGATTTCATAACCGTCAGGGCGCACGATTGTTTCGCGCAAGCGTCCACCGGGGAGTTCGTCATAATAGGAACGTTTGGCATCGCGACGCAGGCGAGGGCGGTCATCCCCACGTACAAAGATACGATCTCCAGTTTCCAGAATGACGCGATTGTCTACCTGCTCTATAACTTTAACATTCGTCACGTTGTTATTGATGTTGTTTACATTATTGACAGTCGTATTATTCACTACGGTATTATTCACAACCGTATTGTTGATAATATTCGTTGTGTCCGGCACGGCAAAGACGGGGGCTTGTTCTTTACGAACGCCTTCTTCTCTGAGATTTGCTTCCATCCTTTTGGGCAATTCAGCCTTCACAGCGTCAGGAATTGCAACCTGCGCGGCGGCATCATCTGTGGGTGGGACAATGTTTTCTTCTGCTGCACGCTGCTGTTCGCGCTGTTTGCGGCGCTCCTCGCGTGATTGACGCCCACCGCGATTGTCAGCGTCTTTGTCGCTGTCAAGGATCGCCGCACCATTTTCGATCGGAAGAACCACAGTGTCGTCGGTCTTTGCGGGATCTTTGGCTATTTCCTGATTGTCCGCATTGGTGCGCGGATCAACGATTGCCTCTGTGGGGGCGGCTGGTTGGTCCTGCTGCTGCGCACGTGGCTGTTCGACTGGTTGCTCGGTCGGAGTTTTCACTGGCACTTCCGCCGGTGCTCGCTGCTCTGGTGCTGCCTGATTGTTCTCATCGGGCGCTGCTGACTGTGCGGGCGGTTCGGGATTCGTCTCTGGTTCACGAACAGGCGCGTCCGGCTCATGAGTATCAACAGGTGCGGGCGGTGTTTCAACAGAACGCTGCTTCTCCGCCTCCTGTTTTGCTGCTTCTTCAGCAGCCTTTTGGCGGGCCTGCTCCTCGATAGCCTTCTGCTGTTCTTCATTGGCCAGCTGTTCCGCAGCTTGACGCTTTGCTTCTTCCACGGCCTTTTCTTGTTCGCGCGCTTGCTTTTTGGCTTCTTCCTGTGCGGCCTCTTGCGCTTCATCAGCGCGGCGCCGCATTTCCTCTTCTGCGGCACGCTGCTGTTCTTCAGCCTGCTGACGCGCCTGTTCGGCCTGCTTGCGCAATTCCTCTTCGTTCAAGCGCTGCTGTTCAGCTGCCCGCTGTTGCTCTGCGGCTTCGCGCTGAGCCTGCTCGGAGGCACGCTGCTGCTCCTGCGCCTGACGGTCGGCTTCTTCCTGAGCGGCTCTTTGCTGTTCCTCTGCCTGACGGCGGCTTTCTTCCTCCGCCGCACGTTGCTGCTCTTCGGCTGCACGGCGCGCCTCTTCTTGAGCGCGTCTGAGCTCTTCTTCCTGCTGTTGTTGCAGGCCCTGATCGTCAGATGGCTGGTCGCTGCTATCTTGCGCAAGCAATATCAGTGCATTAGGCGTTTCCGCGCGCGCAGGCTGCGTAATCATAGACACTGTGAGTGCCGGTAAGACGACCGTTGCAAGAAGCATCAAGCGCTTCGAACGAATAGACATGTCGCAGCTCCTTAGAGCATTTCCAGCAAAAGCGTGAGCCGATTTCACATTAGGAAATGCGTAGAATTCAATAAAATAGAGCGGCAGCTTCGGAAGCTTCTGCTTGTCCCGAGACCGCTCTATCAAAGGCGGATATTGCGGACATCACCTTTGGGTGATGTCCCTTGATGGCTACCATCGATATTTGCTAATTTAGAGCAAAGTGCGACAGCTTCACACAATCGTTAGCTGTTAAATAGTGAACTCAGCCTGAATGGCGATATTGCGGATTTAATTGCTTTATCAAATAAAATGAATGGCTTTCACAGAATGCTGCCGCAATCGTTTTAGTTGATGAGTCCTGAGCCTAAACGGCCCGACTGTTATACCAGTGTCATCTATTTTTCTTATCAGCGTCTCCACACGCTTTACACAGTGGAGATTCTTGATATGCGCAGACTGCTTCTCTCTCTTGCCTCCGCAACCATGCTGACGACAGCGGCTGGCGCTGCAACCGTCTACCCGATTGACCGGGCGACAATCCTTGTTAATTCGCCTTTCGATTTCAAGGTTGAGTTCGATAAGGTCGTGAAGCCCGAGGACGTGAAAGTTACCGTCAATGGTCAGGACTACGAGGCTGTATTCGGCAGCAAAGCCGACTTTACCGCTGAAGAAAAGGGGGCTGAAGATAAGGTTCTGGGTTCTGCGCTTATTCTGCGTGGCCTGACAATCGGCAAGGCTGGCGATTATAAGGTTGAAGTTTCCGCCGGTGATGAAACCAGGTCTGTCAACTGGGATGTTTACTCGACCGGCAAGGAAGCCAAGGCGAAGAATATTATCTTCCTGCTTGCTGACGGTCTCTCGGTTGCTCACCGTACCGGCGCCCGTATTATGTCGAAGGGCATGACTGAGGGGAAGGCCAATGGCCGCCTCAACATGGATGATATTCCGCCAGTCGCTTTCATTGGCACATCGTCCACCCATTCGATTGCAACTGACAGTGCCAACACCATGTCGGCTTATATGACGGGGCATAAGTCACGCGTGAATGCACTTGGCGTTTATGCTGACCGCACGCCTGATACCCAGGACGATCCAAAGGTCGAAACCATTGCAGAGGCTCTGCGGCGCGAAACCAAAAAGTCGATTGGCATTGTTTCAACAGCCGAACTTGAGGACGCCACGCCTGCGGCATTGGTTGCACACACACGCAAGCGTTCCGACAAGGCTGATATTGTCGGCATGATGTATAATGTGAAGCCGGACGTGCTTTTGGGTGGTGGGTCGGCTTATTTCCTCGCCAAGGATGTTCCGGGTTCCAAGCGCAAGGACGACAAGGACTATATCCAGTTGTTCAAGGATGCCGGTTACGCGCTGGTTACAAGCAAGGATGAGCTTGCTGCATCGGGTACGTCCAATCAGGATAAGTTGCTCGGTCTTTTCCATACTGGCAACCTCGATGTGACGCTTGATCGTGAATTCCTCAAGAAGGGCACGGTTGACAAATTCCCGAACCAGCCGGGTCTTGTGGAAATGACCAAGACTGCTCTCGAAAAGCTCTCCAAAAATCCGGAAGGATTCTTCCTGATGGTTGAAGCTGCGTCGGTGGATAAGATGAGTCATCCGCTGGATTGGGACCGCGCACTGGTCGAAACCATTGAGTTCGACAAGGCTGTTGGGGTTGCCCGTGAATTTGCTGAAAAGAATCCGGATACGCTGATCATTGTCACCGGCGATCATACCCATGGCGTTGCGATCATCGGTACGGTCGATGATGAAAAGCCGGGGGATGAAATGCGCGAAAAGGTCGGCACTTATGATGCCGCCGGATTCCCGAATTACGAAGACACCAATGGCGACGGTTACCCGGATCGTATCGACGTGTCGCGTCGTCTGTTCCTTTCGGCCAACAATGGCCCGGATCATTATGAAACCTTCCGTCCAAAAATGGATGGCGCTTTCGTGCCTGCTGTTAAGAATGAGAAGGGCGAATATGTAGCCAATGAAGCCTATAAGGGCGTTCCGGGCGCAGTCTTTGTTCAGGGCAACATCCCGAAAGAAGATGATAGCGGCGTTCACGCGGTCGACGATGTCGTTCTGCAGGCAACGGGTCCAGGTTCTGAGGAGCTGCGTGGCTACATGGAACAGAGCGATGTTTACCGCGTGCTCGCTGACACTTTCGCGCTTGGCAAAACAAAGTCCGAGTAATCACGTTGAAATGAGGGCAGGCGGGCAAGCCGCCTGTCCATTTAGTCCGGGAGTACAAGATGCGCGCAGGACAGCATTTCAATCGCAGGCAATTCACGCTTGGCGCATTGGCAACCGTGCCCTTGATGTGCATTGCTAACAAGGCCAATGGCGCGGAGCAGCTTGGTTTCGATAATCTTTATAAAAGCTTTGGCGTTCTGGGCCTGGAATTCTCCGATCAGGTCAAAAGCGCTTCCGGCAAAGAAGTGGCAATCAGCGGGTTCATGGCGCCGCCACTCAAGGCGGAGGCCAATTTCTTCGTTCTGACCGAAATTCCGATGTCGATCTGCCCGTTTTGCTCGTCGGATTCCGACTGGCCGGATAATATCATCGTCGTCTATCTGGCGTCCAAACAGACATTTGTGCAGTTCAATGCGCCGATCTTGACATCGGGCACACTGGAATATGGCTCCTGGACCGATCCAGAAACGGGCTTTGTCAGTCAAATTCGCCTGCGTAACGCTTCCTTCAAAACGGTCTGATGATGAACCTTATCAAGCATTTGGGGTTGTCACTCGATATTGCCAATCTGGAAGTGCGCTTTCCGGGGCTTGAGCTACCGGTTCTTGCCATTGAAAAATTCAATCTGGTCGCTGGTGGTCATCTGGCGATCACAGGAGCATCTGGCTCGGGCAAAAGCACGCTGGTCAATGCCATAACTGGCCTTGAGCCGATCAAGACTGGAAAAGTCGTCTGGGGTGGAACGGAAATCAGCAGCTTGTCTGCCTTCAAGCGCGATGCCTTTCGCGCCCGGAATATCGGGCTTGTGATGCAGGATTTCCATCTGTTTCCCGGCCTGTCAGCGCTGGCCAACGTGCTTTTGCCACTCAAACTGAGTGGCAGGGTGAAGGCTGAAGATCGCGCACGGGCTCTTCAATTGCTTGAAACGGTCGGTATTGCACGACCTGCCCAGCATATCGAAACCTTGTCGCGCGGTGAAATGCAGCGCGTGGCGATTGCGCGCGCGCTTCTTTCAAAGCCCGGTGTGATCGTGGCTGATGAGCCAACAGCAAGTTTGGATCAGAAAACCGGTGCCGATGTTGCAGAGCTTCTGGTGCGGCTTGCGAGCGAGGAGAAGGCGACATTGGTTGTTGTCACGCATGATCCGCAGTTGATGCAATATTTGCAGCGCCGCATTTGCCTTGAAGGTGGAAGGATTGCAAGCGACAGTGCGGAGACAGCATTATCATGATTGCATTCATTCTTGCCGATCTACGCCGTTTCTGGAGTGGTGCCGTTGCGATCATAGTTCTTTTGGCGTTGTCGGTTGCTTTAAGCTCTGTTGTCACTTTGCAGGAGAGGGCGGTGCGGCTTGGCACGGCGCGTGCATCGGACAAGTTTGACCTTGTGATCGGTGCTGCCGGAAGTGACACGCAGCTCACATTGTCATCCGTCTTTTTGCAACCATCACCTTTGCCGCTGATGTCTGGTGCGATGCTGGGTAAGCTTGCCGATGATGATCGCGTGGCTTTTGCGGCACCCATTGGCTTTGGTGACAGCGCAATGGGTTTTCCGATTGTCGGCACAACAACCGCGCTCATCTCGGCCTTGTCGCCGAAACTTGCCGAAGGCGCGCTATTCTCGCGTTTGGGCGAAGCGGTTATCGGTTCGGCGGTCAATCTGCCAGTTGGAGCCAAGGTCAATCCTATGCACGGCACTGTCGAAACCGGCGGACACGCACATACCGAATTGAGCTATCATGTAGCAGGAAAAATGGCACCGACAGGCACGGCATGGGATCGGTCCATTCTGGTGCCCATTCGCACAGTGTGGCAGCTGCATGGTATGGAGGCTCATGAAGAGCACACTCATGCTGACCATGATCACGAGATTAATACCGATGCCGCCCTTGACGAGAGTTTCGATGCCGACAGCCCAGGTATCCCTTCTATTCTCGTCAAGCCGAAGACCATTGCGGATGCTTACCGGCTGCGTCAAGAATATCGCTCTGATCGGACATTGGCGATCTTTCCGGCAGAGGTCCTCACGCGGCTTTATTCAACATTGGGGGATGCCCGCAATCTGCTGCTTGGTATCGCCATCAGCACACAGGTCATTGTGGTTTTCGCCTTGTTGCTGGTTGCGGTCATGCATATCGGCGCGCGTAAACGTCAGATAGGGGCATTACGGGCGCTTGGTGCGCCGGTCCGCTCTATCATGGCAATTGTCTGGGGTGAGTTGTTTTTCCTGCTGCTTCTAGGGATATTTCTTGGGCTGGCAATTGGGTATGCAGTCGCACAAGCCATCACATCATGGCTTACGGCAACAACGGCGGTCAGAATGCCTGTGGAGTTTGCGATGAGCGATGTCTGGCTCGTTCTCGGCTTTATCGCTGTTGCAGCGGCAGCTTCAATGGTTCCGGCGCTGATGACGCTCCGCATGCGGATTGCCACTGCACTGCGATCATAAAGGCTTTGTGTAAGCTATGTTATCATTTGCAAGTCGCACTTCAAACGAGAACCCACCCAAGCTACAAGATTTGGGGCGACCAAGTTGAAATGTCATTGTGATGACGCACACAACAGCAAGCCCCCGTCAGGCTGGCAGGTCGGGGTTGCAAAGCCTGAACAGGGGCGGGTTGATACGCCTCTTAAACATTATGCTATTGAGGATCATTTCGAGGACGGCAATTCAAGGCCGTTGGGTAATGATATCCAGATTACTGTTTGCGCTTCTGGTGAATGACGTGACAAATGGCCTTTACCATGTGTGTCAGTGACTAATACAAAGCTACCAGCCGAAACATGTCGTATTTCGCCGTCACTCGTTTCGTATTCAACTGAGCCATCAAGTCTAACAGTCAGGACTGGTTCCGGCACCTTGTGCCACGCCACTTCTCGCATCCCCGCTGGGATATGAGTGATACGCACGCGAGAGGCTGGATAGCTGGCGGTCACGTCAAAGGGGGCCGCTTCCGGATGCACTGATCTCTTAGTGGTTGGCAAATCAATCTCATCAAAATGAGATTCACCGTCTGGCGAGGCGTAGATGCGTAGGCACTTCATTGAGGATGTCCTTTCAGAAGATGGAGCAACCGACAAAGGTGTATCTGTCACATGGCAAAAGTGACACTCTCACGCAATATGGATACACGCAATGACCCTAAAGGGACTACTGTTATTCTGCCGCTTTTATATGCGCCAGCACCTTTTCACTGCGTGCTATAACTTCTGGGGCGCGGATACAAGATTAAGCTACAAGATTAAATCGCATAAGATAGGTTATGGAACTAGTAGCAGTGTCATAAAGTGAGATTTGATTTGCCACAAGAGCACGAAACATCCGTGCCGACTGCGCCCGATATATGAAGCGCTGTTTGCCAGCGCCAAATCTCGCCCGGACATCGCATCACAGGTTAGTTTTCCACAGCGTGATGGCAATGATCAAAACTTAGGCGAATTATTTTCCTCTTGAGTAAGTCGTGGTGGTCGCGCGTTGCCCAAAAACACCAAATATGTGGGGTTTTCTTTTTATCATCAGATATGAAATGCTACGTTTCGCTTGCTAAATTAAACACCAGCGTACTGGTTTTTTGCGATCTAAATTAGCATTTAAGCTGGGAATAAAGTTGATTATTCAGCAAGTTGATAACTTCTCTTGCAAGAGAAAATCTTATCCATAAGATGCATGGCATTTCGAATATTACTCAGGAGGAGTTCTTCGTGTTCCGCAAAACCTTACTGACAGGCGTATGCCTCGCCGTGCTTATGGGTGCAGCTTCCGCTGAAGTTGTTCTGAACCGTGGCAATGACACCGATCCGGCAACGCTTGATCATCATCGAACGTCCTCGGTTTCTGAAAGTAATGTCCTGCGTGACCTTTATGACGGATTGACGATCCAGAATGCCAATGGGGAGGCTGTTCCGGGAGTTGCGAAATCATGGGATATTTCCGATGATGGTCTGGTTTACACCTTCCATCTTCGCGACGATGCAAAATGGTCAAATGGCGATCCAGTGACGGCTGAAGACTTCAACTTTGCTTTTCACCGTCTGATGGACCCTAAGACTGCTGCCGGCTATGCCAGCATGTTGTTCGTGATTAAAAATGCTGAAGATGTTGCCAGCGGCAAAAAGCCCGGCGATGAACTTGGTGTTGAAGCGGTTGATGATCACACGCTGAAGGTGACACTGAACTCCCCTGCTCCATATTTCCTTGAGCTTCTGACGCATCAAACGAGCTTTCCGCTCCATAAGAAGAGCGTTGAAGAGAATGGCGACAAGTTTACGACACCGGGCAAGATGGTGACAAATGGCGCTTATCAGCTGATCAGCTTCACGCCGAATGACAAGATCGTCATGAAGAAGAACCCGAATTACTACGAAGCGGATCAGGTCAAGATCGACACCATCAACTGGATTCCGTTCGAAGATCGCGCCAGCTGCATGCGCCGTTTTGAGGCCAAGGAAGTTCAGGTCTGCTCGGACGTTCCAGCCGAACAAATGGATTATGTGAAGAAGAACCTCGCCAGCGAATTCCGTATGGCACCTTATCTCGGCGTTTATTATCTGCCTGTCAAAGGCAAGACCGCCGACAGCAAGCTGAAAGACCCACGCGTTCGTCAGGCTATTTCCATGGCAATTGATCGTGACTTCATTGCTGATCAGGTTTGGCAGGGCACTATGCTTCCGGGCTATTCGCTGGTTCCTCCGGGTATCAACCATTACGTCAAGGATGCGCCGAAGCTCGACTATTCCGACGACATGCTGGATCGTGAAGACAAGGCAAAAGAGCTTTTGAAAGAAGCGGGCGTTGAGCCGAATACGCTTTCGATTGAATTGCTCTACAACACGTCGGAAAACAATAAAAATACGATGGCAGCAATTGCTGACCAGCTCAGCAATATCGGCATCAAGGCATCGTTGAACGAAACAGAAGGCGCAACCTACTTCAACTTCCTGCGTGAAGATGGCCCGTTCGATATTGCCCGTGCCGGCTGGATCGGTGACTATAACGACCCGCAGAATTTCCTCTATATTGCTCAGAGCGATGTCAGCTTCAATTATTCCAAGGTGAAAAACCCGGAATATGATGCGAAGATGGCTGAAGCGGCCAAGATTCTTGACCTTGATGCACGCGCAAAGGTGCTGGCTGAAGCCGAGCAGCTCAAGCTCGACGATATGAGCAATATTCCAATCCTTTATTATTCTTCCCGCGCGCTCGTTTCTGACAAGCTCGACGGCTGGAACGATAATCTTATGGACAGCCACAAGACCCGCTGGCTCTCGTTCAAACAATAAATTTTCAGTTTGGGCTGCGCCTTCGGGCGCGGCCTTCTTTTTCTTTCGACCTGGGAGGGTCGGAGGGCCCCTCTTTTCATGGGGCAGATATTTTTAAAGCTTTATGGGAGTTTTCGATGGTTCGCAGAATTTTATTGGCAGGCGTTTGCCTGATTTCGCTCGGCAGCGCCGCGTCTGCTGCAATTGTGCTTAACCGTGGCAATGATATGGATCCTTCGACTTTGGATCAGCAACTCATAACAACAGTTCAGGAAAATCGTGTTTTAATAGATCTTTATGAGGGTTTGGTCGCGCAGGACAGCAATGGCAGAGCAATACCCGGTGCCGCAACATCATGGGAAATTTCGCCCGATGGCCTCACCTACACGTTTCATATGCGTGAAAATGCCAAATGGTCAAACGGCGATCCCGTAACGGCAGGTGATTTCGAGTTTTCTTTTCGCCGTCTGATGGACCCCAAAACGGCTGCAGGCTATGCCAGCATCTTTTATTCAATCAAGAACGCCGAGCAAGTTGCTACCGGTCATGCCGATGTCGATCAGCTCGGCGTGAAAGCGCTAGATGACAAAACGCTCCAGATCACGCTGAACGCCCCTACTCCGTATTTTATTCAATTGCTGACGCATAACACCGCATTGCCGGTCAATCCAAAAGCCGTAAAGGAATTTGGAGCAAAGTTTAGCCAGCCGGGCCATATGATCAGCAATGGCGCTTATCAGCTTGTCAGCTTCAATCCCAACGACAAGATCGTCATGAAGAAAAATCCCTATTATTGGGATGCCGACCATGTTCAGATCGATCAGGTAAACTGGATGCCGTTTCAGGATCGCTCCAGTTGCATGCGTCGTTTCGAGGCAAAAGAAGTCGATATCTGCTCTGATGTTGCTGCCGAGCAAATGGATTATGTGAAAGCCAATTTTGGTACCGCTTTCCGTCAGGCCCCCTTGCTTGGCATCTATTATATCGACATCAAAGGTGAGCCTTCCAGCAAGTTGCGCGATCCGCGCGTCAGGCAAGCTATTGGCATGACGATTGATCGCGATTTTCTGGCACAGGAAGTGTGGCGCGGAACAATGCTGCCAGCTCACTCAATGGTGCCTCCTGGCATCAACAATTACGTCAAAAATGGGCCGCAACTCAGTTACGCGAAAACGGACATCCTTGATCGGGAAGACGAGGCAAAAAAACTGCTTGAAGAAGCGGGTGTCACGCCGGGAAGCCTATCGGTAGTGCTAAAATATAGCACATCGGAAAACCATAAGAACACCATGGCGGCCATTGCCGACATGCTTAAGGATATCGGCATCAGCGCTACGCTCGACGAGGCCGATGGTACGACTTATTTTAATTATCTTGAGCAGAAAGGCATGTTCGATATCGCGCGTGATGGCTGGGTTGGTGACTACAACGATCCAAACTCGTTCCTCTCACTCTTCACGACCGACAGTTTCTTCAATTATGCGCAATGGTCGAACAAGGACTATGACGCGCTCATGAAGAAATCGGCCATCACAACAGATTTAGGCGAGCGAGCCAAAATCCTTGCCGATGCGGAGAATATTTTGCTTCAGCAAGGGGCTTCTATTCCTCTGCTGTATTATTCATCTACGGCGTTGGTTGCCGACAAAGTCAAAGGCTACGACAACAACCTGATCAATTCGCATGCCACACGCTGGCTATCGATAAAAGGCTAAATAAAAACAACGCCCTTAATGGGATTTGCCGGGCTGCACGCGTGGCTCGGCAAAGAAGGGAAAATAAAAATGCTGGGCTACACGCTCCGACGATTGGGTAGTGCAATACCAACTATCTTTATCATCGTCACACTGACTTTCTTTCTTATCCGGCTTGCGCCGGGCGGCCCGTTCGATCTTGAACGCCCGATTGATCCCTTGATCCTCGAAAACCTCAAAAAAGCCTATAATATGGATGCGCCGCTCTGGCAGCAGTACCTTATTTATCTTGGCAATCTTGTGCAGGGGGATTTGGGCCCGAGCTTCACGCGACGTGACTTTACCGTGAATGACCTGTTTGCGTCTGGTCTTCCAGTATCGGTCATGCTTGGTTCGCTCGGTCTCATTCTGGCTGCCATTCTTGGCACCTTTCTGGGCACGATGGCAGCACTGAGACAGAACTCAAGCATTGACTATTTCGTTGTGGCATTAGCCACTTTCGGTATTACAACGCCTAATTTCGTCGTTGCCCCTCTTCTAAGCCTGCTTTTTGGTGTTATTCTTGGATGGGTTCCGGCTGGTGGCTGGTCGTCGGCCAATGTCCTCTATTGGATATTGCCGGTTCTGACATTGGCGCTGCCGCAGGTTGGCGTTATTGCTCGTCTTGTACGCGGTGCAACCATTGAGGCGTTGCGCGCCAATCACGTCCGTACAGCACGTGCTTATGGCCTTCCGGCACGTGTGGTGGTTGGTGTCCATGCTTTGCGTGCGGCCATGTTGCCCGCCGTATCTTATCTTGGGCCGACGGCTGCCGGTTTGCTCACCGGCTCTGTTGTGGTCGAAACCATTTTCGGCATTCCCGGCATTGGACGTTATTTTGTACAGGGCGCTCTGAGCCGCGATTATACCCTCGTCATGGGCACGGTTGTCGTCATCTCGATTTTTGTTGTGGTGTTCAACCTGATCGTCGATCTTCTTTATGCATGGCTTGATCCGAGGGTACGCTATGACTGATTTTACAGCAGCAGTAGAAACCGAAAAACTCGGCTCTATCCAAGGCCGTTCACTCTGGCAGGATGCATGGCTTCGTCTTCGCAAGAACAAAGCGGCGGTTACGAGCGCCGTCGTGCTGATCGTTCTTGCACTTGTAGGCATCTTCGGACCGATGGTCAGCCCACATCCCTATGATAAAATTTACCCGCAATTTGTGCGTGTGGCTCCAAGTCTTGAAGCCTATCCGCGCGCGGATACAATTATGCCCGGACTGGAGCGCGAACTTGCGCGTGCAAGGCTTCAGCCTACCGGTGAACCGGAACTGACCGGCAACAGTGTCGTTGTCGATTTCACAGCGCAGCGCCCAACTGATGAGCGTGTACTGCGTTATTTCCAACGCTCCGATCTGTTCAGCAATCCGAAGATTGAACTTGCAAGCGATGGTCTTTCGGGCAAGCTGACGCTCAATGTGGCGCGCAATTATTTTGTGCTCGGGACGGATAATCTTGGCCGCGATTTGATGACGCGCATTTTTATTGGTGTGCGTATTTCGCTTGCCATTGGACTGCTCGCTTCGGCAATGGCGCTGGTGCTTGGCGTCGGTTATGGTGCGATTTCGGGGTATCTCGGCGGTCGTATCGATAATGTCATGATGCGGCTTGTCGACATTCTCTATTCGCTTCCATTCATTTTCTTCGTGATATTGCTGCTTGTCTTCTTTGGGCGATCGATCTTCATCATCTTTATCGCTATCGGCGCGACAGAGTGGCTGGATATGGCGCGTATCGTGCGTGGGCAAACGCTTAGTCTCAAGCGGCAGGAGTTTGTGCAGGCAGCCGAAGCTTTGGGCGCAACACGGCGCGGCATCATTACGCGTCACATCATTCCCAATGCGCTCGGTCCGGTGATCGTCTTTGTTACATTGCTTGTTCCAAAGGCTATTCTGCTTGAAAGCCTACTCTCATTCCTTGGATTGGGTGTGCAAGATCCCCTCACCTCGCTCGGGCTTCTTATCTCGGAAGGTGCTCAGAACATGCGCGGCGCAAGCTGGCTTCTTATCTGGCCTGCCCTAACCCTCACCATCATACTGTTTGCGCTGAACTTCCTTGGCGACGGCCTGCGCGACAGCCTTGACCCGAAGGATCGCTGAGATGACAAAAGAAACTATTCTGAGCGTTCGCGATCTGCGTGTAACCTTCGATACACATGATGGCCCGGTCGATGCCGTGCGCGGCATCAATCTTGATGTTAAAGCTGGCGAAACAATCGCAATCGTCGGTGAATCCGGTTCCGGCAAGAGCCAGACCACCATGGCGATGATGGGGCTTCTGGCTCAGAACGGCAGAGCGAGCGGACAGGCGCTTTATCGCGGTCAGGACCTGATCGGAATGCCTCATCGCGCGCTTAACAAAATTCGTGGTGCGAAGATTACCATGATCTTTCAGGAGCCGATGACCTCGCTCGATCCACTGTATCGGATCGGCGATCAGCTGGCAGAGCCACTGCGTTATCACGGCGGTATGAGCAAAAAGCAGGCACGCCCACGCATCCTTGAACTGTTGAAACTGGTCGGTATTCCCGAACCGGAACGCCGTATCGACAGCTATCCCTATGAGCTTTCTGGTGGCCAGCGCCAGCGTGTTATGATCGCCATGGCGCTTGCCAATGAGCCGGATATCCTCATTGCAGATGAGCCGACAACGGCATTGGATGTTACCATTCAAGCGCAGATTCTCGATCTGCTGGCCGACTTGCAGAAGCGTCTCGGTATGGCCGTGGTGTTTATCACGCATGATCTGGGCATCGTTCGCCGCTTTGCCGACCGTGTTTATGTGATGCGGTCTGGCGAAGTGGTGGAAACCAACCCGACCGAGCAGCTTTTCGCAGCGCCGGAGCATCCTTACACCAAGATGCTTCTTGATGCAGAACCAGAAGGCGAAAAACAGTCGCCCCCTGCTGAAGCACCCGTCTTGATCCGTGCCGACAATGTGAAGGTAAACTTCCTTATCAATAAGCCATGGATTGGGGCGCCCACCTATATGACCGCAGTGAACGATGTTTCGCTGACATTGAAGGAAGGGCAGACCATCGGCATCGTGGGTGAATCCGGTTCTGGTAAATCCACGCTTGGACGCGCGATCCTGCGCCTTCTCTGCTCCGAGGGGCGGATTGCCTATCTTGGTAAGGAGCTGCCGACCGACCCGCAAGCCATGCGGCCAAAGCGGCGCGAGTTGCAACTGGTGTTTCAGGATCCGTTCGGTTCGTTAAGTCCTCGCATGACTGTGGGTCGGATCATCACCGAAGGACTTCTGATCCACGAGCCAAACCTTTCCGCCAAAGAACGCGACCGCCGTGCACAGGAAGCGCTTCGTGAAGTTGGCATGGACCCTATCATGCGCAATCGCTACCCGCACGAGTTCTCTGGCGGCCAGCGCCAGCGTATCGCCATTGCACGCACAATGATCCTGAAGCCAAAGGTGATCGTGCTTGATGAGCCGACAAGTGCACTGGATCGTTCTGTCCAAAAGCAGATTGTGACGCTCCTGCGTGATCTGCAGAAGGAACACGGCCTTTCCTATCTCTTCATCAGCCATGACATGGCAGTGGTTCGCGCAGTGTCGGATTATGTAATCGTGATGAAGAACGGAAAGATTGTCGAACAGGGCGATACAGAACAGGTTTTCGATAATCCGCATGAGGATTATACGAAGGCTCTCATGGCCGCAGCGCTGAGCGAAGAGCGGTTTGGTACAAACGACTAAATTAAATAAAAACGGGGCTTTAGCCCCGTTTTCTTATAAAGTGATATAAATCTAAAATACCAAAGACCGATGGGCGGAAACGCCAGCCGAATTGCTCAGCGAGCGGGCTGTTTAGGCGATTGGATGGTCCAATGAATAATGCGTCAGCTTGCAACAGGCGACCGTCAGCAAGTTCGATCTCGGAGATGGATGTTCCCTCACCTCTTATGCCTGCGACTGGTTTTGCTTCAATAGTGACGCCGCGCTTTTCCAGTTCTGCCAAAGTTGCGGCATCAGGCTCTTCACCGCCGTTCAGATAGAATGTGGTCGGTCCCCATTCGGAGATAAGCATGGCTTGATGAGACGACATTGGCGATAGGTTCAACACGCCGAGTTTTTTGCCGCTAAACTCGTAGCCATGGCAATAGGGGCAATGAATAACCGATTTGCCCCAACGTTCAGCCAACCCCGTTAAATCTGGCAAAACGTCAGAAATGCCGAAGGCGAAGATCAGTCTGCGCCCACTGACGACTTCGCCTGTATCCAGTTCAATCTAGAAGTCATCAATCTGCCCGGTTCCGTTTACAGCTTTCCCCTCCGTTACTCTTACAGCCGGATAGGCTTTAACCTGCTCTTTTGCCGTTTCGAGCATCGCTGCCGGGCTGCTTCCATCCTGAGCGAAGAAACCATGTGAATGTTCGGCAAAGCGGTTGCGTGGTTTGCCTGCATCGATCACGTGAACCGAGCGTCTGCCGCGCGCCACATAGGTTGCCGCCGAAAGTCCGGCAAAGCTGCCACCGATAATAATCACATCATGATGCGTCATGGGCTGTCTCTAAGTCGAAAGTTGCGCCGCGTTCAATCGCGCGCTGATGAAAATCTGCGCTCAACATGGCGAGTGTCACTTCGCCAAAACGTTTCAATAAAAGCTCTTCTGCATCGTTGAACGCCTTGTTGAGCGAAGCGTTGACGGCCTGCTCGACGAGGCAACCCGGCATTTCCGTGCGATTGCTTATCGCAAGCAGCGATGGTTTGCCGATGGCGTTGTAAACGTCATGCAGCGTGACTTTGCTAAGATCGCAAGCGATCTCCCATCCACCACCATGACCTTTTTCGGAGCGCACGTAACCCTGCTCTCGCAGACCGCTCATGACCCGACGAACGACAACGGGATTGGTGCCCATCGCTTTTGCGAGGACTTCGGAGGTCACGGGCTTATTATACTCAGCCATGTGAAGGAGAACGTGGAGGACGCCCGAAAGTTTGCTATCTTTTTTCATGTAACTTTACATGTTACGAGTCTTTAGCTCTGTCAAGAGAGGCTATAATATGAAAGCAGTTTTCGGGACATTCTTGTGCGGCTTTGTGTTAGAATGGCCTTATGATTGATCTGTTTTCCCAGCTCGAAACTCGAGAAAAGCTTGCCGACGGCGCCGTTCTTTTGCGGGGATTTGCGCGCGCAAACGAAGCCAAGATTCTCAACGCCATGCAAGATGTTGAGAATGATGCGTCTTTTCGGAATATGACAACGCCCGGTGGTTTTCGCATGTCGGTCGCTATGACAAATTGTGGTGCTTTTGGCTGGGTGACAGACCGCAAGGGATATCGTTACAGCGCCATTGATCCTGAAACAGAAAAGCCGTGGCCTTCTATGCCGGAGGCATTTCGTGACCTAGCAGAACGCGCGTCAGCAGAAGCCGGTTATTTTGATTTTTCACCCGATGCCTGTCTCATCAATCGTTATGAACCCGGTGCAAAAATGTCTTTGCATCAGGATAAGGACGAGAAGGATTTCACCAATCCGATTGTTTCTGTATCACTCGGATTGCCCGCGACGTTTCAATTCGGCGGATTGCAGCGCAGTGATCCGGTGCGCAAACTCGTGCTGCACCATGGCGATGTGGTCGTTTGGGGCGGACCATCAAGGCTCTTCTATCATGGTATCCTGCCATTGAAGGATGGCGAGCATCCGCAACTGGGTCGAAACCGCTTCAATCTTACATTCAGAAAAGCTAAATAGCTCCAATTATATGCTGGGAGTTTTTAACTCCCTAGGGCCAAGCAAAGATTTAATGCACAAAATAAACTCTACAAAACTTATAAAAAATAACGGCAAGTCGAAATTATTTAATAAAGTAATTTATAAAAAAGATGCCCGGATTTCATGGCTGAAATCCGGGCACTTTTGCATCAGTTGAGCGCCTTGTCTCGTGTTTCCACATTGATAAAGAAAGCAATGATACCGGCTAGAGCCAGCAGGCCTGCGAACATTGCGACAGCAATGTTAAAGCTTTGGCTGATGACCAGAGCAAGAGCCGAAGGTGCGAGCAAGCCACCAAGACGCGCCATGGCACCCGCCGCTCCCATACCGCTTGCGCGCAAGGCCGTTGGATAAAGCTCTGGAGTAAACGCGTAGAGCGCGCCCCAAGTGCCGAGCAGTGCAAAGCTCATGATCAGAAGTGACGCGCCGATCAGAACCGAATTGCCTGCAACTGTGAAGAGCACACAGGCCGCAGCGCTGATGAACAGGAAGGTGATGAGTGTCTTGCGCCGCCCCCAAGCTTCCACGCCATAAGCTGCGAGCGCATAACCCGGCAACTGCGCGAGAGCGATGATAACCAGAAAGCCGTAACCGCGCACGAAACCAAAACCGTCGCCAGCCAGTTTGGCCGGTATCCATGCGAAGACGCCATAATAGGATACAGAAACCAGAAACCATATCGCCAAGGTTGAGAGAGTGCGCTGGCGCAGATTTGGCGAAAGAAGCTTTTCATCCGTGACCAAAAGTGGCGCATCAAGCACCACTTTCGGGGACAGTTCCGGTTTGCCGTTCTTACGCAGTACGCGATTCATCACGGTTTTTGCTTCTTTGGCTTGGCCCATCTTGAGCAGATGCATTGGCGATTCTGGCACCCAAAAACGCAGCCAGATACCAATGAGAGCAGGAGCAGCCGTAACCACAAAAATGTAACGCCACGCATCAGCGACACCAGCAAGGCTCGCAGCCCATGCAGCCAGAGCAATGATGACCGTGCCAACAGCCCAAAAGCCTTCAAGCATAACCAGCCAGCGTCCACGATTTTTAGAGGGCAGAAATTCTGCCATCATCGCGTAATCGACGGGCAATGTGCCACCAACCGCAACGCCTGTGAGAAAGCGAAGGCCAAGCAGAATGGCAAAATTCGGAGAGAAAGCCGACAACAGACCAAAGACGGCATCGCAGCCAACCGTTATGAGCAACACACGACGGCGACCGTATTTGTCGGCCAGTTTGCCAAAAACTGCGGCACCAATCAGCATACCTAAGAAGAAGAGTGTGCCCGTCTGTAATGCTTGCGGAACGGTGAGCCCGAACGTCATGGCAATTGATGCCGCCGTAAAGCCAACGGCAAGCACCTGCATGGCATCGGCTGCCCAGACCAAACCAAAAACGCCCAAGAGATTACGCTGAAAAGGGCCGGTTCCAGCCTGATCGAGCGTTTGTTCGATAGTAATTTTCATGCCGCTTAGATCCCCTTGTCCGGCCGAAATTTCATAACGCTGCTTTTGCTGCGCCTCAGAACAACGCAAGTCAATGATGAATTCACGAATAGCACAGTACTTTTGCTTAAATTGAGCATAAGTATGTTTTAGTGTGGTTTTGATGCCACTGCTGGAAAGTGCTCAATAGGTGTTTCGCAAGTCATTCAAAGTGTCTATGACCGGTTCAAAACAAGGTAGGATATCAAAATGAAGCAGACAGCACGTGACTTTGGTATCATTTGCGGAAACATGCCAACCGGTGCAAAAAATGCGATTACTGATGTGCCGGGCGTGCTGGTGGGGCATCACACTTTATTCGAAGGTGATATTCATACGGGCGTCACCGCTATTGTGCCGCATGATGGTAACCTTTATCGGCGCAAGGTGCTGGCCGCGTGCGATGTCATCAATGGCTTTGGCAAAAGCATCGGATTGATGCAGGTCGGCGAGCTAGGCAATCTCGAAACGCCAATTCTTCTGACCAATACATTCGGTGTCGGCACTTGCGCCAATATGTTGATCCGACACGCTATCGAGAACAATCCAGATATTGGCCGGACCACGGCAACGGTGAATCCTGTTGTGCTTGAGTGTAATGATGGGCCTTTAAGCGATATTCAAGCGATGGCAATTACCGAGCATCACGCTTTAATGGCGCTTGAGAGCGCGGGGGCAGATGCTGAACAAGGCAATGTTGGCGCGGGTACCGGTATGACCTGCTTTGGCTTTAAAGGCGGTATCGGCAGCGCCTCGCGACGGATTAGACTTGATGACACTGAATTCCATCTTGGCATTTTGGCATTAACCAATTTTGGCCGTGCCGGCGACCTGATACTGCCTGACGGTCGGATGCCCTCGCCCAAAACCAAACCACAACCCGAAAAAGGGTCGGTTATCCTGATATTGGCAACCAATGTTCCATTAGAGCATCGTCAGCTCCAACGCGTTGTGAAACGTTGTGGTGCAGGCCTCGCGCGGCTTGGTGCATTCTGGGGCAACGGCAGTGGCGATATTGCACTTGGCTTCTCAACGGCTGTTACATTCGACCACGATGAGCCAAATGACCTCATTGCGTTCAGCGCCATTAACGAAAACCGGATTGATGTGCTGTTTCGCGCAGCAGCAGAAGCCGCACAGGAATCAGTTCTGAACTCCATGTGTGCTGCGGAAGCATTTATTGGTCGAGGCGGTAAAAGCCGCGCATCGCTGGCCGACTGGCTAAGATTCACTGAGTCTTGATGAAAAACGCCCGGCATGGCCCGGGCGCGTATGTTAGCAACTGGTAAATATGACAGGAATACCTGCAATTTATAACATTTAAGTTTAAACTTAATCCATATACCGCTGATAAATAAGGGTTTTATACGAAAAAAACCATAACTTTAAAACACTGGCACCTTCAATTCAGCCTGAGAAAATTGTCGATTTTGAGCAAATTATGAAGGGGGTTGTTAACCTTCATTTTTTATTACTAAGGCTCATTCGGGCGACATATCTATGGTTCAGGTATCATGCGTAATTTAAGAGAAAATTTTCCCCAGACTGAAGGCAATCGTGCAGAGTCCGCTCCTGAGCAGAAGCCGCAGCGCGACCCGTTGGGAGCGCATTCGCCAAACTCCGACAGCACTTGGAAATCGTATTTTTCACTTGGTGAAAATGTACGCTTTACACGCACACCTGAGATTGATCTGGTTCGACGTCGCGGCGAAGATCTCCCAGATATTCATGGTCGCGCTAAAGCTGCGGTCGTCGAAGCTGCTCCAGCGCCTGTAGAGATTGCGAAAGTTGCTGAAGCTCAGCCCATGGCTGTTGCCGCCCTTCAGCAGTCGGTTTCGCAAAATATGGTCCGCACGCCCGTAGCACCCGTACCACCTATGCTGGCGACTGCCCCCGCAGAAATTATCGCACAGCCTGTGGCATCCGCACCTGTTGATAACGCCCCCGAAATTGCAGATGAACCTGCTGGCGATGTGACGGCAGCGATCTTGGCATTTGCAAATCTGTCAGATTTTGCCTTTTGGGAAAGCTTTGACTCTGCACCTGTTCAGCCTGTTTCAGTCATTACAGAAGTCGCAGCGCCAAAACGTGTAGCGCCGACTGTAGAATCGATCATCGCACAGTTTCGCACTGTTGAATGGAACAAGGCAAAACCACAGGAAGCGCCTGCTGCTGTCGTAGAACAGCCTGCTCCTGTTGTCGAAGCTGTTCAGCCGGTTCAGGTCGCTCCAGCGTCACAGCCCGTTGCCGCCCCCGTTTCAGAAGTGAAAGTTGAGGCGCCCGTGGTTGTAGAAGAAGCTGCCCCGCAGGCAACTGTTGAAGCCGCCGCTGATATCGCTGGCGAAGCAGTTGAAGTCGAAACCGTTTCTATCGTTGCTGAAGCAATGGAGCATGTCGTTGAAGACGTTGCAGCACCTGCGCCTGTCGCAGAAGCGCCCAAGCTCGAAACCCCTGTGAAGGCGCCCCCTCCGGTCGCTCTTTATCAGCCGCAGCCCCTCCCCCGCACGGAAACTGTTGTCATGCATGGCGACTATGAATTTCCGCCGCGTGATCTGTTACAGGAGCCACCTTCGCTGGATGGCAATGTCATCACGCAGGAAATGCTTGAGCGCAGCGCTGGCCTTCTCGAAAGCGTGCTGGAAGACTTCGGCGTACGCGGTGAAATCATCCATGTTCGCCCCGGCCCTGTCGTCACCCTTTATGAATTTGAACCGGCTCCCGGCGTTAAGTCGTCACGTGTGATTGGCCTTGCTGATGATATTGCCCGCTCCATGTCGGCACTCTCTGCACGCGTTGCCGTGGTTCCGGGTCGCAATGTCATTGGCATCGAATTGCCAAATGCCAACCGCGAAACCGTCTATCTGCGTGAAATGATCGACTCGCGCACGTTCGAATCTTCGAACTATCGCCTGCCGCTTTGCCTTGGCAAAGGCATTGGTGGTGAGCCGATCATCGCGGAACTTGCAAAGATGCCTCATCTGCTCGTTGCCGGCACCACCGGTTCGGGTAAGTCTGTTGCTATCAATACGATGATCCTGTCGCTGCTCTACCGCTTCAAGCCGGAAGAATGCCGCCTGATCATGGTTGATCCGAAGATGCTGGAACTCTCCATCTATGATGGCATTCCGCACTTGCTGACGCCGGTTGTAACCGATCCGAAGAAGGCGGTTGTCGCCTTGAAGTGGGCCGTGCGCGAAATGGAAGACCGCTATCGCAAGATGGCCCGTCTGGGCGTTCGCAACATCGAAGGCTTCAATCAGCGTGCAGCGTCTGCCAAGGGCAAGGGCGAAACCGTGATGTGCACGGTGCAGTCCGGCTTTGACAAGGAAACCGGCGAGCCTACTTACGTTCAGGAAGAACTCGACCTGACGCCAATGCCATATATCGTCGTGATTATCGACGAAATGGCCGACCTGATGATGGTTGCCGGCAAGGACATCGAAGGCGCTGTGCAGCGTCTTGCACAGATGGCGCGCGCCGCTGGTATCCACCTTATCATGGCAACGCAGCGTCCATCGGTCGACGTTATCACGGGTACGATCAAGGCCAATTTCCCGACCCGTATCTCGTTCCAGGTTACCTCGAAGATCGACAGCCGCACCATTCTCGGCGAAATGGGGGCCGAACAGCTTCTTGGTCAGGGCGACATGCTGCATATGGCTGGTGGTGGCCGTATCGTCCGCGTCCATGGCCCATTCGTGTCGGATGAAGAAGTCGAAAAGGTCGTTAATCATCTCAAAGAACAGGGACGCCCGGATTATCTGGCGACTGTGACGGAAGATGAAGAAGACGAAGATGCCGTACAGGACACAGCAGTCTTCGACGCTTCGGCCATGGGCTCGGAAGACGGCGATGATGTTTATGAGCAGGCTGTGAAAGTCGTCATGCGCGACAAGAAGTGCTCGACTTCGTATATTCAGCGTCGCCTCGGCATTGGTTACAACCGCGCGGCCTCACTTGTCGAGCGCATGGAACAGGAAGGCCTTGTCGGCGCGGCTAACCATGTCGGCAAGCGTGAAATCCTGACCGGCAACCGCGACTGATAGCAAAAGTTCAAATCTTAAAAGCCGGGTCGCGCGAGCGATCCGGCTTTTTATATGATAGTCAACGGCTTACGCATGGTTGTATTTGGTGCTTGTCAAGCTCGCCAATAAGGTTAATACTTCGTTCATTCGCACATTCTTGATCAACGGTTGGGGTAGCTCCGAAAGTGGTTGGCCCGCCCAAAAACAGGGAGAATGATCGATGAGAAGCATTATTATTGGCCCCGCTGCAAAAGACAGGCCAGTGACACAGCAGATGTTACAAAATGCGCAAACACAGATGTCAAAGCCTTCCGAAGACAAGACACAAGTATGCAATATTTTGAGGTTATCGAAGGGCGGTTACTCGCATCGCAGACGAAAAGCCCATAAAAGCGCTTAAATTATTACTATATCCAGAAGATAAGAGCGCCGTGTCCGGTCAGAGGGACACCGGCGCTATTTATTTATAGTTCAATCACATTCTTTTGCCCTTCTTACCCTTTATTGCGGCACGCATCTGGAGTATTTCAAACGCTGCTCCCCACCATCAGGATGTAACATGACAACGCCCGCCGAAGCTAACTCTACACCGCAAAAGAAGAAATCTCGTTTCTTCCTTGGCTTCATGGCTGTGATGGGGGTGCTGTTTTTTGCGCTGTTTCTCAGCCTCGGCATCTGGCAAGTGGAGCGCCTGCAGTGGAAGCTCGACCTGATTGCCCGCGTTGATGCGCGCGTTCATGCAGAACCGGTTGCTGCTCCAGGTAAGGACGACTGGGCCAATGTAAATCAGGCCGATGACGAATATCGGCATGTCACACTCACCGGCTCTTATCTCAATGACAAGGAAGTGCTGGTTCGTGCGCTGACCGAACGCGGTTCAGGATTTTGGGTGCTGACGCCGTTGCGTTCAGATGATGGTACTCTGACCTTCATCAATCGTGGTTTCATTCCGGATGCCAAGCGTGATCCGTCTTCACGCGTTGAGACGCAAATCGCTGGCGAAACAACCGTGACCGGGCTTCTGCGCATGCCGGAGCCGGATGGCTTCTTCCTGCGTCCCAACGACCCTGCCCGCAACGAGTGGAATTCGCGCGATGTCAAAGCTTTCGCCGAAAAGGAGGGCTTGGGGACAGTCGCACCATATTTCATTGATGCTGACGCTAAATCCAATCCCGGCAATGTGCCGATTGGTGGGCTGACGGTTGTTACCTTCCGTAACAACCATCTGTCTTATGCAATCACGTGGTTTGCGCTGGCCGCCATGATTGCCGGTGCCGCCATTTTCGTCTGGCGGCACGAGCGCAAACCAAAGAACTAAGCATGGAGGGCGTGGCCGAGTGCTTTCATGCTGGCCTCGGCAAAGCCTTCTCCAAGGGTCGGATGCGCATGGATCGTCCCTGCTATATCTTCAAGGCGTGCGCCTGTTTCAACGGCAAGCGCGAAGGCCGATGACAGCTCGGAAATCCCTACGCCAACAGCCTGAATGCCAAGTATCAGGTGGTTATCAGCGCGGGCGACAACCCGGATAAAGCCATCCTCGCGCTCGATAGTCATTGCGCGTCCATTGGCCTGAAACGGGAAAATTCCGGTCTGGATATTATGCCCTGCCTTGCGCGCTTCATCAGGAGATAGGCCGACTGTTACGATCTCAGGATCAGTAAAGCAGACTGCCGGGATGCAGCGCTTATCCCACGCCTGTTTGCCGCCCGCGATAATTTCAGCAACCATTTCACCCTGCGCAATCGCCCGATGTGCAAGCATGGGCTCGCCCGTTACATCGCCTATGGCATAAATACCGCGCATGGATGTTCGGCATTTATCATCAATGCGGATAAAGCGGCCGTCCATATCAAGCCGGATTTCGCTTAATCCCCAGCCATCGGTTTGCGGTTTACGACCAACCGTAACCAAAATCTTGTCAGCCGGAATGGTTTGTTTTCTGCCATCAGTCAGCAACACATCAAGTGCTTTACCATCGGCGGATAGACCTTTGGCAGACGTGTTCGTCAACACGTCTACACCGAGTGCTTTCAGCCGTGCCATGATCGGACGCGTCAACTCTGCATCATATTGCGGCAGGATGCGATCAGTGGCTTCAACGATGGTGACTTTCGCACCAAGCTTTGCAAAGGCTGTGCCTATTTCAAGCCCGATATAGCCACCGCCAACAATGGCAAGCTTTTCCGGTATTGGATCAAGTGAAAGCGCTTCCGTTGAAGAAATAACATTGCCGCCAAAAGGCAGAGACTGAATTTCAACCGGCACCGATCCTGTTGCGATCACGATGTTCTCGGCATGGATGGTCTGGCGACCCGTATCGGTATCGACCAGCACCGTTTTGCCATCCATAAAACGCGCCTGCCCCTGAAACATCCGGACATGGGAGCGTTTCAGAAGCCCTGCAACACCGCTGTTCAGGCGATTGACGATGCCATCTTTCCATTCAAGCGTCTTGGCAAAATCGATCTTCGGGCTTTCAGCGGTGATGCCAAGCGCGCCTTTAGACGCAAATGTCGTGAGACGATGAAACTCATCGGCCGCATGGATAACTGCTTTTGATGGTATGCAGCCGACATTGAGACAAGTACCACCCAGCCGCTTTTTCTCGACAAGTACAGTATCGATGCCGAGTTGCCCGGCACGGATACCGCAGACATAACCGCCGGGACCGCCACCGATGATCAAAAGTTTGCAGGAAATCTCACTCATCCGATCAGCCCTCTACAAAAATCATCGCAGGCGTTTCAAGCAGGCTTTTTAGCTTCTGCACGAAGACTGCCGCATCCCAGCCATCGATGACGCGATGGTCGAAGCTGCAGGAAAGGTTCATCATTTTGCGCGGCACAAATTGTGTGCCGTCCCACATCGGACGCACGGCAATCTTGTTGATGCCGACAATCGCCACTTCCGGCCGATTAATAATCGGCGTGGTTGCGATAGCGCCAAGTGGCCCCAATGATGTGATGGTTATGGTCGAGCCTGTCAGTTCTTCGCGCTTGGCTGTACCGTTGCGCGCTGCTTCCGTCACTCGGACAAGTTCCGAGGCGGCTGCAAATACAGACAGGCTTTCCGCATGACGCACCACCGGCACGATAAGACCGTTTGGCGTCTGTGTGGCAATACCCACATGCACACCGCCAAACTGGCGAATAATGTCTGATTCATCATCGAAATGTGCATTGAGTCCCGGCTGTTCTTTAACTGCCTTGACGATTGAACGGATAACGAATGGCAGCAGGGTCAGGCGCGGACGCCCTTCCTTTTTCTCGTTGTTAAGCCCCGTGCGAAGGTCTTCAAGCTGTGTCACATCCACTTCTTCAACGATAGTAATGTGCGGAATGTGGCGTTTTGCTTCGGCCATGCGCTCGGCAATTTTGCGCCGCAGACCGATGACTTTGATCTCGTTGATCGAGGTGTCTGCGACATAACCCGAGACAGCAGGTGCAGCACCGCTTTCAGTCTCAAAAAAGGCATCCAGATCTTCATGGGTGATACGGCCAGCGGGGCCACTGCCTTTGACACGTCGTAGATCAATGCCTGCATCACGTGCGCGCAACCGGACCGATGGTGTTGCCAGCGGTTTTTCACCTTCTGCGCGCACTGGCCCTGCTCCGGCGAAGGCCCGGCTTAAGCTTTCTTTTTTCTGTGCAGCAGGTTTAGGCGGAACGGGCGTCTGCAACAGGACAGGCGTTTCCACGCTGACGGGTTGCGGATCAGGTTCAGGTGCTTCCAATTGCTCCTCGCCGCTCCCACCTTCTATTTCGAGACGAACCAGTTCGGAGCCAACAGCAATTTTCTCGCCGATTTCACCATTCACCGCGATGACTTTACCGCTGCGCGAAGAAGGGATTTCGACTGTTGCCTTATCGGTCATCACAGCAGCCAGCAGATCATCCTCCCGGACAATGTCACCAACCTTTACATGCCATTCGACGAGTTCAGCCTCTGCAACGCCTTCGCCAACATCAGGAAGCTTGATTGCAAAATGAGCCATTTAAGCCTCCATGATTGAAACAAGTGCACGACCGACACGATCTGGCCCCGGAAAATAGGCCCATTCCTGCGCGTGTGGATATGGCGTATCCCACCCGGTCACGCGGATGATCGGTGCTTCGAGATGATAGAAGCATTCGCGCTGCACGAGTGCCGCAAGTTCAGCGCCGTAACCGCAGGTTAATGTTGCTTCATGAACAATCACGCAACGTCCGGTCTTCCTGACGGAAGCCATAATTGTTTCCGTATCAAGCGGGAGCAGCGTGCGCAGATCAATCACTTCGGCATCGACGCCAGTTTCCTCCGCCGCAGCCAGTGCCACATGAACCATCGTGCCGTAGGCCAAAACTGTCACACCGCTGCCTTCACGACGGATCGCGGCCTTGCCAAGCGGCACGGTATAATATCCCTCAGGCACTTCGCCCAACGCATGCTTTTTCCATGAAGTAACGGGCTTGTCGTGGTGGCCGTCAAAAGGTCCGTTATAAAGGCGCTTTGGCTCAAACATGATGACCGGATCGGGGTCTTCAATCGCGGCCAGCAACAGGCCCTTGGCATCCGCTGGCGTAGACGGCATAACGGTTTTGAGACCCGACACATGGGTGAAAAGCGCTTCGGGGCTTTGGCTGTGCGTCTGCCCGCCATAAATGCCGCCGCCTGATGGCATGCGGATAACGATGGGACAGGTAAATTCTCCGGCAGAACGATAACGAAGGCGTGCGGCTTCCGAAACAATCTGGTCATAGGCAGGATAGACATAGTCTGCGAATTGCACTTCGATGCAGGGGCGCAAGCCGTAAGCCGCCATGCCAATCGCAGTGCCGACAATACCAAGCTCGCTGATAGGTGCATCGAAGCAGCGTTCTTTGCCGTATTTCTTCTGCAAACCGGCCGTACAGCGGAAAACACCCCCGAAATAGCCAACGTCTTCGCCAAACACGACCACTTTCTGGTCGCGCTCCATGGCAATATCATGGGCGTTCTGGATCGCCTCAATCATCGTTAGCTTTGTCATGCGTTATTTCCTCCGCATTTCCGAACCGAAAACCGTTTCACACTTTTCCTGGAAATGCTCAAAACCCCGCCTCCTGACGCTGGCGAATAAGATGCGGCGGTGTTTCAGCATAAACATCTTCAAACATATCGCGCATAGACGGCTTGCGACCATCATGAAGGGTGCCGATCGCCTCTGCTTCGCGCTGTGCGCTGACGACGAGATCGAGAATTTCCGCTTCTGCCTGCTTGTGCCGTTCGTCAGACCACACGCCGCGCTGGATAAGGTGGTTTTTGAGCCGCAGCACAGGATCACCCAGCGGCCATGCATCGCTTTCGGCTTTTGGACGATAAGCGGATGGATCGTCAGAGGTCGAATGTCCGCCAGCACGGTAGGTGACATATTCAATGATGGTCGGACCAAGATTTCGGCGTGCGCGCTCGGTGGCCCATTTCGCAACCGCATGAACGGCAAGATAGTCGTTGCCATCGACGCGAAGTGACGGGATTCCAAAGCTATGTCCGCGTGCAGCAAAAGTGCCCGAACCACCGCGTGCAATGCCCTGAAATGTTGAGATTGCCCATTGGTTGTTGACGATATTCATCACCACCGGGGCTTTATAAGTCGACGCAAATACAAGGGCCGCATGGAAATCGCTTTCAGCCGTCGAGCCATCGCCAATCCATGCAGCGGCGATTTTTGTGTCATGGCTTATGGCGGACGCCATCGCCCAACCCACAGCTTGCGTATATTGCGTGGCAAGATTGCCGGAAATAGTAAAAAAGCCATGCTCTTTTGAAGAATACATGACAGGCAACTGGCGGCCCTTAAGCGGGTCCTGCTCATTGGAGAAAATCTGGTTCATCATGGTGACGAGCGGATAGTCGTCAGCGATGAGAAGCCCAGCCTGCCGATAAGTAGGGAAGTTCATGTCGCCCTTACGCAACGCCTTGCGAAACGCGCAACTGACTGCCTCTTCACCCAGATGCTGCATATAGAACGAGGTTTTTCCCTGCCGCTGCGCCATCATCATGCGGGCATCATAAGCACGCAGGATCATCATGTGCCGAAGGCCATCTTTCAGCTCATCATCGCTCAGCGTGCCAGCCCAGGGGCCGACCGCCTCGCCTTCCCGGTTGAGCACGCGGATAATGCTGAAAGCCAAATCACGCATGGCTTCCGGCTTTTCGTCTATCTCCGGGCGCCTGACGCTTCCTGCACGCGGAATTTTGACGTGCGAGAAATCCGGCGCATCGCCGGGCCTCCATTCAGGTTCAGGGACATGCAGAGAAAGTACGACATCATCACTCATGCAGGTGTTCCTCGCAAACGTGCACAAAATGTCGAACGGGAGACTTTCGGTTTTGTTCCAGCTGCTGGACTTAGCAACAGCCTGAAGCCAGTCCTGATCGGATCGGCTTCATTTCCTCCCATACGACGTGAAGCCGAGTTCCTCCTCCGATTTCACGTGTGTAAGGGTGGATCGGGTTTAAGAATAAAGCAAGATTATTCTTTCAGGAAAGCGCCACGAAAAAATCCAATGCGTCAATTCTGACAGCTATGGCGACATAAGCGATCATTCGAAATAAGCTTATAGGATTGTTTTTGAATACAAATTATATGAAAAGAATGAACCGGCAGTACGTAATATTATTACTTCGAATTGACCGAAGAGTCAGTACCTGTTGGTACGATTTCGGGTTTAATGGATCCGTTTGAAATTATCAAACCGCTCCATGAGGCATTTTGTCCACAGGAGCAAGCTGTCTTGAATTATGCAAAGCGCGCGGTCCAGTACAAAAAAAGCGGCCCGTTTTGGGGCCGCTTTCAATTTTAATGATGCTTGGTGCCTTCACGCGCCAGTGCGGCGGTTGGGTCTCCAGCGAGGCGTTTGCGCGCCCTGTCGTCCATTAACTCATACCACATGGCATTGAGAACGGCGAAAGCGGCTGCGAGTGGAAGGCCCAAAAGCCATGAAAAATACCACATCTTGCTCTCCTTTCCTGATTGAATTCGTGCGGGCGACACGCGCCCGCCAATGATTTAATAAGCGTGGTTGCTTTCGTCTTCGATATCGCGTTTTTCGACCTTGCCCCACAGCACTTTGTAAACCCATGACGTGTAGGCAAGGATCATCGGAAGGAAGATCAGCGTGACCACGAGCATGATGAACAGTGTCATATGGCTCGATGATGCATCCCATACTGTCAGACTCGACGTTGGATTGATCGAAGATGGCAGAATGAACGGGAACATTGAAACGCCGACAGATGAAATGATCCCAAAGATCGAGACTGCACCAAACAGAATTGGAGCAAGCTCTCTTCCCATCCGCAGAGTCAGAAGCACAAGCAGCGGTCCGAGAATACCCAGTGCGGGAGCGATCAAAAGCACCGGATAGTTCATGTAATTATCGAACCACGCCGCATGGTCGAGTTCGACCACTTTACGCATCGGATTTGAAGGACCATCAGTGACAATTACACTGGTGATTTTATAGCCGGAAACCCACATCCAGCTGATAACACCCGCAAGCACATAAAGCACTGTGGTTATAATTGCTGCGATACTGCCATAAGAGCGAGCCCTTGCCTGAACAGCTCCCGTGGTTTTGAGCACCAGCCACGAGGCACCATGCATGGTGAGCATCGAAACCGACAGCAGCCCGCAAAGAAGTGCGAATGGATTGAGCAGACCGAAGAATGTTCCATCATAGAAAATCTGGAGGTCACTGTTGAAGCGGAACGGAACCCCTTGCAACACATTGCCCACAGCAACGCCGAAAATAAGCGACGGCACGAATCCACCGATGAACAATGCCCAGTCCCAGCCGGTACGCCATGCCACGCTGTCGCGCTTGGAGCGGTATTTGAAGCCAACCGGACGCAGGATGAGAGCGAACAATATGGCAAACATCGCCAGATAAAAACCGGAGAATGACACCGCATAAAGTGGTGGCCATGCTGCAAAGATGGCACCGCCGCCAAGGATCAACCAAACCTGATTGCCTTCCCAGACCGGCCCAATCGTGTTGATGACGATACGACGCTCGATATCGGTTTTTCCGACAAATGGCAGCAAAGTGCCAACGCCAAGATCAAAACCATCCATCGCGGCAAATCCGATCAGCAGAACGCCGAGCAGCACCCACCAGATGACGCGTAATGTTTGATAGTCCAACAAATCGCTGAGTACCATGATCCTTACTCCACTGGTGCAATGCTTGCAGGAGCGAGCAGTGCTTCTGGTTTGCTGTCAGGCTCCGGTCCGGCTTTGATTGCCCGCAGCATCAGGCCCATTTCGATGATGAACAGGACCGTGTAGATTGCGACAAAGCCAACAATCGTCATCAGAACCGTCGAAGCACCAAGATTGGAGACTGCAACTGCGGTCGGCAGAATACCTTCAATAATCCAAGGCTGACGACCGAACTCAGCAACAACCCAGCCCATCTCAGCTGCAAGCCAAGGCAGAGGGATCGCAAAGACCGCAACTTTAAGCAGGAACGGATAATGATCCAGCTTACGGCGCGCGGACAGCACAAAGAATGTTCCGGTCAGCAGGATCAGGAAGAAGCCGATACCGACCATGATGCGGAACGCCCAGAACAGCGGCAGCACGCCTGGTACTGTATCGTTTGCAGCCTGTGTGATCTGTGCATCAGTTGCCTGACGCGGATCATCCACATAGCGCTTCAGAAGGAGCGCATAGCCCATCCATTGACTGTTGTCAGCGAATGTATCCTTGACATCTTGTGGCACAGCACTGGTGTCCTGTGCAGCACGGATCTTTTGCAAAGCATCGTAAGCAAGAAGGCCTTTACGAATATTGCCTTCCGCATTTTCAACAAGCTGATCAATGCCCTCGATAGGCGTCGTGAGCGAGCGCGTACCAATCAGGCCCATAACCCATGGAATATGCACAGCATAGTGTGTTTCGCGCGTTTCCTGATCCGGGAAACCGAAGGCAGTAAACGATGCAGGTGCAGGCTCTGTTTCCCACATCGCTTCGATTGCTGCGATCTTCATTTTCTGGTGTTCATTTGTCAGGTAGCCGCTTTCGTCACCCAGAACCACCACAGAGAGAGCGGCTGCTAAACCAAAAGAAGCAGCGACCGTCATTGAACGCTTTGCGAGTTCAGTAGACCGACCTTTGAGCAGATACCAGGCCGAAACACCAAGCACAAAGATTGATGCGGTCACATAACCAGCCGAAACCGTATGCACGAATTTCGCCTGCGCGACCGGGTTCATCAGGACCGCAAAGAAATCAGTGATTTCCATGCGCATGGTTTCGGGGTTGAAGGCTGAACCGACCGGATTTTGCATCCAGCCATTCGCAATCAAAATCCACAGTGCCGAAAAATTGGAACCGGCCGCAACAGCATAAGTTGCCATAAGATGGCCAACCTTTGACAGTCGATCCCAGCCGAAGAAGAACAGGCCTACAAAAGTCGCCTCAAGGAAGAAGGCCATCAGACCTTCAATCGCCAGCGGCGCTCCGAAAATATCGCCGACATAATGGCTGTAATAGCTCCAGTTCATGCCGAACTGAAACTCCATCACAATGCCGGTCGCAACGCCCATAACAAAATTGATACCAAACAGCGTACCCCAGAACTTGGTCATCTGCCGCCAGATGAGTCTTCCGGTCATGACATAGACGGTTTCCATGATGGCAAGCAGCACGGAAAGTCCTAATGTCAGTGGTACGAAGAGGAAGTGATAAAGTGCCGTGATTGCAAATTGCAATCGCGACAGGGAGACAATATCGAATTCCATCTCTTTAAGCCGGAACCCCCGGCCCTCCTGATGTTAATAGCTGCGCCCGGCTCTCAAATGCGAACACAGCCCCCTACGCAAACTTCACCTCAATGACTTGAGTATTTCTTTAAAAGACGCCTCTCCTTTGGACACCGTTTGAACAAGAGCGCCTTGATCCAAAACAATCGCCTGATCACAAATTCGTGCTTCACGCTGAATATGTGTTGCAATCAACAATGTGCGTCCTTTGGCCTGTTCATTGAGACGAGAAAGCACGTCTTTAGCGGTCGCCTCATCTAGCCCCTCGGTCGGCTCATCAAGGAGCCATAAAGGTGCATCGGTTAGGAACAAGCGAGCAAGCGCCAAGCGTCTCGCCTGACCGCCGGAAACGCCAAGTCCCCCTTCGCCCAAAATCGTATCGAGCCCATCGGCCTGGGCTTTCATAAAATCGGCAAGTCCGGCAGCTTCCAATGCGGCAAGCAGTTGCGCGTCGGTTGCATCGGGTTTTGCAAGCGTGAGATTATTGCGCAGACTGTCTTTGAAAAGTTCCGTTCTCTGCGTCAGAAGGCGTACCGGCATAACTGCAACCGCACCGCTTTTTGCAGCGATTTCACCGGCCAGAACATTGAAGAGAGTTGATTTACCCGCACCGCTTGTGCCGATGATTGCGACATGTGCACCGGCTTTGATAATGAGATCGATATCTTCGAGCGCATTTACGGTTGAACCTTCATGGCAGACTGTAACGTGATTGAGAACAACCGCATTTCCCGGCTCAGGCAATGGAAGCGTTGTCAGCGCCTCTGATGCTTCAAGTGCAGGCCCGACGCGACGCGCAGCAAGTATTGTGCGGCCCAGTTCCATCGCGCCGCGACGCAGGGCTACAAACGGTTCCATCGCACCAAGGATAATGAGAACGCCAAGGGCTGCAACCGGCGCGTTGATCAGGTCCGCCTGCATAAGCAACCCAACCCCGATCAACCCACCCGCCAGAAGGCCAGCATGCAAAATGCCAAGACCTGCTCCTGTCAAAATCTCAATTCGATTGAGAATACGGTCACTTGATGCAATGTAGCCATCGGCCCGCATGACGCTCGAATTCTGGGCATCCATACGGCCAGCCATGATAAGTTCAGTTTGACCGGCGACCAGATCAATCGTTCGCGCCCGCAACGCTTCGGTGCCTTTTGCACGCTGCCGCATTGGCTTTTCAGAGCGTCGGGATGCAATAAGCGGTAAGCCAAGCCCCACAAAAAGCAGCGTCAAAGCCACGGTCAACCCGAAAAGCGGATGCATCAATCCAAGCGCGAGACCCGCAACAAGTGCGGTTGCAAGAGCTGCTCCTGCAGGCACCAGAACCCGCAAATACAGTGAATCCAGCGCATCGATGTCGGCGGTCAGCCGGAATAGTAGCCGCGCTGGACGTTTAAGCAGAGCGCTGGCAGCTGCCGGACGCGCCCAGCTTCTAAACAGCTTTTCGCGTAACGCTGCAAGGATGGCCAATGTGGCTTCATGCGTGACAAGCCGCTCCAGATAACGCGTTCCGGTACGAAGGATCGCAAAAAACCGGATGCCGGCGGCAGGCATGAACACATCAAATATGATTGCGGTTGACGCGCTCAATCCAGCAATCGCAGTCGCCGTGATAAACCATCCAGAAAGTCCAAGCAGTGCAATCCCTGCCAGAACAGTCATGGTTGCACTAAGGATACCCGCGTAAAGAAGCTTGCCTTTGGTCTTGAAAAACAGATTGAGAATCGGGCGGAGTGCCTGAAATCCGTTCATTCCGCAGCCCTCCTCTGGAAGAGGAGCGTATTGGCATTCTCGTCATCAAGCCGAACAATCCGATCCATACGGCTCGCAAGCTTCTCGTCATGGGTGGCTATGATAAGTGTTTTTCCCTTGGCGAGGCTGATAAGGCTCTCCGCTATGCGATCGGCCGTTTCATGGTCAAGATGCGCAGTCGGCTCATCGGCAAGGATAATGTCGGCCTGTTGATCAACGGCGATGCGCGCAAGCGCCAGTCGCAGCGCTTCGCCACCGGAAAGACCTGCCCCATTTTCGCCGATCGCCCCAGAACCGGTAACACCCGTGACGTGGCTCAACGCCATTTGTTCGATGATCGTTGCTGTCTTTTTTACATCAAGGGCGCGGCCCAGCGTAATGTTTTGCCGTGCACTGCCAGCAAAAATATGCGGCCTCTGCCCCACCCATCGCATTCTTGCGCGAAGGGCCGGAGCCGTCTCATTGTTAAGGACAGCACCGCCAATTCGAATTTCACCTTGTTGGGGAGATGCAAGTCCGGCGATCAACGCCAGCAATGTTGATTTTCCATAACCGCTTGGTGCAAGAAGCGCTATATGTTCGCCTGGCTCTATATCCAGATTGAAGTGCTCAAACACGCCTGCACCGGTAGCGTAGTGAAATCCGATATCGCGCAACACCAACGAAGGCGCGGTTTCAATCAAGTTCTCGGGACTGTCTGTGGACTTGATGCCGCCCACAACGGGCATTTCATACTTTGCTATATCTTCCAAAGCATCAATTGCCGCTTCGCCTGAAGCGCGATCATGCCAGACGGCAGAGAGATCACGCAGCGGCTCAAAAAATGCCGGTGAAAGCAGGAGAACGAACAAGCCTTCAGCAAGCGTGAGCTTGTGGCCCCAGGCGCCGAAATTCAGCTGGCCGAGCAGATGAAAGCCAATATAAACGGCCACCATGGCAACGCCTATCGCCGCAAAAAGTTCAAGAACAGCTGATGACAGAAAAGCAATACGCAAAACGATCATCGTTTTTCTGCGCAGCGTCTCGGCATTGTCACGCAGCCGGGTGGCGGTCAAATCGACCGCATGAAAACTACGGATCGTTGCAAGTCCGCGCAGACGATCAAGCAAAAAGCCATTCATGTCACCCAGTGCAACAAGCTGCTTCTCGCTTGCAGCTTTTGCGCGCCAGCCGATCAACGCCATGAAGATCGGGATCAAAGGTGCTGCAATCAGCAGAACAAGGGCAGCAGCCCATGAAAACCAAAAAACTGCAAAAAATATTGCCAGCGGCACCAACATCACGCGAATGCGCACAGGTACAAAGCGCGACATATAGGGCACGACCATTTCGGCCTGCTCTGCCAAGATGCTTGCCGCCTCACCGGACGATGATCGAGAGGTGTCGAGAGGGGAGCGTTGCGATAACGCGAAAACTGCCTTTTCGCGCAGGTTGCTCAGCTCTGAACGTGCTGCATCATAAGCCTGCGCTGCACCGCGCGCGTCAAGCATGCTGCGAAGAGAGCCAAGAACAAACAAACCTGCGGCCAGATAATAAATTGTCGTGTCAAAACCAACACTGGCGAGTTGGCCGATGCCAAAGGCGAGAAGTGCAGCCTGTGGCAGCCACAAAAGCGCTGCCACAGCCTGAAGCCTTGCCCCCTTTTTCAGAGCAGACGGAACTGCACGACGGCGTGAACGGCGTTTATCGCCTGTTGCTTGACCGTCTTCCTGTGTTGCATCTTCCGTTCTGGGGGCAACGGTTGTCACTCTCGTTTAGGCTCCTTTTTGGCCGCTGTTCTACCGCGTCCAAGAGCGACAATTCTGTCTGTCGTTTCAAGGAAACGGGTCACCTTGGCACCAAGCGCCAGAAGGCTGGTTAATCGGTCCGTGTCGAGCTTCTTAACGTCGTCATACCAATTGGTGAGGCGCTCGATCAGCGCATACATGTCCTTCATGCGCTCTTGCGCAAAACGGTCATTTGCATCTTGCGGTTGCTCCATCAGCACTTCCCGCAACACCGAAAGCGTTGGATCGATTTCGCGTTTCTTACGTTCTTCCGCCAAAGTACGTAAGATCACCCACACATCACCGGGCGTTGTGAAAAAGTCGCGACGATCACCTGGTATATGCTTGAGCAGCACAAGGTTCCAACCTTGTAACTCGCGAATACCCATTGAGACATTGGATCGTGAGACGCCAAGCGCATCTACAATATCGTCAGCACAAAGAGGCTCGGATGAAAGATAGAGCAACGCATAAATCTGACCAACCGTGCGGTTGATACCCCAGCGGCTACCCATCTCTCCAAAGTGGAGCACAAACGACTGAACAATTGGCGATAATTCCAAGTTCTCTCTCCCGTAAATTCTGAATTTTCAGAAATTACTGAAATTCAGATAATTCAAATTGCCTGAACCTTCAATCCGCATGCCTTGATGCGAGGACATATAGACAATTAGCCGCAGCCCTCAGCACTCCTCCAAATGCTTCAAGCCAACGCTTCCGACAGCTATTTTTTGTCGGAAGATGAAGGAAGCTCTTTACTGTCCTGCGTTTGATCACGATGAATCACTGCGCGGCTCAGCAACATGAGCGTTACCGGCGTTGTGATGACCACAAAGACGGCAATCAACACTTCATGCAGAATCGGCTTGGATTGCAAGATGGAGAAAAACAGGACCGAAGCAATCAGGATTCCACCGGCACCGAAGGACGAACCAATCGTTGGCGTATGAATGCGTTCATAAAAACTCTTCAAACGAACCAATCCGATGCAGCCGACAAGCGTCAGAAAGGCACCGCCAACAAGAAAGAACGAAACAATGATAGCGGCCCAGACGGGCAGATCAGCAGCTCCGATCATTCGATCACCTCCCCGCGCATCAGGAATTTGGCAAGTGCAACTGTTGCAACAAAACCGAGCAGCGAAATGATAAGGGCTGCTTCATAATAAATGACGCTGCCGGTGCGCATGCCAAATGTAAGCAAAAGTAGCAGTGCATTGAGATATAGAGCATCTGTTGCCAGCACACGGTCTTGCGCGCGTGGCCCTATAAGCAAACGATAAACAACACAACCCATCGCAGCAACCAGCATGACCTGAGCTGCCAGCAGTGACCAGAAAAGAATAACTGCACTCATGCTGACTGCTCCTCTTTCACCACATCCGTCGCGCCAAATATACGAATAAGCGGTTGTTCGTAGCGCTGCTTGATCTTGGCACGCCAGCTTTTTGCATCGTCAAGATCAAGCACATGAATCGTCAGCACTTTTCGCGCAACGTTATAGTCTACCCATGCTGTTCCGGGTGCTGCGGTAATAATACAAGCAAGCACGGCCAATGCAGACCGGTTTTCCAGTTCCAACGGTATGACCACAAAGCCAGGATGGTGCGCTTTTCTGGGCGACAGGATCAATTTTACAACCGATAAATTCGACATCATAATATCGATGCTGACAACGCAGAACAACCATATCATCGTTGGGAGCGAGCGCAGATGGTTTTTTTGCGGCTGCAAAGCAGTCATCGCATAACAGGCCAACAATGATATCACGATGCCCAATAAGAATTGCGCCCGCGTGAAACCATTCAATAAAAGCCAGAACAGGATGAGAGAGACGAAAAGAAGCGGGTAAGGCAGTATTTTTCTCATTTTACCTCCACCGTTTCTCCACCCACACGCGGCGCATTCAAAACACTATTGATGTAGTCCTTTGGACTATGCAGCGAGCGCGCCGTTGCATCCATATATTGCATCGCCGGACCGGCTGCGATTGTAAGCGCCAGACAGACGCCTAGAAGACCGGCTATCGGCACCACTTCACGTACCAACACACGCGGCACATTTCCTTCAAGTGAGGCCCAGAATGTACGTATTCCTGTGCGCGTCATGGCAATAAGTGCCGAAAGGCCCGAAAGCAGAATAAGCGCAATCAGCGCCCAGCTTGCAGGGCTCACAGGCATAGCGAGCGTCGGGGCCGCGCCGTCTCCATTGAATATGGCAGCAAGAATAAGGAATTTTGCGATAAAGCCGGAGAATGGCGGCAAACCAATCAACAAAATCGCAACAATGGCAAAACATGTGCCCAGAATAGCAAGGGTGGCGGGTAGAACAACGCCGACTTCCTCTTCCTCTTCTTCTTCCTCATCGTCACCATAGGCTTCAATCGTGACGGCAAGAACATTTGCTGCCGCATCCTGCCCCCGTTCTACGAGCTCTATCAGCAAAAAGAAGGCTGCAATCGTCAGTGTAGAACTGACCATGTAGAAGAGCGCGGCCCCCGTCATCGCCGTATTACCGCTGCCGATTGCTGCAAGAAGAGTGCCTGATGATACCAGAATACTATAGCTCGCCAGACGCCCCATGGCCTGTGAAGCCACCACGCCAATCAGCCCAAAAGCCAGCGTGACCATACCGCCATAATAAAGCCAATCATTGCCAAAACCATAGGATTCACCGGCACCGATACCGAACATCAATGGCGATAAGCGCAGCAGCACGTAAATGCCGACTTTACTCATGATGGCAAAGATCGCAGCAATCGGAGCCGCCGCTGCCGTATAGGTTGGCACCAGCCAGAAATTAAGCGGCCACATGCCAGCTTTCACCAGAAAGGCGACAGCGAGAACAGCGGCACCCGCTTCGAGTAACATGCGATCTTCGGCTGCAACCTGTGAAATTTTTTGCGCCAGATCCGCCATATTGAGCGTCCCTGTTACACCGTAAATCAGGCTGACACCGATCAGGAACAGTGACGATGCGACAAGATTGACGGCGATATAATGCATGCCTGCCTTGACACGTGCAGGGCCAGAGCCATGCAGCGCCAAACCATAAGATGCAGCCAGCATGACTTCAAAAAAGACGAAAAGATTGAACAGATCACCCGTCAAAAACGCGCCATTCAGCCCCATCAACAAAAGCTGGAAGATCGTATGAAAATTCGGGCTCGCCTTGTGCCAATGCGCCAATGCAAAGCTCAATGCAGCCAGCGCCAGCACGCTGGTCAGCATCAGCATAAGCGCCGAAAGTCTGTCCAAAACCAGCACAATCCCAAAGGGCGCAGGCCAATTGCCAATCAGATAAACCTCTGCCGCGGGCGCTTTTTCGCTCGCAACCCCCAAAAGCGTAAAAGCAATATAGATCAGGCCGATGATGGAGACTGTATTGATCACCATCTTCAATTTGCGCTTGCGTTCATCAAACAGCAGCAGCAATGCGGCCGTGACAAGCGGCAGGAGAATGGGCGCCACGATGAGGTGTGATTTCCAATCCATCATCTCTTCTCCTTGCCGTCGACATGATCGGTGCGTGTCAGTCCGCGCGAAGCGAGCAACACGACAAGGAAAAGCGCAGTCATTGCAAAGCCGATAACGATAGCAGTCAATACGAGTGCCTGTGGCACGGGGTCGGTATATTGCGCGGCCTGAACATTGATGCCGGTATCAAGCACCGGCGGCGCATTGGTGCGCAGGCGCCCCATCGAAAAGATAAACAGATTGACCGCATAAGAGACAAGCGCCAGACCAATGGCAACCTGAAACGTGCGCGGACGCAGGATCAGCCACACGCCAGATGACATCAATACGCCAATTGCTATAGCGAGAACGAGTTCCATCAGTTCTCCTCCTTCGCAGCGGCAAGTTTTTCGACGCGGTGTTTACGGATCGACTGATGCGCGAGCGCAATCAACATAAGAACGGTGGCACCCACGACCAGTGCGAAAACGCCAATATCAAACAGAAGCGCACTTGCGACAGGCATTTTTCCGACATGCGGTATATCTGCATACTGGAAGAATGTTGTCAGGAACGGATAGCCAAACAACCACGCGCCTGCTCCGGTGGCCGCTGCAATCAGCAAACCAAAACCGATCCATCGAACGGGCAGGATACGCAAATGATCTTCGACCCAGCGCGTACCAGCCGCCAGATATTGCAGAATGAACGCAATTGCTAACGTAATACCGGCTGCAAACCCACCACCCGGCAGGTCGTGCCCCCGCAGGATCAGATGCACCGCAAGAACGATAATGACTGGGAACAGCCATTTCATGACAACAGACGGCACAGCCAGATAATCGGTCAGGGTTTCCCCTTTTTCACGATCATCCATTGCCTCATCATAAGCATCTTGAATCTTCTGCTGAGCTGTTGAACCGGTGCTGTCCGGTGCCGGACGGAAACGTCGCAGCAGCGCAAAGACCGTCAACCCAACAATGCCGAGAACCGCAATTTCACCAAACGTATCAAATGCACGGAAATCGACCAGAGTGACGTTTACGACATTCTTACCGCCGCCGCCCGAATAGGCATTTTCCAGGAAGTAATCTCCAATACCTTTCGGTGATGGACGCGTCATCATCGCATAAGAGACAATGAACACACCAATGCCTGCTCCAATCGCCAGCGCGAAGTCGCGATAGCGCCGAATTCTCGGCCCGAATTTAACAGGAACCGGGTCTGGATCTTCCCAGCGCTTGGGCAGCCAGCGCAAGCCAAGCAGAAGCAGCACAGTCGTAACAATTTCGACCAGCAACTGTGTCACGGCAAGATCAGGAGCAGACAGCCACACGAATGTAATACAAGTGATAAGGCCTGCACCGCCGAGCAATATAAGCGCCGCAAGGCGATGATATTTAGCCTGATAGGCTGCGCCAATGGCACAGGCACCGCCCAAAATCCAAAGACCAGCAAAAATCGGGTCAACAGGCTGTACGCCCATCACCCCCACGTGAATTCCGTCTTCGAAGAGCGGCCACGCTGCGGCAACGATCGCAAAGACAACAACAAGGCGAAGCTGTGGCTGAAGTCTGCGTGTACTGAATAGGTTTTCGGCCTTGCGCGCCCAGTTCCACGACACCGTCACCAGCACGCGTTCAAAAATACGCTGCCCTTGCAAGTGGCGGAAGAACGGCGGTCCGTCCTCGCTTGTCGCAAGATAATTTTTGAGCGCCCAGAACAGAATGATCCCGCCAATCATAGCAACAATACTCATCATCAGCGGCAAATTGAAACCATGCCAGACCGAAAGACTATATTGTGGTGTCGCATCACCCAGCACGGATACCACAGCAGCATGCAGGAAGGAGCCGATTGCGATATTTGGAATGATGCCAATAACCAGGCAGAGCAGAACCAGAAGTTCAATCGGACGGCGCATCCAGTGCGGCGGCTCATGCGGCGTTTTTGGCAGATCATGCGGCGGTGGACCAAAGAAGGTCGAGTAAATAAACCGAACCGAATAGGCGACCGTGAATATGCCTGCAAGCGTGGCAATATAAGGCGTCACCGTATCAAGCGCCGATGCCATATGCGTTTCAACCGCTTCGGCAAAGAACATCTCTTTGGACAGAAACCCATTAAGCAGCGGAACGCCCGCCATGGATGCACTTGCGACCATCGCAAGTGTGGCGGTATATGGCATAGCGCGCGCCAGGCCGCTTAGCTTGCGCATGTCCCGCGTGCCGGTTTCATGATCGATAATGCCAGCAGCCATAAAAAGCGATGCTTTGAAGATCGCGTGATTGACCATATGGAAAATGGCAGCAACGGCGGCAAGCGGACTGCCAAGGCTCAGCAGTGCTGTGACAAGCCCAAGATTGCTGATGGTTGAATAGGCCAGCAAGCCTTTAAGGTCCTGCTGAAACACAGCAAAGAAGCTACCGATGAGCAGCGTTGTGAGGCCCGCGAGGCCCAAAATCCAGAACCATTCCTCGGTGCCGGCAAAGACCGGCCAAAGACGCGCAAGCAGGAACACGCCCGCTTTGACCATGGTTGCGGAATGCAGATAGGCTGACACGGGTGTCGGGGCCGCCATTGCATTGGGCAGCCAGAAATGAAACGGAAACTGGGCTGATTTGGTGAATGCGGCCATCAGAATGAGAAGGAGCGTCACCGTATAAAGCGGATGGGAACGAACCACATTCCCCGCCTCAAGAACTTTATCAAGATCGTAGCTGCCAACGATATGACCAAGCAGCAAAACGCCTGCAAGCAGACAAAAACCGCCGATACCTGTCACGGTCAAGGCCATACGTGCACCATCACGCGCACTGGCATTGTGATACCAGTAGCCAATGAGCAGGAAGGAGAAAATGCTGGTCAGTTCCCAGAACACGGCGAGCAGCACAATATTGCCCGACAGAACAACACCGAGCATCGCCCCCATGAACGAAAGCAGAAAAGAGAAAAAGCGCGGAACCGGATCCTCCGGCGACATATAATAACGCGCATAGATCACCACGAGCAAACCAATGCCGGTGATCAGCATCGCGAAAAGCCACGCAAAGCCATCCATACGGAAGGTTATGTTGAGGCCGTAATTCGGCAGCCAATCGATCGAGCCGCGAACAACGCCACCATTCGATACGATGGGATAAAGACTCGCTGTGATGACGAAGGCGACAAGCGCAATTGCAGCCGTAAACCATGCTGAGCCGCTGCGATCAACCCCCCGAAACAGACCTGTTATAGCGCTGCCAAGAAATGGAAGAAGGACCAGCAAAAAGAGCATCCTGCCGTCCATCGTCATGCGCCACTGGCCTCCATTCCGCAATCAAGGTTGATCCAAAGCAGGCACTGCTTATGCAAAAAGCAACAGGAACGCTCTGGTGAGTTTAAGATAGGAATCATATATTCCGATGTCATTATTATGACCGGCTAGCACTTATTATGGCAATAGCTTTCAATGGCTTATCGCGATATTTTGAATCATTTTATTCTGCGAAAGACCGATAAATGGGGCTTATTCGGCGCGGTTATCCATACAAGAACTCTTTATTGGGCATATTGACGCGTATTTTCTGCAACCGATAATGGGGCTAATAATTCTGTCGCCCAGGTAAAAAAGCCACTCCTAATTATCCAAAAGAGTTTTCGCGAGCTTTTCTGTCTGAACGCGAATATCTGGAACTGCCGTCACCTCCCAAAAAATCCCCTTCGTCACCGGCCCGACAGCGAAGATTGATCCTGAAGGCTCTCCGTGGGCGTTTAATACCTGTAGATCAGCTGCCACATCCAGACCAAGATCAAGAGCATCGGGCTTCGCAAAACCACCTTCCAATAGGCTGATCAGCGCCGGGTTGCGCGTCGTGGAAAATCGGGGGCTCCCACCACGGCAATCAATGATTGCTTGCACGTCAAGTTCATCAACGAGATTACTGTGCCTTTTGCGATAGTGAATGGCGATATGCGCGCCCTTGCTCTTCACAGAAGCTAAATGCGCGGCGGTGACCGTGAGTTGTCCTGACCGCTCGGCTGCTTTGATGCGTTCATCAATCGCCGGTGCCATACGATGGCGATGCACATCCCACCATGGCCGCAAGTGACGCAGAAAGCTCTGACGCTGCCGGAGTGGCAATCGACTCCAGATGGCTTTTGTATGAGGCCGCAGCCCATCAATCACGCTGCGCCATCCTTTGCCTTCCTTCTCCTGTTGTTTGATCAGCTTGCGAACACAATGAAGAAGTTCGGGCAATCCATCGGCAATCCGCAGTTGATCCGCTTCAATTGTCAGTGCCTCGGATGGTTCATGCCGTGCCGGAAGTAAACCACGCCGTGAAATCGCATGAATGTTACCCTTATGCCCTCTATCAAGCAGCGAAATGACACTGTCCACCATGGACAGGCCCGTGCCTAAAATTGCCACGGAACTATCGGGGGAAATGTCAAAATAGCCGTTGCTCGACCAATATTCCGTTACAAGATTTCCGGGCGTCGAAATTGCTGCTTCATTGCCTGTTGCCACAATAACAGCATCTGCAATGAAGTTTTGCCCGGCAGAAGTCGTTAATTTGGGGCGCAATCTTTCAAATGCTACGCTTGCAACCTCAGCATGCTCGATAAAAAGGCGGCGGGGCGTGCTTTCGAGATATGGCTTTAGCAAATCATTGAGGTAGAGCCGATACAGACAGCGCGGCGCAAAGGATTGAGCCTGCCAATTGCCAGCCTTTGCAGCCTTCGCATTGGTTTGAAGCCAGTTTAAGAAATGGTTCGAGTCATCTGGAAAAGCGCTCATATTGCTGGCGCGGACATTTAAGAGGTGATTGGGGTTAAGCGTGGAATATGCGACCCCTGCTCCGATGTCGCCCGAACGCTCGAAAATGCGAACCGTTGTCTCCGCTGATCGTACAAGCAATTGCGCGGCCATGAGAACGCCGCTTGCACCACCGCCGATTATAATAAATGACTTCAAACGAATATTACCTCCCTGCCCTGCCGTCTTTCAGGCACCCGCCGGTCTGGCTGAACATTTCCAACGACGTCTCAAACTCCTACAAATTTTGTCAGATTCGCACAAAAACAAAAGAGAAACCTCTTTTGACAACGGTTTGATTGAAGAAGATGAAAACCTAACGCATAAAAATCTCACGTTAAAACATGCACTGTTTGCACGCATGTCTTTACCCCCAAACCGGTTTCCACTTTTGGGAGACATGCGTTGTTTGCACGCATGTCTTTACCCCCAAAACCGGTTTCCACTTTTGGGAGACTGCTTTTCGTTGACAGTGTGTTTCAGAATCGCGGGCTGGCTTCTTTTCCTGAAATCGCAATATCTTGCATCAGTTTTTCATATTTGCTGCATTAAGTTCGCAGAGCAGAATCAGTGCCTAAATAGGATAATGAAGATGAGCAATAGCTATATCGGCGCCCTCAAACAGCGTCGCACACAATATGCACTTGGCAAGGCCCTCCCACTTTCCAATGAAGCAACCGCTGAACTAATCAAAGAAGCGATCAAGCATTCCCCTTCATCCTTTAATTCACAGAGTTCTCGCGCTGTTATTCTTTTTGGCGCAGAGAGCGACAAGCTGTGGAATATCGCCAAGGAAGAACTCCGTAAAATCGTTCCTGCCGATTCATTTGGTGACACCGAAGCCAAGATCAACAGCTTCGCAGCTGGTGCAGGAACCGTTTTGTTCTTTGAAGATCAGGACGTTATTAAAGGCCTTCAGGAAAATTTTGCGCTTTATGCCGATAACTTCCCTATCTGGTCGGAACAGGCGAGCGGCATGGCGCAGCTTTCGGTCTGGTCTGCACTTGCAAATGAAAATATCGGTGCAAGCCTCCAGCATTATAATCCATTGATCGATGCAGAAGTTGCCAAGGTTTTTGGCGTTCCTTCATCCTGGAAGTTGCGTGCGCAAATGCCGTTTGGCTCCAATGAACAGGCCTTTGGCGACAAAGCATTTATGGACGACGCCGAACGCTTCAAAGTCTTTGGCTAAACAAAGCCAACAATAAGGAACGGCTGGAAAATTCCAGCCGTTTTTTATTTCTCGAAGCTGAAGGGTGGCAACTGCTCTAACGCTGATTTCAGTGCCTCTGACCAGCTTTCGGAAACTGTTTGATAATAGGGATCTGTCGCTTCAAAGCGCCTGTGTTCACCGGCGACCAGACTATTGGCTTCATAAATCTGCATATCCAGCGGCAAGCCGACGGACAGGTTGGCTTTGAGCGTTGAATCGAACGAAACCAGCAGCAGCTTCACCGTATCCTCAAAGCTCATTTCCTGCTGATAGGCACGCACCAGAATAGGTCGGCCATATTTATTTTCACCGATCTGGAAGAATGGCGTATCGTCCGAACTTTCGATAAAATTGCCTTCTGGATAAATATAGAACAGCCGCGGTTCTCCGCCCTTGATCTGACCACCCAGAATAAAGGATGCGCCAAAAGCGTCGGCATTCTGTCCACCCGTTGCTGAACTTTTAATGACTTCCTTGACAGTGTCACCGATCAGGCGTGCAACCTGAAACATCGACGGCGCATCGAACAGGGAGACGTGGCGATCTTCCGGCGCTTTCATGCGTTCTTCAAGAAGGCTTGCGACCGCTTGCGTTGTCGCCAGATTGCCAGCCGACAAAAGCACGATCACGCGATCGCCGGGCTTGGTCCAAACGCGCATTTTCGAGAATTTAGAAATATTATCAAGACCAGCATTCGTCCGCGTATCGGACATAAACACCAGGCCAAGGTCAATCTTTATTCCAACGCAATAGGTCATAGATAATTTCCGGCAGGCAGATTCAAAACTGAACCAATCACTGCCCTACATTAATATTGACTGCAAGACTTTCAATGGTTCCGCCAAGCCGAACCCCTGAAATTGGCGCAGCATCGCGATAATCAAGGCCAGTTGCTATCCGCACATAGCGGTCATTGGGACAAACATTGTTCGCCGCATCAAAGCCGATCCAGCCAAGACCGGCCACATGTGCCTCTGCCCATGCATGGCTTGCGGTCTGATCTTCGACCCCCTCCATGAGCAGATAGCCGGAAACATAACGCGCCGGAATGCCAAGAAGCCGAGCAGCAGACACAAAGATATGGCTGTGATCCTGACAAACCCCCTTGCCCGCCGCCAGCGCCGTTTCCGCATTTGTAAAAACGCTCGTCGTTCCCGGCATATAGGCCACTTCGTTATGAATGGTATTCATCATCTCGTGCAACAATGCCAATGGATCCTGCACAGTTGTCAGGCTGTTTGCCAGTGCACGAATACGTTCGCCGGGGCTGGTCAGGCGGGTTTCCCGCTCAAAGAGCCAAAGCGGCGCATAACCATAAACCGGCCCCAGCACACCAACACGGTCTTCCACCTCGACGCTGCCGCTGGCCGTGATGATGATTTCACTGATATTGCGATGGTGCTGCACCAGATCAACCTTGTTGCCAAAACCATCAATATAGGAAACTTCCGGCTCTCCGCCTTCGATTTTCAATTCCCAATGCTTGACCACCTGTCCGGGAAGCGTTGGTGGTCGCAAGCGCAGACGCTGAACAGCATAGGGCACCGGGTTTTCGTAGCGATAATGGGAAACGTGCTGAATATTGAGCAACAAGCGATCACCTCAATAGAAATTATAGGTTTCTGCGATCTCGTTGCCGAGCCGGTTATTCCGCGCGATAAATTCGGTCAGAAACTCATGCAATCCGATATCAAAAATTGCGCCAATTTCCTGATTTTGCAGCGTGGCGTATATTTCATCTCCTGTCTGATGACAAACAGCGCTATCGCCATAATCCTTCGCCAGATAATTGAGATGCCCATTGATGCTCTGGTAGCAATAATTAAGCGAGCGCGGCATACGGCCATTCAAGATCAGATAATCTGCAACATGCGCCGGGCGGTAATCGCCATCATAGACCCAGCGATACGACCTGTGCGCCGATACAGAACGCAAAATAGATTCCCACTGATAATTGTCGAGCGTTGTGCCGACATAGGAAACGGCTGGCAGTAGCACATAATATTTTACGTCGAGAATACGCGCTGTATTGTCTGCCCGCTCTATAAATGTCCCAAGGCCTGCAAAATCAAAGATTTCATTACGCAGCATCGTGCCGTGAAATGCACCGCGAATAAGCGCTGTCTCGCGTTTGATCTGATCCAGAAGCGGCGGCAGATCTGCTTCCTTCAGCGGTCTGCACAGTGATTTTTTGAGTACCATCCAGGCTTCATTGACGCTTTCCCATGCTTCTCGCGTCAATGCGGTTCGCACCATACGCCCATTGGAACGCGCCGTTTCAATGCATGACATGACACTGGATGGATTATCCATGTCGCGCAGCAGAAAGTCAGCCACGTTTGCGGCATTATAAGCATCATATTTTCGCGAAAATGTCTGGCTGGCACCTGCCGATACAATGACGGACGACCATTCTTCGGGTGCATCCGATGTCTTTGTGAGCGCCATTCGCAATCCCGCATCCACCAGCCGCGCCATATTTTCAGCACGCTCAATGTAGCGAAACATCCAGTAAAGACCATTTGCCGTACGGCCAAGAAGCATAAATATTCCCCTTCTCTGCACACCAGTCTTGTCGCTGGCTTATAGCGCAATGCTAATCTGCTCTGTAATTCAATCGTCGAGCACCCAAGTATCCTTTGTGCCACCGCCCTGACTGGAATTGACCACAAGTGATCCTTCTTTGAGCGCCACACGCGTCAACCCACCGGGCGTAATACGAATACGGTCTGAAACCAGAACGAATGGCCTGAGATCGACATGCCGCGGCGCAAGACCGCTTTCCGTAAAGATCGGCGTGGTGGAAAGCGCTAAAGTTGGCTGGGCAATGTAATTACGCGGGCGCGCCTTCAACTTTACTGCAAACGCATCGCGCTCCGCTTTGGTTGCAGCGGGGCCAACGAGCATGCCGTAACCGCCTGAACCATGCACTTCCTTAACAACGAGCTCGGCCAGATTGTCGAGCACATAGCTAAGACTATCCGGCTCTGAACAGCGCCATGTCGGTACATTTTCGAGGATTGCCTTACGGCCTGTGTAGAACTCAACGATTTCAGGCATATAGGAATAGATCGCCTTATCATCAGCAATACCCGTGCCCGGTGCGTTGGCGATAGTGATGTTTCCGGCACGATAAACATCCATAATGCCTGCAACGCCGAGCGTTGAGTCCGGCCGGAATGTAAGCGGGTCAAGAAAATCATCATCCACCCGGCGATAAAGCACATCAATCGCGCGGTAGCCTTTGGTTGTGCGCATGGCAACGCGTCCGTCGACAACGCGCAGATCGCTGCCTTCCACCAGTTCTACGCCCATTTGATCCGCAAGAAATGCGTGCTCGAAATAGGCAGAATTATAAATTCCCGGTGTAAGCACAGCCACCGTTGGCACGCCCTGCGTTCCGGGCGGTGCGACACTGGCCAGTGATTGCCGCAGCAATTGCGGATAATTCTCAACCGGACGAACCTTCACATTCTGAAACAGCTCAGGAAAAAGCTGCATCATGGTCTCGCGATTTTCCAGCATGTAAGAGACGCCGGACGGGGTACGGGCATTGTCTTCCAGCACGTAAAACTGATTTTCTGCCGTACGCACGATATCGACACCGATAATATGCGTATAAACATTGCCCGGCGGACGGAAACCAATCATCTCCGGCAAAAACGCCTCGTTGTTGACAATCAGGTCCTTGGGAATGCGCCCTGCCCGGACGATTTCCTGACGATGGTAAATATCATCGAGAAATGCATTCAGCGCCATCACGCGCTGTTCAATGCCTTGCGAAAGCCTTCGCCATTCCTGCCCGGAAATAATACGTGGAATAATGTCGAACGGGATCAGGCGCTCCGCTGCGTCCTCATCACCGTAAACTGCAAAAGTGATGCCAGTCTTGCGAAAGACGCTTTCTGCGTCCTGCGTTTTTTGCAGAAGTTTATGCTGATCCTGTTGGTCGAGCCACTGCTTGAGAAATTCGTAGGGTTGGCGGACATTCCCGCCATGATTGAGCATCTCATCAAATGGCTTCACTTACTTCCCCTTCTTTTTTGCTAATAGTCAGCTTCAAATCAGGGAAATGCAAGTGTGCAAACCATACAAAAGTGCAAAGCTGGGTTGCGCAATTTCGTCGCGACAATCGCCCAGCCATCGTTTCTAATTACGCCAAATGGTCATTTCAGCCTGGGCGAAACGCTTTGACAAAGGCAGGATCTGTATCGATACGGCCAGCACCAATAAGATCAAGACAATAAGGTACAGCCGGAAAAATAGCCTGCAAGGTCATTGCAATGGAGGCCGGCTTACCTGGCAAGTTGAGAATAAAGCTCTTGCCGCGACTGCCAGCAGTCTGCCGCGAAAGAATAGCGGTTGGGGTCTGCTCCAGACTTGCGCGACGCATCTGTTCGCCAAAGCCCGGCAATTCCTTATGCAATACCACCTGCATGGCTTCCGGCGTTTCATCGCGTGGGCTTGGACCGGTTCCACCTGTCGTCAAAATCAAATCGCATCCAACGGTGTCAGCAAGATCAATGAGTGTATCTCGTACGGATTCCATACCATCCGGGATGACGCGCCTGACGATCTCATAGGGTGTGACAATCGCGCTCTTCAGCCACAATTCAATGGCCGGACCACTAAGATCTTCATATTCGCCGCAACTTGCACGGTCAGAAACAGTAACGACGCCGATTTTCACTGTCACATCCTTTTCATTGCGCTTTTTCTTCGCTTATACCGATATCTCGCCAGCTTGTGAAGATTTCGGCATCAAACCATTGTGATGCAAAACTGGTATATTGAACGCCACACAAAATACTGTTGCTTTCCCAAGAAATTAGAGCTTCAATCACAATATTGATGGGGGGAGAACACCATGCCATTCAGAGGCGCTCAGTATCGAGGAACGTTCATGCCCGAGGACTTGCAAGTGATGCAAGCCGCTTACAACAAAAGCTGTGTCTTGCTGGAGCGTTGTCCGAAAACGCATATATCAAAAAATGATCTCGCACGTGAAGTCATCAAGACATTCGAAACAGGTGAATCCGATCCGGATAAAATTGCAAAAATCGCAGTGCAATTGGAATTAATGCGCCCTTAAGCGCAGTTACAGTATGTAAACGATCTATAGTTATGCTAATAAGCATTAGGATTTTCTAAAATCTAGCGTTAAAATGTAGTTCATTTTATGAAAATCGGTCAACCATGACCAAACAGCAATGAAGTAAGATGCCTTTTTCGAGAGATTATTTTTTCAAGCGTTTCAAGCCTCCTGAACTGGAACAGTTACAGGCGGCATATGTTGAAACGTGTCAACGCCTGGGGCGTTGTCCGATAACCTCTCCTCAGAAAGATGAAATGGCGCGCGAGATCATTCAGATTTACGAATGCGGTGTTTCAAATCCGCAGGTGATCGCTGATCTTATGATGCAGATCGAAAGTGTGAAGCCGAAGCCTTTCGCCGAACAGGTTCTCGTACAGAGTTTCGATGAACAGATAAAAATTGCCTGACGCAATCGAAAAAATGTGAGCTTCTGTATTCGGCCAAAGTGCTGACTTTAGCTTATTTTTAAATTTTCACCATAACCAATTGTTTTTATACGCATTATTTCAAAATGTGCGAGATAGCCTGCCATCATCTTTAAGACTTTTGTAAACTTTGGATTCAGCTTTATGCAGTAATCTTTAGTTAGCAATTAGCTTGAGGTGAGCGTTGCGGGTGTTGATTGATGGCATTTCTGCGATCGTGTCTGGCTGCAGAGTGCCTGAGTTTTGTGTACGGGTATCATGCGTTTTTCAGTTGTGTCAGCAATTGCCCTTGCCTGTACCGCTCTGGCGGGTTGCACGTCGAGTTCGGGCATCGAAAATCTGATGCCGCAACCTTCTGCCGAGCTTACCAGTTCTGTGATCAGGCCCTCGGCACCTGTAACCGAAACGGAAAGAGCGCCTCAGTCTATGCCTGCCGCACCGCAGGCAGAAGTTTTGGCTTGGGCCGGACCGGTACCCGATGCCGGTCCTTTCAAGGCCTCGCCTCCCGCCCCCGTAACTCCGCCACTGCAAAAAAGCATTGCAACGCCAATTTCCGTTCCAAAGCCGGATGTTGCAGCCTACCCGCCAGTGCGTCTTGCGCCCGCGCAACGCTTACGCGTTTACAGTCAGCGGTTTCGCGATGCAAAACCGATTAACTTCGGAAAAATCTCGCCACGCAAACATGCCGTGCATGGCGTGGATGTATCGCGTTGGCAGGGAGACATCGACTGGGCGACGCTGCGCAAGAACGGTGCAAACTTTGCCTATATCAAAGCGACAGATGGCGGTGATCACCTTGACCCGATGTTCAAAAAGAACTGGCGCGATGCAAAAGCTGCGGGATTGAAGCGCGGCGCATACCACTTCTTTTATTGGTGCCGCGTGGCAAGTCAGCAAGCTGACTGGTTTATTCGCAATGTGCCGGTTGATCCCGATGCATTGCCGCCAGTGATCGATGTGGAATGGAATGGCGACTCGTCATGCAAACGACGCCCATCGCCTGCGCAGGTGCGTGAAAAAATGCAGGTTTTCATGGATGCGCTCGAACGCCATTACGGCAAGCGTCCCGTGATCTATACCGCGCCTGATTTCTATGACGACAACCTCAAGGGCGCATTCACAGATTACCCATTCTGGCTACGCGCTGTCGCACAGCATCCCTCCAAGGTTTATCCGGGGCGTCGCTGGATTTTCTGGCAGTATTCGGGTTCAGGTCTGTCTCAGGGCGTCGATGGTAAGATTGACCTTAATGTCTTCCAAGGCAGTGAAGACCAGTGGCATCAATGGGTTCAACGTTTTGCCAGCTGATCCCTTTTCAGGGATCAGCTTCGTGCGCATCAGAATTTGCCGATATTTTCGAGATCATAAGGCGTTGACTGGTACATTTCATTGATCCAGTTGCCAAAAAGCAGATGTGCATGGCCGCGCCAGCAATTCTGCGGCTTCTTGCTGACATCGTCATTGGGAAAGTAATTGGCAGGCAGCGGTGTTTCCGGTTGAAGCTGAATGTCACGGAAATACTCATCGGCAAGCGATGTCGTGTCATATTCAACATGGTTGAACATGTGCAATGAACGATGCTTTGGATCTTCCAGCAGGCAAAGGCCGCTTTCCGGGCTATCGACGAGAACTTTTAGGCCGCTTTGTGGAGGAATGTCGTCCTTGCGCACTTCTGTCCAGCGGGAAACTGGAATCGCGAAGTCATCGGAAAACCCGCGAAGATAGGGTGAAGACGGCGCGAGATTCTGTTGGCTGAAGACACCGGATGCCTTGCTCTGCAGATCATATTTGCCCATACCATGAAAATGGTGGACGGCGGCCTGTGCTGCCCAGCAGATATTGAGCGTACGGTGGACATGAGTTTGCGTCCAATCGAAAACCCTCTGCATTTCATCCCAATAGGTCACATCTTCAAAGGGCATGCGCTCAACCGGCGCGCCTGTGATGACAAAGCCGTCAAAGCGCTGATTGCGGATATCTTCCCATGGCTGATAAAAAGAAAGCATATGATCCGCTGGAGTATGCCGCGCAACGTGATTGGTAATGCGAACAAGCGTCAGTTCCAGTTGCAGTGGCGTCGCCCCCAGCAGCCGTGCAATCTGTGTTTCCGTTGTGACCTTGTTCGGCATCAGATTGAGAAGGCCGATCTTCAGCGGCCTGATATCCTGACGCACAGCATCTGCCTCACGCATCACCATAACGCCCTCTGCTTCGAGAACACTGGTTGCAGGCAGATCATCAGGAATTTTTATAGGCATGCGTGTCAGTCCTTCGTTATGTCAAGGCAGACGCATGTGGCTTTGTCCGTATGTTTGCCGGTCGGCCACATCCTTCCTTTAAGGAAGTACCACCTTGCCCGGAAAGGCAGGTTGGCGTTGGGCGTCGCCCCAACTCTTGATGTGAGATAACTACTACTCAAAGAGTCGGGCGCTGGCAATAGGTCCGTTTGGAAGAGTTTTTATAAGGCGAGGCTGAAACTGAAAAAGTGGCCCTTTCCATGTTCAGACGCTTCTGTTGCAAGTGGAACAAGCGGGCAGTTCAGACGTTTCCCTATCAGATCGTTGATCTAACCTGTTTTGCTGGAAGCATAATCTTAGCGTCACTGGTTTGAGTGTCGTCGGATTATGCTCTTCCTCAAAGATGTGCTATTGTGGCAAAAAATGGGAGGGAAACATGAGCAATATTATATTCTGGATAGCCTTGGTTATTCTGCCGGTTCTGGCAGGAACGGCTTTTGCCTATTTCCGACATATGCGCCACGGAGATGACTTTTAGGTCATCCTGGCGAGGTAAAGCTGTGCCAAAAGTGGGAGCCAGCCCTGTGCGATAATCAGTAGGCTCTGGTTGATCAACCTGATAGCGTTCGTTTGCCAAGCGCAATGATCGTTAGATGAGTGCGAGTTTTTTCGCGCCAACTCAGGTGAATAACTGCAATGAGCGAAACGGATACCCCCCATATCCTCGTCGTTGGTGCAGGCTTTGGTGGCCTGCAATTAATCCATGATCTAAAAGGTGCAAATGTTCGCATTACGCTTGTCGATCAGCGTAATCATCACCTCTTTCAGCCTCTTTTGTATCAGGTCGCGACAACAATCCTTGCGACATCCGAAATTGCATGGCCAATTCGCCATCTTTTTCGCGATCGCAAAGATGTAACCACCCTGCTCGCCACTGTTGTCGATGTGGACACGTCCAACAAACAGGTGAAGCTCGAAGACGGCTCTACACTTGATTACGACACGCTCGTGCTCGCAACCGGCGCACGGCACGCTTATTTCGGCAATGATCGCTGGGAAAAGCTTGCCCCCGGTCTTAAGGCGCTGGAAGACGCTACGACCATTCGTCGTCGTCTTCTTTTGGCGTTTGAACGCGCCGAACGCGAGACAGACTTCGCAAAACGACGGGCATTGCTCACATTTTCTGTGGTGGGAGGAGGACCAACCGGCGTTGAATTGGCGGGTATTATTGGTGAACTGGCCAAACATACGATGTGGCCGGAATTTCGTAATATCGACACAAGGGAGGCGCGCATCCTGCTGATTGAAGCGGGTCCACGCATTCTGTCTGCATTTCCGGAAGATCTTTCATCTTACGCTCAAAATGCCTTGAAAAAGATTGGCGTTGAGGTGCGTCTTGGGATGCCGGTGAAAGAAATCACTGAAGATGGCGTAACTGTTGGCGATGAATTTATTCCCTGTAAAACGGCCATATGGGCAGCGGGTGTTGCAGCTTCGCCTGCCGCAGCCTGGCTTGGCGTTGAAAGCGACCGTGCAGGTCGCGCACGCGTTCTGGCCGATCTCACCGTTCCCGGCCATGAGGATGTGTTTGTGATCGGAGATACCGCCTGGGTCGAAGGGCAGGATGGAAAGCCGGTTCCCGGTATTGCACCGGCTGCCAAACAGCAGGGCGCTTATGTTGCTAAGGTCCTTCGCAGCCGTATATCAGGCCAAACCGCTCCGGCCCCCTTTCGCTATCGCCATCAGGGCAATCTTGCAACGATTGGCCGAGGTGCGGCCGTCGTCGACATGGGGCGGATCAAGCTGAAAGGCGCGCTGGCATGGTGGGTATGGGGCATTGCCCATATCTTTTTCCTGATTGGCACACGCAGCCGCGCGGCGGTTGCATGGAGCTGGCTGTGGACCTTTATATCGGGTCAACACAGTGCCCGCCTGATCACACAGGGCAAGGCTATCGAAGATAAAAAACAGAGCGCCCCCTGAAAAGGGTGAAACATTTTTAGACATATATGCGCGTTAAAACAAAGGATTAGCGTGACAATCTGATTCAATCAACTCAAAGCACCTTCAAAAAAACGGCCTGCTTTTCGCGGGCCGCTTTCATTTTATCTCTCTGAGAGAAAGCTTGTTATCTAGCCAGCCATGAAGCCTATTGCATCCTTGTGCCAGTAGCCTGCAACGAGTGTTTCTTCCCGGCTTTTTCCAAGCTTCTGGCGCCAATGTTGGCGAATGACTTTCGCCTGATCCGCCTCGCCCGCAAACCAGCCAAAGGTGTCAGGGCCTTTCGGCCACTCCGCTTCACACAGAGTTTTTGTGAGTGTTTCGGCAGCGCATTTCTGATCGGCATCAATAATCCACTCGACCGAAAACCCTTCTGGGTGAACGAGTTGCTGCACATCCTTTTCGCTATCGACTGCAATCACAACACGGCCTGTCACATCCGCTGAAAACTCTTCGAGCATCCGCCCGATTGCTGGCAAACCGGTTGCATCGGCACCCATAAGATAGCGGCTTGCATGGCGCAGAGGGCGGCCAACCGGCCCCATCAAACCAACCTGATCACCGGGCTTAACGTTTTTTGCCCATGTGCAGGCAAGCCCTTCAACGTCGTGGAGATAGAAATCGATCTCCAGCCAACCGGCTTCAATGTCAAGGTTGCGGACTGTGTACGCACGCGATGCGGGCTTGCGCGCCTCGTCAGGCCAGAATGGCAATCCATTTGGCCCCATGATCGGCCAAACGGGCTGCGGAACCTCGTTGGTGGGTAAAAGCAGACGGATATGCATCGCTCCAAACAATGCAAAACGCTTGAGATCTTCTCCCATGAGACGAAGCCGCAACATATGTGGCGTGAACAGATTGGACGAAAGCACGCGCATCAGGCGAAACTGCGGAAGAGCCTGCTCTCCCGCCCTATCGCCCAGCCAAATAATCTCCGGGGCCTCCGCCTTTGTGTAGAGTTCGATGGCAACCGCTGCGATATCTTTTAATCGATGCAGACCTGTATCGTCATCTGCATGCAGCGCGACGCTGTAGCCGTGCAATTTACTATCAATCTCAATCCGCCCAAAGGAGAACTCGAATATGTGGTTGTCGCCACTGTTATCATATTGCGCCTGGTAGGAATTCAGACGATCGATAATGTTCGGCAAATAGATGCCGCCATTTTGCAATCGAATGCTTGCATGGCTCAATAATGCGCGGGAAACTTCAGGAGATGGCTGTGACACGGGCTTTCTCAGTCAATTTTAAATAAGGAAAACTTTGTGCAAGAAAGGATTGAAAGCATGTCTGCTTTCAATCCGGAATATTAGCCGCCAATGCGGCCGGTGATGGCGATCTTAAAGGTTCTGCCTTTAGCCTGATCAATATCTGAGCTGGTGGCCCAGCCCGTTTGCGCGTCCGTGTAAGCCTTGTTGAAAAGATTATCGACGCCGAAATCAAGCTTCACATGATCGTTCACCTGCCAATTGGCGAATACATTCACCAGATCAACACGCGGATATACTTTCACGCCACCCGTCGTCAGAGCACGATTAACCTTGCCGACGCTTTCATATTCTACGCCGTAAACCAGCTTTTCTTCAAAAGCTTTCAGGCCCAGCGTTGCGCTGAAATTATTAAGCGGTGTATTGCTCAGACTATCCCCTTTGTAGATACCATCTTTCATCTCGGCGTCAGTATAAGACGCGGCAAGATTGACATATCCCCACCAGTTGTCATAGGTGCCTTCAAATTCTACGCCGCGCAGACGCGCTGTGCCAACATTCTCAGATGTCGTTACTTTGCCGTTCTTTACGGTATTGATGTAGTCTTTCACATCGGTATGGAAGAAATTCAGCTTGGCACGCACCTGATCACCAGCATCCAGAATGCCGTCCTGCCGAAGGTTGACACCGGCTTCGAAGGAAGTGGCGACTTCTGGCTTCAGCAACAGATTTGGCTCATAGCCAGAGCCATGCGCGCCATTTTGGCGGAACATGTCCTGCATATGCGGCACCCGATAGCCCTGCGAATAAAGGCCGTAAAACTGCACACCATCCCAAGGTGTTATGCCGACGCTTAGACGCGGCGAGAGACGATTGCCGTCAGCGCTGACGTCTTCCGACGGCAGCAGATTTGTTGCCTTCGTGGTGCCATCAAGCCGGTAGCCGTCATAACGCAGTGCACCGATCAGCTCCAGCCACTTCTGGTACTCACCCTGCCACTGAAGGACGCCGCCATAGGCCTGCTGATCGCCATTGCCAAAGTTATCCGTATCGGATTTGCCGCGCATCTTATAATAATCAACACCATAGGTGATCGTGTGTATCATGGCGTCAGTTTCAAATCGCGAGCTGTTATAAGCACGGAACCCGGCCGTCGACACATCATAATAACGCGTTTTGCCAATATTGGCTTTTGGCCAGATCTGGTACTGGTCGTTATCCGTATCGGTGTAATAAGCATTGACCGACAAGTTCCAGAACGGGTTGTCTTCCGGTTTGTAGGTATAATTGCCGGTGTAATTGCTCACAATTGTATCAGCGTCGTAGCGCGACAGAACTGCTGACGTCGATCCACTGCTGCCAGTCATGATATCGCTGTATTTCTGGCGTGAATAGCCAACCTTCAACTCATGCCCTTCGGCGGGACGGATTGTGACTTTACCCAAACCGCTCACGACACGCTCGCCCGTCCAGCGAACGACATCACCATCACCATTCTTATAAGCATCGCTGTCGCGATAATTCAGATTGCCAATCACGTCAAAATTTTCATGAAAGCGATAAGCACCGACAGTGCTGGTCATCCAGCCCTTGCCATTGCTTTCATAACGCAGTTTTTCACTCAGAGCCCATGTTTCATTGTCGCGAAGGAAATCACCGGCATCCTTCGTTTCAAAGGCAACCAGACCACCGATGCCACCGGAACCATATGCATTGGAAACAGGGCCACGAATGACTGTGACCTGCTTGAGCATTTCCGGTTCAATATAGAATGAACCGGAACCGTGGCCCACACGCCAATAGTCCTGACGAGCACCATCCAGCGTGACAGCAACACGGCCATATTCCTGAAGTCCACGAATATTAATAGAGGTTGCCGGATCGTCACCGTTTAGGGACGCATGAACGCCGGGGGTCGCCCTGAAAAGACCAGCCGCAGTCGTTGCCTGAATACGATCAATATCGCGCTGCGTTATAATGCTGGTCGATCCGATTGCATCTATGACAGCCTGGTTCTGAATCGTGGGTGAAATCGTGATCGTGTCGAGTTGCAACGCTTGCTCTGAGCGCTTTGCTTGATCTTCTGCCTTTTCGGCGGTGACTGTTTGTGCAAGAGCGGATCCCGCGCCCAACAGCATCAAAGAAAAAGCCCCACCAAGCGTTGTTGTCACGAGCAGATACCCCGTGTGTCCTGTTCTCAACAGCATTCCAAGCCCCATTCTGCAATTAACGGCATAATTAAGATGACAAAAAGACTCATATTAATTGCTGGCTATATTAATCATGATATTAAGAGTCAACTTTAACGGCCTGGAAATGACGAAATTTTTTATGGTTTTTTTCAGCAGCCGATCAGTCGAAAATAATCGATTTAAAACGAAGTATGATATCAGATAAAATCAGCCATTCTTCGGATATTCATTTCATTCGTTAACGCAATTTAAGACATTGGAAATAAACCAAGCGCCTCATCATCACCGCAACTTGTATTCCGGCGGAGCGCTTGCTGTGATCGGGTGATAATCATCCATTCTTTTCAGTAATTACTGAAAATTCACTGTGACAATTGAGGGGTTGCTTTTTAAAAACGACTGGTTATTTTCTTCTCCACTTGGAGGAGGAAAGAGCCGCCCCAGCGCGTTTATCGCTGCGGGGCGGTTTCTTATTTCAGCTATTCAAAAATGCATATCTGCCTTGCAGCATAATGCCTTGTAAGTCGTCAGCATCAACCCTATTTTCAGGTTGTTCAGTTTCACTCCTCCTCCCAGAAACTGAACATGAAGCGCGGCACTCCTCCTCCCAGTCGCGCTTACCAGATCCGCCCGTTGCACACTCCTCCTCCCAGTGCAGCGGGCGTTCTTGTTTTCAGCGTTGGAAAATTAGCGCGGCTTCGAGCGGCTTTCGATCCGATTGAATCAGATCGGCGCTCTAAATATTTGTTTTGACGCGCATCTTGGTCCGAAAGCTGTTTCACACTTTTTGGATAGTGCTCTAATCGAGTTTTGAGCTTGGCGTGAGCTGTTTGTTCTGCTCCTGCGCGAGAAGCGACCATGCTGCAATAAACATTGCGGCAATCATCGGACCAACAACGAACCCGTTAATTCCGACGAGAGAAATCCCGCCAATCGTTGAAATCAAAACGACAAAGTCCGGCATGCGTGTGCCCTTGCCCACCAGCGGCGGACGCAGCAAATTATCGATCAGCCCGATCACCAGAACACCGACAAAGACCAATATAAAGGTCTGGAACCACATTCCATTCACGGCAAACCAAATAGCAGCGGGCCCCCAGACGAGAGATGCGCCGACAACTGGCAGCAGCGAAAAAATTGTCATCAAAACGCCCCACAGCAATGCTGCTTCAATGCCGATCAACCAAAATGTGACACCGCCAATTGTGCCCTGAATAAGCGCAATGATGATATTCCCCTTAACCGTTGCACGAATAACAGCAGCAAATTTCTCGAGAAACTGATTTTTGTAATCTTCGCTCAGAGGGATCGCCTGGCGAATCTTTTCTCCAAGTTCCTCACCATCGCGAAACAAAAAGAAAAGCAGATAAATCATGATGCCGAAGCTGATAATGAACTGAAGCGTATTCTGCCCCAGGCTAACCAAACGACTTGCGAAAACCTGGCTGCCTTGCAGTATCCCGCCAGTAATGCGCGCGCGCCATTCCGCAAAAGTTCCCAGCTCAAAGCGTATCATCCACTCTTCCAAAGTGCCGGGCAAAGCTGCCAGAATACGTGTGAGATAGCTGTTGAGATCAAATTCACGCGTCGCCAGACGCTGGTAAAGGGTATTTCCCTCCTGAGCCAGCAATCCAAAAATGAATAGCGCTGGCAGGATGACCAGACAAAGGCACATCAGCACCGAAAGGAAAGCCGCCAGATTTTTGCGCCCACGCAACGAACGAAGCAATCGTTGTTGCACCGGGTAGAAAATAAGCGCGAGAATAACGCCCCAGAGCACCGCCGAATAATAAGGTATCAGCAGCCAGGCAAAGGCGACCGTCACCAATGCCAATAGGATATAAAAACTCGCACGCTGGACAGACATGATCACTCATTGATTATTACTATATTCGAAAACTGCCCTGATTTTCCTTGAAATTCAATAGCTCAGGGCAATTCCCTCAATAAGTTTCGCGCGGCGACATGTCAGCAATTCATTTACGAACGCGGCTGCACCCTCCGATTGTCAACCAAAAAAATTAATATTGTTGACAATCCGATGTATCTGGCGTTCAATTCCGCTCGCTGCGCCCCACCAAACGAGGGAGCAGTGACCAAACAAGGGGAATAGATATGTTTAACAGACGCGCAGTTTTAAAAACTGCGGCGCTCGGCGCCGTTTCACTTTTTGCGCTTATCTCAGCAAATGCCTCCCAAGCGGCTGATAAAGAACTCGAGATCGGCTTTGTGGGTGTTACAAGTGGTCCAGCAGCGGCATGGGGAACATCCAACGTTCGATCCATGCAGGTTCGTGCTGACTGGCTCAACGAACTGGGCGGCGTAAAGATCGGCGACGACAATTACAAAATTAAGATCGTAACCTTCGATGATCAGAAAGATCCGAAGCGCGCCATTGCTGGCATGGAGAAAATGGCGCAGGAAGGTGTCCATTATGTCGTCGGGCCAAATGTCGATGATGGCGCAGCCGCCGTGCGTCCGGTCGCCGAAGCCAAAGGGATCATCTATTTCCCTTATTCCTTCCCGAAAGAACTTTATACACCGCCGGCATCCAATGCCATTCTTGGCATGATTGCCAATTATCAGTCGGGTCCAGCTATCTATAAATACCTCAAGGAAAACAAGGGCGTTAAAACTGTCGCTTTTGTTGCCGCCAATGAATCCGACCCCTTGAGTCAGCGCGACAGCGGTATTGAAGCCGCCAAGGCACTCGGTCTGGACGTGGTTTCAACAAGCGATGCCTATCAGAACGATACGCGTGACTTCACGCCCGTGCTCACCCCGATCATTATGCAGAAACCAGACCTTCTGGTTCTTTCAGGTGTTGCTCCGGGAAATGCACCTCTCTTGATCCGCGCAGCACGCGAACTTGGTTATGAAGGCCTCATTTCCACGGAAACGGCGCAAGACGCAAAGGTTCTGGAGGAAGGTGCCGGAGAGCTCGCTAATGGCTTCATTTCTGTGGGCGGCGCGTCCACGCCGGAGATTGCATCGGATACCATGAAGGAATTCGTTGATCGTTATACAAAAGCTTATGGCGAGTATAATGATGAATCGAATACCAAGGTCTATGCACTTGAATACATTATCGAAACATTGAAGGCTAACCCTTCTGCAATCGATAACGTCGAAGAATTCAAGAAGACCGTCGACACATTCTCGGCACCCAACCCCTATGTAAAAGGCGACGATTCCAAGTTGAATTATGTTGGCACGACATCGTTCACACAGAAGCGCCAGCTGGGCATTCCGATGGTTGTCACCGAATATAAGGATGGCAAGTTCGAAACCTTATTCGTCGGACAGGTCGACTAAGCCTGAGACTGTGGGAAGCGGGTGCATGAAGCGCCCGCTTCTGCCTCCCAATTGTCATATATCGCCACGGAGACTTTGGCATGCGCCGCTCTCCGCAGGAGGGAGTTTGCCTTCATGGAACAAGTCATAGTCAACGGGCTGTATCTTGGATCACAATATGCGCTGATTGCGCTGGGTCTTACACTGATCTTTGCTCTGATGAACGTCCTCAATTTTGCACACGGCCAAATGTACGTGCTCGGAGGGTTTGTCACTTACACGATTTATGGCCAGCTAGGCCTGCCTTTCGTGGTGGCGCTGTTTGCATCTGCGCTCACTTTGATGATTGTCGGTGCACTTATTGAAAAATTTTTGTTCAGACCCGTTATCAAACGCAGTCTGCGCGACGAAAGTACGATGTTGCTTGCTGCTGCCGTCGCCTTTTTTCTGGATGCTGTCATACTGTTACTTTTTGGCGAAAAGCAGCGCGGTGTGCCGAAGATCATAAATGGCGTTTTCGTCTCAGATTGGCTGATCATACCTTATGATCGTATTCTGATCGGCGTATTGGCGGTGGTTTTCATCGCAGCCTTCGTTCTTTTCATGCAATTCACGAAACCCGGTCGCGCCATGCGCGCGCTCGCCCAAGACCGCGTAGCGGCGCAGTTGATGGGCGTGAATGTCGACCGATACTCCATGATCGGCTTCGCAATGGGGGCAATGCTGGCAGGCCTGGTTGGTGGTTTGTTGGTTGCCATTACCGGGGTCAATTCCGGCATAGGGGGCGCAATATCGATCAAAGCCTTCATGATGGTGATGATCGGTGGCGCGGGTGTCGTCAGTGGCGCGATTGCCGGCGGCTTTATTCTCGGCATGCTGGAATCGGTCGGCCTCACGGTGCTCAGACCTTACGGCGACATCACCTATCTCGTAATCTTTGCCGGCCTGATGGTCTTCCTCAGCCTGCGTCCGAACGGCCTTATGGGCAAACCTTGGGGTTGATGGGAGGAAACATGACAAAGACAACAAAACTTCTCGGCGTCGTTGCTTTCCTCGCGCTGGTTTTCATCGGTATACCACTGCTGATCAGCATAACAGGACGTAACGATCTTTATTACACCCTGACATCGGTTGCATTGCTCTCCATTGTCAGCGCGGGTGTTTGGCTCACCTTTTACATTGGCCGTATCAATATCGGCCAAGGGGCCTATGCCCTGATGGGGGGCTATGTGTCGGCCATTCTCATGGTCAAGTACGGTGTGTCTTTCTGGCTGACATTGCCGCTGGCGGGGCTTTTCTGCGCCTTTGCCAGTGTTTTGATCGGACTGCCGATCCTGCGCCTTCGCGGTGTTTATTTTGCGATGGTGACGCTGGTGCTCACAGAAGTTGCGCGCCTGCTTGCTATGGCACTGCCCATCACCAATGGTGCTAAAGGCATGGTCAACATACCGCCTCCCGGTGGAATTTCGATCTTCGGCCTCACAATCCTGCCGGACTTCGCCACATTGCAGAATCCGCGCGCCGCGTTCTACTTCGTGTCGGTCTTTCTTATGGTGCTCTGCTTTGCAGCGCTCTACAGGCTCATCCATTCGCGCATCGGCGGTTTGTGCCAATCCTTGCAACAAAATGAAGAGCTGGCCTCCTCCATTGGTGTCAACATCACCAATCTGCGGGTGCTTGCCTATGCGATTTCCTCCTTCCTTGGAGGGCTGGGCGGCGCAATGTTTGTAGCCATCTCCCAGTCGATCTATCCATCGAGCTTCACGGTGACAGACTCGGTCAACTTCATGCTTAACTGCTTCCTTGGCGGTCTTGGCTATGTATTTGGACCGATTATCGGTACTTTTGTCCTCTATTTCGGCTGGGATTTTCTTTTCCAGACCGGCAAATTCCAACTCCTTATTTTCTCCAGCTTGCTGATCATCCTGATGCTGTTCCTGCCAAATGGCCTGCTCAGCCTGCGTCTGACAAATAAGAAAGGAACGCGGCCATGAGTGCGCTTCTTGAAGTCAAAGGCGTTACCAAGCGCTTCGGCGGGTTGGTCGCAGTCAATGATGTCTCGTTTTCGGTCAGAGAAAAAGAAATCCTTTCAGTGATCGGTCCCAATGGTGCAGGCAAATCCACGCTGTTCAAGCTGATTGCCTCCTTCCTTAATCCAACGACAGGCGAGGTTCTGTTTAAGGGTGCGCGCATATCCGGCCTTGCGCCGCATATCGTTGCCCGGAAGGGCGTGGTTCGAACCTTTCAGGAAACCACCATCTTCAAAGGCATGACGGTGCGTGAAAATGTCATCGTCGCGCATCACTTGCGCGCGAAGGCCAGCTTTCTCGGCTGTTATATTGGAACGAGTCTTGCGCGGGAAGACCAACAAACATTTGAACGCTCGGCAGACGAAATTCTGGATTTTCTCGGTTTGGGACCACAGCGTAACGAGGTTGCACAAAACCTTCCACATGGTCACTTGCGCGCGCTCGGTATTGCCATTGGTCTTGCCACACAGCCCAAAGTTCTGCTGCTGGATGAGCCCTTTGCAGGCATGAACCATGACGAGACCGTCAAGGCAGTGGAAATGGTGCGCGCAGTTCGCGAACGCGGCATCACAGTGCTTCTGGTCGAACATGACATGCCTGCGGTGATGAATATTTCGGACCGGATCGTCGTGATCAATTTCGGTCAGAAAATTGCAGAAGGCACACCGAAGGAGATCCAGGAGAACGAAAAAGTCATCGAAGCCTATCTCGGCGCAGAAGATGAAACGATTGGATACTGATCATGACAGAGCTTCTGAAAGTTACCGATGCCGAACTCTATTATGATCACGTCTACGCGTTGAAGGGCGTGTCTCTGAGCGTCAATCAGGGAGAAACTGTTGCTCTGATTGGTGCCAATGGTGCAGGCAAATCGTCCATTCTGCGGGCAATCACCGGGCTCAACAAATTGCGCAAGGGTGAAATTTACTTCGAGGGAAGCCGCCTTGATGGCACACGCTCGGATAGGATCGTCGAAATGGGCATTGCAATGGTACCCGAAGGACGACGGGTCTTCCCTTATATGAGCGTGCGCGACAATCTGTTGATGGGCGCCTTCACCCGCTCTGCAAAGGCAGACATCGCCAACACGCTTGAAATGGTTCTGGGGCGTTTTCCGCGTCTGAAAGAGCGCTATTCTCAGGCCGCTGGCACAATGAGCGGCGGCGAGCAGCAAATGCTGGTCATCGGGCGCGCATTGATGGCAAAACCCAAGCTGCTGTTGCTGGATGAACCCTCGCTCGGGGTCGCACCAAAGCTTGTGCAGGACATTGCACGTTCAATTGTCGCCATCAACCGCGATGAAAAGGTCAGTGTTCTTCTGGTCGAGCAGAATTCCCGCATGGCACTGCGTATTTCACAGCGCGCCTATGCGCTGGCAACGGGCAAGATCGTTCTTTCCGGGAACTCTGAAGAACTTGTTTCTGACGACCGTATCAAGAAGCTTTATCTGGGCGGCGAAATTTGATTTCAGGGCGCGCTAAAGCGCCCTGAAACAACCACAACAATAAAAAAACAATCGATGGTTTGAGGAAATGGACATACTTGTCATCAACCCGAATACAACCGCGTCTATGACGCGGAAAATCGGTGACGCTGCGCGAAGCGTGGCGGCAGCCAAAACGAATATCATTGCCATCAACCCCAAGGATGGACCACCCAGCATTGAAGGCTATTTCGATGAGGTTTTTGCCATCCCCGGCATGATTGGGGAAATGCGCAAACATCCGAAAGCCGATGCCTGTGTGATTGCCTGTTTTGACGACACGGGACTCGACGCAGCGCGCTGCGCAAGCACGATGCCTGTGATCGGTATCGGTGAAGCCGCTTTTCATGTGGCAAGCCTGATTGCAGGAAAATTCAGCGTTGTAACAACCCTGTCGCGCTCAGTTCCGGCCATTGAGCACAATCTGTCACGTTACGGTCTTGCAACACGTTGCGCCCGTGTCAGGGCCAGCGATGTGGCCGTGCTTGACCTTGAAATTCCGGGCTCAGATGCCCGACGCCGCATATCGCAAGAGATCGCACATGCGATGCGCGATGATCACGCCGAAGCAATCGTTCTGGGCTGTGCAGGCATGGCAGATCTTGCCTCCTCCTTATCGGAAGAGCATGGAATTCCCGTCATAGATGGTGTGACTGCTGCGGTAAAGCTCTGCGAAAGTCTCGTTGCGCTTGGTCTTAGAACATCGAAAATTGGTGGCTATCAGGCGCCAAGACCAAAAGAGTTTCAGGGTATATTTGAACCTTTTTCACCACGAAACTGAAGGCCAACCAAACGATATTGCCAATTTCAAACGACACGATATTTTGTAAACCATAACGGCAATATCGTTGACAATGAAGAGTGCTGCTTCGATATGTATATGAGTTGCAACTCAAAGACATACAAAACGGCCCTGAACCTTGAACCGTTTGTATCTGGATGAAAATGAATTTTCTGGACACGCAAACAACTGACAACAACGAGATGAGTGGCAATAACGGGTCCACACGCTGGCATCCTGTCTATGAGGGGCTACGCGATGCGGTCGTGAGCCACCAATTGCTGCCCGGAACAAAATTGCCGGAAGACGAACTGGCGTCGATTTATTCGGTCAGTCGCGCCGTTGTGCGTTCTGCATTGCAGGCTCTTGCCCACGATCGTCTGGTACGGCTTGAACCGAACCGCGGCGCATTTGTAGCCGAGCCCTCGCAGGAAGAAGCGCGCGAAGTGTTTGAAGCGCGTATGCTGATTGAGCCGGAGGTTGCAGCACTTGCGGCAAAAGTGGCGACCGCAGACGATGTGAAAAAACTGCGGGAGCATCTGGATAAAGAACATGAAGCCCTTCATGCAGGCCGCGACAGCGATGCCATTCGTTTGTCTGCGCGCTTTCATCTCGAACTCGCAAGCATTGCTGGTCATTCCATTCTGGCAGGGTTTGTCACAGACCTTCTGCCGCGCTCATCCCTGATTATTGCGCTTTACTGGCGGCGCCGCGAAACCACGTGCGAAAGCCACGCGCATAATGCTCTGGTCGATGCTATTGAACGCCGTAAAACAAGTGAAGCTTCGGAATTGATGAAAACGCACATTCTTGATTTGCTCGCTGGCCTCAATCTCAAACGTGCGGCGAAAGAGCAAAAGCGTCTTTCCGATATTTTGAAATAACGCGTTTCTGTAGCGCACTCACGAACGTCTTCTCAACACCGATCATCCGGTGCTTGAGGCCATCAGTGTCAAGCAAGGCGTGGCATTCGGCTGGGCTAGAACATTTCCAGCAAAGGTGAGAAACGGCTTTGCTGGATTTGATACGCCCCTCTTCAAGCCCTGAGTGCATTCCAAAGTGGTGATGCTATTTTGATCATAAAAAGCACAATCAGCGAGCCCAGCACAAAGCCAAAGATGCCATCGGCCAGGGCTGTGATCATCCAATCAACAGCACCAGAGAGATTTGCCGTCACCTCCCCTGCAATATCCGCTGCGGTCTCTGAAATCCATGCAAATGGCTGATGGACGCCAAGACCGTGCAAACCATGAATGAAAATATTACCGCCAACCCACAGCATGGCTGCTGTTCCCACAATTGTCAGCACCACCAGCAGCTTGGGTACGGCTCGCACCATCCATCGCCCCAGTGCACGCGTTGCAGAAGACCGCCCCTTACGGGCCATTAACACGCCAAAATCATCCAGTTTCACGATTATGGCCACAACGCCATACACAAGAACCGTAATCATGATCCCGACCATAGCCAAAGTGGCTATCTCGATCCAAATTGAATTGGTTTCGATCATCGAAAGCGCGAGTGTCATGATCTCGGCGGAAAGGATCAAATCCGTCTTGATTGCACCTGCAACACGCTTTTCTTCAAGCGCGGTTGCATCTTTGCTTTGTTCGGATTCTTCTCCATCATGCTCTTCACTGGGAAAAAGCGTGTGCCAAACCTTTTCAGCGCCCTCAAAGCACAGATAAGCCCCGCCAAGCATCAATAATGCGGTGATTGCTAGCGGCAAAAAATAATCGAGCAAAAGCAGAACCGGAATAAGCAGCCCCTTATTCCGAAGACTTCCAAGCGCGATTTTACCAATCATCGGCAATTCACGTGCAGCCGCAATACCGACAACATATTTCGGCGTAACCGCCGTATCGTCGATCAGCACGCCAATTGTCTTTGTTCCCGCTTTTGCGGCATTGGCGGATATATCATCGACGGATGCCGCCGCGATTTTGGTAATTGCCGCCACGTCATCAAGAAGTGCCAGAAGGCCACTCATGCAGGTGTCTCCGCTTTCAGCGCAAATATGATTTCCGACACATTGCAGATGTGAAGGGCTTTCAGCAAGTGTTTGAAAAAGCCGGCATGAATAAAACGCGCGTTAATTCCGACAAAACGCAAAATGGTGCAAACAGGGAACTGTCCGCACCATTGTAGGATTGCGAATAAGCGGTTTTGCGCGGGATGATGCGTGAAACAAACGATCAAGCATTTTCAGCGATTCAACCAAAACAGGAAATGCTTTAACGAGCCACCCAAATACCTGCAATAAGGCCGGTTGCAGCTGTAATCAGCAGATACTGATTGTCGACCTTCACCCAATGCTGACCACGGCCCGGCTTGCGAAGACCATAACGCTTGTAATCACGAATTTCCTGATGGCGACGCCAGTCGCCATAACCTTCTCCCTGCCGCCAACGCTTGTGATCGCGGTCACGACGGTCATACCGGTCATGGCGTTTAAAATCTTTCCCATGGGAAGGGTGTTGCGGCTCAACATGACTATAGCCCGGCTTGCGCGGCTGATTGTAATTTTGCGCCTGAGCAAGAGGTGCACCAATAAACGACAGTGCGATGGCGGCGAGTACGGCTTTTTTAATCATGAAATACTCCTTTATTCTGACACCAGAATAAAGGAGGTAAAGTGAACGCAATATGAATGAAATATCCGCAAAACATTAAATAAAATCAATGTTCTATCAAAATTCACCGAGCAAAATAAACATTCAGCCAGCTTATATAATCAAGTGAATAAATTTCATTATAATTACACGCAAACAGCGCCTGACATCGAATGAATATCAGGCGCTTTAGAAGTCGGAAAAGGCGGCTTTTATAACACAGTAAACACTTTGCAACGATTTAACTGACAAGTAGCATTAAAGGAATGATCAGCAAAAATGCTACTGCGACGATGGCCTCTATTCGCGAATAAATAAGCATGGCTGCCTCCAATCATGATTAATGACTTATTAACAACGCAACCAGACGAATTTGGTTCACCGCCTTTTTAATTTTCTGGAATTCAGTGCTGTCTGAGAATGAGAAAGCCGGTCAAGTTAATGGGCTGCGATTAGGGCGCTGAAAGCCAAATAACGCCCATTGTAAGCATAATAGTCTTACAGCGGTTCAATCAAAACAGGAAATCCTCTAAGGAAATGCCCCTCTAAACTTATTCACGCCATATAAGCGAAGGCACTAAAATTCAAACAAAGAGGAACGTTTAAAGAGCGGCAGTTATGGCCAACAAAGAACCAGAATATGCGGACTAATCAAATCACGGAGCCGAATTTTAAATGCCGATAAAATACGTTATTACCACTGGAAAAAGACCTAGTCCAATCACCTAATGAAAAGAGCTGGCTCCCCGGGCCGGATTGTTCGGAACAATCGAACCAGATTAATTACTCTATAAAAACAATAAGTTAATAAGCTTTATCACCAGTATAAGAAGCCAAAATGTAACCCAAAATGTAACCAATTAAAAAAGCCTGGTTCGTTGATGTTGACAGAAACTTAAAATTAGAACAAAATAAGAACATTCAACAATTCAGGAGAAATCCATGAATACCCTTGTGCAGAATTATGAACACGAAATTGAGATGGTTCTCACTTACCACGGCGGGGATGTGCGCGCGGCTATAGAGGCGCTCCTTAAAGACCGAGACTTTCTCGCTCGCGAAGTAGAGCTGTCGCACCTTGCGCTCACACATGGCCAACGTGGCGTGATATTTAAGAGGGCTGCGTGATGAAGATGTTTCAAGTCGCCCTTCCTGAAGCATACGCATTGAAGTGCGCTCGGCGTGAAGTGCACAGAGACGCAGGACGCCTCGGAGCGCATTCGATACACCGCATGGCTAGAAAGGCTGGGATATATTTCTGTGTGTTCAGCTTCCCTTCAGAAAGACGCATGAGCGTTTTCATGCGTCGTCATGGCGGCAAGCCTTTTGGCGATGGCATATGGGAACGAATTGTCGTTCGATAAATCGCATGCCAAGGCCACCTTCACACGAGAAAATTGACGCGTTCACCCGCATTGTTGATTTGGAGCCGTGGGCTATTCTGTGTGCGCTTTGCACACGATGCGGACATGTTAACAATGTGGATACAAAGGAAGTTACACGTAAAATCGGCAGAGACAAACCTTTACGACAGCATCAATGGAAGCTTCGGTGTGCGGCATGCACGATGAAAGGGCAGAGCGAATTCGTAGTTTATCGAGCACCGAGGTAAGGGCGACTGGACGGCAATAAATTGCGCGCTATTCTCTCTTATGCCGGAGGATCGCATGTGCAATCTTTATAATCTCACCACGACACACGAAGCCATGCGCCGGCTGTTTCCAAAATTCGGAGACGTGACAAACCGCGTTGATCCTCGGCTTGATGTCTACCCAGATTATCCGGCTCCGGTTCTACGAAATCTTGCTGAAGACGAGCATGAGTTAGCACACCTTCGCTGGGGCATGCCCACCCCGCCTATGTATGTTAAAGGCGAAGCTGACAGCGGTGTAACGAATATACGCAACCTCACCTCTCCCCATTGGAGACGCTGGCAGGGTGTTGAAAGCCGCTGTGTTGTACCTGCCACATCCTTCTCAGAATACGGCCAAACACCAGATCCAAAGACAAAACGCAAACCGCTGCATTGGTTCGCGCTGAATGAAGAAAAGCCACTCTTTGCGTTCGCTGGCATATGGACAAGTTGGAAAGGTGTGCGGAAGAAGAAGGAAGGACCAGTTGAGGTTGATATCTTCGCGTTCCTGACCACCGAGCCCAACGCCGTAGTCAAGCCTGTCCATCCCAAAGCGATGCCCGTCATCCTGCGCACGACAGAGGAAATCGATACCTGGTTACGTGCGCCATGGGATGAAGCCAAGGAAATGCAGAAGCCATTGCCGGATGCCGATTTGATCGATCTATCGACCAGCAATGACAATGACGGCCAGCCTAAGCTGTTTTAGGAATTTAATTCCTCAAGAATGAGTAGTTTATCCTATCTGCGTCAAAAAAATTAGGTTTCAGCCGCGGAACCAAGAGCATCCAAGAGCGTTGAGTCTCGATGCAGGGGCATAAACTCTAATGGAGAGAAAAATGCCGAGTTCCAAGGAAAAGACGCTAGACGACTTGTTCTACGACACGCTCAAGGATATTTATTATGCCGAGCGGAAAATCGTCAAGTCACTACCAAAAATGGCCAGAGCCGCTGTGGCGCCTGAACTCAAAGCAGCATTCGAAAAGCATAAAGAACAAACTCAGGAGCACATTGAACGGCTTCAGCAGGTCTTCGAAATTTTGGGAAGGCGCGCTCAAGGTAAAACCTGCGATGCGATTGAGGGAATTATCGCTGAAGGCGAAGAAATAATGGATGAATTCAAGGGTACAAAAGCCCTTGACGCAGGCCTCATATCTTCTGCACAGGCCGTCGAACATTATGAAATTACCCGTTACGGGACTCTTAAACGCTGGGCCACAGAGCTTGGTCACAAGGACGTGGCAAAGCTTCTTGACGCAACGCTGCAAGAAGAAGGTCAAACTGATCACGACTTGACCAAATTAGCAGAAACTAAAATTAATTTGAAGGCTGCCTAACTTCTTGAACCCCGCTTCGGCGGGGTTTTCCCATTTCAGGAGTGATTAAATGAATAAAAAGAAAAGCCCATGGTCAGACCATGATCTTCATCGTGAGCACCAAGCGACTGACCCTTCGCCAATTGAACAAAGAGATCATCAGGAAAAGCCTACGCACGAGCAAACCAATGCTCCAGGTAATCCGAAGAAAAAGCTGCCGAATGAGCCCTATCCAGATCGATCAAAGGATTGATAGCTTAAATAAGTTTAGCAATCACTGAAACCTTTTACTGACTAACGAGTTTTGTCAAAGAGAGAGTAAATCCCGACACATAATATGCCGGCCAACCGGACACTGTTACTATTTAAAGGAGATAACCAACATGAACTCCATCATCTATTTAGTGGGACTAGTAGTCATTGTGTTGTTCATCCTCTCTTTTCTGGGATTACGTTGATGGTAGATCCAACTGTCGTAGAAAACGCACCTGATCGCAGCTATGTCGATTGGGCGGCTATTTTTGCTGGAGCAACGGTCGCATCAGGTGTAATGGTTGTTCTGACCACATTTGCTGGTGGACTTGGTTTAAGTTCGTTCTCCGTCGATGATGGAGGAGACATTAGTGCAGTTTGGCTCGTGATTACTGCCCTTTTTATTATCATATCAATGGTAGCTTCTTATATGCTCGGTGGTTATATCACCGGAAGAATGCGCCGCCCGTCTGGAACGGCAACGCGCGATGAAGCAACCGTTCGAGACGGATTGAATGGCCTAGTGGTTTGGGGCCTTGGTACAATCGTATCTGCTCTCATGCTTGTCAGCGTTATTTCAGGCGGTGCGAAAGCTGTTGGAAGTGCCGCTGAAACAGCAGTCCAAACCGCAGGCACTGTTGTTGGCGGCTCAGCTCAAGGAGCTGGTCAGTTGGCAGGTGGCGTCATTTCAGGAGCAGGACAGGCAGTATCAGGTTTGGCTCAGGGTGCAGGACAAGCTGCCGCTCCATCTGTCGAACAGATGCTGCCTCAAGGATTGAAAACCAATCCGTTAGATTACCTCACCGATACTCTGCTACGCACAGATAGCCAAGGTAACTCTGTTGCTGGTCAGGAAACGCAGAATTTGGCGGATTTTCAGCGGCAGATAAGTGGTATTTTTGGAAACTTGCTTACCACTGGTGAAATCTCCGATCCAGATCGCGCATGGCTCACCAATCAGGTTGCCGCTCGAACCGGCTTAAGTCAAAACGATGCTCAAACTCGTGTAAACCAAACGATTGAACGCGTTCAGACTCTGCGCACTGACGCTCAAAAGAAGGTTGACGAAGCTCAAAAGACACTTGCTGACATACAGGCACAGGCTCAAAAAACGGCAGAAGAAGTAAAAGCTAAAGCAGCAGACGCTGCTGAAAAGGCTCGGATAACTGGCATTCTCACTGCATTCCTTCTTGCAGCATCTGCACTTGTTGCCGCAGCTGCCGCATATATCGGAGCCGTACACGGTGGTCGTCATCGCGATGAAGGCAGAATTTGGGGTGGCTTAGCTTACCGCAAGTAAGATCCGACGATTAATAAAAATTGAGAGCAGGGCTTCGGTTAAATCCGAAGCCCTTTTCTTTTCGACTGTGGACTACGAGGATACTACCGGTGCCGGGAGGGACGGCGTTTATTGCGCTCGTTTTCGTTCCACAGCCTTCAACCGCTCGGCAAAGAATATGATCTTGTTCAGATCATACATTCGGCTGGCCGCGTCCTTTTCGCCAAATCGATAACAAGCCTTAAAGATATTCCCGAGCGCAAAGGACATGCCCTTGTGTTCGATCAGATCATTGAGCTCGCTCGCGCCCTCGGGCAGCTCGTAATAGCTGGTGGAGCCGCCGTCACTCACAACCATCACACATCCTCCCTCACCTTACGCTTCGGCTCTTCGAACTTCTCTGTCACAGGCCCGTCAGCAAGCAGCCCGCGCAACGCTGACAACTTATCTTCCACAAGCGGCCGGAAGCGTCTCGCGGCAAAAGGCGGGTTTTCATAACCAAACTGCGGGCAAGTTCCGCGATCGACGCTCTTGAGGCGTACGCCGATGTAGGAGCCATGAATATAATGTTCGAAAGGTCCGATCCACTCGATTTCGTAAATCTCGCCTTCCTTCACCTCGATAAGCTGCTCAAAACCAACGACTGAATCGATACAGACCACTTTCTGGCCAACATGGAATTGGTTCATGGGGCCTCCCCAAGCATTTCGAGCGCCTTAGTGTAGCGCGCTCGGTGTTCCTCATCGTCGCGATATGTGTGTAGGTTGTCGCGCAGATCAGCGATCTTCACCGGACGTGCAATGGGATTAGAGCAAGCGCGCTTCACGTAGACGAAATAGTCTTCATCATCGCGTCGAGTGATCGCATTCAAGGCCAGAACAATGTCGTCGTCAAAGCCAAACGAATAGACGTCGTTCAGCGAGGTGTTCGTGTGTTCGATCATGTCGTGCATAACTGCGAGGATCTGCGTTTCGGGCGTCTCCTGAGCCATCATTACGCGCAGTGGATGGATAATGTACGGATCGCCGTTGTCGCTCTTCTGGTCCATGTGCGCGGCTGCCGCTACTGCAATTGCTGTTTCAAGATTGCTCATGTGCTACTCCTGCTGCCCTCGCCTTAATGCTTCGATACTCGACGGCAACGCCGTGCTGTTCAGCGCGTGATATGCCCATCTTCATGCCGCCGCTGATACCACGATCAGTGTAAACAACGCATTTCGTTGCCACGCGATACCAGGCAAGACCGGCCTTGATGCCTAACGACCGCTCATCGGGCTGCATATCGTCCAGCACTTGAGTGTGCAGCAAATGGCTGGCAATCGGTGCTTCGTCTCGTCTCAGGCTGTCTAAGAGGCAAGCCTGTGCATATGCGGTGTTGGCTTCTACATCCCCGCTGTATGGCGTTTCGATGATTGTGAGTGGTTGATGGTTGCCGTTATAAGTTTTTGGCAGGTTACTTATAACGGGCCTACCCTCACCAGCCGCACGTGCGACTTTGTCTTCTGCTTCTTCAAGCATGTTCTCTCCTCGTGTTGTGGTGAAACGCCGCTTGGTGGGCGGCAATGCATATGATAATTTCGAAAAAGGGATGTGGGGAGGTGAGATTGACTTTGTTTTTAAATTTCACACGTCGTTTTATCGTACGATGTTTCCACTTCGCCCCCTTCGCAGTTTTATATTACGTTCTTTCAACTCGCACAGAGTTAGCTGCCGTATGTGGACTGGTAATCAAGCATCAAATCTCAAGTAGGCAAGATCAATTTGAAAACTGGACAATGTTACGATTCCTGGTGCTCTATGGAGCGAAGCAGCCACAAGAGACAGAAAACAAAGACTTTGAACGTGTAAAACAACTGTCGTCTATTGGTTCGCCCTTGCTTTCTGATTGGGAGATGAATGCCGTCTCTCCCTATGCGAGTGCTAATATGATTTTTGACGCTATTGAGATGTTTTTTATTCCGATCGCTACTGCATGGACAATTTTTAAGCTACTTTCGCATTAACCACATTGTCATTCGCCGCCGCATACTTCCCCGCGACCATCTCAGGCCGGAGAATATCGCGACCGACTTCACCGAATTGCTTGCTGTAGGTAATCCGCTTTGCTGATCGGCCTGACAGCCACCCGCCGCCAGCTGCATAAGCATCTGGCGCAGCGAGGGTTTCATGCTGCTCGACATACATCAGCGTGCCTTTTCGAGCGTCGTCGCTGTGTCTGTGACCAATATGCACATAGGCTTGCAGTGAGCGGCCAAACATTCCACGGAACATGCCAGCAATCGTGCCCTCGATATTTCCAACACCTCGCTTATGCCCGTGGTGATAGGCAATCATCGTACTGCCCCACTCGAACGCGTAATAGAGGCTGGGTGAATTATCGACGGTGATGCGCGGCTCGTTTTCATACATAACGGCCAGCATTTCACGCAGCCAAGCAGATGAGGCGGGATCGTGATTGCCTGACGCCATCACAACATGAACCCGCTCATGCTTCTGCAAAAGCATATCGATGATGCGGCGAATAGTGCGGCGAATAGTGCGGATCACAATGCGAATGACTTTTTGAAGTCTGCTATCCGCATCCAGAACGTGCTTGTGTGCAGGTGTGACGCTTTCAAGCGCGTCGTGATGCATAAGATCGCCGAGCTGCGCGAGAATAGCCGTATGAGCGTCAGGCGCTTGCGCTACGGCCGCAGAGAACCAATCGAGCAATAGTTGCTCGGCAATACGCAGATCGTAATCGCTGCCAGTTTCTTCACGCCACGACATCATGCCGAAATGGTTGTCAGTTATCGTGAACTGATTCAACAAATCCTCGCGACAGCCCTTCGGCGCCGGCATAATCGATACGCGTGGCAGATCTTCTTTAAGCGCTTCAACCATGGCCGTGATTGCAGCCTGCTGTTGATCGGCGTCCGCACGTTCCATGATGTGCTGCGTGACGATGCGCCCTTCACTGTTAACGAGCGTCGTCTTGCCTTTGACCGCTAGACCGGCGGTCGCCTCATAGACCGGGCCAGCCTCTTTCGTCTGGCGCATGTAGGTGCCGTTAGGCGTCTCGGTCAGGCTTTTGATTGCATAGCCGGGTAGCGTTTCCTTCGGCCCCATCAGACCAAGCTCAGCCGCGCGCTTAATGCTGTCGTGAAACGCAGACTTCTTGACGCCGCATGCGTGTGCAGCCTTCGTTATCGTGCCGTGCTGCTGATAAGCAGCAACACGGCGGGTTAGTTCTTGGTTTGAAAGCATTTAGTGTCCTCTGGCAGCAATCATGGCGTCGGCGTATTCGTAGGCTATGATGCCAAAAACCTGCATAATAGAGACGCTGCGCACCTTGGCTATCTTGTCAAGAATAGAAAGATCGGCGTTTTCGATTAGCGCCGGAAGTGCTTGCCCCGCAAAATGATCACGCAGCGTCATGCCATGGCTGGCCTCCGGACCTTTCCAGTCGCCGTTCCAGTCTGGTGAAGGAAAGGCGTTGCCACCCGTATTTACGCGCGCACCTGCGCCCTGTGCCTGTTCAGACATACAGTCTCCTCGTGTTGGTTGATCCTGCTTGGTGGCAGATTCGTAGAGTCGGATTGGTTGTCCGACGCGAAGGATGGAAAGGGTCTCGAGACGATGTGTCTAGCCCTAAATATAAAAAAGAGCGGCCCGAAGGCCGCCCAAAAAAACAAATTCTCTATGGCAAAACAATCATAGATCGACAGGCTTGCCGGATTCCTCTTCTTCGAGCGTCACGGCAACATCTGCATTCGCAGAAAGACGAACCTGCTTATCGCTTTCAATATCAGCGACAAACCCGATGTCGATATAATGATGATGATCTTGGTGAGCCCTAGCGTTGTCTGACTTTTTAAGCTTAATACGGTCGCCCTCAAGATGATCGACCGTTCCGACATGGACGCCATCAGCGCCAATTACTTCCATGTTCTCGTGAATTCTGTGCTTCATAGCTGTTATCTCCCAGAACACCGATTGGTTCTAAGAATTTACATAGCGCTAAAACGCGTCACGGCCATGATGCAAAGCCAATTTAGTTTCGCGCCCGCGTCGTCTTAGGCTGCATGAATGAATCAAGCCGGTCGTTCGTTCGATCGATCTTTGAACCGACTCCATCGATTGCCTTCATGATCTGCGCTGTTTGCTCAGACATGCCTGCCTTTGTCACATAAGTTTCAGCGACGTGCAGCTTGTGGGCTGCAAGGTCGGCTCTATTTTTGTCTACGCCGCCGTTTAAGCGATACCAAAAACCACCGATTGCGCCGAACAGCATCACGATGAAGCCGGCTGCGCCCATAATTTCGGCGCCAGTCATTTCGTTTTACCCACCAATACGTTCATTACAAAATTCCTCAAGGCCGTACCCCGCACAGCTTTTCCATTTTCTCATTCTCGGCCAGGATCTGGCGCTTGGTTTCTGATGTGTCGTTGTGGCTGGCATAGATCGCCCGCGCCACGTCGCAGTAATTACCGCTTGTCGCGCATCCACTTAGCAAGCCGAGCGTCAACAGCGCTGTCATCAAGACGGCTGACTTCATTTTCTATCTTCCGTGCTTTGGTTGCGGATTGCGCGTCTCGTGCGGTCTGCGCTGTTTTGCTGTCAGACCGGCCTTTCAGATACGCGCTGACAAGGACGGCCAGCGCCGCAGCGATTGCCACGGCGTAGCCTGTCAGTTTGGAGCGGAGGGCTAGGAGGAAGTTCATGATTGCTCTCCTGTAAGAAGCAAGGACTTAGAACCGTCGCGTTCGCGGCGGATCAGATACCCGTCGCGTGTTTCGGTAATTCCTTGCGCCAGAGTTAGCCTCGCATCGGTCCAACGCTGCACCTTCCCGTTAATTTTGACTTCTGCAGTCTGCGCTTCAGCGTCGTAATCAATTACGATTTTCACGCTGCCACCCTCTTCAGTTCGAGCCTGCCCGTATGCCAGAGCCAAAAGCCGCCACCCAAGGCCACAACGATCAAGGCAACGGTTAGGAATGCCCATGGATTCGAAACAGCGCTGATGAGGCCTGTGAGGAACGTACCACCGCCAGCTGCAACGATGGTCTGAACCGTTTTATCCTTAAGCAAAGGCACGTCGTCAGGCTTGGCATCATCAGGAGCAGCGGCTTTCATTTCGCGCGCTGCGGTCAGACTGTCGAGGAAATTGCGATAATACCCAGCGATAAGCGTAGCCTTATCGGTTCCGTTGACGATGACTCGCGCACCTTCTGGATCTGCTTTGCCATTGCCAAAATAGTCACTCAGCTTGCGTCCGGTGAACTTGCCCAGCACCATGCCTTCAAAAAGGATGCGGATTGCCGTGGCTAGCTCCAGCGCTTTCTCAGGTGCATCAGCAATGCCGAATTTCTTGTAGTTTGTTTCATGGGTAACTTGAGCAAAGCCACGTCCAAACCACGCTTTGCCTTTTTTGTCGAAACGCCAGTAAGGCGTGCGGACTTGCTTTAACTTGCCTGAAGCCCAAGCGTTATCCAAGCGCTTCACGACTGTCTTATCAGCCACGAACTGTTCGCTGGGCTTTTGCGTTTCTTTGATCGGCTGCATCTTGCCGCCAGTCTCATGAAAGACAGTCGCAAGGATATAGGCGGTCTGTTCGTCCGGCAGATTACGACGCTCGGCTTCGGCCAAGATAGCCGATGTGCCATCAACCTGAGCCTGGCTCAAACGGCCGCCAAAAGGCGCGCGCCTCGCATACGCGAAGAACGTTGTTTTGTTCATTTGATTGTCCTAGATTGCCGCCACAACTTGTGAGGGCGGGTATGAATCGTTTGGGGATTGTTGCGCTAATGCTTGGCGCAAGTTTAGGTGCGGCTGAATCGAAGTCGCTGGGAGAATGCCGCAGTATCAACGACAAGGCTGAACGACTTGACTGCTATGACAGGCTTACAGATGCGCCAGTAGAGGCTATCGGCGATGTTGGACAGGTGAGCGCCACCGCACCTAAAAAGAGGGACTTGTCAGGCTTTTATCTTGGCGCAACTGTGGGGCTAGGCACAAGTAGCAAGATCGAGCGCGGTGCCAATGACAGATCCGTGATTTTCTCAAGTGGCGAAGAGTTTCGAGCCAATTCACCTACCATAGGCGTAACTGGCGGGTACAATGCTGTCTCGAGGAATACACTTTTCGGCGTTCAGCTAGATATTACTGGCGATCTAACTGCGAAAAAAAGGTCCGAAAGCAATCCTGAATATAGCTACGAATTCCCACGTCAAAACGGATGGTCAAGATGGTCACACGGCAGGCCCGTAGGCACAGTGGAAGCCTACGAATACCCAAGCGGCACTCGTTTGTCTGCAGGCAGATCATTCTATAATTACAAAGAACAAATCGCCCCCACGATTAGCGTCCGCATTGGGCGTCAATTCGATAACCTGCTCGTTTATGGCCGCGTTGGAACCGGCCTTGCTCGTATTAAAGAGACGTTTGGATATGATGATTCAAAGTCTATTTATTGCGGAAGCACTACAAGCGAAACCAGATACATAACTGCTGACACAGCTGAATACTGGACTACAGCATGCAACAACCCATACAGCGGATCGATAACATCAACATCACGAAACATCACACGTCCGACCGCGACACTAGCTGTCGGTTCCGAGTATCACTTTGATCGCTATTTCACTCGCTTAGAGGGTGAGATGCGGCATACATTCCTTGATGAGCAACTAGACTTCAGCCCGTCAAACGGCTTGACGCAGTATAAAGTGACTACTGGCATCGGTATTCGTTTCTAACTGAGGTCGACCTCCCAGCGTGACGGGGATAAGCCGCCACGCAAGGCAATAAAAAACCGCCTCAAGGGCGGTGCGGTCGGGTGGGTTGCTGAGATTTGTCTCTTTACTTTTAAGGCAATCGCTACAAATGCCGATACGAAGCCAGCTGATAAAGAAACTATTCGTTCTTTTGCTGATCAAGCTGCTCGAACGTATGGCAAGCTATGGATGCACGCTCTTTGTGATAGCTCGATACAGGATATGCCTTTGCTCGTACGCCAAGCTTTCGGTTATGCTCCATGGCTAAATAGATAACAATGCAATCATCATAAGATAAGCCGAGTTCATTCAGATTGTAATCCCTAAGCTGCAAGGTAACAGCAGCATCGACCATACCTTCGGTGATTACGATTTTATCTAAGTCCTTCGTGTCCACGATAATGGCCTCCTATGCTAAAATTGGGCAATCGATTTAGACCGTTATCACCCGGCCAGTAACTCGGCTGCTCTTGCTTCACCGAATAGCTGATTTGCCATCTGCTCAAGCAGCGGCCAAAGCTCATGATCTGATCGATACGTTGAAGCGCTATTGAATATCTGACGAGTGCGAAACGACTGCGTTTCCATGGCTGCTGCCACTTGCTCGGCTTCAGCTTCCGTCATTCGTTCCCAGAGCGTCACCGCTGGAAGAATTATCATATCTGGCCCAACTTCAGGAGTTGGCGGCGTATGTTCTTCAATCTTGCCGTTTTTCCATATCCGCTGACCTTCATAGATTTGCAGTTCTTGCCACTGGTCATTCGTTATCTGAATAGCGTCTGTTGGTATGGTGCAACCTGATGTGCCGAACTTTCCGTGAATATCTTCGGCAAAAAATGCTTTTGGGAAACCTTCAACGTTAGTGATCATATATTTAGTCATTTAGAACCCCATCGAAATAAAGAAAAAATCTACACCACCAGCGCCGCCACCTACACCACCTGTACGAGGAATATATCCTTTGAGATAACTAAAACCGGACGTTGAAATAGAATTCAATAGAATGCTCGCTACAACGTTAGCGTCAGATGATGCCATCTGCGCCCATACTCCGAAAACGCCTGTTGGGTATGTTATCCCGAATGTTGTGCTGCCAGAAGCTGGCGGCGCTGCCCGAAACCCCCATTGAATAATGAGCCCGTTAGGTAGCTTCGTATAACCATTAGAATAAGCGAGGTTCTGCGCACCGCCCAACGTAGACCACATAGCGGCACCGTTTGCGTCATCAAGCAATGTTCGAGCATAAGGTGTAATATCAGAGAGAAGAATATCACCGTTTGCATCAGTATTGACAAGCTTATTTGCCGTCAAAGCGATTGCTTTTAATGCACCATCAGCGTCCGTCTGGAGTATCTGGCGCGCTGCCAAGGCTAATAGGGTAAGGTTTCCTGATCCATCCGTCTGCAAAATCTGACGATTGCCGAGTGTCAAGACGGCCAGCTTCGCCAGGCTTCCGTTCGGGTCTTGAATGCCTAAGGTGCCAGTATCAACCAACTCATACTCACCCGCCGCATTGCCAACTGGTGTCTTACCATCCTCTACGCCAATTTCTGCGAGATTGGACAGGACGCCATTGCCAAGCAGTTCGATCAGTGTTGTTGCCTGAGCCGTTACACGCGCGCCGTCTGACAAATAGCGAGCACGATAAGGTGCGTTCGTCAGTGTTGTTCCGGTCCATGGAACGGCCAGCGTCAGCGATGTATTGCTGTTTACGCTCGCAATGACGGCAGTCAGGTTCTCAATTTGAAGCGTGTCACCTTCACGAAACTTCGCCACATCAAACAGTGTGCCGGTGCCGGTCACAGCTGTTGAGCCATTGGCAAGCGAAATCGTGCCAGATGTGTAATCTGACAAAACAGCCATTATATTCTCCGAATTTTACGAGTTAGAGCGTTGCTGCGCCGAGGATGAAGTAGCGAACCCCGACTGGATCAGGGAAACCGGTGGCTCCTGAGTAATTGCCGGGCGATATATGGACGATGCAATGATCATTGTTGACGACAGTCGCCATAGATTGGCGCATCACTTCGCCTATCCCGCCGCCGTCAGGGTTAATTCTCATTGCGTGATTGCCCTGCCGATACATATCTCCAAAATCAACGATTACTTTTGGAAAGACAAACATGCCTTGACTATCAAAATTAATACGTGCGGCAATGTTTCCGTATCGCCAATGGACTTGATTTGCTGCGCTGAAGCTTGATGTTGGGATGTATCCATCGGCTAAAACAGTCACAGCACTAAATCGAGTGTCAACCAGAATGTCATTATATCCCGGCGCGGCATCACTTGATCCGGGTCGCTTAATTTGGAAATGCTCATTCCCAAGCCTACGCATGACCTGATTGCCGCCGCTAGTATGCCCTTGAAGTCCTGTTGCATAAAGCATGAAGCGGATAGCCACCGAATGGGATCCTACGACTGAGAACGTGATCCCGTTAGGCTCAACCTTGTAATAAGCCCATGTTTGCTCCGCTCCAGTACCAAGATTGAGATTAACTGGAGGTATTGCGAAGCCCCACCCATTTAGATTGCATATTGTGTCGCAAACCATCGATTGCGAAAGGTCAAAGTCAATTGAAGCAGGCTTGGCAACAAAGTACGATGTTCCCGGCGCTATTGCCGGGGTTTCACCCATCATGACGCACTTGATTGGCGTCCTGTCGCTATCCATAATCAGTTGCCTGCCTGTAGCCGTATCGACTGAGAAACCCGGCCTTGCCATTTTTGCACGGCCCGGCTCAACAGCGAAAGCAAGCTGTCCTGAAATCGGCGTACCTGACGGCTTAGGAATTGGCACATTATTGCAAGGTAAATCCCATATCATAGTATTTACATAGTCCTGATCCCCGGCGAGGTATGTTGAGAACCCAGCGGATTGATCAGATGGGCGAATGCACCAGCCTGTATAGCCAAACTCAGGAGGAATACGGCGGTATGCAAGGCCAGTTGATCCCGTTTCAGTGGAATAACAAGTGACACCATAATTTGTGACACTAAAGATGTATCCACTCGTCCCGCTCATCTTATTATTCCATAAGATACGAGCGGTTCCATCGCCAGAAATGAACTTTACCTCTGCGAAAGGAATAGTACCGGCAATATCCGGCATTCTGCCAATTAACCCGAAGATTTCATATTGTGTCGGGGTAGCTCCTGCATTTGTTCGCATGACCCATTGATCAGAAAGTGATCCTGTTTGCAGACCGTGAAACCCGTTTGGATAACTCGTAGTGTTCAACGCTTGTGGAAGCTGGAAGTGCGAAAACACATATGAAAGGTTGCTGGCCTCCGAATTGAAGTAAAAGCGGCTGTAGGCGGTATTAGCTACCGCCATAGGGTCATCGCCATCGAACTTCATCACCTTCATCACAGGCCCGACACCTGCTTTCCATTCTGCTATCCAATTTACCATTAGACATAAATCCGAATGTAAGCATTGCCACCGTCGCCGCGAATGTCGAGCTTGCCATTGTTTGACAAAAGTCGATCAAACCTGAGCGTTCCGAGACGCATATTCATGGCGTAAACCTCGTCATTCTGAACAACGAATGGATAAGTGTAGCCGCCGCTTGCGCCGGGATTTGCAATAGCAAACTGATTGGCAATGACAACAAACTGGCTACTCGTTGATGTCACATTGACAAACCAACCAGCCTCTTTCCAACTGTCCGAGGTTCCAACTCTGGCGAACGCTGATATTTTTGTGGACGAACCGCCACTTCCAGAGGTTGCCGTCATGCGCCAAGTTGCGCTTGAGACGTTGCCATCAACTGATGCGTTGACCTGTGTAACTGCGTTAGAAATGGCGGTCATGTCGCCTTCGACGCCATCCACCCGGCTTTGCAGCAGCGTGACAGTGCTCGCATCGGCCTTGGTGCCAAGGCTAACATTGATCTGCGTAAGCTGCTGGCCAATGGCACTATTCGGGCCGGTGGCGACAAGAATATCCTCCTGCCATGAAGCCTTTGCAGTGCCGTATGTGCTGGTTAGCTGGCGGCGGATTGTCTGCAAAGCAGCGTAGTTTGTATTGTGATTATCAGCGGTGCTTGTCGCCAATTCCTGCGCTTGCCTTTTAAGCTCACGCATATCATCGGTGATCCAATTGATTAGGCCCGTTAGATCGTCATCAAGCCGCCCATAATCAACCGGGCTGTTATCTCCGGCTGTTTCCGGTGTCAGAACCAATACGGGGGCCGACCAAGCCACAGGGCGCGTTCCCGCCGCCACTCTGAGGCGATAACGAACGTTCCATTCCGATTTGCTGGTTAAACCGTTGACGATCTGAAAAACCGTCACATCGCGAGGGACATATGCCGTGAAAATTTGTGACGGATCATTCTCAGGCCAATATTGGATTTCGACGCCTTCAACGGTCGTGTCAACGATCTCATCCCAAAACAAACGAATTCCGGGGTACTCCTGACCATCTGCCCCCACAACCTTATTCGGGATAGCGTTGAAGTTAGATAGTTGCGCCTGATAATCAGGCTGCCCGTTCGGGATCGGGATTGGCGGATTTGTTTCATAGGCGGTAGGGTCAAAGATACAGTCTCCGACTTCCTGCCATGAGATAGAGACATCGCGAACGCCGTCACTGCCCATTGCGCCGAGAGACTTTGATTGAACCTGAAACTTGATCGTGCGGTTATAACGATCAGATTGCCATTGCACCCACTGCCCGACCTGCAAGGCTAAAAATTTAGGGTGAACAGTAAAGCTACCATTCGCTTGATAGCGCGATGCGCGAATAGCAATGTCTGCCAATCGGTCGCCTACCCGGTGATCTGTAACAGCGGTAAAATCAACCTTGGAAGCCAGACGTTCACGATCCTGCGCCAATGCCAAAGCATCAATGCGCGTGGTGAGCGATGTGGTTTCATAGAATAGGTCAGGGCTGACATAAGAAGCCGCAACCGTGTTCACCAATTCTGTACGAGTGCGAGAAAATGAAAGCTGGAAAGATTTCTCCAACGCAATATCATCATCTGTAATGGTCGCGACAACAGCCTGATTTCCGCCAACGATAGGATATTCGCCTGAAACGCCTTCAATCCACGAGCCTGCGCAAGCCTCACGCAGAGGCGTCATATTGGTTTCGTGGGTAACGCCATCACCAGAGGACGCGATCAGAGCGGCCGTATAACGCTTGCTGCCGTCCGGCATGATTTCATCGCAGATATTCATTGCGGTGAACCATTCCGACAAAGGAAGCCGGCTTGCCGCAACGCCACGGCCAACGATCTTTTCAGTTCCGATGTAAATGCCTCTTTCAAGATTATACATCATCACAGCGTTGTTATTGCTGAACTCCCACGTACTTTGATCATCCCATCTGTGCGAACCAAGGCCACCGACAGAGCTATCCTTACGAGGGTCATACAGCGGCGCACCACGCACCTCAAACATGAGGTTTGGAACTGACGTAAGATTGTCCACGTCCGTCATTGTGGTGACGATCGCATAACAAAGGCCTACGCCACGATGCGCAGACGTCCATCGTCCTACCGGGTTGGCGTAAGCGATCAACGCAGGATCTGCGGCTTGGTCAAGTGTCCCATGATAGAAGCGGACAAAGCACTGTCCGTCATCCTTCACATTGAGAACGCGCTGACCGTAGATACGGCCTTCATCCCCCTGCTGATCCGGTGAGAGTGATTTCCATTCACCATCCATCTGCACGCGCAGAAGCTCGAGGCAGCGGAAGTCCGATAGCTTAAACACGTCCTGAACAATGTGATTGCCCTTGTCGAACGCATTCCTGTAAACGTGGTGCCCCATGGTGCCAAACACACCAAGGCCGACTTCCCGAACGAGGTTTTCGCCGTATTTTGTTTCCGTGGAAGATGCCTGAGATTTTGGCTTCTGTTGAAATATCGACGTCAGCGCATATTTAGCCGCAACCAAAAGGCCACTAAGCACGATATTAGCGAGAATAGTCCCACCGAACAGCCATGAGCCAAGGCCGACAATGCCCGTCACAATAGAAACAGGGTCCGCCGCCGCTGGCGATGCCAGAAGCGCAAACATAATCGCCAGAATGTATTTCATCAGGAAACCTTGAAAGCTCTCTCAGCCATCGTGCGTGGCAGGAAACGCAAACCGTCCTCGCCTTTCACAGCGAAGCCGTATTCACAGAAATAGCCTACCGTGTTTTGGTAAATGCCAACATCGCCACGCCCCGCCATTGCGACCGGGATTTCTGTAAAGCGATCAGTAAGGACAGCGCCGAGACTGTCATATCCACGCTGTTTAATCAGGCGATAGGCACCGGTCTTACTCTTATACTTGCCGCGAATATCCGCCGCCGGATCCCCGCCAGTCATGGCTTCTATCGCGTCACACGTGGTCAGGAGACAGTCAGACTTCCCCCAAACCAAAGGCGTGACTAAGTGCGCCTCAGTGACAGCCACGAGGCGTTTTTCCCATTGTGGATGCATAGCTGTCCCTTATTGATACGGCGTGATGTAGAAGTTTTCGCGCTTCACAGTTGAGGCGTATTCAAAGAACTTGTCGCCGGGCGCGATAAGCTGCTGATCTTCATGCGATGCGGTGCGATAGCCGTCACGGTGGTTTTCCAGCGCTGACGTTTCAATGTTGGCTTTCAGCACCATTTCGCCGCCGTCAATGACGTGATCTATCGTATCGATATACCCGCGATACATCGGCTCGACATGCAGCAACTCACGGGTATCAGGGTCGAAATAAGCATCATACAGAATGATCGTGCGGCCCTTGTAATCCACGCTCTCAATCTCGGCCAGCTTATCGGGCGTCACGCCGTAATCCGCCGCTGTCGGCATGGTTATGGTGATTGGGAGAGCTTCCGCTCCCATCTGATACGGTGGCTCTTCAATTGCGATAAGCTGGTTCGGAATGTACGTATTGCCATTCCAAACCAATTCAGAAGATCCGTTCCACATGTACCAGAAGCCGGTTCCGAAATGGAAATCACCGAGAGAGCGCACAACAATGCGCCCCTCTTCCAGCAATTGCTGTAGACGAGTTGGGAAAGCCATTATTTCGGCACCTCAATCAACTGGAAAGTTGCAGTCGGTCGCGGCCCCTTCATCATCTGGAAGCTGTCTTTAACCAGCCGCGTATTCATCTCAGGTTGCTTGAAACGGGCCGTAGCTCCGGTTGCGATGTAAGACGCAATCGGCTGATCGACCTTGACCGTCATCTGTGTGCTTGCTGCCGTTGCCCCACCGCCATAGGCGATCTGCAAGAACTGGCGATAGGCACCGCTCTTGAGGGAGAACATATCGCCGTCCCTCAGTTGCAAGCCTGGAAAGACACCGGTCAATTGAACCGTGTAACCACCCGTCACCGTACCGCGTGATGCTGTGCCGGTTATGTGCGCATTATCAGGATCGCCCCAATAGGCACGGGGAATGCAGATATGCTTTGGACGATAGACAATCGTTTCCATGCCACCCTGCGCTGCTGCAATGAATGCTTGAAGCTGCACCGCCTCGCTTGCCTTCATCGGCAGCGTTTCCATGTCAACAGTGCGATACCGATCAGCATATTCAACGGTCGAGAGAACCCGACCGCCGAACTTTGTCTGACTGGTTGGAATGATCAGCTGCGGGTATGACGGTACAAACCGGATGTTTGAAGGAAGGTCGATCATCCGCCGTCACCTTCATGCTTGCGCTTCAACCTTGCAAATTCACGGCTACAATCATCAGGGGTGATGAAAATCATAATACGGGCGTCTTTGCCGTCACCAACAAGGATCATTGTATTAAACTTATGTATCGTCATGGGATTATTCCCGCAAATCGACAGCGGGAAGTATTTGCGGCTCCACCTCCGAAACAGGAATGCGCTCTGGTTCGGCATAGAACGCCTGCTTTACTTCGGCCTCCAATATCCAGATTTGTGTTCCTCGAAATTCCTTAGCCATCTCACGGGCCTTTTCCTGCGCATCTTCAATCGTTTCTGCTCTTTCAGTGGCTTTAAGGTTGTGAAAAGATGGGCCGAAACTCCAATTCTCAGGTGCTGGCGTAACGAGATAGACTTTCATCAGAAATTATCCTTTCATTGCCTCGTTCAACAAAACGGAGGCTTGGAATGTCATTTAAGAATTTTGGTGAAGCGTGTGACGCGCTGATAAAGGCAATCCCGCCGGGGAAAGAACAAATAGTCGCACGCGATTTCCTCATTGCTCTAAACAAAGAGCTTAAGAAGCAAGACAAGGAAATTGCCGCTCTGAGGCAAGAACTAGAGAGCCTTAAGGCGTCCTGATCGACGCATTAAGCGCATTTCTTCTGATATGCGTTTTTGCAACTGGCTGGGGACGCGGGACAAGCGCGTCTCCAGTTCTTCAATTTTCGCAGCCTGCGCCAACACGATCACTTCAAGGTCGAACATTCTGGCATTCAGCAATTGCGCCACGACGCTGTTAGGCCCGGTTGCCACTTCAATTTCTTGCTGCCATTTGGCTTTTGCATCTGTCATCTTACCAACCCTCTCCGGTTCGCCTGCTTGCTATCCCGTGCAAAGCGCATCGGGCCTGATTTGTCGTATGCTTTGACTGTGTTCTGACTGGTCTGACTGGCTACATTTTTGACATATGCTTGTAAGTTCCCGTCATTATCGACACTGACACCGACATCGACGGCCATACGCCCCATGCCACTCTGACGCTGAGGAGTCTGCAAAACAGGCATGGTTGGAGCACGAAGGCTTGGTGTACTAGTTGCAAAGGCTGGCAACCGGTCCTCGTTTATAGCTTCCAGAAGACCACGATATTTCGCAGTAGAACGAGCATTCGTGATAAACTCTTTGTTCGAAATGCGCGCAAGAATGCTGTCACTGCGACCTGTTCCAGGTCCGCGAACAAGGCCAGAACCAGGTCGTGAGGGCGTACCATTTGCAAACTTTGGCAAGCCACCGTCCTTGAAGCCAAGAACACCACCGAAAAGACTAACTGACTTACCGAACAGACCGTCGAAAAGGTTATTCAACGTCATGTCTAGAAGCTTATCGATCAGCTTTTGAACCGCATCGGTCAGCGCTTCAACAGCATCTTTTCCAGATGCCAGATCGGTAACCAGCCCCTTGAACGCGTCCAGCTCGTTGCTTCGCCATTCTTCTGACTTCTGCTTTAGCTGACCTTGAGCTTCGTTAAGCTTATTGGCTTCAGCTGTTGCAAGAGCCCATTGCTCGGCAGTTTGCGCAATCTGCGAACGGAGTTCGGGAGTGATGGCAATGCCAGCCTTCTGAGCCGCATTGAGTAACTCCTGTTCAGTTCGTGCCTTTTCAGCTGCAAAACCGTAATCATCAATTAGTGGGTTGATCTGGCGAAGAGCCTCAGTTTCCGCGACAAGTGCAGCTGTGCGGTCGTTAGCGTCCTGAACCGTCGTGTCGAATTTTTCAGCCGGTGTCTTTTTCTCTTTCTTCGGCTTCTTACCTTCGGCTGTGCGGCTTTCCTGTGCAGCAAGATTGGCTTTCGCGATGCGGTTAATCGCATCCTCTTCGAGAGCTATGCCGTCTCTAGTGGCTGCGTCGCGAACTTTCTTGCGCTCCATTTCGAGCGCATGTTCTTTCTTGCTGAGAGCAGCAAGACGCATCTGATCGCGTTCATACTCATTCGCGGCTTCACGCTGAATGATGTATGGATCTTTAGCTGAACGGGTCGAGCGGTCTTCGATGGCATTTTGCGCACCAGATATCTGGCCCATAACCTGTTGGGCAATCGCCAACTGCTGGTAGAGCGTCGAGACACGGCCAATCAAAACATCAAGGCCGCTCAGCGTTGTGCTAAAGCTAACTCCGCCTATTGATGCGAGCGCAGCGCGTGCCTCAACCGCCCCATCGCCAGTATCGCGCAGCTTTTTTAGCGCGTCCTCTAAGGCTTTGCGCTGCTCAGATGTGATAATTTCCATTTTTTCGAGTCGATCAAAGTCGCTAATAACAGCGTTGATCTCCTCTTGCGCGACCTTGAGCCCCGGCATTTCGCCGTAGGAAATCGACTGCGCCTGTAATGCCGCCATTTTCTGAGCAGAACGGTCTAACTCATTGGCAAGGTCTTTGACTGGATCACTGATCGGCGTGGAGCGAATAGCATTCATTCGCTCTCGAACTTTGTCAGTCGTGACCTGCATACTCTGCAGTCCGGCGGTCAGTTCAATGATTTCGGTGCGTGCCTTACTATCAGCATCATCATCCCAAAGCCTGATGATGCCTCCAGACCTTGCTTTTCCCGCGACGGCGCTTAGTTCGTCTCCTACGGCACCAAAGTTGCCACCGTTCCGAATCCGATCAAGCTCATCAGCGATAGAACGAATCTTCTGTGCAGTTTTTTCTTTCCCCAGTTTTTCAAGGGAAACAGCTGCACTTTCAATTCCTTCAGCAACGCGGGGAGCTAAAAGCCCCAACGCCTCTAAGTCTTTTTCGAACTTCTGTGATCGGTTGGATGCATCTGCTGCATTCGCAGAATAAAGCGCAAGGGACCCAACCACCGCTCCGCCGATGATCATACCTACAGGCCCAGCTGCGGCGCCAAGTCCACCAAAGGCTGTAGTAAGGCCACCCATAGTGCGGGCGGCCGCCAACGATTTAGTAAAACTTGCAAGTGCAGTGCCAGCAAGCCCTAATGTGCGGATCATACCCGCGAGCGATCTACCAACCAAGGCACCGGCAATCACAGCAGCAACCTGCAAAGCGCCATCCGCGACTTTGTCGAAGTTGTCGGCAATCATGACCAGTGCTTCGGAAATCTTCGCAGATACGCCAGCTGCACTGTCAGCATTGCCAACGTACTGGAGTAGAGCATTGTTCAAAAGTGTAAAGCCGTCGCCGATCGTGGCGGGCATGTCGGCAGCTTCCTGACGAAGCGTTTCCATCTGGCTCGATAGGCCGCGAACAATGTCGTTACCCGTGATCTTACCCTGCGAACCAAGCTTGCGCAGGCCGCCCACGGTCGTATCAAGACCAGCTGCCAGAGCTTCCGCAACACGGCCGCCTGATTCAATCACTGTGTTGAGGTTATCGCCCTGTAGTTTGCCGGTGGCCATAGCTTTGGCGAGAGCGTCAATTACTCGTGCAGCTCGATCGCCCTTCGCTCCTGACACAACGAGAGCGTTGTTCAATGCCTCGGTGTAGTTCAGAGATTCATCGGTGTTATATCCAAGCTCGCGGACAGCGGTAGCGTTTGATAAATAGCTTTCAGCTGTTTGGGTTAGATCCGAATAGGTACGACGAGCCATGTCGCCCAGACGGCCCATGACCTCAGTACCTTTATCGATCGACCCTGCGGCAAGGTTGACGCGTGACGTCATATCCGTCCACGTATCAGTCATCTTGCGAAGCTGATCGACCCCCAGCGCTGCGCCAATCCCCGCGAGTGGTGCCGTGAGGCCGCTAAACGAGCGCGTGAAAATACTATCCAGATTCTTGTTCATCTGGCGGGCGCGTCGTTCAATCGCATTAAATTGGCGATTAGAAACATCGTTGGCGCGCGCCAGGCTTTTTTCAAATGACTTGAAGTCAGCAGAAAGCTGAACAACCAGACTTTCTAGGTCGGTTCTTGCCATACTCAACGATGTCCTGATAAGAAAAAAGCTCGCAGTCACGCTAGCTTGGGGATGTGGATGAAAGTATTGGTCGGCGCGGCCTGCATCGCGGTTATCGCGTTCGTCGGGTACTATTTTTGGAATGAGTACCGTGCTGCGCAGTATGTTGCAGCGGCGCGTTCAGCTAGCGCAGAACAAGCACTTAGGGACTACGAGGCAGATTGCGATGTTTGGGTAAGAGCCCTGAACTCTTGGAAGAACGGCAGGCCGGACGGTCACGCTGATAGCTTTGCGAAAGCCCGTGGCGAAGTTGACCGGTGTCTAAACTACACAGTCGGGAGGCCGTGGCATGATAAGAACGTCGGCGTAAAGTATTGGTAAGGGCAGTATCACCCAGCCTTAATCCAATCCCAAAGATCGTCTTTTTCGGTCTCTGAAAGCTTACCGGGCTCGTCTAGCGTATTCGCTTTGATGTAACCGTCAAGTGCAGCCATGTATTGCCACATCGACATTTTCCCAACGTCTTGCGGCGTAAATCCTAGAACTGCACCGTTTCCGTAGATTGCGGCAAATCTGATCTTTCCATTGGGGAGACTGTCGAGTTGCTCCCCTCCTGACTTGCCGCTCCCGGCTCCCCCACTGGCTCGTCAGGCGCTCCCTGAAGGGCGGTATGCAAAATCGCTATCGCAAATAAGAGATTCTCAGCCAAATCAGACACACGCTCTTTTACGTATCTCTGAACCAGCTTTGTGGCTTCAGGAGGCTTCAAACCGCCACCGATGAGACCTTGCCTAATAACATCAGCGATTTCACCAGACCGGCATTGCTTGTTGTGAAGCCGCTCAAGAATAACCCAGGGGCCCGCATCGCAGGCCTCCTGAAGTGCTTCTAGTTCGCTCCACCCAAGGCGGAAGGCGTAATTATCGTCCGCCCAAGTTAGCTCAATCGATGCGTCACGGCTCATTATGGTGTAACCGGTGTAGACGTACGGACCATCTGACCGTCAGACTGCAAGCTGACATTCAGCGTCGCGCGCTGGCCATTGGTTGCGCCCGCCTCAATGCTTTCAACATGCATGAAGCCGGTCCAAGTAATGGTCTTTGCAGGAAATTCCCACTCTACCTTAACTGGAATGGATTCGAGACTGTCGACCGCATCTAGCCAAACATCGACGCTTTCAGCGGCAAGTACGCCTTCACCACTGATACTCATCGAAAGGCTGGTTGCATCTCGCCCAACCCAATCGACCTTATCAGGATCGGTACAGTCAGGAACATTGACCTCTTCAAGGCCCTTGTTGATTGTAATAGACCGCTGCGTGAAGCCGCATGGGTTTTCGTAGACAATTGGGTCGGCATCGTTGCCGATAAGGACGCGGAATTTGCCGCCCTTGATAGTCGTTGCTTGAGCCAATGCGGCCTCCAACAAAAAAGCCGCCTATGGCGACCTTAAAAGAAAATGAGTGGTGAGATCCGGCTGCGCGAGTTACGGCGTCTCGATGACGGCTGTGTATTGGATCGAAGCCTGATTGATGCCGGGAGCGCGGATATAGTCGGTGCGCCAAGGATCGAAGGTGACGAGAGCGTTTACCGTGAGCGGCGGCTCCCATCGTTTAAGCGCTTTGGTGACAGCGTCAGCGATTTGCCTAACCTGTTTCTGACTTGGCAGAGACGACCAGCAATTAATTTGGAAAGTAACGTCAACCGCATCAACGCAATCGGCGCTGTCATCAGAAGATGAAGCGCTGCCGAATGAAACATATGGATAGGTCGCGGCCGGTATATCGCCATTAGGATCGGCGGGAGGGTTGTCATAGACCTTGTCCGCGCCGATTAGCGTTGTCAGCGCAGCATTCTGCGATAATCGCGCATAGATCGCGGTTTGAAGTTCCCATACAGGGTCCATCCATCAGCCTCCTGCGGCTACTGTTTTCGCTGCTTTGGTGATGGCTCGACGAATACGGCGGTTAACTTCTTTTCTCTTGGCTCGCCATGAGACGTAGAAGAAGGGTTGCTTGCCTTGTCCGGGGTTTTTTGTGCCGGGGAACATGCCTTTGTTGGCAAAACCCTGCGTACCAAACTCGATCCAGCGAGCGTAGTAAGCCTCCTTGTTGCCAGCATAGATCGTGATCGTCCAATCAGCTGCAAGGCTGGCTTCGACTGTCGCGATAACCATGCTGCCCTTTGGAGCTTTGCCCCACGTCCAGCCAATACTTTCGTAGAGCGTCATATCGTCGACGGCAACACGATTGCGCATCATGTCGCAAATATCTTCAGCGCCCTGCTCCATCGCGCTGCGAACCATGTCGCGAGCGACTTTCGGCAAGCGTTTGAACTTCTGTTCGAGTTTAGCGAGCCCTAGAATACGAGCACCGATAGCCATCAGCCACCACCCTGCACTACAGCGCGCATTTCGATGTATTGATTTACCTCGTCAGGGTTCGCACATGACTGGATCTCGTAAAGAACTCTGGTTCGCTTGTTTCTAGCCCGCCAAGACGGTGTGACGTCGCGTGTCCGCGGTTCGCTTCGGACGACAATCGTATAAGGCTGGATACCTTGTGTGCGGGCCGCAATGTCGGTTTCAGAACCAAGGCGGGGCTGCAAACGAGCCGCAGTCTCGAACTTGTCGACCCACTCTTGGCTTGTGCCCCCACCTTCGTCTCTCACCGCTTCACGCTGCTGAAAGACGACGATGTTATTGAGCGCACCTGCGCCTTTACGTGTCGCCATCCTTCTCACCTTTTCTCGGAGTTTTCAGCCGCAAAGCCTTGTTGGCTTGAACGGCAGAATTTGCGCAAGGTGTAGTCACAAGGCCGGACCAGCCAGCCTTATAAGCAATCGTGACTTGCGGCAGAGGTTTCCAGTCGAAGTCTTCGGAGAAGCGGACGTGAGGCATTAGCCTGCGGCGGCTTCAAGAGCTGCGATGCGAGTTGCAAGCTCGGCAAGGATTGCCTGCACATTGGTAGCTGTACCAGGAGCGATAGCCGTTGCTGTGGTCTGGGTTGCAGTCTGAACAGCATTGCCGGCTTTGGCCGTCGTCGCAGTCGTTCCGATAGCAAGCAGAGCTGTGTTACCTGCAAGCGCCGTGCCGGCCGTGGTGCCAATAACCAAGCTCGACGTACCCGCTCCAATAGCAGTTCGCGCAGCGGCCTGATCAGCCCCAACCGCGATTACCGCAGGTTTGCCGGTAATGTCGGCCCAAGCAGTGGCACCGCCACCACCTTCAAGGCCTTCGACCGTTGCGCCGGCCTCAACTTTCAGTGTGCCGCCGATGACAAGCGTATCGCCGCCGTCGGTAGAGTAGTTTTTAGTAATGTATGACATATCCGCCTCCTAGACAGACATCAGGCGAAACGGGTTGATGAGCCGCCGCGCCGTTGGGATTTCTGTGTGGATGGTGCCGGTGATGTCAGATTCACGGTTCTCGTACATGCTGGCAGCATGCAGCATAATAGCCGCGTCAAATTCGAACTCTGCGCCTACTGGAACCGTCTCTCGACGAACGTAATGGAGAGCCCACGATTTAGACGCATCCAGATAAGCCTGGATGATTTCATCCTCATCGTCGTAATCCACGCGGATATGTTTTTTGAACTTTTCGAGTGTAACCGACATCGTGCCTCACAAATGGAGGGCGCTCCAGAGAGCGCCCTTGTTCGTTAAGCCGCGACCTTGTGATAGCGGAACACTGTCGGATCTACGACACCGCCGCCAACACGCTTGGTCGTGTAGAATTGCACGAATGGCTTATTGGTGTATGGATCGCGAAGAATGCGAATGCCAGTACGGTCAATGACCAAATAACCGCTGAAGTCGCCAAATACGATTGGGATCGCACCTGCGGCAATATCAGGCATCGCGGCAAACTCGGTCACAGGATGACCAAGCACAGTCGCCGGCTGACCCGACTGAAGTCCCGGCTGCCAAATGAAATTACCGTTGCCATCTTTCAGCTTACGGATTGCACCCTGCGTCTTACGATTCATAGCAAAGCGCGCATTTGGAGTGCGCTCGCTCGGCAGATCGTAAACAAGATCAACGAGACCATCGAGGGACAGTTCAGCTGCCTTGCCGGTCTTCACTTCTGGGATGGCGCCCCAAGGATGTGAGCCAGCAGTCGTATACGTCAAAAGACCTTTCGGCTTGTCGGTGCCATTGCCTGAGATAAATGCAAGGCCTTCCTGATAAGCGAATTCAGTCTCGACTTCACCAGCAAGCCAGTTTTCGAGGTTGATTTCGGAATCATCCAGCAATCGCTGGGTTGCGGCTGGGTTTGCATAAATCTCGCCGGTATTGAACTTAACTTCCGCAAACTTTGCAGTCGTGGTTTCAGGCCGCTCAGTGGTTTCACCAACCCAGCCCGATGCGGTAGCGCGATCGTTGTAAAGCTTCGAGAAGCCATTGCCGCTGATCGTCTGCGTCGCTGCGATCTGACGCATTGGCGAAATGATCTTCAGCTTGTCGATGATCGAACGGTCCCACTCAGTAGGAGCTGTGTAACCACCGTCCTCTGGAGTGCCAACGTTCATTGCGGCCTTTGGATTTTCACGGAAGTAGGCGTCCAATCCGGCTTCGTCACCACGACGGAAGAAGCGTTCAAACGCTTTGGCGTGGGCGCTATCAGGCTTATGGTTATCGTTGGCAGGATCACCAAAAAGCGCCGCAGCGATCTTCTGATTGGCCTCGTCGATTGCAGCGCTGAGCTTGTCGACTTCGTCGTTGATCCGATCAACCTTTTCAGCCTGCACAACGTCCTTACGAACTTCAGCCAGAGCCTTGTTGTGTTCGGCCTTGAATGCTTCAAAGGCCTCGCCCTGCTTTTCAATAAGAGCGGTTACAGTAGTGATGTCAGTCATGGGAGACTCCTAACGCTGACGTTGATTTCATGAGGGATGCCGCGATTGCGGCGTAGTCAGACTTGGCAACATCAGCGTTGGAATTGGGCTCAACGGCATCGTCGCGCGCGGCCTTCTTCATGTCTGAAATGGTTGTCTTCGCTTCTTTGGCGGATGCGCCAGCAAGCCTCAATGCGCGTTCGGTTTGCTTTTCAGCCCTAAGCGCATTGGCTTTTGCGTTCGGTTCCGACTTGATACGGTCAGCCGGTAGCAAAGCAGTAGCAAAACCAGCATCGATTGCCGCCTGACCTGAGAACCAAGTTTCAGCATCCATCATGGACGCCACGGTTTCTGCATCATTTCCGGTTCTGGCCTCGTAGACGGATGCCATATTGGCGTCGAATTGCTCCATCGTGACTGCCATTTCGGCAAAGTCACGACGGTTGCCCATAGCGACAGTCCAGCAATTATGGATCATGATTGATGCGGACGTGCCGATTTCGATCTCGTCACCAGCCATAGCGATTACGCTGGCAGCACTTGCAGCGACGCCGAGTATCTTGACCTTCACCGACAGAGTATTTGCATCAGCGTGGTCGCGGATCTTGTTGTAGATCGCCACCCCTTCAAACATATCACCGCCTGGTGAATTGATGTGAACTTCGAAGTCGCGACGTCCAATGGTTCGGAGAGCTGCATCCAGCCGCTTGAGCGTAAACCCGCCTCCGGTCCAGAAGTCTTCGCCAATCACATCATAGATTGAGATCACATTATCGCCGACTGCATCTGCAGAGAGGATGGAAGCGTCCCACCTCTCCAAGACAGCATCGGGCGTGCGAGCGCTAATGCCCGCTCGCGCAGGCACCGCAATTCTGGGTAAATTCATATTGGATTATTCCTGATTGGGTACTTCGACCGTCGTGGGTTCGATGCCTACAGGCTGCATATTGAGAGGCTGGAGATACTCATCGCCGCCATCTATCGGGTTCATATCTTCGCTCGCGCGGATGTCATTGACAGAAAGCCAACCCCAATTCCGTCCGATCGCGTATGAATCGAAACGAGCCTTCATGTCGCCTTTAAGCAACCCGGCGATGTTGAACTTCGCATAAATCTCGAGATCATCTTCCGGGATGAGGTCGCGGCCTATGGCCTGCTCCCACATCACCAGCCAATCGTTGACCGTGTATGTGATGAACCCGATGTTCTGTTGCTCAATGCCCGAGCCCCATGATGTTGATTTCTCTGTGATACCCAACATATGTGGAGGCACGCCGAAGAACATGGCAATCTCGGTCAAAGACTGAACGCGCGTTTGAATGAACTGCGCGTCGTTCGATGTCATCCCGATCTTGTCGTATGTCATTCCCTCTTCGAGAATGAGGTCACGGCCTTCTCGCGCGCCGCCGCGACGATAATAATCCAGGCTTTCCCGTAGGGCTTCTTGCCCTTCAATCCCGAGCTTGCCTTCGTGCCGAAGTACGCCGCCAACATTGGTGCCGTTTTCAAACAGTGAGGTTGCGTGCTGCTCAGTGGAAAGCGACAAACCCATTGCTTCGCGAGCATAAGTCAGCACAGGCAAGCCGACGATGCCATCGAAGGTCATTCCGCGCAGATGAAGCATGTCTTTCTGCTTCAGTTGCAATCGGCTACCGCTCGGCAATGTCACGTTGTAAGTCAGGGAAAGGTCGCGCTCTTGCTTGACATCCACGTTATCGGCGTTGAGCGGAATAAGTTCAATCACCTCGCCGCGACTGTATACCTTGTATGCGTAACCGTTGCCGCGCAGCAAAACACTCGCCTGCATCATGCGTCGGAATTCAGAAGGTGTTTGCCATCTGTTCGGTTTCCGCCGAAGTAGCGACCACAAAGCATGATCGTCCGCGTCAATGCGCGTTTTGCTGTCTATTCGCCTCTTCAGATCGAGAGGGAGTGTGGCGACTGTCCCTGAGATGAGGTTCACACATCGCCACACAGCTGCAATCTTCATAGAGTTTTCAGCGGTAATGTTGCGAGTTGTGGACGTGTCACCGTTTTGAATGAAGTCATTTAATGGCGTATCCGCCATGCTGCTCCATTGCTGCTTAGGCGCGCCACGTCGTTTGGGTGGCCCATCTGAGCCACGCCACCAATCCATAAAGCCCATGCGGTCCTCATAAAATCAAAAGGCCGCGGCCTTTTCTGTATATGGATTCTTTTGGCGCCGCTGGAACACCGTCAAGCGCAGCACCAATAGCCATCGCCAAAGCTACCGCCGCATCGATGCGCACCGATGCTTTCGTTTTGACAAACCATCGGTTTTCTTGCGGGTCGTGATCGAACGTGGCGCCCATGAGTGCAGTCATCAACACCGGGTTTCGCCTTAAGCGAATGCGCCCGTCGATGATCATGTCTTCTAGCGCCAGCACCGAACCTGGCATCCACAAGCCTTGCGGCGATGGCAGTCCAGCAGCTTTTGCGGCTTCAACTTTCGATGGTTCAGGCTTAGCCCTGACCTTACCGCCCTGCGGATGAGCAACGTGGTCGACTTCAATGCCGAGCGCGTCCACCTCTTCGCGAAACTTGTCGTAAGCGTAGCGGTCGTAAGCAATGGCTTTAATTTCAAACTGCTGGTCAAGCTGTTGGAGGCGTGCCGCAACAAAGTCATATCGGACACGTTTGCCCGGCGTAGCATTGATCCAGCCTTGTTGCACCCATAGCTCATACGGCGCTTTGTCGGCCTGTGCTCTGGCTTGCAAAGTATCGCCGGGCGTCCAGGCCTCGACCCATGCATCGAAAGTCGGCAGACTGACTGTCGCTCCGTCTTCGCGTTTCAACTCCATGAAGCCAGTAGGAACTACGCAGGCAAGAACCGTCATATCCTTACTGCCCGAAAGGTCGACACCCATGAAAACCGGCTTATCGGCGTGATCTTCTTCGGGGTCGAAGTCATCCATGACGCTTTCGACAGTCTCGCGCGGCATCCACGCCTTATCGGCATCCGTCCAACAGCAAAAGTGCAAGCGCAGAATGCCGTTCAGCTTGCCGGGCATTTGTTTTGCCTGAGCAACAACGCCTGCAAGATACTCCTGCGTCAGGATCACGCCGAGAAGTGGATTAGCTTTCTTCCAGCAGGTCGGATCGTTTAGCGGATCATCGCCCTTATCGAGCGCACAAACCCAAGAAAACGTTGTGTCATCAATGACTTCGCCGACGTAGTTAAACACTTCGTCAGGCGTCTGCGTCCCTGCAGCTACCCGAACTGCATGTTCATGCTCTTCCCAGCAGATGCTATTCTTGTCGCTGCCCGAGTTGGTGATCATCAGCAACAATGGCTGACGACGAAACTTGAAGCCTCGCTCCAGCATTTCCATGGTCGAACGGTCTGGATGCTCGTGCACCTCATCGCAGAGTGCGAAGTGAGGGCGAGGACCAGAGCCCGACTTGCCTGAATCTTTCGATATAGGCCGAAAGAAAGACTGCGATTTGTGATGCGCGATATTGAATTCGCGGCCAATACCGCCGCTGAACTTCACACGCTGCATTAAAGCAGGAGCTGCTCGCGCCATTTTCACAGCGTCTTGGAAGAGAATACCGGCCTGTTCTTTCTTGGCAGCAGCAGCGTATATCTGGGCTCCAGCTTCTTTGTCGGCGATCAATCCGAAGAGGCCGACACCGCCGGCGAACGGAGATTTACCGTTGCCCTTGCCTTCTTCAATGTAGGCACGACGAAAACGGCGGGAACCGTCTTCACGCTTCCAACCGAATAACGAACCGAGCTTAAAGGCTTGCGAAGCATGTAGCTCAAACGGCTTGCCTTCAAACTGGCCTTCTGAGAGCTTCAAGCGTTCTTCAAAGAAGCGGAACACACGATCCGCTTCCTCGTCGTCGAACCAGAGACCTCGCTCATGTCCGGTCGCCAAGTCGTCGAAATGGCGCTGGCATGCGTTGCGCACGTGCGGTCCCGCAACCTCTATGCCGTCAAGAACAGCTTGCGCATAAGCGCTCACACGCTTCAGTGCAGGCATATCAGTCAAGCAAATCATCCTTCTCATCGCCATCGTCGGCAGTCGCAACTTTCGATGCGTCCGCAGGCGTAGCACCCATCTGACCAAGCATCTGACGCAGCAAGTTCATCGCCTGCACGCCAACCTCCTGCCCCGCCATGATGCGGCCCTGAATATTGGATGCCATACCAACCAGCGTGCGGTGTGACTGGTTGAGCCACGGAAGATCTTTTTCAAAAAGCTTCCATGCAGCCTTGGCTTTTAGCTCTGGCGTATCCTTCAACCATGCGGGAGGATTGCCGAGCGGGCCATCGGCTTTAGCGTCGGTGCGGTTTTTGAAGCGCTGTGGGTTTTTCTTATCGCTTGCCTCGACTGCCGCCTTGGCGCGAGGCGTTCTTGGCCTCGCCATGGCATAAGTCCTTTACAGGGGTCATATTTTGAATTGTGGATGCGCGCGCTGTGGACCCTCGCCGTTCCGGCGTTTTCGACCTTCATCGACTTTTTGATGCCCCCCGGGGGTCAAACCGGCCATCCGTCAGCCCCGAAGTTCACGATGTCCTGACCTCGCTCCAAGCGCTGCTTGGTTCGGTCGTGGCACGTCTTGCAAAGTGACTGGAGGTTGCCCGCATCCCAGAAAAGGAACTCGTCTCCCTTATGAGCGATGACATGATCACACACGGTCGCGGGTTCTACGTCGCCAACCTGCAAGCAGAACATGCAGAGAGGTTGCTCGGTCAGCTGTCGTTCGCGCATTCGCTGCCATCGGGCAGTCTTATAGAGGCGGAGCCATGTGCGTTGTGTCTTAAGCTGAGAGCTCATCAATCAGCTTCTTAAGATACGCAGCGCATGACTGACCATAGTCAGGCTCAACACCATCCTGCTGCTGTTCAAAGAACTTGCTGACAGTTTGCCACTCATGCTCAAAGCCGCTTGGATCTTCGGTATATCGACGCATCCATTCATTGAATGCATTTGCGATAATAGTCTGACCTGTGTTCATGATGACCTCCTCGTGTATGTACTGGTTGCGGCAGGTCGGATTCGAACCGACGATCTTCTGGGTATGAACCAGACAAGATGACCACTTCTCCACTCCGCATGATTGTTGTTAATGAAACTGGTCAAGATGGCAGGACTTGAACCTGCGGCCTCTCGGACCCAAGCCGAGCGCTCTACCTACTGAGCTACACCCAGAAAAAATTTTCTTTTTGTTCTCGGTGAAACAAAACTCTTGGCAACACGTTTTCAAATAGCAAGGCAGCACACGCTGCAGACCAATTCATTTCAGAAGGAATAATCTCAATGGCAACCGAACCAGAAAATACAGTTGCAGAACAGATCAACGAACTTCGTAGCCAACTGAGCAGCCTTTCTTCACAACTTGCCGACCGACTTGGCAGTACTACAGATAAAGCTGACAATGCATTATCGTCCGCATCGTCTGCATTTGAAGACGTAGCGTCGAACGCTCGCTACCATGGCGAAAGAATGCTCAACGCCGCTCGCGAGAATCCTGGTGCAGCAACCGCAACACTGGCGACGGTTGGTGTCATCGGACTGCTTGCTGGTATGATGCTCGGACGGTGTCGCAGATAGAACGACAGCCCCTCTTTGACGTAATTCCTAACTTCTAAATTACCTAGAAAAGGCGAAATCAATGTCCAATTCGGATCCACAGAAGGCTTGGAAGATAGCTGAAGACAACCGCGTCTGCTTTTATGGTTGGAATGGAAAACAAGTTCCAATGTCCCCAATCGTTCGCAAAGATGAAGGCGCGATTTATTTCCTTGCCGATGCTCAAAGCGATAAGGTGACTGACATCCAAGGACAATCAAACGTGCAGCTTACCTTTTCGAATGAGTCTGCTAATGATTATCTCTTCATTGAAGGTACCGCACAGGTTACCAATGATCGCGCCAAAATCAAAGACGTTTGGACCCCTTTTGCTAAGGCTTTCTGGGAATCTGAAAACGATCCGAATATCCGTCTAATTGTTGTATCTCCGAGCCATGCCGAATTTTGGGACGGCCCCGGAGCTATAACCGCTACAGCCAAAATGCTCTTTGCCTCGGTCACGGGCAAAAAGCCAGATATGGGCGAAAACCGAGAAACCGGGATGTGAATTGATCGGCGGGGAGCCCACAGAAATGAGCTCAACCCGCCGTATCCCGTCTGCCTGAGGAGAAACGGCGCCGGGGATTTGAAGACAGCGCAAGTGCCGCATGGCAAATCCAGTGGTGGCTAAATGCTTTCTACTGTCGTTGGAGAGTTACCCCGCGCTCAGAGACTGCAACGAAGTGCAGCATGTCGCAGGGTCCGCTCGTTGGCGGAATAGTGTGGGGCAACCGCTATGCGGTTGAACCCCTTCACTATACTCCGCACGAGATCGTAAAATCGGAACCTAAGCCGCGTATTTTTTAATCGCTGCGGCAAGATTGTCATTTGCTGCTAACAATTCCCGACGTCCACGCTTTCGTGCCCCACGATCACTTCCCCCCGGCGAAACGCTGGTAAAGTTCTTCGCTGTCATCGCTGCATCCAGCGCATCTCGATCCTGATCCTTCAACTCTTGAAGAGCGTCAAACCACATATCGCGATCAATCATTGCCGTGAGTGTGTCCTCCCACTTTTCACCGCCGCCGCTGGCACACGTTGTCTTGCGCATACCAAGGAAGCTATCAGCTACCTTTGGTGATCCACATGGCAGGCCTTTAGGGAAGTGGGTGTAAGTCACCTTCTCCATGTCCGTGTTCGCGTATGCATCAGCAAGCATCCTAGCAGACTGCTCGGCGGTAAAGCTTTCACCATTGCGGCGTTTGCCGTTTGGGATATACTGATGTGGAATAGTGCCAAGCATATCTTCAAAGTATTGGTTGCTGGCCTTTGTTTCGCTAGCGTGCACCTCGCCTCCTGATTGACGGTCCGGCTTATCCTTCATCCCCATCATCGCACCCGTAGGCATACGAATATCGGCCTGGATTACATCGCCATCAATCCCGTTGGTGTATCCCTTCTCTGTCTGCATGCCGTCGCTAAAACGCAGTTTGCCGATGCGTACTATCTGACCATTGTCGTTGCGCTCTGTATCTTCGGTGGCAACGCTATCCATGATTGCCTGCACTGAAGGCGTCTGCCGCCAATCTCGCTCAAATCGCAAATCTATGATCTCCTCAGGATCGTTGTCATTCGCAGCCGGTGTGACCGACCAGTTCGTCTGCATGGGCTCAAATTCTTCTTCAGGGCGATTACGGAACGCCATTAGCGCTTTAAGCTGCTCAGCGATCGATCCATGACGTGTCGACTTGCTCATGCTGCTTCCTCGTGCGTTTTTGGTTGGTTATCGTTCGCAGATTCCAGCAGCCAGCCTTTAACCAGCCTCACTGCCTGTTCTGCTGCATCGTCCTCGTTTACTGCCCTGACGACCACAACGGGGAATCCAAGAGCATCAAGCAAGGGATGACGGGTGATCTGGCTTGGTTCGAGCTTTGCCTTGCCGACCTTGTTCTCAATCTGCCGCAGCACACCACCGTAGAGATAGATCCGGACATCTGCTTCTCCCGGCGTCAGTCCTGCCGCTAATGCTTCAGCTCTTGCCTTGGGTCCGCGCTTGGCTGCGTTCTGATCTCCAGCTAGTGTGAATGTGCCCGGTCGTACGTCTCGCGCTGTGTGCACGTGTTCTGGCAATCTGCGTAATGCTCGGACCTGCGCAGCTTGCAGTTCCCATTCCAGAGGCGGGGCTGCTTTTGTTGTCACCTTGCCATTGCGTGTTGTGATGATTGTTCGAACGCCATTGATGCGGACGGTTTGCGTCGTGGCTTTTGTTGCTGATCTTGCTGATTTGGAATTTGGCTTACTTGAACTGAGCTTGTTGGATGGCGCGCTTTTCAGCGCACGTCTTCGTGTCATAGTCTCTCCTCGTGTTCATGGTTGGCTTCCGTTGGTGGCGGAATCGCTGATCGGTGTCAGCGTAGGAAAATGGAAAGGGTCTCGAAGGGGGTTGTCAAGCAATAAAGGATTGAACGACAAAATATTTCAACCAACCTCAAATCAGGTTGTATTTTTCAATCAGGAAATTTTCTAAAAAGTGCGTAGTTCTCAAACGCATAGAACTACGCGCTGCGCGCTTTGTGCGTAAGTTTCTATATAAGAACTCTTACGCACTAAAAGCAGCGTGCTTTTGCGCAAGTCTTTTTAGGTTTTTTGAGACTTACGCAACAAGACTTACGCGTTACCTATGGTTGTATTTTGATTGTGACAGCAGGTTGTGTATCCGTGACGTATTTGCCAAACCTTGAAACAGGTTGAATTCCAGATAACTTGTTCGTCTGGCTTAAACGGGGGGGTTCTAATGGCTAATAAACCAACAGCTTTATCACTACACGAACGAATGATTATTAAGGCCCTACTAAACGATGGGGTTAGGAATCAAGACATACAGGCACTCGTTAATACTGGACGTGATGCGACCATTAACTCTGGACGGATTACGGGCATCAAGAAGGACAAGCAATTACCTCCCGCATCGCCAGCAGCGGTTGAATCTTATAAAAAGATGAAGAGGTCCTTCGACCCTATTACAGGCCTTAACCCTTACAAAGACGAACGACTCATTAGAGCCCGAGAGGCCATGAAGCTCGCAGTAATGCTGTACAATTCTCCAGGCTTCTGCTTCAAAACTGAAAATTTTGCAGTACTAGCAAATATCGCGTGGACGTACCTGATGCATGAGTATCGATTGCGTCAGGACAAAAGTATTTTACGTGATGATGGTGGCACTATGTCATTGAGCTATATGCTCACATTAGCAGACTGCCCCCTCACAAAAGGAATGCGCCAAAACCTTGAAGCACTAAAAGAGATACGGGATAAAGTTGAGCATAAATTGATGGGGAGCGCAGACGCAGTTTTTCTGCCGATTTACCAAGCGTGCTGCCTTAACTTCGAAACGATGTTAGTGAAGCTTTTTGGGCCGAACCTGTCCCTCACAACTGACCTTTCGGTCGCGTTGCAATTTTCGAAGATGGACATTGAACAAGCTTCGCAGCTTATGAGCTATGAAATTCCCGAAAGCATCAGATCACTTGACGCTAATTTGACCAATAAGATATCCGCTGATGAAGCTATGGATATCGAATATCAATTCAGAGTGATCTATACACTCGACAGCGCCAGTAAGGGTAAATCACACATTCATTTCGTCAGCCCAGACACGGCCGAAGGCAAGGAAATTCATAACGTCTTACAAAAAGTCAAACTCGCTGACGATTTGTACCCCTATAAACCGGGTGCTGTTGTAAAATCAGTGCAGATCGGTTCAAGTCGTCCTTACACAATGGCAGATCATACCAACGCTTGGAAAAAGCATAATATTCGTCAAGCCAAAGGGCATAAGAAAATTGCGGTTACTGACAAAAGGTACTGCGTCTTCCATCCAGCCCACAAAGACTTCACTTATTCTCAAGCGTGGGTAGATCTTCTCATTCATGAAAATAGCTAACAAAAAAGCGCCCCGTAGGGCGCTCTCTTCACATCGCTCGAACAAATGTCGTCGCCCTGCGCTGAACAGGATCTCGGTCTTCCACCTTCATTAAGAAGCCCTCCGCGAACAGCGCCTTGGTGATCATGCTCACACGCTTCTTGTCAGTCTCTTCATCGATGTCGAGCTGCAGCGCATATGCAACGGCGCGCCCCACCCAGTCCTTGGCCTGCGGCGCTGGCTTATACATACCGCCGTTCACAACACCGCGGATTGCGTCGCGTTCATCCTCGGTCAACGTCTCAGCCACTTCCTCGCTCGTCGGCCATGCCCATGATATAACGACCGGCGCATGATCTTGAGGCTTGGTAAGGCCCTGCCCGTTACCCAGCGCGACACTCTCCAACTTCCGCCAGTCAGCTCTGTGCGAAAGAGGCGCGAGGTTAGCTTTTCCGTATGTCACAGAGAAGTAAGAAAACCGCGCTTCGTGTGTAAGGCCAGCCTCACTGGCTTGCGCTTCAGCCATTCGATTAAGTACACGCACCGAGCGCGCCGCCCCGATCAGGGATACTGCACCGCGAGCATCTTCGACAGTCGCTTCCCGATCGCTTACCTTACGCAGATGATGCACGATATCGATTGAGCAGTTCGTCCGGTCAGCGACTTGCGCCCAAAGCTTGGCCACCTTGTCGATTGCGCCGTTGTCGTTTTCATTGACCTGATGCGTCGACACGAAGGGGTCAACAATCATCACGTCAATGCCAAGCTCAGAGATCGTTTCGACGACTGCTTCAACGACTGGCTCCTGAATGCGCACGCCTTTCTTGTCGTCGATCGCAATGACCAATTCCTGTTCGCGACCTGTATCTAGAAACAGATGCCCATCAATATCAGCTGGCTTCAGATTGAAATGAATACACGCAGCCATGATGCGTCGCTCAAGCTCGTCGCGGGGATCTTCCGCATTGAACAACCAGACCTTCAACCGCTTCTGAGGCTTCGTGCCATTGAGCGCTCTCCCGGATGCCATGGCCAGCGCTTCAACGATACTGTTCGCAGTTTTGCCGAGACCGCCCGGCGCAACCGTCACTGAAACATACTTGCGAATGAAGTGCTTACCGAACGCAAACTCACGCCGTGGCAGGGTCGAAGGGTCTTTCCAGACGAAAGGCGTCGCGATGATTGCGCGTTTGTTTTCAGTGGCTTGCTCTGGTTCGCTTATAGATGAATCAAATCCCGAAACTGGCTCTGCAACAGCATCAGTGCGCGCCTCAGCTTTGGCCAGTCCATTGGCAATCATCCGGCTGATATCAACGAGGCGTGTGTTGTCGTTGTCGTTCTGCGGCACGCTGCGTGGGCTGCGGGCACCAGCAGCAAGGCCGTTTTCGATGGTCTTTACGCAGCGCGGCCAGTCGCGGCCCCAGCCTCTGGCTACATCCTGCAGCAGAGCGCGCGCTTCGGATTCAGCCAGTGCACCAGCACCAACGAAAGTGCCCAAACGAAATGCGGCGTCGTTCAGGCGATTGTTGCGGTTGCCCATAGGTTCAAGTGCAAGATCGTCAAGCTCCGATTGAACTGCACGCTCGACATAACGGTCGTTGATCTTGCCGCTGACAGACGGAGCTGCGGTGTAAGTGCTTTCGTATGAGCGTGGCAATACAAGCTCAAGTAACCAGTCGGGCGCGTCGACTGGCTCCTGCTCTGAGATCCAGCGATAAGGCAGGCCAACCTCCGGCACGCTCCCGGCCGCAATGACATAACCGCCGTCACCGCGCACGTCGACGCCGGAGCCAAGTGCGCCGCGATTGCGAGCGCCCTGACGGTGACGAAAGAAGTAGTGACGGCCGCCGCTTGTCGTTTCTGCTGTCAGGGTTGCAGGCAGCTCGCCGTGTACGGCCTCCAGCGATGCAAGCGTTTGGTCGCCGCCGTGCTTGGGATCAATATCAAGAACCCATGCACCAATAGGCGCACCTGTCGGCACGCCGATCATAGCAGAAGGGTTGCGGCGCCAGTATTCGCGAACGATGCGCTCATTAAGCGTCGCGCCACGGAACCCGTTGCTTGTGAGCGGGGTCTTGGTGGCGAGGATCTCAATACAACCGTCCTGATCGACATATTCATCGTCGCGATGGCGGCAAGGAAACACTGGCCAGTTTTGCGCTTGATACGACAGCGCAACGTCGAGCATTTGGTCTTCTGCAAATTGCTGAGTGGTGATATTCTGCATAAGTAATCCTTGGAGCGCTGCCATGGCTGAAACCCGCTATGATATGAAGCAGATGCCAGACGGAACCTGGGCTGTGATTGATATATTCACGGGCTTGGTGGCGATGGTGAACGAGACCTACATCACCGACCTCGATATCCAGGAGGCCGATGACATGGTTGATCTATTGAACGGTGTCTATGCCGAGAGACGTAACGGGCCGTTGCAGTGAACTAAAATGGTGCTTCTTTGAGTGCTTCCCGCATCCCTCGCCCGCAGCCTTCCCATGCGGCTTTCACCAGCATGCGCGCTTCCAGCTCGTCGCACTCAGCAAGGTCGGTTTTGTTGATGCTTGATAGAAATTCTCCAACTGACTCAACCCCGGCATCAAGAGCGCGCAGTTCGTACGGATCTAGCCTGCGGCGGGTACGGATATGCTCGGCAATGTCTGCGCATTCCTTGCATAGCCAGCGGATCGGTTCTTTGTGCTCCTGCACGCCGAGCCCTACGGCGTGGCGGAGGCAGACGTGGCAGATGTCGTCAGGCCGCATATTGCATTCCCCCTCGGAATCGGCGAGCGTGACTTGGAGTATGGCTTATGCTTGGTCGGTGTTTAAAATGGCTTTCTTTGTTCGAGATTGTGTGCGGTGTGGGGTACGAACTATTCAACATATGTTGGTCGGTCAGACTCAAACAGACGCTAAAAATTATGAATGGGAAGTCATTGGGGCATGCACTGATTGTCAACAAGCCTCGGTGTATCTTTTCCGTTTGAGGGCAATTGGTGAATCTCCTATGACCTATACAAAGGGTAATATAGAGACCAATCAATCTTCTCTTGCTGGCACACCAATTCGCATAGCCACCACTTCGATGGAATTGAGTGAGTATATCCCTAAGCGAATAGCAGGCCTGTTTCGCGAAGCAAATGAATGCCGTCAAATGACTTGGTACGAGGCCGCTGGCTCGATGTACCGAAAGACGCTTGATGTGGCGACCAAGCATATCTTTTCGCACGATCCGAGACTTGCCGAAAAGAATCCAGCCAATGCGCTTCGTTCCCGCATCAAAGCTATGGGGGAGATGGGAATTCTTGAGCACGATATCGTCGAACTTGCAGATATTGTCGCTCTCGATGGCAACGACGCAGTCCATGATGAAGACCCGTATACAAAGGAAGAAGCTGAGGCGTTGGAGGATCTGACACTCGACCTCCTCGACAGACTTTTTGTGCGCCCGGCTAAGATTGCCGCAGTGAAGGCAAAGCAAATCGCATCTGGGCAGCGCCCCGCCGAATAATTCACGCTGCATTTGCAGCCCCGACGTTGTCGTTATCTCCAAAGAGGCTTGGCACCTCGCCAACAGCTGCGGCGTCGCCTAGATTTTTCACGGCCTGTTTGAAGTAGTTTGGATTTAATTCTGTTCCGATAAAGCGGCGGTTATTTTGCAGAGAAACGTATCCTTCAGATCCAATTCCCATAAACGGCGAGAAAACGGTTTCGCCTGCATTTGACCACATACGCAATGCGCGCTTTGTGATGTTTAGAGGCATGGGGCAAAGGTGCTTTTCGTCCTTGTCCGATCTGGCAACCTTAACATTCAGAACATCAGTCTCGGGCAAATCCTGCTTGCTAAAGTTCCATACTGGCGATGCATGATCCTGCCAGTCCGTCACTGGAAAACTCTCCTTAGTGTGGGTTACTGGTTTAACTTCTTCGCCATCCTTCGCCCACTTCCGGAAAACGAGCAGATACTCCGGCATGCCCATGCGACTAAACGTGCTGTCAGCGCGAAGTGTCTTCCAGAGAAGCCCATGAGCTTTAGTTTTTTGCATTTCCCGCACTGGATCGCGCCAGATTGTGATCCGCGAATGAAAATCCCACCCTTCTTCAATATGAAGGCGGGTACAGTCATCCGAAAAAGGACGCAGACCTGCTGTGCCACGTTCACTGCTATTCTGGTAATAGACCAGGTCTTTCACGTGGATTGCAGTGAGGCGTCCCGGCCGGGTCACGCGAAGCATTTCACGCACCAAGTAACGATATTGCTCAAAGAATTCATCGTCCGTCGCACAGTTTCCCATGTCCGCCACGCTCTCCGAATAGATGTAGAGCGAAGAGAACGGCGGGGAGTAAACACTGAAATCTATCGACGCATCAGGCAGGCCCTGTGTAAATGGCACGCAGTCTGCATTGTAAGCCGCCCATTTCTCACCGGCTGCTTGATCTAGAACGTAGGTCATACGGAAGCTCCCTTCACCCAATCGGGCAAGTTTACAGGCGTGGTTGGCTGATAGTTGATTTTGACTTGGCGCTTCTGATGGGCTCGACGCATCGCTGCGTACATCTCGCGCTTCATTTGCTCGTGATCGCCGCTCTTGCGATTGATTGTGTCCCAGATCGCTCTTTCAGTATCTGCTAGCGCAATGTGCACATGAACTGGTCGCTTCTGCCCAAATCTGTAGCAGCGACGCACAGCCTGGTAATATGCCTCGTAGCTGAACGACAGTCCGACAAATGCCATTCGAGCGCAGTGTTGCCAATTTAAGCCGAACCCAGCAATTGAGGGCTTACTGACAATCACACGGATATTGCCTTCGCTGAAACCAACCAATCGATCTTCTTTAACCTTGTCAGTCATCGATCCTCGAACCTCAACCGCATCGGGAATACGGCTCGTCAAAGCATCGGCTTCATAATCAGTGTCGCACCACACAACCCAAGGCTCGGAGCGCTCTGAATTGACCTGCTCCGCGATTGCCTCAGCTCGTGCGCTGGCAGTTAGGCGCTTTTCTTTATGAATGGCTGTTGCACTAGTATCCGGAATGCGAAACAACATTTCTCCCGCATCGACACTCAGGTCGGCCCTGATCTCGTGTCGAAAAGTTTCCAAAGGTGGGAGTCCGAAACCTTCGTCGGAATAACCGATATCTGATGGCTTTGAAATGCATCTGGCCCAACTCGCAACCCAACTCCAGTATGGTTTTACGGCGTGTCCCTTCAGACGATATCGGCCCATATTCGTTTGATCGGCGATAAACCATCGAGTTAACATCTCGTTGGAATTCATCACGCCCAAGAACTGCGAATGCTGGCCCAATTCCATGTGGTCATTCGGCGCTGGCGTTGCGGTGCATGCCAAACGAAAAGGCGTGTCTTTCCACATCGCAATCATTTTGCGGGTTGTCTGGCCGGTGAAATTCTTGATGACGCTGGACTCATCAAGCACCACACCAGAAAACTCGCTAGGATCGAAATGGTCTATTTTGGCATAGTTGGTTACGTTGATGCCGGGCCCAACGTCATCTTGGGTACGGACAACGCGAGCGTCTTCATATCCGAATTTCTGAGCTTCTCGGACGTGCTGTGGTGCAACAGCGAGCGGTGCTAGCATCAAAACCGGCTTTCCGACCTGCTCTGAAACTACTCTCGCCCATTCTAACGCGACAAAGCTTTTCCCAAGCCCTGTATCTAGGAACGCGGCACCCCCGCCTACACCAAGTAGAAACTCGGTTACGTCACGCTGATAAGCAAACATGCCTTCATGCAATGACGGAATAGACGAAAGCCCGCGCAGTGGCGCGTCGGCGCTTTTACGCGCCAACAACTCTGCGTAAGACATATTCTCTCCTCGTGTGTGGTAACCCGCCAGTTGGTGGCTAGCGGGGTGGTGTTGATTAAAGGCTGGGTGCGCCGCCGTGTCCGTTGGAGCAACATATCCCGTGTGGCGTCATGAACTGCGGCTCTCCACATTCACTGCAACGCGGAACGACGCCCTTTTGCTGGCAAGCAGCGATCGGGCTGTAAAGGTCTGGAAACCAGTCGTCATAGGTGGAGACATTCATCCGTCCATCAGCCGCTGAATTGTAACCGCACGGGCATTCCTATTCATTGCTGATGTATAGGCCGACCCCGACGTCAACGCATTCCGCTTCTGCCGTGCCGCCACATTCGGGGCATTTCATGAACTGATCACCGTAGTTGGTCGCAGCACCTTCTCCATGCAGGCGCGCATTACACCACGCAGTTCATAGAAGTTTGACGCGTTATCGATTGCGTTCAGCAGGTACTCACGGTCTACCTGCTTCCTTGCCTCATCCAGCCCAATCCCTTGCTCGCGCAAGCGTTTGATGCGCGGCACATAGTCCGCGGGATCTAGTTTGGCCATCACCTCGCCACCCTCTCCTCTCGCACATTAAAGCCCGGTACCTGGCGCATACCGGCGCGTACGGTTTCCTCGGCCATTGCTTGCACGACAGCTTTGAAACGCTCCGGCGCACGGCCATATGCCCAATCAAGCGCGACGCCTTCGTCAACCAGATCGCAATGCCATACCGACCGCAGGCCAGTGCCGGTCGTTGCAGCCTTGTTTTCGCGCTTCGCCCACCGGTCAGCCTGTTTCGCTTCCTTGACCAGTTCCTCGGACTGCTCGCGCGCTTCCAGATTACCAGCACTCGCCTGCATGGCTTCCTGCGCCTCGCGGATTAAGCGATCGGCTTCCTCCCGCGCGGATTTAGCTGCAGCTTCCTTTTCAGCGGCAACCTTATTGCGCCAAGGTGTCAGCAGCCCTTGCAGCACTTCCTTGCCGAGGACGACATTGCCTTTGCCTGATGTCTTGGTATTGCCGATCAGCTTGTTGTAGCGGGTCTGGATTTCGGCCTTCGCGTCGTCATGCGGCTTGGCTTCGTCCTTGCGAACCTCATCGGCGCGCTTTCCAGCATCGTGCAACTTGTCGTGTAACTCGGTCACAGCATCCGCAAGAGCCTGATTGTCGATGGCTTCGCCGTCCGCGAAATTCTTGGCTTCGGCGAACAGGTCTTCGATTTCCTGCTTGATCTCTTCATATGCAGAGGTCGGCGGATTGTTGTGGCCTGCCTGCGCTGTGGTTCTGGCGTTATACGGATCGTAAGTTTCTGCATTATTCATTTGATGCTCCTCGTGTGGCTGGTAATGCCGATGGTGCGGCACTATAATAAATGGTGTGTTAATGGGTGGTCAGAATGGTATTTCGTCGTCCAACATCTCCGAAAGACCTACCGACACATTGTCGTTTGCAGGCTCAGGCAAGTTGTCGTTATCTGCCGCCACACCTGCCCGCACGTCTTTCACATTCCAGTATTTGCCGTTCGGCACGACGCTGATTTCGTCGGTGGGGAGCAACTCACGCTGGCGTTCAAGCCATTCCATGACCGTCTTAGGAAACGGCCGCTGGCCTCCGTGCTGCGTCCACCATCGATGCGCCTTGGTTTGTGCGAAACCAGTATGCTGAGGGCAAAGCCACTCATTGATCTGCGTATAGCCAGCGATGTAGCTGCACTTGACCGACGGTGGCTTGTCGCCCTTACCTTCGTGAAAGTGAAACGTCCTGCCGGTTACCTTGCGCCATTCTGCTTCGGCAGTGCTGACAATCGGAACGTCGGCTGCCTGCCGTGTTAGCTTCTCATCTTCATTCGGCGGGAAGTCATAGCCGCAGCATGGGCATTTCATCAGCGAGATGTGCACCTTCTCACCGCAACCGACCGCGCCGTTGTCGTCAGGCACGGTCGGGCAGATCTTGATTGGCGGTTCACCGTTGCCAGCGCTTGGCGCTTTCGGCTCGACCATGTCGACAGGGCCATGCCGGTCGACGAGTTTCGCGAAGTCGAGTACCAGGCAATTCTTCTTTGGTCCTGCCGAGATAGCAGCAAGCCGCTCCTCAACCGTATCTAGTGGCGCACCTGCCTTGTAGAGCGGACGAGTGCCACGGCCGGCCATCTGTACGTACAAACTCAATGACAGGGTTGGGCGCATAAATGCAATTAAATCAACGCCCTTATGATTGAATCCTGTTGTAAGAACTGAATTGTTCGTCACGCACTGGATACGGTACGCTTTGAAGTCCTCTAGGATGCGGCGGCGTTCTTCCTTCGGCGTATCGCCCGTTACGGCTTCACATGTAATGCCGCGTGATCTGAATACGTCGCGGACGTCCAGTGCAGCTTTCACGCCAGCACAGAAACACAACCACGAACGACGATCGGCACCCTTTGCTATAATCTCAGAAACCACCGCATCATTGAGGTCTGTTCGATTGATCGCTTCTTCCAGCGCGCGCTGTTTGTAGTCGCCACCGAGCCTTCCCACTCCTTTAACGTCGTATTCTGTAGCTGTTGGCTTGCTCGTTAGCGGAGCAAGGAAGCCGTCACGGATTCCGTCAGCAACGCCGTATGTGTAGACGATCTGGTCAAACAGGCGATCTGCGCCCTCATCCAAGCGACCGCTGTCCAGCCGATACGGTGTGGCAGTCAGTCCGAGAATCTTCATGTCCGGGTTTATCTCGAGCAGCGCGTCGATGAACTTGCGATACATTGTGTTGCTATTGATCGGGATAAGGTGGCACTCGTCGACCATCAGCACGTCAACGTGAGTTGAGACTTTGGTTATTTTGCCCTTTTCGTCTCGCTCAACGCCGCAGAGCTGATCCGCCTTATTGTGAACAGTCTGAATACCGGCAAACACGATCTGACTGCGCGCATCACGACGACCCAAACCAGCTGAATAGATGCCGGCAGGCGCAAACGGCCAAACGCCAAGCAATTCCAGATAATTCTGTTCGATCAGCTCTGCAACGTGGGTGACGACCATCACGCGCATAGCAGGCCAGCCTTCAACGAGGCGCTGGATCAACGACGCCATAACCAACGACTTGCCGCAGCCGGTTGCAAGATCAACAAGCGGATTGCCCGCCTCCTCTTGCCAATAGTCGAAAACGGCGTCTATTGCTTCTGACTGGTAGTTTCGTAAGGTTAGCATGTTGGGGGCGTTACCTTGTCTGATAAAGAGAAAGTAGAAAAAGAAAACGAGCAGTTTTCTTCATCGATTTTGTACGTGGCGACTGCGGTCTACGTCGGTGTTTGCGCGATGGTCTTCGGTGCGCTCTATGCAAAGCTGCCGACCTTTGGGGAAGCGTTCTTGGTGCTTATGAAGGACTACGGAACGATCCTTGCGGGCATCCCGGTTTTGGTTGCTGTTGTGGTTGCTAAGCAGCAATTGGATGCCAATCGCAGGCAGCATGTGGCAATGGTAAAGCGTTCACTGAAAGAAGAACTAGATAATCTAGATAGACTCAGAGAGATTTATCGTTCTGTCGCTTTTGCTGAAAATTCCTGGTCTACCAAAATAGGTCGAATATCGAACTCGAACTATATTCAATATCCCAAAATATCAGAGGAAGAAGTTTATAAAATAACTCGTCAATTTCCCTTTGAACTACGTCAGAACGCTAGACTGGCTGCTATCTTTGCGAACAGAGTTAACAAACTAACAGAAGACGGAGACTACAAATCCGATGAATTTCTTAGCGAGAAATCTTTACTGACAAACGCATTGATATACTTTAATTCATCTATTGATCGCGAAGAAGAGCGCCTCTCTCAATACTGGTCTTAACCCTTAGCTCCATCTACCCAAACCTCACCCGGCTTCATCTGGTAAGTAATTGTCTCCGCCTCCTCGTCGACATCAATCTGTTCGCCATTCACCATGCCCGGCAGATACAAATGCGCTGGGCACCCGTCGCGCTGCTCGTCGATCGACAATGGCTTTGCCCATCGTGCGCATGAGATATGACAATCACCACCGCTTTCAGGCTGAGCATGAAGGCAGGTTCGGCAGTTCACGCGCGGCTGTGCCTCATGATGGCAGACAGCTTTGTGCTTGCAGAACATGCATCCAAAGAACTCCGGGTTTTCGCTAATTCTGCTCGGGGGCGTGTCTGAAAATACGATGCGTTCGCAGCGCGCTACCAGCCGAAGGCAGAATTCCAGATCGTATTCGATGCGCTCTGAATAAAGGCTGTCGCTGTCCTTGCATGAGACGAGATAAAGGCACCGGCTCAGACCGAAGGCATGCATTCCAAGCTGGCACTGAGCATAATGAAGCGGCTTTGCTTTCTGACAGCCGTCTTTAACAATCAGTGCGAATCCTTTGGCATTGCTCGATTTAAACTCCAGCAGATGTTCAGTCTTGGACGCCTCAGGCACATTCATTGCCTTGCCATCGCAGTTGCCGCGCACGAACCCAGACACTAGTCGGATCTTGTCTTGCTGCCCGTACACATTGACGCCAATGCGCTCAAGATCAGCAACGAGACGGTCTTCCTCGATGTTGCCCGTTTCAAACAAGCGCAGCTGGCGGCCACTGTGGACTTCGTGAGCCGATGCCCACCTGAAGCCATACCAAAGCGCCCTGTCGCATTCTGTGCCTGCCTCGCCCACGCTGATGCCCCACGAGTCCCAGGACTTCGCCCGGGCCTCGTAAGCAGCGTAGATCGCGCCGACAGTTGTAGATTGTGGTTTGGGGAGTGGCGCCACGGTTACGCGCCACCAAACAGAGGTGAAGATTCCAATGATGACTGATGACCGCGAATATCGTCGGAGCGGATATACGAGGTCCAGATTCCGCGTCCTCCACGCGTTACGGGGTGCATCTCGGAAATGTTGTAATAAACATCGTCGAGTTCATCGGCATCCAGTTCGAAGTCATCACGTTCAATATCCGCATCTATTTTAGCCTTGGCAGCATCAAGGCTTTCGGCCTCAACGAATGTCGATGATCTGCCATGGAAGGTGTAGTTCACTGCAAACTTAGGCATCAGCTTGTAACTCCCAACTCGCGTAGCAAGCACGTTGCGAAAGGCACTAAGGAATGCGGATCAATGATTTCGATCTCAAATTCCCCGCCCTCGTCAAAGTCTATTTCTGTTACTGGTTCGTGCCGCAGTGCATACTCAACGGCGTTGAAAATCGCGGTTTCTGTGGGTTGGTTTAACGTAACCACGGTCATTCGCTAGCCTCCGGGTACATCGCAATCATGAAATCCAGCACTCGCTGCGGGCAGAAGTCATCTTCCATGGCGATGTATGCATCTTTGGCGCGTTCTGGGACGTTCCAAAGGTCATTCCACCTTGAGATTTGCGCATTGCGTTCCACATTGTCGGCTTCTTCCGCTTCATCATAACCACGCTGCCATTCGCTGCGTTTAAATGCATCGCTGTATGGATTCTGTCCGTAGCAATTGTGGTACGAGCGCTTGCCGTCCTTTGGTGGCCACACCATCTCGTTACACCCGCATCGGCATAATTACGCACCTGTATCCCGGCCTACTGGCTGACGTGATCAGCGCAGGCGCTCCGGCCTCGGCCATCGACATCGTGACTTCATCTGTGCCGAATGCACTCATGAGGTCGGTGACATATTGACCATTGAAACCGATCGTCAGTGGCTCGCTGCTGAAGTTGACCTCCACTTCCTCAGTTGCATCGCCGCGATCCGGATTAGCGACGTTAAGCGTGAGAGCATCCGAAGCGAATGAGAACCGAACGGCTTTACCACGCTCGCTGGCGATAACTGATGTGCGGCCGACGGCTTCGCGCAGTGCTTTTGCCGACAGGGTAGCGACACGATCTGATGGCTTGGGAATAACGCGCTCGTAATCCGGATATGTGCCGTCGACGAGCTTCGACACAATGACAGTTGAACCGCTCTCGACCATCACCTTGTTTGACGACAGCGAAACTGACACGACGCCTGTCGGCAGCAATGGCAGCAACTTGTTAGGCAGAATGACCGGAGCAAACGCGGCATCCTGTTCAATGCGTGTTGACGCGAGACAATGCCCATCTGTCGCCGTGGCAACGATATGGCCGTCCCTCGCTTCCAGAAATACGCCGTTCAGGTAATAGCGGGTATCTTCGGTGCTGACAGCGAACTGCACTTCTTGCACAAGAGCAGCGAGAGCGAACTCGATCGTGGTGTCGAAGCTGCCGTGATTGAAGGATGGGAAGTCAACCGCTGGAAGCGTATCCAGCTTGAAACGGCTACGTCCTGATTTAACGACCAGATGATTGCCGTCGGCTTCCAAGTTAACGTCACTTGTGGCGCGCTTAGCAATATCCAGAAGCAGCTTACCTGCAACCGTGACAGTGCCATCTTGACTATCCAGAACCGGCAAGCTGGTGCTGATTTCCAGATCAAGGTTGGTTCCGGTGATGCTCAGCTGTCCTTTGTCCGCGGACAAAAGCACGTTGCCAAGAATTGGAATTGTCGTTCTGGCCTCAACCGCCTTCGTCACTGTCGACAAGGCGTGCGCTAGCTGCGCTCGGTCAAGCGTTACCCGCATGGGCTTCACCTCGTGTTGGTGGTGTCAGGCGCGGCTGGTGACCGCGCCGTGGTTGGTTTAGGCCTTAGACCAAGGACGGCTTCCCGCAGTTTTTGCAGGCTGCACCGGCTTGTTGTTGTTTGCCGCTGCAGGACGGTTGTCATTGGCTGGTCGCTGCGCTGCCGCCGCAGGCTGCTGAGCGTCAATGCTCGGCTCTGGCCCGTTGTTTTCGTCAGGGAAGAAGTACTTCTTGATCTCGGCTCGCGCCGGATACTGGCCGTCTTTTGAAGGCTTCCCGAGAGCAACGCGTACTGTGAACGATTTGAAAAGCAGATCGTCGGTGTCTTCTACCGAGGACATTTCAAGCGCGCGGCAAAGGCTGGCGAACTGACGCTGGCCGATCTCCTGCGCCTGCGGGTTCTTGTTCTCAATGTTGTAGTTCGTGAAAAGCTTGCGCTCGGCGTAATCTTCCGGCTCCAGCACCTTCATTGTTGTTTTCAGAATGGTGCCGCTGCCGGTCGAAGTCGGCACCACGTCGGCCGCCTCGATTTCCATCTTGTATGTACCGTTCGGCAGTTCGGAATAGTCCGACTGCGTCGTATCGTGTTGGGTGGCGTCAAACGCCGTGCCAAGTCTCGCCATATGTTAGTCCTCGTGTTGGTGGTGTGGTGAAAGCGCAGATTAAGACTTTGCGCGAAACACAGTGGGTCGGAAAAACCCACCGATGAAGCCAAGCGCGGCCCCTATCTGCCAAAGTGACATGTGGCCAGCATTGATGCCTAAAGCGGTGATGAATTCCTGCACTGTTTCAGTGAAGAAGAGACCGACAACCCATCCCGAAAACGCGCCAAAGAGAACGCCGATCAGTGGTGCAAAGAAAAGGATGGCGGCAATCGTGACCAGTCCAGCAAGTGCTTTTTCCATCAAGCAGCCTCCGGCAGTGTGACCGGCCAGTACTTCGCCAGCTCGGTGAAGCCCTGCCCTTTGCGGTATGGAACGGCGTCGGGCATCGAATAGCGGTTCTTGGCATTGAAGCCCGCACCTTCATTCAGATGGATCTGGCGCTCTTTGCCGCCCTCTGCATGTGCGACCTTTGTCTGGCGCGCGACTTCCTTTTCCTTGATGGAAACGCGGTAGTTCATGAAGGCCACAACGTCAGACTTTTCGCGAACAAGTGCATTGGCGCGCTTGTGCAGTTTCGGCTGATACCTCGAATAAGGATCTGTCGTCGGGCTGTCGAAGCGCACAATCTCGGGATGGGCAAGGATGACCACATAAATGCCAGCTTGAGCGAGCGCCGACAGGGCCGACATGAGCTCATTCCATTCGGTATCAGCTTCCACGTAGCCTTTACCGAATCCAGCTTCCTCAATGCTGTTGATACCAAGGCGGGCACAGGTCGCCCCCCAGACAAGCGGTTCTAGGCCGTCGGCGCTGTCGATAATCACGGTGCGCCGATCATGCTCAACTGTCAGCAGTTCGCCGATAATGTTGAGCAAGTCGTCGAAGCTTTCAATCGTGCCTGGCGTTGCCATTTCGATATCAGAAGGCGGACGCTCGCCTTCTGTGGCCAGATAGATGGGATCTGGAAACTCAGCTGCAAGGCTGGTCTTGCCGATGCCGTCGACGCCATACAAGAGCATGACCGGCGGGTCGTTTCTCTTCGTCGATTTGAGGCTTGATAGGCTGATAGCCATAAGTGACTCCTCGTATGTTTTGGTCAGTGTTGGTGTGGCGGAGCGAACCCCGCCGAGTTTGCTTATTGCAGCTGCAGCATCGGCACCGAGCCGCCCGGCAGCATCGTTGTTGGCAACTGGCCATTCCACTTTTCAGCTTGCGTCAGAGACACAAGGCCGGGATTTTCGCGAAGTGCATCGCCGCGTGCCTTGATCGAAGTCGCTTCTGCATCACCCTTAATCCGGATTGCTTCGGCTTCTGCATTCGCTTTTGCACGTACCGCGTCAGCGTTGGCCTTTGCCTGTGTGACCGTGATTTCTGCCTGGACCTTTTCACGTTCGGCGTTCTGGCGAAGCTTCTGCACCTCTACCTCGGCAAGCATTCGTTGCTCGATGCTGGCCTCGTAAGCATCTGAGAAGTCGATATTCTCAATCTGCACACTGTCGATAATGACCGGGCCTTTCACCGAACTCTGAATCGCAGAAGCGACTTCAAGATTAAGGCGGGATCGATCCTGAATTGCTGCTACTGCAGTGAACTGGCCGAACACGGTTTTGAGGTCTTCATTCACTCGTCGGTCGACAAGCCGAGACAAAAGACCATCCTCGCCGCCATAGACGCTATAGACCTCGGTCACCTTGTCTGCTGGAATTCGATAATTGACCGACAGGGAAAGAACCGCTGATTGCTGGTCTTTCGAGTAGGCGGGCACTTCCTTGTAGAGCTGGGCTCGCGACTGGACTGAGACCTTCACCACCTCTTCGATCCAAGGTGTTTTGAAACCCAGACCAGGTTGGGCAGTACCCACGAGCGCGCCGTTGCGCAGCAGGACGCCTCGTTCGCCTTGGTCGATTGTGTACCAGGAGCCGAAAACAACTGTCAGCGTGATGATGAATGCAAAAAATCCGAAAATAGCTGCGAGAATACGCATTATCTTCTCCTCGTGGTTGGTTTGGTGGTGGTTTTGATGATGATCTGAGCAACGCCGACCGCAATGATGCCGCACAAGACCAGGCCGCCGATTAGAGCCAATGCGGTCATGCGAGCCTCAATCCGATCATCATGGCCAACAGAATGAGCGATCCGATCAGCCAGACTGGCGCAGAAGTTGCCAGCGTGGGGAACCGTGGGTAGGTCATTCGCCACCCCACAAATAAAGCAAGCCGTAGAACGGCAGCACTGCGTTCCAGAAAATGAAGCCTGCCACAATCAGCAAGATCCCGAGCGTAAAACCGGTCAGAGCCAGCGAACGTGCAATCTTCCCGGTGCCATTACCGACTGGCATGAGGGCGTTCACGACAGCACCCATGAGTAAAAGCCGATGGCCAGAGCTAATGCTGCAACAACTAACAGCCCTTGGACGAAGCGATCACCAAGGCCCAGCGTACTTTCGCTGGGCAAGATGCGATCCTCTTCGACGACGTAGTCTTTGAAGGGCGCCATCAAGCTACTCCTCGTGTTTTGGTGTTTTTGGTCAGCCTCACGCCCTTGGTGAAATCGACCGGAATGACATTGTCTTCTTCAGTTTCGACCTCAGATCCGCCACCGCCGTCGCCATCATCGGCCGGTGGCTCAACCTCGAAGCGAGAAACTTCGATCGTTCCAAGGCCTGTGCCTGGTATCCAGAACCGCACCGTGAGGAACATGCAGCCATCTCGATCGCCGATGATGATGCCCTTCCAACCTGTAAGCTTGTGGGTCACAATTGATCCGGGCAGATCCCAGCAGTCGCCGCAGTCGCAAGTCACGCTGCACCTCGCTTCGTTCTGCTGAAGGACACAGGTGCGTTAGAAACATACCGACCGACTTTGAGGACGGCAGTGTCGCGGGCATGCAGCTTCTGCGCAGCTGTTCGATAAGGCTTGCGGTTTGCCGTGTCCCGCTCACCAGTCCGCGTGAATTTGGTTTGGTAAGCCTTGTGGAGCTCACGCAAGTTATGAGATTTCATTGATATTCCTCCTGTCAGGAGGTTGATCTGTGGCCGTCCCAACCGCACCAGCGGTATCGAGAGGCCGTCGTGCCTTTAAGGCTAGTGGACCGTGGCGCCATTCAATGCAGCAGAGCCGATAAACGGGCCGTCCAGAACTGTAATACGCGGCATCGCAATGAAGACATCGCGACACGTAGATGAGCATGAGCCTCGATTGGTGCGTCGTTTAACAACAACGCCTGCGCTCGGCTCAGGAGGCTTAGACTGCGGTGCGCGTTCAGCTAGTAGTGACCAGACGTGCCCTTTGGTTAAACCCATAATCGATGCAATTTTGCTATATGCCTTTCCTGCATTACGGTGGCTTCGCGCCTCCGCCTGCAAGACAGGTCTGCCTTGTAGCTGTGGTTGATTCATAGCTCCTCGTGTTGGTTGGTATTGACAAAAGGCATTGGCGAAGCCATTTGTCTTCTCGCGCGGGGTGGTACCTGCGAAGGAAACCAGCGTGTAGAAGTAGCTTAGGCTCTCCTCGTGTAAGCGCTGGGATTACGAGGCGGAGCGAGCAGCGGGTGGTGCCGGCTCTTAAACTCCGCCTTCAAAGTTTTCGATGCGGCGCCATCAGAATGGGTGGCGACCGAATTCTGGCCACGCCAAAAGCACCAGCCGCTGTTATGCGACCAGTGTCCCTGTTAATTCTATGGCCCTTGCGGCGCGGAAGCGATGCGGCTTCTTTCGGCTATGTTCATCATGGCGCTTCTCCTCAAATCTGGTTCTATCTATTCAGGGCGAAAATCCGTGGGAGGATGTTCATTTTGTTGCCTGCTATTTTGTGTTTCCAACGTCTGGTGCGCCGGTTGATGATTGGAATATATACGCGATTCGTATTTATGTCAACGAGTATTAATACGCTTTTCGTATTTCCAATTTTCGGCAATAAAAAAGGCCGCTCACGCGACCTTTAAAATTCAAACGATAATCGTATTATAGCGATCGCCAAAACTCCCTCGGCATTCGCATAATAAACTTCCTGGCCCAGACAATTTCCACATCTTCAATGTCTGGGGCGTTTGTGCTAGTTAGAGTGTAAAGACCAGGAACTGCACCACGTCGTACGGTTTTTATAAGAACTCGTCCGTCTTGCAACTCCACCATGCAAGTTTTCCCTAGGGCATCTTCAGGCAGCATCTCGATACCGGAGTAAGCGACCAAATCGCCATCCTCAAAAATCGGATACATACTATCGCCGCGGATAATGGCCCCAACAGTATCTTTGGGTAGAGCGCTGCTAATAGTCACATCGTATAGCGGGTCGCCATCGTCGATCGGATAGACTTCAGCCCCTGCTCCAACATACCCCAGCACTGGTATTTTTGTGCTGCGATCCGGCATAGGCATTCCGCTTAGCCTGCTCATAGTGACCATTTCATTGGCTTTGAGCTGGCGCTTCCCCTTGAGGATTTCACTGATCGCTGGCTGCCGATTTAAGCCCAACTCTTTAGCAACTTGCTCTTGCGTTAACCCGCAAACTTCAAGCGCTTCAGCAAACCATTTTATCACATCCGTTTCCATACACAGCTTATCGCATAATCGTATATCTATGTCATATACGCTTTTCGTATTTTTAATTTGACAGCTAAATACGTTTATCGTATACGTAAATCCAACAGCACGAAGAAGCCCCGCCTAACGGCCGATCCGCTGACCCAACCACTGCACGAGGAGTACCAATTATGACTACAGTTTCACCGAGAAGAAGAAGATCGCCAGCACCTCGCAAGAACGAAGTAATCGGCGGCGGATTCTTTGTATTCCGCCGCGGCAAACACACCGGACGCGTGAGCGTGGCCACCACCCTACCGTACGAACACGGGTCGTTTGAGCAAGCACTGGCGGAGGCAACACGTCTAGCCAAGCTCTGCCCCGGCGAAGTTTACGAAGTCTTCCAGACAAGCGGTGCAACAGCTGGCCCTATTGAACAAGCGTCGAGCAATGAATCCGCTTTGGTGCAGGAGGCTGCGTAATATGTCCAGCCCATCCATTGATCTACAGGACGCGCCTCTGCCAAGAGGACAGCGCGCCATCGTGGAAGCCCTTGCTTCCGTTCATCCTCGCCGCATGTTCATCAACGATCTAGTTGACAATGTTTACCAGCTTGACCCGAACGGCGGGCCTGAGAACGCGCATCAGACTGTACTGGTCCAGATTCATTATCTCCGCAAGACTCTACCCGCTTACGGCTGGACGATTCCAAAACGTCAGCGCGGTGTTGAGCCAAATGGCTACTATCGCCTTGCGCCCGTCGCGAACGACAATGTCGAACCGCAAAGGAGCGCAGCATGAACAGGGCACTACTGGAAATGCTCGCCGACATGGAGCCAGACCTCGACACCGAAGTGCATCGCGCTTGCAGCGATGAGCCAATGCGACGCCCGGATCACCGCGCCAAAAAGCACGCTAAACCGATGCCTTGGATAAGATACGCAGCGCGCGAAGCCGTTGAGATAACTGTTATCATCGGTCTCTTTGTGACCGTTGGTGCAGTGGGGCTGGGTGTTACATGATTTATCGCGAAAGATAGCGACGGGGAGTAGCGCCCCAGAGTTCCCAGCCATCGACGATCCGAGCGTTTTCACGCCACGGGTCGTCACGCTTACCAAAACCACACGAGGAGCACTTATTCATGTCTAACAGACAGACGCACATCCTTACCACCGACGAATTCATTGCTCAGGGCACGACTGCAGCATCAATCCTGTCGATTGCCCGTTGGTATCGCGTGAGCGACCCGGCGACTGCCGCAAAGATCAAAGACATTGCCTACGACGTGTCGCGTAAAACGGGCGAGAAGATCCGTATGCGCCGCATCCGGCCGGCCAACGACAATCGCCGTCCTTTCAAACGGAGGGCGGCATAATGGACAGCCGCGGCCAAGACAGACAGGGCAGCAGTATTGACTCTGCTTATCTCAACGCGTTGCGGCTAGGCCCGCAGCGCATATCCCTTGGAACCGCTGGAATTCCCCTGCCCGTTGCTCGCCGTCTGGCGGCAACAGGTCGGGCCGTCGTCGTTGGTGATGAGGTGAGTTATGTTGGTAAGTGAAGCAACGAAGGCTTTTATGTCCAAATACTGGGGACCTGCGGCTGAGCATGTTGATCCTCAACAGGTTGAAACCGCCCTCACAGCCGCCCTGCCTTTCCTTACGGGGGCGAAGGTTGATGCTCAAGGCATATATGATTACGTGCAGGGCTATGAGTGGCGCGGCGATAACGGTGATTACACACCAAGCGATGCCGACCGAGAAATGCTGGAAGATGCAATCGTCAGCTATCTGTCCGCAATCGAAATTCCAACTACTTCCGAAATGGAAGCGGTTGCCCCATCCCCGCGTGCGCAGGCGTTGGAGGAAGAAGAATTAGCGATTGATAAATTGCGGTTTCAAGCATTCCAAACAAATAGCGAGGCTGATCGGCAGGCGTATTTTGATGCCGTCAGTAAGTGGTTTCAAGACCGACATTATCGCCGCATGGATGCCGAACGCGCCCTCTCGTCTCAGACTGTAGCGGAGCAATCAGCCGCAGCGCGTGACGTTTTGGCCGAACGCCGCCGTCAGGTCGAGGCAGAAGGCTGGACACCAGAGCATGACGATAAGTGGTCATCGGGAGAAATAGCGCAATCCGCAGCCTGTTATGCACTTCTAGCCGCAGCATGGAACAAAGAAGCTGTAATAGAAATATTCCCATGGTCGCTTCGATGGCTCAAGTCAACAAGCCCACGCCGCAATCTCGTAAAAGCAGGTGCTTTGATACTTGCTGAGATCGAACGGCTTGACCGCCTCCCAGCCTCACCGGAGGTGGCGGGATGAGAAAGATATTTAAGGTAAAAGACCCCGGACATTTTGGCGATTGCGTAGTCGGTAAATTCAGGACCATTGATGAAGCCATAAAGTGCGCCGAGCAAGTTCTCTCGGAGTACCGAAAGGGCAGCTACAATGATGGCGAATGGTCTTTTGATACCGATGGGATCATGGTTGTTCAAGGTAAAACGGTCGTTGCTCGCGCTGTAGAATGCAACGTGATTGAGCGACCAGACGATGTTGACGAAGAAGGATATTCACCTTCCGAAGACTTATGGTTCAACAGCGTTGAACGCTACTGCGATTATAAGATCGAGCGCGTATCCACCCGCCCGACAGGAGGCAACGATGCGTGATCTCCGAGTGGGCGACCGCCTTATATTCAACGCTGAACTCGAGCACGGAAATCAGCAACATCTTAATATGTTCCGATCATGGAAAAAAGCATTAGCAGGAACAATCTGGACTGCTTCCGAGTGCGGAGACAACCATCTGATCGCAATTCCTGACGACAATCGTGTTGATTTCGAATGTCTGTCCGCAAGTGCTTTTCCCGTATTCAAACTCGTAGGAGGCATCAACCATGGCGAATGAATTGAAGCCTTGCCTTGCCTCGTTCATCAAATGGACAAGACAGCATCACGCCAATTGGAACCTAAGCCCTGTCCATATTAACGGTCAGTTTTCAAAGTTCATGGACCCTGACACTGATACCGCATGGCTTGGATTTGAGGCCGCTTGGAACACCCGCCACGCCGCGCCGGTCGAAGGGTTGGATACGGTTGAAACGCAAATGCGTTGCTTGCTTCAGACCGGCAATCATCAATGGCGTAATCCTCGCTTGCCTAGTGAATTGTCATTCATCAGAGCAAACGGAAAAGATGAAGCTGGCATTCCTTACGAACTTCGCGAACTCGTCACCCGCTCGCAGGCCGAGGCCATCAATGCGTCTAAGGATGCGAGGATTGAATTTCTCGAACGTGTTACAGCTGACCAAGAAACGCAAATCGTCAAGCAATCAACTCTCGAAGCCGACAACGCGGCGTTGACTGCGCGGGTGAAGGAGTTGGAGGAAGAACGCGTTCAGCAGTCCGGCGAATGGGTACGTTTCTGCGAAGCTATTGGGATTGAAATTGATACGCACGAAGCTGTTGCCGATGCGATCAATACGGCGCGGTCAAATGACAATTACGATCGTCAAGCCCTCGAAACCCAACTAGCGGCGGCAGAAAAGATCGCTTTCGAACATGGCTATGTGTTGGCCTGCTGCAACATTGTCAATCTTCACGATGAACCAACGATTGCGCATGATGCATTGTCTGAACTTGGCGTCACGCGCCAAGCTGTCAAAGCCATGAACCTCTCGGAATTTGACATGAAAGCGCTTCGTAAAATCGAACGTGGGTCTGCGGGAAGTCCATACGCTAAGGCCAACCGCAAAGTACGCGCCGCCTTGGTGGATCGCCCATGACCCTCATTGACAGACTATCCAAGCTGGACGGGCCTGATAGGGAAGTGGATGCGGAGATTTGCATCCTATTCCAATACGGCGGCAAAAACTCCGAAGGTGCAACTAACGTCAGAATTGACCCAGATTGGTGCGATGATGATTTGCTTTTCGAAATAGACGGGGATCCATGCTGCAACCCTATCCCGGAAGTTACCGCCTCTATAGACGCATGTATCGCACTGGCTGAGAGGGTGTTGCCGAATGAAAGGCCTTATTTGGCGCGGATTGCGTTTGAAGGAAAATGCCAGTGGCGAGCATCGTTCGTTGGCGGAAAGGCATCTTGGTCTCCAGTCCCCTCCATCGCCCTTCTGATCGCCATCTTGCGCGCAAAGGAGGCAAGCAATGATCAATGAAATACGCTGGCAGCTTTTCAAAGCCCTATCGTGGATCGGATGGAAGGTTTGCCCTGAACCTCATCGGACGCGCTTGCAGTCTATGTCACCAACTTGGAAGCAGTATGAGGCCAGCCATGACCAGAAATGAACTGAAACAACAGATCAGTGATTTAATCGCCGACAGGTTGGCGTACGGGTCGATGGACGTGATGTGCGATGAAATCCTTGCCACCATCCTCGCCGCTATACAGGATCCTACTGAGGCAGCGCTTGAAGCGGGTTACGCATGGGATGAGCATGTAACCGCAACTGAAACACACCCGCGCAACCGTGGCCTTTGGCGCGCCATGCTCAACGCCAGCCCACTAGGGGAGAAGGCAGAATGAAGCTACAACTTGCCCTTAAAGCTGAATACTTCGACGCGATCCGTGATGGCACAAAGACCGAGGAATATAGGCTTGCGAACGACTACTGGACCAAGCGACTGCACAATATGTGGGGATATAAGCTTTCGTTTGACGGCATCGTCCTGACTAAGGGCTATCCGAAGCGAGACGACACCGAACGCCGCCTTGAACTTCCATGGCGTGGCTTTGCTCGCAAGACAATCACTCATCCACATTTCGGCCCGAACCCGGTCGAGGTATTCGCCATAGACGTGTCAGGTCGCCAAGCCCTGAAAGGCGGTGAGTAGATGAGCCATTCCTTCACGCTGGCCGAATACGAGGAGTGCGTGAGAAACACAGCCAAGCTTGTCGTAAAATTCGGAGAAGCAGCCATCCCGCTATTAGAACGCGCCGAAGCCGAACTCCTCGCCGCTCAAACCCGTGGCAGCGCAATTTCCCGTGCTCAGTCAATCCTTCGATCTGCCTAGCCTTCCCATTTCAATTTAATTGACTCCAGTAGCTCTTGGCGCCGTTTCATCTCGGCGCCATCGCCGTATTTAGGACGTCCGAATTCATGCCCCATAAGGTCTGCCTGCATGCGATCTGATGCGCCAACATTCTCTATTCGATCCTGAAAGGTGTGTCGGAGCGAATAGATAGTGTGTTTAGGAGACGGGAATAAATCTTTTGACCTCAAAAACTTATTTATCGCAGCAGACGCTGAATCCGACTTGTCAGCGTAACGAGTAAACCCGTCCGGAGCTTGCTCCATGGCCCAGTACGCAACACCTACCAAGGGAATACGCCTAACCGAATAGTCGGTTTTCTGGCGGCGGTCTTCGCGTTCTGCCACCTCAACATGAGGCACGTCATCTTCCAGACGAATATCTTCAGGACGAAGGTTACACACCTCGCCTAACCGCATGCCTGTTTCAATCATAGTGTAGATAATTAAACGCGCGTCTATATTGATGTCGTCAAGTGCACCGGGCTGCAACAAGCGATCTTGAACCCATGAAACTGAAAACGGCGGACGCTTGTCCAGCTTTGTAGCATTGGTTTCTTTGAGGCGTATCCCTGCCCACGGAATGCGAAAGCTGGTCTGTAAGGCATCGTCGATAACTGACAGCATGCCTTTCATGTCGCTAAAGCTGCGGTTGGCGCTGTATGCCTTCAGTTTCTCGATAGCGATTTTATCAGTCCACCATTGGCGATATCGCAGCACATCGGCGCGAGTCACTTCACTCAACCGCACATCATCCAGAAGATCGCTTGCATATTTAATAGCGCGCTCGCGTGAGACCTTGTGCTTTGACATCTGGCCTTCAGACAATCCAGCCAATCCAGCCTGATTGAACTTCTCGTACATCTTCCAGACGTCGGAGATTCGTGGGTTGGGGAAATCAACAAGTCCGACGATTGCCTTCGCCGCAGATGGCTGAGTTTCGGTCACTTCTGCGGCCTGTTTCGACCTCGCAAACAGATCCTGATACGATCCTGCTGCGATGTCCGCCGCTGTCTTATACCCAAAACCTAACGACTGCGCAGTTCGCACAGCAGCCTCATAGCGCTCCCATTCAGGGCGATTGTCGTTTCCAGAAGACATTGCCGACCAAAGACGCTCCGTCGCGTCATGGACGCCCTGTGCCCTTTCCAGAGCATCTTTATGATTCTTCGTTTTGAGGCTAATTTTTACGAACGTGCGCTTGTCATGATTCGACACTTCAACGGGCACGCGCCTATAATAGCGGTAAATTCCACTCGGCTGTCGCTGCACGTATTTCGTAATATCAACTGACAAAGTCGCCGCCTACAATGTAACCCAGAATGTAATCTAGATTGTAGCCGATTTGTATCAGATATTGAATTGAATTTGCAACGTCGAGCCGTAAACCGCTATTTAGCTTAACTTATTTTATTAGGTCAATATAGCCTAAAAAAGTAAGTGGCTCCCCGGGCCGGATTCGAACCAGCGACCAACCGGTTAACAGCCGGTTGCTCTACCACTGAGCTACCGGGGAAGAGGTGCTCGTTGCGTCAGCGAGGTGGCGTATAGCAGGAGGATTTCTGATTTGCCAAGCCCTATTTTCGTTTTTTTCCAAATTTTTGCATTCTTCTCACGAAACCCTATATTCTCTGGTGCGTTTTACAAATAAATTAAACACCTCAAACCGTGCGAGACTGAAAAAGTGGACCAACAAGACGGCCTTAAACCACCAAAACGCACAATTGTGATTCTCGGAAAGCGAATCCCTATGCCGCAGTCCGTCGCAATGCGCAGAACGCTGGGAGGATCGCTGGTAGTCGGAGGTACGCTTGGATTCCTGCCCATCCTCGGCTTCTGGATGCTTCCACTTGGGCTGATCGTTCTTTCAAACGATTCCCATCGTGTCAGGCGCTGGCGCCGTAAGAGTGAGGTTCACATCTGGCGTAAGTGGCTTAAGCGAGGCTCCACGCCGACGGCAGGCTGATACCCGCCGTTGGGGCTGTGCTATCGCTTCGTCTTTGTTTGAAGATATTCCTTGCTTCTACGCCGCCTAACCTCACCTGGTGTCAGATTGCGATATTTTTTTAGAGCAGTCGTAAAATGACTCTGGCTCGAAAAATTAAGCTTTATTGCAATTTCACTGATTGGCATGTCGGTTTCAATGAGCCACTTTTCTGCTTCGTCTAACCGCAGTCCCATCAAGTACTGATATGGCGTAAGGCCAAAGCTTTTGCGAAAACACATCGAAAAATGCCCGGCAGACATGTTGAGCAACGATGCCATTTGCGGCACATTGATCGAATTGCGGAAGTTTTCTTTCATGTAATCCTCTATCTGCCGACAGGCGTAACTTCGCAAACCGGACGGTGAAGCCTCCATGCTAAGCGAAGTCGCTGCATTAGACGCAATTTGATAGAGAAGTGCAGAATATAATGATTCAAGATAACTTTGCGCCGAAGGGGTTTCTACCCGCAATTGCTCCAAAATCAATTCACTGATCCGTAAACATTGCTTGCTGTAAAAAATGATCATACGGCCATGCGTATCGCTAACGCGCAAGGCTATATCTTGAGCATCTTGCCCGCAATTTTGATCTCGACCGATAAAGACTTTCAATAACTTGACCTGCCCGGGCCAGGTTATAATCGTTCTTTGATCCGCCGGAATGAGCAAAACCGTACCTGCCGAAAAGCTTGATGTATTTTCACCCCCTTCAGGAAATTTCCATCTAAGGTTGCGCACAGGTTCAAGCAAAATGGGCGCGACTATATCTTCCGGCGTGTAGATATCGATCCCTGTTGAGGAGCGGGTGTAGAGAAAGGCTCCCCTTGAAATTTCGTCCGCGGTAAAACTCTCCCCTCCTTTGTTGCCCGTGGATAAATTGCCCTTATATTCATGAATTTTAATATTATTTTTCATCTTTAACCGCATTAGTATCCCCGATGATCAAATCAAAATTAAAAAATGAAAATGGGATTCCAATTACTTTCTTATGCCGTTGAAGCTCTATCTCAAGCAGAGGGTTTACCGCCTCAAATGGCCTAAACGAAGCTTTCGCCCATAGAAGAAAAATTACACAGAAATCACGTTAATACAATTTATAAGTGAAAAATCGCAAAATCACCTATGGAAATTCGGTTACGGCATTATTGCAAATGATTTGCAAAAGCGCTTGAAAGTCACTCTCACTTCATTTATGCAAATGCTAATTATTCGCATTAAAGGTATCCGGCCGTGCACCGTCTTGCAGCCGACAGGATGAATTTGAAGGAGAGAGCAATGCATCGACCGATCAACCGCAGACTGTTTACAAGTCTGGCTGTGAGCCTTGTGATACTGATGGCACCGGCAAATGCATTTGCATCAAACAAATTTAAGGCGATAACGACGTTTACGGTCATCGCCGACATTGCGCGCAATGTGGCTGGTGATACAGCAACGGTTGAATCGATCACAAAACCCGGTGCTGAAATTCACGAATATCAGCCCACCCCCGGAGATCTCATTAAGGCGCAGGGTGCGGATCTTATTCTTTGGAACGGTCTCGGTCTGGAACTATGGTTTGAGAAATTCTTCTCACGCCTCAAAAATGTTCCAAGCGTGGTGGTGAGCGACGGCGTTGTGCCGATGGGCATCACCGAGGGTCCGTATAGCGGCAAACCAAATCCACATGCGTGGATGTCCCCGACCTCTGCTCTCATCTATGTCGATAATATCCGTGATGCTTTCGTCAAATATGACCCGGAAAATGCAGAGGCTTACAAAGCCAATGCGGAGAAGTATAAGGCTAAGATAAAAGCGACCATCGATCCGATCAGCGCCGAATTCGCATTGATTCCGGCTGACAAGCGATGGCTGGTCACCAGCGAGGGAGCATTCTCCTATCTCGCCCGTGATTTTGATCTCAAGGAACTTTACCTTTGGCCAATTAATGCCGACCAGCAAGGCACTCCGCAGCAGGTTCGCAAAGTGATTGACGCCGTGCGTGCAAATACGATCACCGCGGTTTTCTCGGAAAGTACGGTGTCGGCAGCCCCTGCGAAGCAGGTCGCGCGCGAAACCGGCGCGACATATGGCGGCGTGCTTTACGTCGATTCTCTCTCCGAAGCTGATGGCCCTGTTGCGACCTATATTGACCTTCTCAAAGTTACATCGGGCACGATTGCAAAAGGCCTCAAACAATGAATGTTCCGATAGATCAACACCTTCGGGCACAAGCCGCGCTCAATGATAGCGTGTCTGAAGGGCTTAAAGTCAAAGATGCAACCGTCACCTATCGCAACGGCCACACAGCACTGCGCAATGCGAGCTTTGAAATTCCAACAGGCACGATTACGGCGCTGGTTGGTGTGAATGGATCGGGCAAGTCGACACTGTTTAAGGCCATTATGGGGTTTGTTCGTCTGGCAAAGGGCGACATTTCTATTCTTGGCCAGCCGGTAAAACAGGCACTCAAGCGCAATCTCGTCGCCTATGTGCCGCAAAGCGAAGAGGTAGACTGGAACTTCCCTGTTCTGGTGGAAGATGTCGTTATGATGGGCCGCTATGGACATATGGGCATGATGCGTGTTGCGCGTCGTGCCGACCATGAGGCGGTGGAAAAGGCGCTCGGTCGCGTCAATATGCTGGATTTTCGCAAGCGGCAGATTGGTGAGCTTTCCGGCGGTCAAAAAAAGCGCGTATTTCTCGCTCGTGCGCTTGCGCAAGATGCGCAGGTAATCCTTCTTGATGAACCTTTTACCGGGGTAGACGTGAAGACCGAGGAGGCGATTGTGCTGCTGCTGCGTGGGCTTCGTGATGAAGGCCGGGTCATGCTGGTCTCGACACATAATCTTGGCAGCGTTCCTGAATTTTGTGACCGCACTGTTCTCGTCAAGAATACTGTGCTTGCTTATGGTTCAACGAAGGAAGTTTTCACACAGGCCAATCTCGAAAAGACATTTGGCGGCGTTCTGCGTCATCTTATTCTGAATGAGGCCAAGCAATCCGATCGTTCGGCCGTTGGTGTGATTACCGATGATGAACGGCCATTTGTGCTTTATGAGCAAAAGCAGGAAGGGCAGAATTGATGGCTCTGCTGCTCGAACCGTTTTCTTATGGCTATATGCTCAATGCGATGTGGGTTTCGGCTCTTGTTGGCGGTGTTTGTGCATTTCTGTCTGCCTATTTGATGCTCAAGGGCTGGTCGCTCATCGGCGACGCTCTCTCCCACTCCATCGTTCCCGGCGTGGCGGGAGCCTATATGCTGGGCCTGCCATTTTCTGTCGGGGCTTTCTTTTCCGGCGGGCTGGCTGCGGCGGCGATGCTGTTTCTCAATCAGCGTACAAAGCTCAAGGAAGATGCGATTATCGGGCTGATTTTCACAGCGTTCTTCGGTCTTGGTCTCTTTATGATTTCTTTGCGGCCAACTGCGATCAACATTCAGACCATTGTGCTTGGCAATATTCTGGCGATAACGCCCGGCGATATTCTGCAACTGGCGATCATCGGCTTCGTTTCGCTGGCGTTGCTGCTGTTGAAATGGAAAGACCTGATGGTGGTCTTTTTCGACGAAAGCCATGCGCGTTCCATCGGCTTAAAGCCAACCGCATTGAAAATCATGTTCTTTACGCTGCTTTCAGCATCCACCGTTGCGGCAATGCAGACCGTAGGCGCGTTTTTGGTCATCTGTATGGTCGTGACACCCGGAGCGACCGCGTATCTCCTCACAGACCGCTTTTCACGGCTTTTGTGGATTGCGGTGCTTATTGGCGCACTGACCAGCTTCATGGGTGCCTATGCCAGCTATTTCATGGACGGCGCGACAGGTGGCATTATCGTCGTGCTGCAAACGCTTGTGTTTCTTGCCGTATTTTTTTTGGCGCCCAAGCATGGAATGTTTGCGGCCCGCCGACGTGCGACCAAAGCATTCAAGGAGGTTAAGCTATGAGCTTTCCCGAAACACTCCTGATGCCGTTTCAGTTTGACTTCATGATCTACGCATTGGCTGCCTCGGTGCTGATTGCCATTCCGACCGCCCTGCTCTCCTGCTTTCTGGTTCTTAAAGGCTGGTCACTGATGGGCGATGCGATCAGCCACGCTGTACTGCCGGGGGTTGTGATCGCCTATATGGTTGGCCTTCCTTTTGGCATCGGTGCTTTCGTTGCTGGCATGGTCTGCGCGCTTGCCACCGGCTTTCTCAAAGAAAACAGCCGTATCAAGCAGAATACGGTCATGGGCATTGTCTTCTCCGGCATGTTTGGGCTGGGGCTCGTGCTTTACGTCTCCGTGCGCGCAAATGTTCACCTCGATCACATCCTGTTTGGCGATATTCTGGGCATCAACACCAGCGACCTGATTGAGACAGCAATTATCGCAGCTGTGACCGCCGGCGTTCTCATCGTCAAATGGCGAGATTTCCTGCTCCATGCGTTTGATCCTGCGCAGGCGCGCGCTGTCGGCTTGCCTGTCAGGTTTCTTCATTATGGACTTCTGTGCCTGATTTCGCTGACGATCGTCGGTGTTTTGAAAGCAGTCGGCATCATACTGGCGATTTCTCTGCTAATCGCACCCGGTGCAATCGCCTTCCTGCTCACCCGCAGGTTCAGCAGCATGATGATTGTCGCAATTATCGTTGCTGTGTTTTCGTCTTTTATGGGCGTTTATCTGTCATTTTTCATCGACAGCGCCCCTGCTCCAACAATCGTTCTGCTGATGACCGTAATTTTCATTGCGGCCTTTCTGTTTTCGTCCTGGCGCACAGCGCGCACAGAAGCGCAACATCAAGTTGAAATCGCCTGAGCGTTTAATTCCCAGGAGGCTCTTTGTGCTGCAACTAATATATGCGGCTCGACTGCCTCAGTCGTCAGTTCATCAAGCGACACGCCAATCCAACGCGTGGCCTATCTAAAGCATGTCGCGGAAAAGTGAGAACCGATTTTACGAGAACGAGATGCGTAAAAACAAGAAGATAGAGCGAGCCGATGGGTAGGATGAAACGCGACACGCTAGGCTAAAAGCCAGCCACACATAGGTGGCTGGCTATTTTCAATCAAAGAGGACGCGGGAAATTGCGGTAGACGTTTTCGATGTCCGCCAGCACTTCGTCCGAAAGCTTTAATTCGCTTGCAGCGATATTTGTCTTAAGCTGTTCGACGGTTGTTGCTCCAATAATGACAGAGGTCATGAAAGGTCTTGATGCAGAAAAAGCAATCGCCATCTGCGCAATATCAAGACCATGCTTCTTCGCAACATCGATGTAAGCGAGGATTGCTGGCTGTGAATAGGAATTATCCCGCCACATGCCACCGTCCATTACCGAAGCACGCGATCCTTCGGGGATTTTACCGCCGAGATATTTTCCGGTCAGCACGCCTGCTGCCAATGTTGAATAGGCAAGCAGACCAACATCCTCAAATAGCGATACCTCTGCCATATCGTGATCAAATTCCCGCTGCAACAGGCCATACTCATTCTGGATCGACGCCATACGTGGCAAATTATGTTCTTCGGCAATTTTCAGCCATTGCATGGTGCCCCAAGCCGTTTCATTCGACAGACCGACATGACGAATTTTGCCCGCACGAACAGCATCTTCAAGACCGAGTAGAACATCATGGATCTGTTCACGTTCCGCCTTAGGATCAACGCTTGAGGGATCAAAACTCCAGCCCTGACCGAAATGATAATGCGGGCGGGATGGCCAATGAATCTGATAAAGATCAATGTAATCTGTCTGCAAACGCCTCAGACTGTCATTCACAGCTTCCGCAACACTGCCACGACTTGGCTTCGCACCGCCGCGGATCCATGGTTGACGTCCACCACCTGCAATTTTGCTGGCGAGGATGACACGATCACGCTTTCCCGATTTCTGAAACCAGTTTCCGATATAAGTTTCGGTTTTGCCAAAACTTTCAGGGCTCATCGGAATGGCATAAGCTTCGGCTGTATCAATAAAGTTGACGCCAGCATCGATAGCAAAATCGAGCTGATCATGTGCGTCATTTTCAGTGTTCTGCACGCCCCAGGTCATGGTGCCAAGGCAGATTTCTGTAACATTGAGGCCTGTGCGGCCCAAAGGCTTCATTTTCACGAGATTTTTCCGGATCAATTTGCCCGCAGGACGCGGATGTGAAGGGGCGTAATTGATAACCCCGCTTTGTCGTGCCTGACAAGGCCGCTCGCCGAAAATTGAAGGAAATTATAGAAAGCGATTTGCTGAATAAGGGGCTGGATCAGTAAATGGCTTCTCACCCGTCATCATCTCTGCAAGCAATCGACCGCTGGCCGGGCCAAGTGTCAGCCCGTGATGGGCATGACCGAAGTCAAACCACAGTCCTTTATGACGCGGCGCGGCACCAATGACAGGCCGCATATCCGGCAAACAAGGGCGCAGACCAAGCCAGGGTTTGGTTTCTACAGGCGTCCCCAGTTGTGGCAACAGGCGTCGCGCAATTCTTTCAGCACGTTTGAGCTGAATGAAATTAGCAGGCGCTTTGGGTGATGCAAACTCGATGCCAGTGGAAAGGCGGACGCCTTGCACCATCGGCGCGAGCACATAGCCTGCCTCTTCATCAACCACGGTATGGCCAAGCCGTGCACCATCGTGCATTTCGAAATGCATATGATGACCGCGCTTGATACCGAGCGGTATAGAATAGCCAAATTTCTGGAAAACCAGCCCCGACTGTGGACCAAGGGCCACCACAACTTCACGCGCAAAACTTGGACCGTCCTCCGTCATCACCTGCCAGCCGTTTGCGCTTTCCGCAAGCGTTGCTGCATCGCCATGTACAAACAGGCCGCCATTCGAGCGAAACAAATCCGCATAAGCCTGAACCAGACCAGCGGGATTGACGATGGTTTTGGGATCAAGCCAATGAATACCACCCACAACATCGCCCAGTGTGGTTTCGCGTTGTTTCAAGGAAGACGTATCAAGAATGTCATAGGCCAGATTAAACCGTTGCAACTGCGGCAGGCGCTGAACAGCAGCCTTAAATGCGGGCTCATTGCGAAAAACTTCAATCCAGCCCTGCGCACGCACCAGCCGCTCACAACCAGCCTGTGCAATCAATCCATCATGCTCGCGAACGCTCGCTTCAACCAAAGGCAACATGGCTTCAGTCGCAACTTTCAAGCGTTCAGGCGAAGATTCACGCCAATACTGAAACAGCCACCGCGCAATGCGTGGAACATAAAATGGATCGTAGCGCACATCGGAACGCCGGTTGAGGCTATATCGTAGGAGCTTACCCAACCCTTGCGGAAAAGAATAGGGAATGACGCTCGAACGTTCGATAAGACCAGCATTGCCAAAGCTTGTGGCCTGCCCCGGTTCGCCACGATCAATCAGCGTGACCGACCGCCCCCGCGCCTGCAAATGAAGTGCTGCTGAAACCCCGACAATACCCGCGCCCAGAACGATGACATCTTGTTGCTGCATGGTATCCCCGAACCATTCCATGAAATGAAAGCGCGCACCGATAAACAGTCAGCGCGCGCTTTCATACATCAAAGTGAGCAAATTTTTACAAGAAACTTTATTTGATCAGTAAATATCGAAGTCGAAGTATTTCTTCACGATGGTCGCATAGGTGCCATCGTCACGGATTTTCTTGATTGCCACATTGAACTGCTCGCGCAGATCATTGTCATCCTTGCGCACGGCGATTGCCGTGTCGGTCTGCGTGCCAGGCACATCACCAATCAGCTTGCAACAATCAGCACCATCAGCCTTGATCCAGTCGGAAATCGGGAACTTGTCGGAAACCACCGCATCAAGACGACCGCTCTTAAGATCGGCATTGGCTTCATCGGCAGTCGGATAGAGTTTTATGTCCGCTCCGGCCTTGCCATAAACGTCCTCCGCATAGGTGCCCTGTGTGGTGGAAGCCTGCGCGCCCACTGACTTGCCTTTGAAAGCTTCTGGGGCGAGTGAAGTGATCGGGCTGTCTTTTGGAACGGCAACGGAGAGCGGCGTTGAATAATATTTATCGGTGAACGATACTTGCTTCTGGCGCTCTTCGGTCACACTCATCGATGCGATAACCGCGTCGAATTTATTGGTCTGAAGGCCCGGAATCATACCGTCCCAATCATTGGCAATGATGGTGCACTTGGCTTCCATCGCTTTGCAGAGCGCATTGGCGATATCAACATCCAATCCCTGCAAAGAACCATCTGCCGCAACGAAATTAAAAGGCGGATAAGCGCCTTCTGTCGCGATCTTGATTTCCTTCCATTCTTTGGCCTGCGCCGGAAGTGCGGCGATAATGGAAGCAACGCCTGCGAACAGGATCGATTTCAACATAATATTCCCCTTGACCGTTTTATGGTTCTGTTTTGCAGGTCTATGCCAGCAATTATTTATAGAATGAAGCACCGGACGCCGCCTGTTTCAAGTTAAAGATTGAGCGGCGTCCGATAATTTTATCAATAGATATCGAAGTCGAAATATTTCTTGCGAATTGTCTCGTAAGTGCCGTTGTCGCGGATCTTTTTGATTGCAGCATTGAACTGCTCGCGCAGATCGTCATCACCCTTGCGCAGAGCAACCGCGATTTTGGTTTCAGAACCCGGAATATCGCCCAGGAATTTGCAGCAATCTGCACCCTGTTTCTTCAGCCAGTCGGCTGCGAGAAATTTATCAGCTGCAATTGCATCAATACGACCATTTTCAAGATCGGCATTGGCCTCATCAGCCGTTGGATAAAGCTTCACATCTGCGCCAGCCTTGCCATAAACGTCATCGGCATAATTGCCCTGTGTAGTGCCAGCCTGTGCGCCAACGGTTTTTCCGTCAAATGCTGAAGGCTCAAGCGAGGTAATATCGCTATCCTTTGGCACGACAACTGCCAGTGGTGTGGTGTAATAGCGTTCCGAGAAAGCGACCTGCTTTTCACGCTCGGGCGTAATGGCCATCGAAGCGATCACAGCGTCAAATTTGTTGGCCTGAAGGCCGGGGATCATACCGTCCCAATCATTGGCAACGATTTCACACTTGGCTTCCATCGCTTCACAAAGCGCATTCGCAATATCAATGTCAAAACCGACCAGCTTGCCGTCAGGCGACATATAGTTGAAGGGCGGATAGGCGCCTTCACTGGCGATACGGATTTCTTTCCATTCCTTTGCCTGCACAGGCATGGAAAGGACGACAGAGGCCAGACCGGCCAGCAAAATTGTTTTAAACATCGCTTCCCTATTTCACTTTTAACACACGGGCTTTTTATGCAGTCCTCAGTTCGGATTGCCCGCAAAGCCGAACAAATTCAATTGCAACTTTGGTGCTATTTTAACGCAAGATGACCCGCTGCGTATTGAACGCAACGGGTCTGACATGGCCTTAACGGTGCTTTCAGGCAACGAGACGCGTTGCATGGTCTTCCTGCGCATAAGCTTTGCCGAAACGGTTTGCGAGGAATGCATCCAGCGTGATGTCTTCCTGGCGAACAAAGCCCTTCTGTGCGATTTCGCCCTTGGCGAGCATGTCAAGCACGGCACAGATTGCCGAGGCCGTGGTGATCTGGATGCCTGAACGAACGATCTTGCCAACCTGATTGGCATAAACCTTGTTCGCATAGGTTTCCTGAACCAAACGGCCGTTCTTGGTGCCCGAAACCGTAACAAAAATCACGATAACGTCCTGAAGTGTGCTTGGCAGAGCATTTTCAAAAATATCCTTGAGCACTTCACGGCGATGACGCAGGCCGAGATCGTTGAGCAGCGCCTTCATGAGCGCAACATGGCCCGGATAACGGATCGTGCGGTAGTTGAGCGTGCGCACTTTGCCTTCGAGCGTATCGCAAAGCGTGCCGAGACCGCCCGACGTATTGAACGCTTCGTAAGTTACGCCATCAAGCGAGAATTCTTCACGCTCTTCAAGCGCAGGAACCTTGGTCAATACGCCATTGACGATAGCTTCACATGGCTCGATATATTCATTGATCAGACCGTCTGTGCTCCAGGTCAGGTTGTAGTTGAGAGCATTCGACGGAAATTCTGGCAAGGCACCAACGCGCATACGCACGTTTTCGAGCGTATCGAAACGCTTTGCAAGGTCATAGGCAACAATCGAGATAAAGCCCGGAGCCAGCCCACACTGTGGGATGAATGCTGTCTGTGCATCCTTGGCCAATTCCATGACGCGCTTGGTGCTGGCAACGTCTTCGGTTAGATCGAGGTAATGCACGCCGGTCTTCGCAGCCGCTTCAGCGATCAGCGTCGTGAGCTGAAATGGCGCAGCACTCAGAACAGCAAACTTGCCGGTGAGAACGGTTTCAAGCGCCTTAGCGTCTGCAATGTCGAGTGCCTGCGTTTTGACTTCCGCGCCCGTGTCCAACGCGTCGAGCTGAGCCTGCGAACGATCGACAACCGTCACAGCATAGTCACCAGTCGAAGCCAGAAGATCGGCAATGGTTGCACCAATTTTGCCCGCACCGACAACAACGATCTCTTTCATGTATTTTCCCCTTGGGTAATGCAATTTTGATGAACAAAGAATCTCACAAATTTCGGCGAAAAGAAGCATTTAAACTGACGATTTCACGTTGTTTGTTTGTACGATTTGACGTATTCAATATGCATTATGACGACAAATGCTGACCTAGCCCTCATCGCCCTGCTGCGTGAAAATGCCCGTGCCTCCACTGCCGACCTTGCACGCAGGCTCGGCGTGTCACGAACAACCGTCCAAAGCAGGCTGGAAAAGCTGGAAAAAAGGCGGATCATCGAAGGCTATACCGTTCGAATCGCTCCTGAATTTGAGCGTGATCTGGTGCGGGCGCATGTGCTGGTGACAGCATTGCCGAAGTTTGCACCAAAGGTTGAAACAGCGCTGCGCGGCATCATGGCTGTGCGCACATTGCACTCGGTCAGCGGCCATTTCGATATGATTGTCGTGGTCGAAGCGCCGTCAATTCAGGAACTGGATGTTGTTCTCGACAAAATCGGTGCGCTCGAAGGCGTCGAGCGCACCATGTCATCGATCATTCTCTCGACGCGGATTGATCGATAATCAGTTTCCGACAAATTCGAACTTATCGACATCAACAAGTCCCCGATCCGTGATTTTCAGGTGCGGAATGACCGGCAATGCAACAAAGGCGAGTTGAAGAAACGGTTCTTCCAGAACCGAGCCAAGCTCTTCCGCAGCATGGCGAAGTTCGCGCAGCTGTTCACGGACCGTTTCATAGGGTTCAACGCTCATCAGTCCGGCAATCGGCAAAGGCATTTCTGCAAGCACTTTGCCATCGCGAACCACGACAAAACCGCCTTCAATCTCACCAAGCCGGTTAGCCGCCGCCGCAATATCTTCATCCGAAACGCCGACCACGCAGATATTATGGCTGTCGTGACTGACGGTTGACGCAATAGCGCCGGCTTTCAGGCCAAAACCATGCACGAAGCCAGTGGCGATATTGCCATTCTTGCCATGTCGCTCAATGACCGCAATTTTGACCACATCGCGCTCAAGATCGGGTTCAACACCATGTGGGCCGACTTTAAGATCAAACTCCAGGCTTTCGGTAATAATCTTGCCCGGAACGATGCCGATGGCGCGCGTCTTACCGCTATTGGATTGTGATCTGAAGCTCGATGCGCTGACTGTCGGCGCTTTCACACTGTTGCGTCCAACTTCCGCAACAGATCCACGCGTTGAGAACAGCTCTTCAGAAACCACCCTGCCCGCAGATAATACCATTTCTGCATGGCAGCCTTCGAGACTATCGACGACCACGAGATCGGCGCGCTGGCCGGGCGCAACCAATCCGCGATCAAACAAGCCAAAGGCGCGCGCTGCGGAAATGCTTGCAGCACGATAGATCGCAAGCGGCTCAACACCCCCTGCAATCGCCGTGCGAATGAGATAATCAAGGTGGCCCTGATCAGCAATATCGAGTGGATTACGATCATCGGTGCAAAGTGCCAGAAACTGCGAGTGCCGCTCTGTGATGATCGGCATCAAGGCATGCAAGTCTTTGGAAACCGAGCCTTCGCGCACCAGCACATGCATACCCTTGCGCATCTTTTCAAGCGCCTCTTCGGCAGTGGTCGCCTCATGCTCGGTGCGAATGCCTGCCGCAATATAGCCATTCAGATCAAGCCCGCGCAAAAGCGGTGCATGACCGTCAATATGATGTCCCTGAAAGGCTTTTAGCTTCGCCATGCATTCTGGGTCTTTTGATAAAACACCCGGAAAATTCATGAACTCGGCGAGACCGACCACCTTTGGATGATCGGCAAAAGGCAGCAGATCATCGATCAGCAGTTGCGCACCGGACGTTTCCATATGCGTTGCAGGCACGCAGCTTGAAAGCTGCACCCGAATATCCATAATCGTTTCCAGCGAACTATCGAGGAAATATTGCAGACCTTCTACGCCCAGAACATTGGCAATCTCGTGTGGGTCACAAATCACTGTCGTAACGCCCTGTGGCAGCACACACCGATCAAATTCGTGGGGTGTCACATTGGATGATTCAATGTGCAGATGCGTATCGATAAAACCCGGCACAACAATGCGACCGGAAATGTCGATTTCCTTTTTTCCCTGATAGGTGCCGAATGTACCGACAATGCGATCGCCACTGATCGCAATGTCGCTTTCAACAAGCTCGCCGGTAACAAGATCGAAGAAGCAGCCGCCTTTCAACACGATATCGGCGGGTTCGCGACCGGCACCCTGATCGATCATCTGTTCAAGCATTGGCTCACTCCATTCAAATCATTTTCGGAATCAATTTTTCGAAAATAACACAGTGGAGCGTTTTTAGAGCGTGTTTCGATCTGACTGGATCAGATCGGCACTCCAATTTTGTTTGAACGCTGATATTCCATGACGCGGCTACGGTTGAGGACCAGTTCAAGCCTATCGTTCCCCAGACGATGGATGCAAATGCGTTTGTTCCATGGTCCATCCTGCAACATGAACAAGGCTCTGCCATTGCCCAAATCTTCAACCGGCATGACCTGACGCGCAGGGCCTACGCCCATAATGATGTGCCCATTGTCGATGACAAACGACGCGCCATAAAGAGGCGCATTCCACTGGCCGTCAAACTGATTGTCCACAGGCCCCGCCTGCACCGGGCGCAGTTCGCGCTGCACATGGCCGATTTCGCCGTAAAGCACCTCTCCATTCCAGCGCAGCTTCATCGGCGACGATGGTGACAGTGAAGAAGCCCAACCTTCCCCAACGTCATAAAGCCGGTCTTCCGCCCCCAGATAATTGGCAACGCCTTCGCGCATCTCAAGCCAGAATGGCCCCGTATCAGCGACATACAGTCCATCGGGGATAGCGGACGTCTTTTCAGGAAGCGAAAGCCCATTAAGAGCAGCCATACAGTCGCGAGCGATTGTGTATGTGTCTGCATCTTCCCGATTGCAAACAACGATGATTCCTGTTTTTTCGGCAGGATCGAGGAGAAAATAACTTTTATAGCCCGGATGCGATCCGCCATGGCCGACAAAATGCTTGCCACCAATTTCGTTCCAACGCAGACCAAGGCCATAACCTGTCGGGCGGCCATCATTTAAAAAATGCCCCGCGGAAAGTGCCGAAAGCAGCCCGCTCAACGCACCCTCACCGGCCAAAAGAGCCTGCGTCCATTTCGTGAGCGCCATACCACTGCCTGCCACACTTCCAGACGCAGAGAGTTGAAGGCCAGCATGGCTCTGCTGCCATTTTTCGCCGGACTTCCAATAGCCTGGGACCAGTCCTTTGACCGGATCTGCCCAGCAGTCAGGTGCATCCATAAATATATTGAGAGGAAGACCGATCTCGGAGCGTACAAAATCTTTGAAAAACAGACCCTTCCGCTCAAAAGCGGCTTCAACCAGTCGATACCCGGTATTGGAATAGGAAACTTCAGTCCCGTCCGCGAAATTCGACCGCGTCATAGACGATAGAAACTCGATCAGGCTTTCAGCACCCGTATGCGTATCAACCGACAGGCCCAATAATGTCAAACACTCCCGCACATCCGGTAAACCAGATGTCATATCCAAAGCGCGACCGATTGAAACGTCCGCCAACGGGCTTTGCAACTCTGGGAGATGATCGCCAAGCCTGTCATTAAAATCAATGATATCTCTATGGCGCAGCACCATTGCGCAAAACATATGCTTTGTGATCGATGCGTAGCGAATAACGGTGTTGGCGGTAAATGGAATACCTGTCGCGAGACTTTCCAGACCTCCGGCATAAGCGAACTTCGTGCCGTTCAGATCAAACCCGATAATGACTCCGCCTGGCTCATTTTTGTCCCATGTTCTGGAATAAATCTTTGCAGATAAAGAGGCTGCATTCCAGTCTGCTTTGATGGACATAAAAACTCCGCCTGCGAATTTCGGGAACGATAAAACGTTCCAATGCACTTTTTTTAAAAATCGGTCCGCATTTCCGCCGCTGCGTTGCACGTTTTACGGAATAAAACCTGCAAAATGATGCACAGAAATTTGGGCTCATCTAAACCATAAAGATTTCATCGTGAAGGCCTCATCGCTAAAGAGTCGCAATCAATCGTCAGGCAATCATCAGGAAAAGCGCCTCTATCCACACTTTCTCCCCAATGTTATCAATTCGTTTTCGTTTTTTTTCCTTTCAACAAATAAAATTTTCGGATTTATTCTGTTTTCGGGAGTTAAAAGTTGTTCAATGAAAATTGAAGTCATATAAGTGTAATAACGATAATGCAGGTTCCGACACCCAGAGGCCGGATCGAATCCGTTCTTGATGCTCACGAAACCTCATTTCCTGAGGAGGAAATATGTTTACCCGTCTGATTACGACTTCGGCGCTGACCGGCGCTCTTGCGCTCACACTTGGTTCGCAGGCTTTTGCCCAGACAGAACTGTCATGGTGGCATGGCATGACCGGTGCAAACAATGAAATGGTCAATGAGCTTTCCAAAGAGTTCAACGAAAGCCAGAGCGAATACAAGATCGTTCCAGTCTATAAGGGCAGCTATCCTGAAACGCTGAATGCAGGCATTGCTGCATTCCGCTCCAAGCAGCCGCCTGCAATCATTCAGGTCTTCGATGCCGGTAGCGGTGTTATGATGGCTGCTGAAGGCGCGGTGGTTCCAGCAGCAGAAGTGCTCGAAAAAGGTGGCTATAAGTTCGACAAGTCACAATATTTGCCGGGTATCGTGGCTTATTATTCGAAGCCAGACGGCACCATGCTGTCTTTCCCTTATAACTCTTCTTCGCCGATCCTCTATTATAACAAGGACACTTTCAAGAAAGCTGGCCTTGACGAAAACAACCCGCCAAAGACATGGCCAGAAGTTTTTGAAGCAGCCAAAAAGATCAAGGCAAGCGGCGCATCGGCCTGTGGCTTTACCTCGACATGGCTGACATGGATTCAGACCGAAAACTTTGCTGCATGGAATAATGTTTCCTACGGCACCAACGAAAATGGCCTTGCAGGCACGAATGTGGAACTCAAGATCAACGAACCACTTTTCGTTGAACATTTTCAGGCAATTGCCGACCTTGCCAAGGACGGCACCTTCCGTTACGGCGGCCGTACATCTGAAGCAAAGCAGCTTTTTACCTCGGGTGAATGCGCAATGCTGACTGAATCTTCGGGCGGACTTGGCGATGTGGTGAAATCTGGCATGAATTACGGCATCGGTCAGTTGCCTTATTATGAAGGCCATGGCCCGCAGAACACTATTCCGGGTGGCGCAAGCCTCTGGGTCTTTGCAGGTCTCAGCGACGATCAATACAAGGGCATCGCACAATTTTTCAACTTCCTCTCGCAGACCAATATTCAGCAGAAGCTGCATGAAAAATCCGGCTATCTTCCTGTGACAATGGCCGCTTATGAAGCAACGAAGAACTCGGACTTCTATGAAAAGAATCCGGGCCGTGAGACGCCAATCCTTCAGATGATGGGCAAAGCCCCCACAGAAAATTCGAAGGGTGTGCGCCTCGTCAATCTGCCGCAGGTTCGTGACATTCTCAATGAAGAGTATGAAGCGATGCTTGGTGGCAAGCAGGATGCAAAAACGGCTCTCGATAACGCCGTAAAACGCGCAAACGAAGCGATTGCCGCCGCACAATAATATGATGAAATAAAGCATACCGCCGGCCCATTAGGGTTGGCGGTATTGCTATCCGCAAGGAAACTCCCCGTGCAGAAAGTCACGTTTCCAAACAAAGTCTTACCCTTTTTCCTGCTGGCCCCGCAGATCATATTGACTGTGATCTTCTTCTTCTGGCCAGCCAGTCAGGCAATTTATCAATCCTTCATGCGCGAAGACGCGTTCGGATTGAAATCCACATTCGTTGGACTTGCCAATTTTACGAATGTGTTATCCGACCCCAATTACCTGCATTCCGTTCAGGTCACGATTGTCTTCAATCTTCTGACTGCGTTTGTAGCCATGGGCGCAGCCTTGCTGCTTGCAACGGCTGCTGACCGTGTCATTCGCGGCAAGACATTTTATCGTACATTGCTGATCTGGCCCTATGCTGTAGCCCCCGCTGTTGCAGGCCTGTTGTGGCTGTTCATGTTCAACCCAGCGATGGGCACACTTGCCTATCTGCTGCGCAGCAGCGGCTTTGCATGGGATCCTCTGCTCAATGGCAATCAGGCGATGGCGATGATTGTCGGTGCAGCCGCATGGAAACAGATCTCCTACAATTTCCTGTTTTTTGTCGCGGGCCTTCAGGCCATTCCAAAATCACTGATCGAAGCTGCTGCCATTGATGGCGCGCGCGGCGCGCGGCGATTCTGGTCGATCGTGTTTCCGCTTCTGGCGCCAACCACATTCTTCCTGCTGGTGGTCAACACGGTTTACGCCTTCTTCGACACATTCGGCATCATCCATGCTGTAACCGGCGGCGGCCCTGCCAAAGCAACCGAAACTCTGGTCTACAAGGTTTATAATGACGGTTTCGTCAATCTTAACCTCGGCTCTTCATCGGCGCAGTCAGTTATTCTGATGATTATCGTGATCGCCCTGACCGCATTCCAGTTCCGCTTCATTGAGAAGCGCGTGCATTATTCGTGAGTGAGGCGAGAATGATTGAAAAACGCCCAGTCTCCAATCTGATCGGCCATTTGATCCTGATCATCGGGATCATCATTGTTGCCTTTCCGATTTATTACACCTTCATCGCGTCAACGATGACATCTGGCCAGATCATCCGTCCGCCAATCTCGCTCTTGCCCGGCGGGCATATGATGGAGAACTATAACGAAGCCATATTCGGCGGCGTTGAACGTGTTGTTGGCGTCAGTCTTGAACGGCTTTTGTGGAATTCATTCGTCGTTGCCATGCTGATTGCCGTTGGCAAGATCATCATCTCCTTCATGTCGGCGTTTGCGATTGTATTCTTTCGCTTTCCATTCCGCATGTTCTTCTTCTGGATGATTTTTGTTACACTGATGCTGCCTGTCGAAGTGCGTATTCTCCCGACCTATAAGGTCATCGTCGATCTCGGTTTGATTGACACTTACGCTGGTCTGACATTGCCTTTGATGGCATCGGCAACGGCAACATTCCTGTTCCGGCAGTTCTTTCTCACCATTCCCGGTGAGTTGGTAGAAGCTGCACGCATCGATAATGCAGGTCCATTTCGCTTCATGCGTGATATTCTGCTGCCGCTGTCGAAGACGAACATTGCTGCCCTCTTCGTCATTCTCTTCATTTATGGCTGGACCCAGTATCTGTGGCCGCTGCTCGTGACCAATGACGCAAAGATGAACACCATTATCATCGGCCTGCGCCGTATGGTGGATTTCGCCGATGCTTCCACACCGTGGAATTACGTCATGGTCACGGCCATTCTGGCTATCATACCGCCTATTCTCGTGGTGGTATTGATGCAGCGCTGGTTCGTCAAAGGTCTCGTTGAAACGGAAAAATAATGAGCAAGATCATTCTTGATAATGTCCGCAAAAGCTATGGCGGCGGTGTTGAAGTCATCAAAGGCGTTTCGCTGGATATTCAGGACGGCGAGTTCGTCGTTCTTGTTGGGCCTTCAGGCTGCGGAAAATCCACGCTTCTGCGCATGATCGCAGGACTTGAAGGCATCAGTGCTGGTACAATTTCCATTGGTGACCGCATCGTCAACGATGTCGAACCAGCCGAACGCGACATCGCAATGGTGTTTCAGAACTATGCGCTCTATCCGCATATGACTGTTCGCGAAAACCTCGCCTATGGTCTGAAAAATCGCAAAACACCCAAAGACGAAATCGAACGCCGCATCAACAAGGCCGCAAAAGCGCTTGAAATTGAACAGTTTCTTGATCGCAAGCCGCGCCAGCTTTCGGGCGGTCAGCGTCAGCGCGTTGCCATGGGTCGCGCTATCGTGCGTGAACCGGCTGCATTCCTTTTCGATGAACCGCTTTCAAACCTCGATGCAAAACTTCGCGTACAGATGCGCGTTGAGATCAAGCGCCTTCAGCGTGCACTCGGCACAACCAGTGTTTACGTCACACACGATCAGATGGAAGCCATGACCATGGCTGATCGTCTCGTGGTATTGAACGCCGGCAATATTGAGCAGGTTGGCACCCCAATTGAGCTTTATGAAAAACCGGCTTCGACCTTCGTTGCCACTTTCATCGGTTCACCATCGATGAATCTGCTCGAAAAGAGCGAAAGCACTGTCTGGCAGCCGGGTAAAGCGGTTGCGCTTCCTTCGGAGAAGTACACTTTTGGTGTGCGTCCTGAAGATATTCGTATCATTGAGAACGGTGAGCCTGACGCAGATGGCTTCAACACGGAAGTACGTATTGATGCGATCGAATTGGTTGGCGCCGAAAGCTATATCCATAGCTCTCTATCCGATGGCAAGCCGCTGATCTTCCGCGTTGCTGGTCGCTCAGAACATTCCATCGATGAAATGGTCAAAATCGGCGCTTCTGCGAAAGACGTTCATATTTTTGGTGCCGATGGTCGCCGCGCGAGCAACTAATTTCAATATCGGGCGTTCTGCATTTTGAGCGCCCGATATATAAGAAATCGCTTCATTTTAGCATTTTCGTTTTCTTTGTTATGCGCCACACGAAATAGAATATTTTTCTCCTTCCGAGGAACGCGCATTCGATGACCCATCCGCAGATACTGTCCTTTGCAGTGATCATTCTTATGATGGGGGCATTTATCTGGGGCAGATTTCGCTACGATATTGTAGCTCTCTGCTCGCTTTTATTGGCTGTTGCCGTTGGCGTCGTCCCTTATGATCAGGCTTTTACCGGTTTCAGTGATGGCATCGTCATTATCGTGGGCAGCGCGCTGATTGTGAGTGCCGGAGTGGCACGCTCAGGCCTTATGCAAGACGCGGTTCAGCGATTTCTGCCGGATATAAACAGCGTTCGATTGCAGCTCGCGGTTCTTGTTGCCATTGTTACAGTTTTATCGGCATTCGTGAAAAATGTTGGTGCATTGGCAATTATGATTCCGGTTGCGTTCCAGTTTGCGCGCCGCTCCAATGTCTCGCCATCAACCTTCCTGATGCCAATGGCGTTTGGTGCGCTGCTTGGTGGCTTGATGACGCAAGTGGGCACCTCACCCAACATCGTTGTGTCGCGCATTCGCGGTGAAATGGTCGGTCAGCCCTTCACGATGTTCGATTTCACCCCCGTCGGCGCTATACTCGCCAGTGTAGGTCTGATTTACCTTGTGACTTTTTATTGGCTTGTGCCACAGCGCACGCGCGAAAACATTTCGCTCAACGAAGCGATTAAGATCAAAAACTACGCCTGTGAAGCCAGTGTGCTTGCCAATTCTCCTGTTGTTGGTAAACGCATCAGTGATCTGATCAAGCCAGCTGAAGGCGAGGCGATGGTAACATCGATCGTTCGCAAGAACAGCCGCATTACACCTTTGCCCGATACCGTGATTGTTGAAAACGATGTCGTGCTGCTTGAAGGCGATCCGAAAGCACTGGACACCGTTGTAAGTTCTGGAAAACTCACTCTATCGAAAAACAGAAACCCGTCTGAAACAAGCGGTTCAACGGAGATCGAAACCGTTGAGGCTGTTATCGGCACCAATTCCCGCCTGGTCGGCCTGAACGCACAACAGCTTGATATCTACGCGCGCTATGAGGTCAATCTGCTCGCAGTCAGCCGGCCCGGCCAGCGTATTTCAGAACGGCTGAGTGAGGTACGTCTAAGCTTTGGGGATGTGGTGGTTCTGCAAGGCAGACAAGCCAGCCTTTCAAACTTCCTGACCGAATCTGAATTGCTGCCATTGGCACGACGCAAGCTGATGCTTGGAAGTGTCCGGCGTGGCCTCGTCCCGCTTACCATTCTCATTGCTGCAATTGGTGCGACGGCATTGAGTATCGTGCCTGTCGCGGTTGCATTTTTTGCCGCGGCCGTTGCTATGCTGCTATTCAAAGTCATTCCGATCAACGAAGTCTATGATGAGATCGACGGCCCAATTCTGGTGATGCTTGCGGCCCTGATACCTGTGTCTGATGCTTTGCGAACAACGGGAGGCACTGAGCTGATCGCACAATGGCTGTCAAACATTGGTCACCAATTGCCGCCTGCTGGCGCACTGGCGCTCATTCTGGTGACGGCCATGATGGTCACGCCTTTTCTCAACAATGCCGCAACGGTGCTGGTTATGGCTCCGATTGCAACGAGTTTCGCAGCGGGACTGGGCTTTAAGCCGGAAGCCTTTCTTATGGCGGTAGCGATTGGCGCGGGGTGCGATTTCCTCACCCCGATCGGACATCAGTGCAATACGCTTGTGATGGGTCCCGGCGGCTATAAGTTCAGCGATTATCCCAGACTTGGGCTGCCATTATCGATCATTATCGCACTTGTAACAGTGCCTGCGCTGATGTTCTTCTGGCCGCTACGGTAACTCGGCCGCCATCGAACGGATCCATTCAAGGCTTTCTGAAACGATTTTCTCAATAGGATCGACAACATCTGCGCGGAATACCATGGGTTCGCCGACCGGGCTTTCGAGGGTGGCAAGTTGGCTTTCCAGCATTGCTAATGGCATGAAGTGGCCGGTACGGTGGCCCATATGTTCATGCAGAACTTCAAAACTGCCATCGAGAAAAATGAACAACAGCGGTCCATGTGCAGCCTTCCGAAGGCGCTCACGATAGCTTCTCTTAAGCGATGAGCAGGATATAATGATTCCGCTTTCAGCCGTTGCAAGACGCTCTGCGATGAGGTCAAGCCAAGGCCAACGATCATCATCCTGCAACGGAATTCCAGCCACCATTTTATCGACATTGGATTGTGGATGCAGGCTGTCACCTTCAAGAAAAGGCAGATGAAGGGCTTCTGCCAGCCTTTCCCCGACTGTCGATTTACCGGAGCCGGAAACGCCCATGACTATTATATGCAATCCCGACATGCTCAGAATGTCTCCAACTCAAGATTAACGCGTTGTGCAGCGCCGACCACATGCTTTCGCATGACGTCTCGCGCCTTTAAAGGATCGCGCTCGGCAATCGCATCGCGGACTGCTTGATGCTCCTGAATTGTGATTTCAACGATCTCTTCGAGAACCGCACGCGCCCGCGCGGCGCGAATGGCCTGGCTAATACGCTCTGCAATAAAACCAAGAACGAGAGGAAAATATTCGTTATGCGTGGCACTCGCCAATGCGCGGTGAAATGCCAGATCGGCATCAATGCCTTCATCGGCCCATTTCTTGTGGCCACTCATTCCTGCGAGCGCTTCATCCAGCTTGCACATGTCCTCAGCCGTGTGATGCACAGCCGCAAGGCCAGCAGCCTCAATCTCAAGTGCCATGCGCAGCTGAAACAAGCTGCGGAAATGATCGCGGTCGGCAAGCGTTTCAGGCTCAATACGAATCGCTTGACGCCGGTCGGGTTCGGTAACAAATGCGCCAACCCCCTGTCGCGTTTCAATCAGCCCCTCGCTGCGCAGTTGCGCAATAGCCTCGCGAATGACCGAACGGCTAACGCCAAAACTTTGGGCCAAACGATGTTCGGTTGGCAATTTATGCCCAGGTTGCCAGCTACCTTCGGTTATCTGGCGCACAATCTCAGAAGCAATACGGGCGGGAAGCTGTTCACTCCGTCTGATTTCATCGAACAAGGCGTTCTCCCATAATGTCCTGACACTCGACCGCTATTGAAGCCATTGATATTTGACCTGTTATGGTTCTGCAATGTGAAACACTATTTCATGTCGAAACCGCATTTGGTGCATAAAACTGTTTTCAAAGCAGGTATATACAGTTATCAGACAACCAGACAATAAATTCGGATTCAATTCAATCCGGATTTCTGAGTTGAGGAGATATTGCCAAATGGGAGGACTATCCGTGCAAGACAAGCATATTCTGAATTCATCCACCATCCTGCCCGAAGATAGTGCATCGGCAGTTCTGATCGGCCGGGTGTGGTCAAAGGCTGAAAATGGTCCCTGCCCCGTTTTGGTCGCCAATGGCCATGTGCATGATCTCTCTCAACTTTCCGCAACCGTTTCCGGCTTGCTCGAACGTAAAACACTGGTCGATGAGCTCAAGGATGTCAGCCGCTTTGCCGATCTTGGCGCTCTAGACGATTATCTTTCCGGCGCAAAAGGCGAATTGCTGGCGCCCATCGATTTGCAATCAATCAAAGCGGCAGGCGTCACTTTCGCCGACAGCATGCTCGAGCGCGTGATCGAAGAACAGGCAAAAGGCGATCCGACGCGCGCGCGCGAAGTCCGTGATCGGCTTGCACCAGTGATTGGCGACAGTCTGCGCGGCGTCGCCGCCGGTTCCGAGAAAGCTGCACAGGTCAAGGCGCTGCTTCAGGAAATGGGCCTCTGGTCGCAATATCTGGAAGTCGGGATCGGTCCCGATGCTGAAATTTTCACCAAGTCGCAGCCCATGTCTGCGGTTGGCTGTGGTGCCACGGTTGGCATCCTGCCGATCTCGCAATGGAACAATCCTGAACCGGAGGTGGTCCTGGCTGTGGCTTCGGATGGCCGCATTGTCGGTGCAACACTCGGAAATGACGTCAATTTGCGTGACGTCGAAGGGCGCTCAGCGTTGCTTCTCGGCAAGGCCAAGGACAACAATGCATCCTGCGGAGTTGGCCCGTTCATTCGTCTTTTCGACGGAAACTTCACCATGGATGTTCTGCGCAAGCTCAAGCTTTCGCTCAAAGTAACCGGTAGCGATGGTTTCGAAATGACCGGGGAAAGCCCAATGGAAGCGATCAGTCGCGATCCGGAAAATCTTGCCGGGCAAATGATGAACCGTAACCACCAATATCCTGATGGTGCCGTTCTTTTCCTCGGCACAATGTTTGCCCCCGTCAAAGACCGTCGTGGAGCAGGTCAGGGCTTCACACACGAAATCGGCGACAAGGTGGAAATCTCTACGCCTAAGCTCGGATGTCTCGTCAATTGGGTGGATCGCACCGATAACTGCGCCGAATGGACTTTTGGTATTCGCGCTTTGATCCAGAACCTTCAGAAGCGCAATCTGCTCGACAAGATTTAAAATAATAAGGCCGCATATCAGATTTGATATGCGGCCTTTGAATTAGCTCAGCGGAATAGTATTTCCGTCTTTTGATGACTGATACGCGCCGGACATTGCATCATATTGTGCGCGAATTGCATCCAGTCGCTTTTCCAGCCGCTGACGATCCGGCTCCGGCAGCGATGCCACCATTTTTGGAATTGAATGGCTGTGCCAGAAGCTATTATCGCGGTTGTAGCCACCCGGCTCTAATGTGAAGACCTCTTTGAGGATTTTCAGATCATGCGGGATCGAAAACGCATCGCGTGAATCCTCATGGCTGAACAGATAATAAAAATTATCAAACCCGCTCCACGTAATCGCCGAAAGGCACATAGAGCATGGCTCATGCGTGGACAGGAAAACCATATCTTTGGTGTTGGGGCGCCCCTGCTCCGGCATTTCATAAAAGCGTTTGAGCGTGTGCACTTCGCCATGCCAGAGGGGATTTTCGGTTTCATTATTCGTTTCAGCCAGCACCAGAGATAAATCTGACTTGCGCAAAAGTGCAGCACCAAACACCTTGTTGCCTTTTGCAACGCCCTGTTGGGTCAAAGGAATGATGTCTTGTTCAATGACATCAATTAGCTTCTCAAGCAGCTTAAATTCATCCGGTGCCATCATCTGAACTCCCAAATAAAGCAGATAGAAAAACGCCGGGGTATTGCCCCGGCGTTTATTGTTATTCTGGGAAAAATGCGAAGCGGATCACAAACAATGCCGCTACAATCCATGTTGCCAGATGCACCTCGCGTGCTTTTCCGGTGACAGCTTTGAGCACAACATAGGTGATGAAACCAAAAGCAAGACCGTTTGCAATCGAATAGGTGAATGGAATTGCAAGTGCCGTCAGAGCGGCAGGCGCTGCTTCTGTGATCTCGTCCCACTTGATTTCTGACAACTCACGCATCATCAGGCAGGCAACATAAACAAGTGCCGGTGCTGTGGCATAGGCAGGCACGGAACCTGCCAGCGGTGAAATGAACAGCGCAGCAAGGAACAGCACAGCAACAACAAGTGCTGTCAAACCTGTTCGGCCACCAGCCTGAACGCCGGATGCGCTTTCGACGTAAGCGGTCGTTGAGGATGTGCCGAGCAGTGAGCCGCCGAGGATGGCTGTGCTATCTGCAAACAAGGCCCTGCCAAGCCGATTTGGCTTACCCGGTTCGATCAGGCCGCCGCGCTTTGCAACACCGATCAGCGTACCGGTCGCGTCAAAAACTTCGACAAGCACGAAAACCAGAATCACATGCAGAATGCCGGTATGCAAGGCACCCATGATATCAAGCTGCATGAATGTCGGCATGAGACTTGGAGGCGTGTCGAACACACCATTAAACTGCGTAATGCCGAGCGAAATCGATGCAATGGTAACAACGAGGATACCGATCAGAATTGCGCCGCGAATTTTGAGCGCATCCAGAGCTGCGATGATGAAAAAGCCTGCAATCGCCAGAAGCGGACCGGCACCATGCAAATCGCCAAGACCGACCAGTGTTGCCGGATTAGCAACAACAATGCCTGCATTCTTAAGACCGATCAACGCCAGAAACATGCCAATACCGGCTGCAATGGCGCTGCGCAATGATTGTGGAATACCCTCAACCAGCCAACGTCGAATACCTGTTACGGTGAGGAGCAGGAAGATGACACCAGAGATGAATACCGCGCCAAGCGCCTGTTGCCATGAAAAGCCCATAGCGCCCACAACTGTGAAGGCGAAAAAGGCATTCAGGCCCATGCCCGGAGCCATGCCGATCGGCCAATTGGCAACAAGTGCCATGACGATCGAACCCAATGCCGCCGCAAGACAGGTTGCAACGAAAACCGCGTTGCGATCCATGCCCGTGCTGGACAAAATATCAGGATTGACGAAGATGATGTAAGACATGGTCAGGAAGGTCGTCAAACCGGCGATAACTTCCGTTCTCACCGATGTGCCGTGTTCCTGCAACTTGAACAGCTTTTCCAGCATGGTCCCTCCAGGGCAAAAGCTCGCTTTCCATAACACCAATGAATGACGCAACGCGAAAGAGAACGCTCAGCCACTTTTAATCAGTGCAATCTATTGCGAATGCCGTATTTGTTAACCGCAGCCACATAACAGCAAGCGGATTTGTTCCCCATACACCCAATACGATCAAAAACACAGTTCTGCCGCAAGAATGCCTGTTTATTAACGTGATTTAGTTTGGACCGAGATTTTGCGCTGCGCCAGCCGTCCATTCAGGCTTTATTTTTTGAAAGAGCTTCAAAAATGACAGATGCCCAACGTTGATCTTCTAAGACTATCTAATTGTTTATCATAACATTTTTAACAAAATTGCGGTGCCATACATGCCAAGCGCAAAGAATGTATGCGCAACCAGATTCAGCACTCTCACCGTGCGCGCGTTGGGCAATCGCGATGCTGCCCAGCCGATTCCCAAGCCCGGCTGTAACAAAAACCAGCCTGCAGCCACTGTCAGGAGACCAAATATCCATGCCGGAAGAAATGCTGGATTCGCGAACCATACACTGCCGGCATAAAGCGCAAAAATAACGCCATAAAGAATACCAACGGCATAATGACCAATCCAGCCCAAAGCGACCTCATGCGCATAGGGCCGGGATGCAGCAATGTCATCGTGAAATATCTGCCCGTCGCGCAAATGCCAGAACCAGCGGCCAACAAGACCCCAATTCGGGCGCGACTGACCGGGAAACTGCGCAAGCGCAAGCGCCCAGACATCCATAACAATCGTCGCACCGATGCCGATTATTATTCCATTGAGAATGAGATTGATCATGGGAAGGCCTTACACAACATCGGGTAGCCACATAAGCGTGTGGCTACCCGATGTGCAAGCCTTAATATTTAATATTCCGTTTTGGGCTAGAGCCCGCAATACATTCCAATTACGATAATGCCTTACGTATGGGACAGTATACAATTACGGAATGAAAGCTTCTATCTAATCAGCAGTGATGATTTTCGATGCTAAACTATCTTTACATCTATAAAGAAGCGTAGCTTCATCGCTGCCCCCCCACACAAATACAGGTTACAAGAGCTGCATACATAAGCAAGAGAAGAACGTCCCAATTTAATGGGTGTTTTGTCTCAAAAAGAAAAAATTGACTCTGGAACAGAAACGCAATCAACGCGCGATATCAAAATGCTTTAATGGAATGATCTATAATAAGCCATTTTTAAAAACAAAAGCGCCGGGACTGGAGGACCGACGCTTTGTTATATTGATTGAATTTCACTTTCGGGGCGATCGATTGTGAGCCGCACCATCAGTGATTACTTACCGAACACTGCGCTCTGAATCTGCGAACGCGATACGCCGATGTCGGCAAGAAGATGATCGTCCATCGCACCAAGTTCACGCATTGCACGACGGCGGGAAACATACTGCTGGAATTTCTGACGAATGTTCATTTCTTCTCTCCTCGTTGGATGCCTCATAAATAGTCTTTTGCACAAAATTCCACCACGGATATGATTGCAAATGAGGCATGCATTTTCGGTGGAGCTCGCTGCCTTAAAAAGGCAGCTATCCCCTGCACCATAGGCTGCACAGCGAAAGCATGCCGCAGCAAAATGGGTTCATTGAATGTTTGCAAACCGACGGTAATTAAAGCAGTTTAGAGCGAGTGTCATCTGCGCGATCAAGCGCGATAAACTTTAGGTCAGTTTTTCGAAATTCCACAAAATTGCCTTTTGCTAAATCGGCTTTAATCGATTAATCCGATCCGCGGAGGAAACTATCCTTGGCCCATATTCGGACATCACAATGCTTTACGGTATTTTCCTCGCATTCGCTTCCTATGCCGCATTCGCTGTAAGCGATGCCTGCGTCAAGTTTTTGGACGGCACACTCTCCCCTTATGAAGTTGCCTTCTATGGTGCCGTTCTGGGTATACTTGCCATTCCCTTTACCAAAAAGCCCGGCGACGAATGGCTGGACATGTTCAGGACAACCAATCTCAAGCTTTGGCTGTTGCGAACACTGACCGCCGCGATGGGGGTGATTGGCAGTGTAGTCGCCTTTACCCATCTTTCCATGGCAGAGGCATTTGCACTCATCTTTCTGCTGCCTGCTTTCGTTACAATCCTTTCCGTGATTTTTCTCAAAGAGCAGGTAGGCTGGCGCCGCTGGCTGGCAGTTATCATCGGCTTTATCGGCGTTTTGGTGGTTCTGCGTCCGGGGTTCCGCGAATTATCGATTGGTCATCTTGGTGCGCTTGGCGGAGGCCTCGGCGGTGCGTTCAGCATCGTTATTTTTCGCGCTATGGGAAAAAAGGAAAAGCGCATCTCGCTTTACACCGCCGGTCTGGTCGGGCCGATCCTTATCTGCGGCGCGCTTATGATCCCGAGCTATCAAACGCCATCCGCCATTCAATGGACCTATCTGGCAGGTTATGGCCTGCTGGCAGCATTCGCCAATATTCTTTTGATGCTTGCCGCACAGCGTGCGCCAGCCAGCGCCATTGCATCTCCGCAATATAGCCAGATGCTCTGGGCCATTTTATTTGGCTATTTTATCTTTCATGATCGCATCGATCTGCCAATGCTCATCGGCATCGTTTTGATCACCATCTCCGGCCTGTTTACTTTCGTCCGTGAACGCCAGCGCGGAATTGAAGGTCCGGCAGCCGTGGCAACCTCTGACCCCTCCTCGGCTTTGGCCGAAGATAAATAGACCGCAATTCTTCAAAGGCGGGTCGCACATTTTGGGCAGCCGCGCTATTGGAAACGGGTAAATAACTGATACAGCTGAGCGAGAGTCTCTCGCCAAAATTATATAATGGTGGCTGTCTGAATGCTTGAACATACGCCTTTGTTTATGACAGTCGCCGTTATTGCGGCCTTTCTGGTGGGATTATCGAAAGGCGGACTGCCATCTGTCGGCACATTATCAGTGCCATTGATGGCATTGGTTATTTCGCCTGTGACAGCCGCAGCCCTCTTATTGCCGATCTATGTCGTAAGTGACATGTTCGGCCTCTATCTTTACCGGCACCATTTTTCAGCGCGCAATCTCGCTATTCTCACACCCGCAGCCATTGTTGGCGTCGGATTGGGCTGGCTGTTCAGTTCACATCTTTCAAGCACTTTCATCGGCATGCTTGTGGGCTTAGTGGGCCTGTTCTTCTGCTTCAATGTCTGGATGGGCGCGAAATATCGCCGTAAGGCGCGCAAGGCCGATATTCCGGGAGGCACTTTCTGGGGAATTTTGACCGGACTTACCAGCTTTGTGTCCCATTCAGGTGCGCCGCCATTTCAGATGTATGTACTTCCTCAACATCTCGAAAAGCTGGTTTTCGCAGGCACATCGACCATTCTCTTTGCCATCGTTAATGCTGTTAAGCTGATCCCTTACTGGCAGTTGCAGCAATTCTCCAATCTCGATTGGTCGCTGGGCCTGTGGTTGTTACCAGCAGCAATCATCGGGACCTTTATTGGTGCAAAGCTTACGCGTGTCATGCCGGATGGCCCGTTTTTTCTGCTGGTACAGATCACACTTTTCGGTCTGTCGATTAAATTGATAGCCGACTGGGTTTTGCCATTCTTCTCGATTTAGAGCACAATCCAGAAGCAGACCCATCGTGCAGCGCTCGACAAGCAATGACTGCGAACAACGGAGGCAAATCATGGTCGAACTGGTCAATAATATTGAAAATATCGAATTCATCATCTCCAAAGCACGGGAGTATGACGTTCAAGTGCCTGCGGTGGACGAATCTTCCGGCTCCAATGCAGCAGATGATGGTGATGTCGACATTCTGGATTCCTCTGTCGACAACCCGACCCGAAAGGAACTGATTGCGGCCATCCAATCGCTAAATGAAGATGAACGCATCGAATTGCTGGCGCTGGTCTGGGTTGGTCGTGGTGATTTCAGCGCTGCGGAATGGGAAGAAGCCCTCTCGACAGCCGGAGATCGTCACAATGGACGTGAAGCGAAATACCTGCTCGGTATTCCTCTTTTAGGTGATTACATCGAAGAAGGTCTGGAAACGCTCGGCATCGAATTCGGAGCCTACGATAATGAATAAGAAAATTTGATTGTTCCATTCTTTCTTCTGTTTTGACCTCGTCATGAATGGAAGGTAGTTTCCGCAAAGCGAAAAATGCGACCCAAAAGCGAAGCCGTATTTGGGAAAGGTGCATCGTTTAGAATACGAAATGAATGCGCATAATGCGTCGTCGGGAATGGGCGAAATGGCGTCCCTTAAAATCAAATCAGCACCCATGGAGGACTTCATCATGCTTCAGAAAAATCTGGATCAGAAAACGGATTTTTATATCGACGGCGCGTGGCAGGCTCCGTTGGAGGCAAAAACAATTGAGGTCATCAATCCGGCAACTGAAAAACCTTATGCGGTTATTTCTGCGGGTTCGGCTGCGGATATTGATCTTGCTGTCGCTGCTGCACGCAAAGCGTTTCCACTATGGAGCGAAACGCCCGCTGAAGAACGCATTGGTTATCTGCGCCGTATTGTGGACGTTTATGAACGCCGCCTTGAGGAAATGGCACAGGCGATTTCCAAGGAAATGGGCGCGCCGATCAAACTTGCGCGCGAGTCTCAAGCCGCTGCGGGACTGTCGCATACAAAGGCTTTTATCGCTGCATTCGAGAATTTTGAATTCGAGGAAATTCTTTCGCCCAAGCATCCCAATCAGACAATCGTACATGAACCGATTGGCGTTTGTGGCCTGATTACCCCATGGAACTGGCCGATGAACCAGATTTCACTCAAGGTTATCCCGGCTCTTGCCGTGGGCTGCACGGTTATCCTCAAGCCATCCGAAATCGCTCCCATGTCGGCCATGCTCTTTGCCGAATTTATCGATGAGGCCGGGCTGCCAAAAGGCGTATTCAATCTTGTGAATGGGGAAGGTCCGATCGTTGGTGAAGCAATGTCGCAGCACCCGAATATCGACATGATGTCTTTCACCGGCTCAACGCGTGCGGGTACGGCTGTTTCGCGTGCAGCGGCTGCGACGGTGAAGCGTGTTTCGCTGGAACTTGGTGGCAAGTCGCCTAACATCGTGTTTGCGGATAGCGACCTCGAACAGGCCATCAAACGCGGTGTAAACCATTGCTTTGAGAATACAGGCCAATCCTGCAATGCGCCAACGCGTATGCTGGTTGAGCGTTCGGTCTACGAAGAGGCAGTCGAGTTTGCGAAAAAAGCAGCCGAAAATACCAAGGTCGATGATCCGGCAAAGGAAGGCGAACATATCGGCCCCCTCTCCTCATCTGTTCAGTTTGAAAAGGTTCAAACAATGATTCAGAAGGGCATTGATGAAGGTGCGCGTCTGGTTGCCGGTGGAACAGGCCGTCCGGACGGTATTTCGGAAGGCGATTTCGTCAAGCCAACAATCTTTGCAGATGTGAACAATGATATGAGCATTGCGCGCGAAGAAATCTTTGGCCCGGTTTTGGCGATGATTCCTTTCGACACGGAAGAAGACGCCATCGCGATTGCCAATGATACGCCTTATGGTCTTGCGGCTTATGTTCAGACCGGCAATGCGGATCGGGCAAAGCGCGTTGCGCGAAAGCTGCGCGCTGGCATGGTTCAGATCAACGGCACATCGCGCGTTGCCGGAAGTCCGTTCGGCGGATACAAACAATCAGGCAATGGACGCGAAGGCGGCAAATGGGGTCTGGAAGACTTCATGGAAGTGAAGCTGATCAGCGGCTGAAATACACCCACAAAATAAAAGAAAAGCGCCGGGTCTCCGGCGCTTTATTTATCTGTGATTCCTGCCAGCTATAATAAATGGCGTAATGGGCGGATGATATATATGTACCCCCGAACCTGTTCCTTGATGGACCCAAAGCGACTTTAGCATTCGGCCGGCAAGGAACGGGTTCACTTCTCTGCTTTTCCCAGAACGCATCCCCGCTTTCAAAAGCACTACTCTAATATGCAGCCCCCAGCTTGAGACTGGCGAATTCCGGGGAGTCCAGCAGATCTTGATGATGGGCGCGGGCAACGTCTGGATGTGAACGCAGGCGGCTCTTCAAATTGTTCTGCCCCACTTCGCGGAAAAGCGTATTGAGCGGATCAACGCTTACGCCGCGCTCTTTTGTCTTCAAGTCTTCCGGCAAATCAATAACAGGGATTGTGGCATCATAACGCGCACCAAGGAAGAATGCGACGGAGAAGCGTTCAGTGCCTGCAGGCGGCGCAACAACGCCATGCACATCAGCGCGTACAAACCCATTGGTTGCCAATTCGAGGAGTTCACCCGTATTGATGACAAACGTGCCCGGCACAGGTGGCGCATCAATCCAGACGCCGTCTTCACGCTGCACGCGCAGACCCGGAACAACATCCTGAAGCAGAACGGTCACGAAGCCACCGTCCTTGTGTGCGCCAACGCCTTGTTCACTTTCAGCCACATCGCGCCCCGGATAGCGAATGATCTTCAAAAGCTGCGAGGGATGCGGTTCATAGATTTGCGCGAAGAAATCTTCGCTCTGCCCGAGAGCCTGCGCAATGGCTTTGAGTACATCAATGCCAACACGCGTCACTTCCGCCTGATAAGCAAGCAAGAGTGGCTTCAGCTCAGGCAACGCCTCTGGCCACTGATTTGGCCCGATCAAACGCTTCCATGCCGGGCTGTCAGGACCAATGTCGACAGGCTCCAACTCGGTATTGATGTCGAGCTGTTCGCGCCAGTCCTGTTCTCCGCGCGTGCGTTCCAGGCCCGCACGATTATAGCCACGGAAATTCGATGTTTTGATCATCTCAATTTTAAGCTTTTCTTCGCTTGGCAGCGCAAAGAAACGCTTGGCTGTCGCAATAACATCCGCGATCAGCTGAGGGTCAACGCCATGCCCGGTAAGATAGAAAAAGCCATGATCATGGAGCGTGCGGCGAAGTTCATCGATAAAATTGGCGCGTTCTTCCGGCGTTCCATTATAGCGGGATATATCAAGCAGCGGCAGATTGAACGGATGCGAATGAGCAGTCATAGAAAATCTCCTTGGAATACCAGCTTGAGCAATCGCCTGCTGAGTCCCGATTATTCCCGCAAAATCTACGGCTTACACTGGCCGTTAACAACGCAACAACGTGCCGATCTGCTGCGAAGGCGGGAATTATTTTCTCTAAAAAGCCATATATAGAATATCTTTCTCCACCGAACGAAACACGTTGCTATCAATTTGAATCAGATAGCCGGACTGCGATCATTTTATTTGAAGCACAATCTTATCAATCCTCACATAACAGTGTGGCGTGCGCGCCAGAGCTCTTCTGCTTTCTTGTGGAACTGGCCATAGCTTTCATTGTCGGCCCCAAGCACGGTCATGAGGGCCATTGCGGCTGAGGCAATAACCGTCAGTTCCGCGCGTTCATCAACCGCAGCCCCGGACCAGACGGCAAGCCAATATTCAAACGTCGTCAAACTTGCATGCTTGTCTGTCGTCGCTTTTGAGAGTGTTGGCAATGTCATGTCAGACTTTTGCCCATCAACCCATCTGTAAATCGTATGGGCGTGGAAGGGTACCAGTTCCGCCACGTCACGGCTTGTCGAAACCGCCGAGACCGATTGCCAATCCAAAAGCGCCGCCGCATCACGGTGCAGTTCGCGATAGGCTGGCTGCGTGACACCAAGAAATGACGCCGAAAGCTGCATTGGATTGAGCAGATGCGCGAGGCTGTTGATGGACGATCTGGAGTGAAACAGCGGATAAAGTGCGAGCAATCCATGCACTTGTGGGGCAAATCCCGCCAAAGGCATGAAGCAGATGCCATGTGCGTTCAGAGCTTCCTCGCCGAGCGACAATGAACCGGCAATCGGTATTTTGATGGCCTCTGCCGCCAGCTCCAGCTTGCCTGAGATTTCTCCCATGCCGCAATTGCCATGCAGCACAACGGGATAACCTGCGCGTGCCACAAGGATTGCGGACAGCATAAACCATGGCGACTGGTGCGAGTTTGGCGAGAGATAGGCAGGCCAATCAAGAGCAGGTCTGCCGAGACCGGCTTTTGTTGAATAATATTTCTTCGCTGCCTGCGCCATGCCTGCAAGTTCCGGCGCAGTTTCACCGCGATAATGAATAAGACGCAGCAAGGCACTGATTTGCATGGGATCCGCCTGCCCTGCAAAGATTGTTGTGAACGCATCTTCGGCTTCATGCATTTCGAGAGGCCGGGTGTGACCAGCCTTGCGTCCGGTAATGCCTATATATTTTGCCAGCCGCAGAGCCGGATCATTCTCGTCCTGAATATTCGCAAATTGTGCTGCAAGTTGTTCAGGAGTCGGATGGTTTTCCAGCTCCACGACCTTACGAATACCGAGCGGCGGCGGTGCCACAATCGTGCTTGTGCGCTCCCAGCCATGTTTTCTCCTACAATGGGTTTCAACAGCATTATCGCTGTCAAAATTCATCAGTGCTTCCGTTTCATTGGCCAGACGGCGCAAGCGTCCGCGCAACGCCTCTGCCTTGGGTGTCGCTATCATATTGCGACCGGACCGAACAAAAATGGGGTCGTCGAATTTTTCTCGAATCTGACCAAGCAACCGGCTCATGGCAGCTGTACTTAACCCCATTTGTTTGGCTGCACCACCAACGCTGCCTTCGACAAGAAGTGCATCAAGCGCTATCAACAGCCGCAATTGGCCAAGCCTCAGGCTTTCACTTTCTACGTCCGCCTGCGTTTTCATACGCTTGCCAGTCATTGCTGCTTCATCCGTTCAGTTGCGTTTTCTGAAACTTGGAACTGTTATAAATCATGACGATTGACGTCACCTTCTTGCCATACATAAGGAGAGCTGAAAACTCAACTTTAATGGTGGTGAAAAATGACCAGCTTGTTTCGGGGATTGCGCACCTTTGGTTCGCAGAACAGGCAATTGGCCAGCAGGTCGCTTTTTGCAAAAGCGATCCTCGCCGGCACCTGCCTTTCAACAGCGTTTATTCTGAGCGGAGCGGCGTTCGCACAGACGGCAATGACGGCAGAAGAAGAAGCCGCAAAAAAGAAACAAGCTTCCGAACAAGTGAGTGCTGAGGGTGGGATTACACTCAACCAGATCGTTATATCGGCAACTGGCTTTGAGCAAAATATCACCGATGCTCCAGCAAGTATTTCTGTCGTGCCCGGCGAAGCACTCGAAAAAGGCGCTTATCGTGATCTTGGCGATGCATTGCGGGATGTTCAAGGCGTTGCCGTAACAGGCGCCGCTGCGGAACGTGACATCTTTATCCGCGGTCTTCCGGGCACTTATACGCTCATTCTCGTAGACGGAAAGCGCCAGAGCACGCGTGATGCCCGCACCAACGGCAATTCCGGTTTTGAGCAAAGCTTCCTGCCGCCAGCCAATGCGATTGACCGCATCGAAATTATTCGTGGTCCGATGTCATCGCTTTACGGCTCCGATGCTATGGGTGGCGTTATCAACGTTATCACCAAGAAAGTCGCTGACAAATGGAGTGGTTCGCTAAGCGTCGATACGACCATGCAGCAGCATTCCAAATATGGAAACTCCTATCAGGGGTCTTATTACATGACCGGCCCGCTTGTGCCCAACCTTGTTGGTGTTCAGCTTTGGGGACGCGGTATGAAGCGTCAGGAGGACCAGATTATCAATGGTACGCCTGAGCAAAAGGACATTGATATCACCGGTCGTGTGACAATCACGCCAAATGCCGACCATGACATTGTTTTAGAGGTCGGCAAGACACGTCTGCGTCGCGATTCAAGCGTCGGAAACAATATCGATCCGGTGCCGACGAGAGGGACGGCCCCCGTCGATACCTATAATCTGAATGATCGTAATCATTGGTCGATCAGCCACACCGGACGATGGGGGCCTACAACCTCCGACTTCTCCTTCCTTCAGGAAACATCTGAAAGAACAAATTTTAGCTGGAACAACACTCGCAGTGAGTTCGTAGAGAACCTTCGGTCGCCACACATCCGCAACTCTGTCCTGGACGGAAAATTCACAACCCCGTTCGAACTTTATGGCAACCATACGCTGGTGACAGGCGGTCAGTTTATCGAAGGCACGCTGACGGACCAGAATCCCGGTCGGCGGACCGGGCTTGATGAGCAGTTCACCATCAAGCAGTGGGCACTTTTTGCAGAAGATGAGTGGTGGATCACACCTGAATTTGCCTTAACCGGCGGCCTGCGCATGGACCATCATGAAATCTATGGTTCCCATTGGAGCCCACGTGGCTATGCAGTGTGGCATGCCACCGAGCAGCTCACTATCAAAGGCGGTATTTCAACAGGCTTCCGCGCACCGGAAATTCGCACGATTGCACCCGGTTACGCTTACACGACTGGCGGCGGAAATTGTACGTATGGTCCAAACGGCACATGCGGCGTCATCATCGGCGATCCGAATTTGCAGCCGGAAAAGAGCACAAGCTATGAAGCAAGTGTACTTTGGGACGACCAGCAGGGGCTGCGTCTGGGCGCAACCTACTTCTATACCGATTTTAAAGATAAGATCGCCAGCAATATCCAATATGACCCGAACACCGGCCTGCCGCTGCGTTGGGATCAGGATCCGAACTACGTGCTTTATTACAGCTACAACATTGATGATGCTGTGATTCAGGGCGTGGAACTCACAGCGGACTGGGAAGCAACTGACACGATCAAACTTCGTGCAAACTATACCTATACCCATTCCGAACAAAAAACCGGTGAATATGCAGGACTGCCGCTGGCTCGTACTCCAAAGCATATGGCCAGCATTCGCGCCGACTGGGAAACGCCCGTCGAAGGCTTAACGGCATGGACGGCAGGTAATTATCATGGTGACGAAATCAATGCCGGTTTGCGCATCGGCACGGTCGGTGAGCCTTATGCCTATAACCAACGAGGCGACGTGATTGCTCGCAAGTACAAGGGCTACGCAACCCTTGATCTCGGCGGGTCCTATGAATTCAGTGAGAACGTGACGCTGAACGCAGCCGTCTACAACATCTTCGACAAGAAGGTCACGGTTGATGAAACAAACAATGTCGTTGAAGGCCGTCGTCTTTGGCTCGGCATGACATCACGCTTCTGATGCTCAGTTTGACGCCAGCTTCTTTGGGCTGGCGTCATTTTTATGGAATGGGTGCTCGTATGAGCGGAATGAAAAAAACAATTCTGAAAGTTTGCTTCATGCTTGGGAGCATCCTCGTGAGCGCTATCGCGCAGGCAGACACACCGCAAGTCAGCGCCTTTGACATGCAAGCCAACGGTATCGACTATCGAATTTTTGTTGCCGCACCCGCTAAAAAAGCGCCTGCAGAAGGTTTTCCTGTCATCTATATGACGGATGGCAATCGAATGCTGCCAATCGCAGCAAAACTGATGGGAGAAAATCCGAAGCTCGAAGCCGTATTTGTCGGCATTGGCTATCCGACTGACGACAAGGACGAAATCGTCCGCTTGCGCTATTTTGATCTCACGCCTCCGACGCCTGATGATCTCATCCCCGTCCAGACCAATATTCCAAAAACAGGCGGTCGCGACGCATTCTTCGATTTCATCAATCATCAGGTAAAGGCTGAAATTGAAAGCCGGTTTCCTATCGATCCAACCAGACAAGCGCTGTTTGGGCATTCGCTTGGTGGGCTTTTCACACTTTACGCGCTGTTTAATCATGCAGATTCATTTCAGTCTTATGCTGCCGCAGACCCTTCGATATGGTGGAACGGTCGCTCTATTCTTGCCGATAAAGATCGGTTCGTGGAGGCTTTCAAAGCCAATCCAAAACCGATGCGGTTGCTGGTTGAATCGTCCGGCAAGCGCGGCGAACGTCCGGGCCGGACAAAAGAAGAAATCAAGCACCTGAAGAAGTTGCGCAGTGGGCCATCTGGCGCAGATATTCAAACCGAGTTGAAACAACTGCCCGATTTTGAAGCCGCTTATCGTCGTTTCGATAATGAAAGCCACGGCTCAATGATTCCCCTAACCGTTGAAGACAGTTTGAAATTCATTCTGCTCAATGAGAGTCCAAGCGCACAAAACAACTGAATTATAACCTTCCGGCTTTGACTGACATAAAACCGGACTATAAAGCACAGGATTGACGAAAGGATTGAACGCTATGCTGAAATTCAGCCGACACTTTTCCCGTCTATGCGGCGCAGCACTTGTTGCAACAGCACTTGCCTCCAGCGCAAACGCCGCCGATATCGCCTTAAAACATGCGCAGGGCGAAACCACGGTTGCGACCAATCCTGAAAGAGTTGTGGTTTTTGATTTTGCGACACTCGACAATCTTGACCGCCTCGGCGTCAAAATAATCGGTGTTCCGACCGGCATTGCTTACCCGGAATACCTCAAAAAATATGAAAGCGCTGATTACACCAAAGTCGGCACATTGTTCGAACCCGATTACGAAGCGGTCAATGCCGCAGAGCCTGACCTAATCATTGTCGGTGGTCGCTCGGCTGCGAAATATGGCGAACTTGCAAAGATCGCACCAACAATCGACCTCACCGTCCCGGCCAAGGAATTTATTTCCGGTACCGAAGCCAATATCGAAAAGCTCGGCAAGGTTTTCGCTAAGGAAACGGAAGCCAAAGCGGAAGTTGATAAGCTCAACAGCGAACTTGCTGCGCTGAAAGAAAAGACCAAGGGCAAAGGCAACGGCCTGATGATCCTGACCTCCGGCGGCAAAATCAGTGCCTATGGTCCCGGCTCACGGTTTGGCATGCTGCATGACAGTTTCGGCATCGAAGCAGCAGCCCCCGATCTTTCTGTGGGCAATCACGGCCAGCCAGTCAGCTCGGAATTTATTCTCGAAACCAATCCGGATTGGCTTTTCGTGCTTGACCGCGATGCGGCCATTGGTCGTGAAGGCACCTCCGCCAAGCAATTGCTCGACAACGAACTCGTGCGTCAGACCAATGCCTGGAAGAACGATCAGGTCGTCTATCTCAATGCACAAAACTGGTATCTCGTTGGCGGTGGCCTCGGTGCGCTTCACAGCACGATCCAGCAACTGTCTGAAGCCTTTGACAAAGCAAAATAAGCAATAACGTCTTACCCAGTCAGTCGGGAAAGCCCGGCTGACAAGGCAAAAATACAGGAATTCCTTGTGAAGGCACTTGCCGCAGCCATAATTGTTGTCGTCATACTGGCCTTCGTCAGCCTGTTCATCGGCGTCAGTGATGTATCACTCAGCACACTTTTGGGTGCCAACAGCACTGATCGCGCGGCAGAAGTGCTGCTGATCAGCCGCATACCGCGCACGCTTGCGATCATTCTCGCAGGCATGTCGATGGCTGTTGCGGGCATGATTATGCAGATGCTGACCCGCAATCGTTTCGTGGAACCTTCAACAGCCGGTACGGTTGAATCGGCAAGTCTCGGCATCCTGCTGGTCATTCTTTTCGCCCCCGACACACCGGTTTTCGGTAAAATGCTTGTGGCTTCTGCCACGGCCCTTGCAGGCACAGCGCTTTTTCTGCGTATCCTGCGCAGTATTCCCCTGCGCTCGGTTCTCGTTGTACCGCTTGTCGGCATCATGCTCGGCGGTGTTATCAGTGCGGTGACGACTTTCATCGCCTATCGTTTTGATCTTCTGCAATCGCTTAATTCGTGGACAACGGGCGACTTCTCCGGTGTTCTGCGCGGACGCTACGAATTGCTATGGCTCTCTTTTTTCCTAACCGTCATTGCTTATATCGCCGCTGATCGTTTCACGGTTGCTGGCATGGGTGAGGATTTCACGACCAATCTTGGCCTCAACTATCGCCGTGTCGTAACGCTCGGGCTCGTCATTGTTTCGATGGTCAGTGCCAGTGTGGTCGTGACGGTTGGCATGATTCCGTTTCTGGGTCTGATCGTACCGAATGTGGTGAGCATGTTCATTGGCGATAACATGCGCCGTGCTGTGCCATGGGTGGCCGTGCTTGGCGCAGGACTTGTCCTCGCCTGCGATATCGTCGGGCGCCTGATCCGCTTTCCTTATGAAATTCCCATAGGCACGATGATGGGCGTCGTTGGCAGTGCAATCTTCCTCTATCTGCTTTTGCGCCGAGGATCACGCCTTGCTTAAACGTTCCGGCTTTATCACCCTGCTTCTCGCATTGCTTGCCCTTGTATCCTGTGTTGCCTTCATGACACTTGGTGCAAAAGGCAGCTGGTCTTTCATCCTCACCTTCCGCGGCACAAAGCTTGCGGCCATGGTGCTGGTTGCCTATTCAATTGCTGTCTCAACCGTGCTGTTTCAAACCGTCACCAACAACCGCATTCTCACACCCTCCATCATGGGATTTGATGCGCTATATATTTTGATCCAGACAATTGCAGTTTTCGCCTTTGGTGCCATTCATGTAAACGGTCTTGGTCCCAATGTGCGCTTCTTCGCCGAAACAGCAATCATGGTGGTTTTTGCAAGCACACTTTATTCGTGGCTGTTTTCCAAGGCTTCACGCAGCCTGCACCTCGTCATGCTGGTCGGAATTGTGTTTGGAGTCTTCTTCCGCAGCCTGTCAAACCTTATGCAGCGCATGATTGACCCCAACGAATTTGCAGTGCTGCAGGACCGTTTCTTTGCAAGTTTCAACAGCGTCAATGCGGATATTCTTCTGCTCGCGGCGATCATCGTGGCCGTCGTCACGCTTTACGGTCTGCGCTTTCTCAATGTGTTCGATATTCTGGCGCTTGGCCGTGATCCGGCAATCAATCTGGGTGTTGATTACAGCCGCGTGGTGCATCGTATTCTGCTGATTGTCACAGTCCTCGTATCGGTATCAACGGCGCTTGTTGGCCCGATAACTTTCTTTGGCCTGCTGGTCGCAAATCTCGCTTATATGATTGCGGGATCATCCAAGCACCGTATCGTAATGCCGATTGCAATATTGTTCGCAATCCTTTGCATCGTCGGCGGTCAAACCATTCTTGAACGCGTGTTCTCGTTCAACACCGCACTGAGCGTCATCATCGAATTTCTGGGTGGACTCGTCTTTATTATCCTTCTCGTCAGGGGGAACGCAAGTTGATTGAAATAAATCAGGTCAGCAAATCCTACAGCGATGCCATCGTCGTCGATAATGTAACACTGCAAATACCCGCACGCGGTATTACCTCCATCATCGGACCGAATGGCGCGGGAAAGTCGACTTTGCTCTCCATGGTCAGCCGCTTGCTGCCCATGGATAAAGGCCGAGTTGCGATTGATGGGCTCGATGTTTCCACGACACCCGGCGAAGTTCTTGCGAAACGGCTTTCCATTCTGCGACAGGAAAATGCGATCAATTCACGCCTTACCGTGCGGGATCTCGTGACTTTCGGGCGTTATCCGCATTCAAAAGGACGCCCAACCCCTGAAGATCTCGATCATGTTGAGCAGGCAATCAGCTATCTGGGGCTTGATGAATTTGGAGAGCGTTTTCTGGATGAGCTTTCCGGTGGCCAGCGCCAGCGCGCATTCGTGGCAATGGTTCTTTGCCAGAATACAGATTACGTTCTCTTGGACGAACCACTTAACAATCTCGACATGAAACATTCAGCGTCAATGATGAAATTATTACGGCGTGCAGCGGACGAGCTGGGCAAGACAGTGGTGCTTGTGCTGCATGACATCAATTTCGCATCCTGTTATTCGGACCATATCGTTGCCATGCGCAAGGGCAAGGTCGTGCATCAAGGATCGCCGGAAGAACTCATTCAGCAGGATATTCTGCGCGATATTTATGAGATGGAGATTGCCGTCGAGATGATCGGCGGCAACCGTATTGGCATCTACTATCTTTGATTATGCAACGAGCTTGCTCGGGAAAAGCAGCTGCAAAGCATCATAGGCTGAGAGAACGGTTTCCATCTGTGCTGTATGGCCTTTAACAAAAGCATCGCCATAGATGGTTTCGTCCGGATATTCAGTGATCAGCGTCAGCGGAACCGTGTGACGATCATCGACGCCAACCAGACATGGAAAACCGTTGATGATGCGGAAGCCCGTTTCGCCAGCATGTTGCTCGAAAAGCTTAATCTGCGCATCATTGTAGTCAAGAAGACCATCAATGGCACCAAGATGCCTGGTCACATGATCCATCAGCTGTTCAGCTTCTCTTTCCCATGATGCATGATGACGAATAATCAGGAAAAAGCCCTTTGGCAGCGTCCACATGGCAAAGGAACGTGGAACATAGCCTGACAATGGGCGTGTCCATTCATGCGATGGATAGCCATGCAGATTGACGTGAAGCTTGGCACCTGTAAGTGCCTCTGCCTCTACGCGGATCGCTTTCTCATAAAGCCCATCGCCAGTGCGATATTCGAGATCATCACCCAAAGCCGTGTAGCGCGATGCATGATGCATATGGTGCGGCTGCAAAACGCACAGACGCTTATGAATTTCATATCCGTCCGGGTTTTCCTGCGGCGAGATGGTAAAATGTCCGCCATCACGTGCAGCAAGACGATTTGCTGCCCGCAAGGCACCGACAACGCCTGTCGTCTCATTGGCATGCTGACCAGCACTGATCATCATCGGTGTTTCGTGGCCCGATACATAGGTGGCGCGCACTGTGCGCCCTGCACGTGTCTTCGCTTCAAAAGGCGATCCGCCAAGTTTCGCGATTTCACGGCGTATCTGATCAGCGGAAAGGGGAGCCTGCGCATTTTCCAAAACCTGCTCGGCAGTCAGCGCATCAGCTGTTGCAAGCGGACGTGTTTCCACTTTCACCACCGGACCAGCATCGCGAAAACGCACCTCCGGCACGATTTGCCCCGGCTGCAAGCCACGATCACCGACCGGGCGGCCAGACTTTTTCTGAAAAACTTCGAGCAACGAGAAATAAATATCCTCGTGCAGAGCTTCCGTCAGGCTCAAAGCCTCTTCATCATAGGGCAGACGGCGATCAGTAATCGGCAGACTGACCGAAATGTTCAGCTCTTCGAAGTAAGGTTCACCCCTGCCCCAATCATGGGTCGCAATGGTCGAAATCGTATCGTGAAACAGCTTTTCATAGGCTGTCTCGAAGCGTGCACTTTCAATACGACCGTCATGCTCGACGATCAGCCAGCCAGTTGGTGAAACAAGCGTTTCGCCGATAAAATCTTCATGCACACGATTGGGAGCGAAAACGCGATGAGTTTCGCTGCGGCCACCGGTAAATGTCAGATCGACTTCATAGAAGAAATCATCCTTACCGGATGCGCTGAAACTGATCTTTACATCTGGAAGGAGTGCTGACAGCGGATATGTTTCCAGCAAAAAGCGGTTCTCGACACAATTGTCATGGCGCGGATAGCGAATTGTTGCAGCCTTAAGGGTTGCCCCATCCACCTCTTCCAGAAAGAAATGCAGAAGCGGCTTATAAGACGAACGCAGGCGCGCCTCAATGCCTGCCTCACGCAATTTCGTTTCCGCAGCAAAGCGGCTTGGCTGATCATCGAACAGCCATCCCTCTAACTTAGCTCCGCGCATTTCCGGCTTTGAAAAGCGTTCGATCAACACATCAATTGAACGCTGGTAGGTCTTTTCAAAAATTACGCTCATCGTGAAGTCCTGCCGGTTGGATCAAGACTATCGCGCAGCCAGTCACCCAGAAGGTTGAGGCCAAGCACCGTGAAAAGGATTGCGAGGCCGGGGAAAAGGCTTACCCACCATGCCGTCTGAAGATAGGTACGGCCATCGGCCAGCATGCCACCCCAGCTAGGAATGGTTGAATCAATACCAAAACCGAGGAACGTCAGGCTTGATTCAAGCAGAATGTTATTGGCGACATTGAGCGTCATCAAAACGATAACAGGCCCCATAAGGTTTGGCAGCAGATGCTGGAAGATGATGCGCCAGTCTTTAACGCCGATGGAACGCGCTGAGAGGATAAATTCGCGCTCACGCAGCGACAAAACTGAGCCGCGCACCAGTCGCGCATATTGCACACATTGTGAAACGATCAGCAGGATGATTGTGTTGACCAACCCGCCACCGAGAATAGCCATGAAGGTGATTGCGAGCAGGATGAATGGCATTGCCAGCTGCACATCAACAAACCGCATCAGTGCCATGTCCCAGAAGCCGCGATAATAGCCTGCAACCAGCCCCATGATCGTACCGATGATCACCGAACCAATCACAGAGACAAAGCCAACGAACAACGAAATTTTGCCGCCGATAATGACGCGTGCCAGCACGTCACGTCCGAGCGGATCGGTTCCGAAAATATGCGCAGGATTCACAAATGGCGGCGTCAGACGCGCCAGAAGATCCACCTTGTTCGCGCCAGCCGGGAACAGATAACCGGAGAAGATAACGGCAAAACAGATGCCGCCTGTCAGCAGAAAGCCGACAATGAATTCCATGCTTGCGAAGCGTGAAAGCCGAAGGTTTGAGGTCTTTTTAACCGCTTGTGTAGCCATTGCTCTACTCCGTCCGAATACGCGGATCGACAAGGCCATATGCAATGTCTACCAGAAGATTGACGCCGATAATCATCATCGAAAGAATGGCAATCGTTGCCTGAAGAACCGGATAATCGCGGCCACCAACTGCATCAAAGGCAAGCGTGCCCATGCCCGGCCAATTGAACACTTTTTCAATGACCACGATGCCGCCCAAAAGACCACCAAACTGAAGACCAATGAATGTAATCAGCGGAATGGCGCAATTACGAAGAGCGTGCTTGTAAAGCACTTTGTTTTCACTCAGCCCCTTTGCGCGCGCCACCATAATATATTGCGATTGCAACGTTTCGAGCATCGAAGTGCGCACCAGACGGACATTGGTTGCCGTCAAAATAATGCCCATGGTCATTGCTGGCATAATGAAACTTGAGATACCGCTCATACCACTTGGTGGCAGCCATTGCAGCGAAATACCAAAAAGCAGAACCAGCATTGTCGCCAGCCAGAAATTCGGGAATGACAGGCCAACCAGTGAGCAAACACGGATAAGCTGGTCTGCCCATTTACCGCGCGAAACAGCTGCCTTGATGCCGAGTGGAATGGAGATCACAAGCGAGACAAACAGCGACGCGAACGCAAGCATCAGCGTTGCGGGCAAGGCTTTTCCGACTAGTACAGAAACCGGCGTACCGCCGAGGAAACTACGACCGAAGTCGAATGTGAGCAGCCCTTTGAGGAATTGCCAGTACTGAACGAGGAACGGTTGGTTCAAACCGAGCCCTTCTCGGATGCGCTCAAGATCAGCCTCTGTGACACTGCCCGCACCTTGCGTCAGCATCAGTGCAGGGTCACCCGTCAAGCGGATTGCATAGGCGACGAGCATCGTCATTGCGATCAGCACGAACAACGCCTGCAAAATTCGTTTTATCAGAAATCCGGCCACCAGAGCGCCTCCGAAATAAAGCGGCAAGCCGTTAACCGGCTTGCCGTATACATTTTGACTATTCTACAGTTACGTCTGTGAGGCGCAGACGGTTATCCGGTGCCGGCACAAAGTTCTTGACCCGCTTGTTCACGCCGTAAATCGCCTTGGAGCTATAAAGCGGCATTTCATATGCCTTATCAGCCGCATATTTGGCGATTTCCTGCAACATCTTTTCACGCTCACCGCGGTCGAGAACAGAGCGTTGCGCTTCGAGCATCTTGTCGAGCTGCTCGTCCTTTTCGTACGGGTTCCACTTCTCACCCGAATGATACATCGCGTAAGCCGTGTTATCGTAATCAAACGTCCAGCCGCCCCATTTCTGCTGGAACATAGCGCCGGTCTTGCCCTGTGGAATGACGTCATTCAGCAGCACATTCACGTCATATGGCTTGATGGTTGCATTGATACCAACCATTTGCAGGAAGCTTGCAACAGCCTGTGTCACTTCATTGAAGGTCGCATCATTACCACGAACGTCAATTTGCACCGTTGCGCCGGGCTGAACACCTGCTTCTTCGAGGAGCTTCTTGGCCTGATCAGGATCGTATGGCAGTGGCTTGAGTTCAGGATCGTAACCAAAAGACAATGCGCCCTGGAAGCTGGCAATTGGCTCTGCCTGACCGGCAAGGATCGACTGGATGATTGCATCGCGATCAACAGCCATAATCAAGGCTTTACGAACGCGCTCATCCTTTGTGATACCATCGCGCGTGTTAAAGCGCAGAGCATCGACAGTTGGACCAGCGGTTGTAACCAGTTCCAGATTTTCATCGCCTTCAATCGTCGGGATCATGCCGATTGGGATCGTTGGCGGAATAACGAGATCAACGCGACCGGCCTGAAGTTCCGCAACGGCAGTCGAAGGCTCTGTAATAAAGCGGTATTCAAGTTCTGAAATCTTTGGTGCGCCGCCCCAATGATCAGCAAAAGCCTCAAGTTTAATGTTTACCTTAGGCTCATAGGAAACAAACTTGAACGGACCAGTACCAACTGGATGCGTGTTGAAATAGTCCTCACCCTTTTCGGCGATATATTTCGGAGGCACGATCATTGCGCCATAGCCGGCAAGCTTGGTGATCAGCACCGGGTCAGGCGCTTTGAGGTGAAAATCAACGGTTTTGTCGTCAATCACTTCTACCTTTTCAATCGCCATATAATTGGAACGCTGCGGACCTTTTGCGCCTTCGTCACCAAGCAGACGATCAAAGGTGAACTTCACCGCTTCTGCGTTGAAGGGCTCGCCATCGTGAAACGTCACACCTTCACGCAGGTTGAAGCGGATGCGCTTGCCATCGTTCAGTTCTTCCCAAGAGGTCGCAAGGCCCGGTACGATTTTGAGATCAGGGCCGCGATAAACAAGGCCGTCAAAAATATTGGTTGCAACCGAAGCCCAGTTGACGAGAAACGTATCGATCGGATCCCAGCTACCCGGATCTTGCGGCGACGAAACAGTGAGCTTGCCTGCGGCGAAAGCCGGAGCCGATGCGATCACGGCGGCCGACAGAGCGGAAGCCAGAAGAGCGGCTTTCAGTGCTTTCTTTATCATTATTTTCCCCTTTGGGTTTGTTGGAGCATTTCCAGCAAAAGCGTGAAGCGGTTTTGCGTTGGATAATGCGATGGAAAAAGTTGCAGGAGTTCAGGCGCTTTCGGCAACGAAATGGCCTGGTGAAATCTCGCGGTGATTATAGATCGTCGGCTTTTCGTCGATCCGGCGCGTTGTGCTCGGAATTTCACCTTCAAGGGCTGCGCGCTCCGTACGCGCCGATGGATCGGCAACGGGAACGGCAGACAACAAACGCTGCGTATAAGGATGCGACGGCGTTTCAAAAACCTGCCGGCGCGAGCCAAGCTCCATGATTTGCCCAAGATAAAGCACAGCGACGCGATGGCTCATCTTTTCAACAACTGCCATGTCATGACTGATGAACAGATAGGCCAGTCCCTGCTCCTTTTGCAGATCCATAAACAGATTGATCACCTGCGCCTGAATGGAAACATCAAGCGCAGAAAGCGCTTCATCGGCAATGATCAGCTTCGGCTTTGAAGCAAGGGCTCGCGCAATACAGATACGCTGACGCTGACCGCCTGAAAACTCATGCGGATAACGCGAAGCATGTTCCGGGCCGAGGCCGACGCGTTCCAGCAACTCTGCCACCCGCGCATTGATCGCTTTGTTATTATCAAGAAGGCCATGGGTGCGGATCGGTTCTGCGATGGAGAAGCCGACAGTCTTGCGCGGATCAAGCGAAGCGAACGGATCCTGAAAAATATATTGCACTTCGCGGCGCATCGCATAGCGCTCTTGCGCGCTCATCTGCGAATAGGCTTTGCCATTAAAACGAATATCGCCGGAGAGCGGTGATTGAAGCTGCTGGATCGTCCGGCCTATAGTCGATTTGCCCGAGCCGGATTCCCCAACAAGTGCCAGTGTTTCACCCGGATAAATGTCAAAAGCAACTTTTGAAACGGCATTGCAGACATGGGTGACTTTGCCGAACAGGTTTTTCTTGATCGGAAAGCGAACATAAAGATCATCAACAGCAAGAAGCGGCTTGTCGCTATAACGTGCGGTATCCTGAATGCGCTCTTCGCCTGACAGCACGGGCACACCATCGCGCATCATCATCACAGGCATACGCTTCGGAAACGTCTCGCCCGTCATACTGCCAAGTTTCGGAACAGCCGACAAAAGAGTCTGCGTGTAAGGGTGTTGAGGGGCTTCAAAGATACGGCCGACCGGGCCTTCTTCAACCTTCTTGCCCTTCCACATGACGACAACATCATCCGCCATTTCAGCCACCACACCCATATCATGCGTGATGAAAATGACAGCCATTTTGAGCTCTTTTTGCAAATCTTTAATAATATGAAGGATTTGGGCCTGAATGGTCACATCAAGTGCAGTGGTCGGTTCGTCAGCGATAAGCAACTTCGGGCGGCACGCAAGGGCCATCGCGATCATCACGCGCTGACGCATACCGCCGGAAAGCTGATGTGGGTAACGCTTGAGAAGTCCTTCTGCATCCGGCAGGCGCACCATTTCCAGCAGACGCTTGCCTTCAGCCAGAGCAGCACTCTTTGACATACCTTCATGCAGCATCAGCACTTCTGAAATCTGGTTGCCGATGGTGAAGACCGGATTGAGCGAAGTCATCGGCTCCTGAAAGATCATCGCAATGTCTTTGCCGCGAATGCCGCGCATTGCTTTCTGATCGGCTTTCAGCAGATCGCGTTCACCTTCGGGACCATTAAACAAAATGCGCCCGTTGGGAAACTTTGCGCCGCTCATATCGGCAAGGCGCATGATCGAGAGTGAGGTGATCGACTTACCCGAGCCAGATTCTCCGACAACCGCCAGAGTACGCCCCGGCGACACCGAAAAACTCAGATCATCAACAACACGACTAGCTCCGAATTCAACACTCAGACCCTCAACCGACAGAAGAGGCTTGGACACAGTTCCGATCAAAATCGTTACTCTCTTATAGTGTTATCGCAGACCGCGTGGCCTGATTAAATGCACCTGACATGAAGCGCAGGAGAGCCGCCACTTCCGACAGCGTTTCTTCCGAAGGTCGGGCATTGGCTGTTGATTCAATCAACAAACGCTCTCGTATCTCCCGATAACGTTCGCAGGCCTCAGCCCCCTTCTCTGTAATTTTGACCGTCTTTTCCTTGGCTGCCTTGCCAGTGGTCAACAAGCCAGCTTTTTCGAGTTTACGGATCGCGTAAGTGGCAATGTGCGTGTCTTCGATATCAAGCACGAGACAAATATCAGCAAGCTTCTTCTCACGGCCACGATGACGGATCGAATGCAGAATCAGAACTTCAATCGGCGACAATCCGGGCATACCGGCAGCAGCCATGCAACGAACCATCCAACGCGAGAAAGCATGCGACGCAAGAATAAGCCCGTATTCAACTTCCGACATGCCGGGCGACCCGCCTTCGGCAAGGTGGGCAGAGGATACGATAGGACCCAGAGAAGCAACGGAACGCAGATGCTTTGGCAGAGAAACTTCATCGAAGCTCTGCTCATGCCCACTTGTCAGCGTTTCCGGCACAAACTCCATATCCCGATTGCTCCCCATTTCAATGCCCCCAGTTTGTTTGGATTTTATGTCACCATCTTATCGACATTTTGTCAATAAAGTGGAGCTATAAAATCTGTAATGATGGACTTGTCGACAATTTCAGATAAGGTGGCGCTGAATATCACTAAGAGAATACTGCGCTTTTCGCCCCAATACGCCTCTTGAAAGCCCGGTTCGCACGATATTTTAGAACCAGAAATCGCAAATTCCGATTATACGGATTGATATTGCGAAAAAAGATATAAAAATAGAAATAATTTCTCTATCATGCCTTATGGCTGCGATTTTCAACGCTACATTAGAATGGAATTCCTGTATTTTACATTTCATCGAATAATTTTACAGGTGGCCTCAAAATGAAGTTTGCAAAAATCCTCGCAACGGTCGGCGTTCTCCAGGCAGCCCTCCTCTCGACTGCACTTGCAGGCGAAAATCTAGACGCAATCAAAGCAGACGGTGTGCTCAAGATCGGCACAGAAGGCACCTATGCGCCATTCACCTATCACGATAAAGACAACAAGCTCGTTGGCTTTGACGTGGAAATCGGTGAAGCCGTCGCTCAGAAGCTCGGCGTAAAACCGGAATTCGTTGAAGGCAAATGGGATGGCCTGATTGCTGGCCTCGATTCCAAGCGGTATGACGCCGTTATCAATCAGGTTGGCATCACAGAAGAGCGCCAGAAGAAGTTCAACTTCTCCAATCCTTATATCGTTTCCAAAGTCGTTCTGATCGTCAATGACAAGAATGACACGATCAAAGACTTCGCCGACCTGAAAGGCAAAAAGTCAGCACAGTCGCTGACCAGCAATTATGGCAAGATCGCGAAGGAAGCTGGCGCGGAGCTCGTCGCGACCGACGGTTTTGACCAGTCGATCCAGCTTGTCTTGACGGGTCGCGCTGACGCCACGCTGAATGACAGCCTGTCATATCTGGATTTCAAAAAGCAGCAGCCAAACGCGCCAGTGAAAGTTGTTGCTGAAAAGAAAAATGCAGATGCTTCAGGAATTATCGTGCGCAAGGGCGACGATGATCTGGTTGCAGCACTCAACAAGGCACTCGACGAAATCAAGGCTGACGGCACTTACGAAAAAATTTCGCAGAAATATTTCGGTCAGGACGTTTCCAAGTAAGCTTTAGAGAATCGTCGCAAAGAAGCCGGAACGTGTTTCCGGCTTCCTTTCGTTGTGCATATATAGAATCTGTTTCGTCACATCTATTCCCTGAGTTTAATATTTAAGGATCGAACACGTGCCCGACTGGCTTCAACTCATGGCGGATTCACTGCCCACCCTGCTCTGGGCTGGGCTCAAGTTCACGATCCCTCTGACAATTCTGTCGTTTATTTTCGGACTGTCGCTCGGATTGCTGACCGCGCTGGTACGTCTGTTTGCACCAGTCTGGGTATCGTTTGTTGCGCGTTTCTACGTATGGATATTTCGCGGAACGCCTTTGTTGGTACAGCTATTCGTGATTTTTTACGGCTTACCAAGCGCGGGCATCTATCTTGATGCCTTTCCCGCAGCGGTGATCGGGTTTTCGCTCAATGTCGGCGCCTATAGTTCCGAAGTTATCCGTGCGGTTATCTCTTCAGTACCCAAAGGTCAGTGGGAAGCCGCCTATTCCATCGGCATGAGCTGGCGTCAGGCGCTGACCCGCACCATTCTGCCGCAAGCAACTCGCACAGCTGTGCCGCCCTTGTCGAACACCTTTATTTCGCTGGTAAAAGACACCTCGCTCGCCGCAGCCATCACGGTGCCTGAGCTTTTCCAGTCAGCACAGCGCATCGTCGCAACAACCTATGAACCGCTCATCCTCTACATAGAAGCCGCACTCATCTATCTGGCATTGAGCACCATCCTGTCCAACCTTCAGGCAAGACTGGAAAAACGCTTCAGGCGCTATGGTGGAACGATGGAGACAAACGCATGATCGAGCTGAAAAACATCGTAAAAAGCTTCGATAATGTTGTAATCCTCAACGACATTAACGTGAAGATTGCCGAAGGCACGGTAACGGCTCTCGTTGGCCCGTCGGGCGGTGGCAAGAGCACCTTGCTGCGCTGTATCAACCTGCTGGAAATTCCCAATTCCGGCACACTTATCATCGGCGGGCAGAGCATCACGCTTGACCCGGATCGCAAGCCGAGTTGGCAGGCAATCCAGTCCGTCCGCCGCCAGACGGGTATGGTATTCCAGAATTTCCAGCTTTTCCCGCACCAGACAGCAATTCAGAACGTCATGGAAGGGCTCGTCACAGTTCTCAAATGGCCAAAGGAAAAGGCCAGAGAACGGGCAATGGAACTGCTGACAAAAGTTGGCATGGCGCACAAAGCCGATGCGTGGCCAGCAACGCTCTCGGGTGGCCAGCAGCAGCGTGTTGCCATTGCGCGTGCACTTGCGCCTTCTCCGCGTGTTCTTCTGTGTGACGAACCAACGTCGGCTCTTGATCCAGAGCTCGCATCCGAAGTGGTGGATGTCCTGAGCAAGCTGGCCAAGGAAGGCACCACAATGGTTGTGGCAACCCATGATCTGCGTCTTGCCTCAAAGATTGCGCAAAATGTCGTGTTTCTGGAAGCGGGTTCGATTGTGGAAACTGGAAGTGCGCACGATATTTTCGTCAATCCGGCACGTGAACGCACAAAACAATTTGTGGCGACGATCAACGCAGCGCACAGCTACGACATCTAAACAGGCTCAAGCATCGCCCCAAAATCGAGGATCATTTTTTGGGCGATGCTTCGATTCAATAAGGGAGCGCATTTTTATGCGTCCCAATGGGCGCAACGGGTTAGAAGGGCTTCCGTTCTGCAAGGCCCTTTGTCCTATAAGTAATTTTAAATTCATTCGCGGTTTTATCGATTTTCCAACACCACTTTCCTGCCTGCCCCTTGGTAAATGTCCAAAGCACTGCTACATTAAGCACAACGTAAAAATTGAAGCGCCATGCTTGCGTCCTTTCAGGTTCGCGCGGCGCCATAAGGATAAAAACCTTGAAAAACCCCGAGGAGCGCCCTGCAGGATTGGCGCAACAAGGGGCGTCCGGCGGACAAACGGGCAATACACAGACCCGGAATCCGTCCGAGAACGGCAAGCGCAAACAGCGCAAGCAAGCCGTTCCAGAAGTCGGAAAGGCATCCAGCGCCTCCGAACAAGGACGCTCAGACACTGAAAACAAGGGCTCTCAAAGCCAGCGTAAACGCGCGCGCCGCCGCAATCGCGGCAAGGCTTCTCGTGATGCGCAGACGCCTGTGCAAAAGCTGGCTGTTGCAGCCCCTCCCGGGGCTGACGCAAAATCTGCCGAAGGCAAACCCGCTGGAAAGCTATCGAATCGTCGCCGACGCGCCCGCAAGAAAAAGCAGGCACGTCAGCAAGCGGGAGCACCCGCGCACACTGACAACGCAACGAAGGCACAAAGCACTGCTCCGCGCTCTGACAGCGCCGCAGTCCAGCCGCCCAAGCGCTACAATGCTGGTGCACACACCTTGCGCGCCAATGTGCAGGAAGCGCCACTTTATGCAGCACTTGATCTTGGCACCAACAACTGCCGCCTTCTGATCGCGTCACCTACCCGTCCCGGCCAGTTTCGCGTGGTGGACGCATTTTCACGAATCGTCCGTCTTGGTGAAGGTTTGAGCGCAACAGGTCGATTGAGCGAGCATGCCATGCAGCGCGCGATTGATGCGCTCAAAATCTGCCGGGATAAACTTGCGGCACGCAAGATCAGGCGGTCCCGCCTGATCGCGACCGAGGCCTGTCGGGCAGCGGAAAATGGCGAGGCGTTTCTTAATCGCGTTCGTCAGGAAACAGGGCTTGAGCTGGAGATCGTTGATCGTCAGACAGAAGCGCGCCTTGCTGTGTCGGGCTGTGGAACCCTTGTGGCGCGCGAAACGGAAGCGGTTGTATTGTTCGATATTGGCGGCGGTTCTTCGGAAATTGCCTTAATCGACATATCGCAGCGTCGCTCGCCCCGTTTGGCCGAGCATATCATGGCATGGACATCACTTCCGGTCGGCGTGGTTACGCTTGCCGAGCGTTTTGGAGGACGCGATGTCACGGAAGCAAGTTTTAACGCAATGGTGGAGCATGTAACGGAGCTGTTATCCAGTTTTTCCGAACGCCATTGCCTTGGCAGTCTTGCAACCAGCCCGCGTTTTCATCTTCTGGGCACCTCCGGCACAGTTACGACGCTTGCAGGCATTCATCTTGGGCTTGAACGCTATGATCGTCGTCGGGTGGATGGCATGTGGATGAATTCCGATGACGTTACACAGATGACGAGCCGCCTTTTGTCATGGGATTTCAACGCCCGCGTTGCCAATCCCTGCATTGGCGCGGACCGCGCAGATCTCGTTCTTGCTGGCTGTGCTATTCTTGATGCCATTCGCAATGTATGGCCGAGTGAAAAACTTCTTGTTGCTGATCGCGGTTTGCGCGAAGGCATATTGACCGAACTCATGTCGCGTGACGGTGCCTGGCGCCATAACCGCGCTCAGATCGCCAAGACCGGCGGCAAACCCGACTTAAGAAACAGGCATTAAAGATGAGCAAAGCAGGCGGAAACAAGGGCGGCACGAAAACCGGCGGACGCGGTGGCGCTGGCACAAGCAATCTTCGTGTTCGCGTGAAGAAAAAAGCCGGGACCATCAAGGAATCGTCGCGTCGCTGGCTGGAGCGACATCTCAACGACCCTTACGTTCACAAATCAAAGAAGGACGGCTATCGCTCACGTGCAGCTTATAAACTCATTGAGATTAATGATCGCTATGACCTGTTGAAAAAGGGCCAGCGTATTATCGATCTGGGTGCAGCCCCCGGCGGCTGGTCGCAGATTGCCGCCAAAATTGTTGGCTCAACCGATGAAAACCCGTTGGTTGTCGGCATTGACTATCTGCATGTTGATCCACTGCCCGGCGTCATTTTGCTTGAGATGGATTTTCTCGATGATACCGCTCCCGACAAACTTATGGAATCGCTGGGTGACAAGCCAGATCTGGTCATTTCCGATATGGCAGCGCCCACCACCGGGCACCGTCGTACCGACCATCTTCGCACCGTCCATCTGTGCGAAGTTGCGGCAGACTTTGCAGTTTCCGTGCTGAAACCGGGCGGGCATTTTCTCACCAAAACGTTCCAGGGTGGCACCGAAAACGATTTGCTGGCCATGCTGAAACAGAAATTCAAATCCGTACACCACATCAAGCCGCCAGCGTCGCGTGCGGAATCTGTCGAGCTTTATCTGCTGGCCCGCGATTTTAAAGGCTGACTTTATTTTCCGGCAATGCTGTCCGCAGCTTCGGCTGCAACAGCTTCGCGGGTCTTTTTTCTGTTTGTAACAGGCGTGGATAATTCATGGCCTGCATCGGGTGAGAGCCTTACAAACCAGAAGAAAGCCATCGCGGAAACAGCGGCAACCACGAAAAACGCGATATGGAAGTCGGCCAGCTCCAGCCCTTTTCCACGCAAACCCGTGCTCATTTCCAGAATACCGCCTGCAAGAGCCACGCCAAGAGCAATGGAAACCTGTTGCGCGACTGCGGTGATGGGGGTTGCCTGGCTGGTCTTGTCATCCGGGATCTCCGCAAAAGCCAGCGCATTTACGCCCGTGAAAAACAACGAACGGAAAAAACCACCAATCAGCAGAAACCCAATAATTAAACCATAAGGCATATCGGGGAAGAAAAACCCATTGGCTGCAATGAAAAATGCTGAAATCAGTGAACCATACATCAGGGTTCGGCGAAACCCGAACAGGTTGAAAACGCGTCTGGCACCAAATTTCATGCTGATAGCGCCAATGGCCGAAACGAACGTCATCATGCCGGACTGAAACGGCGTCATGCCGAAACCGAGCTGGAACATGAGCGGCAGCAGAAAGGGAATTGCTCCAATGCCAAAGCGGAAAACACTGCCGCCCAGAACAGCCGAACGAAACACCTGATTGTCGAAGAGTTTCAGATTGAGAAGTGCATGTTCGTTATGCCGCGCATGGATAATGTAGCCAATCGTCGAGGCCAGTCCAATAGCAACGATGATCAGACCGATCACCGGAGGCAGCGCTGGCAAGCTTACAACAGACAAACCAAACACCACCCCTGACATTGCAATACCAGAGAGCAAAAAGCCGGCCCAGTCGAGTGGCTTTAAAATGCGCTCGTCATTGTCCGGCAAAAAACGGGTCGCAAACCCGATACCCAATATTCCAATCGGCACATTAATCAGAAATATCCAGTGCCAGGAGAAAAAGGTTGTAATGAAGCCACCGACCGGGGGGCCAACCAATGGCCCAACCATTGCTGGGACTGTCAGCCACGCCATCGCAGACACAAGTTCACTTCGCGGAGTTGAGCGCACAAGCACCAGACGCCCCACAGGCGTCATCATTGCACCGCCCATCCCTTGCAGAAAACGCGACACGACAAATGCAGCAAGCGAGTTTGAAGCAGCACATGCCACAGAACCAACCACAAATATCGCAATTGCCGCTCTGAACACGTTTTTCGCGCCGAATCGATCAGCCATCCATCCGCTGACCGGAATGAACACCGCAAGCGAAACCAGATATGCGGTCAATGCCAGCTTTAAAGCGATTGGGCTTGTGCCAATATCAGCAGCGATGGCGGGAAGCGATGTAGAAATAACATTCGAATCCATATGCTCCATGAAAAGAGCAATTGCCAGCACGAGAGGAACGATGCGGTTCACGACTAAATCCGAATAAAAGCAGTTACTTAAATACTGCCATTAATAATTGTCTCACGCGCTTTATTTATAGAGAACTCGAAATTTTCCAAGCAATTGTATGTAACAATGCGGTGAGTATAGGATAATTTACACGCAAGAGCCTTGCGATGAAAAGTGGCAACCGCTTCCCCATAATGAAATATGTAAAAACAAAGAGATAGAGCGTCCGATTCAGCGCACGGCATGTTGGCAGCATGTTCAAAGACACCTCACGCAATCTTTCATTCGTTCACATTTGTGTAAAATGGGTTGCGCATCGCGTAACAGGCTGTTACATTTCGTTATAGTTCTCGTGCTTTAGAATCCGATGTGGAGGCGTCGCGGTTCAAGGAGGTAGAAAATGAATGACATTACAAGAACAGCCATCGTTTATGGAATGATGATCATTTCGTTGAATACAGCGCTGGCAATTGGTCTTCTTGGGCTGGACTTTCTGCGATAACCGCTGCGTCCGTGAAGTTTTATTTGCCCTCCAGGCAAGTCTTAAAAGAGTGTTCCTGCAATTTGCAGGAACACTCTTTTCATTTGTAAAGCATGCCGCGGAAAAGTGGGAGCCGCCTTCGCGGGGAAAGCACTCTACCCGACTGATTTCTATTCTCGCTACGATCCGAGAATAGATGTCGTGCAAACACCCTTAAGCAGTTTCTTCTTCAGAATTTCATTATGGTCATACGCACCTGCATGCGCCGTCCCAGATCCAGTCGCCGCGAATGCCATTCCAGGGATTTGCCTGCAAAAGCTCAAAGTGTGTGACTGTCATGACTACCGAATACGCTCTTCGCTCTTTGGATCGAAAAACACCGACTTATCCAGATTAAACGCAAGCGGTGAGCGCTGCCCGGCATCAATCCGCGCATCCGCACGCAACCGCGCAACCACTTGCTTTCCACCGATGCGCGTCACTGCAAAAGTATCGGAACCAGCAGGTTCGACCACGTCAATGAGGCAATTCCCTTCGACAACAGAACGCGCATTGCGATCCGCGCCATCGGGATCGGTCAACGCTTCTGGACGGATGCCGAAGATGATTTCCTTGCCGACATGATCAACAAGAGTTTTCGGCGCATTCTTGACAGGGAGCTTCAAGACCTCCCCGTCGCCCTGCTTGAGCAGAATGGCAAGCTCCTCTCCATTTTTCTCGACGCTCGCATAAAGAAGGTTCATGGCAGGCGAGCCCATGAAATCGGCAACAAACATATTGGTGGGATTGTTATAAATTTCGGCGGGCGTCCCGAACTGCTGCAAGATTCCGTCCTTGAGGACCGCAATCTTGCTTGCAAGCGTCATCGCTTCGATCTGATCATGCGTGACATAAACGATCGTGGTCTTCATGCGATGATGCAAACGCTTTATCTCTGTACGCATATCGACACGCAGCTTGGCATCAAGATTTGACAAGGGTTCATCGAACAGAAAGACCTGCGGGTTGCGCACCAGAGCGCGCCCCATCGCAACGCGCTGACGCTGACCGCCGGAAAGCTGGCTTGGTTTGCGATCAAGAAGATGACCGATTTGCAGAATATCGGCGACTTCCTGAATGGCCTTTTCACGTTCAGCCTTCGGTACTTTGCGAATTTCCATACCAAAAGCGATATTGCCGCCCACGGTCATGTTTGGATAAAGCGCATAGGATTGAAACACCATCGCGATATCGCGCTGCGAAGGATGCAGACCTGATACTGAGCGACCATTAATCGAAATATCACCAGACGTAATGGGCTCAAGACCGGCAATCGTGTTGAGCAAAGTGGACTTGCCGCAACCCGAAGGGCCAACCAGCACAAGAAATCCGCCTTCCTCAATTTCGATATTGATGTCCTTGAGCACGGAGACGCTGCCATAGGCCTTGTAGAGATTGGAGATTTTCAAAAATGACATATGAGACTTATCCCTTAACGGCACCGGACATCAGACCGCGCACGAAGTAGCGCCCGGAAACGATGTAAACGATCAGCGTCGGAAGAGCGGCCAGAATGGCTGCTGCAAAGTGAACGTTATATTCCTTGACGCCAGTGGAGGAGGAAACGAGATTGTTGAGTGCGACCGTCATAGGCGTTGAATGTGCGCCTGAAAAAGAAGCACCGAACAAAAAGTCGTTCCAGATATTGGTGAACTGCCAAATAACCGAGACGACAATGATCGGGCCTGAGGATGGCAGAAGAATGCGCCAGAAAATCTGGAAGAAACTTGCTCCATCAATCTGCGCAGCCCGCACCAGCTCGGTCGGAAATGCCTCGTAGTAATTGCGGAAATAGAGCGTTGTAAAGCCGATACCATAGACCACGTGAACGAGGATCAGACCCCATATTGTGCCTGCAATGCCGAGCATGCCAAGCACACGTGCCATCGGGATCAGCACAATCTGAAACGGAATGAAGCAAGAGAGCAGCAGCAATCCAAAGAAGATGTTTGAACCGCGAAAGCGCCATTTTGTGAGCACATAGCCGTTCAAAGCGCCCGCGACTGTTGAGATCGCAACCGCTGGCACAACCATCAGGATTGAGTTGATAAAAAATGGCTTGAGGCCGGTCGGCTGCACCCCGATCTGTGCAGTCGACCATGCCGAAAGCCATGGTTCAACCGTCCACTGCTGCGGCAAGCTCAACATGCCGCCTTGACGAATTTCTTCCAGCGGTTTGAATGAATTCACCAGCATCACATAAAGCGGCAACAGGTAGTAGATCGCAAACAGCAGCAGCGCCGAATAAATCAGGGCGCGTGTAAGCTTACCACTGTTGATCGCATTTTCCTGGGTCTGGACACTCATGAGCGTGAGCCTCCGCGCAATTCGGAATAAAGATACGGAATGATGATCGAGAAAATCATCACCAGCATGATAATTGCTGATGACGCACCGATACCCATCTGATTGCGGGTAAAAGTATAGGAATACATGAAAGTTGCAGGCAGTTCAGTTGCCTGTCCCGGTCCACCACCCGTCAATGCAATCACAAGATCATAGGCCTTGATCGCAAGATGGGCGAGCACCACGAAAGCTGACAGAAAGACCGGGCGCATCAGCGGAATAATAATGCGGCGATAAATCGTTGTCGTTGAAGCACCATCAATCTGCGCGGCCTTGATGATTTCATTATCAACGCCACGCAGGCCTGCAAGAAACATCGCCATGACGAAGCCTGAGGATTGCCAGACCGCCGCAATCACGAGGCAATAGATCGCCATCGTATTGCTCTTGATCCAGTTGAAGGTAAAACCCTCCCAGCCCCATAGCCGCATCGTGTGTTCAAGTCCAATGCCCGGATCAAGAAACCACTTCCAAGCGGTGCCGGTAACGATAAAGGAAAGCGCCATCGGATAGAGATAGATCGGGCGCAAAAAACCTTCGCCACGGATTTTCTGATCCAGCAAAATGGCCAGAAACAGGCCAATGACCGAACAGATAATGATGTAAAGCGATGCGAAGATCGCGAGATTTGTGACGGCACGCCACCAATGTGGCAAGGCCCACAGCTTTTGGTAATTCGACAGACCAACGAAGCCATAAGAGGGCAACATGCGGCTGTTGGTGACAGAAAGAACGCCCGTATAGATAATAAAACCATATACAAAGACGAGAACGATCAAAAAGCTCGGCGCCAGAACCAGCTTGGGCACCAGTTCCTGTAGTCGGCTGTTACGCTTCATGTCTGCGCCACCCATTTCTGCGCTGCGCACCCGGCGCCGTTCAATCGCGGCGCTCTTGATGCGGGCTATTGTTTCAACGGCATTTCTGTCTGCCGTTCACTGCAATGAATTTATTCAGCGAAAAATCCGCCAAAAGTTCAATGAATTGTCATGCTTGGAAAGACAGCGCCCGGACGTGCCGGGCGCTCACTTTTACTTACTTTGCGCCTTCAACAGCGGAGACCAGTTCCTTGACAGCGTCTTCAGAAGAAAGCTGACCGTTGAACTGACGGGTCACAACATCATAAATGGCGTTCTTCACCGAAGCCGGGTTTGCATAGCCATGGGCCATGGAACCGAGCATCGTGCCCTTTTCAGCCGCTTCCTTCACGTCAGCGATTGCCTTCTTGCCGCAGGCATCGAAAGCGGTGTCCGGCACGTCAGTCCGTGCAGGAGCCGATCCCTTGACCACGTTGAAAGCCGACTGGAATGCCGGGCTTTCGATAGCCGAGGCCATTTCGAGCTGTGCTGGGACCTTGTCTTCAGCAACCTTGAACATAGCAAACATATCAGAGTTGAAGGTTACTGCGCCTTGCGTTCCGGGGTAACGCATGCAGACAAAATCTTCGCCGGGCTTTTTTCCAGCCTTGACGAATTCGCCCTTTGCCCAGTCACCCATGAACTGAACACCAGCCTTGCCTTCGATGACCATGGCCGAAGCAAGGTTCCAGTCACGACCGGAGAAATTGTCATCCACATAGGAACGCAGCTTGGTCATGCGATCGAACGCCTGCTTCATCGTATCGCTGCCCAGCGCTTCCGGGTCGAGATCAATGAATGCTTTTTTGTAGAAATCCGGCCCGAAAGAAAGCACAACCGCATCGAAAATCGTTGCATCCTGCCAAGGCTGACCACCATGGGCGATTGGCGTAATGCCCTGCTGCTTGAAATTATCAAGAAGTGCAATGAGTTCGTCCCAATTGGTCGGCTCTTTACCACCGGCCTTGTCGAGAGCAGCTTTGTTGATCCACATCCAATTTGTGGAATGGATATTCACGGGCGCAGCAATCCAGTGACCGTCATATTTCGCAAAATCCTGCAAAGGCGCTGGAATGACCTTGTCCCAGCCTTCCTTGCCTGCAACTTCGTCAAGATTGCCAAGCGCACCCTGCTCGGCCCAATCGCGAATGTCGAAGCCGAGCATCTGAACGGCAGTTGGCGCATTGCCTGCGGTAACGCGGGCGCGCAGAACGGTCATAGCTTCCGTACCACCACCGCCTGCAACTGGCATATCTGTCCAGCTGATACCCTTGCTCTCAAGATCTTTTTTGAGAACATCAAGAGCCGCAGCTTCTCCGCCTGCGGTCCACCAGTGCAGAACTTCAACGTTCTGCTTGTCCTGCGCATTTGCAACCGGTGCCATTGCAGCAAACATTGCGCATGCTGCCGTACCCATTGCGGCTATTTTAAAAAATTTATGCATATGTCTACCTCCCGTAGAACTCCATAAAACAAAACACGCCGGATGATTACGGAAGCCTTGCCCCGCACACCCGCAACAGCCTTCACTCTGTTTTGAGACCTCCATCCCACTGTAATTCACGCAGCTCCACCTGCGATTGACAACGTTGTCTTTTTTGACCGAAAAAATAAACGTAAGACAACATATGCCCCTAGCATAGGCTCATGCACCCGATATGTGTCAATAAGATTTCCTCTGACAACCCCAAAATAGAGCAGGCAAGAAAGACATCAGCTGAAAAAAACAACCAAAAAATGTTGAAAAATGAGGCATTTACCCCCTCAAGTCCATTTCGTGCGCCAACATTTCATCTCGGTGTCAAAATGCAGAAAAATCAACGCCGCGATACTCAGGCACGCGTATAAATTTCCTGTGATATGGCTGGACATTCGCGATCAGAATGCATAATTTCCGTTCACCTGCACAATGGTGTGCGGGTTTGTTCTCGGGGCGGGGTGAAACTCCCCACCGGCGGTATGAAGAGCGATCTTCGAGCCCGCGAGCGCCTGAAACCAAAACCTTTTGGGTAAAGATTTCAGGGTCAGCAGATCCGGTGAGATGCCGGAGCCGACGGTTAAAGTCCGGATGGAAGAGAGCGAAAGAGCGTTAAACTCGGCTTGCGCGCGGGTTTGCGTTCCTTTGTGCGCCCTGATTCTAGTTTCGTGAGGAACCTATGAACCAGAGCTATCCGAACAAGACATCCTTCAAAATTGCCTTCATTCAGGCGCGCTGGCACGCCGATATTGTCGATGAAGCACGCAAAAGCTTCATCGCTGAACTCAAAGCCAAGACCGGCAGCAACGTGGAAGTCGAAGTCTTCGACGTTCCCGGCGCTTATGAAATTCCGCTTCACGCAAAAACACTTGCAAAGACAGGCCGCTATGCGGCGATTGTTGGTGCTGCATTTGTGATTGATGGCGGTATTTATCGCCATGACTTCGTCGCCACTGCCGTCATCAATGGCATGATGCAGGTGCAGCTCGAAACCGAAGTTCCGGTTCTCAGCGTTTCGCTCACGCCGCATCATTATCACGACAGCAAGGAGCATCACGACTTCTTCTTCAACCATTTCAAGGTGAAGGGTGTCGAAGCTGCACATGCAGCGTTGCAGATCGTCAGTGAGCGCGCCCGTATCGAAGCATTGGTATAATCCAACGCAGAGTGCGAAACCGTGAGCGTTGGTTTTCCAATAACCATATGCCCCTAAAAAGACAGCCGACCCTGCAAATGCGAGGTCGGCTATTCAGTGATGATGCGTTCTGGGTGGGTGTAGACATCAAAATCGTCGCCGCGCACCAGTGCGACGAGTGTCAGTTTGGCTGCTTGTGCCGTGCGAATAGCAAGTGCAGTGGGCGCTGAAATCGCAGCAAGCAGCGGCGCACCAAGAATAACCGCCTTCTGAACCATTTCGACAGAAACACGACTTGTCAGCGCGACGAGACCCTTGCTGGCAGATATATTTTCGCGTGCCAATGCACCAATCAGTTTGTCGAGCGCGTTATGCCTTCCAACGTCTTCGCGAACCATCAAAAGCTCCTCACCCGGCACATAGAAACCAGCGCCGTGCACTGCATGAGTCTGCGCATTCAATTGCTGCAAACGGCCGAGTTCACTCACTGCGGCGATGACCGAAACCGCTTCAAACATTGTTTGTGTTTCAATTCCGGCAAGCGGGCGGATGGCCTGATCAATGGAATCGATACCACACAAGCCGCACCCAACAGGACCGGCCATAAATCTGCGCCGGGCTGTGAGCATTTCATTGCGCGCATCAACCAGTCGCATCTGAATATCAATGCCTTTATCGAGCACTTCGATATTCAGATCCTCAATTTCCGAAAATTGACTTATGATACCTTCCGTCAGGCTGAAGCCGACGGCAAAATCTTCAAGATCAGCGGGTGTTGCCATCATTACGGCCTGTGTGGAGCCATTGTAGCTCATCGCAATCGGAACCTCTTCAGGTACCTCACGATCACTTTCTTGATAATTGGAGTGTCGGCGTGTCAGACGCGGCAAATTCTGGCTGATTTTATGTATCATCATTGCTCTCCCCGCAAACACATGCAAACTCACCCTCTGTCATAGCATTTACGGGCCACACCTCAACGACTTTGAAGCAACATGCTCAACCCTTGCGATACACCTTGCAAACAAGCTATATCAGCTAACCTCAGAAGGTCTGAAAAAGACGCAGCTTATTTTTAGGTGGAAAAGAATGGATATTCGCCAGATCGACGACAACTATTCGGTCACAGGCCAAATCACGCCGGATGACGTGCGTGATATTGCGGCCGAAGGCTTTCAGACGATCATTTGCAATCGTCCCGATGGCGAAGGCGGCGAGGATCAGCCTTCTTTTGCCGAAGTTGCAAAAGTTGCTGAAAAGGCTGGCATCAAGACCTATTATATTCCAGTGATCGGCGGCCAGCTAACGCAGGAAAATGTCGACGATATGGCTTCAGCAATTGCCGAAGCCGAAGGCCCTATTTTGGGCTACTGCCGCTCTGGAGCGCGCTCAACGAATATTTACGGGATCGTGCAGAACCAAAAGCGCGGATAAAGAACGAACGCAGACTACGCGGACGGTGCTGGCGCAAAGGCATTTGAACAGTCTTTGCAAACATGGCTATCACCGTCCAGACGTGTGAGAATGTGTGAGTTTTGTACGGCGACCATTATGCGCCGAATACTGGCGATAATAGCTCATGCCGGTGCGAATGGTCGTCGCAGCAACGCCGCCCGCCACCATCATCCAGCCAATGACCTGTGGCCAGTTGAAACTTTCAATTCCGCTGCTCAAAGCAACGATAACGACACCCGCCCAGAGAACCGCAGCGGTGCGACGCCAGAAAACGGGGTTGAGTTCATCAAAGACCGCCTTCCACAAAGAGTGAACAAGGCAAGCGAAGAAAACGGCGGCAGCCAAACCAATATTGAGCAACTCGACCGGGAGCCAGTGTTGCGTATCCAGCATTGTTTTCATCATCCAAGTCATGCCGGGATTTTATAAGACCAGCCCGAATGGCTATTGCCTGCAAATCCCCGGCGTTGTTTCCATGTGGCCATTCAGCTTTCGCTTTGTGGCGTCAAAGTGGTAGAAGCATGGAAACCGCGCTTTAATACAGTCACATATTATTGCGATCACGCGAAATATCGTGTTGAAATCATTGATCTATCTGACTTGAAGATGATGTCGTTCCCCTTCAAAACCTTTGATAGTCCTGGGTTTTTAAGCTTCAAGACTTTGGAAAAGGGCATGTAACGCGCTGTTAAAGCCACGGCACATAACAATATTGTAACAATTTGATATTGCAGAGCTTCCACAGCTATCAATGAGCGCGCCCCAGTCGGCGACCGACACGAGCCAACAAAATAACCGGAAGGATGCCGACCACAACAATTGCCAGCGCCGCAACAGAAGCTTCTTCATAAGTGCCGCGCGCGGCCTCGCCATAAAGATGCGTGGCAAATGTCTCAATGTTAAGCGGACGCAACAGAAGGGTTGCAGGCAGCTCCTTCACACAATCCACAAAGACCAGCAATCCCGCCGCCACGATTGCAGTCTTGGAAAGCGGTAGATGCACATGATAGAATGTGGCCGTCACACCGCGCCCCAGACTACGCGACGCCTGATCAAGTGATTGTGGAATGCGCTCGAGTCCCGCATCGATGCCACCCGCAGAAATCGCCAGAAACCGCGCAACATAGGCATAGACAATTGCAGCACCTGAGCCAATGAGCAGCAGTCCGGTTGATAGTCCGAACAGATAACCAAAGACCTGATCAAACAACCGATCAACTGCGCCCGAAACAATCATAATGCCGATTGCGATCACCGTTCCGGGGGCCGCATAGCCCATTGTGGAAAAACGATAAAACCAGCGCGATGCAGCACCGGGAAAGAGCCGCATTGCATAAGCGACCATCACACCCAATAACAGCACCAGAATGGTTGCGGTAGACGCGAGCATGACCGTGTTAAAGGCTTCTCCCGCAAGGCGCGGTGAGATGCCTGCAAAGCGCATACGTTTAATTGCTTCGATGACCAGATAGGTCGCAGGCATGATGAAGCCGATGATGATCGGCAGAGCACAAAGCACCGCCAGCCATAGACCTCTGAGTGGGGTTACTTTGAGTGGTTCAAACCCGCGCGAATGGCGAATATTGGATGAAAAGCGCTGCTTGCGGCGCGCCCAGCGCTCAACAGATACAAGGGCAACAACCAACAGCAAAAGCGCCAGCGCAAGTTGTGCCGCACCCGGCAGATCAAAGCGCGTCACCCAGGTCGTATAGATCGAAACTGTCAGTGTACGCACGCCAAGAAACTCGGCAGCACCAACGTCGTTGAGTGTTTCCATCAGGGCAAGACTTACCCCCACTGCAACCGCAGGGCGCGCGAGCGGCAGCGCCACGTGCCAGAAAATTCCTCTCCGGCTCACGCCCAAGGTGCGAGCAGCCTCGATCAAACTTGCCGACTGCGTGAGAAACATCGCGCGGGTCGGGATATAAACATAAGGGTAAAGAACAAAGCCCAGCAGAATGATGCAACCGGTCATTGATCTTATATCAGGCAGACGAAACTGGCGCGGCGTATCAAAACCCAGCACAAAGCGGATTGCACTTTGCACGGGGCCAATGGGATGCAGAATATCGAGATAGGCATAGGCGACGATATAAGTCGGCACTGCAAGCGGCAGCAAAAGCGCCCATTCCAGCATGCCACGTCCGCGAAAATCATAAGCCGTCACAAGCCATGCCGTGGATGTGCCAACCAACGCCGTGATAAGCCCGACCCCCACCAGCAGAATAACTGTGTCTTTGAAAGCAGAGGCAAAAATCGTCGAGAAAAGATGGCCCCACAAACCGGAAGAACCTCTGAACGCTTCCGTTATAAGCGCTAGCACCGGCAGACAAACAAGCAGCGCAATCAGACCGGAAAGCCACAGCCAACAGCGCCCGGAGCGGGTCCGATAAGGCAGGGATGACGATGCGGCTTGCGCTGTTTGCGGCATGCTTTCCTCATATTACAACGCCGGCGCAAGGATGTGCACCGGCGTCGTGTTTACAACAGTAATCGACTTTTAATTGTCAAAACCAACTTTGTCGACCAGTTCGCTGGCCTGCTTGCGGTGGGTAACAATTTCCGAAAGTGGAACCTGATCGATCTTCAGCTCGCCGAAGGATTCGACAATCGGATCGACCGAAGCACCCGGCTTCACAGGATATTCGTAATTGGCCTTTGCATAAAGCTGCTGAGCTTCGTCCGAAACGAGGTATTCAAGAAGCTTGACGGCTTCTTCCTTGTTTGGAGCGTTTTTGGCAACGGCTGCACCGCTGATATTGACCTGTGTTCCGCCATCCTTGAACGTTGGGAGAACGACCTTAATGCTATCGGCCCATGTCTTCTGCTCATCGCCACCCTTGCCTGACCGCATCAGTCCGACATAGTAGGAATTCGCAACCGCAATGTCACAAATTCCGCCAGCAATATCCTTGGCGCCGTCACGGTCACCACCGGCAGCCTTGCGCGCCAGATTGGCCTTGAGACCTGTCAGCCACTCTTCGGTCTTTTCTGCGCCATGATGCGCAATATAATCCGCAATCAGCGCCGTATTATAAGGGTGCTGACCGGCACGGATGCAGATCTTGCCTTTCCATTTCGGATCGGCCAGGTCTTCATAGTTAATCTGGTCCAGTTCGAGATCCTTGTCCGCATAGACCACACGCGCGCGCATCGACAGGCCGTACCAGTTGCCGTTCGCATCGCGAAGCTGTTCAGGAACAGCATCCTTCAGCGTCTGGGAATCAACTGCCTGCGTCAATCCCTTGTCAACGAGATCGACAAGATTGCCTGCGTCCACCGTCATAAGAATATCGGCTGGGGATTTATCACCTTCCGAAGCAACACGTTCTGCAAGACCATCTTTAAGGAACACGGTATTGACGGTTGTTCCCGTCTTTTCCTTATAGGCATCAAGCAAGGGCTGAATCAGGCCTGGTTCACGCGTTGTATAGATATTCACCTCATTTGCATTTGCAGCACCTGAGAGAAACGTCGCAGCCATAAGAGCCAGTCCAGCACGCGCGATCTTGGGCATATTACCTCCGATAAAATATGTTCATTTGGAACTATATGTGATGCAATCGGAATATATTGGCTGCATTTTGCAGGGTCAATCTTGCGGGGCAATAAATATGATAAATTCACTCATTATTTTGCAAATACCAGTGCTTTGTCCCAATCGACACGCACACGGACAGACGTTGTGCTCTCAGGCAGATGATGTTGGTTACGCACACGCACCCGTTCTTTACGATCAACGAGATTGATCAGCAGTTCTTCCGTCTCACCCAGATAGGTGCGAGTTTCGATATAACCGCGCAATCTATCGGGCGCATCATCGGAAATAATCGCGATGTCACGTGGCCTGACATAAACCAGCACATTCCCCGTTAACAAACGATCCTTTGGCAGATTAACCTCGCCGATTGCCGTTTCGATAACGTTACCGCGAACCACGCCCTCAAGCGCATTGAAATCACAGAAAAAATCCGCAGCATAACGGCTGCTCGGATGATCATGCAGATCCCGGGCCGGACCTTGCTGCACAATCTCGCCAGAGCGCATCAAAACAACCCGGTCACCTGTGGAAAGCGCTTCTTCGGCCTCATGTGTGACGATGATAACCGGTGTGCCAAGCGCGCGCAGAAGCGCCATGGTTTCTCTGCGAACCCGCGCGCGCAAACCACGATCAAGATTGGAAAAAGGTTCATCCATCAACAGCAGATCGGGCTTGGGCGCCAACGCCCTGATAAGGGCCACACGCTGCTGCTCGCCGCCTGACAACATGTGGGGATAGCGCTCGGCCATGGCTGAAAGACCGACAAGATCCAACAGTTCATTGACCCGCGCCAGCGCCTTGTCCTTATGCAGCTTTCGCAAGCCAAACATTACATTTTCCCGCACTGTCAGATGCGGAAACAAGGCATAGTCCTGAAAGACCACCCCGATATTGCGCTTTTCCGGTTCAACAAAAACCGAAGGACCAACCAAAGTGCGCCCACCCATGATCAATTGGCCTTCGTCGGGCGCGTCGATACCGGCGATAATCCGCAACAGCGAAGTCTTTCCACAACCGGAATGCCCCACCAGACAGATAATCTCTCCCGGCTGCACATCGAGCGAAATATGATCCAGCGCACGCACCGTTCCGAACTGACGCCCAATGCCTGAAAGTGTCAGTGCCGGGGCCGTTTCGTACTGTAGCTTCATGTCTTGTTGCGTGCGTGCATCCATAGAAGAGGCCGAGAGTCCTGTTTTCATCAAAGCGCATATAAAACGAGTTGAACGTCTTTGCCAATAAAACAAGAGAAATTACGTCAGGCATTTGCCAGAATACACTGACGATGAGAATAATTTGCCTCCTTATCCAGTTGAATAAGCTCGCAAATCACGCAATGCTGCACCCAACATATTTGCATGACAGGAGACGCACCATGGGGCCAATCACCGACAAAGTGACAACCGCTGAACGTTTGCCCTTGGAAACGAAGGTCGCCGTCATCGGTGCAGGCGTGATAGGGGTTTCAACCGCGCTTTTTCTGGCAGAACGCGGCATTCCTGTCGCATTGTTCGAAAAGGGCGAGATTGCGGGTGAGCAATCAAGCCGCAATTGGGGCTGGTGCCGCCGCACAGGTCGCGACAGCCGCGAACTGCCGCTGATCGTCGAGAGCATGCGCCTTTGGGAAACAATGAATGAACATACCGGGCGCGAAACAGGCTTTCGCGTGACAGGCATTGTTTATACTGCCGAAAAAGAAGAGGACGTTGAGCGCTATGATCAGTGGATCAGGATTGCGCGCGAACATGGTATTGAGACACAACTTCTCAGCAGCAAGCAGGCAACGGACATTGTACCGGGGCTCAAGCGTTCGCTCAAAGGCGGCATGATTACGCCACTTGATGGGCGCGCCGAACCACAAAAAGCGGTTCCAGCGCTTGCCGCAAAAGCGCAGGAACTGGGCGCTGTTATTATGCAGAACTGTGCTGTTCGCGGCATCGAAACCACCAATGGCCGGGTTTCAGCGGTTTTAACCGAGAAAGGCCGCGTTGCTTGTGAAGCGATTGTCGTAGCCGGCGGCGCATGGTCGCGACTGATCTTGTCAGGCTTTGATGCGCATCTTCCGCAGTTGAAAGTCCGTTCATCCGTATTCCGAACTGCGCCCATTGATGCGGGTATCGATCCGGCGATCGCGTTTTCCGACTTTGCGCTGCGCAAACGCCTTGATGGCGGCTATACGATTGCCAGTCTTGGCGGCTCGATAGCCGACATCGTGCCCGACAGTTTCCGCTTCTTCCGGGATTTCATCCCGTCACTCTCAACCGAATGGCGCTCATTGCGCTTTCGTTTCGGCGAACGGTTCTTTGAAGAGGCTTTTCAATGGAAACTTCGCCCGGCTGATCAAACTTCCATCTTTGAAAAAATTCGTATCCTTGATCCAGAGCCGCATCGCGCTGCCAATGCGCAAGTGCTGACCAAACTCAAGCAAGCAATTCCGTCTTTCGCTTCCGCTCAAATCGCACAGGAATGGGCAGGACTGATCGACACAATGCCAGATGTTATTCCGGTCATCTCGCCCTTGCCCGGCATTGATGGTCTTATTGTAGCAACGGGTTTCTCCGGGCATGGCTTTGGCATTGGCCCCGGAGCAGGGCGACTGGTGGCCGATATAGTGACCGGCGAAACGCCAGTCGTTGATCCATCCCCGTTCCATATTTCGCGCTTCTCCGATGGATCGAAACTACGCATCGAAAACTGGGGTTAACCCCAGTCAAAGCCGGTTAATTGTTCCCGCCGCCGCCATAACCAATGGCGCGAAATGGCTGGAGAATGTTTCTTTGTTCCATTCGCTCAGTGAACCGCCCACATGCAGCGCTGCAACGGGACGCCCATCAGGACCACGAATGGCCGCTCCAATCGCGATTTCGCCCTGCAAAACCTCTTCCGATGCAAGCGCATAACCATTCTCGCGCGCTTCCAGCACCTTCTCCCAGATAGCCTGAGGATCGGTGATCGTGCGCGGCGTAAACTTTCGTCGATTGGACCGCTCGATGATTTCATTCACCTCGTCGTCGCTCAACTGCGCCATGACCGCCCGTCCGCCTGACGTGCAATAAAGAGGCACACTGTTACCGATAAGGGTTGCGAAGAAAGCCTCGCGTTTACTTTGCAAGCGAAGAGCATAGACCAGTCTGAGATTGTCGCGCACGCTCAAATCGACGCGCTCACTCGCATCACGCCGCAACTCAAGCAGCGATGGCAGCGCGCGAACGATCACAGAATTAAGCCGCAAATAATCCAGTGTGTGATCGAGAATACGAATACCGGGTACATACCCCCGATCATTCGGATCGCGTTCGATATAGCCCTGCTGGCGCAAGGTATGAACGATGCGCTGAACGGCACTTTTGCCCATTCCGCATATTTTTGCGATCTCGTTGAGGGTGAGCGGTTTGCTGGTTCCGTGAAAAGCAGAAAGCACCTGCATGGCCCGCGCTATGGCGTTTACGAACAGCGGATCCTCCGCCTCTGTTTCCGGAACCGGACGCACTCCGTATTCCACTCTTTCAACATCGCGCATAGCCCCTCCTTCAAATCCCCTTGACACCCTATCAAAATGCCAGCTATCGTCAATAGCAATACTACCGTATCGCCTAACGATACTTATGTCAATCATGAGGAGTGACTGACGGGTGGATTGGAGGAGGAAAAAATGCGCGAAACACATCTGAATTTCGACGCGAGCAAAAAGGTTGGATGTCAAAGCCACCAGGCAGCCTTAACGCTGTCAGAAAAAACAACGGAACATCATCTGCAAATGGGAAAAACAATGTTTTATGAAAAGAACTCTCAGCCTTCATGGAAAGCGAAAGCGCAGCCAAAGCGCAGCTTAAACAGGTTCAGATCTGCTCTCGCAGGAATGGCAGCCGTACTGCTCGCCAGCTCTGCTGCATTTTCCTTGCCAGCACAGGCGCAGACAATCACAGCAGTCATGGAGGGGCTGCGGGTTCTTGATCCGGTCATCACAACCGCGCATATCACACGCAATCATGCTTATATGATTTATGACGTGCTTGTGGCCGTTGATGACAAGTTTCAGCCACAGCCACAAATGGCAAGCTGGACCGTTTCCGATGATAAAAAGACCTACACATTTACACTGCGCGACGGATTGAAGTTCCATGACGGCGCGCCTGTCACTGCCGCCGATGCCGTTGCATCGCTCAAACGCTGGGGCCAGCGTGATTCCGGTGGGCAAACGATCTTCAAGCTGACGGAAAGTCTTGAACCAAAAGACGACAAAACCATTGTCTGGACATTGAGCGAGCCCTTCGCGCCGCTTCTTGATACCATCGCCAAGCAGTCTGCACTTCCGCCCTTCATCATGCCTGCGCGCATCGCGGCAACACCGGCAGATACCGCAATCACCGAGCATATCGGATCGGGTCCATTCAAATTTGTGGCTGAAGAATTTCAGCCGGGCGTAAGTGCGAGCTATGTCAAGTTTGAGGATTATGTACCGCGCGATGAGCCACCAAGCTGGATGGCCGGTGGCAAAAAAGTCAATGTCGAGAAAGTCAAATGGGTCACGATGGCAGACTCCCAGACCGCCGTTAACGCGATCATGTCTGGCGAAGTCGATTTCATTGATCAGGTCCCTGTCGATCTGCTTCCGATCCTTGAGACCAGTGACGATATTGCAATCGAACTGCGCGATGATCTGGGTTATCAGGCCATTGGCCGCATGAACTTCAAATACCCACCTTTTGATAACAAAAAAGTCCGTCAGGCGGCTCTTAAGGCACTGAGCCAGAAAGACTTTCTGGCCAACATCGTCGGCAACCCGGAATATTACAAAGTCTGCGGCGCGATCTTCGGCTGCGGAACACCACTGGGTGATGAAACGGGCGGTGAGACGCTTGTGAACGGTGGTGATATTGAAGGCGCAAAAAAGCTTCTTGCAGAAGCAGGCTATGACGGCACACCTGTCGTCATTCTTCAGCCGACCGACGTTCGTGTCATTGCCTCCCAGCCTATCGTGGCTGCACAGGCTCTGCGAGCAGCAGGCTTCACTGTGGATATGCAGCCAATGGATTGGCAAAGCGTCGTCACGCGCCGTGCCAATAAGGGCAAGCCAAGCGAAGGCGGCTGGAACCTGTTCTTCACAAACTGGATCGTGCCGGAAGTTGATAATCCGCTCATCAGCCCGATGCTCAATGGCCGCGGCGATCAGGCGTGGTTCGGCTGGCCGAAAGACGATGAAATCGAAGTCATGCGTCAGGAATTCATTGACGCGACGACACCTGAGGAACGCAAAGCAGTTGCGAAGAAAATTCAGGTCCATGCGATGGATACTGTGAGCTACCTGCCGCTGGGCCAGTTCTATTCGCCACATGCACGCAGCAAGGCTCTCGAAGACATGGTCATGTCGCCGGTGCAGGTTTTCTGGAACGTGAAGAAGGCCGAATAGGCTTTTGCAACGGCTGCATAAAAGCGGCGGACACCAGACAGGCGGCGCGTTCTGATCGTTAAGAACTGCCGCCTCACAAAATCAGACAAGGGTGTGAACGTAGCGTTGCTTACATTTTACAACCTTCACACCCCTTTGACTAATTTCCGACAAGGACAACTCGATGTTCGGTTTCATCCTGCGTCGCATTCTTGCCGTCATCCCGGTGATGGCAATCGTCGCGATCTTTGTTTTCTTGCTTTTGCGTCTGACGCCCGGCGATCCGGCGGCAATCATTGCGGGTGATGCCGCAACGACCGAGCAACTGGACCGCATCCGTGAATCACTGGGGCTTAATCTGCCACTTCATGTGCAGTTTATAACGTGGCTCGGCCATCTGCTTCAGGGCGATCTCGGCACATCGCTGATCTCGGGAACGTCGGTCACAACAATGATTGGGCAGCGCATCTGGCCAACGCTCAACATCGCCGTGCTGACAATTGTCCTCTCGGTTGTCATCGCTGTACCGCTTGGCATTCTTGCGGCATGGCGTCATCGGAGCTGGATCGATTATGGTGTCATGACCCTATCGGTTCTGGGCTTTTCAATACCAGTTTTTGTGATCGGCTATCTGTTCATCCAGTTCTTCTCTATTGAGCTACGCTGGTTCCCGGTTCAGGGATACACGGCTCCATCCCAGAATTTCGGCAAGTTTCTATCACGCGCAGCCCTGCCCTGTTTCACGCTCGCTGTCATTTATGTGGCACTGATTGCGCGCATGACACGCGCATCGATGCTCGAAGTGCTTGGTGAGGATTATATCCGTACAGCGCGTGCGAAGGGTGTGCGCGAGAAAGTGGTGCTTTTTCACCATGCATTGCGCAATGCAGCCGTTCCAATCCTGACGGTGATCGGTACCGGCTTTGCCCTGCTTATCGGCGGTGTGGTGGTGACCGAAAGCGTCTTCAACATTCCGGGCATTGGACGTCTGACCGTGGATGCAGTGCTTGCGCGCGACTATCCGGTTATTCAGGGCATGATCCTGCTCACCAGTGCGCTCTACGTGTTTGTCAATCTGCTGATTGATCTCTCATACACCCTCTTCGACCCAAGGATCCGTTACTGATGTCAGCCTCACCCCGCCCGGCAGCACGCCTGCAATGGCTGCTCAATACCTTATCCTTTTCCAAGGCAACGCGGCTCGGAATTGGCCCGGTGGTCGCTGCCATCATTCTGATTGTGATTGTTGCCATAACGCTGGTTTCGCCATGGATTGTCCCCCATGATCCCATGGGCATGGATGCGCTGCAACGCCTCAAGCCTCCAACCGACACCTATCCGTTGGGCACTGATGGTTATGGCCGTGATCTCCTGTCACGTGTGCTGATGGGTGGACAGGTTTCACTGCTCATCGGTATTGGCGCGGCCATTATAAGCGTGTTGTTTGGCTTGTTCATTGGCCTGATTGCCGGTTTCTTCCGCTTTGCAGATGCCATCATCATGCGCATCATGGACAGCCTGATGGCAATCCCTTCAATCCTGCTTGCCATCGCGCTGATTGCGCTTAACGGTCCGAGCATCTGGTCTGTTCTTGCCGCCATCACCATTCCGGAAATTCCGCGCGTGGTGCGTCTGGTACGCTCCATCGTGCTCTCGGCGCGTGAAGAGCCTTACATTGAAGCAGCGCTTTCGCTTGGTTCTTCCACACCAAAAATTATCTGGCAGCATCTGATGCCGAATACCTTGGCGCCGCTGACAGTTCAGGCCACTTATGTTTGTGCCTCTGCAATCCTGACTGAAGCAATTCTGTCGTTCCTCGGAGCCGGTGTTTCAACCGAAATTCCAACATGGGGTAACATCATGGCCGAGGGCCGGCTTTACTTCCAGCTCAAGCCATCATTGATCTTCTGGCCGGGCCTGCTGCTGTCGCTGTGCATCCTTTCCATCAACCTTCTGGGCGATACGGCGCGCGATCTGCTCGATCCACGTCTGAAGAAACGCGAGGGCTGATCATGATATTCAAGAACTGCAATTTTGATAAAGAACCCACCGTTCTCGAAATAACCGATCTGAGCGTGAGGCTTGCAGGCAATAGCAATGCTGCACCAGTTCTCAATGGCCTTTCGCTTAAAATCCGCAAAGGTGAAACGGTCTGCCTTGTCGGCGAAAGTGGCTCAGGCAAATCTGTCACCTCGCTTTCGATCATGGGGCTTTTGCCAAAAGGCGCGCTGGAACCTGCGGGCGGGCGAATTGATTTGGAGGGCAAAAACCTTCTCGATCTTGGTCCACAGGCGATGCGTGCCATTCGGGCACGAAAAATATCCATGATCTTTCAGGAGCCGATGACCGCACTTAATCCGGTGTTGCGCGTTGGCGAACAGATCGAAGAAGTGCTGCGCACGCATTTGAACCTGCCTGCCAACGAAAGAAAAGCCCGCGTTCTGGACATCATGGAACAGGTGCACCTGCCCGACATCGACCGTGTCTATCGTTCCTATCCGCACCAGCTTTCAGGCGGCCAGCGCCAGCGCATCATGATTGCCATGGCACTGGTGCTTGAGCCGCAATTGCTGATTGCCGATGAGCCAACAACCGCGCTTGACGTGACCACGCAAAAACAGATCCTCAGCCTGATTTCTGAAATGCAGGAAAAGCACGGGACGGCCGTGCTTTTCATCACGCATGATATGGGAGTTGTCGCCGAGATTGCCGACACGGTTCATGTGATGAAACATGGCAATGTGGTCGAGCATGCCCCTGTCGAAACACTGCTGCGTGCACCACAACAGGATTACACCAAGAAGCTGCTGCAATCGGTGCCGAGCCTGACGCCGCGTGCGGCCCGCGATGTTGCTTGCGAGGCAATCGCGCTTCGCGTCAATGATCTTCAAAAGAGCTACGGAACCCACTCCGTCTTCGCAAAAGGCGATCACACCTTTGCGGCAAGTGATGTGAGTTTCACGATCAAACGTGGCCGCACATTGGGTATTGTGGGCGAAAGCGGCTCTGGTAAATCAACGGTAGCGCGTTGTGTGATGCGTCTGATCGAGCCGACATCCGGTGAGATTAAGGTGGCGGACTTTGATATTGCGCAACTCACCCAGCGCCAACTTAAACCCCATCGCAAACATATCCAGATCATCTTTCAGGACCCGTTTCGTTCGCTCAATCCACGTTGGACAATTGGCAGAAGCCTGATCGAAGGCCCGGTCAATATGGGCGTCGAAAAGCGCAAAGCGACAGCGCGCGCGGTAGAACTTCTGCAACTGGTTGGCCTGCCCGAGGATGCAATCAATCGTTATCCGCATCAGTTCTCAGGCGGGCAGCGCCAGCGCGTTGCTATTGCACGCGCGGTTGCGATGGAACCTGATGTGCTGGTCGCTGACGAAGCCGTTTCCGCGCTTGACGTTTCGGTTCAGGCGCAGGTGCTGCAATTGCTCGACGAATTGCAGGAAAAACTCGGCATTGCCATTCTTTTCATCACCCATGATCTGCGGGTCGCCGCGCAGATTTGTGACGATGTGCTGGTGATGCAGCACGGACGCGTCGTCGAATACGACACCGCGTTCAACGTGCTTTCCGCGCCAAAACACGTCTATACGCGCAGCCTTATCGATGCAGCCCCCGGCAGAGAATGGGATTTTGCCCAATTCCGGGAACTCGCCATCGCATGAAGCAAATCCTTCTAAACCAAATTCTAGTTTCCCATACCATGGATAAAATCTGATCATGACTAAACTCAATGCACTGACCGCCCATGAAATGATTGACGGCTATAAGGCCGGGCGCTTTTCACCCGTTGATGTTACCAAGGCCGTTCTTGAGCATATTGAACGCCACGAACCAGAATTGAATGCAATGTGGTTCGTCGATGCGGATGGCGCACTTGCTTCCGCAAAAGCCTCTGAAGCACGCTGGCAGGCCGGAGAGCAAATCATGGCCAATGGCGTGTCATTGGATGGCGTGCCGGTTACACTGAAAGAAAACATCGCCACCAAAGGCGATGCGATGCCGCTCGGCACAGCGGTGACTGAGTTGAAGCCCCTTGCAGCCGATGCGCCTCCGGCAGCGCGCCTGCGCGAAGCCGGTGCAGTCTTCATCGGTAAGACAACGATGCCGGATTTCGGTATGCTGTCATCTGGCCTTTCAAGTTTCCATAAGCTTGCACGCAATCCATGGAACACGGACATGAACCCCGGCGGTTCAAGTGCGGGTGCGGGTTCTGCCGGTGCAGCCGGATATGGCCCCATTCATCTTGGCACAGATATTGGCGGCTCTGTTCGTCTGCCTGCGGCATGGTGCGGTCTTGCTGGATTGAAGCCAAGCCTTGGGCGTATTCCTATTGACCCGCCCTTCATGGGCCGCGTTGTTGGACCAATGACCCGCACAGTTGCAGATTCTGCCCTTGCCATGGCCGTGCTATCGCAGCCCGATCACCGCGATCATATGAACCTGCCTTTTGCAGATATTGCATGGAGCGACCTCAAACGCGATGTAAAAGGATTGCGCATCGCGCTCCATCTTGATCCCGGCTGCGGCATGCCTGTTGATCCGCAAGTTTATGATGCTGTCAAAGCAGCAGCCGACGTGTTCAGTGCCAATGGTGCGATTGTTGAAACGCTTGATCCATGGATGAGCGAAGATATGCTCAACGGTTTGGATAGTTTCTGGCGCACCCGTGCAGGTATTGATGTTGCAGCTCTCTCCGATGAAAAGCGTGAGAAGCTGTTGCCGATCATTCGCACATGGGCGGAATCGGGTTTGGGCAAAAGCGGCGAGGATGTCTACAAAAGCTACACGAAAGCGTTGCAAATTCGTTCAACCACTGTCGCAGCCACATCCGCTTATGACTTCGTCCTCTCGCCCGTATCGCCAAATGTAAGCTTCCCGGCAGACTGGGCCTATCCATATGATAACGATGTTAACCGGGCTATGGCGCATATCAATTTCACGCTGCTTTACAGCATGAGCGAGCAACCCGCGATTTCTGTCAATTGTGGTTATGACAGCGCCGGGGTGCCAATTGGTTTGCAGATTTCCGGGCGTCGTTTTGACGACCTTGGCGTTCTGCAAATGGCGCATGCGTGGGAAGAGATGCGCGGACCCCAGCGCGCCTGGCCATTCTAAAACGCAGAGTAAGCCGGGCGGCGGAGACAAGCCCCTGCCCGTCTTAATCTTACCCCTTGCCGAAAGCCTGAGCTGCTACATATCCATCTTTATTGTATCAGTCAGGGAGACAAAGAATGGGTGAGGCAGGTATAGGCTGGATTGCAGCAATCATCATTGGGGGCCTTGCAGGCTGGATAGCTTCCAATTTCATGAATAGTGACACGGGCATATTCATGAATATCATTCTGGGTATCATCGGCGCAGCGATCGCCAGTTTTATCTTCGGCTTCCTCGGTGTGTCGTTCGGTGGCTGGCTCGGCTATCTGGTTGCCGGCTTTATCGGGGCCTGTATATTGATCTGGGTCGGCCGAGCAATCAGTTGATGCCCACTCAACATCGAAAAAGCCCCGGAACGCGGGGCTTTCTCTATTTTAACCGTCAAGATTTTAAGCGGCCATTGCCAACTTCTAAACAGCCCGTCAAACGCACCGCGCGCAAGGAATAGCCCTGCTCGGTGTCAGCACAATTATCATCAACTCAGCACCGACAGTAATTTGACACTGCGGTTCGGCTGGGCGTTTGCCTGCCCGTCAAGGGTGTTATGCGCATCGTAAGTACACAGGCGGCTCGTTCCACGCGCCGTGATAAATTTGGGTGATTTAACTTGATTATTAAATTCATATTTAATAGCTACTCCTGATCAGATCATAGAATAAATGGGCAGGCAGGCGTGCATTTCTTACATCCTCTCCGGGTTTTCCTGTTGCGCAGCATAGCAAAATCCCTGTTTGTGCTAATACTGCTTCATGTTGCACCACTGATGGCCTTTGCGGAAAATACTCCCGCCAAACGCATTGTCTCTCTCGGCTCCGATATAACGGAAATCATTTTCGCACTGGGAGCAGGCGACAGGATCATCGCTGTTGACCGAAGCAGTAAATATCCAGCCGAGACTGCCGCTAAAGCCAATGTCGGCTACCGGCGCAGCCTTTCGCCAGAGGGTATTCTGGCGCTCGACACGGACCTGATTATTGCATCTGAAGATATTGGTCCGCCGGAAACAACCGATGTGCTCAATCAATCAGCGGTCGAAATTCTCTATGTTCCCGTAGACAACACCCGAGAGGGACTGATCAAAAAAATCAGCCTCATTGCACAGCGTCTCGGTCGGAAACAGCAAGGTGAAACCCTGACGCAGACAGTCATCGATGATTTTGATGCGGCCACGGCTTATGCCAGCAGAATATCGGCAGACAAGCAAAAGAAAGTGGTCTTCTTTCATGGTTTGGCGCGTCTGAGCGGTGCGGGCAGCGACACGGCAGCCGATGCTTTTATCCGTTATGCAGGCGGGATCAATCCGCTTTCAGCCTATTCCGGCTATAAGCCTGTATCCGAAGAATGGCTGGCCAAGGCTGAACCGGACATTGTTTTGATGCTCTCTGACGGCAATGGCGGGCCAAGGCACGAAGATGTCTTTTCACACAAAGCGTTACAAGAAACGCCTGCCGCGCGCAGCCGGTCACTGATTGTACTGGAAGGACCATATATGCTGGGATTTGGCCCACGCACAGCCGATGCAATCCGAAAACTGGCTGCGGCGCTTTACGAGTAACCAATGAAGAAAGCCCCTCTATTGGAGGGGCTTTCTGATTTCATGTTTGCGAAATTATGCGAAATCTTCTGGCAGAAGTTCCTTTGGGAAATTCTGGTAAGAAACCGGGCGCAGGAAGCGCCGGATCGACATCGTGCCCACACTGGTTGCACCGAAGTTTGTGGAAGCCGGATATGGTCCGCCATGAACCATCGAGTCGACCACTTCAACACCGGTGGGGAAGCCGTTGACGAGAACACGGCCTGCCTTGCGTTCCAGCACCGGAAGGAGCTTCTGTGCAGAGGCAATGTCGCCAGCATCCATATGAATGGTCGTGGTCAGCTGGCCTTCAAAGCCGCGGGCAAGCTTTTCCATCTCATCGACTGAACCCACGCGGACAACCAGTCCGAGAGGACCGAACACTTCTTCACCAAGCGCATGATCGGACAGGAAGCGTTCACCGGTTGTTTCAAACAGGTTTGGCGAAGCCTGGCGACCCGACGACTCGGTTTCGTAGAGCGGCTTGACTGCATTGCGCGTATCAAAACGCTCTTTGCCTTCATGATATGCCTGCGCAATACCATCAGTCAGCATGGTCTGCGGAGCGACTTTCTTGAGCCCCTCAACAGTTGCCGCAGTGAAGCGATCGGCATCAGTACCATCAAGAACAACGGCGATGCCGGGATTGGTGCAGAACTGACCAGCACCCATGGTGAGCGAGCCAGCCCAGCCCTGTCCGAGCGTTTCGGCGCGCGCCTTCATGGCTTCCGGCAGCAGGAACATCGGATTAACCGAACCAAGCTCACCAAAGAATGGAATAGGCTCTGGACGCGCAGCGCAAAGGTCAAACAATGCACGGCCACCGGCGAGAGAGCCCGTGAAGCCAACAGCCTTGATATAAGGGTTCTGAACGAGCGCATGACCGACATCACGGCGACCGCCCTGAATGAGCGAGAACACACCTGGATGAACGCCGGTCTTCTTGATTGCGGCTTCTACGGCTTGCGCAACAATTTCACCCGTTCCCGGATGGGCCGAATGGCCCTTCACGACCACAGGGCAACCGGCTGCAAGCGCTGCTGCGGTATCACCCCCGGCAGTCGAAAACGCCATCGGAAAGTTCGATGCACCAAAAACTGCGACAGGCCCGATTGGACGCTGAACCAGACGAATTTCAGGACGCGGCGCTGGCTGACGATCAGGAAGCGCTGCATCAAAACGGCGATCAAGATAGTCACCCTTTTCGATATGGTCGGCGAACAGTCGAAGCTGGCCGGTGGTGCGTCCGGTTTCGCCTTGAAGTCGTGCTTCCGGCAAGCCGGTTTCCTGTGAGCCGATCACGACGATATCGGCAATGCGTGCTTCAATTTCATCAGCGATTGCGCGCAGGAACTGAGCACGTTCGGCACGGGTTGAATAGCCGTAAGACCAGAAAGCGTCTTCAGCTGCTTCACAAGCACGATTCACCAGATCAACTGTACCAACTGCAAACGAATGAGCAGGCCCACTTGCTGGTGAAGATTCAAAAGTGCCGGCTCCGTCGAGCCACTCGCCAGCAACAAGGTGTTTTCCTTTGGGCGTGAATGCCATTCGTTCATCCTCCTGTAGAAATCGACGTACAATTAAGCCAGTATCCGGCTACATCTAAATTGCACATACCTAATGATTGTATACCCTAAATCTTTGTATACAGTGTGTGCGCAGATATCAATTGCCTGTAGACACCTCCTGTCAGGCGCAGCCATGAAAGACGCATAATGAGCGAGACGACCATCCTGAGCATTGCTAACCTTCACGACCGCGTAGAGGCGATTTTTCGTAAAGCAGGGTTAAACGCTATACAGGCTGCTGCCGTCGCTCGTGTGATTGTTGCGGGTGAACGCGATCACTGCAAATCTCACGGCATATACCGTATCGAGGGTGCGCTTCGCACAGTCAAGGCCGGGAAGGTAAAAGCAGACGCAATTCCTGAAATCGTGAAAGATGAAGCCTCCAGCATCGTGCGCGTCAATGCGAATTTCGGCTTTGCAAACCCGGCTTTCGAGTTGGGCGTCCCTGTGCTTGCCGAGCGCGCACGTAAGAACGGCTTAGCCGCCCTCGTCATCAACGACTGCACGCATTTTTCGGCACTCTGGCCGGAAGTCGAAGCGCTGACGAGCGAAGGTCTCGCAGCACTCGTCATGTGCCCAAGCTACGCAACGGTTGCGCCAACCGGCGGCAACAAGCCGTTGCTCGGCACCAATCCTTTTGCCTTTGGCTGGCCGCGCAAGGAAACATCGCCTTATGTCTTTGACTTTGCAACCTCTGTTGCGGCGCGTGGCGAGATCGAACTGCATCGCCGCGCAGGCAAGCAATTGCCGGAAGGCTGGGCGCTGGATGCAGAAGGCAACCCGACGACCGATCCAGAAACTGCACTGGCAGGTGCCATGCTGCCGTTTGGCGGGCATAAGGGGTCGGCAATCAGCACAATGGTTGAACTGCTTGCTGCCATCATGATCGGCGACCTGACCAGCCCCGAAGTGCTCGATTTCCTCGGCACCACCACATTGTCGCCAGTGCATGGCGAGCTCATCATCGCATTTTCACCGGAAGCCTTTGCCAAGGGCCGACCCGGCGATCCATTTGCCCGTGCGGAAGCTTTCTTTGAGGCGATCGTCGGTCAGGGCGCTCGCCTGCCATCGCAGCGCCGCTTCAAGGCACGCGCGGAATCTGAAAGCGATGGCGTCAAGCTCACCAAAGCAGAAATCGACCAGCTTGATCTCCTTCTGGAAAAAGGTCTGGATGCCATTTCCTAAACCAAAAGCGGCTGGAATTTTCAGCCGCTTTTTATTTACGTCTAAATTTGTCTAACTCTTGTGCCCGTTGAAAAACCGGAATCTATTATGAATCGCGATATTAAGAGTCGCCTCCGCCGAAGCGCCCTTGAAACCCGCAAAATATTGATGATTACCGGCTCCCAGAAGCCTGGATCTCCAGAGGAAAAAGCATGAAGACTACCGCTCCGAGGCGCCTGAAGCGCTCAACTATTCCAACTGCACTCATATTCGCCCTATGCCTTTCTGCATCGCCGCAAGCTGTAGAAGCTGCGACACCCGCTGACACGCTGGTGATTGCAATGAGCATTGATGACATCATTTCGCTCGACCCGGCAGAAATTTTTGAAATTACCACATCGGAAATGCTGACCAGCACCTACGAACGTCTGGTAACGACAGATACCAAGGATCCGACTAAGATCATTCCACAGATCGCCGAAAGCTGGACTTTTTCTGATGATGGTAAGTCGATTACATTCAAAATCCGCGACGGCTTGAAGTTTGCTTCGGGCAATCCGATCACCGCGCAAGATGCGGCTTACTCCATACAACGTGCAATTAAACTTGATAAAAGTCCCGCTTTCATCCTCAGCCAGTTTGGCATTACGCCTGATAATGTTGAGCAAAATGCAGTAGCCGTTGACGATAAGACCTTTGTTTTCACCACCGGCAAGCCTTTTGCGCCAAGCTTTGTTCTCAACTGTTTGACCTCCAGCGTCGCCTCGCTCGTCGATAGCAAGTTGGTCAAGGAACATGAGCAGAAAACTGAAAAAACCGAGACATATCCCTATGAAACTGACTTTGGCTATGAATGGCTGAAGAACAATTATGCAGGATCGGGTCCGTTTGCACTCAAGCAATGGCGTGCCAATGAAGTACTTTTGCTGGAACGGAATGACAATTATACCGACGCCAAGCCTGCAATGAAGCGTGTGATCTACCGCCATGTGAAGGAAGGCATGTCGCAGCGGCTTTTGCTTGAGGCCGGCGACATCGATATCGCACGCAATCTGGAACCGGGAGATATTGAGCAGCTGGCAAAGGACAGCAAGTTCAACATCATCAACGCCCCCAAGGGACGCGTCTATTATCTGTCGATGAATCAGAGTGTCCCTGAACTCGCCAAGCCGGAAGTGCGTCAGGCACTGAAATATCTCATTGATTACGACACCATCGAAGGTACCCTGATCAAGGGAATTGGCCGCAAGCATCAGTCCTTCCTGCCGGTTGGCATGTTTGGCGCTACGGACGACAATCCGTTCGATTACAACGTTGAAAAAGCCAAGGAACTGCTTGAAAAAGCTGGATTAAAAGACGGCATCAGCGTCACCTTAGACGTCCGCAACAACCAACCTTATGTCGGCATTGCTGAAAGCATTCAGCAGACAATGGCAAAGGCTGGCGTGAATGTCGAGATTTTGCAGGGCGACGGCAAACTGACGACAACAAAAGTCCGCGCACGCAAGCACCAGCTTGCCCTCGGCATCTGGGGGCCGGACTATTGGGATCCACATACGAATGCCGTCACCTTCACCAACAATCCGAACAATGGCGATGAAGTTAATTTGCGGACCACTGCATGGCAGGCTTCATGGGACATTCCTGAACTGACTGCTGAAACTATGGCAGCAGCCGAAGAGCGCGACACGACCAAGCGCGAAGCAATGTACCACGATATTCAGAAGAAGTTTCAGGAAACAAGCCCGATCGCTGTTATCTATCAACAGATCGAAACAGCTGCAACGGGTGCGAATGTGCATAACTTCAACATGGTTGCTGATGCCAACTATGTCGCCACAGTAACAAAAGACTAATCAAAATGGCCGGGTGATAAATCACCCGGCCATCAAACTGCTGACAAACCTTCTGGACAGAGCGTGCGCGCTTAACCGTACCCGATTGCTCGCTCTATCTTTTTGTTTTTATGCGCATCTTGGTCAGAAAACCGTTTCACACTTTTCGGGATGCGCTCTAGGCTACATCCTTCGGACAGCACGAAGTTGTTTTCAATCTATGGCTATGTCAAGCCTTGTATGTCTGAACAGCGCCAGGCAGCTTGCTCCACTCGGCATACCACTTGTTGAACAGCTTGAACTGCGCTTCAACATAACCACGCTGGCTATCTGACAGGGCATCGCTTGCATTAAAGTGCAGCGTATATTCCTTGTCCCCCTTCAGAACCATCATGTGCTTGAAATAAAGAACGAGGTCCGGGCCTTCATCGAAAGACGAAAGAACGGCAAGCGCCTGTTCGAGTTCAAGCGCGCGCTGACGGGCGTCAGCGTCGCCTGCTGCTGCGGCCTGCGAAAGCTTACAAAGATGAATAACTTCTTTTGGAAGCACATTGCCGATACCTGTGATCGCACCTGTTGCTCCACAATTAACGAAGCCGTGGAACACAGCTGTATCAACGCCAACCATCAGCGTGACTTCATCATCGCGACTGGTGATGTTTTCGGCTGCATAACGCATGTCAGCAGGCCCACCAAATTCCTTGAAACCAACGAGGTTTGGATGCTCTGCACGCAAGGCGAAAAACAGATCGGCACGGGTTGAATAGCCATAATATGGGCTGTTGTAGATGACGGCTGGAAGATCGGGCGCTGCCGAAAGAACAGTCTTGAAGTGATCTTTCTGAGCCGCAACAACCGAACCACGCGAAAGAAGGCGCGGGATAACCATAAGGCCCTTGGCGCCGACCTTCTGCGCATGCGCTGCATGGGCGGCGGCAATGGTTGTATTCACGGCACCAGTGCCAACAACAACAGGAACCCCGGCGGCGGTCAGGCGTGCAACACCTTCCATACGCTGTTCATCTGTAAGGAGCGGCCAGTCGCCCATCGAACCACAATAAACGACAGCCGACATACCGTCGGCGATCAGTTCCTTACCCTTGCGCACCAGCGCATCAAAATCAGGCGTTCGATCATCTTTGCAAGGGGTCATCAAAGCCGGAATCACGCCGGTAAAGATATTGGCAGCCATGTAGAAATCCTCTCAGAGTATTGCCGACAAACAACTTAAGCAGGCAATGCTACAAACAAAACCAGAGCCATTGGCCTGTGATGGCGATTGCCATTTTCGGCCCTCCCTATCTGATATATCAGTTTGTATTTTATTTGTCGACAGGAATTACACGGCACTACAGGTTTATTTCCAGACGGTCTTCGCGCATGACGAGTTTCTGCACCTGACGCACGATCTGCTCGGCATGTTCATGCGCAAGCTGTTCCGCCAGCTTCATGTCGCGTGCAGCAATTGCGGCGATCATTTCTTCATGTTCCTCCACGAAACGGCGAGGCAATTGATCATTATAGGATTGATAATAGAGACGGAGAATGCGTCGGCCCTCATCCAACAAACGCTTGAAAAGATTTGTAAAATATGGATTACGCCCCGCCTCGGCGATTGCAAGATGAAGCTCTGCATTGGTCGCAATCATCAAAAGCGCATCCTGCGCTTCCACAGCCTTCGTGAACTCCACCTGATGTAACGCTATAATGTCCAGATCTTCCTGCCGATGATTTTTGGCGGCAAGCTGGGTCGTGGCGCGATACATCAAAGTCAACGCGTCGAAATAGGTGTGCATATTGAGGAAATCGATATTCGATACCATGGTCGAACGATTGGGCAGCGTATCGATCAGCCCCTCACCTGCCAGCCGCACCAAAGCTTCGCGGATTGGGGTGCGAGACATTTTAAACCGCTCTGCAAGCTGCACCTCATCAATTGGGCTGCCAGGCGGCAGCACCAGATCGAGGATTTCATCGCGCAGCAGGTCATAGACCATTTTCCCACCAGAACCGCGCTTGCGTTCAGGGATGGCGTTCATATCGCTTTCCGTCATCAGCATATCCTTTTGCGGTTATCAGGAGAAAGGTTCTGTTGGTCCCTTGGCAGGCTGCGTAAACCACTGCGCGCCTTCAGCACTCATATAAATATGATCTTCAAGACGCACGCCAAACTGTCCCGGTACAACAATCATCGGCTCATTGGAGAAGCACATGCCCGGTTGGAGCGGCAGCGAATTACCACGAACAATGTAAGGCGCTTCATGGATTTCCAGTCCCAGACCATGACCCGCACGATGCGGAAGACCGGGGAGCTGATAATCCGGCCCCAACCCATGCTTGACCAGTATGGCGCGAGCGGCATCATCAAGGCTGGAACAGGCAGCCCCTATCTTTGCAGCATCAAACACGGCCTGCTGCGCCTGCCGTTCAATCGTCCAGATACGCTCAAATTCGGCGGTCGGCGCATCCAGCATATAGGTGCGGGTGAGATCAGAGTGATAGCCATCGATCCGGCAACCCGTATCGACCAGAATGACATCGCCATTTTTATAAAACTGCTCACCATCCGCGCCATGCGGCAGCGATGTTGCCTCGCCAAAAGAGACAATGCAGAAGGTCGAGCCGCCATCAGCGCCCAATTCACGATGCTGCTCATCGATAAAGCGCACGACATCAGAAGCGGCAATGCCCGGACGAATGAACTGATGCGCGCGGCGATGCACTTCCAGTGTCAGCCCCATGGCATATTTAATGATGTCGATTTCAGTCTGCGATTTTACGATACGCTGTTCGCGAATGAGCGGACCAGCGTCAACAAGACGCTCAGCACCGATTTCTCTACATAAAGCATTATAGACAAAGAGCGGCACAGCATCATCAACAGCGAGCGTTTCACCGGCTTTCAGCAGAGAAGCCACAAGGGCGACACTGTTTTGTTCTTCCTGCCAGATGCGGATTTCGCCAGCCAAATGCGGCAGGCTTTCCACTCGGCTCTGCTCAAAACCCGGAACAATATAGACAATCTCGCTTTGCGTTATAACTGCGCCAAGCAGGCGCTCGCTCGAATGCCAGACAAGGCCAGTGTAATAAAGCAGGCTCTCGGTGGACCCAAGCAGCAAGGCACCAATGTTTTTTTCGCTCAAACGACGGCGCAGTACATCAATACGCGCCAGCCGCTCATCATTGGAAATGCTTGGGTGTTGAGTGGTGAGAGACATTGCTTATTCCTTTCAGCCTCTGCCACGGACTCTGTGGCATGCTGAAAGGATAAATCTCTGTACGCAATTTGTCGACAGAATTAGATTTTTACCAAACCGGTGCGCTTGAGCAGCCCCATCAACAACAACGGCAACAGCGTCGTCAACAGGATCGCAATGAACGCCATCGCCATGCCAAGCCCAATTGATCCCTGTTCAAACTGCCGCCAGATAAAAATGGAAATCGTCTGCATGCCGACGGGTGCCACCAGAATGGAAGCGACCAGCTCACGCGTTGCGACTGCAAAAACCAGCAGCATTGCGGTGATCAAGCTTGGTGCGATCAGCGGCAGCATGATGCGGCGGAAGGTCATAAAACTGCTTGCTCCGCACACGCGCGCTGCCGCTTCAAGATTGTCACCAATCTGATGAAACGCCGCTGTCGCATAGCGGATCGGCTGCGGCAACAGAATGCAGCAATAAGCAAGCAGCAGAATGAGCGGCGTATTGTAAGGCGAGATGAGCAGCGACGGCTGGTTCCAAGCAAGGATCAGTCCGACAGCCACCACAACCCCCGGAAGGGCGTTCGGCAACACAGTTAGAACATCAAGCCAGAAACGCCCACGGAAACGCATTTTCACAACTGCATAGGCAGCGATAGCACCCAGCAAACCTGTCAGAAGCGCACTTGCGACGCCCAAAGAAAGACTGTTTGTCAAGGCTCGCATAGCGCCCGCGCTGTTATCAGCGATATCTGCAAAATTATCGAAACCGAGATTGGACAGCGTCAGCCCGCCGGAAATGGTTTTCGACATGGCAGTTGCGAGAATGGCAAGGAGGGGTACACCGGCTGCCGCAAAAGCGACCACACCAAACAGGATAACGACCGGAACCCTGAACGCTCCAAGATCACGCTTGTCCTTATTCTGCGGTTTACCGCCAGTCGTCACATAAGAACGGCGTGTCAAAATCCAGCGCTGAAGCATGAAAGCCGCGAGCGACAACAAAACCAGTGCCAGCGAAAAGACAGCAGCCCCCGAAAGATCAATCGGCCAATCGGATATGCGCAGGTCGATTTCCGTTACCAGCACATCGAAGCCCGAACGGCTGCCGAGAGCGGCCGGTGTGCCATATTCCTCAATTGCTGAAGCGAAAACGAGCAGCAGGCTTGCTGCAAGTCCGGGCGTTGCCAGCGGCAGTGTGATGCGAAAGAACGCGCGCCAAGGCGATGCACCAAACACGCGGCCCACGTCAGAATAGCGCGCACCGACCGCTTCTATCGTGCGGGACACCGCAAAATAGACCAGCGGAAACGTGTTGAGCGCCATCACGAATGTCATGCCTGCAAGCGAAAACAGAAATGGTGCCAGGTTGAACCCTGTAAGCTGTTCAAGATAGCCGCGCGGCTGCAAAGTCATGATCCAGCCAAGCGTTGCAATATAGGGCGGGATCATGAAGGGTACGAGCATCAGCACGTCCCAGACCAGCGCCAACGGCACTTTGTAAAGTGCTCGGAACACAGCGAGCGGCACTGCGATAATAGCCGACAGCACGACGACACTGACACCGAGCAAAATGGTATTGCCGGTCATACGCATAAGCTTTGGATCTTCAAACAATGCTGGCAAATGCACAAAAGGCGCGCTGAACACACCCTGCCCTATCTGCGGGAAAATCGCCTGCAGAACGATGAAAATAAACGGAACCGCAACGACAATGGCAAGGCCGATGACGGCCACAAGCCCAAGCGGATTTGCAGCAGTAGCGGTCTTAGCACTCATGATTGCCTCTGCGGTATTCCCGCTGTCTGGGAAAATGACAGCGCTTTTAAAAATAAACAAAATGAAACGGCTCTCCCAATATTGAGAGAGCCGCCGGTTCATTACTTCTTCGCGCCAAAAATCGCGTTGAACTCTTTCAGCGTTTCATCACGATTGCCGTAAACGGCCGCTGCATCAATCTTCAGAATCTTTAGATCGTTGATCAAAGGACGATTTGCAGAAAGGTCGGAACGTGCGGGCATCAGATAGGTTTTTGCCACCATCTTCTGGCCTTCTTCCGAAAGCATGTAATCAATGAACTGCTTGGCTTCATCCTGATTTTTGGACCATTTAAGGATCATGGCCGGACGCGGCGCAATGACGGTGCCCGATGTCGGGAAGATCACGTCAATGGCCTCGCCTTTGGCCTTGCCTGCGAGGGAAATATAATCGACAGCGCCGAAAACAGCGGCTTTCGCGCCCTGAAGCACGGGGTTCAGCGCTTCTGCGTTAGCACCGGCAGCAACCGCACCATTCTCATGGAGCTTCTTGAAAAGATCCCAGCCCTGCGTTTCCGAAAGCGCTGCAACAAGCTCGAAAGTTGCACCCGACTGCGATGGATCTGGAAGGTTCACCAGATCTTTGTATTCAGGCTTGGCAAGGTCAGCCCATTCGGTTGGCTTTGGAGTCTTGCTGTTTGGATTCCATGCGATGCCAAGTGCCGAAACGCCCTGTGCAACAGCCGTTTCATTTTTCAGAAAATCGGGAACTTTTTCAGCATTTGGGCTTGTGTATGCCACAAGCCAGTCGCGCTTGGCGAAATCCGTTGCTGTATCCCATGAGGCTGAAATCAGAACGTCGACAACAGGGTTGGCGGCTTCAGCTTCGATACGCGCCATTACCTTGCCTGTCGTTGCCTGAAAGACATTGACCTTCGTGCCTGTCTTGGCTGTGAAACCAGCGGCCAGGCCTTCAATCAGTTTGCCGGGACCAGCTGAATAAACGGTGATGTCAGCAAATGCAGCCGTGCTTGCGAGCAGAGCTGCGGCAAATGCCATACCAGCACCGATAAGCGACTTCTTCATAAATCTCTCCTGAGATATGGGACGTGAAGTGATTGTTAGGCGAACCAGCGGAGCTCTTCAGCATTGATTGCTATGCCGACAGGAACACCGGGCGTGTGACGATGATTATCAAGATAGGTCAGTTCATGCCCCTCATGCTGTGAACCGATGCGGACAGTCGTCAGGTGCCCATCACCGCGAAACTGTGTGCGCAGAACGGTCGCAGGAATCGATGCATCACTCATTTCAACAGTGCGAACCGAGCGTGACGGCAGCAGCACGTGCGTGGCCATTTCGGGAGCCGTAAGATGTGAAAGATGAATGTCCGTTTGCGCTATCCGATAGCCAGCGCTCGCTCGTTCCACCGGCATCACACAGCCAAGCCGAAGAAAATCGGCAACCGCTGGTGTGGTCGGCTGCGCAACGAGAATTTCGGGTGCCGCAAGCTGTTCGATAACACCGGCGCGCATGATCGCCACCTGATGCGCCAGTGAGAAAGCTTCGCTCTGATCATGCGTCACATAAATTGCGGTCAGACCGAGATTGGCGACAAGCTGGCCGATTTCATTGACCATGTTTTCACGCAATTCACGATCAAGATTGGAAAGCGGTTCATCAAACAGCACGAGGCCAGGTTCGGCAACAATTGCACGCGCAATCGCCACACGCTGCTGCTGACCGCCCGACATATCGCTGATCGAGCGATCACCAAAACCCGAAAGGCCAACCCGATCCAATGCCGATTTCACACGAGTCTCACGCTCGGCCCGTCCGACCCCACGCATTTCAAGCGGAAACGAGACATTCCTATAAACCGACATGTGCGGCCACAGTGCGTAATCCTGAAACACCATGCCAAGCTGACGCTTTTCCGGCGGAGAAAAGCGCCCCGTTGCAGCATCGGCAACCTTCACGCCATCAATCATGACGGAACCTGTTGTTGGTGCGAGAAGACCTGCCACCAGACGCAGCAATGTGGTCTTGCCACACCCCGATGGACCGAGCAGCGCAAGCGTCTGGCCTTTTGGCAAATTCAGATCAATGTTTTTAAGGATGATGCTTGAGCCATAGGCCAGGCTTATCCCCTCGGCCTGAACAGCAAAATCAGTGCATATATTTGAGACGTGTAACATTGCCCGCAATCTTTGATTGTTTGCGCGCTTTTATTCTGCCCCCATGACAGAGCGATGACAAAAACCACAAGGCACGGGCGTGATTTTACATTGAGCCTGTCATTCAGGCGCATATGGCCAAATCACGACGCTTGCAGCATCGGGAATTCGTGCACAACACCTCTCTTATAAGAAGGGGCGCCAATCGTTGTCTTACCCGCTTCTATCAGAATGCAAACCAAAGCATAGACCACGCCATCTACCGGCACATAACGTGATATGGGTGCGGTGATGATCGATTATTGAAACAGTGCGCCTTCTATTACCAATTTCTAATTTTAGGCTCACAATCTACAAAGTAAAAAAGCAATAAACTTATGAATCTTCAATAAATATTGAAGTAACTATATTCGATACTCCCATAAGACAGTCCTTTGAAAAATGATATAACCGTGTAAAATTACAATCAAAATAAGACGACGAAACGAAGGGGAATGCGTGCTAAAATTTCAGAACAATGTTCTTGAGCTGATAGCCAGAGGCAATCCTCTGAAGCAAACGCTTGAGCAGTTGTGTCTTGGAATTGAAGGGCTGATTTTAAATGCCCGCACGATGATTTGCTCCGTCGATCAGGCGGGAATGCTGCATATGCTCGCCGCGCCAAATCTCCCCGATAGTTACGGCTATTCTTTCAATGGAATTGTCGTTGGGCCGAACGTCGGCTCTTGCGGTCGTGCCATTTATTACAAAGTGCCGGTCGTCGTTTCTGATATTGAAAATGATCCCAAGTGGGCAAGTTATAAGCAGCTCGCCCTGCCACTGGGGCTGCTTGCATGCACTTCAATCCCCATCCTCAGCGATACAGGCGATGCTCTGGGCGCATTGGCGGTCTATTTTGATGAGAAGCACACGCCATCGGCAGCCGAGCAAGAAATCATCGATATAGCTGTGGGGCTTTGCAAGCTTGCGATGATGCGCGAAATGCGAATCCTCAATTATGAGCGAAGAGCGACGGTGGATATTCAGACGGGCGTCGCCAATCGCACAGCCTTTGATGATGCGCTGTCGCAATTGCGTTGCGAATTACCCGGTAGCTGGGCCTTGTTTGTTATCGACATTGATAACCTCAAAGTCACCAACGATACGTTTGGCCATGAAGTGGGTGATGTGTTGATCAACACGATTGCCACGCGCATTGCAGCGGCTCTTTCGCCGGATATAACATTCCGTACGGGCGGGGATGAGTTTACCGTCATCATCCAGAACCATAAAGCACTCTACGACCTTGATCATGCGGCAGATCTTGTTTTTGAAGCTCTGTCTTCGCCTGTCCATTGTGACGGTCAGACAATCCTGCCACGCGTGACGATCGGCGGAGCAGTTCTTGCTGCTCTTGATACGCATCCGCAGACTGTGCGCCGGAATGCGGATTTTGCGCTCTATCATGCCAAGGAAAATGCACGCGGCAGTTTTGTGCTTTATCAAGCCAATGTCGGCACCCGGATCGTTCACAGGCGAAACTCGATCAGGGAAGTGCGTGAAGCGCTCGAAGAAAAGCGTATTACGGCACATTATCAGCCACTCATCCGGCTTGATACGAAGGAAATAATCGGCTTTGAAGCATTGAGCCGTATGACAACGCCGTCAGGTGACATTCTTTCTGCGGCCATGTTTCAGGAATCTTTCTCCGATGTGCATATTGCATCCGAGATCACCCAATATATGCTTTCTATCGTCGCGCAGGACATAAGGCGCTGGCTGGACCTGGGCCTTCCCGTACAGCATGTCGGCGTTAACGTCACAGCAGCAGACTTCTATGTGGGTGATCTTGCTGCTTTCGTTTCAAAGACATTTGCCCAATATAATGTTCCGCTGTGCCATCTCATCATAGAGGTAACAGAAAACGCCTATATCGGGCAGCGCGACGATGTTGTTGCATCAGGTATTCGAAACCTTCGCTTACTGGGTGTGCGTATCGCGCTCGATGATTTTGGCACTGGCTTTGCTGCACTGGCCCATCTTCTCACCGTTCCGGTCGACATCATCAAGATTGACCGGTCTTTTGTATGCCGTCTTGTGCCCGGTGATCCAAGTGTCGCGATTGTAAAAGGCATTGTACAAATCGCCAGAGACTTGAACATCAAACTCGTCGCAGAAGGTGTTGAAACGCTTGAATTGGCAAAAACTCTCGAAAAAATGGGATGCCAGCTTGGGCAAGGCTATGCCTTTTCCAAAGCCGTAGAGTATGACACTGCCACCACTCTTTTACGCGATTATGGGCAAGATTATCAGCCCCGACACTCAGCCATCATACAGCCGTACAGCACAAAAAATTGACAGTTTTACCTGGACTGTGATCCAGTTTCATTTTGCCTTCGTATCAAGCTTTATGAATACAAACGTTTCCTTCAGCTCACAGACGTGGCAAAAGAAAATAGAGTGCTATTCGCCGCTTCTGGCTTTGTCGCATCTGAGCATATGGGATTCAACACGGATGACCGAGCGGACTGCTTCTGAAAATCAGCCCTCCCTGGAGGAATTGATGCTGGCGGTCAGTTCGCGGCGCCACATGGACGCGTTCGAGGCGATTTTCAAACATTTCGCACCGCGCGTTAAAGCCTATATGGCCAAATTGTCTGCCGATACGCAAACAGCGGAAGAATTGATGCAGGAAACCATGATTGCAGTCTGGAACAAGGCAGACCAGTTTGATTTTTCCAAAGGAGCCCTGTCTACCTGGATTTTCACGATTGCACGCAATCAACGCATTGATGCCATTCGGCGTGCGCGGCGTCCGCAATTCGACCCAACCGACCCGGCCTTCGTGCCCGATGAAGAGCAGCCTGCCGACATTCTGATTGCGCAGAAACAATCCGCCAATCAGTTGCGGGCTGCGATGGCGAACCTGCCAAAAGAGCAAAGCGCATTGCTCGAACTCGCCTATTTCGAGGAAAGCACCCACAGTGCGATAGCCAAAAAGCTCAATCTGCCTTTAGGAACCGTGAAATCACGCCTGCGGCTGGCATTTAACAAATTGCGTTCTGCGCTCGATAATTCGGGAGCGCAGTGATGAACATTCAACACCATCTAAGCGACGAACTTCTCTCAAGCTATGCAGCCGGAACACTGGCTGAAGGCTGGAGTATCGCTGTCGCAACACATCTCGCGCTTTGCCCTGCCTGCCGCTCCCGGCTTAAACAATTTGAGCAAATTGGCGGTGAGCTTCTCGAAACAGTCGCTCCGCAGCAAATCAAAATTGATTCATGGGATTCGATAAAAGACCGGCTCACAAATCAGCCGAAGATGCCCCCGCAACCCGTGCAACATCGCGGCTCACCCCTTGCAACGCCTGCCATTCTGCCTGAACCACTGCGCTCTTACGTTGGTGGCGATCTGCCTGATTTGAAATGGAAATCTCTTGGTCGTGGTGCTTATCAGGTGCCGATTGCGATCAATGATGGCGAAACCAATGTCAGGCTGCTGAAGATCCCGGCTGGCAAACCTGTACCCGAACACGGCCACGGCGGACGCGAGCTGACGCTGGTGCTTTGTGGCAGTTTCGAAGATGAAACCGGCATTTTTGCGCGCGGCGATATTGAAGAAGCAAATGCCGATCTTGTGCATCAACCAATCGCTTCGAACGGCGGTGATTGCATATGCCTTGCCGTGACGGATGCCCCACTAAAATTCCAGGGTTGGCTGATGCGCATGGTTCAACCGCTGATAGGCATCTGAAAAAGGCGGCAAAATTGCCGCCTTTTTCATTTTCAGTTTAGAACCACGATGGCTGCATTCAAAGCAGTCGCCAAAAACAGCCAGACGATATATGGCAAAAACAACAATGCGGATATGCGATCAGGCTGCCATGCGCGGATGATGAACAACAGCACGCAAAGCCATGCGCCAATAATAACCACCAGTCCAAGCATCGTCATATGGGCACCGAAGAAAATAGGCGACCAGATAAAGTTCAGCACCATTTGACCAAACCATGGCCCGCGACGTTGCCAACCGGTGTCCTTCAACCAGGTTCGCCAGCCCGCAATCGCAATCAAGACATAGAGGATCGTCCAGATTGGCGCAAAAGCGCCGTTGGGCGGCGTAAACCACGGCTTTTGTAGCGATGCATACCATTCACCCGGAGGAAAACTGATACCCATCGTCATGCCAATCGTAATCGTCACAAGGACGAAGACCGCCAGAAGACCCAATTTCTGCATATTACTTCTCCAGTCTAGCCGACCAAACGCGACGTTACCCAATAGCCAATATAGGCCGAGACGGCAGACAGCACAGTCCCCCAGATCAGATCGACAATTGTCAGGGCCCATGACCAGTTTTTCAATGTGGCTTGATTGGTCAGGTCATAAGTCGCATAGGCAACAAATCCTAAAAGCGCACCGTTGAGCAACACAACAGCTCCACTTCCTGCGAGAAGTCCCGGTCGCACTGCGAAAAACACCAGTCCAAATACGAAAATCACGTAGAATACGACTGCTGGAGCGAGACGGAAACTTGGCGCAAGCATATCACCCATGGCAGGGCGATAAAACACATTGGCCATATTCGTCAGCCAGACTGAATCAATGGCCAGAAAAGCGAAGGCTGTGACCACATAAGCGACAATATAGGATTTCATCTAAACCACTCTCCAGTGCCAACCGGCTTAACTAAAACATTATGCATTCTGCGTTACTTTATGCGTGACCAACTGACATCACGGCACAAAAGACCTGCCAGAACGCAGCCATAGGTCGTCATTTTATCGCCGTTTACCTTTACGCTAAGCTTGTAGGTAAGGTTGCGCTGGGGATCAAAAGCAGTTCCAGAATATTGGCCGCCCGCAATCTGGTTTATGTTCATAACCAGACGGTCGCCGGCTTTTTCTTTTGGGGTTCCGGACCTGATCCACGTATTGGTGGCGCAAATATCCTTGCCACATTCTGCAATCTTGACCCGCGCCTTGCCATCGCCGCGCGCCCAGTTGCCGCTTATGTCGCCAGCCTGCGCAATCGACGGCGTTAACACGGCTATGCTCCCTATTATGCGTATCCATTGCATCGGTGCCTCCTGCATCCGTGGATTCATGTCATCAAGCATGTTCAATCGTATAAAGGCCGACATTGATCGCGCCTTCTTCAAACCCGCCCTCGCAGTAACAAAGATAATATTCCCAAAGCCTGCGGAACCGGTCGTCAAAGCCCAGCTTTTCAATCGAAGGCCAATTGGCAGTAAAACGCTGCCGCCATTCAGCCAGCGTGAGCGCATAAGAGTGACCGAAATGATCAATCTCTTTCAAAACCAGACCAGCTTTGGAGAGGTCGCGTTCAAGCACCTTGTCGGAAGGTAAAAAACCTCCCGGAAAGATGAACTTCTGAATGAAATCCGCCTTGCGGCGATAGTTTTCATAGCGTGCATCTTCAATTGAGATGATTTGCAAAACGGCTTTGCCGCCCGGTTTTAAACACCGCTTGAGCGTCGCGAAATATTCGGGCCAGTAAGCCTCACCGACAGCCTCAAACATTTCGATGGAAACGATCCGGTCAAACTGCCCTTTGACATCGCGATAATCCTGCAAGCGCAAATCAACGGCATCCTTAAGTCCCGCATTCTGAACGACAGCCTTGCCCCAGGCGAGCTGGGAGGGTGACAAAGTGATCCCTGTGACATGCGCATCGCCATCATCTGCAAGATGGGCTGCCAAGGCGCCCCAACCACACCCAATCTCGAGGATTTTTTCGCCCCCCTCAAGCGCCAGTTTGTCAGCAATACGCTTCAACTTGTATGCCTGCGCATCTTCAAGGCTATGCGTGTTTTCATTCCAGATGGCTGACGAATACAGCATCGTGTGATCAAGCCACTGTTTGTAGAAATCATTGCCAAGGTCATAATGCGCCTCGATATTCTTGCGGCTGCCACGGCGTGTATTTGCATTGAGCAAATGCCCCACACGGTGAACAATGCGCATGAAGCGTGAACCGTGCAGCGTCGAAACAAGTGTGTCGCGATTGCGCGCGGCAAAGCGGATCACCGCTGTTAGGTCCGGGGACGACCAGTCACCGTCGATATAGGCCTGCGCAAAGCCAATATCGCCGCCCGCTAACAAGCGACGCAGGCAGCGCCAGCTCTTGATAACGATTTTTGCTTCCGGTCCGGGCAATATACCTTGAGCAACAACGGATTGTCCCGAAGGCAAAACAAGGTTCAGACGGCCATATCGCACCTGACTGAGCAGCCGCCTTAACACACGCGCCGACGGGCTTAAAACCGAACGACCAACAGATATGGGGGCCGGGTAATGGGAAGACTCATCAAACTGGCTCATGCAACCCTGTTCCTCTCCCGAGACATGTCATGATGGATATGGGATATGGGATCCTGCGGTGGGCTTGGACGCTTGCGGAGTTTCATCCCCTTCGCCCAGATTTTCAGCGCTTCCCAGTGAATGCCGCCGACAACGCGCAACGTCAGAAATGGAATGGCAAAAAAGGCACGCAACAAAGCCATGTCACTGAGCTCCACACGACGCGCCAGATGACGCGCTGTCAGCACCAGACCTTCGTCATCAAAAGTGTTGATCCTGACTGCGAGCTTATCCGCCGGAGGCTGAACCTCGAATTCATAGCGCAGCTTCATATCCATGAAGGGCGAAACATAAAACGCCTTGTCGCAGGTCTGCACGATGCGCTCGCCCTGCTCTGCTTCGACCGGGATCATATAGCCGTGGCGCTGCTTAAACGTGTTATCGACTTCCCATAGAATAGCCGTGAGCCGATCTTCACGATTATAGCAAAAGAAAATGCTCAACGGATTGAACGACCAGCCGAGGATACGCGGCATCGTCAGAAGACGGATCGCGCCTCCATCGGGTTGCATACCTGTGCTGCGCATTGCATCTTCAATCTGCGCCCGCAAAGATGTTGCTGATCCATTGCCGCGATCTTTTTCGCAAAAAGAAAACAGATTGAACCGATTGACCGAAAACAGCCTGAGCCTGCGGTGAAGCACATCCAGTTCATCAAGATCGAGCAACAGTGAATAGATTTTATAGGCGAGCTTATGTTCCTTTGGCCGCAAGCGGGCATGGGTCACATGCCCCGGAAAAAGTGCAGATTTGAAAATACCGGTCATGCCAGCGCCCTTTCCCGGATCGTTACAGGCTGGCGAACAATACGCGCGCTTTCCTGCTCAACCCGCCATGGGCGACGCAGTCCGCCGAGGTCTTCCGCTACTGCAAGACCGGCCTGCAAACCGTCCTCATGAAAACCGGAACCAAAATGTGCGCCACAAAACCAGGTTCGGCGCTGTCCCTGCAACGACCAGACTTCCCTCTGCGCGCGATCCGTTGCCATATCAAAGATTGGATGTTCATAGATCTCGCGATGGATCACCAGATCCTCACGCGGCGCACGACACGGATTGAGCGTGACAAATGTATCGGGCGCAGTTCCCAAGGGCTGCAAGCGGTTCATCCAGTAGGTGATTGAGGGCTGCGACGAACCGTTGGCTGCATTGGTCAGGTAATTCCAGCTCGACCATGCCGCCCGGCGTTTTGGCATGAGCGAAAGATCGGTATGAAGAACCGCCTCATTGCGTGAATATTTAAATGCACCAAGAATGCGGCTTTCCTCTGCACTGGGATCGGCCAGCATCCGCAAAGCCTGATCGGCGTGAGTTGCGATAACCACATCGTCAAAGAAATGAACACCACCGCTTGCATCGGTCAATTCGACCGCATTTTCATGCCGTCGCACCCATTTTATGGGTGTTGAAAGCCGGATATTGTCGGCATAGGGTTGTGTAATGCGCTGCACATATTCACGACTGCCACCCTTGACTGTCCGCCAGATCGGGCGATCCCGCAAAGCAAGCAAGCCATGATTGCAGCAAAAACGAACAAAGCTCGCTGCCGGATATTGACCAACTTCCATGGCAGGCGTTGACCAGATTGCAGCCGCCATCGGATAGAGATGATCCTCCCGGAAAGCCCGGCCATAAGCATTTCGCGCAAGATAATCATCAAGCGAAATGCCGCCCATCATCTCCAGGTCTTTGGGAGCGTTACGGTAAAAGCGCAAAAGATCGCGGATCATAGACCAAAAACGCGGGCGAACGAGATTTGAGCGCTGTGCAAACAGGCCAAGCCCGGTGCCGCCGGAATATTCATAAGCGCCATTTCCAATGGAGACGGCAAAGGACATATTCGATGCGGCAGTCGGAACATCAAGTATTTTAAACAATGCCGTCAGATTTGGATAAGTCACTTCATTATAAACAATAAAGCCCGTATCGACCGCAACGGGGCCGGTGTTGCTTGCAAATTCGACCGTATTGCTATGCCCGCCAATGCGCTCCGCTGCTTCAAAAACGGTGACGTCATGGCGTTGCGATAAAAGCCATGCAGCAGACAGACCAGAAATACCGCTCCCGATAATCGCGAGCCTAAGACGTTTAGCGCCGCCCGGATGGTTTGTAATGTCCATAAGTCCCTCACTGTGCCGCATTTCTCTATCTTACGTTTTGAGAAGACGATTGGTTCAACGGATGCTGAAACTTTCTTGGTTTTTTTAAACGGCTTAGGAAACCAAACAGCGGGACCAAACGTATTGCATGGTATAAATCGTCATTCTGACCCAGGGTGCGCCATGCAAATCGGCCTTCTTTTGATTGTTGCTATCTTTCTGTCTCTCCTCATGAGCTTTGCATGGGCGCTGGAGAGAAAAACCGGCAAAAGCGGCTGGATCGATGCAATATGGTCGCTTTCGGTTGGTCTGGGCGCGATGGTCGCCGTACTTCTGGCCGACACCTCTTGGCCGCGCCGTTCAGCGATCCTGATCCTCATCCTTGCATGGTCGCTACGGCTTGCCTTGCATATTGGACAGCGAAGCATGTCCCACGGCAAAGACCCGCGTTATGCAAAGCTGATGAAGGAATGGGGCGATAGCGCACCAAAACGTCTGTTCTGGTTTTTGCAGATACAGGCTTTGGCAGCGTTTATTCTGGTTCTTTCAGTCTACCTTGCCACTGTTAGCCGCCCTGAATTCCCGCATTTCATCGATATGATTGCTGTCGCACTTATCGCAATCGCGATCACGGGCGAAGCGCTGTCAGACGCACAACTTGCGCAGTTTCGCAAAACGCCTGCCGCCAAAACCGAAATCTGCGAGACCGGGTTTTGGGCCTATTCGCGCCATCCAAACTATTTCTTCGAATGGCTTTTCTGGTGCGCATGGCCGTTCATGGCAATCACCGCATCACCATGGAGCTGGCTATCGCTGCTCGCCCCCATCCAGATGTACTGGCTGCTGGTCCACGTATCGGGAATTCCACCGCTTGAAGACCACATGATCAAATCACGCGGAGAAAAATTCCGCGCACTGCAACGCCGCGTCAATGCGTTTTTTCCCGGTCCCAGAAAGCCGGAGTCGTAAATCACGAACCTGCAAGTGAAGAAACTGGCATATACAATCAAAGCAGCCCATGCTCAATCTTCTCAAGCCCGTCAGGCAAGGATTATTCAATGAATGCAAATGCACTTGTCTGGTTGCGGAATGACCTGCGCCTTGCGGACAATCCGGCACTTGATGCAGCCGTCAAACTCGGCGGTAGTATAACCGCGCTTTATGTTCATGAAATCAATCCCCAATTGCGCGCGCCCGGCGGCGCTGTGCTCTGGTGGCTGGAACAGAGCCTGAATTCGCTTGAGAAAAGCCTCCATGCGCGCAATGTCGAACTGATTGTTATGCATGGCGACGCACTGAAAATCATTGAACAGCTCGTCGAAAAAAATGGGTTTAATGCTGTTTTCTGGAACCGGCGCTATGCCCCGCAAGAACGTGACGTGGATGCTCATGTCAAAACAGCTCTGAAAGACAAAGGGCTGAACGTTGCCTCTTTTGCGGGCAATCTTCTGTCCGAGCCATGGGAGATCAAAACAGGCAGCGGCGGCCCGTATCAAGTCTTCACGCCTTACGCAAAGACCCTGCGCCAGCAAGGCGTAACCCGCCCCATTTCATCGTCTGACTGGAAAGCTGTACCGTCCACGCTGCGAGATAAACCGGAAAGAGCGCCTTTCAGACAGCCTTTCTGGTCGAAGAAAATGGAGGGTCTGTGGGAAATTGGCGAGGCCGCAGCCATCAATCAGCTCTACCATTTCTTTGATAAGACCATCCGCAATTATGCGGGCGATCGTGACCGCCCCAATGTTGAAGGCACTTCCAAGCTCTCGCCTCATCTTCGCTTTGGCGAGATTAGTCCGCGTCAGGCATGGCATGCAACACTATCGTTGATGGATGAGAACCCGGATACCCAGACCGGCGGCGAGAAATTCCTGTCCGAACTCATCTGGCGCGATTTTCATTATCATCAGCTCTACTTTCGCCCGGATATTGCCGAAAACGATATGCGCAACACGCTTGCAGATATCGAATGGAAACATGATCCGGCATTGTTTGAGGCTTGGACAAAGGGCAATACTGGCGTGCCAATGATTGACGCAGGCATGCGTCAGCTTTGGGCAACCGGGTGGATGCATAACCGCGTGCGTATGCTCGTCGCCTCTGTCTTAAGCAAGAACATGCAGATCGACTGGCGCGAAGGCGAAAAATGGTTCTGGAACACGCTGGTTGATGCCGACATCGCCAGCAATCCGGGAAGCTGGCAATGGGTGGCAGGTTGCGGCATGGATGCAGCCCCCTATTTTCGCGTTTTCAACCCAGTTCTGCAAGGCGACAAGTTTGACAGCGAAGGCGCTTATGTACGCGAATGGGTGCCAGAAATTGCAACCCTGCCGGAGCGTTGGATCCATAAGCCTTATGCGGCACCCGAAGACGTGCTGCAAAAAGCAGGCATCGTTCTCGGCAAAACGTATCCGTTTCCTGTCTTTAAAGCACCGAAAGCTGGGAAATAGAGCATTTCCAAGGATTCAATCAAAACAGGAAATGCTTCTGGCCACGGCTAATTTGGTGATGCGCTCATCTGAGTGCTTCCAGCTCAGCGATGCGCGCGGCACTGTCATGCTCTAAAGCGCGCGTCATTTCGCGAATAATGGTTTCCGCAAGAACGAAAATCGACGCTGATGAATCCCATGCCGAAGGCACCGCAATCCGTCCCGCCAAGACATGCCGGGCAACACGGGCAATCGGTGACAACCACTGATCGGTTATCAAAATAATCTCAACCCCTCGCCCACGCGCTTTTTCCGCAAGGCTTAACAAGCTTTCCTGATAACGGCGAATGTCAAAGACAACAAGAACATCGCGTTTTCCCATATCCAGCAGCCGATCACGCCACATGCTTTCCTGTCCACCCAGATGGAAAACATGCGGCCGGATAATCGACATATGCGCTGTCATATATTGTGCTATCGGATCTGTGAAACGCCCGCCGATCAGATAAGCGTTTCCCTTGGAATTGCTCAGAGCAGCAACGATCTGCTGCAATTGCTTGTCGCCCAGATGCCGAAAACTTTCCCGAATATTATCAAGTGTATATTCCACTGCCGGATAGGCCGTATCCGTTGCCTTGTCAGGCTTTTCGTTGCGATGATGCGGCGATTGCAACTGTGCAGCAAGCTCATTTTGCAAATGCGCCTGAAACTCCGAATAACTTTGAAAGCCGAGCCTGTTTACAAACCGCAGAATGGTCGGAGAACTGACGCCTGCCTGTGCTGAAAATTCTGCCACTGTTTTCAGCCCCAGCATGGGATAATTGGCAATCAGAGTTTGCGCGGCACTGCGCTCTCCGGCGGGCATGCTTTCGAGCCGTTCGTTCAGCAACTCCGCGATGCTGGCCCCCATCGATGTGGCAATTTCCATTCCCGCAGCTCTTTTCAATTTCGCACAAAATTATGTTTGACAAAGCATCTTACGACGTATCAAATATTCCGCAATAGCGCATATTTTTAAAAACGTAACAAAAGTTACAGCGCAGGGGAATAGAGAGAATGGCCGACCAGCGAGATCATCAGGACCCGGCCCTAAAGCCGGTTCTGGTCGTCAACGAAGCGGGGGGAAGTCCCTATGTTTTCGTTTGCGAACATGCATCCAATTTCATGCCTGAGCACTTTGATGGGCTTGGCCTCGACCCTCAATCGTTAAACGCACACATTGCTTGGGATCCGGGTGCTGTGGCGGTTGCACGCCATCTTAGTCAACAGCTTGATGCCCCTTTGATAGAGGCGACCTATTCACGCCTGCTGATTGATTGCAATCGTCCACTTGAAGCGCGCGATCTTATTCCTGAAATCAGCGAAACGACGGTCATCCCCGGCAATCATGATCTCAATTCCCTTGAACGCACAGCACGAATTGACCTGTCGCACAGGCCTTTTCACCGCTGTATTGAAGAAGTCATCCATGCACGTGCCACACGTGGACTACCATCGTGGATCGTCACCATTCACTCCTTCACGCCAATCTATAAGGGCATCTCACGCCCATGGCAGATTGGCATTATTCATGATGCGGATGCGCGCATTGCAGAGCCTTTGATTGCTGCACTTAAGAAAAACAAGGCGCTGAACGTCGGCGTAAATGAACCCTATTCACCAGCCGATCGCGTTTATTACACCCTTGAGCGACATGCGCGACCGCGCAATGCACCCTGTGCAATGATTGAGATACGCAACGACGAAATCGTCACCCGTGAAGCGCAGGAAACCTGGGCTAAGCAACTTGCTGCGATTTTTAGCGATATTGAGCGCGTGATACCGTGAGGAGCGAAGCATAATGGCCGAACAACTAACTTTCGACACATTAAAAAAAGCCGTCGCAAATGACGAAATTGATACGGTTCTCGCCTGCTTCGTCGATATGCAGGGCCGCCTGATCGGCAAACGTTTTTATGCGGAATTCTTCGTGGAAACGGCCCATGATGAAACGCATGGCTGCAATTACCTGCTCGCCAATGACATCGATATGGAGCCGGTTCCGGGCTATGAAGCCGCAAGTTGGGACAAGGGTTATGGCGACTTCGTGATGAAGCCAGACCTCTCCACCCTGCGTCTTGCGCCATGGCTGGAAAAAACCGCGATCGTGCTTTGTGACGTGCTTGATCATCACGATCACAAAGATCTTGCGCATTCACCGCGTGCGGTTCTTAAAAAGCAGCTCGCCCGCCTGCATGAACGCGGCTATCGCGCCTATTTCGCATCGGAACTCGAATTCTATCTCTTTGATGAAACCTATAAAACCGCGCGCGCCAAACATTGGCAGGAGATGGAAACCGCCTCTCCCTACGTGCAGGATTATGTGATCCACCTGACCACCAAAGAAGAGCAGGTTCTGCGCGCCATGCGCAATCATTTAGGTGCTGCCGGTATCCCGGTTGAAAACTCCAAAGGTGAATGGGGGCCGGGTCAGCAGGAACTCAACGTTCGCTATGCGGAAGCACTTGAAATGGCCGACCGTCATGTCATCATGAAAAACGCCATGAAGGAAATCGCCGAGGCCCATGGCAAGTGCATCACCTTCATGGCCAAATATGATTATGACAAGGCTGGCAGTTCAAGCCATGTGCACAACTCTATCTGGAGTGCGGATGGCAAGGAGCCATTGTTTTTTGATCCCAAAGCACCACACACCATGACACCGCTGATGCGCTCATGGGTGGCAGGCCAGCTTAAATATGCGGCTGAATATACGTATTTTCTGGCGCCTTATATTAACTCTTATAAACGCTTTCAGGCGGGCACATTCGCGCCGACAAAGATCATGTGGAGTCAGGATAACCGCACAGCAGGCTTCCGGCTTTGTGGCGAAGGCAGCAAATCTATCCGCATCGAATGTCGGATTGGCGGCGCTGATCTCAACCCCTATCTTGCATTTGCAGCGCTCATTGCGGCAGGCTTAAAGGGCATCGACGAAGCGCTGGAACTGGAAGATCCTTTCGTTGGCGATGCCTATAGCGCAGTCAAACTCAAGGAAATTCCATACACGCTGCGCGAAGCGGCAGAAGCCCTCAAGAACTCGGCATTCCTCAAGGAAGCACTCGGTGAAAAAGTGGTCAATCACTATGTCCACACCGCCCACTGGGAGCAGATTGAATATGACCGTCGCGTAACCGACTGGGAACTGCATCGTGGTTTCGAACGCTACTAAACTTACATAAGGAATTGCCCGATGAGCGGCACGGCCAGAATTATCTCCCCTATCGATGGCTCGGTTTATGCAGAGCGCGCCTATGCCAGTGACACCGCGATCCATGCAGCAGTCACGGCGGCACGCAAGGCGCAACCCCAATGGGCAGCTTTAAACATTGCAGAACGGGCCGGTTATTGTCGTGCAGCTCTGGATGCGCTGGCTGCAATGCAGGATGAAATCATTCCTGAAATTGCCTGGCAAATGGGGCGCCCCACACGTTATGGCGGCGAAAATGGCGGCGTTCAGGAACGCGGCCAATACATGATCGACATTGCAGAAGAAGCGCTGAAACCTTATGTGCCTGCACAAAAAGATGGCTTTCGCCGCTATGTAAAGCATGTTCCGCTGGGCGTGGTCATGGTCATCGCGCCGTGGAACTATCCCTATCTCACCGCCGTCAATACGATCATTCCGGCATTGATGGCAGGCAACACGGTTCTGCTTAAACATGCAACGCAAACTTTGCTGACGGGCGAACGCTTCGCGCAGGCCTTTGAGAAGGCCGGCATTCCAAAAGGCGTTTTCCAGAATATCGTTCTCGATCATGCCTCTACAGAAAAACTGCTGGCATCAGGCACCATCGACCATGTCAACTTTACAGGCTCCGTTGGCGGTGGCCGGGCTATCGAAAAGGCAGCCGCTGGCACTTTCATGACGCTGGGACTAGAGCTTGGCGGCAAAGACCCCGCCTATGTATTGCCCGACGTTAATCTCGACCATGCTGTTGCCAATCTGGTCGATGGTGCTTTTTTCAATTCCGGTCAATGCTGCTGTGGCATCGAACGTATCTACGTGCATGAAGCTGTTTATGACCGATTTGTCGATGGTTTCATCGATCTGACAAAGCAATATGTCGTCGGCAATCCACTGGATGCCGCAACAACGCTTGGACCGATGGCACAAGCCCGTTTTGCCGATCTTATTCGTGAGCAGAAAGCCGAAGCCCTGCGCAAAGGCGCGAAGGCTCATGTCAACATGAAGGTCGACAATGACACAGCCGGTTCGCCTTATATTGCACCGGAGGTGCTCACCCATGTTGATCACCAGATGAGCGTCATGCGGGAAGAAAGCTTTGGCCCCATTGTAGGCATCATGAAGGTGCGCAATGATGAGGAAGCGCTCGCGCTGATGAATGACAGCATTTACGGCCTCACCGCGTCGCTCTGGACAAGCGATACCGACCATGCAGCGGCACTTGGCGACCGCATCGAAACTGGTACCGTCTTCATGAACCGCTGCGATTATCTTGATCCGGCATTGGTTTGGACCGGCGTGAAGGATACCGGCAAGGGTGCTGCCCTTTCGCCTATCGGTTATGGCAACCTGACACGGCCAAAATCCTTCCACCTGCGTGAAAAAATCTGATCTGTTTCAAATATCTGGAAAGCATCGACATGACCGATCTGACTGCCAAATGGAATTTCCCGACCACCGTGCTTTTTGGACCGGGCCGTATTAAGGAACTGCCGGCCGTGCTGAAAGCAGCCGGTATCGAACACCCACTATTTGTCACCGATCCAGGACTTGCAAAACTTCCCGTGGTTGCTTCCACGCTTGCCATTCTTGATAAGGCAGGCGTCAAATATGCCGTCTTCTCCGATGTGAAGCCCAACCCGGTTGAAAGCAACCTCAATGCTGGCGTCAACGTCTTTAATGACGGCAAGCATGATGGTGTGATTGCATTTGGTGGCGGTTCCGCACTTGATCTGGGGAAGCTCATAGCCTTTCAGGCAGGTCAAACGCGCCCTGTCTGGGACTTTGAAGATGTTGGCGACTGGTGGACCCGCGCTGACAGCAGCGCAATTGCGCCGATTATTGCCGTGCCGACCACGGCGGGAACCGGCTCGGAAGTGGGCCGCGCGGGTGTTCTGACCAATGAAGCAACCCACACCAAGAAAGTTATTTTTCACCCCAAAATGCTCCCCGTGACGGTCATTGCCGATCCTGAGCTTTCAATCGGCATGCCGCCTTCCATCACTGTTGGCACAGGCATGGATGCGCTTGCGCATTGTCTGGAAGCCTATTGCGCGCCCGGTTTTCACCCCATGGCCGATGGCATTGCGGTTGAAGGTATCCGACTGGTATTTGAAAATCTGCCAAAGGCCTATGCCAATGGCTCTGACATTGAAGCCCGTGCCAATCTGATGGCGGCAGCCGCCATGGGGGCGACCGCATTCCAAAAAGGGCTGGGCGCGATCCACTCGCTATCCCATCCAATTGGTGCGCTTTACGACACACATCACGGCATGACCAACGCCGTTTTCATGCCTTATGTTCTGTATCATAACCGGGCTGCAATCGAAAAGCGCATTGAACGGCTTGCAAATTATCTGGGTATCAAAGGCGGATTTGACGGGTTCATTGACGCAATCATGAAGTTACGCAGCGATCTCGGTGTTCCCGACACATTGCAGGATTTTATCAAGGGTCTTGAAATGGACGAAGGCCGCAAGACACTGATCGCAGAAATGGCCATTGTCGATCCGACAGCAGGCGGCAATCCGATTGAACTCACGAAGCAGGGTGCGCTTGATCTGCTCAATGCTTCCCTCACAGGCAGAGCCTAACATCGAGAGCCCCGTGCATTTTTCCAGATGCGCGGGGCTCTTCTGAAAACGCATTTTAGCGGTGTTGGAAGAACGGCTTACTATTTTGTATATAAGCCCCTCGAACGTTCAAGGTGATGAAGCATGGCACCTTCCGCAGCATCCGGGTCTCGTTTAGCGATACTATCAAGAATTTCTTCATGCTCGACCAGCGTGTAGTTTTCCTTACCCGTCCAAATCAGCATATGAGTGTGATATTCGCGCAGCCAGGACAGCATAGACTCGCTCACCGCTACAAAAATCGGATTGCCGGATATTTTCGCAATACGGATATGAAACTCCATATCGGCTGAAATGAATGCATCCGCATCGCCCAACGATTCCCGCTGCCGCTCGACGATCGCACGAAGATCGGCAATGTCCTTATCGCTCGCTTTAAGGGCAGCTTCACGGGCAATACCGCGTTCAAAAAAGATACGCGCACTCTTGAGATGCTCCAGCGTATCAATCGATTGAGCGAGCATAATTTTCGCTGTAGGATCAACCTGCTGAAAGATAGACCTCGCAGTGAGCTTTAACACCTTTGCACGCTCGCCATGCGAAATGCTGACCAGCCCCATCTTGGCAAGTGACTGCATCGCCTCGCGGATCGCCGGGCGGCCCACACCAAAACGCTCCATCAGCACGCGTTCAGACGGCATTTCATCGCCGGGCGTCAATTCGCCAGACGTAATCATGTTTTCGAGCCGGTCAAAAACTTCGTCAGATAACTTGCGGCGAACGATGGGTTCTATGGGCTTGTTCATGGCATCTCACTGTTCATGAGCTTTCTCCCCCCTTATGCATCTTCAAGCGACGGGATGAAAGTTGTTACCCACATTCTCATCAATGGGCCAACAATTTTCCACTTGCAGATATTGGAATACTCATTATACCAGTTCGCTATCGGAGCCAAGTGCTTCAATCGCATCCTGGGAAGTGAGGAGAAATTTTCCGGCGAATGCGCGACATAAAATGTCAGAGCCTTTCTGACATGGGTGGAACACGAGAGCGAATCCCGAAAAGTGTGAAACGGTTTTCGGGATGCGCTTCAAAAAAGCAGCGAGCGACAAAGAACCCGATGAACATCTGTCTGACCTATCGCATTGAGACAACCGGCAGCATCGAAAAGATGGCCGCCAAAATCGCCAGCGATCAGTCGACCGGCACTTTTGTCGCCCTCCCCGGTGAAACGGAAGAATTAAAAGCCCGCGTTGCAGCGCGTGTGTTGGAAATCCGCCCCCTTGAAGACGCAACAGTTCCAGCCTGGCCAGAGCTTGAACCCGGACACGGCCCTATCAAGCGTGCTGATGTGGACATTGCTTTTCCGCTCGATGCGATCGGCACCGACCTTGCAGCGCTGATGACGATTGCCGTTGGCGGTGTTTACTCGATCAAGGGCATGACCGGCATCCGCGTGATCGACATGAAGCTGCCGGAAGCTTTCAAGGGCGCGCATCCCGGCCCGCAATTCGGCATAGCCGGAAGCCGCCGTCTGACAGGCGTTGAAAAGCGCCCAATCATTGGCACTATCGTTAAGCCAGCACTCGGCCTGCGTCCGCATGAGACCGCAGAACTCGTCGGTGAACTGATCGAATCCGGCGTCGATTTCATCAAGGATGATGAAAAGCTGATGAGCCCTGCCTATTCGCCACTTAAAGAGCGCATTGCAGCGATCATGCCGCTTATTCTCAATCACGAGCAGAAGACCGGCAAGAAAGTTATGTATGCTTTCGGCATTTCACACGCCGATCCTGATGAGATGATGCGCAATCATGACATGGTGCTGGAGGCTGGCGGTAATTGCGCGGTTGTCAACATCAACTCCGTCGGTTTTGGCGGCATGAGCTTCCTGCGCAAGCGTTCCGGTCTTGTGCTACATGCGCACCGTAACGGCTGGGACATCCTGACCCGCAATCCCGGCACTGGCATGGATTTCCGCGTCTATCAGCAGTTCTGGCGCCTGCTCGGCGTCGATCAGTTCCAGATCAACGGCATCCGCGTGAAATACTGGGAGCCGGACGAAAGCTTCGTCAATTCGTTCAAGGCTGTCAGCACGCCGCTGTTCGACCCGACCGATTGCCCGCTGCCTGTGGCAGGTTCCGGCCAGTGGGGCGGACAGGCACCTGAAACCTATGAGCGCACAGGTCGCACGACGGACCTTCTTTATCTTTGCGGCGGCGGCATTGTCAGTCATCCGGGTGGCCCGGCAGCTGGTGTTCGTGCCGTGCAGCAGGCATGGGAAGCAGCAGTCGCTGGCATCCCTCTTGAAACCTATGCCACGAACCATCCTGAGCTTGCAGCCTCGCTCGATAAGTTCGGGAAAGGAGGCGAATAATGACGAACAATCTTCTCCTGTCCTATTATGGCGACGACCTCACCGGCTCGACCGACGTTATGGAAGCCATGGCTTCCAACGGCGTTGACACTGTGCTTTTCATGAATGTACCGGATGAAAAGCTTCTGTCACGCTTTTCCCATTGCAAAGCCATCGGCCTTGCAGGCACCAGCCGCAGCGAAACGCCGGAATGGATGCAGGAACATCTCACGCCTGCATTCAACTGGCTGAAAAGCCTGAATGCTGCGATTGCCCATTACAAGGTCTGCTCGACATTCGATTCCGCACCGCATGTAGGCAATATCGGCAAGGCCGTGGAAATCGGCAAAGCGATCTTTAATCAGGCTTATGTGCCGCTGATAGTCGGCGCACCACAGCTCAAGCGATATACCGCTTTCGGCAATCTCTTTGCCGCCTATCAGGGTGAAACCTACCGTATAGACCGCCATCCGGTCATGAGCCGTCATCCCGTGACGCCAATGCACGAGGCGGACCTACGCGTCCATCTGGCACAGCAGACAGCACTAAAAACCGTGCTTGCGGACCTCGTAGCGCTTTCAGCCGCCGATGCGAATGACCGCTTGGATGCGATTGCCAAAAATGCTGACGGCATGTTGCTGCTTGACGTCGACAGCCACGAAAGCCAGTTGCAGGCGGGCGAACAGCTTTGGCGTTTGCGTCCTGATGCGGGCTGGTTTGTTGCTGGCTCGTCAGGCGTTGAATATGCGCTTCTGACTGCATGGGCCAAAGCCGGGCTGATCGGTGCGAAGAAAGAGTTTGCGCTTCCCGGAAAGGCGGACCGCATTGCGGTCGTTTCAGGCAGCGTGTCACCAACCACCGAGCGCCAGATCCGCCACGCGACCGCTTCCGGCTTTACCGGCATTGATCTCAATCCGCTCGATATTATCGGCGAAAACAGTGCTCAGGCTATCGAAACCGCCATTGCAGAAGGCCAGAAGGCGCTCAAGCAAGGCAACAGCGTGATCCTCAACACGGCGCTCGGCCCTTCGGCTGATCGCGGTGTAGAAATCGACAAGATCGCAGGCAGCCGCCACAAACTGGCGCGCAGCCTCGGCTTCATCCTCCGCAGCCTTGTCGAGCGCGAACAGCTTACCCGCGCGGTCATTGCCGGCGGCGATACGTCCAGCCACGCATTGCGTGAATTGCACGTCGATGCACTCACCACGCTTCTGCCGCTTCCACAAACACCGGGGTCGCCGCTTTGCACGGCGCACGGCGCTCACGCCGCCACCAACGGCCTCCAGATTGCTCTCAAGGGCGGTCAGGTCGGTTCTGACGGATATTTCAGCCAGATTCGCGATGGCTTGACCGCGTGAAACTGGAAGACTCATTGACTGGTTATGCCAGTTGGATACCAAAACTACGGGAAGGAAATACAATTATGACAGCTATCGCTTTGTTTGGAGCGGGCGGCAAGATGGGCTACCGTCTGGCCAAGAACCTCAAAGGTTCGCGCTTTGACGTTCGTCACATCGAAGTCAGCGACGCCGGTAAGGAACGCCTGAAAAACGAACTCGGCATCGACACCATTGATGCGGATGCAGGTCTGGAAGGCGCAGACGTCGTCATTCTGGCTGTGCCAGATACCATCATCGGTAAAGTTGCAGCAGGCATTGTTGACAAGCTCAAGCCCGGCACGATGGTTATTGCACTCGATGCAGCCGCACCATTTGCCGGTCACCTGCCGGAACGCGCAGACCTCACCTATTTCGTGACCCATCCTTGCCATCCACCAATCTTCAACGACGAAACCGACATGCAGGCAAAGAAAGACCACTTCGGCGGTCTGTTTGCCAAGCAGCACATCGTTTCAGCCCTGATGCAGGGCCCGGAAGAAGCTTATGCACTGGGTGAAGAAATCGCCAAGGTCATCTGGGCACCCGTCATGCGTTCGCACCGCGTCACCGTCGAGCAGCTTGCAATTCTCGAGCCAGGTCTTTCGGAAACCGTTTGCGCATCGCTTCTGGTTGTGATGAAGCAGGCCATGGACGAATGCGTTCGTCGCGGCGTTCCTGAAGAAGCAGCGCGCGACTTCCTGCTCGGCCACATGAATGTTCTTGGCGCCGTCATCTTTGGCGAAGTCCAGGGCGTGTTCTCCGATGCCTGCAACAAGGCAATCGAATTCGGTATTCCTGCGCTGATGCGTGACGACTGGAAGAACGTTTTTGAGCCGGAAGAAATCGCAGAAAGCATCCGTCGCATCACGTAATTACTATGAGGGAGGGCGCTAGCCCTCCCTTTTTCAGCCGTTTGGGAGACAGGCTTGATTTGGGAGGAAACATGCAGAAAATTGCGCAAATTTTGCAATTTCAGCAGTTTCGCCAATATTGAACACGAGCATGTCCCGAAAAGCAGGATAAAGGTTCAGTAAATGGCAGAATTGAATGGCGCTCTGATCGGCTGCGGCTTCTTCGCAATCAACCAGATGCATGCATGGAATGACGTCTTGGGTGCCAAAATCGTGGCGATCTGCGACCGCGATCCTGAGCGTTTGAAGATTGTCGGCGACCAGTTTGGCATCGAACGTCGCTACACGGATGCGCAGGCGCTGTTTGCAGATGGCGGCATCGACTTTGTCGACATCGCCACCACAGTTTCAAGCCATCGCGCTCTTGTGGAGCTTGCAGCGGCCCACAAGGTACCCGCAATCTGCCAGAAACCTTTTGCCAAAACGCTCGATGATGCAAAGGCCATGGTGAAGATCTGCGATGAAGCGGGTATTCCGCTGATGGTCCATGAAAACTTCCGCTGGCAGACGCCTATTCAGGCGGTACGCAAGGCGCTTGATAGCGGCGCTATCGGCACGCCTTTCTGGGGACGTTTCTCCTTCCGCTCCGGCTTCGACGTGTTTTCCGGCCAACCTTATCTTGCAGAGGGCGAACGCTTTATCATCGAAGATTTAGGCATTCACACGCTTGATATTGCACGCTTTATTCTGGGCGATGTGACCAGCCTTGTCGCACGCACCAAGCGCGTCAACCCCAAGATCAAAGGCGAAGACGTAGCAACCATTCTCATGGACCATGAAAATGGTGCAACCTCTATTGTCGATGTGAGCTACGCCACCAAGCTGGAGACAGATCCATTCCCGGAAACACTTATTGAACTTGATGGCGAGAAAGGCTCTATCCGGCTTTATCACGGCTACCGCCTTGAAGTGATAACGCCAAACGGCACCACGGTTTCCGACGTTTCGCCAAAGCTGCTTTCATGGGCCTCACGTCCATGGCACAATATTCAGGAAAGCGTTTTTGCTATTCAGCAGCATTGGGTGGCGCAGCTCGCATCGGGCAAAGAAACTTCCACATCGGGCGCGGATAATCTCAAGACTTTCGCGCTTGTTGAAGTCGCCTATGAAAGTGCCGCGAGCGGCAACCGCGTCGACATTACGGCATTGCTCAAATGAGCAACATCGATCCTTTTCTGCTCTATGGTACGCGTGAAGCAGAAGCTAAGCCGAAGCGTTTAAAAGCGGGCCTGCTTGAGGTTGATCTAAGCGATGGCAACCTTCGCACCATTCAATATGATGGCGTTGAAGTTCTGCGTAGCATCTCCTATCTGGTGCGGGATCGTGACTGGGGAACCTACAGTCCAGTAATTCACGATCTGAACGTCGAACAGACCGAAGCCGGCTTTACCGTCACCTATCAGGCGCGTTGCGAAGGGCCGGATGCGACCCAGCTCACCATTGATGTTCGCATTCAGGCAGAGAACGACGGCACGCTCGCTTTTGATGCTTTGACCAATAGCATGACAGGCTTTGAAACCAATCGCTGCGGCTTTTGCATCCTGCATCCGATTGTTGGCGTTGCGGGTTCGCCGATTAGTGTCGAGCATGTCGATGGTACGCTCAACAAAACCCATCTACCCGATCTGATTGAGCCATGGCAGCCTTTCAAGGATATGCGTGCGATCACCCATGAGGCCATGCCAGGCGTTTCAGCCGAGTGCCGCATGGAAGGCGATACGTTTGAGATGGAAGATCAGCGCAACTGGTCCGATGCATCTTATAAGACCTATGTGCGTCCGCTTGCTTTGCCATGGCCTTATCAGATCGAAGCCTTAAAACCCCAGCATCAGCGCATTGTGCTCAACATTACTGACACGCGCACAGCGAGACCAAATACCACCCGGTATGCCAAGCCGGTGAGCATTACGCTTGGTGACACAAGTGGCAAAATGCCGAATATCGGTATTATCATCACACCGGAAGAAGCCAAAGCAAGCCTTGCCGCGATTGATCTGTTGCAGGAAACTGGCCCGCAGGATTTGTTATTTCATTACGACCCGCTGGCAGGTCATAAAGGCTCGGCTTTTGCGGATTTTGCAGCCCTGGCAGCAAGCTATCAAGGACGAATTTCTCTTGAAATTGCATTGCCTTGTGAGAAATCGCTTATAAATGAAACGAAGCAAATTGCTTCTGACATGGAAGCGGCTGGCTTTGACCCGAATGCGGTCATTGTTTCACCTGCGATAGACCGGCAGTCCACGCCGCCCGGCAGCGAATGGCCACCCTGCCCGCCACTTGAAGATGTTTATGCGGCAGCAAAAACAGCTTTTCCGAATATGAAGCTTGGCGGCGGAATGCTGAGCTATTTCACCGAGCTTAATCGCAAGCGCGTTCCGGGCGACCTGATTGATTTCGTCACCCATTGCACCAATCCGATTGTTCATGCCGCTGACGATCTGAGCGTCATGCAGACATTGGAGGCACTGCCTTTCATCACCCGTTCTGTACGGGCGATCTACGGCGACAAGCCCTATCGCATCGGGCCGTCGACCATCCCCATGCGCCAGAACCCTTATGGCAGCAGAACGATGGACAACCCGAATGGTAAACGCATTGCCATGGCCAATCGCGACCCACGCCATAATGGAAAATTCGCTGAAAGTTTTGCAATGGCCTATGCCATTTCGGTGCTGAATGCTGGCCTTGACAGCCTGACACTTTCGGCCCTCACCGGCCCGTTCGGACTTATTGCAGATGACAACGAGCCAACAGCTAGGGGTGACAAGCGTCCGTTGTTCAACGCCGTAAAAGTGCTTTCGCAGCTTGCCGGGAAAAACTTCCAATTGTGCCAGTCTTCACGTCCATCGGACGTTCTTGCGGTTGCCGTAGAAGATAAGGTCTGGCTTGTTAATATTACATCCCATGAACAGGCCGTGGTCATTGCAGGCGGTGAGGCAATAACTTTAGCACCCTATGGCGTGCAATCATTGAGCAAATAAAAAACGGGCCGTTGGCCCGTTTTTTTTATTCTGAATTAACGGCGTTTTGCTGGCTGCTCGCCAAGCGTCATCCCGTGACGCTTTGAGAGCTCGGCAATCACAAGCTCAAGCTCCTGCGCCTTGCGCGTAGCATCCCAACCAAACTCAACACTGAGAATATCGGCGATTGCTGCGAGATTGGCGTTCGACAGCGCGCCATCAATCGCCAGCGTTGTCCGTCGCAGAACAACGTCTGAGAGATGCACAACCAGTTCATTACGCGCGATCCACGCAATTTCCGCACGGCTGATACTGTCGGTATCAGGCAAAAGCGTAACGCCAACTTTGGCTTCGTCCTGAATGATTGGCAATGCCGTTGTGCCATAACGCTGCAAAAGTGTCTCGACACGTTCGACTGCAAGCCCGGTTTCCTTGGCGTATTTTGCCACCCATGCGGTGCGCGCACGGTCATCTGCCGGGTAGTCCTTGCCGCCGCCGATGGTCAGAGTTCTGGTTGATTTGAGACGTTCGCGGCCAAAGCGCTTGAGCACCGTGTCTGCCACTTCTTCCGCAAAGCCGCGGAACGTCGTCCACTTGCCGCCGACCAGCGAAATAATCGCAAACGGACGGCCTGCATCCGGCTCAATAACCGGTGCGGAGTGGTCACGGCTGATAAGGCCCGGCTCCGACGCATTGGAGGCAGGCAGCGGGCGAATGCCGCTATAGGTATAGACGATCTGGCTGCGATCGAATTTCAGCTTCGGCAGCAGCGAACGCAGGCTCTCGATGAAGTAATCGATTTCCTTGTCTTCCGCGAAAACCTCATCCGGGTTGTTTGCCGGAATATCCGTTGAACCGACCAGCGCAAGACCGTGATAATCATAGACAAGGCAGATACGACCATCATCCGCCTCAAAGTAGATCATGCGACCCTTTAGGCTTTTGACCAGTTCAGGGTGGTCAACGAGGATATGCGAACCCTTCGTTCCGCCGATCATCTTGGTTTCTTTACCAAGCGCCGCATTAACATGATCGATCCATGGACCGGCCGCGTTGATGACGATTTTTGGCTTAACCGTGAATTGCGCGCCATCCGGCCCTTCAAAACTCACTGCGCCGTCTGCGGCCGCAACAATGGCCGTGAAATTCGCTGCCGCACTTTTCGAATTGGCCTTCAAACCATCGCTGATCAGCTCATAAACCAAACGTTCCGGCTTACTGACCCATGCGTCATAATAAATGCCACCGCCAACGATTGACGGCGTCATATAAGGCATTTCTTTCAAAGCACTCTTTTTCAAAAGAAAATTGTGCTTTGGCATAACGCGCTCGCGCGCACCAAAATAATCGTAAAGACCAAGGCCGATTTTGATCAGCACGGCACCACGACTGCGTGGCGCAGTTGTCGAGCCAAACAGAGTACGAAGTGCTGCGGTGATGCCCTTCGTCCAGGAGAAAACCGGAATGAATGTCGGTAGCGGACGGACATTATGCGGCGCATTTTTGAGCAATATATTGCGCTCGACGGTTGATTGAGCCACAAGACCGAATTCACCGGTTTCAAGATATTTGAGGCCACCGTGAATAAGGCGCGAAGGGGCCGCACTCGTGCCGGAGCCAAAGTCGCCCTTATCAACGATGAAACAGCTTACGCCCTGTTCACTCAAGTCGCGATAGAGCCCCGCGCCATTGATACCCGCGCCCAGAATAAGCACATCAACACCGTCAGCTTCGAGTTGGCTGATGCGGTTCTTCATTTGGGCACTGTTTACGAAATCGTTCATTTCACTGTCTTCGCTGTCTTTTAGAGCGCATTTCGATCTAACTGAATCAGATCGGCGCTCTAAATCATTGTCTTAACGCGCATCTTTATCCGAAAACCGTTTTACACTTTTCGGGATGCGCTCTAATCTGTAAGCGCATCAATTTTGGACCAGATCGGCCCCATCGCGGATGCGATTTCCTTGAACAAGGCATAGCGCTTTTCATATTGTTCGCTGCGCGCAGCATCGGGGATATAGGTCCGGCCAATCGCATCAAGATCGCGCGGATCGCTGTAAACGTCGGCGAAAACGCCTGCACCCTTGCCTGCACAAAGTGCAGCCCCCCATGCTGCTGCTTCATCCGTATCGGTGACAGTGACCGGCATACCCAGCACATTGGCAAACATCTGCGCAAATGAAGGACTGCGCGACACGCCGCCCGTCAGACGGGCGCTCGAGATTTCAAAACCATCTTTCAAATGATCGACATGGATGCGGTGGTTAAAAGCAATGCCTTCCCAGACTGCACGCAGCATATCGCCACGTTCCTGCCAGCCACGCAGACCAAAGAACGCGCCGCTCGCCATCGCACCGTAAGGTGATCCGAACAGATAAGGGTGGAACAAAGCCGTTGAAGGCTTAGCCAATGCTGCGTCGATTTCTGGCCTCAGCATGTCATGAATTGAGCGTCCTGTTTCTTCCGCTTCACGACGTTCAGCCGGGCAGAGCTTGTCAAGAAACCAGTCATAATTTGCGGTCGAAGCAGGCGAAATGGACATGTTGTTCCACTCACCCGGCGCAATCCCATTGCGGCAGAACCAGCTCTTATCGATATTGGGCTTCGACGACAGCGTTTCATTGATCGAGTAGGTCCCGGCGACAACTGCAACTGTACCAATCTTGAGACCACCGACACCCAGCGCAGAAGCGGTCACATCATGCAGGCCGCCAACAACAGGTGTTCCAGCAACAAGCCCGGTACGGTTTGCGCAGCCTTGCGAAACACCACCCACGATTTCATCTGAACGCGACATGCGCGGCAGCGCATCCCAAAGTGCTTCGAGGCCGAAAAGTTTAAGCGCGTCCTGCGAATAATCCTGTGTTTTGTAATCGGTAAAAGACGTCGATGCTTCAGTGCGGTCAGTGCCGACTTCACCCGTCAGGCAGAAACGCAGCCAGTCCTTGCATGCAATCACATGGCCGATACGTGCGTAACGTTCAGGCTCATTTTCCCTGACCCAGGCCAGAATGGCGGAAGGAGCAGACGCGTGTGGCAGTTGACCAGTGATCGCAATTGACTGCTCTGCAACAGCGCTGTTTACCCAGCGCTCAGCCACGTCAACGGCACGGCTATCCAGCGACAGAATGCCCTTGCCAAGTGGACGCTGGTCCTTATCAAGCATGTAGATGCCATCGCCATGGGCCGTGGTGGCAATAGCGAGGATGTCAGAGGCAGGGCGTCCGCTTTTTGAAAGCGCTTCGGCAATCGCATCCGCAGTTGCATTCCAGAATTCGTCCATGTCACGCTCAACATGGCGCGGTTTTGGAAAATATTGGGGTACACGGCGACGGGCGACGGCAAGCGTCGTCCCATCAACGTCAAATATAACGGCCTTGGTGACGGTCAGTCCGCTATCAATTCCCAACAGAGACGGCATGGATCGTATTTCCTGATATATATGCGCTAAATTCTGAAGCCTTCCGGCTTATTCTTTCGTTCCGCCAGAACCGGCGATAACCACATTGATGTTCTGCGATTGCATTCGCTCAATGTGTTCAAGCGATGTCTTGTCATCAACGATAACGACATCGAAATCTTTCAATGCACCAAAATTATGCAGCGCCCTGCGCTCGAACTTCGTGTGATCGGTCAAGAGCACGCGCTTTGCCGCACATTCAAGCATAGCGCGCTTTGTTTCGATCATTTCCGGTGATTGGTGGAACAGCAGATCATCGGTAATTGCAGCAATCGAAATAAAAGCCACATCCGCACGCAGACGGCGGATTTCATGAATCGTCATCCCACCAACAAAGGCGTTGCACCAGTTATAAAGCTGACCGCCGAGACCGAGCAGCGTGACATCTTTCATGTCACGCACTTCGTTCATCAGGATCAGTGAATTGGTGATAACGGTCAATGGCCCCTTTTCCGGCAGATAAGGCACCATCTGTAGAACGGTTGTAGAGTCGTCAAAGAAAATGGCCTGACCCGGCTCAACAAACTGCATCGCGGCTTCGGCGATCAGTTTCTTCTCTTCAGACTGACGGGCGACGCGATAAAGATCGCTTGCTTCAATGAGGCTTGTGGGTGCAGCGGAAACGATACCGCGTGATTTACGAAACAGGCCGCGACTGACCAGTTCGTCCACATCACGATGTGCGGTCATAAGGCTGATTGCGAAACGCTCGGTCAGATCTTCAATCCGCACCGACCCTTCCGACATAATCAATTCTGCAATTTGCTGGCGGCGAACCAACTGACGTGCGTGCCTGCTGTCATTCGGCACCTGCTCAGTCAGAAGGCTATCAATGCTTGCTTTGTTGCTTGTAACCATGCTTACCACTCGTCCCCAGCCCGCTCAATGTATTGACCGGTCCCGATTCATAGCATCGGTACTAAAATACTTAGAGGAGCGCGGGGTTTAACCCGCGCCCCATCCATGTAGGTCTTACTGTTCCAGAACGAATGGAGCAGTGTACTTGTCAACATTGTCCTTGGTGATCAGGAAGCAATCGAAAAGCTGCTTTTCCTGGTCAACGCCGGTCTTGCCAGTCTTGATGAAGTTGTCGGCCTGCTTGACAGCAGCTTCCGAGAAGATCGCAACTGGCTGCAGAACGGTGTACTGCAGTTCACCAGCCTTGATCGCAGCAACGGCATCTGGCGAACCGTCGAAACCACCAACCTTGACCTGATCAAGCTTGCCAGCCTTTTTCAGAGCAGCGATTGCACCAAGAGCCATTTCGTCGTTACCCGAGATAACGCCGATGATGTCCGGGTTTGCCTGAAGCAGAGCCTGCATCTTGTCGTGACCCTGCGTACGGTTCCAGTTCGCAACGTCCTGACCAACCTTTACGAGGTCAGGATACTGCGAAAGAACTGTTTCATAGCCGTTCGAACGCGTGGCAGCATTGTTGTCTGACGGCGAACCGAACAGCTCAACATACTTGCCTTCTTCACCAACGCTCTCAACCCACTGCGTTGCACCAAGTGCTGCACCCTGTGCGTTGTTTGAAACGAGCTGAGCTTTAGCCAAGCCTTCCTGGTTGATTTCAGCGTTTACCAGAAACACTGGAATGCCAGCGGCAACAGCGCGCTTGACCGCACCGACCGAACCATCAGCATTTGCCGGGTCGAGAATGATCGCAACAGACTTGTTGGTAATTGCGGTGTCGATCAGGTTGCTTTCGGTGTTGGTGTCACCCTTGTGGCCGCCAACAACAGCCGAATAGCCGAGGCCTTCAGCGGTTTTCTTGGCGATTTCACCTTCGGTGTACCAGTATGGGTTCGAAGGATCGTTGACCACGATTGAAATCAGACCTTCAGCCCATGCGGTGCTGGCGATTAGCGGCAATGCTGCAGCAGCAGCAAACAGAACGCGCATACCCTTCTTAAACATGTCTCACTCCCGTAACAATTATCATTGAGTTATACCGGTTTCCCGGCGTTACCACTTCCAATGGGCGAGACTTTTAAATGTGGTCGCCGTCTTGGAAAGTTTTCGCTACCCCCGAAGAACCGGCTCCGCCCGGAACGGTGGACGGAGCCGTAACCATCAACGTCGGGAATATTGAATGCTGTTGAGCAGAACCGCGAGCACGATAACCGCGCCGGTAAAGACAGTCTGCCAGTAGGACGATACACCGATGATCACGAGGCCATCGGAAAGGAAGCCGATAACAAATGCACCCAGAAGCGTGCCCAGAATTGTACCGCGACCACCCGTCAGCGCAGCGCCACCGATCACGACTGCGGCGATTGCCGTCAATTCGTATGTTGTACCTGCGGTCGGACCAGCCGAAGTCAGCTGCGAAGACAGAACCAGACCAGCGATTGCAGCACAAATACCCGAAATCACATAGACCGAAATCTGCACGCGCTTGACTGGAACACCCGAAAGTTCGGCTGCACGTTCATTGCCACCCGAAGCATAGAGCCAGCGGCCAAATGCGGTGCGATTGAGCACGACTGCAACGATGATTGCCAGAACAGCAAGCACCAGAACGCCAATCGGCACACCAAAAAGCGTGTTGAAGCCAAGCCAGTCAAAACCGGTATTGCCGAGTTCAGGACGGCCACCGAGATTGTTGTAGGTCAGACCATTGGTCATCAGAAGCGCTACGCCGCGTGCGCAATAAAGCACACCAAGCGTCGCCACGAAGGCCGGAACGCGTAGATAAGCGATCAGGACCCCGTTGATGGCACCAACAAATGCACCCAGTGCACAGGTAATGATAACAACCGCCCAGACCGGGAAATAGAGGATCACGCCCAGCTCAGGAATATTGACGCCCTGCATGAGAAAGCCGGCAACAACGCCCGCAAGCCCCAATGTGGAACCGACCGAAAGATCGATGCCGCCGTTGAGGATAACCAGCAGCATACCAATCGCCAAAAGGCCAAAAATGGCCACATGCGACGACATGATCAGGAAGTTATTGACGGTAAAGTAATAAGGCGAGAGGAACGAGAAGGCTGCGATGATCGCAATCAACGCAAAGAACGCACGGCCTTCGAGCAGCAAATGCACGATGCTGGTTTTGCGCTTTGTCCCGGTGGACGCCGCCTTTTTGTCGTTGGTGCTCGTGACTGACATTCTATCAGTGCTCCATAATTATTTTAGTGACCGACCATGGACTCGCCGGAGGCGGCCATGATCTTTTCCTTGGATACATCGGAGCCGAATTCAGCCGAAATGCGTCCACGGTTCATAACGATGATACGATGAGCGATGCTGAGGCATTCGCCGACTTCAGATGTCGTATAAACGACTGCAAGCCCGTCCTTGGCCTTTTCAGCCAGCAGCTTGAACACTTCTGCCTTGGCACCAATATCGATACCGCGGCTTGGCTCATCCAGAAGGATAACCTTCGGCTCAGTTGCCAGCATCTTGCCGATAACGACCTTCTGCTGGTTGCCGCCAGAAAGCGAACCGATTGCGGCTTCGCCGCCATCCGTCTTGATGTGAACGTTCTTGATCGACTGGTCGACGATGTGCTTTTCACGCTTGGTGGAGGTGAAAAGCCCCTTTGTCATTTCACCGATGCTGGCCAGCGAAAGATTACGGCCAACCGTCATTGTCTGAACAAGACCGTCGCGCTGGCGGTCTTCCGGCACCAGAACCAGCCCCTGATCAATGCGCTGGGCAATTGTGAGCCCCGAAACATCCCGCCCTTCAAGGAGAATGCGGCCAGAACTGGCCTTGAGGCGACCTGCGACCGTTTCGAGAAGTTCGGTGCGGCCTGCGCCCATCAGACCGTAAATACAGACGATCTCACCGGCGCGCACATTCAACGACATGTTATCGACAAGCGCAAAATCACCGGACTTGTCCTGAACAGTCAGTCCTTCGACAGAAAGCGCGACATCGCCCCATTCGTAACCAGTCGGAGGCGAACCGAGATCAAAGTTCTCACCCACCATGTTGCGAACGATCCATTCAAGATCGATTTCGGCACGCGGCGCATAAGCGGTCATGGCGCCATCGCGCAGAACCACGGCATGATCAGTAATCTGCAATGCTTCTTCCAGATGGTGCGAGATATAAACAATCGCCACGCCACGCGCTTTCAGGTCACGAATGACCTTGAACAGCACTTCCACTTCCGAAGCGCTCAGCGCCGAAGTCGGCTCATCCATGATGAGAATGCGGGAATTGACCGAAAGCGCACGCGCAATTTCGACAACCTGCTGCTGGCCGAGACGAAGCTCTTCGACAAGGGTCAGCGGATCGATGTCTTCTTCAAGCTCCGCCAGAAGTTCGCGGGTCAGGCGTTCTTCTTCTGCGAAATTGACGCCTGTTGCACCACGAATTTCGCGTCCCATGAAGATGTTGTCGCGCACATTCATATTGGGCGCGAGACTCAGCTCCTGATGGATAATCGAAATGCCGCGATCGCGTGCTTCGGTCGAAGAATTGAAAACCACCGGCTCGCCATCAAGGATGATCGTGCCCGATGTCGGCTGAATGACGCCCGACAAAACCTTCATCAGCGTCGACTTGCCTGCACCGTTTTCGCCAAAAAGCGTGGTAACCTGACCGCGACGGATTTCAAAGTTCACGCCCTTGAGCGCATTGATACGCCCATAAGCCTTGGCAACGTCATGTGCGGAAAGAACGACTTCGCCGTGCTTGCCTTCAACTTTGGTCTGAGCGGTCATTTTACTTGCAATTCCACTGGCGTAACCAGCCAGTTCTTCGGGTTGACAAGCTTGAAAACGCCCGTGACCGAAACCGTCTTGCCGACGAGATTGTCAACATCAACGCCTTCGAGAACCTGCTTCTTCATCTCATTGTTGAGCGCGGAACCGGCATTCTGGAACTCAATCTGGTTCTTAAACTGACCGAATTCGATTGTGCCGGTTGCATCTCGCAGATCGGTGCCGTTGACAGCCGGACCGGTCTGAACACGAATTGCCATGCCTTCGGGGAAACCATCAACCTTGATGACGTTAAAGTTCGACTTGCGCTCTTCGACTGTGCCCGTGAACTTGACCGGGATAACCGGGTTCACGCTGCCAACACCGTATTTCTTGCCAGCCGCAACCTTGTCAGCAACAAGGGCAGCACCAACTTCGACAGCATCAACTGCACGTTCTACAACGCTTGCCTTGACCTTCGGAAATTCCGACGCGCCATAAGCTTCAGGTGAGAAAACCTGCTGACGGACATCGGCATCAGATCCGATCTTCACAACTTTCGTATCAAAACCAATTGCACCGATAACCACAACCGCAGCAACCACACTCCAAAGGGTTGCGCGGTTCATTTTGGCGGGTTTCTGTGAAACTTGATTAGCTTGTGTACTCATTATCAAACGCCTTCAGCAAATTATGCCGGATTGTCGTTGGTGAAACGGATGATGCGGCTGAACTTACACAGCCAGGAGAGTGCGTCCATGCTGCACTACCCTTGCTCCCACACATGAGAGGGAGCCAAAAGAGCGGGGCAAACAGGGGCAGAAATCTTAAACATTAAATCCTCCGCATGTCGCCGGCACCGCCCCTCCGCGTGGCCTGGAAACAAATATGCCGCCGTCATGTTCTATGATAGCAGCATGTTATCAACTCCAATAATCATGTTATAAAGACCCATATCTGTCAATCGCGTCTTTTCAAAACATCCCGAATTTCGCACAATCCTGCGCCAAAAACTCACAGAACTCCAGCACAATTCGCGTCCTGTAGCACCATTCTCAAGCAACCTCAACAAGGATAAAGACATTGACAACACATACGTCATTCTTATAAAATTACTAATAAAAACAACAAACTAATTGGGTAAAATACCATCTCTCCTTATTAAGCACCGTGCGGGAAACCCCTCTGCCAAACCGGCAAATTTTGCCGTCATCACCATTTGGTGAAAAAAAATGCTTGTGCACAAAAATTTTACAGACAGACCGATGCCGTTATGTTATCTCAATCATGAGCGAAGGCCTATTTTCATAAAAATCATGGGCCGCGAGCGACAAATTTTGTCGCGGGAGGAAATCCAAATGTCCGCAAAGGACCTGATTGGGAAAGCGTAATTCAGTCATGCGTGGTAAAGGTGATATAATCATCGGCATCGACGCGGGCACATCCGTCGTCAAGGCTGTGGCATTCGACCTGAATGGTCGTCAACTCGATTCGGCGGCTGTCCGCAACAAATACGAAACCGGTGAGCACGGTGCCGTTACGCAATCTCTTTCCCAGACATGGGAAGATTGTGCCAAGGCTTTGCGCGGCCTTGCCGATAAAATTCCAAATTTGAGTGAACGCACCGCCGCGATCTCCGTTACAGGTCAAGGCGACGGCACATGGCTTGTGGGACGCGATAACAAGCCGGTTGGCGACGCCTGGATCTGGCTCGATGCCCGCGCAGCAAACACTGTTACCAGACTTGCAGCAGGACCGATGAACCGCGCGCGCTTTGAAGCGACCGGCACAGGCCTTAACACCTGCCAGCAAGGCACACAAATGGCGCATATGGACAGTTTCGCACCGGAACTGCTCGATAATGCAGAAGTCGCCCTGCACTGCAAGGATTGGCTTTACCTCAACCTCACCGGCGTCCGTGCCACAGACCCCTCGGAAGCCAGTTTCACCTTCGGCAATTTCCGCAATCGCCAGTATGACGATGTGGTTATTGAAGCGCTCGGCCTCATTAAGCGCCGCAGCCTGCTACCCGAAATCGTGGATGGCACTCTGACGCAGCATCCGCTTTCCCCCCAAGCGGCAGCTGCAACAGGTCTGTTGGCCGGAACGCCGGTGAGCCTTGGTTATGTCGACATGGTGATGACCGCGCTTGGCGCGGGCGTCTATTGCGGCACAGCAGATGCAGGCTGCTCGACCATAGGCTCAACAGGCGTGCATATGCGCGCAAAACCCGTCTCCGACATTCATCTGAATGCGGAAGGAACGGGCTATGTTATTGCTCTGCCTGTTCCGGGCATCGTCACGCAGGTTCAGACCAATATGGGCGCGACGATCAATATCGACTGGATTTTGCAGATCGCAGCCGATCTTATGTCAACGGCAGACCAAAAAGTCTCGCTGAACGATCTCATCCCTCGCCTCGATGACTGGTTCAATGCCAGCCGCCCCGGCGCGCTGCTTTACCATCCCTATATCTCCGAAGCCGGAGAACGCGGTCCTTTCGTCAATGCCTTTGCGCGCGCAGGCTTTATCGGCCTTTCGAGCCGCGACCGCTTTCCTGAGCTGGTTCGTTCAGTGGTCGAAGGTCTCGGCATGGCAACACGCGATTGCTATGCTGCGATGGGTGATATGCCTGCCGAATTACGCCTGACGGGTGGCGCTGCACGCTCGCGTGCCCTGCGCAGCACCTTATCTGCAGCAGTCAACGCCCCTGTACGGGTTTCATCGCGTGAAGAAGCAGGTGCTGCCGGTGCAGCAATGATGGCTGCGGTGGCAATCGGCGCTTATCAGAGCATGGACGACTGCATTAACGAATGGGTTGCGCCTCTGCTCGGAGCAAGCGAAGCGCCGGATGCAACGCAGGCGACACGCTATGAAGAACTTTTCGACGCCTACAAAGATGCAAGATTGGCTCTGACACCCATCTGGGACAAGCTTGCAGCCGATCGGTAATCCGCCAATCGGTTGAAATAATAGTTTATTTTGCCGGAGTGCCGGCATCCGAAGGAGCATGAGATGGCTGAACCGGAAACCTACGATCTGTTTGTGATTGGTGGCGGTATCAACGGCGCGGGCGTAGCTCGCGATGCAGCCGGGCGCGGCCTCAAGGTTGTGCTTGCGGAAAAAGACGATCTTGCCGAAGGCACTTCGTCACGCTCTGGCAAGCTGGTGCATGGTGGTCTGCGTTACCTCGAATATTACGAATTCCGTCTGGTTCGCGAAGCGCTGATCGAGCGCGAAGTTTTGTTGAACGCCGCACCGCATATCATCTGGCCGATGCGCTTTGTTCTGCCACACAGCCCGCAGGATCGTCCGGCATGGCTGGTGCGTCTCGGCCTGTTTCTCTACGATCATCTCGGCGGTCGCAAGAAGCTGCCCGGAACCCGCACGCTTGATCTCAAGCGCGACCCGGAAGGCACGCCGATTCTCGATCAATATACCAAGGGCTTCGAGTATTCCGATTGCTGGGTAGATGATGCCCGTCTCGTTGTTCTCAATGCTCTGGGCGCTGCTGAAAAAGGCGCGACCATTCTAACCCGCACACCAGTCACCTCGGCGCGTCGCGAAAAAGGCGGCTGGATCGTTGAAACAAAGAATCGCGATACGGGCGAAGTGCGCAGCTTCCGCGCGCGCTGCGTCGTCAATTGCGCAGGCCCATGGGTGACAGACGTCATCACCAATGTTGCCGGTTCAAATTCTTCGCGCAATGTGCGTCTGGTCAAGGGTAGCCACATTATCGTGCCGAAATTCTGGTCCGGTGCGAATGCCTATCTCGTGCAGAATCACGACAAGCGCGTGATCTTCATCAACCCATATGAAGGCGACAAGGCGCTGATCGGTACCACCGATATCGCTTATGAAGGCCGCGCCGAAGATGTGAGCGCGGATGAGAAAGAGATTGATTACCTGATCACGGCGGTCAACCGCTATTTCAAGGAAAAGCTGCATCGTGAAGACGTACTTCATAGCTTCTCCGGCGTGCGTCCGCTGTTTGACGATGGTAAGGGTAACCCATCGGCCGTCACGCGCGACTATGTTTTCGATCTGGATGAGACCAACGACGCACCTCTGCTGAACGTCTTTGGCGGCAAGATCACCACATTCCGTGAGCTTGCAGAGCGCGGTATGCATCGCTTGAAGCACATTTTCCCGAAAATGGGCGGTGACTGGACACATGATGCACCATTGCCGGGCGGCGAAATCCCGAATGCGGATTATGAAACCTTCGCAAACAGCCTGCGCGACAGCTACCCATGGATGCCGCGCAAACTGGTGCAACATTATGGACGCCTCTATGGTGCCCGCACCAAGGACATCGTCGCGGGTGTAAGTGATCTTGCTGGCCTTGGTCAGCACTTTGGTGGCAATCTTTACGAAGCCGAAGTCCGTTATCTGGTTGCGAAAGAATGGGCGAAAACGGCAAACGACATTCTCTATCGCCGCACCAAGCACTACCTGCAACTCAGTGAAGCCGAGCGCTCTGCTTTCATTGCATGGTTCGACAACGCTAAAATTTCCGCCTGAGGACACCATGGCCCTTACGCTTTCGCTCAATACCAATCCGCTTGTGAACCGCTTTGCTGAGCCGGATGATCTGATCGAAACTGTTGCGCGCGACCTGCGTCTGCGCGATCTTCAGCTTACGCATGAGTTCATCAATCCGAGCTGGCAGGCTCCGACCATTCGTCGCCTCACCCGCGATATGGACAAAGCCTTGCAGCGCACCGGTGTCCGCGTCACTTCCGGCATGACCGGCCCTTATGGACGCCTCAATCATTTCGGCCACCCCGACGCAGATGTTCGTCGCTATTATGTCGACTGGTTCAAGACATTTGCCGATATTATCGGCGATCTTGGCGGCAAATCGGTCGGCACGCAATTTGCGATTTTCACTTACAAGGATTTTGATAATCCTGAACGCCGCGAAGAGCTGATCAAGATCGCGATCGACTGTTGGGCAGAAGTTGCTGAACATGCGAGCCGTGCTGGTCTTGACTATGTTTTCTGGGAACCGATGAGCATCGGCCGTGAGTTTGGTGAAACAATCGCTGAGAGCATCAAGCTTCAGGATCGGCTGACCGCAGCAGACATGGCCATCCCGATGTGGATGATGGCCGACATTGATCATGGCGATGTAACCTCCTCAAATCCTGATGATTTCGACCCTTATGCATGGGCGCGTGCGGTTCCAAAAATCTCGCCGATCATCCATATCAAGCAAAGCCTGATGGATAAGGGCGGTCACCGTCCATTCACAGCGGCTTTCAATGCCAAAGGCCGTATCCAGCCGGAACCGCTGCTTAAGGCCTTTGCCGAAGGCGGTGCTGTGGACAATGAAATCTGCCTTGAGCTATCGTTTAAGGAACGTGAACCAAACGACCGTGAAGTCATCCCGCAGATCGCGGAAAGTGTGGCCTTCTGGGCACCGCACATTGACACTGGCGCGGGAGATTTGAAAATATAACTATAAGAAAACAATAAAGAATCGGGGAGCAGGCAGCAGAAAAATGGCAGATGCAGAGGATTCCTTAGCCCTTCGTGCCGCCTGGCTCCATTTTATCGGGGGGATGACCCAGTCAGCCGTCGCAAAACGGCTTGGACTTCCCTCTGTGAAAGCGCATCGATTGATCGCCAAAGCTGTTGCCGATGGTGCCGTGAAAGTGACAATCGACGGCGACATTACGGAATGTATCGATCTCGAAAATCGTCTCGCTGAGCGTTTTAATCTCGAATATTGTGAAGTTACCCCTGATCTGGGCGAGGAAGCCTTACCGCTCGTGTCGCTGGGTAATGCCGGAGCAGAATTTCTGCGCAGAGAGATCGAATTTGGCGACCATGAAGTGATCGGCCTTGGCCATGGTCGCACGCTTTCGGCAGCGGTCAATCACATGCCACGCGTGGCGGCAAAAGAGGTACAGTTTGTCTCGCTGCTTGGCGGCCTGACACGAAACTTTGCTGCCAATCCGCATGATGTGATGCATCGCATCGCCGAGAAGACCGGCAGACCAGCCTATGTGATGCCCGTGCCATTTTTTGCAAATACCGCAGAAGACCGCGAGGTTCTGTTGGCACAAAAGGGTGTAACGACAGTTTTCGAAATGGGCTGCCGTGCCGAGTTGAAAATCGTTGGTCTGGGTACAGTTGATGCCCATGCGCAGCTTGTCACATCAGGCGTGATCGAACTTTCTGAAATGGAAGAGATCGCAAGTCGTGGAGGCATCGGCGAAATGCTGGGTCATTTCTTCGATGCAAACGGTACGCGGCTCGAAACAGGCCTGACAGCCCGCACCATTGCAGCATCGGTTGAAAATGCAGATATGAGCCGCATCATTGGTCTGGCGGGTGGTCTTTCAAAAGCCCAAGCTATTCGCGCTGTGCTCAAAAGTGGACGCCTTTATGGTTTGATCACCGATGAGCGCACTGCAAGAGTGCTTGTGCAGTAAACACAAACTGATCGACAAAATATCACAAAATCACATTTTATATAGATTGGTTTGTGATTTTGTGTTTTAAGTTTGCGCGATCAGCAACCATGTTTTGAGATCGGAAACACCTTGAAACGCGACGACAGAAGACAGGCGATCATCAATCTGCTGATTGAAAATCATGCAGTCGATCTTGACGATCTGGCCGAACGTTTTTCTGTGTCCAAAATGACCATCCATCGCGATCTGGATTCCCTTGAAGAATCAGGCGTGCTGCGCAAAGTGCGTGGCGGCGCAACGATGGATGCCGGTTCTCAGTTTGAAAGCGATTTCCGTTTTCGCGTTCAGCAGGACAATGAAGCAAAGATTGAGATGGGGCGTGCAGCCCTTGACCTGATCGAGCCCGGCATGACCGTGATGATCAATGACGGTTCCACCGCTGCGGTTCTGGGCAGCATGTTGATTGAGAAGCGCCCGCTGACTGTGATCACAAACAATGCAGTCATCATCGAAAACCTCAAGGGTGAAGGCGGCATCAATCTGATCGCGCTCGGCGGCGTATTTTCAGCAAAGTTCAATGCCTTCTTTGGCCTGTTGACCGAGGAAGCCCTGTCAAAACTCAGCGCAGACATTGCCTTTATTTCCGCGCCTGCGGTCAATGGACGCCTCGTTTATCATATGGATGAAAATGTCGTCCGCACCAAGCGCGCCATGACCGCATCGGCAACCCGCACGTGCCTTCTGGTCAATCATCAACGGTTCCGCCGCACAGCCTTGCATGTGATGGCTGATCTTGGCGATTTTGATGCGATCATTACGGATAAATCTCCGGGCGATGCCCTTGTAGCCGAACTTGAGCCGGCAGGCATCAAACTGACAATTGCAGAATAAACACGAAAAGAAAGAGCATTCGAGCATGTCCAAATTCTGGGTTGGTACGAGCTGGAAAATGAACAAGACGCTTGCGGAAGCGCGCGCTTTCGCGACTGCATTGAAGGACGCCGACAGCGGTCGTTCGGCAGACATTCAGCGCTTTGTCATTCCACCGTTTACCTATGTTCGCGAAGTAAAAGAAATCCTGTCGGACACTTCCGTCAAGGTTGGCGCACAGAACATGCACTGGGCTGATCAGGGCGCATGGACCGGTGAAATCTCGCCGCTGATGCTGAAAGATTGCAACCTCGACATCGTTGAACTGGGGCATTCAGAGCGTCGCGAACATTTTGGAGAAACCAACGAAACCGTTGGCCTCAAGGTCGAAGCAGCTATTCGTCATGGCTTGATCCCGCTGATCTGCATCGGGGAAACGCTGGCAGACCGAGAAAACGAACGCGCTGCGGAAGTGCTGGCAGAAGAAGTGCGCGGAGCACTTTCTCAGCTTTCGGATGAACAGAAGAAAGCTGAAATCCTGTTCGCTTACGAACCCGTATGGGCGATTGGTGAAAACGGCATTCCAGCCTCGGCAGACTATGCCGATGCCCGCCAGGCGGAAATTATTGCGGTTGCAGAAGGTATCCTTGGCCGTCGTGTTCCTTGCCTTTATGGCGGCTCGGTCAATCCCGGCAACTGCGAAGAACTCATTGCCTGCCCGCATATCGATGGCCTGTTCATTGGCCGTTCGGCATGGAACGTGGAAGGCTATCTCGACATTCTGGCGAAATGCGCCAAAACCATCAAAGCTAATTAAGGAGCAATATCATGAAAGTAGCAGTAGCAGGCGACAGCGCTGGCGAAGGTCTGGCCAAGGTTCTTGCAGATCACCTGAAGGATCGTTTTGAAGTGTCCGAAATCTCCCGCACGGACGCTGGTGCAGACGCATTCTATGCAAACCTCTCGGACCGTGTGGCATCCGCCGTTCTCGACGGCACCTATGACCGCGCAATTCTGGTTTGCGGCACCGGCATCGGTGTTTGCATTGCAGCCAACAAGGTTCCGGGCATCCGCGCAGCGCTGACCCACGACACCTATTCGGCAGAACGTGCAGCACTTTCCAACAATGCGCAGATCATCACGATGGGCGCACGCGTTATCGGTTCTGAAGTTGCAAAGACCATTGCGGATGCGTTCCTTGCACAGACCTTTGACGAAAATGGCCGTTCGGCTGGCAATGTTGACGCAATTAACGAAGTCGATGCCAAGTACAACAAGTGCTGATTTTTTGACACGTTGAGACACAAAAAAAGCGGCGGGTTTTCCCGCCGCTTTTTTATTGCCGTAATCAGAAAATCTTAGCTGAACTTCGGGTCCAGCGAACCATCACGATAGCGCTTGGCCATTTCCGAGAGCGGGATCGGACGAATAGCCGAAGCATGGCCAGCCGTTCCGAACTGCTCGAAACGATCCTTACAGAGCTTGGTCATCGCAGCCATTGCAGGCTTCAAATACTTGCGTGGATCGAACTCGCTCGGATCTTCCTGCAACACGCGGCGGATCTGGCCCGTCAGCGCCATACGGTTATCGGTGTCGATGTTGATCTTGCGCACGCCATGCTTGATGCCGCGCTGGATTTCTTCAACAGGCACACCCCATGTTGGCTTCATCTTGCCGCCATACTTGTTGATGATTTCCTGCAAATCTTCCGGCACCGAAGACGATCCATGCATGACAAGATGCGTGTTTGGCAGCTTGCGGTGAATTTCTTCGATCACGTTCATTGCAAGCACGGAACCATCAGGCTTACGGCTGAACTTGTAAGCGCCATGCGAAGTGCCCATGGCGATTGCCAGCGCATCGACCTTGGTTTCACGTACGAATTTCACAGCTTCATCCGGGTCAGTCAAAAGCTGGTCATGCGAAAGCTGACCTTCTGCGCCGTGACCATCTTCTGCTTCACCCATGCCGGTTTCGAGCGAACCGAGAACACCAAGCTCACCTTCAACAGAAATGCCGCCAAGATGGGACATTTCACTGACCTGACGCGTAACCGAGACGTTGTAATCCCAGTCAGCAGGCGTCTTGCCGTCAGCTTTCAGCGAGCCGTCCATCATGACGGAGGTAAAGCCTGCCTGAATGGCGGTCATACACGTGGCAGCTTCGTTGCCATGATCAAGATGCACGCAAACCGGAATATGCGGATAGATTTCCGTAACAGCATCCATCATGTGACGCAGCATGATATCGTTTGCATAGGAACGCGCACCGCGCGAAGCCTGCAAAATAACTGGCGCATCGGCAGCATCGGCCGCTTCCATAATAGCAAGCGCCTGTTCCATGTTGTTGATGTTGAACGCTGGAACACCGTAGCTATGTTCAGCAGCATGGTCGAGCAATTGACGCAGCGTAATACGTGCCATCTGAGTTTCCTCCTAATTAATTGCGCGAACGCGCATAATATTCACCAAGAACATCGACTTCTTCCGCAACACCGAACACCAGCGCACTGCGCTCGTGATAGGTTTCGGGAACGATATCGAGGATCGGCGTGGAACCGTTGGTTGCCTTGCCACCAGCCTGCTGGCTGAGGAACGCAATCGGATTGGCTTCATAAACGAGACGCAGTCGGCCCTTTTCGTAACCCGGTCGCGCATCGTCCACATAGAAAAAGATACCGCCGCGCTGCATGATGCGGTGCATGTCGCCGACCGCTGCACCCAACCAGCGCATATTGAAATTGCGTCCGCGCGGACCGTCCTTGCCGTTGTAGCAATCATCGACATAGGCCTTCATGCCCGCCGAGAGATGACGATAAACGGATGCGTTATAGGCGAGATCGGATGTACGCTCCGGAAGCGTCACATTCTTGCGGGTGATCTGGAAGAGGCCGCTGACCGGATCAAGTGTCGCAAAAAGAACGCCTTCGCCGACCGAGAAGGCGAGATCAATCGAATTGCCGAACGAGACATAGCCTGCTGCCAACTGACGATTGCCGGGCTGAAGGAAAGGCTCTGCCGTATCCGCAGGGAAGATAGAGAAAATGGTGCCGAGCGGCGCGCCAAGACCGACATTGCCGGAGCCATCAAGCGGGTCGATTGCAACGGCAACCAGCCCATCAGCCTTGCCCGGAACAGGCAGGTCCGCTTCTTCCGACAAAACCGATGCAGCACCTGCTGCAATCAACAACTCGACAAAAAGATTGTGCGCGCCAACATCAATGCTCTTCTGCTGGTCCTGATCGCTGTTAACGCCAACGAGCTTGCCGGGATCACCAGGAATGGACCCTCGCGCAATACGGCCCGCAAGGCGACCGGATCCAGCCAGAATTGCTTTAATCACATTGCTTGTTGCAAGGCGCAGACTGTCCTGCCCCGCCCAGCCATCAAGATATTCACCGGCAGCTTCTGCATCAATGCGATCATTGTCGCCAGCCAGAACCAGTGGAGCGTAATTTCCTGCCATCGTCATTGACCCTGCTCCTGAACAAGAAGCAGTTCCAGCACGTGGGAAGCGAGGGAAACGGAATTCATTTACTGACAATCTCCATGCGGATGTCTTCAAGACACGCCCGATAATGGGCTGAGACAGGGAGGACGTAACACCGTTCTGATATCATCACAATGATGTGGATAACATTATAACGATTTAAATGTTAGATTATGTTTTAAAATCATGTTAATTCACGACACGCACCGTCATTTCATCGGGTGACAGACATATATGGCGCCATATCGGCCCCGTGGCCGTATTGATCTTGCCTATAATGTGCCCGTGCCGGACATCGGAAAATGGCCAATCCTTGCTTAAAAAGACCGGCCTCACGTCAGACGAAAGCCCGTCTGATCTAGCTCCACTTCAACCCATTGAGCTTGGCCCGAAGCTTCTGGGTTATCTTGACGGCCACAAACGCAGCCGTTTTCTGGACACGTGGTTTCAACTGATTGTTCACGAGTGAACAGTCTCAGGTTGCGAAGGAACCCATAAAAAAAGGCCGAAAACCAATTGTCTCCGGCCTTTGATCTTAAATAAGACCTTCTTCTTTCAAAGCCTTCTGAGCCGCAGGGCGCGCCATGACGCGTTCGCGCAACGCGAGGACTTTTGGATAAGCAGAGAGATCAACGTTCAACATCAGGCCCCAGCCCATGACCACGGCGGCATATACATCTGCCTGCGTGAAGTCTTCGCCCAACCAGTAGGAATGACCATTCGCAAGCATTGCTTCTAACTGGCCCATGCGGCGATTGATTGAAGCAATTACTTTAAGCTTCGCATCATCAGAAAGATCAGGCGCAAACAAGCCACTGAAAGCCACGTGCAGATCACTGCAGAAACCGAGCGCCTCCTGTAAGCGCGCGCGTTCGATCGTGCCATAGGCTGGCTTGAAAGCTGCAACATCGGAATGATCACCAATATACTGGAGAACAGCAGCATTCTGCGTGATCACCACACCCGGTTCAATCTCAAGTGCAGGAACAGCACCACGTGGATTGATTTTAAAATAATCAGCACCGCTTGTGGTCTTCTTTTCCTTAAGATCAACCGCTTCGAGATCATAGGTAAAACCTGCCTCGATCAGAACGATGTGCGGGGCCAGAGAACATGCACCTGACTTATAATAAAGCTTCATTATTGACTCCGTTGGGATTTGTTTCCCGGCGGGATGTAGCACCTTTAAGCTGGGAGAAAATATTTCTGTATATCACAATATTGGGAGCAATTTTCTATTCCCGCTTCCCTCCGCGGATTCGTTTGTTCACACGCGCTATCGATAGCAATCAAACCCAGTCTGATCACCATAAACACCGCGCCAAAAGCAATGCCGTAAACGCTGGATGCACTGAACACATTGAACAGATACTCCCTCTCCCGGACCGATAAGCGCGGGAAACCACTCGCTCTTTAGCGCGGCAAATATTCAAGATTTGACATTTGATAGGTATAATTTGACAAATGTCATATACCTATATTGACATACGTCGAATTGTTTGTGATTTTTGCCATGCGTGGTCAAGGAGGATGCCGTGCAGACGTTCTTGAAAATTGAAAAACCAAAAAAATCGTTCGCAGAGGATGCCGCCCTTTACAACGGCATTGTCGCCTGCAAATCCACATTCCGCTTTATTCGGATGGGTATTCAGCAGCGCGACGGCAAAAAGATTTGGCTATGCCGCGAAGAAATTGAGTATTCCACGCCCGATGACGCTCTAAAATCTGGCATTTCCATCATCGAAGGCGCGCATTCCTACCGAACGCTTCGCGTTTTCGGAAGAAATCGCAGCCATCGCAGTCTTTATGGCATCAAACGGCGCGAACATGATAAATGGTTCAGACCTTCTGATTGATGGTGGAGACACACTTCTTTCACAAAGCAAATGGTCTCACGCTTGCTCGTTACCAAAATACGGCATTAAAATTTCAGAGCGGGAACTTATCTCTCGCCTTCAATAGGTGCAAAATGCAAAGATTTATTAACAATCCGGATGAAGTTGTCGAAGACACCGTCAAAGGCTTTATCAAAGCCCATAAAGATCTGGTCCGGTTGTCGTCGGAAAACCCGCGTGTTGTTGTCGCCCAAAATGCACCAATCGAAGGTAAAGTTGGCGTTATTACTGGCGGTGGCTCGGGCCATGAACCTGCTTTTATTGGTTACACCGGTAAAAATCTCCTCGACGCGGTGGCTGTAGGAGAGCTTTTCTCGTCGCCAACCGCCAAGAGCTTTTATGATGCAGCCCGCGAAGCCAATGGTGGAAAGGGTGTTGTCTGTCTCTATGGCAATTATGCCGGAGACAACATGAACGTGAAAATGGCGATAAAGCTTGCTGCCAAGGCCGGAATTGAAGTGCTGACTGTTGTCGCCAATGATGATGTCTGCTCGGCCCCTGCCAGTGAACGGGAAAAACGTCGCGGTGTTGCTGGCGAAATCTTCATGTGGAAGATCGGTGGTGCAAAAGCTGCATCAGGTGCTAGCCTTCTTGAAGTACAGGCAAGCGCGCAGAAAGCCATCGATAATTGCCGCTCAATCGGTGTTGGTCTTGGCCCGTGCACACTGCCGGCGGTCGGGCATCCAAACTTCACGATTGAACCCGGAACGATGGAAGTCGGTATCGGTCATCATGGCGAGCCGGGCGTGCGTGTCGAACCGTTGAAGCGCGCCGACGAGATTGCCCGGGACATGAGCAAGATCGTTCTCGACGATCACGATCTGCCGGAAGGCACCGAAGTTGCCGTTCTGGTTTCCGGGCTTGGCGCCACGCCAGTCAACGAGCTCTATATTCTCAACGATACCATTGAGCGGGAGATCACCGCACGCGGCCTCAAGATCTATCGTACCTATGTTGGCAACTACTTTACCTCGCTTGAAATGGTTGGCGCAACACTGACAGTCATGGCGCTGGACGATGAACTTAAGACGCTTCTGGATGTCGAAGCCCGGTGCACGGCAGTTCTCTAAGAAAGAAATATATCATGCAGACATTCAAAAATGCCGGATCGGGTGAAATCGTTCTTTCGCTTGCAGACAGAATTATCGAAAACAAAGCTTATCTCAGCGAAATTGACGGAAAAATCGGTGATGGCGATCACGGTGTGAATATGGCCAAGGGCTTTGGCCTTGCAGCCGAGCGCCTGAGAAATAAGGACGTCTCGCTTGCAGAAGGTCTTGATACGTTAGGCACAGTTCTGCTCACCGAAATCGGTGGGTCAATGGGGCCGCTTTATGGTGTGATGTTCAACGAATTCGCAGAAAAGCTGGAAGGCGTTGAGAATATCGATGCTGCCGCTTTCAGCGCGATGCTTCATGCCGGTCTTGAAGGCATCCAGTCAATCGGTTCAGCAAAGCTTGGTGACAAGACGCTGCTTGACACGCTGATCCCGGCAATCAATGCTTTTGACGAGGCCAATAACGATGGTCAGTCCTTCTCCGAGGCCCTTGATGCACTCTCGGTGGCTGCTGAAGCCGGTCGCGATTCCACGCTTAATCTCGTCGCAAAAATCGGACGTGCAAGCCGCCTCGGCGAGCGCTCGCTAGGGGTTCTCGACGCAGGTGCAACATCCTGCGCGCTGATTCTGACGGACTTGTCTGCGCAGGCAAAAAACCGTCTTCAGCAATAAGTCTGCATAGAATTTGAATTTGATGGCTGAAAACTGTGTGAGCAAACACGTTCAGCCATCAAATTCGCTCTATCATGTTGCAATCGCGATCACTTGCTTTCATCGTTGCGGCCGGAACGGAGGCAACAGAACATCGCATGACGCTCAAGCCCAACACATCGCGCAAAGTCGGCAAACCCCGGTCGAATGCCAGCGAAAATGCGACCGCTATCCCCATGCGTTACGGAGACGATCTTTATGTTTGGGCCTGCTGGCTTTACTATGAGGATGGCCTGACGCAGAGCGAGATTGCCGATGTTATGGGTATCTCGCGCGCGACCGTAAACAGCTATCTGGCTGAGGCGCGCGAAAAAGGGATCGTCAATATTTCTATCGGCGGCGGCTGGCTTGAATCCCTGTCTGTCGCGCAGGAACTCAAGCGCCATTTTGGTCTGACCGATTGCCTTATCATCCCTCACGATGACAATGCCCGTCCGCTGATTGATCGCCTTGGTGTGGCGGGTGCCCATGCTCTCAACAAGACGTTGAAATCCGGTGACACACTGGCTGTAGCCTGGGGCCGGACCGTACTTGCAGTGGGCGAGCATACTGATATTGCAGCCCTGCAGGATGTGACTGTTGTGCAGGCGACAGGCGGAACGACCGCATCCTTCCCCTATACGCCGGAACGTTGTGCTGCGGTGCTCGCAGAAGCCGTATCTGCGCGCTGTGTCAACATCACGGCGCCCGCCATGGTGCGCTCGCCAACAGCCCGTAATGTGCTGCTCGAAGAACCCCTGATACAAGAGCAGTTTGCGACACTGGAACAGGCCAATCGCATACTGTTTGGTGTGTCCTCGCTTCGATCCAATTCCACGATTCATACAAGTGGCTTTTTTGAATCCGTATCCTTGCAGCACTATCTTGCGGCAGGCGCGGTTGGTGTTGTTGCCGGGCGCTTTATTGATGAACGTGGAAAAACCGTTGCCGGGCCGCTGGATGGCCGCACAATCGGCATCTCACTTGATAAACTGCAAAAGATACAGACGCGGATTGCCGTGGCTGGCGGCTTTGACAAGGTGCCGGCGCTGCTTGCGGCCCTTCGCGGCGGTCATATCAATGTGCTGGTTACCGATGCGGCAACCGGACTTGGAATCCTGCGTGCAGACAGCGTCATCGATCTCGAAGCGCGCCTTTCGCAGCGCCCAAAGGCCAGTCAAATGCCTGCGGCGTTTCGCATGCGTGTGAAAAAGCTGCTCAACAATCCAAATGAGGTGGTTGAGGAAATGCTCGACGGCGCTGTGCGGGCGCATGGCAAATTCCTACAGCCCATCGGCACCTCCAACCGCGCGCTCGTTGCACGTGAGGGTCCCCGTGCTGGCAAGGTCGGACTGGTGATTGGTGGCGGTGCCGGGCATGAGCCATGTTTCCTCGGCTATGTGGGCAAAGGACTTGCCGACGCAGTGGCTGTCGGCAACGTGTTTTCCTCACCACCGCCCGACCCTATTGTTGCATGTGCACTTGCTGCATCCAAAGGCGAAGGGGTTCTCTTTGTCTATGGCAATTATGCCGGCGATGTCATGAATTTCGAGATGGCGGCTGAAATGGCCGAGGAAAAAGGTGTCAGGATTAAAACTGTTCTGACCACCGACGATATTGCCTCCTCACCCATTGATGACAAGGACGGTCGGCGTGGCGTGGCAGGCAATTTCTTCGTTTTCAAGGTTGCAGGTGCGGCCTGTGACAAGGGGCTTTCACTGGAAGCGTGCGAAGTTGTGACACGCAAGGCCAACGCACGGACCTTCACCATCGGTGTTGCACTGGAACCCGGCTCATTGCCGCAAACAGGACGGCATAACTTCGAGATCGGGCCGGAGGACATGGAGATTGGCGTCGGCATTCACGGTGAGCCGGGTGTTTCGCGTGACCGAATTCGACAGGCTGATGAAATCGTTGATGGCATCATGGACAGAATATTCAATGAAATGAACGCCGTCTCTGGCGATCGGGTTGCCGTTTTGGTCAATTCATTTGGAGCCACACCGCTCATGGAGCTTTATGTTCTCTATCGACGTGTCGCCCAGCGGCTGGATGCCAAGAACATTCATATTGAAGCCAACTGGGTCGGGCATTACTGCACCTCTCTGGACATGGCAGGGGCTTCGATATCGATCCTTCATCTTGATCAGGAATTGAGCGAGCTGTTGCAGCATCCATGCGAAACGGCAAGCCTTAGAATAGGCTAAAACGCCGGTATTTATTGCCTTTTCTGTTCTGCCTATAAGTAAATTAGCATGCGCCTTATGATGAGCAACACGGCTTACGGTTGTAAGGTTCGAGGAGGAATTTCATGTCGGAAACTGCGGCTCGCCGTCTTGCAAACATGTTTGATGCAGTTTCAACTGCCATTGAAGCTGACAAAGATCGGCTTTCCGAACTTGATGGCACCATAGGAGATGGGGATCATGGCACAACCATGGCCCTTGGGTTTAAGGCGGTGAAGCGCGAATTGCTTCAGCTTGATCTGGATGATGCGAATATTTCAACCGTTCTCAATACGGCTGCGACAGCCTTTATCAACGCTGTGGGAGCATCCACCGGACCACTCTATGCAACCGGTTTTCGCCGCGCAGCGCAAGCAACAATGGAACGCAAAGACCTTGATTCCGCAACATGCGCGATCATTATCGAAGCAATCGGTGTGGGCATTCGTGAACGCGGCCATGGGCAGCGCGGCGACAAGACGATGCTTGATGCCTGGCTACCAGCTGCAGAAGCCGCGCAAATTGCTGTTCAGGAAGATCTGGACTTCCGCGCGTTTTGGGAAAACATAGTGGCGGCAGCAACTGCCGGTGCCAACTCGACCCGCTCCATGATTGCAACAAAAGGCCGTGCAGCGCGCCTGCGTGAACGCTCACTCGGGCATGTTGATCCGGGCGCTGCATCCGCTGTTATCATATTACAGGCGATGGCTTCGTCCGTGAAAGACTGACTGGAATAGACGAGGCCAAAAGCCTGTTATTCAACAAGCTTTGTGCCGAGTATATCTTTCGCGAGGTGACAAAAAAACGATACGCCGCGCTCAAGAATCTCATCGTTGAAGTTGTAAGTTGCCGTATGCAGACCAGAGCTATCGCCATTGCCAATCAGGAGATAGGCACCGGCTGTCTTTTCAAGCATGAAAGAAAAGTCTTCACTGCCCATAAACGGCTTATCCAGGTCTTCAAAACTGTCTTCACCAAAATGCTGAGCAACCGTTGCTCTTGCCTGTTCAAAGGCCCTGGCATCATTAATCGTCGCCGGATACCCCGTCATCCAATCGAAACTCACATCGGCGCCATAGCTCGCCGCCTGCATCTTCGCCACTTGCTCGACCTTATCACGCAGCGTTTCGCGTATCATGGGATCAGTCGCGCGCATCGAAACTTCGAGTTTTGCCGTATCGGGAATAACATTACAGACCGCACCCGAATTAAAGGCACCAACGGTGATTACGCTTGCCTGATGAGGCGGGACATTGCGGGCAACGATAGTTTGCAACGCCATAACGATGCTTGACGCCACCACAATAGGGTCGATCGTCTTTTCAGGCTCCGCTCCGTGTCCACCGCTGCCCTTCACCGTCAGCGTCAAAGCATCGATGGACGCCGCAATCGGACCCGCTTTGGATGCAAGTTTTCCAGCTTCAAGCCCCGGCCAGTTGTGCAGCGCAAACACCTGATCACAAGGGAAACGCTCAAAGAGCCCCTCCTCGATCATCATTTGCGCACCGCCATAGTTTTCTTCGGCAGGCTGGAAAATGAAATGAACAGTTCCTGAAAAATCCTTATCCTGTGCAAGCGACCACGCGGCCCCCAATAGCATGGTTGTATGGCCGTCATGACCGCAAGCATGCATTTTGCCACTGTTCTTACTCGCGTAAGACAGGCCCGTTTCTTCCAGAATTGGCAGCGCATCAAAATCGGCGCGAAACCCGATAGAACGGTTTGAGTTGCCGCGGCGCAAAGAAGCGACGATACCCGTCTTTGCAAGACCACGGTTTAACGCATAGCCCCACTTTTCCAGCGTCGAGGCGATAAATTCGGAAGTCTCCACTTCCTCCAGTCCAAGCTCAGGGATGCTGTGCAGATGTCTGCGGATCGCTTTGAGTTCGTCGATAAATGCGCCTTGATTTTTATCGGTCATGTTTGTTGTACTCAATTCATATGCAGGAACTGGCGCAAGCGTGGCGACTGTGGATGACTCATCACAGTCTCTGGCGCACCACGTTCTTCAACCAGCCCTTGGTGCAAGAAGATAACTTCGCTCGAAATATCGCGGGCAAGCGCCATTTCATGCGTCACCATGACCATGGTACGCCCCTCTTCAGCAAGCTTCTTGATAACCTGCAACACTTCCGTCACAAGCTCCGGATCAAGTGCCGAGGTTGGCTCATCAAACAGCATAACCTCCGGTTTCATTGCAAGCGCCCGCGCGATAGCAGCACGCTGCTGCTGCCCACCTGAAAGCTGCGTCGGATATTGATCCCGTTTAGGCGTGATACCCACTTTTTCCATCAAAACCTCGGCCTCGGCAATGGCTTCGGCTTTTGACATGCCCAAAACATGAACAGGGCCTTCGATTATGTTTTCAAGGATCGTGCGGTGTGACCAAAGATTGAAGCTCTGAAACACCATGCCCAGACGCGTACGGATGTGAACAAGCTGTCGAGGATCGGCAGCATGCGATTTTCCGTCCGGCCCGACCTTCGTGCGGATTACCTCCCCCGCAACTGCGATCTCGCCTTCATCCGGTGTTTCCAGGTAATTAATGCAGCGCAGCAAAGTGCTTTTACCGGAGCCACTGCTGCCGATCAGCGAGATCACATCGCCTTTTTTGGCTTCAAACGAGATGCCTTTGAGAACCTCGACACCAGCAAAGCTCTTGTGAATATTGCGGACGGTGAGTGCCATGGACGTCATTTTGAATTGCTCCTGAAACAGATCAGACCATAGACGCGCGTGAGCCACTCATGCGCCGTTCAACCACATTCATGATCCGGGTGAGGATGAACACAACGGTGAAATAAAGAATGCCTGCTGCGATCAGTGGCTCAAAGATCGACAAAGAACTGCGTTGAAGCGCGCGCGCGGTACCCATCACTTCCATGATGGTGATCGTTGAGGCGAGCGACGTCGATTTGAGCAGAATGATAAGATCACTGGTCAAAACGGGCATACAATGACGGAAAGCCAGCGGCAGCGTTATGCGACGTAGAATCTTGAACCGCGTCATACCAATAGAAAGTGCAGCTTCGATCTGGCCGCGAGGGATCGACTTGATCGCACCGCGAATGACTTCCGCATTATAGGCACCCTGATTGAGGCTCAGCGCGAAGACCGCATACCATAAGCCGTCACGCATGTAAGGCCAGAGGAAGCTATGTCTAACCCAGGTTCCGGGCAGGATTTGCCCAAGCCCGTAATAGATCAGATAAAGCTGCACCAGAAGCGGCGTGCCACGGAAAATGAACGTGTAAGTGAAAGCAGGCCATTTCAGGACGCGCTTTTTTGAAAGAAGCGCCAGAGCACTCAGTGTTCCAAAAACAAGACCGATGACACCCGCCGTTGCAGTCAAGAACAGCGTCAGCGGGAGCGCTTTGATAAGCGGCGGCAGGAACTCAATGATTTTTGCAATCGATTCCATTATCCGTGCCCCCGGCTCAGGCGCTTTTCGAGCTGTATAATGATCAGAACCGAAACCAGCGTGATGCACAGAAAGAGAAATGCTGTGAGGCCATAAAAGAAGACGTATTGCTTGGTCGATGCGGCTGCACGATAACCCGTATAAAGCAATTCATGGAATGAACCGAGAACCGAAATAATGGCGCTTTCCTTGGTGATTGAGAGCCAAAGATTACCGATACCGGGAACCGCATGACGCATCATTTGCGGGAAAGTGACACGCGTGAATATCTGGCGGCGGCGCATACCGATGGACAGCGCAGCTTCTATTTGCCCGCGCGGAATAGCCAGATAAGAAGACCGCAGCACTTCCGTCATGAACGCGCCGTTTACAAAAGCCAGCGCGATAATTGCCGCCCAGAAGGCACTGAACTGGAAATCGTTTCCGACAAGACCGCTCGCTTTGAGCAGCTTCTCGGCGCCTGTGGCGACAGAAAAATAAAGCAACAGGATAACAAGCAGCTCCGGCAAAGCCCGAACCACTGTCGTATATAATTCGGCGATAGCTTTTATGAAGCGATTGCGCGAGAGCTTCCCGGAGGCGCCAGCAAGACCAAAAACAAACGAGACTGCAAATGCCACGGCTGAGACCTGCAAGGTCATCATAAGTCCGTGCGCAAACTCGTCTCCCCAGCCCTCACTTCCCCAAGCGAGCAGTTGCCAATAAGAATCCATAACGATTCATCCGATCAGACAGGAAATCATTCAGAGCATTGTTCCCTTGGACCAAAGCGCAGAAAACAATCCGAAGTTTTGAAACGACGCATCGCAATTTCCAAAAAACAAATTCAGTTTTTTGGATCGACGCTGCAGGGCGAACGCCGCTACCGGCGTTCGCCCCTCATCAGGATTATTTCTGTTCGAAAATCCACTTGTCGACGAGTCCTTTCAGGGTGCCGTCCTTGTCGAGCTCGGCAAGCGCCGCATCGACTTTTTCAAGCGTCGCCGTATCGCCTTTACGCACCGCATAGGCAACACCTTCACCCAAAACCACACTCTTGGGCGCAACAAGCTTAATTTCGTAATCAGCGCCCTGCGGCGTTTTGAGGAAGTTCTGCACGAACAAATCCGGTGCGAGAACATAATCAACGCGGCCTGCAACCAGATCAGCAACCGAATTGTCTGCGGTGTCGTAGCTCTTCAAAGAAACATCCGGCAGATACTTGGTCATATAGGCCGACTGTACGCTCGATGTCTGAACACCAACGATCTTGTCAGCCAATGATGCCTGATCGACAACTTCGCCTGAACCGTCGCTTGCAGCAACCGTGCCAACCGTGTCTGTATCCGACTTCGCACCGACGACAACGGTACCTTCCGTATAATAAGGCGTGCTGAAATCAACGACCTTGCGACGCTCATCTGTGACGGAAAACGCACCGATAATGAAGTCCACCTTGTTTTCAGTCAGCGAAGGAATGAGACCATCCCATGCCATGGACTTGAATTCGCACTTGTCTGCGAGCTTCTCGCAAAGTGCGCGTGAAAGGTCTGCCTCCAGCCCTTCCCACTCTCCTGCCGCATTAACCTGTGTGAAAGGCATATACGGCTCCGGCGTCATACCGAGACGAAGCTTTCCTTCCGCCTGAGCGGCACCACCAGCCAATGCAACAAGCGCAATCGCACCTGCAATTTTCCCTTTAAAACCAACCATGTTCCCGTTCTCCTTATATTTTTGTAGCGGCCTGCCTTTGGATGAGAGCAGGCACAGGGAATGCAGAGAGAAAACGGCCCAGGAGCGAATGCCCCCGAGCCATCAGAATTATTTGCGATACCAGCGAAGCGACATGCACGAAAGGCCGGCGTCGATCTTGCCGATTTGCGTTGTCTTGAGCGGAACCACGTTATAGCCACTCTTTTCCAGCAACTCGATGGTGCGTGGGAAGTCGGAGCCTACCATCACCACGTCATTGACGCGCAATGCATTTGCAGCTGCCTCTTCACCTTCGGGCACGATCAACTGACGAAGGCCCGAAAAGACACCGGACTTTGCAAGGCGGCTCGTGGAAAGAACGGTTTCTTCATCAACCAGTGAGCAATCAGTTTTGAAATGAAGTACGCCTTCAGGGGTTGAGACAACCTCACCCTTGCGCCCAATCTTTTCAAGGCTGGCGATCAGTGCAGCTGCACCTGCTTTGTCGGTACGGGCGGAAAGGCCGATCATCACAGTTTTCTGTGTCGTCAGAACATCGCCGCCATCGGCAAAGCCCGGTTCCGGCAGTTCCACAACCGTATCAAACATCTTGCGCAGCGTCGGTTCGATCTTAGCCGTTTCGCCAACACGGGTCAGTGCGCCCGGACGAAGCAAAATTGCACCTTCAGTAAAGACGAGTGCAGGATCTTCAACAAAAATAGAATCGGGGAATTCTTCGAGTGCCGGAAGAATGGTGACCTCGACGCCTGCAGCACGCATGGCAGCAATATAGGCATCGTGCTCAGCCTTCACACCTTCATAGGTGGGATTGCCGCTATCCAGCGCGCGAAGACCATTCACCACAGAGTGCGAAGGCTCACGGACGATGATCGAATTGAACTCATAAACAGGTCTGTTGGAAGACATTGAAGGTTTCCCTTATTTAAGCTGGAGCCTATCTAACCGGCTCTTGATGTTGCGTAAAGCAAATGTGTGCCGTTTGTTGTGCGGCGCGAGAGATGAATGCCAGCCAACATGCACCGAACCGATCCGCCTGCAAGTTCGATCGTCGGGACTGCGAAAGGCATCAGCTTCGCGGTCTGTTCGATTGTCTCGATCTGGATCTTGCTCAATGCGGCATAGGCGCGTGCAGAAAGCGCCAGAACCCGGCCATCACGACCTTCCAGTTCAATGGCATTTCCTGCAAATTCACCAATCTGCTCAGCAGAGAGATGAATGAGCGTGCGACCGGTTTCCTGCAACCGATCAACAATGTCCTGACGACGGACCGGATCTGTGATCAGATCGGTACCCACCAGCGCGTAATCCGTACCAATGCACATCAGCACATTGGTATGATAAATCGGCCTTCCCGACGAATCGACCGCATCGAACACCATCGGTTCAAAGTTGAAATGTGTACAGAAACGCTCGAGCGCCACTTCATTGGTGCGGTTGGAACGGGCTGCATAGGCTACACGTCCAATATGGTCGAGAACCATGGCGCCGGTGCCTTCGAGATAGAAGTGATCGCGCTCCAAACCGGAGTAATCGATCACATCCTGAACGCGATAGTCGCGTTTGAGCATTTCGATAACATCAGGGCGGCGTTCTTTCTGGCGGCTTTCCGAAAACATCGGATAAATGGCAACATGCCCGCCCGAATGGGTCGAAAACCAGTTGTTTGGAAAAACGGAATCCGGCAGCGCTTGGGTTTCGTCTTCAAACAAATGCACCGTTACGCCCGCATCGGCCAAACCTTCTGCCATGGCTGTGACTTCGTCGAAGGCTGCTTTCGCAAGAACTTCAGCAGAGCGTTGTTCGTCGATAGACTGAAACGCATTGTCCTTTGCGGTTTGCGCATTGGGCGTAAAATGGTGCGGCCGGATCATAACGACCGATTTCGGACTCTGGACAGAGGGTCTGCTCATTCTCAGACTATTCTCACTGCTAAAACATGTCGCGGAAAAATTAACGGGTTTCCACAAGGGACATGCATGAAAACAAGGGGTTAAAACATATGGCGTTTCAGGAGACAGTTGACATTTCTGGCTCACCACCACGCCAGCTCAAACGATGTCGACGTGGACCTCGGCTGTATAATCAGACTTTTTGTCATCCGCTGAACATCCTTACCCTCACCTCCATCAGAACTCTGAGAAGCAGATTAGGAGAGCATAAAGTCAGTTAAAATTATAAAAGTGCTGGGTGAATTGTAAAAATTATAGCAATTTGCACAGTCAAAATGTAAAAAACGCTATGCATATTTTTGACGAACTGGATCACAAGCTCATTGCCATTTTAAGAGAGGATGGACGTGCGCCACTCTCGAAGCTGGCGACAATCCTCGGCGTTTCACGCGGGACCGTGCAGGCGCGTCTCGACCGATTGCTTGAGACAGGTGCAGCGCTGGGCTTCACCATACGCGTCCGGCAAGATTCCAGCGATGGAGTTGTGCACGCGATCATGCTGATCGAAGTGCAAGGTCGCTCAACAACCAAGGTCATAAAACTTTTAAGAGGTTTGCCACAGATACGCACGCTGCACACGACCAATGGGTCATGGGATCTGGTGGCAGAAATACATGCGGAAAGCCTTCACGAATTTGACCGCGTTTTGCGTGAAGTGCGAACAATCGAAGGCGTCCTGAACAGTGAAACCAGCATTCTGCTGAGCAGTGTTTAATTGATTTGCAGACGATAAGCTGGGCCGGTTTCGTCAAAGCCCACTGCAATGGTGCGTATCTTTAACAAGCGCGAGTTGTTGTTGCAATTAATCAGCCGATTGCGGCATCATGAGTGATAAAGCCCATTGGCATCACTGGTGACAAGATTATCCTGCATCAGGCATCAAACATCGAGCGCAAACCATGTTCGACTATTGTATCGTAGGTGGCGGCATCGTCGGCTTGGCGACCGCTTTGAAAATAGTCAAAAGCGAGCCGGATGCTCGCCTTCTTTTGTTGGAAAAAGAAAGCACGCTGGCCGCGCACCAGACCGGACATAACAGCGGGGTTATTCATGCTGGGATTTATTATAAGCCCGGCAGTCTGAAAGCCGAGCTTTGCCGCGCAGGTGAGCGCATCACGAAGCAATTTTGCGATGAAAATGCTATTCCCTACCGCACACCCGGAAAGCTGGTGGTTGCCACCAACCAGATCGAATTGCAGCGCTTAGACAATCTCGAAACAAATGCTGCGACGAACGGCATCAATTGCCGTCGATTGAATAATGCGGAGCTAATCGAGATCGAACCGTCTGTGACGGGGCTTGGTGCATTGCTCGTTGAGCAAACCGGGATCGTTGATTATCGCGCAGTCTCTCAGGTCATGGGCGATATTATCAGAGCTGCTGGTGGCACCATCCTATTCAACATTGAGGTTGATCGCATCGAAGAGCGTTCCGACAGCGTCCGTGTCCATACAGATAAGGATGTGTGGGAAAGCCGTTCTGTTATTGCCTGCGCCGGACTACAGGCAGACCGCCTCGCACAACGTTCGGGAAAAGCCGTAGACTTCCAAATCGTGCCATTTCGTGGTGAATATTACGCGCTAAAGCCGGAACTTAGCAATCTGGTCGAACGCATGATCTACCCGGTGCCTGATCCATCTATGCCGTTTCTCGGCATTCACCTAACCCCGATGATGGATGGCAGATTAACGGTGGGGCCAAATGCAGTTCTTGGAATGTCGCGCGAAGGCTATCACAAATTCTCGGTGAGCCTTGAGGACATCGCCACATATGCAAAATTCCCCGGCTTCTGGAAGGTCATTTCAAACCATCTTCGCTCCGGCTTGAACGAAATGAAGGACAGCGTATTTAAATCCAGTTATCTGGAAAAATGCCGCAAATATTGCCCGTCGCTTCGCGCTGATGACCTTCTGCCTTATCGCGCCGGAATACGTGCGCAGGCTGTCTCGAAAGATGGCGCGTTAATACACGACTTCAAATTTTTACGCTCAAAGCGCGTGCTGCATGTCTGCAATGCGCCCTCGCCTGCGGCAACCTCAGCGATCCCGATTGGCGAACTGATTTTCAGACACTTACATCAATAGGCTGCTCAGTTCGCCTCAATCACCCGAACATACTGTCCCCCGCCGATGTCAGTCAGTTGCGTCAATGGCGGCGGCTGATGCACATCATGAGAGCCAAAGCGCGTTGGATAAAATGCATAGCCTTGCGGTGCTTGAGGGGTACTTCTATCGTCAATGAGACGCGTGCCCGTCAGTTCGGCCACTGGATCGGGAATGGCTGAAATCAGACGACGCGTATAGGGATGCGTTGGATTTGAAAATACCCGGTCCCATGGCCCACTTTCGACAATCTGTCCAAAATACATCACAGCCACGCGGTCGCTCATATGTTCAACGACGCTTAGATCATGGCTGATCATGATATAGGACAGCTCCAACCGCTCTTTGAGTTCCAGCAGCAGATTGATGATCTGCGCGCGGATGGAAACGTCAAGTGCAGACACTGGTTCATCGAGAACAATAACCTTGGGATTGAGCAACAATGCGCGTGCGATCCCGATACGCTGACGCTGCCCCCCGGAGAATTCATGCGGAAAGCGCTTGGCTTGCTCCGGTTTTAAGCCGACAAGACGTAAAATTTCCTCCACGCGACCGTCTATTTCGGAGCGTGATTTTACACCATGAAGTTTTAACGGTGCCGCAAGCGACGTATAAACTGTCTGGCGAGGATTGAGCGAAGCAAACGGGTCCTGAAAAACCATCTGCGCCATTTTTGCACGTTCTAGCCGCGACGGCTCGTTTACGCCTGTAATTGGCCTGCCCTCGAAATAAATCTCTCCGCTCGTGGGTTTTTGCAATCCGACGATTGAGAGCGCAAGCGTGGATTTACCGCAACCGGATTCACCAACAATCGACAGGCACTCACCTTTAAGCAGCTCGAGGCTCATATGATTGACTGCATGCAGCAACTGCTTTGAACGGCTGAAAATGCCGCCACTCACCGGAAATCGAACACAGAGATCGTCTATGCGAACAAGCGGCTCCATGGGCTGAGTTGAACGCATCTCATTCATGATGGAAACACCTCACCAAGCCTGCATCCTGCAAAGGCGTCCATCCCGGCTTTTCAGCCCGACAAATATCCGTTGCACGCGTGCAGCGCGGTTCAAACCTGCACCCCGCAGGAAAGGCAGAAATCGACGGCACCACGCCGGCAATTTCCTGCAAGGGGCGCTGCCCTTGTTTTTGACGGGAGCCAAGCAGAGGAAGGGAGGCCAGAAGACCCTGCGCATAAGGATGCGATGGATGCTGAAAAAGGCTTGCCGTCGCTCTCTCCTCGACCAGATGCCCGGCATACATAACGCCGACCCGGCGGCACATTTTGGCAATCACACCCAGATCATGGCTGATCATCAGCACAGACGTTCCGCGCGCTGTGCAAAGCTCCTGCATGAGACGCAGGATTTCCGCCTGTACTGTGACATCAAGGGCCGTGGTGGGCTCATCTGCAATCAGCAAATCGGGGTTACAGGCAAGGGCAATGGCTATCATCACGCGTTGTCGCATACCGCCAGACATCTGATGCGGATAGTTCTTCACACGCTGATCAGGTGCAGGCACCTGCACATTTGCCAGCGCCTCAACAGCCTTACGCTCTGCTTCATGCCATGTTGCGCCCGCGTGCAGCACGAACATCTCCGCAATCTGTCGACCCACGGGTGAGACAGGATTGAGTGCTGTCATCGGCTCCTGAAAAATCATGGCGATGCGATTGCCGCGCAATTTGCGCATGTCACGCGATGACATTGCGCGTAAATCCTGCCCTTTGAAACGGATTGCCCCCCCTGTCACCGAGAGCGGTTTACGCAGCAACCCAATCATCGACAGCGCGGTTATGCTCTTGCCACAGCCAGACTCGCCGACCAAACCGAATGTTTCGCCAGCGCCAATTGTAAAAGACACATCTTCGACCACATTGTGCTGTGTTGCACCCGAAGCAATGTCGATGCGCAGGTTTTCCACCTCAAGAAGTGCGTGTTCGCTCATACCTTGCGCGTCCTCATATGCGGATCGAGCCAATCTCGCAGACCATCACCGAAAAGATTAAGCCCAAGCACGGTGAAAAAGATTGCCAGCCCGGGAAAGACGGCTGCCCAAGGCGCATTGACAATCAGTTCCCGCGCATCGGTGAGCATATTGCCCCAGCTCGGCTCTGGCGGACTGATGCCAAGCCCAAGATAAGAAAGCGCTGCTTCCGCAAGAATAGCGTCCCCCATGCCAAGCGTACCAATGACAAGGATTGGCCCAATCATATTGGGTACAATCTGTGTGATCATGATGCGCACATCACTATAACCAAGCATTTTAGCCGCCTGAATATAGCCCTGCTTTTTAAGAGACAGTGTCGAACTTCGCGCAATACGGCAAGTCCACGACCAGTTCGTCAGGCCCAGCGCAAGCAGCAGGCTTGGCAAGCCGGGCCCAAGCACGGCCATGATCGCAAGCGCAAAGATTAACGAAGGGATTGCCAGCATCAGATTGGTGAGGCCACTGACAAGATCGTCCCACCAGCCGCCGAAATAACCTGCCGAAATACCAAGGCTAAGGCCGATGACCGTATTGATACACTGCGATACAACACCAACAGTCAGGGAGACCTGCGCGCCATAAAGCAGGCGAGAAAACACATCACGCCCCTGCGCATCGGTCCCAAACCAGAACTGGGCGTCCGGCGGCAGCTCGGCATTCATGAGATCCGCATCCATCACTGGATGATAAGGCGCGATCCATGGCGCAAAAACCGCGCCCGTCACCATGATAGCGCAGATGAGGCCCCCAAAGACGAGATTGAAACGCAATTTCATCGGCCTACTCGTGGCTTATACGCGGATCAATGACCGCATAGAGAATATCAACAATCGTATTGATGATCAGAAACCACAATACGATCACAAGAATGGCGCCTTGCACGACCGGAATATCACGCATCGACACGCTGTCGATCAGCAGGGAGCCAAGCCCCGGCCATGAAAAAAGTTTTTCCACCACAACAGCCTGCCCCATCATCGAGCCAAACTGCAATCCGATCGTCGTTATAATGAGCACCAGCGCGTTGCGCATGACATGCCATTTGACAAGGCGGAAGCTGCTCATGCCTTTGGAGCGCGCGGTGCGGATAAAATCAGCACCCATCACTTCAAGAACGGCTGCGCGCGTGGTTCTCGCCAGAAGGGCAAGTGGCGCAACGCCCAAGGTGAGTGCAGGCAGGATCACATGCCTTATACCGCCATCGCCATAGCCAAAACTCGGTAACCAGCCAAGCGTCAGCGCAAAGAAATACATCAGAAGCAGACCAAGCCAGAATTGCGGCAGCGAAAGACCGGATACTGCACCAATCATGGTAACGCTATCCAGAATACTGCCGGGCCGGAGGGCTGCCAGAAAACCAAGCGGCACACCAACAAGGATCGCAAAAGCCATGGCTGCAAATGCGAGCTTCAGCGTCGGCCCCATACGCTCGTGAATAAGCGAGATGACAGGCTGCCTTGATCTGTAGGAAATGCCAAGATCGAACTGCGCAAGCTGCACCATATAATTGCCGAACCGGACATGAACAGGCTTGTCGAGGCCAAATTCCTCCGTGATCTTTTCGACTATTTTGGGATCGCTCATGCCCTTGCCATTCGCAATCAGTCCCGAGGCAATACTACCGGGGACCACGCTAAAAATGATAAAGATCAGCAGGGATACAGCAATGACCGTCGGTATCATCTGCAAGACGCGGCGGACAATAAAATAGAGCACACAGTCCTCTTTTCAGATCGAAGAGAAACCAGCTCGCCCCCAAAAGGCGAGCCGATCCAGATAGGCTCGATTTAACGCCCCGATGGAACCGTGTCGTCAACCCAGAGCTTTTCATAGGACTGAACCGCGAGCTCTGCCGAGTTCGGCTGAAGACCATGCAGCCATGGCTGATGCGCCATGACAGCCTTGTTATAGTTGAAGAACCAAACCGGCGCTTCCTCCTGCAACAGATTGTTGGCCTTCTTCAGAATCTCGTTTTTTTCTTCTTCGGTTTTAGCCAGCTTGGCCTCATCGACCAGCTTGTCGAAGTCCGCATTGGCAAATTTCTGATAGTTGCAAGCAGATTGCGGTGTCGTTGAATAGAAGCATTGCATCGCAGTCAGCGCATCAGGTCCACTTTCCAGCGACCACATATAAGCCTGAAAATTGCCCGCTGGAACCACATCGGCGAGAACAGAGGCCTCAACCGGCTTTGCCTTCACCTTGATCCCAACCTTATCCAGCATCGGAATGATGGCCTGAACAATCGTCAGGCCCCAGCTTTCATTCTGCGTCGCGGTCAATTCAAACTCAAAGCCATCCGGGTAACCGGCTTCGGCAAGCAGCGCCTTCGCCTTTTCAGGATCATAGGGATAAGGCTTCGCATCCTTATCGAAAGCTGGCGAAGAATTTGGCAGCCAGCCGACCGCACGATATGCCTTGTCTTTCACAAGACGCTTGATGATCAGATCACTGTCGATGGCATAATTGATCGCCTGACGAACACGCTTGTCCTGAAACGGCTTAAAATCCGGGTTGAAACCAACAGCACGCGTGTAAACTTCCGCGACTTCCACCATGTTCTTCGCAAGCTCGGGATCTGCAAGATAGGCGGTATATTGTGCAGGCCCAAGAACCGCGACATCAATCTCCTTGTTGCGGAAAGCCACATCACGTGCAGAGGCATCCCCCATGATCATGATATTGATCTTGTCCGCGTAAGGCTTTCCCTTTTCGTAATATTTATCCCACTTTTCAACCGTCAGACGGGAGCCGGGAATGTATTCCGCAAACTTGTAAGGGCCAAGACCAATCGGGTGACGTTGAAAGACATCGCTGTCGCCCTCTCCGGCCGGATAAATGGCCGTATTGTTGCGCATGAACTGGTAACCGGGATCTATCGGCTGTTTAAGGGTGATTTCGAGCGTGTGATCATCAATCTTTTTCAGGCCGGAAATTTCCGTTGCTTTGCCTTGGGTATAGTCTTCCGCGCCCTTTATTTCGGAAATATAGCGTGCCGGAGGAAATGCCTTCTTCGGGTCCATTATCCGGGTATAGCTCCAGATAATATCATCCGCCGTCAATGGCTTACCATCGTGAAAAAATGCGTCTTCCCGTAGCTTATATGTATAGACAAGCTTGTCATCCGAGACCGTTACATCTGTTGCAAGACCCAATACCGGCTTATTCTGATCGGCATCCCAATCATAAAGCGTGCGGTGAATAGCCTTTGCATAAAACTCATCCTGCGTGGCCGGAGATGCCTGAATATCAAGCGTCGAAAAACTATCCCCATAAGGGGCTACGAAATTAATAACGCCTCCGGAACGAGGCGCGTCGGCAGCGTAAGCGGCAGTGCCCGCCATCAAAACTGCGGACAATGCTGCAAGCAACGCAAATTTTCTCATATTCTTCCCCATCTTATCCTCTCACTTGATTTCTTATGATCAGTTCGGCGCTCTGAACACCACTTCGCCATCGCGAAGGGTGAGCACACAACGCGTATCGTTAAGGATTTCATCCGGCTTCGCATTGAGCATATTGCGGGAGAACACAGCGATATCGGCCACCTGACCGGGGATCAGCTTGCCTTTCACATGTTCGAGCTTCTGCGAGAAAGCACCATACTCGGTATAGACCTGAAGCGCTTCTTCAATACTCACCCGCTCCCGCGCATCCATGACCGTCCCTTTGCCGGTCTCACGCGTCAGCATCGAATAGATGTTCGGATAGGGATTGGGGTGACAGACAGGCGCATCGCTGCCCGTTGCGGGCTTGAAACCAAGATCTTTCCATGTCTTGAGCGGATAGCTCGACAGTGCTTTTTCTTCACCAAGAACCGAAATATAGGCGTCGCCAAAATCATAAATGAACACTTGCTGTGGGCATGGATAAATCCCCGCCTTTTTCATCCGCTCGTGCTGCTGTGGTGTGGAGAAGCCACAATGTTCAATGCGATGGCGACGGTCCGCATCGGGGTAAGCTGCAAGCGCCTTTTCATAAGCGGTAATCAGCTGCCCGATGGCAGCGTCTCCAATGGCATGGCAGGCAAGCTGATAGCCTTTTTTATGCGTGTCAAGCACCAGCGCTTCAAGCTCTGCATCGGGTAAAATCTGCACACCAATATTGTTATCATCACCAAGATAAGGCTTGCTCATCCAGGCTGTGCGACCGCCTGCGGAGCCATCAAGGAAAATCTTGACCGCACCAACCGTCAACATGTCATCGCCAACGCCGGACACAAGACCGGCTTCATAGCATTTTTCGACAATCGACGCTCCAGGATCGCCCAGAAGCACAAGCCAGGTGCGGACCGGCAATCGTTTGTTAAGCTTGGCGAAATTGTAGGCCCGAATTTCATCAAAGCCTGCAACCTGACCAACGGCTGCATCCATGACGCTGGTGATACCGTAAGAAAGCAGAAGATTGCCCGCAGCCTCAATGGCGTCGATCATCTCTTCTGTGGTTGCCTTTGGGATAGCCTTCCGCACAACGCCTTGCGCATTTTCTGCGACCATGCCCGTCAGCACGCCATTTTGCTGTTCAATCAGACCACCATCCGGCACCGGTGAATTTTCATCAATTCCCGCAAGCTCAAAAGCCTTCGAGTTGAAAATCGATACATGGCCGCAGGCACGCACGAGCATGACCGGATGATGCGGCGCCACAGCATCAAGCTCTGATTTATGCGGATGACGGCCAACATCAAGCTTGGTTTGATCATAGCCACGCGCCCTGATCCAGGTTCCGGCAGGCGTGGAAGCGGCTTGTTCGCGTATTGCATCGAGCAAGCTTTCCAATGTCGGTGCCACTTGCGATGTCGCATCAATCCAGTTGAGCGTGAGCCCCACTGATATGAGATGCAGATGTGCATCGTTTAAACCCGGCGTCGCAAACTGCCCCTCCAGATCAATCACATGCGTATTGTCGCCTTTGAGCGACCAGATCTCATCTTTGGTGCCCGTTGCAAGCACTTTGCCCTGCCAGATCGCCAGAGCTTCTGCTGTGCCCTCCTCATACCCACACCAGATCGTACCATTATGAAGTATGGTATCAGCACGCAAACCGGGCATTACAGACATTCAGGCATTCCCTTCTCGGAGCACGTTTCGATCTGATCCCATCAGAGCGATGTATCTCATTTTGTTGTTTTGACGCAGACTTATCCCAAAACCTGCCAATTTGAGAGAGGTATGCTTTAAGTCATCGCTTTTTTAGAAGATGATCAGACTCCTGCTCATCTCGCAACTGATAAAGCTATGAGTTTCTATTTTTTTAGCTTGCAACTTTTCCAGACTGGGGATGCACGATCAGATTGGACGTGCCCGTTCGGGCACGTGAATCGCGCCGGGCTTTCCGTGGAATAACAAGAGGGGCTTTAATGCGCTTAAACGATCTTCCAGAGCGCCTTTAAAGGCTACTTATGGATTTTATATTTGTCTGGAAACCAGCGTCAAAATCTCAGGAACGAGCGGCAATATCGCACCATGGAGGGCAATCGGCGATGTATGGCGGAGGGGGTGGGATTCGAACCCACGGTACAGTCTCCTGCACGCCGGTTTTCAAGACCGGTGCCTTAAACCGCTCGGCCACCCCTCCAAGTATTTGCAATGGTTGTACTTTTCTCGGTTTCAGAAAAGCCTCAAATCAGTGATTGCTACCGATTTGCTACCCATTCACTCAGCGAGTGACTTCTTAGCAGCTTTTATAGCGGCGTCAACTTGTTCTACAGCATTTGCCTGCATTCCCAGCATGACATGTGAATAAAGGTCAAGCGTGATGCCGATTGTGGAATATCCGAGCCCTTCACTGGCAATCTTTGGATGAACGCCAGCGGCCAAAAGCTGGGTTGCATGAGAGTATCGCAGATCGTGAAACCGGATGCGCAGAAGCGAAGCCTTTGCGACAAGCCTAACCCAAGGGGCAAAACCGGCTCCGCTTAAGCCGGGCTGCAAGTTCAATTGCTTCTGTCACCGATCCGAAGACCCAGCAGGACCGCGAAATAACCGATGACAATACTGAGAACCAAATAAGCGAGTGCGGATACCAGTCCCGCCGTTGATCCAGACATAAGAACGTAAGCGCCGTAGACAAAGCTGGAAAACGTGGAAAGCCCACCCATCATGCCCGTAGCGACCAGTGTATTGACCTCTGAGCTGAGAGTGCCTTTTTTATAAAGCCCAGTGGCCAGGCCAAGCAAAAATGATGCGACAATATTCGCGACTAAAATTGACACCGGAATACCATCGGATAGAGCCGGTACACCTAGCATCAGAAACTCACGAAGCATGGCACCTATCGCGCCACCGACAAAGACGAGTATGATTGTATTAATCATTGTTCTTCCCTCATCCTATCCAGCTTGCTAACAACGCGCCAAATGCGGCTGCCGATAATCCGACGAGAACCGATCCCACCAAATAAGCGATTGCCAAGCCACGATTATGATCGCGAGCCAGCTTGACCGCATCAAGCTGCATTGAGCTGAATGTGGTGTAACCGCCGAGGATACCGGTCAAGATGCCAGATTTTAATACATCTCCAAAGCGATCGTACCATTCCACTGAGAACAGCACCGATAAAAAGCCAATAACGAAAGCACCGCTCACATTGATTAGAAATGTTCCGAGGGGAAATTTGCCATTGTAGCTTTCGCCAACCAATTTGCCGACCCACCAGCGAAACAGCGAGCCTAGTCCACCGCCCAAACCGACCCATAGAATGTCTAATGGCTGCATTCACTTCCCCGGAAAAGCATCAACTTTCATACCCACCATCTGTAGATTGAAAAAAGACGGTCGCACAAGCAGAATAGTAAGTGAAGAGGTTGCAACCCGGTTGCTACCATTTTGCTACCCAACTCGGTAGCAAGATCGAAGACAGGGCAGGACAAAAGCGGATAATGACCGCGACAAGGCTATATGTTCTGGGAGTTTGAATATGGAGGAATAAAAGGGCGTACGGCTATAACCGTATTTCAAGACCCGCGCCTTAAACCGCTCGGCCCTTTTCCGCGTCTGCATGAAACAGATTTGAGTGCCTCGTTATCGTTATCAAACAGCAGCGTCAATCTGCCACTTGCAGTCATTCGCCAGAAAATGACTCAATACCTTGCTCTTCGAATGAATGAAGCTTAAATTTGAGTAAATAAATCATAAAGAAAAGGGAACCAATGAGCTTGGAATCAGTAAAAGCTTTTTTTGCGAATAAGGCACCAGAAATCCAAGTGATTGAACTGCCAACCAGCACCGCGACTGTCGCACTCGCTGCGGAAGCACATGGTGTGGAGCCGGGGCAGATCGCAAAAACGCTCTCGTTTTCGACAAAAGACAAAACTATCCTTATCGTTACCCGCGGAGATGCGCGTATCGATAATCGCAAATTCAAGGACCAGTTCGGAACCAAGCCACGCATGTTGGACGCTGAAACTGTGCTGATAGAAACCAGCCATCCGGTTGGAGGTGTCTGCCCTTTCGGATTGCCACGGGAAATGCCGGTTTATTGCGATTTATCGCTCAAAAATTTTGATGAAGTTGTTCCCGCTGCCGGGGCAACCAACAGTGCCGTCAGGATATCCCCTCTCAAAATAGCCGAGCTTGTTTCAGCCGAATGGGTAGACGTCTGCCAATGATGAAACGCCGACATCGAAAATGTCGGCATCAAAATGGCGTAATGAAATGTTTTTTGCCCTTTAAAGGTGATAAAGCACTTCATATATTTTAAGAATAGTTCTAAAGTGGATTCGAGGCAAATGCATTCGCTTGGCGCATATCCCAGAAATTCCGGGCATCCGGGCGGGATTGTGGCTTAACCAAAAGCAGAGTTTTCCGATTGAGACATCAATATGGAACACTTGAGGATGCGTTGAAAGGAATAGTTGATGCGTCTTACTCGTCAGACAAATTATGCCATTCGCATGCTTATGTATTGCGCTGCCAACGAAGGCAAATTGAGCCGCGTTCCAGAAATCGCCCGTGCTTACGGCGTTTCGGAATTGTTTCTCTTCAAGATTTTGCAACCGCTTGTCGAGAACAAGCTGGTGGAAACAGTGCGCGGCCGCAATGGCGGTGTACGTCTGGGGCGTGAGGCGAAGGATATTTCTCTGTTCGATGTCGTGCGCGTCACAGAAGAAAATTTTGCGATGGCAGAATGCTTTGAAAACGATGCCGCGGAGTGCCCACTCGTGGATAGCTGTGGTCTTAATTCTGCATTGCGTGAAGCATTGAATGCTTTCTTTGGCGTGCTGATGAAGTACAGCATAGACGATCTGGTCAAAGCGCGCCCGAATGTCCGCGCTCTGCTCGGTCTTGATGAAGACCTTGAGACTGCCGAGCGGATTGCGAGCTAAACGCTCAAAATGACGACATAAAAAGCTGAAAATCATCATGGTTTTCAGCTTTTTTGTTGGAAAACGTTTTATATGGTCGCCGAATAGGCCGATTGCGGCAGCACGAACGGAACACCCTTCACAGGCGGAACGCCAACGCGCAGCGAACATTCATAAACGCGCTCCAATCGATCATCGGTCAAAGCCTGCTGCGGTGTATCAATCGTATCGAGCGTGCCCTTATGCATGACTGCAATGCTGTCTGCAAACATGGCAGTCAGATTGAGATCGTGGAGAATGGCGATAACGCCGCCGCCAGACGCTGCAAATTCACGAGCGATCTCCATCACTGTGATCTGATGCTTTATATCAAGACTCGAAATCGGCTCGTCCAGAAACAGATAGCGTGGTTTTCCGTCCACAACCGGTTTCCAGACCTGACACAATACGCGTGCAAGCTGTACGCGCTGTTGTTCTCCCCCCGAAAGCTCCTGATAAAGCCTGCCGCTAAAGCCTGAAAGATCAACCTTTTGCAAGGCAAGATCAGGCAACCTCTCCTGCTCGGCGCCGCTCACGCCACTGAAACCACCCGTCAATCCGATATGCACAATCTCACGCACAGTAAAAGGAAATGATAATGCACTGGCCTGCGGGAGCACGGCGCGGCGTGCTGCCATGCGCCATGGCTTGATTTTGGAAAAATCCTCGCCGTCAAGAAAGGCGGAGCCTGTATAGGGCAGATCACCTGAGAGCGCACGCAACAGCGTAGTTTTACCGGAGCCATTGGGGCCGACGATAGCTGTCACCGCCCCCGGATGAGCAACAAAATTGATATTTTCGATAATTTTCTTGCTGCCGATGGAAACGCTTAAATTTTTAGTCTCAATCATATCAGGGCCTCACAGATCCAGAACGCCGCGCTGACGCAGCAATATCCAGAGGAAAAATGGTGCGCCACATACGGCTGTAATGATACCAATCGGCAATTCGGCAGGCGCAACAATCGTACGGCTCACAGCATCTGCCAGCAGCAGCAGGATCGCGCCTAAAAGTGCCGATGCGGGCAATAGATAACGGTGATCCGGCCCGATGCTCAGACGCAGCATATGGGGAACAACAATGCCGACAAAACCAATACCACCCGATATGGCGACTGTTGCACCCGTTGCAGCGGCAACCGTCACAATCGCGACATTCTTGATGCGCTGAACCGGAATTCCAAGGTGACCGGCAGCCGCCTCCCCCAGTGCCAGCGCGTTAAGTCCACGCGCAAGAAACGGCGTTGCAACAAGCACAACCGCAATAATAGGGCCGGCAGTGCCAATTTTACCCCATGTCGCACCAGCCAGTGAACCAAGCCCCCAGAACGTTAGATCGCGTAACTGGCGATCATCGGAAATGTAAATAAGTGCGCCTGTGGCAGCACCGGCCAGCGCGCCGAGCGCGATGCCAGCAAGCAACATGGTCGCGACGGATGTGCGCCCGCGCCGGGTCGCGACACGATATAAAAGTAGCGTACTGGCAAGCCCTCCAACAAATGCCGCCATGGGGAGCGCATAAAGACCAAGAAGAAGGTAAAGCGGCGCAAGCATTGTTCCGCCAAGCACGATCATCGATACAGCGCCAAGACTGGCACCGGCAGAAACACCGACGAGACCGGGATCCGCAAGGGGATTGCGGAATAAACCCTGCATAACGGCACCAGAAACAGCAAGTCCCGCCCCGACCAGCATTCCCATGAGGATACGTGGCAGACGTATTTCCATGATGATCATATGATCGCGCCGGAATGCTTCAATGCTTTCGGGCGCACCATAAACAAGAGCATGAAGAACAGTCATAACGGAGGCATCAGAAGCCCCGGCGCTCAGGCTGAAAAGTGCTGTCAGGCAAAGCACGATCGCCAGACCAATAATTGCCAGACGCGCGCGCGTGGAGCGATCCCCAGCACAGCTGTTTCTGGTTTGATCACGCATAGCAAAGCCTCCGGCCTGTGCGGTGCGGTCTTGGCTGGTCATTTCAATGTGTCCTTGTTGCGCGGTTCTGCGACATGCCTGCAAATGCTTGCGCAAAGCAGGCATAGTTCTCATTGGGCTGCGTGATTGCCATAAAGCTTTTCGGATAATTCACGGCTGGCAGCACCGGTGCGCGGACCAAAGCCAAGCAGATAGAGCGAATCCATCTGGACAATATTACCGCTGCGCCCCGCTGGAGAATTGGCCAGAGCCGGATTCTTCAGAAGGTCATCCTTCTGAACGCTGTCCTTGCCAATACCCATGGTCAGAATCATATCCGGCGCGGCCTTCTCGATGGCTTCATCCGTCAGTTGCTTATAACCCGGATAGGCATCGATAGCATTCACTCCTCCTGCAAGCGTGATAATGCCATTGGCACCTGTGCCGGTGCCGGAGGCTGTAATGCGTCCATCCTGAACGGACATGATGAAAAGCACACGCTTGCGCGGACTCTGACTGGCAGAGATTTTTTCTGCAACTCTGAGATCACGCGCCACATCGTCCGCAAGCGCCTTGGCCTTATCTTCAAGACCCAGAGCCTTGCCGACGATTTCAATCTTGGTGAGCACGCCTTCGCCCGTATGATCATCTGGAATGATGACAATAGGAACGGACGCTTTCTTAAGCACTTCAAGCGTTTCCGGCGGGCCGCTGCCTTCCGAGAGCAGGATACCGGTCGGATTAACCGAAAGAACGCCTTCTGGTGACAAACGGCGCATATAGCCTACATCGACCAACGCGCTTGCCTGTTCAGGATAAGTGCTGGTCTGGTCGCGTGCAACGAGCCTATCGCCTGCGCCAAGCGCATAAACGATTTCCGTTACAGCACCACCGACAGAAACAAGCCGTGACGTATCGGGGATTTTCTCAACTGTATCAGCCTTCGCAATGCCGCCAAATGCAACCGAAGCGGCCATGAAGACCAAGGCCGCGCAGCGCCTGATATTTGATGAAACAATTGCCATGTTTTTATCCTTCGAGTGCATTCCGAAAATGGCAGCCACTTTCGGAATGCACATCAAAACAAAGATCTGGATCACGCTTGATTTATGCAGCGCTTGACTGCTGCAGACGCGGCAGATTTTCAGCAATCATGCGCCAGTCGGCAAGCTCGGCTTCGCCTTCATGACGTTCACCGAAGAACTGAATAATCATTTCACCATTGGAATCATAAGCTTCAAGCGAAGTGATGTGACCATCTTTCGTCGGCTTGCGAACGACCCAGGCATCCGCAATATGGTCAGCGCGCAGATGCAGATGGAATGTCGGATCAAGGACGTTGAGCCATGGGCCCATCGTCTTGATTTCGGCAATCGTTCCGGTGTGAATCTGGATGCAACCACGGCTTCCGACAAAGCACATAATTGGAATCTGCTCCTGAACCACGTGGTTCATCATGGCTTCAACTGCCGACAGATCAACACGCCATGCAAAATCCTGCCCGGCAAGATGAACGGCCTGAAGACGATCGACGCCAAAATCTTTCAAAAGCCCGACAAACTGGTGAACATCGGTCAATGCACCCCAGCGTTCACGGAATGCCTCGCCATCAACGCTTGCAACATCCGTCTTATCTGCCTTTGCCGGAACAGGCTTTGTTTCAATCGAAGGCGTCTGCTCTTCCAGCAACAATTCAGAAACGAGCTGTTCGTAAGCTTCGAGATTGGAAGCGGGACGAAGATGAATTTTGTGGACGGCCTCACCGAATGCGTCAAAAAACTGAAGGCTGCGACGAACATGCTCGCCATCCACTTTTGCAACGGCAAAGCCATGGACCCAATACTTCGGGAAAATACGAAGATCGATTTCCTTGCCCAGTGTCAGTGACGCGTGCGGCCCCCAGATCGTCTTTTCAAACGGCCCGATTTTTTCATGAACAGCGCTTTCATTGCGCGTCAACACCATGACTTCGCCAAGCGAAGGCGCATGTTTGAGCAAAGTTTCGAGATCTGCGCGGATGCGGCGAGCCGAAATCGCACTGTCTGCCTGGGCACCGGTGTGAGCCGCAATAAAGTCTGCTTCTGATACCCCGAGGCTTTGTGCAAAATCGCGTTCGCGCATTTTCGGGTTATCTGCCCGTGCCTTGAGAATCTGCTCTGGGGAGGGCTTGGTCTGGGTCGTCATCTTTTGCTGCCTATTTATTGAGGATGAGCTTGCCTTGACGGGTAATTTTTAAACGATAGAGAGAGCCGCCGTGCTCTATCGCCACTTCGCGGGAGCCATTGAAGAGCTCACGACTGCCATAGGTTTTGAGCCGTGGCTCATAAGCCTGTTCAGAGATTTCTGATTGAGCTGATCCGGCCGCATCCAGATGCGGCTGAATTTCGTTCACGCGGTTGTAAACGCGCTCACGCGGTAACCGCACCTGCATGTCGATATGGATTCGCCTGTTCATTTTACTGCCCCTGCACCAGCTGTGGCCGTTTCGCTAACCGACTAAAACACCAACAAATCATTAGTTGACATGTTAAGTCATGTTTAATATTCACTGCCTTACTAGATTAAACGAGTCAAGTTTAAATCTCGCTTTTTCCAGAGCAAGCCCGAAGGTTTTCCTTCCAGCCAGCGCCGACACTCTCTTTATCAAGAGAGTTTATAACCTATTGAGAAACTTAAATTTCTCACCTCCGAGGGGGCGTGGGAATTTTGCTTTGTCCTTCAGGAGAAATCAGGCAATGCGGGCAATTAACGGGGCACAAAAGCGGTCATTTCTGGCAAGCACAGGTCTCGCTGTCATTCTTATGGCAATCCCTCAGAGTGCTTTCGCGCAGCAACAGAGTGCAGTGAAAGAGACTGACGGCATAGAGCTGAACACAATCACTATTCAAAAAGCCACTGGGGCACAGAATTCAGCTGCTTCTGCAAACAAAGAAATCATTAAGCGCGACACGATTGAGCGTTTTGGCACTACCAAACTCGACGATGTCCTGCGCGGAACAACACCCGGCGTGTTCACATCGATCAACGCATCGAACCCAGGCGTTGCCGTCAATATTCGTGGGTTCGAGGGCTCTGGCCGCGTAAACATGCTGATTGACGGTGTTCCACAGAACTATCGTAATTCTGATCACAGCTCTGCTGGTTACTCTTACATCGACGCAAACTTGCTTGCTGACATTGATATTCAACGCGGCGCAATAACGACTGAGCAGGGCGGAGCGCTGGCAGGTAGCGTTAACTTCCGTACACTTGGTGTCGATGATATTATTCTTGACGGCAAAGAAAAAGGCGTACTCGGCCGCGCATCATGGGGCAGCAACGGAACTGGCTTTTCAGAAATGCTTGCTGGCGCTGCGCGTGTCAACTCGCTGGGTATTGCCGCAGCAATCAGCCGCCGCGATTCAAAAGACTATAAAAATGGCGATGGTGATACTGTCGACAAAACGGGGCAGGAACTAACCTCCGGACTTTTCAAGGCTGAATTTGGCTTTGGTGAAAACCAGAATCTGACGCTGGGCGGCATTCTTTATAACAATCACTATGGTACATCTCAGGCTGGTTACGGCGGCGGAGCAACCATTTACGATATGTTTGTCCAGAACAGGACGTTCTTCGCGCAATATAATTACAATCCTAGCGATAACGATCTGCTTAACCTAAACGTAAACCTTTATCATAACACAACTCTCCAGAACTGGGGAGAAGGCAGCGGCAGCTTCACGGGCCGCCAAGTCGCGGTCAAAACCACAGGTATGACTGCTTCAAATACGTCACAATTTTCTTTTGGCGATGTTTCAGTTCGCTGGAAAAATGGCCTTGAGCTTAATCATGACAACGCGAGTGGTAACAGTGTTGGTGTGAACCCAGCCGATGCAAACTCGGATAAAGTTGCGGTCTTTACCGAAGCTACGTGGACGTATAATGCGCTTCAGGTAATTACCGGGCTTCGTTACGATCACTTCAAACTGAAAAGTGAAGATGATGGTATCTCGAACAGCGACGGCGAACTCAGCCCGAAAGTCACCGTTGCATATAATGTTACCGACTGGCTCCAGCCTTACGTGACCTATTCCCATTCGATGCGCACACCAACCCTACAGGAAACATTCTTAGGCGGTGTTGCACATGCTGGTGTTGGTTCGATGAAAGGCAATCCAAATCTGCGCCCAGAAAAACAGCGTGGATGGGAGTTCGGTGTTAACGTCTCTCAAGATGGTATTTTTACGGCCGAAGACGGCCTGCGCATCAAAGCAAATTATTACACGATGCGCGTGGAAGACTATATAACGCTCGCAGCTGATTATACTAAGTTTGCGAACGTTGAAGGCACATCGACAGTGAAGGGGTTTGAACTCGATGCGCGTTATGATGCAGGCTTCGCCTTTGCAGGCATTGCATACACACACACCAAGTCTGAACTGCCTGAACAAAACTACCTAGGCGGCAATCAGTACCTTCCTGAAGATATTGTGAGCGTCACTGGCGGTGCGCGCTTCTTTGATCGGAAACTCGAAGCAGGAACGCGCATTCAGCACGTATCAAGCGGGAAAATGCTTGGTGGCGGGGAAAGCGATGCTTACACGCTCGTTGATCTGTTTGCGAAATATAAGTTCACCGATACGTTGGATGCGTCCATCCAGGTCCTGAATGTGGCCGATAAAGCCTACACACCGGCACTCAGCATCTATGGTAGTGGGCGCGGCCGGACATTCCTCGTCTCGACACAGTTCCAGTTCTAAAATGTTCAGGAGGCCCTCGCCTCCTGAACATGAATCATCGCGCCTGCGAAGTCCACTCACCTCTGACCGCTGTCGTGGGCTTCGATCCCAAGCTGCGATGCGGCGAGTGCGGAACATACTGCCGCACTCGCCGGAAATGGCTTCGAAAACCGGTTCCCACTTTTCGGAATATTCTCTAGCCAGTCCCTCTTAGAAAGAAAGGATCAGCAATGTTTATAGCCATGAACCGTTTCAAGGTTCTCATCGGCAAAGAAGCCGAGTTCGAAACCGCCTGGAAAAATCGCGATGCCCAGCTTGCCGAGCTTCCAGGCTTTGAAAGCTTCCATCTTCTGCGCGGTGCGACCAGTGAAGAAGAAGGCTATACGCTTTATTCTTCCCATACAGTCTGGCGCACGCGGGATGATTTCACCTTCTGGACGAAATCCGAGCAGTTCCGCAATGCGCATCGCAACGCCGGTGACCGCAAGTCACTCTATGCCGGCCCGCCGCAATTTGAGGGATTCGAGGCGATTGAAGGGATTTGATCCTTTCATCCCGGTGTTTTCCACATCGTGCGGCGAAATGGCGCATAAAACAGAGGCGGCGTAAAAATTGCGCCGTTTTCACTCATGTAAAATACCAAATCATGTTTAAAGATCGGTACTTAACTCACAATTAGAATGATTCTAACTTATTGATTTTTAGAACATTTCCAAAACATAAAATTTGACAGAAAGCCCACAGACCCGTCATAACCTGACTGAAATGGGTGGGTTTATAAAGACTTGCTCAAGTTTACCTTTGATGTTCGGGCCTTTAACCCCTGCGATTGGAGGAACCTTTGTTTGGTTCAGAATGGCGACTTGTCAATATTGAAGTAAAAACACACGCCTTCCGTGGTAGTTTTTGTGTAAAAATAAATAACGAACAAAGCGCACCCTCCAGAATTGTGAATTCTATACAATCACAGCGCATTGCAGATACTGGAGTTTACTACTTATGTTAGTCTGCAGCTGCAATGTTATTACCGATAAAGACATCGAAGCTGTCGTTATAGAGCTTCTGGATGAGGATTGCTGGCGATTAATCGTCCCCGGAACTGTTTATAATGCCATGTCCAAGAGCGGCCGTTGCTGTGGCTGCTTCCCAAACGTCGTAGAAACGATCATAAGGGTGACTGAAGAATATCATCTTCGTCACAACCAAATGGACGAAAACGTGATCCAGTTCATGGATCGTGTGCGTTCTCTACGAGACAAATTCGGGAGTTCTTGGAATGAAAGGCGAACCAAAGGTCATAGAGCGGCTTAACGAGGCACTGTTTCTCGAACTAGGCGCTGTTAACCAGTACTGGTTGCACTATCGTCTGCTTAACGATTGGGGTTTCACGCGTCTTGCGAACAAAGAGCGTGCGGAATCCATCGAAGAAATGCAGCATGCGGATAAGATCATCGACCGCATCATCTTCCTTGAAGGCCATCCAAACCTGCAGACGGTCGCTCCGCTGCGCATCGGTCAGACTGTTAAGGAAGTTCTCGAAGCCGATCTGGCTGGGGAATATGATGCACGCACGTCGTACAAAAAGTCCCGCGAAATCTGCGATGAGCTTGGCGATTATGTTTCCAAGCAGCTTTTTGACGAGCTTCTGGCTGACGAAGAAGGTCACATCGACTTCCTCGAAACACAGCTTGAACTGCTTGGTAAGATTGGCGAAGAACGCTATGGCCTGCTCAATGCAGCGCCTGCTGATGCAGCAGAATAAATTCATCCGTTGAAAAAAGGGCGCTTCAAGCGCCCTTTTTTATTTGTTTAGAGCGCGTTTCGATCTGATTGAATCAGACCTGCGCTCTAAACGTTTTTAATTGAAGCGGAATCTTATCGATCCGCGTTTCACTCCGACAGGACTTATGCTTTATTGCGGCAGCTTGTCATCAACGCCTTCGACGTAGAAGTTCAGACCAAGCAAGGTTGCATCATCAGCCTGTTCGCCTTCCTTCAGCCAGACAGAGCCGTCCTGCTTCTTGATAGGGCCGGTGAACGGTTTAAATTCACCCGACTTGATCTTGGCTTCAGTTTCTTCCGCCATTTTCTTCACGTCATCTGGCATGTTGGTGTAAGGCGCCATCTTAACGAGGCCTTCCTTCATTCCCCACCAGATGTTCTGGCTTTCCCATTTACCATCAAGAACAGCCTTGGCGCGGTCGATGTAGTATGGGCCCCAATCGTCAACGATTGCAGTCAGCTGGGTTTCAGGACCGAACTTGATCATGTCGGATGCCTGACCGAATGCCTTGATGCCGCGCTCATGCGCAACCTGGATAGGCGCGGTCGAGTCGGTATGCTGCGTCAGAATATCGACGCCCTGATCGACCAGCGCCTTGGCGGCGTCAGCTTCCTTGCCCGGATCAAACCATGAATTGACCCAGATGACCTTAACCTTGAAATCAGGATTGACGGACTGTGCGCCGAGGATGAACGAGTTGATGCCCTGCACAACTTCCGGCACCGGTACCGAGGCAATATAGCCTGCAACACCCTTTTCCGACAGCTTGGCTGCGATCTGCCCCTGAATATAGCGGCCTTCATAGAAGCGCGCATTGTAAGCCGAAACATTGTCCGCGGTCTTGTAACCGGTCGCATGTTCAAACTTCACATCCGGATATTTGGCAGCAACCTTGATGGTTGGGTCCATATAGCCGAAAGAGGTCGTGAAGATCAGCTTGTTGCCCGCGCGTGCAAGACGCTCGATCGAACGCTCGGCATCCGCACCTTCCGGCACGTTTTCGAGGAAGGTCGTTTCAACCTTGTCACCAAGAGCTTTGACCATTTCCTTGCGGGCGACATCGTGCTGATACGTCCAGCCAAAATCTCCGGGAGGTCCGATATAGATAAAGCCGACTTTCAGCTTGTCTTCTGCATGTGCCGCTCCGCCAAGCATAAAACTGGCTGCGGTGGCAATCGCCAACAGCGTTTTTTTCATGTTCCCTGCACTCCTTGTTAGTACCCTCAAAACAAAACGGCAGGCCGTGGGAGCCGGACTGCCGTTCAAACGCATAATCACCTGTCCGGCACGAAAGGTTTGCCAAGCGACGCTGGCGTGTTCATCATCGTCAGGCGCCGGTTGCGTGAGATGATCACCAGCACCACGATCGTCGCGATGTAAGGCAAGGCCGATAAAAACTGCGATGGCAGGCCAAAGCCAAGCGCCTGAGCATGAAGCTGGCCAATGGTGACGGCACCAAACAGATAGGCACCGATCAAAACGCGCCACGGCCGCCATGAAGCGAACACGACAAGCGCGAGCGCAATCCAGCCACGGCCAGCCGACATATTCTCAACCCATTGCGGCACATAGACCAGCGAAAGCTGCGCGCCGGCAAGTCCCGCACAGGCACCGCCAAACAGCACGGCGAGATAGCGCGTGCGCACCACATGCACACCCAGCGCATGAGCCGAGCCGTGATTGTCACCAATTGCACGCAATTGCAGCCCTGCACGCGTGCGGAACAAAAACCACGTCACGCCAATGACAAGCAAAATGGAGATATAGAAGATCGGGTCCTGACCAAACAGAAAGCGACCGACATAGGGAATATCACTAAGATACGGAATGCTGATCGCATCAAGCCGCACGCCAGGCATGCCGACAAAGCTTTCGCCCAGCATGGCAGACGCGCCAATACCAAGAATGGTCAGCGCCAGCCCCGTTGCGACCTGATTGGTCACAAGCGTCAGCGTCAGAAATGCGAAAATGCCAGAAAACGCCATCCCGACAAAAATAGCGGCGAGCATGCCAAGCCATGCCGAGCCGGTGAACTGAGCCGCCGCAAAGCCGGAGACTGCGCCCATCAACATCATGCCTTCGACGCCAAGGTTGAGCACGCCGGAGCGCTCAACCACCAGTTCACCAAGGGCAGCGATGAGCAATGGTGTGGCAGCGGTTGCGATGGTAAGGAGGATAGCCTGTGTCAAATCCATTGATCACACCTTTCCTGCTGCGCGTCCCGCCACAAAGCGGATGCGATAGTGAATGAGTGTGTCACATGCGAGCACGAAAAACAGGATCATACCCTGAAAGACCCGTGCTGACTTTTCCGATATGCCGATGGCAACCTGCGCAGCTTCGCCGCCAAGATAGGAAAGTGCCAGTACAAAGCCTGCTGCAATCGCGCCAATCGGATTAAGCCTGCCAAGGAAGGCGACAATAATCGCTGTAAAGCCGTATCCGGGTGAAATCACAGGACGAAGCTGACCAATCGCGCCGGAAGTTTCCGCGATGCCAGCAAGACCGGCCAATGCGCCAGACAATGCAAACACGAAAAATACGAGTTTGCCGGAACTGAAACCTGCAAAGCGCCCTGCCCTTGGGCTTTGTCCGATAACCTTCACCTCAAAGCCTTTGAGTGTTTTGGCGAGCAAAAACCACACGATAATCGCGGCGACAATTGCGAAGATAAAGCCCCAATGCGCGCGCCCCGATGCGCTCCATATTTCCGGCAGCACGGCACTCGCATTAAATTGCCGTGTTTCAGGAAAATTATAGCCTTCGGGGTTGCGCCAAGGGCCGCGCACCAGCCAGTCGAGGAACAATTGCGCGACATACACCAGCATCAAACTGGTGAGAATCTCATTGGTGTTGAAGCGGACTTTTAACAATGCCGGAATGGATGCATAGGCAGCACCGCCCGCCATCCCCATCAGCATCATCAGCGGCAATACGATCCATAGCTGCAATTGAGGAAACATCACCGGCAGAATTGAGCCCGTAATAGCTCCGATGATAAATTGACCTTCTGCGCCGATATTCCAATTATTGGAAAGAAAGCAAACACACAGCCCGACCGCAATCAGGATAAGCGGCGTCGCCTTGACCAGAAGCTCATGCCAAGACCACACATCGAGCAACGGTTCAACGAAGAACACATAAAGCGCCTGAAACGGGTCTTTGCCCATCAGCGCAAAGGCAAGACCACCGAAAACCATCGTGAGCGCTAGTGCGAGCAGCGGTGAAACAGCGCTAAAAAGCTTTGACGGCTGTGGACGCTTAACAAGTTCAATCCGCATCATGCTGCTCCCGCCTGATCCGAGCCGGAAACGCCCCCCATCAGAAGGCCGATTTTTTCCAGTGTTACGTCCGCGATAGCCATCGGTTCGGAAAGTGCACCGTGATTCATGACCGCGATACGGTCACTAATTTCAAGCAGCTCATCAAGGTCCTGACTGATAACAAGCACAGCAGAACCGGAACGCGCCAGATCAAGCAAAGCCTGACGGATATGGGCTGCAGCGCCCGCATCCACGCCCCATGTCGGCTGGTTGACAATCATCACCGATGGAGAACGATCCAGCTCGCGGCCAATGATGAATTTCTGAAGATTGCCGCCTGATAAAGCTGAAGCTGCTGGGTTTTCAGCACTTTTGCGCACATCCATCGTCTCGATGATCCGCTTTGCGGCTGAGCGCAAGGCGCTTTCAGCAATCAGCTTCAGCTTGCCACCGCGCAAAAATACCTTCGCGTCAGTCTTATAACGCGAGAGAAACAGATTATCAGTCAGCGGCAGGGATGGCACAGCACCATGTCCCAACCGTTCTTCAGGCACAAATGCAGCGCCCATCAAGCGACGCTCATTGATGCCAAGCCTGCCTGCATCCTTACCGCGAATACGCACAGCCGATGCCGACGACTGGAGAAACTCGCCCGAAACCGCTTCAAAAAACTCACCCTGTCCATTGCCTGCCACACCTGCGATACCGACAACTTCACCCGCTTTCACCGAAAGAGAAATATTGTCTAGAGCGGTTGAAAACGGTCCGCGCGGCGCCTGCGACAACGATTTAATCTCAAGCAACGGTATGGACGCATTTTCAATGGCGTCAATCGGGCGGCGCGCCACAACCTTGATGTCGTTACCAACCATCATACGCGCCAGCGAGGCGGCTGTTTCCTGCCTTGGATCACAATGCGCAACCACCTTGCCGTGGCGCAACACCGTGGCGCGATCACAAAGGCGCTTCACCTCTTCCAGTCGATGGCTGATATAAAGGATTGACTTGCCTTCTGACTTGAGACGCTCCAGCGTTTCAAACAGGCGATCCGCCTCCTGCGGCGTCAGCACCGAGGTCGGCTCATCAAGAATGATCAGATCGGGCTCTTGCAGGAGACAACGCACAATCTCAATACGCTGACGCTCACCAACGGACAAATCACCAACATGCGCCTGCGGATCAATTGGCAATCCATAGGCCTTTCCAACGTCGTGCGCACGCTTTGCCACTTCCGATAATGGCAAGGAACCATCCAGTGAAAGGGCAATATTCTCGGCAGCAGTGAGCGAATCAAACAACGAAAAATGCTGGAAAACCATACCAATGCCCAGCTTTCTTGCTGTGGCGGGTTCGCTAATCGTTACGCGCTCGCCCTTCCAGACGATTTCGCCTTCCAGCGGCTGGAGCGCGCCGAACAACATCTTGACGAAGGTGGATTTCCCAGCCCCGTTTTCACCCAGAAGCGCATGTATTTCGCCTTCAGCAATGACGAGATCGACCGCATCGCAGGCTCTGAGCTGACCAAATACTTTTGTGAGCCGGCGGACATCAAGAAGAGGCCGGTCGGTTAAAGGCACTGACATTGTCTTTTTGTAGTTCCCCGAACTTATTTTTGAATGACCTTATCCAGCCGGACCGCAATTGGGAAGCCAAAAAGAAAATGGCGGAGCACATATGCACACCGCCGTTATATGCTTGCATCTATCCGATACTATGGGAGCAAGATGCTGGCGCCCGTTGTCTTGCGCGCTTCCAGATCTTCATGCGCTTTACGCACATCTTTCAGTGCATAGGACTGATTGATTTCGATCCTAACAGCACCACTTGAAACCACATCAAACAGATCGCTCGCCGTTTTTTCAAGATCAGCGCGCTTGGCAACATAGTTGAACAAGGTTGGGCGGGTCACAAAAAGCGATCCCTTCTGCGCCAGAAGACCAAGATCAAATGGCGGAATAACACCCGAGGACTGACCAAAACAGGCGAACATGCCAAGCGGTTTCAACACATCAAGCGAGCCCATATAGGTGTCACGACCCACGGAGTCATAAACAACGTCCACGCCCTCGCCGCCGGTCAATTCCCTGACACGTTCTACAAAGTTTTCTGTGCGGTAATTGATGACATGATCATAGCCATGCACCTTGGCGAGAGCGATCTTTTCTTCCGATCCAGCCGTGCCGATAACAGTTGCGCCAAGATGCTTGGCCCATTGCCCGGCAATCAGCCCGACGCCGCCTGCTGCCGCATGAAACAGGATTGTATGGCCAGGCTTTACAGCGAACGTCTGGCGCAAAAGATATCGCGCCGTCATGCCCTTGAGCATCATAGCAGCAGCAGTTTTCAGTTCGATATTGTCTGGAACCTTGACGAGGCGATCTGCGGACAAGATGCGCTCATCCGCATAAGACCCCGGTGTCGCAGCATATGCAACCCGGTCGCCAACTTTGAGCGTATCAACGCCGGAGCCAACAGCAACCACAATGCCTGCACCTTCGTTGCCGGGCGTGAAGGGCATCTGGGCGGCCTTATAAAGTCCGGTACGGAAATAGACGTCAATGAAATTCAGGCCAATCGCCTCATGGCGCACCTTTGCCTCACCCGGTCCCGGCTCGCCAATTTCGATCTGCTCATATTGCAAAACCTCAGGGCCACCTGTCTGGTGTACACGAATTGCATTGATCATCATGCTTCTCCGGCGCTGGTTTTCTTTGTATTTTCGGCCTGCTCAGCGGCAATAATCGCAGCAGTTCGTCCCAGATTGGGAAAGAACTGCATGATAGCGCCGATGAAATAAATATATAGCCCGGTCACTGTAATGCCGACGCGCACCCATAGCGGCGCATCCAGCATGTAATAAAGCCCCGCAGCACCAAATGCACACCACAGCAAAAAGACAGTGAGGTTGAGTGGGCGCAGCCGCGCAACACGCACCGGGTGCAGGAAGTTGATTGGCAGGAATGACAAAACAGCCGAAACGACGACAATGGCAAAGGCTTCCCATTCGCCTGGGCGAACAATAAAGAGCGTAAACACCACCATATTCCAGACAACCGGGAAGCCTTTGAAGAAGTTTTCCTTGGTTTTCATACCGGTGTCAGCATAGTAAATCGCGCTCGAGACAACGATAATCGCACCGGATATGAAGGACAGGTTCGTCCCCATAAAACCGCTCTGATAAAGTGCGAAGGCAGGTATCAGCACGTAGGTCACATAGTCGATGATGTTATCAAGCAACTCACCCGACCAGTTGGGCAGCACATATTTGACTTCAAGCTTGCGTGCGATGGGACCATCGATACCATCGACAAAGAGCGCCAGCCCCAGCCACCACCACATCGCGGTGTAGCGACCGTCACTTGCCGCAACAATAGACAGAAACGCCAGAAACGAACCGGACGCTGTGAGCAGGTGAACAGAAAATGCCTTGGCCTGCGGGGCTGTCACTTTCTTGGCTTTGAGTTTTCCGGTCAGTTTGCTTTTCACGCCGTTTGCCATTTCTCTTGATCGCCGCCTTCAATCTTCCAACAAGGCGTGAGGCAGCAGATAAGACTTCCAACGCGAGTGATCGGCGGAAGCCATGTTGTTGCATAAAGCTTTCCCCGAATAAGGCAAAAAGAGCAAGTAAGTCGTGAGACAAAACCGCCCTCATTCCACCAAAGAATGGGTTTTCACTTATGCAACAATGGCCTTTGCCCCTCGTTTGCGATTAAATGCGCTAAAACACGATGCGATAAGAATCGCTTTGGGCCTGAGTTTCTGGTCAAGGATAGAGCATTATGAATGACGTGGTTGTAGAAAAGCCCCTTACCGAAATCGTCATCAGCGGTGGTGGACCAGCCGGGATGATGGCAGCGCTTGCGCTCAGTGCGAAAGGCTACCGGACAGTTTTACTTGGGCCTGAAACAGACAAGGGTGATCGTCGCACCACAGCCCTCATGATGCCTGCCATTCGCTTTCTGGAAGATATTAACGTCTGGAAAGACATTGCGTCAAAAGCAGCCCCCCTTGCCTCCATGCGTATTGTCGATGCAACGACCCGGCTGATCCGCAGCCCCGCCGTGACTTTCCGCGCCGGTGAAATCGGTGAAATCGCCTTTGGTTATAACATTCCCAATGCAGCCCTGAACCAGAAGCTTGCGGAAGCGGTCGATAACAATCCCGCAATCAAACGCATTACCCAGCCTGCAATCGAATATCGCAACAATGGCGATCACATCACCATCACGCTTGCAGACGGTGATACAGTGCATACCCGTCTGGTCGTGGCGGCTGATGGGCGCAATTCGATGGCACGGGAAGCAGCCAGCATTCGCACCCGCCGCTGGGGCTATCCGCAAACCGCGGTTGTGCTTTCTTTTACACATGAGATCGAGCACCAGAATATCTCGACGGAGTTTCATACCGAAGAAGGCCCGTTTACGCAGGTGCCACTTCAGGGAAAACGCTCAAGCTTGGTCTGGGTGGTCAATCCGGGGCGTGCAGAAACTCTGATGGCACTCGATGATGAAACGCTTGGACAGCGCATCGAAAACATGATGCAGTCCATGCTTGGCAAGGTAACGATTGATATTCGTCCGCAAGCATGGCCACTTTCGGGAATGGTACCTGTTTCATTTGCGTCTAAGCGCACCATTCTCATTGGCGAGGCGGCGCATGTGTTTCCGCCGATCGGTGCGCAGGGGCTGAACCTTGGCACACGCGATGTCGAAACACTCGTCAATGCCATCGCACATGATCCCTCCGATCCCGGTTCAGATCGGGTGATCCGCGCCTATGATCGTGGTCGCCGCCCAGACATTCTGATGCGCACAGGATCAGTAGACGCACTCAACCGCTCGCTCCTGTCATCCATGCTACCAGCGCAGATTGCCCGCAATATCGGTTTGGAAATGCTGCGCTCGTTTGCGCCGTTACGGGCCTTTTTCATGCGCGAAGGTCTGCGTCCCGGCAGCGGCATTTCTCAGCTTTTGCCAAGGCTGCCAAAGATCTCCAATCGCACAAAAAGCATGGCAAAATAGTCAGCCATCTCAATAAGCGAACCTGAAACCTCCCGCAGCTTTAATTTAGCGCGCGGTGAACTACATATGTCTTATGAGTATAGCACCGATAAAGCACGCGAAGTTTCAAATCGGACAGGTGGTCCAGCATCGGCTGTTTCCTTTCCGCGGCATCATTTTTGATGTTGATCCGGAGTTTGCGAACACGGAGGAATGGTATGAATCCATTCCCGAAGAAACACGACCGCGCCGCGATCAGCCATTTTATCATTTGTTGGCGGAAAACTCAGAAGCCGAATATGTCGCCTATGTGTCCGAGCAGAACCTGATACCGGATTTGAGCGATGAACCGCTTCGCCACCCGATGATAGTGGATCTTTTCGACAAGCTTGAAAATGGGACGTATCGCGTGAAGCTGCACGCCAATTAGAGCATTCCCTGTCGAGATTGAATCATTGGAAATGCTCTAACTGTTTGTTTTCACGCATTGTTCAACGCAAAATCGCTACGTACTTTTGCTGGAAATGCTCTAAATTTCTTTGAAAATAGTAAGCCAGCAAAAAGGGCGCTATAAGCGCCCTTTTTATAGTTTATCAGCTTCGAGCAGTTTAGTTTGCTGCGCCTTTGGCTTTGTCCTGCTCAGCCTTCATCTTTTCTTCGAATTCCTTCTGGCGCTTTGCAACAGCGTCCTGAAGTTCCTTCTGGCGTTCTTCAAGTTCAGACTGCTTGAGGCCCGGACCGGTCAGCGCTGCCGAGAAACCAGTCAGTGCAACCGGAATCGGGTTCTGCTTGTTCTGGTAGTTGACTGACGTCAGCGTAACCTTGCTGCCCTTTTTGAGCGCATTGATCAGATCGTCGGAAAGCGGAGCTTCCGCAATGCAGCGATCCGGGAAGCAGATGCCGTATTCAAGCTTGGTTGGCTTGTTGTTGTCGATCTGCAAACCAACGCCGGCTGGGATCAGACGACCGATTGGAACAGTGACCTGAAAAATCTTACGATTAATCTTGCCCTTGATTTCGATGAGGTTGACGGCTGTCAAAAGCTGGCCTGAATCAGCGGTAACAATATTCTGCGTGTTGCAGATATCATTGTCTTCCTGCTTCGAGCACACTTTGAACCAGCCCTGTGGTGGCTGCTGCTGTGCGGCTGCAGGCATCGTCGCAGAAGCAAGCAGGGCGAACGCGCCAGCAAATGCAGATGCGGCAGCGATTGTCTTTGTGCTGGTCATGATCAACAGTTTCCTTCCAAGGCTTTGATCTTCCGTCTCTGGTTTGAGTCAGCGATAGACCGTCACTGATTTGAAAATGCGGCAACAGCGTGACCTTTGAGATTTATCATCCCAATCCGCGGTGGTGTTACAACGACTTCTTATTTTAATCCAGATGGTCACATACATTCGATGGACAGAATCGGCCATATTTTTTGTTTTATTCTGCACTGTCGCACACCGGACACGCTCTTAAGACACATAAGCTATCGGTTCATGCTAATTTCGCCACACGAATCGATATTTAAGACCTCTCGCTTATTTACAGTGAACCACTTAAGTTAAACGAGGACGCGAGAAAGTTGACTGGATTGTTTGCTCTTTTCCGCATCACAGCTTTAGCCAGCCTTATCGGCATGGGCGCATTCATTGCGCAGGCGCAGGCCGAATCCGATGCTGTAGCCGGTAATGCCCCCGACTATGCATTGTCGATGCATGGGGACGTAGCGCTTCCCGCAGACTTCACGCATTTTCCTTATGCAAACCCGGATGCGCCGAAAGGTGGTTCTCTTAGAATGGGCGTGGTTGGCACATTTGATAGCCTCAACCCATTTGTGCTCAAAAGCATGCGCACAACGGCGCGTGGACTGTTTAATGATGCCGATTTTGGCAACATGCTTTATGAAACGCTCATGCAGCGCTCACGGGACGAACCCTTTACCCTTTATGGGCTATTGGCGGAAAAAGTTGCAATCGACCCGGAACGCAAATGGGTGGAGTTTACGCTTAATCCAAAAGCCAAGTGGTCCGATGGTCAGCCTGTCACTGTGGATGATGTCATCTTCACCTATCAGATCCTGACGGAAAAAGGCCGCCCACCATACAACAACCGTATGAGCCGGATTGAAAAGATTGAAAAAACCGGCGAGCGCTCCGTGCGGTTTGTCTTCAATGATAAGTCAGACCGTGAATTTCCCTTGCTCATTGCCGGAACGATGCCGGTGCTTCCCAAACATGCAATTAACCCGGAAACCTTCGGCAATTCCACCCTGAAGGCACCTCTTGGCAGTGGGCCCTATATCGTGTCCGCTGTTCAGCCAGGCCAGCGCATCATTTACAAGCGAAATCCCAATTATTGGGGCAAAGACCTCGCATCGCAGCGAGGATTGAATAACTTCGATACCGTCAGTATCGAATATTATCGCAATGAGACGTCGCTGTTTGAGTCCTTCAAGAAGGGATTGCTCGACGTCTATCTCGAAGGAAATACATACAGGGAAGGAAATCCTCTTCACTGGCAGACCGCGTATAATTTTCCCGCGGCCAAAGAAGGCAGGGTTTTAAAAGAGAAGTTCGAAAAGAAACTCCCTGCAAATATTTACGGCTTTGTCTTCAATACCAGACGGGCGCTCTGGGCAGACCCCAGAGTGAGGCAGGCGCTTGCGCTTATGTTCGACTTTGAGTGGCTGAATAGGACCCTGTTTCTAAATCAATATGTTCGAACACAAGGATATTGGGACGGTTCCGAGCTTTCATCCGTTGGACACCCGGCCGATGCGGAAGAAAAACGCCTTCTTGCTCCTTTCCACAAGGCTGTAACGCCTGAAGCGATGGATGGAACATGGCGCGCACCGCAAACAGACGGAAGCGGCTATGACAGACGCCCCATGAAAGAAGCCTTTGAACTTCTACAAGCCGCCGGTTTCACCTTTCACGACGGAAAGGCTTTTGCGCCGGACGGCAAGGCCTTTTCTTTCGAAATAATGACTTTATCAGCCGATCAGGAAAAAATTGCCCTTGCCTTCAAACGCACGCTGGATCGACTGGGCATCATTGTAAACATTCGCACCCCTGATGACGCACAGTATCAACAACGCCTGCAAACCTTTGACTATGACATGATGCTCGGCGCCCTTACCAGCTCGCTTTCGCCCGGCAATGAGCAATGGCAGCGCTGGGGCTCAGGATCACGTAATGCACAGGGAAGCTTCAATTATCCCGGCGTTGCCGATCCGGCGGTCGATGCCATGATTGAAGCCATGCTTGTGGCCCGGACCCGTGCCGATTTCATCAGCGCAGTTCGTGCGCTCGACCGCATCCTCATTTCCGGCAACTATTATATTCCGCTTTATCATCAGCCTGCTCAATGGGTTGCGCGTTGGGATCGCATCGGACATCCAGACAAAACATCGCTTTATGGTTATCAGCTTTCCACATGGTGGCAGGTCACCAAATAACGTCGATTGATAAGACCGTAATTCATCCTACATTTTAGAGCTATAGAGATAGGCGAACAGGAGAACACGTCTCCTGTACGTCGAACGGAGCACCTTATGACCAGAAGAAAAATCACCATCGACGTTGTGTCAGATGTCGTTTGCCCATGGTGTTTCCTCGGCCGCAAGCGGCTGGAACAAGCACTTGAAATGACGCCCGAAGTTGATGCCGAAGTACGCTGGCGCCCTTATCAACTTGACCCATCGATCCCCGCTCAGGGCAAAGATCGGCAGGTCTATATGCGCGAGAAATTCGGCACGAGTTCGAAGATTGACGACATTCACAAACAGCTGACAGAACTCGGCGAAGAAAACGATATCGTCTTCGATTTTGAAGCGATCACGCGCGCACCCAACACCCTGGATGCCCATCGCCTGATCCATTGGGCTGAACAGGCTGGACCGGGCCTACAGGACAAATTGGTCGGCCGACTGTTCTCGCTCTATTTCGAGCAAGGGCAGGATATCGGCGATCATGACGTGCTGGTGGATGCTGCGGCAAGCATTGGCATGGAAGCGCCGATTGTCGCGCGTCTTCTGGAAAGCGATGCCGACAAAGCCACGATCCGTGAGGAAATCGACATCGCAGACCGTATCGGTGTGCGCGGGGTGCCATGCTTCATCATTGACCAGAAATATGCCGTCATGGGTGCACAATCCGCCTCTGCCCTCGCCGATGCCATTCAGCAAACGGCGGAAGGCTTCGAGCCGGGTATTTCGGAAGACAGATAAATATATCGCGGCGGGGTTAACCCGCCGGGATCTTTGCAAGCTGCGCCATAATAACCGCCGAACCATTCAGACGTTTTTCTGGCGTCGCCCAATCACGAATAAAGACGATGCTCTGATCCGGCCTGATCTTGGCCATGGAGCCCTGTTCACCGATCATCTTCACCAATCCAACCGGATTGTTGAAAGTTGCATTGCGGAACTGGATAACCACGCCTTTCGGACCGGCATCAAGCTTCTCGACATTAGCGCGGCGGCAGAGTGCCTTGATGTAAACGATTTTGAGCAGGTGCTGCACTTCTTCCGGCATCGGACCGAAACGGTCAATCAGTTCTGCACCAAATGCATCAATATCCTGCGGCTCTTCAAGGTCTGCCAGACGGCGATAAAGACCAAGGCGCAATTGCAGATCCGGCACATAAGCTTCCGGAATCATCACAGCCGTTCCAATTGCAATCTGTGGCGACCACTGGCTGTCTTCGACCTCAATGGTGCCCTTGAGCGTTGCAACCGCTTCTTCCAGCATCTGCTGGTAAAGCTCGAAGCCTACTTCCTTGATGTGACCGGACTGTTCTTCGCCAAGCAGATTACCCGCACCGCGAATATCCATGTCATGACTTGCGAGCTGGAAGCCAGCGCCCAGCGTATCAAGGGACTGCAGAACCTTCAGACGACGCTCGGCAGTGGCGGTGAGCGTGCGACCGGCAGGCAGCGTAAACAGCGCAAAGGCGCGCTGCTTGGAGCGGCCGACACGTCCGCGCAGCTGATAAAGCTGCGAGAGGCCGAACATATCGGCACGATGCACGATCATCGTGTTGGCGGTTGGAATGTCGAGGCCAGATTCGACGATGGTCGTCGATAAAAGCACATCATATTGGCCGTCATAGAAGGCATTCATAATGTCATCGAGCATTCCGGGTGCCATCTGACCATGTGCGACACCAACTTTGAGTTCCGGCACATGATCTCTGAGAAACTGCTCAATGTCCGCAAGGTCAGCCACGCGCGGACAGACATAGAAACTTTGACCACCGCGATAGCGTTCGCGCAGCAATGTCTCGCGGATCACCAGAGGGTCAAATGGTGACACAAAAGTACGAACAGCCATACGATCAACCGGTGGCGTCGTAATCAGCGAAAGCTCACGCACGCCGGTGAGTGCCAGCTGCAACGTGCGCGGGATCGGCGTTGCAGAAAGCGTCAAAACGTGAATGTCCGATTTCAACTCCTTAAGCCGCTCTTTGTGCTTTACGCCGAAATGCTGCTCTTCATCGATGATGAGAAGACCCAGATTCTTGAACTTGATCGAATTGCCGAGCAGCGCATGCGTGCCGACCACAATATCTACGGTGCCGTCTTCAATGCCCTTTTTGGTGGCTGCAAGCTCTTTCGAGCCAACCAGTCGAGATGCGTGCGCGACATTAACCGGCAAACCGTGGAAACGGGTTGAGAAGGTTTTGAAATGCTGGCGTGATAGAAGCGTGGTCGGCACAACCACTGCCACCTGAAAACCGCTCAAGGCAGCAACAAAAGCCGCGCGCAGTGCAACTTCCGTTTTGCCGAAACCAACATCGCCGCAGATGAGGCGATCCATCGGCTTGCCTGCACCCAGATCATCCGTAATCGCATCAATAGCGCGCAACTGATCTTCGGTCTCATCATAAGGGAAACGCGCCGCGAATTCTGCGTAAAGGCCTTCTGGTGGCTGCATAACGGGTGCACCGCGCATCTGGCGTTCGGCAGCGATCTGGATCAGATGACCGGCAATTTCAAGCAGGCGTTTCTTGAGCTTGGCCTTGCGCATCTGCCATGCGCCGCCGCCGAGCTTATCAAGAACAGCTTCCGACCCCTCGGACCCGAAGCGAGAAAGCAATTCGATATTTTCGACTGGCAGAAACAGTCGATCATCGCCTGCATAATGAATCTCGAGACAATCATGCGGAGCGCCCGCTGCCGTGATCGTTTTCAGGCCTATAAAACGACCGATACCATGATCAACATGGACGACAATATCGCCAGCCGAAAGTGAGGCGGCCTCCGAAATAAAATTCTGGTCACGTTTGCGGCGCTTTGAGCGACGCACGAGGCGGTCACCGAGAATATCCTGCTCGGCAACAACAACCAGATCGCCAGCGTCAAAACCGCTTTCAACTGCCAGAACAGCTGCCGTGATCTTGTCGCGCGACAGCGCCTTAACCATCGAAAGGCGGTCAACGGTCTCAATCTTTTCAAGGCCATGCTCGTCGAGCACTTGCAGCAGACGATCGAGCGATCCTTCCGACCATGCTGCCACCAGCACTTTTTTGCCAGCCACACGCAAATCGGCAATATATTTCACCACCGATTCAAACAGGTTCACATCGGTTGCTGCACGTTCTTCCGCAAAGCTGCGTCCCTTATGGACATCGGCATGAACAATCGCACGGCCAGTCACTTCAGGCGTACCAAATGGCGTCAGATCAATACGCAATCCGTTGGTTGCAGCAATCGCTTCCACTTCTTTTGGCGTGAGATAAAGCGTTTCCGGCTTAACCGGCTTGTACGGCACAGCATCGCTGCCCGGCTCTTTGCCTTCTGCCTGCCTGAGGCGCGACTCATAGTGATCCACAACCATCGTGTGGCGTTCGGTCAGTGCTTCATGCACCAGATGATCGAACACCACCGGCATGTCGCCGGCATGGTCAAACACAGTTTCGAGATTATCGTAAAACAGCGGGAGCCAGTGCTCCATGCCGGCAAAGCGCCGCCCTTCACTGATCGCCTGATAAAGCGCATCATCGCGCTGTGGCGCGCCAAACATCGCCACATAATTTCTGCGAAAATGGCTGATCATGTCCGGCGAGAGCGAAATTTCGCTCATCGGCTGAAGCACAAATTCCTTACGTGCGCCTGTGGTGCGCTGCGATGCCGGGTCAAACGCGCGAATTGTTTCGAGCGTATCACCAAAAAAATCAAGACGCAGCGGCTCTTCTGACCCCGGTGCATAAAGATCAAGAATCCCGCCACGCACTGCATATTCGCCAATATCACGTACCGTCGAAACACGCTCAAAGCCGTTGCGCTCAAGTCGCGCACTCAGCGCGTTCATATTGAGCTGATTACCGGGACGTGCGGAAATCACCTGTTCGGCGATTGCAGCCTGCGGCGGCAGCTTCTGCAAAACCGCATTGGCAGTCGTGATGATCACAGCGGGATGCGGCGTCTTCTTCAATGAAGCCAAGGCGGCCAGTGCCGCAAGCCTGCGTGCCGATGCATCCGCCCCCGGCGACACACGATCATAGGGCAAACAATCCCACGCTGGCAGATGCAGCACCGGAAGGTCGGGCGCAACAAAGTTCAGCACCTGCTCAAGATCTGCAATGCGCTGACCATCACGCACAATATACAGCAGAGGCCCACGCTCACCAATCTCTTCGACCAGCCGCGCAAGACAAAAAGCTTCGAAACCATCGGCAACGCCATCGATGACGATATTTTTGCTATTGCTGGCTTTCACACCAAGTTTGCTGAATACGGGCATGGCGGCTTATTCTCAGAATTCTATGCGGTCGCGGAAAGCAATGATGTCACGGAATAAAGGCGTATCATATTCCTGAGGTGTTTCGCTTTCGCCTGTCACCCATTTCAGAAGATCGCGGTCGAGCACTTCAAGAATCTGCTCAAACTCGTCCAGTTGAGCATCAGTGAAGGCTAGAAGATACTGATCGGCATACTGCCCAAGGATCAGATCCATCTCGCGCATGCCGCGATGCCAGGCGCGAAACAGAAGCTTGCGACGCCTAACATCAAGATTTCCTGCCGCAAGTGTGCTGCCTGTCATTGTTTGAGCGCTCCATTAAAAAATATGTTGCCGGTATATAGCATCTGTTGACGATGAGGGAACCCGTTTCCGCAATTAGAACAAAAATAGTACAAAACCATTTCAAAGGCTTGCACAGAAAAGCAAAGCAGTTAATGCTTCCAGCCATGCGTCCGTCTGTGCTTGATCCGTTTTTCGCTTCCGTCCGCTCGCTTTCCGGCATTGGCCCGAAAGTGGCAGCTTTGCTTGGCAAACTTTTGGGCACAGACGTGCCCGGAGCTGAGCCAAAAGTTGGCCAGCTTCTCTTCCTGCCACCACATAGTGTGATCGACCGACGCAACCGCCCCGGAGTAGCCTTTGCGCAGGAAGGCGCCATTGTGACGCTTGAGGTGATGGTTGATCAGCATCAGCCAGCCCCGCGTGGACGCGGCAATGTTCCGCATCGTGTGACTGCACATGATGACACTGGCGAAATCATCCTCACCTTCTTTCATGCGCAATTGCCATGGCTGGAAAAGATGTTGCCCGAAGGCGAAATCGTCATCGTTTCCGGCAAGGTCGAATGGTTCAATGGGCGTGCCTCGATGGTGCATCCGGATTATATCGCAAGCCTTGAAGATGCGGCCAGTCTTCCGATGGTTGAACCCGTCTATGCGCTGACGGCTGGCCTTTCATCGAAAACGCTTGGCCGCGCGGTAAAAGAAGCACTGACCCGCGTGCCGGTACTACCCGAATGGATTGACGGGCCGCTGATTGCGCGTGAGCGTTTCGCCTCTTTCAAAGAGGCATTGAACACAATGCATCTGCCGGAAGATCCGAGTGATATTGCGCTCGAAAGTATCACACGGCGCAGGCTGGCTTATGACGAGTTTTTGGCAGGACAATTGGCACTCGCGCTTGTGCGCGCCAAGACACGTCGCCTTTCAGGGCGCCCACTGGAAGGCAATGGCCGCATCGTTGCGGAAATCATGCGCCACCTCCCCTATAAACTGACCAAAAGTCAGGATCAGGCGGTTCGCGAGATCATCACCGATCTTAAATCGCCTGAGCGTATGCTTCGCCTGCTGCAAGGCGATGTTGGTTCTGGCAAGACGGTCGTTGGCCTTTTATCGATGGCACATGCCGCGGAATCTGGCGGTCAGTCTGCCCTGATGGCGCCAACAGAAGTGCTGGCTCGACAGCATTTTGCCACCATTGCACCTCTGGCGGAAAAGGTTGGCCTGAAAGCCGCCCTTCTTACAGGTCGCGAAAAAGGCAAAGAACGCAATGCTGTGCTTGAGGGCCTGAAAAGCGGCGAAGTCGATATTATCATCGGCACGCACGCGCTTTTTCAGGAAAAGGTCGAATATCACGATCTCGTCTTCGTCATCATCGACGAGCAGCATCGTTTCGGCGTACATCAGCGTCTGATGCTGACGGCAAAAGGCAGCGCACCCGATATGCTTGTGATGACGGCAACGCCTATTCCACGCACACTTGTGCTGACCGCCTTTGGTGATATGGATGTATCCAAGCTCACCGAAAAGCCAGCCGGACGCCAGCCGATTACCACTGCCATTCTGCCCATGGAACGCATGGGCGAACTTGTCGAGCGCATTCGGAAGGCCGTTCACGAAGGGCAGAAGATCTACTGGATATGTCCGCTTGTGGAGGAGTCCGAACTCGTCGAACTGACTTCCGCCGAAGAACGCTTTGAATCGCTCAAGTCAGTTTTTGGCAACAAGATCGGCCTCATCCATGGCCGCATGACTGGTGCTGAAAAAGACGAAGCGATGCGCGCTTTCAAGCAGGGCGAAACGCGGTTGCTGGTCGCAACCACCGTCATTGAGGTTGGCGTCGACGTGCCGGATGCAACGATCATCGTCATCGAACACGCCGAGCGCTTCGGGCTATCCCAATTGCACCAGCTACGCGGACGCGTTGGCCGTGGCGACAAGCCATCCACCTGCCTTCTGCTTTATAAAGGCCCACTTGGTGAAATCGGACAGGCCCGTCTCAAGGTGATGCGCGAAACGGAAGACGGTTTCCGCATTGCCGAAGAAGACCTGAAACTGCGTGGCGAAGGCGAGTTGCTCGGCACCCGTCAATCAGGTACGCCGGGCTTCCGCCTTGCTTCGATTGAAGCACATGGCGACTTGCTGGAAATCGCTCGCAAAGACGCGCGCTATATTCTGGCAAGCGATCCCGACCTTGAAAGCGAGCGCGGAAAAGCGCTGCGCGTGCTGCTTTATCTTTTCGGACGCGATGAGGCGATCCGCCTGCTTCGCGCGGGATAAAAACGAAATGGCCGCATCGCTGCGGTCATTTCTATCTATCTGTCAATTTTTTCAGATAAGAGATTGTTTTAATTTTATTCTACCGTCACCGACTTTGCGAGATTGCGCGGCTGATCGACGTCCGTACCCATCAAAATAGCAGTATGATAAGCGAGCATCTGGATCGGCAGAGCATAAACCAACGGCGTGATAAACTCAGGCACATCCGGCAGAACAATGGTCGCCATCGTATCAAGGCTTGCTGCCGCAGCACCTTTCTTGTCGGTGATCAGAATAATACGGCCGCCGCGGGCTGCCACTTCCTGCATGTTGGAAACGGTCTTCTCATAAAGACGATCCGACGGCGCAATGACGATAACCGGCATGGTCTCATCAATAAGCGCAATCGGGCCGTGCTTGAGTTCACCAGCCGCATAGCCTTCGGCGTGAATGTAGGAAATTTCCTTGAGCTTCAGCGCGCCTTCCATGGCCAACGGGAACGATGTTCCACGACCGAGATAAAGCACATGGCTGACCTTTGCCAACTCGTGACAGACGGTAGCAATCTGGTCTTCAAGCTTGAGAACCTGATTGATAAAGCGCGGTGCTTCCGAAAGCTGACGCACCAGTTCCTGTTCACGCTTGTCATCAATCGCACCGCGCGCTTTTGCAGCAGCAATCGCAAGTGACGCCATGGTCGAAAGCTGGCAGGTGAAAGCCTTGGTCGAGGCCACACCGATTTCAGGACCGGCCAGCGTCGGGAACACGGCATCCGATTCACGCGCAATGGTCGATCCGGTCACATTGACCACAGAGGCGATTTTCAAACCCTGCGATTTGCAATAACGCAGCGACGCGAGCGTATCCGCCGTTTCACCAGACTGCGAAACGAACATCGCGAGCGAATCCTTTGAAAGCGGCATTTCGCGATAACGAAATTCCGAAGCGATATCGCTATCGACCGGCAGACGTGCGATCTGCTCGAACCAGTATTTGCCCACCGAAGCCGCATAAAAAGCGGTGCCACAGGCAGAGATTGTCAGCCGGTCAATCTTGGCAAAATCAACAGCAATCGCTTCCCGACGCACCTTACCGGTGGTGAAATCGAGATAGTTTGCGAGCGTATGCGAAATCACTTCCGGCTGCTCGAACATCTCTTTCTGCATGAAGTGGCGATGATTGCCCTTCGAGACCAGCATATTACCGGCCTGTGACTTCAAAATCGTGCGTTCAACCTCAACATTGTTTTCATCATAGATGGTCACGCCCTTACGGGTCAGCACTGCCCAGTCACCATCTTCAAGATAGGCAATTGTGTCGGTGAATGGCGACAAAGCGATAGCGTCAGAACCGAGGAACATTTCGCCTTCGCCATAGCCCACGGCCAGTGGCGGCCCCTGACGCGCGCCGATCAACGTTTCTTCATTGCCTTCAAACAAGAAGGCGAGTGCAAAAGCGCCTTGTAACAGTGGCAGGCTGTCGCGCACGGCCTCAACAGGCGATTTTCCCTTGTTCAACTCGCGCGTCACGAGATGCGCGACGGCTTCAGTGTCGGTTTCTGTCTCGAACCTAAAACCTTCCGCTTCGAGCATAGCACGCAATTCGGCAAAGTTTTCGATAATGCCGTTATGAACAACAGCCAAGCGCGGCGTGATATGTGGATGCGCATTGCGTTCAACGGGCTTGCCATGTGTGGCCCAACGCGTATGGCCAATGCCGATGACGCCCGGAAGTGGTTCACCCGCCAGACGTTTTTCCAGATTAACCAGTTTGCCTTCCGCACGACGGCGATCAAGCTTGCCATTCAAAAGCGTGGCAATACCGGCAGAATCATAACCGCGATATTCAAGCCGCTTCAGCGCATCAACCAGACGCGGTGCGACTTCGTCATTGCCGATAATGCCGATAATTCCACACATAGGGTGCTCCAGATCCGAGATTCACGCATTGAGTTGTGATTTAAAGATTCTAATGTAAAACGACAACCCAAAGGGCTGTCGTTCTATTCATCTGTTGGCCGTTTATTTCGACGATGTTTTAGCCGCTTTGATGGCAGCGTATTTCTCGCGCAATATCTTTCCCCGACCTTCTTTGGTTTCTTGCCGCGCACGACCGAAAGCCAGAGCATCCGCAGGCACATCCTCCGTAATTGTGCTACCAGATGCGATATAGGCATTATCACCGATCGATACTGGCGCAACAAGCGAGCTGTTGGAGCCAACGAAGGCATGTTCGCCGATCACCGTCTTATACTTGTTATAGCCATCGTAATTGCAGGTGATTGTGCCCGCACCGATATTGCTCGACGCGCCCACAATAGCATCACCAATATAGGTCAGATGATTGATCTTCGCGCCCTTGCCGACCTGGGCGTTCTTCACTTCACAAAAATTACCCACTTTGGATTTTTCGCCAAGATTTGCACCCGGACGCAAACGCGCAAAGGGTCCGATCTCGGCATTTACGCCAATCTTCGCACCTTCAATATGTGAGAAAGCGTGAATCAGTGCACCCGATGCCACATGCACGCCCTGCCCGAAGAAGACGTTTGGCTCAATCACAACGTCGGCTTCGACCAGCGTATCATGTGAGAAGAAAACAGTTTCAGGCGCAATCAACGTCACACCGGCCAGCATCATTTCCTGACGCTTGCGGTTCTGCCAGATGCTTTCAGCTTCAGCGAGTTCGGCACGATTGTTGATGCCAATCACATTATCGACAGGCACTTCAATCGCCACGACATTCAGGCCGTTGCCATGCGCGAGGCCAACAATATCGGTCAAATAATATTCGCCCTTGGCGTTCTTGTTATCAACAGCATCAAGCAGAGCAAGAGCGTGTTGACCACGAACGGCCATCAAACCACCATTGCAGAAGCCGATTTTCTTCTGGGCGTCGGTGGCTTCTTTCTCTTCGATAATCGCAGTGAGCTTACCACCTTCTTCGATCAGGCGACCATAGCCATGCGGGTTTGCGGGACGAAAACCGATAACGACAACGTCAGCACCCTCTGAAAGCTTGTTGCGCGCAGCCTGCAACGAATGCGCTTCGATCAGCGGCGTATCGCCAAAGACGATCAGCAGATCATCATAACCGCGCTCGATTGCTGCGCGCGCGGCCAGAACCGCATGGGCCGTACCCAAACGCTCTGTCTGCTCAAAGGCAGAAACCGCATCGGCAATTTTTTCGACAGCGCCGCGCACTTCATCTGCACCGCGCCCGACGACCAGAGCCACGTCGCTTTTACCAGTGCCCTGCACGGCCTTAACCACATGCGAGACCAGCGGCAGGCCTGCTACCTGATGCAGAACTTTTGGCAAACTCGATTTCATACGCGTGCCTTCGCCAGCGGCAAGCACGATGGAAAGGCATGTACGGTCTGTCATAATATCGTCCAGAAAGATTAAAGGCTCATCTGCTCAATAGCATTAAAGCGTATATGGAAACTTACAATTTCAGCCCAAGCGCCCCAGTGCCGGGAAAGTTTCGAGCAGCCAGAACGAGAAAGACTGCATTCCGCCGGTCAGGAAAAGCACACCAGCAATCACGAGCAACGCGCCCATCGCTTTTTCAACTTTGCCCAGATGAACCCGGAAGTGTGACAAAAACCGCATGAATGCGCCCGAAAAAAGAGCCGCAATCAGAAACGGAATTCCCAGACCCAGCGAATACACTGCCAGAAGGGCAGCGCCGTCAATCACCGTGCTGCTGCCGCCTGCCAATGTGAGGATAGGCCCCAGAACCGGGCCAATACATGGCGTCCAACCAAAGGCAAAAGCCAGCCCCATGACATAAGCGCCCAATGGCGAAGCTGGCGCATTACGCGCCTGAAAACGCGCCTCACGCGATAGGAATGAAAAGCGCAGCACCCCCAGGAAGTTGAGGCCCATCAGAATGATGACGACGCCCGCCGCCATAGCGATTTCCTGCTGCCACATGCGCAGAAATGCGCCGATGGACGATGCACCAGCCCCAAGGGCCACAAAAACAGTGGTAAAACCGAGTACAAAGCAGATAGCCGCAAAAGCAAGAGAACGACGATGCGAAGGAGCCGCAGCAATGCGTGATTCTTTTTCTGCACGAAAATCCTCAACACTCACACCCGCCATATAGCACAGATAAGGCGGCACAAGCGGCAGGACACAGGGCGAAAGAAACGACAGCGCACCCGCACCGGCAGCCGTCAAATAAGAAACACTAAGCACTGAAACCTCATTTTTTACATAGAGTTTTTCTTATCTGAAACAGATAAACAGCTCTATTCATTTGTTTTTGAACAAACTCGGGGAAACTTCCCCGTTTTATCCAAAGCGCTTGCGGCCACTGCCAATTAAGGCATAATCCGACCCGAGTGAAATACCCTTTGATGGCCTTATAACCCAACTTCGACATTACTTTGATTATTTTCAATGCAGCATCTCATTCGAACACAAGTTCGCCCTAAATCAGGATCATTTGCGCAAAATTAGATTGCTCCAACTGGACGACGCTCCGATGAGCTTAATTGACAACGAAGAACCTTCTTCAGCCACCAAAGAACAAAGCAAGTCTTCTGGATGGCTGAAACGCTACCAGCATTTTCTGTTTCCAGTTGCGGGCATTGCGATCGCGCTGCTGGCAATTTATGTTCTGGAAAGCCTGCTTCAGAATACCTCGCGCAAGGATACGCTGGTCGCATTCCATGATCTCCCATGGAGTGTCATCGGCCTCGCAGTTCTGTTCACTATGCTGAGCTACGCTGCGGTAGCGCTTTATGACGTGGTGGCGGTCGACACAATCGCGCCTAACCAAATACCGCGTCGTATCGCAGCGGTTGCAGGTGCGGCAGGCTATGCAATCTCCAACGCCATCGGCTTTTCGCTGCTGACGGGCGGTGCACTGCGCTATCGCATCTATGCTGCGGAAGGGATCAGCCTTGCCGATATCGGCAAGATCGTCGGCACCTCGTGGTTTGCAATCTGGTTTGCACTTATCATCATGGTGGGCGCGGCTCTGCTGATTGATCCGCAGGATGTGCCGTGGATTTCGACGATTGATGCACGCATTGATGTTGTCGCTGGCATTATCATTCTTGGCGGCATTGGCTGGCTGATCTACTGGCTCTCACATGGCCAAAGAACGCTTCGCTTAGGCTCGCTCAGCCTGCGACTGCCCAACTCGAAAGGTGCAGTGACCCAAATTTTTGCAGGCCTTGTCGATGTAGGCGCTGCAGCTGCAACCCTCTATGTGCTGATGCCACAGGATGCGGTTCCGAGCTTTGCGGTCTTCGCGCTCGTCTATGTGATTGCTATCGTTCTAGGCATTGCGAGCCATGCGCCGGGCGGACTTGGTGCATTTGAAGCAACCATCATTGCTGGCCTTGGCATTGGTGACAATCCACAAGCCATTGCCGGTCTGCTTGCCTATCGTGTGATCTACACAGTCATGCCGCTTGTCGTATCCACAATTGGCCTTCTCATCTGGGAGGGGATGCGCCGCAGGCAGATGTTGGGGCGTCAGGCCAAATTTGCAAAGCGCCTTGTCGAGCCACTCATTCCCGGTCTCTCTGCCAGTATCATCTTCCTCGGCGGTATTATTCTGCTCGTATCGGGTGCAACGCCCGACTTGCGCTATCGTGTAAAAATACTCTCCAGTGTTGTTCCAGAGTTTTTTGTCGAAACATCGCATCTTGCCGCAAGCCTTGTCGGCGTTGCGCTGTTGATCGTAGCGCGTGGCCTGTTCAGACGACTGGAGCGCGCATGGATTGCTGCAATCGTGCTTTTGCTGTTTGGTGCAGTGTTTTCGATTGCGAAAGGTTTGGATTGGGAAGAAGCAAGCATTCTGTGCGTTTTTGCTCTTGCTTTATGGGGCTTTCGCGATTCCTTTTATCGCCGCCCGATTTCCGGACCATTTGAACTGAGCTGGAGCTGGATTGCCTCTGTCGGCACAACTGTCATCGTCTCCACTTGGCTTGGCTTCTTCGTTTATCGCCACGTGGAATATTCCAATAATCTCTGGTGGGATTTTGCTTGGAACGATAATGCACCACGCTTTTTGCGCGCCACCGTTCTGGTGTTTGCTGTTGTGGCGGCAGTCGGTCTGAACTCGATCATCAACCGGCACAGCCAGCGCAAACGCAAGCGTGATTACTCAATCCCCCCTGCGGTGTTTGAACTTGTTGCGCAATGTCCGCATACAGATGCAGCCCTTGCGCTTCTTGGTGACAAGCAATTTCTGCTTGCGCCCGATAACAACGCATTCATCATGTATGCGCAATCGGGTGGCAGTCTGATTGCGCTGGGCGAGCCGATTGGCGACAAACAGGCTGCAAAGGAACTCGCGTGGTCTTTCCATAGCCTGGCAGACAAGATGGCGCTGCGCACCGTATTTTACGGCGTTGGACCAACCAGTCTGCCATTGTTTCTCGACATGGGATTGGTGGCGCTGAAGCTTGGAGAAGTCGCCCGCGTTGACCTCAGCGATTTTTCGCTCGAAGGTCCGCGCCGTCAGCCATTCCGTTATGCCGATCGAAAAGTCGACAAGGATGGGCTGACATTTGAAGTTATAGACGTGAAAGAGGTTCCACCGCTTATTCCGCGTCTGCGTGAAATCAGCGATGCATGGCTTGACCATAAATCAGGCAGCGAAAAAGGCTTTTCGCTTGGCTATTTCGACGACGACTACATGACGCGGTTCGATGTGGCTGTGCTTAAAAAAGACGGAGAGATCGTTGCCTTCGCCAATATCTGGCGCGGTGCCGACAAATACGAGATCACAGTCGATCTCATGCGCTACATGCCCAATGTGCATAAACTGCTTATGGACGCTCTTTTTGCCAAACTGCTCATGTATAGCAAAGAACAGGGCTATAAATGGTTCAATCTCGGGGCTGCGCCGCTATCAGGTCTGAACCGCAGCAGATTAGCCTCGCGCTGGAACCGCTTCGGATCATTCATCTATCGGCGCGGTGCCGACCTCTACCACTTTGATGGCCTCAAAGCCTTCAAGGAAAAATTCGACCCCGTCTGGACACCGCACTATATGGTTTGTCCCGGCGGTCTTGAAACACCCCGCACACTCATCGATGCAACAACACTAATCAATGGCAGCCCACTGGAGTTTATCCGTAAATGAAGAAGCGACGCATTCTTTTAACTGTCTTTGGGCTGGTTTTGCTCGGCGGTGCAGGTGTCTATGCTGCGCTGCATCCGGGCAAAATTGCGCGTCAGTGGGCGCAGTTTTTCAATGCCGACGAACCGGTAATCCATGCCAGTGCTGAACGGCTTTCCAATATCCCGGTTTACATGCCCAAAGGCGATCCGGTTGGCCTTGCCATTCTGCTGAGTGACGAAAACGGAATTGGTGAGAATGAACGCGCTTATATGGATGCAATGCTGGCACGCAACATGATCGTGTTGCCTGTCGAACTGGGTCCGTGGCGCGCTGCACTCGATAAAGAAGATGGTGAGTGCAATTATCTCGACTCGGACTTTGAAGCGATTGCCAAGGAGGCCCTGCGCGGACTCGATCTTGATGTCTATTTTCATCCCGTCGTGACCGGCATTGGTCAGGGCGCGACAATTGCATATGCCGCAGCATCGGATTCGCCCGATGCAACCATTGCCGGTGCAGTCGCTCTCGACCCGACACCTGCAAAAACCCGCCTGCCCTCATGCACAGAAGAAGCAGAAGCGGTGAATGCACCGGGCGGCGGATTCACCTATGAATATGATGCCAAAATTCCTACACCCACATTGGTAATTGGACCCAACGGCTCTCCCGTCAACAACCCTGTCGAAGCAAGACAAAAGAGCGTAGCCGTACTGCAAAGCGGCGCAGACTTCCCCGCTCGTATGAACATGGCCGTGAACAATGTCGTGGCAATGGCTGATATGGACGCGAAGAATGAAGCACTCCCCATTGTCGATTTACCAGCCAAAGGCGGCAAGGCTGATATAGTTGCCGTGTTTTACTCGGGGGATGGCGGTTGGCGCGATCTCGACAAATCAATTGGTGAATGGCTTCAAGCCAATGGCGTTCATGTGATCGGTGTCGATTCACTGCGCTATTTCTGGTCAGAACGCACGCCGGAAGAAATAGCGCGTGATACAACCGCAATGATCAAAAAAGCTGATCCATCCAATAAGCTGCCCGTCGCCGTTCTTGGCTATTCATTTGGCGCAGATACATTCCCGTTTGCCTGGAAATATCTGGATCCAGCGATTCAGGACCGCACCAAAATGGTCGGACTTCTTGGCGTCGAAACAACCACCACATTCCAGGTTTCGATTGAAGGCTGGCTCGGCATGGATGGTGACAAGGACGTCGTTCCAGCTATCACGACAATTCCGCTGGATCGCGTGGTCTGCGTTTATGGTGAAGAGGAAGACGATACGGCTTGCACAGCACCGGAGCTCAAAGGGGCCGACCTGATGAAGCTTTCAGGTGGGCATCACTTCGATGAAAATTACGAGCCGATTGCTGCCGCTCTTTACGAAAAAATGCGCGCGCATGCAGGCCTGCCGCCTCGCCCCGCGAGTTAAAATGAAAGGCACCGGCATTTTTAGCCGGTGCCTTGTTCATACAGCCTTGGCGCTGCGCTTCTTCCTGCACAGCCAATCGGCAATCAAACCTCTTATCAGTCTTAAATCCGATCCCTGGCATTCTGACGGCCTTCCTGCTGGTGGCATTTGCTCTGGTGGCCTCAATCGCAGCTTCTATTGAAGCCATATATGGCGGTCGTCATTGTGACGAAGTCCTTTTTCATTGATTTGATTCTTAATGAGGTTACAGCTCTCTCCTTCTGGCATAACGAATCTGCATTGCATGACGTTTAATGGCTGAATTCCATGCCAAATGAGCAGATTTGGTTCCACGGTTTCATCGGGAAGACCTGTGACGACAAAATTTATAGCGAGTAAGGCAATTTTTTTGAAATTATGTTGGAGAAACTTGATTTTATGGTGTTGACCAATCCGAAAGCCGCCCGTATGTTCCGCCACACTTCCAGGGACGATTTGTTCCTTAAGGGAGCGCGTAGCTCAGCCGGTAGAGCAACTGACTTTTAATCAGTAGGTCCAGGGTTCGAATCCCTGCGCGCTCACCAATAAATTCAAGAAAATCAACCACTTAAAGAACTCCTTCTGCTGATGTTTATTCCTGCATTGGTTTTGGGGCGTATCTTTTCAAAAAATGCCTCATAAGATCGGACGGCGTGGTTGCAGGCCCAGAGCGCAATCCAGTGCCGAAACCGATTGCGAAGTGAATATAGGAGTATCATTAGATACCCACCGGCACGCAGTATATGCGACAACACTTCTTCGCGCCCCTCACATAGATAAATTTAGAGGTTATCAAAGGCGGTTTATCGACCGCCCGTGGGGCATAGAAATAATTGATTATGCTTGTGATTAAGCTATCGGAAATATGCTTGAATTCGGCCAGAATAATTATAATTATGACGTTCTCAAAAACTAAATATTTAAAGAAAAGGGTAAAGATCAGGTGGCCAGCAGCAGTGATCCGACATTCGCATTATTAAGATTGAATCCTGCTAAATGGCAGTGGAGCAGAGCAATACGATCTTTTGTTTGCATTGGCGCACCCTTTACACTGGGCTTAATTCTTGGTGACATCATGACTGGCATGTGGATTGCCATGGGGTGCCTGATGATGATCACGGGGGAGAGTTCAGGCAGCTATCGCTCCATATTTGCAAAGATACTCATTTCCGCACCTTTGGGCGCACTCGGCTATCTGTTGGGCTACCTTGGATCCTTGCCGTGGGGTGCAGTGGTTGTCTTGATGATGGTTGTTGGATTTGCTTCTGTTTTGTTAAGCACTAAGAGTAGAGCGCTATCCATTGGTACGTTGCAAACCCTGCTTCTCGCTTCAATTGCCCTTGGTGTTCCTGCAATTTCTCCCTTTTGGGAACCTGCACTTCTCTATCTGGTGGGCGCTTTATTTTACGCCTTGGTACTCGGCGTCGAAGTTCTGATCCGAGGCTGGCATGCACAGGATGAGCCGACGAAAACGGCGCCCAGCACTGCATCACATGCATCCAACACAACTTCTTTGCCTACGGCTTTCGCCTTCGCTGTTTGCCTTGGTGCAGCATACTCGATTCATTGGTTCAATCATGAAGCACACTGGTTTTGGGTGCCGCTGACGGTCGGTCTCGTAATGAAACCTGATTTTGGCTCTATCAGAGATCGCGCAGTTCAGAGGATTATTGGTACTTTGGTAGGTGTGCTGATCGGCGCTCTGGCGCTTGCGCTCATCCCGAAGGGCTTGGCTTTGATTATCCTGATGTCTCTGCTCGCCGGAATATTGCCTTGGGCGATGCAACGCTCCTACGTTTTGCAGGCAATTTTTCTCACACCATTAATTTTGATACTTGTTGACATCATTGTTCCCGGAACGCGCGATATAGATTATGGAATGCAGCGGCTGATTGATACTGGAATTGGAGGCATCATTGTCGTTGTTTTGGGCTTCTTGCCACTCAAGTACATACAACCCAAACCAGCAGACCTTTGACCGCAGTGCTACGCGTCTGAACTCGCTCGGCTGCCCCCTATCTATTGATAATGTGTTATTGTGACTGTGCGGAGGACAGCCCGTCACCCAGTGGACCCAATCCCGAACGAGAGTAAGGGCCTCCCCGCTTGGTCATCAACCTGAACAGTTGCTTGGCGGCTTGAGCCCGCATGACATGGGTAGGAGCTTATACGATGCCACAGATTATAGTTGGCTGTGACCTCTCGCGCGCCTTCCTCGACATTTGTAATGATACCGGAAAACTACATCAAGAATCGCAAATACAACGATCAGCATTGCCGAATGGACAGATACTGATGTTGGTGCAAGGATCATCTTAAGTGCGCATACCACTCTTCGACGTGAGTGTTGTCTGCCGCCTCTATCCCGCAGATGGACTTCAAGATGTGCCCTTTCCAGCATTCAATTGAGAATGCGAAAACCAAAGGTACAATCCGCCCGTGTGAAAATGGAGACCGCTTAATATAAGCATAAAAACCGGGCTCCGAGTGCTTTCACATCCATGCACCAACATCGAGATTAGAAGGAACGCTGGAAGCGCACTTTTAAACCAAGGGCATCTTGTCCATCAAGCGCAATGCGCTTGTTGTTCCACTGAACATAGGTAATTTCAGGCGTGATGTTAAATCCTGGCACTAATGCATAACTGACATTGCCAGTCGCCATCAGGGTCTCGCTGGCATCATAGCCAACTTGCAGGTTGAGCTTCGCCTTTTTTGTCGCCTGATAGGCAAAGCCACCCCACGAGGCCCAGTCTCCGCCCCATGTGCCGTAGAAACTATCGACAATGCGATAGACATCGCCATTGGCATTGGCTTTGTAATGGTCATCATTCGACTTATAGGCAAACTGCGACCAGAGAGAAAACTTGTCGCTCACCTTGAGATCAACTTTGACCTTACCCGCCCATTCTTCGTTACGCGCGTCATAGGCAGCTACGCCTGCAATGCTGCCCCATGACTGAGCATATTTCAGACCACCCACCACATGCGGCATATAATCATCGATTGTAACATCAACATCGGAATCGGAATTGCCACCTTGTTCAAGCGACAAGATAGCCGAGAAGCCTTCTTTGTTCTTGTAGGTATAGCTGATCAGATTGGTACGATAGCCACCGGCCAGAATGACATCATCATTGAGCACGTTGCCCAGATAATCAGAGAAAGTCACGAATGCCGACTGGTCGAGACCGACACGAAGACCACCAAGCTCGATAAAGCCAAGACGCAGGGAGCCCGACGACGAAGAGTCTGCACCATTGTACCACTGATAGCGCGTTTCGGTGACTGTTTTGAGGGTACCGAGTTCAGTTTCGGTTCCGGTAAATGTGCGGAAAGTGAAACGGGTCAACTGCCCGTAAGTATCCATTTTTTTGGTGCTTGGAACGCGTGCATAAGCATAATCACCACCGCTAACATCATAACGCACATAACCCGCCAAACGCAGGCATGTTTCCGTTCCAGGAATATAAAAATAGCCTTTGCCGTAGGCATCGCAAACGCGGACATATTCCACAGCTTCCGGCTCGGGTGCCACTATGGTATCGGCAGCCGACGCAGCTTGCGACATTGCCAGAACAGCGACCGTTGCAGCTAGAGTTTTCTTCATTTGAGTAAGTGTCCCCTTTGGTTTTAGACAATAGGAGTTTTTCGGCGGAAAGAGATTTTCCGTCGTGCTAAGAACAAGCTGCTGGAACTCGCTGAAACCGGCCACCTGTTATGGCTGTGAATGCTGGATTACGTGCCTGATAGGAGCGAAGCGCTCCTCCCCATCATCAACTCAGATCCCCATCTGGATTTCCACTGCATAATTTCCGAAAATTGAAACCGTTTAAGGTAAAATTACGCAGCAAGTATAAAGTGTTAGAGTGACCTTTTTGCACCTGGCAGGCGCATGGCGTTCTAAAGCTTGCAGTGACGTGCCATCATTTCGGCAACGTCTTCCCGCCCCTCTTCGCGCAGTTTTTTGATTGCAGCACTCATATCTGCCGATCGTTCGTCCTGGCCGAGCTTGAACTTGATTTCCATCTTCTCAATCGGCATTTCATAGCCAACGATATTGGGCAGACGCCGTTCCAGACCGCCGGGGCCGAGTTCCTTCATCTGCCAGGGCTTGTCACGACCCTTTTCCATATGTTTGACAAGCTCGTGAAGATGTTTGGCGGTCGCTGCTTCCGACAGGATTTTGGGCGTGCCGTGGATATGAGCAACCATGAAGCTCCAGGTCGGCGCGCTGTCCCTTTCCGGATAACCCGGATACCAGGACGATGACACATAATGACCAGCATCCATCAGGATCGCGATTGACGGCAGGCCACGCTTGAGAAACTCAACATGACCGTTGGATGCTGCAACATGCGAAACCAGCGTACCGTTTTCGCCGCGTGTCCGATCCATCATGAAGACAGGGTGCGATATCGCAACGCCACCCTCGTGACTGGTGATCAAAGTACCAAGCACCGTTCTGTCAACGAGATCGAAAACCTCGGTCGTATCGGACGGTTGGAAATAGGGCTTTGTGTAGAGCATCGCTTGTCTCTTGATTTCAGGCGTGAATGGCGGGCAGACGATCAGACCATGGACACATGGCTTCTAACTGACCTGCCAGTTCGAATAGCAAATTTTCGCCCCCATAAGGGGCAATGAACTGGCTGCCAATCGGGAAACCATCAGACGTTTCATGAAGTGGAGCACTCATTGCAGGCAGGCCGGCGGCATTGACCGGATGGGTAAAGGTCGTCAGGTCCAGAAACTGTCGGGCAAAGCCCTTCCAATCGGCTGAGCGCACGTCGAGCATGCCAAGCGGAAACGATCCAATCGGCATAACCGGGCTTAGCACCACATCGCATTCTTCAAACAGACGACCAAAACTGCGCGCCGTACTGTTCGCCGTCAAACGCGCATGAATAACCTCTGTGGCGGTCAAACCATCGCCGTAAGCAGCCAATCCCAGATTTGATGGCTCAAAATAAAGATCATTAGCGGGCTTCGCCGTTGTTACGGCAACATCCGCCACTTCAATTGCCGTGTAAACGGCGATCAGTTTTTGTATGGCGTCTGCAAGCCGAACACCGTCAAAATCAGGCTTGACCCGAACGACGCTATGCCCGAGTTGTTCGCACAGCGCAATCGTTGCCTCCAGTGCTGCAACCGCCTGCTCGTCCAGATCTTGACGGAGATCAGACTGTTGCCAGAGGCCGATACGAAGCTTTCGCGGTGCCGTTCTGACACTGTTGACGAACAAGTCTTTTTTGGCCGGGGCCGCATAAAGCGAACCCGGTTCCAGCGCATCTGTGAGATCCAGCATCATCGCGGAATCACGAACCGAACGCGTCAAAACATGATGGCTGACCATTCCGCCCCAGTTTTCTGTCGAGACCGGACCGCAGGGGACACGCCCGCGTGACGGGCGCAGCCCGAAAAGTCCGCCACAAGATGCGGGAATGCGGATCGAGCCGGCTCCGTCATTGCCATAGGCCACAGGCACCATACGTGCAGCAACTGCCGCTGCTGCACCGCCAGAAGAACCGCCAATGCTGCGTTTTATATCCCAGGGATTAAGCGCCGGACCATGCAGCGAGGATTCCGTTGCGATGTTACAGGAAAATTCAGGCAGATTGGTTTTACCCACCACCACCAAACCAGCCGACTTATAGCGTTTGACGAGTTCATGATCGCGCTGCGAGGTATTTCCCTCTGCGGCCCGACACCCAAAGGACATCGCTGCACCGGCATAGGAAGGGCAGTCATCCTTCAGCAGCACAGGAACACCACTGAGCGGACCCTCCGGCAACACTTTAAGCTGTTCTTCCGCCTGATCGCGCATCTCATAGATCACCGCATTCAGATCGGGATTGCAACGATCAATTGCTGCAAATGCCTCCTCAACAGCCTCACGCGGCGACAGAATTTTTGCGCGAATGGCCTCTCCCAGACCGACCGCATCGGTCCGGGTGTAGTCAAAGGATGTAGACGTCATGGGTTTATCCCAATGCTAAGCCCGCAAAGCGGAGCGTTTTACTGTTCCTTGCTGATCATCCAGAAGCGATCTGTATCGCCAGCCCAGCCTTTGTAATTATTCACCTTGGGACCAGTCGCCGTGATGGACGGCAAATTGACCAGACCAAGGATCGGAACCTGCTCACCCATCAGAGTGTTGAGTTCGTTAAAGAGCTTCTTGCGTTCTTCGACGTCGCTCTTCGCTGAAACCTGCTTGAGAAGTTCTTCCGCCTTGGCATCATCCCACTGGCGCGCAGCATCAGCCTTCTTGTCACCAATCATCGACTGGAAAGACAGCAGCGGATCAAGACGAGCTGAATAAGCAAACACGGCAAGTTCATAGGCGCCACGACGATACTGGTCGAGCTGGGTCGCCCAGTCACGCACTTCGAGCTGCGCATTGATGCCGGAGGCTGCAAGGAATGCCTGAATGATCGTTGCAACCTGCACACGATTCTGGCGGTTGGCAACCAGAAGGCTGATCGGTTCTCCCTTATATCCGGCCTTGGTCAGCAGTTCCTGCGCTTTGGCTGGATCATATGCAGGCCAGGCAGCCGCCTGATTATCCGAATAGATGGTGTTTGGTGCAATCACCGACGGGTTCGGTGTATACATCCCCTCGCCTATGGCGGCGGCAAGCTGATTAAGATCAATTGCATGAGCAATCGCCTGCCGCATCTGTGGATCTTTCAGCTTATCGGAAGCGGACTGAATCTGAAGCACCATCCATGCAGGCGTCTGCTGCACATTGACCTTCATGCCTTTTGCTTCCAGATCCTTGACGCCGGTTGGCTCCACTTCGTCGATGAAGTCGATCTCACCGGAAAGCAAGCCATTGGTGCGGGTGCTTGAATCAGGAACAGTCATGAACTGAATGGTCTTTACATGACCTGTCTTGTCCCCCACCAGACCGTCGACATCGCCGGGCAAAGCCGCATAATCATCAAAACGGGTCAGGTCCAGATAACGACCACGCTCCCATTTGGAAAAAGCATAGGGACCGGTGCCAATCGGCTTTACAAACTTGCCATCAGCATCAACGGATTCCGGGCTCAATATCCATGGTGTACACTGGATGGTCGCCATTGTGATAACGAAGTTTGGCGCAGGTGCTGCGAAGTTGAAACGCACCGTGCTGTCATCAACAGCCTCGACCGACTTCAATTCGGAATCGACCTTGCCATTATAGCGATTGACGCATTGAAACGCTGTATCCGGCTTGAGATAGCGCTCGAAATTCCAGACGACATCCTTGGCGGTCAGGTCTTTGCCATTCTGGAACTTGACGCCTTTGCGCAGCTTGAATTCATAGACTGTATGATCGGCATTTGTGGTCCAGCTCTCGGCCAACATCGGCTTGATGGCAAGATCGTCACCATAAGCCACCAGACCTTCGGCGATATGGGCTACAACCATATCGGCATTGGCATCGCGATTGACGCCCGGATTGATGCTTGCCACATCTGAATGAATGGCGACGCGCAAGGTCTCATCGTCCGCAGCATGTGCCTGGAAGGATGTGGCGCTGAGGCCAAGAAGCGCAATGCCGAATGCAGAGCGCAGTGAAATTGGATTGAACATTTTGGTTTCCCCTTTTTGTTTTTAATTTTACGGCCTGATCAGCTTTGCGACCTCAGCACATCCGCGAAAAATGCCTCGACCGGCTCCAGCACTTTGAAAGGCTCGTGAGCCACACCCGGAACTCTGTCCTTGCGAACCGCAATACCGTGAGCTTCAAACGACCTGGCCAGTGCTTCAATACGGTCGATCCGGCAATCACCCTGAAGGTCGGCGCCGTCCATCCAGAAGGCGCTGTCACGCGGGATGGCGATTTCCCAGGTCGCGGTATCTTCCTGACCAATCACTGTTTGAACGCTCACGCTTCTCATCGCTTCAAGATCAATGCGGCAGCCAAAACGTGCTTCGACATCGCGAATGCCGACCCACCAGTCATAATCAGAATTGAGCAGGGTCACGACGCCCGGCGCTCCGATAGAGACGGCCTTGAGCCTGTGGGGATGCAGCATGAAAAAGCGCTGGCAGAACTGCCCGCCGCCCGAAAAACCGTACATGATGGCGCGATTGCTTTTAAGGCGATATTTGGCGGCCACTTCGTCGATCATCGACAGCAGAATATGATCAAAGCGAATGCCGTGAAACTCGATGCGCTTGTAGTTGGCAAGATCGTCCTGCACGACGATGCCAGCAGGGAACAGCGGTGCCAGTACGATGCAGCGGTTTTTTTGCGCAAAACTTGCAAAGTGATCGCGGTATTGTGCAGCCGTCCGCCCCGTTCCATGAATGATCACGATCAGTTCGTGCGTCTCGGTGCCGTCCTCGTTATAGTCTTCAGGGACATAAAGACAGTAGCTGAAACGCTGATCGAATTGGCTAGCAAAAAACGTGGTCGCTCCGAAATCGTAGAAGCTGAGTTTTTTGCCATGGCCCTGCCGCTTGGAGGCAGGCTTTTCCTCAGTGGTGGACATGACCGCCCTCCTCTCCGGATTTCCTAATTGCATTATCGCCGCGCCATTTGAGTTTGACGCCACCCTCATCCGTCAGTTCGAGCATTGGAATGGCTGACAAAAGACGGCGGGTATAATCGTTCTGCGGCGCGTCGAAAATCTCGTCACGCGTTCCCTGTTCGATAATGCGTCCGTCATTCATGACGATCACACGATCGGCAATTTGTTCAACCACACCCAGATCATGGGTAATGAACAGGCAACCGAAGCCATAGCTCTGCTGGAGCTTTGCGAAGAGATCGAGAACCTGCGCACGCACCGTTACGTCAAGTGCCGAGACAGCTTCATCGGCAATGACAAAAGCCGGACGGCGCACGAGCGCACGCGCAATCGCCACACGCTGACGCTGACCACCCGACATTTCATGCGCATAACGATTGGCATAATCTCCACCGAGGCCAACATCCTTGAGTGTTTCGGTAACACGGTCCGCTTTCTGGCTGGACGAAAGCTCTTTCGAGAAGCGCAGCGCCTCACCGACCAGCGCGCCCACTTTCATCCGCGGGTCGAGCGATGAATACGGGTCCTGAAACACCATCTGCGTGTGATAACGATAATCCTGATAATAGGACGAACGTCTCTCAACAGCCTGGCCCTTGAACAACAACTTCCCTTCGCTCGGCTTGATCAGTCCGGCCATCACGCGTGCGGCTGTGGTCTTGCCCGAACCGGAGCCGCCAACCACGGCAACAACCTCGTTTGGCATAACGTCAATCGTAATCCCGTGCAGGGCTCGCTTTCCGCCAGCTTTCTTGAACCAGCCGCCCCGACCTTCAAAATCAACCACAAGATCGCGCACGCTGATCAGCGGTTCAGCTTTTGGAATAGTGCGCGCAGGCCCACGAACCGGCAATGTAGAGAGCAGTTTACGGGTGTAATCATGCTGGGGCCTTGCCAGAACATCAGCGGTATCGCCCGTTTCAACCACTTCGCCATGGCGCATCACAACCACACGGTTGGAATAGCGCGCGATCATTGGAAGATCGTGGCTGATGAGCAAAACAGTCGTGCCACGTTCTCGTGTGAGATCGACCAGCAACTCCATGACCTCGCGCTGGATAACCGCATCAAGCGCAGTGGTCGGCTCATCCGCAATCAGCAGATCAGGCTTCATCAGCATCGCACAGGCGATCATGATGCGCTGGCGCATTCCACCTGAGAACTCATGTGGAAACGCCTCAATCGCCCGATCAGGATCGGCAATGCCGACACGCAACAACATGGCTCTGATCCAGTCGGCATGTTGCGCTTTCTCAGCCGGAAAATGCAGTTCAAGCCCTTCTTCAAGCTGCCGCCCGATGGTCAGCGATGGGGTAAGCGAGGTCATTGGCTCCTGAAAGATCATGGCAATGCCATCACCGCGAAGGCCGCGCAAAGCAGCTGGCGACATCGTTGACACGTTCTGCCCCTTGAAGCGGATCGCACCATGACTTGTTTTGATCGACGACGGAACCAGCCCCATGACCGCCCGCGCAAGCATGGTTTTGCCGGAGCCGGATTCACCAACGATACCGAGAATTTCCCCAGCATTTATAGAGAAGGAAGCGCGTTTGACGATCTCCAGCGCACTGTCACCAACACGCAGACTGACATCGTCGATTTGAAGCAGGGGGGCGGAAGTCATGAGCGCTTCCTCATGCGTGGGTCGAGGCGGTCGCGCAACGCGTCACCAAGAAGATTAATACCAAGCAGCGACAGCGAAATTGCAAGGCCGGGGAAAATACCGAGCCAAACGGCCTGCTCAATGAAATTGCGGCTTCCGGCCAGCATATTGCCCCATGTCGGCGCTGGCGGCGGCACGCCCAGCCCCAGAAAGCTGAGCGAGCTTTCTGCGAGAATTGCCCAGCCGCACATCGACGTTGCCATGACCAGAACCGGTGCCAAACAGTTGGGCAGAATATGGCGCACCATCGTATAGATTTCCGAGTTGCCCATGACGCGGGAAGCCTCAACGAACTCCCGTTCACGCAGGCTCAAAACCGTGCCACGGACCACGCGGATCACCGAAGACATATAGGCCAGAGCAAGTGCTAAGATGATGCCGTTCTTGTTGGCACCAAAGACCGCCAGCAAACCAAGCGCCATCAATATGCCGGGGAATGCCAGCAGTGCATCATTGACCATCATCAATATCCGGTCGAACCAGCCGCGCAAAAAGCCACTGAGTGCCCCGACAAGCACACCGCCGAGCGTGGCAAGGAAGACTGTAAACACGCTGATCGAAACGCTGGCTGATGCGCCTTTCATAAGACGGCTCAGCTGGTCGCGCCCAAATTCATCCGTACCCAGCCAATGGGCTGCACTTGGCGGCGCAAGACGCGCGGCAAAGTCCAGCGCGAGCGGGTTATAAGGCGTCCAGAAGGAACCAACTACCGCTATCGTGAGAAGCGTTGCGGTCAGAGTTCCGCCAATCAGCGCGTTGAGAGAGATGTTTTTCATTTCGCCGTCACCTTCGGGTCGAAGAACGGATAGAGAAGGTCCACGATCAGATTGACCAGCACATAAACGCAGGCTGTGAACAGCAAGCAGCCCTGAATGACGGGATAATCGCGGGCAAAGATGGCATCAACGAGAAGCCTGCCAAGTCCGGGAATCGTGAAAACCGTTTCCACAACTGCAATTCCGCCAAGCAGATTGCCAAGGATCAGCCCCAACAATGTCCAGGTCGGGCCAAACGCATTACGGAAAGCATGACGCCACATCACGGTTGCTTCCGACAGTCCCTTGGCGCGGGCATGGGTAATGTAATCGAGATTGAGCACTTCAAGCGTCGAGGCGCGCGCCATGCGCAGGATGACGCCGATTTCATGCAGAAACAGTGTGGTAATCGGCAGAACCAGATAGAGAAACGCTTTCCATGGGTTCTCTCCGAAACTGACATAGCCGACAATCGGCAACCAGCCGAGCTTGAGGCCAAAGGCCAGCAACAAGAGCAAGCCCATCCAGAATGCCGGAACCGAAAGCAGCAAAGTGGCACAGGTCACAAGCGTCAGATCGGTCAGGCTGTTCTGCTTCCATGCTGCGATCATTCCGAGCGGAACAGCGACAAGCGTCGAAAGCACCACCGCAGACAACACAATACGCGCACTCACCGAAAAGCGCTCCAGAACCAGCGGCAGCACCGGCTGCTGGTTGGCAATCGAAATGCCAAGATCGCCATGCAAAACGTTACCGCCCCAGATCAGAAACTGGGTGAAGATGCTGTGATTGAGGCCCAGTTGCTCGCGCAGCGCAGCCAGCGTCGCAGCATCCGCAGAATCACCCAGCATCAGGGCTGCAGGATCGCCCGGTATCAACCGAACGATCACAAACACAGCCACTGCCACGATCAGCAATGTTGGGATGGCCATGCCTATTCTGGAGAGCGCAAAGCGCAGCATTTCTTTAGCCTTCGATAAAGAGGGATTGCGCGCGCGGCGCGGCATCGGATGGTAACGGCGTATAATCTTGTAGACAGTAGGTCGCAAACTGGCGGTTCAGGGCAGGCAATGGCGCGATTTCCATCATACCAAGCGCTGCTTCCATCACCACCATGGCAACTGTGGCCGTGATATTGTCGTGATTGCCGGGACGCGGCGGGCGGCAGACTGCATAAGGTGTCAGGAAGTCGTCAAACAGCGCTTCCTTGAGCTCTTTGCGGCCAATTTTTCCACCATGTGATTCAAGTGACTGGCGAACGCGCCAATCACGGTAGAAGCTTTCAGGCACAAACGGGATACCGGTATCGCGCAGCTTCGTCAGCGCTATCGGACTAACCCAATGGTTGGCGTGAACGATGAGATCATTTTCCGGAAGGATCGGGAAGGATTCGTCTGGCGCACATTCAAAATCGATACCAAAACCGGCACTCGTCGCAATCATGATGTTGTTCGAGCAGGATTTTGGCGTCGAAGCCACAGCTTTGATTGCTTTTGCAAAATGCTCTTGCTCCAGCACCTTGCGGCGCACGAGACCCAGAGGAACACCCAGCTTCTTATAGTCGCGTTCGCATTCAAGATAATTTGCAGTAATCGAGATACCAGCCTCATTGAAACCGCTGCGCGCCAGACCACCAGCCTCGACAAACGTCACAAAATCGGGACCCTTATTCTCAACAATGTGGCGCAAACAGAATTAGCTAACACTGATGTAATAGGAAGGCGATAAGACTCAACACCCTGAAAAGGAAGGAAACTAGGAGTATTACGCCGACCACGGAAAGTACCAAATATGAAAATAGGATATGCGCGTGTATCAACTGAAGAGCAAAGGATGGATCTACAGATGGATGCACTGAAAAGGGCCGGTTGTACGCACATTTTTGAAGATCATGGCGTATCGGGCAAGTCTTTCGACAGACAAGGCCTTGACGCTGCGTTAGCAAAACTCAAAAAAGGTGACATGCTGGTCGTTTGGCGCCTTGATCGGCTAGGACGCTCTCTATCCAAACTCATTGAATTCATGGAATCGCTTGGGCATAGAGGTGTTGAATTTCGCTCACTCAGCGAAAATATTGATACAAGCTCATCCGGTGGAAGGCTTCTATTTCATATGATGGCTGCTCTTGCAGAATTCGAACGTTCGCTCATCAGCGAACGAACCCGGGCAGGAATGCAAGCAGCAAAATTACAAGGGCGCCATCTTGGACGCCCTCCTTCGCTAACCACGTCTCAAGTTGATGAGGCGATAGTAGCACTTGTACAAAATGGAGAATATTTAACAGAAATAGCGCATCGTTTTAACGTTTCTCCACGCAGCTTGAGACGCCTTGTAAGATTAAGGCAGCAGGAAATGAAATCTGCCACTAAATTTGATTAATATAAACCCTGTCAAAAGGTAATATTATTCCCCATGAATATATATAAATATTTTATATAGATAAAATTAAGATAGAAAATAATTAAGTCAGACATAAAATGAAAAACCGTGGTTCGGTAGGCTTAATGCTGAACCACGGGACAGATCTGCCCCTTAAAGAGTGATCCTTCATGAAGAATAGTGCGTGAGCCGTAGAAAGACATTGGTATGGCAACGAAAAGACACAAGCTGAAAGTGGGCTTGCTCTTGTTTAGTGGAGAGCTTCTTACACTAGGTTTCGTGGACAAAGGATGACATGGGGCTCAGCTGTTGATTCAAGGCTATCTTTTGGAGGCGGCATTGGGCGAGCGAGTTGGACTGAGGGACAACGAGTGGGCGATCATCGAGGAATTCCTGCCAACTGAAAGGGCGCGCGGATGCCGTCCAGCGTTGGGCAACCGGCTGTATTTCGAGGACATGATGTGGATTGCCCGAACTGGATCACAGTGGCATCACCTGCCGAACGAGTATGGCAAATGGAACAGCGTGTTCCTGCGCTACTGGCGCTGGGCTTCGACAGGTATGTTCGAGGCGATGCTGGAGACGCTGGCGGAAATGGTCGAGCGAGACGTCACCGCCGACATGATCAATAGCACCGTGGTCCGAGCACATCATTGTGCAGCCGGCATAAAAAAGGACTCAGGAAACCGAGGCTCTTGGTCGATCGCGAGGTGGCTTTAGCACAAAGCTCCACGCCCGACGCGACGCAAAAGGCCGCCCTCTCGGGTTCGTGCTGACGCCTGAGCATAGTCACAGCACTCAGAGCTTCAGGCCTTTGCTCCGTATGATCGCCGCCAAAAGCACCCCAGCACCCCATAACCGGGAAAAGAACCGTTGGCACAACCTCGTCGAACGGCTGTTCAACAAGCTCAAGAACTGGCGGCGTGTCGCCACCCGATGCGACAAAACCCAAGAATCTTATCTCGGCTTCGTCAATTTCGTCGCAGCTCTAAAATGAATACGCTTTGTCCACGAAACCTAGTGCCAACTATGGCAGACGTTCCAATGAGCATATAGAAATCAAACTCGGATGCCGCATTCTTAATCGAATGTCGGCATCCGCACGCCCGTGATCCGTCCGCGTCAGAACTGAAAGCTTATAACCAGGCATCAAAGAACGGAATCCGCTGCAATTTGCCTCTGTTTAACAACACTCCTTCGCGGCGCGAGACATCGTCAAAGCCAAGTCCTCTATCATGTCCTCCTGGCCACCGATCATGCCGCGGCGGCCGAGTTCCAGGAGCAGATCGCGGGCAGGAACGCCGTAGCGCTTTTCCGCGCGCTCGGCAAACAGCAGGAACGACGAGTAGACGCCGGCATATCCGAGAACCAGCGAACCGCGGTCGACGCGGATCGGACGATCCATCATCGGCACGACCAGATCCTCGGCGGCGTCCATGATCTTGAAGAGGTCGACGCCGGTGATGGCGCCCATGCGCTCGAACACCGCGACCAGCAGTTCGGTCGCGGCATTGCCGGCGCCGGCGCCAAGGCCTGCGATCGCGCCGTCGATGCGGTTTGCTCCTGCGGCAACGGCGGCCACCGAATTGGCGATACCCATGCCGAGGTTATGGTGGCCGTGGAAGCCGAGTTCCGTTTCCGGTTTCAGCGCGGCACGGATGGCAGTGATGCGGGCGGTTACGTCATCGGGCAGCATGTGGCCGGCCGAGTCGGTACAATAGACGCAGTTGGCGCCATAGCTTTCCATTAAAAGTGCCTGTTCGACCAGCTTTTCCGGGCCAGCGCGGTGCGACATCATCAGGAAGCCGACGCTGTCGAGACCAGCTTTTGCGGCATAGGTGATGTGCTGTTCGGCGCAATCGGCCTCGGTGCAGTGGGTAGCGACGCGCACGCCGGAGATACCGCAATCCATAGCGCGCTTCAGCGTGTCCACGGTGCCGATACCGGGCAGGAGAAGTGCCGATACCTTGGCCTTTTTCATGTGCGGAATGACAGCGGAAAGGTATTCTTCGTCGGTTGCCGCCGAGAAGCCGTAGTTCACGGAAGCGCCTCCCAGACCGTCTCCATGGGTCACCTCGATCCACGGCATGCCGGCTTCGTCGGCAGCCTTGGCTATCTCGACCATCTGTTCGATAGAGATCTGGTGGCGCTTGGCATGCATGCCGTCGCGCAGGCTCATTTCGTGAAGGGTAATCTTGCGTCCTTCGATGCTCATCTCAATCTCCTTAACCACGTGCCGGCAAGGTGAAGACGCCATTGACGACCTCTTCTGCGAAAAGTTCGGCGGTGCGTAGGGCTGCCGCCGTCATGATGTCAAGGTTGCCGGCATATTTCGGCAGGAAATCACCAAGACCTTCAACTTCGAGGTAGATCGACACGCGCTTGCCATCGAAGACCGGGCCGTTCACCACCTTGTAGCCAGGCACGTATTTCTGCACTTCCGTAGCCATGGCCTTCACGCTTTCGATGATCGCGTCCTGATCCGGTTCGTCTTCCGTCAGTACATGCACAGTGTCACGCATGAGGAGCGGCGGCTCCGCTGGATTGACAATGATGATCGCTTTGCCGCGCTTTGCACCACCGACCTTCTCAATAGCATGGGCCGTGGTGCGGGTGAACTCGTCGATATTTTTGCGAGTGCCCGGGCCTACTGAACGGGAGGAAACGGCAGCAATGATCTCGCCATATTCCACCGACTGTACGCGGGAAACTGCAGCCACCATGGGAATGGTGGCCTGGCCGCCGCAGGTGACCATGTTGACATTCATCTCGAGGCGCTTGGCATGATCGGACAGATTGACCGGGGGAACGCAGAACGGACCGATGGCGGCGGGTGTCAGATCCACCATGATGACGCCGAGTTCGTTAAGCTTGCGGGAGTTTTCCGCATGGGCGTAGGCGGAAGTGGCATCAAAGGCGACGCGGATGTCGTCTGCCAGCACATGCTCCAGCATGCCGTCGACGCCGGTCGCGCAGGTCTTGATGCCCATTTCGGCTGCCCGCTTCAGGCCTTCCGAAGCAGGGTCGATGCCGATCATCCAGACCGGCTCCACCCATTGCGAGCGCTGCATCTTCATCAATAGGTCGGTGCCGATATTACCCGGCCCGATGATGGCCGCCCTGAGTTTCTTGCTCATCTTGCGTATCCTTTACATTCCAAAGAGGACCGGGAGCGCCAGCGAAAGTGCGGGCACATAGGTGATGATCATCAGCACCCCGATCATCACGATCATTGGTGTGATCGCGCCTTTCACTACCGTTTCGAGCGAGAGACCGGAGACGCGCGAGGCGACGAACAGGTTCACGCCAACGGGCGGGGTGATCATGCCGATCGCCAGGTTGACGATCATCACAATGCCGAAGTGCTCAGCACTGACACCGAGAGCCGTTACCAGCGGCAGAAGGATCGGCGTCAGGATGATGATGGCGGCGATGGTTTCCATGAAGGTACCAACGATTAGCAGGATCACGTTGATGGCCAGCAGCAGCAGCCATGCCTGATCGACCATCGAGCTGATGGTGTTCGCCAGCATCACTGGCACGCCCTCGATGGCGAGCGCGCGGCCGAAGATGGTAGCCGTGCCGACGATCAGCATAATGGAGGCCGAGGTCAGGCCGGAGCCGGCGAAGATTTTGTATAGATCCTTGAGGCTCAGTTCCTTGTAGACGAAGGTGCCAACCACGAAGCCGTAAATGACGCCGACGGCTGCCGCTTCCGTGGGGGTAAAGATACCGCCGTAGATGCCGCCGAGAATGATAACCGGCACCATGAGCGCCCACTTGGCATCATTGAGAGCAGCCAGCATTTCGCGACCGGAGGGATGGCTGTCACTCGGCTTCTGGCCGTCGCGCTTCGACTGCCACCAGGCATAGGCGATGAGGGCAAAGCCGATCAGCAGGCCTGGCAGCACACCGCCCATGAACATCTTGGACACCGAGACATTGGCCGAGGTGGCATAGATGACCATGGGGATCGACGGCGGGATAATGACGCCGAGCGAACCGGAGCAGGAAATGAGGCCCGAGGAAAAGCTCGGCTTGTAGCCGTCCTTCGCCATGGCAGGCAGCAGGATCGTGCCGACGGCAGCGACGGTCGCCGGACCGGAGCCGGAGATCGCGGCGAAGAAGATGCAGGTGACGACCGCGATGATCGCCATGCCGCCCGTATAGCGACCGAATAACATGCGCCCGACATTGATCAGACGCTGCGACAGGCCGCCTTGCCCCATGAGGTCGCCGGCGAGAATGAAGAACGGGACGGCCATCAACGGAAAGCTGTCGATTGAGGTCACGAGGCCCTGAGGGACATAAGAGCCGGAAACCTTGCCCGATACGATGAGCGCCAGGGTCGAGGCGACACCCAGCGAGATGGCGATCGGAACGGAAAACAGCAGCAGGACGGCAAGAAGACCGAAAAGAATGAGCGTGATCATTGGGCTGCTCCTTCCCGTGCGCCGCGCAGGTCGAGCACGATGGCCTGCAGCAACCGAACTACCACCAGCAGGAAGCCAGTGAAGGGTGCCAGATAGATGATGCCCATAGGAATGCCGAGGGAGGCGGATTTCTGGCCGAAGCGGAAGGTCTTTTCGACCATGAACCAGCCCTGATACATGACGAACAGGGCAAATGCGCCGAAGACCACATGAGTCAGGACCCGGACGTAAGTCTGGCCGGTGCGCGACAGCAGCTCGGTGCCCATGGTCACGCGGATATGGGCGTCCTTGCGCACCGCATAGGCGATGCCGATATAGGTCGCCCAGATGAAGAAGTAGCGCGACAGCTCTTCCGACCAGGAAAGGGAAGCGCCCATCACGTAGCGCATGAAGATCTGCACCCCGATGAGGATCGACATGAGAGCCATCAGGGCTACAACGATCGCCTCCTCGAAATGCTCATCGATGATTTTGAGCATGTGTCTCTCCCGCGCCGCGCGGGGATCTGCCCCGGGCGCTGTCTGACGCTTTGACGGTCAGTTCGTTTGTTCGAATGGGATTGCCCGGCGATGCTTGTTCGCCGGGCCGTTCATCGCGCGGTGTTTTACTGCGCAGCCGCAGCCAGCAGACGGTCCACCAGATCGGCGCCGGCCTTCTGCTTGACGAGTTCTACGATCGGGGCTGCCTTATCCGAGAAAGCCTTCAGCTCTTCCGGGGTCAGCGTCGTGAACTTCACGTCGGTCATTGCGGCTTCAGCCTTGTCGTCGGCATCCTTGGCGAGACCGCGCTGGTAGGCGGTCGCATTCTTGACGGCCTGGTCGAAGATCGCACGGTCTTCCGCGCTCAGGCTGGCGAGCTTGTCCGGATTACCGAGCAGCGGCCATGGCGAATAGATGTGGTTGGTCTTCGAGATGTATTTCTGCACCTCGTTGAACTTCATGTCGTAGAAGAGGTTGATCGGGCCTTCCTGGGCATCGAAGGTTCCCTGCTGAAGCGCGGTGAACAGCTCATTGAAGGCGAGCGGAGCCGGGTTTGCACCCTCGGCGCGCCATGCCGCGATATGCACCTCGTTTTCCATGGTGCGCATCTTCAAGCCTGCCAAGTCGGCCGGCGAGCGGATTTCCTTCTTGTTATTGGTCAGCTGGCGGAAGCCGTTTTCCCAATAGGCGAGGCCAACCATGCCCTTGTCGTCGAGCGACTTCAGGATCTCCTGGCCGACTTCTCCGTCAAGCACCTTGTAGGCCTGCTCGCGATTCTTGAACAGGAAGGGAACGTCAAAGGCGAAGAACTGCGGGGCGAACGAGGCGACCGGAGCCGACGAAACGAAGGTCAGGTCGACATTGCCGAACTGGATGTTCTCGGTCAGCTCACGTTCGCCGCCCAGCTGCGAATTCGGGAAAATCTCAAGGCCCATGCGGCCGCCGGACTTTTCGCGCAGTTCCTTGTCGAGGAATTCGAATGCCTTGTGGCCCGTCGAGGTCGGCGCCGAGGCATGGGCGGCGCGAAAGACAACTTCAGGCTCGGCCTGTGCGGCGGTGCCATACGAAACGGCAACGGTAAAGGCGGCAACGAAACCTGCGCGCAGAACCTGCGCGGCATTCATAAGTGACATGTCTATCCTCCCAAATAGTGCGGAAAACCAGAGCGGTTTCCAGTTTTTCAGCCGGGCACTTCAAAATAGAAGCTGGGCGCGAGGCCAATACCTCCGCTCCTCTCCAGCGCCGTGAATTAAACAGACGCGAATTTTTTTGTCAAATAGTAAAATCAATTTGCAATATATGAGAATTATTGCCAGTAAATCGGTGGAAAAGCAGACTGGGAGGACATCATGCAACCCGAAAATCCGAACGCGACCCTTATCGCTGCCCTTCAGGAAGCCGTCGGCGCGAACAACCTGAAGGCTGGCGGCGAAGTGCCGGCAGCGGCGCTGCGCGACTGGAGTGACGAGCGCGGCGGCGTGCCGCTGGCGCTGGTCACGCCGCGAGATGCAGCCGCTGTTGCGGCCGTGCTGAAGCTTTGCCACGATTTTTCCACCCCCGTCGTGCCGCAGGGTGGCCGTTCGGGTCTTGCCGGCGGCGCCGTGCCGAGCGAGGGTGCGGTACTGCTTTCGCTGGCCGGTCTTGACCGGATCGAGGAAATCGATGCCGCCTCCGGCCTGATGGTGGTTGGTGCCGGCTGTATTCTGCAGCGCATCCAGGAAGCGGCACTGGAGGCAGGCTTCTCCTTCCCGCTCGATCTCGGCGCGCGCGGCTCCTGCCAGATCGGCGGCAACATCGCCACCAACGCAGGTGGCAATCGCGTGATCCGCTACGGCATGGCACGCGATCTCGTTCTTGGCCTGGAGGTCGTGCTGGCAGATGGCACAACCCTTTCCATGATGAACCGCATGCCAAAGAACAATGCCGCGCTGGATCTTAAGCATCTCTTCATTGGTTCGGAAGGGACGCTCGGCGTCATTACCAAGGCGGTACTGAAGCTGCATCCCAGTGTTGCCGGAGCAAATGCGGCGCTAGTTGCCGTGACTGATTTTGCTGCGGCAGCAGGCCTTCTGCGACATGCGCAACACGTACTTTCCGGCCGGGTCACCGCATTCGAGCTGATGTGGAACGACTATTACCAAGCGGTTCTGGCCGAAACAGGTATGCGCGCACCCGTTGAGCCGGATCATCCCATTTATGTGCTGGTCGAAATGCAGGGCGCCGATCCGGATGCCGAAAGACCTGCGTTCGAGACCATGTTGGAATCGGCATTCGAAACCGGGCTTCTGATCGACGCAGCCGTGGCACAATCACAGCGCGACGTGGAGACCTTCTGGTCCTTGCGCGACGGTATCGCCGAGATCCTGTCCCGCCGCGCGCCCACTATCAATTTCGATGTTTCGGTTCCGCTCGCATGCATCGGAGACTGCGTGGAAGAAATTCGCGCCGCGCTGACGGCGGCCTTCCCTGCCCTGCAGGTGATCTTTTTCGGTCATGCCGGCGACAGCAATATCCACCTCGTGGCCGGCCCCATTTCCGAGATTGATCCGACCGGCCATGGCATTGAGAAGACTGTCTACGAGATCATCCGCACCTATGGTGGATCTGTCTCGGCCGAACATGGTATCGGCCTGCATAAAAAGCCTTGGCTCGCTTACAGCCGTTCGAAAAACGAACTCGGTATGCTACGGCACTTGAAGGCAAGCTTAGACCCGAAGGGTATTCTCAACCCCGGAAAGGTGTTCTGAACCAAAGCCGGTTGATATTGCGCCGCGGCGGTCCAAGTCAGGGCTTCATTCTTCTGCAGAAAGAGCCTGATCCTTTCGCTTGCATGATGTCTTCTGAGCGGAAACCACGGCTGACATGCGCGTGGCGGGCTTTAGCCTGTCCTCGCGCCAAGTTCAGAAGAAATGGCGCGCGCCACGCGCTGAACTTCCGAAACGAGGTCGCGCATGCGTGATGGCGGCATGAATTCGAGCGTTGAGGAGACAGAGATCGCAGCCACCACGCGGCCCGTCGCATCGCGCAAGGGAGCTGCAACGCACCGGATTGAGGACTGATCCTCCCCGAGGTCATAGGCATAGTCGCCGGATCGGTAGTTTGCCATCTGGATCAGCCAGTCGGCCTCGGTCATGTTTCCGGGCAAAAGTGTGTGGTCGCGCTGATAGAGCTCCGACAGGACAGCAATCGGTGCGTCTAGCATCAGCGCCTTGCCTACACCGGTCGAGATCACCGGCTTGCGACCGCCAATCCGCGAGCTAATCTCGACGGGGCGTGCGCCACGCAGCTTGTCAAGATAGGTCACCTCCCAATCCTCGCGTTGCGCCAGATGCACCGTATCGCAAGTAAGTTGCGAAAGCTTCTCAAGAAAGGGTCGTGCGACCTGCACCAGATCAATCCGAGAATAGGCAGAAAAGCCAAGCTCTATGAGGCGTGGCCCAAGCCCGAACTCACGCGCGTTTTCGGCCTTAAGGAACCGGCGTTCGAGAAGGACTGAAACGATGCGGTGCACCGTGCTATAGGTCAGACCGGTAGTCGCGACAATTTCCTGGATCGTGCGAGACCTATCGGCCACAGCGTCAAGGATATCGAGCCCGCGTAGCAGTGTCTGGCTGCGGGGAGCCTTCTGCTCCTTCTCTTCTTCAAGCGCATCGATCTTTTCTGCCATTTTTAAACCCCTTGAGCTCGTCCCTTCTACCCGGTGGTAAAGAAAGGTTCCAGAGGATTTCTGAGGGAGCTTTGTCGCAAGTTTTTTTACGAGTTAAAAGCAGTGAAATCGGCGGTACAAAAGTCCGCCACGGCAGCGCCGAAATCTTGGCGCTGCACGGCGTTTCCTCAGTGCAGTAAACCAAAATTAGTTTCCGCACTGAGCATTGTAATCTTCTGAAAAACATAATTTAAAAAAACCATGAAGCAGAGATACTGCCCTTGGAAACACGAACGCCTTACAAACCCACCGAAAGGCATCAGAAGCGTGTATGGAACATTTCAGAAGTGGATGTCTTCAAGAGATCACCTATAGGTTGCTTGCCGAAGGCTCTGACCGACACTTTTTTCAGAACTATCATGACATGGACTTACCCTTCAAAGGTGGAGGGCTTCTGTTAGACAGGACTGACAGGAGACTTAGAATTGAAGCAGCGAGAATTTACAGAAGAGTCCAAGCGGGAAGCAGTTCGTATTGTAACCACGAGTTGTCGCGCCATTTCCTCGGTTTCCGAGGACCTTGGCATTGGCAAATCAACACTTGAGCGTTGGCGGCGTAATTTTGCTGAGAAAGATTTGCTCTCCGGTCCGCATGAAGACATAAGCTAAGAGCTTGCTCAGCTCCGTAAAGAAAACGAGCTTCTGCGACAGGAACGTGATCTATTAAATTGAAGCAGGGAAAACGATTCAGTGAATCGTTTTCCCTGCGCAACGCGACGGCCTTCTTCGCTCGAGTTGAGGCGGATAAGAAAACAGTCGATGAACTGTTTTCCCGCCGAACAGTCGATGAAGTTTGCGTTCATCGACACGGAGAAGGCCCATATGTCTCTTTTACGGCTATGGGCGTTCGCAGATGTCAGCATCAGCGGCTATTATGCATAGCGAATTGAAATGAAAAGGTATTCGAGCAGGCCGTCACCGTACGGCACGACTAAGTGCCAAGAAAACGGTGTTAAAGCCCGGCAGAAAACACGTTTCAAACGCGCGACAGACAGTAATCATGGTGAACCCGTCGCTCCCAATCTGCTGGATTAGGACTTACCTGTGATGAACCGGATCAAAAAAATGGGGGGTCGACATCAGTTATATATGGACGGCCGAAGGCTGGTTGTATCTGGCAATCATTGTCGATCTTTTCTCTCGCCGTATTATCAGCTGGGAAGCACGTGACCGGATGAAGAAGGATCTGGCACCCTGTATTCCAGACCAGAAATGACGTAATCAATGCCATTGGCGAATATATTGATGGGCTCTCAAATCCCCTGCGCAGACACTCTGCCCTCGGTTACAAATCGCCAATCCAGTTCGAGACGGTGAACCGTAAATTAGTGTCAGAAACTCTCCACTAAATCAGGGTAAGTCCAAATGCTCCATATCCGATTCTGATCTGCCATCAAGGGATCACTACAGTTCAGGTGTTTGCAAGTTTTCCGTCAGCAGACCCCGTTGCCGCCATTCCCGCTACAGGTAGAAAAGCAATTGTGCTATGAGGGAGGCGATGACTGCTCTGCGAGACAGAGCGGACACTCAATATGGATTTGAACTTGCGGCAGGTCTGCCCATACTTTTTTGCGCGATCCATCCAGTCAGATAACAGCATGTGGACGCTGCGTCGCGAGTTGACTGGCAGTTCTTGGAAGGGCTAAATCAGTCCAAGCTCTTCGCATTTGTATATGGACCGGGAATAAACGCGGAAAGGGGAGTTCGTCATGAGTCTTTCTCAAACCATCGCGCGGTGGCTGCTGTCTTTCAAACGTAACAACTTCAGGACGGAAGGCATTCTCAGGGATTGCGTTCAGAAGATGGGCACGCAACAGATCCCCGATATACCGTCCGCGTTGCGTTCCATTTGTGATGTCAGTGAAACTTGGCTTCAGGATCAAAAAATCATACAGCTAACGCCCCGGGAAAAGAGATCAGGAGACCATATCATCTACATCCACGGCGGAGCTTACGTTCATGAGTTAGTATCCGCACATTGGTCCATAATTCTGCAGCTGGTGAAGCACACGGGCGCAACAGTTACTTTGCCGCTCTATGCTTTGGCACCACAGCATGATCACGTCAAAGCGACGGCCATGATGGACGCGCTTTACGATCGGATTGCCGCCAGCCGCGAACAGAAGAGGATATTCGTTGCTGGCGACAGTGCCGGAGGCAATTTCGCCCTTAGCCTTGCGCTTCGTCGAAGGGATGCTGGTAAATCTGTGCCTGATGGCCTCATTCTCTATTCGCCGTGGCTGGATCTTGAACTCAAGGCTGATGGCATCCGCGATATTGAGCCGAAGGATGTCATGCTGGGGGTCGATGGACTTCGTATCTGCGGCCAATGGTGGGCAGGTAGCGCCGATCCGGGGTCTGAGTATTTCAGCATGGTCAATTCAGATCCCGAAGGCCTACCGCCTCTCGCAATCTTTCAAGGAGACCGGGATCTGTTTGTCGTAGACGCCCGCCACTTCGCCAAGCTTTGTCAGTCGCGTGGCGTTGATGCCCTATACCGAGAATATCCCGGTGCGTTTCATGTCTTCATGGGCGCCACCTTTACACCTGAGGCGCGTGACGTATTCAGTGAGACGAAGAACTTTGTGGAGCGCACAAAGACACCCCTGTAGATCTATTCAGAACGACGGTAACATCTCAAAGTAACCACGCAGAGCATTCTTATATGCGCGCGAAGGTTTCGTTTGCGGAGCCTGTTGCCGCCATGCCTACCACACGCAGGAACGCTGCCACACCCACCGTAACGTTGCCCTCAAGCTTTATCCAGTTTTGAGTTCGCTCCAGCGGTTTTGGGTTGCTGTATTCGGGGCGGTGGCGGCGGGTTGCGGTGCGGAGCCGTTCCGGCTGCGCAGCACCGCATCACGTTGCGGGTTGATTGTCTGAGCGAACTCGGCAGGCGTCATCCAGCCGAGTCCAGAGTGTGATCGATGATCGTTGTAATCGCTGCGCCAGTTTAAAAGCGCTGATCGTGCATGGGTCAGTGACGAGAAGAGCGTTTCATTCAGAAGGTCGTCATCGCGCCATCGGCCGACCTGACCATTCACGGCCATCTGGCCGCCGTTCTCGCGTCGATGCAGGCGTTCCAGGAATATAGTGCCGGTTTGACAGAGCGGCATAGAAACGAGTTCGCCCGCCGGGTCAGGGCGGGTGAGTTCACTAGTCAGTCGGAGAAGCTGGCACATCTTGAACGTTTCCGTGCCGTTCCCGCCGATGCGGAGGCTGACTGGAAGCTGTTACAAGTTTCGTTGGTTGCGGGGGCAGGATTTGAACCTGCGGCCTTCAGGTTATGAGCCTGACGAGCTACCGGGCTGCTCCACCCCGCGCTATTTTTTGAACTATTCGGGTCATGATATTATTTCCGCCGAAGAGGCGG
>NZ_JAPHAV010000029.1 GCF_026241335.1 Ochrobactrum chromiisoli | reverse complement strand
ACAATGGCTCTGGACGTATAACAACGAACGGCCCAATATGGGCATCGGCGGCATCACACCCGCACAGAAACTAATAATGGCTGCGTAAATTCTACTGCAGAGCCCCGTTAAAAACGGGAGGATTACCCTGTCGACTGCCGTTGGCCGCCCGGCCGAGATACATGCTTATGCCGACCGCATCGTCATACGGCAAAATGGTGTCGAGATCGGCCAGCATGAACGCTGCTTTGGCCGTGGCGAGACGATTTATAATCCATGGCATTATGTTCCGGTCCTGACGCGCAAGCCGGGAGCACTGAGGAACGGTGCACCATTCCTTGATTGGGTCCTGCCAGCCTCCATGGAGCATGTTCGGCGAAAGCTCAAGGCCATGCATGATGGGGACCGGCAGATGGTGTCGATCCTAGAATGTGTCGGTATCGACGGCCTTCCTGCAGTCGAAGCGGCCTGCCAGGAGGCGCTTGATCAAGGCGTATTCTCCGCCGCTGTGATTATCAACATTCTGGCTCGCAAGCGTGATCCACAGCCCGCCGCCATTCTTTCCATCCCCGATGCGCTGCGCCTGACCCATGAGCCTGTGGCAGACTGCGCACGTTATGACAGCCTCAGGAGGGCAAGCTGATATGGAACGATCTCAAATCTTCGACATGATGAGCACGCTGAAGCTTTACGGCATGCGCAGCGCCTATGACGAGATCATGGCCTCTGGCATCAAACGCCAGCACGAACCACCGCGCATTGTCGGCGACCTGTTGCAGTCGGAGATCGCCGAGAAACAGGCGCGCTCGATTAAATACCAGATCACCGTCGCAAAGCTGCCGCTGGCCAAGGACATCGACGACTTCGACTTTACCGACACGCCGGTCAATGAAGGACTGGTGCGCCAGCTCGCGAGCGGAGCTTTCCTTGCCGAGCAGCACAATGTCGTTCTCGTTGGAGGAACTGGCACTGGAAAATCCCATTTGTCCATCGCACTTGCCCGTGCCTTGATCCGCAACGGCGCGCGCGGGCGCTTCTACAACGTCGTCGATCTCGTCAATCGTCTTGAAACGGAAGCGCGTAATGGTAAGCAGGGGCGTCTTGCCGACTTTATCTCCAGGCTCGATTTCGTCATTATGGACGAGCTTGGCTATCTTCCGTTCGCCCAAGCGGGCGGACAGTTGCTGTTCCACCTCATCAGCAGGCTCTACGAGCGAACTTCAATCATCGTCACCACAAACCTGACGTTCGGCGAATGGCCGACTGTCTTCGGCGACGCAAAAATGACCGCCGCTCTGCTCGACCGGCTTACCCATCATTGCGAGATCGTTGAAACGGGAAATGAATCGTGGCGCTTCAAAAACCGCTCTCAAAGCTCACATGAGGATTTCGTCGTCAAGATCAATCATTGTTCCATAGCTTGTCCCCTTCGATTTTGTATCGAACCCATGGTCTGAGCCATCTTGCTTGACGCGGCACGTTTCCGTCACCGGTTCAAACTCACATACGGTCGCCGTTTTGTCCGGCAGCACCATCATCCCGCTTGCGTAGCGGCAAGGCTCAGGAGAACGGGACCAATCTAAAGCGCGGCATTTGAAGCCCGACTTTGAGGCGGTTCGCTCACCTGGATCCGCCAGGAGTGATCAGTCCTGGAAGATTTGTGTATTCGGTAATTTTTTGGTCGTCACGCAGTCTTCATGACAGCCCCATCGATGACAACACCCGCAGTGACAAACTTCCACAGCGCGATAAGGAGTTTGCGCGCCAGGGCAACTATCGCGGCTTTCTTTAAGCGTCCACCATTCGACTGAACCCGATCCACAAACCAACGGCTGAGCGCTGATGCTGGCTGATTGCGTAGCCACAACCAAGACAGTTGAATCATCGTGGTGCGCAGCCGAGGGTTTCCTGCTTTTGAGACACCCTGTTCGTGATCGATGGTCCCGCTCATCCATGGGGTTGGTGTCAAACCGGCATAGGCGGCAATCTGCCGCCTATTATCAAAATGCCGGGACAGGGCTTCGGTCCAAAGGACGGCGGCAAACTCAGCGCCAATCCCCTTCAGGGACAGCAGCATCGCCGCAGGCGAAGTTGCCTCAACCGCTGGCTGCTCATACGTTGACAGGAGAGAATTCCGCTCGCTCTCCACTGCAGCAATCTGTTCCAGCAGCAATTCGAGACGGTCGAGTTCGCGATTAATTTGAGCCTTCAGGTGTTTCGGTAACTCACGCCCATCTCCAGTCTGGAGCTCCTCCAGCCGCCGACGGCGATCTTTACGGAGCGGTTGATAGCCGCTGACGCCTTGAGCAAAGAGTAGCCCCTTAACGCGATTGACATGCCTGACCCGCTCAGCAATCAAAACTTTGCGTTCCCGGCAAATCCGACGCCGATCTTCGTCCTTCGGATCTGGCGCTTTAACCATCGCACATACGCGTGGTTCGCCGCGCTTGAACGCAAGCAATGTGCGCGTCAGAGCCTCTCCATCAATCTTGTCGGTCTTGGCACGCCGACGTCGACGAGACGTCGCGATCGAAGCTGCGTCTACGACGTGACTCTCGATACCATTGGCCTCCAGCACCCGGTGTATCCAGAAGCCGTCCAATCCTGCCTCTTGGATTGTTACGATAGGAAACAACGTTCCTGTTCTTAACCGCGCTTTGTGCTGTAGCTGCTCAAATCGATCCAGCAGCTCTGCTACATTGCCACCGGCCACTACATGCTTCGACATCTTCTCGCCACTGCCCGGCGACAACGAAGTGATCAACCAAGTCGATCGGCTCAGTTCCAATGACACAAAAATTGCGCCAAGATCAGTGCGGACAGCGGTCGGATGAATGGATGCGGGTTCCATAAATTGCTCCTCCTGAGCGAGTGTTTTGATGCAACCTCACTCTGCCAGAGCGACGGCCGCTGTTCACTCCTCATGGGATCTAAAGCCGAAGAACGCTAGTGATCCGCGCGCGCAAACCCTGCACTAAATTTAAAGTTACGGGCCCGCGCACGCTAAACCTTGCAACCTAAAGGAGGGGTACTTTTTGGACGCCGATAAGGGGTCCCGTTTAAACACGATGACGTAATTGCGGTCGGCGCGCGTGGCGCACAGACTGCGATCCCGCAATCAAACGTTTCGGAGGAGCTGTCATGAAGCAATATGTTGGGCTGGATGTCTCGCAAAGAGAGACCGCAGTGTGTGTGGTCAGTGAAACTGGGCAATTAATCTTTGAGGGAAAGGCCAAGTCAGATCCTGGCGATCTGACCAGGCTGCTGCGCAAACATGCGCCGCTGGCTGAGCGTATTGGCTTTGAGACGGGTGCGATGTCGAGCTGGCTTTGGCATGAGCTTCGTAGGGTCGTACTTCCCGTTGTTTGCATAGACGCGCGACATGCACACGCGGCACTGTCGGTGCGCATGAACAAAAGCGACCAAAACGATGCGCGAGGCCTCGCTGAACTGGTACGGGTGGGCTGGTATCGAGAGGTCAAAGTCAAAAGCGAGGAGAGCCAGAAGATCCGAGCGATTCTCGTTGTGCGAGCTCGGCTTGTGTCCATGCGTCGGGACATCGAAAACCAGGTTCGTAGCTTGGTCAAAGAATATGGGTTGCTATTTCCTCGCGCTATCGGCCAACAGTTCCGCAACACGGTCAACGATCTTTTAGGCGAGGATCATCAGCTCCTCATCGTAGTCGCGCCACTTTTATCGATACACGAGCATATCTGCCGACAGCAGTGCGCGTTCGACGACGAGGTCCGCCGTTTGGCTAGACAGGACGAGACGACGCGTCGCCTGATGACGGTGCCCGGTGTCGGAGTAATTACGGCCCTGACATTCCGCCATACGATCGATGACCCGTCCCGCTTCCGATCAGCCTCGCTAGTCGGCGCATATCTTGGCCTTACGCCTCGGCGCAAACAATCGGGGGAAACTGACACCAGCGGTAAGATATCTCGATGGGGCGACCGGCTTCTCCGCACTTATTTGTTCGAGGCGGCGACCGTTCTGCTTTATCGGACCAAGAAGTGGTCCTCTCTCAAGGCCTGGGGGATGAAACTTGCAAAGCGGATTGGCATGAAGAAAGCGAAGGTCGCGATCGCGCGCAAGATTGCCGTCATTCTCCATTCCATTTGGGTCGACGGTACATCGTTCGACTGGGGTCACGCCAAGTCAATCTAATCTAAAGTTCTTGGCCCGGTCCACCGGGCTGGCGATGTCCCGCTGGGACGGTGGTCGTGGTGACCTCGGTCAATCGGCTGGTGGCGGATCTTCCGCACTCCGTTGCACACGTTGAGGCACCCGATCCGGACATCATCATGAGGCGCCTAGCGACCTCGGAAAGGACCATGACCCCAGCGATGGCATCAATACGATCGCGTTGAGCTCTGGCAACCATGTTATCAACCGAGCTGGCAATCGTATGCCAGCCGCGCTCACCCCGCCTTCACTATCCCGACCAGTTTCGACTGGGCGAGCGCTACCGCATTGCCGTCGTTGAATTTAAGAGGATGCTTGACAACAATCCGCAATTAAAGGGCCGATTGACACCAAAGACCTTCTGGCAGAAACGTCACTCAATAAAAACACGCCAAATCAATGGGACAGAGACGGCGCATACGATAAGGTAAATATTCCGTAGGCAAGTGAGCAGGATCGACTTGCTCAGCCTTATCGTCGAAGACATCAGGAAGGCCATTGTTTTCGTAAATTGCATCATGACTTAAAACGGTCTCGCCGGCAGGCAAAATGAGACGATTGAACTCATTACCGTGAACATCGGTATGCTTGCTACCGAAAAAACTCTCAGGACAAGACCACACCATATCCAATGAATGTTGTGGATGAACATTTAAATAAGTGTAAATCGCGGTAGGAGATGTAACTTCTACAGCCATTTCATAGCCAACCCGAATATGCATCTTTATCTCCTTTAATCCCGCTCAATACAACAAATGAATACTGCTGATTGTTCCGTCGGATAAGGAAAATAAGCGGCCGTAATTTTATGCATTTCGCTTTTTTTATAATCGATTAAATATAGAATATTGATGTAGGCGTCGGACACGGCACTGCATTTGAGCCCTGAAGCCTAACTTGACAGACTTTATCAAAACAAAGTAATTTTGTTGCGCTCTGCAATATATTTAATTTATCCACGTCTTCGGTAATAACGGTGCCGCTTGCACATTTTGCGATCTGACAATTTCATATTTGTTGCAAAGAGATTGAAGACACTGAAATTGAGGCAGGTCCAACAAATTCTTCCTTTTGTGCCACCGAAAGTATCGCCATAGTCAGTACGCGAAAAGAAAAGGGCTTCGTATTTATACAAAGCCCTATTTAATATTATGATTTGTGGATCATTATTTGCGGTAAGCTAAACCACCCCAAATTCGACCTTCGTCGCGATGACGACCACCGTGCACGGCTCCGATGTAAGCGGCCACGGCAGCGACAAGTGCAGACGCCGCGAGCAGGAAGGCGGTAAGAATGCCAGTTATCCTAGCTTTTTCTGCTGCGTCAGCTGCCTTTGCTTTTACCTCTTCGGCAGTTTTTTCAGCTTGTGCCTGTATATCAGCAAGGGTCTTTTTAGCTTCGTCAACCTTCGTTTGAGCTTCAGTACGCAGAGCCTGAACGCGTTCAACTGTCTGGTTTACACGAGTTTGAGCATCGGTTTGGCTAAGGCCGGTTCGAGCCGCGATCTGATTAGTGAGCCACGTACGATCGGCGTCTGAGATTTGACCGGTAGTAAGCAAGTTTCCGAGAATTCCGCTAACTTGACGTTGGAAATCCGCGATGTTTTGAGCTTCCTGTCCAGCAACAGAGTTGCCTTGACTATCCGTGCGTAACAGAGTGTCAGTGAGGTAGTCTAATGGATTAGTTTTCAACCCTTGCGGCATCATCTGTTCGACCGATGGAGCAGCGGCTTGTCCTGCACTTTGAGCCAATCCCGACACTGCTTGCCCCGCGCCTGAAATGACACCTCCAGCTAACTGACCAGCTCCCTGAGCTGTGCCGCCGACAACGGTTCCTGCGGTTTGAACGGCTGTTTCAGCAGCGCTTCCAACAGCTTTCGCTCCACCTGAAATAACGCTGACAAGCATAATAGCCGAGACGATTGTACCAAGTCCCCAAACGACGAGGCCATTCAGACCGTCTCGAACGGTTGCTTCATCACGGGTTGCGGTTCCTGATGGTCGGCGCATTCTGCCGGTGATATACCCGCCGAGCATATAAGAAGCGACCATTGATACGATAATAAATAGGGCAGTAATGACGAGCCAGACTGCACTAATGTCACCTCCATCATCAACTGAGAGCGAACTTAAACCAAGTCCACCAGCAAATGTTGTGAGGACAACCATCACACCTGACGCGACCGTGGCGCCAGCAAAAATAGCAGCCCAATCGACATAGCTACGATCAGGAGCGTTTTCTACAACTGTTGGATCCATCATCAACGTAATCCCAGAAAAGAGAGGATGAACAACACGATGACAACTAGGCCTACTAAATAGATGATAGAGTTCATGTTGGTTATCTCCTAAAAATAGTAACAATGACGACGCAGCTATTTTACAAGCTGTCAGCCTTACGCTCTCTTCGGGAAAACTCGTGAACCAGTAAAAGGTTTCAGTGAGCACTAAATTTATTTATTTTATCAATACTTAGAACGGTCGGGGTGGGGTGGCTTACGCCGTGTGGACGAATTGACTCAGGTATAAGTTTTCCGGTTCCAGACTTTCTCTCGACGTGATTCACATATTGCTGACGTGATTTGGAGGTCAGTAATGTGCACCAAGATGACAGAAAATGACTATGAACTGGCACTTGAGGTTTTTCGGACTTGTCTGCCAGCCGTTGGCGCGAAAGCTAAAAATGACCGCCTATTCCTTGAGGCATTGCATTATTTCACCCTTCACAACATCTCATGGCGGGCTTTGCCTGAGCGGTTTGGTAACTGGAACAGCGTATGGAAGCGTTTTGACCGTTTAGGTAAAGCAGGTGTTTTCGAGGACTATTTTTCCATTTTGGCTGGGCTTGATGAAAGCGCTCATCTTATCGCTATGTTCGACAGCACCGTCATTCGCGCCCATGTATCTGCAGCAGGCGCTAAAGGGGGCAGGAAGGTCAAGCGCTCGGCCGGTCTCGTGGAGGGTTCGGAACCAAAATCCATCTGAAAACCGACCGAAATGGTCAGCCCCTTGGCTTTGAACTGACCGGAGGCGAAGCCTCCGATAGCAAACAGTTTGAAAGCCTCATGGACACGGGCCCTCAAGTCAGGCACCGCGCTATCATTGCTGACAAAGGCTATGATAGCGACGTTAATCGAGAGATTGCGCGAAAGGCTGGCGCTATCCCTGTGATCCCTTACAGATCAAACAGGCGTAATATTCCGAAGCATTTTGCCACGGCGCTTTATCGAGGTCGCGCACGTATCGAACAAATGATGGGGAAGCTCAAACGGTTCAAACGTGTCGCATTACGCTGCGAGAAAACAGCAAGAAACTTCCGATCCATCGTCGCAATCGCTTCTGCTTTCATCTTAATCAAATCCGTCCACACGGCCTAGGTACTTGCTTTTTTAGAATTGCCGGGTAAATTTGATTGTGAGTGTGTAGGCTTTTCATTATGATCTTTTGGATAAATCGGATGAGTATCCACTGACTGGTCGTCGCGAACTAAATCTGGAACCGGACATGGGCTTTTTTCCTATCCATTTAAGCGTGCCTAAAATGATAGAGCCTCGTCGAGGCGAGGCTTAGAAATTGTGCAGCCTTTAAGTTGATTTTGGTTTCTGCAAGTTTGTCAGATCGCGATCCGTTGACCCTCTTCCTGCAACGTTGCGTCAAGAGCCGTCGCAACATCCTTGTGTCAAAGTTCAGTGGCCCAGCGCTCAAGCGCTCCATATCATGTAATCTAGTAATATTCGGTAGCCTGAGCGGAGGATATCAAGGCTGCTTCGAGAGCTTTCGTACACTTGAACTCCTCGATAATTTCTTCGCCTTCAGCAATAAGGTTGTGATGGGATGGATGCCCCTCCGACGTCCCTGATTATCTGTTCGGAGATGAAGATAGGGCTCGGATGCTTCCCAAAGGATGTGATTTTTCAACCAGTCGGGCAGGGTGACGCCTGCTTTACTTCCGAACGGCATCGTTGAATAGATTTTCGAAGGTTTTCGGTTCTTATCATCGTTTTCTTCCTGCTTCTTCGTCTACTAATGTATGATAGAGCGTGATGCCGGGTCGGGTTCGGTTTTATTCATAATGCCCTCCCGATCTCAACGCTGATTTCAGAGTGCCGTACCTTGAAATTAAAACTCCCCTGGAACCAATTTTAGCGATTATCGTTTTTAGAATGAAATTTCAAAAAATATGTCAGGGAGATAATTATTATGAGTAGTACTTCAGACAAGGTATCCGGCAAGGCTAACGAACTCGCTGGTAAAGCTAAGCAATCAATCGGTAAAGCCATTGATAACAAAGAGATGCAAGCCAAAGGTCTGGCTCAGGAAGCCAAGGGTGATGCACAGCAGGCCAAAGGTAAGGCAAAGGATGCGGTGAAGAAGGTTATCGATAAAACATAACCGATTGAGCATTGTGTGAAGAGCTCATTGCTTTAAGCAGTGAGCTTTTTGCGTATCGTGGTGAACCCTGTATTTGATTTGCTTTGTCGGAGAGCCGTTATTGTACCAATTAAAGCCCGGTCAATAATTTCGTCATAAGCACTCTTTGCAGATACTTTGCTATTTTAAATGTCAGCTCTATTTATCAATTTGCAGAATAGGAATCTGAAGTAGCAAGAGGTATCATGCAGCGCGGGCTTGGACGCGGTAACCACTCTTTAGCTGTAGCGCACGAACAATCACGATTGCCCGCGCTTGCAGCTGTCGCCGCAGTCGTTGCTGTCCTCTATTTTGCTCAGGACGTGTTCTTACCGCTAGCCATTGCTGTGCTTTTAACCTTCATGCTGGCACCGATTGTCTCCTTTCTCAGACGTATCGGTTTGCCGCGTTTGCCTGCCATTATCACCAGCGTTACAGGCGGGTTTCTGATTATTGGATTGTTTGGGGCAATTTTGGCATTTCAAGTCAATGAAGTTGGTCAGAACATTGCGACCTATCAATATAATATCATCGAGAAAATTCGTACGCTCAAAGAAACCGGCACCGATAATGGTCTCCTTAATCGCCTGAATAGCTTTGCGGAACGCATTGGCGCGGAAATCAGTCAGGACGAGGAAAAAAGCACCAATACCGCCGTCTCAGGACAGCCAGAGCGTAAGCCTATACTGGTGGAAATATTTTCACAGCGGAATCCAGTCCAAACGCTTGAAACAATCGTAGGGCCGCTTATCGGGCCGCTAGCAACTCTGGGACTCGTTATTGTGGTGGTGGTCTTCATGCTTCTCGAGAGAGAAGAATTACGAGATCGCTTTATTCGTCTGGTGGGCCATGGCGATCTGCATCGCACGACGTCAGCTTTGCAGGAGGCGGGCACGCGTGTGGGGCGCTATCTACTCACACAGCTCGTCGTGAATATTAGCTATGGTGTGCCGCTGGGCATTGGGCTTTGGATTTTAGGAGTTCCGAACGCACTTTTGTGGGGAATGCTGGCAATTGTCTTGCGATTTGCGCCATATATTGGGCCGGTGATCGCAGCAATAATGCCACTCTTTTTGGCATTTGCCATTGCACCCGGATGGGATCTTCTTTTATGGACCATCGCACTTTTCGTTCTGATTGAACTCATCAGCAACAATATAATTGAGCCGTGGCTCTATGGATCGCGAACCGGCTTGTCACCTTTAGCAATTATCGTTTCTGCTATTTTCTGGACGTGGTTGTGGGGTCCTATTGGATTGATACTCTCAACACCACTGACCGTATGTCTGGTCGTTCTGGGGCGCTATGTTCCGCAGTTTCGGTTTCTTGAAATTCTGTTTGGCTCGGAGCCGGTACTCAATCCCGAAGAGAGGCTTTATCAACGACTTCTGGCTGGTGATCCCAATGAGGCAACCGACAACGCACTTGAATTATTATCCGAACAATTTTTAGTAGAATATTACGGCAACGTAGCCATTCCAGCGCTGCTTATTGCAGAACAGGATCGCATTCGCGGCGTTCTCAGTGACACACAGCTACAACAGATTTCACAGAGTTCTAGAATGCTGGTCGCAAATCTCGAACAAATAGCTGATGAAGAAGAAGATAATGAAGAAACTGTCTCTGTTGGTGCATTATCAGACAACGAAGATAGCAAAGTGTTGCAAATCCCCGCAGGTGAAAAAAAATCGATAATTTGTTTAGGCGGTCGTGGTCCTTTTGATGATGTTACGGCTACAATGTTGGCGCAGGTTTTGTCGGTTCAGGCAGCGGAAACCAAGGTGATTGATCAGGAGCGAACTCAACCCAGTCAATTGCGAAAGGAAGACATTGCGGGTGCTACTGCGATTGTTCTTTGCGTGCTAGACTTAGATTCCGCACGTCGCGCTAAGTTTTCTCTACGGCGTTTGAGACGTCTCAATCCAGCGGCCCGTATCGGACTAGCGTTATGGCAGACAGCCGCTAACGAGACCATATTTGATCGCAAAAAATTGCAACAGGAAAGCCAAGCTGATTTTCTCGCACTTAATCTCCTCGAAGCCACAATCGAATGTCTTTCCGATGCCAAGCCAAAAGTATTTGAAAATATGCGACCGACAATTTTAAGGAAGCTACCCGGTAAACCGAACGGGTAGGCTCTATTCATCAAGTTTAAAACTATCAAGATTAAAATCAGCGATTATCCAGAGTACATCCCTTTGGATCAAATCTGTGCATTAATCATAGAATTAAACTTTATATTGAGCGATGAAATATCGATAGGTCTGCGGATAACTTCGATTTGCCGGAAACGTTCAGGAATGGATGACTGATCACTATATCCAGTCATGAAGATGAATGGAATTCCGCATTCAGAAAGATGCTCTGCGATAATTTCAGACGTAACGCATTGAAGAAGACACCCAAATGCGCCAGTCAGGCTCATTAAGATTGTTCTTGACTGGCGTTCTAAGGACTGCGGATGCGCCATGGTACCAGGCACAGCTATCTTTTTGGCTTCCAATGCGTGTGCAATAATTCGGCCGGTGGACTTGAGTTAATACAATTTAATCGAGTGGCTGTCTCACCGGCCACCACAAGTATATCCCGTTGACATATCCCATCCACCAAGTTATTTATAGCATGTCAACGTGGATATTATCAGGAGTAACGCAGATGGAACAGGGAGCCGTATTTCAGAGCAACCGAAGCCAAGCTATCCGCTTGCCGAAGGCAGTAGCTTTGCCTGCCGATGTGAAGCGTGTTGATATCGTTGCGGTGGGGCGCACACGAATTATAGCGCCTGCTGGTGAGGTGTGGGATAGCTGGTTTGAAGGTATTGAACCGACATCCGACTTCATGAGTGAGCGTGGCCAGCCTAAGTCGCAGGAACGCGAGGCATTGTAATGCTGAAGTATATGCTGGACACGAATATATGCATTTTTACGATCAAGAATCGACCAAAGCAAGTGCGGGAAGCGTTTAACCGCTTCCACGATCAGTTATGCATTAGCTCAATTAGCTTGATGGAATTGATTTACGGGGCGGAAAAGTCCGCCAATCCAGAAAAAAACCTTGCTGTCGTGGAAGGGTTCGCAGCTCGCCTTGAGGTGTTATCGTACGATGAAACGGCTGCAAACCATACAGGCCAATTACGTGCTGAATTGGCCCGTAATGGAACGCCTATTGGTCCATACGATCAGTTGATTGCTGGTCACGCCCGCTCACGCGGTTTAATTGTTGTTACGAACAATCGCAGAGAGTTTGATCGTGTTCCCGGCTTACGGGTAGAAGACTGGACCGTTTAATTCGTAACTCTATTTCATGGACTATTGGTAATCTCCGATTGTTTAATCCGTCTACATCACTGACGGGTCGTAGGTTCACATCCCATCAAGATTTATCAGCCTTTTCGCCGATGGCGAGGGACCAACACCAAGAACTTTGACTGTTACTCAGTTTTACTGAGATTTCGGATGCTTCACGAAGCAGCTGGTGAAGAGGTGGGTAGAACCAATAGCCCAACATTTAAGCAGGCTTTTGGTTACGACTATTAGTCATGATGCTCTGGCATATCTTTTAGCTGGTCTTTGGTCCAGGTCGTCACAGCATGAACGTCTCCGCTTTCATCGCGCATGAAATCGAGGTCGGTTAAAGCTACTGCCACGGGCTTAGCGCCAATACCAAGGAAACCTCCCACATCAACAATCACTTCACTTGCGGTCCCCATTCCATGGACATGATCTACGTTACCGATTTTGTGATCATCGGCTCCGTAAACGACTGCACCCTCTAGAATGGAGGGTATTAGCTCAGTTGGTAAAAGGCGCGTATGTTTACTGTGATCCATAATGGGCTTCTCCTCATAGCTTCTAATTTTACTCTTTAAGGAACCAAAATGTTCCAACCAAATGACTTTAAAATTTCGATATGCTAACTTCTTACCGCTCTTATTCTTAAGAAGTATCAATGGATGGTTTTAGTATAAGAGCGACTGAAGACAGGTATGAAAATTAGCCAAGAAGCTTTCGACTCTACTTCACACCGATGGTCAGAAATTTCCGACCACCGATATTGTCTTTGATGCTGTTAATTACAGATAACGACTGCGCTCACGTTGCACTTCTTCAGCGGTGTATGGTGCTGCGGCCGTATCAAATCGCTGCCAACCATCCTCGGTATAAACGCGGCGGCGTTCCACAAGATCGACACGATTTGAACGGGATAGAATGGCGTCGGCCTCAGCATAGCGGTCATCGGGAACTTTTGCAGTCACCACAGTGCCACCGCGTCTAACACCTTCCGCATAGAGATGTGCATCTTCTTCTGGAACCCCAGCTTTAGTGAACGCGCCAATCAGGCCACCTGCTGCACCACCAACAACGGCACCTCCAACTGCGCCAGTAAGTGTCGCTGCAAGCCAACCCGCCGCAACAACGGGCCCGACACCCGGAATCGCCATGATACCGAGACCAGTAAGCAATCCACCTGCACCACCGACGGCAGCACCTATACCTGCACCAACGCCCGCACCTTCAGCCGAATTGCTATCTTTCTCATCTTCGCGTGAAACAATGCTGATGTCAGACGATGGAATGCCAGCAGACTCCAACTCTGAAACAGCTACCTTAGCTGACGAATAAACGTCAAACAGACCTGTAATGGTTCGCATTTTTATCTCCCTTAATTAAAGAGTTTCTCAAGCTGAAAATTACATTGCCTTTTTTGTCACATTGCCCTGATAATCGAGCTGGACGGAAATCTTATCCGCTCCCTTCATTGCGGAAGCTTCCCAGATGCCTGCTTCTGTCAGCTTGAGATCGCTTACTTGCGAGTAACCAGCTTCTTCGAAGCGCTCTTTCGCTTGCTCTTCTGTGAAGCTATTTTCGCCTGCTACTGGCGCTGTAGGATTATTAGTCTCAGGTGTCGCAACCGCCGGTGTTTCCGGATTTTTTGTATCCTGAGAAAAGGCCAAAGTGGGCGCGAATACGATCGCGCTAGCAAAAGCTAACGTTATGATTTTCATAATATTTCTCCCAGATTATGGACTGACTGTATCAGTGATAGGGAAACGTTTTAGACCTTATTGAGTTCCACTATGTTTTTTCATAGTTCGCCAAAATTTTGGATTTTTAATACAAATTAGTTCTTAAGTTCTTTTCCAACAAATCCGCGTCGAAGCTCATCCGATACCAATTTAATCGCCGTCGCAGCCTCCGTGGGCGCCCAGCCCGCGTTGATCGCTTCGTTTATCAAGTCGCGGACACCCGGGACACTCGTTCCCAAAATGACGGCATCGGCTTCCTCTTCAGAACGTCCAATAAGAGTGGCCTGCTTAAGGAGGTTTAGAATTCCTGGCGATACAGCGTCTTTGCAATCGCGCTGTCTGCCGGGATAATCACCCGCTGACTTGGGACTTTTCATTGAGCTGCTTCCTTCATAATCAATAAGATAGATTTAATCTTCAGATCGATCTCTGTACGGCTCGTTAGGAAGCTGCCTTTTTGAGCTGCCAGGAGAGTTTCCCTGCTCATGTGTCGGTCGCATTTGTTGATCTCTGGGCTCAACAGACGAAGGGTCTGCTGACTTATCCGGACGATGTAGATCGGGATTAGACCAAGGGGACTTTCTCTTATTCATTTTTTTCTCCTATCGATAAACCCCGCCGAAGCGGAGTTATTCGATTTAAGCAGCTTTTAAATTGATTTTTGTTTCTGCAAGCTTGGTGAGATCCTTGTCTGTTTGACCTTCTTCCTGAAGCGTGGCTTCTAAGAGTTTGACTATGTCTTTATGCCCAAGCTCGGAAGCCCAACGCTTGAGTGTGCCATAACGCGTAATCTCATAGTGCTCGACCGCTTGTGCTGAAGAAATAAGACCAGCATGGTAATCCCCCCGGCAATTAATAGGCTTTAAAAGTAGAATTTTCTCGGCATTATTATCGAGGAGATTGTTGATGAAGATAAGCAGATTTAGCGAACCGCAGATTCTTGCGATCCTGCGTCAGGCAGA
>NZ_JAPHAV010000028.1 GCF_026241335.1 Ochrobactrum chromiisoli | reverse complement strand
TGGCGCGGTCCATTACTGTCGCCCATTTGGACGAAAGGAGATTTGATAAAGCATGATGACGAGTGCGACCGCTCGCGCCTTTGCCGGTGATCTGGCAAGTCGCAATGAAATTACCGTCTTGTGTGGGGTATACGGTCGCGCTCATGGCTCAGGCCATCCCCAGCGCGTCCATGTAAAGCTGAAGCATTGCTTCGGCTTCTTGGCGCTCATGATCTTCTTTTTTACGGAGGCGGATGATTTCGCGAACGACTTTAGGCTGGAAACCAGAACCTTTCAGTTCCGCATAAACTTCCTTGATGTCGTCACCGATGGTGTGTTTTTCTTCTTCAAGGCGTTCAATACGCTCGATGAAGGCTCGCAATTGGCCGACAGCAATCGTCTGGGCTTCCGATGTAATATCGTCGCTCATTGGGTAATCCTGATTGGGGTTGAGGTTTGGATTGTTCATGCGTTCGCCCTCGTACGGGAGCGCTTCGTGGCATCGATTGCCAAACGGTCGATGAACGCTTTGGCAGGCCCACGGGTGGGAACGCCTTCGTTCTCCCAACGCCAAACGGTTGAGAGGTTGACCCCGGCCATTTCGGCCAGCTGGGTCTGTGTCAACTTCAGTGTGCGACGGATCGCTGGGAGGTCGATGTTTGCGTTTGTCATTCGCATAGTATGCATAACGCAAACTAACCCGTCAAGGCGAAACGCATACTAAAAATGTGCAATATGCAGTCATGACAGAAGACACTCGCCCAGACCCAGCCAAACGCCTTGAAGAAGCGCGCATTGCGCGCGGCTTTAAGAACGCGAAGGACGCAACAAATTATTTTGGCTGGTCATACGTGACTTATACGCAGCATGAGAGCGGGGAGCGCGGAATAACGCGAGCCGTCGAAAAGTATGCGAAAGCGTTCCGAGTTAGCCCTGGCTGGCTTCTGACTGGCGAAGGAAAGGGTCCAGACGGCGTTCTGGTTGAGTTTCCAGCGGTTGAGGAAGACACATTTACGCCATCGAAGACCAAGCCGAACGCCAGCTTCCCGCCTAAATATCAGAGCTTCCCGCAAGATCACTCTATCCCACTACTCGGCCAAACAGCCGGAGGCCCAAACGGTCGTTTTGTTCTCAATGGAACTGAGATCGGCAGAGTGTTCTGCCCGCCGATGCTGGAAGGTGTTGAAGGCGCTTATGCGGTAATGGTGTTCGGCACATCTATGGAGCCACGCTACTTCGCCGGGGAAACCGTGTGGGTTAATCCACATCTGCCCGTACGCGCCGGGGATGATGTTATTGCGCAGCTTATCGAAGACGGTGAAGACAGCCCTGTAGAAAGCTATATCAAGCGCTTTGAATCACGCTCATCAAGGGTTCTCCGCCTTTATCAGTACAACCCAGACGAAGGCGAAGAACGGGAATTGGAATTTGATGCTGATCGCGTGTTCTCAGTACACAAGATCGTATTCAAGGCCAACGCCTGACGGTTCGTTATCCCGCCATGTAGGTTTGATTGTCAGATTGCGTGCGTGCGGCGGTGCCGGAGGGCATTCACCGCAACGAATCTTCCTGCACAGATCTCGATAACTTTGAACACCGAGTTCAGAGGCACGTTTCAAGTTCGACAAATAAAGCATGCGGTTATGCCCGCAATCATCGCATGCTACATAAACGCTAGACAGCTCGACAACGAGACGCGTTCCTTCATCATTAACGCACCCGCCTGACATTACACACGCTCCATCTCATCAACTTCAGACGGCAACTGGTCGCCATGAGCAAAGATAAGCTTAGGCGGCTCGAAATCGCCTGTCTCAGCATCGCCGGTATTCGTGAAGGCAATCACCATAGGGCTGCTTAGAGCCATGCGCTCGGCTGTGCGCCGTGCATGAGCCACGTCTTTCGCAATGAAAGGTGTATCAGGGTTTAGCTTGCCCCTTGCACCCTTGCTGTAGCTCTGCACGATGAAATTTGTCTGCATTCCCATTACCCGTACTCCCTATAACACTGTTATGTGCGGCAGGATGACTCAGGGATTGGAACAAAGCAAGAACATTGTTGATGAAAGGTTAATGGCGTTTTGTCGCCGCTACATCTGGTGGACGCGCAAAAGCTTCTCGCAAATTCTGGCTGTGGATAACGAGAATCAAGCTATAGATGCGTAGATACGATATATGCGGAGGAAGCAATGAGGTGCACTTTTGCGGCAGTTATTCTACTTGCCACCACTATTGGAGCGTTAGCTCAAGAGAAGCCGATAGATTCATATTACGCGAGATTGAGTGATCGAGATCATTTCAACTCGAATGGTGAGCGCCTTCGTTCGGCTGCTGCCATCATCCGTCAGGATCGTGCAAACTTCCATCTGTACGGCAAGCGTGACGCCGAAGATGATAACGATAGCTTCTTTTCCGATAAAGCAAATCGCGCTCGTCTCGAAACCATGGTCCGTAATGGTCATTTCTACGGTGGAGCTGAAAGTGAAATTCTCAATGGAACACCTTTGGTTCATGTTGAGATTTACGAAGACAGCGTAGTCGTGAATTTAAAGTAAGGCATAGAGGCTTGGGCTGTCTAAGCGGCGCTAACGCCGGAAGAATTTGAGAAGTTGGGGTAAAGTAGGGGGCGGGAAATGAAGGCGACAGTTTTCGATCTTATCAGATCGGAAAAAGAAAATATTATTATCGGCCCATGGAAAACAGGGAAAATTCCCCCTGCTGCTTTCCCCATCAATCGACCTAGAAGCATCCCAACCGGAGGCGACTGGCGATGGAGGTTATGCGAGTTCGATGCGTTAAATTATCATTGCCGTGTGATCATAAGAGTGAATTTTGAGAAGCAAAAATATCACTCATATTTATCGATCGACACTAAAAAATCTGTTAAAGTGATATGTCACCACGATTTGCACATTGGTGACAAGGGATGGCATTGTCATTTTGCCAGAGGCCTTATTGAAGAAGTGATGGAAGGTGTATTGCGTGACAGAGATTGCTACACCATGTTTGAAGCGGAGCCGAGTTTAGCACAATCTCAATTATTTACTATTACAGAGGACAGTGCCTTATCTAAAGCTGCAAAGAGGTATCGTTTTGAGGCAAGGGGTACATTCATATGATTTTAAAAGATCAGATATGTAAAGCTTTTTGCAGCGGCATCACTGTCCGTCAAGTTCCAATGGGGCTTGTAATAGCAACATCCATCACTTGGCTTGATGGTGACATGCTTGCATTTTATGCCCGTATCAATGGCGGCATGGTAAGATTTGAAGACAGCGGATCAAGTATATTTGACCTTGAAACTAATGGCGTTGACCTATCCTCACCATCTCGCATGGGCATAATTGAAGGATTATGCAAAGAGTACAATGTGATTTATGATGAAACGGACTGCCAGTTTCAGACTGATTGGGTTGATGAACAGTCGGCAGGTTACACTGCAATTCAGTTTCTAGCTTTTCTCACGCGACTTCAAGACCTCACCTTCACGACGAAGGAAAGGGTTGCACGTACATTTCGTGAAGATCTGATTGCTGCATTGGAAAAAGAATTTGCGAATGATGCTGAGGTTATGATTTCGGAGGCACCGGTGCCAGACCTCTCATATTATACGGTCGATATTGTCGTTAAACATAGAGACGGGAAAACCGCAGCCATATTTCCGGGAACGGGTGAACAAAAGGCTTTGGAAGCGATACTCTTTGCAAAAGAGCTTGAGCTGAAAAAAATAGCGAATGTGGTGCCATTCCTTGTCGTTGAGGAAGATGGATCGAAAATCTCAAAGCATACCAAAGCTAAGGCTCTGAATAGTGAACTAACTATGGCGGCTTGGGATGGTGGAGAGAAGGAAGTAGTCGACAAAATTCGAAAACACCTGACGCCACTGGCCGCTTAACCACCCTACCCCGTCAAGATCAAGCCTCGCGAAAGCGGGGCTTTTTTGTGCCGTTGCACTTTGGGATGAATCGACTCTTGTAAGGAAATGTGGCTTGAATACCCTGTCAAATACGGAGGGGTTAATGTTTGGACTTCCAAAATGCGGACATTGTAATGGTGTAGGCACAAGCCTTAAGGCAATAGAGCCGGAAGGTTCCAATTATAAACAGATGGCAACTGTGTGCCAATCTTGCAATGCTATACTAGGGGTTTCTGGATATTACGATACTGGTGCCCTTTTGAAGAAAGCCGAAAAAGAACGCGCAGAAATGAAGATGCATATCGCATCGCTGGAACAACAGGTTTATCAACTTTCGCAGATTTTAAGTCGTCGCTGATCATCATGCGACAAGACCCATCGTCCTGACATCCAAGCGACATGAATTGCTGGGTGTAATGTTCCAATTCCATCTCCTTTTTATATAGCCCCGCCGCGCTCACCCACGGCGGGGCTTTTGGTTCGAGTGCGCCACTGATTCTAGCACGTCTCCCCTTGCGATCAATGCATAGTATGCGTTTTTCATTTTTATTTCTCGTTATGCATATTTTTATGTTGACGTAATAGTTTGCGTTATGCATACTGCTTTCAACAAACGAGTTGGGAGCCGACGAAATGCACTCCACATACCAGATCACCGGAAACGACCTTGCGAGAGCGCTTACTGGCCTGACAAAGCCAGCGCCAAAGGCTCGCGATAACACCCGCCAGAAGCGCGTTATGCAGATGGCTTGGAAGCTTTACCGCGCAAAGCAGGCCGAGAACCTTAAGGAAGCTGAATACGCCAAGGCCAATCTGCCAGCAGATCGCTTTGAGAAGTGGCTCAAGAACCAGACTGGCTTCAATGCAAAGCTGTTCGGCCATGCTCTGAGTGATGCTTATGCGTCAGTAGCCCGCGAAGACAACGCTCACCTGTTCACTGTCACCAGTGATGAAAGCCGTTTCATCGGCTCAGACAGACGGTGGAGGTAAGACGATGGCTCACATGACAACCGTAAAATGCAAGTGCTGCAAGACGCCATTTGAGGCGAGAACGGCTGATGTAAATCGCGGATGGGGCAAGTTCTGCTCAAAAGCTTGCAAGGCACTCAAACAGTACCGGCGGACCGGGGTGTCTGGTCCACATTATGCGGCTTCGGGACGAACAGTTCGCCAGATGGCGAAGGGTGATTACGCTGCATCGAAGTTCGATGACTTTGAGCCATACATGCACGGTGGTGATGACCCTCACTACACCGGCGGCGGTTGGGGAGAGGAAAGCCGGAGATGACCTACGCCGCTCTCGCCCTCACCCTTTTAATCATCGCCATAGCAGCAACGTTTCTCATGCTCTGCCATGCCGAAACAATGGCGGAAATCGCTCGGAGTGAAACAGATGTCTGAACTCACCCGCTCCGAAATCATCGAGAAGCGCAAGGAAATCGAGCATTTCCTGAAAACTGACCCGGATATTCCAACCCGCCGTTATCTCGCAGCCAAGGACGCCGAACTCTATGCGGCGCTGGAACAGATCGAAGAAGGAATTGCAGCATGAATGCGCAGACACAGACTGAAACAGGCACAGATATCGTTGGCTATGTATCGGCCAATCCGGTTTCTGTTCTCATTGATGAAAAGGTCTATTCCCAGTTCTACGAGCAGATCAAGGCCGAGACTGACGCTTTCAAGCCAGACCTTTCGACGGTTTCAAGCCGCAAGGAAATTGCCGCCCTCGCCTATAAGGTGACGCGCACCAAGACGGCTATTGATGCAGCTGGCAAAAAGCTGAATGAAGACGCTCGCGCCAAAATCAATGCTGTAGATGCACAGCGCCGTAAGATCCGTGAAGAACTCGACACGCTGGCCGAAACTGTCCGCAAGCCTCTGACTGAATGGGAAGCAGCCGAAGAAGCGCGCATTGAGAATATCAAGTCCACTCTCGCGCATATTGATGCGTGCGGCAAAGGCATGATCGGCGGCGAGCCGCAGGCGTTCGCCATTCTTTTCCGTGAACTGGAAGAAAAGGTCATCATTGATGACAGCTTTGGTGAATTCAAGGAACAGGCAGAAGCCGCAAAAGCAGATGCTCTTGCAAAGCTGAAAATCGCCTTCGAAGCCCACCAGAAGGCCGAAGCGGACCGTATCGAACTTGAAAAGCTGCGTGCTGAAAAGGAAGAACGCGACCGGCTAGAAGCTGAACGCGCAGAAAAGGAACGCATCGCTCAGGAAGCTATTGCTCTCGAAAAGGCTGAGAAAGAGAATCAGGAACGGTTGGCAGCAGAACAGAAGGCCCGCGAAGAACGTGCGGCTCAGCAAGCGCGTGAACAGGCGGAGCGTGATGCGCGTGAAGCAATTGAGCGTGCCGAACGTGAAAAGGCTGATGCTGTTGCCAAGGCCGAGGCGGAAGCCCTCGCAGTAAAGCAGAAAGCCGAACAGGCCGAAGCAGAGAGAGCAGCCGAAGCCAAGCGCATTGCTGACGAACAAGCCGCACGAGACGCTGACATAGCGCATCGCTCCAAAATCATGAAGTCCGCTAAAGAAGCATTGATGGCTCAAGGCGCGGACGAAGAAACAGCCAAGAAGATCGTTCTCGCGGTTATCGCTGGCGAAATCCCCAACGTAACATTGAGGTTTTAATCATGGCCGCTCAAGCACTTGATATTAAGCAGGAGAGCAATGCGCCCGTTTACCGTGGCGGCGATGCTCCAATGATTTCCATGATCGAACGTATCGCCATGGACCCGACAATCCCTCTCGACCGTCTGGAAAAGATGCTCGACATGAAGGAGCGCATGGAAGACCGCGCCCGCGAGCAAATGCGCGAAGACCGCGAGTATGAGGCCAAGAGTGCGTATTTCGCTGCAATGTCCGCGTGCCAGACAGAGTTACCGGTAGTCATCAAGAACCAAAGTAACACGCATACGCGTTCAAAATATGCCGATCTGGCCGCTATTGAAGAACAGGCGATGCCGGTAATTTATGGTCATGGCTTTGGCGTATCTTTTCAGCCAGACGGCTACAACGATCTTGGCGAATTGCTAATCAAATGGGAAATCTCTCATTCTGGTGGTTACGTTCGTAATGGCGTGGGAGCGATTCCGGTAGACGGCGCGGGAGCAAAAGGCGGTGTCAACAAGACTGGAACGCAGGCATTCGGCAGCACTGCCACCTATGGCCGTCGCTATCTTCTCTGTATGCTGTTCAACATCAGCACTGGCGACGACAAAGACGGCAATAAGCTGCCGGAACAGTCAGGCCCGATCACAGCCGAGCAAGTGGTTTTGCTGCGTGAGCTTATCGAAAAGTCCGGCGCACAAATCGATCTTGTTTGTGAAAAATACAAGATAGACGCAATTCCAGACCTCCCGTCAAACCTGTTCAATGAGTGCTTTCGAGACATTGAGAATTGGTGGAAGCGTCAACAGAAGTCAAATGGCGGTGCAAAATGAACGATATTGTTCATCGCCTAACCCTCATAAAAGCTGGTGTAGGCCGTACATCAGATAAGCATATCGTAGGCCTTTATCGGTGCTCCTGTGGCAACGAAGTAGAAATTGCACAGTCGAGGGTTCGGAATGGGTACACCAGATCATGCGGATGCTTGGCTCGCGATGTGTCATCCAAAAACGCAACCACACACGGGATGCGGGGTTCGTCGGAATATTCCTCATGGCAAGCCATGAAATCGCGGTGCCTAGACCCAAACAGTAAGGACTATCCACGATATGGCGGTCGCGGGATTACGCTCTGCCATGAATGGGCAGAATCCTTTGAGGCTTTCTTTGCACACTCCGGTCCACGTCCGAAAGGTACTTCACTGGACCGCATCGACAACCAAAGAGGATATGAACCGGGAAACATTCGGTGGGCAACGCCCATACAGCAGCAGCGCAACCGTAGGGGATCATACCGTTGGCACATTAAGGGCCGGGTATTTGAGAGCCACAGTGAGGCAGCAGAATTTTTCAAAGTTAGTGACAACACGATTTGGCGGTGGGTGAATGGGCAGTTCGACCGCCGTCGCAACACTCTCACACCAGCTCGGGAGGACTGTCATGTCATCAGTAGATATTGAACAAGGCTCAGAGGCTTGGAAAATAATCCGCCTAGGCAAAGTCACCGCTTCCCGAGTTGCTGATGTAATCGCTAAGACAAAAACTGGCTATGGAGCTTCGCGCAAAAACTATCTGGCTGAACTCGTTCTTGAGCGTCTAACCGGGAAAGCAGAAGAGGGTTTCACGTCCTCTTCCATGCAGTGGGGCACGGACAACGAGCCTGACGCACGGTCAGCCTATCAGTTCGAAAAGAACACGCGCGTTGTGCAGGTTGGTTTTGTGGCACATCCGCATATTGCAATGACAGGCGCGTCACCTGATGGGCTTGTCGGTGATGACGGGCTTTTGGAAATCAAATGTCCTAATTCAGCAACTCACCTGGACACGCTTCGCACCAATACGATTCCGTCACGATACATCACTCAGATGAATTGGCAGATGGCGTGCACTGGTCGCCAGTGGTGTGACTTTGTCTCGTTCGATCCTCGCTTTCCAGAACACATGCGCTTGTTTGTGAAGCGTCATCATCGCGTCGATGCTGACATTCGCGCACTGGAAATCGATGTGACGCTGTTCCTCAAAGAGGTTGATGAGGCGATAGACGATCTTGCTACTGAATATCCAGCCTTCACGGAGGCAGCATAATGTCCAGTGCTCCTATCACTATGGAATGGAATGGTGAGGCCATGGTACCAGCCTCTCCTTTTTGGGCCGCGCGCGCTGATCGTCAGTTTGTTGTCGGTGAAGTTTACAAGATTGTCGAACACCACGACCGCTCAGAAGCTTCGCACAATCATTACTTCGCATCGATCGCAAACGCATGGAACACCCTGACAGATGAAATGCTGGCAGAATATCCAACGCCGGAACACCTTCGCAAAAAGATGCTGGTCAAATGTGGCTATGCCGACGAGCGAAGCATCGTATGCGCCAGCAAGGCCGACGCCGAGCGTATGGCCGCGTTCGTCAAGCCCATGGATGCCTATGCGGTTGTAATCCATCGCGAGGCAGTTGTGAAAGTATTCACCGCTCAAAGCCAGAGCATGAAGGCTATGGGAAAGCGCGAATTTCAGGAAAGCAAAACCGCCGTTCTCGAAGCAATTGACAAATTGCTTGGCGTAGAACCGGGAGAAACAGCGAGGGCGGCAGCATGAGTAAGCCCCTTCTCATCAAAGCCCACGTACGAAGCCGCCCATATGATGCTGTTAAAGTCGAAAAGACGAAGCAGCTTGAGCGCGAAGTGCGCGGCAAGTTCGACCGTGAATGTGCCCTTGAACTGGATATAGTCCTGTCGCTCACCGACTTCTCGGAGGTGAGCCATGGCGCGGCGTGAGTTCTCGAAGGAGGTTAAGCGCGCTGCTCTAAAGCGATCTGGCATGAAATGCGAGGCTGTTGGCGAAATGTACGGCTTTGAAGCCGGACAGCGTTGTTGCGTCAGCCTGAGCGCAGGCGTTCAATATGATCACATCATAGCTGATAGCATTGGTGGAGAGCCCACGCTGGAAAACTGCGCGGCTGTCTGCATACCTTGCCACGGATACAAAACCCGTACTGTCGATACGCCAAGAGCGGCAAAAACAAAGCGCATGAGTGACAAGGCGAACGGCATAGTTCGCGCAAAAGGTAACTTGAGAAGTCAAGGCTTCCAAAAGACTGAAAAGTCTCCACGCATCGACAAATCAGCCCTTCCGAAATTGCCATTGTCCCGGCTTATGCAGGCTGGGATTGCGAGGATTCGCCCATGACCCCGACCATCCAAGATGAAGCAGTGCAGGCAGACAAAGCGCTTTGGTGTGTGAACATCAAAGGCCCGGACGATATTATTTCCGCGCCTGACTACCTGTCAGCCGTTCGCATGGCGAACACGTTCAATGCGTGGTGGCTTGATCTTATAACCAAGACGCCGCTCAAAGATAACCATCCTCACATGTGGGCCGAGCCTATTGAATGGCCATATTCAGAAGGCCACGGCGAAGACGTCACCGATACGAACAACGAATATCAGTGGTTGCGCGAACTCACAGCCGCCATGCCTTTCCTTACGGGTTCCCCATCCCCGCGTGCGCAGGCGTTGGAGGAAGCGGCAATCTTGGAAGCGTTGGAAGAGTGCGAAGCGTATTTCGACGATCGTTCCGATGCTGATCACGACGAAACCGGTTTCGTCCCTAACGAAGAAATGCGCATTCTTGTTTCCGTTCGCGCCGCAATCCGCGCCCTATCTCAGCCTGTAGCTGACCATGTTGCCGACGCCGGTAAAATGGTTGCGGACGGCTGGTTGCCTATTGAGACAGCGCCGAAGGATGGGACGGAGTTCATAGGTTGGGATGGCAAACGTCCGTTTCGATGCTCAAACACCAAGCACTATGTAAAATACCCGCATGAGGAAGGAGGCCCAACATACCGTAATGTCTGGAGCGGTCATTACTACGACAGCATCATGCCGGAAAACCCCACCCACTGGCGTCCGCTCCCAGCCTCACCGGGAGCGCCGGAAGAACCATTTCCGCAGCCGCGCAGAAAGGACGGAGGGGAGCTGTGCCCCGAATGCCATTTGCAGCTTGGTGAAACTTGCGACATCTGCGGTGCCACCCGCCCGACAGGAGGCAGCAACCATGGCGAATGAATTGATTGCAGAGGCTATCACTGACTATTTCGGCGGGCGCTGCTTAGACTACGCCGAGGGATGCCCGACATGTGAAGCGTGGGCTGAATATGACCGTATGAACACCCGCCCCGCCGCGCCGGTCGAGGGGTTGGAGCCTATCGCTTGGCCGATTAACCTCGTGAATATGCCGGATACTGATGACGCAGACGCGCGAATTCTTGGATTTCGCATCAGAGCAGGTGATGAAGCCTTTGGGGAATATGGTCTTTCCGAGGCTCTGCAATGGCTCAAGAAAGCTTGCATGGATAGCGTGTACGGCTCCCAGGCCGAGACCATCATTGCGGCGAAGGATGCCGACAACGCATCACTAATTCACGATCTAAACCGTATCAAAGATCATGAGACGTCACTGGTCAACGACAACGCGGCGCTGACTGAGCGGGTTAGGGAGTTGACGTCACCCGAATACCTGACTGAAAAACTGGAACAAGTGGGCGTAGTTGACAAGGAGTGGCAGGAACGCGCCGAAACCCTAGAAACCCAACTCGCGGCGGCGAAGAAGGTGTTGACGGATATTCAATGCATAGACTGGGATGGTTTATCTGTTTCAGATGTTTTTGACGAGATAAACGAAATCGTCGAACGCGCCGACTTGGAGGCCAAGCCATGAGCCGTCACGCAGAGAAAACACGTGGTGAGCTTCTTAGATACGCATGGGTTTGCGATAAAGAACTCTCCAAGCGCCGCACCAACTTCCGCGTCATGTACGGCAGCATAATTCTCAACTTCATCCTGATCGGCTTTATCATAGGAGGAATGCTGCCATGACCCTCATTGACAGACTATCCAAGCTGGACGGACCAGATAGGGAAGTGGATGCGGAGATTTGCATCCTATTCCAATACGGCGGCAAAAACTCCGAAGGCGCTTTGAATGTCAGAACTGATCCTGAATGGGGTGATGATGACGATTTGCTTTATGAACTTGATGGCGACCCTTGCTGTGCGCAAATTCCTAAACTTACCGCCTCTGTGGATGCGGCGCTCGCGCTGGCTGAGAGAGTGTTGCCGGGGTGGATTTGGCTTAAACCAAACTTCAACACAATGATGATGTGGCGACCGGCTGATGGAGACACAGAAGCCGTTGAACACATCGGATACGGCAAAGACGCCATCGCCCTCTGCATCGCCATCTTGCGCGCAAAGGAGGCCAACCATGCCGAGTAAGGAACTGATAGCGTTGGTTGCAAAGGCGATCATAAATAACCCTCCAAAGATCACACGATTTAAGGACATGGAGACTTTGGATTTTAGCAAGGTTGTCGATCATACACCGACAGCCCAAGCCGCCATTTCCACCATCCTCGCCGCTCTACTGGAGCCAGATCAGCGGATGTTTGAAGGTGCCCGCGAATGGTCATATCTCAAGTATGCCAAGCCCATCGGTAACGATGCAGCGAACGGATGCTGGCGCGCCATGCTCAACGCCAGCCCACTAGGGGAGCAGAGCGAATGAAGCTGACAAACGCGCAGTATGCAGTGCTTAACGACCTTAACAACGCATCAAAATGGGAAGATAACCAAGGCTTTGCATCGCCTCATGATCTTGGTTGTCCGGTCACACCATTCAAAAGGCTAGCCTCACTTAATTTGATTGAGAGAGGCGATGTATATGGTGAAGATAAGGATTACACGCTTTATCGCATCACGCCAGCCGGTCGCCAAGCCCTGAAAGGCGGGGAGTGACCATGGCTGAGCAACTGATAGCAACCGCGCCCAAAGACGGCACCGAGATTTTGGCATGGCGAAAGGATTGCGGCTGGTTCATTGCCAGCTTCACAAGCTGTAGCGCATTCCCTTTGTCTCAATCAGAAATAGACGAGTTGGACGAGGAGACCTTGTTTCAGGAAGACTGGTTCACTCAATGGCCGCAAGCATTACGCCTAGAAGGCAGCGAGGCTCCGACACACTGGCAGCATTTGCCACCATCTCCGGCAGACCGCACCGCACCGCAAGAAAGGGGGAGAGAAGATGACAGCAGCCGCAACAATTAGAAAAGGCGACCTAATGCGTTATGCCGATGTGGCGAACAAGAAAGGCTGTCAGATCATCGTCAAGCGAGGCGATACGGTTATTACCGTTAATCCTGACGAGAAGAAAAAAGAAGTAGGCGGCATTGACTATGAGCGCCCAGTCCTGTGACAAAAGCGGCATGCCGCGCAAACTGCCCCTTTATGTGCACAAACAACTGACCCGCCATAAAAAGTGGGTCTTTTATTTCCGTATGGGAAAAGGCAAGCGCATACGATTGCCAAGCCCGAATGACCCGTCATTCAAAGCTGCATATCACGCTGCACTGACAGGCCAGCCCATCGAAGTTAAAACCGTTCACAGCGGAACGTTGCAATGGCTTTGGGAGAAATACACAAACGAGAGCGCTAAATGGGCTGGATATTCTGATGCCACCCGGAAACAACAGCGTCTGATTATGGAAAAAGTCTTGGCCGTAAATGCGAACAAGGCTCTCACTTCATTTACTCAGGACGTTATGCAGGAAGCTGTAGACCGACGCCATGAAACGCCAGCTATGGCCGCTAATTTCTTAAAGGTCATGCGTGGGATGTTCGGTTGGGCGAAGAAAATGCGCCTTGTTCCAGTTGACCCCACTCTTGATATTGATCTGCCAGAATACAAAACGTCTGGCTTCCCGGCTTGGACGGTTGAAGATGTTATCGCCTATCGCGGAAAGCACATCATAGGGAGCCCGCAGAGACTAGCGATGGAATTGATGTTGCTTGCAGGGATACGTCGCTCTGACGTTGTTCGCGTAGGCATACAACATATTACCGGACGTATTCTAACTATGGACACAGCCAAGACAGGAGCACGTATATCTGTTGAGTTATCTGATGAATTGTTAGCGCTGATTGACGGCACCACGCGCAAAGGCCTTCACCTGATTGAAAGCACCCAGGGCAAGCCATTTACAAAAGAAAGTTTTGGGAATTGGTTTAGAGATGCATGCACGGAAGCAGGCGTAACAAAGTCAGCGCACGGTCTTAGAAAGCTCAGTGCAACACTCGCCGCAGAAGGCGGAGCGGCCACGCATCAATTGCTGGCACAGTACGGATGGACAAATATTGCCACCGCAGAAATATACACAAAAGGGATCGACAGGAAGCGATTGGGTATCGAAGCAAGCCGGATCGTCGCAGACCAGATCGAGAACATGCAGCCCCTCACCTCAACTACAGGTGAGGGAATTAAACCGAAAAACTCAATAAAATCAAAGGCAAAAAAGTGAGATTGTGGCCCTGTTACGCCCACCATTCGAACTCCAGACATACCAATACGTTAGATAAAATTATCACAGCGAATAAATAGCGCTCTTTAGGTTCAATGAACCTTTCATGAACCTAACCACCCTTCTTCTGTCCTCTGCAATACCTCTCGGACAAGACGCATGTCACCGCCCATCTGCTTTAGCTGCGCATATTTGTATTTTCATTTATGAATGACCAATGTGCAGCTTGCCAATAAGGATTAGGCGACCGCTAGAGAAAAAACGAATTAATAATTAATTTTTATTTCCAAATTTTTTCTAAATTATTATTGGGGTAGATATATATAAATAAATGTAATTAATTATTATCGTTCACATGAAAGGTAATAATAATGATAAGACGATTTTTAATTATATCATCTTCTTTAGCTTTGTTTTCTACCGGTTACGCCTTATCCGCAGAAAGCGGCATTAATCAAAAATTGGTAAACAAAGCATCGTATCATGACGATTTAGGTCGAAAGATTGGGAAAAGTGAACTTAGTACTTTTTCTAAAAAAAACATTTCAATATTTCAATGTCCATACGTGACACGTGAGGCATGCGAACGCCAAACTAGTGATCCGTCTGACCCTAGTTTGTGCTTTGAGTGTGATGACGGAAGCTGGTCACCATCTGCTGGCTAATATACAGAAAAACCCGCAGAAGCGGGGTTGATTGTCGGATCTGCGATTAATCGCAGATCCCCGATTTCACTCAAAGTGACTTCAAGCCGCCACCGACGACAAAGGCGACGAAGGCTGCTACCAGCCCAGCGATTATCATCCAGTTGATGCGAGATAGTAACGACTGGATGCCTTTGACGGAGTTTTCCAGTCCAGAGAACCGCGTATCAATACGGGCTTCCATCGCAACCCGTCTTTCATCATTACGAGCGCTTTCAATCTCTCGCTGGCGCTGCCAAATCTCTAGTGTCGCAAGCCGCTGATTATTGGTCTGTGTCGCTTGTTCCAGCCCTACGACACGGGCGCGAAGATCGTTTTCTTCCGGCATGTTCGTTGCATCCATCCGCCTGGTTGCCCCTATTACTTCTTGTCGTGAATAGCGCATTCGTCTTTTGACCAGACGCCACCGGCGCAGCCACGAACGATTGTTCGGTCGATCTTTCGCTGATCCGCGTCAGTTGCGCCGCGCGCGCCGAGCAAATCAGTTCCAAGAACGCTACGGACGCCGCTCACATTTGCCGGTCCTGAATGTCCACACCCCGCCAGCGTCAATGCACGCATCATAATTGAGCACAGCACCAAGGGCTTTCTCAGTCGCTTCATTGTTCTGTCTTTCGATTTTGGTTTCGACACTGGATCGACCGTCACGCTTGCCAACCACATACCCAGCGGCCAAACACAAAAAAAACCGCCAGAACAGCGGCAGCGGTCATCTTCAACCAATTTGGGATTAAGGCCCAGATCATGACCGGGTTTTCCTATAAATGCCCCAGAGGGCTAAACCGACGATGACAGCTGCTATAGCAACGCGAACCCACTGACCGCTTGATAGCTCGTCTTGCTGGTTGGAAATGGTGCTGACAATCTCAGGGATGACAGGGCCAACGGTTGCAGCCGCACCGGCAGCGCCAGCCCCGCCTATAGTCGCCACATCGGTTTTATTCGCCTTTGTGGTGGCTGTAACCGTATTTGACGATACGAATGCGCCCTTAGCCCATAGACCAGCTTCGGCAGCACGGCGGTTGACAAGGCCATGCACCTTCTTGCCGCCAGCATTAACCCACTTTGCCAGTTCACCCAGCACCGCGTCATAATCACCCTTGTTGAGCTTTTTGTGCAGCGCCCCAGTGTTGAAGTCGCACGACACAAGCACCGCAAACTGATTGTCAGCCAGAGGCACCTTTACCAGACGCTCAACACGCGCTTCGAACTTTGCAAGATCAGCTTTCAGAATGCGTTCGGCTTCATTGTCACCAATCGCCATGCCCGGCGTGACCTTTGGAGCGCCTGCCGTGCTTGTGTGGCCGTAGCCAATCGTTAAAATGCCAGCTACATCACGATAAGCTGTTGTTCTGAGGCCCTCCCACTGTTTGATGAGCGAAAGCCCCGCCGCGTTAATGCGTCGTGTCATTGTGTTTCCTTTCGGCAATAAAAAACCGCCTCAAGGGCGGCTAGGGCTTGATTTATCCTGACGGTTGTTTCAATGCTCTGACCAGTTATAAAGTGGACGTTTGCATTGTGATATCTCAATTGGCCAAATACGGACTGGTAGGAATTGTGAATACAATAATCACATTTGTTGCTGTCGCGATCCTGTCCGCTTTTGGCTTAGACCCATACTTGAGTAACGCAATAGGCTTTGCAGCAGGCTTGTTAAATAGTTACTTCTTGAACAAGACGTTTACATTCAAGGGGGCGCCTCATGGTTCTGTGGAGGCTATCAAATTTCTGTCTGCATTCCTTATCGCGTATATGATTAATATTGGCGTTCTGCATTTTCTTTTGAAGCTTGCTACAGAGAATATCATTCTCTGTCAGTTAATCGCTATGTCCACATATAATATTGCTTTTTTCGTCCTGATGAAATCTTGGGTATTCGCACGTGAACATAGATAATTATAGACTTGATGTGGTAATCCCTTGCTACAATGAGGATGAGGCGCTACCAAACACGATACCGCGATTAGCATCTTTTCTTGATAACCTTATTAAGCGTGACGACATTCACGTCGATGAATATCGTTTAATTCTTGTTGATGACGGGAGCAGAGATCATACATGGCAATTAATTGAAGGTTTATCAAAAAAATTACCTGTCCTTGGAATTAAGCTAAGTCGAAATTACGGCCATCAGAACGCGATGCTGGCTGGCCTATCTGCGGCTGACGCAGACGTTATCTTAACGATAGACGCTGATCTACAAGATGACCTCAATGCCATTACGCAGATGCTTGGTGCATATCAAAATGGGGCTCAACTTGCGCTTGGTGTACGGTCTTCACGCGGCAACGACACAAGTTTCAAACGGAATACGGCCAAAGGCTACTACAAGCTTCTTAGTTTGCTGGGGGCATCGATAATAGAGGATCACGCAGATTTTAGGCTGATGAGCCAAAAAGCGCTTAAAGCACTACTATCGCATGAGGAAACCAACCTCTTTTTGCGAGGCATCATTCCAACAATCGGTTTCCCTACTGAACTCGTATACTACTCACGGCAAGATCGTGAATTTGGAGAAACCAAATACACATTGAAAAAGATGCTGAGCCTTGCCTTGAATGGCATTACATCTTTTTCAATTGTTCCACTTAGAGTTGTGACAGCTCTAGGCGCATCCGTCAGTTTGCTTTCGTTTATAGCTTGCTTATGGGCTATAGGTGTTCTGTTTTTTGGCCACGCCGTCCCAGGGTGGGCATCAACTCTACTGCCCATTCTTTTGCTTGGAGGCGTACAGTTACTCTGTCTAGGCATAGTGGGCGAGTACATTGGTAAAATCTATATGGAAGTCAAGAAAAGGCCACGGTTTATCAGTAAGCGGGGCATATCCGTTGGCGGTGCTATTTCACTGTGCAATTGCGCGCTGACTTGCAATCTACCATAATCCGGTCTGTGACAGAAGATTGCTTCCCATTGCATTTTGAAGAAGGCGCGGATGAC
>NZ_JAPHAV010000027.1 GCF_026241335.1 Ochrobactrum chromiisoli | reverse complement strand
GAAAAGCCAATCTCAAAATCTTCGCGGTTCTGGTCTTGGATCGGCAGCGGCGGGGCAGGGGCTGCAATTCCGTTTGTGGACTGGCGTGTCCAGATGGTGCTTGTCGTGTTTGTTCTTGCGCTCGCGGCTTATGCAATCTTCACGATGCCACAGGCCAAGGCCAAGCTTGAGAAGCTGGTGGACGCGCTATGAGCGTCATTTGGGCCTTAACCCCGAAGTGGCTCAAATACTCAATAGCTGCCCTTGTGGCGGCTTTTTTGTTGCTGGCTGCTGGTTATGTGGCTGGAAAACGTGATGGCCGGTCCAGCACCGAAATCAAAATCGAAAGACAGAACAATGAAGCGACTGACAAAGCCCTTGGCGCTGTGCTCGATTATGATCAGTGCGTCGATGCTGGCGGGGTGTGGACATTCAGGACCGGCAAATGTGAGCGGCGTCCGTAGCGTTCTTGGAACTGATTTGCTCGGCGCGCGCGGCGCAACTGACGCGGATCAGCGAAAGATCGACCGCACAATCGTTCGAGGCTGTGCCGGTGGCGTCTGGTCGAAAGACGAATGCGCAAAGCATGATGAGAAATAAGAGGCATGCCAGTGACAACTGAAGCGGGACAAGACAGAGCCATTGGCCGCGTAGAAGGCAAGCTTGATCAGATCATCAAGGATATGGACCGGGCACGCGATGACCGGAAGCAGCAATATGAAAAGCAGGAAAAGACAGATCGCACCTTAGACGAGGTGATGCGCAAGCTTCAAAGTGTCGATACGCGACTTAGCAATGTTGAGGAACCTGTCGCAGACTTCAACCGTTGGCGCGAGCGCGGGGTTGGGGCAGTCATGCTCGTGTCATTCGCTGCCGCCTCACTTGGTGGACTAGTAGCCGCTTTTGGGAAGAAGCTATGGGCGCTGATGACGGGGTAACTCATGTCTCGTCATGGAGATATTGCAGAGGATCGAAGCAGGGCAGAAGAAGGGGAGTTGAGCGGGAAGGTTAGCCACGATGATACGGAACAAAGCAAAAATTACAAATTGGCTAACCTAGAAATTAGATAATTAAATCAATGTTTGATGCAGTCCCTCCGGGCCCACCATTGCTTAAATCATTGATTTTATTTTGTTATTCCCGCCGGATTTTTCGTTTTGTGCACCTAAATGTGCCCCTAAAACGGGTCTGGTCCGAATCATGGATCTTTGGCAGAAACAGAAAGGGTTCTTCTTTCAAATCCGACCGCCTTCAAATCGGAGCGATTTGGGAAAAACCACTTTAGAATTTGGCTGGGGCAACTTTCTAAGAAGGAAGAAAAATGACGTGCTGCAACGCTCGCGGCAGCGGCGTTGGAAGGCTTGATATCGATAAGAATAAGCGGTTGAACATAGCCCCGACCGGCGCCTAATGGATCGCCGGGCGGTGCCAATCCTCTCGCTAAAGTTCTTTCACTTAAGCATTCTTTTCAAAACATCATCCTTTTTGTAGAATTGATGCCAAAGTGCGGCCAGAGCATGTATGCCAGCGACAATAAGAATGAAATTCGCAAGAAATTCGTGAATTTCCTTCACCGTTCCAGCGAGATCTCTATTTGGAACCAAAAACTGAGGAATAGTGAAGATTCCAAAGAAAGAAAGTTCGTTGCCTCTAAGCTCGGCAAGCCAAATGCCTATTACAGGGATCAAAACTAGAAGAGCATAAAGCAGGTGATGTGCGAATTTCGCTGCGGTTTTCTCCAGCGGCGACATCGTATCAGGCAGTGCGGGTGTGCCTATCGAAACTCTGGTGATAATCCTCCAGACCACAAAGGCGAGCAGCAGAAGCCCAACGGAAATATGCAACCACCATATAGTGCCACGTTCCGGAGATCCCCGAGGATAAAAATCCTCACCGAAAGTTATGAGATAGGCAAAAAGGACGAGAAAAAATACTGACCAGTGCAGAAACTTCTGAACCGGTGTGTATGCAGAGCGTGACATAGGAAGCCCCCAGTTTCGAATAGTTCTATGTTTGCTCAAATTACGGCAATCTTTTGTCTATTTATTATTGGGGAGGGAACGAAATTCCAGACGCAGACAGATCTATGCTGAAAGCCAGAAAAGGCTGGTTGGTGTGATGGTTCTTGGCAGGCATCCGGCCGACCGATTGGGGAGGGTGTATCATGTGACGTGAAGTGACAGGCCCTGCTAAACGACAATCACGAAACAATAATGCCAGTTGCCGTGAGGGCTATTTCAGTCGCTTAGCGTTTGAAGGTGTAATCTGACAATGCGTTTCTTGGCTAAGATCATAGTATACTGCCGCATCCAGTTGAATGGGCGAGGGGAGATATCCCATTCGAAGTGATTACACGAATGTAGCCTTGGAAACTGATTCCCAATTCAAGGGAGGGGCCTATCCAAATGTTCTGAGTAAAGCCTGCGAGTGGAGGGCTTGCTCCCTCAGCAGTTCGATCAATCGACGTAATCACCTTGTAAAAAATAAAGTTCAAATAAAAAACAGGCACTTGAGTTTTTCAGAGAGAGAGTCTATCCACACCAACACGTTGGGGCGTAGCCAAGCGGTAAGGCACCGGTTTTTGGTACCGGCATTCCCTGGTTCGAATCCAGGCGCCCCAGCCATGTATCGCGAGTAAAATCAAAATCTTATTGATTTTACTTAATGTTTCCTAAGGTGGGAATCCTCAGCTCTTCTCGAATTCGCCGAATGTGCATTTAACTGTGGCACAGAGCTATGACACATGCCGATTCGCCTTGTTCGGTTTGTCTCGTAAGCTCCAAACGGCGAGCTTCTATGGCAGTCAGACATCAGGTTCAAAATCTTCAGCGGCGCGGAAATATTTTTTATTGGCGTCCGCGTCTCCCGGCTTCGTTGGGGCGTAATATTGGTTCGCGTCACCTTGCTTTCAGCCTCAAACAGTCTGATCATCGGCAGGCAGGCCACATGGCCCGCAAGCTTAATCTGTTGCTGTTTGAGATTGCAGAAAACCCACGAAGTGCATTGATGTCAAAGGAAGCCCTTGAACGATTGTTCCAGTCCGAAATCGAGCGGATGAACGATCATATGGAGAACCTGCAATTTGCAGGTCAGCGCATGCCGACCGGGTTCCATCAGATCGATAATCTGGCGGCTGATCTGGAAGTCGGATGGGCTTACAGGCTTCTGGAAAAATTCGGTACTCGCCGTACCCTGTTCGAAGAGGAAAGTTGCCAGGGTTGGCGCTTTCTTGAGCAGGCGAAGGTACCGCAGAGCCTCCATCAAGCTATTGCGACATCCTATCGTGGTGAACGCGAAGACGCGGAAAGTTCGCGCTTCGTCGATGAAATGCGTGCTCTCATGCAAGAGCACGGCCTATCTTATTCGATCCTTAATCTCGAAAAGGCCAAAGCTGAGTATTTCAAAGCGCGCGCTGACGTTCTGCTTAATACCGATGGCCGCTATCTCATCAATTACATGGAAGAACGGATCGAGCCGAAGCCTGTCGAACCGCAGCCGATAGTTACTGTTGCTGATGTGGGGATGATGCCGGACATTATTCCGCAGCCGCAGCCGCAGCCGCAGCCGCAGCCGCAGCCGCAGCCGCAGCCGCAGCCGCAGCCGCAGCCGCAGCCGATAATAGCTGAGCCGATCCCTGTAACTGCGCCACCAATAACAGGATTGCCCGGACAGGACCTGTCGGTGAAGCAATTCATGAAGCAGTGCGACCTACTGATCGCCAACAACCGCGAGAACTGGAACGAAGACACGGCAAAGGACGTCAGGACCATTGTTCGCATTTTCTGTGGCATTCTGGGTGAACACAATGTTCTCACGAGCAGTGCCATGGACCAGACACATCTGGCGGCGTTGCGTCAGCATTTCAATAACATCCTCACCAGATGGGGAAGCAGTTCTCGTTACGTGGCAATGACAACCGCGCAGTTGCGCGAGGCGACAGAACGGGAAGTAATTCGCGCGCAAAAGCTCAATCTGCCAGCACCCAAGGTTGGTTTGTCGAGTGGGACCATCAGGCGTCACCTCGGCAATCTTGAACAGTTTCTGAACCATCTTGTCGCGTCTGGCTTCATGTTACGGGCATTCACATTCAAAGGGATCAAACCGAAGAAGCGGCCGACTGCAGCCATTCGTGCTCAAACCCAAAAGCCCGGACCCCAAAAGATAGCGCCTATCTTCGACCTGCCCATATTTACCGGATGCGCGGGACCCGATCCCAGCTTAATGACCTCGCCGGGTGACCAGATCTATCATTCTTCACTGTTTTTCGTTCCTATGCTTCTGACTTATCTCGGATTACGAAGAGCGGAAGCAACGGGGCTCGCCACTGCCGATGTGGTTCAGGAGGAAGGCATCTGGGCAATTAAAATCCGGGCGAATTCGATCCGGGGCGTGAAGAATGATCAATCGATCCGCGATGTCCCTGTGCCAACGGAACTTATCCGGCTGGGGTTCGTCGATTATGCGCAGCGCCTCGAAAAGCTCGGTCACAGCGCTTTGTTTCCTGAATTGATATCTCCTTCATCCAAGGCCAATCCGGGGGACCGTTTTTACAAGTTGTTCGTTCCTTTGCTGAAAGCAGAGGAAGCTCTGGCGGGTCGTCTGTGGGGCCGCACAATCCATGCGTTCCGCCACGGGTTCAGCAACACGCTCAAACAACAGGGTGTGGAGATTTCGATTATCGAGGATATCACGGGACATCTTGGGCGTACGGAAGGCGAAACCCGCTATACGCATATTGCCAGGCTCGAACTTATGCAGAAGGCAATTGGCGCTTATCCCATCATTACCGGGCATCTTGAACTCAAACCTTTGCAGCTGCTGCCCTATGTCGAGGCTTTCGAACCAGCGCCCTGGTTCAAGATAAGGAAGCCGAAGCCGTCGCGGCGGCGTAATCCGTAATCAAAAAAAGCGGCACGACATCGTCAGGTGTCGCGCCGCTTGGATTTATCGACATGGGTTATATCCGTAGTGCGTTTCAGTCCGCATAAGGTTCGGCTGCTTTGGAAACGTGATTGAAAGCGTGATCCAGAGCAGAGCCAAAGGCATCAATATCATCAGGAGACCCCGGTTTTGCTTTCGGGCTCGATTTGATGGACACGACATTCGAAATATTTGCTCCGGCTGGTTGCATAGAGATGCCTAATTGCAGTGTCCCTGGATCATTTTTCGCAATTGCCCAATTCATGACAGGCAAAACTTTGGTCATGAACCAACTGGCCAATTCGGTTGCGGGCGGCCACTGTTCCTTGACACTTAATTGAACCAGCAGTTGGCGCACGGTCTCCCATTCTGAGGTTTTCGGAAAATACCGACCCTGTTCGATGCGAACCGGGACTGCGGGGTTTGGAGCAACGGCGAGGGCGAGATTACACAGTTCGGCATCGGCATAACGGGAAACCATCTTGATCCGTTCCGCCAAGTCGTCCTTGATGAGGCGCTTCCCTTTCGCCTTTTGAGCAGCCGCTGTCTCTACGACGGCGACGATTTCCTGCACATGCTTTTCGAAAGACCTTAAACCGTCACGGATTTTGATCTGCATCAGAGCATTGAGGCCGCCAATTCCCCCGACCTCGAACGGATCGACCCTGGTGTCGGTGGGGGTCGGTTCATCGACCTGCAGGATTTTTCTGACATCCTTCACTTGCAGGCGACCATTGTCCGAAGCGATAAGCAGAGCTCGTTCAATCTGATCGGGTTCCGCTTTAGTCAGTTCAAACAGGACAGTCGGAGCGGCACCGATATCACTTAATCTGACGCGATAGGTGGCGAGCTTTTTATGAATAGCGACATAATTGCGTGCCGAACGATCCGTAAAGCCGCAGCAAGCGCTGACCCACTTGCCAAAAGCGCCGTCCGGCACAAGTTCCGATGCCTTGGCCAGATGCGCCCCCAGATCAAATGCCTGTTCTGTGGTTCTTCTGCCGAGGCTCGCTATTTCGGCCCGGCATTGCTCAAGGTTGGCAATCTGCATTTGATCGAGTCCTGCGGCCTTATAATCGAAAGACGGCAAGCGAGTTTTAGTGGGCGTGTTTTTCGTTTGGTTTGATGTCATAAATTACTCCATTAGTTAACAATCGGAAGCGATCAGATGTAGCTGGTCCCAAACCTATAATAGCATTATAACACATTAAAATCAATATGTTACAAATAAATCAAGTTTCTCCGTATGTTGCTCGCGAAACTTTGACGCGGAAAAATGAACTTTATGACATCGAAATAGTGAACAATTCTATCGGCTGCAGTGACTGACAAATTAACCGCGCAAACGGTATTATTCGTTTGAAAAACATACGGTGGCGTCCAAATTCATCGTATCGATGCAAACGGCGTTTGTGCCGGTCAACCCCGTGAGCAAAATAAATTGCGATGAGTTGCCGGGACTGCAATTTCAATTGCGTGAACATCGTAATGACATGCAGACGAGCCAATTCGAGTTGTGGGCAAGTCATCTAAATTCATAACAATTTGCAGTAACCCGATTCTGAATTCGAGATTTGCGTTACCTGTTTCCAGGCAAACGTTGCCAAATCCGGTATTTTCGATTCAGCGGTAAACGCCGTTTGCGGGTTGAGCAGAAATTGCTTTGCGCCGACAGGTTTCGAGCTCATGCTTTGATTATTGGTGGGTAATTTGGAGAAGCCATGGCATCGAGCAAGCAGCAGGGAGAGCGTTTGCGCAAGCAGCGCGAGCGGCAGAAAGAATATCGGGATCGTTTGAAAGCAGATCGCAAACCGACCCGTGATGACATCGCCCGGGTGTTGCTACATTTCATGATTGTCAAAGCGGTGAAGTCTGGCAATCAAGACGGAATGGAGAAGTTGGTTGATATGCTTCTTGATGCGCTGGCGGATCAGGGCTTCGATAAAGAAGCCTCATTGGATGTCCTCGACGATCTAATTGTCAGATACACCAAAAGGGGGTGGGATTTCCGCCGCAAGATACATTTGAGGCCCCGTGGGATCATTGACGACGCCGAACATTGAGGATTGCCTGCAAAACTATTACTGTCTGACTTCGGCCTGTCCGTTTCACAAACGCAGTTTGTATCTTTTATCTGTTGTCCCCCCATTACTTCATGAAACGCCGTTTGCAGACGAATCGGGTTCTTCGAGTTTGCGGGCCGATAACCGCGTCGTTGAAGATTGCGCAAGAAAACGGCCTGATATTGGGATCGTCCGTGGTGGATCACCGCTTTTTCATATGCCAATATGCGGGCTATCTGCTGTCAAAATAGGTCTTGCGGTCAAGCCTGTGGATAACTTTCAAGCTCGACATTTTGGCTTCCTTAAGTGCTCAACACAAAGCAAAAGCCTTATGGCCACTACGTTTTATCACTGTTTTGGTGAAGCCAAAAAAGCCGGTGATATCCGGGACTTAGATAAAAATGGCCACTTGGGATCTTTTTTTGTTCCGGATCCTTGCAGCACAAATAAGATCCTGCAATAGTCACCTTGCCTGATCGAAAAAGGCGTCCCCATCCGGTGCTGGTAACACCAGAATGGAGACTAACTTAGCCTGCCTACACAGGAGCCAAGCTTATGCTGGATATTATTGATATTCGCCCTGAAATGAAAGATCTGCGATCTGATAATTATCGGCATTGCGGCTCCGCAGCGGAAATAATTTCCGCTTCTGACGCGTTCGGCGCTCTTTAAAGCACGAACTCCCCAATTCCCCTTCTGACAGTCTGGTCGTGTGCGTTTGCGCGCAACGTCACGGTTCTTGCTGCCTTCGAAAACTGACACCGTTTGCATAGCAAGCGCATGCGACCGTTCGTACCCGCTTATCTCCGGCGATACATCGCTTCGGACAAGGAGGACACATGTCTGCAGAAACCATTATAGGTTACATCGACCTCATTGAACACAAAATCCCGGCTCGCAATTTCAGGCGGGAATTGCATGCATCGCAACACCGAACACGGTTGTTGAATAGTATTATCGAGGCTGATGATCGGGCCAGCCAGAAACGTGCGGTTCGTGACGTCCTTCTCAAGTGGGCAATCTGGAATGAAGGCGAGAAGATATTAGGGCTCATTGAGGAAGCATCAGGACGCATGATGGTATCTGTTGATACCAGATCATCACATACGATACTTATCACGCGCGATATTTTTGATAGCGTCGTTAAGTCTGTTGCACGGAAACCTGCATCGGCTGAAGCCATGCTTGCGATTGCCACTTCGGCGCTCCAGGTCGGGCCTTATGCTTTTGATCTGGTGCATTATGACGCTGAGAAGAAACGGCTGCGTGTATTCAGCATAGTTTACGGGGTAGGGTGGTGTGAAGACGCGCTTGATCGTTGGCGTAATGAAATCGGGGCTCTGCCGTCGGTATGGTCTCGTCTGGCACAGCAATATTACGGCATTGATATTGATCATTGCGAATTCGCGCTGATCGATCCGCTGCTCGATGACAGTGATCAAGAAACCGGGGTGTGGGCGATATTTGATCTTGATCAATTGTTTGGCAAAGACGGGATTGCGGACAAAGTAGTGGAGTTGCAGGAAGCGCTCAGAGGAGAGCTGCTCATCCAGATTGGTGACGCTTTTGCGGACACGCAAATAGAACAGATACAGTTGATGGAGCAAGAAATCATAAAGATTGCCCTCGAAGCCTTCAATAGCGGGTCAGCACCGCAAGTTCAAATTCTGAAGCCCGGTGGCACGTCCCACTGAGCCGATATGGGTAACTCGGGCACTGGATCGTGCAAAGGTGAAGGAAACGACCATCACGGATTTATCCGGTATGCCGTAGCGTAGCGCAAAATACTCGTTACGACACCTTCGCACCGGCCATTAGCCTTTTCAATGATACGCCAGCAGCAAACCGGTGAGCGCGGACGCTATAGCGTAATCAATCAGACTACAGAGGATTGCTGTACAGGAAATAGTCAGACGGCATCTGCATCCCGCTGAACGGCTCAGCTTTGGCTCTCGAAAACAATCACGTTCGTTGAACTTCAAGAAACGCCCATTCCTGGGCGCGTTGTTGCGCGCCCGAACGATCCCTCATTTTCTTCATTCATCAGGAACACGTCATGGCGGTCGTAATCAAAAACGGAAGATATAATCGCGAACAACTCGAACTCGAAATCAGGATGCTGAAATCTCTGGTCGCTGATCTCGAGCGGATATCCCAGGGTGAGTATCCGGACGAATGCGAACTGACAAATTCGCCGACGATAACCTGTTGGAAGCTTAGCGCACGTCGTGCAACTTGTCTTGAAGGCGTACTGTTCGAGCATCCTCGGCTCGGCCCCATCGTGCCGAATGGCATCACCTCAGAGCTCTGGCTTGTCGATCTGGACAGGAATTATGCGCGCACATTCAGCCGCTTCTATCGGCTCGGCCAGAAAGACGTCGGTCATTGAGAAAAAATGAAATTGATCAGGCAGCACGCATCAACCGGCATGGTAACCGGTCTGGAAGTCTTCTGCACCTCTGCCAGAGGCGTGGCTGTCTGCCATGGAAAACCTGATACGAAAACGGCTCCGGGAATACGGAAAGGAATAAGGGGAGATTGGCATGAAACTCTGGATCTGGTCTGACGTGCATAATGAACTGCAGGATGTTGCCTATCCGACATGTGAAGAAGCACCGGGCTGCGATGTGATCATGATTGCCGGAGATCTCAATGCGGCACCAGATCTCCATTCGACGCTGGAACTCCTGATCAGACGCTACGAGAAACCGATCCTGTATGTGGCCGGAAATCACGAGTTCTATCAGAATAAATGGCTTATAAGTGATCGAGATCGTTCGCTTGAAAGGGACAGGCAGATCATCAAGGCAATCGAGACTCTTTCTTTGCAATGGCCGCAGCGGTTTTATTGCCTCGATGCGGATGAGGTGATCATCGGTAATACGCGCTTCATTGGCGCAAGCCTATGGGTAGATTTCCTTATGAGACTCCCCGCGAAGTCTGATTTACCGCAGCGAATGTGGGAGGCGCGTCAGATGCTCAACGACTTTCATGCAATCTCCATGCAAGATGGCAACCGGTTCACGCCGGAAAACATGCTGGATCTGCATCGTTCAGATGCAGCTTACATTCGAAAAAAGCTGGCAGAACCATTTGACGGTCCTACCGTCGTGCTGACACATCACATGCCGCATCCCGATTGCACGCCGCCAGCCTATGCAGGTCAAGACGCAAATTACCTGTTTGCCTGCGGTGCAGAGGCCTTCGGCGGCATCCTCCATTCTGAACAGGCCCCGGATTTATGGATCTGTGGCCATACGCATCATGCTTTTGACATTCAAATCGGTCAAACTCGCGTTGTCTGCAACCCCTATGGTTATAGATGGGAGCACGGTAAAAACGGCTTTCGTTGGGACTGGTTGGTCGATATTGAAAAATAGGATAGGTGGGTGCCTTCCAATAGCTGTGTGGGATTTTTTCGATTAGAGAGTCGTCGTTCTGGCATCGGCGCTCAGGCGCGAGTCGTATTGGTTTTGCCCAGGTTTCTTCAATGAAGACAAACCAGCCCTGATCACACAGATGTTAAAGGATATTCCACCCCGGTCAGAACGGGGCTAACTTTGGCCAGTCTTACTCAACCACATTATCATTCCATTTTCACACATCAAGCACGGCATATGAAGAAACGGTACAGTTCGGGGGTGAGGACGATCAGGTCCATCTCACCTATGCTGCTAGCTCCTCAAACAGCGAGAATGGGTCACCATGCTCCTCAGTTTGATCGGCCAATGTCACCTTCCTATGGTTTACGAGTAAAGCGGCCCGCCGCACGGTCCTGAACCGCACCGGGTTTGCCGGAGACCCCAACTTGTGAGAAATAGGGTCTATGACAAGCAAGACGACGAACAAATTCTCTCCTGAAGTCCGTGCTCGTGCCGTTCGGATGGTGACGGAACATGAAGCCGAGCATTCATCGCGCTGGGCGGCAGTATCATCGATAGCGGCCAAGATCGGCTGCTCGGCGCATACCCTCCATGAATGGGGCAAGAAGGCCGAGGTAATCCATCGCCGGGGACCATGGCGCAAATTCGAAGCGGTGGAGTTCGCCACGCTCGAATGGGTCGACTGGTTCAACCACCACCGCCTTCTCGAGCCCATCGGAAACATTCCTCCAGCCGAGGCCGAGCAACGCTACTACGCCATGCTGGACGAACCAGCCATGGCCACATAACTTAAATCAAACGGTCTCCGGCAAACCCCGTGCGGTTCAGTCCCGCCCAACCCAGTGGATTGTTGTTGTGATAGTGCAGCGCCGAACCGGGCTGCTTACCGCGTGGTAGTTCAAGCCTTTACATCGCTAGCCACTGAACGCGAACACGTAAATCAACAGCCATCCTGCAAGCTTCCTTTAGCGGTGTGTTTCTGGATGCAAAGCTCACACGTATTGGGATGTCCCCAGATTCAAAATGGTTAAAAGCCACTCTGCAGAAGGTAAATTTTCAAACCGTCTATAAGATGTTCACAACGATTGGGTGTTCTGGTATGGGCGTCATAGAAATTAGTGCTAAGAGTATCAACCCCGGCAGTTCTCGATAAGGAGCGGAGTTATTGTACGTACTACAGGAATGTGATCCCTCGCTTACATCGGAAGAGTTTCCAGCACATTTTTTTGCGCGAGATACCTATCAGTACGCAGACGCGGGGCCGTTAGAAGCTCTGGACGTTTGGTCATATGATACATTATTTGGGGCCTTTCAAATTGGTGCTTGGGCAGAGAACACGAATCTCGAGAAGGTTGGTATTAATATCGGTTCCTCTATATCCGGTGCAGTAGAAGTCTATTGTCGTTTAGTTGGACGACCACCGGAGCGTATTACCTGCCAAACCGATGTGAATGGTGTGCTTTGGCTAGATATTCCTCAAAATGAGGCGGGGATAATTTATCCAGTATTAAGTAAAGAAAAATCCGCTGGCCCTTTTAAGGTCCAATACGTAACAACGGAAAAGCCAATCAAAGAGGCAGTTCTCTCTATAGTAATACCTACATTCAAGCGAGAAATACAAGTAATTAAAAATGTTAATAGAATATCTTTGCACCTTATTAGAAGAAAATTAAATAAATTCAAAATAATAGTCGTGGATAATGGAAATACATTAAAGAGGAATGATTTTTCCGATGCTGAAAATATTGAGATTATTGCAAACCGTAATTTGGGAGGAGCAGGTGGATTTGCCCGTGGCTTAATAGAAACAGCAGACAATAGTGATAAATTTACCGATGTTTTAATGTGTGATGACGACGCGGATATTTGTCCTGAGTCGATTTCCCGCGCTGCAGCTCTCCTCAGCTACGCGCATCAAGACATTTATATCGGCGGGACGATGTTATATCAACACGACCGGAATTTTATACATGAGAGCGGTGCGGCGATTCATGGGCCGTACGGGTTCCAATCTTTTCGTCAAGGGCTCAATGTTAGTAAGCCTTGGGATGTGGCTGAATTCGATAGAGCTCAATCGATCCAATATTTTGGCTGGTATATGGTGGCTTTCCCAGTATCGGTTTTGAATAATTATGGCTTTCCTCAGCCTTTTTTTATTAGGTTCGATGATCAAGAATATGGGTTGAGGCTGATAGGCAGTGGAGTAAAGCCTGTTACATTGTTAGGGATCTGTGTATGGCATGAGGCATTTCATTTGCGAGATAGCCAAATTACCCATTATTACTTGGCTCGAAACGGTTTGATATCTTTGATGTTGCACCGCAGTTCCTTATCCGGGTTCAAGGTATCAAGGCAACTATTTAAAGAATTTATCCGTAGCTTGTTCAGCCTTAGGTATGATCGAGCGAATTTCATTTTAAAAGGTATCGACGACGCTTTAAAAGGGCCTGATTTCGTCAGAAATGTTGATGCTGAACGACTGAATACCCAGTTGATTGCGGAGCAGACACAAAAAATTAGTGCGAAAACCTATAATCAAATGGATGGTATTGCATTTCATCCAACAAATTATCATGGAGGAAAATCTAAGGTTTTATTAGCAGCTATCTCGCTTGGGGGGAATGTTTTTCCTAGATTCTTTTTAAGAAAAAAGACATTCGATTACATAAATTCCGCTAATCCTGTAGCTCACACATTAAGTGAGAAAATATTCTATTATGAGCCTATTACAAAACTGGGGTGGATTGCTGTGCGTGATAAGAAAAGGTTTTTCGGTATATTATTAAGATCTCCATATTATTTCGTACGCCTTGCTTTCTCTTATACAAGGGTTGGTAAAAATTTCAAAAAGAAGCAATCTCAGCTCGTGAGTAGAGAAATGTGGGGGAAGCACTTTACACAAGCAGGAAGGGAAGAAAGCAATGTTTGATTCTGTTGTGGATTCACGTCTGCTTATGCTGCGTGATTTGATTGCTTCAGATTCTGTTAGTGTCGTGAGCTTCGATGTATTTGACACGCTGCTTCGACGCCCGTTAATGCGACCTGAGCATATGTTCTTTGCTATCGGTGAAGGATTGGAGCAGTTAGGGGTTGATAATGAAACTGCGGTTAGGTTTGGGGAAGCCCGAATAATTGCAGGAGAAAGAGCGAATCATTACGGGAATCTCCAGGGTCGGGAAGATGTTGGGATAGATACTGTATATCAAATCCTCGTTTCAATGTTGCCCAAGCTCGGTTCGTATGCCGACAGGATCAAGGAAATCGAACTGCAGTGGGAGCGGTCACTGTTAGAAGTTTATCCTCTTGGGAAAAAATTATTTGATTTCGCGGTTGCTAGCGGAAAGCGGGTCGTCCTGACATCCGATCAGTATTTACCTAAATCTTTCATTGAATCAGTTTTGGCCGAAAACGGTTATTCCGGTTATGAACACTTTTTCCTTTCAGGTGAGGTTGGCGCCGTTAAAGGTACAGGCACTCTATTTGATTGGCTTATTCTGAGGTTGAATGTTGGTCGCGATGAAGTTCTGCATATCGGTGACAACCATTTTACAGATGTTGAAGCGCCGAAACGGCGAGGCCTGAAAACTGGCCAAATCCCTCAGTCTATCGATCTTCCCGGGCATGCTGGTAGGCATTCTGCGGCGGGCAGGCATGCGACATTAGGATCGGTAGCACTGGCCCGCTATTTACACACTGCTGCCGATGAAACCGTGGAGAGGGGGTTCGCAGAATTCAGATCAGGAATAGAGTTTGTCGGTTACACATTTTATGGACCTATTTTAGCTGGTATTGCAGCGTGGTTGGTTCGAAAACTGGAGGAAGATCGCCTTGATAAGATACTTCTGTTTGCAAGAGATTCAGAAGGGTTAAGTAAAGTTCTCTCGGTTATGTATCCTCAGCACGCTCATAGGTTTACCTATGTTTATGCTTCTCGCCGTTTGCTTGTTTATCCATCAAATGATTTAACTGGTATTGAAATATTTAGACATTATAAACATTTAATTGATGAAAATGTAGATGCAAAGCAATTTCTGGCTAGGATAAGTGGGCAGGGTGCTAACCTAACCGATTTATCCGTTCATTTTAATGAATCAGATCGCATGGCTGATGAAAAAGTGCTGCGTAAAATGGAGCGGTTACTTGACCGTTACTATAGTGATCGTAGCGCTAAGCTGATGGACTGGCAAAGAGATAATCAATTAGTCGATTATTTTTCGAGCGTCGTCGGAACAGCTCGTCGAATTGGAGTGTTCGATATCGGTTGGCGCGGAAATTTGCAGCGATCTCTTGCAGGATTGCTTCACGATAGGGCGCTTGAAATACGCGGTTTGTATGTGGGTAACATGTATGAACACGAATTGGCGAAGAGTTTCATCGACGCAGATTCTCTCGCATTTTCGTGCAATTATCCCATAGATGTGTTCGATAACATCGCTCCAAATATCTGGCCATTAGAATTGATTTTTGGAGGTACTGCTCCGAGTATAATTGGAATTGAAAAGGGAGATGATGACTGGACTCCTATATTTGAATCGCGCTCGCCATCCAAGGATAAGTTAAATCAAGCGGCTGAAATTTTTCAAACCTCAGCGGTCAGTTTTATTAGGGACGCGTTAAAGAAAAATAGAGATCTCCTTTATCGACTTGCAACACCGAAATCGACCGTACGATTGTTGCAAGAATACTTGGCTAATCCGGCTTGGATTGATGCGCACTTCCTTTCAGATTTTTCGTGGACAGCGAATATTGACGAAGAATTGGGAACACGTTTAATCGCATTACCTCACAAAAAAACTGGCCGATCATTGGCTCGCGCAAAATACAAAAGTCATTGGCCATCGGGATATGAGGCGCTTCTAACTGTCGACGATAGAAAAAAGAGAGATAGATATATAAGGCTGCGTGGAAGAGTTTTGAGGTTAGCTGAACGATACAAACCGATTAGACGTGGCTTTTCCTTATTGAAACGAGTATTGTAATGAAGACGATTACGTTGGCGTTGATCAGTCGTGCGGATAGTGCGGGAGGAGGGGCGAGTAGAGTCGCTGATGATATATATAATGGTATAATAAAGAATGAGAATGTGATAGCGAAACGATTTGTCAATGAACGGGTAGGAAGTACAGATGATATTAATTATCAATATATTGTTACCCGGAAGGAGAAATATTATTCAATCACAAAACGCGCGCTCAATAAGATAGGTTACGTTGATCATTTCCCGATTGAGCGGATTGGACTTAACCTTGATATAATGGCAAGTGATATTGTGCATGCTCACGATATATCGAGCGCTATGGCACCTGCAGTTTTGAAATGGTTAGCTAAGCGCGGCAAGCGCGTTATCTGGACGTTACATGATATGTCACCTGTAACGGCAGGCTGCCTTTATTCTCTTGGTTGCGATAAATGGCAAACTGAATGTAACGCATGTCCTCAACTGGGCGCGTGGCCGCTTCTAACTCATACTGACCGTACGCCAGCGTTGCACCGGAAACGGTTGAGTGTTCTTGAAAAGGGACAGGTGGAAATTGTAACTCCGAGTAAATGGTTAGGGGATATCGTAACTGCACGTATTCCAAACGCTAATGTTCGAGTCATCCATAACGCCGTTAACATAGCTGAATTTGATTATATTCCAAATAATGAAAACAATGCGGAACCTACGCTAGTCTTCATAGCCAATCATTTGAATGATCTTCGCAAGGGGGCTTTATATCTTGGCGAAATTGCCAAGTATGTGAATTCAAAAAACATAAATCTTTCTATTAAGGTTGTCGGACGTACTCGTAATATTGGCGTGGAAAAACGGGGAAACTTAACTATCCAATACGTCGGCCATCTCGAAAATCGCTCTGCAATGAACCAAATTATGAGCGAATCTCACGGTCTACTTTTCCCTTCGCATGCGGATAATTTTCCTCTTGTCGTTTTGGAAGCCATGGCATGCGGCCTCCCCGTGTTCGCATTCGACACGGGCGGAATTAGAGAAGTGGTGGATGATCTAACTGGCTACGTCGCGGTTCCAGGTGCAATAGAAAATTTGATTGACGCCTTTTTGCAAGTATTCCACTCTTATCGTATTGAAGAAATGAGATACACCGCGAGAAAGGTCATTGAGAATAAGTTCACAATAGAGCGGTTTAACGTGGATCATGCTAAATTATATGGTTTAATGGATCAAAGGTAACGGAAGTAAATAGGACGGAATTTGAAAGGAATGAATATGAATTTTAAAGATTATCTTCGTTTTAGATTTCGCCGCTTTCTTCGCCTTCCAACGGATTTGGGGTGGCCGGAGAATGTCATTGCTTCGGATCCAACACCTGTGGTGGGAGAGAATCTGGACAAAATTCAATTGTTCGAGAAATTATTTGATCCAAAAACGGGTGGGTATTCTATGCCGGAATGGCTTCCCGATGCCAAGATTGATGAAATGGTTATCGAAAATTGGTTGGAAGAATTTAGAAGCCGCCCAAGCCATGATCCCGTGGAGGTTGAGGTCGGTAATCTCTATTATTGGCTGGTTCGCTTGATAAAGCCAAAATACGTCATCGAAACAGGAACGAATAATGGATACTCGACGGCTCAGATAGCAAAGGCAATGTTGGATGACGGGTCAAATGGTTCAATAATTACTATTGATCCTCAGAGTCCGCATCATCTTTTCAGAGATACGGATTTTCAGAATATGGTATCTTTTATTAAGGGATTTAGTACGGATGTGCATATTCCAGATGGTGCTCATTTTGATTTAGCGGTTCTGGACAGTGATCATACGTATGATACTATTATAAAGGAGGTTATTCGCTTCGAACCTTTGCTGGACGTCGGTGGATACATGATTTTACATGACTCTGTTTTATTTGACGGGGTCGGTCACGCTGTTAGGCAGCTACGAAAAACGGGAAGATTTGAGCAAGTGACTTTGCCATCTACGCGTAAACTTAACGGTATCGGTCGGACACCGGGCGTGACCATTCTACGTAAATTGAGGAAATCACCTGAAGTATATGATATAGATTTTGACACTGGCTGGTCTGGTGTGAGTTGGTCTGCTTCAGATCGTGATGTAACTGATAGAAGTTGGCTCGTTGACCAAAAAATGTAGCCAGTTGGTAATTACGGTGGATATCCAAGCTGCCTCAGCTTATTAGAACGGCTATGTTGAATTCTTCAACGGTCGGATGCGCGACGAATTGCTCAACGAAAGCTTGTTCTTTGGCCTCGATCACGCCCGCAGCGCCATCGCCCAATGGGCCGACGATTACAACAATTTCCGGCCATACTCGTCGCTGGTTGACGTTGCCCCCAAGTTTTATCCAGTTTTGAGTTCGCTCCAGCGGTTTTTGAGGTGCACCCCGCATTTGGACCACGGAGAACTGGAATTTTCCGGGTTTAAGGCTCAAAGCGGCGGGGATGCCGTTGAGCCATTCATAAGCGAAATCGGCACCTTATTGCCAATGGCGCTATGTGGCCGGAATTCGTTATAGATCCTATGCAAGCTCGCCGCGGAGCTTGATAATTTGCCTCCGCTTTCCATGGAGGATTATTATGCGCGCTGAAAGTGTAAATGATTGCTACGTCGCCCTTGAACTCAGCCAACGCACATGGCTGATCGGCTATCTTCTGCCTGGCTCGGGCAAGGTGCAGACGGTGACGGTTGCCGGTGGTAACGCCGAAGCTCTTCTGTCGGCGCTCGCAAAAATCGAAACCCTAACGGGAGTTCGGTCGCAGGCGGAATGCGCCCCGGGATCGATGCGGGTCTGCTTTGAGGCGGGCTATGACGGCTTCTGGCTGGCCCGTTTTCTCATGGATCGCGGCATTCATACGACAATCCTCGACCCATCCAGCTTTCTGGTTTCACGACGAGGCCGACGTGTGAAGACAGACCGCGTCGATGTTGAAGCGATGGCGTTTACGCTGAAGGCGTATCTGCTTGGAGACAAGTCAGTTTGTAGACCTGTACGGCTGCCTACAATTGAGGAAGAAGACGCCAAACGCCTTTCTCGCGAACGCACACAATTGAAGAAGGAGCGCACGCGACACGTCAATCGTATCCGCGCATTGCTTGTTCTCCACGGCATTCGCTCTGTTCCTGGCCTTTGGGGAGGACGCTGGAGGTAATCCCCCCGGCAATTAATAGGCTTTAAAAGTAGAATTTTCTCGGCATTATGATCGAGGAGATTGTTGATGAAGATAAGCAGATTTAGCGAACCGCAGATTCTTGGGATCCTGCGTCAGAGGTGGTTCGGTTTGTCTGAACAGTTTCGGGCGTTTCGTTAAGTGGATTTCCGCCGCGATTATGCCGCCACCATCATTGGTGTCAGCGCGTTGAAGTAGACCTGATCCGGCGTCTGCCGGTCAAGGGATGAATGTGGGCGTCGGCTATTGTAAAAGGTCAGATATCGACCGATGCCGACGCGGGCCTCAGACACGGTCTTGTAGGCGTGGAGATAAACCTCCTCATATTTGATCGACCGCCAGAGCCGCTCGACGAAGACATTGTCCCGCCACGCGCCCTTGCCATCCATCGAGATGGCGACTTCCGCCTTCTTCAGCACGGTGGTGAAGTCAATGGACGTGAACTGCGATCCCTGATCTGTGTTGAAGATATCCGGCTTGCCATAGCGGGCCAGCGCTTCCTCAACCGCTTCGATGCAGAAGGCCGCTTCCATCGTGATCGACAGTCGCCACGATAAAACCTTGCGGCTGAACCAGTCCACGACGGCGCAGAGATAGACAAAACCACGCGCCATGGGGATATAGGTCAGATCCATTGCC
>NZ_JAPHAV010000026.1 GCF_026241335.1 Ochrobactrum chromiisoli | reverse complement strand
GGAGTATTGCCGTTGCCGTTCTGGTCGGTCCAGTTCGAGTTCGCTGCGTTCCATGTTCCATCGCCGCCATGGACGGTGCCATCGCCTATCATCTGGCTTCCATCCCAGTAGGACATGGTGCGACCCTCACTGTTAACCAGATTGACCTGCCCCTGAGGTTGCAGCACTTGCAGGCTATAGTCCTGATCGCTTCCCGCAGCCATCTGCATACCGTTATCGGTCAGTGGATTGTCTGACTGGAAAATACGATAGACCCCGACATCCATCTGGCTATTCTTATTCACGGTCAGTGTACCGTCGATGGTCAGATTGCCGTTGACATGGAAAAGCTCACTCATTGACGGTCCGCCATTCAACGTCACGTCGACATTGCTGCCTGCATTGAGCGTCAAGTCTTTTGAGAAAGTCAGGACCTGTCCGCTCTGAGCAAAAAGAGTCCCCTCAACCGTTGTATTGCCGCCAATGCTGCCATGGCCACCCAGTGCCGCACCGGATGCGACATCGACCGTGCCGGTTCCGTCACCGAGCTTGCCGCCATCAAGACGCAGAGTGCCATCCTTCACAAGCGTATTGCCCTGGAAGGCGCTGCTGTCACCCGTTAAGGCCAGCGTACCAGCCCCCTGTTTGGCCAGTTGACCTGGCCCCGTAAAGGCAGACGTAATGGTAAAGGTGTTGGTGGGATCGACAATGTCAAAGCCACCGCCATTATGGCCCCAATCAATGGTGTCATCGGTACTGCTGGATTGCGTCCCGGTCACCCGCAGCGTGCCGCTGTTAAAATGAAGTGCACCTGAACCGAGGTTCTCGGCCTGCTCAATCGAGATGACCCCGGCATTGAAAAATGTATCGCCGTAACTGTTATTGCCCGAAAGTGTGAGCGTACCAGCTCCGTTCTGTGTGACACTGCCCGTGCCGGTGATGGCGCCGGAAAGCGGGGTCGCCCCCGTATTGTCGACCACGAGATTGCCACCATCAAGCGCAATATCGCCCATGATTGAACCATCCGTGGTGCCGTCACCCAGCTGCAGAATGCCGCCGGAAACCGTCGTGCCGCCCGTATAGCTATTGGAAGCTGTTGTGATCAGCGTACCATTACCCGCTTTGGTGAAAGCGCCTTTGGCAAGACCGGCATTCCCAATAAAATGTGTAAGCGTAACGGTCTTGGTATCTCCAACCGAAACCGTGCCACCGGCAGAGGTCAGTGTCACTGCACGTGCAGAAGTCATATCGGCAGTAACCAGCAGCGTGCCACCATCGAAACGCAATGCACCAGACGCATCGCCAAGATTATCGTCTGACGAAACCGACAAAGTACCCGCATTGAGGTTGGTGCCGCCCTTATAGAGGTTGGTGCCAGACAAAACCAGTGTGCCATCACCGAGCTTTGTCAGCGCACCGCCTGCTCCCAAGTTCTGATTGAGCGTGAACGTGTTGGGCGTTTCGTCGATGTCAAATCCGCCGCCACCTGCGTCCCATTCAATGTTGCGGCTTGTAGTGTTCATATATGTCCCGGTGATCTGCAATATGCCGCCGTCAAACGTAAGTTTGCCGGACGCATCGCCCAACTTATTCTCAGAATTCACCGAAAGTGTACCACTCGAGAATACGGTCCCACCGGAATACTTGTTATTCCCGAACAAAACTGTTGTGCCTGAGCCGACACTCTTGACATTTCCAGTGCCGGAAATGATCCCGTCATATGTATAGACGTCTGATCGACTGAAAGCCAATGTCCCTTTTTGTGCACCGTCGATGCCTGTGCTGATATTGTTGCTTGCCAGACTGCCTGCTTTACTATTAGCACCGAATTGCAGAACCCCTCCCGTAATGTTGACTGCACCTGTGAAACTGCTGTCGGCTGTCAATATGGTCGTGCCGGATATCTGATTGATAACGCCGGTAAACTGTGGGTCGGCATCGCGCATTGCAGAGCCGAACTCGTAGCTTGTATCGGTATGATTGAAATTGATGGTCGCGCCAGCGGTCATTATTATACCGTTAGTCGCCTTCACAATACCTGGCGCAGTGGCTTGAGCGTCTGCTGCGGCTCCAACGTTCAGCGTCCCATTTGATGTGGAGATCTTCCGGCCAGCGGGGTTGCCTAATTGCAGAGGGGCTTCTGTATGAAATGTGCCGTAGTTGGAAACAGTTAAAACGCTGTTGGATGAGTTTCCGGAGTTCCCAAAAATAATTTTGTGAAGATTGGACAGATTTTTGAATTCAGATTCTTTGCCGTCAACAGTTGTTGTTCCTCCGACAATATAGTCATGTTCCGTATTGTTGATTTTAAATATAGCTCCTTCAAGAACATTTATTGTTGCGTTTTGATCGGTTGATATTTGTTCAAAAACACCGCCCATAAAACTTATCTGTGATCCGCTCCCACTTACAGTAACTGAAGTATTTAATATTTTTCCACTTTTTGTTACAACGAGTACTCCGTGATTGGTTACATCAATATTTGAAGTTATATTTCCGTATCCAAAATTTAAATTATTTAAAATAAGCGTAGCATCGTTCACATTTACATTTGAAGGCTTCGACGAGCCGCTGCTGTCAGAACCACCTGAAAGACCAGCAAGGTCGACGGCAGCGCTATCAAGGACATTGATAGTGCCATTACCTGTAAGTGGGTCAGTATCACTGCCGATTACCAAAGTGGCGTTGTCGGATGTCAGTTTCGAACTCTTGCCTGTTACGGTTAAAGTCGGATTATCGCCTGATACGTAACTGTAAGTGTTATTGTCGCCATCGCCATTCAGCTTCAGTTGCCCGCCATTTTTTATGGTCAGGCTCCCTGTCTTGAGAGTTGTGTCCTCACCGCTGCCAATGGTCAAATAGTCAGATGTGGCGGTTTTTCCTTCAATGATTGGGGCTGTGGCGGCCGTGGTTCCGCTGATTATCGCCCTCCCGGCTGTTGGCACATTTCCTGAAGTCCAATTTGATCCCGTGAACCAGTCAGTGTCGGTCGTGCCATTCCATGTGTCGGTAACAATGGTGGCGCTGGCGGAAGCTCTGCTGACCTCGCAATAAAAGCTGCCTGCCTCACAGCGATCTGCAGCGTTTACCGGAATTGCAAACAGCAAAGCTCCGACGGCGACACTGGAGAGCAACATTGCACGCACGGGCTGGTGATAAAAATCGGACTTCGTCATCAAATAAGTCTCCCACCCGCCGGGCAACCCACGGGCATAAATAGTCATTCAGCTTGAAACCAGTCGAGAGTCATCAAAACAGGCAATGCGCCATCAGAGAGATGGGTCAGTAACTCAAAACCTGTTAACGCAGATTATCGCCCCTTTAGCTGGTCATAGACATTAAATACAATATAAGTAAATATCACATATCCATGGTAGAGAAATGTATAGCAAGATATAATAATGTCAATGCAGCGCAATAAATAGGGTGTTTTTTAAAACAAAAACTAATTTACGTTGAAAACATATTAGATTTATTTAAATTATTATCATGGGAATTTGAATTGAATTATCGATCCTGTTAAAGTGAAACGAAAATTCATAAGATTATGCTTAACGAAACGGATTTCGAGCGCCGATCTCATTTAATCAGATCGGAACATGCTCTAACGTCGACGGCTGGAACCGGGTGTAGCCTTGGTGTCGACGTCGGAAACACTGGCCGCTCTCTCAAGGGGCTTATCCTTCCATGGTGTATCTGTAGGTTTCGTTTGTTCAAGGCTGTTCTCCTTCAACAATATTGAAGCAGAATTACATATTAAAAGGATTCCTTGAATGCAGACAGAGCCTAAAGCGTTCTCTCAAACAAAAAGACATGGCGTTTTCCGAGAAAGACTATTTGCCACCAGCCGCAAAGCTGATAACTCCTTCAGCCAGAAAGCTTCTCATCGGTATTCACAATGACCTTGCTCTTCATTTCATTTTTTGCAAGCGCCATTCTTTGTGGTGCCGGACTTTACATCTTATCGGTCTTCCTGCCGCCGTCATTCCTTGCCGCAGGTTTTAATCCGCGATCAAACCACAGCATCCCAGCGCAACAAATTGGTGGACTTGCTCTTGTTCCCGCAGCGCTCGCCATTCTGTTGATGTTTGGAGCGGACCTCGAAATCCCTATTGAATTGATAATCTGGTTGTCATCGGCATCCGCATTGTTGTGGATGATCGGTATTTTGGATGATCGGTTTGAGCTGCCCGTTTATCTGCGTTTTGGTTCGCAAATATTGGCCAGTTGCCTCGTGCTCTACGGTTTGGGGCCTGACTTCCGGCTTTTGCCTGCCTTGCTTCCCCATTGGTTTGAGGCGGTAATGATCGTCGTTTTTCTGGTTACCGCCATTAACATTACGAATTTCATGGATGGCTTGGATTTGATGACCGTTGCAGGTCTTGGTATTCCCTTGATGGGGGTTGCCTTTCTGACGATGCTACATCTATCGGGTATTGAAAGCGGAGCGCTTGCAGCGATACTGTCGGGTGGATTGTTCGGCTTTGCATTTTTTAACCGGCCACCGGCACGCATATTCCTTGGCGATTCGGGCAGCTTGCCGCTGGGCCTTTTGGCAGGCACAGCCTTGCTTTTGCTGGCACGCGAAACGCATGTCGTGGTCGCACTCATGCTTCCACTATATTACCTGCTTGATGCTGGTACGACGATCATCCTGCGCCTGGTCGCCAAAGAGAATATTCTGAAAGCCCATTCAAAACATGCGTATCAGGTGGCAAAGAGATCCGGCTGGAGCGTGCTGAAAGTCGTCAGTCATATCGCGCTTTTAAATGTTATTTTGGTCCTGTGTGCCACAGCAATGTTGCATTTTGATCATTTGCTATCGCAGGTTATATTTTTGCTTGTGGCCGTTGTTGCCGTGCTGATCCTGCTGCTGGATCTGCGTGGGCGCTTCAGAAAGCTATAACGTCAAAAAGTACCTTGCGCACGGCATCCACATCTTCCGTTTCCATTGCGGCGCGCAATGCATTCAGGCTTGTTATCACATCTACATCCGCTTTCTTACCTTTTGGTGCGCGCATGATCTTTGGATGGCGGGTGGGCTGTGCATGTGATGGATCGTAGAAGAGTTCTTCATACATCTTTTCGCCTTCGCGAATGCCAGTCACTTCGATCGCAATGTCACCGTTGGGGTTATCCGCGTTGCGTACGGTGAGGCCTGCCAGAAGAATCATGTTTTCTGCAAGGTCGCGAACTTTCACTGGTTCGCCCATTTCCAGCAAAACGGTGTCGCCTGATTCAGCAATGGCACCAGATTGCACGATCAGTTCGGCGGCTTCCTTGATCGACATGAAATAGCGTGTCATGTCTTCATGGGTGAGTGTAATTGGTCCGCCATTGGTGATTTGCTCGCGGAAAAGTGGAACAACCGAGCCATTTGATCCCAGAACATTGCCGAAACGGACGGAATAGAAAGACTTTTTCAGGCCGGCATTTTCGGCAAGCATTCCGTAGTGGTATACGACGAGTTCTGCCCAGCGTTTGGTCGCGCCCATCACATTTGTAGGGCGAACGGCCTTGTCAGATGAAATAAGCACCATACGCTCGACATCTGTTGCAAGCGCTGCTGCCGCAACATTGAGCGTGCCGAAGACATTGTTGCAAATGCCGACCAACACATTTTTTTCCACAAGCGGAACATGTTTATAGGCAGCGCAATGGTAGACAGTATCGACACGATACTGTCGGATGGCTTTTTCAGGGGCGTGTATGTCTTGCACTGAACCCAGAACCGGGATCACTTCGCAGCCTGCAATCTGCTTGAGCTGTCGCTCCACCTGATAAAGAGCGAACTCACTTGATTCAAAGAGAACAATGCACTCGGGATTCCATTGAGCAATTGTCTGGCAAAGCTGGCTGCCGATTGATCCACCCGCACCCGTGACCATGATGCGATGCCCTTCAACGACTTCGCGCAAAAGATTGGTATCCGGCGGTACAGGGGAACGCCCGAGAAGATCGTCAATCTCGACATTCCGTAATGCGCTGACCAGATATTTGCCCGCCGTCAGGTCGGCAATTGGAGGAAGAATGCGCGTGCTGACCGGCAAACGGCCCAGCAGACGAGCCAGTTCCTGCCTCTGTTCCTGCGACAATTCGGGTTCGGAAATAACGACCTGTTTAACGCCGTAATTCTCAATGAGTTCAGGAATTTGACTGGCGGGATAAACGCGCAGTCCCGTGATATCCATGCCGTTTAGTTTGTTGTTGGGATCGACAAATCCAATCACCTGGGTGTCGCTGTGGCTTCGCAAAGCGGCAGCAAGCTGACGTCCCGGTTCGCCAACGCCGATAATGAGAGCAGTACTGGAATAGGTCTTTGTGGTGTCTGCATGACGCAGAAGCCATTTTGCGCCAAATCGACTTGCAGAAATAAGAACAGTGCTCAAAAGCCAGTATAACAAAGGCACCGAGCGGGGCAGGCCTGAACCGCCATAGAGTTCCATGAGGAACACAAGCGCCACCCAGAACAGTGCAGCAATAGCGGTTGCCTGAAAAATCGGCCAGATGGAGCGCTCTGCAAGATAGCGGATTATCGCACGATAAAGTCCGAAGCGAACGAAGACGGGAATACCGAGAAAGGGAGTTATCAGAATAAGAAAAAGCTGGGCTTGCGTGGGTACAAAAACGAAACCCAGACGCATGGCAAAGGCAAGGTAAGCACTGAGCAATAGCAGAGCACAGTCGCTTATAAGCAGGATGATCTGCTTACACAATCGCGGCAGGCCCGCAAGCCTTTGCCATGGATAGTTCAAACGCATACGCAATATATCCTGTGCCTCACTCGCTAAGAGAGCAAAGCCGTTTTTAGCATCAGTTGCAACTGGCTAAAATACGCTCTCTCTTTGCTTGCTGGCGTTGAAAACAAACCACTCAAATCATCGTTATCATGAGTCCCGAATGGGAGCCATATCAATTGCTATTACAACAGCTTACCAAAAACTAAACCGGAAATTGGCCTTCGTTTCTTCACTTGGGAGCATTGTTGAGAGCGCATTCCGAAAAGCGTGAAACGGCTTTCGGATAAGATGCCCATTTAAACATTTCTTTAGAGCGCGTTTCGATCAGTTTCAATCACGTTAGCACGCGTTTTAAAGAAATATTGATGCCATGAAGGGCGGAAAGTCACTGCTTTTGTCGCGTTATTCGCGTTGTTTCGGCCCTGACAACGGGCAATTGACATGTTTTCCATTCTGCTTTAGAACAAAATCAACAAAAGTGCATTAAATACACATTTGTTGATTCGAGTATCTTAGGGAGGAAAAGAATGCTCAATCGCCGTACTCTGCTCGTGGCTTTTACAGCCCTTTCAACGTCTTTGATGTTGCCGTCCATCGCCTTTGCCGATGGGCTTAAAATTGGTTTTAGCCAAGTAACACTACAGTCCCCCTTTTACGTTCAGTTGAAGGAAGGTGCTGAGGCCGCTGCCAAAGCTTCGGGAAATTCGCTTGTCTTTCTTGACGCCAATGGTGATGTGAGCAAGCAAAACAACGATATTCAGGATCTCATCACGCAGGGCGTGGATGCGATCATCATTAATCCGGTTAATCCGGATGCAGTTGTGCCATCGCTTGAAGCGGCTGTGAGTGCCGGAATTCCGGTTATAACTGTTGACCGCAGTGTTAATGGCGATGGTGTGACTGCGCATATCGGGCGCGATAACAAGAAAATGGGACAGCGCGTCGGGGAGGCCGTTCTTGCCAAGCTGGAAGCCGATGGCGTTGAAAGTGCCAAGATCATTGAAATTCAGGGTGATGCTGGTGGCGCGGTGATGATGGATCGTCGCGACGGTTTTCATAAGGCGTTTGAAGGCAGTAAGCACATGATTGTTGCCGGACCTTATGCTGAATATATAAGGGCCAATGCTGTGACAGCGATGCAGGACTTGTTGCAGGCTAATCCTGACGTGAAAGTCGTTTACGCACATAATGATGATATGGCGCTCGGTGCTTTGCAGGTCTTACAGGAAAGCGGCCGCAATGATGTGTCCGTTGCGGGTGTCGATGGATTGTCTGAAGCGCTTGAGGCAATGTCGAAAGGGGATCATTACATAGCAACGGCGCTTAATGATCCGAAATATCTGGGTGATGTAACCATTCAGGTTGCCGTTCAGGCGGCTGCAAAGAAAGATGTGCCTAAGTTCGTTGATGCCGGAACGGAGGTCGTCACAAAAGACAATGTGAGTAAGTTCCCGCATGAGGGCTTGTTTGCCGAGTACCGTCCAGAGGTTCTCGCAAAGTAATCAGCTCAATTTCAAGCGTTCAGGCAGGGGGCGCTTGAAGAAGTAAAACGGGCCGCTGGTGTGAAAAAACAGCGGTTCGCGTGGCTGACTTTTGTCCAAACCTTGCCAACAGATCCACTTCAAATCTCAAAATGACTCAGGATTTTTCCATGCGCGCAGCAGTATTATATACGCCCGGCGATATTCGTATCGAAGATGTACCAGCCCCAGAGCTGCACCCGGGACATGTGATGATACGGGTGGCCTCCGTTGGTGTTTGCGGGTCTGACTTGCCGCGTATGCTCATCAAAGGTGCGCATAAAATGCCTATTATCTGTGGGCATGAGTTTTCGGGGCATATTACCGAGATAGGCGAGGGCGTTGAGGGTTTTGAGTTGGGTGAACTGGTGGCTATTCCACCCATGTTGCCCTGTCAGAAATGTGATCAATGTCAAAGAGGTCAGTTCTCGCGCTGCCGCGATTATGATTATTTTGGCTCACGCAGAGACGGTGCGTATGCAGAATTTGTCTGCGTTCCCGTAGAAAATCTTTTGAAGACGCCAAAGGGGCTTGATCCGCGCGCGGTTGCCATGACAGACCCGGCCTCCATTGCCCTTCATGCGATTTGGAAAGCCGGTGGCGTAACAATCGGTCAGCGCGGAGCTGTAATCGGTTGCGGTCCCATTGGTCTGTTTGCGATCCAGTGGATGAAACTGATGGGTGCAAGTGAGGTCGTTGCGATCGACGTTTCACAAAAGAAGCTTGACCTTGCCCGTGAAGCAGGAGCCAGCCACACATTCCTGCCGGAAGAGGATATTCCAGCAGGTTTGCTTTGCAACATTATTGTGGAAGCAGCGGGGCATCCATCATCGATCAATGCGGCGGTCAAATTGGCGGCTCCCGGTGGGCATGTCGTCTTCATCGGCATTCCGGTTGCTGATGTCACGCTGGAGACCAAAACGTTCCAGCATTTTCTGCGTCAGGAAATTTCGCTGCATGGTTCGTGGAATTCATTCGGCGCGCCATATCCGGGTCCGCAATGGACTGTGACACTGGAGAAGCTGGGGTCGGGTGATTTGAAGTGGGAGTTCATGATCAGTCATGATCTGGACCTCTCGGAGCTTCCGGGAATGTTCGATAAATTCAAATCTGACAAGGCGCTGTTTTTTTCGAAAGTCATGTTTCGCCCCTGATTATACGGGGCGCTAGTATACCAATCGGGAGTTGGTATAGGGAGGATTTACATGACATATGTTCTTAGTTTTGATCTTGGCACCGGCAGCGTGCGTGCGGGTGTTTATGACCTTGCGCAGCGCAACATGGTGGCCGTTGCCGAAGTGCAATACAGCACAATCTATCCGCGTGCCGGGTGGGCCGAACAGCAGCCTGATGAATGGTGGGATGCGCTTTTGATCGCCGGTCGAAAGGCAATCGATAAAAGTGGCATCCATGATGTCGCCGCTCTGTGTGTTGCGACCACCGCGTCGACTGTCGCCCTGTGCACCAAGGATGGCAAGCCGCTGCGTCCTGCACTTTTATGGATGGATTGCCGGGCAACCGCCGAAGCACAGGCCACCAGTAAAATCGATCATCCGGTCATGGCTTATAGCGGTGGCGGGGATGCCGTTGAGTGGCTTGTTCCTAAGGCCATGTGGCTTGCACGCCATGAGCCGGAAATCTATGCGCGCGCTGATATCATTTGTGAAGCGCTTGATTTTATTAACTTTCGATTGGTGGGGGAGTGGGTGGGCTCGCGCATGAACGCGGCCTGCAAGTGGAATTACGATTCCTTCGCATCCCGGTTCGTCCCCGAGGTCTATCAGCAGCTCGGTATTGAAGAACTTATCGACAAACTCCCGCAGCGCATCATTCCTGTGGGAGGAACAATCGGCGTTCTTCAAAAGCACGTCGCTGAAGCGCTCGGTCTTTCTTCCTGTCCGATCATCGCGCAGGGCGGTATTGATGCCCATATCGGCATGCTGGGTTCCGATACGGTTGACGTTGGCTCAATGCTGGCAATTGGTGGCACGTCCAACGTGTTTCTCACGCATCTTTCCGGTTATGGTGATGTCAACGGTTTCTGGGGACCATACCCTAATGCGTTGCTGGATGATTTCTGGCTTGTCGAAGCGGGGCAGGTATCAACCGGCTCCATTCTCAACTGGTTGAGCGGTCAGATTTTCGGGCTCAATGCGGAAGAACATCGGGCGCTCATTCAGCAGGCAAGTAGCGCGCAGAAAGCTGGCTCCGGCCTGCTCACGCTTGATTACTGGATGGGGAATCGGACACCTTATCGTGATGGGCATTTACGCGGTGCCATGCTGGGGCTTTCGCTTGGACATGGCAGGGCCGATATTTATGCATCCGCCGTTGATGCTATTGCGCTTGGCTCGGCCAATGTTCTGCATTCTCTGGAAAAGCGCGATGTCACGATTGACCGTATCGTTATGGCGGGCGGCATTTGCAAGAATCCGCTTTGGCTTCAAACCACGGTCGATGCACTTGCGCGTCCTGTTCTGGTTGCGCAAAGCGATAATCTTTCGCTGATTGGTGCTTCCGTCAGTGCGGCACATGCTCTGGGCTTTTTCCCCGATCTCATGACGGCTGCAAAAAATTGCGCTGCATATACAAAGGAATTGCATCCCAATGCGGTGCGCAGCAGCTGGTTCGCAGATACATTGGAGCTTTATCGCGAAGCAACTGCAGCGCTGACTCCCACGCTGCATCGGTTGTCTGCGCGACAGGCAACAGGAGCTCCAATATGAACGACAGCCGTTTGAACCCTTCCGTCCGTCTTCCTTCCGACGAACAGCGCGAGCATCTCATGGTGCGCGTTGCCAAGCTTTATTACGAAATGGAGCGGACACAGAGCGAGATCGCCAAGGAGCTGGGGCTGACGCGCTGGCAGGTCGGACGGCTTATGACGGAAGCGAAAGAACTCGGTGTCGTCAGGATAGAGATCACGCCGCGCGCGCAGCGGCGGACCGAACTCGAGATCATGCTGCAACAGCAATATAACCTTCTTGATGCGATTGTAGTACCGACGGGTGATAGCACCGATTCCAGTCTACTGATGGAAAGTGTTGCACAGGCAGCAGCCAATTATCTGGCCGCCATGCATCCTAAGCCAACGCTGATCGGTGTCTCATGGGGGCGCACCATGTCGGCTCTGGCCAAGTTCTTGCCGGGCAACTGGTGCCCCGGGTTGCATGTTGTTCTTGTGAATGGGTCCACACATCTGCATTCAACGACGGTCAGAACCAGTGCTGTTGCCGAAGAATTTGCCGCCGCCGCAGGCAATGGCAAAACCACTTTGCTGCCGGTCCCGGCCATTCTTGGTAAGAAAACCACGCGCGATGCGCTGGAGGAAGACCCGATTGTCGAACGTGTGATGGAACTGGCCGAACAAGCCGAAACGGTTTGCTTCGGCATGGGCGGGATCACGCATCAGTCTGTCCTTTTAAGCTCAGGCTACCTGACTGAAAGCGATATTGATCGTCTGCGTGACGCAGGTGCTGTGGGCGATATTCTTGGACGCTTCATCGATGGAAAAGGCGTCATCGTCGATAGCGCCATCGATGATCGTACCCTTGGTCTGCGTCTTGAATCCCTTTGCAAGAAGCAACACAGCATCGGCGTCGTTTCCGGTCCCGAAAAACACAATATCGCCGTTGCAGCCCTTGCAGCAGGATACCTCAAGGTAATCGTGACGGACGAGGCAACAGCAAGACATGCCCTTGAGGTTTCAAATGTCCCATAGCGTTCTGTCCGTAAGCCATGTTTCCAAGCGGTTTCCTCCCAACATTGTTGCGTTGGAGCATGCTTCAATTGATATCCAAAAAGGCGAGATACATTGCCTGTTGGGCGCAAATGGCGCTGGCAAATCGACGTTTCTCAAGATTATTGCCGGTGCGCTGCGCCCATCCACCGGAACGGTTGCGATAGACGGAAAAACTGTTTCGCCAAGATCACCGTCGGAAGCCTCCCGCCTTGGTGTTTCGATGATTTATCAGGAGCTTGATCTGGTTCCGCAGCTCAGCGTCGAAGAAAACATGTTTCTTGGGCATGCGCCGGCAAGTTTCGGTTTTTTGAGGAAAAAGGATCGTCGGCGCAAGGCCATTGAAGCATTGCGGCGGGTGGGGGCGAATTTTGCGCCGGATGTGCGCGTTGAAACGCTTTCGGTCGCCAATCAGCAACTCACCGCAATCGCGCGTTCGCTGACCATGAATGCAAAAATCATTATTATGGATGAGCCTTCAGCAGCGCTGAATGAAACCGAACTCAAAAGCGTTTTCGAGGTTATTCGCGATCTGACGCGCCAAGGGGTCGCGATCCTTTATGTCAGCCACCGTCTTGGCGAACTGCGCGAAATCGGCGATCGCGTGACGGTCTTGCGCGGTGGAAGGACGATTGAAACTTTTGATTTGAGTTCAACCGGCGATGAAGCGCTGGTCGGGGCGATCATTGGCCGCGAGCGCTCGCTGGTGGAACGGCAGGAGCGCTCGCCGGTCGCCGGTGATGTGGCGCTGAAAGTAACGAGCCTCAAGGGGGACGAAGGGCTTCATATTGAAGGGTTTGAACTGCGGTGGGGGGAAGTGAGCGGGTTGACCGGGCTTAATGGTTCCGGTCGCACGAGTTTTCTAAAGTCATTGTTTGGCGCGCGCGCTTTTCAGGGCGATATTCATTTGGATGGCAAGCCTTTCAAGCCGCGCTATCCGTCTGACGCCATTCAATCCGGCTTGGGACTGGTGCCGGAAAATCGAAAGACGGAAGGGCTTATCCTTCATGCACCGATCTATAAGAACGCAACCTTGCCTGCGATGCGTTCGCGCTGGCTCACACGCCATAATTTTCAGAAAGAACGCACGCGGCCAATTCTTGCCAGCCTTTCAACAAAATATGGTTCTCCCGAACAGGCCGTGATTCAGCTTTCTGGCGGCAACCAGCAAAAGGTTGTTCTGGCCAAGTGGATTATCAATGGTGCGCGCATCCTTCTGCTCGATGAACCTAGTCGCGGTCTTGATATCGGAGCCAAGGCCGATCTTTACAATCTGGTGCATCGTCTTGCCGATGAAGGTGCTGCCGTTATCGTCGCCAGCAGCGAACTCGATGAACTTTATTCTGCCTGCGACAGCATCTGGGTCTTCCATGAGGGCCGGATTATCGCGCGCTACGATCCTTCAAAAACCGATCGTGACACGATCCTGAAAACAACAATTCTGGGGGACAGTTACCATGTCCAGCACTGACACACCCTTGTTTGCCGTTCCCGAAGGCCGTGCTTCCTTGAGCAAGCGGCTGATCAATCTGGCAGTTGAGTATAATTTTATTGTCATTTTTTTGCTGGTTGTGGCGATTGCAGCAACCCTTTCCAGCAATTTTCTTACATTTGGCAATATCGCGAACCTGTTTCAGCAGGCGTCGGTTGTTGGCATCGTCGCGGTTGGCATGACATTCGTCATTCTGACAGGGAATATCGATTTGTCGGTGGGAAGTGTGGCGGCCTTGTGCGGCATGCTGGTCGCCGTGCTTATGGCTCAGGGCTATGATCCTGTTGTGGCTGTTGCTGTGACCGCCTTTGCAGGCATGGCTTGCGGCGCTGCCATGGGCGCCATTTCAGCGCTCGCTCAGGTGCCGAGTTTCATTATCACACTGGCAGGTCTGGTTTCGTTTCGCGGCCTGACATATTTGTTGACCGATGGCGTGCCTGTGAGCGGTCTACCGGCAGGCTTTGCAACGATCAGTTCAACGATGGTTCCCATTTTCCCCGGCTTTTCCATAGCCTCTATGGGAATAATCTTCATTGCGCTTTGTATCATCGCAGGTCTGGTTCTTCGCTATACGGTGTTTGGTGAATATGTCTATGCGACGGGTGGAAATCCTGAAGCAGCACGCCTTTCCGGCTTGCCAACCCGGGGCATGATCATTGCCGTCTTTGCAATTTCAGGCCTTATGGCGTCGATCGCTGGCATCGTGCTCACCTCCCGTTTGCGCATCGGACAACCCACGGCGGCACAAGGGCTTGAACTGGATGCAATCGCCGCCGTTGTGCTGGGTGGCACAAGCCTTTTTGGCGGACGCGGCAGCATATTGGGCACGTTCTTTGCTGTAATGCTGCTTCAGGTGCTCCGAAACATCTTCAATCTGCTTGGTTGGGGTTCCTTCTATCAGATGACGGTGACCGGGGTCATTATTGTCGCCGCCATTCTTCTCAACAGATTTATCGATCATAGAAAGGGCCGAGGATGACGGTCTCAATGCCTGCTAGCTTTACAATGGTTTCTTCCAGCGAGATTATGGCTGAAACGACCATGGATTTTCCCCGCAACACTGGCACTCTTCTCAAGCCTGACTGGTTTGAAGATGTTGTTGTGAACCGCAGTGCATCCGAGCGTCGCACGGTGAATCTGTCGACGCGCCGTTCGATCAAGAAAGAATATCAGGCCGCATGGCTTGTTCGGGCGGTGCAATGTATCGACCTGACCACGCTTGCCGGTGATGACACGGAAGGCCGCGTGCGCAGATTGTGCGCCAAGGCACGGCGTCCTGTGCGGGATGATATTCTTGAAGCGCTCGGCCTTGGCGATGCCGGCATTACGACGGGGGCGGTCTGCGTTTACCCGACCATGGTGCCGCATGCCGTCAAAGCCCTTGAAGGGTCCGGCATTCCTGTGGCCTCAGTTGCGACCGGCTTTCCGGCAGGGCTGACCCCACTGCCGCTGCGGCTTGCCGAGATCACCTATGCGGTTGAGCAGGGTGCCGATGAAATCGATATTGTGATCACCCGCGAGCATGTGCTGAAGCAAAACTGGTCAGCGCTTTATGACGAGATTGCCGCCATGCGCGAAGCCTGTGGCGAGGCGCATATGAAAGCTATTCTTGCAACCGGTGATCTCAACACGCTCACCAATGTCTATCGCGCGTCAATGGTTGCGATGCAGGCAGGCTCCGACTTCATCAAGACCTCGACCGGCAAGGAAGATGTCAACGCGACACTGCCGGTCAGTCTGACCATGGTGCGGGCTTTGCGTGATTATGGCGAGTTGTCCGGTCAGATCGTCGGCTTCAAGCCAGCCGGTGGTTTGAAGAGCGCCAAGGATGCATTGGCCTGGCTCATCTTGATGAAAGAGGAACTCGGCAATCGTTGGCTGGAACCGGATCTGTTTCGCCTGGGGGCTTCGTCGATGCTTGGCGATATTGAACGGCAATTGGAGCACTTCGTGACCGGACGCTATTCGAGCGCCAACCGTCACGCTGCTGCATAAGGATACTATAAATGCGACCTATCAAGGACATTCTGAAGACCATGGAATATGGACCTTCCCCGGAAGCAAACGGCGATGTGAATGCGTGGCTGGAACAGCACGGCCGTTCTTTCGGTCATTATATCAACGGCACTTTCGTCAAACCGGAAGGCCGTCAGACCATTGCTGTGGCCAATCCTGCCAATGGCGACAAGCTGGCAGAGATCACGCTTGGTACAGAGGAAGATGTTGATCAGGCTGTCAAAGCTGCGCGTGGCGCTTTTGGCAAATGGTCGAAACTCTCCGGTCATGACCGCGCAAAATATCTCTATGCCATTGCACGCCACATCCAGAAGCGTGAGCGCTTTTTGTCGGTTCTCGAAGCCATGGACAATGGCAAACCGCTGCGTGAAACCCGCGACATCGATATTCCGCTGGCTGCGCGCCATTTTTACCATCATGCCGGCTGGGCTGAGATGGTCGAAGATGAGTTCAAGGGCTTTTCACCCGTTGGCGTTTGCGGGCAAGTGATTCCGTGGAATTTTCCGTTGTTGATGCTGGCCTGGAAAATCGCGCCAGCTTTGGCTGCCGGCAACACTGTGGTGCTGAAGCCTGCGGATCTCACCCCTCTCACAGCCATTGCCTTTGCTGAAATCTGTCATGAAGTCGGCCTTCCTGCGGGGGTGGTCAATATCGTGCAGGGTGATGGCACAACGGGTGCAAGCATCTGCGGCCATGAAAACGTCGATAAAGTTGCCTTCACCGGATCAACGCAGGTGGGCCGCATTATTCGCGAGCAGATTGCAGGGTCGGGCAAAAAGCTCTCGCTCGAGCTTGGTGGCAAGTCACCTTTCATCGTGTTTGAAGATGCTGATCTTGATGCTGCGGTTGAAGGCGTGGTTGATGCGATTTGGTTTAATCAGGGCGAAGTTTGTTGTGCGGGTTCGCGTCTTCTTGTGCAGGAAGGCATTGCAGAGCGCTTTTATGCCAAGCTGAAAAAGCGCCTTGAAACCTTACGTGTTGGTGATCCGCTTGATAAATCCACAGATGTTGGGGCGATCGTATCGCCCACGCAGGTGAAGCGTATTTCTGATTTAATCCAGAAAGGCGTGGAGGAGGGCGGTCAACTCTGGCAGACCCCAAATCCCCTGCCTGTCAAGGGCAACTACATCGCACCCGGCTTCTTCACTGATGTCGATCAGGCGGCCACCGTCTGTCAGGTTGAAATCTTTGGACCGATTGCGGCTGCCACAACTTTCCGTACACCAGATGAAGCCGTCTTGCTTGCAAACAATACGCGTTACGGTCTTGCAGCCTCGATCTGGTCAGAGAACATCAATGTTGCACTTGATCTTGCGGCGCGCGTGAAAGCCGGTGTTGTCTGGATCAACTGCACCAATATGCTCGATGCGGGTGCAGGTTTTGGCGGTTATCGTGAAAGTGGCTATGGCCGTGAAGGGGCACGCGAAGGTCTTTACGAATATCTGAGCGCCGACTGGGAAAAGGCGCTCGTCGCTCTCAAGCCTCTTGAAAATTTTGTCCCTTCCGCCTTGCCATCGGGCAGCGAAAAGATTGTCATTCATGGCATCGATCGCACGATGAAGAACTATATTGGTGGCAAGCAGGCGCGTCCCGATAGCGGTTACAGCTATTCGGTTACAGGCAAAGGTGGTGCCGTCATTGGTCAGGCTGGCATCAGCAACCGCAAGGACATTCGCAATGCGGTTGAAGCCGCAGCCAAAGCATCAGGCTGGAGCAATGCGACAGCGCATAACCGTGCACAGGTGCTCTATTATCTTGGCGAAAATCTGGATACACGCCGTGATGACTTCATCCATTGCCTCGTGGAAAGCACCGGCGTGAGCGAAAAGAAAGCTGCTGACGAGGTTGAAGCATCGCTGCGCCGGATTTTCTATTATGCGGCACAGGCTGATAAGTTCGACGGTGCAGTCCATTCGACCAAATCGCGTCATGTGACGCTCGCTATGAACGAGCCATGGGGTGTGATGGGAATTGTCTGCCCGGATGAGGCGCCGCTGCTCTCACTCGTTTCGCTAGTGCTGCCTGCCATTGCCATGGGCAATCGCACGGTGGTCGTGCCTTCAAGCCGTCATCCGTTGATTGCGGGCGATTTCTATCAGCTGCTTGATACATCGGACGTGCCAGGCGGGGTCGTGAATATCGTTGCCGGCGAGCGTGACCTGCTGACAAAAACCCTTGCCGAGCACGACGAGGTGGCAGCCCTTTGGTATTTTGGCTCGAAGGAAGGCAGCGCTATGGTGGAGAAGGCATCGGCTGGAAACCTCAAGGCCACGTGGGTCAGCAATGGCCGTTTGCCAAATTGGAGCAACACCCAGGAGGCGCAGGGCCGCGACTACTTGCGCAAAGCTATACAGGTTAAAAACATTTGGGTGCCTTACGGCGCATAACAACAAAGGCCCGGATAATTAACCGGGCCTTTTAACTGGGAATAGAAGGGCTGGTCTGAGTTGATGCAACGGGTTACGTGGTGAATGCTGCTGGGAACAGACCCGGCATGGATGTGAGCGAGCCTTGAATTATCAAGATAGTAGTTCAGCTCTTCTTACACAGACAGCATCCGTGCGGCCGTGAGGTTAAGGCTCAAAGCGCGACGGATAGCGACGAATATATAAGAGTGATGCTAATTAACTGTCAGAGTGACCTTCTAAAACATGAAGGTCACTCTGTATTGATATACTATAAGAGTCTTTTATTTTGAAAACAGAAGTTTCCAAACGCTTCCACCTAGGACACCACCGAGTAATGGCGCCGCCCAGAAAAGCCAAAGTTGGCTAAGAGCTGGAACAGCGGCAAATAGCGCAACACCTGTTGACCGAGCTGGATTGACAGATGTGTTTGCAATTGGTCCAGACATCAGAATTATCGCTGTAAGGCACAAGCCGATGGCAATCGGTGCGATACTTTCTAATGCAGGCGACGATGTTGTGCTCAGGATGACAAAGATGAACATGCCTGTCAAAACAGTTTCAGCGATCGCGGCGGAAAGAATATTGTAGTGATCCGGTGATAGTTCACCGTAGCCATTGCTTGCAAAACCGCCGATTTCAAACCCGGCTTTGCCAGTGGCGATGATGTAGAGAACGCCAGCGGCAACAACCGAGCCTGCTACCTGAGCTATCCAGTAGGGAACCAGAGATTTGGCTGGAAATTTGCCCGCAACAGCCAATCCCAGCGACACTGCAGGATTGAGATGGGCACCTGAAATTCCACCAACTGAATAAGCCATTGTCATGAGGCTCAGACCAAATGCAAAAGCTATCCCTAAAATACCAATCCCAAGATTAGGGAATGCTGCGGAAACAATCGCGGAACCGCAACCAATGAATATAAGCCAGAATGTGCCGATAAACTCGGCTGTTAATTTTTTAAACATAAGTTTTCCTACAAGATAAATATTACTTATTTGGCGATGTCAAAATCACCAAGTAGATGTAAGTTTTGATAAGTTATTTTATTTAGAAAGTCTGCATTAACGCGCATTCCGAAAAGTTTGGAACGGTTTTCGGATAAGATGCGCGTTAAAACTTATGGTGAGAACGTCGATCTGATTTAATCAGATTAGAGCGTTTCCCTTTCAAGTTGGATCATATCCGCACGAGTTGAAGTAATTCTGAGCCTCTTGCGGTTCGATGAGTTCAACCATCTTACCGATGCGGTCCCAGAGCCCATTGACTGTT
>NZ_JAPHAV010000025.1 GCF_026241335.1 Ochrobactrum chromiisoli | reverse complement strand
GGTCGCACAAGGGCCTCAATAATCGGGCCGAAAATAGCCATCTGCCGTTTAGGAAACGGGAGCGAACCATGCAAGGTCATCGGTCACCTGGAGCGTTGCAACGGTTCGTCTCCATGCACTCAGCGACGCGCAATTGTTTCTCTGTTCCATCTCGTCGCCGAGCCGCACACACAATTCGCTACCATCGCCTCGAAGCTTTCGATGCATGGAAAATTGCGGCCTGTTTCGCCTGAATATCTACGAGCCCCTGGCCTTTCCGGCCAGAGAAACTTAACGTGACAACACCGTGTAAACAGCTGACGAAAGAGTGCTTCTGAACGCTGTAAACCTTCATCCGTCAGTATCAGCGACTTCGACTTGTTCACCGGGTCGCAGACCAGACCCTTCTCATGCAATCGATCCGTTGTTGACCAATCAAACCCCTTCCAGGCACAACGCTCGCTGTGGAGCGTTAGCCATAACAGGGCCAAGACTAGGTCATCGATTTTGTCCTCGTCTATCTCCATCCATCAAACATAGCACGCGCAAGCCACATCGTCCTGCGGTCTAGGCGTATGCGTACCCACCACCAACGAGGTCTTCGGTTCCTCTATTGCCGTCACACCAGTCAGCGACCAGCAGTTATCGAGAAGCCTGCTTGACGTCGGGCTGCCCGCACCTCTTGTGGACCTCCTTGTCGCGATGGACGTGAATACAAGAGTTGGAGGTGTTGCCGTCTCGACCAATATAGTAGCCCGGCTAACAGGAACCCTGGCACGCAGTTTGAAGACATTCCTGACGGAAAACTGGGCTACTGTGACAAAGGGCCATTACTTGGCTTCATGAGATTGCCTTCGCGTAGCCCAACTGGCGTATAGTTGCTTTCGGACGCTTGTCCAGCTTGATGTAAAGCGCAACTGCTCGCATCCGGTCTTCGTAGGAAAACATGGATTACCTTCATGATAGTCCAAGTTTTCGTCCGCCCCCCGCTCCATCAGTTCGCAGCGGCTATCAACATAGCCTTCAATTCACTCAAAATGCCTCACGATTCCACCCTGTTCCGCCCCGAGCGCTTGGCCTTGTAAAGCGCTCCATCAGCGAACTCTAGCAAGTGGTCTAACGAGAAATGCGGAGACATTGTAGCCACTCCAATACTGATAGTGACCTTCTGTGTATCAACTATGCCTGCGAACTGTCGGTCCTGCACAGCTTTTCTTATGCTCTCCGCCAGCCGTATCGTGCAGACAGGTTCCGCAAGGGAGATGAGAACTGCAAATTCTTCTCCGCCCAATCTCGCGGCCAACGCATTTTTCGAACTCGTGATCTGTCGAATAATTTGGGCAATTTCGATTATAACGGAGTCTCCCACTGAGTGACCATAGCTATCATTTATACTTTTAAAGTGATCGATATCGATTATCATCAAACCTATCGAACTAGTACCCCCACGATCTAGTATTGTATTGGCACGTTCCTTAAATCCTCTTCGGTTGAGAAGTCCAGAAAGGGGATCAATCGAACGTTCTTCCTGAAGAAGAGAGAGCTTATCATTGACAATTACAGCCAAAACGGCAAGCGCGAGCCCGGTCCCCATTATAGCGAGGGTGAATTGCAACACAAACCAGAAAGCGGAGAGGTTGAATCCTGTTTCTGTTGTAGGAGCTCCCTGTATCGTGATGGGCGTACGAATGAAAAACTGAAGCGTAAATGCGAAGAACAGCCAGAACAAAACTTTCTCCGGCACCGGGCCAGATCTTAGTTCGTGTAAATTCCACAGGGTGAAAAGAAAAATGATGCCTAGACCAAAGTTGAGGACATACACTCTGATCAAAAGACTACGATCAATGTAAACGAAGTAGGCGATTCCCCCAGTTATCGAAACCAATGCAATCATGTGAAAAAAAACAGTCAGTCTCTTGCTGCTGCGCTGAAGCAGGCCATCACAGAGTAACAAGGAACTCAGTGTGTAAAGGAAGGCAGAAACAACGGCATTAGGACCGACCCCAGGAGGAATATACAGTATCTGTGACAAGGACCCCAGGCAAAACAGGGAGTTTGATATTGCAAAAAACAGCAGATACCTTCTTTTTCGCTCCGACAGCCAGAATACTAAAAAACATACTGCGAACACAATAAGTATCACAGGAGACATGAATACAAAAGGAGTAGAAGGTAATCTCATAGTATTCTGAAGAAAAAACCCGTTTGAAGTTTTTCAATTAAATTTCACTCTGAGGCAATTGCAATATCAGTCACTTCGAAATGGTGCAAGCGACCACATCCCCGTTTACGCACAATGGAGAATCCACTCCCAGTGTATAAGCCTTTGGTGAGGTTATCTGATTAGGCTGCTTCTCGCAAAAGCGTGACGAAGGCCTCAACAGGCCTCTTAAAGCCAAGATATTTGCGCGGGTTGCATTGAGTTTATAGGCGAAGGCGGTCAGTTGCGCCTGATCTTCCGATAGATTGTCAAGCGATGACGACCCGTCAACGGTGAGATATGGCTAAGAGGGACTTTCAGCTGCTTTAGCTCAATTAGTGTTGATTGCCGCTGAGAAGTGACCCGGTGGGGGTGCGGACGAAAACTTGGACTATCAGGGAGCGACTGTATTGGAAGTCAAGCAGTTTGCAGGGTCTCGGCATTCCATGTTTCATTGTTTCTGATCATTGTATTGATAATGACAAGCACCTTGCTTGAGGGAATGGCCGCCGGGCCTTGATGAGCCCGGCAAAATTCGGCGTCATTTTCATAAATCAGCAGGCTCAACATCCCAGAATTCAACATCCAATGCTGATTTCATCGGTATTTAGATCTGTCCAAGTGCGTCTGCAGGAGGTGCTTTTGAATTATGAAACGTCCCTTTCCCGTTCCGGCGGTACCGGACGACGTATGTTCGCTTCCCACGCCATCCTGAGGTTCGTACCAAGCCTGGAGGCCACCTCGGCGGACAGGACACTTTCAGTCTTCATCTTCTCGATAATCCCGGTGCCCTTGCGAAGTGCAAACAACAATAGAAGCCGGCGCTCTAGCAGACGGGTATGGCCCGGGAACCGGATGCGGAGCCCTTCCAGCACCAGATCAACGGCCTCCAGGCGCCCACGCAAAATGCCGTCCAGAACTTCTGCCATGCGGTCGCCAACAAAGCTGCGCAGTGAACTGTCATTATAGACCAGAAGACGTTCGAGGACGGTCCGGCGGCAGATCATCAGTTCAAAGCGATCAGCGAGCGGACGCGCCAACAGATTGAGCATATTGTAGCGTTCGGCAAGCCAGTTCGCGATCTTGTAGCTAAGGGTTGGTGCAAGTATCCCTCTCGCCGCTCTATTGTAACCGGCTCGGCCGTCTTCACGCGCAGCATCGATCATCAGGCTGGTGTTGCGCATCATAGCGTCGAGGTTGCGGGCTGAGACGACCCCACTGCCGTATTCGGGAATGATTGCATGTTCGCGAGTGGCAAGCGTGACAAGCCCAATCGACAGTCGCTCGCGCTCGGTCAGTGTTTCTTCGATTGTGACAGGACCAGCGGGTGTATCGGCGGACATTTCCCGCAGATATTCCTGCTTGACCGAGGTCGCCACATCCGCCGGAAGCTGGAAGTCAGCAGCTAGATCGCCAATCGCGCTGTCGACCTCAGCCGCCGACAGCAGAACCGCCTGACGTTGGAATGTCTGTTGCTGGGGCGACAGCGCGGTCAGGCCGAGCCGCTCGATCAGCCACCGCAAGGTCAGTCCGTTGACGAAGAGGCTGACGAGGACAAATGCCGCGGCGAGTGCAGCAATAAATTGTCGATCGGCTACCGGCAATGCCTCGTTCTGCGCCAGGCCGAGCGCCAATACCAGCGTCACGGCACCACGCAGGCCGCCCCAAACGATGGCGACTTTATAACCTCGATCGACCGGCCGGGCCATTTTTGCCAGGGCGAGTAACGGGAACATTGCGAACATGACAACGGCACGTGCGACCAGGGCCGCGATCACGATAACAGTGAGAAAAAGAACATCCCGCCAGCCCATCCCGGAGAGAAGCTCCGGCACCTGAACTGCAGCCAGAAAAAAGACTATAGCGCCTGCCAGAACGGCGACCTGGCTCCATATGAGGTGGAGATGCTGCCAATTGCGCGGATGGAGCCGTGTCGGTCCGAAAGCGCCGATCACCAGTCCGGCCGTCACAACAGCGACGACACCGGAGGCATGAAGCAACTGGTCTGATGCGATGTAGAGCGGATAGGGAACGGCAAGCGTCAGGGTCGCCGCTGCGACCGGAAGTCGATCGAGGAGCGGCAGCGCCATTACCACCATACGGCCGACGAGATAACCGAAAACCACACCTCCCCCGAAACCAAAAGCAAGCATACGCCCGACCGTGACAGGTCCGACATTCGTTGGATCTCCATTGATTGCAGTGATCAGGACACCGACAATCGCGATGGCAGCGGCATCATTCAGGAGACTTTCTCCCTCGACAAGACGGTTCAGCCGCGCGGGAACGCCGAGATTGCGAAAGATCGAAATAACCGCTGAAGGATCGGTCGTGGCGACAATCGCGCCGAGCAGCAGGCATAGCGCGAGGCTCTGCCCGCTGACTTCGGCGAGCGACCAACCGATCAGGCCGGTGGCGACGAAAACTGCTACAATCGCCAGAAGCAGGATCGGCGCGGCGTCCGGCGCCATGGACCGGACATCTGCGGTGAGCGCGGCCTGAAAAAGGAGCGGCGGGAGGAATATCCAGAGATAGGCTTCCGCCGGCAAATCGGGCCGAACGATCATGTCGAGGCTTGAACCAATGTCCGGCACGATGCGGGTCAGCGTGGCGTAGCTTGCTCCAACAAAAAGACCGACGATCGCAAGAAGCGAGGATTCTGGCAACCAGCCACGCGCGGCAACGACCTGGATGGCGGCGATGACGGCGAGAAGAAATCCTGCCATGAAAAGACCGTTTGCAACAAGGCTCAATGCCATTTTCTCCTTTCGAACTGCAAAGAAATTCAGCGCCGGGAACGCCGTGGCCGCCCGACGGGCGGGCGGCCACGGGGGTTCACTCCCCGTCGTCTGGCCTGTCCCTGGTGATGGACGGCGCATCGCTAGCGGGAAACGTCTCCAGCAAGGCCTCGTCGAGCAATTCGTCGGCCTGGTGCTTGCGGTCTTCCTCGTTTTTCACGGGCGCCCTCGCCTGTTCCGCATGATTAGCAGGCGTGGCGCCGTTTTCCGACGGCAGTACGGGTACCTGCTCCAGCCGGAAGGAGACCTCGGACTTCTCAGCATCATAGGCGCAAGCCACCCTGTTGCCTTCCTTGATATCACCCTTCAGCATTGCCTTGGCGAGCTTCGTTTCGAGCAGGCTGCGGATCTGCCGGCGAAGCTCGCGCGCACCGTATTCAGGCTGGTATCCCTCGGTTGCCAGATGCTGCACGAGGCTTTCATCAAACACCAGTTCAATATCCTGCCCCTGCGCGAGGCGCGCGACGCGGTTGAGCTGCAGACGGACGATGGCCTCGATCTGCGCCTGATCGAGCGCCTCGAAGATGATGATCTCGTCGATCCGGTTGAGGAACTCTGGACGGAAGTGGCCACGCAACACACCCATGACGCCTTCACGAACATTCTCGGCGGGCTTCGTTGTATAGCCAGGTCGCGAGCGGTTGCCCATGATCACATCAGATGCAAGGTTGCTCGTTGCAATAATCAGCGTGTTCGTGAAATCCACCACACGGCCCTTGCCATCCGTCAGCCGTCCATCGTCGAAGACCTGCAGGAGCACGTTGTAGACATCTGGATGCGCCTTCTCGATTTCGTCGAGAAGGATCACACTATAGGGTCGCCGGCGCACCTTTTCCGTTAGCTGACCGCCCTCGTCATAGCCGACATAGCCGGGAGGTGCGCCAATCAGGCGGGCGACGGCGTGACGCTCCATGTACTCGCTCATGTCGATACGGACGATCGCATCCTCGTCGCCGAACACCACTTCCGCCAGCGCCTTGGCAAGTTCCGTTTTTCCCACTCCGGTTGGACCGAGAAACAGGAAATTGGCGATCGGGCGCTTGCCTTGCTGAAGACCGGCGCGCGCCAGTCTCACCGCGTCGCTGACGGCTCGGATCGCTTCCTCCTGGCCGATCACGCGCTGGTGCAACCGCTGCTCCATGTCGAGAAGCTTCGTCTTCTCCTCCTCCGTCAGATCGTTGACGGGAATGCCGGTGAGGTTCGAGACGATCTCGGCCACATGGTCGGTGGTGACTTCTTCGGTCGACGAGCCTATTTTCTTTTTCCAGGCGTCAGTCGCGTCGGTCAGCGCCTTGTCCTTACCGGCGATCTTCTCTTCGATCGTTTTGGCACGATCGAACTGTTTACGGGAGGAGGCATAGCTCTGTTCACGTTTCAGTTGCGCGATCTCCGCCTCCAGTTCCTGTATGTCGGCGGGGCGCGAAGTGGTCGAAAGGCGAACGCGGGCGGCAGCCTGGTCGATCAGGTCGATCGCCTTGTCAGGCAGGAAACGACCGGTGACATAGCGGTCGGAAAGCTCCGCCGCCGCCACGAAAGCCTCATCCTGGATGTTGACCTTATGGTGCGCTTCGAGCCGATCCCGCAGGCCTCGCAAGATATTGATAGTCTGTTCGACAGTAGGCTCATTGACGAACACCGGCTGGAAGCGGCGTTCGAGGGCCGCGTCCTTCTCAATATATTTTTGGTATTCTTTCAGCGTCGTCGCGCCGATCAGGTTCATTTCGCCGCGCGCCATGGCTGGTTTGAAGGTGTTGGCGATGTCGAGGCCGCCTTCGCCGCCCCCCTGACCCGCACCGACGATGGTGTGGACTTCATCTATAAATAGGACGAGGGATTCGTTATTGACGGCGATCTCGTCCATCACCTGCTTGACGCGTTCCTCAAACTCGCCGCGATATTTGGCGCCAGCGACAAGTGAGTTGACGTTCAACTCGATCAACCGCTTGTCGCGCAGGACCTCGGGTACTTCGCCGTTGAGGATGCGCTGCGCCAGTCCTTCGATGATCGCCGTCTTGCCGACGCCCGGTTCGCCAATCAGCACCGGATTGTTCTTCTTGCGACGTGCGAGCACCTCTATCGTCGTTTCGATTTCCTTCGACCGTCCGATGACCGGATCGAGCTTGCCTTCGCGCGCCATCTTCGTCAGGTCGCGGCTATACTTGTCAAGTTGCGGCGTATTGGTCGGTGATGGGACCTGGCCTTCCTCAGCACCTTTGCCAACCACCTTCACCGATTGCTGGCGTAGTGCATTGGCGGAAATGCCATATTTGGCGAGGAGGTCACCAGCGAAGCTGTCGCGGACTTCCGCAAGGCCAATCAGGATGTGTTCCGGCCCGACATAGGAGTGCCCCAGTTCACGGGAGGCGATGAAGGCCCGGTCGAGCGCGCTTTTGACGCGCGGGGAAACGCCGACCTGCCCCCCGGTCAGCGGTTCGGCACTGCCGCCTGCCGGAAAGTTCGTGTCAATCGCCCCGCGAAGATCGTCCACGGAGATCTTGAACTGCTTCAGCAGCACCTGCACGACATCGCTTTGTGTCAACTCATAAAGCAGATGCTCGGTATCAACCTCCTTCTTGCCGGACTGCACAGCCCGTTCGGCCGCGCGCTGGAGGATCTCCTTCGCCTGTTCGCTGAAATGTTGCTCGAGGTTCACGCCTTCCCGGTCGGCGCGGGATGGCTGGAGCGATCCCTCCCTTCTTCCGGTCTCCGGCCCATTGCCGAACAAGTCGTCAAAGAGACCGCCGCGAAACAACGATTCCAGCGGCGAAAGCGCACGCTGATGACGGTTGAGCTGGGCGTAGTGATAGTCACACACGTTCAGTTGACGCTCATCACCATTTTGGACGACCGTGACTCGTACGCTCGCAGGTCGTGCTTTACAAATATCACACAGGATTTGGGCCATTGGAAATTCTCCTTGGATTTGCGCACGAGGCTCACGAACGACAGCCAGGTTACGCTTCTGCTCTCGGATTCTGAGCTTTTCGGTTCATCGATGATTTCGATCGATCCAGTCCGCAAATCGGACGAGAAAGCCGGAAAGGAATTGGTGGGTATCCTCGTTGGAGAGCTTCCCTTCGTCGTCGAGGAGCCCTGTCACGTGGCCGAGATAGGCTTCCGGCTGCTGCAGGGTCGGCACATTGAGGAAAACCAGCGACTGGCGCAGATGATGGTTGGCGCCGAAAGCGGAAAGCCCACCTGGGGATACGCTGACGACAGCGCCTGGTTTTCCGTCCCAAACGCTCTTGCCATATGGACGGGACCCGACATCGAGCGCGTTCTTGAGCACCGCTGGCACTGACCGATTATATTCGGGTGTCACGAATAGGACGGCATCGTAGGGCTTCACCTTTTCACGGAAAGCGAGCCAGGATTCCGGTGGCGCTCCTTCGTCGTCCAGATCCTGATTGTAGAGAGGCAAATCGCCGATCTCGACGATTTCCAGCGCCAGCGTTTCGGGTGCCAGTGCGGAAAGAGCCTGGGCGATTTTGCGATTGAAGGACGCCTTGCGCAGGCTTCCGACGAATGTTGCGACAGTATATTGCGGCATGACATTTTTCCTTTTTTGTCCAAGGCGAGGTTTTTCAGAATTCCTCGTAATGTGCGGGGTCCTGATCGAAGGTGCGGCCATCCGGCCGGGCCAGCGTGGCGATCGCGCCCATGTCTTCGGCCGAGAGATCGAAATCGAAGATCGACAGGTTTTCGATCTGGCGTTCATCGCTTGCCGATTTCGGCAAGGGAATGGCTTCGAGCTGGATGTGCCAGCGCAGGATGATCTGGGCTACGCTACGACCATGCGTTTGGGCGATAGCCTGAATAAGCGGTTCCTGAAGCAGGTGATTGGCGCGCCCGAGCGGACTCCAGGCCTCCGTGATGATGCCGTGGGCCTTGTCGAAGACGCGCTGTTCGGCCTGGGGAAAATACGGATGCATCTCGATTTGGTTGACAGCCGGTGCAACGCCGGTCTCGCTCATGATCTTTTCCAGATGAGCCGGCAAGAAGTTGCAGACGCCAATCGAACGGGCAAGGCCTCGCCTTCGCGCCTCGATCAGAGCTTGCCAGGCCTCGACATACAGCCCTTTGCTCGGGTTGGGCCAGTGAATGAGATAGAGATCGTAATAGTCGAGTTGTGCCCGATAGAGCGACTCCTCGATGGTGGCGATGGCCTCGTCAAAATGGTGATGGCGCCCCGGGAGTTTTGAAGTCACGCGCAATTGCTCACGGTGAACTCCCGCTTGCCGGATAGCCTCGCCGACGGTGCCCTCGTTCTCATAGTTGAAAGCGGAATCCAGAAGGCGGTATCCATTGCGGATTGCCCTGACGATCCCGGTGACCCCCTCAGCCCCCTTCAGTTTATAGGTACCAAAGCCGAGTCCGGGCAAAGTTGTGTTGTCATTCAAGAGGACATCGGGAACATGACTGTTTCTCATTGTATAATCCGGTGTTGTCACGTTAACTTTGTGCTTTTGAGAAGGTCCCTGAGTTTGGGGTTTTCACGCGATAGCGGCCGCAGTTTTCCAAGTGTCGAATGCTTCGAGGCGATGGTAGCGAATTGTGTGTGCGGCGCGGCGACGAGATGGAACAGAGAAACAGTTGCGGGTCGCTGAGTGCATGGAGACGAACCGTTGCAACGCTCCGGGTGACCGATGACCTTGCATAGTTCGCTCCCGTTTTCGAAACGGCAGATGGCTGTTTTCGGCCCGATTATTGAGGCCCTTGTGCGACCAATGTTCAAGGCCGGGCGCCACGTCCGCTTTTGCTGCCCCGTAGGAGCGCAGCTTATCGGTGATGATCCGTTTGGGAGCAAAGCCATAGCGCTTCATTAACGCCACGAGTAGACGCTTTGCCGCCCTTTTATCACGCCGCTTCTGCAAGATTTCTTCGAGAACGGAGCCATGCTGATCGACTGCACGCCAGAGCCAGAATTTCTCTCCAGCGCATTTGACGACCACTTCGTCCAAATGCCAAATATCGCCGGGGCGCGCCTGACGCCACCGCAAGTTGCGTGTGATCTGGGGTCCGAACTTGGCGATCCAACGACGAACTGTCTCGTATGATACGTCGATTCCACGCTCAAGCAGCATTTCCTCAACTTCACGCAGACTAAGGTTGAACCGCAGATAAAGCCACACCGCATGAGCAATAATCTGTGGCGGAAAACGGTGACGCTTGAAGATGATATCTGATGTCTGCATCGCCAAAATTTACGCCCAACTCGTCAGGCACGCAACTGTAGCCCAGTTAACGTGACAACACCCGCGTCATAGAGAAGCTCCAGCCACCAGGCGACCCGCATCACCCAGGCGCCAAGCGTGCCGCGATCAATGATGACACCGCAGGAGGCCAGCATTTGCGCCTGGCGATTGAGCGGGAGATGCCAGGCAAACTTCGAAACAGCGACATGCGCGGCAAACGCCGTGGTCACCATGCCACCGTCCATCACGCGTGCCGGTGCAGGTTCTTGCACGATGGCACTCTCACAGGCCCGGCATGCATAGCGCGGCCGGATCGTCCGCTTGACCCGGACAATCGCAGGTACGATGTCGAGCGCCTCGCTGACGTCCGTGCCGATGCAATGCAGTTCGAACGAACAGCAGGGGCAAATCTTGCTCTCCGGCTCAATGACCTCTTCATAGCGCGGAAGATGCCTGGGCAAGCGGCCGATATTGCGCGCCGGCATCCGTCGCGCCTGTGTTTTGTCTTCACCGACCGGTGCGGCATCGTCATTGGCTGCAACGGGAATATCGCTTAGATCGCCCAGGTCGAGCGTTGCCTGGGCTGGATCGATGATCGTCATCTTCTCCGATTTCGTCCCGAAGAGCTGGCGCTCAAGGAAGGCAATACGCGCTTTGAGATCGGCATTCTCTTCGTCGAGCGAGAGAATGAGCCGGGTCAATTGCGCAGCATCCTGGGGCAAGGGATCGGGTCGAAACAGCATGATTAACCTTACCATATGAGCCAGAATATTCAAGCAAAAACAATAGGATCAGCCCACTTTTGAGGGCCGCCTCACCGCGTTTCGCTTGACCCGCGTCCAGTCAATGCCAGCTAGCAAAAGCGAGAACTCCTGGGCACTCATCTGCATCGCACCATCGCGGATCGGGGGCCAAACAAACTTTCCGCTCTCCAACCACTTTGTCGCCAGGATCATGCCTGACCCATCCCAGTAAATGCAGCGAAGTCGATCCAGACGCTTGGCGCGGAACACGAACACGTCGCCACAATAGGGATCGGCCGCGAGCGCTGACGCCACCAAAGCCACAAGGCCATTCATGCCGCGCCGGAAGTCGACCGGTTGCGTCGCCACCATGATCTTCACGCCACTCGGCGAAACTCCGATCACCGGCGACCTCGCAAGGCCGTCACCATCGCTTGCGCCAGTTCAGGCGCTACCGGGCCGATAACCGTCATGCGCGCGCCAGCAATCTCGATCTCAATTCGACCCGCGGCAAAGTGGGCGACATCTGACGGCGAGCCTGGAGCCGGCGTTCGATTGCCAACTACCGTCACCGGCACGAACATCGCCTGCTGCGCACTGGACCTCGCAGATCGTTGAGAGGTCAGCCCAGCGTCCCGGCGCCAGACGTTCAGCAAGCCGCGATTGACGCCCCAGCGCCGGGCAACGGCCGAGATGTTAACATCAGGTTCCGCGCTTTCCGCAAGGATCCGCGCCTTCTCCTCGTCAGTCCAATTCCGCCGCTGCCGCCGGCCGGTAATCACCTCGATCCGACGATACTTTCCCTCATGCCTGGCTTCATCCATGTCTTCAAGCATGGCATCAGCGCGATCTCCAATCATCCCGGTCCGCTCCTATCAATGAAGGAGCTTATCTCGCGGCATCATTCACAAAAGAAAAGGTGGGATGTTCGTCGCGCTCACAATGGAACTCATCTCGCATGATTGCCAGTCAAGAACGGGCTGTACGCACCTTTATCGTCCACATGCCAGCCTTCCCAGAGGACATGAATTGATGGTGGGCCCTCTAGCCAGATCAGATTTCCGTTACCAACAATGGCGTATCTGTTGTATGATTACGGATTTTGATACAATTTATACGGAAATATCGGAAGAGGACCTGATTTCGAACAGTTGCCCATGAGTATACCAGGTGGGCAACTCTCCTAGGCAGTGGTTGGTAGTCGATTTCTCGCTGAGATAAAGGAGTTCGATATGTACAAGCATATCCTGATCGCAACCGATGGTTCCGATCTTGCGGATCGCTGTATTGAGCAAGGTCTATCACTGGCAAAAGCTTTGAATTGCGATGCGACAGTGGTAACGGTGACTGCACCGTACAGCAGCGCAGGTATCTTTGGTGGAATGTTCGATGATGAAGCCATCGTAGATAAGTATGATCAAAGCTGGAGAAAATACGCAGAAAAAATTCTTCAGAACGCCCAAGATAGAGCGCGGAAAATTGATCTCGAAGTCAACGTTCTGCATCTGGTCAATCCGATACCATCAGATGCTATTTTAAAAGCAGCAGATTCCATCGGATGTGATCTCATTGTTGTTGCTACCCACGGATATTCTGGTGCGCAGCGCCTGCTTCTTGGAAGTCAAGCAAATGAGATCGTCACGTTGGGAAAAAAGTCCGTACTCATCGTAAGGTAGACTACAAAAATGACAAGCGTATCCCGAAAAATGTAAAATGACTTCTCAGTAGAAGGTGCGTGTGAACGCAAATGAATAGAGCATTTCTAATCATTCAAGAGGCGCAGGAAATGTACTAGAACCACACTGCCACTGTTTATGACCCTGAAGCACGCGTGCACCAGGCAGCAGAGCCCACATGGAACAGCACAGCTCCCCCTCTTGCCACGATGGGCATCCACGTCAGCCCACGACTTTCCTGCGCGTTCTGGGGCCGGGATTAGTTACCGGCGCCGCGGACGATGACCCGAGCGGGATCGCAACTTATAGCCAGGTCGGAGCGCAGTTTGGATATGCGCTCGGATGGACCATGCTGTTCAGCTATCCTTTAATGGCCGCAATGCAAGGTGTGAGTGCAGGTATCGGCATTGTAACCGGACAAGGAATTGCGCAAAACTTACGCCGACATTATTCGCCCTGGTTACTGCGTGGGGCGGTTGTGTTGTTATTCCTCGCAAATTTCATCAACATCGGGGTAGATCTTGCAGCGATGGGGGCCGCTGTGCGACTATTTGCCGACGGCCCCGAGACCCTCTACACTTTGGCTTTTGCAGTCTTATGCGTAACGCTCGAAGTCATGGTGAGCTATAGGCACTACGCCTCAGTTCTTAAGTGGCTAACCCTTTCACTATTTACATATGCTGCAGTGGTAATGACAGTGAATGTACCGTGGAGCGTGGCCTTGCAAGGTGCACTCATACCCAGCCTTGTTTTCGACAAGGAGCATGCCATGGCTCTGGTCGCAGTATTTGGTACAACGATCAGCCCCTACCTGTTTTTCTGGCAGGCAGGGGAAGAAGTTGAAGAGTTGCATCGCAAACATGTTCAGCGTTTAATCGCGTCTCCCAAAACAGCACGCATCGAACTGACTAGGATCAAGATCGATACTTTGATCGGTATGGCAATCTCAAATATCATCGCGCTGCTTATTATTATTGCCACCGCGTCAACACTCAATGCGAACGGTATCACCGAAATCGAAACAACGGCCCAAGCTGCGGAGGCGCTGAGACCGATCGCCGGAGAGTTCGCATTTGTCGCCTTCGGAATCGGCATTATCGGCACCGGACTGCTCGCAGTTCCCGTACTGGCTGGCTCAGCAGCCTACGCCGTTGCGGAGATGTTTCGATGGCCAGAGGGCCTTGATCGGCCTCCTCGCGAAGCCAAGGCGTTCTATGGTACTATCGCGATCGCCACGATTGGTGGCGTCGTTCTCAGTTTCACCGCAATAGATCCAATACGCGCGTTATATTGGTCCGCATTTCTCAATGGAGTGCTGGCTACTCCACTGATGATAATCCTGTTGGCAATGGTGACCAACAGACGCATTATGGGGCGGCTGACCGCGCCTATATGGATGGTTAGTCTGGGATGGCTGGCGGTTGTGGTTATGTCATTGGCAACAATAGCTTTTTTTCTTTTATGATAACGGTTTCAAATTCTGTCCTGAATACTGCCGGTTCATTGAACAACTCGAAATACCGGGGCGTCGGGCAATCAAAAGTGAGTGTCCATTCATGCTTCTCTTGGTCAAAGCTGTGAAAGGCTGCCAATGCATAGTTATCAGATGCCGGTCCAGTTGCGATACAGGATATATGCCGCAACGATGAAGATTATTGCAGCGAATATGCGGTTCAATGTGTTCCTGTATCCACTCAATCGCGTGGCGAGTATCATTCCAAACACTCCTCCGATAACGCCACCTCCGATAAACTCACCAGCAAGCCACCAGTCTATCAGCCCGGAGGTGGCATAGTTCAAAGCCGTAGCCAGTCCGAAGGCCCCCACGGAGAGAAGGGACGTGCCGATTGCGTTGATCATCGGCATACCTGTTGCCAACATCAAGCCGGGCACAATCAGGAAGCCGCCGCCGATACCGAAGAATCCGGATGCCGAACCCGAAGCGAGAGCTACTGCTGCTGTGACGAGACACATTCTTAAGTCGATCGGGCGGCGTTCGACGTCCAACCTCTTTTTGGGCTTCAGCATGAACAGCCCGACGACGATCATGAGGATGCCGAACAGAAAGATGAGACGATCACCGTCTAGAGCTTTTCCAAGACTGGAACCGATAAGTGCCCCGATAGTGCCTAGTGCGGAGAAGACAACACCACAACGCCACCAGATGTGCCCCTTCAGGGCATGGCTCGTAAAATTCGCGAACGCGTTGACTGAAACAGCAAGTGCACCCGTACCGATGGCGACATGGGGCTGGCTCACACCAACAACATAAAGAAGCAACGGTGTAGCCAGGATCGAGCCGCCGCCGCCAAGCAATCCCAGCATAAAGCCAACAACACTTCCGGACCCCACCGCCGCAAGGATGGAATTACTCAGCACCATAGGATCCTAACTCTCTCACGCACTGTCAGCGCTCATTTTGCCTTCTCCACGCAGAAGATGTCGTAAAGGGAGGCGACCAGTTGCGCCGCCTTTTCTTCTGTGAGGCGATAAAAAATCTGTTTCCCATCCCGTCGCGTCTCGACTATTCCGGAACTGCGCAACACCGTTAGATGCTGCGACAGGTGCGGTTGATGAACCCCGATCTTTTCTTCCATCCTACCAACGGAATACTCGCCTTCCACCAAGGTACAAACGATCATCAGACGCACTGGATGGGACAGCGTCTTGAGCAGGTCTGCCACTTCGTTCGCGCGCAGAGATAATTCAACTGAAGATAGTCCAGCTTTCATCATCGTTATGCTGTTCACGGTCATTCCCATGCAACCCCTTCCAGAGCATCCAGCGGAAACTTCAGATAGCGCTTACCGTTGGCTTCTGGCGCAGGTAGACGTCCACCACTTATGTTCACCTGCAACGCATGCAAGATGAGCCTTGGCATTGGCAGCGTTTTGTCGCGCTTGGTCCGTAAGGCAACGAAGGCTTCTTCCGATACGCCCGCCAGGTGCGGATTGTGCTTCTTTTGATCAGCCACAGTGCTTTCCCAACGCGGCGCACGACCGCCCGGCTGGTAATCATGTCCGGTGAATAGCCGTGTCTCATCGGGAAGTGCTATGATATTTTGGATTGACTCCCACAATGCTCGCGCATCGCCGCCGGGAAAATCGGCCCGTGCCGTACCGCTGTCGGGCATAAAAATTGTGTCGTGGACAAATGCCGTGTCGCCGATCACGTAAGTGATTGAAGCGAGAGTATGCCCAGGCGAGAACATAACTTTGGCATCGATGGAACCAACCTTAAACGCCTCACCATCGGCAAAGAGCCGATCCCATTGCGAGCCATCTGTAGCTAGTTCGGGCCAGTTGTAGATCTCCTTCCACAGCTTCTGGACTCTGATTACATGCTCGCCTATCGCCGTCTTTGCGCCCGTTTTCTCCTTGAGGTACTGAGCTGCGGAAAAGTGGTCGGCGTGTGGATGAGTGTCGAGAATCCATTCGACCGTCAGGCCACTATTGCGGACGTAATCGAGAATGGCGTCTGCATTGATCGTCGCCGTGGCCCCCGACTTTTCATCAAAGTCGAGAACGGGATCTACAATTGCGCACATACCGGTCGTCGGATCGGACACCACGTGCTGAACACTGGAGGTTCGCCTATCGAAAAAGCCTTTTACCTGCGGGCGACGGTCAGCGAAGCGTTGAAGCCACGATGCTGCGACACTGGTATCAAAGCCGAGCTGATGTCCGAATGGTACGACGTCTTCAACAGATATGCGTCCGTCTAACACCTCACCGATCAGATGAAGGCTGAGCGAACGCGTACCTGTTTTGCAATGCGCAAGCACGGGGCCATCGGATTTTCTGACCACCGCCTGAAACGCACGCACATCAGCTTCAGTGATCGTATTCATTGTGACCGGAATATACGCATAAGAGAGATCGCATTGGTGGGCTGCATCGCATTCAGCCTGGTTTCCAGGTTGGTCTGCATCCTCACCGTCGGGACGGTTGTTGACCAGCGTTTTGAAGCCACTTCGATCTAGTACCCTGAGCTCTTCCGGGCCTGGCTGCGAAGATACCGACAGCCTCTCGGATATTTTGGTGACGGGCATCTTACCCTCCGACAATAACATTATATAATATACTATAATGTATAATGTTCTGGTTTTCAAGCCCCCCCCCTCGAAAATGCAGATTTTCAAAATCCGCGCATGAGCTCTAACGAAAAAGACAAAAGCCCAATCGCCGGAGAAGAACGCTATACCTTTAAATTTTCAGGCCACTGGCAAAGGGTCTCGATAGAGGTATGATGATATGCATCCAATGTCCGGAGGTACCTCAATGAGCCGATTGCATACAGAAAAACACCTCGTATCCCGGATCGGATGGCTTCGTGCAGCGGTACTCGGCGCCAATGATGGTATTGTCTCAACGGCAAGCCTCATTTTGGGCGTCGCATCTGCTTCAACGGGAACGACGCAGATAGTAGTCGCTGGCATCGCGGGCCTTGTCGCAGGCGCGATGTCTATGGCGGCGGGTGAGTATGTTTCTGTCAGCTCTCAATCCGATACGGAGTTGGCAGATCTTGCCAGAGAACGCAAGGAACTCGAAACTCAGCCCGAAGCAGAGCTCAATGAATTGATGCAAGCCTATATTGATCGCGGCCTAACCCCGGAATTGGCGCGGCAGGTGGCAATACAGCTGACCTCACACAATGCTCTGGCAGCTCATGCCCGTGACGAACTGGGAATCGTCGAACACATGGAAGCACGGCCTGTGCAAGCAGCGCTGACCTCAGCGGCCACGTTCTCGATCGGGGCCGCCCTACCCTTGCTGATGGCTGTCATCGCGCCTCCCTCGATCTTGCTTTACGCGGTTGCTATCTCTTCCTTGCTGTTTCTTGCGTTTCTAGGCGCAATCGGCGCCAAGACAGGAGGAGCTAATATGCTTAAGGCAACCGTCCGCGTCACTTTTTGGGGCGCATTGGCGATGGCAATCACGGCTGGTATTGGGGCCTTGGTCGGCACATCGGTCTGACAGGGGATCTGAGTTTATAGGGAATACATATGTAAAGAAGAATTATCGAAGTCAGTGAGAGGCAGGACTCTAGAATTTGCTCATTCTATAGGTCGAGGAGACTATGAGGATGCGGTTCTCGGTTGAAGATCGATCAAAAACAATCCTGATGATTTTTGCCTTGTGCGGACTTGTGATCGGGCTCGGCTTGCACTTCTCCGGCCACTCATACGGCGCGCGGCTAACCTGGACTATCGCCACTTTGCCTGTGCTGGCAACTTTGCTGGTCGAAATTCTCCGGAGTTTATGGCGAAAGGAGTTCGGGCTGGATATCGTCGCCGCGATGTCTATGTCGGCCGCACTGGCATTTGAGGAAATGCTGGCCGCTTCGATCGTCGCCCTCATGTATACTGGGGGAGCCTTTCTTGAAAGCTTTGCCGAAGGGCGGGCACGCCGTGAGATGCATGCTTTGCTGTCCCGTGCGCCGCGAACGACAATGCGTTATATCGATGACCATCTCGAAGAGATTGCCGTGGATACGGTTCGTCTGGGTGATCGCCTCCTGATCCGTCAAGGGGATGTCATTCCCGTTGATGGGCGTATCGCCTCCGCAAAAGCCTTCATAAACACGTCTGCGCTCACGGGAGAGTCACTTCCGGTTTCGCTAGCGTCGGGAGCAGATGTGCTAAGCGGTTCGACGAATGCCGGCGATGCTTTCGATCTCGTTGCCAAGCACGAAGCGAAGGATAGCACCTACGCTGGCATCGTTCGCCTCGTGGAGGAGGCACAGCATTCCAAGGCTCCAATGTCGAGACTGGCAGACCAGTGGTCTATCGGCTTTCTGATAGTGACCGTCTTAATCGCCTTCGGTGCGTGGTTTTTCACGGGAGACCCGATTAGGTCGGTCGCCGTTCTCGTCGTGGCGACACCATGTCCTCTCATCCTGGCGGTGCCAGTCGCTCTTGTTGCGGGACTATCGCGCGCCGCTCATTTCGGCGTGCTGGTAAAGGGTGCTCGTCCATTAGAGAACATGGCTCGTATCAACACGTTAGTGCTGGACAAGACTGGAACACTGACAGATGGCCGCCCACAAATTACTTCAATCAATGCGCAGCCAGGATTGAGCGAAAATGATCTACTGCGTTTCGCCGCCGCCCTTGACCAGGTGTCCAAACACCCTATGGCACAGGCCCTTGTACTGGCCGCTCAGGGGCGCGATATAGATCTTGTATTGCCGACTGACGTCAGCGAACTGGCAGGGGATGGCGTGGCGGGCTGGGTCGATCGCAAAAGCGTCGTTGTCGGCGGACGTAGCTTCGTTGAGAGACAGGTCAATGCAAAACTGAGTGAAATCCCCGATATAGAAGCTGGAGCGGCCCTGGTTGCAGTCGCGATAGACGGTAGCATCGCGGGTTATATCATTATGGCCGATCCCTTGCGCGGCGAAGTGGTCGATACGTTACGGGGCTTACGCAAAGATGGCGTAAAGCGAATAGTGCTGGCGACAGGTGATCGTGCTGCAGTGGCCAAACGCATCGCCAAGGGTTTGGGGCTTGATGCCATCTACTCCGAACTTTCACCCGATCAAAAGGTGCTGACCGTGCTCAGCGAGCGTAAGAACGGCCCCGTGATGATGGTTGGAGATGGGGTCAACGACGCGCCCGCACTTGCAGCGGCTGATGTTGGCGTTGCCATGGGTGCGAGGGGAGCGGCAGCCTCGGCAGAAGCGGCCGATGTCGTTCTCCTCGTAGATAGAATAGACAGACTTCGCGCTGGGATTGAAATTGCCAAGCGATCAAGGCGCATTGCTGTCGAAAGTGTAGTGGTTGGGATTGGTCTTTCTGTAGTCGCCATGATCGCAGCAGCGTTCGGTTATCTAAAACCTGTTCAGGGTGCATTGCTCCAGGAGCTGATTGACGTCGCTGTCATCCTCAATGCGCTTCGGGCGTTGAGAATCTCACCCAACATCGGCTAAAGGGCGTCATGGTACGCCAGAATGTGAACTGGTGAATAAGTCACCTACAGCCTCGCACCGAATTGTTGTTCCCCCAGCACGCAATAAGAACAGAGCATTGAAGCGTAACCGCCTTGCCAGTATCGCGCCGGTCTTCGGACCAAGTACCATTAGCGCTGTGGCCCATGCATCCGCTTCGGCACAGGTACGTGTCACGACGGTGACTGACGCCGGAGGCTCCATCAAGGGAGCACCGCGACGTGGGTCCATGGTGTGCGACAGGCGGTAATCGTTGACATTAATCCAATGCCGATAATCGCCCGACGTGGCGACCGCCGCATCCTGAAGAGCCAAAACCGAGTGGGTTGCGCGACGACCATAGTCAGGAGCTTCAACTGCAATCGACCAAGGACTCCCATCTGGCCGCAACCCGAGCGCCCGCATCTCCCCATCAACTCCGACGAGGCCGGACGAAATCCCGAAAGACCGCAATATCTCCGTCAGACGATCCACACCATATCCCTTGGCAATTCCATTGAGATCAAGCGTGATGGGAGCTAACTTTCGCACCATTCCCCCCTCGACGTCCAGTTCCAGAACGTCATGGGCTGGTCGGCGCTCGCGCTCAAGCGCTGCTCGTATCTGCTCAGGGGCCGCCTCTGACGCCCCGAAACCCCAGGCGCTTACGGCATCGCCCATGCCGAAATCAAACGCGCCGCCCGATGCACGGCCAATGTCGAGCGCAAGGCGCAAAACGTCCAGCAGTTGCTGCGGCACCTTTATCCAGTGTCCCACCGGCGCGGCGTTCACCTGCGTTAGATTACTATCCGGCTTCCATGTTGACATCTGCATGTCCACCGCGTCCACTGCCGCCTGAAGTGCGGCCCGAACGGATTGTGGATCGAACCCCGCTGCTTGGTAAAACAACGCTGACCAACGTGTACCCATGGTAGGCCCGCTCAAAGCGTGACGTTGCATCTCAGTAGACGTCTTCGACATAACGTCCCTCCGCCCTGAGTTTGGCTAATGTCAGCCCAGTGGGGCCCAGAATATCGGCAAGAACCAACGAGACTCCGTTGGCCATATCGCGTCCGCCACATACCATGATCCGCGCCCCCTCCTGAATCAGCCGAGTGACTTCATCGGCATCCTCCCGAAGAAC
>NZ_JAPHAV010000024.1 GCF_026241335.1 Ochrobactrum chromiisoli | reverse complement strand
TTGATCGGTTTCATCGTATGGGCCGTTTCGTGAAAAGACGTTGCCAGCACATACGCTAACTGATTACGCAATAGTCCGCGTTCTCGACCAGCCTCAATCAAGAGGCGGGTATCGCCAAGGTGCATATTCAAGGTGGTTTCCTTTCGACCGTTTACGCACGGCAATGCGCCCAGAGATTTTCCGGGTTGAAAATAATTCTTAGCGAATTAAATGTTTGTTGACGGAACTACGTATATCCCGTAGTCGTTAGTCATGCACACAGTGATCGAAACGCACTCTTATCGCAGGGCCGCTGATCAGGCGGGAATGACTGAAGACGAAAGACTTCGGCTCAATAACCTGCTTGCAGAAAGCCCTATGGCTGGCGAATTGATCCAAGGAACAGGCGGTGCGCGCAAGTTGCGCTTCGCCAAACCCGGAAAAGGCAAAAGTGGCAGTTATAGGATTATTACCTATTATGCTGCGGAAGACGTCCCGGTCTTTATAATGGACGTTTATGCTAAAGGCGAAAAAATCAATCTGTCCGCCGCAGAGAAGGCAGAATTAAAGAAGATACTCTCTAGCGTAGCTGAGGATTGGCGCGCATCAGTAAGAGAGAAAGTCAAGGAGATGAGGACTGCATCATGAGCAAAGCTGGAAACCGTTTGCTTGATGCTGCCCGCGAAGTAAGCGCTATTGCTCGCGGAGAGCTCAAGCCCGCCCACATTCATATACCGGCTGATGTTGACGTTAAAGGTATCAGAACAGGTCTAGGCCTTTCTCAGGATGCCTTCGCGTTTGAATTCTGTTTTAGCGTTCACCAAATTCGCGATTGGGAACAGAACCGCTCCCGCCCTCTCGATAGCAATCGTGCTTACTTATTGATGATTGAGCGGCATCCAGATGTAATGCGTCAGATGCTCGAAGATTTGCGCAAAGATATGGCAGAAGCTTCGCCACCTGACGAAAAAATGGCAGCTTGCCGCTAACCTTAAGCCCCGGCCTCATCGCCGGGGTTTTTGTTTGTGTTTTCCTATTATTGTGAGATTATGATCGGGCGCAGGATTGTCACCCCAATTTCGATCCGATGCGGCCCCGGTTCAGCCCCCTCGCTGCCGGGGCTTTTCTTTTTCGATCTGTTCCTCTAAGAACACTCTTGCGCAAACCCACACCCAATGCGGACTAGCGTAACCCCGGTGGGCTTTGCGGTCTCCGGGGTTTTTATTTGATAAGTGGTCGGTCAATCGTCCGCTTCTTCATGTTAGTGCTAAAACATCAGGATCATGTGTTCTGCGAATGACCAGTATGCGTCAGTGCTCCTAGGTAAAGCTCTTTAATTTCATCTCTAGATTTTATCATTCCTATTCGTTGTTGAAATTCTTCCACTGCAATATCGGAGTATTCGGGCGGCAGGATAGCACCGGCGTAACCCGCGCTATAGCTTGCAATTTCCGTCGCTAGCTGTTCATCTGTCCAAACACGAATATGCGGCACATTAAATCGCTCTAACACGCACTGGCGTCTGAATGCCGGATCACCAAACGGTCTATGAAGTTTATGAGCGCCGTTCAGTTTAGGGTTCGTCTCATCTTTTTTTTGAGCTGTGGCCTTTTGAACATGGGCGTAACCTAGGCCCATACACCACCCTAAAAAACCGTAACAGAAGGCACTAGCAAAGTAAGAATCCCAAGAATTGACGTCCATCAACTGACCTCCTTTCATTAGTGTTTTCGCTATGGCACGCGGGTGAGTGCAGCTATTGCCGTCACCGAGCCACCGCCACTGGTTTCTTTGACTGTTCCTGCACCTGACGTATCACAGCGCAGATATTCCAGCCGTCCACCCTGAATGCCGGAATAGTGCGCTGTCACGGGATCGATACTGACACCGTCAATAACGATGTGATGGGCCGTCGCGTCGACAGAGGCAGCAAAATTGCGGCGATTGCCGATAGCTATGCATCCGCGTGTGATCAGGCTTGTATCGACACCCTCGGTGCCGCCGCCAGAAGCTACAAAGCCTTCACCGCCTACGGTTACGCCCCAGCCATTGTTTCGCGTCATGCAGAAATTGGCCTGTTCATGTGCGCCGTATGAGACAATGACCCCGCGATCAAAGTTGTATTCATAAAGGCTGTTCCAATCTGAGCCTTCACAATACTCATGTGGCGAGCGTCCATCATCACCGTTGTCATGGCTCCAAAGTTCACTAACCTGATAGTTTGAGCGGTAAGGAGATGATGCATAAGTGTGGTTGTTAAACCCATCCTGACCACATGCTCCGGCCTCACAATGCTCAATCCGCGCATGTTGGGTTTCGTCAAAGGTGATGCCTTCACCACGCGCACCCAGACAACGGACACCATAAAGATCAAGCACGGCTGCATTATCGAAAGGCAAGCCAACAAAGCGCGTTTCCAAACCGTGAATGCGAACAGCCTGAGTGCCATTCAAGCCGCTGATGGCAGACGATGAAGGAATGTAAATGTCAGCCGCAATCGCGCTACCACCTCCATCAATGCTGAAATAAACGGTTGTGCCGCTGATGAACCATGAAGCGCGTGAAGCACTATCAATAGCCGCAATGCTTGCAACATTCCAGATACGGCAGATATCAGCGAGACGATGTGTTTGACCACGATGCAGTGGATGACGCTCTGAGGCGACAATGGCTGTCGTGGGATCGGCAACACCTCTTTGGAAAATCCATGTTTTGGGGCTGTTATCTGCGTTGGCTTGCTCGGTCGAAAGATAGGTCGCAAGTGCGCTGGAGACCGTTGCCTGATAAACTTTCGTATATCCTGACGACTTGGTGATGCCGGTAAGCTTGGTCCCACCGACGATCACAGGTCGAGCATGGTTTCTTGCGTAGATTTTCAAGCCATATGCGTTTGCCAAATTCAGCACCGTGTCAGAATAATCACCTCCACTTAGTATTACCGTTCCAGAAGGCGCGGCAGCGTCGATAGCCGCTTGGATGGTTTTCTTCGGGGTGATGCTAGTCCCGGCAGCCGCATCATTGCCTGCCGGATCAGCATAGATAACAGGAGAATTCCCACCGGTCGAACTAACAGCAGGGCCTCGGAATGTTGCATCACCTGATGCCATAATTGGCGCGGAAACGATGACAGAACGCGGCTCGGTGCCGGTGTTCGTGATGTCAACATATAGCTCAACAAACGTCGCAGATGCATCCCATCCGTTTTGCTGAAGACGAGTTGCTGCCCGCTCGCTGTCGGGGGGCAAAGCCCCAGCGCCTACAAGTACTGCGCTTTCGCGCACGGCTGAGATTTCAGTGGTACCATTGAGCTGACGTTTGAGCAGTCTCACCTGACCACTACCGCCCACCGTCGCATCGACTGAGTAGAATTGCACGGCAACAGCGGGTGGTAGTGAGGGATCAAACGCACCTTTGGGTAGTTTCCAAATCGCAGAACGGCTTTTTCCGGGATCACAAGTAATTTTGAAGGCGGGTATGCCAGCAATAGAAACCTTTTCAGTGGGCGTCGTACTCGATCCAGTCACCGTAAAGTGCGGACCGCTCAACGTTGCTATGTCTTCAATTGTGAGAAGGTTTGGCTGGAAAACCTCGTAAAGGTTTGCCTTGGACATAACGGATGCCGTTAGCGGTGGGGTCATATATCCATTGCCCGAACCTGTTGCCGCGTCCAATGAACTGGCTGCTACGGCGGCGGGTGGCCGCCATGCCCAACTACTTCCATTTGCAATTAAAATACGCTGGATCGCCATGTTCCGTGCCGCGCCAGCAGTTGAACCGATTGCATTCAACTCAAAAATCAGGCGGATTGATTGACAAGCTGGGTCTAACTCAATGTCACCAAAGCCGAAATCCAATGGACCATCGGCACCAGCAGCACCAAACATCGCAACTGACTGGCGAGTGTTTGCTATTTCTGCGTTCGCACTATTCATCTGCTGGATCATGAAGCGATTAACACCAGAGCCGCCGGGGGTGTCTGGTGCTGCGTCGGCTGCAGCAAGCCGCACAGAAGCAGAAAAACGAGCGCCCGAGAAAGATGACCTGCTGATGCTGAAGGTCGCCGTTCTATTTTGCCCAACATTTGCGGTAATAACCCCAACGGCCTGCTGATCGGATGGGTGGCCACTACGACTAAATATCTGCTTTGTTGGTGGGAGTGGGACTGTGAGCCATCGCGACAGATCGTTGAACAGCACCTCATCCATTGACAGAAGATTAGGCTGCTCTGTTTGGATAGAGAATGCTTCTGACACACCGGATACTCGTACATCAAGCGAGCTGAGTGTAGCGTCACTCTTTTTGACGAGAATGCCGCCTTGCTTGACATAGAAGCCGTTATTCAGGCCGTCAGCGACGATATTCACGCCGCCGTTGTTTGGGATATTGGCTAAGTCAGCGTTTGCTTGTGCGAGCGTGTCATGATTAAAAAGCCCCATCTCTGGGGCCTCGATCCACTCACCTTTATCATTGAGTATTTTGCCAGACGGCACCGGAGGATAACTGGTTACTGACACTGACCCTAATGAGGGCTTGCCTACAAGATCGTCGTATTGTCCGGAAATAGCTACGTCTGACAAATCGTCAGGCTGAACGGCGTTATCGGCCTTGGTCCCTTGCGTCGCAGTGGCAAAGTATTCAACTTCCTTTGCCGCCGCCGAACCGACTGATGCAGGCGTGAGCGATAAATCGTCTCTCACGCCTGTCACCACGTCATCCTTCGTGGCGGATTTCAGTTCAAAAGTATGCGTGTGATAGGGAACAGCCATTACTAGCCCTCCAATGCCGATAAGCGGGTTTTAAGATCGTTAATTTCATCCGTCAGAGGCTTGATAAGGTCCGACAGCGAGATATGAACGAGACGATTGCTTGAAAAGAGAACGACGCGGATTTTTCCGGGATCGACTGCGCCAGACACGGCAAAAGGGCTGATATTTTCCGCCATCAGAATTTCACCACTACATAAACGGTATTGTTAATCGGGCGAGCATCGGTGCCGCCATCACTGGAAGTCGTCCCGCTAAATGTATGAGTGTGGTCGCCTGCCGCTCCAGTGTTGTAAGTCTGCCCATTTTGTCCCCAAGAACGCACGTCTGTACTTCCGTCAGATGTCCAAAGGCCCATATTGGTGATTGGATGTGTATGACTGCCGTTACTTGTTGTTGTGCCACTGAATGTATGTGTATGTGCTTTGTTCTGGCTGTTCTGCTGCACACCAAAGACACGCCCACTATCAAGCCCACGGCCATCATCCCAGCCGCGCATGAAAGCACCGCGCCAATCTGGAAGCAGGAATGTTGTGGAACCGTCACCAGCACCAAAGCGCGTACCGATCACATTGAACAATGACGCATAGGTCGTTCGCGAAACTGCTCTGCCGTCACAATAGAGATAGCCAGCGGGAACTACAGGCGCGGCCATAATCTCGTATGAGCCGACAGGCTTGAATGACATTGTGGGATTGAGCAGTAACCAGCCGCCAGAATTGCCATCAAGTGCAGCAGAGTAGATCAGTTCATAGATGCCGTTTGCAGTTATATTCCCGCCTGACAGCGGCGTGACGCCAGAATTTGCGTTCACTGTGTAGATAGGCTTTGCACCCACCGAATTAACATTCAGCGTTGCTGATCCGGTATTGGTATTCGCTGCTCTGAGCGCAATACGGATGCCGTCAATATAGGTGTTAAACGTGCTTTTGGCTGCGAAACTGATCACGTTTGCTGTGCCTGTCGCGGCTGTCACTGCGCCCAGATCAGATAGAAGCTCTCTGACACGCTGCATCATCGATCGTGCGGAGTTGTTAACCGTCGAAGGCGGCTGTCCTTCCTGCCAGTTGATATTGTCGTCAGAGTTGGCGTTTGATGCCGCCTGTAGCGACCAATCCCAGATACTGCTCATTTCACGCCACCCTTGCCTTGGTTCAGAAGCTGCATGACGTATCCGGCCAATGCATCGCCGTTGTTGCTGCCGTACTGAACTTGACCGCCTTGCGCTGCGCCTCCCGGTGCTCCACCGCCCCCGCCGCCGCCAAGCATCTTGCCGATGCTCTGCACGCCCTCCAGCGCCTTGCCAAAGCCGGTCAGACCGTTAATCGATCCATTTGCCAACCCGCTTGTTAAGCCACCCGCAAGACCACTAGATGCGGCACCAGTAGCAGCACCACCAAGTAAACCCATACCGAGACTAACCATTTGATACCTTCTTTCCTAAAAGGGCTTGAACATAATTGGCCAAAGCTGTTGCTTGCTGGCCCGATGGTCCTTGAACCGGCGCAAGCTGCATTGCAGGAGCCTGCGGAGCCTGTTGCTGCCCACCGCCAGCTGACATTGAGCCGAACATCTGCCCCACGCCGTCGAGGTAATTGCCGTCTGCGATCTGAGAGACACCATCGAGAAAGCTGGGTTGCTGCTGCGCTGCCGGAGCCATCGAACCCATAACGCTCTGCGGCTGCGCCACTGGTTTTGACCCGATGGTAATAGGATCGCCAAAAGCTGGTGCAGGAGTTCCCGGCGCTTGGGGCGGGGAGGATTGCTGAGAAGCAACCTGAGAGCCGATAGGGATGTTTTTCGCGATAGATCGAATGCGATCTGCATAGTTTGGATCAGTCGCATACCCGGAGCGACCCAACGCATCAATCTGAGCATCAAGCCCTTGAGCGGCAAGCATCGGTTGATAGCGCTTATTGCTTGTCAGAAAGTCAGCGTAACCAGCAACACTATCTGACGGGCTGTTGAAGGTGCGGAAGCTGTCATCCATCTTCACGCGCTGGCCGTTAATGACCTCATGCGTTGTAAATGTCTGCCCGCCGCCCTTTCCATGGCTTTTAATGCCAAAATAATTGTTGCCGGGGGCCGACTGGCCCCATGCACTTTCGTGCGCGGCCTGCGCAACTATGATGCGTGGATCAACGCCTATCTGCTGCCCGTACTGAATGGCGGCAGGCAGGATCGAGTTAATGAAAGCCTGCTTATTGGTCGCCATTGCTTTCTCCATAGAAAAAGCCGCCCCAAGTGGAGCGGCCTACTTTCAAGTTATAATATCTTCGTCTATTCTGCTGGCGGCGATAGATAGGGGTTAGGGATGAAGTCGATTGCAGTCATTGCATGCATACTGGCTATTGCTGGGTGCCAAACTAAGCCAATTGAAGCCATGAATTATGCCGAGCTGCAAACACTCGGAAAGCAGATTGGCATCAAATGCGCTAAACAGGGACTTAAGCCTAACACGCAAGCATTTCAGCAGTGCGTTTCTATTGAAACAAACGCCGAACAATATAGGCGAGGCAGCAACGCGCGAGCTTCTGAACAGTTCAAGCAGTACCTTATGACCCGCGCCGCCGCCGGTCCAAGCGCTTGTGTTTCCAATGGCGGGTACGGAACTGTAACGACAACGTGTTACTAAGGATTTAGATGTCTATTAAACAAGAAGCCGCGATAGTTGGGGCGGTTGGAGCGCTAATTGTTGTAGGAGGACTGGCTCTATGGCTGAATGGCCTTAGAGATAGCGTTCCATTATGGCAGTTACTGCTTATTTGCTTTGGCGGAATGGCAGCTTGTCTTCTACTAGCGCGGTGGATGGATAGGCGAGACGCGGGGAAATGAGCCGTCGAATAGCCTCAGATGTCGCCAACGTAGCGGCATCTGTCTGATTGAGCTGATTGATTGCGTTATACGCCGCTTGCCCTGGCCCGCCCTGTCTGGTCAGAAGTTCCGCTATCTGAGAATAGATCTGGTCCGCTTTTGAACGAATGACATCATCAGTATTCCCGGTCGCAGCTTGCGTAAATTTTTGAAGTGTATTCTTCACTTCGCCACGCGCCAATGAGCCGATCACGCCGGGTTGTGTATAATCTTTTACGCGGTCATCCATCGCCTGACGGGCATATGTCTTAGAATTCTGCGTAACTGCTGATCTTAGTTCAAAAGATTTGGTGGCACGGTCGAGTTCTGTAAACAGGCGTTGGCTTTTATCGGGACCGATGGCTAGTAAAACCTTTTCACGGCTTGACTTGCTAGAAAGGTCTTTCAGGGCCTTGATCGCCTCTCTCGCATCCATATCGCCGTCCGACACCGCTCTTGTGACATTTGCAATACGATCATCAATCGCCTGACGGATGTTTTTCACAAGTTCAGTTTTTTCGGCTTTAGGAAGGCCCGTCAGAAATTCCTGAACTTCCTGGCGCTTCACGCCGCTTCCCATCATGTCATAGCCAAACTGAGCAGCTTTGACTTTGCCAATTTCCGTCCCAGCTGCATCAAGTGCCTGACCATATTCGGGAACGAGTGATTTCAAGCGTGAGCGAATATCCTTAGCAAGGTTGCCATAGGCGCGGCCCATCTGAGTAGTCCCGCCGAGCTTGCCCATTCCGTCAGCCTGATCTGCAACCTCATTAAGACCACGAGTGATGTAATCAAGCTGTCGCACATCGGGCAACCGTTCAAGCACGACAGACCCATCATCAGCCATCTTTGCAAGAATCTGCTGGGATGGCGGTGCGCCTTCGACGCGCATAAGATTATTGGCGGCATCGACCGCGCTCCTTGGAACACGATTTTTGATCATCTGTTCTATTTCAATACCCTTGTTCGAAGCGTAATTTATTGGCTTCGTATAGGCTTGATCATACAGACCTGATAGCGCCGTTCGCCCTGACGAATTGGCAGTGCCAGGCATCGCCATAGTTGGCGCACCGAAGGCATCATCCATCGCAGATGTTATAGCGGCGCTGTCCCGCGATACGCGCTGAGAAATCGCATCACGAGCTACGCGAGCGCCTGACCCACTGCGCTGAATAGTCTGGTCTAGCAAGCTCTGGGCTGTTGGGCCGGCATCTACAAGCATAGCCTCCTGACCGGCGCGAGCCATATTTTGACGGCCTGCCGCGCCAAGCGTGTTATCGGCTTCAAGGACATCACCGATCACCCTTAGTGCTTCCGGTGTTGCGTTCGCTTGCGATGCTATAGGGTTTGCAAGGCGAGCGTTTCGGAATGCTTCGTAACCTTTAGATAGACCTGCTCCTACTACCGGCAACGCCCCGCCGATAAACCCACCAATTGCGGCATTCGTCGCCGCATTCGTGGCTCGATCTCCTAGCCCTTGTCCTTCACCTGCTCCATACACTGCCCCACTAATAAGGCCGTCACCAATGCCAGCAGCAGTTCTTCCCATCAAAGGCGCTGCGGCGAAACGTGTTGAAAGCATTGCGGGTGCAGCAGATGCGGCCACGGCGACACTTCCCCCTACTTTGCCAACCGTTGAAGCAATAGGGGATCGTTCTTCACGCCTGCGCTGTAATTCCTCATTCAGCGCCATCTGGCGGTTATACTCCTGCGAGTAATTAAAGCCGTCCCCCTTGATCGCGTTAATACCTGCGCGAGCAAGGCCAGTCATAGCTGACACTGCTTCATCCCCGAAAGGGATTCCGGCCAGAATACTGTCGCTGGAATCGCTGAGTGCATTCGGGCCACGTAAAGCCTCGTATTGGTCGGCTTGCTGCTGCACGTTGAAATCGCCAAGATCCGTTGACGCTGTGCGCTCTTGATCAATCGCCTGATACTTTTCCCAAGGCGCAGCGGTACCTGTCGCAGCTTTCGTCTGATATTTTTCCCAAGGGGCAGCCATCAGTTCACCTTTTCCCAATTTTGTGGGTTCGCTGGGTCGCCGCCCTTAAAGCGATACCCATCCTCAACCTGTCCAGCCTGAACAGCGCCGCCGCTTTCACCGCGTGTTTCTTCAAATATGCTGTCGCCTGCTTCCTTGCCGTGAACAATCCGAAGCAAGGTTCGTTCATAATCATCGAGTTGACGCTGAAACACTTCGGGCGAAGCACTAGGATCGAGTGCGCCTGTTTTTGCCGCCAGCATTGCATTTTCACTGTCAGATACAGCGCCCAAAGCCCCGCCTGTTGTACTTGCGGCTCGCATCGCTTGCAAGTTTTCAATCTTGGCGTTCGCCGTGAGCGTTGCGACTTGCCGGCGAAGTTCAGCCGCGTTGCTTTCGCCGATGTTGGAAAGCACTTGCCCGCCGACACCCGTTGTCATTCGACCACCAGATTTAGCTAATTCTCGCGCTGATTTTGCTGCGTTGATGATGATGTCGGTAGATGTGGCAAGGTTTTGCTTCCAAGCCGCGTCTGTCTTCGTCGTATCTTCTGGCCCGCCTGGGATAGGTGACATGCTTACAGGGTTGCCATTTTCGTCATAATTGACACGGTAACCTTGCGGAATGCTTCCCATATTTCTAGCATCGACATTAACCCCACTTTTAGTGCCAGCAAGCACCGCTTGTTGATACTCTGGCGTTCCCGGCTGCAAGCCTGCTGCTGACAAGTTCTGCATCAAAGTTGTAGGCTTAATCTGCGGATTGCGGAGGTTTTCCACTTCAAGTCCAAGCTTCTGCAATTCGAGCATAGCTTTCGGATCGCCGCCATTGCGCATGTTTTGCAGTACCTGAAACGTTGCCTGCGGGCTTTGCGCCAATAACTGCGCTTCACCTTCTGGAATGCCGCGAGAAGTTAGATATTTGACTGTCTGGTTTTCCTGCTTGCGCTCTTGAACGGCGCCAAGGCCACCACCGATCGCAGACAGCAATCCGTTACCTCGGCCTAAACCTTGTAGGAATGCTGAGACGGTCCCCATGTCAAGGCCGCCACCAACCGATTGAGGCTTGGTCTGCGCTTGACCAGACTGCTGCGGCTGCAAAAGGCTGAGTGAAGCCTGATAGTCCTGTGGCGTAATTGGCGGAGCATTCGCGTCAGGCTGTGGCGGGAAATAATTCAGATCGCCCTGCGGAACCTGTGCTGGAACGGGCGGCATAGGCTGCGGAATTGCTGCCGTAGCTGTCGGATCGATCTGCTGCTGTGGCGGCTGTTGAGCCATAGGCGACAGCATGTTTTGCGGCATGAGAGGCATGCGAGCGGTGAGCATGTTTGGCAGGCCATTGAAACGATAGTCAAACATTATGCTGCCTCCATTTCGAAGCCGAGTTGAGAATAATCGACCCGGTAAAGCCCATCTGCGCCCTGCGTGACCGCTTCCGGCTTAACTTCGAGCAAATCCTGAGCCATGACGCCGCGCCAACGCTTGGTCAGGCCCCGATAATTCCACTCGTAGAGCTTGAAGCCGTTTCGCTCACCGACAGGCACAATGTTTTCCTTAGTGCGAATATCAGAAAGCAAGTTCATGCCCTTTGAGCTACTTTTCTGGCTCCCGGTTGTGGTGCCGTAGTTTCCTGCCGCTCCTGCTGCGGCTGATTGCAAGAGGCCTAGACGCGTCCATCCCTGATTATCTGTTTCCGCGAACTTATCGCGTTCAGCATCGAGTTTGTTCTGTGCGTTCTGGTCAAGCACCTGCCCGCCTGCAAGTTGGTTGCCTGCGGCGTTTGAATAGCCTTGATAAAGCGAGTTGAGGCCCGACAGCTTGCCAAGATTAGCGCTGTCAATCTGGCTGTTCGCGTTCATCATATTGGTGACGTCTTGGTTATACTGGTTCGCCATTGCATTGGTGGCAACCTGCCCAAGTTGATTGGACATAACGCCAGAATGAGCACCAGACCCGTAACGCCCAGCACCTGACATGCTGGAGTTAATTGTTGTCGCCGTGTTGTTCAGCGTGTTCTGAAGCGCTTCATTGAAGGCCGTGTTATTGCCGATCATCGAACCGTTTGCCATGTTTGCAAGGTTCATCGCGCTCGATGTGTCGCCAGTTGCCAGCTTATTGACAGCATCTGAATTGTACATATCAGCGGCACCAGTCAGCTTATTGACTGCGCCTGTCGTCGTGCCGTTTAGATCAGTGACACGCTGACCTTGATAGACATTGCCGCCCTGCCCTGAATTATACAGGTTCAATGCATCCTTGGCAGAAGTCGTAAAAAGCGGCTTCGCCCACGATGGCGGTTCGGAAGTCTGAGTGCTTTCCTGCTTGCTGCTACCAAAGCTCATTGTGTCAGTTCCTTACGATAACGGAAAACCATCGGCTGAAAGCCGTGCTTTGCCAATTGCTTCTGCCAGCCAATGCGCCCCATGGCCTGAATTTCGGTGATGCCTTGTGAGAGTGCGAACTTTTCTAATTCCGTCACCAGATCGGCCAGATAAACACCGCCCTCGCCGCCCAGATCGCACAAATGCAAGCGCTTTTTGCCTGTTGCCTCTGCGGTATAAATCTCTGTCGTAACAAAGGCTTTGAACGCTTCGTTCTCATCGAAAATGAGCCAAAGCTGGTTTTTCCCGCTCATAATCCCTGACATGAGGATTTCGACCGTCAGATCATCAGGGTATTTCTCACAGAGCCTGCGCATTGCTGCCGTCAGATCGCGGCCATAAGGTGCAATCTGGTCGATAGTCCAATCTTGCGTGTTGATGATTTTCATCGCCATCCCGCGTCCTCAAACGCCACGTCAAAGCCTGTCAGATGCGACCATTCTTCATCGGCAGGAATGCGGGTCTTAAATCTGTGAAAACGCGCTCTTGAGCGTTTATGAGCAATGCCCGTATTGTATGACGGGCTTGTTTCAGAGAGCCATTTGACTGGCTCATATTGATTGCGGCGCATCCGAACGCCAACTGACAAGAATAGCTGATCCGTGTCGACTATTGGATAAACGCGGCGCGTGCGCTGAATACGGCCATCAGTTGCGCCAAACTCTTGAGAAACGAGTGTAGCTTCCATATTGCCAGCTGTGAACGATCCAAGCCGCTTGTCCTTGAATGCTCCGAGGATTGGCGCTCCGCCCTGCCACGCCTTGCTATCAAGAGAAAAAGGCAGCGTATCAAGGTTGGTGCTTATCGAATCCAATCCCTCCAGCGTGTAGCCTGCGGTGTAGAATGGAACGATGTCGGTGACTGAAATCTCGACCAGTGACCACTTTTGGACACCCCAGTCATAAATCAGCATTTCGTTATAAATGCCGACACCGTTGTAATCCATCGCCCAATATACGCGGGTGTAGAACGGATCGATAACCGCTGACATTTCCGAAAGGTTCGACGCTGCCATACGTGTAAAAACGGAACGGTCTACCTTCTCGTAGCCAATCGGCAGCAATTCGCCACCTTCTGAGCTAATCTGAAAGAAACCGCCTTCATCTGCAAAGAATGCATAAGAACCGCGACAAGCGATACCCCAAGGCGATTTAGCTCCGCGCTTATCCTGTGCCTTGTGAAACGTGAAAATGATGTCCGAACCCGGAACGAATGTACCGGCGTAGATTGCGGATTGCAGAAAGATGAGCGGGTTTGTTGCTTCCGTCGAACCTTGAACGCGTCCACCGTCTGGGAAGTCCTGAAAGTCCGAGCTGTTGGTGCCTGGTGTCCAGAACTCACAATCGTTCAAGCCTGACCATTGCACACGGTTTGGATTGTCTGGCAGCATCATGAGGCATACGAAATCACCCCATATCTTGACCAGTCCAGCACGCGGCGGTGAGCCGCCAAGGTCGCGAAATGCCGTATCAGTGCCAAGCTGGTAGACCTGTGGGGCGTCATTCTGATTGACAGCGATTACATACTCACCGAACAAGGCAAATGACCAAGGCGCATCACCAGAGGCATGATATCCGCCTATTGCCTTACTTATCTCATTCCAAGCCAGAGTTGTATTATCGAGCAGAAAAAGCCCTGTTGTTGTTCCGCCGAAGACATAAACCGATTGATCAAGGGAACGAACTGCAAAGACGCCCAAAGGGTCTTCTGGGAATGCTTCAGTCAACGCGCTCCAGTCTTTCATCGGAATGAAGCCATTAGCAGACGGCAAGACATTCAACAGAAGATCAGTGTATGCAGAATTGATATCTGCAACATCGGGCCGGTATTCAGCAGCAGGAATAGCAACCATTAGAAGCAAGTCCCGATGATTTGGCCACTTCCATTGCGGCGCGAAGTCTCAGCCGAAAGCGCGCCGTCTTCTTCTTTGTAGTCATTTAGAGAAGCGGCTGCGAGTGTCGCATCCTTGAGATAATCCTTGTAAAGCTGGTACTTGGCACGCGCTTTGATCAGGTCAAAGGCCTCGGTAAACCAAGCATTGCTATCCGTCGACGTCTGAATTTCAGCCAGGCGATACGGCCCAAGCTGCAAACGGATCGTGAATTCTGTGTCGTTCGGAACTGGATAAAGCCGAATGCGCTGGCCGAAATACGTGAACATGTACGGCTCGCCACGCGATGCGGTATTGTCCGAAACAGTCTCTATGTCTTCCGGCATGACACGGCGCAGGGTTGTGCGCTGGCCGCTTGTATCTTCGCAATATGCTGCAACAACGCGCACAAGTGACGAAATATTGGCGTTATCGGCCTTATCGTACCACTCACGTCCCGCAACTGTTTTGAACGTCACATCGCGGGTTTCGTTGAAGTAATAAACATTGCGCTCGCAAAAGCGGATCGCTGCGAAAATGCAGTTCTGAATCTGTGGCGTATATTCGCCGGTCGTATCGTCAATCTCGTCGGCAATGACCGTCATCATGTCGTAGAATGTCCGGTCCTGCGCGTCGAGAAGCGCCGGGATTGTGTTATTCGGGCCGGAAGTTGTTACAAGAATAGCCATTATTTACCCTTGCTCTTTTTGCCAGCCGGTTTCGGCGGTTCAGACTTTTCCGGCTTTGGCTTTGCATCACCAAAATCCAAGAGCGACCAATCGGTATCATCCATGGGAAACCTTGCGGAAAGGGCGAGCCGAAGCCCGCCCCTCATCCGATTAAGCAGGAGCTGCGTAGGTGGAAACGACAATCACGCCGAAATCGGAATTGTTGTTGTTGAAGACGGTCTTCTTCATGCCGAGAATGGTCTGGGCAGAAACGCCGAGTTCACGCTGGTAATCAAAGGTTTCTTCGATGCGCTTGAACTTCTCCGGGGTGTTCTTCATGCCGAATGCAGCCACAGCAGACTGAGCACCAAGGAGAACAGCACGGCGAACGGTCGGAACTTCGGTCTGAGTGGTTGTGCCAGCCACACCAGTCGTCACATGCTCACTTTCACGAAGAATGACGTTGTTGTAAACGCCAAGCGCGCCAGAGAAGATCGGGTTATCAGAGCCGCGCTTTTCAGCCGCCTTCTGAATGTCCAGCCACTGGCCCGTTGAGGTGTTCGTGCGCATGGAAGTGACCTGCGTTGGGTGCAGATACATCACATAGTGATTGCCACCATCAATGCGAACAGGCCGGATTTTCGGGTTGGCAAGCTTTGCGCGTTCAACAGCTTTGTCGATGAGTTCAAGCTTGAAGGTATCGGCCGAAGTCAGTGCACCTGTTCCCGCTTCTGCTGTCGCAGTTCCTGCAAAAATCTGGCGGGTTGGGGCTGTGACTGCATTGAAGCCGGTATGAACGCCGCCAAGCGTAACGGTGCGGCCTTCAAACCCGATCGATGGCGCTGTGTAACCACAGACATGCAGGAAGAACATCAGCGACATGCGGTCAGCATACCAATCAACCAGACCGGCGTTTGCTTCTTCACGCATATCAAAGAGAACGCGCTGCGCATCGATAGTCTGCTCATTACGAACACGAACAGCGTGCGCAAGTTCGTTGATCATAATGGCGTCATTATAGGTGCTGAGTGCTTCTTCATTGCCTTCCAGCATTGTGCCTTCGGACACACCGTCACCGATGAGCTGAGTGCGCAGGCCGAATGTGACCTTATCGCCTTTGCCCTTCTGCGTTTCATCCTTAAGCTGGATGATTGAGTTGGTGCCAGTGCTCATCAAAGGAGCAATAGGGGTTGCTTTGGAAACTTCCTGTGCAAGCTTCTTAGCCCACAGTTTTACGGTCAGTGCGTTGTTTGACGCAATGGTAGTTGTAGCCATGGTGGCTCTCCAGTGAAACGTTGAAAAATCAAGGGGATTTGTCGCGGTGACGCTGCGAGCGAGGCGAAGCCGACTTGAACCCTCGGCGCGGGCTGATTGGCTATCGTGCAATCAAACGAAGATCGGTTTTAAGCCGTGACCTGGGCTTTAGAGGCCACCGCTAAGCGCGACAGCCTTGCTTGGTAGGATTGTGATCAAGGTGTGTTTTGGCCCGGATCACATGCCCTGTAGTATCTTGTTGAAACGCTTGGCGTTCGCTGGATTGGTCATCCAAGCGTCAAATTCATCCGCCGGCATTTCCAGAATGGCTTGCGCTGACAATGGATCAGTCATTGCATTGCCATTTGTCCCGGCGATGGTCTTTGATCCAGCCTGCGCTTCAATAATCTTATCGATTTTGCCAGCGGTTGGAGCGGGTGCGGCGGCCGCGTATCCATAGCCTTTAGCAATTTGATAGACGGCCTGCGCGGGGTCTTGGCCTGCCTGCTTTGCCTGAATGATGATCTGGCGAAGCTCTGCGTTAATCTGAGCGACACGCGCCTGCTGATTGCCGAAGTTTGGATCAACTGCCGCAAACGCCTGCAACTGATTGTCACGAAGCTGTGCAAGGAACCCTGTCGCCTGATCAAAATCCGGTATGGATGCCTTGGCCTGATTAACGCTGTTATCCCATGTTGACCATATAACTTGTTCTTGCTGCTGGCTCTGTTCGCGTTGCTGCTGTTCCTGTGCCTGCTTCTGCCGCTCAGCTTTATCAGCTTCGAACTGTTTACTCTGCCACAGAAGATGCCCGATAATGTCTTCATTGGGATCGGGTGGAGCTTCTTCCTTTGCCTGCTCAGGCTGCTTGCCAGATGCCAACAAAGTATTCCAGCGGTCTTCAAAGATTGCCAGCTTCTGCGCAAGTTCCGCTTTCTCGGCCTCTGCCTTCTTGCGTTCCTCACGTTCGGCATGGAACGCACCATGAGGCACAAATCGGCCCTTGTCATCGCGCTCTTGCTGTTCTGGCTGTTCTTCTGTCTGCTGGGTTAAATCAGCGCCAGTGGGCTGTTCTTCGACTTCTGTGCCTGCCTCAGCTTCCAGCGTGCTTTCGTCGCCACCAGATGCGAAATAAGCTTCCTCAGCGGCGGTAAAGCCACTATTGTTCTCGTTATCCATTTTCCACCTATTTGCCCTTATCGTGGGCGAACGAAGCTAGTTGCGGACTAGCAGCCGAAACCGTCCTTTGACGGGATTAAATGTCGCCGCGCCGTGTATTGGCGTTTTGCTGGCGAATGCTTGTCTGAGCCGCCTGATTGGCAGCTTTGACCATATCAATCTCCGCCTTTTGCTTGGCGGTTCGCAGTTCAAGTTCTGCTTTCTGCTGCTGCATAAACAGTTCAACCGCATCAGACTGCTGCTTGACTGCCGCCTGTTCCTGCTTGGCCTGAATGTCAGCCGCCTTGCCCTGCATATCGAGCTGATGCTTTTGCATTTCTGCCTGCATCTTAATTTCTTCCGGGCTTGGTTGAGGCGGCTGCTGCGCGGCTTCCTCCTTGGATTTCTGCGCCATTTTCATCCACTTATCGACAAGTGTTGCCGGAAGTGGTGAATACTTAGCAATCTCAAGGATCATGTCAGGCGTAATCACGTCTTTGAGCAAAGGCAGCATTTGCTGCATGATGCCCCATGTGCGCTCCTTCTCATTTGGCGAGCTTGGTGCGTCATCAATAATAATGTCGTACTGAACATCAGCAATGTTTTCACGCATCAGCGGAACGTATTCGGCCTTTTCGTCTCCTACGATGCGGATCAGACGACCGTCTGCAAGATGGTTCTGGATTAGATAAAGCAGAATGCGGCCCTGCCGCTTGCGATACCGACGCAGGCTGTTGAACAGGGAAGCCAACAGATTGAGCGATGACTGACGGCGTTGCGCTTCAAGCACACCAGCCTGATCAACTTCTCGCGTGCCGATGAACTCAGGAGATAGGCCCGTTACCTGATTGATTGCCTCTTTTGCCTCATTGAACAAAGCAAAGAAGCCAGTCGGAAACTGTGCCGTTGGCTTTGGCTGTATCTTTCCCGTAGCGAGTGTGTTCTTTTTCGCCCATGTGATGCTATCAGAGCGCGCCCAACTTTCCTCTGCCTGCCGATCATCCTCAAAAGCATCGCGCTCGGCGATAATGCCACCTTTGGACTGGCTGTTAAGCAGGTGCATCACCTGCGAGAAGAATTTGTTGCTCCAGCGCTGCGGGTCTTTGGTTGGCCTTACGACACCGTAAAACTGGCGTTTCAGCTTATCACGATAGCCAGTGATGCACTCCCAACCGAACATACCCTTCGGCACCATGGGGGCATCAACATCACCTATAATTCCGGTACCGATGAAGGCACGCTTCACGACCTTGCGCGTCTGCTTGGCAACTTTAATGCCAGCGGCTTCAAGCAGTTTTGCCTGCCCTTTCGCCACTTCCCGAATTTCACCCGTTTGCGGGTCTTGCATGCGGTAATATTGCTCAGGCTCCAGCCAACGCGCTTCCACAATCGTGCGCAGATTTTTGCTGTCATCATCTGACGACTTGCCGTCATAGCTGGTTTCATCATTGTCATGCGTGCCGTCCACATTGCCAGACTTAGCCCATGATGCGTTCAACACTTCCGGGTCAACATCAGGGAAAAGAGCCATCCATTCAGATAACGGCTTTTCATCGACGTAGAATAGATGTTGCGCGTCTTCGAGGTTTGGCTTTACCGCTGATGCATCCCATACAAACTTAAGCGGGTCGAGACGACGAACAACCGCTGCGCCATCTGCTTCAATCTCGAAATCAAGGCGGGTGTCGGTCCAACCCATCCCGCAAATGACATTATCCTCAAACGCATCACTGTCTTCATCTTCCGCGTTGGATTCGTCACGAAACCATTCTGCCGCATTAGTGAGCAACTCATTTGCTTCGGCATCACCAATTTCGCGCGGGATAAACCGAACCTCACGGCGATTGTTTATCTCAGCGCCGATGACGGCATTCACCAATGGCGCAACGCGATTGAAGGTCATAACGGGGCGCTTTTGCGCTCTCAGAGCCTGAATATCCTCATCAGCCCACTGGTCACCATTATAGAACGCATAATCTTCACGGGCCTGCTCGCGCCATTCAAGAACACGCGGCAAGTCAGCCTTAAACCAGCCCTTGAGCTTTTTCAGCAGGCTATCGTGGTCAAGGCGCGACGTGTCTTTACGCTCAGCTTCTGCTGAGGCGTTTAATTCATCTTCTGCCATTGATTAAACCTATCCTGCCATCCAACTTGTAGATGATGACGAACGGCCACCGTAGCGGCTCTGTCTGCCCTGAATGCGCGGCTGCTCATAATGAACAGCCATGAGGCCGAATGCATCGGCGCTGTGTGACGCCCAATCGTGGTTCGGTCCAAGGCCTATGCCGCGCTGCTCGTCTTTCTTTTCGTGATACCAGCCCAGTGCATCGCGTCCGGCTTCCGTTGTGGCTTCATTGAACCACATTGAAGGAAAAAGCCTGCGGACTGCCTCAATACGCATCTTAGCAGCGCCTGCGCCTTGGTTCGGTACAACTTCGACTTCAAACCCAGCTTCTTCAAGCGCACTGCGGAAGCTTACGTCATGCACCTTGTCTTTTGTGTCGCCGTCATGCGGCAGCACGCAAAGAGCATTTTCATATCCGTTATCGCGCAGCCATTGCACATGAACCGATAGCGGCTGGCCCTGCGCTTCATAATGATCGAGAACGCGGATTTCTCGGCCAATGAACTGAACTATCCAGATTGCTGTAGCGTCTGCTTTGGCTCCGGTGCCGCCGATATCCCAATATGCCCGGATCGTCATGAGTGGGTCTTTTGACACTCGCCCAATACGATTCTCTTTTTTCACCTCGGTCAAACTCTTTGCGAAGTAGGCTCCCGAAGCGATTGTCACGTAACCGCCTTCCCAGACATGCTCGTAATCGTCTGGCGTCATTCTAAGGCAGTCGAGACGCTCTTGCTCCAGCTCCTCTGAAAACCAAGGATTATCCCGCCAGTTGGCGTTTACGACGATAGCGCCTGTTGGTATCTCCGAACCCCGGAGCATTACGTCAACGGCATCAGTCTTTCTGCGAGAGTTCCAGCTCCACCACATTTGTGCGCCGGGTGCGCGCATTGTCGGACGGAGAAGCTTGATCGATCCTTTAGATGCTGTCTGCGCTTCTTCCCACCAAGAGCGCTTGAACCCTTCCAGCGACTTGATGCTTTCGGCGGTATATTCCTGCATGCCCTTGAAGATCATAAGACCATCGCCGGGCGTTGATATCTCGGTTTTATAAACCTTGAACCCGTCAGCTTCACCCAAACGCAGAGAAGCAAGCTTTGCTTCAATCAATGCCTTGGAAGATTGCGCCAAATCCTTCTGAACTTCACGGATGCAAACAGACCGAAGACCCTCGCCGCCGCTATTTCCCGGCTCCGCTAAACTGTCTTCAATTAGCAGGCCCGCAAAAAAATGAGATTTGCCAGATCCGCGACCACCCCACGCGCCTTTATCACGCGCTGGCTCAAGCAATGGAAGAAACACCCGTGCCGTTGGGATTTCCAACTCTCTTGACATAATTAGCCCGCCTTCGGGTCAACTATCGTGCGCTTGATTGTGTCCACGATGATTGCACCGCCATCCTTGCCGGACAGTTCGCTTTTATCAGCGAGACCGAGTTCGCGGGCGATGATATTGGCATTGAGAAGATCAGCGGCAGCACCGGAAAACTTCTGCTGATAGATAACTGCTTCGGCTCGCGATATGACTTCAAATAAATCGGGACGCGATTTGCGCCAGTCATTCCACTGTTGAATGCTGACATCAAGAAACAGACACATTCCCATAAGGGTCATCGCACGCATCTGAGCCACCGGCTCATGTGTTGCAGTACCTTGGAAAGTGACGAGCTGATCCTTATAAAGCGGGTTCTCATCTACCCAATTGAAATACTCGACACATGCCGACCAAAGGTCTTCCGGGTTTTCAAACTTGGGCTTTGCACCGTGAGAGGAACGCGCCTCCCAAAAGCGATTGCCCTTAAGGAAGCGGCCTGTTGAAAGGTCGCGACTGTTCATTACTTACACCTCAAGCTTTGCCTTCCAGCTTGAACGCGATGGAAGAAGCCAGCCAAATCCGACGCGCTCGTAAAAGCGTGTTTTTCTGACAAGCTGGACTGGTCATGAATAATCTCGACTACAAAGCCGCCATCTAAAGGCACCACACGATATTCAGATATAAACGTCACGTCTTTATCCATCACTTACACCACGTCTTTGTCAGGTAATCGTTGAATGAGCAGTGACGCTCGTAAGGTAATGCGCATGAGGCAAGGAGGATAAACGCAGAGAGAGCGAGAAGCTTAGAGAGCATACTGCCACCAGAAATCAGTTCCGCCGAGGAGATAATCGTACTTCTGTATGCAGCGGCGATTCACAAAGCGCAGCCAGACAAACCGTCGATCAAACGTTCTGATAGGCAACCATGCGAATACAAGGTGCCATTCACCAACTGGTGTTCCAAATCTCGGTTGAGGGACAGCGAGAAGCTTGGCGGTCATCCGAAATTCTCCAGCATGTCCGCCTGCTCTCTGAGTATCTGCGCCACGTCTTGCGGTGTGCCGCTATCCATGAAAGCGGCTATGACGGCTTCAAGCATGATCATGTTGCGAGCGCGCCAGACTTTCTTCTGTGATGCTTCGGCTAGAGAGGTGATGGCCTGAGTGTCTTCTGGCACTGTCATCCCTCCAAATGAAAAAGCCCCGCGTGAGCGAGGCTGAATAGTTTTGTGCACTTTTTGCACATTACTTAAAATTGGCTGGTAACTTCTCGATCTCTGCGTTGATAGAAAGCTACGCACCGACGCAAATCATCATCTGACATTTCCGAAACGTTGATAATCTGGCCAGCACGACTTTGAGCTTTGTATTCAAGCTCTCTTCGCTGCGAAGCCTTCAAATGTTCGTAATTGCTGCCGTATAGAACGCCGTTGAGGATCGAGTTAAGCATCTCAAATCTTTTCTGGTGAAACAAATCACCTACCTTATTCAGGCTGACTAAATGTCATTCATTAGTCAAGTCTTCTGGTTTGGCCCTGCGATCTATCCCGTAGAAATCCACAAGTGCATCTAAGCCTATGGCGAGGAATCGAACCATGTGGGGCAGATGCATGCCTGTGTCCTCATCGAGAATGCAGACATTGCGGATTGTCGTGGCGATTGGTCGGCCTGATTGATCGACCTTTCGGATTGCTTCGCCCAGATCAAGAACACGCTCACGTGCCTGCCCTGCGGCTTCTGGCTTATCTGTGCCGACACCATGAACGCGGGTCATGTCGTGGGCGCGTGCTGATGGATATGGAATGCCGCTTAGAGCGTAATACCGGCAATAGTCTGCCCCGTAGCGCAAGCCTGCCTGATAATGCGCATAGGTGACGCGATCAGGAAACAGGATATGCAGGCGACCGAGCACCGATCCAGCTTCTGGACGCTCTGCGATCGACGCTGACATTCCCATTTTCATGCGGGCAGAAATCACAACCAGCTTTGTCTCTGCTTCCGTCTCATGCATCCTGCGTACCACGGCAGACTTTCTCCTGCTCTTTCGTCCGTTTGGCTCCCGTTCTGCTGCTGGCAATAATGGCCGGCCTTTTTTCAATCGTCGCTTTGCTGCCTTGCTATACGCCGCCATGCCTGTTTCCTCATCGCCTGGGGTTATCTGAATTTCGGATGGGTGATTGCCGCTAAAATCATTTCCATCGCGATTTGCTTGTGATCGTGCTGCGAGCGTCCGATATCGACGTATGCCTTGATGCCTGAGG
>NZ_JAPHAV010000023.1 GCF_026241335.1 Ochrobactrum chromiisoli | reverse complement strand
TTGATCGGTTTCATCGTATGGGCCGTTTCGTGAAAAGACGTTGCCAGCACATACGCTAACTGATTACGCAATAGTCCGCGTTCTCGACCAGCCTCAATCAAGAGGCGGGTATCGCCAAGGTGCATATCCATTGTGTTTTCCTAAAATTTGTGATCGACGGCATCTTGAAACAGATAGATTTTCGACTAAATCGGAACCGTCATTCCAACATTTAGCGTTCGATCAAATGGAGGTTTCGATGAGCGACCGTTTGTTTGACAGCCCTGTTTTTGTGAAGGACGGCCCTTACCTTGTTAGAGAAATTGCCAGCGTCGGAGACGCCTTAGATTTTCTTTATGAATGGCCCGAATATGACCGGGGCCTCATTTACGAGACTGCATGGAAAGCATGCTGCGACAGCCACGATGGCATTAAACCCGTGGAAGCAGCTGAAAACGCTATTCGAGGTTTTGCTCAGAAGAATGGAATTCTCGAAGAACCAGAAGTCGCACTTCCTTGGATGAAGGGGAAGAAATCCGGCGGCGGCGTGGTTCAGGCTTGAGGACCGTCATGATTTGGTTTCTGATAATTCAAGCGGCTATTCTTGCTGCATTGTCTTATGTGTTAGCTTTTATCGGTTGGAAAGAAATCAGGTATTACCTGAGCCACCGCCATAAAATTTAACACTGTTTCAAAATTTCAGCCCCGGCATCATAGCCGGGGTTTCTGTTTGTACTTTCCTATTTTTGTGAGATGATCAGTTAGCGCGATAGAAGCCCCCGCTTCAGTCTGCGCGGCCCCGGTTCAGCCCCCGCTGCCGGGGTTTTTTCATGGATCAAATTCAAAAGTCTGACGTTAATAGTTCATTAGGAACTTGGGAGAACGTCATGCCAGTTGAATTTTGGGCTTCACTCGCTACCGTCAGTGTCTTCGTGATTATCTTCGGTGCTCTGATGTGGCGCTGTAAGGATGACCGCATTGACGGCCTGCCGCGCTAATTCATGCAATTTGCCAGACAAAAAACCGCCTCAAGGGCGGTGCTGTCAGTCAGGTTGTAGAAGCTAGCTAGCCCGCTGACGGCCAGACGATAGCATCGACAATAGCCCGGGCTTCGGCTTCATCTTCTGCCGCATCAATGTCGCGCTTGGCACCAAGCCGGACGGCCTCGATCATGGCGCCGATCTGCTGCCATTGCGCGAAAGCGCCGAGGACGATGTTGGCAACTTCATCAAGTGTTTCAGCAGTTATTCCAATTTCTGATGACAGGAGTGGATAATCTGCCGCTTGTGGGCTGGTGGCAGCTTTGAACGCCTGCGCCTCTGCCACCTTCTGTTGATACGTCATTGCCTGGCCGTTGCCCGGCGTGATGTATTTCAAGCGTTCGTTTTCTGCCGCCGTATCCACCTGTTTAGCAAGCTGTCTTTTGATGTCAGCCAGTGATGGGCTTTCGCCTCCCTGCGGATTTGCCAGTAACGCCTGATATTGCACTTCCGTGATTTTCTTTGCCCCATCAGGTAGAGGATCGTAGCCTGCGACAATGCCGCCGTCGAGCGTGTAATAGATGCGTGTCATCTCTAAATCCCCTTAATCGTGCATCGCAAATATGTTGACGTTGGCAATATTTACCTGCCCGAAATTGCTGGCTTTCGATGCCAGCACTCTCACGCGATAGGTTTTGCTTTTGTCGAAGCCACGGCCAATCACGCGGTTGTAAACGGCAGCTTTCTCATTATTGACCGAAGATGCCGCTGCCTGCGGCCCTGTGATAATCGTTGCGTTCGCGGCTACATCGAAAATGTCCATGTAAAGAACTGTATCGCCAAGCGTACCGCCGATATTGACGATGGAGCCTGCGCCGGTTGCTTCAATGTAAGTCGCTCCTGTGATTGTCACTTGAGCACATATTGTTGCACTGGTGCCGATGTCTGACGCTAGGGGTACATTAATCTGACTGTCGCGAGCACCCTTAGTCGTCAGGCGAAGGAAGCCTTCTGTCGGCGTCAGTACGGCCCATATGCCGTTAGGTTGTCGGATCAGATCAACGGTTCGCCCTGCAACCAATTCACCCGGAAACAGATCAGAACCATCAGCGTATCGAATCGCCACAGCAGCAGCGCCATTAACTGCGATAGTGGCCGCCCCGGTGTTGGTCGTAGCAACCAACACCCTGATTTTCATGCCCGTTGGCGTGGACTGAGGAACTGGATCGAGATTGACGACAAGTGCATTGGCGGAGCCTGTCGCTGCCGCATAGTTCCATTTACCGGATTGCACATCCAATGCAGGTTTCTCAATGTAAGAACCGCCCACGCGCTCGAAGATTCGACCGTCCGGCAAACTAATACCGTGACCATTCTTAGCCGAAAATATACGCCACTCACTGCCCATCCATACCGCTATCGACTGCGACTTTCCTGCCCAGACTCCTGTCGCGCCCGTTGGTATAACATAGGAATCACCAAACGCCGGGGTTGTGGGAGGCGCAGTGATAGTCATGGAAATAACCGGCTGCCAAAACGAACCAATAGCAGTCTGAGCAGCGATAAACGCCTGCATTGCTCGTGAAAACTTTGCTTCGAAGCTATCGACATCACCATCATCCAGCACGTCTTCGTTCGAGTTTTTACCGGTAAACAAGCCAATCATTGCGGCAACAAAAGACGCCTGACGCCACACCTTATTCAGCTGCTTCGATTGAGCAACGCCTGTCGAGAAGCCATTAATCAGAGAAACAAACGCCTCATATTCGGCTTGCGTCATAACATTGGCTGAACTTCCGCCAGCGAATAATTTTAGATCATTTTTTGCCATTTCGACCTCAATAAAAAGCCCGCCGAAGCGGGTTGAAACGATGAATTTTACGCGCTGAGCTAGATTGGCGGTTTGCCCCAAGAGCCTTGATCAAACCCATCAATGAGATTGCTTTGAACGTCAAATCCGAACATTGCGGTTTCGTCCTCCGAAACGACGAGATAGTTGACCCGAACGCCGGACGGCTTGAGTGGTATGTAGCCACCGGCAAGAAGTGCGAGAGTTACGGCGGACGGAATTTTTCCAGAGATGCCGATGGTCATCGACATATCCATGTGATCTTGAATAAACACATGCGTGCCGTCACCGAAGACAGGATCAAGAACATCTCTTGCACCGGGCAATGTACCGTCCCACTGATTTGCAGCAATTTTTGCCCGCAATAGGATTCGATAATTATCGTCATCGAGACGGCTCATGTTCGCGTCAAGATCGTATGGCCCTTTCCATGCGCCTTGATCAAAGCCAATCCCTTCGATGTCAAAGCTGAACCAGACATTTGCAATCGGGATCGAGACGTATCTGGTACGACCAACCCACTCCCCGACAACGTCAAGCTGCGATCCGATGGCGACATCAAGGTCAAAGTCCATCGGAAGTTGACTGACAAAAGCCTGACCACCTGCAAGGGGTTCGACAAGCGCCGAAATCGTTGCATTGAATTTTGGTTTCTCACGGTTCCAGTTTGGAATTAGGTCGAGGTATTTTTCCGTCATGGCACAATCGCGATCTGAATATCTTCAACGCTGCAATCCGCCGCCTCATTGAATGCGAGAACGATGTCGGCCGCGACAGGCGTGTAGCCGTCCCTAGCAATCATCAATGTGTTTGGCTGGATTTCGAAAGTGCGGCTTCGACTGTCGTTGTATAGCGTCGCAGGTGCATACAAGCGGCTCACAGAAACCATGTCCGAAATGTCGAGCTTTCGAATATAGTCCACGATTGATTGCTTGATCGCGGCTTCAATCGATGTCGTATAACCGGCGAATGCCTTGATCTGGATTGAGACAGCGACAGGAATAATCGTCGGCCTGAAGAAAGATATCCAGTGGCTAAGGCCAAAGGCATCAACAGCGCTGACCTTCGTGGTTCCGTAAGTACCAGTTCCCGGCGTCTTTTTGGTCATAATCGCATCGCCAATCGCTTGGGCATCTCCACCTTCCACGACAAGTGAAATTGTGTGCGATGGGATCCCGTTCGCATCGGTAATGCTCGTATCGTTTTCATACGGCTTATATCTTGTGACGCCATTCAGAGATGCCACCGCGCCGACTATTCCGTCAAGAACCGTCAACGAAGGCAAGGCCGTAGACACCGACTGACGGCGTCGAAGATCAGCATCGCTTTCGACTGGCGCACCTTCGACGGCTGCAAGAGGATTCGTAACGCTCTGCCAGCCGCGTGTAGGCGTTCCGATATTGGTGATTGACCCGGCTTGCGCCCGAATAGAACCTAATGCATCAGCAGTTGCCGTTACCGTTATTTCACCCGATGGCGGAATAACAACCGTCTCAGGCAGATTCCATTGCTGGTTATTTTCATCAGAAGCATTGCCATTGACAATCGTCGTTCCAGCCTGCCCAATCAATCGTAGGTCAACGCTGGAATAGGACGGCAATGCACGTGCAATACCATTGATTTTGACGACAGAAGATAATCCAGTGCCTTGAGCCGTGCTTGGCGAAAAGGCGTTGTAGACCGACACGCACGCGCTGTTGCAATCGTGGATCGCTCGCGCAAAGATGCCAACCAACTGCCCGTCCTGACTATCGTTCTCCAGATAAATGTCTTGCCCGTAAATGGCTCGATATTGCTCTTTGAGCCAGTTGAGAACAGTCGGGAAATCGGGCGCGTGAATGCCGGTTTCATCAATTGTGCAAATCGGTGTTTCAGCCATCAAATTGTCTCTTGAATTGTTGTTTTGCCGTAAACCGTGTCGATCTGGGCTTGAACGTCATACTGACGGGTTTCTGGATCAAATTGACTGGCGTAGAGCGCAATCGCGGAAACGCCTTGCGTTCCTAAAATACGGTTCCGCAAAACGGGGTCGCGAGTTGCTGACGTGTATTTGCCGAGCACTTTCGTCTTCCAAGGTGTTCCGTCAGAAGTATCGACAAACCATTCGCCCAACTGCAACATAAGGCGTGTTTTGACTGCCTGCGCTGGCGCTTCTGGTTGATCAATAAAAAAGGAGGCTAAATTGCCTCCAAAAACATAGTCGTCGTTTTCATCGAGTTTTCGGTATCTCATTGCACGGGTTTCTCCGTATTTGAGTTGCCCGGCTCAATCCCGCTATGAACATGGTTCATGAAGCTGATGCCATTGATGATGAGATCGGGAGCATCCACGGTCATGTTCTGGTCTGATGAAATTGCAATCCCGCCGCCGTTGAACGATATGCGTGTTTTACCATCGTCGGTGCGTAGCTCTGTGCTGTCAGCACTTGCGCCGCCTGTAGGCAGTTTGCCCGAGGATCGAACGCCGACATGAGCAATCCCATCCGAAAGGTCCTGCGTTCTGGCGTCCATCGGGTTTTGTTCACCGCCAGACTGTACCCACGCATCAGTTGATCTGCTTGCAAACATCACAAGCGCCTCATCACCTGGCTTAATTGGGAACGTAAGCGAAGCGCCACCGCCACCCGGAAAAGACACCGGGACGCCCGTTAGAAGTGGATACGGAATTGTCTTCACCGACCCGTCAGGCTGGCGAACTGCTGATTTAGTATTCGGCTGAATATCAACAGTCATTGTCGCCGGATAGAAAGCTGTAACCGTTCCTGTCAAAGCAGTATGCAGTCCGGACTTGATGTCGTCGATCATCGAACGATATGTTTCTTCATCGTCCTGAAGCTTTTCACGAATATCCATTAAATCGCTCCCGCATATCCAAGCGCTTGAGCCGTTTGTGGCTGAGTACCGTTCACTGGCGCCAAGATCAAGTCACAGTACCAAGGCTGCCCGCGCGTATCGCCAACCGTCGAAAGCTGGATGACCTTATACATTCCATCATCTGCGATTGACGGGCGGAAAGACGTGTCTGTCGCAGGATCGGCATAACCGTCTGCTGATAGACCGCCCATGAATTCGTTGACGCTCGACTGATCAATCTTGACCTGTCCACCAATCCGAATGTTCGGGTTCAGTAGGCAACGCGCGATAATACCGTTCATCGTTTGCACAGGTCGGCCAATCAAGCCAGAGCGAGAATTGAGGACAATCGCATCGCCCGGTTTGACACCATCATTCGGGATAAAGTTCACCTTGCCCTGATCGATATGCCATGAGGTATTCGTGGAGCGCGCTATCGTTCGCAGATAATCCCGCGCCATGCCGTGCATAACGCGCGAGCGAACCATGCGGGCATTTCCCATGTCAGGAATATAGCCAAGCGTAACGCCGTGAGGCTTCAAAGATTCCTCAATGGCTTTCAACTGATCGTTGAATGTCGAGCCGGGAGCCAGCGTTTTAGAGACGACTGCATAATTATAAGCCTGATCCCCATCCGCGGCCAAAATATCCAAATATGTATCGACGGGGTTTTCTCGACCTCGGTGCGCCTCAATGGTGTTTCCAGTGAAAATGATGCCGTATGGTGCGCCAGGATCGGAATAGCCAGCACTCAGCGTTACCTTAGTAAATTCCTTTTGAACCTGCTTTTCCGTTTCCGGCTTCAAGTTGTATACGCGAATATATGCCCTGCCAGGCGTTTGCACAGTTTTATGAACCGTCTCAAACGTGACGCGGAAATCACCAAGCTCAAGGCCATCACCGCCACTGTCACCGACTATGAGCGAGCATTTGCGTATCCATTGCCGAGCCATCATTGCACCACGAAATAAAGATTGCTGTCTTGTCCGAGATTTTCAAACGCTGGCACGCTATCCGGCTCTCCATCTGTATGAACAATCAAGCTGCCGGGAATGTTGAGGTAGCGATATTGCGCTAGTAAATCAGTACCAGTGACAAGAGGTATGCCGCACACAATATCGTCGTTTGACTGCACGTCCGCTATATCTAGCGTCCACAGGCTGCCACCATCGTCCACATCACGAAATCGAAGTGTCAGCCGATACTCTTTCTCACCAAATACAACTGTCAGGCTTTGCGGCGTTCCGGGGATCAGAGGTATTTTATAAACTTCGTCCATTATGAATTCCCCGCATAAGCAAATCCGGGCGGTGCCGCTGTCGTCTTCATCTGCTTAGGGCCGGTGCTTTGAACGCCAGCAGTTGCAGATGGTGTTTTCTGGTCTTTTTGATTAACGCCTTTCACGGTCTGCGTTTCCGCGATGATTACCTCACGACATTCACATGCTACCAGCAGGCCATATTCGTTCTCTGGATCTGTGTATTGCGTCAGCGATGTAATCAGCATGTTCGTATAAAGACGCTTACCCGTCGATATGTCAAAAGGCTGACGGCTGTTCTGAAGAGCAAGCAATGCCTCATATACTTCCTGCACATAACCGACATAACCAGCCGTCGAATTCGACCAGGCATAGCGAAGCTCTACCGCGACCGGGCGCTTGAAGGCGTGATCTGAAATCGGCGCACCCATTTCGACCGGGTGATCAGTGACCACCATGTCGTCGCGGCCAATTTCTTGAAGCGTCACGTCTGGGAATACCGTACCGATAGAGCGCTGTGGCGTGATCAAAAGCCCGAAGGCTGCATCAATAGCACCCCAGACAAAGCCCGTTGCGAAGTTGCCGACCATATTTCCAAGAGCGGGTATAGCCATATCGCCTCCAAGTTAGTTTGAATTGTAAGGCCGGATGATCGGCCTATTGCCCAACTCCGCCCCCTAGATTAATCATTCAAGGGGTCAATTTTTCGGGGTCTGAAATGGGATTTTTGGGAAGTTTCATTGATCGATTGCGCGGCAGGCACCGTGAGGATTTAGATAATCCGCCGCCTGAGCTTTTCACGAGGTCTACTCCCTACAAGCGTCCGCCTGATCGAAAGGGTAAACGCTTCACGGATGAAGAGAGGCAAGCCGAGCGCGAACATCTCAATCAACAGCTACTTCCGAAAAACGTGGCCCGTTTCAACTACGATGCGAGAAGAATGATGGGTATTGGAGCAACTCACTTCATTTGGCGCACCTGTCAAGATGAACGCACCTGCACGCATTGCCAAAGCTTAGAAGGAAAGAAGTTTGCTTACTCCACAATGCAATCGGGCAAAGCGCCCGGCACTTTTATCTGTGACAATGGAAAGGTTTGTAGATGCTGTTGCGAGGTTGTAATCAAATGGTAAAGCTCATAATCGCCTCATGTCTATTGGCAACCCCAGCGGTGGCGGCGGAAACAATGTCGCCAATTCGTGCCGCAGATAAGGCGGTTTCCTTTTTGCAAGGAGACCCTTACGGCAACACAAAAGCCGAAGTTTTATCGGGCATTGATGGGCAAATGCTTGTCGTAAAGGGCTTTGACCCTTGCTCAAAGTCGCGCATTAAAAGCCCACTATGGGTTTTCCATATTATGACCATTGACCCAAACTCGACTGACTCATCAGGGAAACCATCCAAGATTGACGGATTTCTTTCCCTGAATGCATCGTCTGGTAAGATAGTTTGTGCTGGTCTTCCCTTTCTAGATTAATTTAACGAATGGCTGGCTGCATATTTCTCAAGAGATTGCCGCCAGCTTTTTCGACCGCACCACCCACTTGCTTCGCGTCAGCATTACCCATGATGTTGATTTCGGTTTTCATGGTCATACTGGCGCTTGAACTATTTGCGACATTGTTCGGCAAAAGTGGAGCAGAAGGATTAACCCCATTTGGCATGAATGGACCATCAGACATAGGCAAGCCACCGTCAGGTAGCGAAGATAGCCGGTCAACTATGAAATCAGCCTGATCTTTTTGCTTCTTCGCATCCCGCTTTTTCGCGCTTTCTTTCCTAAGTGCTTGAAGCTCGGCGCTGCTTAACGTGCGGCCGCCTTCACGTTCTCCGGCAGAGAAGTGCATAGCGTCTTTCACACTCTTCCAGTCACCTCCCCATCCAAGACCCCATTTTTTTGCCAATTGGCTAATATTGGCGGGCATATCAGTAATCAGCGTTCGCCCGTTTGGATTTTGCGCTGGATTAATATCAATTGCGTTCCCGTGAGCATGTTCACTTTTACGTCTAGGATTGTTGACGTTCTGACGGTTGGCGTACCCTCCGAGGGAATTGACCTTATACCCCGATGCTTCCAGCTCTTCGATAAAGCCTTGAAATTGCTCCTGATGCTCTGCCGCAACCAACGCGGTCCGCCCATCCGAAGTTTTGATCGGCGCTAAAGCCTTACCCTCAGCTGTTTGCCGCGCACCGACAGGCAAATTAGGATTGAGCTTTGGCCGTTTTACCGAACCATCCTCGTTACGCGTTGGCTCAAGACCGACAGCTTTGCGGACAGCGTTCTGTGTGCGTCCCCACGCCTTGCCCCACCAGCTATCTTCAACATTGTTATCAACCCATGCAGAGCGATCGCTCATATCCTGAATGACTTGCTCAGGTGGCTTCATCAAATCATATGCAACGTAAGCTGCTAGGATTTTCCAGCCGAGGCCAACGCGAGAGAATGTCGATAAGAGGGAAGAAGCCCACTTGGTCGCCATGTAGGTTGCAAAGGCTGCCATTGCTATCTGCAATGCGCCAATACTGCCGTCCTGATCGCCTGCAAGAGTTTCGAACCAACCCGAAATCGTTTCAAGTGCTCCAGTGACAGATTCAATCGTCGGTTCCCACTTATCCCAATCGACCAAGCCCTTATCGCCTGTTTCCTTCCAATTCTGATAATCCTGATACAGAGCGACCAGAGCAGCACCAAGTGCGAGAATTATCCCTACTGGTGAAGCATTGAATGCCTTATTGAACAGCCAGACAGCACCAGCAATTGCAGCAATCGTGTTGGCAACATTCTTCGATTTTGGATCAAGCTTATCGTACCATTCCATCGCTCTTGTTACGAAAGTTCCTATTGTGTCGGAAAGCTTTATAACAACGTCAGCAACCTTAGTTACTGTTTTGGTGATGCTGTCGAAATTCCGGTCGATCCAGTTCTTGAATTTATCGATATATGGCCCGGCTTTTCCAATCAGGGCTGTGCCGATTTTCTGCGATAACAGATCAAACGACATGCCAAGGCTGCGAACCTTGACCATGAGGTCTTTGCTATCTTCGGCGTATTTCTGCTGATCTACGCCCGCGCGTTTTGCAAGCTTCTGGTACTCGTCATAATAGCGACCGCCGTCACGGATCATGGCTTGAAGCGTGTCATCATCAATGCCGAGGAAATCAGCGCGGACCTTTGCTTGTGCAAATGGCATGTTGGCAAATTGCTTTGCAAGTGCACCCATGACAGCAGGCACGTTACCAGCATCCACGCTGGATCCGACCAGTTTTTGAATATAGCTTTTACCGCCCGGCAGACGACGCATAAACGAGGCGATGTTTTCCATCGACTGTTTTGCAGCATCTGCATTACCGCCAACCTGTGACAGGGAGTACGAAATCGCATTGATATCTTTGACGGAACCGCCGAGCCGCTTCGATTGGTAGTAGCTCTGCTCCATGCCTTGCGCCATCTTAACAACAGCGCCAGTCACAGCAGCAGCAGCCGCTTCAATGGCAAGCCCAAGCTTAACGGCATTCCCTGCCGTCTTCTTCAGACTGTCGTTGAAGCTCTGCTCACTCGCCTTATTGACCTGATAGCCAAGCGAAACCAGAAAGTCGCGGATTACGGTTGCGGTCATTTCTTCTCCGTTGCCTTCTGGTATCGGCGTTGGTTTTCGTCGCGCACGTCAAGCGCGTCATTCATTCGTGCGATGTCGGAAAGATCGAGCGTCCCATCAACGAGGCTCTCATACCGGCACATCCCGGCCATCACGGGCCGAAACAACCAGTCTTCATTTTCAGGAAGCGTTACCCATTCGACGGCGGGGCCGTCATATCCCCGCCTGAAGTCAGGACGCTTGAGGGAAAAAAACCAGCAAGATTATCCTGCAAAACATGGGCCGCGATTGTGAGCATGCCAAGCATATCAATGTCTGGGAACATTGACGTTTTGCCATCACCCGCAAGGATAGATGCATATCCACGGCCACCGCCCTGATCGCGGCTTGTTACCGCCATGCAAGCATACAGGACATATTCGCAGTCAGTATCCGACAGCTTGCTTATCTCGTTCATGAGAGAGGAAAGCACTGACGGTACATCCATTTTGCCGCCCTGAGCGATTTCAGTGAGAGAGGAAAGCAACGGAGCCATACGCCGCGACACATGAAATTGCGTCATGGCGTTCATTTTCCCGCTGCGATAGGCAACTTCATTAATCTGAAAATCCATAACCTATCCCCTTAAGGCAGTAGCGCCGGAGTGCCGGAACCAAGCATCTGATCAACCTTTACGAAGTCGAGTGCCCATTCCATCATCGGACCATCCTTGGAAAAGGTATTCTTCGGCAGCTTCTTGAATGCTCCCTGAACCGCCGTAATGCTATCGCCAGTGGCGGTGTTGCGCAGTGTGAGGACGTTCTGACCCCATCGTGCGCTCGACTGCTGCTGGTAATTGTAAAGCGCCATCATCTGCTGATTTGTCGGACTGACCTTCAAGCAAGCAATGGTGATGGTGCCAGCGCGACCGGCATGCAAGTTGTGCTGCCCCTCGCCGCCTGCGCCAATCATCATGGTGTTTTTGTCTTCCACCATATCGATTGAGATGCCTTCTTCCGCTGAAGCAGCACCATAACCAAGCTGCACAACGCCCCCCGGACCGGACAGGGAGGCAACAACGTCAATAAATGAGTATGTGCTCATATTTCAGCACTCCTTATCGGTTCACGTCGATTGCAACATCGACGAAGTGGACGGCACCGGCCAGCTTGACGGCTACCTGAATAGGGACGGATTTACGAGCTTCGCGGTCGGACTGCGATTGAGTGGCCACAGGAGGGGCATAGACATAATAGCCCTTTGGTAATGTCGTGCCGTTTTCGATCTGGCCGAAGCCGTCAGCAGTCCAAACGCCGGGAGCAATCAAACCGTTGTTCACGCCCGCCTCGCATGAGGCTTCGATCTGGTTCACAAGCATGTTCATGCCAGCGTCAGTCTGCGGCACCTTTGTCTTGCTCTGATACAACAGGTTCCAGCAACGCGTCTGAACATCGTTTTGAAGCCAATCGGTGCCATGGACTTCATCAAAGAAGTAGCCATTCACCATGACGCCTTCCTGAATAATTGCGGAACCGTTTGCATAGTTGACGAACACATTGCAGTTCTTCGCCTTGAGCGCGGCAGCCTGCGAGCTTTTCAGCGTCTCAGCAGCAATGCCCGGCTCTTGCTTGAACTTAAGTGTGATGGTGGATTTATTGGCCGCGAAATTGACGGTGAAAGCGCGACCAAACAAAGACGCCGCCGCATACGGAGATGACGACGAGTATTGTGTGAACGTGCGCTTATAACCGAGCGCCTTAAGACGGCTTGCAAGGTCGTTTTCAATCCCAGCATCTAACACACTCGCATTTGTGATTGTCACACCATAGATGCGCGATTGTGAAGCATCGTTGCCTTCGATAAGCCCGGCAACGTTAATGTGGTCATCATCTGACACAGTAGCGTCGGCGGTGAGGCCACCATACCAATCCGAATTCGCATCAAGTAAATCAGCCCAACAATCCACGAGAGTTTCAGCCGCTGCGCCATCAACAGGCACTGAGGCATTGACAGATGTCAGACCCAGAAGAGCCGAAATATCAGTTCCTGAAGTTGGAGCGACAGCATAGCCAAGTTTGGAGGTTGAACCCGTGGTATTGCTGGTAACAACAAAGCGATTGTATGCGGCATCAAACGCAACCGTGGCTGTACTCAATTTTGCATTAATGACCGTGGCAATGCCGTTGAGGTTCGTCTGTGCCGTAAAATCAAGAGCGGAAACGGTCTTTGTCGTTCCGTCCACGTCGATTTTGAAAGCGCCATCGGTGATGGTGTTGAAATTTGCAATATCGCGCTGTGGAGCCGAAAGAACCGCACCTTTCAAAACAGCGGACGTTGCAGTCTTCGCCCATCGACCAATATATAGAATCGACGGCTGCGGGGTCTGCGAGAAGAACAGATCAGCTGCGAGATACTCAGGGGCAGTGGTTCCAAAATCGCCCACAACCTCCGACAGGCTGGTATATTCACGAATACGTTCGTCAATGTCGATGACCGGCGACGATCCGACAACGAGACAAGCGCCAAAATTGCGGGTTCCTACCGCCATTGGTGCCAAATTGACCGACACCTTAACGACATTCTGAACCGATAGCCCTTTTGCCATTGGTTATGCTCCTGAGTTGGTATCCAAGTCCGATTCCAACGATTTCAAGTTGAGGACTGGATAAGTTCGGAAGATTGTCCGCCTGACGCGGAATGTGAAATCGACACGCCTAATCCATGCCTGGTTAGCGAGATCGGCGGTTGAAAGAATCGACCCAAGATCGGCCAGCCCCATTTGATGAAGTTGGAAAGGTTCGTTGTTCTGCGGCAACGATAATCCATCTCGAAGCAACGCGGCATACAGCTGGCATTGAGGCCCGTAGAACGATGTCAAAACCTCAATGGTTTCGTATCGCCTGATATTGTCTTGGCCTTCTCCATCCCCTTTGTGACCAAGATAGCCATCAAATTCGGCATCTGTTTTCATGACACCAATTGCGGCCCAATTCGTCCCGCGCTTGGGCGCTGGCGGTGGCGTTTCCTGCCATCGAGGGCGAACAAGGTTGATGTCTATACCGGTGACACCTGAGACAATCTCCTGAAAGAAATCATCCAGATCATCGCCTTCAAGGGGCGCAGGTGATTGCTCTGGGAGCAGAAAGCCACCAGTTGCGGAAGTGTTCGTCATGTCGATAATCTCAGACTAGCCGAAGCGGCTCGCACTTGGCGCACGTAAAGCCCGCGCCATAACGGCTGTAATCGTTCACATCGACCACGGTATATTGTTTCCCAGCCCATTCGATGATGTCGGCATCGCGCTCGCCATCACTTGCAACGAGCGTTTCTGTCGTGTGGACAAGAATCGTTCCGGCGACACGGCGCATGTCAGGCAAACGATCAAGGATATCGCCTTGATCGGAGGTGACTACTCCGACAGTGGGGATTTCCGTCTGATCTTTCTTTGTGCGTCCGCGCTCAACCCTAACTATCGTGCGAGTGATCGTTATCTCGTCCGCAAAATCTGGGTCGCTGAGAATGTCAGATACATCAAGTAAAGGCATTATTTCTTGCCTTTCTTACGCACAATATATGTTACTGAACGCCGGAGTTGGCCTGTATCAATAAGCGGTTTAATTCCGGTCCTTCCACGTGCCTTGCGTGCGGCTAGCGTGCGCTCAGACAGTGGGGCGAACTCGCCATTCGTCATCGCTGATTTGACGGAACTTTGAGCAAGAAGACCGGCTGCGTTGAGTTGCGTGCTGATTGCTTCCTGCCTACCATCGAGGGCCGCATCGGCTGCCTTTGTCAGGCGTTTTCCGATTTCGTCACTTGCAGCATCGACGCCCGGCACAAGAAATGGTCGAGCCGGTATATTTCTCTCTGGGTCACCTGTTTCCATTACATAACCGATAAGAGCGTTATTCGCACCTTCATCCCCACGAGTATTACCTTGTGCAGGGATCCCGACGAGAACATCGGTTTTGGTCAGTTTCTTGATATCGGTGATCAGAGCCTTGCTGATATCCTTTTGCACATTCAGGCCGATCTTGATGCTCATAGCTGAATGCCTCCTGCCCCCATCATTCGGGCCATCTGGATAAACTGCTTGCCGTAAAGTGTAAGGTTCCAGTGTCCGGCCCCTTCGACAAGCCCGACGCTCTGGTCATAGCTGGCGCTGACCTTATCTACGGCCTTGGCAGATTGAGCGCCCGTTGCAAGACCGGGAACGCCACCCTTTCGGGCAGCGTTCATGTCCTGTCGCCAAAGAGCAAGATTATGGGCGGCGAACAATTCAAGACCGTAGCTTAATGCTTCTCCCCATCGCTGTGGGCGCAACATCAAAACCGCAAAACCCAGCCAGTAATTGACTTGAGCATCAGGATACTTTGTTACATCCGCAAATTCGGGAAAATGCTCTCGAAATGTCGCCGCGTCCATTATGCGCCCTCGCCGCCTTCGGCCTTCTTCTTGGCTTCGGCTTCTTCAATAGCAGCCTCAATTTTGGCGTTGCTCCAACGCTTGGTCGCCTTGATGCCAAGCTCCTGAGCCATAGCAATCAAGACCGCCTTATCCGCGTCGTCGCCCTCGCCGCCATCATCGTCTTCATCTTCATCAGGTGAGACATGGGCCTGAACGAACCAATGATCGACAAGTTCTTCAGGCACGTTTTGAAGACCTGCTTTGAAGGCCTTCTTCTCACCGCTATCGAGGGTCAGCTCAAAGGCTGATGCAAAGTTGAGTTTCGCCATGATTAAAGCCCATCCCGATAAGCAAGGGTTTCTGGATAGACGAACTCAACGACGCCCAGGCGACCGAAATATGTGGTCAACTGGCGAATATCGCGGAACTCGACCGGAGTACGCTGAAGCGGAACCATTGGGAAGCGAACGCGGTTCTGATCGCGCGTATATGCGACCATGCGGTCGGTCCCACCAATGCCACGACCTGTCAGCCACTTGAGAGGCTGGATATCGAGAGGGCGGCCATTCACGCTGTTACAGATCGAGTTTTCCTTGATGTACTGGAGAACCGAGATGTTGCCAGCATCGCTAACCTTGCGGCTTACGAGTGCGGAGAACTTGACAGGCGGCAGGAGAAGACGATCCGGGCAGACAGCATAAGCCGATGCAGCCCATGCGTCATTGAGGATAGCATTAACGTCTGCCAGCAGTTCGTCCGCGGTCTTGTTGGCCCAAAGAGGCGAACCGCCAGCACCGTTTGGTACGTTCGAAACACTGACCAGTGGCGAATTGATAAGACCGTAATTGCCGAGAACGGTATCACCGATATAGACCTGCTCATCAGTGTCCATGTTCCACTTGAGCTGCATACCGGCGAACTTCTGCTGATCAACTGGGCGGCCAAGCTTTTGCGCGCTTTCCAGTTCCGGCAGCGTCCAACCCAACTGCATGCCCCAGAGGGTCAGCGGATTTGCAGTCTTGCCGATATCGAGAGCAATCGAAGCAATCGCGCTGGCATCCTTGCCGATCCACGCCTTGCCGGTTGGACTGGTGCCGCCAACGGCTGCAAAGGTGGAATTGGTGAAGCTGGATGTTTCGTCAGCAATTGAAACGTCTTCGCGCAGATCAATGTCACGCGACCACGTATAACTAACAAGCGGTTCATGCAGCGTCTGGTCAATACGTTCCAGTTCACCGATGAGGAATGCGCCAGTGCTGTCAATGGTGCGAGCGTCAAACGTCTGCAAGCCATCATTTGTACGGGCGCGGATAATGCCGGGGCGGGAAAGGATTGGCCCGGCCTTTGCAGTATTCAACATGTCGGGATGCTCCTTAATTTAGATTTTGTAGCTGATTTCAACGTTGCCAGAGGCATCAGCTGCCCCCATGAACGATGCATCAGCAAGAATGACTGTGTTGGCGCCATCTGCTGCGGCTTCAATGCCGCCGATAGGCTTGCCAGTGACCGGGGAACCAACACGGATATAAACCGCGCCCCCCTTGGCTGATGTGCCCGCACGAAGCAGGACGGTCATGTAACCGCGGCGAAGAATGTCGTTTACGCCGGTCTTGGCTGGCGTGGACTTTCCCAACGGGTCCTGCGAGGACGTCGTTGGGTATGGGCGAACCAAAAGACCATAGATAACGGTAGCAGCATCGCCAGCTTCAAGCGGCACGAATTTTTCAGCAACAATCTTACCCGGCACACCGAAAGCATCAAACGCCTTCGCAGCATCATAAACGCCGGGTTCGATTGTCGAGTTTGATGGGCGCGTCACATCGCCCGGGATGCCGGTGGGCATCCGATACATAATAGCATTGCTCATTGTTGATCGTCCTTATTTGCGGGACCAGATTTCGCGGTTGCGTTTGTTGATGTCGGCAACGGTTGTCACAGAGCCAAAGTCCTTAACGGTCATCTTCGACTGCGTGCCGTTGGAGTTGTTGGCGTTCTTGACGATTTCAGAAGCCGCAACGAACAGTGTATCAACCGTCATGCATGGCAACTTGTCGATGGCACGGCCTGCAAGCAGCGGATTTAGCTTTTCGCGGTGTTCGCCAAAGCTGGCACTGTCGAGAGCGCGGCGCTTGCAGCCGCACAGGGCATCTCGCATTTTCTTAGGTGTCGCCTTGCTGTCGAATGTCGGCAGACGAATACCTGGAGCGAGGATTTCGGCGCGGGACATTGCGTCTTTCCACTGCGCATTGGTAGGCGCACGGTCATTCGTCTTGTCCTTATCGTCGTCTTCGTCGTCATCTCCCGTTTCCGACTTATCGTCATCATCGTCATCGTCTTCGGTGTCAGACTTTTCCTTTTCTTCGTCGCTGTCCTTGACCAGACGTGCGAGAATTTTGTCCTGAGCGTCCATGCGCTTGAGGATACGATTAAGCGTGTCAGCTGTCTGCGCGCCGCTTTCGCCGTCCTTCTTTTCTTCCTCGTCGTCGGAATCGTCGGCCTTGGCTTCTTCCATTGCCTCTTCCAACGCGGCTTCATCCTGCGCCTTGAATGCGGTGCGCATGCGATCCATCCAAGTGCGTTTCTTTTTCGGCATTGCTGCTGTCTCCTTATCTCCTATGGCGCAGCGGGAGCCACAACGGCCCCGCTCTACCAGTGCGATATGATTTCCGATGATATTGCGCTGTAGCCCGCGCCCCGGCTCCGTCTGCTCGTAATCGGCCTCATAACCGCACGAGATTTCACGAAGCCCTGAATTGACTTCGTTGATTGCGTCGTCGTCTGTGATGATCAGGTCAGCCAGAAGAAGGTCTTCATCGACGCCCGTTCCACGCCTTACGTTTTGCGCAGTCCCGACAGCCAAGGTTTTCCATGTCTTCGGAGTGACAAAATCGACAGGATGATCGAGTGTGATGGGCTTCGCTTCGAAGCTGGCAATTGTATCGTAGCGAAAGACTTCATCACTGTTGCGCTCAACGCGCACGATGCCATCAAGTCCCGCCTCGATTGGTGTTTCGCCCTCGCCATAGATCATCACGCCAACGCGAGCGATTGGCACATCATGGCAAACCAGAAACCCCTCAGGCGTAAGACTTTTCCTTGGCGAAAGCTGTTCGTTCGCGTAAAATCTCATGATGACCCTGTTCAAAATGAAAGACACCCCGCAAGGCATCATTGAAACCCTGAGAGATCAGGCCGAAATGACTGCGCTTGAGATAGGTGAAGCCAAAGAGGCTATGTCTGATTGGGATGCTGCCGACCTGATTGAAGAGCTTATGGAAGCGCTGCAACAAATTGCGGATGGAGCGCCAAACCATCAGGTTATCGCCAAGAGAGCGATTGATCCGATGCGGCGCGTCTTAGATAATTACACGGACGGCAACACAGGCTCGGTGTAGCACCTGCAATTCGGCACAGCCCCTGCATGCCCGGTTAAACCGTCCAATGTCGGCGGGCTGACCCATGCAACGAACTTGCCTTCCATCATCTTGTGAGAATGACGGACATCGCTATCCTTGGCCGTGCGCCAGATATAACCCTCGCTGCCAATGCCGACCGCTCTTGCTTCTGTCAGCGCTTCCGATGCTCGCCCGATTTCGGTTCGCGCAATCATCTTGGCGCGTGACTTCGTGACATCGCCTGTTTTCATAATGGCGCTGACTATATCGTCAGATCGTCCACCGCCTATAACCGCCTCAAGTGCTAAACCCTGCACCCGTTGAGCAGCTTCAAGCGGCAAGCTTTTGATCAATGTCACTTGCTCATCAATAAGCGCCTGGACAACTTTACCAGTCGGGGCATTACGCAACTCATCGCGCAACCCTTTTGATATCGTCTCAGAAACCGTTCGCCATGTTGCCTTATCGCGCGCATCAATCTCAGCAACCATGCGGGATGCAACAGACGTTGCCCAAGGCTGCACAGCAAGAGCATAGCGCTCCAATGCTGCGGCTATCTTGTCTGCACTATCAGGCAGCCCACTAAATCGCCTGACAATCTCATCGACATTGCGAGCCACTTTGAGCAGCTGGCTTTGATAGGCGCGCTCGGCCTTCTTCGACCGAATGAAAGCCGATTTCTTACTCGGCCCCGCCCGGTCGAACATCTTCCTCAGATTCGATAGCGCCTGTTGGCGGTTCGTCTGGCTCTGGTGGGTCTGTGTCAGCATTATTAATGTCTTCATCCGTGATATTGCTGAACATGCCAGTTGCATGGCTGGACTGGCGAAGCTCTTTCAAGCCCACCTGTTCCGTGATAATGCCACTATCAACTGCCTGAGTGACTGCCGTAGCAACCACTTGGCCGACTGTTGCCTTTTCGACCGGCGTCATCTGCCACAATGGCGTGAACGTATAGTTCAGCCCCTTTGGCGGTTCGCTTCCAAGTTCTGACCGGCACAGAAGATCAAGCACCATGCCAATACCGCGCCGCAACCTACTTTCCTGCTGAGACTGGATCATGTCGTAATAGGTGCGGATATCTGCATCTCCGGTTGAGTTTAAGCCTGCCGGTGACTGACCAAACAGGCGAACCAACGGAATTTGCAGCGCGCCGGATAGCTGCTGCCCAAACTGAAGCATCACATCAGACAAGCCGGAGAAGCTATAAGAATGCGCCTCAAACTTGTCCTTCATGTCCATGAGGGTCATTCCCTCGATAGACTGGAAAAGCCGGATCATTTCGATTTGCTTCAACAGGCCTTCATATGCCGGGCCACCCGCTCCAATAATATCGCGCAGACCATCCACCGAATACGTGCGCAGATGAGCCTTATGAACAAGCTGCGCTGCTCCTTGTGTGGTGCTATCAAAGGCGACGAGGCGGTCATAAAGTCTTTCGACCACAGACATGCCCCACCCATTCTCTGATATGCGCTGCCAATAAGGCAACGTCACACCGTCAAGTCGAATGCATCGCGAATAGTGGATTTTCTGAGCGCGTAGGCCCGGAGCGTCTGCCACCACAGTGTAATATTTCGGATACCCATAGTCAGGGCCGAAATCCGTAATCAGTTCATCAAGGCTTGGCGTGACAAGCCAACGGTCAAGCACCATTAGGCCCTTGAACTGGTCTTTTGCAACGGTGTCGATCTTGAGCGGGGTTGAAATATTCTGCCCATCGATCATCACAACCGCGATGCAGCCACCATAGAGACGTGACCACTTGATGGTGTCATTGAGTGCCTGCCAGATGCAAAGCCGCTCCATTCCGCCGTTAATTGCTGCCGTGTCATCAGGCGGTAGAGTCGTCTCGATGGAAATACCCGAACGGGTCATGTCTTCCGCAACGATGTCTACCGCCTGCCCCACAAGCCAAGAACCGCGATACATGTTTTCCAACAGAACGCGATTTCGGCTGATCGGGTTAAAGGTGTAAGTCGATCCTGCTGACAGGTTTGCAGTGCTAACACCAAGCCGCGCCTGAAAGTTGGCGAAACTGTCGGCACTCCGAGCCTGAACACGGACGCGAGGTTTATCTATTGTCGTCATCCTGCCAGCTTTGCCCAATTGCCGAGCGCGCCGCGCCGCTGGATATATCCATCCAGTGAGTAGCGCACCGCGTCGATTCCGTGATTGAAGTCATCGACAATGATCGGAAGAATGTCTTCCGTGTGCCGATCAACCTTGTAACTGTAGTTGCGGAACTCTTTCGAGATGTGCACGCATCGAGGATGCACGATAATCCGCTTGAAGCCCTTCATATGGGCGATGCCGTCTTCAACACTACCGGGCCACTTTTCAGCAGCACGGATATTAAAGCCCTGTCGCACCATATAACTGATGGTTTCTGGCCGGGCGCTATCCGCCTTTATCGGCCATGAACGCGCACCCGGCACGCTGTCGAACAGTTGCGGCGTTTCATCAATTTCAACGCCATGTCCGAAAGCCTCATGTTCAATGTAAAGACACTCATCAATGATAAACGAGCGAATGAGCGCTGTCGGGTCTTTTGCAAATCCCCAGTCGCCACCGAATAGCAGTGTCGTGCCTTCAGGCGGCGGCCCAAATTCTTCGAACGAGACGCGGTTTCTGAATATGAGCGCGTCCGAGATAGTGCGATAACCGCCCTCCCAGATATGATCATACTCATCCGGCCTGTTCTTAAGATCAGCCAGCCTATCTCGCTCCAGCTTTGCCGGAAACTTCGGATTATCACGCCAGTTGATTTCAACGCCTTTGATGCGCGGATCATCAACCTTACGAAACCGGGTTTCGACCGGAGCATCGTCACGTAGGGGGTTCCATGTCACCCAGAGTTCAGCGCTCCAGCCTTCGCCTTCTTCGCGCAACGTTGGGATTAGCGTATTCCATGCAGTCTTAGTTACTGGCTCAGCTTCATCCACCCAGCAGAGCAGCAAGCGGCCCTTGGACTTCACGCTGGCGATGTTGCGATCAAGACCGGCAAACGCAAACGATATGCGCTTATCCCATGATCTGATGAACTTCTCGCCAATCTCGTAATAGTCGCGAAGGAAAGGCTCATCCTCAATCGCTCGCTTGACTTCTTCAAGCGAACTGTCTTCCAGCGAGTTCATGAACTGTCGAGCACAAAGGATTATGCCCGATATGTCAGCCTGTCCAAAAATATAGCCGCGAATTGCGGCCATCTTTGCAAACGAACGTGTCTTACCCGATCCTCGACCACCCCAAGCCGCTCGTATATCCGCATCACCGGTGAATACGTCAATCAGCTTGGGAGGGAGTTCAATCTGGGCTGTCGTCATTTCCCTTGAGTGGAACGAGCTGGATAAGCGTAGGAGGCTTCATGCTACCATCGCTTGAGGTGTGATCCTGCTTGTCCGCAAGTCCGAGTTCACGGGCGATGATGTTTGCATTGAGCAGATCAGCCGCAGCCCCGGAGAACTTCTGTTGATAGATAACAGCTTCTGCTCGCGATATGATGTCGGATAAATCGGACCGGTTTGATTTCCAATCTGACCAAGTATCACGCGACACATCGAGAAAGAGGCACAGTCCAGCGATTGTCATTGCACGCATCTGAGCTACTGGCTCATGAGTTGCCGCACCTTGGAACGTGACAAGCTGATCCTTATAGAGCGGGTTAGCATCAACCCAATCAAAATATTCGACGCACGCTGACCAAAGGTCTTCCGGGTATTCAAACTTAGGCTTTGCGCCATGAGACGAGCGCGCCTCCCAAAAGCGATTGCCCTTTAGGAAGCGGCCAGTCTTCTCGTCTTTACCTGAACTGTCGCTCATCACTTACACCATTGATTGATCAGATACTCATCGAATGAACAATGGCGCGTCGCGCAGCCTGAAAGTGCATAAGCGATGATGATAAATGCTATAGCGGCGAACAGCTTGTTATCGATTGTTTTAAGCATGCTCGCCCTCAATAGAAAAAGCCCCGCGTGAGCGAGGCTGATATGTGCGATGTTTATATATGAAATGGAGTTAGCTTAGGCTGGGCAAGCTCAATGGTATAGCCGCAAATATTTGCAATATCTGTCCAACAATCACCCAAAAAAGAGCTTTCGTGGAAAAGTCTATTGGCTCTCCAGATCTTGCAAACTTATCAACAGATGGGCGAAAACGGGACATTACTTGCCTGACTTGAACCTCACTCGCAATTCCATCCTCTAAGGTAATCTTCCCAGATGGGAAACCATTGCCGAGTAAAAAATTATCTACCTGTCTTTGCAGATTCTTCGAATAATAGCGCTCTAACCGTATGGAACTATTGGCTATCCACCTTGTTATGCGACCGCCTGTTGCGGCATGTTTTTCCTGCTTTGCGTAACGTCCGCGTATTTTCCGCGCTTGACGCACAAATACTGCCTCACCTAATCCGCCCATTCGTTTTACAAAATTCGCGATTATAAGATGTAGGTCTTTCGCCGCTAGACAAATGCCAAATAGAGCAACAGCAAGCCCAAGAAACCCCAGCCACTTTTGCACATATTCAATAATGGTCATCTGCCCCCACAGAAAAAGCGCCCCGTAGGACGCTTACAAATCACTTGGCGACTTTGCGCAAATCACCACGATACAAAATATAGTGTAATTCGCTTAAGCGGGCAACTACCTATCGCGTTTTATATCCCCAATGCACAGCCAATTCTTCGAGGCCATCTTTGATATAATCGCTGAAGGTGGTCTTCTCGCGCTGGGTCTTGGCGATGTCGGTAATCTCCATTCCCTGCCCGACAACCTTGACCATGATGTCGAATGTGCGCTTTCCTAGAACCGGTATGCAGTCATTCAATTGCTGTGTGGCATCGACAACGCGATCTGGTAACGGGTCGATAGCCTTGCCGCCATCCACTTGAACGCGACCATAATCTATGGCGATAGCGCCCTTTGCCCCTGATTGCTCCCAGCACATGCGGAACCGGCCAGCGGCTGCCCACTGTGCATCATTGATGTGACCGCGAGCGTAAAGCGTGCCTACTGCGCTCTCCTTGATATTTACGAGCGCCTTCACCTTTATCGGGTTCAATCGCGAAGGCTGCTGCGCTGGATTGAAATGCGGGTTCGGGGTTCCGCACAGGCGCACCGTTGCTTTAAGGCTCCCAGGTTCTTCATGTTTGCGCCGTGCCACCTTGAGGGCATCGCGCAGTCTCTTGTCATTTGATTTTCGCTGTTCTGTTATCGCCGCCATAGTGTTTCCTCATCGCCTGGGGTTATCTGAATTTCGGATGGGTGATTGCCGCTAAAATCATTTCCATCGCGATTTGCTTGTGATCGTGCTGCGAGCGTCCGATATCGACGTATGCCTTGATGCCTGAGG
>NZ_JAPHAV010000022.1 GCF_026241335.1 Ochrobactrum chromiisoli | reverse complement strand
CCAAAATCAGGAATCCCATAGGCATGAAATATCGATGCGAAACTCGCGATATGCACAGTGTTTGATATTTCTGACTTCGACTCAAAAACAAAATCAAAAGAACTGCCAACAAATCTGCCCCGGTTACGGCATCCCATGCCAAAATGGAATTATAATTCCCATCAGAGAACGCGAGACCACCGTTTGCTTGCAGGTCAAGTGGACAGGTTTGATTGTCGGCGATGTGCGGCCTTATTTCTAGCGCCTTGTTATAAGTTTATCTCACGCCATTGCGTTGGTCACCGCATCATCGCAGCAACATTGCCGCCATCGACTGTGATCACCGCACCCGTTGATGTGCGTGCGGTAATAAGATGCAGAAATGCCTGCGCCACGTCATCCGCCAGTACTTCGCGTTTAAGAAGATTGCCACGCATATAAATCTCCGGTGTGACGCCGCGCGCCTGTGCACGTTCCTCAACCATCTCGTCAGTCATCAACCCCGTGCGGATGCGATCAGGATTAACGGCATTGACCGTAATTCCGTCAACAGCATGTTCGAGAGAATATTGGCGCATCAACGCCATCAAGGCCGCTTTTGATGTGCCATAAGGGCCAAAATCCGGACCTGGATTGACCGCCTGTTTGCTCACATTGAAGACGATGGAACCACCGGTCTTCTGTTGCTTCATAACTTTGACTGCCGCGCGTGCAATATAGTGATGGCTCCAGAAGTTGAGATCAAAGGCGCGTTTGAAAAGCGCATCATCAACCGACTCCAAAGCCCCCTGAAAAGCCGCCCCGGCATTGGAAACCAGAATATCGACACCGCCGTAGAAGGCCGCAATTTCGGCCATCGCCTTTTCTGCGGCCAATGGATCCGTCAGGTCGCAAGTCACAGCCTTGCCACCCAATCGCCTGGCTTCTGCAGACACGCGCTGCGCATCAATATCGATCAGTGCGATTTCAGCGCCCTGTTCTTTCAGGCGCTGCGCAATCGCAAGACCCAGACCACCGGCACCCCCGGTGATCACCGCGACCTGCCGCGTCAGTGGCTTCTCGGTTTGTTTGGCAAGCTTTGCCTGCTCAAGCGACCAGTATTCGATGTCGAACAGGTCTTCCTCGCTCAAGGCTTCAAACTGGTCAATTCCTTCTGCACCGCGAATGACTTCTATGGTTGCTTCTGCAACATCCGCGCCGATACGGGCTGCCTTTTGTGTCGGCCCCGCAGCAAACACGCCAATCCCATCGACATAAAACACCCGTGGCATCGGATCGAGCATGGTTTTACCACCGCCGACCCGGGCATTGTTGCGCTCAAAATAGCGCGTATAGTCAGCCACATAAGCTGCAACAGCCTCTTTAACCTTTGCCGCCCATCCCTCAAGATTATTTGCCAGCGGAGCGGGTAAAGCCACGCCGTAACGCTTGATATGGATCACATGTTCAGGCGTTGCATTGCCGCGACGCACCAGATCAGCAACGTTTGGAGCACCACAGAAATCAAGGATTTCACTATTGGAACGATGCTCGATAATGAAACGTCGCGGCTGACCTTCTTGGCTGCCTGCAAGCGCAATCGCGCCACGCAGGATAGGTGCAATATCTGAAACCGACGCCAGTTCCTGCGCTTGTTTTTTGCTACTGGCCTGACCAAAAGGATGTGGATTGCCCTGCGCAATGCGCTTTTCAGCGCGGTCGATCGCCTCGATCATATTCTCATACGCAATACGCGGGTCTTCAGACCATGTGAAGATGCCGTGCTTGAGCAGGATCATGCCCGGTGCCTCCGGGCGCTCTGAAAATGCCTTAAGGCAAGCCTTTGAGAGATCGAAACCCGGCATGACATAGGGCACAATGATCATTTCGGGGAACAATTCCCGGATAAGCGCTTCGCCGTTGGGTTGGTTTGTCAGTGCGACAATCGCATTGGCATGCGTATGATCGACATGTTTAAATGGCAGAATTGCATGAAGAATGGCTTCAACCGACGGGTTGGGCGAAGAAGGATCAAGCAGCAACCGGCGCTGCAGCATCACCATGTCATCATCGCTGAGCGTTTCATAATTCACCATGGCTTTCAGACGCTCAAGGTGAAGGGCTGGCAGACCAGCGGGCTCGATTTTACCCATATCCCAGCCACTGCCCTTCACGCAAAGCACGTCAACCGGGGTGCCATCATGATCGCTCAACGTCGTCTTGACCGACGTGTTGCCACCACCATGCAAAACAAGCTTTGGTTCGGAACCCAGCAAACGTGTGGTATAAGTGCGGATGGCAACATCGCGATTGATGCCTGCTTTTTCATAGGCACCGACGATTGCTGTAAAATCCGCATCTGACCAGTTCGATTTCATCTGCCAGGCTCCTCAGTTGGCAATCTGCGGCCACAACAGCGCAGACATAGACAAGCTTCCATGGGAAATAGTTTTCCCATGGCATAACAATGATTTATGAAGATAGCTCCTCAACTGTATACAATTGACACTATATGCTGACATTAGTCAACTTGATTGATTGTCTTATTGATTAAAAGCTTTTTCTGTGCGACTCAGATTCACACTAAAAACAGGAAATGAGTATGACATTGGACGATCTGACGCCGTCTACGCATGCCATCCCGGCTGAATTTGATGACGCCATCGTCTGGGCTGCCTGGCTCTATTATGAAGACCAGCTCACCCAGAACGATATTGCCAAGAGAATGGGCGTATCCCGGGCCACAATCGTCAATTATCTGCAGGAAGCACGACAGCGCGGTGTCGTGCGAATTCTGATGAATTCGGAAATAATGGCGCGCACCGAGATCGCCCATAAACTGGCCGCGCAATATGGGCTTGAAGAAGTGATGGTCATTCCAAGTGATCAGAGCGCTTCTACAGACATGCGTTTACAAGCGCTTGGAACCGGGGGGGCGCGTCTCGTTGAGCGCATGGTAAAACCCGGCGATACAATATGCGTTTCCTGGGGCCGCACTGTGCTGGCCTTGGCGGACGCGATCAGTCTGCCGCGTCCGTTAGAAGGCTTGCAGGTGGTTCAGGTGACGGGATCATCCATTGGCAAGCGGGAATTTGCGGCGGAGCTCTGTGCATCAATCATGGCACGCAACATCGGAGCGACGAGTATTAATATGCTCGCTCCCGCTGTGTTAAGCAGTGCCGGCCTGCATGATGCTCTGATGGGCGAGCCCGCTTTGCTCAAACAGTTCGAGCTTATCGCACAGGCAGATATGATCATTTTTGGCGTCGGCACACTGTCTTCGGAAAGCACGATGCGCATTGCCGATGTAACCAGCAATGAAGAAATAGACGCTTATGCAAAAGATGGAGCGGTTGCCGTTCTGATCTGCCGCTTTCTCGATGAAGCTGGCAAACAGGTTGTTCGCGCGCTGGACAAGCGTGTGATCGGGATTGAGCTTGATGAATTGCGCGGGGTTCCACGCAGGCTTTGTGTTGCAGGCGGCGCCAGCAAAGTCGAGGCCATCCATGCCGTCCTGACAGGCGGCTATGCCACGCATCTGGTGACAGATTTCGAGGCCGCCAGACTTTTACTTTCGAGATAGAGCGCATCCCGAAAAGTATAAGACGGTTTTCGGGTAAGATGCGCGTTCAAAAATCTGGTTAGAGCATCGCTTTGATTAAACAGGTGCGGATTGGAAACCGACATCCGCACCCTTCAGGTTTAATGCTTGATCGGTGTTGTGTTCATAAAGGCAAGCGTATCTTCAAAAGAGCGAATGCCCGCATCAGAACCAAGCCCGGTGGCAACCAGTGCTGCCGATGACTGCGCGAAATTCAGCGCAGTTTTTACATCCATATTGCGATGAAGCGCTGTGATAAACCCTGCATCAAAAGCATCGCCGCAACCGGTTGTATCGACAACTTCGATCTCGAATGCAGGCTGATGTAAGATTTCGCCAGAAGCGGCCATATAACAAACACCCTCTCCACCAAGCGTGAAGACACAGTGCTTGACACCCTGATCAAGGAAAAAGCGGCCTGCTCCTTCCACATCGTCAGCACCTGAAATCTGCTTGGCTTCCTCAATCGAGGGCATAAAATAATCAATATAAGGGAAAAGCGGTGCAATCAGATCAAGCGTGCCTTCATTGGCACCCAGAAGATCGAAAGTCGTGGTGCGACCACGTGCTTTTGCCTCGGCAAGTAATTTACGGCTGGGCTCACCATCGAGTTTTGCCAGAAGACCCGTACCACCCAGATGAATAATGGGCGGTGCAAGAACGGCATCCAGCGCTTCATCGGCAACTTCAAAATGATCCGAGGCGCCACGCGCATGAAGCGCAGGACGATCACCATTGCGGCGGATATTCAGAATTGACGCCGATGTCGGAACACCTTTGAGACGCTGCATCTGTGCTGTATCGACACCAAAACGTTGCAGGGTTGCCAGCACAAAATCAGCCTTTTCATCATCACCCACCGCACCAACCGCCAGACAATTGAGCCCAAGCTTTGCGAGATCGACAACGGTTCCACCTGCAGTTCCGGCAACGGTCAACCGGATTTCATCAATGAAATCCACATTGCCACCCTGCGGAATTGCATCAACAGGACGTCCGAGAACGTCGAGAATATAAAGTCCGATAACAGACACATCGTGAGACATAAAATCCTCCCAGATTACGAGCAGCAAAGCGCATAATTTTATTGATTAGCTGCGATTGCGCAGCGCGAAAATTGTGCCCGCAAGCAGAATGAAGATGCCGATAATGGCAAGTTGCAGCGTGCTGGGGATACCGACGAAAATCAGCACATTGCTCACCAATGTGATCAGAAAAACGCCGAGCAACGTGCCGATAACCGAGCCGGAGCCGCCGGTAATGCGCGCACCGCCAAGCACAACCGCAGCAATGATCTCAAGCTCCATCCCCGCAAGATCAAAGGGGTTGGCCAGACGATTGCTCGAAACATGCACAACGCCTGCAATACCAGCCAAAAGGCCTGCATAGGCAAAGACGAAAATACGCACACGAAACAGGTTGATACCAAGGCGTTCAGCAATCGACGGATTGCCACCAACCGCGAAGATCGCGCGGCCCATCAGCGTGCGCTCGAGAATAAACCACGTCACAAAAGCCGCAACAACCAGCACCAGCACCGTGGCAGGCAGCACCGAAACGACACCGTTTGATGCCTGATGTGTAAACAAGGACGCCTTGCCGAAAGCATCCATTGCCGCTGGAATATTCATGAAAAGTGCTGTGCCAACGAAGGTTAGCAGAAAGCTTCTGATGACATATTGCGTGCCGATGGTGACAATCAGCGATGGCGCATTCAGCTTCTGCACGAGAAAGCCATTGAGCGCGCCAAAACAAGCGCCGCCCATCGCAGCCAGCACCAGAATGACCGCCATGGGCATGTCCGGAAACCAGTTTGTCACCAGCATCGTCAAAGCATACATCACGAAGGCAGCGATTGCAGTAAAGGATACGTCGATACCGCCAGATGCAAGCACCACAAGAACACCCATGGCAAACAGACCACGCACCACAGAAGCACGCAGAATATCGACCATATTGCTCATCTGAAGAAAATCAGGGTTGGCAGCAATAACAATCAGACAGGTCACAACCACCAGCAACAGCGTGAAGAGCTCTGGCCTTGTTCCCATCAAATCCCATGCTCGGAGCAAAATGCCCCGGTTCTGAACACCGGATTTTTCTGCCGATACGCTATCGGTCATTGCGCGATCTCCTTTGCAGGGCTGGCCATGGATGCATAGATCGCGTCTTCAGTCAGTCCATCGGCATTGTGTTGCGCAACGATCCTGCCCTGGCGCATGACCAGAATACGATCACAGTTCTGCAAGAGTTCGGGCAAGTCGTCGCTGATGATGATCACACCCATGCCATCGTCCGCTAGACGCTGGATGATGCGAAAAATCGTGTCTTTTGATCCCACATCCACGCCAACGGTCGGCCCGTGCAGGATAAGCAGTTGCGGATTGATTGTCAGCCAGCGGCCAATCAGCACGCGCTGTTGGTTGCCGCCAGAAAGCGATTGCACAGGGATGGAAACATCGGGAGCTACAATCTGAAGATCGGCAACGCTGTCTTCCGCAACTTTTCGCGCTCTGCGCGCACTGATCACGCCCAGCGCATTGCGCAGGCGGTCCAGAATTGGCAGCGTTATATTCTCTTCAATCGGCTTTTCGAGAAAAAGCCCTTCCGTCAGCCGGTCTTCGGGAACATAGCCAATACCGTATTTGATAGCGTCAGCGGCAGACTGGGGCGCGATTTCCTTGCCGTTGAGCGTTATCTTTCCCGACTGCGCAGGCACGACGCCGGACAGGGCTAAAGCAAGTTCATTGCGCCCTGAATCAAGCAGCCCCGTAACGCCCAGAATTTCCCCTTTTTTCAAGCTGAATGAAACAGATCCAAAATTCTGTTCATCGCCAAGCTGATCGACATCGAGCATCACCGCGCCAAGTTTCGGTTCAGTGCGATAGCGCATTTCGCTGATCTCGCGGCCTGTCATCCAGTGACTGAATTCAGCCTTGGTGTGGGTAGCAACGTCAAGTTCAGCCACCTTCAAACCATCGCGCATGATAATCGCACGGCCACCAAGGGATTTACACTCATCAAGCTTGTGCGTCACAAAGAGCACGGCAACGCCTTTGCTCAGCAGCTTTTCCACCACCTGCAAAAGATTGACGACTTCCTGTCGTGTCAGCGAGGTGGTCGGTTCATCCATGATAACCAGACGCGCCTCCGAAGCAACGGCACGGGCAATTGCGATCAACTGGCGCGTGGCAAGCGGCAACGTATCGGTACGGCGCTTTAAGAAGGCGGCATCTGTCGGCAGGTGAACTTCTGCCAGCGCGCGGCGTGCCGTTTCCTGCAATGCCTTGATATCAAGCCTGCGCGCAAGCTTGCCGGAGGCTTCGACAAGCTGTTCGGTGAAGGCAACATTTTCCGCCACAGAAAGGTTGGGCAGCAAAGACAGGTCCTGATAAACTGTCTCAATTCCCGCCCGCAAAGAACCGATAGCACCAATGTCGCCAGCACGGGCGCCAGTTGGCTCGCCATCAATGAAAATCTGTCCTTCATCAGCGGGTTGAGCGCCGGATAGAATCTTAATCAACGTGCTCTTGCCACAGCCATTCTCACCCATCAGATGGTAGATCTGGCCTGCTTCAATCACCAGGCTGACTTCTTTAAGTGCCTTGACCCCGCCAAAGGATTTCTTGACGTTTCTGATTTCAAGAAATGGCGGCACTGATGCAGTTTTTGAATTTGTGGCGTGCATGAAAAATTCCTGAAACTCTCAGACTTTTTAAGATGTGCAATCGCTTCAAACGCTCACCTTGGAGCGCTGGTCACGCTGATTTTATCAGACCAGTGCACTGGACCGGGGCTGTCGTGGTGCAAAACAGCCCCGGAACGCTATCGATTGGGCTTATGCGATATTAAAACGGATAGTCCTTATAGTTGGACTTATCGACATCCACCCAAGCCTGACCCTGAATGATGACGCCCTTGCCAGGCCCCTTTACCACGGTCACCTTTTCATAGCCGGGAACACCAAGGTCCATTCCGTCCTTGATTTCCTGACCCTGCAGAACCAGATCAGCGACCTTGTTCATCACATAACCGGCATCCTTGGGGTCCCAAAAGAAGATTTGATCCACCGCGCCGGTATCAAGATAAGGACCGCTATCTTTTGGCAAACCAAGGCCATAAACGCAGGTCTTATCCTGAAGCCCTGCTTCTTCAACCGCGCGGCCAATACCGATCACGTCAATCGCAGACGATCCCTGAAAGCCCTTGATGTCGGGATATTTACGCAGAATTTCCTTGGCCTTCTCATAGGCCTTGTTGGCATCGTTGAAGGACTCATTCTTTTCGGCAACCAGTTCCATTTCCGGATACTGCTTTGCATTTTCAGCACCCGCATCCACCCACTGGTTGTGGGTCAGACTACCCAGCGAACCCACAAATGAAGTCCACTTGCCAGACTTGCCCATGCAGTTTGCAAGCGCTTCATTGATGCGTTTGCCAAAAGCCTTGTTGTCAAACGCTTCAATGTCGACATCGACATTGGTCAGGCTATCGCCTTCATGGGCAATAACCTTGATACCACGCTGTGCTGCACGACGCAGAACGCCTTCAAGGGCAGATGGGTCCATTGGCACGACCGCAATCGCAGAGACATTCTTGGCGACAAGGTCTTCAAGAATGCGTGCCTGCTGAGCCGCATCAGCCTTTGCTGGGCCGACCTGGTTTGTGATGACATTGGGGTTGTCTTTGCCATAAGCATCGACGCCTTCGTTCATGCGGGTAAACCAGTTTTCGCCGGTAACCTTCACAACCGTTGTAATCGTCGGCTTGTCTTGCGCGATGGCAGTTCCGGCCATCATTGCGCCTGCGAGCATTGTGCACGCCATAAGTTTTGAAAGTGTACGCATATTTCTCCTCCAATGATAAAAGATGCTTATTCTCGAACGTCACTCCTTTGGGCCAGCACGTTTCCTCCCGGCTAAACCCATAAGAGAATTGATCATCGTCTCAGCCGAAACCAGTAACCGAGGTGCACACGGGCCGATGCCAGCAAAACCAAAAGCAAAACGCCCCACGCCAAATCGCGGAAAAAATTGGAAATGTTCATGAAATTGAACAGGCTTGAGAGAATCTGAAGGGCTGTTGCAGCGAGAAGCACGCACAGCACTTTGCCGTAACCACCTTCAGGCTTTACGCCGCCAAGCACCGCGATCAGGATTGCAATAAGCACATAAGAGCCGCCGTAATCCCATTTTACCGAAGAGTTACGGGCCGCAATGATAATACCTGCAACCGAAGCCAGCACACCGCAGAGCGTATAGGTGACAAGCAGCATACGCTTTTCGTTGATGCCGCCATAGCGTGCCGCCTTGGAATTGCTGCCCAACAGCATCAACTTGACACCGAACGGGGTATATTTGAGCAAAAATGCCAGCAATGCAGCGATAGCCAGAAACAGGGCAAAGCACATCGGGATGCTCAGAATTGGCATATTGCCGAAATTATCGAGCGGCTCGATATAGCCCAGGCTGATCGCAGAACCATTGGTGAGGAATACCGCAAATCCGGTAAAAACAAGCTGCGTTCCAAGCGTGGCAATCAGCGGCGTGAGACGCGCATAGGCAATCATGATGCCGTTGATAAATCCGCCCAGCAGTCCCACGCACAACGCCAGACCAGCGAAGACCCATGAAAAGAGAAGCGGTGCATCCGCGACCGGAATGAAATTACGTGTGAGCAAAAAAGCGATGATACCTGCCAGATTGGCAAGTGCGATGCCCGACAGATCAATGCCGCCATTTCCCGAAATCATGGCGAGCATGACACCGAGCGCCAGAAGCCCGAGTTCGGGAACCTGCGATGCCATGGACTGCAAATTATAGCTGTCCATAAAATTCGCGCCGGCAAAAATGGCCCCGGCAGCGAGCACAGCAATATTGATCAAAAGCAGAAAAAGCGTCTGCCTGTCCACGCTATTCGATGACACGTCATCTCCTCCCAATATCGAGGGCTCCCACCCTCAAATGAACTGGTGCTACCAAGCTCATAGGCTATATGCCACTTGACTCTGACATTTGTCAGTAGTCACTATCGTTTGTCAACACTTTTCGGTTCGCAACCTGAAACCCCTTGTAATCAAGCGTTTCCGATCAATTTTTCTGAGAGGCCTGACGTGGTTCGATTGTTGCTATATTTTGTCGGCCGCTCATTTTTTGACATTTGTTAAATAATAGCCGAATTTTTTCAGAGATTGCAAATTGTAAAATTGCGGGTGATTGAATCCGAAACAAAATAGCGGATGCGAGCTTTCGGGACCCACATAAATTTCATTTGAAACCACCATCAGCGCCTTGCGCAGAGCCATCGCAAAAGCGCACAAACCTCAGTTCAGCCAGCTTGCAGACTTGCTTAAACAGCTTGACAGGTTCTGCCGCAAAGTTTTTGTCACGTTAAAAGCGGCCAGATCTTGGGACGCACTTATGCTGCGCGTTCTGCAAAGGCTTTGAATGGCGAGCGATTGTCATTTGCAAATTGTTTCTTGCGTATCATATGCGCCACTTCGCTGCCCGTGACTTTAACCGTGCTGTTTTAAAGCATGCGCTTTGGCCAGAGCTTCCTGAAGATCACGATAGGAAACTGGATAACGCATATAAAAAGAAAACGGCGTGCAGGATGACACTTTTGGGAAAACTGTGCCCCCTAGCAATCCAATATCGTTGATATCCTATCGCCGCGATATTACCATTCTCAATGGAAATATTGGCCCAAATCGGGCCAATTCTCAGTCGTAATCAACAGCCAAACCGTCAAACGGTCATACCGGCCAGGTTCATCAAGAGGCGAAAGAGAAGCGCGACGATTGCCAGTGCCACCACGCTGCCAGTCCAGATCAGAACCATCCAACCAACACGCCGCAGCCACAGTTTCTGATGGTGAGGAGCGTCGGCCATTAGTGATATCCTTCCCCCACCTTAACCTTGCCTCGGAACACATAATAGGACCATGCGGTGTAGGCGAGGATGAACGGAATGATAAACAACGCTCCGACCAGTGTGAAACCCAGGCTTTGAGGGGGCGAGGCAGCATCCCATATTGAGATAGCCGGCGGGATGATGTTCGGCCACAAGCTGATTGCCAGTCCCGAATAACCTAAGAACAACAGTAAAAGCGAAAGCAGGAATGGTGCGGCATGGCTTTTGCCTGACAAGGTTTTCAGAAGAATCCATGTGGCTAAGGCAACCAGTATGGGCACTGGCATAAAGAAGAACAGGTTCGGCAGTGCGAACCAGCGCGCTGCAATGTCAGGGTTGGCATATGGCGTCCAGAGGCTGACAATCACGATCGTCACCAGTACTGCTACGGTAATCGGGCGGCCAAGTTGTCGCATACGCTGCTGAAGAGCGCCCTCGGTTTTCATCACAAGCCATGTCGCTCCGAGCAAGGCATAGGCGAGCAACATGCCGACACCCGTGAACAGGCTAAACGGTGTCAACCAATCAAACATACCGCCAACATACGAACCGTCCCGGACTTCGAAGCCGTTGATAAAGGCGCCAAGCGCAAGTCCTTGGGAAAAAGTGGCAATGTAGGAACCCCACATGAAAGCCTTATCCCAGAACGCCTTGTGCCCCTCATCCGCCTTGAAGCGAAACTCGAATGCCACGCCTCGCCAGATCAGACCCGCCAACATGAGAAGAAGCGGAAAATATAGGGCGCTAAGGATAACGGCATAAGCCAGCGGGAAGGCGCCCAGCAAAGCAGCACCGCCCAGCACGAGCCAGGTCTCGTTTCCGTCCCAGACAGGCGCAACGCTATTGACCATAGCGTCGCGGTCGTCCCGGTTGCGAACGAAAGGGAACAGAATGCCAATGCCAAGATCGAAACCGTCCATGATGACATACATCATAAGACCGAAGCCGATGATAAGCGCCCATATAAGAGGAAGATCAATGCCCATATTTTTTCTCCTCTTTAAACAATCGTTGAGTCAATATTATCGGGAGCAGCTGACAAGGGCCGCGCTGGCCGTTGAGACTGGCCCGGATCACGCGGCGGGTTTGCGTCTTCACTCTTGGCAGGCCCTTTGGTGACCAGCTTCAGCATATAGCTGACACCCGTACCAAAGACGGCGAAGTACATGACCATGAAGATGATCAGTGTGGTCGATAGTGCGAGCGCCGAATGGTTCGACACCCCATCCGCAGTGCGCATCACGCCATAGACCAGCCAGGGTTGGCGACCGATTTCGGTCGTGTACCATCCCGCCAGAATTGCGATCAGACCCGATGGCCCCATCCAGATTGCGAAGCGCAGGAACCATTTTTGTACATATAGCCCACTGCGCAACCGCAACCAGACGCTCCAGACACCGAGCAGGAGCATGAGCATGCCAAGACCGACCATGATGCGGAACGACCAGAACACCACCGTTGAATTCGGGCGATCTTCACGGGCGAATTCACTTAGCCCCGGATACTGCCCGTCAAGGCTATGCGTCAGAATGAGCCCACCCAGCCTTGGGATCTCAATTTTGTAGAGGGTTTCCTCGCTTTCCATGTCCGGCCAGCCGAACAAAATGAGCGGCACACCAGCGCCTGGCACATTTCGCCAATGGCCTTCCATGGCTGCGACCTTTGCGGGTTGATGCTCAAGCGTGTTCAGGCCATGCAAGTCACCAATAAAGATCTGTACGGGCGTAACCGCCAAAATCATCCACATGGCCATGGAGAACATTTTCCGCACGCGCGCATCTCTGCGACCTCGCAGCAGATGCCACGCACCTGAAGCGCCGACAAAAAGCGCCGTTGCCAGAAAGGCCGCCACGGTCATGTGGGCAAGCCGATAGGGGAAGGACGGATTGAAAATAACCTTGAACCAGTCCACCGGCACGACGACGTTATTGACGATCTCAAACCCTTGCGGCGTCTGCATCCAGCTATTTGATGCCAGAATCCATGTGGCGGAGATCAAGGTGCCGATCGCCACCATGACGGTCGCAAAGAAATGAAGGCCCGGTCCGACCTTATTCCAGCCGAACAGCATGACACCGAGAAAGCCGGCTTCAAGAAAAAATGCCGTCAAAACTTCATAAGCGAGCAGTGGCCCCGTTATCGATCCGGCAAAGGCTGAAAAGTAACTCCAATTGGTTCCGAACTGGTAAGCCATGACGAGCCCGGACACGACGCCCATCGCGAAATTGACCGCGAAAATCTGCGACCAGAAATGATAAAGATCGCGATAGACGGTATCTTTTTTCCAAAGCCAAAGCCCTTCGAGAACGGCGAGATAACTCGCAAGCCCTATCGTGATCGCGGGAAACACGATGTGAAACGAGATGGTGAAACCAAACTGGATACGAGCCAGCTCAAGAGCGGTCAGTCCGAGCATTTTGCAGCCTCCTGCGACTGAGGAATTTCGCTGTTATCCTCACCAAAAAGAGAGAACTGCCCGCTCTCAAACGTAACAGCAGATTTCTTTCGTGTATCGACAGAGAGTTGGAAGACGTCCGGCCGCGCATAATGCCCGGCAACGTCAAGGTCATATTTTCCGCGCGCAATGATGCGTCGGTCGATTTCGGCAATCTGGATCGTCTCACCGGTGAAATCGGGTTCCACCAGCACATTTCCGAGCGGGTCAATGATGCATGAACCGCCTCGGATCAACACGGTGCTCGGATCATCACCCTGAATCGGCGCATAATCGGCAGGGCCATCGCTCCTCGTGAGGTATTGGCACGCCGAGATCACAAAACAGCGGCCTTCAAGGGCAATCGTGCGCATGGTCGGAAGCCAGGCATCACGGTCATCTACTGTCGGCGCACAATAGAGCTCCACGCCCTGCGCATACATGGCGGCTCGAAGCAGCGGCATATAGTTTTCCCAGCATATGACACTACCGATGCGCCCGATCGGTGTGTCGACCACGCCGATCGTCGAGCCATCGCCAAAGCCCCAGACCAGTCGCTCCAGCGCCGTTGGCATCAGCTTGCGGTGCTTGTAGAGAAGCTTGCCTGCAGGAGAGTAGGTCAGGGTCGAGCAGTAGAGCGTGCCGCCATCCCGCTCAATGATACCCACGACCAAATGCACGCCATTGTCCCGTGCGATCTCACCGATGCGCGATGCCTCCGGGCCTGGAATATCAATGGCACTCTCGAAATAACGGCGGAACTCTTCGCGGCCTTCCGCGCTTCGAAGCCCAAGCCGGGCACCGAAATCCAAACCCTTCGGATAGCCTCCGACAAAAGCCTCCGGGAAAACAACGAGCTCGGCACCTCGGCCTGCGGCTTCGCGGGTTAACTCAGCGAGCTTCGCTACCGTCTTGGATGTGTTGAACAGGACGGGAGCGGCTTGAACGACTGCGGCTTTGATGAGGGACATGGCAAACAATCCTGAAAATCACACGACGGCGCGCGTGCTGAGTGAGGGCTGCGTGATAAGGTTGGCAAGCTGATTGAGGCCATCTTCGAGATCTTCGCGGTCTGGCGCGACGCCAAGGGAAATCCTGACGGCTTCAATGGGATGTGCAACGGTTGCGAAGGCGGAAGAGGGGACGATTGAGACACCGGCACGGTCAGCATGCGCAGCAAAGTCAGCCGCGCGCCAATGTTGAGGCAGGTGCAGCCATAAATGGTGACCATGGGGGTCGGCCGCGTAATCATGACCTTTGAGGATTGATCGGGCCAGCTCTTGACGCGCTGCGTTCTCGTCCCGAATGGAGCGGGTAATCTCGCTCATCGTGCCGTCCGAAATCCATCGGCTTGCCAAGGCTGACATAAGCGGCGGAGCCATCAGGGTCGTCGCGCGCAGCACACCGGCAAGTCGAAGAGCCTTCGTGCTGTTGGGCGCAATCACATAGGCAACCCGCAAAGCCGGGCTTGCACATTTGGAAAGCGTGGCGATGTGCCAGGTGATGTCGGGCGCCAATTCCATCATCGAAACCGTGCGATCCGGTATCAGTGGTGCATAGGGGTCATCCTCGATGACCGCGACACCATTCTTGAGTGCTATAGAAACCAAAGCCCGACGGCGGTCTTCCGGCAAGGTCGCAGTGGTCGGATTGTCGATGCTGGGAATGACATAAATCGCCTTTGGCAAACGCTCGCGGCACAGCTTTTCGAAGGCGTCTGGAATGATCCCCTGCTCGTCCATTGCCAGAGGTTCAATCACCATCCCTTTCTGAACAGCAACCGCCTTGAGGCCGGGATAGGTCATGGCGCCGGTCGCCAATATGTCACCCCGATCAAGCAGCAGTTCACACACGGCGAACAATGCGCTCTGTGCACCCCCTGAGACGACGATGCGGTCCGGCGTAACCCTTTCAATCCGGGGACGAAGCCAGCTTGCTGCGGCTTGCCTGTCCGGTTCTGATCCTGTGCTTTCCTGATAATGAAGATTAAGCAGCCCGCGCGTGCCCCCGAGAACCCCCGCGATTCCACTGGGAAAAACCTTTCTGAAATCGACATCAGACGGCTGTGAAGGAATGTTCATGCTCAGGTCAATCAGCGGCGGTGCATGATCATGAGGCTCGCTATTGAGTGCCTCACGGATGAACGTCCCACGGCCCGCTTGTGCCTCAACGAGCCCCCGGCGGCGGGCTTCATTGCAGGCACGCGTGACTGTGGTGAGATCGACGTTAAGCGCCTCAGCGATCACGCGCTGCGCCGGCAACCGATCTCCCCCGGCAACCCTTCCGGAGCGAATATCGGCTTCCAACGCCTCTACGATACCGAGATATTTCATCCTCGCGTTTTCGATCAGTCGCGGCTTCCACATTTCGACCCCTCAAACTGTATGGCTTATTAACATACAGTTCTAATATCATGTATGGATACCAAAGGGAAGCGGAGATCGTGCTGCACATAAAGTTCTAAGAGCGCGGCAAGGACATCACGTCATTCGCGGTCTGAGCGAGTTACGCCCTGATCAATTGCCATTCTGCCCAGCCGCCCCATCAAGGGGCAACTGCCGCTTCACTGGATATACCCAAAAATTCAAAGCGTTGGAGAACTACACAAGCAGTTATGGCCTGTTGGATTCCTTATTCTCCCCCATTTTCTTCTCCTTCTCCTCTTTATCCTTATTATAATGCCATTTGATGGCGAAAAACATAGCCACAACCAAAACGATGGCTTTGAATATGCCGGCAATGATGGGGAACCAATCCATGATTCTGAATCTTTCCAGGATTATTATGTGAACGGAGGAAACGTTAGCGAATGCGCCGTTTCCAGTGGTGTTTTCCAGCCGTCAGGACTGTCGAGCCAGGCCATGACGCCATGAGCAGACGAGCTGAGGCAATGACACTTCGAAACGGCGTATTCTCGAGAAGGCGCGCTATCAGGCAGCGCGCTGTATGGCGGGCCAACCAATATCGCTGCCTACAGCGAGAAGAGCATCGATAAGCGAACGCATATGAGCTTCAGTGTGGAATGGCGTCGGTGTTATGCGAAGCCTTTCCTGCCCACGAGCCACAGTGGGGTAATTGATTGGCTGGACGTAGATCGCGTGCTCGGTGAGAAGTCGTTCGCTGATCAGACGGCACAGATGCGCATCGCCGACGATGACGGGAAGAATGTGGCTTGGGGTGTCAAGGACGGGCAACCCTGCATCATTCATCATCGCCTTGAGACGGGTTGCATTGGCTGCCTGGCGCGCCCGTTCCTCAGGATGCGCCTTGACGTGTTGTATGGCTGCGAGCGCCCCGGCTGCGAGATGCGGACACAGCGAGGTCGTGAAAATGAAGCTGTCCGCCATGCTACGGATGACGTCGATCAAAATCGCCGGTCCGGTGACATAGCCACCCATCACACCAAATGCCTTTGCGAGTGTTCCCTCGATGATTGTCAGGCGATGCGCAAGCCCCTCGCGCTCGGCAACACCGCCGCCGCGCTGTCCATAAAGGCCCACGGCATGAACTTCATCAAGGTAAGTCAGAGCTCCGTGCTTATCCGCCACATCACAGATGGCCGAAATTGGGGCGATGTCGCCATCCATGCTGTAGACGCTCTCAAACGCGACGATCTTTGGACGATCCGGGTCGATCCCGCTCATGAGTTCATCGAGATGTGCTGCATCGTTGTGACGGAAGATAAATTTATCCGCGCCGGATCTGCGGATACCTTCGATCATCGAGTTGTGGTTCTGAGCATCCGAGAAGATTGCGCAGTTTGGCAGAACGCGACCCAGCGTACCGAGAGCGGCAAGGTTCGAGATCCAGCCCGATGTGAAGATTAGCGCAGCGTCTTTTCCGTGCAGATCGGCCAGTTCAGCCTCAAGGGCGACGTGCTGACGATTGGTGCCCGAAATATTGCGCGTTCCGCCCGTGCCGGCTCCCGAAAGATCGATGGCCTCGTGCATTGCGGCGAGCACGTCCGGGTGCTGGCCCATTCCGAGGTAGTCGTTGCTGCACCAGACTGTGACGCGCTGTTTTTGCCCGTCTGGACGATGCCAGAGCGCCGTCGGAAATTCCCCGGCAATCCGCTCTAATTCAGCAAATGTTCGGTAGCGGCCGTCGAGCTTCATATCAGCAAGCAGATCTTCGAAAGACTTGTCGTAATTCATATCAGCACCCTTGGACTGTAGGTGCGGAAAATCACCTACATGACAGTATCATATCCATACAAATGTCGGGCTCTGTGTATGCCAATAAACAATACATTGCAATAGATTTGTACGCTTTGCGTTGGCGTGGATGTTGCAGAAACGTTGTCGCAATGGGTTTTGTCGCAAAAATTCGATCAGGCTGAAAGCAGCCAGATCGTCGGATGCACCTATGCTGCAAGCTCCGCAAATAACTGGGATGGTGGCTGATTGTCGTTGTCGGCTTGACATCTACGGATCATGCGGGCCGCTTCGATGCCCGCGATTGTCGCTGAGGCTGAATGAAATGCCCTAAAGCCCATCATGAATTTCGCAACAGTTCTGCATAAGCTCCGTTGAGAGCCACAAGCGCGTCATGGTTACCTTGTTCTACGATCCGTCCTGCGTGCATAACCACAATAACATCGGCATGGCGTATAGTGGACAATCGATGAGCAATGGTTATCGTCGTGCGGCCCTTCGACATGCGTGCCAAAGCCGATGACATTGCACGTTCGGTACGGGTATCAAGGGCACTCGTCGCCTCATCGAGCAAGAGCACCGGAGGATTTCGGAGAATGGTTCTGGCTAAAACCAGACGTTGCTTTTCACCACCCGAAAAGCGATAGCCATCTTCCCCTACGATTGTGTCGTAACCGTCGGGTAAACCGATGATATGGTCATGGATCTGGGCGGTCTTAGCCGCAGCATAAAGTTCCTCATCGGTTGCTTCAGGTTTCGCGAAACGCAGGTTTTCTGCGACTGTAGCGTGCAGAAGATAGGGCTCTTGAGAAACAACCCCCAGCATTTCTGATAGAGACTGGAAGCTGAGGTCACGCAAATCAACGCCGTCAAACCGGATGGCGCCGCTATCGACGTCATAAAGCCGCGCCAAAAGGTAGCCAAGTGTCGTCTTTCCGGAACCGGTTTGTCCCACAATCGCGACATTGCTGCCCGCTTTAATGGTAAGACTAACGTCGTGCAAAGCAGAACGGCCCTCCTCGCCATAATTAAAGCTGACATGGTCCAGTTCCACCTCTCCCTTCATCGCAGACCGAGGAATAGTTTTCGCATTTGCTCGCTCGGTGATTTCCACTGGCTTGTCTAAATACTCAAATATGCGCGCGAATAATGCCCGTGTCTTGCGCGCATCACGGCCGATTTCGAGTAATTGTTCAAATGGCCAAAGCAATTGCTCTTGAAGAGCGATCATAGCCACAAGTGTCCCTATGGTTGCCGGGTTCTGTGTTTGCATCAACACGCCTCCTGCAAGCAAAGTGAATGCCGGTAAAACAGCAAGAGCGAAGCCGATCAGCGACCACTGCCACTCACCAGCCGTGCGCGATCTCACCTCAAGTTGCGCGAGATCACCTGAGATGCGGTTAAATCGCTGATTTAAATGCGCGGCACGGCCCATTGTGCGAGCGAGGATGATACCGGAGGCAGAAAGTGTTTCTTGCACGGCAACCGACAAATCGGCGGCGCGGCCCTGTTGCTGAAAGGTGATAGCCTCGCGTGCCCGGGCAACACGGCCGCTGATAATAAGTGTTCCTGGCACGATAAGCAGTACGAGGAGCGCCAATCGCCAGTCGAGAATAATAATGGCGATAGACGTCATAATGACAGAACTGAGCGAGCGCCCGAGCTCATTAGCCGTATCACTGACAAGCGATTGAAGACCGTCAACGTCATTTGCAATTCTGGACTGCACCTCCCCTACGCGGGTGCCCGTGAAAAACCGAAGTGAAAGATTCTGGAGATGGGCGTATAATTTCACCCTCAGGTCATGCAGAACAGCCTGTCCGATACGTGAACTTAGAACCACCTGCCATGCGCCGATTATGGCTGACACGAGCGCGACAAGGATCATACCTGCCACAAGCAAGCTCAACAGTTTGAGGTCATTTCGGGGCAATGCATCATCGATAATCGCACGCAAAAGAAAAGGCCCTGCCAATCCGGTTGCCGATGCGATCAACATCAGCACAATAACAGTCGCGATCCTTTTCCGGTAAGGCCTGAAGAGTGCTAACACACGCCGCAATGAGACGTGCTGCGCGGCAAGACTATCATAATCGTCTGGGTTTTGAGGCGTTGGAGACATTGGTTCTCTCAATTCGAAGCCGTGGTTTCTCGGATCGGAATGCGGATTTCGATCCCAAAGCCGGAGTTTTTAAGGGGGAGAATACGGGCGTCCCCTCCATGCGCCTGTGCAATCGCTTTCACAATTGATAGGCCGAGACCGGATCCGCCCCTGCCCCGCCCCCTCGAATCGTCAGCGCGCCAGAAGCGTTCGAAAGCCCGTAATCGGCTTTCCTCGGAGAGGCCTGGCCCCGTGTCGCTACAGCGGAAAAAAACGTGTTCGCCTGCGACGCCGGTCTCGACGGACACAGTGCTTTGCGGTGCGTAACGGCAACAATTCTCAAGCAAGGCTATGAAAGCCTGCCGCACACGCCAACGGTCAGCGACTGTAACTGCATGGCCAAGCGCGGACACCGTTTTGATCCCAGATTTTTCGAACTGATCTTCCAGCGATGCAAGAACGCTCTCAGCCTCTGTCGCTAAGTCAAATTGGGTGCACTGCAGGTCAAGTTTGCCAGCGTTGCCGAGTGCGAGTGTGCGCAATTCCTCGACAATTGCCGACAGGTCGTCGACATGCCCGATAAGGCGTGCATAGGATTCACTACTGGGTGAAAAGGCTCCATCCAGCAGACCTTGCAGGCGGCCGCGAAGTATCGTCAGCGGTGTCCGCAACTCATGCGCGATCGCTGAATTGGAATATTGCAACTCAGCCTCAGCACGCTGCAATCGCTCCGCCATTTGGTTGAAGTCATTAACCAAATCCCTTGCCTCGCCGAAGTTTTCGTGTCGTAAACTGGCGCGTGCAGAGAAGTCACCATTTGCAATCTTGCGCGCCGCATTCGCAACCGACTTCAACGGGTCGACAATCCGCTTTGCAAGAACCCACCCAAGCACTGAAGCTGTCGATATACCCACTCCTAAGAGAAGGCCCAGAGTTATGATATCGCCCGTCCGAAGCACGTCATCATTGGTGAAATCGGGGTAAAGCCATTCATAAATGAAAAAAAAGTAAGCCGTCAGCCCGAAGTAAACCACAGCGAACGCCAACAGCGTAAGCATTATCAGCGTAAGCATTATCATCGCACGCACAATCAATGAGTTTAAGTTTTTACCCATTTGTATTGTCCAAGCGGTATCCAACGCCGCGCACTCCAGTAAGCAATCCATCAGCTCCGGCGGCCGCTAACTTGCGGCTTAAATTGCTCACATGGCTATCCACAGTCCGGTCGAGCGCTTCACCTTCGGGCAGACACGCATCAACCAACTCCGAGCGCTCAAAAACCTTCCCCAGACTCGCAGCCATATGGGATAGAATACGGAACTCTGTCTTTGTTAACTCAAGCGTGAGAGGACCTGTGTCCCTTTCAACCGTGACGCGATACGCCTGTAAGTCCACGGTTACCGGCCCCACGCGCAACAAACGTTCAGTCGGCACGCCCATACTTCTTCGCAGGACGGCTTTCACACGCGCTACGACCTCAAGCGGATTAAAAGGCTTAACAACGTAGTCATCGGCTCCGATACGTAACGCTTGCAGCTTATCCAAGTCTTCGGCCAAAGCGGTCACCATAATGACTGGCGTATTGCCGCGGCGGCGGATTGCAGCCAAAACCTCATAGCCGTCCTGTCCCGGCAATTTAATATCGAGGACCACGAGATCAGGGCGAAGACGAAGATGATGCCCTAACCCGACAGTTCCGTCACCTGCCGTGACAACGCGAAACCCCTCGCGAGACAGATACGTCTCGATGATTTCAGCAATTTCGGGCTCATCCTCAACAATAAGAATTAAAGCATTGTTCATGGCTATCTACCATCTCTGAAACGTTTTCGACGGGTGTTTATTTAAGGTACCGACTGGGTTCGGCGGACGGGTGTTATTTTCTTACTCTGATTAGTCGGCTGATTGTTACATATAACAAGGGTACAAAGAAAACAGCCAGGACGGTTGCGGATAACATTCCTCCAAAAACCCCTGTTCCTATTGCATTCTGAATTTCAGAACCGGCCCCGCGCGCGATCATGAGTGGCACGACCCCCAAGATAAAGGCCAGTGAAGTCATCAGAATTGGCCGGAATCTCAATCGTGATGCCTTAAGCACTGCTCTGTTGAGGCTTTGCCCCTCGTTGCGCAGATGGCGAGCATATTCAATCAACAAAATGGCGTTCTTTGCAGAAAGTCCGATTATCGTAATGACGCCAACCTTGAAAAACACATCATTTTCCATGCCCCGTGCCAGCACAGCCAGCACAGCCCCGAGCACGCCAAGCGGCACAACCAACATAACGGCCAGCGGGATTGTCCAGCTTTCGTAAAGTGCGGCCAAGACCAGAAATACCACGAGCATCGATGCGGCTAAAAGAATTGGCGTCTGGGCTGCGGATTGTCTTTCCTGTAACGATTGCCCCGTCCACGCAACCGCAAATCCTGACGGTAACTGTTTTGCCAATCGCTCCATCTCGGACATTGCCACTCCACTCGAAACGCCCGGCGCAGCGGAACCTGAAAGACGAGCAGCAGGGTAGCCGTTATAGCGCGCCAATTGAAGCGGCGTCGTTTGCCAGACAGGCTGGACAAACTCCGACAGGGGAACCATTGCGCCATCAATATTGCGCACTTCAAGGCGAAGCACATCATCAATATGCATACGATGCTGTGCATCGGCTTGCACGACTACCTGTTGAAGGCGGCCGTCTTTCGGAAAATCGTTGACATAAGTTGACCCGATTGCTGTCGAAATCATGTCGCTCACGGTTGAAAAAGAAACACCAAGAGCCAGCGCCTTCTGGCGATCAATATTCAACGCAATACTCTGCCCATCTGGAAGCCCATCCGTCATCACGCCCGTGAGCAATTTGCTCTTGGAGGCGAGCCTTATCAACTCGCTCTCGGCCGCTTTCAGTGCTGTTGGCCCGGCATTACCCCGATCCTCCAAGCGAAGGGAGAAACCAGATGTTGTTCCCAGCGATTCAATGGCCGGTGGTTTCATTATCATCGCAGTTCCCTCCGGAATATCCGCCATCGCTGCTTGCGCCGCCGCGATCTCGTCGTTTACCGTTGTCTTACGATCACTCCAATCCTTAAGACTGGTAAACGCCTGAGCAGCATTCGGACCAGAGCCGGAAAATCCGAAACCTTGAATAACGATGCTCTCCGTAATATCAGCACGCGATGCCGTGTGTTTTTCATATTTTGCAATAATCTCCCGCGTGCGCTCTGCTGTGGCACCAGCCGGCAGCTCGAACATTGCCATGAAATTTCCCTGATCTTCTTCCGGCACGAACGACGTCGGCAGTTGAGAGTAACCAACGCCCAGTACTCCCAAGAGCAAAATGTAAACCAACAATATCCGAACACCACGCCGTAAAATCCAGCCGATAGCGCCGGTATAGCGTGCACTTAAACGGTCAAACTTGGTATTAAACCACGAAAAGAAACGCACTTCTGCGTGGGGGCCGACAGGTTTGAGGATAGTGGCGCACAAAGCAGGCGTAAGGGTAAGTGCGAGGAAGGCTGAAAACAGGATCGACACTGCCATCGACATTGTGAATTGGCGGTAGATTGCTCCTACAGAACCATCGGACAATCCCATAGGGATAAAGACGGCGACCAAAACCAATGTGATCCCGACGATAGCGCCCGAAATTTCGCGCATTGCTTTGCGAGTGGCCTCCTTCGGCGAGAGCCCCTCCCTTGCCATGATCCGTTCTACGTTTTCAACGACGACAATGGCGTCGTCAACAATGATACCGATTGCCAAAACCATGCCAAACATGGTCAAAACATTGATCGTGTAACCGGCAACCAGCATCACCGCGAATGTGCCAAGCAGCGCGATCGGCGCGACAATTGTTGGGATCAATGTGTACCGCAACTTCTGCAGAAACAGCAGTATCACGAGGAACACCAGAACCATCGCCTCTACAAGTGTCTGCACCACCTTCAAAATCGACACTTTCACGAAGGGGGCGGTATTGTAGGAAATTGAGACTGAGAGATCACTCGGCATTGTAGCCTGCAGTTCACCTAACCGCTTTTCGATCGCCGCCGCAGTGCTGACGGCATTGGCACCCGGCGACATTTGTATCGCCGCTGCAGCAGCAGGCTTGCTGTTACTGCTGACGCTGAAGGCAAAAGTCTGTGCGCCAAGTTCCACACGTGCAACATCGGACAACAGCAGCCGCGCGCCATCTGTCTGGGTTTTCAAAGGTATTGCTGCAAACGCCTCGGGTGAGTTCAACTGTCCATGCACAATCAGTGGCGTTGAAACTTTGGTCCCCGGAACGGTCGGTTCGTCCCCGACCCTGCCCGGCGAAACTTGAGCGTTTTCGCGGGCAATCGCGCTCGTCACGTCGGACATGCTCAGGTTATAGGCAGCCAGTTTCGTCGGGTTAACCCAAACACGCATTGCACGTTCGGAACCAAATTGTTGGGTACGTCCAACGCCGGGAACGCGTTTGAGCTCCTCGGCGATGTTACGCGTCAGATAGTCACCAAGGCTCAGCTCGTCTGTCTCACCGCTGCGTGACTTGAGCGCAATGACCATAAGGAAGCCCGACTCTGACGCTTCCACATTTATTCCGTTACGGCGAACGACTTCTGGAAGACGAGGCTCGGCATTTTTTAACCTATTTTGAACATCCACTTGCGCGAGTTCGGGGTCCGTTCCAGGTTTGAACGTCACCGTGATATTCGCAGCACCTGTCGAGTCGACTGTCGATTCATAATATAAAACGTTTTTGACGCTTGAGAGTTCCTTTTCGATAGGAGCAACCACACTATCATTGACCGTTTGAACAGAAGCTCCAGTATATGTTGTGAAAATACTGATACTCGGCGGTGCGATAACAGGATAACGTGAAACCGGCAGTTGTGGGATCGCAACAACACCAGCCAATGCAATGAATATGGCAATCACCCAGGCAAAAACCGGGCGCTTGATGAAGAATTGTGGCATGGTGATCTGGCCTTTAAATCTTGTCTTTCACAGTCGTCGCGTTTGGTGAGTGATCGGCGTTTACGAGCATCCCATCCTGCAAACGGTCCTGACCGCGAATTACGATGGTTTCACCCGGTTGAAGCCCTGACTTGACCACCACACGGCGACCGATGGCCTCTCCAAGCGTTATTTTGCGCCTTTTTGCGTGCCCGTCGGGATCAACGACCATGAGACTGGCGTCGTCTCCTCCTGTCCGAACGAGAGCATATTCAGGAACAAGTATTACATCGGAGAGCAATCCGCTTGGCACTTGGGCACGAACAAACATGCCAGGCAAAAGCTGCAATTCAGGATTCTCAACGAGCACTCGGATCGTTGCATTGCCCGTCACGGTGTCAACCGTAACATCTGAAAGCACCAGCTTCGCCGGATAGGAATATGGCTTGCCATCGGCACGTAGTATCTCAATCTGGCCTATTTTCTCTTCTGCCGCAAATTGCACGGCATCGAGTTTTGTCGCAGGCAGGCGTAAATCCACATAAACACGTTCCAGCTGCTGAACGACTGCGAGTTCGGTCTGCCCCGAAATTGATGCGAGAGAGCCTTCGTCCGCGACGGTGCGCCCGACGTAGCCATCAATCGGCGATCTTATGGTGGCGAAGTCAAGATCAAGCTGACGACGGTGAAAAACAGCACGTGCCTCGGCCAGATTTGCCTGCGCCGTCGTTAGATTATTGCGCGCGTCTTCATAATTTTTGAGACTTGCCGCTTTACTCGCGAGCAAAGCTTCAGCGCGCTGAAAACCCGACCGAGCATGCTCCAGCGCACTTTCTGCACGCGTCAATGCGGCCCGTGCAGTTTCCAGATCCGCCAAAAATAAAGCGGGTTCAATCTCGAAAAGGATCTGACCAGCGCTGACACGGGAGCCGGCCTCAACAACTTTCTTTTTAATGATCCCACTGACTTGCGGCCTGATTTCAACTTTCTTAAAAGCCGCAACTCGCCCCGGCAGTTCATCCGTAAGAAGAACGCGTTCGCGACCGACTTTAACAGTTTCGGCGCGCACTGGGACGGCTGATGAGGCAACCTCGGCTTCCGGAGCTGAACTGCTCCGACCTTGCAAAGCAAGCATGGCAGCGATGAAACATCCGCCTGCAACGATAGCGAAAATGGAGAAGCGGCGGTGAGACATTATGTGGTCCAGATTGCATCTATTACCCGCTTGTCGCGCCGCTGCGTTCAGATAATATTGAGGGAATGTGCAGATCACGTGGAGGCAGTGATATTGCTTGCAGAAAATTTTCTCGTAAGCAGTGATATACGAAGAAGACAACGCCCCTTACTACAAAGCCTCAAGCGAATGCGGGTTAAGAACCACAGCAAAACGCAATAATTTAACGAGCGTAGTGGAAGGAAGCGTCTGGCAATTGCAGATGTGTTTCTTGCGTCGTATTAACAAGATACGCCATTAAAAAGGCGAACAAAAACAATATAATGCAGACGATCGAAAAATTGCGTATGAGCACAATGTTCCTCTTTGCGTTCATGTAACAGACACTCCGTGCAAGCCAATCTGACGTCAAATCAATTCGACGGGCATTACTCGTATGTGCCTAAGGACTGGAAAAGTTAGCAGTTTGCCAATGATTGGATGCGGCCCACTATATCTAGTCCGCCAATCGTCCGATACCAAAGAAGTGCTATTGCGATCTAAGTCGCTTTTTTAATCTCTCTCACCACACGTACCAGAGAGCGTATTTCTTAAAGCGGAAAGATAACCCCAACCATCTTCCATTGCGGTGAGAGCTGCACGAATCCACATCGCGACCTTATCATCAGATATCGGGCCAACTAGCTCCCAAAGCTTACCATCGATGTCTTCCGCTTTGATGAAAAACTTATCGTCTACCAAGTCCACAAGCGGAGGAAAAAAAACAATTACTGAAGTTTTATCAGTCATTCGATTTCCCTAGAATGAAAGCTCTCGGCCGACTCGGGAGGAGCAACCTTGCTTATTGAGATTGATCGTTCGTATTGGCCCTCTCAGAGAGGCGGGCCATCGCTGCAGCATGTCGATATCAAGCCTTTGTGGAATTATGGTGCAGATTCACTGCAAGCTTTATGAAGCGTATAAGTAACCCGTATAATATTACGTTGCGGATCTGTCGCAAAAATATTTGATAGGGACTATACGGCTTTATTTCTGGGCGCACTGATGCCGGGAGCTCTGCTAAGACTTCGAATGGCGAGCAGTTATCATCGGCTTGGCAATGCGTTTGGTAAAGCGATGATGCTGTTTCATGCTGTGTGGACAATTATTTTTCGATCATAGCGAGAGAGGGTTTTGTTTGTGAGCAGGAGAATAAGCCATCGTGGAGTGTACCTCCACAAAGGCTGTTTGACGCATTCAGGGCAAAATCCGCCACGTCCCGAAGGGATATGATGAAAATATAATTGTCCACACGGCTAGGGCGTACACTCATAAATAGCCGAGCTATTTGAGCTGACGGAACATGCTGCTGGCCCGCATGGCAATTCGCAAGCCAAGTCCAATAAACAACCGCGATCTCTTCCCACTTTGTCGCAATCTGGGTTTCCTGATCTCGCCTCATCGACTATTACGCCATAACTTTCCTGTTAACCCTCTTACATCTCCGACCGCCACCCGTTCATTGCGCGTTCATACTGCAGAGACCGGAGCGCGATAAATTCGGCCCTTGGCTATCAAGGCATTGATAATCTGTGTTCTCTGTCAGACCAGAAAATCGCACGTTCTAAACTCCACAGCCAAAGCTTGAGTCTGCTCACTTTTTACAGCAACAAACCGGATCGTGGAACGCAAAACTGCCTCGCAGATCGTTCCTGGATCATTCTTCTGGCGCTTAACGAATGGCTTCACATAAGCTGGCGGGATCGGTCAAACTGTACGTCCCAAAGCACCTATCTCAAACCCCAATGATGCCGGCTGGAACATGTGACCATCCCATCACAGCGATACAACAAGGGAGAGCGGTCTTTCTCAGAGATTGCATCAAATGGGCCGCATCAAACGAACCCAGCGTTGGCATATGGACAGCATTGTATTGATCCGCGGAGTTGTTTTGAGATCGCAAGCAATGGCATACCCACGCCCTTTTTGAGAGCAAGCAGCAGCTACCCATCAAAGTGATACCGTACCCAATAAGCTGCAATGAGTAACCGGGGCAGATTTGTTGGCAGTTCTTTTGATTTTGTTTTTGAGTCGAAGTCAGAAATATCAAACACTGTGCATATCGCGAGTTTCGCATCGATATTTCATGCCTATGGGATTCCTGATTTTGG
>NZ_JAPHAV010000021.1 GCF_026241335.1 Ochrobactrum chromiisoli | reverse complement strand
CGAATTGCGACGTACATAGTGGCGGCGAGCGGTTACTGTCCAGGCCATTGTGATCTCCATCGAATGTAAGCAATCCGATTGGATCATAACCTACTGTAATCGCTCAACCCTTTTTGGAACAGGCTCTCAGATAGGGAGCGCAGACGTAAGGCAAAACAGCTTGCAGCCAAGCATGATGCCGAGAACAGCACCAGCTTGTTTGTGGAAAGACGCAAGCCGTTAAGTGATGAATGGTACGATGAGTGGATTACTCAGTTCCTGATTATTGCAAGAGGAGTTTAATAAAATCAATAGGATAGGAAAAAGAGAACCAGTGCTTCTTTGCATATTCTCGAAATAGCCACTGGTTCATTACCAAATTCGTATTCTACCATCGGTTAGCCAGAAATGCCGGCCAGAACCGTCGGTTCTCCTGATTTTGTTCGCCTAAGTTCAGCCCGTTATCAATGATTATCAGGGCCGACAAATGCAAATCACCGACCCTCTTTTTGACTGCCCGTGAAGGTGCTAAAATCCTTCAGGTGAGCATCCCTACTTTTTACCGCCGTATTGCTGACGGCACGCTGCCGAAGCCTATCAAGATGGGCAGTCTTTCCCGCTGGGCGCAGTCGGAAATCAACGCAGCAATCGAAGACGCCAAAGCCAAACGCCACGCTGTATAAAAAACGACCCCGCCAGACAAGGACGGGGCCGAAGGGCTTATTGAACTCTCTCAATCACAATAGCCCCTCCCGTTCTTTGGTGCAATTCCAAAGGATAGGCAGATGACTTCTAAAAATTCCCTCTGGGGTTCTCGTATTTATCGTGTGACCAATCGCGGGGCAGAGCCTTTTTCCATTCGCGTGAAAGGCCGAGACCGTTGGGCGCTGGAAAACCTTATCAATGCCGGTGACGCTGGCTGCACACCAATCGACAATCCGGCTCCTCGCTGGTCAGCCTATGTGTTCAAGCTGCGTAGTTTCGGCGTCAATATCGAAACAGTTCACGAGGAACACACTGGCCCATTCAGCGGCACCCATGCCCGCTATGTGCTGCGTTCTGAGGTTTCCCGTCCTGAAATGGATGCGGAGGCAGCAGAATGACGAACGCCAGAGAGATTACCCGCGCTCTGGGTGGTCACTGGCATGGTCGGTATGGCGTTGCGCGCTGTCCGGCTCATGGCGACAAGCGGCCTAGCCTGAGTTTATCGGACGGATCGGACGGGAGGCTATTATTGCGCTGCCATTCCGGTTGCGACTTCACTCATATTCTCGATAGCCTCAAAGGGCTTGGACTGGTTGAAGGTGAGGGAAACTATTGTCCGCCTTCTGCCGCCGATCTGGAGCGCATTAGGCAATCCGAGACTGAGGAAGCCTGCCGACAGATGGACACCTTGGTTGAGGTGTCATGATGACCCTGATCCGCGTGACCCTCGCAATTCTCATCCTCAAAGCAGCAAGGCGCATGGCCTTTGCCCTGTTCCCGAAGGACGAGGGTACCAAATGAACAGCCCTGCCATTAACCGACTACGCCGCCTGTTTCTGGAGCAATGGATTGATGAAGCTATCGCGCTTCTCGATCAGATTGACGGTGATGCAGACTTTGAGCACACCGACGAGGATTTTGTAGAGGAGCGGGAAGAATTTGGCCGGATATTGGGAGGAATAGGCGCATGAACCAGTCCCGACAAGCCTCAGACTTCCCGCTGGTTGAGCTTTCACGCAATCAATGCAAGTGGCCGGTTAATCGTGCGCAGGCTGGAGAGCTTCACCTGTTCTGTGGCGAGGTCGTCCAAAATGGACACCCATACTGCGAAGGGCATTGCCGAAAGGCATACACTGCCAGGGCCGTTTCTAGGTGATGTGTACCACTTGAAATAGGTTCAATGTACGGTCTCGCCCTGTAAGTAATTCCTGATATAGAAAGCTGCGAATATGTGCAGTGCGATTTCACGCGCAGTTCGCTTAACTATTGGGCGGGGAACATGGTCTGTTATTTTTGGGAAGCATTTCACTTTTTAAGTGTGAAATTGGATTGGCTGCTCAATGCGCTAGTTCAGCAACAAGCTGCTTGGGCGTTTGTCGGATCAACCGCACTGATTGGTGGTTTGGGTGCGTATTTTGGCGCTTGGGGAGCACAACGATCAATTAACAAGCAGATGAGGCTCCAAAGAATAACGGAGGCTATAAATACTGCGAATGCAGCCCATAGCTTAACTGCAGTAATTTTTAATCAAGCGGCCAGCTTGAAAAAGCAGCATTATCTGCCTTTATTTGAAAAGTGGAGCGAGACAAGGGAGCAGATCAAAAAAGGTGTTAAAGAAATTGAAATTCACTTGCAAACTCCCCCTGCTATACATTTCCCATTAGCTGAATTGTCAGCGTTAGTATTTGGAAAACTGACTCTTAATGGCAGACCTCTCGCTGCGCTATCAGAATTACTTCAAGCGCAACAGGCATTTAACCATCTGATTGCGGCCCATGATGACCTCAGGAAAGAGCTACAGGGGAAACCAATCAGCTACGTTGCTCCTATCTATCTGTCTTTGGAAACTCAACACGGTCAGGATAGCCGATATAAGGATTGGTGTAGTGGTTCTCTCGAGGTTTTAGATGACTTCTTATTTTTCTCGGATGTGCTGGCAAAGGATCTGGTTGAACATGCAACTAGAGTGAGGAAAAATGCCGGTTGGAGGATGCGTTTTAATCTCCCGTATGCGAACTCGGCGCCAAAGGTTTTGCCAGAAGCGGTGTATTTGGTACCCAATCACGAATATCACAAGAAATGGCTTGCTAATCACGTTTTGACTGAACCGGCCCGATGGCTTGGTTTCCTCTGGTTCAAGCGACCCAATTAGAGCGTGTTATTGGTCCGTTAGCTATTTCGGGACCAATACGCGCACGCGCGTGAGGGCTTACCCTAAGATTACCCTAATACAGTTTGAGTCTTTCAGGGGTGCTGATTGCCCCGATGCAGATGCGCAGATGCAAGGGTCTATCCAATTTTGGAGACACGCCTTCGCCGGGGCAGCCCAGTAAAATACTGCGATTTGCTGACTGTCCATTTTGAGCAGCGTCAGCAAGGAAGGGGTTTTGAGGGTTTTGAAGGTTCCGCTTAGGGGCGTTTTCGATATTTTTTCTGTGCCGCCTATAGTTTTGAAGGTTTTGAGGGTTCGCTTCTGGCGTATTTGATGAATTTTTTTGACATGGTGCTTTGCATTCCGTCGATAGGCTTTGAATTTAATCGAAGGAAATCATGCCGCCATCCGCGCGCCGACTTGAAAAACAATCAAGGTAATCAAGCCCTATCGCCAGCCCGAATAACGCCATTGAGCGAATATGGGAAAGACTGGTTGTCGTATGAATCACTTTCGGGAGCAGTACGCGCACGCGCGCGAGGACGATTGATTTAATATCAAAGTTTATCAAACGGCCAACTGAGCAAAAAAGTAGGGGCCACGGTAGGGGCTGGCGAATAATTATTCTCGCTAAGTATTTGTAAAATATACGTTTTATTGAATTAAATGGTGCGGGTGGTCGGAATCGAACCGACACTCCTTTCGGAACCGGATTTTGAGTCCGGCGCGTCTACCAGTTCCACCACACCCGCACGTGACTGCTTAAGCAGTTTGATATGGTCCAAAAACGGACAGCGGGGAGGGATATACCGGCTAAACGAAACAACGTCAATCGCCCTCGGGCGCCTGACTGATTATAGTTTCAGGTTTTTCACGACGCGCAGTCCACAGTCTCCTGATCGCTCGTCAGTCCGGTTGAAACAGATCGGCGTTCTGATTGTCTGTGTGGTCGCGCAGCGTGTTTTAAAAACTGTTTCACACATATCATCACGCGCTCGAAGGTGTAAATTGCTTCCTGCGCTTAAAGCATTTCCTGTTTTGATTAAACTATTGGAAATGCTCTATCTGTTTGTTTTCACGCATGCCATTCTCGGACCGTAGCGCGAATAGAAATCAGATCGGCGGACGGATTTCTCCGCGAAGGCGGTTCCCACTTTTTCGCGACATGCTCTAGCGGCGGATATTGTGCTCGACAATATTCCAGCAGACCAGACATGCAATGAGGCCCAACACGATGAGGTCAAGTGTTTTCAGGTATGAAAGATATTCCAACATAGCGCATCTCCTTCCCACAGGAGGCGCTTTGGTTTTTGTGAAGCAGCGAAAGAGGGGCGTGTTTATATTTTTACTTAATTGCTTTCGAGTAAAACCCGGAGCCAATCAATTTATACCCTCAATTTCACCTGCCAAAATAGTTTACAGGCGCTCTCCTGAAACAAATGATAGCACAGCTTTTTGATTTCTCAAGTAAATGTGACTTTTATTTCCGATCGGTAAAATTGCGGATTCTATTTCGAATAATCCGGGTGAGATTGCGCGTGCGCTGATAAAGATGAATTTGCGCCGCCGCCTGACGAACATGCTTGTCTGCGCCCGGATGAAGTCCGACAACAAGCGTTTCAATGGTTTCACGCTCCTCAAACAAGCGCGACATAACCGGGTGGTCGGGCACCGCACAGGAATCGGTGCGTGTGATGTTGGGGTCTTCGAGATGGTTTTTCACCACTTCAATCATCAGCAGCATGCCGGGCGAATAGGCTTGAAGCGTTTCATCAAAGGCCGTTTTCCAGGTCCATGCTTCGCCTGAAACCGTGAAGACGATCAGGATCGCAATCACGCGACCATTGAATTCAAGTGTGTGGATGCGCACGCAATCGCGCTCGGCCAGATTGTTGACCGCCTCACGTGCGAAAGCCGCGCGGAAACGGTCGACCGCCATGGCCGTGCCGCGCCGCCCTTTCCAGCCGCTCGCTTCAAGCGTCAGAAAATGCTCGAATGTGTGGCGCACTTCGTCAGGCTTTCTTGCGATGCGATAGGCCAGTTCGCCTTTCTCGGCAAGACGACGCCACAGCCGGGCATATTCGCGGCGATGATGCGGGCCAATGGCTTGCTTGACATAGGTCTCACCATCAAGATCGCTCTTAAGGAATGGCCGCTCTTTTCGCTCAATGGAGACAATCGGCAATTGCCGTCCGACAGCCACGGAACGGATCAATTTTGCAACCGGGCCGTCAGCGCGCATTTCTGGCAGTACAAGCACTTCCGGCATTTTGATATGATCGCGGGCCAGAATATCGAACAGATCTTCAAGAACGCCCAAAGGATCGTCATGATCGATCAGCGGAGTGCCCTGAGGGCCAAATGGTGTGGCCCATGCGCGAATAACGGGCGATGACAGGGGAAAGCCGGGACGCTCAATCGTATAGGGCATGACGAAACGCAGGCGGCTGCGCACGTCATTTTCGTCACGCATAACCATGAAGCGCACTTCGCGATCTTCAAGGCGCGGCATAGCGGGCGCGAGAAAGCGTGCATTAAAGAAGATGTTCGGCTCTATTGTGCGGTTGCTTAGATGATCAAGCTCGTCGCGCAGTTCAAAGCCTGCGGATGCGCCATAGATTGCGAGCTTGCGCGGAATGGCGCGGCTGCTAAGGCTTTCCTCCAGCCGTTTGGTCGCATCCCTGGCAGGCAGTGTTTCAGCGAGTTGCGAAATAATGCGTGCAGTGTGTCCACCTGCGGATTCCTCGAGCAAAGGTTTTGCTGCCATTACAAACTCTCCTCAGAGGTATTGCTGCGGGCATTTTCTGCCATTGCAAAGCGCATGAACACCGCCAGCAGCGATAAACGCTGAGCGCGCATCGACGTCCTTGGAAACAGCAAAAAACGATCGACCCGCCCCGTCACAGAACGATGTTTCGTTGCGATCCTGCCAGATAAATTCCGGCTTGCTGCATTCGCGGCAGATAAACGCACTTGTTGCCAACCCTGTTTGTTGCGACCTTTATTTCAGGCCCATTCTTTCCGGTGATCTTCTGAAGGATCACCGTTTTACCGCATCCCGTATTTTTCGGCCTGCGATGGCTGAACATTAGATGCCAGTTCTTTATAAAGGTAAAAAGAAACGGCCTCCTGTGCGAAAGTGAAGCCAAAATTTTGAAATGGTAATTACTTCGTGAATATATCGGTGATTTCGCAATTTCTAATTAACAAGGCGGACTACCATGATGTTTATAATAAAAACCCGGCGATTGTGCGCCGGGTTTTGGTTTTAAGGAGCATGTTTCGGGCGTGGCTTAGTCAAACGCGCCGTGGCAATGCTTGTATTTCTTGCCAGAGCCGCACGGGCAGGCTTCGTTGCGGCTGATCTTGCCCCAGGTCCTTGGATCGGCGGGATCGCGTTCACTGGCTGGAATGATACGCTCATCCTGCTGATGTTCGGCCCATGAATTCTCATCAAAATCATTCTCGCCGGTGGTTCCATCGATGTGGACGCCAGTCATTGGCGGAAGCTCGGGCTCTGGCGGGGCTTCGCGCACGATTTCGACGCGCATCAGCTGGGTAATGACCACTTCACGCAGGTTTGCAAGCAGGGCCTGAAACAGTTCGAAGCCTTCCGTCTTGTACTCGTTCAGCGGATCGCGCTGTGCATAGCCACGGAAACCAACGACCGAACGTAAATGGTCAAGATTGACCAGATGTTCGCGCCAGAGGTTATCGAGTGACTGCATGATCACTGACTTTTCGATGTATGTCATGATCTGCGGGCCGAAGCGTTCTGCCTTCTCGGCTGCGGCCTTGTCCGCGGCTTCCTTGATCCGGGCTTCAAACTCTTCTTCGGCGATACCTTCTTCCTTGGCCCATTCGTCCACAGGAAGAGCGAGGTTCAACTTGGTGAGAATGTCGTCCTTGAGGCCGGCAATATCCCATTTTTCAGCGTAAGCATCTTTCGGGATCCGAAGCGCGACCATATCTTCGATCACTTCGTGACGCATCTCCGCCACGGTATCGGTCAGGTCTTCGTCGTCCATGATTTCAAGGCGCTGCTCGAAGATTACCTTACGCTGATCATTCATCACGTCATCGTATTTGAGCAGGTTCTTGCGGATTTCGAAGTTCCGCGCTTCCACCTTGGTCTGCGCCTTTTCAAGCGCCTTGTTGATCCATGGATGCACGATCGCTTCGTCTTCCTTGAGACCCAGCTTCTGCAGCATGCCGTCCATACGGTCGGAGCCGAAGATACGCATCAAATCATCCTGAAGCGACAGGAAGAATTTTGAACGGCCCGGATCGCCCTGACGGCCGGAACGACCGCGCAGCTGGTTATCGATGCGGCGGCTTTCATGGCGTTCTGTGGCAAGAACATACAGGCCACCTGCAGCCAGTGCCTTTTCCTTCAGCCTTGCAATATCGGCCTTGAGTTCTGCAATTTTGGCAGTGCGTTCTGGACCTTCCGGTACATCTGAAAGCTCGCGCTGCACGCGCATTTCAAGATTGCCGCCAAGCTGAATATCCGTACCGCGACCAGCCATATTGGTGGCAATCGTAATTGCACCCGGAACACCGGCCTGTGCAATGATGAAAGCTTCCTGCTCATGGTAACGGGCGTTGAGGACCTGGAAGTCTTTGATGCCGTCCTTGCGCAGGCGCTCAGCCAGAAGTTCCGACTTTTCAATCGAAGTCGTGCCGACAAGAACAGGCTGGCCCTTTTCGTGGGAGGCGCGAATGTCACGGACGATGGCTTTGTATTTCTCTTCGACGGTGCGATAGACTTCGTCGTCTTCATCAATGCGCTTGACCGGCAGGTTGGTCGGAATTTCAAGAACGTCGAGACTGTAAATATTGCCGAACTCTTCCGCTTCCGTGGCAGCCGTACCGGTCATGCCGGAGAGCTTGGTATACATGCGGAAGTAGTTCTGGAAGGTGATCGAAGCCAGCGTCTGATTTTCAGGCTGGATGGTCACATGTTCCTTGGCTTCCAGTGCCTGATGCAGACCTTCCGAGAAGCGGCGGCCCGGCATCATGCGGCCGGTGAATTCGTCAATGATGATGATTTCATCATTGCGGACGATATAGTCCTTGTCACGCTGGAACAGCTTGTGCGCGCGAAGGGCATTGTTGAGGTGATGAACAACCGAAACATTTTCGATGTCGTAGAGGCTTTCGCCTTTGAGATGGCCAGCAGCTTCCAGAAGCTGCTCAACCTTTTCAGTTCCGACTTCGGTGAAGATTGCGGTCTTCTGTTTTTCATCGATTTCAAAATCTTCCGGCTCAAGTGCCGGAATGAATGTGTCGATGAGATTGTAAAAGTCTGAACGATCTTCCAGCGGGCCGGAAATAATCAGCGGGGTGCGTGCTTCGTCGATGAGGATCGAATCCACTTCGTCGACGATGGCGTAGTTGTGACCGCGCTGCACCATCTGGCCACGCTCATATTTCATATTATCGCGCAGATAATCGAAACCGAGTTCGTTGTTGGTGGCGTAGGTGATGTCACAGGCGTAAGCAGCCTGACGCTCATTGTCATCGAGGCCGTGCTTGATGACACCGACGGTCAGCCCCAGGAAGTTATAAAGCTTTCCCATGGTTTCGGCATCGCGGCTGGCAAGGTAATCATTGACTGTCACCACATGTACGCCCTTGCCTTCAAGAGCGTTGAGGTAGACAGGCAGCGTTGCCATCAGCGTCTTGCCTTCACCGGTGCGCATTTCGGCGATACCGCGTTCGTGCAGAACCATGCCGCCGATCAGCTGGACATCGAACGGGCGCATACCGAGCACACGCTTGGCCGCTTCACGCGCCGTTGCAAAAGCGTCGGGAAGCAGTGCATCCAGCTTTTTGCCCTGAGCGAGTTCTGCACGGAATTCCGCAGTCTTCGCCTGTAGCTGTTCATCGGTTAGGGCTTCGTAATTCTTCTCAAGCGCAGTAATCTGTTCCGCACGAACGCGCAATGATTTCACATGGCGGTCGTTGGATGAACCGAATATCTTGCGGGCGAGGCCGCCAAAGCTGACCATTCCTGGTCCTTTCCTGTCCGTTCAGCCGGAAGCGCTTCCGGCGTCATGGCCTCTCTCGATTTCACCGAAATTCGCGAAAGGCTCTAACTCTTTGTTTTGTCGCATTTTCGAACGCAAAACCGCTGCGCACTTTTGCTGATAATGCTTTGTCGAATGCTTTATTCACGCGTATTGAAACAAATGCAAGAAAACTACGCTGTCAACGCTGCCAGAAACGGCGCGTTTTAGCGCAATTCGCCCGGTCGCTTACTGGACGACAAGACGAAGGACAGATAAGAGGGGCTTCGAGCGATGTCAATGTTGCTCGATAAGACGCAAAACCTGTCTTTTCTCACTAATAAGTGTGTTTCAGGGCCAAATTCTGCCGCATTAATGGGGCCGTTAGGTGGTCTCGAAGGAGAGAATCTCATATGAAAGCCATTCTCAAAGCCCCTTATCGCAAGGCACTTGCCGTTCTTGCAACCTCGGTTGCACTCGCTGGTTTTTCCAGTTCGGCTGTCTTTGCACAGGATGCAGCGAAACCCGCAGAGGCAGCACAGTCTGCGGCTGCTTCCGAAGATCCGGCAAAGGTTCTGGCCACCGTCGGCGGTAAGGACATTACTGTCGGTGACGTTGATCAGGCTGCAGGCGATCTTGATCCGCAGTTTGCACGTCTTCCAGCCGAGCAGCGCCGTCTGGCCGCTCTTGCAGCGCTCATCGACATCAAGGCGATGGCTGGAGAAGCCGTGAAAGAAAAGCTCGATCAGAGCGAGGACTTCAAGAAGCGCATGGAATTCCTGCGTGAACGTGCGCTGCACAATGAATATTTCAAGGATGCGATTGTCGACAAGATTTCCGATGCCGATGTTCGTGCGCGTTACGACAAGGAAATCGCGGCCATTCCTCCACAGACTGAAGTGCGTGCTCGTCACATTCTCGTCAAGACCAAGGAAGAAGCGGAAGCCATCATCAAGAAGCTTGAAGGTGGTGCGAAGTTTGAAGATCTCGCCAAAGAAAACTCCACCGATGGCACTGCCGCCAATGGTGGTGATCTTGGTTATTTCTCCGAAGGCCAGATGGTTCCGGAATTTGAAAAGGCCGCTTTTGCCCTCAAGCCGGGTGAATACACCAAGGAGCCGGTGCAGACGCAGTTTGGCTTCCACGTCATTCAGCTTGAAGATCGCCGCACCAAGCAGCCGCCGGCATTTGATCAGGTTTCCGACCAGATTCGTTCGATCATCATGCGTGAGCGTTATGTCGAGGCCGTCAAGAAGCTGCGCGATGGCTTGAAGATCGAATATAAGGATCCTGCCGTCGATAAAGCGATGAAGGAAGCGGCCGCCGCTCAGGAAGCGGCGGATAAAGGCGATTCGCCTGATGCCGCTCAACCACAGCAGTAAATTATGAATTCACAAAGCGCCCCGGAAGTCCGGGGCGTTTTTTGTTGAACGTTAGTTAAAGCTTGATTTTGTGCTGCAAACCTTTCCAATGCGACAGAATCAAATCGCATCTGTTCAGAGGCAATCATGTCTGCGTCCGTATCACCGCTCGCCCCCAAACATTATCCATCCATGCCTGTTATTCACGGCGTCCGCATCGCGACGGCTGCAGCCGGTATCAAATATAAGGGCCGCACGGATGTCATGCTGATGGTCTTTGACAAGCCTGCGGAGGCAGCCGGTGTTTTCACCCGTTCGCTCTGCCCGTCTGCACCGGTTGATTTCTGCCGCCAGAACCTGGTGCATGGCAAGGCGCGTGCGGTTGTGGTCAATTCAGGCAATGCCAATGCCTTCACAGGTCTCAAAGGTCGGGCGGCCACGCAAGCAACCGCAGAGGCTGCCGCCAAGGCTGTTGGATGCAAGACGACAGATGTGTTTCTTGCCTCCACCGGTGTGATCGGCGAGCCGCTGGATGCGTCGAAGTTCTCGGGTCTTCTGGGTGACATGGCAAAATCTGCCAGCGACGATCTCTGGACAGAAGCCGCCAAGGCCATCATGACAACCGATACTTATCCGAAAGTGGCGACCGAAACGGTGCTGCTCGGCCAGGTTCCGGTGACGATCAATGGCATTGCCAAGGGTGCGGGTATGATCGCACCTGACATGGCAACCATGCTTTCTTTTGTCGTTACCGATGCACCGATTAAGGCGGATGTCTTGCAGAGCCTGCTTTCCAAGGGCGTTGGTTCGACGTTCAATGCGGTAACAGTTGATAGTGATACATCCACTTCTGATACGCTGATGCTGTTTGCAACAGGATCGGCTGCAGAACGCGGTGCACCCGAAATTACCGATGCTTCCGACAAGCGTCTGGGTGATTTCAAAAAGGCGCTGGCGCGCGTTTTGAAGTCGCTGGCACTTCAGGTCGTGCGTGATGGCGAAGGTGCGCGCAAGATGGTCGAAATTGAAGTGAGCGGTGCAAAGTCCGCCGCTTCTGCGAAGAAAATCGCGCTTTCAATTGCCAATTCACCCTTGGTCAAAACGGCGGTTGCCGGTGAAGATGCCAATTGGGGCCGTGTGGTCATGGCTGTTGGTAAAGCGGGTGAACCGGCTGATCGCGATCTGCTGGCGATCTGGTTTGGCGATATTCGCGTGGCGCATCAGGGCGAACGCGATCCGGCTTATTCGGAAGAGGCGACGTCTGCCTATATGCAGGGCGAGGATATTCTCATTCGCGTCGATCTGGGGATCGGGAAGGGCAAGGCGACCGTCTGGACCTGCGATCTGACCAAGGAATATGTGGCGATCAACGGCGACTATCGCAGCTAAGCTTGGAGAGAGTTTGAATATGTCAAATCTTGCTATCGTTCGCCAGCTGGAGGCCGTTGGCTTTCGTGCATGGCCTGCCACGTCCGTTCATTATGACGGAACGTGGGCGATACGCATGACGGCTGCACATCCTTCAAAGCGGCTCAATTCGGTTAATCCGCTTGATCCGGGTGATACGCGCGATATTCCGGCGCGTATCGAACAGGCATCGCAGCGTTTTCGCGTTTACGGACGGGTGCCGTGTTTCAGGCTTTCGCCACTCGCACCTGTCGAGCTTGAAGATTATCTTGAAGGTCTGGGATGGGAGCGTCGCGATGAAACCATCGTCATGACTTCCAATCTGGATGATATTGATCTCTCGCAGGAGCGCGATCAGATTCCGCTCAAAGATATTGGCCGCTTCGTCGAGGCTTCGCTCATCATTCACGGGCGCCCCGCTGAACTTCGTCCGGGTTTCTGCGAGCTGCTGGATGGCATTCGCCCCAACAAGGGTATGTTTATTCTCGAAGAGGACGGACGGGCGGTCTCCAATGTGCTTTGCGTGCAGGATGGTGTCATGGCGGGGCTGTTCGATGTTGGGACTTTGCCGGATGCACGCCGCGCCGGTCATGGTCGCGCTATCATCGGCGCGACGCTCAAATGGGCAAAGCAACTCGGTGCCCAAAAAGCCTGGCTTCAGATTGAGGCGGATAATGTTGCCGGACTGGCGCTTTACGAGCGCTTTGGCTTTCAGGAAGCCTATCGTTACGCTTATCGGGAGAGCAATGAGAAATGAGCGAGATAAAAGCCCGGCGCATCGTGCTGGTGGCCGCCTGCGCGCTTGTGGATGCTGATGGGCGTGTGCTTCTCGCGCAGCGCCCGCAAGGCAAGTCTCTGGCAGGTCTCTGGGAGTTTCCCGGAGGCAAGGTCGAAGCTGGTGAAACGCCGGAAGAAACGCTGATCCGTGAACTCGAAGAAGAAATTGGCGTGACGACCAAGGTGGCCTGTCTGGCGCCGCTGACCTTTGCCAGCCACACATATGATGATTTTCATCTTCTGATGCCGCTTTATGTCTGCCGTCGCTTTGAAGGTGTTGCGCAAGGGCTGGAAGGACAGGCCCTGAAATGGGTGCGTCCGAAGGATATGCGCGATTATCCGATGCCGCCAGCCGATGAGCCGCTGATCCCGTTTTTGATTGATCTGCTTTGAGCCTGTGGAAAGCTTCAAAATAGCTGACAAATCGTTGACGTTAACCTTCTGCGTTAATCGATGATTCACTCCGCTGCGGCATTGTTTAAAACAAGTGCCTCGGAGTTTATGTCATGAGTTTTGACAACAATTATTTTAGTGCAGATCATAACGAATATAAGCCGGGCCCACTCTCAAAAGCGGGCGGCAGCATTTTACGCGTTGTCTTGCTGTTTGGGTCGGCTGCGGTCGCGTTGGCGTTGATTATTGTTCCGGTTTTAAACGATCAGGCGAACAAGGTTGCATCGCAATCAGTACTGCCTGCCGGTGTCGATCGCACCATGACCGGATCAGTCAAGCGTGACACTTACGTCGCCCGCAAGGCACCCGTTCGCCCAATCTGCGTGATTGATCCAGATGGCACGCATAGTGGCGACTGCTGAAAGATTCATTCCACATTCTTTAATGCATCGGCCAGTGAAGCCTTGGCAGAGCCGGGCTTTAATGGCTTTTGCTGCGATTCATGTGGTGCCCAGCCTGACAGCCAGACTGTCGAGAAGGTGGCACGAATACGCCCATCGGGATCGCTGAACCGCTCGGCATAAATTTCTGCTGCACGCAGGAACAGTTTTTTCGAGACTGGTTTGCGCGAGCGATCGCGCAACACATTCTGCATGCCCATGGCGCGCAGATCGGCCATCAGGTTGAAAATGCTGTCATAGCGGACCGTCACATTATCCACGTCTGTTACCGGCAGCGCAAAACCCGCGCGTTGCAAAAGACCGCCGACATCACGCACATCTGCAAAAGGGAATATGCGCGGACTTGCGCCACCCGTCAGTTCAATTTCCGCCTGCAAAAGGCTTTCCCGCAATTCGCCCAATGTTCCATTGCCGCTGAGTGCAGCAAGAAACAGGCCATCCGGTTTCAACGCGCGGGCGATTTGTATCATCGCGCCCGGCGTATCATTGGTTGAATGCAGCGACAGCAGTGAAACAATCAGATCGGCACTTTGGGGTTTCAGTGGCAGGGCTTCTTCATCGGCGACAATGGCCGGAAAAGGACCGGAGAGAAAAGCTGCATCGCGTTCGATGCGTAAAATCATGTCTGCTTTGCCTGAATGAGCAAGAGCGCCTGCTGCAAGACCGTTGTGACCGGCAAGATCAATGGCAACGGAGAAGTGGCGCTCGACAGCAGCAAGCCGGTCTTCCAGATCGTCAGCCACTCTGCGCAACAAAAAGTCTGCACCCTTCACAGCATGCCTGAAAGCGCGGCGGCGGAACGCCAGCTGGAGGTCGCGATCAAAAATCGCATTTTCTGACGATTGAGCGGATGAGGGGGCTGCCATTGCGATTCCGTCTTCTCTTTCGGATATGCGTCGGTAATATGGATAAGGGCGTAGATGCATTCGAACGGGGGCGAATGCAATGGTTGATGACGACAGGTCGCATCAAAGCTTGGTGTTGAGGCTGAAAACGACGGCGTTTAACGCGGTGCGTGTTGGTTTGCGCCGTTCTGCGGATATTCTGTTTCCAGCAAGCTGTATCGGTTGCCGTATAGAGGTTTCCGAACCCGGAACGCTTTGCCCTGAGTGCTGGTCACAGCTGCGCTTTATCGAAAAGCCTTACTGCCCGGTGCTTGGCATTCCGTTTAATCATGATTTTGGCGAGAATTTCATGAGCGCGGAAGCAATCGCCAATCCGCCGCCGTTTCGGCGTCTGCGCTCTGCGGTGCTTCACAGAGGGGCTGCGCAGCGCATTGCTGTCTCGCTTAAGTTTCATGACCGCACGGATTTAGCACCATGGATGGCACGCTGGATGCAGCGTGCCGGACGGGAATTGCTGGATGAGTGCGATGTCATTTTGCCGGTGCCGTTGCACAAATGGCGTTTCTGGTCGCGGCGGTTTAACCAGTCGGCAGAGCTGGCGCGCAGCTTGGCGCAACTCAGTGGCAAGCCTTATGAACCACAGGCCATAAGGCGTATTCGTCAGACAAATCAGCAGATCGGGCTTGGTTTGAAAGAGCGAAAGCGCAATGTTGACGGTGCTTTCCGCGTGCCAAAGGAGCACGATATTCATGTGCGCGGACGGAGGGTCTTGTTGATCGATGATGTTTATACGACAGGATCAACGGCGAAAGCTGCAACACGTGCGCTCTTGCGCGGTGGCGCAAAAAGCGTGGATGTGCTGACATTCAGCCGGGTTCTACCGGATTCGTGAACGCATCAGGGGCTTCCAGATCGTTGTTTTGCCATTATATAGAGGCCAACGAATGGAGTTTTACATGACTGATGTCACCATCTATACCCGCCCTGGCTGCCCATATTGCACGCGTGCAGTCGGTCTTTTGAAGAACAAGGGCGTTGCGTTTAACGAAATTAATGCAGGCGCTACACCTGAACTGCGTGCGGAAATGCAGCAGCGTTCGGGCCGCAATACCTTCCCGCAGATTTTTGTCGGTTCGGTGCATGTGGGCGGTTGCGATGATCTGTTTGCTCTCGATAATGCAGGCAAGCTTGATGGTCTGCTTGCGACTGGCGAACTGAATTAAGATTATGAAGGGGGAGACACTTATGAGCACTTTTCGCGCTGCTGCGGTTCAGATGCGTTCGGGCACGGATGTGGCCCGCAATGTCGAGGCGATGGAAAAACTGGTTTCCGATGCTGCGGCAAAGGGTGCTCACTATGTGCAGACCCCGGAAATGACCGGCGCGCTGATGCGTGATCGTGCAGCGCTTTTTGCAAGTCTGCGCGATGAAAAGGAAGATCTGGTCTTTAAGGCCGCGTCAGAACTTGCAAAGAAGTACGGCATTTATCTGCATATTGGTTCGACGGCGATTGCCGCCGGTGACGGCAAGATTGCCAATCGTGGCGGCATCTTTGCGCCATCGGGTGAGAAGATCGCAACCTATGACAAGGTGCATATGTTCGATGTTGATCTCGACAACGGCGAAAGCTGGCGCGAATCAGCAACCTATGAGCCGGGCAAGGAAACGGTGATTGCCGAACTGCCTTTTGCTCATGTTGGCATGGCGGTGTGCTATGATATCCGTTTTCCGCAACTGTTTCGTGCGCAGGCGCTGGCAGGCGCCAATGTGATTACCGGGCCTGCTGCATTCACGCGTCAGACCGGTGAAGCGCACTGGCATGTTTTGCAGCGTGCGCGTGCGATTGAAAATGGCGCGTTCCTGATTTCGGCTGCGCAAGGTGGTGTGCATGAGGATGGTCGCGAGACCTATGGGCATTCGCTGATCGTTTCCCCTTGGGGCAAGGTCTTGGCAGAAGCGGCGCATGATGAGCCGGGTGTCATTGTTGCCGATATTGATGTGAGCGAGAGTGCCGCCGCACGCGCCAAGGTTCCGAACCTCAAGAATGCACGTGAGTTTTCTGTGAAGGTTGTTCAAGAGAAAGAGGACGTATAATCCATGATCCGCTTTTCGCTTCATTGCGATCACGGCCATGAATTTGAAGGCTGGTTTCGTGACAATGCCGACTTCGATCGGCAGTCGGAGCGCAAACTCGTCTCTTGCCCTGTCTGCAATTCGCCTGAAATTCGAAAATCGCTGATGGCGCCTGCCGTCTCCACCAGCCGCTCAAAAGAGCAGGTGGCGATTGCCCTCGGTGAGGCGCAGAAGCAGGCGCTTGAACAAATGCGCGCGTTGAGCCGCAAGGTTCGCGAAAATGCGGATTATGTTGGCGATAAATTTGCGGAAGAAGCGCGTAAAATCCACTTTGGTGAAACCGAAGCGCGGGGCATTTACGGAGAAGCGTCCAAAGAAGACGTTCATTCTCTCATTGAAGATGGCGTCGATGTGATGCCATTGCCTGTCTTCCCGGAAGATAAAAACTGATACTTAAAGACTTTGACTGCGTGAGAGGATATGGCGCATGAAACTGATGGATTCCGCGCCTTTCTTGCTGCTTGCCACAGGCACGCTTCTGGGGCTTATTTTGCCTCTTGGAAAAATCGCCGCTGAAGCGGGGGTTCCGCCGACAATCTGGACATTTTTGTTTTCAGCCAGTGCCGGAGTTATTCTGCTTGTGGCTTTGCTTTTGAGCAAAAAGCGGGTCGGCATTTCCGGCCACAGGTTGCGCTATTACATTTGTACGGCTGCGATTTCCTATGCGGTTCCTAATCTGCTGATCCTGTCGGCAATCCCGCGACTTGGAGCCGGATTTACCGGCATAATGTACACGCTATCGCCGGTGATCACGCTTCTGATCTCGATGGGCTTTGGCCTTCGTCGCCCCAATGCGCTCGGCATTGCAGGGATTATCGTGGGCTTTATCGGTGCCATTATGGTGGCAATGACGCGTGGCGAAGTCGGCAAGCCTGCCGATCCGCTCTGGATCGGATTAGCGCTTCTCATTCCGGTGTTTCTGGCGATGGGAAATGTCTATCGCACGCTTGACTGGCCGAAAAATGCTGATCCGACGGAGCTTGCTTCAGGCAGCCATCTGGCCGCGGCTGTGATGCTGTTGATTGGTATGTTGTTGTTTAACGGCGATTTTCCGATTGAGACACTGGCGCTTGCGCCGCTCACTGCTGTGGCGCAAGGGGTTGCGGCAGCAGGCATGTTTGCTCTGTTTTTTCGCTTACAGGCGGTCGGCGGGCCGGTTTATCTCAGCCAGATCGGCTATGTGGCCGCAGCGCTTGGGCTGATTTCCGGCACGCTGTTTCTGGGCGAAAACTATCCGTTGCTCACATGGATAGGTGCTGTCGTCATCGCCTTTGGTGTGGCACTGACGACAAAAGCTCAGAAGCGTTGATTAAAGCGCGATGCGCTTTGTTTCTTTTGTACAAACATGTCGTTATCAGAAAACCGGTTCCCACTTTTCTGCGACATGTTTCATGCGGGCCGTTCCGCAAGAACCATGTAGTTCACATCGGTATCGCGTGAACGGTTCCAGCTATCGGCAAGTGGGTTATAGGTTACGCCCAGCTTGTCGATCAGATTGAGGCCCGCTTTGCAAAGAGCTGCTTCGAGTTCTTCTGGACGCACCAGCTTTTCATATTGATGCGTGCCGCGCGGAAGCCAGCGCAGCACATATTCCGCACCGATGATTGCCAGACCATAGGCTTTGAACGTGCGGTTGATGGTGGCGACAAACATCAACCCACCCGGCTTTACCATTTCGCTGGTCGCAGACATGAAAAGATCGACATCAGAGACGTGTTCGACCACTTCCATGTTGAGCACGACATCGAACTTCTCGCCCGCTTCGGCCAGAGCTTCGGCAGTGGTTGCGCGATAGTCGACTTCAACACCGCTTTGGGCCGCGTGAATTTTTGCAACTTCAATATTGGTTTCGGATGCATCCGCACCGATGACCGTTGCACCAAGGCGCGCCATCGGTTCGCACAACAGGCCACCACCGCAGCCAATATCAAGAAAGCGCATGCCTTCAAACGGGCGCGGACTATTGGCATCAAGCTTGAATTTTTCGCAGACCTTTTCCTTGATATAGGCAAGGCGTGTCGGATTGAATTTATGCAGTGGACGAAATTTGCCCTGCGGGTTCCACCACTCGGCGGCAATGCGCGAAAAATGCTCGATTTCAGAAGCATCAATCGTGGTGCGGGCAGTCTCGGTCATGTCAATCTCCTGCGAAGGCAATGTGCCGTTCTGCTCTCAAGGTAGCGCTTTAAAGTCAAGGATCAAATCAAATTCCTGATTCCAAAGCATCCATTATTGTTTCACGGGAATCACACCCTTGCGGAAGCGCGACATTTTAGCTATGTGACCCCCGGTTTGTCTGTCGCAAGAAAATAATGTTTCGGCAGGCTAAAGTGTAATTTTGCAAAAGACGGGACGTAACCTTAAATGGCGCGCATCGTGATGAAATTCGGCGGCACTTCTGTGGCTGATCTGGAACGCATCTCCAATGTGGCGCGCCACGTCAAACGTGAAGTCGATGCCGGCAACCAGGTGGCTGTTGTCGTCTCCGCCATGTCAGGCAAAACGAACGAACTGGTCAGCTGGGTGCAGAACATGCCCAAGGTTGCCGGTGGCACGTCGCCTTTTTACGATGCACGTGAATATGATGCCATTGTTGCTTCCGGCGAGCAGGTGACAAGCGGCCTTCTGGCCATTGCGTTGCAGTCCATTGGTGTTGACGCGCGTTCGTGGCAGGGCTGGCAGATTCCGATCCAGACAGACAATGCGCATGGTGCAGCCCGTATTCAGGAAATCGACGGCTCTGAAATTATCCGTCGCATGGAAATGGGACAGGTTGCCGTTGTTGCCGGTTTCCAGGGCATTGGTCCTGATAACCGCATCGCAACACTGGGCCGTGGCGGTTCTGATACGTCTGCTGTCGCGATTGCGGCTGGTGTAAAGGCCGATCGTTGCGACATCTATACCGATGTCGATGGTGTTTATACGACCGATCCACGCATTGAACCGAAGGCAAAGCGCCTTTCCCGCATTACATTTGAAGAAATGCTGGAAATGGCTTCGCTGGGTGCCAAGGTTCTTCAGGTGCGCTCGGTTGAGCTTGCCATGGTACATAAGGTGCGCACCTTCGTGCGCTCCAGTTTTACGGACCCCAATGCACCGGGCATGGATGATCCGATCAACCCGCCCGGAACGCTCATTTGCGACGAGGAAGAAATCGTGGAACAGCAGGTCGTCACAGGTATCGCTTATGCGAAGGATGAAGCTCAGATTTCGCTCCGGCGTGTGGCCGACCGGCCCGGTATCTCGGCAGCGATTTTTGGGCCTCTCGCCGAAGAGCACATCAATGTCGATATGATCGTACAGAATGTGTCGGAAGACGGTTCGAAAACCGATATGACGTTTACGATCCCGACCGGCGATATTGATAAGGCACTGCGCGTTCTTGATAAAGTGAAGGCAGAAATCGGCTCGGATCATATCCAGTCGGAAACCGGTCTTGCCAAGATTTCGGTGATCGGTATCGGTATGCGCAGCCATGCCGGTGTTGCAGCGACTGCTTTTAAGGCCCTGGCTGAAAAGGGCATCAATATCCGCGCGATCACCACGTCTGAGATCAAAATCTCGATCCTGATTGATGGTCCTTATGCTGAACTCGCAGTCCGCACGCTGCATGGCGTCTATGGTCTTGATAAGTAATTAGCCGGCTTTATCTGGTTCGTTTTGAAACAATGCCGCTCGCTAGAAATAGCGTGCGGCATTGGCTTATTGTACGACTTCTCATATTTTCGAACGATTGGACTAGACGTAGGTGTCAAAAATGCTCACAAAGGATTCGGCGTAACGCTTCGCAGGCGGGTAATGGGAACTGGCTTTGCGTGAGGCGGGGCCTGTACCAAATGAGGAGCCTCCGACGATCATGCGTGATCTGACAACTGGTCCCCGCGTGCTGCTGAAGCGGTTGCGCGAATTGATGGCGGAATCACTTGAGCCGCAGGAACGCCTTGACCGGATCGTCCGTGAAATCGCGCAAAATATGGTCGCGGAAGTTTGCTCTTTCTATATTCTGCGCGCCGATGGCGTGCTTGAGCTTTATGCGACTGAAGGTCTTAATCCTCAATCTGTTCACCTTGCACAGCTGCGTCTGGGGCAGGGACTTGTCGGCACGATTGCCGCCAGCGCGCGCCCGTTAAACCTGACCGATGCGCAGAGCCATCCTGCCTTTGCCTATCTGCCTGAAACCGGCGAAGAAGCCTATAATTCGTTCCTTGGTGTGCCTGTGCTTCGTGCTGGCCGCACTTTGGGCGTTCTTGTTGTCCAGAATCAGACCAAGCGCGCTTATCGTGAGGATGAGGTTGAGGCACTTGAAACGACAGCAATGGTTCTGGCCGAGATTATCGCGACCGGCGATGGTCTGCGTCTTGCCCGCCCCGGTATCGAACTGGATCTTGGCCGTCCGATGAGCGTGACGGGCAATGCGCTCAATGACGGTATCGGGCTTGGTCATGTCGTGCTGCATGAGCCGCGTATCGTTGTCACCAACCTGTTTAATGAAGACAGCCAGGCTGAACTGGCCCGGCTGGAAGAAGCTGTTGGCTCATTGCGCATTTCCATTGATGATATGCTTTCGCGCCGCGATGTGGCTGTGGAAGGCGAGCATCGTGAAGTGCTCGAAGCCTATCGCATGTTTGCGCATGATCGCGGCTGGGTGCGGCGTCTGGAAGAAGCCATTCACAATGGTCTGACGGCGGAAGCCGCGGTTGAGAAGGTGCAGAGCGACACGCGTGCGCGCATGGTGCATCTGACCGATCCTTATATGCGCGAACGTCTGTCCGATTTTGATGATCTGGCAAACCGCCTGCTGCGTCAGCTGATGGGACGCGATGTCAAGACTATCGCCGAATCACTGGCAAAGGATGCCATTATCGTTGCGCGCACCATGGGCGCTGCCGAACTGCTTGACTATCCGCGCGAGCGTTTGCGTGGCGTGGTGCTCGAAGATGGTGCCGCGACCAGCCATGTGGTGATTGTTGCGCGGGCGATGGGCATTCCCGTGGTCGGTCAGGCCAAGGGCGCTGTTTCCATGGCGGAAAACAATGATGCGGCTATCGTTGATGGTGATGAGGGCATTGTACATCTGCGTCCACAGGCGGATGTGGAATTGGCTTATGCCGAAAAAGTCCGCTTCCGTGCGCGTCGTCAGGCGCATTATCGCGAATTGCGCGACAAGCCTGCGCTGACGCAGGATGGCGTTGATATTTCGCTTTTGATGAATGCGGGTCTTCTGGTTGATCTGCCGCAGCTTTCGGCATCGGGCGCTGCCGGCATTGGGTTGTTCCGCACCGAGCTTCAGTTCATGGTGGCATCGACCTTCCCGCGTGCAGAACAGCAGGAACGTCTTTATCGCTCTGTGATTGAGGCTGCGGGCAGCAAGCCTGTAACCTTCCGCACACTCGATATTGGTGGTGACAAGGTTCTTCCTTATTTCCGCGCAACCGGTCAGGAAGAAAATCCAGCTCTTGGCTGGCGCGCGATCCGCCTGACGCTGGATCGTCCGGGCCTGCTGCGCACCCAGTTGCGCGCACTTTTGAAAGCGGCCGGTGGCCGTGAGCTGAAACTTATGTTGCCGATGGTGACGGAAGTGTCGGAAGTGAAGGCTGCACGCGAGATTATCGATCGTGAAGTGCGCCATCTGTCACGCTTTGCACACACGCTGCCGCTTAATCTCAAGCTTGGTGCGATGATCGAAGTGCCTGCGCTTTTGTGGCAGCTTGATGAGTTGATGTCGATTGTGGACTTTGTGTCTGTCGGTTCCAACGACCTGTTCCAGTTTCTGATGGCTGTCGATCGCGGGAACTCGCTGATTTCGGGTCGTTTTGATCAGTTGTCGCCTGCGTTTCTGCGCACATTGCGTCACATTGTTGATGCAGGCAAACGGCATGGAAAGCCGGTGACACTGTGCGGTGAAATGGCCGGACGTCCGCTGACGGCGATGGCGCTGATTGGCCTTGGTTTCCGCTCGATTTCGATGTCAGCGGCAAGTATTGGTCCGGTTAAGGCAATGCTGGGAGCGCTTGACGCGGGCAAGCTCAATGCTTTGCTTAATGAGAAGCTCGACAAGCCAAATGGTGCACATTCGCTGCGTGAGTTGCTGCTTCAGTTTGCCGAAGACAACGATATTCCGCTATAGCGTAGAAAATTGCATGAAATGTTTGGGTGTCGCGCCTTGTGCGCGGCCCTTAATACTGCTTATTCGCGCTGCTATTAAAGTTTTCAGGATATACCAATGATCGCATTGCCACAGGACCGGATGGACCAGCTTTTGAAGCGGTTCTCGATGATTGAAAGCCAGATGGCGAACAATCCGGATTCGGAAACCTATGTGAAACTTGCTTCAGAATATTCCGAGCTTCAGGAGGTCGTCGGAAAAATCCGGGAGCTGACCGATGCGCGTAATGAAGCCCGTGATCTGACTGCTATGTGCGATGATGCCTCAACCGATGCCGAAATGCGCGCATTGGCAGTGGAAGAATTGCCAGACGTTGAAAAGCGCATTGAAGGTCTTGAACAGGAAGTCCAGATTCTGCTTCTGCCCAAAGACGCTGCCGATGAAAAGAATGCGATCCTTGAAATCCGTGCCGGTACGGGTGGACTTGAAGCGGCGCTGTTTGCTGGCGACCTCTTTCGCATGTATGAGCGTTTTGCTTCCGAAAAAGGCTGGCGCGTTGAGCTTGTTTCGTCAAGCGAGGGCGATGCCGGTGGTTACAAGGAAATTATTGCCACTGTTTCGGGCAAGGGCGTGTTTTCCAAGCTGAAGTTCGAATCCGGTGTGCACCGCGTGCAACGTGTACCGGAAACCGAAGCGGGTGGGCGTATCCATACGTCTGCGGCAACGGTTGCCGTGCTTCCAGAAGCCGAAGACATTGATATCGACATTCGCAACGAAGATATCCGCATTGATACAATGCGCGCTTCGGGTGCGGGTGGTCAGCACGTCAACACGACTGACTCGGCAGTGCGCATCACGCATATTCCAACAGGCATCATGGTGGTGCAGGCCGAAAAATCGCAGCACCAGAACCGCGCCCGTGCCATGCAGATCCTGCGCGCGCGTCTTTATGATATGGAGCGGCAAAAGGCTGAGTCAGAACGCTCAGAATCACGCCGCAGCCAGGTGGGGTCGGGCGACCGTTCCGAGCGTATCCGCACCTACAACTTCCCACAGGGGCGCGTGACCGATCATCGCATCAATCTCACGCTTTACAAGCTTGACCGGGTGATGATGGGGGAACTTGATGAACTGGTCGATGCGCTGATTTCAGACCATCAGACGGCGCTGTTGATGGAAATGGGCGAAAACGCGTGAGTGGTGAACGTCTTGATCATCTGATGGCGCAAGCCCGCGCACGATTGCGGGGTGCGGGTGTTAATACGCCTGATCTTGATGCGCAGTTGCTGCTTGAATGGACAACCGGCGCGACACGGCTTGATATGATTGTATCACCGGAAAAGATGATGGATGAGGAACAGGTCGCGAAATTAAACGATGCGCTTGAGCGCCGCGCTGAAGGGGAGCCTGTGCACCGCATTATCGGTATGCGTGATTTCTATGGTTTGCCGTTCAGGCTTTCGCCCGAAACACTCGAACCACGCCCGGATACGGAGGCGCTTGTCGAGCTTGTTTCGCCCTATATTGAAAAACTGATTGCGCTATATGGTCGGGCGCTGATGCTTGATATGGGGACAGGAACGGGCGCAATTGCGATTTCACTCCTGCATAAATTTGAGAAGCTCAATGCGATCGGGCTTGATGTGGCTGATGGCGCGCTGGCCATGGCGCGGATCAATGCGGCAGCCAATGGGGTGAGTGAGAGATTTGCGGCATTGAAAAGCGACTGGTTTGCGAATGTCAGCGGAAAGTTTCATCTCATTGTTTCAAACCCGCCCTATATTCCGCATGAAGAGATTGCTGCTCTCTCAGCTGATGTGCGCGAGCATGATCCGATGGCAGCCCTTGATGGTGGGGCGGACGGGCTTGATTTCTATCGTGCTCTTGCAAGTGGGGCAGTCGGATACCTATTTGATGGCGGTATGATTGCGGTTGAAATTGGCGCGGGCCAGTTTGACGATGTCGGCGCCATTTTTGAAAGCGCCAATTTCCATTTGATCAATTCTGCAAGCGATTTGGGTGGCCACAGAAGGGCCATGGTTTTCGTGCATAAAGACATTATGCCAAGGCGCTAAGATGCTGACGCGTCATGCCTTGAAAATGTTCAATCGCCACACAGGCTTAACCAAGTATCCACGAAACATGATTACCGGTATTTGGTATTGCAAGTGTTTGATGTGTCATAAGTAAAAAAACACGCGACGACCTCAAAAAAGCGCTTGGAATTTGCGGCGAAGCCGGTTAGTTTCCAGCCACCGTATACAGCCAGAATGGTTTTGCCCGCTTGAGGGCGGTGGCGGAAATACTCCATGACGAATTAGGGTCATGCTCCTATGAGGTTTTTCTCAAGGGATGGTTTGTACGGAAATGCTCGACTTTCAAAAATAGTTCCGAAGGGTTTTCTTTTCGGGAGGTCTTGCAAATACCAAGCCAAAAAGTTCGCGTTGTCCTTTGTGGACGGTGCGGAACTCTGAACAATTCGATGTGTGGGAAGTTTTAGGGTGTGCTTCCTCCATGGCTCGATAATGCGAAGCCGGTGGCTTTAAGCCGCGGGAATTTGACGCCCTTTAATCTGAAAAGAGAAGACGATGAGGCCAGCACAGCAGAACAGGCGCATGCGCGGACGGGGAAATAACAATAATAACAACAACAACAACCGCAAGGGCCCCAATCCTCTGTCGCGTAATTATGAAAGCAATGGACCGGATGTAAAAATCCGCGGCAATGCTCAACATATTGCAGAAAAATATACGACTTTGGCCCGTGACGCACAGGCGTCCGGTGATCGGGTCATGGCTGAAAATTACCTTCAGCACGCAGAACATTACAATCGCATCATCATGGCTGCCATGGCGCAGCAGAACATTCCGTATCAGCGCGAAGAAAACTTCGACAATGATGGTGGTGATGAAGATGAAAGCGGCTATGCCCCAGCAGCGCCAGCGCCACAGCCAGCCAATGGTTCCGGGCCGCAGCCGGTGATTGAAGGCACGCCAGCTGAAGTTGTTTATGGTGAAGAGAGCAGCGAAGGCCGCGCGGACAACCGCCCTGACAATCGTTCGCAGTCCCGTGATGGTCGCGATGGACGGGATCAGCGCCGTCTCGGTCGCGGTCGCCGCCCTCAGCGCGAACGCTTCAATGCAGGCGAAACTTCCGAACAGCCTGTCATCGAGGCGGCTGTTGCAGCGCTAGCCGATGAGCAGCCAGCTCCAGCGCCTGTTGTTGAGCCGGTTGTTGAAAAGCCCGTTGCTGAAAAGCCCGCCGCTCAAAAGCCAGTGCGTGCTGAACGGCCTGCCAAAGTTGCGGAAGAAGTAGCACCGGCTGTTGAAAAGTCGGCGCCTGCGGTTGAAGCAGCGGTTGAGGCTTCGGTTAAAGAAGAAGCGCCAGCCCGCGTCACGCGGCGCCCCGGTCGCCCGCGTCGTGTTCCCAAGGATGAAGTTGCTGAACCTGCGGATTCTGATGCGTAATTGCTGAACTCGCAAGACGATAGATTTTAAAAAATGGCGCGGTTTTCCGCGCCATTTTTATTTGCATTTTAAGGCGCTTTCCGGGCTTGCCGAAATCGTTCCATACTCCCATATTCCTTCTTGGATAAGGAGCCAGCCGATAAGGGGGCTCCGTCACCAGAAGTCTTCCGATGCCGATACGGGTCGGAGGGAAAAGGAGACATTATGAATATTGAGAAATATACCGAACGGGTTCGGGGCTTTATCCAGTCTGCCCAGACATTTGCCCTTTCTTCCAGCAATCAGCAGTTTACACCTGAGCATCTTCTCAAAGTCCTCGTTGATGACGATGAAGGGCTGGTCGCGTCGCTGATTGAGCGTGCTGGCGGTCGTATCGCCGATGTGCGCATGGGCTTGCAGACAGCCCTAGAAAAGCTTCCAAAAGTGACCGGCGGTAACGACCAGCTTTATCTTGCGCAGCCTTTGGCCAAGGTTTTTACTCTTGCCGAAGAGCTTGCGACCAAGGCGGGTGACAGCTTTGTCACGGTTGAACGCCTGTTGACTGCGCTTGCTATTGAGAAGTCTGCAAAAACGTCTGAAATTCTTGCTGCTGCCGGTGTGACACCGACCGCGCTCAACAAGGTTATCAATGATATGCGTAAAGGCCGCACAGCCGATTCTGCTTCCGCTGAAAGCAATTACGATGCGCTGAAGAAATATGCGCGCGATCTGACGGAAGATGCGCGTGCAGGCAAGCTTGATCCGGTTATCGGCCGCGATGAAGAAATTCGCCGCACGATTCAGGTTCTGTCGCGCCGCACCAAGAACAATCCGGTGCTGATCGGTGAGCCCGGCGTTGGTAAGACAGCGATTGCCGAGGGCCTGGCGCTGCGCATTGTGAATGGCGATGTGCCCGAATCGCTCAAAGACAAGCAACTGATGGCGCTCGATATGGGTGCGCTGATTGCCGGTGCGAAATATCGCGGTGAGTTTGAAGAACGTCTGAAGGCTGTGCTTTCGGAAGTGCAGACGGCTGCCGGTGAGATCATTCTTTTCATCGATGAAATGCATACGCTGGTTGGTGCCGGAAAGTCCGATGGTGCGATGGATGCATCCAATCTGCTCAAGCCCGCATTGGCGCGCGGTGAGTTGCACTGTGTGGGTGCGACCACGCTTGAGGAATATCGCAAATATGTTGAAAAGGACGCAGCACTTGCGCGTCGTTTCCAGCCGGTATTTGTCGATGAGCCGACAGTTGAGGACACGATTTCGATCCTTCGTGGTTTGAAGGAGAAATATGAGCAGCACCATAAGGTCCGTGTTTCTGACTCGGCACTTGTTGCGGCTGCAACGCTTTCAAACCGTTATATCACCGACCGTTTCCTGCCGGATAAGGCAATTGACCTTGTCGATGAAGCCGCATCGCGTCTGCGTATGCAGGTGGATTCAAAGCCGGAAGAACTCGACGAAATTGATCGTCGCGCCATGCAGCTCAAAATCGAGCGTGAAGCGCTGAAGGTCGAAACGGATACGGCTTCCAAAGATCGTTTGCAGCGTCTTGAAAAAGAGCTGTCCGATCTGGAAGAGGAATCAGCGGAGCTGACGGCAAAGTGGCAGGCTGAAAAGCAGAAGCTTGGCCTTGCTGCTGATTTGAAGCGTCAGTTGGAAGAAGCACGCAATGCTTTGGCGATTGCACAGCGCAGCGGTGAATTCCAGAAGGCTGGCGAGCTGGCTTATGGAACAATCCCTCAGCTTGAGAAGCAGCTTGCCGATTCTGAAAGCATCGAAAATAAGGGCTCCCTCCTTGAGGAAACCGTAACACCTGAACATGTTGCGCAGGTTGTTGGGCGCTGGACCGGCATTCCGGTTGAGCGGATGCTGGAAGGTGAACGCGAAAAGCTTTTGCGTATGGAAGACGAACTCGCAAAGCGGGTCGTTGGACAGGGCGAGGCTGTTCAGGCTGTTTCCAAGGCCGTCCGTCGTGCGCGCGCAGGCCTTCAGGATCCAAACAGGCCAATCGGCTCGTTCATCTTCCTTGGACCAACGGGTGTGGGCAAGACCGAGCTGACCAAGGCGCTGGCTTCGTTCCTGTTTCAGGACGACACGGCAATGGTGCGCATTGATATGTCGGAATTCATGGAGAAGCACTCCGTAAGCCGACTGATCGGTGCCCCTCCCGGCTATGTCGGCTATGAGGAAGGCGGCGTTCTGACGGAAGCTGTACGGCGCAGACCCTATCAGGTGATCCTGTTCGACGAGATCGAAAAGGCGCACCCGGATGTGTTCAACGTGTTGCTTCAGGTTCTCGATGATGGTCGTCTGACCGATGGTCAGGGCCGCACGGTCGATTTCCGCAATACTGTCATTATCATGACCTCGAACCTTGGCGCTGAATATCTCGTCAATCTTGGCGAGAACGATGATGTTGAAACTGTGCGTGATGAGGTGATGGGTGTTGTGCGGGCGTCGTTCCGTCCAGAGTTCCTCAACCGCGTCGATGAAATTATCCTGTTCCACAGGCTGCGTCGTGACGATATGGGATCGATTGTCGATATCCAGCTCAAGCGTTTGCAGGCTCTGTTGCATGATCGCAAGATTACTTTGGAACTCGAAGATGATGCGCGCGAGTGGTTGGCAAACAAAGGATACGATCCGGCTTATGGTGCGCGTCCGTTGAAGCGGGTTATTCAGAAAGAAGTTCAGGACCCGTTGGCCGAACGAATTCTGGTTGGCGATATTCTTGACGGTTCGATCGTCAAGATTTTGCCTGGCTCGGACCGACTCAACTTTCGTCCTATCCGTGTGATGGGTGAAGGTGAACCGGTGCAGGAAGACGAAAAGGCCTAAGTCTTAAACTATGTCGCAAACGGCGCCGCACTCGTTTGAGTGCGGCGCTTTTTTCTTTTTGAACAGGATGTTCAGGCCATCTTCATGTCCAGTTCATCTGGCATTTGCTGTTATTGGGTAATTAATTGTTAACCATATAGTTGCATTCCTTGTCTCAAGGTAATTCAGGGTTTCTTGTATGTCGCATCTCTTACGCATGCTTCGCTTCGGATTGTTCGGGTTTGCAAGTATTTTTACCGGCATTCTTGCTGTAGGCGGTTCAGCCTTTGCGCAAACAAGTGATGCGGCAATTCATGTTTCGCAGCCAACGCAGCTCGCGCAGCTCTTTGATTGGGGGCACGATCGCGGACGCGACAGGGGCGTGCGCGTTTATACTGATGAATATGGTCGGCAGGTAACGGTTGATCGTCGCGGACGTGTTTTGCATATCGAAGACCCGCGCGATTCCGGGCGCTATGCAAGTGGTCGCCAACAGAATGATGGCTGGTCCGATGGTCCTGTGGGCGGTGGCGCGCCCTATGACGGCTTTGGCAATGTGCCTGAAGATCCGAATTATTATCCAGAAGCGCCCGCCGCGCCCGGTTATGATTATAACCGGGACGGTCAGGTCCAGCGCTCGGAATTGCCGCCGGCAGGCACCGAATACCCGGACACCGAATCACCAACAGCCAGCATCAATCGCGATCCCGGTTATCAACAGCCAGGGACGCAGCCGCAGGCTGTTCCGCATGCCGATGATATGACGCCAGCCATCGAAATGCCGAAAGGGCAGGGCGCAAAGCAGAAGATTGCGGCCTATCAGGTGTTGCTTGATCGCGCAGGTGCATCCCCCGGTGTGATTGATGGTCGCTCTGGCAGCAATGTGGACAAGGCTGCCGCCGCCTATAGCGAAATGACGGGTAAATTTCTCAATCCGAGTGATGAGGCTGCAATCAATGCCGAGCTTGAAGCCACCGGCGGCCCGGCTTTCACCGACTATACAATCACCAACGAAGATGTTGGCCGCCAGTATGTTGCATCCATTCCCGATGATTATGCCCATAAAGCACAGCTTCCGGCGATGGCCTATACATCCGTGACTGAAATGCTCGGTGAGAAGTTTCACATTGATGAAGCCTATCTCAAGGAGATCAATCCGGGTGTGAACTTCAATCAGCCGGGTTCTGTCGTAAAGGTTCCGAACCTTGGCAAAGCTGTTCGATCGAAGGTTGCACGAATCATTGCCGACAAGGCGCGGAAGCAAGTGCGCGGCTATGACGAGAACGGCAAACTAGTCGTTGCCTATCCGTCAACAATTGGCTCGTCTGATACGCCGTCACCATCGGGTATCGTGCAAGTCCAGCGCATCGCGATCAATCCGAACTATACATATAATCCGAAGCTTAACTTCAAGCAGGGTAACAATGACAAGGTTCTGACCATTCCGCCGGGTCCAAACGGTCCGGTCGGCACAGTGTGGATTGCGCTGTCAAAGCCAACATATGGTATTCACGGAACGCCTGAACCCTCGCGTATCGGCAAAACATCCAGCCATGGCTGTGTGCGTTTGACCAATTGGGATGCGGAAGAGCTGGCGAAGCTTGTGAAACCGGGTGTAACGGTTGAATTCACCGATTAGAGCGCATTTTGCTTCTGATTGGATCAGATCGGCGCTCTAATCCTTTGTTCTAACGCGCATCTTTTCCAAAAACCGTGTGACAGGCAACGAAAGCATATTCATACAATATGCTTTCGTTTTGCGTTTTTAAGCTCGCTTGTTTGAAGAATCAGCTCTTTGCCGAACCGCTGGATGCAAGTTTGGTGCCTGCATCATCTGTATTTAACAGTGTATCGATACGATCGCGCTCTTGCTTAAAGGCTTCCAGTTCCGGTCCTTTAAGCGCTTTATTATCTGGCAAACGAATACGAAGCGGGTCAACCTTGGTTCCATTAACGATCAGCTCGTAATGAAGGTGTGGACCGGTTGAAAGGCCGGTTGAGCCAACATAGCCAATCACTTGTCCCTGACGCACACGCTGACCGGCGCTTATGCCACGTGCAATTGCATTTTGATGGCTGTAGCTGCTGACATAACCATTGGCGTGACGAATCAAAGTCTGGTTGCCATAGCCATTCGTCCATCCAGCCTTTTCAACAACACCATTGCCCGAAGCAATAATCGGCGTGCCGCGTGGTGCTGCCCAATCAACACCGGTATGCATGCGGCTGTAGCCAAGAATCGGATGTCGGCGCATTCCAAAAGGAGAGCGGAATACGCCATTGGGCACCGGATTGCGCAATAGGAACTGTTTGGCACTCTTGCCGTCTTCATTGAAGTAATCGATGCTGCCATCGGGTGCCTGATAGCGGTAGAACTTTCGCGTCGTTCCGCTGAAGGTCGCTGCGACGAAAAGAAGATGGGAATCACCGTCTGGTTTTTCCGGGTCGTCCGGCAAGGAGAAAAAAGCATCGATTTTGTCGTTCGGCGAAAGGCGTGCCTGAAGATCGACATCGCTCGCCAGCATTTTGACGAGGTTTTCGCGCATGGTTTCGGTCATACCATAGGCAAGGGCTGCGCGGCTGATACCATCATATGCACTTGGCAGATTGCCGCGGATGGCGGTTGGCGGCGCATCGCCATCGAACGCAGATGCGAGCAGCGGTGTTTCTTCTGGCTGATCGGACGGCACATATTGCATACGATCATTCAGCGACACCGTCACCAGATGTGTGGTTCGATGATAAACACTCGCTCTGACAACGCGGTCTTCGCCATTTTGTGTTTCGGTCCCGATACGCAGGACGCTACCTTCTTTAAGGCGCGGCGAATTGAGCAGTTTGATAAGCGCATCCGCCATATGAGAGACGTCTTCTCCCGTGTAACCCGCATCTTGCAGCGCCTGTTTGATGTCCATCGTCCGGCGGAAAGGAATCAGTTCTTCCGAGAAACCGTCGGCGGCTTCTTCATCATCGGCACGCAGCGCAACGCTGACATTTTCCTGGGTGATTTTTACACCGAGAGCGGGGCTAAGCGCAAAAGACGAATCGGTTCCACCGAAACGCGCCGGGTCCACATAGTGTAAAGAGGCAACCTGGACATCACCGTCGGTTAGCAGCGCGCCGGTGTCGCGGACGACTTTTTCAACTTCATCAACAGTCAGATCATTGGATGCGTCGAAAGTCGTGCTGTTGAGTGGAAAATCGGCAACTTGCAGGCTGACTTCACTTTCAACTTTTGCACCGTAAATCTGCCCGGTATCGGTAGGTTGCGGTGTCGCCGGACCTTCCGAGAAAATAGACATCGCATCAAATGCCGGGTACTTGCGACTTGTTGGATGGTCAACGGCCAAAGCCATATGCACCAGCTCAAAGGGTCTTGTGCGGATAACCTCGCGCTCGCCAACCTTTTGCATCGTTGAAAGGTCGAAGCGACGGCGATCTGTGGCTTTCTGCTTTGAAATCGTGCTGACGAGGCGGGCGCCTTTGGTGACGTTCGTATCATTGACGATGCCGGGCATGTCATTGCGCGCGAGAATTTCCGGTGGCGTTGCCAATTGTTCGCGGCCATCTAGGGCGGCAAACAAAGCCACACCAATGAGCATGCAAGACGTAACGCCTGTAAGAAATGTGCCTGCAAGCCAACGTGCTGAAACTTCACGCCGGTCAGGGGGGCGGCGGCGTCCGCCTACCGTCAGCGGGGGCTCGTCACCCGGATCCAGATTGTTGGGCCCCAATTCTTTCATGCTGCTTTTGTTGGCCCTTCTGCAAATCTGGCCGCACCCGAAGGTGCGTGAACATCATTTTCCAGAAAGCAGCGGGACCGCGATCTGATGTATGGTGTCTTCCCTTAATTATGGAAGTCCCTCAAACGGGATTTTGAGTTTTGCCTGCCGTAACGCCTTAAGTCAACGATAAGCGGACCAGCTTTCGTTATTCACAGCATCCAGCCAGCCGCTTTTTGATTTGCGGGAAGGCTATTTCAATAATGAGGCCGGTTTGTGACCCCATCAGGCTATCTCTTAGGGGCTGTGTTAGAGGGGTATATATAAGCGTATATCGTGAAAACCCTGCTAATTGGGGAGAATTGTCAAAAAAGTTTCAAATAAGACAGTTTTGCCGTTGACAGTTTTGTTGAGTGGGGTCTATATGGCGCCACAACGAGGGCGGCGACGCTGCTAGCGGCAGACTGGTTCGTCCCTTGAGTTGGCAGATTGAGTTTGACAGCGATGTTTGATTTGGTTATG
>NZ_JAPHAV010000020.1 GCF_026241335.1 Ochrobactrum chromiisoli | reverse complement strand
GCGTGTGATCTGGGGGCCGAACTTGGCGATCCAACGACGAACTGTCTCGTATGATACGTCGATTCCACGCTCAAGCAGCATTTCCTCAACTTCACGCAGACTAAGGTTGAACCGCAGATAAAGCCACACCGCATGAGCAATAATCTGTGGCGGAAAACGGTGACGCTTGAAGATGATAACTGATGTCTGCATCGCCAAAAATTACGCCCAAACCGTCAGGCAGGCAACTGTAGCCCAGTTAACGTGACAACACCTTCAATAGTTCTATTTTTTATCTTGTTTGAGATGAAACAAATCGCCCCCGCATCATCCAGTTTAGAATTGGTTTCATGATGATGCGGGGCTGTCATCATCATCTTTCGATAGCCGACGGCCATGGATGAACCTGATGACAAGCGAACCTGTTTCCACGATCAATATTATCGATGTACGCACCATTCCGCCTATCTCCCGTCATGCGACGATTTTCGCGATGATTGATGATCTGGAGTCGGGCCAAACGTTGCAGATCGTCAATGATCATGATCCGGTGCCGCTGCGTTATCAGCTTGAAAACCGTAATCCGGGTGTTTTCTCTTGGGAGTATAAGGAAAGCGGTCCTTTGTGGCGCGTAGAGATTGGTCGCCCGAAGAGCCATGACCATGCCGACGGTCATGAATGCACCTGCGGTAATCATTAACTCCTTTTTTGATGAAGGCCTGCCATGTTCGGTGCCGCGCTTTCCCGATGGACACTCTCATATGTCGCCGCCTCGTTGTTTTTCCTAATCGCAGGAACGGCACTGATGGTGGGAGGTTTCGGCTACCCGTTTGATGATTTGCGGGCACCGGAAACGCTCATCGTGGTGCATATTATCGCGATTGGCTGGCTTTCATTATTGATGTGCGGCGCGTTATTGCAGTTTGTGCCTGTGCTGGTGGCAAAGCCTTTGCAACTCAGCGGTGCCGGGCTTCCGGCATTGCTGTTTTTACTGACCGGCCTTTGCGGGCTGATAGGCGGCTTTGCGGCTCTCGCTGGAATTGTCGATTTGCCCCTTTGGCTAATGCCGCTTTCAGTACTGTTTCTAATTATGGGGTTTGCAATCATCAGCGTGATGCTTGGCAAGACAATTTGGACTGCCAGACCTCTGACTTTACCAGCACGTTTTGTAGGTGTTGGCCTTGTCTGCCTGCTGGTTGTGGTTGTTTTGGGAAGTCTTTTTACATTGATGCTATCCGGCATGCTTGAACAGGCTGTCTTGTTGGAAATCGCTTCTTCAGGGCTTTCAACCCATGTCATTTTGGGGCTTGGCGGCTGGATGGCCTTTACTGCAATGGGTGTCAGCTATCGCCTTCTGACCATGTTTATGCTTGCGCCGGAGCCTGCAAAAAAGACGGTGCATCTGGTTTGGACTGCAGGTGTTTCTGCTCTGGCTCTGCTGGTTTTCATAACAGTCTTCACACATTGGGGTTATGAATGGACCGATATTGCTCTCATGGTAGCATTGGTTTTGGGCGTTACCAGCATCGGCCTCTATGCTCATGATGTGCATTCGATTTATGGCGAGAGAAAACGCAAAATCATTGAGCTCAATAGCGCTGCATCTGTTCCGGCCTTTGCCGCTATGTTGCTTTCGCTGCCCGTCGCAATTGCTCTGCCTTGGGTCGGCACCACGGATGGGGTTGTTGCAGCGCTGGTCTATCTTTTTACATTTGGCTGGCTAACCGGCCTAAGTTTGGCACAGCTATACAAGATCGTCCCGTTCCTGACATGGCTTGAATGCTATGGTCCGGTGATGGGGAAAATTCTGACGCCGCGCGTGCAGGACATTGTGGTTGAAAGCCGGGCAAAGCGTTGGTTCTGGGTGTATTATACAGGCGTTGCCATTGCCGTTGTCGCGCTCATCGTCGGGCAGACGCTCGCATTCAGGGTGGGATGTGGACTTAATCTTGTTGCAATTCTCGCTTTGTCATCTCATTTCATTCGCGCACGGCGACTGATGGATGTGCCGGAAGCCATGAAGCTTCCAAACGTTATCACGATGCCACATCTGATTTACGCTGGCGGGCCAGTTTCGAGGGGGAGAAAATGACAGTGTCAGTCTACGAATTGATTCCACATGAGCTTGATGTGCGCCCACTCCTGAAAGCTGGCGTCGAGCCGTTTCAGGCAATTATGGGCGCTGTCGAAGGACTGGCTGCCGGACAAAGCCTTATTTTAATTGCTCCATTTAAGCCGGTACCTCTCTTTGCAGTCATGGAACGCAAGGGGTTCTCTGCCAAAGCGGAAGCAATTGGCGATGGCGATTGGCAGGTCCTATTTGCGCCTATCGGGGATGAAGTGCCTGCTGTGCAGATTTCGGATAATGCCGGTTCACCAGATGACTGGCCGGAACCTTCGCAATATCTTGATTGCTCGGATATGGACCCACCACAACCAATGGTAAGCATCCTTGCCGAAGTTGAGAATATGCAGACAGGTGAGGTACTGTTTGCGCTTTTGCATCGCGAACCGCTATTTCTGTTTCCTGAACTTGAAAAGCGCGGCCACCAATGGGTAGGGAATTTTGACGAAACAGGTCAGGCCTATCGCATTATGATCCGCGTCGGTACGGCGTGAGGAAAGACGATGCAAAGCGAAGAACGTGAGCGGCTGGAAGATGAAGTGCGCAATGCATTGCGCATTGTTATGGATCCTGAACTCGGCATTAACCTTGTCGATCTAGGAATGATCTATATGATCACTGCGCATGCGAATGGTGATGTGTCGGTCAAAATGACGACAACAACGCGAGGCTGTCCTGCGGCTGGATTTCTGACGCAAGCCGTACAAGCGTGTGTCGAGGATGTGGCGGGTGTTTCTCATGCAGACGTTGAACTGACCTATGAACCGGAATGGTCACCGGATATGGCTATACCTGAAGCACGCGCGCGTTTTGCGGTGTCCGATTTCTGAGCCTTGTTGCAGCGAAAATTTGTGAAAGCGGCTTTATTGAGGGCCGCTTTTTAGTTTTGATCGACATGAAATGGCCAGTAAAGAACCTTTCTTAACCACATCAATAGGTGCATATAACGTGAAGAGTAGGCCGGGATTTCGCTTTTGGTGGCCTTACTTGTTCCAGCGCAAATGACGAAGTTGAAGTGTGAAATTATTGATTTAAGGGTATGATTTTTAATAATAATTATTATCATATAATTCATCTTATGTTGATCGTAAGCAATGAATAAGGATCGGATGCCTCCTATACATAGAGTGACAGAGCGGAAGAACGCTCGGTCCTATCGGAAGGAGAGAATCGATGGGTGACCATATCAATATTAATCGCCGCACAGTTTTGGCAGGAGCAGCCCTAGCGGGCGCACTGGCACCCGTTTTGGCGACAAGCTCGGCTTGGGCGACGGGAACCTTAAAAAAGGCAAGTGCCGCAGAAATTGCAGCGCTTCCACGCGAAAAGGTTGAGCTGGTTAAGCCTCCTTTCGTGCATGCGCATAGTCAGGTTGCAAACGGCGGTCCCAAGGTGGTTGAATTCACCATGGTGATCGAGGAAAAAAGATGATCCTCGATGATGCGGGCACCGAAGTCCACGCGATGACATTTAACGGCACCGTGCCGGGGCCGCTTCTGGTGGTGCATCAGGACGACTATGTTGAACTGACGCTCATCAATCCTGAAACAAATACACTGATGCACAATATTGATTTCCATGCGGCAACCGGCGCGTTGGGTGGTGGGGGGCTCACAGAGATCAACCCGGGTGAAAAGACGGTTCTGCGGTTTAAGGCAACCAAACCTGGTGTGTTTGTTTACCACTGCGCACCTCCCGGAATGGTTCCATGGCATGTCACATCGAGCATGAATGGTGCAATCATGGTGCTGCCACGCGAAGGCCTAAACGATGGCAAGGGCAATCCGCTGACTTATGACAAGGTCTATTATGTTGGCGAACAGGACTTCTATGTTCCGCGCGACGAAGAAGGCAATTACAAGAAGTATGACGCGCCCGGCGATTCTTATGAAGATGTTGTCAAGGTCACGCGTACTCTTACTCCAACCCATGTCGTCTTTAATGGCGGTGTCGGTGCGCTGACAGGCGATAAGGCCATGACAGCAAAGGTTGGTGAAAAGGTTCTGATCGTTCATTCGCAGGCTAACCGCGATACGCGTCCGCACTTGATTGGTGGGCATGGGGATTATGTCTGGACAACCGGCAAGTTTAATACTCCGCCGGATGTTGATCAGGAAACATGGTTTATCCCAGGTGGTGCAGCGGCAGCAGCCTTCTACACCTTCCAGCAACCGGGCATTTACGCCTATGTGAACCATAACCTGATCGAGGCTTTTGAGCTGGGCGCTGCTGCTCACTTCAAAGTAACGGGCGAATGGAACGACGATTTGATGACGTCGATACTGGCGCCATCGGGCATGTAAGTCCGACATGACAGCCAACGGTTCGGGGGACATGAGAGCACTGGAGGCTCGTCTTCCGGACGATTGATCCTGTAACTGATCGTGAGAACATCATGAAACAGAGTGCAAAGAAAAAGCTGCGCGAATTTGGCGTGGCTGTTCCGGCTGTCCTTCTCGCTGTATTCGCAGGTGTGTTGGTTGTCGACGCAGCAGGCCAGATTGGCAAAAAAGGCGAGGCGTCTGAAGCTGTTCGCCCACAAACTGTAACCGTTACAGAACGAAGCATGACCTATCGCGCGGACGGCGATTTTCAGAAGAATAATTATCCAACCGATCCGCCGCTGACGACACGCAGGCTTGGCCGGTCGTTCGAGATTATGAAGTATCAGGTCACCATCGCGGAATATGCCAAGTGCGTAAGCGATGGTGCATGTGTTGCAGCCGATACTCAGTCTAAAGCGGCAAATGCCGCGCAATCGACCCATCCGGTTGTTGGCATCAGCTATGATGATGCAGAGGCTTACGCGCGCTGGCTTTCGGACAGAACGGGCGAAGTGTGGCATTTGCCGACCGACGAGCAATGGGTTTTCGCTGCGGGGTCGCGTTTTGCCGATGATGCTCTAGGCGGTGATGACAATGGCAGTGTTAATCCAGCGCTGCGCTGGTTGCGCGATTATGAAAAGCAGAGCGAAAGCAAAAAGGATCGCGATCCGGCGGTCCGTCCGGTGGGCAGCTTTGGTGAAAACGAGCTTGGTATAACCGATATTGGTGGCAATGTGTGGGAATGGACCACGACTTGTCACCGTCGTGTCAATCTTGATGCATATGGCAAGATAGCAAGCGAAAACGTGGTTTGCGGTGTCTATGTGGTGAATGGCAAGCATCGTGCAGCGATGAGGTCGTTTATCCGTAACCCAAAATCCGGGGGGTGCAGTGTTGGTTTGCCGCCTGATAATCTCGGATTTCGCCTTGTCCGCGACGGGCGCTGGTATGCCCCTGTGCTCAAGCGGTTAAGAGCCCTTTCGGTGTAACCTTAATTGATGAATCGCCACAAGTTTTTGCCCCTAAACGCATGCTTTTCCTGCTTAATTATGCTAAGTAGGAATAGGGATTCAGAGTAGGGGTATTCGAATGGCCACGATTGATCGCGGTCGTGTCAGGAAATTATCATTATTCGCCAAAATGGGGGACAATGAGCTGGATAAGCTTGTCTCCTATGCTTCGTCGCGACGTATTCCGCAGGGTGAATCCATTTTTGAACAAGGTGATGAAGCGGTAACGTTTTATCTGCTGCTCTATGGACGTCTCAAGGTTAATCAGGTCACTTCTGACGGGCAGCAGATTATCGTTCGCATGGTGCATCCGGGTGATCTTTTCGGCTTTGCCAAAGCTCTTCAGCGCAACGACTATCCCGGCACTGCCATGGCAGTCACAGAAAGCATTGTGCTCGGTTGGCCCACCGAACTGTGGGATTATTTCGTCGAGCAGAATCCCGGTCTTGCGATGAATGCAATTCAAACAATTGGCACGCGTCTTGAGGAAGCGCATACGCGCATCCGTGAGATGTCAACGGAAGAAGTCGAGCGCCGCGTCGCCCATGTTGTACTGCGTCTGGCGCAGAAAGCTGGTAAGAAAGAAGACGGCGGTATTCGCATCGATTTTCCGATCACAAGGCAGGATATTGCCGAGATGACGGGAACTACGCTCCATACCGTATCGCGGATTTTGAGTGGATGGGAAACCAAGGGCTTTGTGCTCGGCGGGCGTCAGAAGCTGACCTTGATCGATGCGCAAGGCATCAGGAAGCTCGCGGAAGGTGAGGTCTAAGCGCCTGAGTTTGACGCAGATTTCAAATGATAAAAGGCCGTACTTTCGTTTGAAAGCACGGCCTTTCCCGTTTTTGATGTCTTAGCCATGCATGACTGATGCAGTCTTCTGACGACTGACATATGCTGCACCGATGCCGCCATGTAAAAAGCCGTTGGAAAGCGGCGCCGCCGGATAAATCTGCTGCAATCTCGCCAGCGCTTCCTCAGTATCGATTCGACCATGCAGTACATCTTCATGAATTCTTGCGACGGAAACCATGTCGCAATCTTGCGGAGATAGCCTGAAACGCTGAACACCCGCCCGCACCAGATCGGGCATATCCTCAATCAACGACTGGCAGGTGTGCGAAAGTGTCTGCACACCGTTAAGTGCCAGAAATGGCTGACTGTCGAGGGTTTTAACGGGCAATCCGTCTGGCTCCTCACCACAGACAAATTGGCAATTATCCTTGAAGTGGCCTTTGGAGCGGGCATGGGCGCAACGTGCCGAGATCGCCAGCGGAATGCGTCCAAAAGCGAACACCTCAAAGGCTATTTCCGGCGCACCTTTGATAATTTCACGAATGGAATTCAGAGGCAGTTCTGGCGGAAGGCAAATGGATGTTGCGCCACGCGCTGCCAGAACTTTTGCCGTTGCGGAATTATAGACATTGACCAATGGGCCGACGATATGCGGTTTGCCTGCAAGCAATCCAAGCGCTGAAAGATCATTGGCCTCAACCGGAAAGGGTGAATCCTCTGCCGTCTGGCGCACATGTTTTGCTTCGCGTTCCAGCATGACCAACGCAAGCGAACCAATGCTCACGCTCTTACCAGCATTTTGTAATCGCTCAACCACTTCCTCCATAAAATGATTAATGAAGTGAAAACGTTTAGAGCAGACGATTTCCCCAACCGTTACATGTTTGACGGGAGATTCATCAGCGATGCGAAAATAGAAATCTCGCCATTTTGGCCCGTCCCATAAAAACAGAACTGGTCCCAGACTGAGGCTGGGAGTGGAGCGTTGATCTGACATGATTATCTCCAGCGTTTTTCATAAGCGCCTGAGGTGGTCTGCTGACCTTCACTCAATGTACGCAATCGCGACAAAAGGGCGGCGCGTCGTTCCGGCCCTGCCGATAATGTCTGACGCAAAATCGAAACAACTTCCGCAACATAGGCTTTACCGCGCTGACGGCCTTCGATTTTCAGGGCCGAAACGCCTGCAGCGCGCAACTCATCAATATGGTTCATTACATCAAGCGAAACCGGATCTTCAAAGGCGTAGCCTTCTTCGTCGCCAATATTAAAACGGCCTTTGCACAGCGTCGGATAGCCCGCAGCTTCTCCCGCCGGAAACCGGTTGATCGTGTAATCGCCCAGCTCCGATACAAGTTCAGAACCATCATTGCGGTAACGAACATGGCTTGCCGGAGAGCAGACGCCATTCATATTGGGTGACTTGCCGGTGGCATATGAGGAAAGCGAGCAGCGTCCCTCTGCCATCACGCAAAGGCCGCCAAAGACGAAGACCTCCATCTCGCAGGCGATTTTTTTGCCAAGTTTTGCAATATCGGGAATGGTCAGAACGCGCGGCAGCACGACGCGTTTTGCTTTGAAAGCATCGATCAGAAAACGCACTGCATCGGCATTGGACGCCGAAGTTTGCACCGAAACATGCAAGCGCTGCTGCGGATGTTTTTCGGCCGTGTAAGCCATCAGGCCGAAATCGGCTAGAATTACCGCATCCGCGCCAAGAGCTGCGGCGTCATCGACAGCGGAATACCAGATATGTTCGTCGCCCGCACGCATGAAGGTGTTGATCGCAACAAAGACCTGCGTACGGTGCGAATGTGCGAAGATTATCGCATCGCGCAGTTCATTGCGGCTGAAATTCAGTCCCGGAAAATTGCGCGCATTGGTTTCGTCACGAAATCCGCAATAGACCGCATCGGCACCTGCCTGAACAGCTTCACGCAATGCGGCCGGTGTACCTGCCGGGCAGATCAGTTCCACGTGCGTTCTCCCTGATCCGACCCTTTGACATGCAATGCCTTGTCGCGAACATAGCCCGCAATATTCTGAATGATTGGGGCAAACGGGCCTGCTGCTTTCCCAAGATCGGCGGGAAGATCGACATTGCAATCGTCCAGCGCATTGCGCAGAGCGAGCATCGCCTCCATGTCGCCGGTCACTGTGATGTCACGCGAGAAGAACAGCGCATCACCATCAAGCTTTCCTTCAAGCAATGCCAGTAGCATAACGAGCGGACCATCAATCGCTGCATCCGTTTCAACAGCCGCATCTTTCCGTATAACGGTGATGGCGGGCCGAGCAGGTTCGACTACAAACACAAATGGCAGGTCGGAGGGGCTGAAACCAAATCGCTTGTTGACGTAATCGCCAAGACGCTCAAACAGGCCCGGATGTGCGCGGATAACCTGAAGAAAAACGCGCGAAACAAGCGGGGTCAGCAGAAATGGCGGAACAAACCGGGCAGGAGCAGCCACAGCTGGTGGAATCTTCATCATTACTCAGCTCCTGTTTAACATATCAGAGAATTATGCGATTCAGTGCCGTCGGAGTTTGATTAAGATCAAAGACGAGAAAACAATTCGGTACTCAAACATGAGGCATGAAAAATGCTTCCGTTTTGCCGCCGAACTATACCTGTTTGCAAAGCTTTATGCGTGAGCTTGAAAAGCGCGGCGATCTTGTGCGCATCACGCGCCCGGTTTCGTTGGTTCACGAAGTCACGGAAATCCATAAGCGTGTGCTTCACGCCGATGGTCCGGCATTGCTGTTTGAAAAGCCTGTCGATGCTGATGGTCATGTTCGGACAATGCCGCTGCTTGCCAATCTGTTTGGTGCTGAGCGACGGATTGCGTGGGGACTTGGGCGGGAAGTTGAGGAACTTCCAGCACTTGCCGAAATGCTTGCGGAATTGCGTGCGCCCAAGCCACCGCGCTCCGCGAAGGAAATCTGGAGCAAGCTTCCCATTGCGCGTGCAGCGCTTGCCATGCGTCCGCGCCGGATAAGCCGTGCACCCGTTCATGAAACGATTCTATTGGGTGATGAAATCGATCTTGGCAAACTGCCGATTCAGTGGTGCTGGCCGGGTGAACCTGCGCCGCTTGTGACGTGGCCGCTGGTGATTACATGTGCGCCCGACGATCCGTCAGACGTGAATGTCGGCATTTACCGCATGCAGAAATTAGGACCAGACCGTCTGATCATGCGCTGGCTCGCGCATCGTGGCGGAGCACGACATCACCGCATGTGGCAGCAGCGCGGGCTTGATATGCCTGTTGCCGTTGCAATCGGTGTCGATCCGGCCAGCATATTGGCTGCTGTCATGCCTTTGCCGGAAGGCATGAGTGAACTGGCCTTTTCAGGTCTCCTGTCGCGCCGCAGACCTGTTATCACTGATGCGCTCACGGTTCCGCTGAGTGTGCCTGCCAATGCAGAAATTATTCTCGAAGGCCATGTCTCGGCGTCATATACGGCACCTGAAGGACCTTATGGCGATCATACCGGCTATTATAATAGTGTCGAAGAATTCCCTGTCATGCAACTGAGCGCAATAACCATGCGCAAACGCCCCATTTATTTATCGACCTATACCGGGCGCCCGCCAGATGAACCGTCGAAGCTTGGCGAAGTGATGAACCAACTTTTCGTGCCGGTTGTTCGCGCGCAGTTTCCTGAAATCTCTGATCTGTGGCTACCGTCTGCCGCATGCTCCTATCGCGCCATGGTGGTTTCCATCGACAAGCGCTATCCGGGACAGGCGCGGCGGGTGATGATGGGTCTTTGGTCGATGCTGCCGCAGTTCAGCTATACCAAGCTTATCATCGCAGTTGATCGAGACATTAACGTGCGCGACTGGGATGATGTGCTGTGGGCTTTATCGACACGCTTTGACGCAAGCCGTGATCTCGTCATGCTTGAGAGTACACCTGTCGATTATCTCGATTTTGCATCGCCGCGCTCTGGCCTTGGCGGCAAGCTGGGACTTGATGCCTCTAATAAGATCGGGCCGGAAACGGATCGGGAATGGGGCGATGTGCTGACTATGAACGACAGCACAATTGCGCGCGTCGACGCGATCTGGGATGAACTTGGTCTTAGCGGACTGCCACGCCAATGAAGCGGATTGTTATCGGTGTTTCCGGCGCATCAGGTTCTATCATTCCTCTCAAAATCCTAGAAAAGCTGGCAAAGCTAGAAGATGTAGAAGCGCATCTTGTTGTCTCGGAAGCTGCTGAGCGCACTTTGCGCTATGAACTGGGCCCCAATGGCTATTCGATGTTGCATCGGCTGGCAGACAAAACCTATTCCGTTGAAGATGTAGGTGCGACAATTGCCAGTGGCTCAGTGCCGACTACCGGCATGATTGTAGCGCCGTGCACAATGCGTACACTTGCATCCATTGCACATGGTTTCAGCGACAGTCTGCTGACGCGTGCTGCGGATGTGCATTTGAAAGAAAGGCGCAGATTGGTTTTGTTGACACGCGAAGCACCACTGCATCTCGTCCACTTGCGCAACATGTGTACGGTTACAGAAATGGGCGCAATCGTGATGCCCCCCGTTCCGGCTTTTTATCTGCATCATCAGAGTGTGGAGGAAATTGCCGATCAGATTGCAGCGCGCGCAATTGATCTGGTCGGCGCAGTCACTTCTTTAGCGCAAAGCTGGAACCCAGATAATTTCGCGAGCGGATTCGCCATTTCTGATTAGGTGGAGCTTTTACCTCCGCTAGCATCAAACTCATCCATAGGATCATAAATAAGAGGCTTTTTTGCAGACTAGAAAACATGATCCATCAACAAGAATTTCGAAGCATTTTCAGCGTAAACGCGTCCAAATTTAAGCCGTTTTTCGTTCAATATAACGTTGCAATCTAACCAAGATTTTTTCTAGTTGTTCTGAAACAAAGAAGAAGACGCACGGATCGCTATTCATCGACATAAACGGGTGCCTTACCCATAAGGGCAGCCAGCTAGGTTGAAACGAATATGTTGACTACGGACGCTACAGCTTTCGATTATGTGATCCGGCAACCCCGTTGCTTTTGCCATTTGGCCCACAAGGTGTTTTCTAATCACCTTTGTTCAGTCTTAATTGCGCTGATTACGCTAAGTATTTTTGCATCTCCTTCATATTCCGCCGACTTGCAAAAGTATCTTCCGGCGTTGGAAGTCACGCAGGTGTTTCCCGGAGCAAACAGTGTTGGCAAACCTGCTGGTGAACCACCGATTGCCCCTGTGACGAAGGGTGGCGAGCTGCTCGGCTACGTTTATCTCAATTCCGATTTCACCAGTTCGATCGGTTATTCCGGTAAGCCGATCCGCATCCTCGTTGGAATAGATACCAAAGGTGTCATTCGCGGTATCAAACTGGTGGACCACAAAGAGCCTATCGTCCTGATTGGTATTCCTGAAGCCAAAGTTGTCGCGGCACTTAATTCCCTTGTGAACAGCGATCTGGCTGCGGTTTCAGCAGGCAAGGCGAAACCGCCACAGGTCGAGATCGTCAGTGGTGCAACCGTCACGGTTCTTGTGATGGGTGACAGTATTGTGCGCTCGGCAGTAGGTCTTATTCGCAGCGGGCGATTAGGAAATACGCCCGTGTTTGCCGAGAGCGTTGATGCGCCGCGAGAAGTTAACATGGAACTGCGCGCACCGCAGGATTGGCAAACGCTCATCGGTGATGGATCGGTTCGCAGCCTTAAACTTAATGTCGGCGAGGTCAGCCAAGCCTTTCGCGACGCTAATCAAGAACAGGCTGCAAACAACGCAGAGTCTTCCAACCCTGACGATAACTTTATCGAACTTTATGCCGCTCCTGTTTCCGTGCCCGGCATCGGGATTAGCCTGCTCGGAAAAGACGGTTATGAACGGCTGGAAAAACAGCTTAAACCCGGTGAACAGGCCATTCTGGTTGCCGGTGACGGCGCCTATTCATTCAAGGGGTCAGGCTACGTACGCGGCGGAATTTTCGATCGCATAGAACTTTTGCAGGACGGACAAGGCGTTCGCTTCCGCGACAAAAATCATACGCGCCTTGGTGACATTGAAGCCGATGGCGCGCCGCAATTGCGCGAAATTGCGCTCTTTCGTGTGCCAGCGGGTTTCGCCTTCGATGTGACAAAGCCATGGGATTTGCAGCTTCTCGTTCAGCGCGGATTTGGTGCGCGTGACAAGGCTAATCTCAGCTATGATTTGGGCTATAGCCTGCCAGAACGCTATCTGCTCGCAAAGCCGGCTCCCGCATCCGCTTCTGAGGCACCGCGCCAACCGCAGCCGGTGGGAGAGGCAACGGCATCTGATATTTTTGGCAACAATAGCCCGCTTTGGGTAAAAATGTGGGAGATGAACCGGGTCAATGTGGTGATTGCGGGGCTCGCAATCTTCATACTCGTCGCAATCTTCTTTTTCCAAAATAGTCTTGTCGCGCTTCCTCACATTTTTGTCTGGGTCAGACGCAGCTATCTGCTTTTTATTCTGCTCTGGCTCGGATTGTACAATAATGCGCAATTGTCGGTGGTCAATGTTCTGACCTTTACCAATTCGCTGATTACCGGCTTTAACTGGGAATTTTTCCTCACCTCACCACTGATCTTTATTCTGTGGGCTTCGGTTGCTGCTGGACTTCTATTCTGGGGTCGCGGGCCGTTTTGTGGCTGGCTCTGCCCGTTCGGTGCCTTGCAGGAGCTGAGCAATAACCTTGCGCAATGGCTGAAAGTGCCTCAGGTTAAACTGCCATGGGGATTGCATGAGCGCCTGTGGCCCGTGAAGTACATCATATTTCTGGGGCTGTTCGGACTGTCACTTTACTCGGTGGCACTTGCAGAAGTCTTTGCTGAAGTAGAGCCGTTCAAAACCTCTATTATTCTCAAATTCTCGCGCGAATGGCCGTTTGTGATCTATGCACTGACGTTGCTTTCAGCAGGCGTTTTCATCGAGCGTTTCTACTGTCGCTACATGTGCCCACTGGGCGCAGCGCTTGCCATTCCGGGCCGTATCCGCATGTTTGAATGGCTCAAACGCTGGCCCGATTGCGGCTCGCCATGCCAGCGTTGCGCTAAAGAATGCCCTGTTGAAGCCATTCATCCTGAAGGCCAGATCAATGTGAATGAATGCATTTACTGCATGCATTGTCAGGAACTTTATCACGACGATCAACGCTGCCCGCACATGATTCAGGTTCGTGTGAAACGCGAAAAATTTGCCGCGCGCAATGCACCTCTTGCAGCAACTGCCGAACGCGGCGGGGGACCGGCCAAGCCCGTCATCTCAGTTAAAGGCAAACCGTTGGATGCCCAGCTTGGCACCGGTTCGCCGAACTAGTTTCTAAAGGAGAGAAAAATGACCGACGAAAACACACAATCAAGGTTTAGCAGACGACAACTACTGGGGACATCAGCATTTGTGGCAGCAGCCGGTGCAACTGGCATCGGTGGTGCGCTGCTTGCCGGAACAAGCACACCCGCACTTGCCGCCGGCAACGGTCATGCCGCCAAGGCTACCGTTTTGCCGGGCGAACTCGACGAATATTATGTTTTCTTCTCCAGCGGACAGGCAGGGGAAGTGCGCATTGTCGGATTGCCTTCGATGCGCGAATTGATGCGTATTCCCGTCTTCAATCGCGACAGCGCGACAGGCTGGGGACAGACCAATGAAAGTCTGAAGATTCTCCGTGAAGGCATGTTGCCGGAAGACCGCGAATTCATGAAAGATCGCGGCGGTATTTTCCTGAACGGGGATCTTCACCATCCGCATTTGTCATTCACCGATGGCACATATGATGGTCGTTATCTCTTTGCCAATGATAAGGCCAACACGCGCGTTTGCCGCATTCGTCTGGATGTCATGAAATGCGACAAGATCATCCAGCTTCCTAACCAGCATACGGTTCATGGTTTGCGCGTGCAGAAATATCCGCGCACAGGCTACGTCTTCTGTAACGGTGAAGACCGCGTGCCAATTCCAAATGATGGTAGCAATCTCACAGATACAAAGCAGTATCATGCGATTTTCACGGCCGTCGATAGCGACACAATGAAGGTTGCCTGGCAGGTGATGGTCGATGGCAACCTCGATAATGTGGATTGCGACTATCAGGGCAAATACGCATTTGCGACCTGCTACAATTCAGAAGAAGGCGTCACACTTGCTGAAATGATGAGCAGCGAGCAAGACTGGCTTGTTGTCTTCGACCTCAAGCGCATTGAAGAAGCTGTCGCAAAAGGCGAGTTTAAGGAAATGAACGGTGTGCCAGTCGTCGATGGTCGTCACGGTTCGACTTTCACACGTTATATTCCTGTTCCGAATAGCCCTCATGGCATCAATACCGCTCCTGATGGCATTCATATTGTTGCCAATGGCAAGCTGTCGCCAACTGTGACCGTTTTTGACGTCAGAAAGTTCGATGACCTTTTTGCTGACAAGATCCAGCCACGCGATGCCGTTGTTGCAGAACCGGAACTCGGACTTGGACCGTTGCATACGGCTTATGATGGCAAGGGTAATGCTTACACAACGCTCTTCATCGACAGTCAGATTTGCAAGTGGAACATCGAAGATGCAAAGCGTGCCTTTGCTGGTGAAAAGGTCGATCCAATCCGTCAGAAACTGGATGTGCAATACCAGCCCGGACATAATCATACATCGATGGGACAAACGAAGGATGCTGATGGCCAATGGCTGATTTCGCTCAATAAGTTCTCAAAGGATCGCTATCTCAACGTCGGCCCGCTCAAGCCTGAAAACGATCAGCTGATCGATATTTCAGGTGATAAGATGGAGATTGTTCATGATGGTCCAAGCTTTGCTGAACCGCATGACGCGACAATCGTTCACCGTTCCAAGATCAACCCGGTCAACTTCTGGAGCCGCGAAGATCCGATGTTTGCCGATGCGGTGAAACAGGCTGAAGCGGATGGCATCGACCTGATGGTGGATTCCGAAGTCATTCGCGATGGAAACAAGGTTCGCGTTTACATGACGTCGGCCGCCCCAGCCTTTGGTCTGACTGATTTCACGGTCAAGCAAGGCGATGAAGTGACCGTCTATGTGACAAATATTGATGAAATCGAAGACCTGACGCATGGCTTTGCGATCATCAATTACGGCGTCAATATGGAGGTTGGTCCGCAAGCGACCGCATCCGTTACCTTCACTGCCAATAAGGCGGGTGTGTGGTGGTATTACTGTTCCTGGTTCTGCCATGCCATGCATATGGAAATGAAGGGTCGTATGCTCGTGGAACCGAAAAAGAGCTGAATGAAATGATAATCCCCCGTCTGTATCTCTCATTCAGTTTTACCATCGTTCTGACAACGCTTTTTTGCAACGCTGCACTGGCGAAGCAAATCGATGTTGCTGAAGGCGAAAATGTACAGGCGGCCATTGAGAAGGCCGAGCCGGGCGATGTCGTCCGGCTTGCCACTGGCACACACAAGGGTTCGCTGGTCATTGACCGCGCAATAGAGCTTACCGGTGAACCGGGTGCTGTTGTAGACGGGCTGGGAACAGGCAATGTCATTCTCGTTGAAGCTCCTGATGCAATTGTGCGCGGGCTTGAAATACGCGGCTCAGGCGAAAACATGCCTGAACTCAATGCAGGCATTTTTGTCGCCCGAACCGCAACGGGTGCGTTGGTTGAAGACAACCGGCTAATTGAAAATCTATATGGAATATATTTGCACGGCGCCGTCGATTCCATCGCGCGAAACAATGAGGTTATCGGTCGGCGCAATGTGCGCATGACACAAACCGGCAGCGGGATTTCGATCTGGAATGCGCCGGGAGCCAAGGTCATCGGCAATACTATTCGCTATGGCCGTGATGGTATTTATACAAATGCCAGCAATAATAACGTCTTTCAGAATAATCTCATGGAAAACGTGCGGTTTGCTGTTCACTACATGTATACCGACCGCAGTGAAGTGATTGGCAATATTTCGCGAAATAATTCGGTTGGCTTTGCGATCATGTACACCAATCGTCTCAAGGTGATGAATAACATCTCAGACGGTGATCGCGATCACGGATTGCTGCTCAATTATGCCAATAGTTCAGTAGTTTCCGGCAATCAGGTGATTGGACGCATGCAACCCATTGATCGCTGGCTCGATGCGGGTGTGCAAAAAGGCGAACACGGTCTTCCTACCGAAGAGCAGCAAGCAGCGACGGCAGGCGAAACCATGCGCCTTGGGCCAGAAAAATGCGTCTTTATTTATAATGCGAACAAGAACAAATTCACCGACAACAGTTTTAAAAATTGCAGCATAGGCATTCACTTCACCGCTGGTTCTGAAGGTAATACCATGACTGGCAATGCTTTCATCAACAACCGCAATCAGCTCAAATATGTCGGCACACGTAACCTCGACTGGTCACATGAAGGGCGTGGCAATTACTGGAGTGACAATCCCGGTTTTGATCTTAACAGTGATGGCATAGCCGATAATCCTTACCGTCCGAATGATTTGATCGACCGGGTATTGTGGACCTCGCCGCAAGCCAAAATTCTGATCAACAGCCCTGCTGTGCAAACTATTCGCTGGGCACAGACCCAGTTTCCAGCACTTCTGCCGGGCGGTGTCGTGGACAGTCATCCTCTTATGAAATCTCCCTTTATCGAAGCCAATGGCTCTGCGGAAGGAAATCACAATGACTGAGACCGTTGTTCTCGATCAGGTTACCAAATCTTATGGGGCTTTCAATGCCATAAGCGATGCCAGCTTTCAGCTTAATGCCGGAGAAAATATCGCGCTGGTTGGTCATAATGGCGCTGGCAAAACGACAATGATCAAACTGATGCTTGGTCTTATTCGTCCAACAAAAGGCAGTATTCGCGTTTTGGGTGAAGACCCGGCAGCAGGAGCTTTTGCTGCGAGGCTCAAGCTTGGTTATCTCCCTGAACATGTTTCTTTCAATATGGCGCTGACGGGTGCAGAGACCCTCAAATTTTATGCCCGGCTTAAAAACGTATCCAAAAGCCAGATTGCCGGATTGCTTGATCGCGTGGGTTTAGCCGATGCATCCCATCGGCGGGTTGGCACTTATTCCAAAGGAATGCGTCAACGGTTGGGACTGGCTCAGGCGCTTTTAGGCCAGCCATCCGTGCTGCTGCTTGATGAACCAACCACGGGACTTGACCCCGCATTACGCCAGAGTTTTTACGATATTCTCGAACATTTGCGACAGGAAGGCACCACAATCCTGATGTCATCACATGCGCTGACGGAACTCGAAAGCAAGGTTGGGCGTGTGATCATTGCCAATAAAGGAAAGATCATCGCCGATGGATCAATCGAAGCATTGCGTCGGATCTCTCAACTTCCTCTTCGTATTCGGGTGCAGTCTGAAGACGCACTGAAACTACCGGAAACATCCCGACAAATCGATCTGCAATGGCAGCAGCTTGATACCGGCGCTTTTGAAACTGAAGCACCCGGTGATGGCAAGATGGAGCTTATCCGGCATATCATCGCAAACAATGACAATCTGACTGAACTTGATGTGGTGCCGCCCACACTTGATGAGCTTTATGCGCATTTTCTGAATGTGGGTGATGCATTAACAAAGGAGGCGGCAGAATGAGTAATATCGCCATCATCGCATTCAAGGAAATTCAGGAAGGCTTACGCAATCGCTGGGTATTGGCGACCACGCTTTTGCTTGCAGCTCTTGCACTGAGCATGACGTTTCTTGGCAGCGCCCCCACCGGCAGTTCTGTTGGCGCGAGCCAAATGGACATTGTGATTGTCAGCCTGTCCAGCCTGACGATTTTTCTCATCCCGCTTATTGCATTGCTGATTTCACATGATGCGATCGTGGGTGAGATGGAGCGTGGAACGATGCTCCTTTTACTAAGCTATCCCTTGAGCCGTGCGCAGGTAGTTCTGGGCAAGTTCTTTGGGCAGCTTGCTATTCTCGCTTTCGCGACATTCTTTGGTTATGGCATTGCCGCTCTGGCGTTACTGGCCAGTGGACAGGCAGCGAGTGCTGAAAGCTGGCTTGCCTTCGCAACACTGATAGCATCATCGATACTGCTGGGTGCCGTTTTCATCGCCATTGGCTTTCTTGCTAGCGCACTCGTACGAGAGCGCAGCACCGCAGCCGGTATTGCCATTGGTGTCTGGCTTTTCTTTGTACTCATTTATGACGCCGCTTTGCTTGCACTTCTGGTGTTCGATCAGGGGCAAATGATCGGGACCGGCATTCTAAACACGCTGCTTCTGATCAATCCGGCTGACTCTTATCGTCTGCTAAACTTTGGAACAGGACAAGCCGGTGCGCTGACAGGCATGGGCGGCATGGCAGGAAATGCAACGCTTGGACCGGTCATTATGACTGTGACACTGGGTCTCTGGACTGTGCTGCCGCTCGCGTTTTCCATGCTGATTTTCTCCAGGAAAGAACTATGAAAAAGTCTTTGTTTCTCATTCCCGCTGCTTGTTTCATGTTTCTTGCTGGTTGTTCAGAACAGAAAACAACGGAAACTATTCCCCCTTTCGCGCTGACAGATTCCGCGATGGGCCGCTATTGTGGCATGAATGTCCTTGAGCATCCCGGTCCCAAGGGCCAGATCATTCTTTCTCCTGCAAATGAACCGATCTGGTTCTCGTCCGCGCGCGATACGATCGCCTTTACCATGTTACCTGAGGAGCCCAAGGGCATTGGTGCAATTTACGTTTCCGACATGGCGAAAGCTCCCAACTGGCAAGAACCCGGCGCGGAAAACTGGGTCGATGCGCATAAGGCATTTTTCGTCATTGAAAGTACGGCTGTCGGTGGAATGGGTGCACAGGAAGCGGTTCCGTTTTCCACACAGGAGGCTGCGGACAAATTCGTTACAGAAAAAGGCGGACGGATCGTAAGCTTCGCTGAAATGCCGGAAGCTTATGTGCTGGGTGATCAGACGGCCCAGAATGAAGCAACTGACACAGCTCATATGCACTGAAGGGAGCGAACTGTGACTATGACACGTCGCCTCGTTCTTGTTGGCGGGATCGCAGTTACAGCGCTTAACGCTGTGCCGCGTTTAGCTCTAGGGTCTATGTCTTTGGAGCCTGTGACGTGGCAAGGACAGGCATTGGGTGCACCAGCCAACATCATTCTCTATCACTCGGACCGCAACAAGGCGGAACGATTGATCCGCAGCAGTGTAAATGAGGCTGCACGCCTTGAGGATATTTTCAGCCTCTACCGACAAGACAGTGAGCTCTCACGCCTGAATCGCGCTGGTGCTTTGGCTTCTCCCTCGCAGGAGTTCGTGGAGTTACTTGGAATTTGCCGTGAATGCTGGCAACAAAGTGGAGGTTTTTTTGATCCAACAGTCCAACCGCTTTGGGATTGCTTGAGAAAACATTTTTCGCAACCAACACCCGATCCTGCCGGGCCAACACATGATGATTGGGATGAAGCGTTGACAAAAGTTGGTTTTGACCATGTCCGGTTCGACAACAACCGGATTGCCTTTACAAAACCAACCATGGCTTTGACATTAAACGGAATTGCGCAGGGTTATATCACCGATAGGATTACAGCTTTGCTCAAAGCCGGTGGTGTTAAACATGCGTTGATCGATATGGGTGAATATCGCGTGATCGGTCATCAACCTGACGGGAAGCCATGGCAGATTACTATATCTCAACTGGAGGTAGGATCCAAGGCTGAAGCCTCGATTAGTATTGCAGACCAGGGGCTTGCGACATCGAGCTTTTCTGGCTTCCAGTTTGAAAATAGTGGAAAGTTCAACCATCTGCTCAATCCAAAAACCGGGTATTCAGCCTCACTATATCAGTATTTAACAGTGGTAAGCGACGATGCAGCCCGAGCCGATGCCTGGGCCACAGCGTTTAACCTCATGGAAAGGCCAGAAATCGAAGTCATTCTTCGCAATCTGCCCAATACGTGGGTTTTCGCGAGACGACGTAATGGCGAATATTGTACGTTGAATGTACCAAACGCTTCTTCGATAACATTTCTATAATTAGTCGGATAAACATCTGGATATTTTTCAACTAACCAGGGGTCGGTTCCGGCTGGGGGCGAAATGACACTCTAAGGATTGTCTGCGGGAGGGGGCGAGATATTACCCCGAGCCTCCCGCGAGAACCGCCCGACGTGGTCGGATGGGTTGCAGTTAGTTTCTGACACCCAATGCGAGGCGGCAGGCCAAACCCGCGAAAACTGTCGCGAGAAGATACTGCGGTAGCTTCCTGAATCGGACGAAGCCGGTGACTCGACTACGGATATGTCCGCTCAACAGGACAACCGTGCCATTTACGAGAAAGCCAATCCCGTTCAGCACAGTAGCCAGAACCAGCATTTGGACGGTGAGTGACCCTGCTTCTGGATGCACAAACTGAGGAAACAACGCCAGGACAAAGAGGGCCATTTTCGGGTTTAGAAGATTTGTTGCCAGACCTTCGCCGAGAATCCGCTTCAATGAAAATCGTTTTAGGCCCGATGTAGGGGAGAAATGAGTGCCCTCAGAACAAATGGTTTTTCAAGCTAGGTACAGCAAATAGGCGCAGCCAGCCCAGCGAACGACCTCATATGCCATTGGAACCGCGACAAAAAGCTGTGAAAGTCCCAACGCTGCTGCGAGAGCATGGCAATATGTGCCAAGTGCTATACCAGCATAGGTTAGGAACCCTGCGGATCGCCCTTGGCTTATGCTGCGTGAAGCAATGAGAAGCATATCGGGTCCGGGCGTGGCGGTCAGCACGACACACGCAGCGGCAAAAAGCATGATAGTGGTGAAATCCGGCATATCGTTTTCCTTCGAGTTGGCCGGAATTCCGATCTATCAAAATCCATGAAGATTGCAAGTCTGAGCTGATGACAAGTTGCGAATAGTCAGCTCCCCGACATCAGATGAGTGTCCCGCGTTCGCTTAACGATTTCGGCGACGGTGTTTTTGCTGATTGCCATGTCGCGGGCGATCCAGCGATAGCTACGCCCCTCCGCGACAAGGGCGAGCACTTTTGGGGCGAGGCGATCTCCTTTTGGACGCTGGCCTGTCTGGCGTCCGAGTTTCTTTCCCCGCGCTTTTGCGGCGGCGAGACCGGATTTGACGCGCTCACTGATGAGGTCACGTTCAAATTCAGCAATGCCCGACAGGAATGTCGCCAACATCCGGCAATGCGGTGACGATAAATCAAATGCCATGCCGTTCATGGCGATGACGGAAACCTTCCAGTTTTCCAGCTCTCTCAGCGTGTTGAGAAGGTCGATCGTGGAGCGGCCCCATCGAGACAGCTCGGTTACGAGGATGGCATCGATCTGCCGGGACTGGGCCAGCGCCATGACCTTTCGCCGCTCGGCGCGGCCCAACTTCGTACCGGAACCGGTCTCCTTGGGGTCGTTTGCAGGAGGGGGCGGAATCCTACGCTAAGACTTTGGCCAGCGATATTCTCCGGTTAGATTGATGTGCTCCCATCCGAGAGGTGAGACGTGAGCCAGAACATCGGGCGATATCAGTTTTCCATCGCGTTTCTGGTTAGCGACGACTTCACCCAGCTTCATGGTGTTCCAGAAGATGATAATTGCCGCGAGCAGGTTCATGCCAGCGATCCGGTAGTGCTGGCCTTCGGCGGAACGGTCGCGGATTTCGCCGCGCCGGTGGAAGCTGATGGCCCGCTTCAGCGCGTGATGTGCCTCGCCCTTGTTGAGCCCTATCTGGGCGCGGCGTTGCAGATCGGCATCCAGAATCCAGTCGATCATGAACAGGGTGCGTTCGATGCGGCCGACCTCGCGCAAGGCCGTGGCCAGTTCGTTCTGCCGCGGATAGGAAGCGAGCTTACGCAAGATTTGGCTGGGCGCGATGCTTCCAGCGGCAATCGTAGCGGCGATGCGCAAGATATCAGGCCAATTCCGCTCGATTATGGCCTGATTGATCTTTCCGCCAATCAAGGTCTTCAAATGCGTCGGCGCGGACGAAGGATTGAATGCATATAGCCGCTTGGACGGAAGATCGCGAATCCGCGGGGCGAAGCGGTAGCCGAGAATGGCACATGCGGCAAATACGTGATCGGTAAAGCCACCCGTGTCGGTGAAATGCTCGCGGATATTGCGACCGGCATCGTTCATAAGCAGACCATCGAGGATGTATGGAGCTTCGCTCGCCGTTGCAGGAATCACCTGGGTTGCGAACGGCGCATACTGATCCGAGACATGACTGTAGGCTTTCAGGCCCGGGGTATTGCCATATTTAGCGTTGACCATATTCATGGCCTCACCTTGCTCTGTGGTGACAAAGAACTGACCATCGCTCGAAGCCGACGTACCCATGCCCCAAAACCGGGCCATGGGTAACGCCGCTTGCGCTTCGACAACCTTGGCCAGCGCCCGGTCGTAGGCTTCGCCTTCGACATACCATCGCCCTATGCGGATCAACTCCCAGAAAGTGTGGGTGTTCGTCGCGTCGGCCATCTTGCGCAGGCCGAGATTGACCCCCTCCGCAAGGATGACGTTCATCAGCCCGATCCGGTCAGCGCAAGGCGCTCCGGTGCGCAGATGCGTGAACGCTTCCGTGAAGCCAGTCGCTGCATCCGCTTCCAACAAGAGATCGGTGATGCGCGTGGGCGGGATCTGCTTGTAGAGATCAAGCACTAGATCTTCGGCGCCTGTCGGCGCGGCGGCTTCGAGCTTCTCAATATGCAGAACGCCGTTTTCGAGCGACCCGCCGGGAATCGTGCCCGAGCGTGCCGCACGGCCAAGCTCGCGCAACCGCATGTCGAGGCGAGCGTGCCGGTCTGCCAGCCATTCCTCCGGCCGCAATGGTACGGCGAGACGGCCGCTTTCCGCCACGGCTTGCGCCGGAACAAGTGCGTGTTTCAGATCGCCATAGCGCCGGGACTTGGCAAGCCAAACGTCCCCGGAGCGGAACGCATCGCGCAAATGGAACAGCACCGCGATCTCCCAGAGGCGACTATCACCAGCCGTCTGGGCACGAAGATGGCGATGCCATTTGGAGCTCGGTCGCAGGAAGCAGGTCAGCGCGGGATCGTTCAAACTAGTACGCAGGGCCGTCACCGCTTCTAGAAGCGGCAGCGCGACTGGCGCAGCCCGCAAATCGAGCAAGCGCAACATGCGAGGAGCGTACCGGCGGAAACGGTGATAGCCGTCGAGCACATGATTGAGCGGATCGGCAGTCATGGTGGCGGTTAGCCTGGCCGTCATCTCGTGCATCGACCAGGGCCCCTCCAATTGCAGCGAAGGATTTCAGGGTGTCGCGCACCGCGTTCGCCTCGTCAGCGACCTTCGCTTGGCAAATGCGCTCCGACGCCCGGTAGAGACGGCCGACGATCCGGTCGTGGGTTTCGACCACGGCATCAGCAAGCATCGCCTGCCATTCAGACGCGCACACCGCCAGAATCGCAAGCCGCCTGTCTTCCGGGAGATCACGCATGCCGTCGGCGTAATACCGTTCGCCCTGCCTGCGCAAACGCGTCACCCGATGAGCAGGAACACCAGCAAGCATATCCTCGGGAAGATCGACACGTTGCAGATACTCGAGCCGGTCGAGCAGCCGGTTGGCCGACGACGAGTTCGAGCCGAGCTCGAACTGACGCAGCCATACGAAACGGGTCACCCGATCGTCAGCCGTCTCCTCTAGCAATGCCAGTAACTGTTCCCGGATAGGCATGGACAACCGATCGGCAATCCGCGCCTCGATTTGCCGCTCGGCATCGACCAGAGCCGTGGCGCAGAGGCGCTCGATCGTGGATGTCGCGGGAAGAACCGTGCGGGTGCGACGGCATTCAGCCACAAAGCGACGGGCAATATCCTCGTTCGATACCGCTATCTCGGCTTCCCGGAACAGCCAGTCCTTCAATTCGCGCGCACCACGTCCAGAGAATGTGCGGAATCCGTAGAGCGCCCGCAACTCCGCCAGATGCTCATGTCGCGTCTCCTCACGGGCGGCATAGTCAACCAGATCCTCGGCATGCAAGCCGAGTTGTGCGCCGATAAATTCGACGACCTCTGCTGGAATCAGTTCGCCGGGTGCCAGCACCCGACCGGGATAGCGCAGGACGCATAATTGCAGGGCGAAGCCGAACCTGTTGTGTGGACGGCGGCGAAGCATGATGTGGCCGAGGTCTTCATCACTCAACGTATAATGCTTGAGTAAATCCACCTGCGAGATTGGCAGACGCAGCAGCGCGTCCCTTTGCCGATCAGTGAGAGTGACGCGACGCGGCATCCATGTTCCTTTATCAAAATTCGAGGATGTTCAAGACGCTTTGTTTATGAAGCTGGTTGAGATACATTTCCAGCGATCAAATCATTTGTGGCAAACGCACCGCCTCAAACCACCGTTTGTGTAACAGGGAATAACAGGCAATGAACCAACGTGACCCGGATGAGAACGGTTGGCTTAGCTCTTCTCAAGCGTGGATCGACAGAATGCCAGATGCCGGCGATTTCGCGCGCGAGTTCATCCTCGACAAGCCGATGCTGGAACGAGCCGAATTGTCGGACGCGGCAAAAATGTTGGATATCGGCTGCGGCGAAGGACGGTTTTGCCGTATGGCAAAGGAGATCGGTATCGATGCTGTCGGAATTGATCCAATCGAACCGTTTATTGAAAGAGCACGAAACCGTGATCCAGCTGGTAAATATCTCAACGCTTTTGCCGAGAAATTGCCTTTCTATGATGAAGAGTTCGACCGGCTCTGTCGCAAATTTTTTAGCGGGTTATAGTCGGCCTTCTCTGCGGACACACTTATGCTGCGAGTTCCGCAAAGACCTCGAATGGCGAGCGGTTGTCATTTGCAAATTGGTTCTTGCGGATCATATGTGCGACTTCGATGCCTGCGATTGTTGCTGAAGCTGAATGCAACGCTTTGAAGCCCATCATCGGCTTTGTGATCCGCTTGATGAACCGATGATCCTGCTCAAGGATGTTATTGAGATATTTGACCTGAAGAATTTCAATCATCTTGCTGTGCCCCGTGATTTTCAGGATATTGTTTACAGCCTGGGCTCCGGCGAGATTGGCGCCGCTTTTATCAATGACAATCTTCGTTGGGATGCCGTTGCTTGCCATGGCCTTCTTGAAAAAACGCCGTGCAGCACCGAGATTTCGGCGTTCAGAGAACATGAAGTCCAGAGTTTGACCATCACGATCAACCGCCCGATATAAATATGTCCATTTCCCTTTGACCTTTATATAGGTCTCGTCAATACGCCATGAACCGCGTGTTGGGCGTTTACGTTTCTGTGCTTGATCTACGATCTGTGGCGCGTAACGAACGACCCAGCGGTTCAGTGTTGCATGGTCAACGTCTACGCCTCGTTCAGCCATGATTTCCTGCAGATCACGATAGGAAACAGAATAACGGACGTAAAAGAAAACAGCATAGAGGATGACGCTTTTGGGGAAATGTGCCCCTGTGAAATCGATCGCCATCCCCATTCTCCTCGCTCGAATATCCGCATCAAACGTATAATAGCGAAGAAAAGGTCAAAATTTTGCGACAGAGCCGAATTGCTCATCCGTGAACGGAAACAGAAATTGGAACGAACGGGTACTTTGGCCCCGTTAGCATCGCGGGTTGTCAAGGTGATTGCCATGTCCTTTTCGGCTAAAAAGGGTTTGGATGTTCAAATACCCTTCGAAAACTTAGTCGTCGCGTCGCTGAGAATGCGAGATCTGCGAATATCGGAAAAATCACACAGAATCTTAGGTGTAGTTTGTTAAATAAATATGTAGATATATTTTAGTAATACTTAAGATAAGATTTTACTTAAAGATATTAATCCGGATTATAGGATTTCAAAGGAACGAATAGATAAATAATTATTTAAATATACAATGAATAATAAGAATATAAACTATGACAGTTAACGTACTAATGCCCGTCTATAACAAAAGCTGCCAAAGGCTATAGCTCTTGGATGCAGAAAAACCGCCGACTGTCATCCAGTTGACGGCTTCCTTTTTCAAAAACTCAACGTCGTTTTCAAAGCCGGTTATTTGTAAGCGGAAACCACGATTTCGATCAGCGTATCCCCACCCAAATCAGCAACGCCAACCGTTGCACGGGTTGGCAGCAGCGAAGGATCAATCCACTGCTTCCAGACCTTATCCATTTCAGGCTTCCTATTGAGGTCTGTTACGAAGATGGTGGCTGCCAGAAGCTTGTTCTTGTCCGTGCCTGCCTGTGCCAGATAACTGTCGAGCTTGGTGAGGATTTCACGGGTCTGGCCGGCCATATCGAGGCTTTCATCATCACAGGTGGTTCCTCCGACATAGACAATGCCGTTGTGTTCAACGACGCGATGCATGATCGGCGTCTGAATGAAACGCTCAGCCATAGTTTAATCCTTTCAAATGGTTGGGGAATTTTCCGGCTGCTCGCCATTCACGGCGAAAACAGCATCGGGGGTTTGGGGGAGTGCTGCGATTTCGCCGAGCGGCACCGGTTTTACTGGAGCACGCAGACGATAGAAGCCGACTGTTTGAGGAGCACGGTTTTGCACCTCGGCCAGAATGTCCGTGACGGTGGAACTGCACATGCGACCCTGACAGGGTCCCATGCCGCAGCGGAACATGGTTTTAAGCTGGTTGGGGCCGGCGATCTTGCAGGCTGCCGCATCGCGAATTGCGCCTGCGGTCACTTCTTCGCAACGGCAGACAATCGTGTCTCTGTCCGCCGGTGCGCGAAATGCCTGTGAAGGCAGATAAAGCGCATCAATAAAGGATCGACCGCGTGCGACGCATCGCGCTTGCCCCTGCAGCTTAGCGATTTTTGACGCCAACGATGTTGCTCGTTGCGGAAAGATGTCCTGACAGGCCGCGAGCGCCGCAATCCGACCGCTCTGCTCAGCAACCAATGCACCGCCGATGCCGCTGCCGTCACCCGCTATGAAGATGGCCGCAACAGACGAACGCCCGTTGCCGTCGAGTTGTGGTTGAAAGCATTTCTGACCGTCGTTCCAAACCAGGGCACAGCCGGAAGCATTGGCGAGATTGTTGTTGGGGATCACACCCTGATGCAGGAAGACGCTATCGACAGTAAGCCTGTGTGTCGTGCCTTTTGCCAAAAAGCAGATCGCTTCTGCTTCATTTTTTCCTTCAACACCAATATCAGTCACGCCCGAATAGACCGGCACCGACTTGCGCACCTTCAGAAGAAGTGAAAGACCCTTTAAGGCATAGGGCGAGAAGAGGAACGAGATCAGCCGCCAGCGGGCCTTGATATAGTTTGCTCGGGGCGTGGTATCGAGCAATGCTGACACCTTGGCACCAGCCTGCAAAAGTTGCGCGGCGAACATGTAGAGCAGCGGGCCTGTTCCCGCTAAAACCACACTTCCGGTGGGCAGGAGGCCGGAAGCCTTCAATGCTATCTGCGCTGCGCCAACGCTCATAACACCCGGCAAGGTCCAGCCCCTCAAAGGCATCGGGCGCTCCATGGCACCGGTCGCGAAGATGACGCGGCGCGCTTTAACAATCCCACTCTTGCCACCGACCGATACCCGCAGATCGATACTGTTGGAGCTGTCGCCCTCCTGTGGTTCCACACTCCAGACGAGGGCCTGCGGCACATAGCTGACACCGCTGGTGATGAATGCGTTCAGGAGATCTTTGCCTCTCCAGTAGTCAGTCCCGAGAAACGGCCTTCGGTCCGTGGTATTGTGTTCAATGCCACGGTAAATCTGCCCGCCGGCTGCGGGGTTTTCGTCGAACACAACCACGTTAGCGCCAACGGCGCTTGCCTCTGTGGCTGCCGACATGCCGGCCGGTCCCGCACCGACAATGGCGAGGTCGTAAAAAGCGTCGAGCTCATGAAGAGTGGAAATTCTCTTGAGCATTGGCGTCATGGTTCCACCTGGCGTGCACCGGTCTGGGAAGAAATGATCATCCCATTGGCCACAGGCGTCATGCACGCCTGACGGTTCTGAACACCATCAATGGTGACCAGACATTCAAAGCAGATACCCATTAGGCAATATGGCGCGCGCGGCTGATCACCAACAACGCTGCTTCTGAGCCGGATGATGCCCTCTCCAAGCAACGCTGCGGCGACAGTTACATGAGAAGGCACCGTTAAGGTGCGCGCATCGAATGTGATCGTCACGGTTTCCTCTGGCGTCTCAGTTTTCAGGAACATTTTAGCAGACATGAAACCTCCGGCCGGAGAACACATCACCAGCAAGCTGTTTGACATCGGTTGCTATTTCCTGCGCCACGATCAGCGCGTGATTGGCTGCAAGCGTGACGCCGGAATGGCACATGACGGCGTAAGCACCGGGGTGGCTTTCGGATTGTTCGTAAATGGGCAGGCCGTCCGGTGTCTTGACCCGAAAGCCCGCCCAACTGCGAATGACATTGACCTTGGAAAGATGCGGGAATGTCCGCACTGCCCTGTTGGCCAGAACCGCGCTGATATCCTGATTGGTGGCGATCCGATCCGTGTGAGTTTCCTGACTGTCGCCGATCATCACACCGCCTTCATCGGCTTGGCGCAGCGTGGCCGCCGTGTAGGGGAAGAAAGGCGCGCATTTCTCCGTTACAAGAATTTGGCCTTTGCTGCGCAAGACCGGCGCTTTAAGACCGACACTCCCGGCGAGCTCTGCATTGCCGTTGCCCGCTGCCAGAATGACGCGCTCGGTAAAGACCTCGCCCCATGCGCCGCTTAAAAGAAAGCCGCCACCCTGCGGCGTAATGGAAGCGACTTCACAATGCGGTTCATAGCCAGCGCCGAGTTTGATCAGGCCGATATGCAAGGCGCGAAACAGACGCAACGAATTTACATCACCGTCCATCGGCGAATAGATCGAGCCGATTACATCCCCCCCGATGGCGGGCAGCATTCTGGCCGTTTCCCGATGGTCGAGCACGACGTGTTCCGGGGCGTCATTGCCAAGTTCGCGCGCGACTGTCGCAACGTCTTCGGCGCACATTTCAAGCTCACGCTCGGTGAGGCAAAAAGTGAAAGCGCCGGTCTGTTTGAGCGCTACATCAAGACCGGTGACATCTCGCAACTCCTCTGCAAATGTAGGCCACAGGCGTGCAGATTGCATGGTCCAACGGGCATAGTGTGGTGCGCCTACGCCTTTGCCCTGTACCCAGATGAGCGCGAAGTTGGCACGGGATGCGCGCAGGGACAGGTCTTCTCCGTCGAGAAGCATTGGTTGCAGACCGGATCGGGCGAGGCCCCAGGCGATGGTAGCGCCAACCAGTCCCGCTCCGATAATGACTATGTTCTGATCCGGCAATCTGCGCATTCGTAAATTCAATCTGCTGTCACAGTGTCGTCAGGGAAGGGCCTGACGGCGGTCAGGCCCGATTGCGTCGGCTCAGTTTTGTGGGCTCACATCCACTTTGAACCACTTCTCGGAAAGCTTTTTCACCGTGCCGTCAGCGATCGCTGCCTGAACGGCTGTATCGAAGCGACCTTTCAGGGCGGTATCGTCCTTGCGCAAGCCGACGCCGATCATGCCGAAGACCTTACCGGAAAAAAGCGGGCCGGCTAGCTTGGCACCCTTCAAGTCGTCCTTTTCGAGAGCCGCAGCAAGAACTGTGGCATTGGCGACAACCGCATCCACACGACCGCTGGTCAGGTCGAAATTGTGTTCCTCTGCGGTTTTATACTCACGGACATTTGTGCCATCCTTGAAATATTGCTCCATAAAGGCGGAAGCGGTTGTGGAACCTTGGACGCCGACGGTCTTGCCATTGATTTTCTTGGCGATTTCTTCGAGCACAGGCTTGGCCGCCTCAGAATCGACATTCAGCGGCTTGCCGCCTTCCGGCAGATCGGCGAGGTCGCTATCACCCATAACTGCAAAGGAATTGATGGCTGCCGCATAAGGCGACGAAAACGCGATCACCTCCTCACGCTTCGGCGTGATGCTCATGCCCGCCATGATAGCGTCGTACTTGCCGGCGGTCAGCGACGGAATGATGCCGTCCCAGTTCTGCGCGGTGATTTCGCATTTCACTTTCAGGCGCTCGCAAAGGTCTTTGGCGAGATCGATCTCGAAGCCTTCCAGCACGCCGTTGGGGCCAGAAAAATTCCACGGCGCATAAGCACCTTCAGTCGCGATGCGCACGACATCTTCGGCATGCGCTGTCGGGGCAACGGCGAGAACGCCGAGGACGGAAAGGACGAGTTTCAGTTTCATATGTTCACCTCTGTTAAAGAACTGATTGATCAGTTTCATATGTTTTGTTTGGAAATGAATTGCCGGAACCGCTCGCTTTTGGGGTTGGAAAAAACCTCGTCGGGCGTACCTTCTTCTTCAATCACACCCTGGCGTAGAAACACGACACGGCTGGAAACATCGCGGGCGAAGCCCATCTCGTGGGTTACAACCAGCATGGTGCGCCCCTCTGCCGCCAGATCGCGCATGACCTTTAACACCTCGGCCACCAGTTCGGGGTCGAGTGCGGAGGTCGGCTCGTCGAACAGCATGATCTTCGGACGCATCGCCAGCGCGCGGGCAATTGCTGCGCGTTGCTGTTGGCCGCCGGAAAGTTGCGCAGGATAGAAATTGCGTTTATCAGCTATGCCGACCCGCTCCAGCAGTGCTTCAGCTTCTGCAACGCACTCCGACCGATTTCGCTTCTGCACATGCACAGGCGCTTCGATCAGATTGTCGAGGATGGTCAGGTGCGACCACAGATTGAACGACTGGAACACCATCGTCGCCTGACCACGCAACCGTTGAACCTGTTGTGTGTCAGTGGGACGAGGCGCTCGTCCTGGCTGCTGATCGAGCTTATACGTCTCTCCATGAATAGCCACGCTGCCCGCATCCGGCACTTCCAGCATATTGATGCAGCGCAGCAGTGTGGACTTGCCAGATCCTGATGCTCCCAGAATGGAGATGACTTCACCCTGATGGGCCTGCAAGGACACGGAATGCAGAACCTTGTGCGCGCCGTAGCATTTTTCGAGGCTTTTGATTTCGACCGCAGGCGTTTCGAAATGTTGCATTATGCGTTTCCTCCGGCATGCACGATGTCAGGCTGTCGATGGGCCGCGGAAAGGCGGTATTCCAACAGTTTGAAGATTCTGGTGACCACGAAATTCAAGAGGAGATAGAGCGCGCCGGCGCAGATGAAGACTTCGACCGGCCGATAGGTGGCAGATATCAGCTTGGCCGCCAGCCCTGTCACTTCCATCATTGTGATGGTTGATGCCAGCGCCGTGGACTTCACCATCAAGATAACTTCATTCGAATAGGCGGGTAGCATCTGCCGCAGAGCCTGCGGTGCAAGAATGCGACGGATGAGTGTGAAGCTGCTCATGCCATAAGCGCGCGCCGCTTCGATCTGCCCTGTCGCGACCGACAGAACGCCACCACGGATGATTTCGGCGCTGTAGGCGGCTGTATTGAGCGCCAGCGCTAGCACCGCGCACCAATAGGGTTCGCGTAGAAACGGCCAGAGAAAGCTCCTGCGCAATTCGGGAAACTGGCTGAGACCGTAATAGATGATGTAGAGCTGGACCAACAGTGGGGTGCCACGCAGTACGAAGATATAACCGCGCGCAATAAGGTCCAGGATCAGATTGCCCGACAGGCGCATCGTAACCAGCAGGGTGGCCAGCACGGCACCGCTGACAACGGAAAACGCCATGAGTTGCAGCGTCAGCGGGATACCGCGACAGAGCTGGACGAAACTGTCGAACATGAATGGCAGGTCGAGAAAGCTCATACCGCCCTCCGGATGCCGCGCATCGCACGTTTTTCGGCGTTCCTGAACAGCAAGCCCGATGCGAAGGTGATCACGAGATAAAGCAGCCCGGCAGTCAGGAAGAAGGTAAATGGCTTGCGGGTTGATCCAGCGCCGATTTGCGCCTGACGCATCAGTTCAACCAGTCCGACCACCGAGATCAGTGCGGATTCCTTCAGGACAAGCTGCCAAACATTGCCGATGCCCGGAATGGCGAAGCGCGCCGCCTGCGGCACCATGATGCGGCGAAACAGCAGACGCGGCGGCATGCCATAGGCTTTGGCAGCTTCGATTTCGCCTTTAGGGAGTGCAAGCACTGCGCCGCGATACACTTCGGCCTGATAAGCGCCGGATACTACGCCGATGGCCAGTGCGCCGGTGACGAAAACGGGTGCACTGACGAAACCTTGTCCGCCAAAGAATGTACCAAGCTGGCTTAACAAAGCGCTGCTGCCAAAATAGAACAGGTAAATAATCAGTAGGTCCGGTATCCCGCGGAGCACGGTCGAATACCCATCAGCCGCTATCCTGAGAATACGCTGAGATGAAAAAGACGCAGCGGCGGCAATCATACCAAACACTGTGCCGGCGGCGAAGCCGCAGAATGCTACCGCGAGCGTCATGCCAGCGGCGCGGAGCATGTCGTGCCCCCAGCCATCCTGAGAAAAGCCCATTATTTCCAGATAGGCGCTAACCGCACTCAATTGCATTGTTCCCATTTTTATGTCCGCTGCTCTCATCGCGACGGTACGATTATGGGAAAGGTTTGACAGTGCGCCTCAATACAGTCAAATTCAAAATTAAGCCTAGAGCATAACCCAATATTATGGTGAAACATGAACCTGCGTCAGGTCGAAGCGTTCCGAACCGTCATGCTGACAGGAAAAATGACGGCTGCAGCGGAACTGATGTCGATCACGCAGCCCGCCGTGAGCCGCCTGATCCGCGACCTTGAGATCGATACCAAACTCAAGCTCTTTAACCGTCGCGGAAACCAGCTGATCCCCACGCAGGCAGCCATGACGCTGTTGCAGGAAGTGGAGCGGGCCTATGTCGGGCTCAATCGGATCAGGAGTTTCGCCGACGAAATTAGTCGTCAGAACGCAGGCATGTTGCGTATCGCGGCCATGCCTGCACTCGCAAATGGGATCATGCCGCGCTTCCTTGCGCGCTTTCTCAAACCCCGTCCCAATATTCATGCTTCCCTAAACGGCATTTCCTCCGCGTTGGTTGTGGAGTCGGTTGCGTCAGGGCAGGCCGATATCGGCTTTGCAGACGGCCCGCTGGACAGACCCGGGTTCGATATCGAAACGCGTGTTATACCGGCAGTGGTTGCGGTCCCGGAAGGACACCGACTGGTAGACTATAGGGAGGTTTCTCCTGAGGATCTCGCCAATGAACGGATGATCACACTTGAACCGGGATCGCTTTTTGCTATGCGCGTTGAAGTTGCGCTGGCGCGCATCCCACGATCGGCCACCATTGAAACCCGCCTGTCACACACGGCGCTAACACTGGTTGCCGAAGGCGCCGGTATAACAATCATTGACCCGTCCTCTGCAACCGATTTTCGCGGGCGCGGTGTGGTGACACGGCCATTTAACAGCTTTGTTGATGCAGGGTTTCTTATCATTCGTCGGAGCAACCGCCCTGACAACAGCCTGGCTCAGCGGTTTATCCACGAGTTCTGGGCCTATCATGAAACGCTGCTTGCGCAGCCATGAAGATAGGGGGCTTTGGGGGGCTCAATCCTGGTAGATGCGCTCCTCAAGGGGCGTTGATGCAATGATAGATTTCAGTCCGGCCAGCATGGCCTTTTCCGCCTTGTTGAGGTTGGCTTCAGGATTGTGGATCAGGAAAACATCGATGGCAGGAGGGTTGTCGTAAGGCGGCAGACGCCAGAGAAGGCCGTCATCGATCTCGCGTCGCGCGACATGCAATGGAAGTGGACCGATGCCAAGCCCGGTGATGATCATCCTGCGCACTTCTTCGAGGCTCGACGAGGTGCCGGCCACATCCGGTGAAAGTCGCGCCTCACGGCGGCAGATCGCAGCAATGCTGTCTTCCCGGCGCAGACCTTCCAAAACAATACGGATTTTATTCTCGGCTGAATAATGTTTACGCGTGGCACGACGGATATCTTTGATCGTCTTTTCCGCAAAAGACGTTTGGGGAACCGGTTTCTGTCTCATCTTTGCGTCCTTTGATAAAGCTATGATGAGCCGAAAATCCTCTCTTCTTAATTAAACCAGTTTTGTCTCAAAGGCGCTGATGTCAGACACCCACACACGCTGTCGCTACTCAGTTCCGCACGCCGAAAGAAGTGCAAAGTGAACTCATCTCCAGAGGGTTCGATCCGGGTTCTGCGGATGGTGTTTGGGGGCGCAAATCAATCTTGGCGCTGAAGAAGTATCAGCGCGAGAATGGGCTCGAAGAAAAGGGTACGATTGACAAAGCAACGCTGGAAAAACTCTTTCCGATTGTTAACCCAGGTTCAGTCGTTTCACAAAATTCCAGCGCTTCGGCTATCTTACCTCAAACAGACGATAGAAATTCCGCAGGGCCCGAAGCCGGTGTTGGCACGACTGACGGAAATGCGGATTCCTCAAGCTTTAAGGTTCTGTTATTTGGTGCTTTCTTAATCGTCATCATGTTCTGGAGACGTGGCAAAAGAAAGAGGTCACGTAGAGGTGAGGATTATCCGCTCGCCGCGAAAGTTGAACCAACTCTAAACATAAATAAGGTTCGATCACGACCTGAAGTTCCCAGAGTTGACGTCCAAGCCAAGTCTCCTACCCGGAAAAGATAGATCTTTTAAGATTGAGATAGAGCGTGGGGCTTCATGGTCTCATTAAGTGGCTTGAAACGGAAACTGAATTTCACAATCGGTAGGCTTAAGCTAAAGCTTCCTCTGGAGCGATTCTGCGTCAGGATGGTACTTGAACCAAGAATCTTGACTGGTAATCAACCGTCAGCCTCTGACGCTTAATGGCTGTCTGCTGCAATTTTCAGCTGGCGTCAATGTTGAACGATTCTTGACGAGGAGTATCAAGTCGCCAGCCAAATTTGCGTCATTTGTATAATTCTCAGGACTTGAAATCTAAGATGTGAATTTAGCTAAGCGCTTTAGTCAGACAGTAGGAAAGGTCGCCTTACTGAGCGACTGAAGCTATAATCTCGATCTCCACTTTCGCACCGCGTGCAGGGATCTGGCAGATTAGGAACGTACTGGTCGGCCGAATGTCTTTGAACACTTCCCCAAGCACTGGCGTTACAGCATCGGCGGCCTCAAGATCGGTGACGTAAACGCGGCTGGCGACGGCGTGGGCAAGGCTTGCCCCCGCCTTCTTCAGAACGTCGTCGATCTCGGCGAGCGCATTGCGTGCCTGTTGCGCTGCATCAGTGGGAAATATGCCTGTTGTTTTATCGCGGCCAGTGGTCCCCGAAACATAAATTGTGCTTCCATCAATAACCGCTTTGGCATATCCGGCGATTGCCTCCGAAGGGACTCCAGAAAAAATTCTCTGTGCCATTTTCCGTCTCCTTGTCTTTGTTAGTTGATTGTGTTGGGTGCGCGTTACACTGTTTGAGGTCTACCGATTATGGTTAGAACCGATCCGGTGATAGGCCCGATATATCCACTGAAGACGAGTGCCCTTGTGCGAATTCAGCCATGACTTTACCAGCCATTGGACCTAGGCCAAAACCGTGTCCACTGAAGCCCGTCGCCACTAGAAGTCCATCGACGCCGTTCACATGGCCCATAACCGGGATCACATCAGGAAGTGTGTCGATGATGCCAGCCCAAACCGCTTCGATTTCGAGATCAGCGATCGCCGGCAGGAAGCGCCTTATCTCATCCTGCGCCTGCTGCACGCGATAATACGCGGGTTCTACCGCCTCGCTTGTTGGTGCAATGTCAGCAATCGGTGCCGATGGTCGCAAGGGCGCTAACTTTTGCAGAGGACCTAGATAATTTATCCGGGCCGCGTCAGGATTGCTCTTACGTGTTTCTTGGTAGTGACGCATGGTGCGCCAGGAATCGAGACGAACATCATATTCCCCGCCCGCCACTGAAAAGACGAATGCTCCACGTGCATCCTGACGAATGCCGGTCAGTGGCAGTGAAATGCAGGGATTGACGGTGAGATCTGCGGCCGGGACCGTTCGTGCCACGGTTGCGCGTATTCTTTCTTGCGGGAGAATGTACCCAACCGCGCGCAACAGCTTGGAGCTTTCGGTGCCCGCTGCGCACAGCACCTGATCTGCGCGATAAAGCCTGCGGCCAATCCAGACCCCGTGCACATGACCAGCCTGAATATCCACTCGTGTCACACGCGCGCCAAGGATAACGGAAACACCGGCTTCAATCGCCGCTTCAAACATGGCTCGCGTTGCTCGACTCGGTTCGGCACGCCCGTCTGATGCGGTAAACATGGCCCCGCGCACTTTAGCATTGTCTGCGATAAGGGGAAGCTTTTCGCGAATTTGCGCTTGTGTAAGCAGAACCGTGTCCAACCCATACTTTGTGGCTTTGGATTGCCAATCGGCTTGGTTGGAAAGGTCACTGTCACTGGTGGCAAGGACCGCGTTGCCGCCACGAAGCCAGCCCACTTTACGGCCCAGATCCCGCTCCAGTCCTTCCCACAGGTTGAGAGAAGCCATGGCCAGCGGAAGCTCGCGAAAGTCACGGCCCTGCTGACGCACAAAGCCAAGATTTCGGCCGGATTGTCTGGATCCCGGTGTATCACGCTCGACAATCAGCACACGCAAGCCTGATCGTGCGGCATAAAGAGCCGTTGAACATCCGACTATACCGCCGCCAACGATGATCAGGTCCCATTTATCCGAAGAAACCGCCTTGTGCGGAATAGTCATCTAGTGAACCTTGGAAAGGAAAGAGCGGGTTCGCTCAAATGCGGGATTATCCAATATTTCCGAGGGAGCACCGCATTCGACAATTTGGCCAGCTTGCATGAATGCAATCCGATTGCAAACATCGCGTGCAAACGACATCTCGTGCGTCACCACCATCATTGTCAGACCATCTGCTGCTAGCGACCGCATGACGTCGAGCACTTCCCCCACCAGTTCAGGATCAAGCGCACTGGTCGGTTCATCGAAAAGCAGGACTTTGGGCTTCATTGCCAAAGCGCGCGCAATGGCAACGCGTTGCTGCTGCCCACCAGATAACATGCGGGGATAGTGATGTAATTTATCGGCAAGCCCCACGCGTGCCAACACCTCGCTCGCTTGTTTCACAGCTTCGCTTTTTGCAATTCCCAGCACATGAACAGGCGCTTCGATGACGTTTTCGAGTGCTGTTTTATGTCCAAAGAGGTTGAAGTTCTGGAACACCATGCCGATCCGGGCGCGTTGGCGTGCGATCATCTTTTCTGGAAGTTCGTGCGCAAAATTGCCTTCGCGTCGGTAACCGATCAACTCACCGTCCACCGTGATGCTGCCTTGCTCAATGCGTTCCAAATGGTTCACGCAGCGCAGCAACGTTGATTTTCCCGATCCCGATGGGCCAATCAGACTAATCACCTCACCGGCGGCCACTTCAAGGTTGATGTTATTGAGGACAGTCATGCTGCCGTAATTTTTCGACACCCGGTCAAAGACAATCATCGAATCGGACATTTTATCAAGCTTTCTGACGAAACAGACGACGGGGAAGGCGAGTTGAGGATGTATTTGTCTGCTGATTGGAGCGACTAAAATGCCGCTCGATGCGAACCTGTACAGCACTCAGAATGGTCGTTGCCGCCAGATACCAGATGCACGCCACGATCAACAAAGGGATGGTCTGAAAGTTGCGGGAGTAGATAGTTTGCGCCGAATAAAGCAGGTCAGCCAATGATATCACACTCACCAGAGAGGATGTTTTCAGCATCCCAATCGTCTGATTGCCGGTCGGAGGGATGATCACTGGCATCGCCTGCGGCAATATAATGCGCCACAAAGCCTTGCCGTTGGTCATGCCAAGTGATTTCGCCGCTTGTTTTTGACCGGGTTCCACCGACATCAGGCCGCTCCGAATGATTTCGGACATATATGCGCCTTCGTTCAATCCCAGACCAAGGACAGCAGCCGTTACCGGCGATATCAATGAATTGGTGGGAACCGAAATCCACCATGATGTGAAAGGCAGCCCGATCGATATTTCGGGAAACAGGGCACCGAGGTTGTACCAGAAGATCAATTGAACCAGGACGGGGGTTCCACGAAAGAACCAGATATAGGCTTTGGCTACTTTCGAAATAACGAAATTATTGGACATCGCCATGATGGCTAAAATCGTTCCCAGAACAACCCCAATAACCATGGTGACCACAGTCAGCCATAGCGTGAGAGACAGCCCCCACAGGATGCGACTATCGAACAGATATTCTCCAACTACACTCCATCCAAAATTAGGATTAGCCGCAATCATCTGGGCGCAATAAAGTATGAAGATGATAAGCAGCGTTGCAGTTATCCGCGTCTTCCAAGCGCTGGCCGAAATATATGTCAGCATGGGCCGGTCAGGAGAAGGCGAGGCGGCGAGAATTGAATCATCCGACATAGTAGCTGTCTCTCAATCATATTCGCATTGATGCGGCCGATGAACTCAATCCCGAGTTATATCACCGGCCGAGATTGCTATTTTGAAGTTGGGATCGTGGCCAGATTTATACCTGGCTCGTGTTCCATCGCCATTGGCGAGACAGTCCATTTTGCGTAGATTTTGTCGTAGTCGCCGCTGGCCTTGACTTCCTTCAGAGCTGCCAGCAGAGCCTCGCCGAGATCTGTTTCATTTTTACGGAATGCGATGCCACTGGGCATTCTTGGCAAAATTTGCATGGGAATAACTTTGACCGGATGTGGTGCCGACTTCTGAATTTCTCCAGCAAGTGCCGCAGAGGTCAAAACGAAATCACTCCGACCGGAATAAACCGACAGCAATGTTGCTTCGGATGTGCCGAATTCTGAAACGGTTGGCTTTTCTTTGCCGGCCGCAACGCAGGCTTCGCCGATTTCCTTCGTGATCATGTCCACCCATTCGGTGCCGCTTTGCGCGGAACCTTTCAGCCCGCAAAGGCCTAAATGGTCGCTGATATCAGCGCCTTTTTGCTCAAGGACATAGGCCGATGATGTGGTGTATCCGTAATCAACGAAACTAACGACTTTCTGGCGTTCGGCATTGTCGGTGATGCCTTCCATCGCAATATCCCAACGTCCCGACTGAACACCGGGGATCAGAGAATCGAACGAAACCGATGTAACATCGACTTTGACGTTGAGACGGGCGGCGATGGCATTCCAGAGATCGACTTCAAAACCGACCATTTCGCCAGCGTCGTTCATAGACTGAAAGGGCGGATATTTCGCGTCGGTAACCAGCTTGATTACACCGGCTTCGCGATATTTCTGTGGCAGGCTGTCCGCTGCGGTTTGCGCACTGACAGAGCCTGTGATCATGAGAAGGCTTATCGTTGCTCCGACAGTAAGCGTAATCGCCTTTTTAGAGCGCACTGTTTCTTTAATACTCATTTTCTAGTTCCCCTTTGGCCGTAATTTTTTGCGAACCACCCGGCCTCAAATGGCTCGCTTTTTTAGGCTTTGTTCTGGCGTTCCTTGTCAGCCGATCACGAACGGATTTGCTATCTCCTCTGCAGTGGATAACCACACGGCTTTGGTTTGCAGGAACTCTTTAATTCCTTCTATTCCGTTTTCCCGGCCTATTCCGCTCTTTTTATAGCCGCCAAACGGAGTGGTGTAGGACACATCGCGATATGTGTTTACCCAGACACTGCCCGCTTCCAGGCTTTCCGACATGAGTATGGCGCGACGCATATCCGAGGTCCAGACACCTGCAGCCAACCCGAATTCGCTGTCATTGGCGATGGCTACGGCTTCTTCCGCATCATCAAATGGAATGGCTGCCAGAACAGGTCCAAACACCTCTTCACGCGCAATGCGCATATCATTGTTCACACCTGCAAAAATCGTTGGCTCAACGAAATAGCCTGCCGCACATTCATCCAGATCGGGCCGTTTGCCGCCGATGATGAGTTCTGCACCTTCCTGCCGCGCGATATCGATATAGCCCAGCACTTTCTCATACTGCATGGCGTTGGCTATAGGGCCGATGCGGGTATCCAGGTGTTTGGGGTCGCCAATGCGCGCCGTTTTGGTGAAGACCGTCAGTTTTTCCAGAAATTCATCGTGTATTTTTCGCTGCAACAACAAGCGCGAACCGGCAATACAGGTTTGACCGACCGCGCCAAAGATACCGCCGACGACGCCGCGTACGGCATTATCAAGATTGGCGTCCTCAAAAATGATATTGGGCGACTTGCCACCCAGTTCGAGGCTAACCCGCTTGATGTCTTTAGCCGCCAACGCATATAGATGCGCACCCGTGCGGGTCGATCCCGTAAAGCCAACGTGGCGTGTGAGCGGGTGCGTCACCAACGGCTCACCAACTTCAGGTCCATAGCCGGTCACGACATTGATCACACCTGCGGGGAAGCCAGCCTTTTCAACCAGTTCCATCAATTTGATAGCCGTAGCCGAGGTATACTCGGCCGGTTTCATCACCAGCGTACAACCGGCTGCCAGGGCGGGGGCAGCCTTGAGTGAAAACAGAAACAGGGGTGCGTTCCACGGCACGATGCCGACGCAGACGCCGAGTGGCTCGTGCCGCGAGAAGCTCAGGGCTTTTTTATCGCAGGGATGCACCGCACCTTCGATCTTGTCCGCTAGCCCGGCATAATAGTGATACCAGCGCGGAATATAGCGAATTTGATGGCGCATTTCGGCGAGAAGGCGACCATTATCGCACACTTCGATCTCAGCCAGCTCATCTGCATTCTGTTCGATGAGATCGGCGAAGCGCTGTATAATGCGGCCACGCTCGCTGGGATGCAACTTTCTCCACGGGCCTTTGGTAAAGGCATTATGCGCTGCTTGAATGGCTCTGTCAGCGTCTTCGGCATTGCCGCGAGGCACCAAGGCCCAAGGCTTCGCCGTAAATGGATCGATGGTCTCGATATATTGGCCCGATGACGGCTCTACCCATTCACCGTTGATATACATAGCAAGTTTTTGCAGGTCGTGGGTCGACATTGCCCCTCCTCTTGGCGAGCCCTTGTGCTGAAAGCATAGCTTCCTTTTCCGCCGCGTGGCCCGGAATTATTCATTTCGATGCACTAAAGATATTCTTATCTATGCAAAGTGATATCACTTTAAAAGTCAACAGAAAAAATACAAGACGTCGAAATTGGGTCAAAACAGCGATAAAACCGCAGAATAGCGGTCCTTATGCTGATGAGGGCGATTTTTGGCCGACACATTTCTAGCATTTCTAAATTTACGCACTTGATTATGATATCATAATGGTTGAAGTTTACTATCACATTGGCCAATTTTATGAGCGCGCATCGTGAACACTGACCAGCATCTCTATAAAAAAATCAAAAGCGAAATTGATCGCCGCGTTGAAACGGAAGAATGGCCGGCAAATTTCCAGATCCCTTCGGAAGGTGATCTGGCCGCAGAGTTTGATGTTTCACAATTGACTGTGCGCCGTGCGTTGCGCGAGCTGCAAACAGCGGGCGTGTTAATCCGCGTGCAGGGACGGGGCACATTTGTGCTGGGGCCGCGCATTCAGTGCGCCGTGTTCGACCTACCCAATATCAGCGATGAAATCGCCAACTCTGGCGGCGCGCACACCTGTCAGGTTCTGGTTCACACAACTCTTGCGCAGGACAATCCTGCGCGCAACATTCTGCAATTGTCCGCAGATGCCGTGGTTTATTACAGCCGGTTTCTTCATCTGGAAGATGGCACGCCCATTCAGCTTGAAGAGCGCTATGTCAACGCCGCAGAAGCTCCGGGATATCTGGATCAGACGTTTTCAACGCAAGGCCCCGAAGCATGGTTTCGGCGCGAAACGGTGGTCACAACAGTTGATAATGCCATTCGTGCCATTCGCGCTGAAGACGACATACGCCAGCTTTTGCAGATCGATGCCAACCAGCCTTGCCTGCTTCTGGACCGTTCGACATGGCGCGACGGGATTCCGGTCACGCGTAGCCGTTTTATCTATCCCGGAGACCGTTATCGGCTGCGTTCCGCGCACGACGCGCGTACCACCCGTATCGCATTAACACCCAATTTGGGCACTGTCCGCTGAATCCTAGAATGGAGTTTGAGATGAGAGATTTTATCAATAAGCTTGAAGAGCGCGGCGATCTGCTGGTGGTTGATCGAGAGATTGACCCTGCGCATGAACTTGCAGCCGTCACACAGCTTGCGCAGAAAAAATGGGCGAAGCCGGTGATGTTTACCAACGTAAAAGGCACACGGTTTCCCGTTGTCAGCAATGTTTACAGCACGCGCGACAGAATTGCCGAAGTGATCGGCATTGACGCAAAGGATTTTTGCACCCAGTGGAGCCGTCTCGCATCTCTTGGCACGTCAGAGATGAAAGAGCCGCTGAAACTTGCCGATGACAGCGAGCTTCCCGAATATGAAGAAGTGAAGCTGTCCGATCTGCCGCTGATTACCTATTCTGACCGGGACGGCGCGCCCTATTTCACCTCCGCCATGTTTATCGCCAAAGATCCGGAAACCGGCGTTGGTAATTTGTCCTATCATCGCTCGATGTTTATCAGCGATAACGAGCTGCGCTGTCGCTTGGCACCTCGCCATCATCTGACGATCTATCATGAGAAGGCGGAAAAACTGGGCAAACCGCTCGAAGCGGCCATGTTGATTGGTACACCTTCGCATGCATTTCTAACCGCAGCAGCGCCACTGCCGTATGATGTCGACGAATTGGAAGTGGCGGCACGCCTGCGTGGACGACCGATTGCCATGCGCAAATGCAACCATATCGATCTTGAAGTTCCTGCAGAAACCGAAGTGGTTATCGAAGGACGCTTTCTTCCCAATGAACGCCGCGCCGAAGGGCCTTTTGGCGAGTTTATGGGGTATTACGTTCCTGTCGGACCTAATGCGGTTTTCGAAGTACTGGGCGTCACCGTGCGCAAAGACGCACTGTTCCATTCGATATTATGTGGTTCACCTGAAGAAGTGCTCACACTCGAACTATCGGTTTCCGCGAATATTTATCAGCGCTTGAGTGCTGCGCTTCCCGGTATCATCAATGTCACCTGCCAGCCATTCGTCAATCACGCCATCATCCAGATCGAGCCACAGTTCGAGGGACATGCGCGTCAGGTCATGCTGGCGGCTATCGGGGCCGAACCCATATGGTCAAAACAGATCACGGTGGTGGATACCGACGTGAATATCTACGACATGGATGATGTGCAATGGGCCATTCTAACGCGTTGTCGCCCAGACAAGGACATGCTGATCATCCCGGATACACCATCATTTTATCGGGATGAACAGAAGGACCATTGGGGCAGGCTGCTTGTGGATGCGACCAAGCCATGGGGACGGGAACAGGAGTTTGAACGCAAGCGATTGCGACTTGGCGACAGTGTCAAGGCCAGCGACTGGTTCGAGGGAGCGTAACCGATGAGCGCTCAACGCCTGGTGATAGGAATTTCGGGCGCTTCGGGCGCAGCTTATGGGCTTAAGGCACTGGAACTGGCGCGATCAGTGGGCGTCGAAACGCATCTCGTTGTTTCGCGCGCAGCGCTGCTCACGCTCCATCAGGAGCTTGGTATACAAAAATCAGAGCTGTCGCATCGCGCCGATGTGGTTCATTCGGCTGCGGATGTCGGCGCTTCGATAGCATCGGGATCGTTCAGGACGATGGGTATGCTGGTTGCTCCGTGTTCGGTTAAAACCATGTCGGAGATAGCGTCGGGTGTGACGTCGACACTGATGAGCAGGGCCGCTGATGTGGTTTTGAAAGAACGGCGCCGACTGGTTCTCATGGTGCGGGAAACGCCGCTGCATCTCGGGCATTTGAAAACGATGACAGCACTCACTGAAATGGGGGCAATCATCATGCCGCCCGTTCCAGCCTTTTATTCGCATCCCGAAAGCATTAACGAGATGATCTGCCATTCTGTGGGCCGCGCTCTTGATCTGTTCGGTATTGAAACAGGCACGGTTAAACGTTGGGATGGGCTGAAGCCTGGATCTTAAAGGCAGAGGATCACGCGAGTGGACGATATAGAACGTCATTCAGCACTTTGGAGCTTTATGCTTCAACTCTATGCCAAGCCCGGAATTCCGGCTGCCTTGCTGAGCTTGCAAGACAATTATGCCATTGATGTGCCGTTTTATCTGGCGGTTCTGCACGCGGTAACAACAGACCGATATGTCACGGCAAAAGCGCTCAGCGCTCTATACGCCGAAATACAAGAATGGCGGGAAGAGGTTGTAATCCCGCTGAGAATTGTCCGAAAGACGCTGAAGGTGCATGCGCGGGCGACACGTTTTGAAAATACGGGTGTCTTCCGCGAGACTATCAAAAGTGCTGAGTTAAACGCCGAAAGAATTGAAGTTGATGTTTTGGAAAAACTGATCCCAATCTATTTCAGGGTGGATTCCATTGATGACAAACCAAATATTTTAGCGGTTTCGCTGATGTTCTTGAATGTCTTCGGCTTTCCGGCGCTGGACCAACTTCCGGCAGACGCTGAATTTGTAGCCAGAACATTAGCAAGCAATCATTAGGGGTGAAACCCGTGATTCATGCCATGTGTAATCACGCAAGTGGACTTGACCCAGCCCGACTATGAATGTGATTATGCGCTATTAATAACATCATTTGTTGTGAGATATGAACAGTTCAGACCAACCATTATATGCTCAAATAAAAAGCGCTATCGACAAAAAGATCGAAACAGCAGAATGGCCGGCAAACTTTCAGGTGCCTTCAGAAGATGACCTTGCGGGAACCTTCAGTGCATCTCGCCTGACAGTGCGCCGGGCATTGCGGGAATTGCAGGCTGACGGGGTTCTGTTGCGCATTCAGGGACGCGGAACATTCGTCGTTGGCCCGCGGATGCAATGCGCGATTTTCAATTTGCCAGACGCTTCAGAGGAAGTGATCCTGTCGGGCGGCGCGCATAGCAGCCGTGTTTTGCAGCACGAGGTTTTGAGTGCGGACAACCCGCGGCGGAATATGTTGCAGAGCTCGCCCGAAAACGACGTCTTCTATTCCAAGCTTTTGCACCTCGAAGATGGAACACCGATCCAAATCGAAGAGCGATATGTGAATAGCGCTGAAGCGCCCGATTATCTCGAGCAGGACTTCACCCTGATTACCCCGAATTTCTGGCTGTTGCGTAACACGATTGTCACGACAGTCGACAATACAATCCGTGCTATACGCGCGGATGAAGACATTCGCGAAAATCTGCAGATTGATATCAGTCAGCCTTGTTTGCTTGTAGATAGGCAGACATGGCGCGATGGTATACCAGTGACACGCAGCCGGTTCACTTATCCTGGAGATCGTTACCGTCTGCGCTCTTCTCACGAGGCACGGGTTACACGAGTGAATGCTGTAAACTTGAGCCGATGATCACATGCTAGGCCGTGTGGACGGAATTGATTAAGATAAAAGCAGCAGCGATTGCGACGATGGATCGGAAATTTCTTGCTGTTTTCTCGCAACGTAGTGCTACACGTTTGAACCGTTTGAGCTTCCCCATCATTTGTTCAATACGTGCGCGACCTCGATAAAGCGCCGTGGCAAAATGTTTCGGAATATTTCTTCTGTTTGATCTGTAAGGGATCACAGGAATTGCGCCAGCCTTTCGCGCAGTCTCTCTATTAACGTCGCTATCATAGCCTTTGTCAGCAATAATAGCGCGGTGCCTGGCTTGAGGGCCAGTTTCCATGAGGCTTTCAAACTGTTTACTATCGGAAGCTTCGCCTCCGGTTAGTTCAAACCCAAGGGGCTGACCATTTCGGTCGGTTTTCAGATGGATGTTGGTTCCGAACCCTCCACGAGAACGACCGAGCGCTTGACCTTCCTGCCCCCTTTAGCACCTGCTGCAGATATATGGGCGCGAATGACGGTGCTGTCGAACATAGCAATCAGATGAGCGCTTTCATCAAGCCCAGCCAAAATGGAAAAATAGTCTTCGAACACACCCGCTTTACCCAAGCGGTCAAAACGCTTCCATATGCTGTTCCAGTTACCAAATCGCTCAGGCAAAGCCCGCCATGAGATGTTATGAAGGGTGAAATAATGCAATGCCTCAAGAAATAGGCGGTCATTTTTTGCTTTCGCGCCAACGGCTGGTAGACAAGCACGAAAGACCTCCAGTGCCAGTTCATAGTCACTCTCTGTAATCTTGGTGCACATTGCCGACCTCCAAATTACGTCGGCAATGTGTGAATCATGTTGAAAGAAAATCTGGAACCGGAAAACTTATACCTGAGTCAATTCGTCCACACGGCCTAGTGTCCTGTCCGGCAAATAGCTTTACATAATCGTTCGATCTTCGCGAGGATGGACTGGCTTGTGGCTGTCCAGACAAAGGGTTTTGCCTTGGCATTATAGGCTTCAACGAAGGCGCTTATTTTCCCAATCAGGTCCCTGGCGCTGACGAAAGAACCAAGGCGTATCTGCCGTTGCGTGATAGGGTCAAACTGCCGCTCGACCTGGTTGAGCCATGACGCATAAGTTGGTGTGTAGTGGACATGGAAGCGCGGACGAGCCGCGAGCTATGCACGGACTTTCGGATGTTTGTGAGCTACATAATTATCGACCACCAGATGGGCGTCGAGGACAGGCAGAATATTCGCCTCAATATGTTTAAGGAACCCGAGGAATTCCTAGTGGCGGTGACGGGCACGGCATCGAGTCATAACCTGACCATTTGCAATGTCGGGTGCGGCGAATAAGGTAGTCGTTCCATGCTGAACATAATCACGCGTGCGGATTCACTGATTTTCTACATTAATATCCATAATTAAAACCTTATAGGCGATACCCTTACCAATAAGTTCTACAGAAAACTGCTCATTTTCCGCTAGCAGCAGGCAATCGTGCAAATCCATTTGCGCGATTCCGCTGTCTGATTTCAGATCGAAATTACCTTCTGCACAGAAAATAAGCATTGTGTTGCCATCTGGTGCAACAATTATCGAATCATCAATGGCGATGCGGGTGACATGATGCGTAAATTTTCCCCGTCGCGTCATGACGTTGAGATCGGTGATTGTTCCCGCAATCAGGCGCGCACCGGAGCTTGCATCGGCAGCAAAGGCAAAGGGAGCTGTGTCGCGGGTGAGGGTGGTTTCCACACCTTCGACATCGAGAACAATGCCGTTGCCTTCCAGCACGGACAAGGTCCGGTCGATGTCGGGGAAGACCGAGAAGGGGCCATCATTGGCAACGGTTGCAGTGGAAATGCGCCAGTCGAAATTATCGACTGACGCTTCTTTCGGATGAATGGCAATTTCGACAGTAACACCGCCACCGTTTTTCCACGGCATGCGCTTATGGTCGGCGTTGCGCAACACTTTCATAGATCAGTTTCCAAGAATCGCAGGCAGACGCAGGCCCTGCTGTTTGGCCCAGTCGAGCGCTTGTTCATAGCCTGCATCGGCATGACGCATAACGCCGGTTGCCGGATCGTTCCACAACACGCGACCGATGCGCTCATCTGCTTCTTCCGAACCGTCACAGCAAATGACCATGCCCGAATGCTGCGAGAAGCCCATGCCGACGCCGCCGCCGTGATGGAGCGATACCCATGTTGCGCCCGATGCCGTGTTGAGAAGCGCATTGAGCAGCGGCCAGTCGGATACGGCATCCGAACCATCCTTCATGGATTCAGTCTCGCGGTTTGGCGAAGCAACCGAGCCTGAATCGAGATGATCGCGACCAATGACGATCGGTGCTTTCAACTCGCCATTGCGGACCATTTCGTTGAAAGCAAGACCGAGGCGATGGCGATCTCCAAGACCGACCCAGCAAATACGCGCTGGCAGTCCCTGAAACTCGATGCGTTCTTTTGCCATGTCGAGCCAGTTGTGCAGGTGCTTGTTGTCCGGCAGCAGTTCCTTCACCTTGGCATCGGTCTTGGCAATATCTTCCGGGTC